>NZ_JAEKEJ010000025.1:2379256-2639256 GCF_016651175.1 Bacillus sp. TH13 | reverse complement strand
TCTTCTGCACTCAAGTCTCCCAGTTTCCAATGACCCTCCACGGTTGAGCCGTGGGCTTTCACATCAGACTTAAGAAACCACCTGCGCGCGCTTTACGCCCAATAATTCCGGATAACGCTTGCCACCTACGTATTACCGCGGCTGCTGGCACGTAGTTAGCCGTGGCTTTCTGGTTAGGTACCGTCAAGGTGCCAGCTTATTCAACTAGCACTTGTTCTTCCCTAACAACAGAGTTTTACGACCCGAAAGCCTTCATCACTCACGCGGCGTTGCTCCGTCAGACTTTCGTCCATTGCGGAAGATTCCCTACTGCTGCCTCCCGTAGGAGTCTGGGCCGTGTCTCAGTCCCAGTGTGGCCGATCACCCTCTCAGGTCGGCTACGCATCGTTGCCTTGGTGAGCCGTTACCTCACCAACTAGCTAATGCGACGCGGGTCCATCCATAAGTGACAGCCGAAGCCGCCTTTCAATTTCGAACCATGCAGTTCAAAATGTTATCCGGTATTAGCCCCGGTTTCCCGGAGTTATCCCAGTCTTATGGGCAGGTTACCCACGTGTTACTCACCCGTCCGCCGCTAATTTCATAAGAGCAAGCTCTTAATCCATTCGCTCAACTTGCATGTATTAGGCACGCCGCCAGCGTTCATCCTGAGCCAGGATCAAACTCTCCAATAAAGTTAGTTTGTCTAGCATCTAAAAATAAAAATTGACGTTTCACGTTGTTTGTTTCGTTCAGTTTTCAAAGAACTACTTGGTCGCTCATTTGCGACTTCCTTATGTTAACATCTTCATTTTTCGATGTCAACTAAGTTTTTCAATTTCTTTTTTGTCGTTTTCTGCATTTCCGCATCAGCGACGGTTATTAATATATCATGCAGTATATACAGGGTCAATACTTTTTATAAAAAAATTTCACATCCCGTTAAAAACTTAAAAATCGCTGTAAAAATCATTATAGCACCCATTCATTCTTCATGGCTCCCCTCCTATCCATTTCATATATTATCCCTTTATCAATTTACACGAGAGTGAAAATTCTAAATTTTATGTTATATTATTATTATAGGAGTGTGGTGAGAATGAGCATTAAGTATTCAAACAAAATCAATAAAATCCGGACCTTTGCATTAAGTTTAGTATTTATCGGCCTCTTCATTGCATACTTAGGTGTCTTTTTCCGCGAAAACATTATTATTATGACAACATTTATGATGGTTGGCTTTTTAGCTGTTATCGCTAGCACTGTCGTTTACTTTTGGATTGGTATGTTATCTACTAAGACTATCCAAATTATTTGTCCAAGCTGTGATAAGCCAACAAAAATGCTCGGCCGTGTCGATGCATGTATGCACTGCAATCAACCTTTAACACTAGATCGAGATCTAGAAGGAAAAGAATTTGATGAAAAGTATAATAAGAAGAGTTATAAATCATAAGTATCAAGGGAAATACGAGTTTGCAACACTACAAACGTTTCAACTCATTAAAAAGTTGATTTCTTAAGAAATCAACTTTTTAATTGTTTTATTAAATTTATTACACCTATTTTTTCGAAATAACAGTAAACATCCCTGTCATGTTAGGCGAATAATCTTTAAAATCATATTTTTCGTAGAATGATGTTTTCCCTTGCGACGCAAACAAACCAATAAATGCTTTATCTGGAGCATTCTGATTTAAGTATTCTACTAAAGTATTCATTATTTTCTTTCCAATACCATTCTTTTGATACTCTGGATGAACCACTATATCTTGAATATAGAAATAGATAGCCCCATCACCAACAATTCTGCCCATGCCGATGATTTGATTATTATCCTTGACTGTTATACAGTAAATCGAATTTTGAAGTGATATTTCCGCCACCTCAAAGTTCATATAATTAGTCCATCCCACAGAATCACATAAATATTTATATTCTTCCAATGTTGGAATGTCACTTTTAATCTCATATTTCTTCAAAATGTCCCCTCCAAGAATTCATTTCCACCAATACAAAGTAAATTCGACAAACTTTTATCTAACCCTTCTTACTAACTTAGCACTGTAAATCCCGATTAACCTCACGCTAATCCTTATATAATAAAGAAAGAGGCTGACGTATAGCCGTCAGCCTCTTTCTTTATTATATATTACGCCTTATGACACTCTGGACAAACGCCATAAATTTCTAAGCGATGACTATTGATAACGAAGCCTGTCGTTTTCGCAGCTTCCTCTTCCAGCTTTTCCAAGCCTCCATAAGGAAAATCAACAATCTTACCACATTTTTCGCAAATCACATGATAATGTTGACTTGTAACATAATCAAATCTACTTGAAGCGTCTCCATAAGTTAATTCCTTTACAAGTCCAACCTCTTTAAACACACGTAAGTTATTATAGACAGTTGCAACACTCATATTTGGAAACTTACCTTCTAATGCTTTATAAATATCATCCGCTGTTGGGTGCGTCATTGATTCCACAAGGTACTCTAAAATAGCATGACGCTGTGGAGTAATGCGTACACCCGTATTTTTCAGCATTTCTAGCGCTTCTTTTAATTCTTCTTTGACCACCGTCATGCACCCCGATTCTATACGGATTATTATTTTATAATTCTTATAAAGAGTGTACTCCTTTTCTTATAAATCGTCAATATTTCTACTATAAGTATGTGGTTTATTTTTATATTCAGGACTTGTTTTTATGTATCTTTCCCTTTTTCTTCATATATTACATAGAAAAAAGTGCGACATAATCGCACTTGGAATACTATCATCTGAGGAGGTATGCCCTACACTTCCACTTTATGTAAGGCAGTAAAATATGTATAGACACTTGCCTTGTTTCTGCATATTTTATCTCCAATGTAGATTTATTTTATATAAGAAAGAACATCCTCAATATGTCCTTTCACTTTCACTTTACGCCACTCTTTTACAAGTTCACCGTCTTTATTAATAAGGAATGTAGAACGCTCGATTCCCATATACTCTTTCCCAAAGTTCTTTTTCAATTTCCAAACATCGTATAATTCTGCTACTTTATGATCCTCGTCTACTAAAAGTGTAAATGGAAGTTCATGCTTCTCAATGAATTTCAAATGTCTATTTGCCGGATCCGGACTCACTCCAAGAATAACCGTGTCCTTCTCTTGAAATAATCCATACGCATCACGGAAATCACACGCTTCAGTTGTACAACCTGGAGTCATATCTTTCGGATAAAAATATAGAACTACATTTTTACCACGAAAATCAGCTAAGCGAACTTGTTCCCCGTTACTTCCCTCTAATGTAAAATCTGGAGCCATTTCTCCTACTGTAATCATTGTTATCACTCCTACTCTTTTCTTTTACTATATCAAATGCTATCTTATTTTTCATTGTCTATTACAGACCTCATCACAAAAGCAAACGGTAATGTATATCCAATTAGCGCTTCCGCAATTGCAATCCATCGCCCAATTCCAATCGGAGATATGTCACCATATCCAACAGACAATAAAGTAACTGCGCTAAAATATAAACAAACTTCAACGAGTTGAAAAGAATGAGCGTTCAAACTTTCTCCGTCCTCTTTCAAAACTGCGAAACCCATTTCCTCTAATACAACGTAACTTAATCCAAACGCGATCAGTACTGTTGTATAGATTAAAAATAATGTGGCCAAATTATACAGCGAAAAAAAACGCGTTGAATCTGAATAGGAACTCCATAATAATTGGACACTTTTCAAAATAGCGATTGCTGCAAGTAATAGAATAAATCCCCATAACATGTCCTCCACCTCATTTTATATGTATGAGACGACCATTGGATTTATCCCTTAGAAACAAACAAGCTTCTATAATTAATTCCCAGCACCACGGTACCTTTTTACCCCTTGATTCCAAAGAGTAATTGCAATCGTAAAACAGATAACACCAACAATTGGCGTCGCGAATGCATAACTATTCCATTCTGTTTTTCTTAAAAAGTATGCTGCTGGATATACTCCAACAAACGCAAACGGTAAAACAAACGTTAAAATGAAACGAATTACACGATTATAAATATTAACAGGATAGCGCCCGTAATTACCTATGTTATACATAAGGGGCATAATTGAACTTTTCGCATCTGACCAAAAACCAAGGCTCGCAAGCGTAACAAATATCCCTCCATATACAAATGCGCCTCCTCCTACCATCAATATAAATAAGAAGAAATCATACCAGTAAAAAGATAATTGTAACTCTACAGCCGCATATCCCATTACAATCATTCCTGTAATGGCCCCAATTAAAGACTCAAGTTCCATTCTTTCTAATATAATTTGAAACAAGCTATGAATCGGTCTCGTTAATATACGATCCATCTCCCCTTTAATAATGTAACGATCATTAAAGTCCCATATGTTAAAGAAAGCTGAGAAAATGGCAAACGGCACTAAAAAGAAACCATAAATAAAGATTACTTCTTCTCTACTCCAGCCTTTTAATGCTTGTGTATGCCCAAACACAACGAGAATAAAGATTAAATTAACAGCCTGTAGTGATAAATCAGAAAGTAATCCAACGATAAAATCGCCCCGATACTCCAATTTTGTTTTTATATATTGGCTTGCATATTGCAAAAATAGTTTTATATATATCATCTCATCATCCCCCTTGTACAATTAGACGTTTTCTCGCCGTTCTCCACATGAGTACAATTGGAATAATAAGGACAATTGCCCAAATTACTTGGAATAATAATGCCTCATACAATTTACTTCCTTTTATACCTTCTGAAAAAATCATACTCGGAATATAACTAATGGCTTGAAACGGTAAAAACATCATTGCCTTTTGGGCCCATAACGGATAAAAACTAATCGGTAATAATAGACCAGAAAATAAATCAATAACAACACGTTTTGCATACATAATTCCACTATTATTAAATAGGAAGAACGTGAGCATTCCCGTCATTAAATTAATTTGTGTATTAATAATAAAACTAAATATTAAAGACAAGAAGAAATATAACCACGTTTGAAAATTCGTTGTAATTTGCAATGAAAATAATAACGTAACGATAACCATACCTGGAATTGAAAAGAATGCAAAACGAAATATCCCTTCACCAAGACCTTGCATCACTTTCATCCCTAAATAATTATATGGACGAATCAGTTCTACCGCTACACGTCCTTCTTGAATCTCCATCGCAATTTCCCTATCTATATTATTAAAATAAAAGGCACGTGCCATCCACGCAATTGCGATATACGTAGTCATTTGCGAAATAGATAAACTTTCAATGTTCTCTTTTCCGCTATAAATTGCTTGCCATAAAAAATAATACGCACCGATATTAATCGTATAAATTAAAATCCCGCTATAATAATTTGTGCGATACGCAAGCATCATTAAAAAGCGAATTCGAATCATTTCAATATACTTACCCATGTTTAATACCTTCTTCATAAATGTTACGAATAATTTCCTCTGTAGACACTTCATTAATTTTTAAATCTTTAATTTGAAAGGCTTGTACTACTTTAGAAATAAGCATTGAAATAATAACTTCTTCATTCGGTATTTTTGCAACCCACGCGTTTTCCTCTTTCGCTTTCAACCAAACGACATGACTATCTGGCATAACCATTGATAAAGCCTGATAGGAAACTGGTGCAATAAACTGAAAATGTATTTCCTTCTCTGCTCCCCACTGCGTACGAAGATTATTTAAAGAACCGTCATACATAATATTTCCTTCATCCAGCATGATAACACGCTCACATAATGCTTCAATATCAGTAATATCATGGGTTGTTAATAAAATTGTTGTTTTATAACGTTCATTCATTTCTTTTAAAAATTCACGTATTTTCAATTTCACAAGTACATCTAGCCCAATTGTTGGTTCATCTAAAAATAATAACGGTGGGTTATGAATTAATGCTGCCGCTAATTCACAACGCATTCTTTGACCTAGAGATAACTTTCGAACTGGCTTATCTAATAAAGGACCAATATCTAACGTTTCAATTACGTGCTCCATATGTTCTTTATACTGAGCGTCTGATACACCGTACACTTTTTTTAATAAACGAAACGATTCTTGTACAGCAATATCCCACCAAAGTTGCGAGCGCTGTCCAAAGACAACACCAATGGTTCTTACAAATTCTTCTCTCTGCTTATGTGGGTTCATCCCATTTACTAAAATCTCTCCTGATGTCGGAGTCAAAATCCCCGTAAGCATTTTAATTGTTGTTGATTTACCAGCACCGTTCTCACCGATATAACCAACCATCTCACCTTGTTTTACAGTAAAAGATACATCATTTACTGCTGGTACTATTTTATAATTACGATTTAATAAATCGCGAAATGCACCCTTTAAACCCGGACGACTTGAATAGGCTGTAAATTCTTTACGTAACCCTTGTACCTCAATTACCGATTTCATAATCGGACCCCCCTCCTAAATGTCACAACGAATAGTTTACCCAACTGCCTTCTCTATCACAAACAATACGTCTTTTCGAAAAACATGTTAGAATAATACATAGATTTTTGTAAGGAGATGAATGGTAGTGAAATTCACAAAATCAGAAGCATTACATAAAGAAGCTTTAGAACATATCGTTGGCGGCGTTAATAGTCCTTCTCGTTCTTTTAAAGCAGTTGGCGGTGGCGCTCCTGTTGCTATGGAACGTGGAAAAGGTGCTTATTTCTGGGATGTAGACGGAAATAAATATATCGATTATTTAGCAGCATACGGTCCTATTATTACTGGACATGCTCACCCGCATATAACAAAAGCAATTACAACAGCTGCTGAAAATGGTGTACTTTACGGAACACCAACAGCGCTAGAAGTAAAATTTGCAAAAATGTTAAAAGAGGCAATGCCTGCTTTAGATAAAGTACGCTTTGTAAACTCTGGTACTGAAGCAGTAATGACGACAATTCGTGTTGCTCGTGCTTACACAGGCCGCACAAAAATCATGAAATTCGCTGGTTGTTACCACGGTCATTCTGATTTAGTACTTGTGGCAGCTGGATCTGGTCCTTCTACTTTAGGAACTCCTGACTCAGCTGGCGTACCACAAAGTATCGCACAAGAAGTTATTACCGTTCCATTTAATAATGTAGAAACTTTAAAAGAGGCTTTAGATAAATGGGGTCATGAAGTAGCAGCTATCCTTGTAGAACCGATCGTTGGAAACTTCGGTATTGTAGAGCCTAAACCAGGATTCCTTGAAAAAGTGAATGAACTTGTTCATGAAGCTGGTGCACTAGTAATTTATGATGAAGTTATTACCGCTTTCCGCTTCATGTACGGTGGTGCTCAAGATTTACTTGGCGTAACACCAGACTTAACAGCGCTTGGTAAAGTTATTGGCGGCGGACTTCCAATCGGTGCTTATGGTGGTAAGAAAGAAATTATGGAACAAGTTGCTCCGCTTGGACCTGCATATCAAGCAGGTACAATGGCAGGAAATCCTGCTTCTATGGCATCTGGTATTGCTTGTCTAGAAGTTCTTCAACAAGAAGGACTTTATGAGAAATTAGATGAACTTGGTGCCATGCTTGAAAAAGGAATTTTAGAGCAAGCAGCGAAACATAATATCGATATTACATTAAACCGTCTAAAAGGTGCTTTAACTGTATACTTCACAACAAATACAATTGAAGATTACGATGCAGCACAAGATACAGACGGTGAAATGTTCGGTAAATTCTTCAAGCTAATGCTTCAAGAAGGAGTTAACTTAGCACCGTCTAAATACGAGGCATGGTTCTTAACGACAGAACATACAAAAGAAGATATTGAATATACAATTGAAGCTGTAGGCAGAGCATTTGCTGCTTTAGCAGATAGCAAATAATCCCGTCATTAAAAGGAAAAAAGAAAGCTCACCTTTCTTTTTTCCTTTTTTCTATTTCATAAATTCCGTATTAATAGTATAATTATTCATAATTATCTGTTTTATATTCTTTTACAGCATTACTATCTCTGTGTACAAGGTGATTTGCACCTTAAATAGTAAGATTATTCTAACTTTTACAAGAGGGGGGATTGACGGATGCTCAATAAAAAAAATACATGGACACCGTCTTTATTTCGAGATTATAGAAATGCAGAACATGATGCGTGTGGAATCGTTTCCGTTATGGAGAAACGAAAAATTGCTACAAAAGAAAACATTGATCTTTGCATACAATCACTCGTCAAAATGAATCATAGAGCTGGTTTCATTAATGGCGAGGGCGATGGCATCGGCATTCACATTGATATACCAAAAACGCTTTGGAATGAAAAACTAAAAAGTAGCGGATATAATCCAACGATTGTGGATCATCCCCACTTTATCGTTGGACATTTTTTTCTAAATAAAAAAGAAAACATTACTGTCTTAAAAGATTATATTCGTACGCAATTAAACAACAAAAACTTTACTATCATTTTCGAAAGTGATGATGTAACAAACTCCGATGCACTCGGTCCACTTGGTAAACAAGAAGAACCTTTATTTTGGCAAGTTGCCCTTATCGCAGAAAAAGAAATTACAAATATTGAGCAAACATTATTTTCTGTCACAATAAAAATAGAAGAAAATGAAGCGATTCATGTTGCTTCATTAAGTCGTGATCATGTTGTATATAAAGTTCTAGGTGCTGGTGATACGCTTGTTGCCTACTATAATGATTTACAACATCCGCTTATCGCTTCAACTATGACATTAGGACATAACCGCTACTCTACTAATACATTATCTAATTTTTTTCGTGTACAACCATTTAGCATTCTCGGACATAATGGTGAAATTAACACAATTGCGAAATTACGCGATCAAGCTGAAATGATTGATGTACCACTTACTGCAGGAGGTAGTGACTCTCAAGATTTAAACCGCACCTTAGAAACCCTACTTGTTCAATACGACTACAGCTTATTTGAAGCAATGGAAATTCTATTCCCACCAATTATTAATGAAATTAAACTTTATGAAACACCTTTACAAGATTTATATACGTATATACGTGAAGCATGGGGACATTTTGCCCAAGGACCAGCTGGCATCATTTCACGTTTTAAAGATGAAGCTGTTTTCAGCGTTGATTCCCTTGGATTACGCCCAGTATGGAAAGTAGAGACAGAGAGCTCTTATATTTTCTCTTCTGAACCTGGAGTTGTATCACCAACTAAATATGTAGCAGAACCAAAACCACTCGCTCCTGGAGAAAAAGTCGGATTAAAATGGAATGACCAAGATGAACTTGTTCTTTATGAGTATGACAAATATCAAATCCAAGTATATAACCGTTTTAAAAAGCGAATTGATACTACCAATTACCATTTAAATTTATCTATCCCTGAAACGAAAAGAATCCAAGGGCTATGTGATTCTGTTCAAGTTGAAACGAAACAATACGTCGCTTTCGGATGGGACCGAGAACATATTCAACTTCTTGAACAGATGGCAACAAAAGGCGTTGAGCCAATACGCTCACTTGGGCATGACTCACCACTTGCCGCACTCGATACTGATAGACGAAATATCGCTGACTTTATTAAAGAAAGTGTAGCTGTTGTTACAAACCCTGCAATTGATCGTGACCGTGAAATTGAACACTTCTCTACACGTACTGTACTTGGAGAGCGTCCAAGTTTATTAAGCGGCACAAAACGGCCATTTGTAGTTGAAATGCTTTCACCAATTATTTTAGAAGGCAGCGTGGCACAACCTATTGCAGAGGAATTACACACAATTACGTACGAACAACTCATAGAGCTATTTAAAACTCATAACTCTATCGCCACAATCTCTGCTACATTCAGCTCGTCAGAAACTCTACAATGTGCATTAAGCCGCATTAGTTCTGAAGCGATAGCTGCTGTTAACAATGGTGCTTCCCTCCTAGTATTAGATGACGCAAAAGCCCATCTAAATGAACGATTGTGGATTGATCCACATTTAGTTACTGCTAAAGTACATCAAGCATTAAGTGAAAATAAATTACGCCGCAATTGTTCTCTCGTTATACGTTCTGGTGCCCTTCGCTCCTTACATGACATTGTCACGCTATATGGATTAGGAGCAGATAGTATTAATCCATATTTATTATTCGCGACTGTAAATGATGGAACAAAAACACCAATTACGAATCTGTATAATGCACTTAATAAAGGATTAGAAAAAGTCATTTCAACAATTGGAATTCATGAGTTACGTGGTTACGGACGTCTCTATTCATCTATTGGGTTACATGAAGAAATCGCAAATATATTACAGATTACAAATTTCTTCGGTTCAAATGATTTAGCTTTTTCACTTGAATCACTTGCTGAAGATGCAAAAATGCGAGCGGATGATTATAACAATCCTAAAATTAGAATGCGAAAATCATTTCATATATTCCCGCGAATTTGGAAAGCAATCGGCGATGTTGCAAAAGGAAATTCTTATGATGATTACCGTGACAAGTTAAGTGAACTAGAAGAGAATAATCCCATCGCAATCAGACACCTTGTTCAAACGAAACAAACAAAACATGTCGTTCCAACTGAAGAAGTATCTATCGGCATTCGAAACCATTATTTTCCATTTATTATTAGTTCTATGTCATTTGGTTCTCAAAACGAAATTGCCTTTCGCGCATATGCAGAAGCGGCCGATCAGCTAAATATGATTAGCTTGAACGGTGAAGGCGGCGAAATTAAAGATATGATTGGAAAATATCCACATACACGTGGACAACAAGTGGCATCTGGGCGATTTGGAGTAAATGCCGAACTACTAAACTCATCGAACTTAATTGAAATCAAAATCGGTCAAGGCGCAAAGCCTGGGGAAGGTGGGCATTTACCTGGTTCAAAAGTAACAGCCAAAATCGCTGAAGCACGTAATGCGACAATTGGCTCAGATTTAATTTCACCTTCTAATAACCATGATATTTATTCAATTGAAGATTTAGCTCAAATGATTACGGAAATTAAAACAGCTAATCAACTTGCCAAAGTAGCCGTGAAAGTCCCTGTCGTTCCTAATATCGGAACAATTGCTGTCGGTATCGCCAAAGCTGGTGCTGATTTTATTAACATTAGCGGATTCGATGGCGGAACAGGTGCTGCACGTATTCACGCCTTGCAACATGTAGGTCTTCCTGTAGAAATTGGTGTTAAAGCCGCTCACAACGCTTTATTAGAAGCGAGCATGAGACATAAAGTAGAGATTTGGGCAGATGGTGGTATTCGAAGTGTAAATGATGCCTTGAAAATCATGCTTCTCGGAGCAAACCGTATTGGATTTGGCACACTATCAATGATTGCAATCGGCTGTACTACTTGCCGTGGGTGTCATCTAGATACTTGCCATGTCGGAATTGCGACACAAATTGAGTCTGAAGCACAAGCAAAAGAACATGGGTTACGCCGCTTCGTCCCACGCGAATTAGAAAGCGCAGTTACTGGCCTGCTAAATTTATTCACCTCTTTCGGTGTAGAACTAAAACGATTAACAGGACAGCTTGGGTATACAAATTTACAAGCAATTGTTGGGCGTTCTGATTTATTAGAGCAAGTTCGAGGCGAAAATTTATTAAACTTACGTAATTTACTACAAATAATAGAACCTCCATCTGTTACAACAACAGAAGGCGTACCAGAAAAACAATTTAAGACAGTTCATTCCGCTGACTCAAAAGAATTAGTAGGCGTTGGTGTAGAGCAACGCGTTATGGGTGGTCTAGAATCATGTTATCGCGTTCGCAGTAAACTATATGAAGCTACTCAACTTGAACCACTTACATTAAAGTATACGAATGGTTCTATTCCCGGAAATGGGTTAGGTGCTTACAATAGTGAAAATTTATTTATACACGTAAATGGCGGCGCACAAGATGGCATTGGTAAAACTTCCTTTGGTGGTGGGATTTATATAACAAAATCAAAAGGAAAAGACGGAGTATATTATAACGGTTCTGTCGGAAAAGGATTTGGATACGGTGCACAAAAAGGGGCACTATACGTGCAAGGGAACGCTGATGCTCGCGCTGGCATTCGCCTTTCTGGGGCAGACATGATAATTGGAGGTAGAATAACAAAACCACTTCGTGAAAAAGAGCAAGGAAATATAGGTGCATACTCCAATATTAAAGGTTTTGCTTTTGAATATATGACAAATGGGCGAGCGCTTGTTTTAGGTGACCCTGGTCCATGGATTTGCGCTGGCATGACTGGCGGTGTTGTTTATTTGCGTCATGATTCAAACTTAGGCCTAACAGAACAGGCCTTAAAAAGAAGAATTGCAAAAGGGGCAAATGTTACATTACAACCAATTAGTAAAAATGGTTTGAAAGATGTAACTGAATTATTGCTAGACTATATTCGTGTACTAAACGAACATGAGCAATATGAGGAAGTTGCTTTGTTAACACCTTTATTAGATGATATACAGAACCAGTTTTTTGAGATTATCCCGAAAAAAGAACAGGCAGATCCATCTATCTCAACAGAGTAAAATGAGTAATTTTCATTATTAAGAAAAAATTGACGAAGTACGCTTCTCATAGTAATCTATAGTAACAATTTGAGACCTGCTGAAATTCAGCAGGTTTTTTTACTAAAAACTGATGTTTAAAAGGAATTAGGAAAAATTATAAAGTGAAACTTTAATTAGCCTACACCAATCGGGCGTTTACCGGCATCCAGCTTCTGAATTTTGAGGCGTGAATCTTACTACTCACAATTAGCGGGATAAAATGAACACTAATTTCTTTTAACTTCACTAAAATATCACTTGCTAACATATTGTAATGAATGTATAGTATCATGTTGTACATTCATTATGACAAGAGAAAGGATCTTATTAAGGGTATGAAACTTGGTGCTCGCATTTTAAAAACGGGTATTGCCATCACGTTAGCTTTATTTGCTTGTATTTTACTTCAGTTACCGAGTCCGGTATTTGCGGGAATTTCAGCTATCTTTGCTGTTCAACCGTCTGTATACCGTTCTTATTTAACAGCACTTGAACAAATTCAAGCAAATGTAATTGGTGCGATATTTGCTATCGCATTTGCTACTGCTTTTGGACATAATCCTTTTATTATTGGATTAACATGTATATTAGTAATTGCTCTTACATTACAATTACGATTAGAAAACACAATATCAATTGCTTTAGTAACAGTTATCGCCATTATGGAGTATCAAGGCGAAGATTTCTTTAGTTTTGCCTTACTTCGATTTGCGACGATTATGATTGGTATTATTGCGGCTTCACTTGTAAATTTAGTATTTATGCCGCCAAAATATGAAACAAAACTTTATCATCGTATCGTTGATAATACAGAAGAAATTGTAAAATGGATTCGAATGAATAGCAGGCAGGCTTCTGATTTTACAACGCTAAAAACTGATATTGATCGTATGAAAGAAAAAATGATCAAACTAAATCATTACTATTTGCTGTATAAAGAAGAAAGAAGCTACACAAAAAAAGTAAAGTTCGCAAAAATTCGTAAGCTCGTTTTATTCAGACAAATGTTAGCGACAACAAGCCGTGCTTTAAGTACGTTAAAATCATTACACCGTACTGAAAATGAACTGCGCTACATGCCGGAAGAATTTCAGGAATCTATCCAAAACGAACTTGATTCATTAACGCATTATCATGAACAAGTTTTATTAAAATTCATTGGTAAAGCAAAAAAACAACAATCAGTTGAAATGCTTGATGAAGTTGAAACAGGTAAACAAGAATTAATTGATATCTTTATGGAATATCAAAACAAGGACGATGAAGAAGCATATAAAACATGGTTACATCTCTTCCCTCTTATTTCTTCCATCATTAACTATAGTGAAGAAGTAGAGCATTTAGATTTGCTTGTAGATAGCTTCTACACATACCATAAACCAGAAAAAGAACTCCAAATCGATGATAAAAAAGAAGACGAATAAAAAACAGCTCCTTTTATGCTAAAGGAGCTGTTTCTGTTATATGTTGAAGTTGATATAAATTGTAATAAAATCCTCTTTTTCGCATTAACTCTTCATGAGAACCAGTCTCTTTAATCTCACCGTCTTCAATGTAAATAATCGTATCAACATGCGTAATCGTCGCTAATCGATGTGCGATTATAATCGTTGTCCGGTCAGCAGCTAACGTCTGAAGCGCCTCTTGAATATACCTTTCATTTTCTAAATCTAATGCTGAAGTTGCTTCATCTAATATAAGTACCGACGGATTCTTTAGAAACACTCGTGCAATTGCCACGCGTTGTCTTTGCCCGCCTGATAGCTTCACACCACGTTCTCCAACGACAGTATTATAACCATCTGGTAAGTCTATAATAAAATCATGAATTTGCGCAGCTTTGGCAGCTGCAATCACTTCTTTCTCTGTAGCTTTCGGATTTCCATATAAAATATTAGCTCCAATTGTATCGCTAAACAATAAATTATCTTGCAGTACAATTCCAATATGACTACGCAAATTTCTCATATTATACTTTCTTACATCTATGCCATCTACATAAACTGCGCCTTCAGAAACATCATAGAAACGCGGGATCAAACTAGCAAGAGATGACTTCCCACCCCCACTCGCTCCTACAAGCGCTACTTTCTCTCCAGGCTGCATAGTTAATGACAAGTTGTGTAATATCTCTTTTTCATCTGCATTATAACGAAAAGAAACATTGTCAAATACAATTTCTCCATTTAATTTTTTCGTTTGTATCGCATTTGGCACATTAACAATATCGTATTTTTCATCTAACAGTTCAAACACACGGTCCATCGATGCAAAAGATTGTGTCAATGTTGTAGATGAATTAACAAGGCGGCGAAGCGGACTATATAAACTATCCATATATCCAACAAAAGCTACCATCGTCCCTAGCGTTAACTGCCCCTGAATTACCTCATATGCTGCAAAACCAATCACAAGTAACGGACCTAAATCGGTTAACGTATTTACTGCCGAAAATGTTCTCGCCGTCCAACTTGTATGGTTTAATGCTTTCGTTAAAAATTCATTATTTCTTTTTTCAAACTGCTTCCCCTCATACTCTTCTAACGCAAAGCTACGTGTCACTTGCATTCCTTGAATACGTTCATGCAAATACCCTTGCATCGTCGCTAACGCTTGTGAACGCTCTTTCGTCAATTTCCGAAGACGTCCGAAAAAATATTTCACTGCTATTACATAAATAGGTAAAATCAATAACGCAACAAATGTTAATTTTATATTCATAGAAAACATAACAATGATAGCAATAGCAATTGTTGCAGTATCTAACCAGACGTTCATCAAACCTGTAATTACAAAATCTTTCGTTTGTTCTACATCATGGATGACCCGTGAAATAATCTCCCCTGTTTTCGTATTCGAATAATAACGTAAGCTTAACTTTTGTAAGTGACCGAAAATATGCTTCCGCAAATCATACAGTATTGTATTTGCGATACGTTGCGCGAAATATTGACGATAATATTCAATCGGTGGTCTTAATACCGCAAAAATAAAAAAAGCAATTCCAATCGCTGTTATTAATTGAGATGTTTTATCTTGAAATGAACCCGCGCCTTGAATTACCTCATCGATAATATACTTTAATAACCACGGCATAATAAGTGGGATACCGAACTTAACTAGTCCAATAATAATTGTAATAGCAATAAGCCATCGATATGGTTTAACAAATTGTAAATATCTTTTTATGCCCTGCACATAATCCCCCCTCTAATAGGACAAACCTGCCGGGAAATTCCCTGCAGGTTTGTTTTAATTTCTGTACATTAAATATCGTTCATACCACATATCTACGAAATCTGGTGCGAATGGACCTTTTCTTTGATGAATCCACTGTGTTAAATGTGCTACATTTCGTTTTAAAATTGTATCTATAACAGGTGGATACTGCATAATTTGACTATGTTTTTCATACTCATCTTCATCTAGAAGCGTATATGTCATATCTGGATACACTTTAATATCTAAATCATAATCAATATACTTTAATGCTTCAGAATCATACGCAAAAGGTGAGCTTAAATTGCAATAATAATATACGCCATCCTCCCTAAGCATCCCAATCACATTAAACCAATAGTTAGCATGAAAATAACAAATTGCTGGTTCGCGCGTAATCCATGTTCGACCATCTGATTCTGTAACTACTGTACGATCATTCGCTCCGATTACAAGACTTTGTGTCCCTTTTAAAATTGTTGTTTCTTCCCACATTCTATGAATGGAGCCATTATGTTTATAACTATGTATTTGTACTTTTTCTCCTTCTTTGGGAAATCCCATATATGCTCCCTTCTTTCAACTGCAAACGCCCTTTGAACGGCATTCACTTTTTTTCTATTATAACTTTTTTGTCAAAATTTTAAAACTAAAGGGATAAGACTCTATTTTCCACACTGAATATGCAGGAGGTTTATCGTTGAATACAATAATCCACAATCTTCTCAGGAAACAAGGATTGTACTGTATTATTTATAAAGTGAAACTTTAATCAGTGGAGGTTTTGTTCATCCCCCACTGATTATCAGCCCTCACCAATCGGGCTTTTACGGGTAGCCCGCCCCCCACCTAACTTCTTTGCTTTCACTGAATTTTGAGGTGGGGGTCTTACTGCCCGGCAAATAGCGGGATAAACGAAGACATGTAATAGAAAAAGCCCTTCTCTATTTGAAGGACTTTTCACCTGAGACAATAATATATCTTATCCTAAATTTGAAATCATTTTTTCAGTTGCAAAAGATTGGATTACACTATTTGTTTGTTCTTCAAATTTCTCATGTAACATCTTCAACGCTACTTCTGTTCTATATATTTCCTGACGGATAAAATGCAGTTCTTTTTTATCGCACGTATCTTTTTCATTCATTTCAATTTGTTGATACTTTTCTAGATGTGCTTGTAACTTTAACAACTCATCCATCGTTTCTAATTGCTCCCCTACCAACTTATCAAAATCGTTCATTACTTACCCCCTTTGGACTTATTCATCAGTTATTATTCCTAATTACATATTTCTAATTGTTAACTTCCTTCTCCTTTGACTACATTTGTTGACTTATTAGAAGTTATGTCGTTCATTTTCTTTTCATTACAAAGATCCACACACAAAGAAAACACTTCTCCCGAATTAGAGAAGTGTTTTTCTTTCATTACTGATTTGAGCTAGAAGATTGTGATTGTTTTGCAGCTGACTTAGCATTTTGTTTTTTCACAGCATGCACGTCTGTTTCAGTTGCAAATTCTGTACCATAGCTAGCGTTTGCACTTTGTGCACCAGAAGCTTGTGCTTTCTTTGCTTCTGATTGTGCGTTTGCTTGTTTTACTGCTTGTACATTTGTTTCAGTCGCAAACTCTGTACCATAACTAGCATTTGTACTTTGAATGCTAGCACCAGAAGTTGCCTTGTTATAACCTTGTTGCTTTTTACTCATCTTTCTCACCTCCACAACCAATAATGTAACCAATTTACTTAGAAGCTATCCGTAATTTTCTTTTGAATAATTTCCGCATATATCTTTTGTTACTTATTCAAACTATAAGAAATGGAGGTGACAATATGTATATAGGACGCGATATGACTGAACTAACAATGGTTTCAAAACATGAATGGAAAGAAGATGAATTAGCTTATTTTCATCACTCACTACAACAGATTCTGCCTTATTTAAATGCAGAAGGTCAAAGTATTTACAAAGAAATTGTAGTAGAAATTGAATCAAGAGGCGGCTTACAAGAAGGTGAAGCTAGTTGGACTCATGGGACAAAAATTTCTTACGATTAAAAAAGTGTTCCCAAGATTGGGAACACTTTTTTATTTATTGTATTGTAATTTTCTCCACGCAATTTTCGTAAATAGTACGATGCGATTTCGAAAAAGGTAATTGCTCAAATGCTTCTTTCGATACAAATTTCAATGTATCTGTATCAACAATATTGCCAGTTACCTTTCCATAAAATACAAATATATCCCAAGTACGATGTGTAAACGTATGTTGTACATTCATTGCGTATTCATCAATAGAAACCGCGAGTTCAAATTTTTCTTTCATATAATCTATAAGCTGTTCCTTCTGATTTCGAATACCTTCTCCAAGTTCAGCATTAGGAAACTCCCACATATTAGCTAACAAACCTGTACTTGGACGTTTATTAATAACGTAACGACCGTCTTCAGTTTGAAGTACTCCTGCAACAATAGGTACCATTTTAGGAGCTTTCGCTTTACTTTTTACTGGTAATTCTTTTTGAACACCTTCAGCATATCCTCTGCAATGCTCACGTACAGGACAAAGTAAGCACGATGGATTTTTAGGAATACAAATCAGTGCACCTAATTCCATCAATCCCTGATTAAAATAAGATGGGTTTTCTACTGAAATAATTTCACGCACAATCTCTTCAAAAACTTTTCGAGTCTTCGGTTTTGCAATATCATCCCATACTGATAAAATGCGAGATAATACACGCATAACATTTCCATCAACTGCCGGCTCTGGTATACCATATGCAATACTTAAAATAGCACCTTTTGTATATGGTCCGACTCCTTTTAACTTTTCAATTTTCTTTACATCACTTGGTACAACCCCGCCGTATACTTCTTTTACCTCTTTTACTGCCGCATGTAAATTACGTGCTCTAGAATAATATCCTAAACCTTCCCATGCTTTTAATACTTCTTCATCATCTGCGTTCGCTAACGCTTCAAGTGTAGGAAACTTCCCCATAAAATTTGCGTAATATGGTTTTACGGCTTCTACTCTTGTTTGCTGTAACATAATCTCAGAAACCCAAACGCGGTATGGATCTTTATTTTTTCTCCATGGTAAGTCGCGCTGCTCCTCTTCAAACCAACCAATTAAATCATTTTGAAACTGCTCTATATTAAATTTTTTTAGTATTTCAAGTGTCAAACTTGATCCCCCTCATTTTTTTGCATATAAGTACTATTATAAAGATTTTAGGAAAAAATTTAAGTAAGATGACATAGGAAATTGAAGGCAAAGGACTTGAGGTATCGAATAAAAAGAGTTACATTAATAAAAAACGGAGGTGGATTTTTATGGACACAGCCACTCACCTTGTTATGGGTATCACTTTAGGTAGCTTAGCAACATTAGATCCAGCCATAGCACAAAGTGATATTGGCCCACAAGCTGTTATGCTTGCTACAATTGCTGGTTCCAACATTCCTGACATTGACACAGTTTTAAAATTGCGTAATAACGCTAAATATATAAGAAATCATCGCGGAGTTACTCATTCCATTCCCGCGGTAATTCTTTGGTCATTTCTTATAAGTGGCATCTCTTTCGCCTTCTTTTCAGACGCTCCATATCTTCATCTACTACTTTGGTCATTTATTGCAGTCTTCCTTCACGTCTTTGTCGATATTTTTAACGCCTATGGCACACAAGCATTACGGCCTTTCACAAAAAAATGGGTCGCACTCGGCGTGATTAATACATTTGATACCGTAATTTTCTTTATCCATATACTTGCAATTGCTTGCATGCTCGTCGGTTCTCATAAAGGATACACAGCTTTAGCAGCATATATATTAATGATTATTTACTATATCGGACGGATTGTGATGCACAGAAATATAAGAAGCGTTGTACACAAACGTTTCAAAAATGTCGAAAAGATTATCATTTCTCCTTCTTACCGATTTTATCATTATCATTTAGCAGTCGTTACAGCTGATTATTACTACGTTGCGAGATGGCACCGTGGTAACATCATGATATATGACAAATTCGATCGGGTACCGTTCCCAGAAAATGATATTATGCGAGCAGCTAAACAAGATGAAAACATCTCGGCCTTCCTATCTTTCTCTCCTGTATATCGCTGGGATATTTTTGATCATGATCATTATTATGAAGTGCGATTCATTGATTTACGGTATCGAAGTAAAGATTATTATCCATTTGTCGCGATTGTGCAGCTCGACCATAATTTAAATATTATTAGTTCCTATACAGGATGGATTTTTAGTGAAGAAAAACTTCGAAAAAAACTGGAATTACTTCCACATTAAAAAAAGCGACTTGAGTCGCTTTTTTTAATGTTTCAAATGATCTTCTTGATTAATTAAATGGCTATACTTCGGATTATTTGTAAGCATTTCATGAAGGCGTACACCATGATTATTAATCCATGATCGTACCACTTGCTCAGTCATTTCCTCACCTTGATAACGCCCTGATTTTGCATAAGTTGTTTGAAAATCTTCCCAAAGTAATTCAACCCACGCACGTGCTTGTCCGTAAGAAAGCTTGTCATTCTTATCTAATAATTCTTTCGTTAATGCTTCATAAATATCATTCATGTTCTAATCTCCTTTTCCCTATTTATCCCTTCATTTCTAAAGGATAGTTTCTTCTGTTTTGCACATTCTATAAGTGATACTTCTTAAAGAGGTATCAACTGATGATGAGGAGGGCGTTCGCAATGGGTAAACAAGCCGAATTTTGGTCTGAGTCAAAAAACAACAGCAAAATCGACGGTCAGCCGAAAGCGAAATCACGCTTCGCTTCGAAGCGACCTAACGGCACAATTAACACGCACCCACAAGAACGTATGCGTGCTGCAAATCAGCAGGAAGAGTAATACAGGTACAACCTAAAAAATTAACTTCCTACACGAGGTGATAAAGATGAGCTACCGTGATCGTTTAGATAGTCGTTCTGAATTATTTAACCATACGTGGACTCGTCCGAAACATGCGAAAGCGCAAGTTAACGGACAGACGCAGCAAACCCAGTCTCTCATTATATTGGCCAACGAATGTAAAAAACGCCAATTTTAGAATCTCCTATCTCCTTTAACGCCTACCAAAGATGAAAACCAGAGAGATATGTGCTCTCTGGTTTTTATTTTTCTTGCAATAGGGAAATTGGTATCCCAATCTCTTCATTATCATTTTGCTTATAACCCCAAGCGAATACCCCATTGAAGTACGTAATTTTAAATAATATACCAGGTTCCTCTATTAATTCATATGTTTCACCAATATGGAATTTGTTTATATCCGTCATATAAGCGCGAGCCATTGCCATCTTTCTCATTAATACATCGAACTCATTTACAATTCCAAGCTGCTCAGCCTTTATTGCTTGCTCCTTCAAATCCCCAATTTCTTCTCTAAGCTCATGTGGTGTCATTTCACTGTAGCGTTTTGGCATATTCATCTCATTATTCCCCTCATCCCTCTTCACGTTTCATTTGTAAAAATATCTCTATCTCATCAATAGAGAATCCTTTTCGATATAACGCTTGTTTCATCTTGTTTTCAAATGTCCATCCATCATACTTCTTATATTTCTCATAATACTTATTCCCATGATAGTGTAACGCTTCTTGTTGCTTTTCGTCATCTCTTTCGTCTTTCAATTCTTCCAAACAAATTTGAATTACTTCTCTAGAATACCCTTTTCGAACAAGCATCTCATCTAACTTTAGCTTCATTTGTAAAAAAGAATGCTTTTGATAAGATTTTTTTTTCTTTTCTATGAGAAACAAGGCATTCTCAATTTGCTTTTCCTTCGGATATTCTTGTAAACTATGCATAATAATTAAATCCTGAACACCTTTATTTAACAACTCTCTTTTAATAACAGTTGGACCTTTTCGATTCACATTACTTTGCGTTCGTGTATATAAAACCGCGTACTCTTTATCATTAATATATCGGTCATGTAATAATTTCGAAACGACTTCAGAGATGATGGCCTGTCCCACTTCTTTTTTTCGTAAAAAATCTTCTATTTCTTGTTTTGTTCTCATTTGATAGGATAAATAGGAGATTGCTTGTAAATATGCTTTTTGTACCTCTTCATTGTACAAAATATTTCCTAACTCTATTTCATCAATTTCTAAGCCTTTTTGTAATCCATGTTTCATTAAGATTACTTGATCCACACTAAACCCGTACTCTTCACCTTGGCCTTTATCAATATAAATATTAAATCGTTCTTTCGATCGTTTTTGTACTTCTATTTTTGTAATGACAGCCATACTCTCACCTCCCTATTATTTTAACATAGTCGAGGAACATTTTTTCTTTTCAAGAATATATATAATGAGGAGGAAATGATTATGAAAATCGCAATTTCTGGTGGCACTGGTTTTATTGGTAAATACCTCTCTACTTTTTTTATTCAAAAAGGATATACGGTCTACATTCTTACTCGAAAGAAAACTACTAGAACCTCAAACCATAACCTTCAATACGTACACTGGACACCAGATTTATCTACCTTTCCGCTCTCCTCTATCGATGTAGTCATTAATCTAGCTGGAGAATCTATCAATAGTAGATGGACAAAAAAACAAAAGGAAACAATATTAAACAGTAGAATTCAAACAACAAAAGGACTTATTCAACAACTACAAGTAATGGAAACAAAACCACATACATTTATTAATGCAAGTGCTATTGGATACTACGGAACATCTGAAATAGAGTCTTTTACTGAGCGACAAGAAACTCCCGGAAACGATTTTTTAGCAGAAACAGTATTTTTATGGGAGCAAGAAGCAGCTAAAGCATGTTCTCTCGGAATAAGAACAATTTACACAAGATTTGGCGTTGTATTAGGTGCAGATGGCGGAGCCTTGCCAAAGATGTTACTTCCCTATCAATTCTATATCGGCGGCACCATTGGTTCTGGGAAGCAATGGTTATCATGGATTCATATAGACGATGTCGTTCGTATGATGGATTTCATCATACACAAAAAAGAAATTGATGGCCCTCTTAATATGACAGCACCAACACCTATAAGAATGAAGGAATTTGGAAAAACCATCGCTGCCGCAACGAGAAAACCACATTGGCTGCCTGTCCCTTCATTTATGCTTCACGCCTTATTAGGTGAGATGAGCATACTTGTACTAGAAGGGCAACATGTATTACCTAGTAAAGCAATTAAACATGGATACCAATACACATTTCCGGCAATAGACCATGCATTACAAAATATACTTTCGCATACAATGTAGTACTTCTAAAACACAATTTTGCATGGGCCCTTTTAAAACTTTCATTTTCTAGGATCCGAAGCATTACCATACAAATAACCTTTCAGTTACTTTCCCTTAACTTCCATTAGCATTATAAAGTAACAGAAATGAGGTACCTATGAAAATATTGCTCAAACAAGCCATTGTATACCCTATTACATCTCCAAAGTTTCAAGGCGATGTACTCGTTACAGGAGAGCGAATTACCGAGGTCAAACCTTTTATTCAACCTACTCAAGATATGACCGTTATAGATGCACGGGCACTCCATCTCTTACCTGGCTTTATTGATGTCCATACTCACCTTGGTCTCTATGATGAAGGTACTGGTTGGGCTGGAAATGATGCCAATGAAACATCTGAAGTTTCAACACCACATATTCGTTCTTTAGATGGAATCCACCCTTTCGATATTGCCTTTCAAGACGCTGTGCAAAATGGAATTACAACCGTTCACGTTATGCCTGGCAGTCAAAATATTATCGGGGGTACTACTTGTGTAATAAAAACAGCTGGAACTTGTATTGATCATATGATTATTCAAGAACCTGCTGGTTTAAAGATTGCCTTTGGAGAAAATCCTAAAAAGGTCCATAGTAATGGAACGAAAGAATCCATCACACGTATGGGGATTATGGGGTTACTACGGGAATCATTCTATGAAGCACAACACTACGGGCACGAAGCTGATTTTCGAATGCTTCCTATTTTAAAAGCATTACGTCGTGAAATACCCGTACGTATCCACGCTCACCGAGCAGATGATATTAGTTCTGCGCTACGCTTTGCAACGGAATTCAATCTCGATCTACGTATTGAACATTGTACAGAAGGACACTTTCTTGTTGAAGAGCTTTCGAAACACAATTTGAAGGTTTCAGTTGGTCCCACTCTGACACGCCGTTCTAAAATCGAACTAAAAAACAAGACATGGGATACTTACCATATATTATCCAAAAATGGTGTGGAAGTTTCTATAACAACAGACCATCCTTATACACCCATTCAATATTTAAATATTTGTGCTGCTGTTGCAGTAAGAGAAGGGTTAGACGAGAAAACAGCACTAGAAGGAATCACCATATTCCCAGCGCGAAATTTGCGTTTAGAGGATAGAATTGGAAGTATCGAGGTTGGAAAAGACGCCGATCTCGTGTTATGGACTCATCATCCTTTTCATTATTTAGCCAAGCCTGTACTAACTATGATTGATGGAAAAATAATTTACAAAAAAAATAAAAAAAACTAGTTTATTTTTTTGACTAGATAAAGTATTATACGATTATAAACTGAATGAAACCATAATCAATTTGTGTCGTGATTATCATTTTCAAATTGATGAATGGGGAAGGCAAATGGTGCGCCACCAGCGTTAGAAACTGGTTCTAGTGGGTTCGATTCCCACCCCGAAATTTTTTAAAGATTGATATAAAAATTTCGAGGGTGGGGTGTTTTTTCGTCATGCTACCCTCGTGTGAGGAGGAGTTAGTATGTTGAAAAAACGCGACTTACACGACAGCCACGTTCTATACGAGTTAATGGTGGATCCAGCTGTCTTCCCTTTTGTGCGTCAAAAGGCTTATTCTTATGAAGAATATTTATTCTTAACGAAACAAACAATTGAAGCTGAAGAGCGTGGTGAATTAATTTCACGCACAATTTTAGATGAATGGGGTAACCCCATCGGAACAATTACTTTATTTGATGTGCAAGAAAAAGCTGGGTTTCTCGGGACATGGCTCGGCAAACCATATCATGGAAAAGGCTATAATAAATTAGCAAAAGATTCATTTTTTAGTGAACTTTTCTATGAATTAGATATTGAAACAATCTTCATGCGTATTCGTAAAATAAATATTCGTTCTATTAAAGCTGCAGAAAAACTGCAATATGTAAATCTAGCAAACGAAACAAGAAAAGCCGTATATGATGAAATTAACGCAAACGAAGAAGTATATAACTTATATGAAATTCCAAAAGATCAATACACACTTGCTACAATGCGAGATACAACCTTCCAAGATGCTCATCAATTAAAAGAAGCATAATCTAAATTTTCTGAAATATTAATCAATCATTAACATTTTCCATATGCGTATATCCCCTCATGTCTTTGGAAACGATAAATAGTAACTTTAAGACACGAGGTGATTTGTAATGGATAAAAAGAAACGTGATAAAGCAAAAAATACATTATCTAGTACACAAGAAGTTCTCTATCAACGAGAATTTCAAAAAGCAGATCGTGCAGCAGGATATCGCTCGAAAAGCATTTAAAGTGAAAATGAATAATTAGAAGTTCCCCCTAATTATTCATTTTCATTACATAATTTTCTCGACTGATAGAAGTAAGCAAAAAGGACCCTTATACATAATGGTCTTTTTTGCTGTGGACAACTTTATCCACAAAACCAACGAAATTGTTAGTAATTTTCAAAAACATTTAATGTTTTTCTATATTAAAGTATATATCAGCTGTTTTAATTGTGGATATTTTTCTAAAAATTGTGGACAATGTGGATATAGTTGTTAATATTCCGACTTTACTGTTTAATGAAAGCGTAATCCTTTTGTGGATAACTAGCTAAATTTTCTTTGAAAATAATAAAGAACCCTCTTTACAATACAAAGAGGGTTTCATATTAAGTAAAAGATTGTGCAAGAGCAGGTGATTTAATAGGTATATGACGCGGTTCTGCATGGTTTTCTGCCAAAATTGCATCTACAATATGACCAGCTGGCTCTGGAAGATAGATGCTTTTCATTGCTTCTTTCATTTGAAGAAGCTTCACATCATCTTGTAATAATGCCTCTGTTTTTGCAAAAACCTCACTATCATCGCGAATGACAACTGCTGCTCCTTTTTTTTCAAAGTACATCGCATTTTCATTTTCTTGTCCTGGAACAGGTTTATATAAAATGACAGGTACTTGCAACGCTGCTGCTTCACTTAATGTTATTCCGCCTGGCTTCGTAATCATACACGAAGTAACTCGGAATAATTCATCAATATTTTCAACATACCCAAACACTTTTAATGCATCGGAATTTTGATTCTGTAAACTTAATAAATCCTGTTTTAAAGCTTCATTTTTTCCACAAACGACAACTACTTGTAAATTAGGCACTGACATAAATGATTGGCATAGTTCTTTTACATTTCCTAATACCCCATGAGCACCTGCTACAATTAGTAAAATCTTTTTATTCTTACATAACTGATATTTATTATATATGATGTCTGGATTTACCTTTAACTCAAAACTACTCCGAATTGGAATTCCTGTTTCAACAATTTGTTCCGCAGGTACACCGATATCAACCATCAATTCTTTCACGTGATCCGTTGCAACAAAATAACGATCTACTTCTCGATGAATCCATATTTTGTGCACGCAAAAATCCGTTAATACGTTATAGACAGGAATTGAAATCCCTGTTTGTTTCTTCAATTCTGGTACAGCGATAATTGGAAATGTATTAATTACAATATCTGGTTTCTCCACCTGTAACAGTGTTTTCAAACGTTTTCTTCCAAAGTTCGCATACCAAGATGCTATTTTCTTATCATAAATTTTTTCTACCCCGTAATAAAACAAACGATATAATTCTTTTCCTATTGTATAACTTTTTAAATATAGATATTTTGTAATGTCAGTTATAAATGGATGTGATTCTCCAAACAAGTCGCATACAATAACATCTTCAATTCCTTTTTGGCGAAATGTTTGTTCTAATGTTTTTGCTACTTGCACATGACCATTACCGTAATGTGCAGTTAATATTAAAACCTTGGGGTTTTTTATCAAACAAATCCACTCCTAGCTTTTTGTTTCTCCATATTGCATATACGACAATAGGAAAAACATTTTCCTTAAAAATTACATAAACAGATTCTAATAATTCCCTTTTCAGCTATGTACCTGTCGTGGATATGCAAAGCATATAAGATTGACCCCTTAATCCTATCTGTGCTCATATCTTTACATTATACTTTCCTATAAGAGCTTTCGCAATAACTTACAAATGTTCTCTATTCCATGATACTCACTCTTTTACTTCTTAATTCTTTTTACTATTTTGATTTCCCTTTACAATTATGTAAATTTCTCCACTTATTCCGTACAAAATTATGGATATTCTACTTTCAGTATACTCTTTTATCAATATATGCTCTAGATTTTATTGTAAAGAAAGCAAAAAGCCTAATCCAATATTTGGATTAGACCGCTTGTAAAATATGTTTAGCATGTTCTACATTTTTCTCAGTAGGTGGTTCTACATTTGCGAGTGGATACTTATGTCCAAGCGCCTCCCATTTATATACACCAAGCTTGTGATATGGTAACACTTCAACTTTTTGAACATTAGACAGACTTTGAATAAAGCTAGATAGTTTTTGTAGATCCTCTTCATTATCCGTAACACCAGGAACTAATACGTGTCGTACCCAAATCGGTTTATTCTTATTCGATAAATAACGAGCGAATTGTAAAATATGTTCATTTGGTTTTCCTGTTAATTTACGATGCTTTTTAGAATCGATATGTTTCAAATCCAATAAAACTAAATCTGTATAATCCATTAAAATATCTAGCTTACTTTGGAATTCTGGTTCCTCAGAATAACAACCACCAGAAGAGTCGATTGTTGTATGGATACCAGCCTCTTTACACTTTTTAAACAACTCAATTAAAAAGTCTAGCTGTAATAATGGCTCTCCACCGCTAACTGTTATACCGCCTCCGGAGGCTTCAATAAATGGAAGGTAACATGTCACATCCTGCATCACTTCTTCAACTGTTATTTCTTTACCTTTACCGATTTCCCACGTATCAGCATTATGACAATATTGACAACGTAATAAACACCCTTGTGTAAATATGACATAACGAATCCCTGGGCCATCAACAGTACCACAAGACTCTACAGAATGTATTCTTCCTTTTACCATGTTACTTCCTCCTTTATTGAAACAGCCTCCCTTCGCTATATATTAAGAGCGAAGGGACACTTTTTTCATTTACATGCTTTCATGCATTGTACGGTTAATTACATCAATTTGTTGTTCACGAGTTAATTTAATAAAGTTTACAGCGTAACCAGATACGCGAATTGTTAATTGTGGATATTTCTCAGGATGTTCCATTGCATCCATTAATGTTTCACGATTAAATACGTTAATATTTAAGTGATGGCCTTCTTTTACTGCATAGCCATCAAGCATAGATACTAAGTTACGTACTTGTACATCATCTTCTTTACCAAGTGCTTTTGGAATAATAGAGAATGTATTAGAAATACCATCTTGTGCATCTTCATATGGTAATTTAGCTACAGATAATAATGAAGCTAATGCACCTTTTGTATCACGTCCGTGCATTGGATTTGCACCTGGTGCAAATGGTTCTCCAGTACGGCGTCCATCTGGAGTGTTACCAGTTTTCTTACCGTATACAACGTTAGATGTAATAGTTAAAATTGACATTGTATGAACGGAATTACGATATGTTTTATGTTTACGAAGTTTATTCATAAATGTTTTCACGAGATTTACAGCGATCTCATCTACACGATCATCATTGTTACCGTATTTAGGGAAGTCTCCTTCAATTTCGAAGTCCACTGCAATACCATTTTCATCACGGATTGGTTTTACTTGTGCGTATTTAATTGCACTTAATGAGTCTGCTACTACAGATAGACCCGCGATACCTGTTGCCATTGTACGAAGAACATTTGTATCATGAAGTGCCATTTCAATACGTTCATAGCTATATTTATCATGCATGTAATGGATAACATTTAGTGTGTTTAAATATAGACCTGCTAACCATTCCATTGTCATATCAAACTTATGCATAACTTCTTCGTAATTTAATACTTCGGAAGTAATTGGTGCGTACTCAGGACCAACTTGTGCTTTTGATTTTTCATCTTTACCACCGTTAATCGCATATAATAATGCTTTCGCTAAGTTTGCACGAGCTCCGAAGAACTGCATTTGCTTACCGATTCTCATTGCAGATACACAACAAGCAATTCCGTAATCATCGCCGTAATCAGCACGCATAATGTCATCATTTTCATATTGAATTGCTGATGTTTTAATGGACATTTTCGCACAGTAGTTTTTAAAGTTCTCTGGTAATTGTTTAGACCAAAGAATTGTTAAATTCGGTTCTGGAGCTGGTCCTAAATTATCTAATGTATGCAAGAAACGGAACGAGTTCTTTGTTACTAATGGACGACCATCTAATGCAATACCACCGATAGATTCAGTTACCCAAGTTGGGTCACCAGAGAATAATTCATTATAATCAGGTGTTCTTGCGAATTTCACAAGACGTAATTTCATAATGAAGTGATCTACAATTTCTTGTACTTCTTCTTCTGTTAAAGTACCATTTGCTAAATCTCTTTCAATGTAAATATCTAAGAATGTAGAAGTACGTCCAAGACTCATTGCAGCTCCGTTTTGCTCTTTAATCGCCGCAAGATATGCGAAGTATAACCATTGGAATGCTTCTTGTGCATTTGTTGCTGGTTTAGAAATATCGAAACCATGAGAAGCAGCCATTTGTTTTAGTTCTTGAAGTGCACGCATTTGCTCAGATAATTCTTCGCGTAAACGCATTGTCTCTTCGCTCATTACACCGCCAGTTAAATTTAAATCAGCTTTTTTCGCTTCAATTAAATGATCAATACCATATAATGCTACGCGTCGATAGTCACCGATAATACGTCCACGACCGTATGCATCTGGAAGACCAGTAATAACGCCTGATTTACGTGCATTTCTCATTTCTGGTGTATAAGCATCGAATACACCTTGGTTATGAGTTTTTCTCCAATCTCTAAAAATACGACTAAGTTCTTTGTCCATTTCGTATCCATAAGATTCACAAGCTTGCTCCGCCATACGAATACCACCATATGGTTGTAAAGAACGTTTAAATGGTTTATCAGTTTGGAAACCGACTACCTTTTCAATATCTTTATTTAAGTATCCTGGGTCATGTGATGTAATAGAAGAAACAATTTTTGTATCCATATCAAGAACGCCACCGTTTTCACGTTCTTTTGTTGTTAAATCCATTACTTGATCCCAAAGTTGTTTCGTTGCTTCAGTTGCTTCTGCTAAGAAAGATTCGTCTCCTTCGAAAACGTTTACATTATTTAAAATGAAATCGCGAACATCAATCTCTGCTTTCCATTTTTCACCTTTAAAGTTTTCCCATGCGTTTTTAACATTTTCTAATACTTGAGTCATCCTAATCTCCTCCATTTTTGATTAGTACAGGACTAAGATTTTTTATATAACAGCTTACACACTTAGAATACTACTTTTTTAAGAAAGTGAACGAAATAGTTGTGACATGTTTGTGAAAAGTTGAGCAAACCACTATATATATAGTGGTAACTTCATTTAAAAGTCTTTAGAATTAACCCTTTCCTTAATTGTATTTTTTTGGTATCCTTATATACGAGTCCTATTTTGTAATATAAGAACAATACCCATTGTAGAGCTGTAATACTCTTATCTCCTAATCTGTTATAGTTTTTATAACAGAATAAAAAAGTGTACACATGTTGTACACTTTTTTGTTACTTCTATAAAACATCTCTTTTTCTATTGCCGTCATAGAATCCGCCACGATTGTCTGTTAATGCAATTATTTGTTCTAGTCCCTCTATATGATCACCTATAATTCGAAGTACAGCTAGAGGATGACCTATTTTTGCAAAATGTTCACTGGGACGAATACGGTTCATCTTATCAACCTCAACACGATATACACACGCAATTTCAAATCCAGAAAGAAGAGCCTTCACTTGTGCTACACAAGGTGACAATAAAGATTTATATCCAATTGCTTTCAAACACTTGTGGCTAAATGCATTAGGTACCGCAATAAGTGATCCTACCCCTAAATCCTTTCTATCACAAGCTAAATTTAGTGCATACTTAAATGCAGTTACAAGATGAAGTGGTACTCTTAAATCTAAATAATGATTTAAATCATTTAATGCGACGTCCTTTCCATCTGCAATAGCTTTTGCAAAAGGATATAGCTCCCTAGCTGGAATAACAAAATCACCATCTATAAATAACACAATTTCTCCTTTTGCAAAATAAGTTCCAAGTGAACGCCCTACATCGTTTCCAAGGGCTTCTTTATATACAATTGTCGTTGCGCCCTTGTCTTTTGCAATCGTTGCTGTTTTATCTGACGAACCATTTACGACGACGATGATTTCAAAAGGTTCAATTTTACGAAGCTCTTCTATAACGTTTCCAATTGTTTTCTCTTCATCTTGTACAGGAATAACAACCGATAGTTGCTTTCCTTTATACAAATTGGATGTAACGCCCCATCCTTGATAAAAATCTTCGAAATTTAAAGTATGATAGACACTATTCCTTTTCCTATTTCCATCATAATATCCCCCGCGTGTATCACTGCTTACTATCCGTTCCGCAACAGCTTCTATATGATCACCTATCATTCGTCTTTCAGATTGAGAAAGGCTCGTGCCATATGCAGCATGTTCAATCGGTCGAAATTTATTCGGCGTAATAACATCAATAGCACAATGACGGCTAATTCTCCATTTACTTTGTGCTATACGTAAATGAGCTACAATAGGATTAACTAAACATTCATATCCAATACTCTGGACGACTTCTTTCGTCAACGCATGAGGTACAGATAATAAAGAATCAATTTTTAACTCTTCACGCTCTAACATTGCATTTAATATTTGGCGCCATACTGTCACGGAGTGCGGTTTTTGTTTCTTTAAAAATAATGCGTCCAAATTATTTAAAACGATGTCAGTTTGATCATGTAAAATCGGATTAAGAAACAATTGTAATTTTGAAGTTGGAATAGCAAAGTCCCCATCTATAAATAGTAATACATCACCTATCGCATGTTTTGCGCCAACTGTACGTCCAACATCGTTTCCTAATAGTTCTGTATGCCTGATTACTTTACATCCTAACCGATTAGCAACCTCTTCTGTACCATCATTACAACCATTTGCTATTACAATAATCTCTACTGGATTTAACGGTTTTACCGATTGAATAACGTCTGAAATCGTATCCGCTTCATTACTTGCAGGAATAATAACTGATAGCGACTTAGCCATTGTTTTCTTCACGAAACCACTTAATAGTTTCTTTCAATCCTTGTTCCCACGTTACTGTCGCTTGAAATTGAACAAGTTCTCTTAACTTCGTTACGTTCGGCCTTCTATTTGGAATTTCTTCAAAGCCATGTGGATATACTTCCTCAAAAGGAACTTGTATAATTTTTGAAGAAGATTTCGTTAGTTTTTTAATTGTTTCTGCTACTTCTTTTATACTCTTTTCGTTCTCGGAACCTATATTAATAATCTCACCATTTACCTTCTCATCCATTGCTCGAATCGTTGCCTCTACCGCATCACTTACATACGTAAAGCAACGTGTCTGCTTTCCATCTCCATATACGAGAATGTCTTCTCCTTGCAGGGCTGCACTGATAAATCGTGGGATTACCCCTGCATACGGACCATCTTTCGCTCTTGGACCATAAATATTAAAATAACGAACAATCGTTACCGGTAAACCTTCTAATGCGTAGCCTAAACATAATGTTTCTTCTAACGTTTTACACACTGCATAACTCCAACGTATTTTAGAAGTTGCCCCGTACAATCGGTCCCCTTCTTCTGAGAAAGGCGGTTTGCCTTTACCATATACTTCTGAAGTAGATGCAAAAACTACTTTCTTCTTTCCTTTTAATGCTGTTTGTAAAATGTTTCTCGTTCCATCAAAATTCGTTTCAATAAGCTCTATACTCTTTTCCATTGTCGTTTTCACACCTAAAATTGCTGCTAAATGAAACACTACATCATGTTGATTTACTAATTCATAAATAGAATTTTTATCTAAAACGCTTATTGGAATAACCCGAATTTCTTTCATTAACTCATCATGATATTTATTTTTTCCTTTATAGAAGTTATCCACAATCGTGACTTCATTTCCTCTTTTCACCAATTCTTCGGCTAGATGCGATCCAATGAATCCTGCTCCACCTGTAATTAAACATTTCTTACTCATACACTCACCTTCTTTATAATTCCACGTGTATCTATTACTCGCTTCATTCCTTTAAAAAGCTTCCAATCGATATTAGAGTGATCAGTTAAAATTAAAATACAACCTGCCTCTTTAACTGTTTGTTCATCCAAGGCAACGGATTGATACACCTTATCCCCAATTTCTGCAGAAGAAATATATGAATCATGGTATTTTATCTTGTATCCTTCTTTTATTAGTAATTGAATAATTGGCAAAGCCGGTGATTCCCTCAAATCATTTACATCTTTCTTATACGCGATTCCTACAATTAAAACTAGTCCGGGCGATTGCACCATGCCCTTTACTTTCCGGACTATTTTCTCTGGCATTTCTTCATTAATTACATGTGCCGCCTCAATTAATTGACTAATTGCCCCATTCTTTTTTATTCTCCATTGAAAATATAAAGGATCTATGGGAATACAGTGCCCCCCTATCCCTGGTCCTGGCCAATACGGAGTAAATCCAAACGGTTTTGTAGATGCCGCTTCAATAACCTCATAAAAATCAATCCCTAAACTTTCACATAGTGTGTTTAACTCATTTACTAAAGAAATGTTAACTAAGCGCTGAATATTTTCAAATAGCTTACACATCTCTGCTACTTTCGGAGAGCTAACAGGTACAACTACGTCAAAAATGCTACTATATAAATCCTGTACTTTTTGTTTACACTTTTCTGTTTGTCCACTAATAACCTTTGGAATGTCCTGAACGGAATATTGACTATTTGCTGGATCAATCCTCTCAGGAGAATATCCAATATAGAAATCTTCGCCTACCTTTTGGCCGCCTTGAGAAACAATCGGAATAATAACTTCCTCGAGCGTACCTGGATATGTGGAGCTTTCGAAAATGAAGGTTTGTCCTTTTTGAAGGTTTTGTTGTATATAATGCGAAGCTGAAATGAGGGCACTTAAATCTGGTTCTCTTCGTTCATTAATTGGAGTTGGAACAGTAACAATAACATAATCACTATTTTGGAAATCAGTAATACCTTTATCTGGTGTATTTACTATTAATTTATTTTTAGTCAATAAACTTTGTAACACCTTAGAAGAAACATCTGGAATATAACTTTCTCCTTTTATAATCAATTCTATTTTTCTAGTATCTTTATCTAATCCAAGTACGGTATGTCCTCTTTCTGCAAAATGGACTGCTAAAGGAAGACCAACATACCCTAATCCAATAATAGCTACTTTACTACTAGCATTCATCTGTATTCTTTTCTTCCTTTCTCAATTGTTGAATAATGTCTCTATCGCGATCTCCATCTGTAAAACTCCCACGTTCGTCTGTATATTGTAATAGATAAGCAATCGCCTCAAGTTGATCACCGAAAATACGGTCAAATGCCGGAATACGTCCATTTACAAACCCATGTTGCTCCGGGCGTACCCGATTGGTTTTTATAACATCTACAAATTCTACTGCTGTAATAGAAAAAACCTCCAAAATAGCTTGCATTTGGGCTAATGGCGGAATAACAAGCGAGTCATATCCTATTTTCTCTATTACCCTTTTATGCATAGCATGTGGTACTGCCGTTAATGAGTTATTCCATAAATCCGGTCTTTTCGCTACTAAATTCACAAAATATTTCCCCATACTAATTGGATCTGCAGGATGAAACATATCTAATAAGCATTGTAAATCATTTAAAACCACATCACTTCCATCTTCAACAGCTTGCAAAAATGGAGTGAGTTTTTTTGCTGGAATAACAAAATCACCATCAACGAATAAACAAATATCTGCCGTAGCATGCATGGCACCTATCGCTCGTGCTACATTATGTCCAAGCGCCTTCGTAAATTCAACAACAATAACATTTTCTAGCTTTGCGTGTTTAACAGTCTCAATATCTGCTCCATTCGCGACAACAATAATTTCATCTACCCCTGCTTTTTTCACTTCTTGTATAACAGATCTTATCGTCATGTTTTCTTCTGACACTGGTATAATCGCACTATATTTCGCTTTTTCCTTCTTTAATACAACTGGTTTATAGTTCCCTATAAACTCCCTATCCCTGTTTCCCTCCGAAAAACCGCCGCGTTTACCATATGTTTCGATTACATATTGCAAAGCACGTAAATGATCTCCCATAATACGACTAGTCGCTTTCGGATAAGGAGAACCAAGTGATGTTCCCATATGCACAGGACGAACCTTATTTGTGTGAATTACATCGACCGAAGCCGTATCAACAATATCTACTCCTCTAGACATCGCCATCGCTTGAAATAGTGCTGGATCTGCTAAATTCCACCACCCAAGTTTCTCGATAACTTCCCTGTTCATCGCATGTGGAATTGCGATTAAAGATCCAACAACAAGCTCCTTTTTATTCAAATAACGATTCAACATGAACTTTCCAACTGTCGTATAATGTGGTCTCATCTTTAAATAAACCGACCATGTTAAATTATTCACAACAATTTGATGCCCTTGTCGAATCCCTTTCACGAAACGTTGTAACTCTTTACTATCAATAACAATATCACCATCTAAAAACAAGACAATTTCACCTTTTGCTTCTCTAGCTCCAATAGCCCGTCCAACATCATTGCCAAGAGAATGTTTATAATAAATCATGTGACAATGATGTTGTAACGCTATTTCTTTTGTCCCATCTGTCGATCCATTATCAACTACGATAATTTCATAAGGTTCGAGCTTCTCCACTTCTACTAAAACTTGTGATAAAGTACTCGCTTCATTGTGCGCTGGAATAACAACTGATACTCTCATATTTGTATCACTCTTACCCTTCCAAGCGAACATAAGCAATAATAGGAGTACGCACAACTACATCTTCCGGTGGTCCATAAGAAGGAGAAGTACGAACACTTACTGCCCCATCTGTCACAGATAACAGAATACCTGCAACAATTTCAACCGCTGTCACAACTTGCACTAGCTCACCAACATGGTTACGCAATTCTTCAATAAATAACATATATAAGTCTCCTTCCTTACGCTTCTTTAATTGATATAATGCTTGTAAATGGTAATAAAATTTCTGTTCCTATCCCTTCTTGCAGTGTTAAGAAATCATCACCAACTGCTACAATAACTCCTGTTAATTGTCCAACCGTCACCGTAATTTCTACGTTTTTACCCAAATACTGCTCTGCAATTTCTTTAAAAGGTGATGTATTACATTCTTTTAATATGTTACAAATAATAGATTGAAATCTGCTTGATTCAATAAATTCTTCCGTAGCTTGCTTAGAGTTTCTTTGAATAAACCTTGCAAAGTTTTGTGAAAATAAAAGTCGTTCCACAGCAGGCAATAATTTGTCATCTAAAAAATAGCTTAATTGTCTATTAAACAATCTTGATAATTTATGCCAATATTTTCTGAACAGACACATACACTTCTCCTCCTATTATTTTCAGATTACAAAATTTTACATCCATACATCTTAATGTATACAAAACAGATATTTTTGTGATAGGTAAGATATACATTTTCTAAAAGAAATATTTGTTTGAGGGCATAAAAAAAACTATCCAAAAGGATAGTTTCTTACACTTCAATATTCCGCAACATTGTATAAATGTCGTTATTCACTTTACCAAACGATTTAATGTTGTTTTGGATGTTAGATAATAAAACGACATACACACTTCCGTTTTTACTAAATCCATTTAAGCAATTCCATCCTGGCATTACACCGTGATTCGAATAACTTCCTGGGTCTACGTACCATCCAAATCCGTAATCTTTTTTTCCGCCTGTAAACATTTGATCATAGCTCTCTTTTGAAATTAACTTTCCAGAGAAGAGTGCTTCGTTAAATAAATATAAATCATGTGCACTCGTATATATATCACCACAACCATATAGTTGTGACATGCTCGGAATATTAGGTGTTGTCATATTGTTATTTACTATTTTATAACCCGTTGATGGGAATCTTGTTTGTTCTAACTCTGTGCCAAAACCAGAATGTTTCATACCCGCAGTAGCAAAAATATGTTGTTTAATATATTCTTCGATCGGCTGTCCACTTACCTTCTCGGCAATGTATGCAAGTATAGAGTAGTTCGAATCGGAATACTTCCACTTCTCTCCTGGACCACCAATGCGCTTTTGATTTCCTATTCGCTTTATCAGTTCTTCATGAGAAATATCTTCTTTTCCCTGCTCATATTCGGGAATCCCTGATGTATGTGTTAATAGATGTTTTAGCTGAATACTATTACCTTGTGGAAAATCTGGAATATACTTCGCAACAGTATCTTCTACTTGTAATTTTTTTTGATCTTTCAACTGCATAATAGCAGTTGCTACAAACGCCTTTGAAATAGAACCAATATAAAAAGTCGTCTCTGAATTATTCGGTACTTGCTGCTCTTTATTTGCCATACCGTACCCTTTATTCAGAAGAACTTTTCCGTTCTTCACAATAACAGCTGTCCCGCTAAATCCTGCGTTTTGTAAATACTGGTCCAATTGAGCGTTTTCATTAATTTCTTGAGGTGGTCCTTCAGCAGGCTGTTCCGCAACTTGCGCTTGCTTCACTTGTTCTTCCTGCTCTTTTTGTTTTTGTTCTTCTTGCTTCTTTTTTTCTTCTTCTTTCTTTTTTAGCTCTTCTTGTTTCTTCATTTCTGCTGCCGCTTTTAAAGTTTCTTCTTTCTTATTATGCTCAACAATTTTTGTATACATGAAATATACAAGTGATAATAGTAAGACGAGAATGATTGTCCTTTTTATGTATACAATCGGCCGATGTGCTTTCCCATTCGCATTATTTTTTTCCTGATCCATAATTGCTTTTTTCCCCTTACTCACCAATAATTTAATTCCTCTACTAAAGATTTATTTTAGTAGATTATGGATAATCCATTCTATATCATCCCTACTTTATCACGCACTGCACATATTACCAACCTATATGTACAAAAAAGAAAAAGAAAATTTACAAAAGTAAGATTCCCTTTAAATTATTAACAAAAAAAGAGGATATCCTGTAAAAAATTGATGTTATCAATCTTTTTGGAAATCCTCTTATCTCATTATTTATACGTGTTTTTTCATATCATCGGCAACAGATTCAACATTTGTACCTACGATAACTTGTACACTTGTATTACTTAATTTCATAACACCTTTTGCACCAGCACGTTTTAATGCTGCTTCATTTACTTGACCAGCATCTTTTACTTGTAAGCGTAAACGTGTTGCACAGTTATCAATAACTGTTAAGTTTTCTTTTCCACCTAAAGCTGCTACGTAAGTTTCACCAATTGAACCTGCAACTGGAGCTTCTTCACCTTCAGCTACCTCCTCTTCGTCTTCACGACCAGGAGTTTTTAAATCGAACTTCTTAATTAAGAAGTAGAATACAACGAAATAAATTACTGCGTAAATTAAACCGACTCCCGCTAGTAGTAATGGTTTTGTTGCAATACCGAAGTTTAAGAAGTAATCGATTGCACCGGCACTAAATGTGAAACCATCGTGAATACCAAGAGTTGTTGTAATGAATAGAGACAGACCTGTTAATACAGCATGAATACCATATAATACTGGTGATAAGAACATGAATGAGAATTCAATTGGTTCTGTAATACCAGTTAAGAATGAAGTTAATGCTAGACCACCTAACATACCTGTAACCATTTTACGTTTTTCTGGTTTAGCAGCCGCAATCATTGCGAAACATGCTGCTGGTAAACCGAACATCATAACTGGGAAGAAACCAGTCATAAACATACCCGCTGTTTTATCTCCAGCAAGGAAGCGAGCAATATCACCATTTACAACATTACCTGCTGCATTTGTAAAGTCACCAAGTACGAACCAGAAGTATGTGTTCATTACATGATGTAAACCGATTGGAATTAATAGACGGTTTAATAAACCAAATAGACCTGAACCAACTGCACCTAAATTAACAATTCCATGAGCTAATGCATCGATAGCATTTTGAATTGCTGGCCAAATTTGTGCGAATAGAATTCCTAATATTAACATCACAACCGATGTAACAATTGGGACGAAACGTTTTCCAGCAAAGAACCCTAACCATTCTGGGAGTTTAATCTTATGGAATTTATTATAAAGAAGTCCCGCTATAACACCGACAATAATACCACCTAAAACTTTCATATCCACTTTAGTCGATAATTCGGCTGCCTTAGATACTTGTGTCATTGTATCTGCAAGCTTAGATGGATCAACATTAGCGCTATTACCTATTAAATCTTGGACTTTGCCTAATTTATCTTGTAATTCTACAGTAGAATATCCCTTACTAAGTGCATCAATACTGTTTTTCATAACTAGATAACCAATTGCACCTGCAAGACCTGCTGCACCACTACCATCAACTGAAAGACCGATTGCAATACCAATTGCAAAAATGAGTGCTAAATTATCAAAAACTGCTGCACCGGCCTGTGCCATAACAGGAATATCAAATACATCTGGTTGCCCTAAACGAAGCAATAATCCTGCTGCTGGTAGTACGGCGATTGGAAGCATTAACGCTTTACCAATACGTTGTAAAAACTGCAACATTTTAATTCCCCCTATCAAATTTATGAAATCGTTATCATTATAAGTACGCCTTAGAAAACGCTTTCTATTTACATAACCATAATAACATATAGTTGTATAGATGTGTAGTTTTTATTTTTGGATTTTTTATGGATAAATCTCCTATTTCCAAACTGTTATATAAAAGGAAAATTCTCCTTTTTTAATACAGAGGACTCGAAACGAACGACCTACTATAGAACATGTAACTTTCGTTTTATCATTCCACTTTTTCATGTTATTATTTATTTCCGAGCATATCGGGAAAAGTAAACTTAGTTAATTCGAAATAGGAGCGTTGGTACTATGCAGTGCATTGAAACAAACAACTTACAACAGTTGTTAGAACAAGTAAAACCATATACGAAAAAAGGAAAACTTGCTACTTATATCCCCGAACTAGGAAATGCAAATCCAGACGATTTAGGGATTGCCATTTTCCATAAAGAATCAGAATATATCCATGCAGGCAACTCACAAACACTATTTACTCTTCAAAGTATTTCCAAAGTAATTACACTTGCCCTTGCCCTTTTAGACCGTGGTGAAGAATATGTATTTTCTAAAGTTGGAATGGAACCAACGGGTGACCCATTTAATTCTATTATTAAGTTAGAAACGACAAGTCCGTCCAAACCCCTTAATCCAATGATTAATGCAGGAGCATTAGCTATTACAAGCATGTTAGCAGGAAAAGATAACGAGGAAAAAATGGAGCGCATCCTTCATTTTGTACGTGAAATAACAGATAATCCTACTATTAATTATTCTTCTAAAGTTGCCAATTCAGAATTAGAGACAGCTTACTTAAATCGTTCACTTTGTTACTATATGAAACAAAACGGAATTATCGATTGTGACATCGAAGAACTTATGGATTTATACACTCGTCAATGCGCAGTTGAAGTAAACTGCATCGATTTAGCACGTATCGGCTTAATTTTTGCAATGGATGGATATGATCCATATAAAAAGAAACAGATCATCCCTAAACATATTACACAAATTTGCAAAACATTTATGGTCACATGTGGTATGTATAACGAATCTGGTGAATTTGCAATCCGTGTGGGTATCCCTGCAAAAAGTGGTGTAGCCGGTGGCATTTTCGGCTGCGTAAAAGGTGAAATGGGAATCGGTATTTTCGGACCAGCTTTAGATGCAAACGGAAATAGTATCGCTGGTTTTAAAATTCTTGAACTTCTGTCTGCTCAAGAAGGCTGGAGTATTTTTTAATCGCGAGTTATCCTGCTATACTAGCAGGATTTTTTATTTCACCAAAACCTCACTTTTGTCAGTTATCAATCCTCTTACAAAAACAGTGCTGAAAGTTTCTCTATATCATGCATATTTGTTCCCCCCTCCTGAATAATATAGTACAACCTAGCGCTATATGTGGAGGTGTGAAAGATGAAACTAATATTTCAAATGGGAAAACAACCTGTTCTTGAAAAAACAATCCTTCTTTTTATATTGAGTATTGTAGAAAGCTTGAAGTTAAAAGTTGTTTCACTCGACGAAGCTCACCGATACATATTCAATTTAGAAGTACTTGAATTATTAATGGATCGGAACATCGATGATCAAGTACTTGAACTTATTCATTTCGGGATGGGACTTGAAGACATTCATCATGTGCTTCCTGAAGAACTTGAGCACACGATTGAGGAATTAAAGTGGCTTTGCATCCAAGTGTTAAGTGAATACAGTATGCATGAAGAATCAGAGCAATTAATTGAAGACATACGCTAAAAAGCACCTATGTAGTATGTAGGTGCTTTTTATTTATTAAGAAGTAAATATCCGATGTCGATATATGCAATTTATTCAAGTATTTCCGAGGAAATGCTCGAACATTGCTTTTCTATTTTTACAACAACTGATCAATCCCAATAAGTATTAATAACACTCCTGCAATAATCGTCGCCCATTTCCCTAAGTATGCTGCTAAATATCGTTTTCCTACATACATAAAACCGCTTATACAAATAAAACTAAACACCCCAGAAATAGTCGCTGTAAGCCAAAGATTTAAATTTGTTACCCCAGCATCAAACCCACCTGCAATATTATTAATAGATAATGCAACTCCTAAAACAAGTGCTTCAGAAAAACTAATTGTTTTAGAGCCATCAAAATCTGCTTTTTCTGGATCACGTAAAATTCCCATAAGTACATTATCATCTTTAGAACCTGCAGTATTTTTTTGACTCAAGAAAGGCTGACATAAAATAAACACCCCAATTATCCCTAAAACGATTGCTCCAATCAGGTTTGCTGTAAACTCTGAAATAAATAACGCAATCCAGTTCCCAAAAAATCCAGCTAGTAAAGTAAATAAAAACCCCAAGAATGCGATGATAAAATTGTTAAACCACGAAATACGAATTTTACGAATGCCATACGCAATTCCAACACCTGCATTATCTAAATTAGAAGCGATGCCGATTAAAAAAATTGAAAATAAGCCTGCCGTACCCATAAATAGTCACCCCTTTTTCTCACTTTTCAATGCATATTATGAAAATGTTGAGCAACTGTGCCTGTCTGTTTCATATACTTGTAATAAATGCTCAACATTTTTTCAACACTAAAAAAGGAGTGCCTACACTATGGCTAATGAAAACCCGAATGATCGGCTTGGTAAATTAATAAAAAAACTTTTAAAAGAACGCGCCCTATCTATGCGCCAACTAGGAATACTTACAAATATTGATCCTGCAACAGTCTCAAGAATTATTAATGGCAAACAACCGCCAAAACAAAAACATCTACAAAAATTTGCAGAATGTCTTCAAGTTCCACCCCAATTGTTATTTGATGAAATGTACCCTGATTCTCCTCACATAAATAAAGAAAAAACGGATATGTACACATCTCTTGATACCATTCAGCAAACTTTACAATCCTCTAACTTATTCGATTTCGATTACACTACAACTCGCGTAAAACAAGAACTTGAAAATTACGAACGCTATGCCCAGACAACAGAAGGCGAAAAACGTATTCATGACAGTTTTGCAAGCAAATTAGAGCAAATTGATAGTGCTGGTCCTTTTATTGAACAATTAACAGATATGTATCAACAATTTTGTAATGAAGCCATTTCAAAAGAAGAACGTGCAGTTCTTGGGAGCGCATTACTTTATTTCATATTATCGACAGATATTATTCCCGACTATCTCTTTCCAATTGGCTATTTAGATGATGCGATTGCCGTTGAATTAGCGAAAGAGAAATTAATTGAAATGAAACGAAAGACCTAGCAAAATAAAGAACTATTTCAGTTGTTTATATTCAACTCTGAAATAGTTCACTAAAAAATCGTACAAGTATACATACTCGTACGATTTTACTATACAAATCTATTTTTTCGTGTGGCACCATTCATATATAAATGTTGTTATCACTTTTGTAAATTCAATTAACTGTTCAACTTCAACTTTCTCATTTACAGAATGTGCTTCTTCTAATGTACCTGGTCCATATATAATCGCTGGAATGTGAAACTCACTAAACCAACCGCCATCAGTTACCGTTGCAGACATATCTAAGATTGCATTTTTTGATAGAATAGACTCGTGTACTGAGCTAAGTTTTTTTACAGCTTTATGTTCACTATCTACTTCTAATGAAGGGAAAATTTCACCACGATCTACAATCATTGATTCTCCGCCCCACTTAAATTGTGGCGGATTTTCACTTAACCATGGATCGGCAGCTGCCACCTTTCCAATATACTCTTCAATTTCGTTTATTATTTGTTCATGTGTTTCATTCGGATAGAAGTGCACTGTTATCCACAATCGGCACTCATCCGCAATAAACGCCGCATGCCTTCCTCCCTCAATAACAGCTGGATTAATTGTTGTTGTTCCAGATGGATAGCCTTCATATGTTTTCATAACTGCCCAGTGGCGCTCTAATTCTTGTAAGCTTTGTACAATTTTCATCATTTTTTCAATCGCACTCGCTCCAAATAAACGTCCTCCAGCATGGATCATTTGTCTGCGCGTTGCATCATGAAACGTTTGCGGACTTTTCACTGTAATCCATCCAGTAATGACACCGCCTTGTCCTTGCATATGTAAATCGCTCGTATCCACTACGACTGCAAAATCAGCATCGTAACCCCTTTTGCAGCATTGAAGTGTACCTGCTTCTCCAACTTCTTCTCCAATTACCGATTGAAAAGTTAAATCTCCAGGTAATTCAATACCAGCTTCTTGTAAAAGTTGAATGGCAAATAGCGCTCCAGCCAGCCCACCTTTCATATCTGCTGCGCCACGTCCAACTAACCAGCCATCTTTTATAAATGGATCAAATGGATTTGTTTCCCATGCCTCATCTGCTGACACTTCGGCTACATCCATATGTCCATTAATAATAAGACTTTTATATGAGTCACTTTTTATCCCTTTTTTACCCCAACAACATTCGGATCACTCGGATATACATCCCATTTATCAATACTAAAATTTCGTTTTCTTAAAAACTCTGCAATAAATTCTTGTGCTTCATTTGTATTTCTCGCTGGCGGTGCTGGTGTTTCAAAACGAATTAATGTTTTTGTAAGTTCTAACAATTCCTCTTTCCTTGAATCTATTTGTTTTAACAACTGCGAAACTTCTGGATTCATCGCTAATTCCCCTTTGCATACATAGTATGTTTCCAGCTTTATTTTCACAAAAAAAGAGACTGTTTACAATTTTACAGTCTCCTAATTAATCACTATTATAAACTCTCTACTTCCGTTGTATTTGTCTTTTCAATATGCTCTACATTACTTCCCTTATTTCTTGTAGCACGATAAAACAGTAAACAAACCATCATAAATGGAATACCACAATACAATGCCATTCTTTGTTCTGGAATAAAGGCCATACCAACGATTACTGTTAAATTTAATACTAACGCAAGAAGTGGTACAAATGGATACAATGGTGTTTTAAATTTCAAGTCCTTAACATCCCCGCCCCGCTTCATATATGACCTTCTAGCTAATAAATTTGATAAAGCAATAGATGCCCAAACTAGTATCGCTCCGAACCCAGCGATAGAAAGCAGCCATAAATAAACTGTATCTTCCGCATAAATACCTGATAGTAGTGAGAGACACCCTACAATTGTGCTTACGATTAATGCATAAATAGGAACACCGTTTTTAGATAACTTTCCAAAAATTGGACTAATCATTCCTTGATTAGACATAGACCATAGCATACGTGAAGTTGCATATAATCCTGAATTCGCAACGGATAGTACTGCTGTAATAATAACGAAATTTATAATATCTGCTGCATAAGGAATACCAATTTTATCAAATACAACTACGAATGGACTTTCTATTACTCCTGCTTGCTGCCAAGGGAATAGTCCAGCAAGAATAAAAATAGATAGTACAAAGAAAACAAGTATACGCCAAACTGTATTGTTAATTGCCTTCGGGATCGTTTTCTCTGGATTTTCACTCTCACCTGCTGCAATACCAACTAATTCTGTTCCTTGGAAAGAAAAATTAACTGCAATCATTGTAATTAAAATGGCTGATAATCCATTTGGAAACAATCCACCATAATCAGTAAAGCTAGAGAACATTGGCGCTGGTTCATTCCCTTTCATATCTAGAAACCCAAACATTGCTGCCCCGCCCAAAATAATAAATGCAATAATTGTAATTACTTTAATACTTGCAAACCAAAATTCCACTTCCGCAAAACTTCTTGAAGATAACGCATTAATAGCAAAGAGCAGTACCGCGAACACTACACACCAAATCCATGACGGTACATCAGGAAACCAACGTTTCATCAAAATACTAACTGCAATTAATTCAATACCTATCGTAGCAGACCAGTTTAACCACGACATCCATCCCACTACATAACCTGCTGCAGGAGAAATATGCTTTGTCGCATACGTTTGATAAGACCCTGCGTCAGGCATCGCAACCGCTAACTCTCCAAGACAGAGCATCGTTAAATACATTACAAATCCACCGACAAGATACGCTACAATTGCTCCTCCAGGTCCAGCTTCATGAATCGTATAACCTGATCCTAAAAAAAGTCCTGTACCAATAACTCCACCAAGTGCAATCATAAATATGTGCCTGCTTTTCAATTCTCTTTTTAATCCTTGGTTTTGATCCATCATATAAATCCCCCCTTTTCACTTTGCCAATCCATTTAATGTAAGCGTTTTTAAAATTCTTCACCGTAAAAATAATGATTTAAAAGAGCAAAAATACACATCACTTACATTAATCACTGCCTGTTACTAAAAGGTCATCCCTTACTGTTATTAATAACTTTTGATCAGCAATAGCTTGTCCTTCTACTACTTCTAATGATTCAATATAACCACTGATTCCTATCTTAATTTCTACTTTCTGTTTATCTATCGTTTCAATTAACGCTAATTTCTCCCACTCGTATACGTAAGAACTTTCCGTAACAAATAACTTCTCTACTTTTCCATAACAAGGACTATACACACCTTCTATAACTGTCTTCACTTTATAAATCCCTCCCTCTTATTAATTGACACCGAAACGTTGTATATCCTGTAAAAATTCATATTCTCCCCTCTAGAGATTTCAAATATTATTTATGCAAAATGCGTACCAAGTCTCTAATTCATATATTAAATGAGAGTTTTACACAAAAAAGCGTGCACAACCGCAAAATTTTTCTATCATTTGAAAAGTTTTAAAAGGAAAATAGCAAAAAAATTTTGCGATTTTATAAGAATTTTAATAAAATTATAAAAAGTCAGTCTTCATAGGGTGAAATGAGGAGAAGATAATCTATGCGTACAGAAGACATTAATTTTAAACAGATCATTGAAATGAACATGCTATATGAAACTTTACTCAATGAACTCGATATCGGTATTCATATTATTAATGAGGAAAGTAAAACGATTATCTATAACCGCAAAATGACGGAAATTGAATCAATGGAACGCTCAGATGTATTATATAAAAGTCCTTTAGAAATATTTGCATTTGAAGAAAATAAAAATAGTACTCTTATAGAGGCATTAAAATTAGGAAAAACAAACAAAAATATAAAACAAACGTATTTTAACAATAAAGGACAAGAAATTACAACGATTAACGATACTTTCCCTATAATAGAAAATGGAAAAATTAAAGGCGCTATTGAAATATCAAAAGAAATTAGTAACTTAAAGCAAACAATAAGAATGGGCCCTTCTCGAAAACAAAGTACTAAATTTACCTTTGATCACATAATTGGTGATTCTGAAGCTATTCAATCAATCATTACTGAAGGAAAAAGAGTAATTCGTACATCTTCCTCCATACTTCTAGTAGGAGAAACAGGCACTGGGAAAGAACTATTTGCACAAAGCATCCATAATGAAAGTCAGCGTTCAACAAAACCCTTTATTTCACAGAACTGTGCCGCTATACCTGATACACTCATGGAAAGCTTATTATTCGGTACAAACCGAGGTGCATTTACAGGAGCTATCGATAAAGCTGGTTTATTTGAAGAAGCGAACGGAGGAACTTTGTTATTAGATGAAATCAACTCATTAAGTCCAGCACTTCAAGCGAAGTTACTACGAGCTATACAAGAAAAAACAATACGAAGAATCGGAGGCACACACGAAAAAGAAATTGATGTTCGTATTATAGCAACTATCAATGAAGATCCTTTCGAAGCCATCGCACATAATCGATTAAGAGAAGACTTATATTACCGATTAAGCGTCGTTACTTTATGTCTTCCGCCTTTACGTGAAAGAAAAGAAGATATTCTAGCTCTTGTTCAGCACTTTATTGAAAAATATAATACTCAATTTGGGCTCAACGTAACCGATGTAGATGTAAATGTAAGAGAATTTTTCTATGCATACGATTGGCCTGGAAACGTACGGGAGTTGGAACATATAATTGAAGGTTCCATGAACTTGATAGAAGATGAAACCATCATTACAGCATTTCATATGCCTACTCGCTTTCGTGAACGAATAAAAACAGAATTCAATATGCAGCATGCACTAACTAATCACAATACTGATGCACCTAAAACTTTAAAACACACAATAGAAAAAATGGAAAAGAACTACATTAATCAAATTCTTAAAGAGAATCATGGCAACATTTCACAAGCTGCAAAATTTTTAGGATTAAGTAGGCAAAACTTACAATATCGAATTAAAAAATTGCATTTACACATATGAAATGAACATGTCTCCAAGTGCAAAAACAACTTGGTAAAATATGTTATAATAAACATATAACATGCTAGAAAGGGGCTATATATATGAGTAATGATAAAAAATTAAAGTTATTACAATACTTATACTTTTTCCCTGCCATGCTCTGTATGATGTTATTCATTAATGCCGATGTAAGCAGCTCTCCTTATGCAAAGCTATTAGGAACAATTTTTGGCTCCTTTGCAGCTATTATGCTTGCTGCTTTTTGGAATTTGAAGCTACGTATAAAAAACGAGAAATCTTCGTAATACTAAAAAAATCGAGCTACTTAGCCCGATTTTTTTATTTGCCATTAAAACTCAACATTCTCTAAATACAACCCACTCGCCTCAGCAAGACAATTAATTTGATTACGTTGTTTTTCCTCTAAAATATTTGGGATTGCGTCCGCATCTAATTGTCCTAATCCAACTTCAATTAATGCTCCAACAATTTTTCGTACCATGTTATGAAGGAATCCGTTACCACTTACTCTAATTTGTACAAATCCTGCTTCTTCCATCACTTCAAGTGTATATACTTCTCGAACCATAGACTTTTTCTTTGATTTCGCATTTGAAAAAGCAGTAAAGTCATGTGAACCAACTAAATGTTTCGCAGCTTCTTTCATGCTTTTCACATTTAATTTTTTATTCACATGCATGCTGTATTTACGCATAAATGGATTTGTATGCTCTTCATTCCAAATTTTATAAAGATATGTTTTTGCTTTAGAATTGTAACGAGCATGGAAACGATCTTGTACTTCTTCTACACTCGTAATGCTAATATCATTGGGTAAATATTGATTTAAATATTTTTTCACTTTATGTTCCACTAACTTCTCATCACTTTGAAAGTTAGCAACTTGATTCAAAGCATGTACACCCGCGTCTGTTCTACTACAACCGATAATTTCAATTTCTTTTCCGACCATTTCAGATATGACACTTTCGATTTTTCCTTGAATTGTATTATCGTTATTACCGAGACGTTGCCATCCCTTAAAACGTGCACCATCGTACTGAATCGTTAATTTATAATTATTCATTTTACTCTCCTTCATAGAAAATATTCCCTCATATCGTGAGGGAATATGAATACACTTTACTTTCTAACAAGCTTCACTACATTTTCTACATGGGCTGTATGTGGGAACATATCAACTGGTTGTACATATTCCACTTCATAACTCTTCATTAATGCTTGTACATCACGTGCTAATGAAGAAGGATTACATGATACGTAAACAACTTGTTTTGGTTTCACTTTTAAAATTGTTTCCAGTAATTTATCATCGCAACCTGTACGAGGTGGATCGACAACAATTACATCTGGACGCCATCCTTCTTTTACCCATTTCGGTAACCATTGTTCAGCTTTACCTGCTTCATATTTCGTATTTGTAAATCCGTGACGCTTCGCATTTTTCCTTGCATCTGCAATCGCTTCTGGAATTACATCCATACCACGTACTTCCGCTGCATCGTTCGCAAGCCAAAGACCGATTGTACCAACACCACAGTACGCATCCACAATCTTCTCGTTTCCTGTTAACGCAGCTGCTTTTTTCGCTTCATCATATAAAACAACAGTTTGTTCTGGATTCAACTGGAAGAATGCACGTGCTGATAATTCGAATGATAAATCACCAAGTGTTTCTTGAATTACTTCTTTTCCAGCTAATTTAAATGTTTTGTCGCCAAAAATAACAGATGTTTTACGCCAGTTTACATTTTGCATAATTGATTTAACCGCTGGCATCTGTTTTTGTACTTCTGCAATAAATTGTTCTTTATTTGGTAATTCTTCTTTTGTTGTAATAAGTGTAACTTGTACTTCCCCTGTTTGAACTGCAGTACGTGTTACAATTGTGCGTACTAAACCTTTTTGTTTTTTCTCATTGTAAATAGAAACATTTAACTTTTCTAATATACGTCTTACAACTTTTGTCGCTTCATTTGTTGCTTTATGTTGAATCATACAGTGAGCGATATCAATTAACTGATGTGAGTTTTGTTTATATAGCCCTGTAATAACTTTTTCGTCTTTACGCCCCACTTGTAATTGACTCTTATTACGATAATGCCATGGATTTTCCATGCCAAGCGTTGGACGAATTTTCTCTTCCATGCTGTTTTTCATGTACTTCTCAAATGCTTGTACAACGATATCACGCTTTTGATTCAATTGTTCTTTATAATCTAAATGTTGCAGCTGACAACCGCCACACTCCTCATACACTGGACACGGTGCTTTCACACGATGCGGTGAAGCTTTACGAACTTTTTTCACTTTCGCTTCAGCGAAGCCACGCTGAATTTTCGTTGTTTCTGCAACAACTTCTTCTCCTGGTAATGCCCCTGGAATGAAAACAACTTGTCTCTTAAAATAACCAACGCCTTCTCCGTTAATCCCAAGACGTTTAATTGTCACAGGAAACGTTTGACCAACTTCCAACTTACTCTCATGTTGCTTTTGTATCATTATTACACCTCTACTCTATACTTTTCCATAAATATAACGCTGCATAACTGCAGTATGGTTCACACTCTTGTTTCACTTTTTCTAAAAATGCATCATCAGGTTTATCATCTAATTGAAATATACCTTGCACCGCACGCTGAATCCCAATATCCGCTTTCGGGAACATATTTTTCCGTCCAAGCCCAAACATTAAAAAGTTTTGCACTGTCCATGCACCAATTCCCCTAATTGGCAACAATTGTGCCCCAACCTCTTCTTCCGTCCCGGTTTCTATACTCGCTAAATTTAATGTACCACTGACAATACTTCGACCTAATCCTACTATATATTCAGCCTTTCGCTGACTAAACTTCTGCTCTCTCAATTCTTCTATTGAAATATTTGCTACTATTTCCGGAGTGGGGAAAAAGAATACACCGTTCTTCTCTGTTCCATACCGTTTCACAAATTGTTCTGTTAACACAGTAGCAAATTTCAAATTTATTTGTTGGTGAATGATACAGCGAAGAAGACAAGCAAAATAATCAAATTCTAAAATAATTGGAGTATAAGCATATGTTTCAAATAGTGGACGTAATGATGTGTTTAAAAAATGATTTTGTATATCTTGAAACGGTTCATTCCAATGAAAAATGGTCCTCATTCGTTTCATGACTTTCTCCGGATTTCCTGTCTGACTAGAAATCCAAAACTGTGGATTTTGTACAGTACCAATCCCTTGTAAGCGAACAATAACCTGTTCCTCGTCTATACAAAGCGGGATATAAATGACTTTCTCATCTAATTGAATGACGTTAAGAGGATCAAAAGATAAACGTTTTAATACTTCTTCAAAATGATACGGATACTCTAACGTAACATGTTCGCTCCACATACGTTTCCCCATCCTTTTTACACATCATTATAGCATGAGAAAACCGTAAGCATACACGCTTACGGTTGATTGCTTTTTACTAAGTCATCTAGACTTTTAAAATGATACCCTTTCTCGCGCAAATCATCAATGATTTTCGCAAGTGCTTCTGCATTATCTTTTGATATTGCATGAAGTAATAAAATAGATCCTGGGTGAATCATCGTCATAACATTATTATGCGCATATTGCCATCCTCTTTGCTGATCCACTTTCCAATCCAAAAATGCAAGTGACCAAAATACATTATAGTAGCCCATTTCTTTCGTAAGAGCTAACGTTCTTTCACTAAATACGCCGCGCGGAGGACGTACATATTTCACTTCTTTTTGCCCAGTTACTTTTTTAATTTCTTCCGTTACACTCGTTAATTCTTCACGAAGTTTCTCATCATTTACCGCTGTAAAATCAGGATGACTCCAAGAATGATTTCCAATAATGTGTCCTTCATCCTTCATTCTTAACAATAAATCTTTTTGTGTTTTAATGTAATGCCCCGTTACAAAGAAAGTTGCTGGTACTTTTTTCTCTTTTAATACATCTAAGATTTTCCCTGTGTATCCATTCTCATATCCATTATCAAATGTTAAATAAATATCTTTTTTCTTCGTATCTCCTAAATAAAACCCGCCATTTTTTTGAAGTAAATCTGTATATAACTTTCCTGCATCTGGTACTGTTTCATTTTTAGGACGCGGGATTCCCCAGTTATGTGGAGTATTTGTATAAGCCAATGTTGAAACTGGAACAAGTGCCATCATAATTGAAAAAATGAGACCGATATATAACCATTTATATTTCATAAATAGTCTCCTTTCCATATATAATCGTACCTGTAGTTTCTGTTTCCTTACTTACTTTCATGCTGTGCATGTTTTTCTATATATACCAAAAAATGCATCTCGAAAGATTCGAGATGCATTTTTGTTTATTTAAATACCGGCTCTTTAAAGCTAGCTAATTTTTCAAGTGATGTTTTATCGACATCTGCATGTAAACTATTACCATGAGAGTCCATCGTTACAACTGCTTTAAAACCTTCAATGCGTAAATGCCACATTGCTTCTGGAATACCAAATTGTAAGAAATCAACATCTTTCACTTCTTTAATACATTCAGCATAATATTGCGCCGCACCGCCAATTGCGTTTAAGTACACGCCGCCGTGTTCTTCTAAAGCCGCTAATGTTTTCGCACCCATACCGCCTTTTCCAATAACAGCGCGAATACCAAATTTCTTCATAATATCGCCTTGGTACGGTTCTTCACGAATACTTGTCGTTGGACCTGCCGCTTTAATTTGCCAATTGTCATTGTCATCTTTCACAACAACTGGACCACAGTGGTAAATAATTTGTCCATTTAAATCTACTGGACAATCATTATCCATTAAATGCTTATGGATTGCGTCACGACCTGTATACATCATGCCATTAATTGTTACAACATCACCAACGCGAAGTTCACGAATTTGCTCTTCTGTAATTGGCGCTTGTAATACGATCTCACGTTGCTCTGTTTTTTCTTGTGCTTCATGCTGAAGTGTATCTTCACCTTCTTGATATAACCAATCCATAATTTCACCTGTTTCAGGGTGGATTGTTACACCAAGGCGGCGATATGCCCAGCAATTATACGCCACAGATACGTAGAAACTAGCTGGCAAACGATTATAGACGCCAATTTTACAACCAAGTAAAGTTGTTTCTCCACCAAATCCCATCGTACCAATGCCAAGCTTATTCGCATTTTCTAATACGTACTCTTCAAGTTGTTGTAACTCTGGTACTGGATTGACATCATCTAATGTACGGAATAATTGATTTTTTGCTAATTCATAACCTGATGTGCGGTCTCCCCCGATACCAACACCAATTACACCAGCACTACATCCTTGACCTTGTGCTTGGTATACTGCATGAAGAAGGCATTTACGAATCCCTTCTAAATCACGGCCAGCTCGTCCAAGTCCTTCTAGTTCACACGGTAAGCTATATTGAATATTTTTATTCTCACAGCCACCACCTTTTAGGATTAAACGTGCATCAATATAATCTTTTTCCCATTGTTCAAACTTAATAACCGGTGTACCTGGTCCTAAATTATTTCCACTATTGTCTCCAAAAAGAGAATCAACAGAATTTGGACGAAGTTTACCATCTTTTGTCGCCCGCTCAAGCGCATTATAGATAGCTTCCTTCAACTTTAATTGATTCACACCAACTGGTGTATAAATTTTAAACGTTGGCATCCCTGTATCTTGGCAAATCGGTGAGATGTTATCATCAGCCATTTTAATATTATTTGTAATTGTGCCAAGTGCCATCGCAGAACGAGTCCCTGCATTTTCTCGCTCTTTCGCTTGTTGAATCGCACGACGAACATCTTTCGGTAAGTTCGTTGACGTTTCAACAATTAGTTGATACATGCTTTCTTGAAGCTTTTCCATTGTTACTTCCCCCTCAATTGTGAACGCTACCAAAACGTTATGAGCTGAAAATTTCATTTTTATGCTCTTTAGCTTTTTATTTGTTTCACGCTATTAAAGCATAAATGAAATTTTTCACAACTTGATTATACCTCTTTTTCTATCGTCCTTCTATTATCCGCACAGAAAAAGGCTACCAAATTGGAATTGGCAGCCTTTTTAATATATTATTCGTCTTTTTTAAATTGCTCACATTTTAATTCTAATTCATCTAACATTGCAAGAAGACGATCTACATCTTCTAATTCTACTTCTTCAGGTTCAATTGTATCAATTACTTCAATGAACATATTTAAACGCTCTTTTAAATATACTAATTGTGTATCTTTATCTTGAATTGCTTTTCCCATGAAGGCACTCTCCTTTTAATTCGAGTTGCTTTTATTATACCGCAAAAATGATTGCTATGGGCATGAAATTTCATCAATTTTGTCACAGTCATCCACTATAATGTAAGCCCTCTCTCTTTTCACGCTAAAAAGTTTCACTTTATAAAAAGCACATATTCTTCTATTATAGAGAATGGACAAATTGTTATTTCAATAGTCAAAGGAGTATTTCATATGACGATATCACAAAAAATGAAGCCGATTACTCCTTCTTACGATCCATGGGAAGCGTATATGGACCTTGAAGAGTACGGCAAACTACTATTAACAAATGTTGAATTTACAACGACGACGTTATGCAATATGCGCTGTGAGCATTGCGCTGTTGGTTACACGTTACAGCCGAAAGACCCAAATCCGCTTCCGATGGATCTTTTATTAAAACGATTAGATGAGATTCCTCATTTACGTTCTTTAAGTATTACTGGCGGAGAACCTATGCTTTCAAAAAAATCCGTCGACAACTATGTAACACCACTCTTAAAATACGCCCATGAACGAGGCGTTCGCACTCAAATCAACTCTAACTTAACTATAGATTTAGCACGTTACGAACAAATTATTCCTTATTTAGACGTGTTGCATATCTCTCATAACTGGGGAACAATTGATGACTTCGTTGAAGGCGGATTTGCAATGATGGAGCGTAAACCTACTTACGAACAACGTGCAAAATTATTCGAAAGAATGATTACAAATAGTAAGGCTCTATCAGATGCAGGTGTACTTGTATCGGCCGAAACAATGTTAAACAAAAGAACTCTACCACATATTGAACATATTCACCGCCAAATCGTCGAAGAGATGGGCTGTAAACGTCATGAAGTTCACCCAATGTATCCAAGTGACTTCGCGAGTAATCTAGAGATTTTAACAAAAGCTGAAATTCGTAATGCGATTGAGCATTTACTAGAAATTCGCGATGAAAATGTATGGATGTTATTTGGAACTTTACCTTTCTATGCTTGTAGCGATGACGAGCGAGACATTGCCACATTTAAAAAATTACAAGAGAGCAAAAATGTCACTGTTCGTAATGATCCAGATGGCCGTTCTCGTTTAAATGTAAATATTTTCGATGGAAATATTATTGTGACGGACTTTGGTGATGTTCCACTTCTAGGAAACATACAAACAAACACATTACAAGAAGCATACGACAAATGGAGTGCTTCAAAAACAGCAAAATCATTAAGCTGTCACTGTCCTGCAGTAAAATGTCTTGGACCAAATGTTCTTGTAAAAAACAGCTACTATCCGACAGAAGATTTCTTATCAAAAACAGCAAACATTACATTATAAAAAACGTCAGCTTATAAGCTGACGTTTTTTCATGTTATTGCGAGTGAGAAGAAGAAATGAATTTAAAAAATAAATGATCATGAATTGGAATCGCCGCTCCAATTCCTTGAGAGGTAATATTTTTCACAACAAGTCTTTTTTGATTTCCCTTTAATACAAGATAGACTTCTCCAAATGTTACTTTTCCCTTTTCATTTACTGCTGGTGTATAAGCGTATAAATATCCGAGTTGACTCGGACTAATATTATACACACGCTCATGTCCAGTACCATAACCAATAGTTGTTTTAAACGAAAGGGGTAATTGTACTTTTTCAAGTGCTTTGAGAAGCATCATTTTTTTCACATCTGCAGCATCTTTCATATCTGCTGTTAAATCACCTTCAACCGTCTTTTGTGTTTCTTGCTTATAGCGAAGTGGATATAAACGGTCTCCTCCGCGATTATCATACACATTTCGATTCACTTGTTTATATTCCCAATTAATCGATGTGTCTACTGATTCATAATGTAAAGCCCATTGACCTAAATAAATTTTTGCCCGATACCCCACTGCAAGCGGCGCATTTGAAATTGTCGTTTCATTAAACATCCGAATTAAGTCTGGATTTTCAATTTTAATATTAGCTGTTTTCAATAGTTCTTGAGCAAACTTACTTGGCTGTAAACGTGGCAAATCTTGCGCATCATTTGGAAATGTATTGTCTTTTGAAATATTTAAAACAGATGAAGGCATTTTTGTTCCTACTGTTGTCTTTGCAAAACTCATGTTAGGAAATAATAAAATAAACGAGACCATAGTTGAAAGACATATGCTGTATACTCGTTTCACCTGTCTGGCTCCTTCCTATGTAAAGGTATATATACTACTTTGTTTATTGTTTTCTCTGAGCACAATTGTTATGCCTATTTTTCATAATAAATAAAAACCAATTCCCATAATGACATACGCCGCTAGTAAAGTGCCACCTTCAAACCAGTTTGTATCTCCATCATTTGAAATTGCAATCGTTAAGAAAACGGCTGTAATCATAGACACAAGTTCTGGTATGGTAAATACTAAAGGCATTCTTTGCGCGAAGAACATAGATAGCAATACTAATACAGGAGCAACAAACATGGCGATTTGTAATGTAGAGCCTATTGCAATTTCGACTGCAATATTTACTTTATTTTTATAAGCCATAATAATTGCAGACGCATGTTCCGCTGCATTCCCAACAATCGCAACGATAATAACCCCTATAAATAACTCTGACCAACCAAATGACTTTGCAACAGTTTCAAAAGTATGTACGAGTGCCTCTGACACATAAGCTACTGCCAGTGTTGCTATCGCTAAAATAAGGAGCGCCTTCCCTTTTGACCACTCTGGCTCTTCTTCATGCGCTACTTCGTCACTTTTATGTTGATATACACCACGGTGCGTAACTAACTTAAATAGTAATGCAGCAAGGTACATGATAATCATAATAATAGAAACACCTATACTTAATTGATACGTCTTGCCAGCGTCCATCTTCATTGAAAAGATCTCTGGAATAACAAAGGCCACAACAACAGCAAATATTAATAAAGCTGAATTATGCCTTGCATCATATACATTAAAACTTTGTCTTTTGTATTTAAGACCTCCAACAAAGAAAGATAACCCTCCTACCAATAATAAATTTCCAAGTACAGAACCGGTTAAAGAAGCTAACACCACTTCAATTAACCCTGCTTGAAGTGCAAAAATTGAAATGATAAGTTCAACAGCATTACCGAAAGTAGCATTTAATAATCCGCCTATTCTAGGACCAGAAACAATTGCTAGACTCTCTGTTGCTCTCCCCATAAAACCAGCTAATGCGATAATCGTAATACAATACACAGCGAACATAATTGTTTCTGGCCAATGAAGTGTTTTTCCAAGTACAGATAGTGGTACACCTATAAGCGCTACTATAAGAAATATTTTATTAAACATGCTTTTCATCCTTCCATCGTATGTATTTCTCCTCAATATTATTATTATTCTTCTCCTAACTTGTCCGATTTCATCACAATTACGTTTAAAAAATCGGATTGAAGAAAACAGTATGAAAGATATTTAAATTATCTTGTTTAAACAGACAGAATTATAAATTGTGAAAAGGGGTTAAAATTATGCACTTAAAAGAAAAAATCGCAACTATTATTCAAGGTCAACGTACTGGTGTATTATCTACAGTACGAAATGAGAAACCTCATAGCGCCTTTATGATGTTTTTCCATGAAGATTTTGTACTATATGTTGCAACAGATCGACAATCAAAAAAGATAACAGATATTGAACAAAATCCTAATGTCCATGTACTACTGGGACGAGAAGGAAAAAAATTAGATGAAGATTATATTGAAGTTGAAGGGTTAGCTTCAATCGAGGAAGACTCAACATTAAAAAACAAGTTTTGGAATAATAGCTTAAAACGTTGGTTACTCGGTCCTGAAGACCCTAATTACGTATTGATCAAAATCAATCCCGACACAATTTATTACATTGATGGTGCGGGTACGACGGAGCCTGAGTTTTTACGACTATAAAATAAAACAAGCCCCCCCTTAGGTGGGCTTGTTTTGTCGAAAAGTTCTTTTAAAAAAAATAATAAAATAGGTGGAACTTTCCAAAGATTCTGTTATATAATAGCAGTAACTTAAATACACTGTATTAAAACAGATTGAGAGGAGAAATAAAATTGATGAAGAGAGAAGAACGCAAAAATATGATTGAGTTTATTGAAAAGAAAAAAGGGATTGAGCGTGACGAATTATTGTTTATGACAGACGATGAAGTAGAACATATTTATAATGTAACGTACTTTTTATATGAGGAAATTGCAGAGTAGTATAATAATCCCCACCTTATTAAAAATATAAGGTGGGGATTATTTCGTTATTTAGCCCACTATTTACAGGCAGTAAAACTCCCACCTTAAAATTCAGGTGGAGCAAGAAGTTAAGTTGAAGTCGCGCTTTCTATAAAGCTCAATTGCTTCAACTTTATACATGATAATCATTTTCATGTATAATACTGTAAGATTGGAGGAATTTTACTATGAGTTCGTGGCTCTTATTTGCACTATTATCAGCAATTGCTGCTGCCCTTGTATCTATTTTTGGAAAGTTTGGTTTAGACGGCATCGATGCAAACGTTGCAACAACAATTCGATCTATTATTATGGCATTATTTATGATAGGCGTTATTATCATACAAGGTAAATTTCAAAATATCGGCGACGTACTGCTAAATAAAAAAGCACTGCTATTTATCACATTAAGTGGGGTTGCAGGTGCTTCGTCATGGCTATTTTATTTTCTTGCCCTCAAAACAGGAAAGGTTTCACAAGTAGCTCCTGTCGATAAATTAAGCGTCGTATTTTCTATCATTCTCGCTATGATTATCCTCGGTGAAAAGTTAAACTTTATGACCGGTGTTGGTGTAGTCTTTATTACAGCTGGTGTATTATTTATTGCTTTCAGCTAAAAAAACCGCTATTAGCGGTTTTTCTTTTTCTTTATGTACAACCATACAACACATGTAACAACTGCTGAAATTAATAAAATCCATATTCCATAATGATGTAAACTATACTCAACGAAGCGCCACTTCTCGCCTAACTTCCAGCCAAGCCCAATAAAAACACTTATCCAAATGAGCGCACCACCGTAAGCGTACAAACAAAAACGCCAAAGTGTCAAATTTGATACCCCAGCAAAATATGCCGTTAAATGACGTACTCCCGGTATAAAATAACCAATCATTAAAAGAAATGGCCCATATTTTTCAAATAAAATATGTGTTTTTTCAATGTGATGTTCTTTAATTCTAATTTTCGGCCCATATTTCTTTAAAACAGGGAGACCAAGTTTTAAACCTAATATGTAGCTTAACGTGATCCCTAACATCGCACCAGCCATCCCACTTAAAAAAGCAGCAGTTCCTGACATAACTCCTTTTGAAACATTATAACCAACAAAGGTCAATAAAAACTCGTCTGGTATCGGTAATCCGACAATACCACCAGCCAAAGCTATAACAATTCCAAAATAGCCATAATGCGCGATTAACTCGCCAATATGTTGTTCCATTCGGAAGACACATCCTATGCACGATCGTTATTCCACATTGTACCCTTTCTATCTTTAAGGCAAACATGGTATACATATTCACTATACATTGTTTTTATAATGAACTCTACTTCTATTCTTTCCTTTAACAGAGATAAAGTGAAACTTTAATCAGTGGGAGTTTTGTTCATCCTCTACTAATTATTAACCTATGCCAATCTTGCTTCTACAGACATCCCGACTCCCACATAACTTACTTACATTCAACAATTTTGAGATTAGATTCTTACTGCCCGCAAATAACCCGATAAAAAATAAAAATTCATATGCGTGTTTTTTTGTTACAATAAAGGAAAGTTACTTTTCGCAACGGTTTAACTCTCAAGAAAAATGATATATCTAGCAAAAACATAGTTTGGTCTATATAATGCAACTTCTACCTATTAAAAGAACATACACCCTTTTACATACGACATCATTTTTCTAAATTATACAGGGGGGAACGAACATGACCATTGAAAATCAATTTATTCAAAAAGTTTACTATAAAACATTTTTAACAGAAGAAACTTCTACTCCTGCATCGGAAGTACTCGGTGAAGCATATATAAATGAATCTAAAAATGAATTCTCCAACATTTCTAATATTCGATTTGCTCAAGGTGAATTTTATTATCAAAATAAAGATTTTGAAGCAGCTATATTTAAATGGGAAAAAGTAAATAATGCTCTTGCACTTTGGGCAACAAAAAATATTGCAGATGCTTATTTTGAACTAGGATTTTTACCAAAGGCAGAAGAAATTTATCAATCCATTCAAACAGAAGATACAACTCTTACGATGGAGGTTTCCTTACAACTTCTTTCTCTTTATATCGAACAAGATCGTTTAGGACTTGCTTTTAAGACGATTAGTGAAGCTGTTGCATTCCAACCGGATTACCCAAATATTACTGCAATTGCACGTTCTTTCTATGAAAAACAAGAAGATTGGAACAACGCTATCGAACTAGCTGTTCAAGAAGGTATTCGAACACAATCTTTACACTGGTTTGATACATTAATAAACTACATAAACAAAGGATTTACTAAAAATATTAAGCCTGAATATTTCTATGAGTCTTTAAAAGCTCTATATGCTGTTGATCAAGCTCAATTTAAAGAACTTGTTATTGCTCTTTGGAATAGCTACCAACATGAATCCTTATATCTTCCTTGGATTCAAAGTATTAATCATTTATTCTTGCATATTGAAACAGACAATAATGACGATTGGAATGAAATTTCTACTCGCTATCAAGAAACATACTTTGCATTAATTACCGGAAATCATTTTATGCATGAATTAAACGGACTTGTACCAAATCTATTAACAAATTGGTTCAGTTTAACGAAAGCAAAAGATTCTCTAGTTGTCTCTGCAGCAGTATTAGCATGGAATGAAGTCTCACCTACAACCTTAGAATCATTACTCGTAAAAAGTGCCGGATCCTTACTTTCTAATACATCAGCTGAAGCAGATGTAAATATGGAAACAGTTTCTCATTTATTCGAAACAATCGCTGTATGGGCTGAGAAAAATGATGTAGATTTAAGTCATCAATTTACGCTACTCGTCCATGAACTATGTGATTTAAATGTCACACCACTACTAATAGCTGGAACTAGTGACCATGATAAAACATCATTTGTTAATTCAATATTAGGAGAGAACATCTTAACTGAAACTTTAACAACTCCTATTCTATTTAAAGACGCTAGTCAAACTGAAATAACAGAATTTACCGAGTTAGATATCCGTAATATCTCTAACCTTGATGAATTCCATCAAATAACGGCTACATCTGCTCAGTCAGAACTTGAGAAAAAATGTATAGAAATTAAGCTACCAAGTAGATTTTTAAGAAAAAATAAGTTTACATTTCTTATTACACCATCCATTCAAGGACAATTGGATAAAAACAATGCATACTTTGAATACTTACAAGCAGCAGATAGCCTTGTTTACGTATTAAATTCTTCTTCACCATTGCATAGTGAAGAAATTGATACGTTAATTTATTTACGTGAACAAGTACCAAACTTACAAATTCACTTCGTATTACACACAAATAATACGACTACTAATGAAAAACTAATTAGTAAACTTAAAGTACATTTTCCAGATGCACAATTCTTCCCATACTCTCCTTCGCAAGAGAGTAGTCAGCAACTTGGAGATGTAACAGAATCTATTCTCTCTAATCTTGCAAAACGCGATATAGAAAAAGAACGTATAGAAAAGCTAATATGGTTTACGCAAAAGACAATTGCTTATCTCATAAATGAACGTGTGGAATTAGAAAATACATTAGTAAAATCCGTACGCTGGAATAAACACATCTCAGTGAAACTTACTGGATTTATTAATAACCTTACTGCTCTTGAAAAAGATAAAATTCGCTCTATTACCGAATCCTATCTTTTAACGAAAGAAGAAATTACACGAGATATACATTCTCAAATTCCTGAATTATTACAGAGCTGCTCTGATCTTGTTCAAGAAGATAGTGATTTCAAACTAGTTCATGAAGAATTAAATGCTGCAATGAATGAACGTGTTCAAAAGCATGTACAACAGGTACTTCTTCCTAAATTTACTGGGTCTATTCAAGAATGGATTGAAACCGCACATAATGAATTTATTCAAGCTCAAGCTTATTTAGATGAAATGAGTGAAACGTTTAATAAATTATATAAAGAAGAACGTATGAAACTTCCTTGCGATTTCAAATTATTAGATGATTGGAATCGAGATGTTGCACGAATGACAAATCGAATTACAGTAACGAACATCAATATTTTATTACGCTTTACACCGACACAGTTTTTCTTAAAAAGTGCTGGGAAATTATTTGGTAATATGCAAAAAAACCAATCTATGCTCGCCAACAAATATAAACAATATATTGAAACAGAAGACTATACAGAAATTGCTCACACAATTTCCAAACAATTCTTCCTTCAATTTGAAGTATTTGAAGGTGCATTAGAACGTGATATCATGATGTTCTTCAAAGATCCACTTAACATATTGAAACAAAATGTAGATGCAGCTCAACTTGAGATAAAGGAAGACGAGCAAACATTAGCAACGCTAAGAAGCAATCCAGAAACATATCATGATCCTTTGGCGTTATTTAAACTACAATTGCTACAACATAAATTCGTTTTAAGTACTACAAAGAAACATGAAGATATCTTTGTATCTAACGAATCTCCTACTGTTTAACAGAAAAACCAAGCAAACTAAAATTTGCTTGGTTTTTTTACTTTATTATTTTCATATGTTCAAACGGATAATAAATACCCGCTAACTTTCCTAACACATCTTCTCTATCAATAAAACCTAAACCATTTCTACTATCTTTACTTATTAAGCGATTATCTCCCATAACAAAAATCTTATTTTTAGGAACTGTAATCGGTCCAAAGTCCTCTGTTAAATTCATAAGTTTTTTTTCTGCTTGTTTTTTATTACTATCCAAATACTCTTCATCTTTCACTTCAGTATTCACATATAATTGATCATTTCTCATCTCAATAATATCTCCTGGCAATCCAATCACTCTTTTGACATAAAAATTATCTGTTTTCACAACAATAATGTCTTCTCTCCCATAGCTTTCAAATTGTTTTGCTAGCTTATTAACAATCACCTTATCTCCATCTTGCAACGTTGGCCTCATAGATGCTCCTTTTACAGTCGTAGGGAAAAACACAAAAATTTTCGCCAAAAACACCAATAAACATGCAATTGCAATAGTTCCAAAGAATTCACGCCAACGTTTTTTCTTTTGCATCATTTCACCAACTCATCATCTTTTTATTTTTATTATAAATAATACGACCGATGATTTTCTACAAAATTCTGAATTATAAAATTATAATATTAGAAATTTTAAAATAAAAATACTAATCAAATTAACAAGCAAAAAAGATACTCTCAAAATAGTCTATCCACTATTTTTGAGAGTATCTTTTTATAATCCCACATATACAATACACATTTGAGCAGCTACATATGTAAACCAAATCCAAAGTGGCTCATACTTCAATTTACGCCCTCCGATATCTGTCACGCCAATAATAAAATCAGAAATCACAAACAGTAAACCACCAAACGCTGGTATCCACCATATTCCTGTATTTTCATAATATAAGGCAAATGCAAAGCAAGCCATTCCTCCAACCCACAATCCGTAAATTAGAGCTCCTATCGTAAACAATTTATCCTGTTTATCATTTCGGATAAAGAAGAACCATCCTACAATTAGAAAGAGCCCATATACGAGTAAGCCAATCCAAAAACCATTCCATGAAATTCCTGTTTGAAAAAATGCTTTTACATAAAAACAATGAGCAAGGGCGAAAGTAACCATCCCACCAATTAATCGATGACCAATTGGAATCAACCCAGCCATAAACAAATCTCCCACAGTCGATAAAGTCATACCAAGTGCAACCCACGTACTATACTCTACAGATGGATCTTGTAACCATATCCAAATTGCACTACCTGTTAAAGAAAAACTAAGAATAAGACGGATTGCTAAAGGTAACGGCATATTAGCTTTCGTTCTTTTTGTCTGCCCCATTGCATAAATTGCACCAATAAAAAAAAGAAGTATTTGCCCAATTAACACCACGTAAAGTAGATTCATAATATGTTCTCCTCAATAAATGCTTTTTGTATCTTTTTTCGTTACACTTAGTCTATTATCCTTTTTCTAAAAAAAGAAGAACAGCACTGTTCTTCCATTGTAATCGCTTTTCTGCTCTCTATGCTACTTGTTTTTCTTGCTCCATTTTTTGCTTAGCTGGTGTCCGATTTACCACAATAATTCCCGCGGCTACACATGCTAAACCGAGTAGCACAAATGAATGAATTGCTTCACCTAAAATCATGCTCGATAATAACACACCAAATACGGGTATAAAGAACATATACATAGATACTTTTCCAACCTTGTTGTACTTCATAATTGTATTCCAAATGCAAAAACCAGCTGCAGATAAGAAAGATAAATAAATCAGCATAAGTAGTGCATGTAGACTAAATGTAAATGGCATTACTCCAACTTGTAAAGCCCCTATACATAATAATCCTATAGAACCAAACATCATTTGGTATGCTGTCATATAGCCAACATCTAATGTTTTACTACCTTCTTTTGCTAATATGTTTCCATATGAATACAGTATTGCTGCACTAAGAAGTAATAAGCTTCCGATTCCAAAATGAAATGATAAGCTACCATCACTCGGCACATTTACTAAAATGACGCCACAAAAACCAATCGATACCCCAATTATTTTTCTCATATTGAGAGCATCATCTTTATATAAAAAATGGGCGAGTAAAATTTGAAAGAATGATGATGTCCCTGAAATGATAGCTCCTTCAATTCCCGAACTATAACTCATTCCAATGTAAAAACAGATATATTGAAGAAACGTTTGGAATAAACCAATTTGTATTAACTGTTTCCCCGTTCCTTTTTTGAAGCTCATATCTTTTCCTAACACTTTAAAGAATAATAAGAGCATGACTCCAGATAAAAAGAAACGATAACCGGCAAATAATATTTGCTCTCCAACTTCTTGTGGTTGAATTCCAAGTTCAACATAACTTAATTTAATAAAAGGAAATGCGCTTCCCCATAAAAAAGTTGCTACTATTGCAGCAATAAATACGCCAATCGGATGGGTAAAAAATTTCTCTGTCTTCACTTGTTGTCTTCCTTTCCGACCTTTTTATGAACAATATTCATATATACCAAAGGAATTGCGAAAACACAAGTTTTCCGTTTATACTTGAAACAAAACCGTACCATCTGATAAAAACATATGATATACTATAGAATAATTACAATATAATAACTATTAAAAACAGATTCAACAGAAATGCTGCTATCCATTATGGATGGCAGCTTTCGTCGTTTTATAGGGGTTTCGATTTTGATTATTTTTCTCAATAAGAATTCGGAAGGAGCGAGTAGTAATGAACTCAGAAGTAAAAACGTTACACGCAAAAGAAACAATTCCTCATCCCTCTTTATGGGACATATTAAAAAAGCATTATGAACTTGTATTTGCAGTGGCATCTGGTATTTTTATTTTAGCTGGCTGGCTATTCACAAAGAACGATGCAATGAATGTAGGTATTACTTGCTATATCCTTGCTTATATAGTTGGTGGATATGCAAAAGCGAAAGAGGGCATTGAAGATACGATTGAAGAAAAAGAGCTAAATGTTGAAATGCTAATGCTCTTTGCAGCTATTGGTGCTGCAATTATTGGCTACTGGGCAGAAGGGGCTATCTTAATCTTTATCTTTGCGCTCAGCGGTGCTATGGAATCTTATACGTTAAGTAAAAGCCAAAAAGAAATTTCCGCTCTTCTTGACTTACAACCTGAAGAAGCATTACGTATTTCCAACGGAACTGAGGAACGTGTTCCTGTTGGAGAGTTACAAATTAACGACATTATTTTAATTAAACCTGGTGAACGTGTTCCTGCTGACGGTACGATTCATAACGGTGAAACAAATATCGATGAAGCAGCAATCACGGGAGAACCTATTCCAAATGAGAAAAGACATGGCGATGAAGTATTTGCAGGTACTGTAAATTTACGTGGTGCTATCGAAGTTAAAATTACGAAGCCAAGCGATCAAACATTATTCCAAAAGATTATCCGTCTCGTCCAAAGTGCACAAAGTGAAAAATCACCATCACAACTATTCATCGAAAAGTTTGAAGGAACATACGTAAAAGGTGTACTACTCGTTGTTACGCTTATGATGTTCGTTCCTCATTTCTTAATTGACTGGAGCTGGAATGAAACGTTTTATCGCGCTATGATCTTACTTGTAGTCGCATCTCCTTGTGCACTCGTTGCTGCCATTACACCAGCAACGTTATCTGCAATTTCTAACGGAGCAAGAAATGGAATTCTCTTTAAAGGTGGAATACATTTAGAACGCCTTGCTTCGGTGAAAGCAATCGCGTTTGATAAAACAGGAACATTAACAGAAGGGAAACCTACCGTAACAGATGTATATGTTCGAGAAAATATAACAGAAAAAGAAGTACTTTCTATTACAGCATCCATTGAAAGTCACTCTACACATCCTTTAGCTGAATCCATTGTTAAATATGCACAACATGCGTACGACATTACATTAAAAAAACCAGAAAAGGTTGAAGATGTAACTGGTTTTGGGCTAAAAGGAATATTCGAAAACAACGCTTATAAAATAGGTAAAGCTGATTTTATCGGTGAAGAAACAAAAACATTCCATAATGGTATTTCTGCCTCACTTGAAAAGGAAGGTAAAACTGTCGTTTATATTAGTGATGAGGGAGGCATTCTTGGACTTATCGCTTTAAAAGATACGCTTCGCCAAGAAACAATAGCTGCTATTCGTGAATTACAAATCATTGGTGTCGAAGCAATTATGATTACTGGCGATAATGAGGAAACAGCAAAGGCAATTGCCTCTGAAAGTAATATAAAAGAATATTACGCATCATGTTTACCAGAAACAAAAGTTGAAACGATTAAAAAGTTAAAAGAAAAATACGGTACAGTAGCAATGGTCGGAGACGGTATAAATGATGCACCAGCACTCGCTACTGCTAGCATTGGTGTAGCAATGGGAGAAGGAACAGACGTAGCTTTAGAAACTGCGGATGTTGTACTGATGAAGAACGAATTATCTCGACTTTCTCAAGCGATCCGTCTATCAAAACGAATGAACCGTATTGTGAAGCAAAACGTAATCTTTTCGCTAGCTGTAATTGCACTACTAATTTGTTCAAATTTCTTACAATTTTTAGCTCTTCCATTCGGTGTTATTGGGCATGAAGGAAGTACGATTCTTGTCATTTTGAATGGCTTACGATTATTAAAAGGAAACAAATAAAACGGGTCCCTCATAAAGGACCCGCTTTTTTTAATGGTAGCTATTATGCCCATTCGCACTGCTACTCGTTTTATGCTTTGGATGCGAACTGCTTTTTTGTTTATTGTTATTTTTATTATTATGGTTCTTTTTATTATTACTCATGAAATATCCCCCCTGTTCCCTATTATTATGGAACAAGAGCTCACTTTTCATTACGGGAATTATTGTCACCCGTTCTATAATGATGGAGTAAACCATTAATTTCACCGCCAAGTAAAATTACCCATCCAGTTAAATAAAACCATAACATTAAAATAATGATACCACCGAGACCACCATATGTATTGGCGTAATTTGCAAACTTATCTACATAATAAGCAAATGAGTACGATACCACAATCCATCCTACAGTAGCAAATAACGCCCCTGAAATAACTTCTCTTCTTTTTAATTTTCGATCTGGTGCAAATGTATATAAAAAACTAAACAATGCAAATAACACGAAGAAACTCGCTACTAATCGTGTAATGCTCCATACGAAAGAGAAACTATCTGATAAACCGAGTGCTTTAAACACTGCTGCTCCAATAACTTGTCCGAATACTGGGACAATTAACGCAAAGACAATCATAAAAATGATAGCTAATGTAAACACAATTGATAACGCTCTTGTTGTAATAAAAGAACGTGTTTCCTTCACATCATAAGCGCGGTTAAAAGCATTCATAACCGCATTAACACCATTTGAGGCAAACCATAACATAGATAATAAACCAAACGATAATAAACCACCATTTTGCTGGTTTACAACTTTATCTACATTTACCTCAATTAAGTTCATTGCATCATCTGGTACATAAACCTCTAATAAACTAAGCACATCCTCTGTTTGAATGGGGATAAATCCAAGAAGCGTAATTAAGAAAACGAGCCCAGGAAAAATTGCAAGCAAGAAGAAATAAGCGAGCTGTGCTGCCAAGCCCGCTACATCATCGCGCATCGTCCGGTCATACAAATCTTTACCAAACGAATAAGTACGATTTCTTCTCACCTTTTCTAAAATTTTTCTCATATATGTTTAAACGCTTTTCTTCTCTTCTTTATCTTGCTTCAACTCAATGTACGCTTCAGTTTTTTTTTCCTCTTTATTTGAGTCTTTCATAAATAATTCACGCGCTTCTTTCATACCACCATCTTCAGCAACTACTGGCTCTTCTTCTGCTTTCAGCTCATCTACCTTTGGAGATACAGCTTGAATTTCAATCGTTTCTGGCTTTTCTTCTGACTCAACTTTTTTCTTACTAAAAATTTCTTTCGTTTCTTTTAACGTCTCTACAACAGATGGCGTTAATTTTTTAATTTCTGCTACTTTCGCTTTTACCACATTGAAATCAGCAAGTTCGCGTCCTTTATCTGTAACAGTTTGCACCTTTTCTTTGATCTTTGCATTTTCACCAATTTCAATCATCTTTGTTTTTGCTTTTTCTGCTGTATTTTTTACTTTTTCACGGTTTTCTTTCTTTAACATGGATACAGCTACACCTGCCGCTACACCAATCGCAATGTTTCGAGCAATATTATTTTTCTTTGCCATATTCCTTCACCCTTTCATTTCTTATGTTAGAAAGTATTTCTTTCTAAGCTTCCTCATATTCCTTGTTCATTTCGAATGAAAGCTAATAGCTTTGCACACCCTTCTGTTACAAGGTCATATACTTCTTGGAAATTCCCTGTATAGTAAGGGTCAGGAACGTCTGTCCAGCCACCGTCTGGAACAAAGTCGGACAGCCTACCAATATAGCCTCCAGTTTTACCTAAACTTTTTAAATCTGCTATATTCTTGTTGTCCATGGCAATAATATAATCAAACTTTGTTAAGTCTTCTTTTTCTACTTGCCTTGCTTTAATTCCTTCAAAAGTGACTGCATTTTCTTTTAAAATTTTTTGTGTTCCTTTATGTGGCGGATGACCAACGTGCCAATCTCCAGTTCCTGCAGAATCAATGACAATTTTCTCTTCGAGTCCCTCTTTTACGACAAGATTTCGAAAAATCGCTTCTGCCATCGGAGAACGGCAAATGTTCCCAAGACAAACAAACAATACTTGAACCATATTTTTGTTTCTTCCCTTCTTGGTGCATTTCTTCATATATACTTATAGTATAAACAACCAATTATTAAATATAAAGGAAATCCCTACTAATTTAAGAGGATTGAAAAGATTCATTAACGAAAATGATAAAAAATGTTAAGATAGCCTTATGTTATTTTAAAGGGGGACACTTCGGTGGATTTATCCGTAAAGTCAGAAAAAAACGTTGAATATATGGTTGAAGCTATTAAAGAAAAATTGCGTATGGTTAATGCTGGAGCGATGAGAGCTGCTAGTTTTAACGAAGAAATGTACGAAGATTTACGTGACATTTATGATCATGTTATGAAGCGTGAAACATTCAGTATTAGTGAAATGCAAGCTATTACAGAAGAATTAGGTACATTAATTAAAAAGTAAAAAGAGCCTCTCTTATATGAGGCTCTTTTTTATTTCCAACAAATTCATGACAACTCTTCTCTTTCCCTCAACCAACTGTAAAATATTGTACAATAGAAGTAGAACCTCACCTTAGATTTTTTCTCCATACATACTACTCACAAATAATAGCAACACTACCATTGCTAACTGTTTTTACTGGAGGTGCTTACTTATGAGCAATTGGTACAGTAAGACGAAAGATCAAACATTAATCGACCTAGAAACAAATGAACAACACGGTTTAACAGATGAAATTGTAAATGAACGTTTAAAGCAATACGGTTCTAATGAATTAGCTACAAAACAAAAACGCACTTTATGGCAACGTATTTTCGCCCAAATTAATGACGTTCTCGTATATGTCCTTATTATTGCAGCCCTTATTTCCGCCTTTGTAGGTGAATGGGCTGATGCAAGTATTATTGCACTCGTTGTAGTTTTAAATGCTGTTATCGGTGTTGTCCAAGAATCGAAAGCAGAACAAGCCTTAGAGGCATTGAAGAAGATGGCGACACCTAAAGCAATCGTCAAGCGAGATGGTGAACTAAAAGAAATTCCATCTGAGCACGTCGTTCCAGGTGATATCGTTATGCTCGACGCCGGACGATATATCCCATGCGATTTACGCCTTATCGAAACCGCAAATTTAAAAGTTGAAGAATCTGCTCTAACTGGGGAATCTGTCCCTGTTGATAAAGATGCAATCTACCATCCTTCCATGCAAAGTGATGAACAAGTACCACTCGGCGATCAAAAAAACATGGCCTTTATGTCTACTCTTGTAACATATGGAAGAGGCGTCGGTGTTGCTGTTGAAACTGGAATGAACTCACAAATTGGTAAGATTGCTACCCTGTTACATGAAGCAGACGATGATATGACACCACTTCAAAAAAGCTTAGCACAAGTCGGAAAGTATTTAGGTTTTGTTGCTGTAGCTATTTGTATCGTTATGTTTCTCATCGGCTTTTTACAAGGACGAGATACACTAGAAATGTTTATGACTGCAATCAGTTTAGCCGTTGCAGCTATTCCAGAAGGTTTGCCAGCTATCGTTTCCATCGTTCTTGCAATTGGTGTGCAGCGTATGATTAAACAAAATGTTATCATTCGGAAACTACCAGCTGTTGAAGCTCTCGGTTCTGTCACAATTATTTGTTCAGATAAAACAGGTACGTTAACACAAAATAAAATGACCGTTACTCACTTTTATAGTGATAACACATACGATCACTTAGAACATTTGAATGTAAATAATGATACGCAACGTTTATTGTTAGAGAATATGGTGCTATGTAATGATGCGTCTTACAATAACGAATCACAAACCGGGGACCCGACTGAAATTGCTCTTCTGGTGGCCGGAAGCATTTTTAACATGCAAAAAGATCATTTAGAAAAGATACATGAACGTGTTAACGAGCTACCTTTCGACTCAGATCGTAAAATGATGTCAACCGTGCATACATACGATGAAAACTGCTATAGCATGACGAAAGGTGCTATCGATAAGCTCTTACCTCGATGTACCCATATTTTTAAAAACGGCAAAATCGAGATTTTAACTGATTCCGATAAAAATCAAATATTAGAATCTGCCGGAGCAATGTCTCAAGAAGCTTTAAGAGTACTTTCATTCGCATTTAAAAAATACAATTCAAACGATGTGGATATAAATCATCTTGAAGAAAATCTTATCTTTATCGGTCTTGTCGGTATGATTGATCCACCGCGAACTGAAGTGAAAGATTCAATTACAGAATGTAAAAAAGCCGGTATTCGCACAGTTATGATTACCGGTGACCATAAAGATACCGCCTTTGCAATTGCTAAAGAACTTGGCATTGCTGAAGAAATATCTGAAATTATGATTGGAACTGAATTAGATAACATTTCAGATACAGAACTAGCTAGCAAAATTAATCATTTAAATGTATTCGCTAGAGTCTCTCCAGAGCATAAAGTGAAAATTGTAAAGGCATTACGCGCAAAAGGAAATATCGTTTCTATGACTGGTGATGGTGTCAATGATGCACCATCTTTAAAGCAAGCTGATGTTGGCGTAGCGATGGGCATTACAGGAACAGATGTCGCAAAAGGAGCAGCGGACGTCGTGTTAACAGATGATAATTTCTCATCTATCGTGAAAGCTGTTGAGGAAGGTAGAAATATTTATCGTAACATAAAAAAATCAATTCTCTTCCTACTCTCTTGTAACTTCGGAGAAATTATCGCTTTATTTTTAGCGATTTTACTTGGCTGGGCAACACCCCTACGACCTATTCATATTTTGTGGGTAAATTTAATTACAGATACACTGCCTGCATTATCACTTGGGGTTGATCCTGAAGATCCAGATGTGATGAAGGAAAAACCACGACATGCGAAAGAAAGCTTATTTAGTGGTAGCGTTCCTTTTCTTGTTTTCAATGGGCTTGTCATTGGACTTTTAACGCTAATAGCTTTTATTGCCGGAGCAAAATTCTATACTGGAGATACAAATTTATTCCCTCTTTTCCCAGAGCGAATTGATGAGGATGCTCTATTACATGCCCAAACGATGGCATTTGTCGTTCTTAGTTTTTCTCAGCTTGTTCATTCATTTAACTTGCGTTCAAGAACGAAATCGATTTTTTCAATTGGGATCTTTACAAATAAATATTTAGTCTTCTCCCTTCTTATCGGTGTTCTTATGCAAGTTTGTATCATCTCCATCCCGCCCCTTGCAAATATATTCGGTGTACATGCATTAACGATGCGAGATTGGGGATTTGTTCTCTTATTAATTATCATTCCACTTGTTGTGAATGAGATTATTAAATTAGTGAAGAGAAACTAAAAGGCAATGAGGACTATTCCTCATTGCCTTTTCATTTATCCTTGTAATTCTTTTTTGATATTCTCTGTTAATGTAGCCATACGCTTGCGACTTTCTTCACGCTCACGTTTATTTTGTTCTTCAATTTGTTGTGTTTCTTGCATACCTCTTGAAATAATGTTCCAAGTTTCCTCAAGTGTTTCCATTTTAATACTAGAAGAACCTGATAATCTCGCTACTTCTACACTTTGCGTTGCGATATTTTGTGCATTTTTCTTAAGTAATTCATTTGTACGGCGATCAAGTTCAGCCATAGAATCTGCAACAAGCTTTTGACGTTTCGCATTTACTGCTTGAATGATACCATTTTTAAAGATAGGAATCGTTGTAATAAATGCTGTATTGATTTTACCAATTAATTTATTATTACCACGTTGAATCATGCGAATTTGCGGAGCTGTAAGTAGCGCAACCATACGCGCTTTTTCTAAATCATCAATACGTTGCTCTAAAATTTCAACCGAGTTTTTAAGCGACTCTAATTCAATACCTGCTAATTGATCATTATTACGCACGCGCTCTTCATACATCGGAACTAATTCTGTATTTAAACGCTCTAATAACATTTCTCCTGCTACTACATACTTCTCTAAGTCTAAATAATATTTTAAGTTTTGCTCATACAAGCCATCTAACGTACCAATTGATTTTTTCATCTCATCTTGGTACTTCGTAATTTCCACATAAACTTTATCAATTTCGCGGCCCATCGTTTGATATTTACTAAAGATTTGTTCTATCATTTTATCCGCTTTTTTGAACATGCGCGAGAAGAAACCACTTTTTTCTTCCGCAAAGTCTTTACTATCAAATCTGTCCATAATTTTACCAAGTTGCTTTAACAATTCACCAGAATCTTCTATCTTTGATAGAGACATTGTATGTAAAATTTGATCAGCGAAACGTGAAATTTCCATAGAAGGTTCTTTTCCAAGTTCAATTAATTCCAGTTGATCTTTAATATCTACTGCGTTATAAATACGTTGCACATCTGCATCTTGTCTAAGTTGCAAGCGAACATCTTGTGCGGTTTGCTCATTCAATTCAGTTTTCGAATCTAGTACGACTGGGTTATTCATATGGTATTCTCCCTTTCCTTATAAAAATGGACGAAATAGTCCTTTTATTGTTTGTGATAAATTTTTATAGGCTGATGAACCATGAAACTCAAGATCGAAATTAACTTCTTCAAGCCAATGGGAATCAAATGCTCCTGCTTCAACATACGGTTCAATATCGTTTCTGCCCGTGGGATTGAAATGGAATACATCTACTCCAATTTGATTCAAAAATAGTAATAAAACAGCGTCAGAACGAGTTAATTCTCCGCTCTTCTCATTATTAAATATAACAATTTTCGGTACATCTTGTGAATAATCAAATTTCTCAAGCTGCTCTAAAATATTAGGTGGTATTTGAGAAAGTTGTGCGAAAACATACAGTGCTACATCTTGTTTCGTTTCTTTCGCAATTGGTTTGCACATTTCACTTTCGCACGTATGGATAATCGCCTCTGCAATCCCATGTTGTAAACCTTCCGGTAAACGCTTATGCGGCCACCAATGGCTATTCATAATTAGATCAGGATGTAATTTCCCGGCTCGGTCCAATGCATCTCGATAATGATATTGGAAATTTGCTTTCTGCTCTTTCGTAAACGGGAATGTATTAATTAATAAACTGTTATCAAATGATGTAACAACCTTTAATCGTTGAAAATATTCTTTATCATTCTTTGAAACGCCTGATATTTTCGCAAATAAAGAAGGAATATAAATATGTTTATTTTCAACATAAAATGTCGGACGTACAAATGCCTTTTCTTTCGTAATTAAAAAGAGTTCATCATATGTCGTTTTTAACGTACGTGCTACAGGTGTATACGAACGAAATTGCCACGGTTTATATAATAGTGAATTATCGTGGTGAAGTACTTGTTCAATTTCTTTCGAAGCTTGATACGCTACTGTTGCAACACGCTCACGTCGACGATCAGGGAATGGTTCAAGCGAAATGCGACCCGGATGAGATACAACAAAAGTTCTTCCCTCTTCATCAATATTTTCAAATCCATCTTTTCCTTCGGGGTGATAATAAAGCACATCACAACCGAGCATAATAAGAAAATATAAGAAATATATACGGCTTTCCTGTGCATCACCATACCAAACGATACGCGGCATTTGTTTCTTATAATTAATCGTAGAGAACCACTTCGCTACGTAATTTTCGCTTAGTTTAATTATGTCGATTAAGAAACGACGGAAGCCTTCTGTCTTTAACGACTGATTATGTTGTTTCTCATATAATTTCAATACTGAAATGAACGTCGCATGTATGTAATGCTGTAAATCAGGATTGTCTACTTTCGGTAAAAGTTGTTTCCCAGATAAGTGTGCAACTAGCCTATTTACTGTCAGACCATTTGGTGCTTCTTGATGTAATCCGAACACTTCTTGAATATGACGAAGCTTTTCCGAATCAATCACTTTGTTTAAATTTTGTTCGTGTAAAACTTCAATTCCTTTCGCTTCACTATAATCAAACAGTTCATTAAAATATTCATCTACATCATTAGGAACGCCAAGGATTCGACATGCTATATAACTAAATTTCATTTCATTCTCTGTCAGCTCATATTGTGGGCGTTTTTCTAAAAGTGTTTCAAATTGCTTTAAATCCGATTCATCTTTTAATGCATATGGTTGAAGTGTAAAACGTGAAAACACAACAGTTCACCTCCAAAAACATTTACGTTTTTTCTAAGTCTTTCTTCTATTATAAACTATTTTTGGTTATAAAAAATGGGCGCTCACAAAACGAGCAAACCCATTTCAATTATTTATGGTCTTCTTTAGTAGCTGCAACTTCTTCTTTAGCTTGTCCAGAATTCTTCATGTAGTGAAGTATAAATGTTGCTCCAAATGCTACAACTAAAATAATAAAGAATAGTGTATGACTAACCTCAATCTTGATTAAAGACAGTAACATTTTCGATGCGATAATTAAGATTAAAATATATGCTGTCGTTTCAAGCTCTGGAATACGCTCTAACAATTTTAAGAATACACCAGCGATACCACGCATCATTAAAATACCGAGCATTCCGCCTAATAATAAAATCCAAACTTCATTAGATACACCAAATGCAGCAAGTACGCTATCTACAGAGAATGCGATATCCATTAATTCAACCATCGCAACTGTTCCCCAGAAGACACCGAACATTCTAAAGAGAATACTGTTTTGATTCATACCGTGAGCTTCGTCTTCTTCACTTGCACCTTTACGCTTATCAATAAAGTATTTTACTGATAACCAAGCAAGGTAAAGTGCACCAAGAAGTTTTACCCACCATAATTTAATTAAGAACATTCCAATTCCAATTGCAATAAAGCGGAACACATAAGCTCCAATAAGTCCATAGAATAATGCTTTTTTACGTTTTTCTTCCGGAAGATGTTTTACCATTACTGCTAACACAAGTGCGTTATCAGCAGATAACAAACCTTCAAGTACAACAAGTGTACCTATTAATCCCCAAGATACTGGATCTTGCAACACTTTAATCCACATGTCCAAGTCGAAAAACTGAGCATACGTATCAAGGATTCCTTGCAAAATACTCATCTTACCTTTATCCCCTATTCTTTGCTAGATTTATAGAAAGGTCAAAAAAAGGAAACGAATATCGTTTCCTTTCTATGCATCCAAGCCATACGCTCTTACAAGCGCACCTAAACCACCTTGGAATCCACTTCCTACTGCATTAAACTTCCACTGTCCATTATGACGGTATAATTCACAAAAGACAACTGCTGTTTCGATGGAGAAATCTTCCCCTAAATCAAAACGAAGAACTTCTTCATTCGTCTCTTCATTTGCTAAACGAACAAACGCATTTCCTACTTGTCCAAAGTTTTGACTACGGCCTTCTGCATCATAAATCGTAACTGTAATAGCAATTCTGTGCACATCTGCTGGAACTTTCTTTAAGTCCACAACAAGTTGCTCATCGTCACCTTCACCTTCACCTGTACGGTTATCTCCTGTATGTAAAACAGATCCACAAGGAGACTGTAAATTATTATAGAAGATAAAATCAGTTTCCTTCGTACATTTTCCGTTTGCATCTAATAAAAAGGCAGATGCATCTAAATCGAAATCTGATCCACCGTCATAAGATTTAATATCCCATCCAAGACCAATTACTGCTTTTGTTAAACCAGGGCTTGTCTTACCCAAATCAATTTTCTGTCCTTTTTGTAATTGAATAACCATCTATATTCACCTCTATATTTTTATCTTTAAAATATATCCATCGGTAAACATACATTTCACCGATGGATATATAAATTAAATCTATTACTCTACGTCTAAACCAAAGTTATTACATAGAGACGCTAATCCACCTTGGAATCCACTTCCGATTGCATTGAATTTCCAGTCACCTGCATGACGGTATAATTCACCTACTACTACGGCTGTTTCAATAGAGAAATCTTCTCCTAAATCGTAACGAATTAATTCTGCATTCTTTTCTTCATCTAAAATACGTACGAAAGAGTTAGAAACTTGTCCGAAGTTTTGGCTACGACCTTCTCCATCATAGATTGTAATTGTGAAACAAATACGTTCGATATGTGCAGGTACATTTTTCAAATCTACTTTGATCGATTCGTCATCACCTTCACCTTCGCCAGTTCGGTTATCTCCTAAATGCTCGACAGCACCATTCGCACCTTTTGGGTTATTATAGAAGACGAAATCCTCTGCACCTGAAACTTTACCGTTAGCACCTACTAAAAAAATACTAACATCTAAATCGAAATCGTTTTGTCCGTCATAACGATTCGTATCCCAACCTAGTCCTACAAGAACTTTTGAAAGACCCGGATTCGTTTTTGTTAAGTCTACCTTTTGTCCTTTTTTCAATGAAATTGATGCCATATTCAATTCCTCCTCGGTTTATTTTATTGATAACGTGATACAATCTCACTTAAGTTTTTATCTTGTGTGCCTTCTCCAACAGCTGAAAACTTCCATTCACTTCCGTGACGATACATTTCACCTGCAATTAGAGTCGTTTTGCCAGCATAATTATCCGATAAATTATAGCGTGCTAATTCTTCACCAGTTTGCGGGTTTTGAATACGAATATATGCATTACGAATCATCCCGAAATCTTGACGACGATTTACACAGTCATAAATATTTACAACGAATACTAAACGATTAATACGGCTCGGAACTTTATGTAATTCTACGAAAATTGTTTCGTCATCACCAGCGCCTTCACCTGTTAAATTATCTCCTGAATGAATAATACTACCACAAGTAGAAAGTTTGTTTCCGAAGTAAACTAAATCATTTTTGTTTAAAAAACGATCTCCTTCTAACATAACAACAGATGCATCACAATCTACATTTGGTTTACTTCCAAATAATGAAGACAGAAATCCACCTGATTGCCCAATTGGATCCCAGCCTAAGCCAACCTGTAGTTTTGCTACTTTTGGTTGTCCTTTCGTTAAATCGATCTTTTGACCTTTTTCTAAAATAATAGGCATGAAGTTTCTCCCTTTCTACAAAGCATTTTCCAAATCGGAAAATATTGTATTCTTCTCTTATATTGTAGCATTATTTACCTAGCGATAAAAAGGATAAATTCTCAGTTATATGAAAACATTCATATAATTTACTTATGATGATGTAAGAAGTGGTAAATAGCACCAATCATTCCTGCACAATTACCGTTTTGTGCAAGTTCAATCTCACAATTATTATAAATCTCTTGATTTAAGTATTTACTGACCTCTTCTTTTACTTCTTTTAAAAACTCATTTCCTCTATCGGTAATTCCTCCACCAATAATAATCTTTTCTGGATTGAAAATATAAGCAAGATTACTAATTCCGATTGCCAAATGTTTAAAGAAGATCCTAACTGCTTGAGCAACTTCCCGATCTCCTTTATCATACAACTCGAAAATTAATCTCCCATTCCACTCGCCTTTGCCTTTATATTTTCTGACAAGACGAATTAATCCTGAAATCGAGGCAACCTCTTCAAACTGTTTTCCTTCTATTAACATATTCCCCCATTCACCAGCACTAAATGAATGTCCTCGGTACAATTCTCCGTCTATAAAAATCGCTCCCCCAATCCCTGTTCCAAGGGTGAGCATAATAAAGTTCTCTTTCTCTCTTCCACTACCATTCCATTTTTCTCCAAACGCTGCACAATTCACATCATTGTCAATCGATACTGGAACTTTTAATATCTCTTGCAATCTATCAATAATAGGAATAGTACGATATCCCGGAATATGATCCGCACCTCCCGTCACAATTCCTTTACTAATATCAACAATCCCCGTGGTGCTAATACCAATTCCTGCAATAGTATGTTCATTCATTATTTTTTTTGATACATATATCAGTTTTTGAATAATTTGTTCTCCGCCTAAATGAATTTCTGTTGCAACTGTTTTACGCTTTAATACTCTCCCTATTTCTGAAACAATGCCATACTTAATTTGCGTACCGCCAATATCAAACGCTATATACTCTTTCATCTACTGCCACTTCCTCTACCGTTATGAATGTAAATTCTCCGCCTCTACTATTTGTAGGAAATCTACATTAACTCTTTTCTGCTTTGAGAAATACACCACCTTTTTCTATATATAGTTTTTTTTGCATAAAACTCTTTTTCCTAAGAAATATTACAAAGGGATGTATTTTAGATGGAATATTAATTTCTTAGGAGGAAAACCATGACGAAAATCTTCATTTTAGCATCAACACTCTCTTTATCTTTTTTTAGCGGTTTAAATATTGGTAATGCTGCAACTGAAAACTTCCGCCCATTAACAAACGCTATTGTACAAAATAGTGATCATTTTGCAGAAGGAAACTCAAAGGATAATAATAAACCTCCAGGAAATAACGGTTCTCAGAACGATAGTGGTTCTGGTGACAACGGTTCTGGCGATAACGGTTCTGGTAGCAGTGGCTCTGACGGCAACGGCTCTGACGGCAATGGTTCCGGCGGTAACGGTTCTGGTGGCAGTGGCTCTGGTGGCAACGGCTCTGGTGGCAATGGTTCCGGCGGTAACGGTTCTGGTGGCAGTGGCTCTGACGGCAATGGTTCCGGCGGTAACGGTTCTGGTGGCAGTGGCTCTGGCGACAACGGCTCTGGTGGCAATGGTTCTGGTGGCAGTGGCTCTGGTGGCAGTGGCTCTGGTGGCAATGGCTCTGGTGGCAATGGTTCTGGTGGCAGTGGCTCTGGTGGCAATGGCTCTGGTGGCAATGGCTCTGGTGGCAATGGCTCTGGTGGCAATGGCTCTGGTGGCAATGGCTCTCAAGGCGGTAATCGTGTTAAAGGCGATAGCAGTTCTCAAGGTGGCAATGGCTCTCAAGGGGGTAACCGCGTTAAAGGCGATAGTAGCTCTCAAGGGGGAAATGGTTCCCAAGGTGGTAACGTAAAAGACAACTCGAAAAAACAAGGCGATAAGTTACCTAATACTGCAACACATTATCCTGCATCTATTTTAATGGGACTTTCAACATTCCTAATCGGTATGTTACTGTTTATTCGCCGTAAAAATGCAAAATAAAAACACATTCTTCCATCTAAACAATACATGAAACAAATTATAAAACTAAAAAGGACTTTGGATTGCATTTTATTATGCAGCCCAAAGTCCTTTTTATCACCTATCAGAAAAAGTATTAATACGCTTTTCCCCAATACACCATTTGTTTAGCTTCTTTACCACAACAAATACATTCTTCAGCTAAATGCTCTTGCTCAAAAGGCATACAACGTGAAGATACTCCCACTTCTTCTTTTAGTTTCTCTTCACAAGCCAATTCTCCGCACCACATTGCCTTAATAAAGCCTTGCTTTTCGTCAGCTACTTTTTTCATCTCTTCGAAATTTGTCGCAGCATACGTATTTTCATCACGAAATACTTTTGCTTTATTAAATAAAGAAATATGAATTTCTTCAAGTAATGCTGGAACACGTTCTTCTAATTGATCCATTGGTACAAACTCTTTTTCCTTCCTATCTCTTCTTACAAGTACAACTTGATTCTTTTCAATATCTTTAGGGCCAACTTCTAATCGAATTGGAATACCCTTCATTTCATACTCATTAAATTTCCAACCTGGCGTTTTATTACTAGCATCTATTTTTACTCGTGCAACCTTTTGAATATGTCCTTGTAACTCTGTTGCTTTTGCTAAAACTCCTTCTTTATGCTGAGCAATCGGTACAATAACAACTTGCACTGGAGCAACTTTTGGTGGCATTACAAGTCCATTATTATCGCTATGAACCATAATTAGCCCACCTATCATTCTTGTTGATACACCCCAAGATGTTTGGTGTACATATTGCCACTTACCGTTACGATCTAAAAATTTAATATCAAATGCTTCAGAGAAATTCGTTCCAAAGTTATGGGATGTTCCTGTTTGAAGTGCTTTCCCATCATGCATTAAGCTTTCAATTGTATAAGTTGCCTTTGCTCCAGCAAACTTCTCTTTTTCTGTTTTTTGTCCTTTAATAACTGGTATCGCTAAATAATCCTCACAGAAAGAAGCATATAAGTTTAAAATATTTAATGTTTCAGCCTGCGATTCTTCTGCTGTTTCATGGATTGTATGACCCTCTTGCCATAAAAATTCTGTCGTACGAAGGAATGGCCTAGTTGTCTTCTCCCAACGAACTACTGAACACCACTGGTTGTATAATTTTGGCAAATCATTATAGGATTGCACAATTTTTGAAAAGTGCTCACAGAATAAAGTTTCAGATGTAGGACGTACACAAAGTCTTTCCGCTAACTTTTCATCTCCGCCATGCGTAACCCATGCTACTTCAGGAGCAAACCCTTCAACATGATCCTTCTCTTTTTGCAATAAACTCTCTGGGATAAACATTGGCATATATACATTTTCATGGCCAGTTTCTTTTAGCTTCTCATCCATCACCTTCTGCATATTCTCCCATAAGGCATAACCATATGGACGTAAAATCATGCACCCTTTTACACTTGAATAATCAACAAGTTCGGCTTTTTTTACAATATCGGTATACCACTGCGCAAAGTCCTCTTCCATCTTCGTAATAGCTTGCACTTGTTCTTTTGCCATAGTCATTCTTCCTCCTTCTAGAAAATACAAAAAAGCCCGCGCCCCTAAATAGGGACCGAGCTTTGCCGGCGTTACCACCCTGATTCATACACAAAAATTGTATATGCTCTCTTCTTGATAACGGGAAATTCCCGCTGCATATGCAGAACTCAAAGGCAGGTTCCATATTGCCTTTTTAAGAATCTTTCAGCCTGGCGGATTCTCTCTCTGCTAAAAAGGTTGAACATGTACTAGTCCTTTTTCATCGTTATAACGCAATAAATTTGTTGATTATCATAATACAAATTCTTTTTTAAAACAATAGCTAATTTTCTTATTATATATTCTTTTCATTTTTTGCAGTTTTATACGTAGCTTTTTCGAGAGATTTTTACAAGTTGATGTGCAATCATACCGATGAGTGTACCTAGTAGAACGAAGAAACCAATAAATCCATATCCCATTCCTTCCCACCCACCAATAACCATCATTGTAACGGGAAAGGACGCTAAGCAAAGAAGTATTAAACTAAGTGCAAATATAATATCGAACTGTTTGTCTGGAAACCGTTTCTTTAGTAAATATGAAATAGCAAATACAAGGATAATCGTGATTCCGCCAATGATGTAAAAGATACCAAATCCATCTAACCAATCCATAGTGTTTCCTCCTTCCATAGATTCCCTTATACTTAATTATATGTTTAATTTTTCTGAAAATAAATAATAAATTTTCACCTAAAAATATATTTTTATTACTAGGTATTAATAGTAATATATAAGAATAGGTTTTATATAATCAGGAGGGAACTTTATGGATAAAGCATTAACAAACCACGTCATTATTTTATCATTCGACTGTTTATCAGCTTTAGATTTTCCTATACTACAAAAACTACCTCATTTCCAATCTCTAATAAAAAAAGGCACGGTTGTCGAAAAAGTAGAACCGATTTATCCTTCTGTAACATATCCAAGCCACTCAACAATCGTAACCGGTAATTACCCTAACAAGCACGGTGTTGTTAGCAATACGTTACTTCAACCAGGGCGTGAATCACCTGATTGGCATTGGTACCGAAAATCGATAAAAGGAACAACATTGTATGATGAAGCACGTAAAGCAAATTTAACGACAGCTGCTCTTCTATGGCCTGTTACCGGCAGAGCAAATATTGATTACAATTTACCAGAAATCTTTCCAAATAGACCGTGGCAAAATCAAGTTTTAGTTTCCTTATTTAGCGGTAGCCCACTATACCAATTAGATTTAAATCGTCGTTTCGGCCATATAAGAAATGGTTTATCACAGCCAGAGCTGGATGATTTCGTCCTCGCCTCTGCTGTGCATACAATCCAGACGAAAAAGCCTAATGTCATGTTTGTACATTTCACCGATCTAGACACCCAAAGACACTATCACGGCTTTGAATCTAACGAAACAATGGCTGCTATCCAGAGACACGACGAACGTCTAGGGAAAATTATTCAAGCACTAAAAGAAAGTGACCTATACGAAGAAAGTACAATTATTGCCCTTGGTGATCATAGCGCTTTAAGTGAAAACAAATCCATCCAATTAAATGTACTATTCCATCAAAGAGGACTTATATCTCTTAATAAAAAAGGAAAATTAGTAGACTGGAAAGCCTATTGCCAAAGTTGCGACGGCTCTGCCTATGTATATGTAAAGGACAAAAATAATACAGATACAATTCGGGAGGTACAACTACTCCTTGAAGAACTACTTCAAAATAAACAAAACGGAATTGAATTTATACTTCATGATGAAGCTGCGAAGGAATGGGGTGCAGACGGTAATTGTTTATTCATGTTAGAAGCACGAGAAGGGTATTATTTCACTGAAAACTATACAGGAGATTTTATCAAAGAAATTACTGAAAAAGATGTTACGCCTAGTAAAAAATATACATTTGGTACGCATGGATATTCTCCAACAAAACCTAACTATGAAACAATTTTTATCGCTGCTGGAAAAGCTATAAAAAGTGGTGTGACAATCCCGTATATGAGACTTATTGATGAAGGTCCAACTATCGCTAGACTACTAGGTTTACACTTAGGTGAAACAGACGGAGCAATTGTAGAGGATTTACTCCAATTGTAAAAAACTGTGTATATATGTAAAAGTTATGTAAAATTCATCACTGTTTCTCTTTTTATAATTTTTATTTTTGTACACTGTTAGTAAAACAAATTTAAGGGGGAACATTATATGAAAAAAATGTCCAGACAAGAAAAAAGCTGGATATTATACGATTGGGCGAACTCTGTATACTCGCTCGTCATTACAACTGCATTATTTCCAATTTACTTTAAAGCAGCTGCAAAAGAAGCTGGACTATCTGGGGCAACTTCAACAGCATATTGGGGATATGCAAACTCATTCGCAACACTTTTAATTTCTATACTTGCTCCTATTCTCGGCACAGTTGCTGATTATAAAGGATTTAAAAAACGATTTTTCACATTCTTCTTTGGACTCGGTATCGTATTTACAAGTATATTAGCAGTCGTTCCAACATCTCAGTGGTACTTATTATTAGGATGCTATATGCTCGCCTTAGTCGGTTTTGCTGGAGCAAACATTTTTTATGATGCATTTTTAGTAGATGTCACTTCTGAAGATAGAATGGATCGAATTTCTACGCGAGGTTTCGCATTAGGCTATATTGGGAGTACTATTCCTTTCATCGGTTGTATCGCTCTTATTATTCTTTCTCAAAAAGGAACTATCCCTTTATCTGTTGGTATTGCTAGTCAAATTTCATTTGCGATAACAGCTCTTTGGTGGGGGTTATTTACGATTCCAATGCTAAAAAACGTAGAGCAAACGCACTATATTGAACGTCACCCTAGACCAATTACAATGAGCTTCAAACGCCTTGCTGCTACTTTTAAAAATATTAAAGAATATAAAACTGTATTCATGTTCCTAATCGCTTACTTTTTCTATATTGATGGAGTCGATACAATTATTACTATGTCCACCGCTTACGGAACAGATCTCGGTATCAGTGCAACTAATCTATTAATCATATTATTTGTAACACAAATTGTCGCTTGTCCATTTGCTTTATTATACGGAAAATTATCAGCAACATTTACAGGTAAAAAAATGCTATATGTCGGTATCATTATTTATATCATCATTTGCATATATGCTTATTTCTTAAAAACGACACTTGATTTTTGGATTTTAGCAATGTTAGTTGCTACATCTCAAGGTGGTATTCAAGCACTAAGTCGTTCATACTTTGCAAAGCTAGTACCAAAAGAATCTGCTAATGAATTCTTCGGATTTTATAACATCTTTGGTAAGTTCGCCGCAATTATGGGCCCAGTATTAGTCGGTGTTACAACGCAATTAACAGGAAAAACAAACGCTGGTGTTCTTAGTATTATTGTTCTGTTTATTATCGGTGGATTCTTACTAACTAGAGTTCCAGAAAATAATACATCCGTTACACCACCTAGTCCCAAGACTAAAACGCTATAAGAAAAGATCCTCTTCTCATGAGAAGAGGATCTTTTTTATTTTTAACGGTGCGCCTTATAATGAACGACTCTACTGCTTGTACAAAAATAATTTATCAACAGTTGTTCCTAATACTTCAGCTAAACGGAATGCTAACGCTAAGCTTGGATCATATTTATTATTCTCAATTGCATTTATCGTCTGTCTAGAAACCTTGCATTTATCAGCTAATGCGCCTTGTGAAATATTATTTTCAGTGCGTAATTCATAGATTTGATTTTTCACACCATTGCTCCTAACCTGTAAAATCGTTTTTACAACATCAGTATATAATTGGCTCATATAGTTGTCAAAAGTTCCTCAAAGAAAAAGGGAACAATTTTGCTCCCTTAAAATAGTTATTTCGAAGCTAACGAATTTGTTAGTTTCTCTTTATTAACGACATCTTCTTTCTTTATTTGCATGCGTAGAACTGGCCCTATCGCTAATAAAATAAGTGCCATTGCTATACAAAACACAATAACTAGTGAAGTTAGTTCCTTTAATCCTCCAGCTAGTGAAGTTCCAATTAGCATTGCCCCCATAAACAGTGGTACAATCGTCCCATTTACTCTTCCAACCATATTTTCTGGTACAAGTTGAATCATAAGCGTACCGACAACGATATTAACACAAGCTAAACAAATACCTGTTCCAAATCTCATGAAACTAGTAATCCAAAATGATGTAGATAGCCCTTCTACTAAAAATGACATCGCTAATATGCTCATACCGAATACAAACATCTTTTTCGGATTCACTTTTGAAGCGAAAACTGCAGCAACAATACCACCAATTAACATACCTATTCCATCAGCTGCAGCTAAATATTGAACTGCTTCCTTTTCCATTCCAAGGCGTTCTATTACAAGAAACACCTCTAATGGAGTTGTTAATCCAACAGCTAAGCCTATAATGGTGAAAGTAATCGTAATCATACGTAAATTTTTCGTATGAAGAACATACTTCCAACCTTCTTTTATATCATTTTTTAATGAATCTCTCGCCACTTGCTCTTTTTCAACCCATTTTGGTAAAAATGAAAGAATGATAGCCGATAACAAAAATAGAATGATTAAGCTATATAGTGATGTAAATAAGCCAAGTTGTGTATACACAATTGATCCTACAACTGGCCCAAAAATCATAAATAAGGACTGTAATGTTTGATTAAATGCAATAGCACTTGCTACCTCTTCTTCTTTTACATAGCGCTTAAATATACGCGAAGATGAGGGCTGAGAAAACTGACCTACAATTGCGGAAACGAGTGTTGCAAAAAATATTGCCTGCCAGTAATCAAACGTTAACAATATGACAATTCCTATAATAGACAGTACACTTAACACATCTCCAGCAATCATTGTTCTTTTCGGATTCCAACGATCTGCTAATGCACCACCAATGAACGAGAAAATAAAGATAGGTGCATATTCCATGACAGATAATAGCGACACTGAAACTGGATCATTATTCGTCCGCTCCATTATGAAATACAATAGAGCCATATTTCTAATCCAAATTGCAAATTGTTGTAAAATATCAGATGCCATAACGAGCATAAATGCTCTGTTTTTAAATAAAGTGTTCATTTTCATCCTCCTTATAAACCGACCGTTCGGTCTAATTTGTTTCATAAGAAAAGCTGCTGACTTATTATTCAGCTGCCATTCCTTTTAACAATACATCTATTGCCTTTTTATAAATACGTTTCAACTCTTTATAATCTAATTCGTAGTAAAGTACTCCAAGCCCTGATAATAATCCGTTCACAATATACATAAGATCACGAGTATTATCTTCACGGAACTCTCCAGACTGTATACCTGCTTCAATTAATTTCTCAAACATAACATATGATTCTCTAGTTAAAGCTAACAGTTCATCCAGAATCTCTTTACTTACAACTTGGCTCATAGAGAATTCCTCTATTGCATTTGAAATTGGTTGCTGTATGTCCTCTACATGATATTCCGCGAGACCATATAGTTTTTCAGTACTAGTGCTATACAACTTCTCTTTTTCATTCCATTTTTCAAGCCAATCATACGTATGCTGTTTCACTACAAATAAAAATAAATCTTCTTTACTTTTAAAGTGATAATAAATACTTCCTTTACTTCGCTCTGTAATTTCACAAATCTCTTCCATAGATGTAGCTGCGTAGCCCTTCTGTGAAAATAGATTTTCTGCTTTAGATGCAATTTCTTTCTTTATCTCTTCTGCGCTTCTTCTCATATTCACACCTCTTTAAACCGACCGTTCAGTTTAATAATAACAAATCAAAAACCTCTATCGCAAGAGGCTATATTCCTTATTTAAGAAAACGTACTTTCAAACCAAGTTCGAATCATATGTATCGTTCCAAATTTAAATGCTAATTTAACAAGAAATACGCCTCCCGCAGCTAATAAAAATAACACTACTTTCCCCTTATTTTTCACTTTCGGTTCCCTTTTCATTTCCATTCCCCTTAGTATGTTAAAAATATTAATCAAACGTTTGTTTAACTGTGTTTATGCATATGTAAGCCGACTAATCAAACGTTTGTTTAAAAAGAAATACGCCTATATAAGGCGCATTTTCATCAATCACCACCGCCACCGCAGCTTCCTCCGCTATCTCCCCCAAAAGACCCTCCACAATCATGTGAGCCGCCATCATGCGAGCTATCATTATCAGATCCAGCAAAGAAAAATAATGGTGATGAGCTGTTAGATGAATTATGAATGTTATTTTGTTTTGTAAGATTTACCTTCTTTTTGTTCGATCGAACTGCTGTTACGATTATTCCAACTACAACAAATAATAGTATGACAATAATAAATTCCATATAAAAGCCTCCCTTATTCCTCAAATAATTGAATGGTTCTCTCTAGATTTTCAAGTGAAATGAAGCGCGATTCCCGAAGGATCTCTTTTCCATTATAAAATAATAAAATTGTCGGTCCTGTAAATACGGCATATCGCCCCGCAATCTCTTGCATGTCTTGTAGTAATATCTCTATTTTCTCTACGTAATCATAATTCTCTAATACGCAATTTACTTTTCTTAGCATAACATCACAAACACCACAATTTTCCGTTTTAATAAACAGAAGTACCAATTGTTGTTCTTCAATATATGTCGCTAATTCTTCTATCGTTTTAAATTTATGCATCTTATACCTCTTAACGCAATTTATGAAATACTCTATCTTGATACATACGAAAAGCTGAACTATCTTTAATCTTTCTCTTTTCCATTACTTGCTGAAAACGAAGCGTTTTTGCTGTTAACTCTTCTCGTAATTTCTTTCTCTCTTCTTCATCATAACAGCAAGCAATTAGATCCTCTATTTTTAATATATCTTTTTGTAGTTCCATTTCTGGTGGAATCATTCCCGCATTTTTTAAAATTTTATAACTCATTCTAAGTTCTGGAGGTACCATTGAAAAATCTTCTAATTGTAGTGGTTTTCCTTTTCCCGGAAGATAATCAAGATCACCATTCCGTATTGCTTGTCGAATTTTTTCTTCAGCAATGTTCAAAAACACATCCACACCATTCCCTCCTTTACATATTTTTACTATTATTTTACATGATATTTCCTTATCTTTCTACGTCTTTAATAATTGACTCCAAACAATTTTTTCTCAAATTTATTTATAATGAGCTTTTTCCTCCCATACCGATCTTTCATTTTCATATATAGTTTGTATTCAAGCCTTTTTGTATTGAGAAAGTATGTTTTAACTTAATAAAGCGTTTACACTAAATCTTACATTTGTTACGATTTAATCACCCCCAGCTCCCTTGTATAGACTTCGTGATGTCTGATCATTTTATCTAGACGTTTCATACGTCTAGATTCATTTTGATTTATTGGCGTATGCCTTTAAATATATTTTTTATTTTGAAAGGAGAAATGGCTATGAGGTCTCAAAAATTCACACTGCTATTACTATCTCTACTACTTTTCTTACCTCTTTTTCTCACAAATTTTATTACTCCAAATCTCGCATTAGCAGATTCACCAAAGCAAAGTCAAAAAATTGTTGGGTACTTTCCTTCGTGGGGCGTTTACGGACGTAATTATCAAGTTGCTGACATTGATGCATCAAAACTTACTCACCTTAACTATGCTTTCGCGGATATTTGTTGGAATGGAAAACATGGAAACCCTTCTACTCATCCTGATAATCCAAATAAACAAACGTGGAACTGTAAAGAATCTGGTGTGCCATTGCAAAATAAAGAGGTTCCTAATGGTACTCTCGTACTCGGTGAACCATGGGCTGATGTTACCAAATCGTATCCTGGCTCAGGGACAACTTGGGAAGATTGCGATAAATATGCCCGTTGCGGAAATTTCGGAGAACTAAAACGATTAAAAGCTAAATATCCTCACTTAAAAACAATTATTTCCGTTGGTGGCTGGACTTGGTCTAACCGCTTTTCTGATATGGCCGCTGATGAAAAAACAAGAAAAGTATTTGCTGAATCTACAGTATCTTTTCTTCGTGCATATGGGTTTGATGGCGTAGATTTAGACTGGGAATATCCGGGCGTTGAAACGATTCCTGGTGGTAGTTATCGTCCTGAAGATAAACAAAATTTCACTCTCCTTCTTCAAGACGTCCGAAATGCTTTGAATAAAGCAGGTACTGAAGATGGCAAACAATATTTACTAACAATCGCTTCAGGTGCAAGCCAACGCTACGCTGATCATACAGAGCTAAAGAAAATTTCTCAAATACTCGATTGGATTAATATTATGACATATGATTTCCACGGCGGATGGGAAGCTACTTCTAATCATAATGCAGCTCTATATAAGGATCCAAATGATCCAGCAGCAAATACGAATTTTTACGTAGATGGTGCTATAAATGTTTATACAAATGAAGGTGTTCCAGTCGATAAACTAGTATTAGGCGTACCCTTTTACGGACGTGGCTGGAAAAGTTGTGGCAAAGAAAATAACGGACAATATCAACCTTGCAAACCAGGTAGCGATGGGAAACTTGCTTCTAAAGGTACTTGGGATGATTATTCTACCGGTGACACAGGTGTGTATGATTACGGTGATTTAGCAGCCAATTACGTTAATAAAAATGGTTTTGTACGCTACTGGAATGACACAGCTAAAGTACCTTACTTATATAATGCGACTACAGGCACATTTATTAGCTACGATGACAATGAATCTATGAAATATAAAACAGACTATATAAAGACGAAGGGTTTAAGTGGGGCAATGTTTTGGGAACTAAGCGGGGATTGCCGTACAAGTCCAAAATATAGTTGTAGTGGTCCAAAATTACTTGATACGCTAGTAAAAGAATTACTTGGTGGACCTATTAGTCAAAAAGATACTGAGCCACCAACGAATGTTAAAAATATTGTAGTTACGAATAAAAATTCAAACTCAGTTCAATTAAACTGGACTGCATCTACTGATAACGTAGGAGTTACGGAATATGAAATTACTGCTGGAGAAGAGAAATGGAGTACAACAACAAATAGCATTACAATTAAAAACTTAAAACCTAATACAGAATACACATTTTCAGTAATTGCCAAAGATGCTGCTGGAAATAAATCACAACCTACCGCTCTTACTGTCAAAACGGATGAAACTAATACGACACCTCCTGATGGAAATGGCACTGCTACATTTTCAGTCACTTCGAATTGGGGCAGCGGTTATAACTTCTCGATTATAATCAAAAATAATGGAACGACTCCTATTAAAAATTGGAAATTAGAATTTGATTATAGCGGCAATTTAACACAAGTTTGGGATTCTAAAATTAGTAGTAAAACAAATAATCATTATGTAATTACAAACGCAGGATGGAATGGCGAAATTCCTCCTGGTGGATCTATTACAATTGGTGGTGCAGGAACAGGTAATCCTGCCGAAATTTTAAATGCCGTCATTAGCGAAAACTAGACGTAATATCCATTAATTATTTCACTAAAGTTTGAATTTAGGTTCGAGCAAGACTTCCTAAATTCAAACTTTTAATTTTATGAAAAATCAAAAATATCACAATAACCTATTATAATTATATTTAGTTTCTAATATGAAGTTTATATGAAGTTTATTTGAATTTTACATGAATTTCCTTTAATTTCTATTGTCTTCCTATAATATCCACATTATCCTTTACATATAGGAATTATTTTCATTCCGTTTTGAACTATCTATATATATATAAAGAAAGATAGTCACCTGTTAGGGAAAGGCTTTCGTATTATTATAAATATAACAAAAGAAAAAGCACGCTTATAAGCGCACCATAAGAGTGCTTCTTCATACAATTCTCATGTAAGAGTTCTCGAAAATCATGTTAATCACAAAGAAAAGGCATTAGCTCATAAAAGCTAATGCCTTTTCTTTATTCATATTGTTCAGCATTCCAATCTTCTATATTCCATACTTTTGTTATCCACGATTCATAGAAAGAAGGTTCATGTGAGACAATTAAAATCGTTCCTTTGTATTGTTGTAACGCTTCCTGTAAAGCCATCTTAGTTTCTACATCCAAATGATTAGTCGGTTCGTCTAAAATTAAAACATTGCTTTTCGTTACGATAAGTTCACATAAACGCACTTTCGTTTGCTCTCCACCGCTTAATAAACGAATAGGTTTTAATACGTGTTCTTCTTTCAATCCACACTTCGCTAATGCTTGGCGCGCTTCTTTCTTTGTCATATCTGGTCGTTGTGCCCAAACTTTCTCTAATGGTGTTATTTCTGAAGCAAACTCTTCCTGTGCAAAATAAGCAGGATTTACTCGGTCCCCAACAAAAATCGAACCGCTTAGCGGCTTTATTTGACCTAATAACGTTTTTAATATTGTCGTTTTTCCAATACCATTCTGACCAACAATAGCTATCTTTTCTCCTTTTTTCACTTGTAAATTCAAGTCTGGAAATAACGGCTCACTATAACCCACTCTTAGTTTCTCAGCCTGTAATATACGACTTACTGGTTCATTATAAACAGTAAAAGCAAAACAGGACTGAGGTACATTATTTACCTTTTCAACCCTTCGCATTTTCTCCAATACTTTCTCTCGACTTTTTGCCTGTTTTGCTTTTCGAATTTTATTTTTTTGAATAAATGTTTCTAACTGAGCAATTTCTTTTTGTTGTTTCACATACGCCGATTGTAATTGTTTCCTTTGCACTTGATAACTTTGTAAAAACTTTTCATAATCCCCTACATATCGCTTAACTTTTCGTTCTTCTAGATGGTAAATGACATTCGTAATATTGTTCAAAAACACTTCGTCATGCGAAATGATAATATAAGCTTTTTCATACAACTTCAAGTACGATTGCAACCATTCTATATGTGCTGTATCTAAATAGTTCGTTGGTTCATCTAGCAATAAAACATCAGCTTTTTCTAGAAGAAGCTTTCCTAGTAATAACTTTGTCCGCTGTCCTCCACTTAACTTTGAAACATCCTTTTCCAATCCTATTTCAAACAGCCCTAAACCAATTGCTACTTCTTCAATTTCTGTATGAATTTGATAGAAATTAGAGTTTTCCAATATAGTTTGTAACTCTCCATACCTTACTAACAATTTTTCTACTTCTACTGCCTCAGTCATCTCTTTTGCAATTTTTAACATTTCGTATTCAATTGCATACAAGTTAGAAAATGCACTTTGCAAGTATCCTTCAATTGTTATCCCTTCTTGTAAATCTATATGCTGCTGCAAAAATCCAACCTTCACATGTGGAAACCATTCAATGTTCCCATCATCATGTATAAGTTCTCCTGTTAAAATTCTTAGCAGTGTTGATTTTCCAATCCCATTTTTCCCTACTAACCCAACATGCTCCCCCTTTAATAATCGAAAGCACGCATTATATAAGATGGTTTTCTCACCATACGAATGACTTAAATTTTCTACTGTTAATATACTCATTTTTTTCTCTCCTTTACTTATCGTCCATAAGCTAAATAGAGAGACCAACAGTATGAAGCCTTATTTAATTATGCATATAAAAATGGGTAAGGTGAATACACCTTACCCATTACATATTATCGTAAAAAAGGATTAAGGTTCTTTACCTGCTGTCTTCAATTTAGCTTAATCTTAAAAAATGGGCAGACTTCTCCCATATCAAGCTAAAACCATTTGAAGAACAGTTGATAAAGTCATTTTATCCTTTCACTCCTTTAACATTTGTTATATTAAGAGTATAAACTACTCTGTTATATTCTATTCTCTATTTTCCCTTTTGTTCCTTCTCCATCTTTTCATATTCTAAAAAAAGCCTCTTAACAGTAATTATACTAAAAACTGTTAAAAGGCTTTTTCTATTTTTTCATATAAGGAGCTAACACACTTAAAATCTCTTCTTTATCCTTTTTTAATTCGAGTGATGTTAACATATCCATCGTTCTCGGTCTAGGTAATTTCACTTGTACCTCGCCAACAATTGACGCTGGTCTTTGAGATAAAATAAATACGCGATCTGAAAGCAAGATTGCCTCATCTAAGTCATGTGTCACCATAACGATTGTTTGCTTCTCTTGATGCCAAGAGTTTAAAAGCCAGCTATGTACTTCCATTTTTGTAAATGCATCTAACTTTCCAAAAGGCTCATCAAGCAGCATAATTGGCTTTTCACATAAATATGTGCGCAGAAAACTAATTCTTTGACGCATACCACCAGACAATTCATCTGGATAATGGTCTGCATATTCATCTAGTTCGAACTGCTTTAATGCTTCCATTCCTTCTGTCAGCCTTTGTTTTTTCGGCTTTCCTTCAATTTCTAACGGAAGAACGATATTTTGCAAAGCTGATCGCCACGGTAGTAATAAATCTTGTTGTGGCATATAACTAACAACATCTTGCTCTTGTACTTGCTTATCTTTATACATTACGTTCCCGCTTGTTGGTTTTCCAACATTTGCAATCATGTTTAATAATGTGCTTTTCCCGCAACCACTCGGTCCTACAAAAGAAACAAACTCTCCCTCTTGTATAGAGGCACTAATATTCTCTAATACATTCTTTCCGTCGAAAGATTTCACTATATTTTTTATTTGTAATCCGCTCATTTTTCACTTGGAAGGAATTCATTTGTAAAAGCATCTTTTACATCGATTTTCTTTTTAATAACTTTGTTGTCATATAAGAAATTCATGTAATTCGTCCAAATTTCTTCCTTCTGTACTCCCCATGCTTTCGCATCATCTTGATACTTCGTACTTAACCATTTCTGGCTTTCTTGAACTAAATCTTTATTTACATCTGGAACAGCTTTAATTAGAATATCAGCAGCTTCTTTCGGTTCCTTAATTGCAAAATTATAACCTTCTGTTGTTGCACTCATAAACTTTTTCACAAAGTCTTTATCTTGCTTCGTATGTTTTTCACTCGTAATAATAACAGGACTATAGAAATCAAGCGCTGGATCTAAGTCTTTCACCATAATCGTATTTAACTCTTTTCCTTGGCGCTTCGCTTCAATACCATCCCAACCGTAATAAATCCATTCAAAATCTGCATCACGGCCGATTGATTTAAAGAAATCTGTTTGTCCTAAGATGATTTTTTCAACTTTATTAAAATCAGCTTGATGCTTATCCATAATCGTCTTTAATGTCGCTTCTTCCGCTGGTCCTCCCCAGCCGCCATAACGTTTACCTTCAAAATCTTTCGGTGACGTCATATTATCTTTCTTAAGCGATGCAAACGCTGAAGTGTTATGCTGAATAATCGCTCCTACAGATACAACAGGAATTCCTTCCACACGAGCTAATGTTACATTTTCTTGTGCGCTTATTGCGAAGTCTGCTTTTCCTGATGCTATCATTTGCTCTGCTGTTACATTGTCACCTGGTTGAATAATTTCTACATCTAATCCTTGCTTTTTGTAATAATCTTTCGTTTGCGCTACATACAAGCCAGTATGATTCGTATTTGGAAACCAATCTAATACTACTTTTACTTTTTGATCTTTACTTGCACTTTCTTCTTTCTTCGCCGGATTACATCCAGCCACACCTACCGCTACTAAGGCAGCTAGCATAACTTTCAAACCTTTTTTCATTTTCTGCCGTCCTTTCTATATATCCATGGTGCTGTTATTCTTGCCATAAACTCTACGATAAAATACAGGCATAATGTCACTATAACGATGATTGCTGCAACACCAAATACTCGGGCAGTCAAAAAGGATTTTGTAGCCCTCGTAAGCATAACGCCTAATCCTTCACTTGCACCGAGCCATTCTCCGATAATTGCCCCCATTACGCTATATGTAACTGCAATTTTTAAACCGGAGAAAAAGTATGGAAGCACTGCTGGAAATTTTACTTTCTGGTAAACTTGCCATTTTGTCGCCTTCATTGTTTGTAACAGTTTCAGCATGTTTTTATCTACTGTTTGAAAACCTTCTAAAATACTAAGCGCAATTGGGAAGAAACAAACGAGTATTACGACCATTACTTTCGGCAACATCCCATATCCAAACCAAATAATAAATAGCGGTGCAAGTACAACAATTGGAATTGTTTGCGAAATAACGAGCAATGGATTTATTAGAATACGAAATAACGGTATAACGTCCATAATAATTGCGATGCTCGTCCCCAATAAAATCGCAAAGAATAGTCCAATTATAACTTCCTGCAGTGTTTGCATTGTATTTGGTAATAGTAAATCTTTCATCCCAATTAATTCTTGAACAATGGCAGAAGGCTTTGGTAAAATCCACGGTTCGATTTTAAATAATGAAACAGATCCTTCCCATATCGCAATGAGAAGGATAAGCCAAATAGTTGTAATAAGTTTAGATTGCTTCTGGTTTTGCATATTCATCACGGTACTTCCAAACCTTTTCATCTATCGTTACACCAGTGCTTGGACGATAATGGATTTTAATAGAAGTAATCACTTCTTCTGCTCCAGCATCGACGCAAGCTTGTTGCGCACGTTTAACGACATCAAGAAGTACATCTAATTCTCCTTCCAAAGTTGTTTCCATTGCCCCTACTTCATAACGAACTCCCGATTGTTGCACAACTTCAATTGCTTTATCGACAACAGAATATACATCTTTCGTTTTCGCTTGTGGTACTACTGAAAATGACATTGTAACTTGTTGTGACATAATAAAATCCCCCTTATAAAATTAAATTTCAAAAATAAGAAAAGGCTTTCCTACTGCGTAGGAAAGCCTTGTATGCAAGTTATTATAGAATAACATATGCTACATCACTTTAAGTAACTCCCTACGCTGGCATTATCCAGATCAGGTTGAGGGTCGATGTTTACTTACATCCTCTCAGCCAATTGGCTCCCCGGTCCTTAATTCGTTTTCATTGTAGCATGATTTATTTTATTGAACAAACAAAAGCATGCATAATCATTTTATTATTTTTGGAAAATAACCAACTTTTTCACCATGAGCTAATAACTGCTGAATAAATTCTTTATTAATTGTTGGTACTATCAATTCTTTTTTCTTAATCCATTCATTCGTTCTACGCGTACCCATTACAATTTCAGATTGCTGCGCTCCATCTCCTGCAACTTGAGAAGCAATTAACTCTGCTATTACTTCATTTCCCTTTGCTAATTCAAGTCCGGCATTTTCATATTCTGAAAGTGGAACCATTTCAAGATTGTATCCACACACTCCAATTAGCTGTATAAATTGTTCAAACTCAATTTGATGTGGATGACAGATGTGCAATGTTTCTCCATCTATTTGTGAATCTTGTACATACGTTACAATTGATTTACTAGCAAAATCAATTGGTGTGAAATCAACTTTCCACTTCACATTTGGTGCTTTTCCAATTAATAGCATTGTTTTAATAAGACGATAAAATGCGTTTCCTTCAATATTTTGTTGGAACGAACCTGTTTCTGAATGACATGCTAAATTACCTGCACGATAAATATTTCCGTGCAAACCATTTTTCATTGCTTCACGAACAATGTTTTCCGCTTGTAGTTTACTATTTGAATATACATTCTCTAAGTCTACACTGTAATTAAAATCACCAGTTTTCATGTATGTATCCCATTGATCTACTGCTAATTCTAACGGGATACCAATTGTAGAAATAAAATGGAATGTAGCATCTTTTTCCGCTAATGCTAGCATACGGCTAGTTCCTTGTACATTTATATTTTCAAATTGTTTTACATCTCCAAAATGTCTTACATCTGCACCGCAATGAATTATCGTATCCATCTTAGAACTGATGAACATAAATTCTTCTTCGCTCATCCCAAGATACTCTTCTCCCAGATCGCCAGCTACGGCCTGTATACGCTGTAACCATTCTTCACATATATCATTAAAGTAGCCTGTTAATGTATCTATAATTCTTTGCTGCACATCTTTGGTTGGTCTTACTAAACAATAAATAGTAGCAGATGTATCTCTCAGCAATTCATATAATATGTGTGATCCTAAATAACCAGTAGCTCCTGTTAAAAAAATATTTGAAATCTGGGTTTCTTCCAAAGCATTTGCATACGTAATAGTATCTGGTTCGTGAATCACTTTATATTCACGAAATACTTCTTCTTTCTCTACTTTTACTTCTCGCTCAATTCGAGCTAATCCATATATCGTTCTTTCTTTAAAGAAATCTTGAATGGTTAAATGTGAGAAATCTTCTTTTAACAATGTTAGGACTCGTAATACTTTTAATGAATGTCCACCAATTGTAAAGAAATCATCATGCACTCCAACTTTTGAAATTCCTAATACTTCCGCCCAAGCGTTCGCTATTTGTTTTTCTGCTTTATTAGAAGGTGCAACATATTCTTGTAGACGAACCGGTTCATACTTTTCTTCTAACTGAGCTAACTTCTTAACATCAATCTTTTTATTAGGTGTAAGTGGTAATTCATTAATATAAATTAGTTTAGATGGCACCATATAATCTGGTAATTGCTCTTGTAACTGATAAACTAATTCTGGTATTTCTTTTTTATTTAAAGTTGTATAGAACGCGATTAAATATTGGCTACCTTCCTTACTCTTCTTAGCAAAAACAGCATTTTCTTTTATATTATGATTTTGAGAAATTTTACTTTGGATTTCTCCTAGTTCAATACGATGTCCTCTAATTTTTACTTGATCATCTTTCCGATGTAAAAACTCTATATTTCCATCCTCTAGCAACTTAACGATATCACCCGTTTTATATATATTAACTATAGGATTAAAAGGGTTCGGAATAAAAGCTTCAATTGTTTTATTAGGCTTATTAAAATACCCTTTTGCTAATCCTACTGAATCTATATATAATTCACCAGGTACACCTATTGGACAAAGATTCATATTCTCATCCAAAATCATAACTTGATAATTAGAACATGGTTTACCAATGGGAATACTCGCAACATCCTCATTTAACTGACTAGGTATTTTATAAGTTGTCGTCACTACTGTACATTCTGTCGGTCCGTATACATTATGAATTTCAACATTTGTACCTATTCTTTCTCTCCACAATTTAATAACCTCTACAGGCAACATTTCACCGCCAATCGCAATTCTTTTTAGGGAAGCTAGCTTATATATATCTTCTTCTGCTAAATAAGTTGCTACTTGTCGAACAAAAATTGTTGCTAATGCCAAGATCGAAGTTGCTTTCACTTTATAGATTGCATGTGCAAATGCTTCTACAGACAATCGCTCTTCCTCTAATAATACATACAAGTTTCCTCCGCAGAATAAAGAAGCAAATGACTCCCATACAGAAGCATCGAAACTAAAGGAAGGAAATTGGGCAAATACATCCTCTTCTGTCAATTCATATTGCTTTTGCATCCAAGTGTACAGATTAACAACGCCTCTATGTGCTAACATCGTTCCCTTTGGATTCCCTGTTGAACCAGATGTATAAATCATATAAGCTACATCATCACAATGAATAGACAACTTTACATCTATATCTTCACAAGTTTCACTATCATACATTGAAACTGTTTGAACCCCATCACATGTTATAGGCGTCTCTTTCATCAATATAACTTTCGCTTGGCTATCTTGAATAATGTACTGTATTCTACTTTCCGGATAATCTGGATCAATCGGAACATACGCTGCACCAGCTTTTAATATAGCTACCATACTTACTACTGTGTCTATGCTACGTTTCATAAATATTCCAACATAGTCTCCTAATTGGACGCCGTTTTTAATTAACATATGAGCTATTTGATTACTTTTTTTATTTAGCTCCTCATAAGTTAAAGTACCTTCCCTTGAAGATAAAGCTATACGATTTGGAAATTGAGTAACAGTATTATAGAACATATCGACGATACTTTTCTCAGGATATACTGCTGTCGTATCATTCACTTGACTATAAAGTGCCATCTCGGCCTCTGTAATAACATTAAAATTTTTTATATAATTATTCGTATTTTGTGATGTATCGATTAAAACACCTTGTATTTGTTGTACATAACGAGTAATCGTTGTCTCTTTCCAATTAACACTATTAAATATTATTTCTACGCTTTGCATATTTTTACTAAATACAAATTGTAATGTATTCGTGTCTTGTAGCTCATAATATGTTTCACCAATAATAATAGGTGACATTTCATATAATGTATTACCGTTTTGAAACTCTTCTATTTCTTCCTCATTCATTTCTTTAATTTGTTCCAGTTGCTCTTCAATCTGTAAATTCAAACTTTCATAGGAGAGAAAATTAGAAATTTCAATAGTAATCGGAAATAAACTTCCTCTTACATGATAAAGCACGACAATATGTTTTTCTTTAGAAATATGATATAACCACGTTGCAGTCGCTCCTATTAAATCTACAATGTGAGTCAAATTTGGAAATAGTTCAGTTTTTCTTTTTACCCCAAATTCTGTTCCTTGCACATCTTTAGGTATTTTAATACTTCCTTCTACTTTTCCTAAAAATTCTTTTACCATCTCATTATAAGAAATTGCTAATTTCATATTTATGTAAATTCCTCTCTCAAATATAATAAAGGTGTGAAAATTCACACCTTTTTCATCCCTTATTAACGGGCAAATTAGTTCAATTCATAATCAAAGGGGGGGATCCCCCTTTGATTATAATTGATCTTTCTTCTTATTCACTTTTAAACTCACCAATTAGCTCTTGTAATTCCTGAGAAAGCCAACTTAAAGAAGTCGCTAATTCTGCAATATCTTGTACTGATATTTCTTGCTCTTTCATGCTTTCTTCAACATTACTACTGCTGCTGGCATAAGTATTTGCAATATGTGATAATTCATTTACGACTTGAACAATATTCTGGCTATTTTGTAAAATGTCACTCGAATTACCAGAGACAGCTTTTACTTGATCTGTAACAGATTGCGCTGATTTTGAAATTTTTTCAAAGAAATCTCCACTACTTTGAACAAGTGAAATTCCAGTTTCTACTTCTTTTGAACCTTTTTGCATTGAAACTACAGCATCTTCTGTCTCAGCTTGTGTTTCACCAATTAATTTCGCTATATCTTTTGCAGACGCTTCAGTTTGTTCTGCTAATTTTCGTACTTCATCAGCAACAACTGCAAACCCTCTTCCAGCTGCTCCAGCACGTGAAGCCTCAATAGAAGCATTTAAAGCTAATAAATTTGTTTGATTTGAAATACCTGTAATTACAGTTACGATATCACTAATTTCTTTTGACCTTGTTTCTAACGAATAAATGATGGAAGATAAATCCTGTACTGCATTTTGGATTAAACTCATTTGATTAATAATTTGTCCAATCACTTCATTACCTTCAATTGAATGTTGCTCCATACCTTCAGAAGCAACCGCAACTTGTTTTGCAGCCCCAGTTATCTCTTCTACCTTATCTTCCATTCCATGTACAATTCCTAAACATTGTTGTACTGAAGTTTTTTGAGACTGTGCCCCTACTCTTAAACCTTCAATAGAACTTGCAATCTCTTGAACTGCCATACTGTTTTCCTCTGTACTCGCCGACAATTCTTGTGAAGAAGAAGAAACTTGCTCAGCAGTTTGCCTTACTTTATCTATAATCCCTTTAAATTTTTCAATCGTGTTATTGAAATAAACATTAATAATTCCAATATCATCTGGTCTTTCTTTTAATTTAATACTTAAATCACCTTCACCAATTTTACGTAATCCTTCTCGTAAATCTTTTAATGGAGCTAGCGAGTGACGCACGATAAAGAATTGAGTAATAGTCGCAATTGCTAATGAAATAATGATAAAGAGTAAGCCCTGTATCATAAACTTCTCTTTTGTAATAGGAACAATGGAAGCATCTAAGTCAGCCGCAATAATTGCAACAATATTGTTTTCTCCATCTGTAATTGGTTCTAATATTGTCACCCACGAACCTATTTCATCTTCATATACTTCTGTCATTTGGGCCTTTTTCGTATCAATGACCTTATCGTATGCCTTCATCCAATGAGCGGGTTGTTCATAATAATCTCCCGGCTTTATAGGGAATGCATTTGTTAACTCTGTAGTCAAACCAACGAGTTGTAATTCTCGCTTTTCATTCGGCTTTGCTCCTGTAACATACGTTTGTCCAACACTTTTCAATTCTTTTGACACTTCATCTAATTTCTCTGTTAACTTTTCTTTTTTCACTTTTTCGGCTGTAGGATCTTTCGCCATGTCTCTAACTAATTCTACATCCAATTTTTTCAACACTATTTCTCCTGTTTCAATAGACTGTCTTTCAAATAAAGACATCATACTATTTTGAAACATGTTGAAACTTAACGCGCCCATACTTCCAACAAGTGTCAAAATAACTAATACGGTTAATAAGACGTTCTTTTGAAGGAACGATAACTTATGCCAATATTTTTTCATTAATATCCACCTTCCTTAATGATTCTAAACAAAAAAACAAAATATATGAATATTTTGTTTAAAGATGTTTCTCAATATGTTCGAGAATAAAAAAAAGCCAATGTAAACGCATTGGCCAAGACCAACCCTATCCGTCCGGTAACTGGCTAGCATAGCCTTTCGACCTTAGCTCCTGTAGTTTTGCGTCCTCATGTTTCCATCAGTTTGCCTTTCTCGCTGAACGAGTTGAACGATATGGGAGTTCTATGAGAATCATATATTCTCTATCAAAGGTTACAACATATAAATCAAAATGTCTACTTATTTAGAGATATAAATACAAATTTTTAACGAATTGCTTTTTCGAAATAATTTCAAAAAGTACGTGAATGTTACTTTTTTTGTGTTATATAATAAAAAATGTATAAATAACAAGGATTTCTTCGGGTATTTATTTAATTTTCATTCAAATTAAACTATTCGAATATATCTTAACTAATGAATTTCGGAGGTAGTTTATCATGTTTTGGCTACAATTTCTTACCTTGTTACTCTGTATTTTTATTGGTGCACGCCTAGGCGGAGTTGGTTTAGGAGTAATGGGTGGAGTTGGTATGGCAATACTCGTTTTTGTCTTCCACTTACAACCGACCGCGCCTCCTATCGATGTAATGCTTATGATTTTGGCAGTAATTACAGCCGCTGGTGCTTTGCAAGCCGCTGGAGGAATGGACTACCTTGTTCATCTAGCTGAAAAGGCATTACGAAAAAATCCAAAACGCATTACATTCTTTGCTCCAATTGTTACTTATTTATTTACACTTTGTGCAGGAACTGGTCACGTTGCTTATTCTGTACTTCCTGTTATTGCAGAAGTCTCTCGTGAATCAGGGATTAGACCGGAACGCCCAATGTCGATTGCCGTAATCGCTTCTCAACAAGCAATTACAGCTAGTCCAATTTCAGCTGCCACAGTTGCTCTTTTAGCAATGTTAGCTGACTATAAAATCACTTTATTAGATATTTTAAAAGTGAGTATTCCTTCTACTTTCATTGCTTGTATGTTAGCAGCATTCGTTGCTAGTAAGATGGGAAAAGAATTAAATGAAGACCCTGAATACTTAAAACGATTAAACGAAGGAATGATTCCTAAGCTTGAAGAGAAAAAAGAATTTGTAGGTGTAAAGGGCGCAAAATTATCAGTTATCCTTTTCCTTGTAGGAACCTTCCTTGTTGTACTTCTTGGTTCATTTGAAGCACTTCGTCCAGGATGGATAGTTGATGGGAAGTTAGCTCGTCTTTCCATGCCGAACACAATTGAGATGGTTATGTTAACTATCGCGGCTCTTATTATTATTTTCTGTAAACCAAATGTAGAAAGCATTGTGTCTGGTAACGTCTTTAAAGCAGGTACAACAGCAGTTGTTGCTATTTTCGGTATCGCTTGGATGGGAGATACTTTCTTTAATGGAAACTTAAATATGATTCAAGGATCCATTCAGCATTTAGTAACAAGTGCCCCTTGGCTATTTGCCATCGCACTATTCATTCTATCTATTTTACTGTACAGCCAAGCAGCAACAGTTCGTGCCTTAATGCCACTTGGACTATCTCTTGGCATTCCACCAGCGCTACTGATTGCGATGTTCCCTGCAGTAAATGGATATTTCTTCATTCCAAACTATGGAACAATCGTTGCTGCCATTAACTTTGACCGTACTGGTACAACAGGTATCGGTAAATACGTATTAAATCATAGTTTTATGATTCCGGGCCTAATTGCAACATTTACTTCTATCGGAATTGGAATGCTCTTAATTTCAATTATGTTTTAAAGAAAAAGCACAAACCTTTATTTAAAAAGGTTTGTGCTTTTTTAATCAAATGTTTGTTTAAATTTTGGGGCAGTCTATTTCTCCATGTAGCACTTAAAATACTACACGTCCTTCTCTACAAACTTCTCTTTACTTCTTCAGCTAATTTTCTCGTACTTTCATACGCAGATTCAGCTAAACTAATTGCTGAAATAACTGAAACACCGTCCGCACCCGCTTCTATAACTGCCGCTGTATTTTCAATTGTAATCCCACCAATACCAACGATTGGCACTGTAATTCCTTGTTCTCTAAAATAAGCTAATCCTTTCGTTCCTTGAACCGCTTTTGTATCTTTTTTCGTACTCGTTGGGAAAATAGGTCCAACGCCTAAATGATCTGCTCCGTTTTCGATTGCAAAGCGTGCTTCTTCAATTGTATGAGCAGATACGCCGATAATTTTATCTCCCATTTTTTCACGAACAGATGTAATTCCTTCATCATCTTGTCCTACATGAACACCATCTGCATCTAATTCAATGGCTAATTCTACATCATCATTTACAATGAAAGGAACACTATATTCCTTACAAAGCGTCTGCAATTCTTTTGCAAAGCGCACTCTATCTTCTCCGATTAAAGAACCTTCCCCCTTCTCGCGAAACTGAAAAATTGTCACTCCACCATCTAACGCTTCTTTCAATACAGCTAAAGGATCCCTCGTGCAGTTATTACTTCCCATAATAAAATACACTTGCAATAGCTTAGACATTTTATCTATTTCAATGCGTGCCATTTCTTTCACTCCCTCTTACTCTAACTCCTCAATCTTTCCATACTTCTCAATATCACCAGAAGTAGTATTCGCTAACTGATTTAAAAATTCAATTTGGAAACTACCAGGTCCCTTTTCCACTGTCTTAGCAGCTGCCAGTTCCGAAGCTACACCATAAAACGTTAATGCGGCTACTGCTGCTTTTACATAATCTTTTTCCACTGCTACAAATGCTCCTATTACAGAAGTTAGTAAACAACCTGTTCCCGTAACTTTCGTTAAAATAGGGTGACCATTTCGAATAACAATAGTTCTCTCTCCATCTGTAACAACATCTTCTTTTCCAGTAATGACCGCAACTGTATTTAGTTCATCTGCTGCCTGCCTTGCAATACTTACAACATTGCCATTTCCAGTACCAGCGTCTACCCCTTTAATTTCCCATTTCTCATTAATAACATTTGCTATTTCAGCTGCATTTCCGCGGATAATTGCTAAATCGATTTCAGCCGGAATATGTCTCGCAACTTCTGTTCGATACGAAGTTGCTCCTGCACCAACTGGATCAAATAGTACTGGCACATTGTTCGCATTTGCTGATTTACCCGCGAGTAACATCGCTTCTACTTCTTCAGGACGAAGTGTCCCCATATTTAATACTAACGCTCCAGCAATGCTAGCCATTTCTGCTACTTCTTCTTTTGCATACGCCATTACAGGCGATGCCCCAAGTGCCAACAAACCGTTAGCAGTAAAATTTGTTACAACAACATTTGTAATATTATGAACAAGCGGATTAGATTCTCTCACCAAATCCACTACTTTACTAATTTCTTTCATATTCATCCTTTTCATCTCCTAACTATAATGATGGGAGATACACAAAAAGACACTTTGCGCGTACGCAAAGTGCCTGAACATGTGCTTTTACACTCTCCCTACGCTGGCATTATCCAACAGGTTCAAATGGTCAATGACGGACTAGTAGTCATACTCTCAGTTTGTATCCACAAACTCCCATGTGTTTCTTATTCATCTATTTCAAAGTCTACTCTTATTCTAGTAAAATAACAAGTTCTTTACTTTTCAATACGGAAAACAAAGAGTGCTAGGAAGCTCGTCCTATCACTCTTTTACATTATTATTTTAGACCTTTTGATATTTCTTTAACCGTTTCTGATACAGAGTCAAGTCCGTCAACAACAGCGCCTCTATCTACTACAAAGATATAATCAGGATTTTTCTCAAGAATGTATTCGAATGAAACTTTATTACCATGTGTATCTGCTTTAAGGTCTGCTTCAACGCATACACTTAAAAATCTGAAATTTATATCAATCTTATTTTTATATTTGTAAAACCCTTGTTGTTAATTGAAGCAAGAAGCATACAAACCTTGAGGACAACTGAATCTCAAGAAGATGTATGCTATATTTAACGTATGGAAATTTGAAAGGATGTTTTTAATATGTCAAAAAGCGTTGTAATCGCTGAAAAACCTTCCGTTGCACGAGATATCGCTCGTGTACTGAAGTGTGATAAAAAAGGAAACGGCTATCTTGAGGGTAATAAATATATTGTAACTTGGGCTTTAGGTCATCTCGTTACATTAGCTGATCCAGAAAGCTATGATGTGAAATATAAACAGTGGAATTTAGAAGATTTACCGATGCTACCAGAGCGTTTGAAATTAACAGTGATTAAACAAACTGGTAAACAGTTTAATGCTGTAAAGAGTCAGCTACTTAGAAAAGATGTAAATGAAATTATTGTAGCAACAGACGCTGGACGTGAAGGAGAATTAGTCGCACGCTGGATCATCGATAAAGTTAAGCTAAGCAAACCAATCAAACGTTTATGGATTTCTTCTGTAACCGATAAAGCAATTAAAGATGGTTTTGCAAATTTAAAACCAGGTAAAGCCTATGACAATTTATACGCTTCAGCAGTTGCACGTTCAGAAGCTGACTGGTATATCGGTCTTAACGCAACTCGCGCTTTAACGACTCGCTTTAATGCTCAGTTAAATTGCGGCCGTGTACAAACGCCTACTGTCGCTATGATTGCTAGTCGTGAGGATGAAATAAAGAACTTCAAAGCTCAAACTTACTACGGCATCGAAGCTCAAACAATGGAGAAGCTCAAACTTACTTGGCAAGATGCAAATGGCAATAGCCGTAGTTTTAATAAAGAAAAAATCGATGGTATTGTAAAAAGTTTAGATAAACATAATGCTACTGTTGTGGAAATTGATAAGAAACAGAAGAAGTCATTCTCTCCTGGTCTTTACGATTTAACTGAATTGCAACGTGATGCAAATAAAAAGTTCGGTTACTCTGCTAAAGAAACATTAAATATTATGCAAAAATTGTATGAACAGCATAAAGTACTAACGTACCCTCGTACAGATTCACGCTACATTTCATCTGATATCGTTGGAACACTTCCAGAACGTCTAAAAGCATGTGGTGTTGGAGAATACCGTCCCTTCGCACATAAAGTATTACAAAAGCCTATCAAACCTAACAAATCATTTGTTGATGATAGTAAAGTAAGCGATCATCATGCGATTATTCCAACAGAAGGATACGTTAACTTCTCAGCATTCACAGATAAAGAACGCAAAATTTATGATTTAGTTGTAAAACGTTTCTTAGCTGTTTTATTCCCAGCATTCGAATACGAGCAACTAACATTACGTACCAAAGTTGGTAGTGAAACGTTCATTGCACGCGGAAAAACGATTTTACATGCTGGTTGGAAGGAAGTATACGAAAATCGATTTGAAGACGATGATGTAACTGATGACGTAAAAGAGCAGCTTCTGCCTCACATTGAAAAGGGCGATACATTAACTGTAAAGTTACTTATGCAAACATCAGGCCAAACGAAAGCACCTGCACGCTTTAATGAAGCAACTTTACTTTCAGCAATGGAGAATCCTACAAAATATATGGATACGCAAAATAAACAACTTGCTGATACGTTAAAATCGACTGGTGGATTAGGTACTGTAGCGACACGTGCTGATATTATCGACAAGCTATTCAATTCGTTCTTAATTGAAAAACGTGGCAAAGATATTCATATTACTTCAAAAGGCCGTCAGTTACTTGATTTAGTACCAGAAGAGTTAAAATCCCCTACACTAACTGGTGAATGGGAACAAAAACTTGAGGCTATCGCAAAAGGTAAGCTGAAAAAAGAAGTATTCATTTCTGAAATGAAGAACTATACGAAAGAAATTGTTTCTGAAATTAAATCGAGTGATAAAAAATATAAACATGACAACATTTCAACGAAGTCTTGTCCAGATTGCGGTAAACCAATGCTAGAAGTAAACGGCAAAAAGGGAAAAATGCTCGTATGCCAAGATCGTGAATGTGGTCATCGTAAAAATGTATCTCGTACAACAAACGCTCGCTGTCCACAATGTAAGAAGAAACTAGAATTACGTGGTGAAGGTGCAGGCCAAATTTTCGCATGTAAATGTGGCTATCGTGAGAAATTATCAACATTCCAAGAGCGACGTAAAAAAGAATCTGGAAACAAAGCCGATAAACGCGACGTTCAAAAATATATGAAACAACAGAAAAAAGAAGAAGAACCATTAAATAACCCGTTCGCAGACGCATTAAAAAAATTAAAATTTGATTAAACAAAAAGGTTCCTACCTCTATCGGTAGGAACCTTTTATTTTAGTGAATGATTTTACTTCCTTTTGCATTCTCAACAAATTTTTCACTTGATTTGTTAATTGGTGTTTTCAGTAATAACGCAGCAACAATCATAACTACTACGAAAGCACTTAACACAAGTAAATCTCGCGTTACGATATCCCATAGCATTCCGCCTACTGTTTCACGAATTGCACTAATTGCATATGTGAACGGTAAGAACGGATAAATTGCTTGGAAGAACGCTGGTGTCATTTGGATTGGGAATGTTCCGCCCGATCCTGCTACTTGTAGTACAAGTAAAATGATCGCCATCGATTTCCCAACGTTTCCGAAAATAGAAACGAGTGAGTATACGATACAAACGAAGACTCCACCAATAAATAAACTAAATAACACAAACCAGAACTTATCGACTACGTACGTACCGAGTAAGAATATATCTCCCATCGATACGATAAACGCTTGTGAAAGACCTATCGTTAAGAATGTTAATAAACGTCCGAAGTAAATTTCATGGCTCTTATAATTCGCGCCCTCTTCGTGTACTTCTACTGTTAATAATGAAACCATTAATAATGCGCCTACCCATAATGCAAGCACTGTATAGAATGGTGACATTGCTGAACCGTAGTTCGGCATCGCAAATAATTTATTCTCTTTTAAATTTACTGGATTCGCAAAGTAATCACTTTGCTTTTCAACATCATTTTTCAATAAACGTATGATGTCTTTTAAATCCTCTTCAGATTCAAAATCACGAATTTTATCTGCTAATTCTTTAATCTTTTTCTCAGTAGCTGGCATTTCAGCTTTAATGTCTGCTAATTTCTTTTTACCATCTACTAAGCCTTTTGATGAATCTTCTAGTAATTTTTTAACATCTGGAAGCTTTTTGTCTGCCTCTTTTAAAATTTGAGATGTGTTTTTAGACATCTCTTTTGTGCGAGCAATTGCTGCATTGAAATTTGGAGTGATTTCTGAGTCATATTTAGCTAAAATGTCACCAATTTGACCCGAAACACTTTTAGACACTTGATTAATACTTTCAATAACATCAGCTGCTGGTTTTTGACCTTTATTAATAGCGTCAATTCCTTTATCAGTTAACTCCATTCCTTTTTGCAAACCATCTTTTGCTTTATTTAACTTAGAAATTGTACCATTAAGGTTTTTATCACTATTCACATCAGCTAACACTTTATTTGTACTTTCCAGAACTGGAATCATGTCATTAACTAAATTCCAACTTGCTTTAAACTGCCCATTTAATTCATTTAAGGCTACTTTTGTAGAATCTAAGCCGTTAACACCTTTATTACTTAAATCTTCTTTTGCCTTTTCAAGACTGGTTTTTAGTTTTGCATAATCCGCTACAGCCTGATCATAGTTCTCTCTACCATTGTTTAATATCTCATTAGCCTTATTTATATCTTGATTTAAATTGCCTCTAAGCTGCTGAGCATCTTCTTTTACATTGTCAGCCTTATTTTTCAATTGCTCAGCTGTGCTTACTGCTTTTTCAAAATCTGCTACAAACGTCGCATTATAATCTGCTTCTGCTTGATTTACCAAGTTATTTATTGCATCTAACTTTTTATTAGCAGCATCTCTGACATCTTGTTTCACTTCTTGCCCTGTACCAATAATATTAGCGATATCTTTAACGCCGCCATTTGCATTTTCTATAGCTGATTTAAGATTCGTTAATTTATCTATTCGTTTTTGGAAGAAGTCTTTTCCAGAATCAGTTGGTGCAAATTCCTTAAATTTAGTAAAGACATCAATTAAATATGAAACACTATCTGCACGACCTTGAAGATTTTCAGAAACCTTATTAAGGTCTTGTTTTGCTTTTTCTGGATCAAAATTACCATTTTGCAATCCGTTTATAACGCCTTGTGCATAAGTTGTTCCGACACGTATTGAACTAAAAACATTATTTACAGTTTGATTAATATTTTTAGCAATATTTTTATATCCCTCGCCATTCACTTGCGGTAACTCTGGAAGTGTTGGTATTTGCGGAATGGTTATATTCGGTAAGTCTGGGAACTTGGATGGATCTGGAAGTGCCAGATTGAAATCCAATGATGGATTCTTTAAGAAATCCGTAATTGCCGCGGCACCATCTAAACCTTTTTGCATTACCATTAAATTATTCTTAATAGTTCCCGGAGCGCGATTCAATGTTTCATCATTTCTCGCAAAGAATTTATCTAAATTCCCTAACGCTTCTTGCCCATCATTCATAACACTCTCTACAACTGGCAACTCTTTTTGCGCTACTTTCACAACATCTTCTGCTCGAGTTGCATCATCTAATGCCTTATCCATAAGTGTATTCATTTCTGGGAACTGCGCTTCTAACTTAAATACAAGATCTTTTACTTTTTCGATACTTGGTAAGTTTGTTTCTAAATCGATTCCAAGGTCATTGAAAATTTTAAAAATCTCACCGTTTGCTGTTTTTACAAAGTTTTTACTAATTTCTTCTGTAATACCTGATGCACCTTTTGCTGTAATCTTCGGTGCAATCGCGTTTACTTTTTCATTCACATAGTAATCCAGTTCTGGTTTTTTAGGATTTTCATCCAGAACAGTTGCAATTTTTTCAGAGAAGTCTTTTGGAATCGTAATACTTGCATAATAATCCCCACGCTCAACTCCGTAAATCGCTTGTTTTTCATCTACAAATTTCCAGCCAAGATTTTTGTTTTTCTTAAGGGAGTCTACAATCTCTTTCCCGATATTAATATCTTTCCCTCTTAAATTAGAACCTGCATCTTGGTTAGAAACTGCAATGGGAACCTCTTTTGTATTTCCATACGGATCCCAAGAAGCTTTAATGTTAAACCATGCATATAACGATGGTAAAATCATTAATCCTAAAACAATAACAATTGCAGCCCAATGTTTGGCTACATTCCGTAAATCTGTCTTATAAATACGCCAAATCTGTTTCATAGAAGTTATCACCTAATTATATATTTTTCCTTCTTTAGAAAATGATACATGCATTTTGCAATTATATCACTTTCTACATCGTGTATTAACCAAAAACGTACTATTTTTTCCCATTAACTTTCACTTACTTTATTATATAACGAAGTGAGTCAAAGTATGAATACAAAATGACCAAATCGGTTTTACATTCAATAATAACAAATATATATGAAATGTCATAAAAAATACAAGTATTTTCTCTTGGAAATACTTGTATTCCTAAAAAAAATCCTCACAGCTTTTATTCTCTGTGAGGATTTCTTCTATTATATATCCAATTGAACCTCTACACCGAAATGATCTGAAATTACATTTCTGTTTGTACCATTAAAAATAACTTTTGAAGAATGAACTTTTTTACTTTGGTTACACAATATTAGATCTATTCGCAAATTATGTTTATTTTCATCCCAACCAGCAATCTCGCCTTGGACAGTCGTTCCTTCATCCTTCTCTATTGCTAATTCATATGTGTCATACAACCCTTTTTGCATCATATACTCATAACCTTCGCCTTCCAAGCGAGCATTGTTATTAAAATCCCCCATTAAGAAGGCGAGCTTATTGCTATCTACACGCCCCATCAAACGATTGATTTGACCTTTGAATGACTCTTCTTCATCATTCCACCAACCGAGATGGCAAGAGTAAAACGTTATATCTTTACCATTATAAGCAATTGTTGTACTTACAATTTTACGCGTTTTCCAATACGTTGTATCCTCGTTTTCTGAAATGAAGAACGTATCTTCTTTTATAATATTATGCTTCGTTATAATCGCTAATCCTTCTTCGTACACGTCATAACCAATATGAGAGAAATCCCAAGTAATATTGTAATCTTTTACATGTAGCGCTTTTAACTCTTCTAATAGTAAAAGTCCAAAATTATCTTCTTTCTTGTTACCGCATACATTTTCAGCTTGTATGGACTGACTTACTTCTTGCAATGCGATGACATCGTACTCTTCTTCTTGAATTACTTTAGCAAGGTATTGTATCTTTTCTATTTGATTCTCTTCTTGCCAAGAATGACAGTTTAAAGTTAGCAATTTCATATTATTACGCACCTAACATATCTTGAATGTCTGACTTTAATACGTCAGCTTTCGGACCATATACCGCTTGTACACCTTTATCTTTTACAATAAGCCCTAAAGCACCATTTTGTTTCCACTGTGCTTCTGGTGCAACAACATCTAAATCTTTTACTGTTACACGTAAGCGTGTCATACAAGCATCTACGTCAGCAATATTTTCTTTTCCACCTAATAAATCGATAACTTTTGTTGCTAATGAACCGTCTTGTACATTTCCTGTTCCTTCTGATGCCTCATCTTCATTATCAATATAGTTACCTGCACGCCCTGGTGTTGGTAAGTTGAATTTTTTAATTAAGAAATTAAATAGTGTAAAGTTAAGACCGAAGAACAATAATGAAACAATAACAAAGTTGATTAAGTCTCTTGTTAAACCTGCGTTAACCATCATTGGTGTACGAGTAATTAACTCAATAAATCCAAATGCGTGAACACGTAAGTTAATTAAATCAGCTAGCGCGAATGCAAGTCCTGTTGTAATAGCATATACAACATATAATACTGGAGCAATAAACATGAACATGAATTCAATTGGTTCTGTTACACCTGTTAAGAATACTGCTAATGCTGCTGATAAAAACATTGGTTTATATTTTGCACGCTTTTCTTTATCAACGTTACGGAACATCGCAAATGCAATACCCATTAACGCTGCTGTTGAGCCGATAACTTGTCCAGCTTTGAAACGAGCTGGTACAACGTTATTTAATAAATCGTTATATGCCTTCGTATCTCCATTTGCTAATAAATTATTTAAATCTGTAATCCATGCAAGCCATAATGGATCTTGTCCTGCTACAACTTGTCCAACTTTTGAACCAGTTAGCATCGTATATGTTCCGCCTAGCTCTGTATAGTTCATCGGAATCGTTAACATATGGTGTAAACCAAATGGTAATAATAAACGCTCTAACGTTCCATATACAAACGGTGCAACAACTGGTGCACTATCTTTTGAAGCTGCAATCCAGCGACCAAATTCATTTAACCCACTTTGGATGAATGGCCATAGAAGTGATAATACAATTGCAGTAACTGTAGACCAAAGAATTACAACGAATGGTACAAATCGTTTTCCATTAAAGAATGCTAATGCCTGTGGCAGTTTATTATAGTTATAATATTTGTTATATAGATTAGCTCCTAAGAAACCTGTGATAATCCCCACGAAAACTCCCATGTTTAATGCTGGTGCACCAAGTACAGAAGTAAAGTAATCTTTTACAAGTAAATCTCCTGCTATTACTGAAGAAACTGTCGCTTTTGAATCCGCTAACATTTGAGCGTTTACTCCAAATATAGCTCCTGTAATTCGGTTTGTTAAGACGAATGCTAATAGCGCTGCAAATGCACCACCTGCACGATCCTTCGCCCAAGATCCCCCAATTGCTACTGCGAATAAGATGTGTAGATTTGTAATGATTGCCCAACCGATGTCTTCCATTACGCGAGCGATTGTATGAACTGCGTTAACATCCCCAGCAGACATCCCAATTAACTTACCGATGGAAATCATTAAACCAGCTGCTGGCATTACAGCTACAACAACTAATAAAGCTTTCCCGAACTTTTGCCAAAAATCAAAAGACGTAATTTTCATCTGTTCTTCCTCCCCTTTATTTATAAAAACATAATGATTTAAATTATAATTTCTGTCCCTTTCATGAAAACGATTCCTTATATCACTTTTCTCTCTTTACGCAACCGTTTTCATAAATCTATTTTAATAAAAGCGTTTTCACATTGCAATAGAAATTTATTTTTTTTCATAAAAAAAGATGCTCAAAGAGCATCCTTTTTTATTACGAAATGCGATAAATCCTTGTTTCATAAGGTTTTAAAGCAATTGTTGTTACTTCTTCATGTTCCGCAACTTCATAGTTATTTAAAAGCAAACGTTTGCGTTCTAGTGCAAATGAACCCTCATTATACACAGCTTCCTCTTTTGAGATATTACTAATTACAATGACTTTTTCATCCTGTAACGTACGTGTATATGCATAAATTTGTGGGTCGTCTTCTAAAAGTAAATCGTACGTACCATAGTTCAGTACATCGTGCTCTTTTTTCAGGGCAATCATTTTCTTATAGAAATTGAAAATAGACTTTTCTTCATTTTTTTGCTTTTCAACATTAATTTCTTTGTAATTTGGATTCATGCTAAACCAAGGTGTACTTGTTGTGAAACCAGCATTCACCTCATCATTCCACTGCATAGGTGTACGTGAATTATCGCGGCAAGAAGCCCATATAATCTCCATCATATCTTGATGTGGTACACCCTCTGCAATTTTCTCGCGATATAAATTTTTAATTGCTACATCATCGTAATCTTCAATATTTGGTAACTGAACATTTGTCATACCAATTTCTTGTCCTTGATAAATAAACGGTGTACCGTGCATAAAGAAATACATCGCTCCTAGAGCTGTTGCACTTTCACGCCAATATTGTTTATCATCTCCCCACGTTGAAACGATACGTGGTTTATCGTGATTCTCAATATATAAAGCGTTCCATCCTTTATTTTCTAATCCTTTTTGCCATTTCGTTAATACTTTTTTCAATCCTACAACATCAAGGTCTTTCTTCTTCTCTGCATCCCATAAACTTAAATGTTCAAACTGGAATACCATATTGAACTTACCTTGCTCTTCTCCAACCCAAAGCTCAGCATCTTCAACCTTAACGCCATTTGCTTCACCAACAGTCATAATATCGTACTTAGAGAATGTATTTTCTTTTAGCTCTTCTAATAAAGGTTGAATACCTTTCACATTCATATGTTTATCAAAAGATGGCACATATTTTAACTCTTTTGGATTGGGCATATCCTTGAGGCCTTCTTCTTTTTTAATATGACTGATCGCATCAACACGGAAACCATCAATACCTTTATCAAGCCACCAATTAACCGTATCATATAGTACTTCGCGAACTTCTTTATTCTCCCAGTTTAAATCTGGTTGTTTACGTGAGAATAAATGTAAATAATATTGTTCTGTTTCTTCATCATATTCCCATGCCGAACCATTAAAAATACTTTCCCAATTGTTTGGCTCCGCACCATCTTTACCATCATGCCAAATATACCAATCACGCTTCGGATTATCTTTAGATGAACGTGATTCAATAAACCATGGATGTTCATCACTCGTATGATTAATAACTAAATCAATAATAAGCTTCATATCACGCTTATGAACTTCATCTAGTAAAGCATCAAAGTCTGCCATTGTACCAAACTCATCCATAATATCTTGATAATCACTAATATCATAACCATTATCATCATTAGGTGACTTATACATTGGACAAATCCAAATTACATCTATACCTAAATCTTTTAAATAATCCAGTTTTGCAATAATACCTTGTAAATCTCCAATACCATCACCATTTGAATCCATAAAGCTTCGTGGATAAATTTGATAAGCAACTGCTTCTTTCCACCATGTCTTATTCATAGTCCTTCTCTCCTTTTGCATCCCATCGGAATTTTATGCAAACGTTTTCGTAACACTATCATAACAAAATATGAACAGTTTGCAACTGTTTTCATTGAACTCTATGTAGATTCTTTATTCTTATGCTTTATTTATTTCTCACAAAGGTAAATCTCATTCTTCACCTCTCCTTGTCCACGCGTATTACAGACATTTTTCATATATTAATAAAAAATCTCTGATTATTTTAGAAAGGAGTAATAAATTGAAGCAAACAAAATTAACAGGTCGTATCGTTGTTCCCGCAGATTCTGACTACGACGTAGCCCGAATGAATTTAAATTTAAGTATTCCAAAACTCCCTTGTATTATTGTTTTTTGTCAAAATAACAAGGATGTCTGTAACGCCTTAAGATGGGCACGTGAACGTCATATACCATTTCGGTTAAGAAGTGGACGTCATAGCTATGAAAATTTTTCTCTTTTAAATAGAGGACTTATTATTGATGTGAGTGAAATGCATCGCATTACTGTTAATACAGAGAAATTAACAGCAACAATTGAGGCTGGTGCAAATCTTGGCACTGTTTATAAAGAACTTTGGAATTACGGTGTTACAATTCCTGCTGGTACAAGTGCAAGCGTTGGCATTGTTGGATTAACACTTGGTGGTGGCATCGGTATGCTTTCGCGCTTATTGGGATTAACATGTGATCAATTAATGGAAGTGGAAATGGTACAAGCGTGCGGAAAATTTGGTGCAAAACTCATTCGTGCAAACGAACAAGAAAATTCTAACCTTTTTTGGGCGTGCCGTGGTGGTGGTGGTGGAAACTTCGGAATTGTTACTTTCTTAACTTTTCGAGTCCACCCTATAAAAAATGTATCAATTTTCTCAATCACATGGGAATGGGAAGACTTTATTGATGCATTTCAAGCGTGGCAAAACTGGGCACCTCATGTAGATGAACGTCTCACTTCATCGATCGAATTATTCGCCAAACAACGAAATAAAATCGAAGCACAAGGCGAGTTTGTCGGTTCTCCCTCTGAACTCTATTCCCTATTATCCCCTCTTCTTGAAACTGGTAGCCCCTCTCTCTTTATAGAAGAAGTTCCTTATATAAAGGCTGTTGAATTTTTTAATGGCGGTAACATCCCTGAAAATTTCAAGCGCTCTGGTTCCTATGTCTATAAACCTATTCCCCTTAAAGGCATTCAAATCATGCAATACTTTCTTTCTCATGCCCCAAATAAAGATGCTAGTATTTGGCATCAATCGCTCATAGGTGCTGTTGAAAATATTTCGCCGAATGAAACGGCTTATTTTCATCGTAAAGCAATTATTGCTCAAGAATACATTACCTCTTGGAAATGCGATGATGAAGAAAATCGAAATATACGCTGGGTTAAAGATTTACGAGAAAGCTTAGATCCTTATACACTAGGTGACTATGTGAACTGGCCCGATATCAACATTAAAAATTGGGAAACTAGTTATTATGGCTCTAACTTTCACAGATTGCGTAAAGTAAAAACCATGTATGATCCTTTTAATGTTTTTCATTTTCAACAAAGTATTCCTCCTTTTCATACGTGAAAAAAGGGGATAACATAAAAAAAATCACCCAATATACAGTTACCTCGCAGTATGTTGGATGATTCAAGTTGATTTTCTATATCGTTTCAAATCCTTGCTCCTACTCTTAAACTTTTACTTACAGATTAATTGTATTTCGTATCATTTTCATGCAATGAATGTAATTTAATATTTGGTACTTTATCTTTTTCAATACCTCTATTATAAGAAACAGGAACTTGAAATTCGAATTGCTTTGTCTCATGTTTTTGTAAATAGACTGGTTTCGGTACTGGATAGCTTTTTGAATTCTCGTTTGCATTATCATATAAAACAACTTTTAATGCTTGTGAATGATTACGATAATTTTTTAAAGTAACAATGCACTTCGGTTGGATATTCTCTCCATTTTTCTCCATTCTACACTGGCTATCTTCTTTTTTATATTCTATTGCTTCTACCCCTGTTTTTCCTGCGTAGTACCATGTTTTATTCAATGTCTGGAGGATTGTATTTAAAATAAACGGCATCATTAAAATCAAAATACTAATGCCTACTACTTTTATCTTATTCATTTTTCTAAATGTACTAGACTCCTTTTTTCCTAGCCATTTTAAAAATAATATAAATGCAATTACATGTAGTATGAAAGAAACAATCCATATATTTGAGACTTTATAATCCATATAAACATACGTATGTATCGGAATCTTATAGACATTGAATAGTTTTTCCCCAATTAATTCATTATCATTTGGAATTTTTAATAATAACAAAACCCCTATACTGTAACAAATAGCTACTAATCGATCATACTCAATACGAATCATTCTTTCTCCCCTTCACTTTGTTTTTTATTATCGATTTTAGCTATTATTACCATACTATACAATCTTTTTATAGAGGATAACGTAAAAAAGTTCCTTATAAATATATAAAGAACCTTATTAATATACATTATGAATTAAAAAATCAATATACAATATTCACATAGAGATTTCTTCAAAATATGTTGGATCATGTATTGTAATTTTTTTATCTAAAATTGTAACAATGCTATCATTTTTTAATTGTTTTAATACGCTGCTAACTGTCTCTCGAGATGTTCCAGATATTTTGGATATTTCAATTGTTGTAAGTGGACATGAAATTACAATCTTTTCCCCACTCTGTTCTCCTAAATCCTGCATTAAATAATTTAACGTTTGGATAACCCGATCTTGTGCATTAGGAATTGTAATATTTTGCACTCGATTTTCGTTCAATTTTAATATAGATGATAATTGCTGAACAACGTACATCAATTGCGTTCTGCTGGATTTTACCATATCTTCAAAGATTACCGTTGGAATATAATATACTTCCACATCCGTCATTGCTTCTGCTGTATAGTTATATCCTCTGTCTGTAAACATACCACCATAAGGAAAAATAGAATACCGCTTTACATAGTCATCGTATAATAAGTTCCCATTTTGATTAACCCGCTCTAACTTTACAAACCCCTCTAACATGAAGTAAATTCTTTCCCTTGAATCTCCTTCTAAAAATAAAAATTGACCTTTTTTATAAGTTCGCCAATAAACAAACTCTGTTAAGCCTTTCAATTTTTTTTCTGTTAAATGAGCAAATAATTCGAACTGCTTTAAGTCTTTCACTACGTTCCGTCTATTCATAAAATTCCCTCTCTCTTGCTGTATGTTGGAGCGACAAATCAAGAAAGCGTATTCAATTTGAATTTTATCATAATTAACTTATATATTCAGATTTCATCATGAAAACTTTATGAACAATGAGTACAAAAAATATTAATAAATAAAAAGAATGAAGTTATTAACCTCATTCTTTTTTTACTACTAAGTAGCGTACATAATAATTTAAACATACATGCATATATTCTGTTTTGAAATAATAGTACCAGCTTTTTCTTCTAGTGCTTCATATACTTTTTCTAAAGACGTAATAATTGTTTTTCTTTTTGGATTTGTATTAACAAAATTAATAGCAGCTTCAATTTTTGGAAGCATGCTTCCCGCAGCAAATTGTTGTTCTTCAATATATTCTTCTAATTGATTCACTGTGACATGCTCTAATTTTTTTTGATTCGGTTGATTATAATTTACATACACATGATCAACTGCAGTTAAAATAACGAGCGTATCGGCATCTACTAATTCTGCTAATTTCTGCGCAGCGAAATCTTTATCGATAACCGCTTCAGTTCCTTTTAACCCTTCTTCGGAATCAATTACTGGAATTCCACCTCCGCCAACAGCTATCACTATGTTTCCATCTTCGACCAAAGAATTAATCACTTTATGTTCATGAATACTTACAGGCTTCGGTGATGGAACAACACGTCTCCACCCTCTACCAGCATCTTCTTTAAACACTGCTTTTGTTTCATCCATTAATCTTCTGGCCTCTTCTTCTGTATAAAAAGGACCAATTGGTTTAGTTGGATTTTTAAATGCCTCATCTTTTTTATCCACAACAACGCGTGTTATAACCGTTGCTACATCTTTGTTTATATTCCGTTTTTTCAATGCCTTTTCAATCGCATTTTCCATCCAATATCCAATCATCCCTTGGCTCATTGCCCCACAAGTATCTAATGGCATTGCAGGTGTCTTTTCCGTTTCTGCAGCTTTTTGCTGTAATAAAATATTCCCCACTTGTGGGCCATTTCCATGCGCAATTACTATATCCACATCATTTTCCATTATTTTCACAAGTTGTTCCGCCGTTTTTTCCAACGCTTCTTGCTGCGCTCCCGCAGTAGCTTCTCCAGACTGTATCGCATTTCCCCCTAGTGCAACTACAATTTTTCTTCGTGCCATATTTCAGCCCTCCAGTTGATTTCGCTTTCACAGCGCTTTATAAAGTAATACTGCCTGTAATTAATCCATAAATCGCAAAGAATGCTAAAGCACCAATTGCTACGGATGATGCTAATTCCACTCGAGTAAATATTTGCTTCGAACTCTTTTGCTTTTGAACATTGTAAAAAATAAAAATACCTGGCGCATATAAAGTCATTGTTAATAATAAATACTCTAAACCAGCTGCATAAACTAACCACACACCATAAATACTTGCTATCAAACCAATTATTATATTTTTATTTCGATCTACTTCTTCAGATTTTAAGCTATGCTTCAGTTGATAAAATGCTGAAAAAGCATATGGGATTAAAATGGCTGAAGATGCTAAAGAGAATGCAAAGTTATACGCCTGATCAGAAACGACGAATGTTAACAAGAATATTTGAATTAAACCATTTGTTATCCATAATGAATTTACTGGAGCCTTATTTTTATTTTCATTTGCGAACCATTTTGGAAATACTCCATCTTTAGCCGCTAAATATGGAATTTCAGAAGCGAGCAAAGTCCAACCTAACCAAGCACCTAATACAGAGATGACCAAACCTAAATTTATAAAGATAGCACCCCATTTTCCAACAACACTTTCAAATAAATAAGCCATAGCTGGATTTTTCAAACCAGCAATATCTGCTTGCTGCATAAGTCCAAGAGACAATAATGTGATTAAAATGTAAATGATGAGTGTACCAATTAAGCCAATAACCGTTGCTTTCCCTACATCACTTCTATTTTTTGCTCGACTGGATAAAACAACAGCCCCTTCTACACCAATAAATACCCATAGAGTTACAAGCATTGTACTTTTAACTTGGCTGCCAACTGCTCCCCATGAAAAAGAACCAGTTTGCCCCCAAAATCCATCTAAGAACGTATCAATATGAAACGCGAAGATTCCTATGACAATAAATACAAATACAGGTACTAATTTTGCGATTGTAGTTACTAAATTCACAAGTGCTGCTGATTGAACTCCACGTAAAATTAACATGTGAACACACCACAATAATACGCTTGCACCAATAATGGATTCTACATTTTGACCGCCTTCAAAGATCGGGAAGAAATATCCTAATGAAGAAAATAATAATGTACCGTAAGCTACATTCCCAAGCCAAGCAGATAGCCAGTATCCCCACGCACTATTAAATCCCATAAAATTACCAAATCCTGCTTTTGCATAGCTAAAAATACCACCATCTAAATCTGGCCGTCTTACAGTTAGATTTTGAAAAGATAATCCAAGTGCAATCATCCCAATTCCTGTTATAACCCAGCCAATAATAATGGCTCCAGCACCAGCACCTTTTGCCATATCACTCGCTAAATTAAAGGCTCCACCGCCAATCATAGACCCAACTACAAGAGCCGTTAGTGTAAACAACCCTAATTTCTTATCTTCACCCATTCCACTCACCTCTCTTTAATTGCAATAACAATACAAAAGCAATAGTGAATGATAGTGTCTAAAGGAGGAGAAAGAAGAAAGGAAGACTCCCTTTCTTCTTTACTCCATGTTTCCTAAAGTAGCTGCCATAACCGCTTTAATTGTATGCATTCTATTTTCAGCTTGATCAAATACTTTTGAATGTTTACTGCGGAATACTTCGTCAGTTACCTCCATTTCTTTCAATCCATATTTCTCATAAACTTCTTCGCCATACATCGTTTCAACATCATGAAATGCAGGTAAACAATGTAAGAAAATCACGTTTTCATTCCCTGTTTCTTTAATCATTTTCATATTTACTTGATAAGGTTTCAATAACTCGACACGTTCAGCAAATTTTTCTTCTTCCCCCATAGACACCCATACATCTGTATAAATTACATCTGCACTCGCAACAGCTTCTTCCACATTACTTGTTATCATTACCTGTTCATTATATTTTTTTGCTAAATCAATTACTTCTTGTGCAGGCCATAAAGATTCCGGTGTACAAATACGTACATCCATTCCAATGATTGCTCCACCAACTAGTAAGCTATTAGCAACATTATTTCGTCCATCTCCAACGTAAACGAGCTTCACATTTTTTAATTTCCCTACATGTTCTCTAATTGTTAATAAATCTGCTAGTGTTTGTGTTGGATGCCACATGTCTGTTAATCCATTCCAAACTGGCACACCAGAATTTTGTGCTAAAGATTCTACAGTTTCATGACTAAATCCACGAAACTCAATTCCGTCAAACATACGCCCTAACACTTTCGCTGTATCCTCTACGGATTCTTTTTTCCCAAGCTGAATATCACCTTTCCCTAAATATTCAGGATTCGCCCCTAAATCTGTACATGCTACTGTAAATGCACAGCGCGTACGAGTGGAGGTTTTTTCAAATAAGAGCGCTACATTCTTATCTTCTAAATAATGATGCGGGATACCATTTTTCTTTTTCTCTTTTAATTCTGCTGCCAAATCTAGAAAATATAACAATTCTTCTTGTGTAAAATCTTTTTCTGCTAGAAAGCTTCTTCCTTTTAAATTTGGTCTAGTCATTAACATACTTCATCCCTACTTTCTCCATTATTTATACTAAATATCTTTACGAACAATTGGCATACTCATGCAACGTGGACCCCCACGCCCACGAGATAATTCCGAACTTAGCACCTCAATCACTTCTATACCGTGTTCCCGTAATAACGTATTGGATACATAGTTGCGATCATATGTAACAACTACACCTGGCGCGATTGCTAATGTGTTCGAGCCATCATTCCATTGTTCACGAGCAGAAGCAATTACATCTCCTCCTCCACATGGAATAAGAACTAATTCACTTAAGCCTAATACCTCTTTTAACGCTTCCATTAAAGAATTACGATGTGTAATTTTAAGAGTTTCCTCATCTGTTCCTTTTTCTAAAATATAAATATTCATATTCCCTTTTGGCCCTTGAATGGCTGGGTGAATTGTAAACTTGTCATAATCAACCATTGTAAATACTGTATCTAAATGCATAAATGCTCGGCATTTTGGAATTTCTATTGCTAACACTTTCTTAATTTTATTTTGTCGGCTAAAGAGATTTTTAGCTAAACGTTCAATTGCTTTAGCTGAAGTACGAGCAGATACTCCAATCGCAATTGTTTCTTCATTTAAAATTAGCTCGTCGCCACCTTCAATTGGAAATTTATAATCACGATCTAACCAGATTGGTACATTATGTTTTACAAATCTTGGATGATATTTAATGATGTACTCCATGAATAATGATTCACGTCTACGCGCTGGTTCTCTCATCTTATTTATCGTTAAACCATCGCCCACGCTAGCTGCTGGATCACGAGTAAAATATAAATTAGGCATTGGATCTAAGTAAAACGGATAGTGATCTTCCATTAATTCATATAAATGTGTCTTCTTACTTGTTTCAATTTCGTTTTTCCGTACACCGCCCATAATTTTTTGAATTAATTCTTCATTTGAAAAGGAGAGTAAATATTCTTTTAAAGTTTGATGTGCAACATTTACGTCGGCCTGTCCTTCTTTTAAAATACGATCAACAAATTCTTCTCGAAGTTTTTTATCTACTAACGCCTCAGCAGCTAGTTTTTCTAAATATAGAACTTCAACACCCCGATTGCGTAACGTTTGTGCAAAATAATCATGCTCTTTTTGAATAATTGGCAAGTATGGAATATCGTCAAATAATAATTGCTGCAAATAATCTGGCGTCAAGTTTTCCACTTCTTTACCCGGTCGTTTTAATAAAACCGTTTGTAATTCCCCAATTTCTGAAGTAACATGTATCGGATGTTTCATTTGTTGTACCTCCTTTTAAATATGTTTGATGTCTTACAAGTACATAATAAATGCTCTGCACTTTCATCTTTGTGAAAGCATCCACATTATCATTGTGAAATATTAAACAAGTAATTTTTTTAAAATCATACGAATATGTATTTTTATAACAAACTATCTCGCTTTCTCAATAAAAAATACATATATTACGCATATATGTTGAATATTTAACTTCCGTATTTAAACAAAAATCCTGTTTTTAATTTTATTAAAAACAGGATTTTTTTATCTAAATAATTAAATTTAATCTTTCTTCTATAATCTCCCTATCTGATTTCGACTGTGAAATTATAAGGCATGTATCATTTCCACATATACATCCTATTTTTTCTTTCCAATCTAACTCATCAAATAAAACACCAATAACATGTGCATTACCAGGTAATGTTTTAATAACCATTAATTGATCTACACAATCAATTTTTACAACAACCTCTCGTAATTTTTTCTTTAACTTTATATCAGTTTGTAAATGCTCTTCTGTGAAAACTTTATATATCATTAATCCTTCTTGAGAAGGTACCTTCGTTAAGTTTAACTCACGAATATCGCGAGAAACCGTAGCTTGTGTTACTAATACATCTTTTTTTGCTAACAATTCTACTAATCTTTCTTGCTTATCTATTTCATACTCCTTTACAAATTGTTTAATTAACCGTTGTCTTTTTTCTTTTTTCATAAAAGACACCCCTTTTAATATTATAGCTCGCTATAATTTTCATCCGAAAGGGACAGAAAAGAATGTTGCGGAAACGTTCATAGTTTAACTGTAAATATTAAATCAAGCTAAATAAAAAAGAGAAGAACAGCATTCTGTTCTTCCTTTTACATCGAAAATCGTTCAATTGTTTGTTTCAAATCAGTTGCTTGCTTCTCTAAATCCTTTAATAATTGATCGATTACTACCATATTTTTAGACTGTTGTAGCGTCACACGCGCCACTTCTTGCGAACCGGCTGACGTTTCTTCAGCAATTGCTGCTACAGCTTTTGTTTGTGCTCCTGTTTGATGAATGTGGCTCACTTGTTCATTCATATAACTACTGATTTGCTGAGTTGCATCGGCTACTTCCATAACACTTGATGACATTTCTTTTAAAATTAATTCCGTAGCTTCCCCACGTTTCGCCTCTTCTTTAGCTATTTTCACTTGTTCTGTCATTTTCATTGCAACTTGTTGTACTTCATCTTGCATATTTCGTAATAACTGCGATATGTTTCTTGCAGAATGATCGCTTTCATCAGCAAGTTTCCGTACTTCTTCCGCAACAACCGCAAAGCCTCTCCCATGCTCTCCTGCGCGAGCTGCCTCAATAGAAGCATTTAGTGCTAATAAATTCGTTTGGCTAGCAATCGCACTCACAACAGACACAATATGTTCTACTTGTTTCATTCGTTCTTCTAACTTCTGTACATTTTGCATTGAATCTTCATTTTCTTTTGCCAATGTTTGAATACCTTGAATTAAAGACGTAAAGACACGAGTACTATGCCCTAAAGCTTGAACCATTTCTGAAGACAACGTATCAGACTGCTTCGCTTTTTCTTCTACTTCACTTGCAATAGACGTCGTTGTATCAACAGCAGAAACAATTGCTTGAATTGATGCCGCTGATTGCTCAGCGCCTGAAGAAATCTCTGCAAGTGTCTCAGATACACCTTGCGCTTGTCTCGTTGCTTCGCCTGTTTGTTTTCTAATCTGCTGTACTTGATTATTTGTATACGAAAATGTTGTATCAATATTTTTTACCATGCCCCTTAAGTTTCCTAACATCATATTAAATGCAACACTTAAAGATTTAATTTCATCATCTGTCTTCGGTAATGGAACATCTTCACGAATATCACCCTCAGCTGCTTTTCTTGCCGCTTCCTCTAACTTGCGAAGTGGTTTAATTAAAAATACGGCTGCTCCATATGCTAAAATTCCAGACCATACTACCCCTAATAACATAACGATAATATTATATACAGTTTGACTTACATAACTTTGAAAATAATCGTATATCACGTAAATAAAAAATATACTTGTTGAATATGTAATGAAAGCTAAAACTGTAGTGAATAGCATAAGTTGTGTACGTAATCCAAAAGAAAATGTTTTCCTTTCTTTTTCCATCTTCCCTTTCCCCCTTTTTATAAGCAATATAAATACTACCTATATATTATTATCCATATTTTCATTATAGAAGGATATAGAGATTTTAAAAAATATTATTTCTTTGAATATCAAATTGCATGAAAAAAATAAAGGATTCTGACAATTTATGACTAATAACAGAAATAAGGGGCAACATTTGTAAAATATATTTTTAACTGGGGGATTTGTATGATTCAGGTTCGAAATCTAGTAAAGTCATTCGGTTCACTTGATGTGTTAAAAGGAATTGATTTAGAAGTAAAAGAAAAAGAAGTTGTTGTTTTAATTGGTGCCAGTGGTTCTGGTAAAAGTACATTACTTCGCTGTCTTAACTTTTTAGAAATGTACGATGAAGGTGAAATCCACTTACAAGGTGAGCGAATTGATCCAAAGCATTCAAATTTAAATAAAGTCCGTGAAAATGTCGGTATGGTTTTTCAGCACTTTAACCTCTTTCCTCATATGACCTCACTAGAAAACATCATAGAAGCACCTATTCACGTAAAAAAATTAGAGAAAGCAAATGCAAAGGATATTGGAAATCAACTTCTCCAAAAAGTCGGCCTTCAAGATAAAGCGGATGTAACTCCTCATCTTCTTTCAGGTGGTCAAAAACAGCGCATTGCCATTGCACGAGCTCTTGCAATGAGCCCTAAGATTATGCTATTTGATGAGCCTACCTCAGCTTTAGACCCTGAACTTGTTGGAGAAGTATTGCAAGTTATGAAAGAACTTGCTGAAGAAGGGATGACAATGGTTATTGTTACTCATGAAATGAATTTCGCAAAAGATGTAGCTGATCGCGTCATCTTTATGGACGATGGAAAGATTGTAGAAGATGCTCCGCCAGCACAATTCTTTTCAGCTCCATCACATGAACGAGCAAAACAATTTTTACGCAACGTTTTATAATGTAACTTCTGTTTCAAACGAAAAGGAATACATTCATACGGTGCACAACTAATCATCCAAATAAAATATTTCAATAACATACTGAAAACCATCCGTATGATCAATATATAGGAGGGGTTTTATGAAAAGAAAACTATTAACCATTGTTGCGAGCATTACACTATGTACATCCTTCATACTAGGAGCTTGTAGCAAAGAAAGCTCTACTACTTCATCAAATGGTGAAAAAGAATTTCGCTATGCGATGAGTGGATTATACAAACCTTTTAACTATAAAGAAAATGACGGCAAACTTGTCGGCTTTGATGTAGAAATCGGTGAAGCTCTTGCTAAAAAGATGAACATGAAGGCTACGCCAGTTACAAACCCATGGGAAACGCTAATTCAAGGTCTTCAAGCGAAGAAATATGATGTAATACTGGGTAGTATGGCAATTACAGAGGAGCGCTTAAAAGCTGTTAGTTTCTCAAATCCGTACTATCGTTCTGGCGCCCAAATTTTTGTGGCTAAAAAGAATACCGCTATCTCTTCTCCAGAAGATTTAAAAGGTAAGAAAATTGGTGTTGTAAAAGCTAGTACCTTTAAAAATCTTGTTGCAAAATATACAGATCAAATCACAGAATATGACAGTGATATTACTGCTCTTATGGATTTAGAGCCTGGGCGTGTTGATGCAGTAATTACGGATCAAATGGTTGGTCTACGTATGATAAAAGAAGGAAAATCGAATATAAAAGAAGCCGGAAAACCATTAAATCTTGATGAAATGGGAATTGCTATTCGCAAAGATGATAAAGAAATGGTTGAGAAAGTAAATAAAGCGTTAGATGAAATCATTAAAGATGGTGCGTATGAAAAGATCAGTAAAAAATGGTTCGGGCGTAATATTCTTGGTGAAGAGGAAAAAACGAAGTAAGTTAGCCATTCAAAAGATTCATAAACAGTGCCCCACTGATTAAGTGTTCATTTTATGTGGGGCATTTCATTCTCTACTAAAATCTATACAATATGAGGTGAAACGCATGTTTGAAATTTTTATCTCTTCCTATCCCACACTCTTAAAAGCTACTATTGTCACATTACAATTAACATTAACTTCCCTAGTACTCGGTTCATTAATTGGATTATTATTCGCTTTCTTTCGAATCTCTAACAATAAAGTTTTAAATAGTATCGCTCATGTCTACATTGCTATTATTCGTGGTACACCTTTAATTGTTCAAATTGCCATTCTCTATTTTGGAATTACATCCGTTGTTGTTTTCACTCCTTTTTGGGCAGGAGCAATCGCTTTAGCAATTCATAACGGTGCATATATTACGGAAATTTTCCGGGGATCCATTCAATCCGTTGACCGGGGACAATTAGAAGCAGCTCGCTCTTTAGGCATGCCTTATCCTTTAGCTATGCGACGAATTATATTACCACAAGCATTTCGTCTGTCTCTTCCTCCTCTAGGAAACCAATTTATTATCGGATTAAAAGATTCTTCACTTGTTGCTTATGTAGGAATGTCCGAATTATGGGGATCGGGTTTATCAATTGCAGCAGGTAACTTCCAACAATTAGATACTTACATAATCGTTGGTGCATACTATCTCGTACTTGTTCTTCTATTTACTTATTTTGTTAATCTTTTAGAAAAACGATTACAACGAAAAGAAACTAACTCCTTCCAAGTCCATAAAAAGAACAAAAAGGATGTTTCTTTATAAGAAAAAGCAAGCCTGAGATGGCTTGCTTTTTCACTGCAAAAGTATATTAATTTTTACTGATTTATTTTTTTAATACTCTCTTTTTCTTCTATATGTTCCTCACGATATGAAATATTATGAGGGTCTAAGCCATTTCCTAAAGAACCGTAGAAATGCTCTCTATGCGGATCAACTAATTCACTTCCGTGATAATACACACGTGGTGTATTCCAAAGTGCTGCCAATGCTTTTGTCATCGGCATTTCGTGATAACGTTCCGGCCACATTTCTTTAATCTTCTCTTTTACTAACGGATAGTATTTAGAGCTCATAGCAGGGAACAGATGATGTTCTGTATGATATGAGAAATTGAAATGTAAAACGTCTACCCAGCGCGGCACTGTTACTGATAAGCAGTTTGCTAACGGATCATTTACTGGAACAATTGGATTTAAGCGGTGATTTGTTGCGATATATGCCATTACAATAAAGTTAGCAATTAACAACGGAATGACATATGCAAATAACCATTTTCCAGGTCCCATAATAAACAATAAACTAATCCAAACTGTCCAAGGCAAAAGAAGTTGAAGCCATACAGATTTTTGATTGGATGACTTGAACTCTTTTATAAAATGAAAGAACATTCGAGTCGAATGCAATGTAAATTGAATTGTTAGTGACAGAAAACTAAAGAATGAACGTACATGTAGAGGCATACGATATACCCAACTCAAAAACTTACTCTTCTTAAGTTTCTCAAGTGTCGGCCATGCATCCGGATCATTCTCTTCATGCTGTGTATGAACATGATGCGTTGCATTATGCCACTTTCTCCAAAGCTTTGGCCCTGTTGATAATGGCATAAATGCAATAGCGCCTAAGAAGTCGCGAAGCCATGCCTTTCTTACAACAGTTCCATGTAAAATTTCATGCCCTAAAAATCCTAGTGAAGCAAAACATAATCCAAGAACAATCGCAATTCCTAGATTCGCCCACACATTCAATTCAAATACACCAATCGATATTAATCCCGCCAATGCCACAAGCAAATAAGCCAGTCCACCAAATAAACGAGTAGGCACTGGTTTAAATGCTTTTTTCGGCAAATGTGGTGATACACGTGCTGCATACCACCCAAACGTATGAAGCTCCTTCATCCTTTTGCCCCTTTCTTATGCCGCGCCTTGCGCAACTTACATATATCAATTCTTGCTTCCAGATTGATTTTACTAGATGATCCAAAAAGCATCTATTATAAGGAAAATATACTCACTCTATCGTCACTTATTTTTCGCTTTTATTATCAATGAAAAACATTTCTCTTTTTACCCTCTATCAACCTTTCCACATGATGAATCATAACAATAGAATTTCTATATTGTCAACAACTTTTATGACCTAGTAATAAAAGTTGGTTATATTTTTATAATCATACTTTATTTCACTAAAGAAAACGTATAGATTTCATAAGGATTTACCCACTATATATAGACATTTTCTTAAACGGCATAGACTCTATCTCATTCAATAACTCTCTATGTAATCAACAAACAGAATCATTTGAATTTAGTTTTATATAAATCCTACTTCTTCATAATGCCCCACCTAATTAATTATATTAAAATAATTTATACCCTCTTTTAATAAAAATAGACTTCCTCTAAAACAACACACATGAATTTCATATAATATGGAAATATTAAAAGGAAAATTGTTCTAAAATCAGGAGGTTTCCGCAATGACAAGTGATACATTTCCACAACTGCCGCTATCTTATTGGATTGAATCTACTCAATTTCCTACTTTCCCTCGTTTATCCGAAAATATAAAGACGAAAGTTGCTATTATCGGTGCTGGTATTACAGGTATTACTACTGCCTATTTACTTGCAAAAGAAGGCATCGATGTTGTTTTAATTGATTCTGGTCGTATTTTAAACGGAACGACTGGGCATACAACAGCGAAAGTAACAGCACAACATGATCTTATTTATGATGAATTAATAAATCATTTCGGTGTAGAAAAGGCCCGGCTTTACTATGAATCAAATAATAAGGCTCTACAATTCATAAATAAAACTGTTCAAACATATAAAATCGACTGTAATTTCTCAAATGAAGATTCATATTTATATACAACTACTGATAACGGATTAAGAAATTTATCGAAAGAATATGAAGCTTATCAAAAATTAAATATACCTTGTGACTATGTTCAATCTCTATCGATTCCTATTCCAGTACAATCTGCGCTTGTAATGAAAAATCAAGCACAATTCCATCCCCTTCTTTATTTAAAAACACTTTTAGAAAAGTTTGTGGAGATGGGCGGAAAGGTCTACGAACAAACAACAGCTATGGATGTGGAAAAGGGCGATTATCCACAAATAATTACAAAAGAGGGCCATCATATCACTTGTGAATATGTCGTCTCTTGTTCACATTTTCCTTTTTATGATGCGAATAGCTTTTTCTTTACGCGAATGTACGCAGAACGCTCCTACGCTCTTGCAATAAAAGCAAAAACGGAGTATCCAGGTGGCATGTATTTAAGTATTGATGATCCAAAGCGCTCCTTACGCTATATAACAAACAATGGAGAAAAATTAATTTTGATTGGCGGAGAGAGTCATAAAACAGGTCAGGGAATAAATACGATGCTTCATTATGAAGCACTCTATTCTTTTGCTGAAGCCACTTTTGGAATAGATGAAGTTCCTTATAGATGGTCAGCACAAGATTTAATTACTCTAGATAAGCTTCCTTATATCGGACATATTAACGAAAGAAATCCAAATATATTTGTTGCAACTGGATATCGCAAATGGGGAATGACAACTGGAACTGCTGCCGCTCACCTACTGAAGGACTCCATCCTAAAAGTTCACAGTCCCTATAAAGAACTGTATGCACCATCACGCTTCCATGCAAATCCAGATATAAAAACGTTCCTCTCCCAAAACATTGATGTTGCGAAACATTTAATTGCAGGAAAGATTGAAACCGCATTACGTAAGCCAGAAGATCTCGAAGTTGGTGAAGGATCTGTCGTACATGTTAACGGTAAACGAGCAGGTGCTTATAAGGACAAAGAAGGAAAATTACATATCGTCGATACAACTTGTACACATCTCGGCTGTGAAGTTGAATGGAATAATGGTGATTGTACTTGGGATTGCCCTTGCCATGGTTCTCGTTTTTCAATTGAGGGAGACGTTCTTGAAGGCCCAGCAGATCAACCGTTAAAACGAGTTGATAATGAGTAAACAAATAAAGAAGTTCAACAGAATTACTGTTGAACTTCTTTATTTGTTATAAACCCTTTTCAGATAAAATTCGACACAAGGAGGAAAATATTAACATTAAATAAAATAATATATTCATCTACAAATTAAAAGGGGTGAATATTATGCAACCTTCAGCTCCACCTCATCTAGAATCTACAGAAACTATCTTTCCAAGCTCTATTACAAAACTTGTTGTTTTTATTTGTTGGCTAGCCATTTTAGCTGATGGATATGATTTAGGTATTTACGGTGCCGTTCTACCAAAGCTCCTAGAAGACAAAAGCTGGGCGCTATCACCAGCGCACGCTGGTACAATTGCAAGCTATGCTTTATTTGGGATGTTTATTGGGGCTATTCTAGTTGGAACGATTACAGATCTAATTGGGCGTAAATGGACGCTTATATGCTGTTTAGCACTTTTTTCTATCACAATGGGTTTAGCGGCTATCGCTCCTTCTCCTGAGTTATTTGGATTATCTCGATTTATAGGAGGAATCGGATTAGGCGGTGTTATCCCTACGGCTTCAGCACTCACTGTTGAATATTCACTCAAAAAAAGGCAATCTTTTATTTATGCTCTTATGTTTACTGGCTATCCTTTAGGTATCGTGTTAGGTGCTATTTTGTCCATGCTTATGTTAGAAGATTTCGGATGGAGAATTATGTTTGGTATCGGAATGATTCCACTACTCCTCATTCCTTTCATTATTCGCTATTTACCTGAGTCCATTCAATTTTTATTATCACGTAATCGCCAAGAAGAAGTGAAGCAAATTCTTAATCGTTTTCAAGTTGAATTTCATGTAAAAGATAAAACTCATCAAGACCCATCTACTATACGAAAGAAAAATGGATTTTTTACTTTATTCTCAAAAGAATACATAAAAGCAACGCTACTTTTTTGGATCACTTATATAATGGGAATGTTTTTAATATACGGTTTAAACACTTGGTTACCACAGATGATGCGCCAGGCGGGATATCCTCTTGGATCTAGTCTGTCTTTTCTACTTATGCTAAATATTACCGCAGCTATCGGCGCATTATTTGCTGGAGCAATTGCTGATCGTATAGGCGCAAAAATTGTTATTAGCATCTCTTATCTTATGGCAGCCATATGTATCGGACTATTAACAATCAAGCCATCCGTTACAATCATTTATCTTTTAATTGGCCTTGCTGGTATTGGATCGGTCGGTATTACTCAAATATTAAATGCATATGTAACACAATACTTCCCATCACATATCCGAGCTACCTCCTTAGGCTGGGGACTGGGACTTGGCCGAGTTGGTGCAATTGCTGGCCCTATTCTCGTCGGTATTATTATGACAATGCAATATGACTTAGCATGGAATTTTTACTTATTCTCCTTTGCAGGTCTTATCGCAGCTATATCTGTTTTCTTCATTCCTACAAAATAAAAGAGCACAAACTTACTTGTGCTCTTTTTCATATGCTTCAAACAACATATCTCGAAACAATGTATTTAAACTCTCAATATCGATTCCTGATCCCTTTTCAATTCCTTTTACATATTCCTGATAGTAATGAATTTGTTCTTCTAAAAATTGATTTAGCACCTTAATTTTCAATCCAACATCTAATTCAGTACCTGCTTTTTTCTTTATTAACAACTTTTCAATTTCATCTAATACGCTACGTTCTAATGATAATTCTGTAATCAATCGGTCAAATTCTACAGGAGGTAAAGTCGCTTTCTCTTCTAGCCACTTACAAGCTAAAATGGGACGTAATACATAAAAGTACTTTTTCAGCTTTACATTCTCACCTTGCAAAAATTCACGATAATTTTTCGACGCCATATGTAAATAATGATATATCGTTGCTTTTGGATCAAAATTCTTCTCACTCATCTGTTGAAGTAGTTCTGGAAAATTAGAGTTTTTCGAATAAAAAATTGGTGATTGAATCCACTCAAGTAAAGCAGGATTCGACTTCGCGAATAGTTGCAACGCCTTTTTAATATCCCAACCACTTATATCTAAATCATCACTAATTGGATATTCAATTACATCTCGTTTGTCATGAATTGATAAATACCATTCTACCGGATGTATATAAACAAACCTAACATCATAATCGCTATCTTTCGATGGAAAACCCCAAGCACGACTCCCTGATTCTACCGCAAATAAAATTTTCACATCATTCTCTTTTTCAATTCTTTCTAACTCCAACTCGATTTTCTCTCTCATTGCATAACACCTCCATTTTTTGATTATTTCCTTGGAAATTCGACAAATACAATACTAATTTTACTACATACCAAAAAAACTGTCAGAAATTACTGACAGCCTAATGAAACGTCTATTGTTGCTTTTCGATTACAGTAGTAGCAATTCGTTCAAACTCTTTTTGAATCTCCTCTTTATATGCATCTACTATTGAAAAATCCATAGCAGCAATATAAATTCGTTCTAATTTATCACGAACCGATTTTGCTTTCCCTAAGAAAGACATCGCCTCATTCATTTTTGCTTTATATTGAATGGAGACATCACGAATTTCCTTCGCATATTTCTCATCCGTCCCTGGCGTAACAATAAGGGCATACATATCAATAATTTCATCACCCTCGCGACTTGGAAAATATTCATGTGGTGCAGTGCTATCAAAAATTGCAAAGCCTAATTCTCTTACGATAACCATATCAAGACTATTCGGGTCAAATCCGCAATGATATACTTCAACTTCAAACCCTTTTTCTTCAGCTGCCTTAGCTAACTTTTTGAGCATCGTTGATTTTCCAGAACCTGGGCGCCCTTTTATAAAATAACGATGTGGTAACCCTTCTGTTAAATTAGGGACAAAATCAACTGCTCCTTTCGGTGTAGCAGCTCCTAAAAAACGATGTTTTACAAGCGATTGTCTCCCGCTTTTATCTGCAAATAATTTCTGGATTAGCTGATTGGTTAGTTCATTTGCTTTATTAAAATCTATATTATCAATATATATCTTCTCCCACTCATCATGTATAACCAATGCCTCTTTAAAACGTGCGTAAGCAGAATGAAAAGCTTTGCTTGCTTCTGAAACAAATCTTTCAATTTCTAACTTCTGCTTTCTTAGTTTATCTGAGTCCCAAGCAATTCCTAAATTTATATACTCTTCAACAACTCCTGGCATTTTTGGCTCAATAACATGCGGCGATGTCCCATCAACAATTCCTGCTTTTAATTTTGGGATAATTACACCATCAACCGATTTATTGTCAGAAGAACAATGTAAAAATTCAATATCATATCCTTTTTCAACCCATTCACGACCGATTGCCTTTATTAAAGAAGATTTCCCCGTTCCTGGGCCACCCTTTAAGATAAATAATCTGTCTAACCCTTTTAAATTCTCTTCGTATAAATTATGAAATCCCCTAGCTGTATTACCACCAGCATAATAATTCAATACATTTCCTGTCACTGCACTCACTCCTTCGCAGCATTCTATTTACATAAGCTACAATATGCGCGTAGCTTTATTTGGGTGAATACCTATTTTGTATTGCACGCAAAAAGGAAATGAATTACAATTTAACTATCGGAAAATTCCAATTTCAAAAATTAAATACTTCTTTATCCAGAGAGGCAGAGGGACCGGCCCTTTGAAGCCCAGCAACCTCAGTTTATACAAACTGAATAGGTGCTAATTCCTGCAAAATGCATTGCATTTTGGAAGATAAAACTCAACTAGCATGTAAAGCTCACCTTTCTTGATATTGAAGGGTGAGCTTTTTATTATTTGAAAAACATATATTGGAGGTATGTAAAATGAAAGTAATTGATCTATCGCAAACATTTGAAAATAATATGTCTCAATTTCCTGGAACACCTAAAATACAACTAGAAGCTGTTACAAGTGTTGAAGAATCAGGATATCAAGTTACAGATTTTCATTCTGTCGTTCATGTTGGCACGCATTGTGATGCCCCTGCGCATTTTATTTCAGGCGCAACGACCATCGATCAATTACCGCTGGATCAATTTGTAGGCGAAGCTGTTCTTATAGATGTAACACATATTCAAGAGCGAAAATTACCTAAGGCAGTATTGCATAATACTGACATAAAAGAAGGTGATATTGTTATTTTTCATTCTAATCTATCCACTAAATGGAATACAGAAGCTTATGAGAAGGAAGCATTTTATCTTTCTGAAGAATTAGCTAAAGAACTAGTGCGATTAAAGGTAAAATCTATCGGTTTAGATTTCATTTCTCCTGATGAAGTCACAACAGAAACATCACCGATTCATCACATATTACTAGGGAATAATATTTATTTAATCGAAAACTTAACAAATCTAGATGCTATCGAAGCAAAACGTTTCTTTTTCTCAGCCGCACCTTTAAAAATTAAAAATAGTGACGGTGCTTTCGCAAGAGCATTTGCTGTTATATTTTAAACACAACCTATAAAGTGAACCTTTAATCAGTGGGGGTTTTGTTCATCCCACACCTAACTTCTTTGCTTCCGCTGAATTTTGAGGTGGGGGTCTTACTGCCCGGCAAATAGCGGGATAAAAAAAGCAAAGGCCACTATTGGTCTTTGCTTCTATATTTTCTATTTAAATTAAGAAAGAATTGTTCCACACGGGGACGCACCCAAGCTAAACAATCTATCTCTTTCTTCTTTGTGCAAACTATCTCTTCTCCATCTACCATTTCAACAAGTTCTAGTTCTAACAGTTGCCTCGTGAATGCTAACATATTCACTTCTTCGGATGGATACTCTTCTTTTAATTTCTCCTCAATTTCCCCCAATAAAAAACCGTCACGCATCATTGCCAATGCATCAATCCAAAGTGGCGGCATTTCATATTTTTCTCCTGTAATTGTATCTTTTACAATATAATTCTTTTGCTCTTTTCGAAATTGAATCGTGTGTAAACATACAGTCGAATTTAATGTTAATTCCATCATACCACCTCTTTCATAATATCTGCATAGAAAAAAGGATGCGTGTGCACCCCTTCTTATCTTTTCATAACACCACTGAACCGCTACATGAGCAATCAATCTCATGTCGATATTTTCCTCCATTATAAACGAAGTATTTTATAAAAAAAACCCTTCTTGAAACATTTTATAAAATGTTTATATTTACACAACAAGAACACTTTTCTGAAAAATCTTTTCTCCCAATACATTAAACGGTCGGCAGAAAAATTTCTACTTTCGTTCCTACTCCTAGACTACTTTGGATCGTGATACTCCCTTGATGTTCCTTAATAATTTTATATGTAATCATTAACCCAAGTCCTGTACCAGTCTCCTTTGTTGTGTAAAACGCCTTGCCAATTTTTTCTAATTTTTCATTCTCTATACCAAATCCTTGGTCTTCAACAGAAATACACAAATGTCCTTGCGTTTTTTGATATGCACGGATATGAATTTCTCCACCCTCTGGCATTGATTCTATTCCATTTTTAATGATATTTAATAACACTTGTTTTAATTGCTTGTCATCACCGTTTATAGCCGGTAAATTCCCATCTACTTGTAAATGACATTTAACTCTATATTGCGTTGCATAACTTTCCATTAGATGCACAACATATAGAAGGATGTCTCGTATATTACACCTTTCATAATTTGTTGGCTTTGGTTTTCCTAACAACATCAATTCACTAACAAATCCATTAACCCTTTCAATTTCTTGTAGCATAATGTCGTAGCTCATCGTATCAGTTGGATTTCTTTCTTTTTGCATTTGCGTAAACCCTTTTAACGCTGTTAGCGGATTTCGAATTTCATGGGCAATTGTTGTAGACATAGTCCCAATCACAGCTAAATTTTCCGTCTCTTTCATATTGTTCATCATTTCAACCACTGTTCTTACATAAGATTGAAATCGTTTTAATAAAGAATGTGAAATAATGAAATAGAATATACATAAAACAAGTGGAATTACCACTTTTAAATCTTGTAATAGCAATGTGAAAAATACGTACTTTCCAATTACACTAAAGGACACTAAATAAAAGTATTTTCTATTCACGAAAACTGGGGCAAATAAAATTAATAACATTTCTACCATACTACCATGTTCAAAAGGTCTATCCGTTCGCAAATAAATCATTAAATTATTCACAAGATTGATAAACATGTACCCAAATAAAAATAAATATTTTACAGAATATACATACCCTCTTTTTTGAAGATATATAGAAATAGGAAATAATGCTATTACAAATATAGGCACACCTATCCCAAGACTACCTTCTGGCCAACCTACCGCTGTTCCACTAATATTCATAGCAGGATATACAAAATAATATATAGCGTCATATAAAAAGAATATAATATAAAATAATAATATAAATACCTTTAAGGCTCTTCTTTCTTCATAAATCAAGCTCTTGTATTTATTCATATAAAAACTCCCCTTGATCGATACAAAAAACTTTCATTGTTATCTCCTTAAAGTATAAGTATGAAATTGCTTTCAGGGCAATATTTAACCTTATAATAATGAAAGGAAGGAGATCTTTCCTTCCTTTTGGTAACAACTTACATCCATCTTACCCTGTCATGTAACAATCCATCCGTAAAATTATTATGCCCTATTACAAAATCCTTCATATATAAATTTAAATACTCACCGTACTTACTTTCTGTATTTAATAACAACTCCTCAACGTAATAAGCACCTTGTTCAAATTGATCTAAAAGTAAACTGGACAAGCCCGCATAAATCCCGCACCCTACTTGAAAATACGTTGCATTCGTTTTATATTTACGAAAAACTTGGCTACTATTCATCACATTATACATATATGTCTCACTATTTTCATAAACGAGTAACACACCGACCAAGTCCTCTCCAGCAACCTCTTCTTCCGCTGGATTAAACACTTTACGATTCCAGTTCCATAAATCTTCTACTTGATCTAAGTTCTGTCTAATTATATTTGTTGTATACTCATTAATTCGGTAAAGAAAACCAACTTCCAGATTAAAGTTTTTCCCTAAAATTAATACTTCCTCATGTGGCATTAAACAACCATAGAATTCTTTTTCTCCTAACTTCACTTTATACTCTGAAGCATATACATCTTCATAAAAGTAAAGAGGACGATGATGACTCATATACATCGGATAACTCCAGATTGCTTCATCTAAAAATCGCTCTACTGCCCATGAAGCATAAAGTGTATGTGGCTTTATAAGTGCTGTATCATTCAAAAACGATGTGTCATGTTCTACAATATAACATGCTCTTGGCCTTTCATTTGGTCGTGCCTTCATAAGCTCAACAACCATCCATTGAACAACACCTGGATTCATACCTGAACCTATAATCGCTTTTGTATTTGTAAATTTCTCTTTCTCCTTCTCAAACCTTGTATATCTTTCCGTAAGCTGAAAGCCGATTAAGCTATCGTCCTGATCTACTGCCTCATTTTCCAAGGCTGAGTTAATATAACAAATTCCTAGTTCATTACAGCAGCTTAATACTCTAATTGTATCTGCCCCTGAAACATCAATCACAACACTCGTTCTTTTTTCTTTTAAATGTTGTTTAAATTCCACTACATTTTGAAGGTTTATTTCATATAAATATAAGCGACCTTTCAAATTCGAAAACAACTCATCATAATAAGTCCTGTCTTTTTGTTTTATATCCACCAAATGAAATTTGGCATTCTTTAATACTTCATAAATTGGATCTTTTTCATTTGCTATCGCTTGATTTAAAATTGCTAAAACTGCTTTTGCTGCTCCACCAGCACTACCAAGCAATGTAATTGATAACGAATTCGGAAACTGCTCCACAAACAAAACCCCTTTAATAAATTAGTTGAGCAGCTCCTCCTCAAAAAATAAATTGAATACATAAAAGATAGCTCGTACATATTTCTTTATAAATTAGTACAAAATTATTTTTAAAAAGATCACACTATAATATATTTATATTCAATTCATTTTTCCCCTCATATCCAAATTAAACTAAATAAATAGGCTCGACCTTTTCTTCTGCATATAAAAGAAAAAGTCAGCCCTTTCAACTAATCTACGGACAATGGACGGATTTTACATGTTGAATATTCATATACATTTTTGCATCACGTGCTTTTGATATTTCAATATGACCTTCATCAATTTTCGCCATTTTTCCAATTTTATTGGACTCCTCACCTAAATCAAACACCATAATTTTCCCAGTCATTTTAATAAGCTGTTCTTCAAATGTTCTAGCTAACGTAATATTTAACGGATTTACGGGGAGTTCATTTTTATTGAGGGCGTACGGTACTTGGTTTTCTTTATACGGAATTAACCATTTTAAATGCTTTAAAGATATATATACCGTTTTATAAACCGGACTATAAAAAACAATATAGTCGTTCATCACACTTGTAACATAACCATGTATTGGAGCATTTCCTGCTACATAAACTTCTGTAAAAATACCTTTAGAAGTACTTAATACTTTTCTCAAAGAAATTGAAGGGGATTCCCTCTTAATTACAGAATCAACATCTGGTTTTGATATTTCTTCATCATATGGTCTTAAAAATTTATAGTATTGTACATGATATAAAGATATATATACGTAATCTTGTCCATTGTAAAGAACAACGATATCATTTCCTACATCAATTAATACACCTTTAAATCTTTTTTCACCGATTAATTTAACATATATATTTTCTCCAATACTTTTGTTTAACTCATTCATCTATATCCTCCTTCCTATGAATTTCTTCTTACCTGTCTTCCATTTCTAAAAAAATAATCAGGGCAAAGTTCTGTTTTAATAGTAAGTAATTCCTTTTCATACTATCGAAATAAGAAATTGTTCTTCTCTTTCCCTCATAATGCCCCTCTTATTTATTAAACATTATTCATCTTCATTCTTTTTACATTTCACTACTTGACTCACACTCTTAATATGATAATTAATGATATAAATAACTTCATCACCGTTTACTAGCGTAATATATTCTTCATGCACTTCACTTAATAGGCCTTCTACACACTCTGGGCCGCCACGATTAATCTTTACCCACTTATACTTCAAGTCACGTAATACATCGACAAAAGTATCATCATCAGAGCAGAAACATGAAACATAGCCATCGCCACATTTACTTTCTTTCACTTTCTTAACTAGACTCTTCACATGTTTCAATTGGTAATATACTAATTCACCAAGAGGGAGTTGTAATGTAAGGTAATCTCTTCCTAACGATACAAGTACCCCCACTCGACTCTCTGGTCCACGAAGATTTACTTTTACAGTCTCACCGACTAAGCCTTTAATTTGTTCACAGCATAATATACTTTCCAAATTTGTATCCTCCTTTCTTATTATCTTCCTCTACTTGACTGTCTTTGTGCGCGAGCTCGACCCGAATTATTACTTTCACTATCACTATCGCTTTCACTGTCGCTTTCTTCGCTCTCTCTACAAGGTACTGTTACACTCTTAATATGAGATACTGCAACTAATATAACTTCTTCTTTTACAATTAGTGTCACAAATTCACAAGAAACATCTTGTAAAATACCTTCAACTTTCTCTGGGCCACCACGATTAATTTTCACCCAGCAATATTTGAAGCTTTGAAGTAACTTTTCAAAGTCATCTTCACATTCACATTCAAACCATCTGCAATCATCTGCTTTACAATCTTTCGCATTTTTTGTAATACTTTTCAGATGACGAATCTGATAGTAATAGAGCTCTCCTTTTTCATTCTTTAATACAAAGTAATCCGAACATACAGCGACTATTGTCCCTTTTTGAGATTCTGGACCACCCCTGTTTACTCTCACAAAAGATCCAATTAAGTCTTTCAGAAAATCACAATGAAATAAACTCACGAGAAAACCCCTTCCATTAATTTATAAGCTTTTGCACTGATAGTATATGTATCTGTACAGGTTACGTTCTCTATGTTTGTCCTAGCTAGAAAAAAATATGCTTTTAACATGGTAGACTACTACCTATCAAAAATATAAGAAATTCTGCGTGCCCATTAGGATTTTGATACATTTAAACAAAAAATCCCGTATGAAGATACATTTCTGCATATCTTCATACGGGATTTCCCTAAGTTTAGTCTTCGTCTTTAACATCCATATCTTCTGGAATTGGTTCGTTTAATATTTCTTCCACTAACTGCTTATATTTCTCCATTTGTTCTAAATGCGTATTGAATTGTTCTTTATTTACTAAGTATTGCTCTCCATCGAATAGCGCACGAATTTTCTTTTGCTGAATTAACTCTTCAATATACGATTTTGGTAAATTCAAATACTCCGCAGTCTCTTCTACTGTTATATACAATGCGTTCATTCCTTTATTATTTTTTCATCTATACTGTATCTTACTTTACTTTATTTTTGTAAACAAATAAAAAAGATTTTGTAAATGCAGTTCAAAAAGCAGGTAGATGCATTCCATATATTGTATAGTATTATATAGTAAGAATTTTTTAAATATAGAATGGTATTACCCATTTACACAAAGGAGAGTTAACATATGGCTACTCGTCACATCATTACAATGTTAGAAAAAACACTACAAGTTGAAACAGAAAACACAATTTCTCATTTGAATGTATCTTTATCTGATCGTTTTCTTTCTCAAAGCACAGCAATACATGAAAACAATTGTTATCATACAATTGGTGAATGGTACAAAAATCATTTCTTATTCCAACAAGATGATTTCCTTTGGGCTAAATATGCTTTCTATGACGCATATTGTGAAGCCATCAAAAAACAAGGCCATCTTACAAAACGCGTCCGTCAAATATTAGAATCATTGGCTCGAAAACACGGAAAACAGTATATTGCTTCTATACTAAATATGCCATTTCCTAATGAACGCGCTAAAGGGACAGCGTAATTTAGCCATGTTCTGCGTAAGCAAAACATAGCTAAATTGTTGTCTAGGATGCTTTACCAATAAAATGTTCATATCATATGAACTGATGAAACCGGTGTCATTATAATGATTGAAAATATAGTAAACAGGAAAACCCCCACGTACATCTCTCATCCACTTGAATAGAGAAATACGTGGGGGTATACTTGTTCCTTATTATTTCATCATCTGCTTAATCAGTTCGCGATTTCTCTTCTTAAATACTTCATTATGAGAAGAAACCATTCCGTACTCACTTGCATCTGGTTGGATAAATTGTTTTGCTTTATTCACAGCATTTCCAGCATCTTGGAATGCACCTGCAATTAAGTGTAGTTTCCCTTCGTGCTTTAAAATATCTCCAGCAGCATATAATCCATCTACTGAAGACTCACTATTTGCATTACCTGCAATATAATAATTATCTATAATTGCAACGTCTAACTCACTATTTTCTAATAATGTAATGTCGCGTTCATATCCATGATTAATAATAACTTCATCAATAGGTAAATGAGAAACCTCACCTGTTTCATGATTTGTTAATTCTACATATTCGATCGCTTCATGATTATCACCAGCAATTAATTTTGTAATCGATGTATTAAAGAAACACTCCGCTGAGCTGTTCATAAGTTGTTTTACTTGTGCTTCATGACCAGATAATTCTTCTTTTCTATAGGTTACATACACTTTTTTCGCAATTGGTTCCAATTCATTTGCCCAATCAACAGCAGAATTGCCTCCACCGGAAATAATAACTGTTTTACCTTTGAAACGCTTTAAAGATTTAACTGTATAATTTAAATTCGATACTTCAAATCGCTCAGCACCTTCAATAGATAACTTTTGCGGTTTCAATATACCACTTCCTGTTGCGACGATAACTGTTTTTGAAAAGTGTTCTTCGCCAGTACTTGTTTTTAATGTAAAAGTACCATCTTGATTACGAATAATCGATTCTACTTTTGTATCTAATACAACTTCTGGCTTAAATGTTAACCCTTGCTGTACAAGTTGTTCAATTAACTTATCACCTGTAACTGGCAATAGTCCTCCTACATCCCAAATCATCTTTTCCGGATACACATGTATTTTTCCACCTAAATGTGGTTGAAATTCTATTATTTTCGTTTTCATTTCTCTGAGTCCACTATAAAAAGCTGAATAAAGCCCTGCAGGTCCTCCGCCTATCACGGTTACATCAAACAATTCTTCTCGATTCATTCGTGCTCACTCCTCAGCTATTAATCATTGATTATCATTCTCAATAAAATATAACCTGTTTCCGCAAAATTTACAATCAAAATTACTATTGACAATACACCTATATAAAATTATATTATTTAAAGAATCAATAGTGATAATCATTATCATTTTGTTAATAATTAGCAAATTTGAGATTACATCTTCTTTCATTAATATGGTTATTACTATATTATAAAATCTCATATTCAAGATTTTTAATAAATTATTTTGCATTACCACTACTATTTCAAAAAGATTACAGTTAAACAAATTATTGTATACACATATCATCTATGTTAAAGGAGAAAGACGATGAAAAAGTTATTTATTTCACTAACAGTCCTTTTCGTTCTTGTTATGAGCGCTTGTAGCAATGGCTCTACAGACAAAAAGAACGACGCAAAAGGTAGTAAATCAGAAACAATTACATACCAATCTGAAAATGGTAAAGTAGAAGTTCCTGCAAATCCAAAACGCGTTGTTGTACTATCATCATTCGCTGGTAACGTAATGTCATTAGGTGTAAATCTTGTTGGGGTAGATTCATGGTCTAAACAAAACCCACGTTTTGATAGTAAACTTAAAGATGTTGCTGAAGTATCAGATGAAAATGTTGAAAAAATCGCTGAACTAAATCCAGATTTAATCATTGGTTTATCAAATGTTAAAAATGTCGATAAGTTAAAGAAAATCGCTCCTACTGTAACATACACTTACGGAAAAGTTGATTACTTAACACAGCATTTAGAAATTGGTAAGTTATTAAACAAAGAAAAAGAAGCAAAAACTTGGGTTGATGACTTCAAGAAACGTGCACAAGAAGCTGGTAAAGAAATTAAAGCAAAAATCGGTGAAGATGCAACAGTTTCTGTTGTAGAAAACTTCAACAAACAGCTTTATGTATACGGCGAGAACTGGGGCCGCGGAACAGAAATCCTGTACCAAGAAATGAAATTAAAAATGCCTGAAAAAGTAAAAGAAAAAGCATTAAAAGAAGGTTACTACGCATTATCTACTGAGGTATTACCTGAATTTGCTGGTGATTACTTAATCGTAAGTAAAAATAAAGATACTGATAACTCATTCCAAGAGACAGAATCATATAAAAACATCCCAGCAGTAAAAAATAATCGCGTATATGAAGCAAACATGATGGAATTCTATTTCAATGATCCACTTACATTAGATTTCCAACTAGACTTCTTCAAGAAGAACTTTCTTGGTAAATAATACAAACATGAGGAATTCTTAATTTAAGAATTCCTCTTCCTTTATTCTATGAACAGAAAAGATGTGAAACGAATGACCAAAGATCATGAAAATCCACGTTCTATAGCTTTTACATACAAACTAATTTTAAGCTTAATTGCATTCTTTCTTATTTTTATGGTTGCAATGGTATTAGGTGCTGCAGATACTTCGATAAAAGATGTATGGTTAGCACTCACTTCCTCCGCTAAAGGAGACAAAATATCTATTATTCGAGAAATACGTTTACCACGTGAAGTTGCTGCTATTTTTGTAGGAGCTGGATTAGCCGTTTCTGGAGCAATTATGCAAGGATTAACACGAAATCCACTTGCAGATCCTGGATTATTAGGGCTATCTGGTGGAGCAAATGCTGCGCTTGCACTAACACTTGCTTTCGACCCTTCCATCAGCTATCTTTACTTAACGTTAGCTTGCTTTATCGGTGCTGCAATTGGCGCAATTATGGTATTTGGAATTGGTATGGTGAAAAAAGGCGGCCTTTCTCCTCTTCGAATTGTATTAGCGGGCGCTGCAGTTTCAGCATTTCTACTCGCAATTTCAGAAGGAATCGGCATTTACTTTAAAATTTCACAAGATGTATCACTTTGGACTGCTGGGGGCGTAATTGGAACAACTTGGAGCCAATTAAAAATTATTATTCCAGTCATTTCAATTAGTATCTTTATCGCTATCTTACTAGCAAAAAAATTGACAGTTCTTAGTTTCAGTGAGGAAGTGGCTATTGGACTAGGTCAAAAAATTATTGTTATTAAAACTATTTTATTTATCATTATTATCTTACTTGCAGGTGCATCTGTAGCGCTTGTTGGAAATATGGCATTTATCGGTTTAATGGTACCTCACATGGTACGCCCAATTGTCGGTCCAGATTACCGATTTGTTATACCGATGTCAGCAATTGCTGGAGCTTCCTTTATGCTACTTGCAGATACAATCGGACGTACTATTAACGCTCCGTACGAAACACCAGTTGCGGCAATTGTCGCGATTGTAGGGTTACCATTCTTCCTATTCATTGTACGTAAAGGAGGAAAAACATTCTCATGATGCAATCTATTTTAAGAAAACAGCGTCTCATTATACTCGCTTTACTTATAGTAATCATCACAACCATTGTAGTTGGAATGGGACTTGGTTCAGCATCTTTATCTTATGATCGACTACTCCCAACATTAATGGGGCAAGGGACTTTTAAAGAGGAGTTCGTTTTATACTCTTTAAGACTACCTAGAATTGTTATTACATTATTAGCTGGTATGGCTCTCGCTTTATCAGGGGCTATATTCCAAGGAATTACCCGAAATGATTTAGCTGAACCTGGTATTCTTGGTATCAACTCTGGGGCCGGTGTTGCTGTTGCTATTTTCTTTTTATACTTTCCAATAGATGTAGGTTCATTTCTTTACTTACTACCTGTAGTTGGATTTATCGGAGCATTTCTGACAGCTGTTCTAATTTACGTATTTTCATATAGTAAATCAACTGGACTTCAGCCAATCCGATTAACATTAACCGGTATCGGTTTTGCATTTGCACTATCTGGAACGATGATTGTCCTTATTTCATCCGCAGATCGTATGAAAGTAGACTTTATTTCAAAATGGATTGCCGGAAATATTTGGGGAGATGACTGGATCTTCGTTTTAGCAATGCTCCCATGGTTAATCGTATTCATTCCGTTTATTTTCTATAAAGCAAATCGATTAAACATTTTAGCATTAAACGAACCAGTCGCAATTGGCGTTGGAATTGAAATTGAAAAAGAACGCAGATACTTATTAGTTGCAGCCGTTGCACTTGCAGCTGCAGCTGTTTCCGTAACAGGAGGAATTAGCTTTATCGGATTAATGGCTCCTCATATCGCGAAATCTTTAGTAGGTCCAAGACATCAAATCTTCATGCCTATCGCCCTTTTAATCGGCGGATGGCTATTATTATTAGCAGATACAATTGGACGAAATATCGTTGATCCTAATGGCATTCCAGCAGGTATTGTCGTTGCTTTAATTGGGGCTCCTTACTTTATGTATTTGTTACTTAAAAAAGCGTAAAAAACACCCTCAAGATCTTTTCTTGAGGGTGTTTTTGTTTCATTCTACTGCTGCCCATACCCTTCAAACTTCTTCGCCAAATTCTCCATCTCATCTTCTGGCAAAAGCTTCGGTTCTCCGACGCTTTTCGTTTGATAATAAATTTGAGCACAAAACTCAATCTCTTCTGCAACAGTAAATGCCATTTTTATATTATTTGCACCAGCAATTAAACCGTGATTTGCAAGTAGCACAGCACGACGATCAATCATGCCTTCAAAAGCAGCATCCGCTAATTGCTTCGTACCAAATGTTTCATACGGCGCACAACGGACATTCGGGCCTGCAAAAGCAATTAAATATGACACAGCAGGAAGCTCCCATCCTAATGATGCAATCGTCTTCGCGTAAGGAGAATGTGTATGCACAAGCGCATTTATATCTTCACGCTTCCTATAGTAAATAAGGTGCATATCTAATTCACTTGATGGTTTTCTCTCTCCTTCTACTACTTCACCATCTAAGTTTAATATAACTACATCTTCAGGCTTTGTTTCATAATACTCTAAACCACTTGGGCTAATCGCAACAAGACCTTGTTCACGATTAAAGATACTAATATTACCGCCCGTTCCCTTTGTTAAACCACTAGAAATCATTTTCTTTCCATACGCTACAATTTCTTCTCTTTCTTTTTGTAATAACATATACATCCCCCTAAGTATGAAGCTTATGATGACTGACTTTTATATTTATCTACTTATTGAAATAGCTTTTTTAAATTCTCCGTAAACGGTGCCTTTACAATCCCTTTTTCTGTAATAATCGCTGTTACATTTTCATGTGGAGTAACATCAAATGCTGGATTATATACTTTACTTTCTTTCGGAGCTGAATATTGTCCAAAGCGATTAATCACTTCAGAAGCATCTCTTTCTTCAATCGGAATTTCTTTTCCTGTCGATGTCTTTAAATCAATTGTCGGTGTTGGCGCTGCTACATAAAACGGAATGTTGTAGTACTTAGCTAAAATAGATACGCCTAATGTGCCAATTTTATTTGCTACATCACCATTTGCTGCCACACGGTCGCATCCAACGATTACTGCATCAATCTTCCCTTGTGACATGACCATAGCTGCCATATTATCCGTAATAACAGTAACGTCAATACCCGCTCGCTGCAGTTCTAATGCTGTTAACGTTGAACCTTGTAATCTAGGACGCGTTTCATCCGAATAAATTTTTAAATTCCATCCTTTTTCTTTCGCTAAATACATTGGAGCCGTCGCAGTACCATACTTAGTCGTCGCTAAAGCACCTGCATTACAATGCGTTAATACTCCCATTTCATCATGGAATAATGTTAATGCATGCTCTCCAATTTGACGGTTAATTTCTTCATCTTCTCTATGAATTTCTTTTGCCTCTTCTAGTAATCTATTTTTCAACTGTGAGATTGATAAGTGAGCATTATCTGTCGCTACACTTTCCATTCTTTCAAGCGCCCAAAATAAATTTACTGCAGTCGGTCTTGATGTCGCCAAGTATGTACATACCTTTCTTACTTCATCCATAAATCCTTCTTCCGTACTTTCAGCAAATTCCTTTATCCCTAAATACACTCCATAAGCAGCTGAAACACCAATCGCGGGTGCACCTCGTACTTTCATTACTTGTATTGCATCCCACACACTTTCAGCTGTTTTAAAAGATTCATAGACAATTTCATTTGGTAATAACGTTTGATCTAACAAAACTAAAGCATCATCTTTCCACTGAATTGGTATTAATTGCTCTTCCATCATATTCTCCCCTTACTTCGCGTAGTGCGTTGACTGTTCTTTTAACGTTTCTACAAAACTTGTACCCGTTCTATATTGATTCGCTCGTAAAATAAAATGCTTCGCTACTTGAAGACAAATTTGCTCCGCTCTAGCACGTGCTTCCTCATTCTCAATACAAGTAATATCTTTTACTTTCGCTAATCCAACAATACGGCGAATTAATTCCAGACCTGTCACTGCAGCCGTATCCTCTAATACAGATTGCAAATAGACTTCGCTAAAGCCTTCTTCTTTCGCCATAATCTCGGTCACATGAATATCCCAAGCATCTAAAAACTTCTTCTTAAATAAATCAATTATCTCTACCATCGTAGTTTGTAACCAATCCATATACGTATCTTTCTCAGCTCCAGGTGGCATCGTTGCATCTGCATTCACCCAAGCAAACATTAAATTCGCCATTACATTCCCAACGTCATATCCCATAGGTCCATAAAAAGCAAACTCAGGATCAATAACCTTTGTAGAATCATCTCTTACAAAAACAGAACCAGTATGTAAATCACCATGAAGTAATGCCTGTGCATTCGTCAGAAAAGAAAATTTACGTTTCGCTACTTCCATACGAAGCTCTTTATCACTATAAATATGTTCCCTAATCCATCCCTCATTTAACGGAAATAACTCATTACGCTTATTATGATTGGTAAATGGTTCTGAATATACGAGGTCCTCTGTAATCTCACATAATTCAGGATTTATATAATTCTTCACAAGTTCCTTCTTCTCTTTATGATTCATTACAACATCCGATGTTAATAAAAGTGTATTTACCATAAAAGTAGTTAAATCATCCGCAAGCCTCGGAAATATTTGATGATTTATAAGTGCTGTACGTAATATTGTGTGATCCGATAAATCTTCCATTACGCAACAATTCATCACACTATCAAATAAATACACCTTAGGAACAAGTCCAGGTGCTAACTCCTCCTCTAACTGCAAAACATCTGATTCTATACGAATACGATTCGTCGACAACTTAAACTCCTCTGAAATGCGAGCTGTATCCCCAGCTTGCTTTACGATGACAGACATGGTCTCTTTTTCATCCCAAACGCGGAACACATAATTTAAATTGCCATCACCTATTTCTTTACACTGTAACCCCTTTGCATTTTCAAACTTAGATAATTTCTCTTTCACATATGCAATCACATCTTTAGCTTCCATTAAAAAATACTTCGTGAACTTAGACATGGTTTCCCCTCCACACTAATTGTAAGCGTTTTCTAAAAGCTATAAAAAATAATAGGTTGAATTTTTTCATCCTATAAATATGTATTCTTCTTTTTGAAAGGTATATCTAGGTTTTATTATATCTTGTTAGCACTTTGAGTCAATGTTTCTAACTATCATCGTAATATACTTCCTAATTATATATTTGAGATGACAAAAATTGTTCAAAAAATTTCCGATTCATTTTATTTTATTTATCACAAAATTCTTTGTAAAATAGAAGTAAGCAGTTCCTTTTCAAATAAATAACTTCTAAGAAATATTTCCTTCCTAAGAACTTATACTTACACCATATCTCTAACATACACACTACTCTTTCAAACAATCATTGAAAATTTATAAACTTAAAGTTACCTTTCAATTCCCTGTTAGTCTTAATTGAGAATAAATATTAATTAAATTGGTATAAAGTTGGTTTATTCTCTTGACAAAATAACCACTTCTATATGATAATTAATATCGAATTAGAATTATTATAGTTAATTAAAAAATATATTTTATGAGCACACTATTTTTTGATGCTCAAAACCAACATTTAGGAGGAATTTTAACATGTTATTAATCGGCACAGAAGTAAAACCGTTTAAAGCTAATGCTTACCATAATGGAGAATTTATCCAAGTTACTGACGAAAGTTTAAAAGGAAAATGGAGTGTAGTTTGTTTCTACCCAGCTGACTTCACATTCGTTTGCCCAACTGAACTTGAAGACTTACAAAACCAATATGCAACTCTAAAAGACTTAGGCGTTGAAGTATACTCTGTATCTACAGACACTCACTTCACTCACAAAGCATGGCATGATAGCTCAGAAACTATCGGCAAAATCGAGTACATCATGATTGGTGACCCAACTCGCACAATCACTACAAACTTCAACGTTTTAATGGAAGAAGAAGGTCTTGCTGCTCGTGGTACATTCATCATCGATCCAGACGGCGTTATCCAATCTATGGAAATCAATGCTGACGGTATCGGCCGTGACGCAAGCATTCTTGTTAACAAAATTAAAGCTGCTCAATACGTACGTAACAACCCAGGTGAAGTTTGCCCAGCTAAATGGCAAGAGGGTTCTGCAACACTTAAACCAAGCCTTGACCTTGTAGGCAAAATCTAAGGAGTTCGATCAAAATGATACTAGATGCAGATATAAAAACACAACTATCCCAATACCTTCAGTTAATGGAGAACGATATTTTACTTAAAGTAAGCGCAGGAGACGATAATGTATCTAAAGATATGTTATCTCTAGTAGACGAATTAGCTACTATGTCATCTAAGATTACAGTAGAAAAAGTTGAATTAGAGAGAACACCAAGCTTTAGCGTAAACCGCCCTGGTGAAGACACTGGTGTCGTATTCGCTGGTATTCCATTAGGACACGAATTTACATCACTAGTGTTAGCTTTACTACAAGTAAGTGGACGCGCTCCAAAAATTGAACAAAAATTAATCGATCAAATTAAAAACATTCAAGGCGAATATCATTTTGAATCTTATATCAGCCTAAGTTGTCATAACTGTCCTGATGTTGTACAAGCTCTTAACGTAATGAGCGTTCTAAACTCTAGTATTACACATACTATGATTGATGGCGCTGCATTCAAAGAGGAAGTCGAAAGCAAAGATATCATGGCAGTACCAACAGTTTACCTAAACGGCGAATCTTTCGGAAGCGGTCGTATGACACTTGAAGAAATTTTAGCTAAAATGGGTAACGGTCCAGATGCATCAGAGCTTTCTGATAAAGATCCATACGATGTTCTTGTTGTTGGTGGCGGCCCTGCTGGTGCAAGTGCAGCAATTTACGCAGCACGTAAAGGCATCCGCACTGGTATCGTTGCTGAGCGCTTCGGTGGTCAAGTAATGGATACTATGGGCATTGAGAACTTCATCAGCGTAAAAAAGACTGAAGGTCCTAAGCTAGTAGCAAGCCTTGAAGAGCACGTAAAAGAATACGACATCGATGTAATGAATCTACAACGTGCAAAACGTTTAGAGAAAAAAGAACTTATTGAAGTGGAACTTGAAAACGGCGCTATTCTGAAAAGTAAGAGCGTAATCGTTTCAACAGGTGCTCGCTGGCGTAACGTTGGCGTACCGGGTGAAGCTGAGTTCAAAAATAAAGGTGTAGCATACTGCCCACACTGTGACGGTCCATTATTTACTGGAAAAGACGTAGCAGTTATCGGCGGAGGTAACTCTGGTATTGAAGCAGCTATCGACTTAGCAGGTATCGTTAAGCACGTAACTGTTCTTGAATTCATGCCAGAATTAAAAGCTGATGCTGTATTACAAGAGCGTCTTAACAGCTTACCAAACGTAACTGTTCTGAAAAACGTTCAAACGAAAGAAATCACTGGTACTGATAAAGTAAACGGTATTTCTTACATCGATCGTGAAACTGAAGAAGTTCATCACGTTGAATTACAGGGTGTATTCGTACAAATCGGTCTTGTGCCAAACACAGACTGGTTAGGCGAAACAGTTGAACGCGCTCGCGGTGAAATCGTAACAGACAAGCACGGCGCTACAAACGTACCAGGAGTGTTTGCTGCAGGTGACTGTACAAATAATCCGTACAAACAAATCATCATCTCTATGGGTTCAGGTGCAAACGCAGCTTTAGGTGCATTTGATTACTTAATCCGTAACTAATAAAAAACAGGTGCCTTGGCACCTGTTTTTTATTACCCTAATGTATAAACTAAAAACCTCTCATTCCCATTCTTCTCATAAGCCCCAGGCAACCTTACTTCTTTCTTCAGCTTAAACGCAGTCTGATTTTCTAAGAAGAAAATATAGTCCTCAGAAGGATAATATAAAATAATATCCACTTCTCTCCCCGTTTCTTCTACTGAAAGCAAAATGTTATTTACTACATTCATAAACACTTGTACAGAAAATGGATTAAAGAAATAAAAACGGTTATCGCGTGGATCAACCTCATATTCCTGCGCTAAACAACATTGGAATTGAATTTTCCCCTTACTGTTTCGTGCCTTTCGGGCATAACGATCTCGATTATCCATCGCTTCTTTATAAAACTCTTCATTCATTTCAATTCCAACTGCTGATGCACCACATTTATGATGCATATAAAAGTTTAATCGCCCTTTTCCGCACCCAAAGTCTACAATTCGGTCGCTACTTCGTATTTCATATTGATTCAATAACTCATCTAACCCGCTATACGGCGTCGGTTCATAGCGGTGATAATGCATAGACTTGTTAAACCCTTTTTGCTCACCGACTGTTTTTATATGTAAAACTGCATCGTAATATTGTTCGTTCATTCGTTTTCTCCTATTAAAAAATGGTACTTATTATTATACACCATGTACTGGAGGCTCATTTTTTATCAAATTAATAGGTACGTGAAATTATATTAACGATTTTCTTAATATATCTATCGTAACTTCAAATATATCAACGATTTTCTCAATATATCTATCATAACTCAAAATATATCAACGATTTTTCAAATATATCGATTTACCGACAATTCACGACAAAAAAACAGGAGCTCTCTAGCCCCTGTCTTCTAATACTTTCAATACAGTTTGTTTCAATATTTCTACCCCATCCATAATACAACTATGATCAAATCTCATATACGGATGGTGTAATCCAGGTTGTAGGTCTGCTCCTAGTCCAAGCATGACAGCTTTTAAATGTGGTCTTTTCACTGTATAGTAATGGAAATCATCGCTTCCCGTCGTATAGAGCGGTCCCGTACATCTCTCTTCCCCATACACTTCGAGAATACCTTTACGCATAAAGCGCTCTGCTTCTTCGGAAACCTCCGCTCCTGGTGCAAGATCCATCCATTCGTATGAAGTTTTTGATCCCATCGATGCAGCTGATTCTATTACATGCTCTATCTTTTTCTTTAACTCTTCTAATAGTGTATTATTCTCTGCTCTTACATCTAAACTAAAATGACCGTTACCCGGAATAATATTTAAATTATCACCACCAGCTTGGCACCTCGTCATCTTTACTGAATAGGAACTTTGCGGTGGTAGCCATATGTTTTTCAAACCGATATTAATCATGGAAATAACATCAATCGCATTTATCCCTTGATGTGGGCGTGCTCCATGTGCATCTTCTCCGTGAATCGTACCCTCTAAAAATCTTGCTGCTCCGTGACGAATTGATGGGGCAGCTTGTTTCAAAGATAGTTCTTCAATCGGTCTTAGATGGACACCAAATAAGAAATCAGCATCATCTACAGCACCTTTCTCCACCATCTTCAAAGCACCATTACCCTTCTCTTCTGCCGGCTGAAAAATAAATCTAACCGTACCACTTTTCCATCTCATATTTTTCAATTGTAAAATAAGTCCCATTACAATAGTCATATGAGCATCATGACCACATGAATGGTTCGCTTTAAATTCTCCATCTACTTCTTGCCAAAGTGCATCCATATCAGCACGAATCGCAATAACTGGATTCCCGCCTCCAATCTCAGCAATTACACCTGGACAATCATCAAATGTTCTATATGAAATTCCTTCTTCTTTTAAAAAGTCAGTAATATACGCTGTCGTTTCATATTCTTTCCAACTTACTTCAGGGTTTTCGTGTAAATGCTGAAAAATCTCCGTTAAGCGCTCTTGTAGTTCTAATGTTTTCAACGTTCCAGTCTCCTTCCCACATTACAAACGATTCGGGTTAATTATACTTATGAAAAACAGATGTTTTTATGAACATATTGAATTTTAAGAAAAAAGTCAATTGTTTATTTTTAAATACTTAAAAAGCTTACTACTCACCTATATTACAAACTAAACAAACAACTAGAACATTCCTTATTTTCTGTTTTTTATGTTGACGCTTACATAAACTTTTAGTTATCATAATCTAATAAACGTCTATTTTACGACAATTTTAAAAATACAAACAAACATACGTAACAAGGAGGAACTTTATGAAAAAAGAAATACCTTTTGGAATAGCGATTATCCCTATTATCATTACCGTTGCAGTTATGATGGTTACAATTGTTGTATTAAAACAAACCCCTCACGTTCCACTTATTATCGGTACAACCGTTGCTTCTATTGTCGCTTGGCGTTACGGTTACAAATGGAATGATCTTGAAGAAGCAATGTATAAAGGGATTCGTCTTGCATTACCTGCTATCGTCATTATTATTCTTGTTGGCTTAACAATTGGTGCTTGGATTGGCGGTGGAATCGTCGCAACGATGATTTATTACGGTTTAAAACTTTTAACTCCATCACTATTTTTAGTTTCCATTACCGTCATTTGTTCTATCGTTGCATTAGCAATTGGTAGCTCTTGGTCTACAATGGGAACAATTGGTGTTGCTGGAATGGGAATTGGCCTAAGTATGGGAATCCCCGCTCCAATGGTTGCTGGTGCCATTATTTCAGGCTCTTATTTTGGCGATAAAATGTCACCGCTTTCAGATACAACTAACTTAGCCGCAGGATTAACAAATACAGATTTATTCGCACACATTCGTCATATGTTATTTACTACAGTTCCAGGTTTAATTATTACTCTTATCGTCTACGCAGTCTTAGGAAGAAGCTTCGGCGCTAACAATATTGATGCGAAAAGCATCGATCAAACGTTACAAGTATTGCAACAAAACTTTGTTATCTCGCCTTTCCTACTCATTATACCCGTAGTCGTTATGGTATTGGTCGCTAAAAAAGTCCCTGCTATACCAGCAATTCTCTTCGGTATTATTTTAGGATTCTTATCACAAGTCTTTATTCAAGGTGGTTCTGTCTCAGCATCTGTCGGTGCACTCCAAGCTGGATTTGTTATAGACACTGGAAACAAGCTAGTAGACGAACTATTTAACCGCGGTGGCTTAGATTCGATGATGAATACAGTCTCTATGACAATTGTCGCTATGACTTTCGGAGGAGTATTAGAACATACAGGTATTCTTCGCTCAATTGTAAATCAAATTTTAAAGTTAGCGAAATCAGCAAAAGGGCTTATCGCTTCTACTATCGCATCTTGTTTTGCAACAAACCTTACTTGCTCTGAACAATATATTTCAATTGTTGTCCCTTCAAGAATGTACGCAAATGCATACACGGAAAAAGGACTACATTCAAAAAACTTATCCAGAGCATTAGAAGATGGTGGAACATTAACTTCTGTCTTCGTTCCTTGGAATACGTGCGGTGTATTTATTCTCGCAACACTTGGCGTAAGTGCATTTGAATATGCTCCTTATGCTATTTTGAATTTCATCGTACCTATTATCTCAATCATTTATGGTATAACAGGCTTCACAATTGTAAAACTATCAGACATTGAAAAAGCAGAACTACTAAAGAAACAAAAAGCTCAACTAGAAGCTTAAAAATAGCGGTAAATTCAGTTCATATAGTGCGCGAGGTCGCCCTTGTTGATAGGGCATTTCCTCCCCACAAATATGAGCATACCCGTAATCAACTAATTTCTTTAACAACCTTTCTGTCGATCTTCGAGTTACTTGTAAGTACTCAGAAAGGTCAGCTGCTGTAAACTTCAATGACGGATGCGATTGACTAAATTGAATGATTTTTGACAAGTTGGCCGGACTAAGCTTCGTTTCCTTCGCTATTTTCATTAGTTCCGGATTATCATTTTTCAAACTTTGTACTCTCTTTTCTTTCGGGAACGGACCAAACAAATCTTTATCACTTGTTAGTATATAAAAACAACGATCTATTGGATTGTTCTTTGCAAAACTTTGAGCAATTTTTGCATTTTGCTCCGCTTCTTTCACGGTTTTCCCATAACCAAATCCAATAGCTATCGTTCCATCTACGCTCGCAAACAAGTTATCTATCGCATTTGTTTTAATAATTGATTCGATATCACCACGAGTTGTATACAAAATGCATGTCATTTCATCCACTTGTTTAAATGAACCACGTAGTTCCTTTGAAATGACATCTAGTTTTTCAAGCAAACTCGCTCGTAATTCTAAGGAAGAAATAATACAAGCACCAACAGTAGCTGAATAGCTTTTTGCTAACTCAGCTTTTATTTTTGCATCTTTTAGCCCATGTATAATGGACTGTGTTGGATCAATCATACGCTCTGAAGGAACACCTATTTTTTGAAGCTCATCGTAAACAGCGTGAATACTAGTTAAAGCTAAATGAGCCTCTCCAGATTGATATTTAGCTACATGAAAATCGATAACTCTATTTATTTCATCTTTACTCCACAGCATATTTTCATAATCTAACACTTGCGGGCTTTCTTTTATACCAATATCATGGAACACATTTGTAATAAACGAGCGGTCTACTAAATCGATGGAAATGTTATGTGGTTGAATACTTTTATGATACATGATAGAAAGAATGGAAGATGCTACAGTTGTCTCGTCTTGCTGTAAGTATGTACTTGGAATTCGTAATTGTTCTCTTATTTCTTTTGCCATATAATAAGGTAAAGCACCTGAGAAAAAGATGACATCACAAGGCTTTAGACACTTTAATAATTCAGAAGATTCCGCCGGATGAAGGTAAATATATGGATCAATTTCTATTCCTTCTAATTTTTGAGCAATAGGAAAAAGGTTCTCCATAAACTCCTTTGAACCGACAACTGCAATTTTTATCATCATTTTCTCTAACTCCTTATCATTAATTAACGACTATTTAACGTCAACTATATCAAATGTACAAAACTATTGTAAACAGGAAGGGGTTTCTATTCAATGAAAATTACAGCTATTCATCTTTACGCAATTCGTTTACCGCTTCGCAATCCGTTTGTTATTAGTTATGGCTCTTATTCTGATATGCCCTCTATTATCGTCAAAATGGAAACAGATGAAGGTATTATCGGTTACGGTGAAGGCGTTGCTGATGATCATGTCACAGGTGAATCATGGGAAAGTACTTTCCATACTTTAAAACATACGCTAACCCCTGCTCTAATTGGGAAAAATCCAATGAATATCGAAAAAATACACGACATGATGGACAATACAATTTACGGTGTTCCAACAGCGAAAGCCGCAATTGATATTGCTTGTTTTGATATAATGGGCAAAAAACTAAATCAACCTGTATATCAATTAATTGGCGGGCGCTACCATGAAGAATTCCCTATCACTCACGTTTTAAGTATTGCCAATCCAGAAGACATGGCTGAAGAAGCTGCTTCTATGATTCAAAAAGGTTACCAATCTTTCAAAATGAAAGTTGGTACGAATGTAAAAGAAGATGTGAAACGTATTGAAGCTGTACGTGAACGTGTAGGAAATGACATCGCGATTCGCGTTGATGTAAACCAAGGCTGGAAAAATAGCGCGAACACATTAACAGCACTGCGTTCATTAGGACATTTAAACATTGACTGGATTGAACAACCTGTTATCGCGGACGATATTGATGCCATGGCTCATATCCGTTCTAAGACAGACCTCCCGCTTATGATTGATGAAGGACTAAAAAGTTCTCGTGAAATGCGCCAAATTATTAAATTAGAAGCTGCTGATAAAGTGAATATAAAACTAATGAAATGCGGTGGCATATATCCAGCTGTAAAGCTCGCTCATCAAGCTGAAATGGCCGGCATTGAATGCCAAGTGGGATCAATGGTCGAATCATCTGTTGCCTCTTCCGCAGGATTCCATGTCGCTTTCTCAAAGAAAATCATTACGAGCGTAGAGCTAACAGGACCATTAAAATTCACGAAAGACATTGGAAACTTACATTACGATGTACCATTCATTCGCTTAAACGAAAAGCCCGGACTCGGCATTGAAATAAACGAAGATACACTACAAGAACTAACCGTCTTTCAAGACGTTGTACGCTAAAGGAGGACTATCATATGACAGTTCTATACAAAGGAACATTAAAACAAAATAACAATCCATTTCACGTTACATTACTATCACTAGAGCACATCGAGCAAACCTTATCACTACAAAACATTGTAGTTGAAGCACTAGAAGATAAAAGTCGTTTACAACCACTCTCACAAGAAGAATTTCAATACATTCTGGAAGGAAACGGCATGATGATCGGTGCTTTTATCGAAAACGAACTCATCGCATTTCGCGCTCTACTCGTCCCTCCTATCGATGATGAACATTTAGGGCTCGATATTGGTTTGCCAGAAAGTGAACTACACCGCGTCATCTATCAAGAAATCTCAAACGTTCATCCGAACTGTCGAGGAAATGGGATGCAAAAAATATTAGCAAACGTCATCATGGACGAATTACAAAAAGAAGATAGCAAATATGATTATGTATGCTGCACCGTTGCTCCTTTTAACATTCCGAGCTTGAAGGATAAGTTTGCGCAAGGGATGGAGATTGCTGCGCTGAAGGAGAAGTATGGCGGGAGTATGCGATATGTTTTTGTGAAGAAATTGCGCGGAGATAAAGAAAGCGATTGGACGGATGTTCAAAGTATTCTAATGAGTGATGCTAGTGGACAGCAGGCTTTGCTTTCGGAGGGGTATCGTGGGTATGAGATGGAGAAAGTTGATGAAGAATTTGTTGTGAAGTTTGGACGATAATCTATATACTCGAAAAGAGGAGATGTCCCTTGTGACATCTCCTCTTTTCGATTTGTTGAACAATCCTGTAGTAAATGAAATTATATCAACGATTTTTCGAATATATCTATCATAACTTACAATATATCAACGATTTTTAAAATATATCTATCAAAACTCACAATATATCAACGATTCGACAAGAAATATCGATTTACCGACAAAAATCGATATCCCTTCCTAAACCGTCATCTTCCAACTAGATAAAGCTAACCAGTTCTCCATTTCTTTATAATCAGGCATTATCTTCCCGACAAGCCGCCAAAAAGAACGATCATGATTTAAATGAACCATATGACACATTTCATGAACGACTACATATTCAATTACTCGCTGTGGTGCCATTGCTAGCTTCCAATTGAATGTTAGTTGTAAATTCGAATCGCAAGTACCCCAAGTACGACTACTATCTGTAATACGAATAGAACGTGGTTTTGTTTTGAAATTACTTTGATGCGCTTTAATACTCTTCTCTACTAAAGATTTACACTGCTTATAGTAAAATCGTTTTAAAGCTTGCTGTATTTTCTCATCCTTTAGCTCTTTTACATAAATATGTAACTTATCCCCTTCAAAAATCGCATTGTCTTGCTCAATACTTACATCTTGGGAAATCTGTATCGGATACGTATTCCCTAAATACAAAAAGCCTTCTCCTTGATCGTAATCCTTTTCCTGTGGTCCACGCGCTCGCTCCGCCATTTCCTTACGAGTTGTCTGAATCCAATCCCACTTTTCCTCTAGCAACTGGACTAAGTATTCAACAGGTGTCCCTTTCGGAGCCTGCACTTCCACATTTCCATACGAATCCACAAAAAGACGCACGGACTTTTTCTTCTTATAAGTTATATGAAAATTAATTGTCTCACCTAAATATGTATGTACCATTTCATCACCTAGCATAGTATTTTTACAAATAAAAAAGAGTAGGATACGAACGTCCTACTCTACCTATTATATCATTTACTGCTTTAACGAACTCATTATCCTCTATACTTTACACCTAATCCCTTAATGAAATTCCTTGCGTATCTATCGCCGCACTCTTTGTAATTTTTATGACCTTTTTTTCTTAATAGAGCGCCTAACTCTCCTTTTGTTACCGTAACGCCTACGCTATCTAATATATCAAGTACATCCTCACTCGTTAAAGATAGTGCGATTTTCATTTTTTTTAGAAGAAGGTTATTAGCACTCTCTTTACTTTGTACAGGTGCCGGTTGTCCTGGTTTCGGATCTTGCTTTCCTCTTTTTAAAGTAATAAATCCATTTAAAAATGCCTCTAACATCATCATATCGCATGTTAATACGTACTCATCTTCAGCTACCTCATCATTTTCAGCTTCATGCTGAGGAGCCCTCTTTATTTTTGTAAGCATATCAACTACGTCTTCTTTCGTTACTTCCATCCCGCCAAGTTTAAAGATTTCTACCATATCTATATCTTTTATATCTAAAGCGTATCTTACTCTTTTTAATATATCGTTGTTGCTCATTGCCATTGGGTTTCCTCCTGAAATGTTGATTATAGTAATGCTTTTAGCATGTGTAAATTAATGTCGTTAAGTTACTACTTTAACATTTTAGGGGGAGGTTTTGTAGTCTTGGGTGGATTAATGCTTTTGGAGATGATTTTAAAACAGCAACATTTGTTGTCTAGGCGTTTTAAATTATCCATTTTAACCCAATTAAATTATAATAATACTAGAGTTAATATGGGAGGTAATTAATATTGAATTATCTAATTGGTTATAAAGATGCTGAACGAAACTTCGGACATGAGGATCCAATGCTAACAGAATATACATATGGAGAGTCGGGATTTAATACCGAAAAGCTCCTAAAAGTACAAAAAGGTGATTTTCTATTCTTTCATAAAACAATACATAACAGGCGCTATATAACTGCCTATTATGTGGTCGAAGAGGTCAGGCTTATAAAAGATATTAAACAGAATAGGCTAATAACAAATAAATATAATAATCCTCACCTAAAGAAAGAGATACCGCAACTGACACCAAGCGAATGTATTGCGTTTGGAAATCCTATTCAATCCAAAGTCCTTCAAGTTCCTTTGGAAATTACACCTGAATTATTAAGTAAATTATCAAGGCCTGCAAATCTTAATCCTAATCAAAACTTGTTAAATGCAATTTCTTCTGCTCTTCGTACTTGGAAAATATTGAATCAATCTGATATCAAGTTATTGTTAGATTTAATTGAAGAAAACGAATCTAAAGGTAGACTCACTAATAGAATTTTAACCTCTGAAGAAATATTTCAAATTTTAGAAAGAGATATCGAAAAATTCATCATTTCTAACCCTGCAATACTTGATGCCAACTATACACTTGAAAAATCACAGCATATCTTCTCAGATGAATCACGTTTAGATTTGTTACTAAGAGATACTTCTAATAACGAATTTATTGTAGTAGAAATTAAGAAAGGGCCAATTGATAGAAATGCATTAAAACAAATTAAAGGTTACATTAAGCTATGTAAAGAAGAATTGAAATCAAATACTGTAAAAGGTATTTTAGTTGGTAATGGGATAGCTCCTTCCTTTGAAGATGATGTTAATAAAGCACAAAAGGATGGGATAATCGTGCGAAATTACGGATGGAGATTTACTATTAATTAACACACTTGAAAATGGACTAACCTGATATAGGTTAGTCCATTTTTTATCCCCTCTATATGAATGTTGCGTAAAACTTAGTAAAATATATCGATGTTGATAGTATTTATCTAAGTTTTATTTACAATTCGTTTCACCATGTGTCTGAATAGATTTTAATTTGTTACAAGTGACTCATGATTTCTTATTAAAAATGATTTTAATTTATCTGTTGTTTCTTTGCGTTCAAATAATTTTCGATCTTCAAACTCCAATTTTTCTTCTACTATCATTTCTTTTATAGAATCAATTGCATTTATAATTAAAGTGCTTGTATTGTCCTCATTTTTGATGTTCTTTAGAATTTCATTAGCCAATTTTTGTACCTCAGTAGAATTTAAATTGGGCGAAAACTTTCCATTCTTGACCAAGGAATATTTAATAGCCATTAAGATATGCCACTTCATTCTTGTAAATCCTTTATATTCTTTATTTTTTCTAAAGAAAGCTTCCAATCTATAAAATAATACAGAACTCACAAAGTAAGGTTCCAGTTTATCATCCTCTTGGAATATTTCATTTTTCACCTTTCTAGCAACTGTTCCATAGTGTCCCGATACTCCATGTGGATTATCTAAGAACATTGAAGTAACAGTTTTAATCTGCTTAGGTATATTAATAATTTTGGTTTGAGCTATATCACTATTTCTATATTGATTAGATCTTCTTTCGTAATACAATTGTAAATCCCTAAAAGGTATATGCTGTGATCTATAATACTCTTCTAACATTTTATGAAAATTATTTAATGCATCTAACTGCTCTGGCTTTAATCCTGTTTGGCTATTAGTAGATTTCACTATTTCATTTTTTGTATTTTCATCAGTAGTAGCTATTATCTTTAAAGGAATAGAAATATTTTTTTGATCCAAAAAGTCATATGTTTCAAAAATAACATTACTTGTTTGGCACCCATTCACTATCTGATAATTATGTAATGTGAATTTCTCTCCAACTGGTTTAATTTCATCCGTGACTATTGTAATTCCATTATTTAATATACCAAATAATTGTGAAGATGAACCTTTAAGACAATCGTGCATGTTTTTGTTAACCTCATTATTTTCTATACCCAAATAGTCCCTAATGTTATCATCGAAAACATTTTTTACTCCCCTCGTTTCACTATCCAATAATAAATTCATATACTCATTAATTTCTACCAATCCAAAATATGCAGACTTAATTTCCTCTCCTTCATACGGGAACGTTACATTTTTTGGAAATTTAAATGTCGCCTCTAAATCTGAATCTATTTTACGATATAACTTTTGTATCTCTTTAACCCCTAGAGTAGTAAATCTTACTTCATCTGATAAATATCCACTATCTAATAAAGCAGCTTTCCCATGTTCAATAGTTTGATTTATATCTTCACTAATTTGAGTGGTTGGAGAAGTTGTTGCATAATACATAGTACATTTAGGATTTTCTTTTCTAAATAGATGCGAATTTTCATAAATTATATTTCTAAGCTCCCAAAACTTTTCAATTTCTGGAATTGTACATTCCTCACTACAAATAAAATTTTTAACATGTCTTAAAAAGTATGTAATATTTGCATCATTAAATCTTTCAGACGTTTTCGATTGAACAAATATAAACTCTACAGACAATACTTGCTTTTGTTCAACAAGTATATTTATATCTTCTTCATTTAATACCAATTTGTTATTTACTATAATAGCAATACCATCAAATGCTTTTGCAGTTCCAGTATCAAGTTCTTGAAAATTTTTCTCTGAATCAATTACATGATTATTTAAAATACAATAATTAATAAACTCCTCAAATATTAAATCTATTTGTTTTTCTTCTAGTTCATATTTTATTTTAAAATCTTTTAAAAAACCTTTAATTATTGGATTTTTCATACAGATCCCCTTTGACAATAAATAATTTCCATTTTATCATACAGTATATTATTACATCTGAATAAACACATTTCAATTAGGTTTATTTTTACAGGCTCATTGTCAGAATAATATCTTACTTTCTTCTTATACATAATTATATAAAAAAACAAGCTTAACTAAATTGTGTTAGGCTTGTTTCCACGATTCTTTTAAATACATTTCTAAAAATTCATTTTTCACCTTATACTTTACTATCATTTGTAATACAATGCACTGTGTTAATTTTAACGGTAAACACTTTTAATATTACTTTATTTTGAAGTATCCATATCGAATTAACTTCTCTAATATTTTACATGTAAGTGGATGGTAATTACCATTATTAAAAAGCAAATTAGCAATAAAGCTTCTTAAGAAAGGTAGTCCTTTTACCTTCTTAATAAACTTTGAAACTTCATTTATAATCTTTATATTCATTTCCATCTTTTCGTTTCCTAAATAATAACTGTCAATAACCGCTAACTTAACTATACTTTTCTGTCCAAACTTAATATTTATATTCTCACCTTTATCTAGGCCAAATCGAGCTTTTTCACAATTAAACTCTAGATTAATGCTTTTTATGCTTTTTTCAAGTTTTTTTCTCTTATTTTGATAATCTAAAAATTTTCGTTTTTCAGTTGGATTTGATTTGTAGGTCGTTACTTCTGCTTTAATTTTTTCCATCCCAATAACCTTTGCAAAGGTTGCACGGTGTTTACCTTCTCCTATAACATATGTATTAAAATCTTCATAATAGGAGGCCGTTATTGCTACATCTTGATCAACCTGAAAAGAATCTATAAAATCATGTAGGCCCCTTTTTTCAAGACTCGTAAGCAATTTTTCAAAACTACCATTTTCACCTTGGCGATACTCATTATTTTTTGTAAAGTTATCCAACCAAGATAAGCCTTCATCAACTCGATTAATAGCATATTTGACTTCAGATAAAGGAATTAGTGTTTGTCCTAATGGTTCTACTACTTCAAACTTAGTTAGATCTAAATCCGGTTGTCTTTGTGGAAAATCATCTCTTGCTTTTTCTATTTGATCAGATGTAACCCCAGCTTTTATTAATCTTTCTATACGCTTATTTATATTCATGAATAACCCCTTTTACTATCATAGTAACCTTTAATTTATTTTCAATTAAAGGTTTAAAGATAAACTACATTCGATATTCTGAATGTAAATCCCCCTATGATTATACTACTCTAAAGTACTTATTAATTAATAAGGCAAACTACACAAGAAAAACCACTAATTAAATACTTTCCCTCAAAAATTTAACGTTATTTATGATACGGTTCACCTTAATTAAAATGAAACAAATAACGCGCCATTAAGATAACATTTTACATCCCATGCAAATCACCTATTATTCTTTAATCACATCAAAATAAAAACAAGTGGAAACCCCTCCTCACAAGAGTTCAGATTCCCACCTGCCTATTCAAATCACCTCTTCAATCAAACCCTCCACATATGCAGAGGATACATAGCAACACAAAGTTGCTGGTTGGTAATTATATTCTTTAAATTTTTTCTTTCAGTTGTCGTCTGTAAAGGCACTCAAAACTAAACAACTACCCACAAATTAATATCATCTATTTCCCTCTATCTTCAAAGTATTAAACCGTCTCACTATCCTGAGCCACACCAACACTATCCTCAAACCTATCCAACAAAGCACGCACCTCATCAGTCGACTTCGTACTCATCAATTGATTTCTCAATTCAGCAGCTCCTGGGAAGCCCTTCACATAAATTTTGAAGAAGCGGTGAAGCCCTGTGATTGAGCGTGGCAGTACTTCTGCATATTGATCTTGTAAATCAAGTTGTAGTCTTAAAAGATCTAGATGCTCTTTACTGCTATGCTCTCTTGGCTCTTTTTCAAACGCAAATGGATTTTTGAAGATGCCTCGTCCGATCATTACGCCATCAATGCCGTATTTTTCAGCAAGTTCCAGTCCCATTTTACGATCAAGGATGTCTCCATTGATTGTTATTAACGTATTTGGTGCGATACGGTCACGTAATTTTTTAATTTCCGGAATTAGTTCCCAATGCGCATCTACTTGGCTCATTTCTTCTCTTGTGCGTAAATGAATAGAAAGGTTTGCAATATCTTGTTTGAAAATGTGCGTTAACCAATCTTCCCACTCGCTTAACTCTTTAAAGCCAAGTCTTGTTTTTACGCTGACAGGTAGTCCGCCCTCTTTTGCTGCTTGGATAAGTTCTGCTGCAACGTCTGGACGTAGAATAAGGCCACTACCTTTTCCTCTTGATGCAACGTTCGGAACTGGGCAACCCATGTTAATATCGATACCTTTAAATCCTAGCTCTGCCATACCGATACTCATTTGACGGAAGTATTCAGGATTATCTCCCCAAATATGTGCTACCATCGGTTGTTCATCTTCTGTAAAAATCAAACGGCCACGTACACTTTTCATACCTTCTGGATGGCAATAGCTATCCGAGTTTGTAAACTCTGTGAAGAATACGTCCGGACGACCTGCTTCACTTACTACGTGACGGAAAACAACGTCTGTCACATCTTCCATTGGTGCAAGTACGAAAAATGGTCGTGGTAATTCACGCCAAAAATTATCTATCATTTCAAATTCAAATCCTCTCACTAAGAATACAATTTCAAAATCTCAATTTATAATTTGTGAAAATCAGCAATATTTATTTTAACTAAAATCGCTTATGAATGGTATTTTTGTAAACCAAAAAGCAGGTGGTATAGATTTTTTCTATATCAACTGCTTTCCTATTATACTAACTTAAGCCAAGCTACACACTCCACATGCGTCGTATAAAGTATATCATATCTTTTGGTGTACCCTATACTACTATAGTGCATTCTTCTGCAAAGAAAATAAATCCAAATGCCCTCTTTTTATTTTGAATGAATTTAATTTATTTTAAATGTGTGGTCATTTTTGTGGGCAGTGGTCAAACGGAGCATTTGGTTTACATGTACTAACTAAACAATATTGATTAATGAAAAAATCCCCTTCTGCATATGGGTGCGAAAGGGGATTTTTTAAATTAATCTATTCGTTCTACAGATACTGGTTCATAGATAAATAAGAAACGGTGTATATTTACACTAACATTTATAAATATGAAATTCAAGATATAATTACCTACTTATAGAATCAGATAATATTTTTTATTTATAAAACTACTCTTTTGTATAAAAAAATTAACATATACATTTATCGTTCAATAATAAGTTCTATCCTTGACTAATATTGGACATACTATTTATACATCTAGAGAATCATCACATGAGACACTTTCAACTGGGGAAGGTGTCTTTATTATTTTTGGGTCATATTGTATATAGTGGATTCATATAATTAAAATGCCGATACTGTAGTACAGAAAAAGTGTATTCCTCCCATCCAACCAGGAATGCTCTTTTTCTGTCTTTTCAGTTACACAAAATAATTTTCTGCATATATATTAAATGGTTCCAGAGAAACCACGAAAACAGAGTGCTCCTTGGTCAAGGGTTCCCTGTTTTTTTATTTTTCATGTTCATATTACTTCACAATGTTTCATATAATACAATGACAAACCAAATTAGATATATATTTCTTTATACTGTAAAAAAGAGCCTCCCTCACTCGCCAGGGGAATGCTCTTTTTAGTTTACTTCACATACACATAGGCTTCATTTGCTGTGATATAGAATGTTTTGCCTTTGCTATTGTGAACTTTATATTGCGGTGAACCATTTACATTTACTTTCGCATCGATTGTAAATCCTAATCCTGCATCTACAGAACCAGCCACATCTTTATCCTGCCAAGATGGAGTATCATAGAAACGTAGATTGTTAACCTTTGAAACAACACGCTTTCCAACAATAGAAGAATCTACTGTGCTTTTCTTATTAAACTTCACATAAGATGGATCGTTCTTAATCCACTGATCTCCACCAAGATTTAACCAACCATCTTTTTCCGCCCACACAATATAAGATTCTGGTTTGTTTAGTTGACGAATTTTAGAATAGCTTGTACCTGGTCCTTTACGTAAGTTAACGTTGTAACCTTCAATATAAGCGATACCGTCTGTTACTACTGTTGGTACTTCCGCTGGTTTAGATGGTTTCTCAGGAACAGAAACATCCGCACTAGAATTATTGTATGCTCGTTGTACATCTGCTCTAAATTGTGCTTCTGAAACGCCATGAGACTTTAAGTAATCAATTGGATCTTCATGATCCGTACCGCCAAGGTAATGAGTTACATTGCTATGTGTCCATAATCCTTTTTCTACAGATAAACTACGGTCACGTAAGATTTTAGCTAGTAACTTAACGTATTTGTCATAGCTGCGTTTGAATTTTGTATAGTCCGCTGTTTCACATAACTCAACATGTACAAATCGTTTATTAGCAGCAGGACCGCCGCCATAAGCAATGTATTTTGTATCAGCAATTTGGATTGTTTCGTCCCAATCGACTGCATAATGAACAAATGCATTTCTCCATGTACGAGACTCATATTTTTGAATGTTAATAGCTGGAGCTTCTGGAGTTGCTGTAGAATGCGCTACAACGCCCTCATAAGCACCTACACCATAACGGTATGGTTGTTTCGGTAAATCAGGAATAATAAGTGTTCGATCAGCAAAAGCACTTGTAGCAAAAGAAACAACAAGTACTAGAATCATAAGTAACGAGGTAATATGTTTCATTGTCTTTTTCATTTAGCATCAACATCCTTTTTTATAATTTTTGTGTGGTCAAATAATCCACTTGCTGACAGTCCAATGATGATTCCTTGAAATACATTTGTTTTGATATCTCCGCCCATAAATAAAACGCCTAGCATAATGCCAAGCGTTAAATTGAGTAACGGAACATATTTTGTTTGTAATCCAATTGTTTTTCCAATCTGTGAAAGACCTACTACAATTCCAATCATCACAGTAATTTCAAACATTACATACCACCTCCTTTCAAGAAGAAAGTGAGAGCTGCTCCAACAATTCCACCAACAATAAGTCGTAAAATCCAGGTAGTATTGGCGCTGATTTTATCTAACTGCTTGTTGATATTATCAATATCCTTCTCGTTACCTGTTGTTCGTATTTCTAACCCTTTAATCTCTAAACGAATGTCCTTGATCTCTTGTTTGATTTCTTGAACATCGTTTCTTACATCTTGTAACCCTTCCATTTTGACCACCTCATTTCAAAATAAAAAGAGAGACTCTTGTCCCTCTTTCATAAGTGCATTTAAACAAACCGTCTAAATACCGCCTTTTAATATTAATCCTAGAACTGCCATCACTATTGCACTGATCACAATTCTTAAGATCCAAGTTGTATTTGTACTGATTTTTTCTAATTGTTTATTAATTGTTGAAATGTCTTTTTCATTAATGGTTGTACGAGTTTCTAAATTACGAATATCTCGCATAATTTCTTTTTGTTCTGATTTAAGTCTATCAATCTTTGTATATACATCTTCCATATATTCACATCCATCTAGAATCTATATAAAGCAATCTCTATATACTATGAGACAACCCTTCTCACTGTGAATATACGAAAGCCATTTTTTATCAAAGCCGTATTTTGTACAAAATAAAAAACAGCTTATGGCTGCTCCTGCTCTGTTTGTGTGTTATTTTCATTAGTCGGTGTTGGCGGTTCTTGAGATGGATAATTCCCTGTCAGTGATGTATAACAATCTAAACAAATATTCTTTTTCGCAAATCCCATATCTAGTGGGTACAAACGTGCTCCGCGTTTACATATTTCACACAGCGTAGCGATCCGAAACTTTACTGTCCCATCCATCTCTCTCCATACTTCAACCCTGCTAACACCTTTTTGAAGACCTGCATTATTTAACATATCAGCAGGTATTTGAACAAAAATCCCTGTCTCTGTGCGCTCTGCATCCACCAGCCTCCCCACAAAAGGAAAGTCTTCACCTGCTTGAAGTGGCATCATTTGATTCTCATTCATTCTTATTTCTCCTTTCTATCCAAGTGCGTTAAATTTCCAACCGCTTGGAGTACTCACATAAAAACCTGCTCCAGCATTACCGTCTGTAAAACGAATATGCCCCCATTGTTGGAATCCACCGCCACCTAAGTTAACTCCCTGCATTGCTCGTATATTCCTAAAGATTTTAACTTCTTTTTCAGTACTTATATCAAACGTTTGTCCGTCTGGTGCTGGAGATATATTATTATTCACACCACCTACAGCAAGTGCGTTAAACGGCTGAATACCATCTGCTCTTTCTGCTGCAGCACGATCCCAATTATACATAGATGCATATTTGCCACTGTATAACGTTACACCACTTACACAAATCGCTGTCCCTTGTCTCATGTCAGCATTTCCAGAACAAACTTTAATAATCAATGCGTGTTCTTGTGGAATATAGTTTGTCGGGACTTTGAAAGTAAAAGAATACCTTCTGATCTCTCCGTAAAATGTAGACGGCTCAGGAAAGTCCATCTTTTGTTCACTCAATATGTCGTAACTAACGTTGTCTCGGAATTTAACGCAACACACGTGTATTCTCGGTTTTCCTGTCTTTCGCACGCCATTTATCATGGCAGTTCTAAAGTGTGCGGATGCTGTATATTCGTTACCAGGATGTATACCATTATTCACGATTGCTTCTGGATAGTTATACATATCTACCCTTGCAGCATTCACCATTTGCTCGTAATCGAATATATGTGTATTCTTTTCTATTACTACATTGCCCCACGATTTCCAAGTAAGACCATATCCACCTTCAAACCCATAATAATCTGAATGGCCAATGTTTTTCTTTGTAACACTAGAAAAGTCTGGATCTGCTATTAGGTTTCGTCTTGATACCGCGGTTGTTTTTGTTCCCCATTCATCTTGGAATAGGAAGTCTAGCATTTTAACAGTTACACCATCTTTATCAATGGTTATCTTATCACCGTCAATTCTAATAAGATTCGTATCAATACCTTTTGCAGTTAACCATTTCACCATTGTATCGGCATTGATATTCAGTTTCTCAGCATCGATTGTAATCTTACCAGGTGACATATTGATAGAAGTAATGATACCGTCTTTTAAAATTTGTGCTAATATCCCTTCATCTAACACTTCTAACCTAGATTCTGTTTTCGTTACATAAGCTTTATAAGTCTCATTTATAAACGTTTCTTGTTTTCCAGAGATGATTGAAACGCCCTTTTCATTAGCACTAATACTTCTTTCTAATTCTGTAACTTTTTTAGTGTAATCTTCAGTTGCTATCTTATCGGCCAACTCTTCCATGATTTTATCTTTATCTACAATATCAACAGGGTTCTCCATAAATGAAGAAGGTTTATCGCCGATCTGTAACATAGGTTGCGCTGTCCACAGTCTTCCATTTCTACGCAGCCAGTATTGTACTTGTACTTTTTTCGTTCCTTCTACTAGTAGACCAAACACATGATGTCTTACCCACATTCCTTGTGTTAACGTAATCTCTTGTCCGTATTGTTTTAACACATTTCCATTTGCATCTAAACATTTCAGTTCCATTTTCGCGCCACTATCAATACTAGATTTATTATCAGTATAAAAATATGCGGAAAAAACGTAATTCCAACCAGGTCCAGCATTTATAAGTTCATGTGAAGCTCCTCTGTATACGTCTGCTGTATTTCCCGTGGAGATTGTACGAAGTGTATTGCAACCCTTATATAAAACGTTTGTATCTCTTGTTGTGCCTGATTGAAGAATCCAATATTTTGTGTCATTCTTCCAAAGAACATTCCGTAATACAGTTTGATTACCGATTCCACCAACATAATCTTCAACATCTTTTATTTTTAGCTGCATTTCCAATGCCTTACTATGTTGTTCTATCTTTGAAGTAGCCTCATTCAGTGTCTTCCCTTGCTGAGTTTGTATTTCTTGCACTTTACCGACGCTTTGTGAAATACTATCCGCGGTTTTCTCTACTGCTGTTACACGTTTATCAAATCCACTCTGATTATTTTCTACATCTGTTATGGTTTCTTTGATTCCCGTCACACTTTGCTCAATCTCGGTTGTTTTTTTCGTGAATATTGCTTTAGAAGTAACTTCATCATTAGCAGGCTGCCATGTAGTTCTTATGTTCCCCTCTTCCAATTTCGCATGATGTGAATGTAAATTACCATCAATATTGCGTCCAGAGTAATAAAACCTAATTTGAGTTACATCCTTATCTTTTGTTTTGAATGTAACAGTTAGAGGCTCGTCCTTATAATCTACATTAATCTTTAATTGTGAGTCTGCACGTACAGATTTCCACTCTTGCTCTCCGTCTGTATAAGTTATTGCCGTTTCCACGCCAAACCAAGGATTTGTATTGAGTTTTGTCATCTTTCCAGTGAATAAGAAGGAGATTGTGATTGTTTTGTTTCTGTAATTAACCTTATCGGAAAGAGTCATTTGCTTACTCTCTGACCATGCTCCCGTCATGTTTTGTTTATTTAATCCTGATTCTGAATCACTTGCTAGATTAATTGAACCTACAGAAATGTTACTCATATCGGTTTGTAATTGTTCAATGGTCTGCTTATTTGAAGTGGCCGTACTCTTTATTTCATTTGTTGTTTTTGTTAAATCGTTTGTTGTTTGCTTCATATCGGCAATAGTTTGTTTTGTACCTTCAACAGTATCTTCCACTGTATTTAATTTATTGTTGATTTCACCATTTTCTCGTGTTAATGCTTCAATTGATTTAGTGAATCTTTCGTCAGTCTGTTGCAAGCTAGTAACTTTTTTATCAATTTCACCCTGTGAATTTTGTACAGAAGAGATAGTTCTCGTAACTTCTTGAAGGCTTTCTGTTACTTTATTAAATTGTCCATTGGTTTCGCTTTGAGCTTCTTCCACTTTCTTATTTAATTCTTCTTTTGTGACCTGAATATCCTTATTAACCTGCTCCAGTGTATCCTTTTTAATTGATTCCACATCAGGAATAAGAAGCTCCCAATCTTTTCCGTTCCACACTTTTAAGATACCAGGTTTACCGTTACTAATATCTCTCCATATCGTTTTACCAATTTGAAGATTCTCTGTGGGCGACTGCTTAGATTCAATGATATTTACGGTATTATTTTTTAGATTTTCTTGAACTTTTTCAGCGAGTGTTTTCGCTGCTTCTGATTCTTTCTTAGCATTACTAGCTGTTTCATTTGCATCTTTCACTAATTTATCTAACTGATCTATCAGTTCTTGTTTATTGCCTAATGACCCTAAGATTCGATTGTAAATTTTTCGTAGTTCTTCGTTTGGATCCGTAATTTCGCGATAATCACCAAACACATATTTATCTTGTGTAGGGTCCGTAAATGATTCATCACCAGCAATAACACGAGCTTCTAAATACAGTTTAGGTGTAAATCCAGTATCTTTAATTCGGATTGTATCACCTTCATTTATCAATTCGTGAGCTAGTCCAAATATACGACCGATACTTTGCGCTTGAACTTCATAAGAAATAAAGGTATTCACACGTTTTGCTAACTCTGTTTTCATAAGAGTCATTAAACGCTCTGGAGTTATATCTTGTTCTGTTTCTGGCGTATAAAATCCAAATTTATGCTTTCCGTGTGCATTCCACCGTTGGAACGCATCATTATCAACAATGTAAGGAAGTCCGTTATTAATGGTTTCGATTGTAATAGGTTTATCACCTTCACCTCGTACAAAACCGACAAGTGCTGTACAAATATCCCTTGAGTGCTCAATACGTCTAACACCAACTAAATCTTTTTCTAGCACTACTTCTTTTCCCGTTTCTTGACCACGTTTTTTTATCATATCGACATACCAGCCAGTAATTTGAGAACCTACTACTTCGACACGATATTGGATTTCTAACTCAAACAAAGTAGCGATTTTCTTTAAAAAAGTGAGCGGATCTATAAATTCATCAATAGTCATCGTATGGAATGAAGAATAATCCGTTTTTCCACGTTTCCATTTCGAATCCGCAAGAGCAATATCAATAAACGTATTAACTGTTTCGCTCTCAATGCGTTGTGGTTTAATGAACCCATCTTTGGCTATTTGAACCCAGGCACCAGACGAATGCACAGTTAATGATCTATCATTTGAATCTTTTTCTACTTCATTGTTAATAACATACGGAACAATTCGACCATCTCGTACTTCCTTTAAAACCAAGTTCTGTTGTTGTAATGTAATTGCATGTGGAGTGCCGTCAAAAGTTTTGAAATCTAGCGTATCAATGTTATTCTTAATTTCCCAATGACGTTTATCTTCCCAGTAGTCCTTTGGTTGAATGACTGATATAATCTGATCTGTTTTGAAATCAACAACATGAAGTATCCCACTTGGTGTTCTCATCTAAATCGCTCCCTATATTTAACCTTTGCTGTTCCTATATCGGATGGCATAATTTCAAGTTTATTAGTACCTTTATTGATAACAGGAAAATTACTAAAAATATCTTTTATGTTAATAGCATTTTTCCCTTCAATACTGACATGACTGCTTTCTGTATCAATCACGACTTTGTCACCAACATCGAATATATAAGGCGGTGTATTTTGATTATTTAAATTCACTTTCCAAAATTTCAAATCAGAAACTGACATCGCTTCTACTGGCGGAACATCTTGCCACTGCATGATACTAATCTGTATTTGAGCTGCTTTTTCCATATGTTTATTGTCTTTATCGGTCCATCTTGCAAAGCGTTCTGAATCATCCTTTTCTGTTCCAGGAAGAAATTTTGAAATATAAGCCTCCCAATCATTACCGGTTCTAGCGATCCACAACCTACCATAATACTGATTCCATGTATTCGGATAATCACCACTCTCATAAATCAAACCTGTTTTTCCAGGCTTATTGTCATATCCAATTACCATCGTTCCAAAATTTTGTTCAGCTTGCCAATAGAGGTCATTCATGGCAATTTTTGAAAGAACTTTGCTGTTTTCATCGAGTATCGCTATCTCAACTCGTCCCATTTCATTGATCTTTTTACTTTTACATGTAACGTGGGCTTGCATAATAAAATCTTGTACTGGCCCACCAGGAATACTCTTTTTAACAGATGCGCCATGCCATCCATTACTCGAACCATAGTCCGAACAATAGAATTGGTAACTATCTGTTTTCATTTCACCAACTGGATTACCATCTTCCATAGAACTAACCTTACTCCACCCTACAGTAGTGGACATATCATCCCATATAAGACGTTGATTTCTTTCTAAAGGCAATTGTTCCATTTTTAATGGCACTCCAATACGGAAATAATCTGGTTCCTTTGAATATTTATCTTCAAACCATACATCTAAAAAAGTGTTTGGTTTTTTAATATCAATTTCAATAATCGGATTTGAATGCACAGAGCCTTTGTTTTTAACATTAGCAATTAACCCTCGGCCATCATTTTTAAAATCAACCGTTTGCTCATTTCCTAACTTATACGGCATTGGACAAATAAATTTCAAAGTGCCTTGTCCGATATCCACAAATTTATCAATATCAAAATCTTCATCTATAACTGCCATATATGTTCTATCAGGCATTACATCAAAAATCAGTTCTGCTGGATTTTCAGTAATAAGCCAATCCGCTATTTCTTCTTTTAACGTTTCCAAATTCGTCCCATTTGGAACAATAATCCCCACAGGTACAGGGAGAGGACGGGTTTCGGTATCTGTACTTAATAACCTTGCGCCCGGATATCCGGGGGTTTTCAGAAAATTCCTCCTTAAAGGTGCCCATGTTGGAGGATTCCACCCTCTTTCAATATGAATATAACTTTTTCGTTCTCCATTAAATTCAAAGGAACTCATCGTCTCTCTCCTTTTATACAAAAGAAAAGAAACCCAAATCTAAAAGATTGAGTTTCTTGCTTGTGCTCTATTTTGATATTCAGTTACATACGGATGGCTCACACGTGCTATTTCCCTTCCTTCCAGTATGACGGGAATTTCTATATATGTTGGTCCTGACTTTGTATATGGTTGCTTATCCGGATTATCATTGTCAGGTCTATATTGAATAACATTAGGATTATCAGATAACACTTCTCTCCATCTGGAAAGACTCCCCACATCTTGACTTGAAAGTCCCTCGAACCGTTCCATTTGACGTCCAATTTCTCTTACCATATCACGCATATTTTCTGGAATATGTGTAATCCAATCGTTTTGCCAATCTCCATCGACAAAGATCGCATTAAAATACTTTGTTAATGGATCATCACCTTGGAAACTAAATATTTCTTCTGGTTTTATAGAACGAATACTATCCATAGCTCCTGTTACTGTATCTTGCAATGCATCTCGTACAACAGAATATTGGCTTTTAATACCTATCGCAATTCCCTGTGCCATACGAACACCAGAGAATCTCAACTTATTGGATTCACTATTTAATTTCAATTCATTTACCAGAGCTGCATTTGCTTTGTTACCCATTTCTTTACTTTCTTTTTCAGCCATAGGAGCCGACTTTTGAATACCTAATGCAAAACCTTCACCGAATGGCATACCACCTTTATCCCTTGTAAGCTTAGATGGTGAGTTTACATTAAGCGTAGCAGTTAACGCGTTAAATGCTGTACTGGCTAACGATGCTGCCTTCGCCCTCACTTGGTTAAAAGCCCCATCCATACCAATTGCGAAACCTTGTGCGAATGCAAGCCCCACGGAATTGGCAATAATGGACCCAAGTCCATTCAAACCTCCACCAGCAACATTCGCTCCACTCCCTTGTGCCGCTCCACGTTTTGATCCTAAATCGTTAACAAACTTATTACCAGCTTTATCTCCGCCCCCTCCATCAGTTGCACTACCTAGAGTACCTTCAACACCTTGTTTTACGTTAGTGGCCGCACCTACAACATTCCCTTTGTTACCGAGAATCTTATTCTGCATGAGATTAGTCAATAATGCTCCACCATTACCGTCAGTCGTGCTTCCTAATGTTCCTTCTACACTTTGTTTTACCCCTAATGCCGCTCCATTCACATTACCCTTATTATTCATAATGTTATTGAACATCATAGAAGTTGAGTTATTACCACCATTATTATCAGTTGTGCTTCCTAATTGTTGTTCTACACCTTGTTTAATACTCGTAGCTTCTCCGATAATACTAGGCTTATTTTGGGCCATAATCCGATTCATTAATATAGTGGAAGATGCTCCACCATTTCCGTCTGTTGTAGAGCCAAGTGTCTGCTCTATAGATTGCTTGATTTCCTGGGCAGCTTGCACAGGTTGGCCACTATTTTGACGAATTCCATCTGCTGATGTTTGCGGAATGGCAGCTCCTTGCGCGGTTGCATCAATATTCGTTTTTTGTACAACCATTTGTCTAATAACTTCGAGCGCCTGATCTATATTAAATTTCCCATTTTGTAAGCCTTGAACAAGAGACGCAATTGTCACTTCTCCATTCGGCCCTAAGTTGTACTTCGTCTTATCTTCAATATTAACTCCCAATGTATTGAGAACGTCTTGTACATTAATAAACCCTGTTTCCATACCATTTTTCAACGTAGCCATTATACGATTGCCGTCTTTTGCTAAATCTGCTGCTGTTAATTTAGATAACTGTTGTTGAAAAAAAATAAACACAGCGTCAATACCTACTGTGCCCTCGTGTAATCCATTTACAAATTGTGTAGTCTTCATTTTCCCAAGTGGTCCTAAATCTATATCAAGGTTTTTCTTTAAATCTAAGTTTAACTTAGATGCGACCTCCCCAATATTCATCTGTTTAAAACCATCGGTAAATGAAGTCATAACTTTAATACCTTCCGGTGTCAATGGTTTATTACCCATTTCTGACCGCATAGTATTTATAATTGCAATTGCTACATCTTGAACCTTATACTTACCAGATTTAATTCCATCAACAAACTCTTCTACTGCAACCCAACCTTGCTCTCCTAAATCAATCGTTTTACTTCCATCTTCAAATGTTTTCGCAATATCATTTGCAACTTCAATAGATTTTTCACGAGTTGACTGAAAAAGATTATCATAAACGATATTGGAATTTGCAATTAATGACTCTCCATATGTTTTTACTTCATCAGCACTTTTCTTTCTCAGATCAGCTTCTTTTGAAGCTCTATCTTGAAGTCGCTTGAATAGATTCTCATTTTTGCTTTCAATGATTTCGGAATTCTTAACGTACTCTCCGAATCCTCGGCCCTGAATTTTAATTTTCTCAGTTTCAGCCTTCGTAATACCTGTTGTTAAATCCATCTCAACACCTTTGGATTCTAACACTTTTTGCGCTTGTTGAAGTTGTTGCTCATACCCTTTTGTTATCAATACAGATTGCTCAGAGTATTTTTTGTTAATTTGAGCTATCGCAATTTCTTGCCCTTTAGTATCAGCTATTTTGCTTTTCGCAAACTCTATTTCTTTTTGTCTTGCTTTATCTAATTCATTTGTTAATTTCGTATACTCTGAACCTAGCTCTTTTACTTTACCTTGGATTGTCTCAACAGAAGTATTTTTGTTGAAATTATCCATTGCTTTACCTATTTTTTGAATCTCATCCACATTTTTTGAAGCTGCTTTTCCAACCTCTGCATCAATAGCTTTTAAAGCTGTAAGAAATACTGACTTATCAGCAGCAGTCATCTTATATATTTGTCCATTATATTGTGTAAGTAAGCTTTGAATTTTCTCATTTGCCTTAATAACTGCTTCTTCTTGTGCCTTAAATACTTCCATTTGATCGTTAACAATTTTATCTTTTGCTCTTAATACTGCGGAATCAGTTTCACCAGCAAACCAACTATCTAAATGAGCTTGTAACTTGCCTCTATCTTTATTGATCGCTTGGATTGCTTCGTCTGCTAACTTACCAAATTCGTCATGTGCTCGTTGCACAGCCTCTTTAGCCTTTTCCCCTGTCATTGTTGGTATTTCATCTAATGTTTTAAAAGCCTGCTCTTTTAAATTCACATATCCTTCAAGAGCTTTTTTCGTACCTTCACTTACACCATCACCAAAGCGCCTACTGTCCTCTTCTGCTTTTTGTGCCTTTTTCCCAGCATCTACGAAAGCAAAACCTAATGCACCAAGTCCAATTACAACTCCACCAATTGTTGCGACAATTGGATTCGCTATAATTGCACCAATACCAAAAGAAAGGAACCCAAGTGCACTAACTACTCCCATAACTGCCGGAGCTAGTAATAATGCTGTCCCATATACTTTTTTAGAGCTATCATCTAACCCGTTGAACCAATCAGCGACACCCTTCACAGATTCTTTCAATTCAGGAATCGCTTGTTTAGCGATATCTAAAATCACCTTACCAAGTGGTTCTAGAGCAATTTGTAGTTCTCTAGTTACAGATTTCCATTGCTTTGCGCTTGTGTCGTAACCGTCAACCATTTTATTCATTGCACCACTATAGTTTCCTAAACCAGTTTCCATATTGTTTAGAGATAACATAGTAGTAGCTTCTAGGTCTTCCCATTTCACTCCGAAAAGTGCAACGCCTAACTGATTCACTTTAATTTGATCATCCGTTGTTCGTAACTCATTTAAAACAGCATTAAAAACATCTTTGGAAGTCGCTTTTCCCTCTAGCATCGCTTTCCAAACTTTTTGCGTTTCTTTACTCATTTGACCCATTGCTTCTGTTGTGGACTTACTACCATCTTTTACACGAATACCAAATTCTTTTACAACGTCATTCACATAATCCAAGTTATATGCGCCATTTTTCGAACCGTTAATGAGAATTGTGAACATTTCATCAGCGCTAAATCCCATTTCGTGGAACAAAGGACCATACTCACTTAAATTATCAAATAGCTCATTTGAGTAGTTTAAACCCTTTACAGAACCTTGTGCTAATAAATCAAATGCTTGTTGGCCAGACAAACCAAAGCGTCCCATTAATTGGGCTGCACCACGAGTTACCTCGTTTACATCTGATTCCATTGTTTCCGCTAAGATTTCACTATCACGAGTTACTTGTTTTAAAGTATCATCATCATTAATATCCTTAATATTGCGCTTTACTTTAACTAAAGAATCACTGACACTAGCTAAATCTTCCCCATAACCTTCGCGCCATACTTCTTTGGCTACGGCGCTAACTTTTAAACTCTCTTCCCTAGTTAATCCTAAACCAGACTGTACCTTCTTGTTCGCTTCTTCAAATTGGCTTGCATTTACAACTAAAGCTCCAACACCAGCCGCCACACCAACTGCTGCTGCACCAAATCCTTGGCTTACTTTAGTACCAGTTTCTTGCATTGTGCTTCCAACTTCGTTCATACGCTCGCGTAATCTTCCAGAAACGTTACCCAATTGCTCTATTCTTTCTTCCGTATCACCAAGCTCATTACGATAACGATGTAAAGCTGCTGAAGCATTATTAAATGCTGTATCATTTCTAGAAACTTGAGCGGTTAATCTTTGTAAAGCTTGTGTGCCTTGCTTGTATTCTTGCTGTAATTGATTATATTGAGCTTGCAAATCTTTTGTTTCTTGAGCATTTTTCCCGTATGCCTGAGTACTTTGCTGTATCTCTTGTTCTAATTGTTGCATAGATGTAGCTAACTGCTCACATTTTTGGCGCATTTCTTGTTGTTTTTGTTGCGAAGTCCTCAAAGCTTGCTCATAATGCTTCATTTTTTGCGTTTGCGCTTCAATCTTTTGATTTAGATGGTTTGACTTATTTTGCAATTGATCCATCTCAGAACCAACGCCACGTAACTGCTCAGACGTGTTACGAAATTCAGCATCTATTCTTTTCAGACTTCTATTAATGCCCGCAATCCCATTTTCGAATTGATCTGTATCCAAACGGACACGACCACCAATTGTATTATCTCCTAGTGCCATTCAAATTCTCACCTACCTTTACAACCACATTGGTACTTTATCTGCTGTTGTCACTCGATTTGCTTTTTGTTTTCTCGCTAAACAGGTAAAGTAAAACGCAATATCCATTTCATTGATTTGATTTTGTGTCATACCTGCATCCATCAATATGTTATAGATATCAATTACAGCTTCGCTATATTTGATTTTTCCTCCGTCGGTTTCATTTCTAGTTGTGCCATTAACTTTTTTTTCGCATCTTCTACCGTTTCCATTACCTTAATCGCATCATTTAAGCGTCCCATAATCGTTAAACAAACCGAATGAATAGTAAGACTTAAAAACCAGACATGAGTGCCATCCACAAATTCCTGTGCTGTAAATTGATTTCCGTACACACTGGCAACAAAATTAGCGGCTCTTTCAATTGTTTCTTTTGGTACTAACTCCGCTTGTAATTCATCAGCTAATGTTGACGCTTCAAAAGTAGCTGAACCTGGGATAAATTGTGGTAAATAGAAATCTTTTTTACCTTCTGCATTTTGTAATGTGATTTTCATAATCTGTTTCCTCCTTAATAAAAATAGGGACGGCATTTCGCCATCCCTTTTCTTAATTACTTCCCACTTGGTGGGGCCGTTTCTATTGGTGGAGCTGGTACTTCTTTAAACCACTTCGCTGCAACTGCTGCATCGTGTCCTTCTTCCTCTTCATCTAATCGATGTCTCCAGTTACCGTCCGAACGTTGAATCGCCTTACCTTTAATTTTTGCGCTTTGGAATGTTGGTTTGTCTTCTGCTGTTTTATGTTCATCACTTGGAAGTTCAAACTTCATTTTGTAATAACATACATATAGATTTTTTCCGTTGTCGTATGGTAAACGATATAGCAATGCTACATAAGGAGGAACATCACTTGTATTGTCTACAACTTGACCTTTTACAACCTTTTTACCTAACAATTCGGCATAAACAGATAAAGGTAATGTATCAACTTCTAATTCAATTTCTGTTCCGCCAAATGCACTAGCTGTTGCTGCTGGTCCACCTTCAGCATAAAAAGTTACTGATTCCGCTTTAGGTGATGCTTTACCACTAACTGTTTTACCGATTCGTTTTGGTGCAGAATAATTAAATTTACCATCTGATGTTTCATTTAAAACCGCATAATGTAAATCTCTAAAATCTATTGTCATTGCCATATTTCATTTTCCTCCTTAATTAATAATTTCCGTTACAAAACGAAAACCATATCGATAAATTTTTGTATCCATTTCATAATCTGGATACGTGCTTAAACGCTGAAAAGACAGTTTTTTCATAGCTGCCTGAACTGCACTTTTTAATTGTGTTTTGATTGGTGCCATTGACCATATATCAACCTGATACATAACGTTAGTGGTTTTTTCCTCATTCTCTGCATATAGCCCAGGAGAACTATTTAACTCTGAAAATGTAATCCATATATCTGTTTTGTCATTTCCTTTGACAAATTGATATATGAATTCTCCACCTAACTCAGATTTAATAACTACATCTGTACGTAAAACATCAAATATTTCCTTATTAAAATTTTTCATCGGCCTGTCACTCTACGCATAAATTCTATTTCCATAACTTTCAAGACCTCTTTTTCACTTTGAATTAAAGTCTTTTCTGCAAAACCTTTATGTGGTGGATTTGGATTTTTACTAGTCCCCCAGTTTTGAAACTTCATATAAAAGTGAGGAGAGCGATCCGCTTTATCCCATCCAACTTCAATGAAATAAGAACCACCTTTTTTTACAACCTTTCCTTCTTCAATAGCGTTCTTTGCGTGTTTACCATCCCACCACGATTGTTTTAGCGTTGGTTTATTAGGTTCGGGGCCAACTGGAGAATTAAATTCCAACTTTTCTTTAAATACCCTTGCACCAGCTTTTAATGATTCTTTTGTAATTTTGGGGACATCCTGTCCTAAATTTTCTAATTCACGAATCCATTCTTCTATACCGAAGACCTCTAATTCTGCCAATTAGATCGCTCCTCACAGATTAAACACATATCTTTGTGTTTTTCATCAATATCGATCACTGATTTAATTTGAAAAAGCTTCCCTTTATATTTCACGCGCATATCAGAATGAACACCTTTTCTGTACGGAATTGTAAAATTTATTAACTTAATAACAAATTCTGCATTTCCCTTAAAAACTTCAGAATTAAACCCTGAACCTACGGGAGTTTCAGCCTTCGCCCACGCTTTAGAAAAGACTTCCCATCCTGCTGGTAGCGCGTTTCCCTCATCGTCTTTCCTTTCAGTTTTATGTTCGATCATAATTCTTTTATCTCTTTTTCCTGGATTCATGCTGTTTCCTCGCTTAATTGAAGTTGCAATACCATACTCTTAATGGTATATCGTACTTTTTCATCTACTTGACCAGAAAAATCACGATTTTCATACCAATTTGTGATTAAAACTAATGCGATTTTTTGCGCTTGTTTTCGGTTATCCTCAGTAGCATTGTAATGCTTACCTACAGATCCTTTTACATATATCTCGGCATTATCAATTAAAAGCTCTAAGATATCATCTTCTTCTGTATCCTCTTCTTCTAATCTCAGCCATTTTTTTGCCAACTTTAAATCTATTAACATGAAACCCCTCCTAAAAAAGAGGGGATGTCCCCTCTTATGCTTGTGTTTGTTCTGCTAATATAAGCTCTCCCACTACTAACGCTTTTTTATCAACTGGTTTAACATCTAAGCGCTCTCTAACTTTCATACCAACTAAATCTTTCCCCCATAAATCTAATGCTTGCTCAGAGAATTCAATAAATAATGCTTCTCTATCAAAAACAGTTATCGCTTCTTTTAAATCACCAAAATACATCGGTACTTTCTTTGTTTTACTATCTGTTTTTAGCGTCTTATTACTTAATACAACAATTGGATACTTGCCAAATAACAGTTTCTTCGTCGCCATTGTTGGATCTGGTTGTAAAATGTACTTACCATCTGAATCTTTCAGTTTATCTAAATAATTAAAAGCATCTTGATTCATGATGGCAATTGCCGTTGTTTCAAACGCAGTATCCAATTTAACATTGAAAATGTCCTTTAAATCATCTACCTTACTAACCGGAACCTTTGTTGTACCGAAATTATCATTTATTGCTTTTAATATCAGAGCATTACGAGTTGCTTTTGATTTTTTTCCTGTCCATTTCCTAACATATCCTTGAATATTTTCTGCTGTATCTGCGAGTAATTCTTTAGAGAATTTTAAAATTCCACCTTTTTTCTTTACAGCAAATTGAATATCTTCAAATTTTGGTGATTCCATTTCTGGAAAGTCTGCCGCTTCATCAATATTATCGAAAGGAATGTAGTCAGCTTCCACTTCAATAACACGAGAACCAGTAAGAGTAGATACAGATTCTACATTTACATAATTCTCAAGTGCATCTGGAGCACTACGACGTAATTCCTTGATAGCTGTTCGAATATCCTTTGGTACTGTTAAACCACCATCGGATGGAACACCTTCTGTCATTGTAGTTGCATTTAATACTTCCTTTTCGTCATCTGTAAGTTTATGTTTCCCTACAGCCGCTTTCATTGCATTAACAAATGCATCAGCAGGTTTTACTGTATTATTTTGAGGTTGTGGAATAGGGTCTGTTGGAATATTGTTTTTTTCATCTTCATAAAGAGCAGATGCAATATCAAATTCCTTCTGCAAATCCTTAATTTCATTTGTAAGTTGCTCTGCTTCCTCAAGCTTTTTTTGAGCCAATAACTCTCTTGCTGCTGCCTTTTTGTTCTGAATCTTATTCAATAACTCTCTTAATTCTTTTGGCATCTTTCTTCCTCCTTAAAATTGAGCAATAAAAAAAGAGTTAGATTAAATCTATCTCTCTCATCAAATTATTAATTTTTTCTTCTTCACTTTTTTGCATCGGTTCTCTTCTTGGCTCTTTGAAAGCCTTTGGGGTATTCCTGTATTCCTTAAACAGATTACTTGTACATGCAACCGCAGTATTTTCTTCTGCCACCTCAACGTTAAAATATTCACTTGCTTTAAAACCGTTTAGCCACGTCTCGTTTTGCACCATTTCTCTTATTACTTCGATGTCTACGCCTTCTTTTAGATTATCCTTATAAACATTGATGATCCCTTCCTCTATTGCATCTAAGTCATCGGCCATCTTTCTAAAGTCATTAGAATTTCCATATATACCATTCCACGGTTTATGAATCATTAAGTATGCATTAGAAGGAATGATCAACTTATCCCCAGCAAATGCAATTACAGAAGCGATTGAACCTCCAAGCCCATCAATATGAACCGTTTTATGCCCCTCGTGACGTTTAATCATATTATAAATAGCCATTCCTGCAAAAACAGAGCCTCCACCGCTATTTATATAGATGTTTAAGTCTTTCCCTTTTACACCATCAAGGATATTTCTTACGTTCTCAGGATATTGGTCCTCATCATCCCAAGCCCCCCACCAAGAAGAAACGATATCACCATAAAAATAAAGAGAAGCAGTATCTTCAGCTTGATTTTTAATCTGTAGCCAATCCACTTCCATCACCTCCTTTCTCAACTGATACTAATGGAACATAGTTTCCATTACACATTAATGAATCTCCACCATCTTTACGCGGCAAATCTACAAATTCTCTTGCCTCATTTGGAGTATAAATAGCATTGTTTACACCCTTTGATAAGCCTTCCATCTGTATTGCGAAATCAGCACGTAAAATACCATTCACATTAAATTTAAAGCAATATCCATTTTGAAATTCATCACTAAGAAGCAGCTTATAACTCATTTCTTCCTCGTAATTTTTCAAAATATATAAAAGGGTATCTACGTAAAAGGAACGCTGTTGCGTTTCAACATTTGCATAGTTACCCTTGTCATAATTATTTACTTGTGCAGGTTTTATACCAAATGCCCCAGCAACCTGTAGTGCTGTATATTTGTTTATCTCTAAGAATTGAGCATCTGCCATGTTCACATTTAATGGAGTGAGTTGAAAACCTAATGGTAGCGGAACAATTCTTCCTGCATTTTTCAAACCATTACTAAATTCTTCAATTTTTGCTGCCATTTTCTTTGCTTTGTCATGATCCAAATCACCAGTATACTGGACAACTGCCTTTCCCATTAAACCATTTGAAAAATAGTTTTTGAGATATAAAGCTCCACTTTGTATGTTCTCAATTGAGACTTTCAATATGTCTTTTACTGCTAGGCCAGATATACCATCTAAAGATAATGAAGTTTTAAAATGCATAACCTGATCATATCGAAACCTATATTGTTTACCAGATTTATTATCTCCCCATATATACCAAATCGCATTTTCCCTTTGGAATATACCTGCATTATCAATCCAAATCTGTACGTGTTCGCTAGGAAGAATCCACAAATCTTTTACTTTATCCCTCTCCGTATTAACATAGACATACGCATTTCCATAATGATTTTTATTTGCTTCTACTGTAGACCAAAATGTACTTGAAGTCATATATGGATTAGGCCGCATTTTTAAAAGTGTATACAAATTGTGATCTGTTGCTTTTTCAAGACCGTTATTTGTATCTCTATATAATTTTAAAGGTAATTTCCCAATACTTTCAGATAAAAGCCTTAAACAGGTAAAATATGTGATTTCACTTAATTTATTTTTATTTACACTACCTATATCAATACCTAACATCTTTAAAAACTCGTCCGAATCAAGTGATACTGAGTTTTGAACCTTCTTAGGTTTTAATTTATTGAGCCATTCCCACATTCACTCACCTCCTTTACCAACCAAGTTTATCTAGATTCTCATCCGTAACATATTGGCTTAGTTTCAATCCTACTTCACCCTTCATTGCCATCTTATATGCATCAATAACCGCATCAATTGGATCAATTCTTTTCTCTTTTAAGTGTTTATCGATCTTGATTTCACCGAAACTATTAGATACTGTCTTTGCATTTGCTATACTCCATGTTAACAATTTATTTTTTCGATTATATTGAATGTTTTTAGCCTCAACCTCTAGTCTGAAATCGACTGTAGCATCATTTAAATTCTTTGCTGATTGGACAATCATGATACTGTTATATCCAAGCTCTTCAAGATCACTCAAAAAGGCATCTGCATTGTGGGGATCGTATGCTATTATATTTACAATTAACTCGTACTCTTCTACAATTCTTTTTATATAGGCGATTATATATTTATAATCTGTTTTAATACCCCCTAATGTCTCTGTAACAGTTAATAACCCATCTCTAATCCAGATGTCATAAGGAGCTTTATCAGTCTCTATATGTTCTGTTACCCGATTTTTAGGGATAAAACTATGAGAATGTATGAAATAATTTTTCACTTCTTCTTTTGAATATGGGAATACTGCCCCTAAACTCGTTAAATCACCACCGCTAGATAAATCCAGGCCTAAATAACACTCTTTCCCTCTAAAATCCTCTAAATCTAAATCTGAAGCACATTTTTTCCAATGTTCCATGTTCATATATTGATTGTCTGTGAATTGTACCCAAATATTTAAGTGCTTTGTAAGGAAATTGCGAAGTTCACTTCCGCCCCTACGTTTTGCTGCACTTGCCATAGTTAAAAGTGTTTCTATTCCTTCTTCATCTCTTGCTACTAAAGGATTAGCTTTTATCCAATTACTTGAATCCCAAATATCATCATCTTTATCTAATTGAGCAATATATACAAACTGTTTATCGTCTTCATATACACCTTCAAGAAGTCTACAACAATCTTCATACAACTCGTAGCAAGGACTATTTAAATCAAATCCTGCTGTTGTGATAACTGATATTAAGCATTCTTTTAATTTGGTTGTTCCACCCTCCAATAATTTATACATTTGATTTGTAGGGTGTTTATGGTATTCATCCACGATGCCAAGGTAAGCACGAAATCCATCTATACTCTCCGTATCTCTTCCCAGAGCACGGACAACTCCATTTGTTACAAGTGCTTCAATGGTATTCTTATATTCTTTCACCTTGAAACACTCACTTAAATCTTCATCTGTTTCAATGAACTTAATCATTTCTTTGAGAACTATGTTTGCTTGATCTTGTTTTGTAGCTGTACAGTATACTTGCGCATAATTATAGCCATCAAAATTACTATAATATGTCCCTAATACACCATTCATCATAGATTTACCATTTTGTCTGCCCACTTGAACATAACTACTTCTAAATCTACGATAACCCGTTTCTTTATGAACCCAACCATGTAATGATCCAAAAATAAATGCTTGGAATGATGCTAAAGTAAGTGGTTCTACTTCTTCTCCTTCACCTATCATTAAAGTTTCAGCATACTCAAGTAACCGATCTGCCTTTTCCTCATCAAAATAATAGACGAACGGCGCCAACTTACTTTTTTCCAAATCATCTGAGTGCCTTTGGCAAGCTAACTTAACGTACTTCCCTGCAATTTCTCGACCTTCTAATACATCAAGAGCATACTGTGTGACCCTATTCATATAACTTACCTACATAAACTTATTAAATTTATTTTGAGGCTTTTCATCGTTCTGTTTTGGAACTACTAATCTGCATCTTGATGTAATTGTTAAACCTAAATCGCTGGAAGCTTGTCTACATTGTTTAAAGAGTTTGTCTTGATTTATAAGTAAGTCTGAATACACGCCGTTAGATATGGTATACCTATTCTCAGATATAATGTTACCTTCCTGATCCTTTTTTACATCCACCACTTCTTCTAACGGACTAAGCTCAAGCATAACATTTGTAATTTCTACATACATTTTCCTTGCTATTAAAAATCTTGCTAAAGCATCAACATCAAGATTGGACATGATTTCAATCCTGATTAGTTCATCGGATATTTTTTTAAAGTCTCTTCTCAAATCTTTTGGTAAATAAGAAGGCGCCCTGATTTTATCACTAGGCGCCTTGATTTCTTTTGATTTACGATTTTCAATTTCAGCTTTTGTTAAATGTTTTTTTCCCTTGAGTACAACTAAATCCACAGGTTCTCTCGGTCTAGCCATCCACCTTCCTCCTTTCGGAATTTTCATTTAGGGAGTTTTCGCGAAAAAAAAGACCACCCGGCGACTCGTCGCCCTCCTTAAAAAGTTTTTGATATCCCCCTACCCTATTAAACTTCTTAACTTCTTCTGTATATTGAACTTTTCCGTTCTAACGTCATACAGCTTATGAACTTTCTGGTGGCATTTCTCACATAACGAAATCAAATTACTTCTTACTAAAGATAATCGATCATTCTCTTCTAAAGGAATAATATGATGTACTGTGTTCATTGGTTTAACTTTGTTCTCACTCCAACACAGTTGACACAACCCATTGTCTCTATCCTTTATCCTTGCTCTTGTTACCCGCCAAGGCTTTGAGTTATAGAACTTCTGGTTGTCTGTATCCGTTCGCTTCGCCTTGTAATCTTTGTGTCGTTGCTTCCTTCTTTCTTCAGCAACCACAGCACACTCTTCACACATACCTTGCTCCATTGGTACTGTCTTACCACATCTACATATCTTTAGTAACATGTTCATCACCTTTAGCTATTTCTTTTCTTAATGAGTTGTTTGAAGATAATGCCAACAATGCTATGGACTTTGCTTGCATTAACGAACAATATGAATCCGTTCTATCCAAGCGATCTCTCCTTAATAACTTTAAAGTTACATCGATATCTTTAATGTGTTCTTGAATGTCAACATCAATCATTCGTTTCCACTATTCTTAATAGGATGATTATGTTGTATCACTTCAGTATTACAGCGCTTGTTGTCAGCAGGTACATGTTCAATATGAATATATGTCTGATTAATCTTATCAATCGATTGTGATTCCCAATCAAATGCCACCCGTAACCTTCTATCAATCTGTTTACCTTTGTAGTGAACTAATGGCACTGAATCTATATCTGAGAGTACAATTTGTAATAAAGGTTCGTTCTCATCTTTTACAACATTCATTTGTTTACAACCCTCTAACATAGCATTCGTCCTTTGTTCGCATGCAACTTTCAATAAAATCTCAATAGGTTCCAAGTCTAATAGCAGTCTCGCTTCGTTGACACTTAGCTTCCCTTCTTTTATTTTCTTTTGTATAAGTTCAGCTTTCTTCATTACCATTTAACTTCACTCCTTTACTTAGTTCCTTCCATCCTCTTCCTCAACCGTTTCATTTCATCCTCTATGGCCAGATTCTTTTTATTAATCCGTTCCTGACACTTTGCAATGTCTGCTTGATGCTTACGAATCTTATCGTTCACATATGCAGCTACATGTTCCTGGTCACAATGAGGACATGTGAAGTAACACTTCTCAATACGGTTAGGAAGCTGTGCTACTTGTGGTTGCATATCGTAATCTTTATTGCAGCTACAACAGTAGACTTGCATCTATCCTCACTCCTTTAGAAAGAATATTCCAATTATATATTTACCAAATAAATACAAGTTGTTATAATAAAGTTAACATTGCCATCAGGAAAAGTGATTCGCACCCCAAAGCGAGTTGCTTTTCCCTTTTTTATGGCTATTTTTCTAATAATTCATCTACCGCTTTACCAAGCAAACTGATCATCGCTTCTCTCTTTTGCTTTGGTGTTGTATTATCTTGCATTTCATTAAAGATAGGAAGTACACTTTCTAATTTCCGTTTATCAATGTGCTCATTCACAAGTTCCTGTCCTAACATTGAAATGAATGTACCAATTGCAACCGCTTGTTCTTGTTTATTTAGTTTCATTTACGCTCTCTCCTTAAATATTGATTTTTTGTAGGAAATTCTTATTTTGTGTCGAATTAAATAAGCAAAAAGGAGGTGTTATTATGCATAGAGAAAGAGAAGAATTACTTTCACACTTTGATATTGAAAATCAATTTAAATTCCCTTCTGTTAGAGGATTCGTGCTCAGGCTAATCGATTCAGAATTAGAATACCAAGATTTAATATCTTTAGAAGCTTCCGACCCACAAGAGTGGATTAAATATAGAAAAAAGCGTATTGAAGTAGAATACGCTAACCATAAATCTAATGTTCAATCCATAATAATCGGAAATGCTTATAGAGAAATGAAACAAAATGAAGATTACCAACTAGCTTCCGAGATTCTAGAAGAAGGCATGAAAGTTTTAGAGCTATTCAATTCAATTTTAGAAAACTACGATAAAGACTCTACCTATAAGCCATCATGGTATGATGTCCTATTAATTAAAGTGACAAACTAAAATTTTATTCCTGTTTCTTTAAACTTAATTAGTGTCCCACACATACTACAGTAAAGATGATTTAAATCATGTAATTCTCTTATACATACATGTCCATCTGAACTAGTATGCTTAAACTTAATTTTAGTTTTTTCTCTAAGTTCATACATGCCAGCCTCTGTTTTTATTGAGGCTGGTTTAATTATTTGCTTTTCCATCTTTCATCCTCCTCCAAAATAAAAAGCACCCATATGGATGCTTTTTCATCATTTACTATTCACTTTTAATTACGGTATGTGAAGTTTTATTCTTCTCTCAGCTAACAACCACGACAGACACTCTTGGAAAACTTATCAGGTTCTCCTCATTCTGTCTACCTAGGATGTTGTTAGCTCAAAGAAGAGCAAAAGCTCTCCTTAATAACGGTACCATTCAATCAGTACCATCTGCTGGTTTCGGATTTTATGTGCCGTTATTATGAAACCGTTTAAACAACATATATTATAAAGAAATTTTATGAGTTGTGTTTTCCGCCACTTCTCACAATACAAATATAACACGATAATTCCAAAATAGCCGATACATTTCCTGCCAAAAAGCGGTCACGACTCTGCCAACTTTTTATATTTCGAATTTTTTTACCTCATTTGTTAATTCCACTGGTACACCAAAGATGCTTTTTTTCATTTCTGTCATCTTCTTTTTAATAATCCATTCTGGATAATTCAATTCTTCTAAAATACTTCTAAAATAAGTTGGATTTAGCTTTAACATATTAGGATTCCTTCCAGTATTCCTTTTATATCTAATTATTACTTCTAATAGTTCTTCATTTAACATGAACCACAATTACCTCCTCCTTACATTTTATATTTATGTATATACACCATGCAATTCCTTGATACCGCCACTTACCCATATCTTGTATTGTGTGTAACTGACCCCTTCGCCAAATCCCTTGCTATCATTGATTTCATTCTACTTTCTCTTTTGAGTTACACAGTACGAAATTTATGAGTAACTGTATAGATTTAAAAAGAAAAAGCAATGCTTAGATTTTAAATCTAGTCATTGCTTTATCCATTGCATCTTGGTTTACACCTATATAACGTAACGTGACCTTCTCTGACGAATGATTGAATATCTCCATAAGTAATGCTATGTTTTTCGTTTGCATGTACATATGATACCCGTACGTCTTTCTCAGTGTATGTGTTCCTATTTCATCTAATCCAAACTCTGCCGCTGCTCCACTTAATATCTTATATGCCATGCTACGACCAATCGGACGATTCTTTCCTTGTCTACTTTGCAATAAGTACTCATTATCTTCTCTTTCTTCAATAAACCATTTAAGTTCTCTTTTCAGTGCTGCAGTAATTTGTATTCGTTTCTGTTTCCCGGTTTTCTTTTCTCTCATAGATATATGACTACCTTTGACATCTCCTACCTTCAATTTCAAAATGTCCGATATTCTCAAGCCTGTATTGATTCCCATAATGAAGAGAATGTAATTACGCAAGTTCTTTTCTTTAAAATAATCTTTTAGCTGTTGTATTTCTTCTGGATCACGTATTGGCTGAACAAAATTCATTATTCATTACCTCCAGTCTCTTCTGTCTCGTAAACTTCTAATCCAAGTGCAAAAGCAAGCTTATAAAATGCTTTAGACTTCCAACGACGATAAGTACGCTCTGACATTCCAATCTCGTTATAAACCATGTAATCACATACATCCTCTTCTTCTAAATAACGTTTATAAATGATATCCCTTTGGATAATTCCTGCACGTCCATTTCCTAATCGATTCAGAAATTGATCAATACGTAATGACATTCTTTCTAGCCATTCTTCTCGTTTACTTTGTTGAATATTTGCTATAGCAACATCTTCTAACGGCTTACTAACTGCATGTGTAGGACCGTGCTCACGTATTTCATAAGAAGGAGTGACTTTCATTTCTTTACGCATCATCCCAAATTGTCTATGTATACGTACGCTTTCCAACACACCTTCTAATTCCTCTTGTGTCGCTGTTCTATCAATTTTTGGTAAGAAAGATAATTGTTTAGTCATGTAAGACCACTCCTTTTTATTTTTAGATTACTTTTGTCTTATTGCTCCACGTCTTCGTTCATAACAAGGTCTATGCATCCCCATTAAATTCTCAATTTCACGAGTACTTAATTTCTCTTTTTGTTTTTTATTGTTTTTCTTCTTTCCTTGCTTGGAATGCTTTTTCCATTCACGTAGCTGCTCCTTTAGTGCCTTCATTTCCACATCTCCCTTTTCAAAATAAAAAGGACACCTATTCCTAAAACAGCCTTACTTGCTGCTTTAATGAATTGGTGCCCTCTAGTTTTCTAGCCGGACGATATTTATTTTTCGTTTATTTAATGATACCAGCCTGAACAAAGATATTTCTCCAAGCTTTGTTAACTTGGTGTTTCTCAACGACTGTCGCACGACGAGCAATAGCTTTTCTTACTTTCTTTTTCTTTGCATTTGCCATTTTCCTCATCCCTTTCATACAAGCATCTCTCATTTTCATTTTTGAGCGTTTTACTCCTTTTGATACCCATTACATTCAAAAATAATCGAAACGTGAATTGTACCTATTTTATAAGTTTCTTTTCCCTATCAAAGGATTATTTTATTAAGTTCTCTATGAAATATTTCCTCCTATCTCTTGGCTTTCTTCTCTTATTTGACCGATTAATGAAACTACTGAACCGACCGCTTGGACCCAACTCCCCGTAATCACTATAAGCTGTCCATCCTCATCATCGCCTTCCGAAATTCCCTCCACTTTATCCCGACTAGCTTTCAATTCATCAATTCCGCCTATTGCCTGTAATGAATTACCAGTCGCTTGTAACACATTCCCGACAATGTTATACGATTCATCTATATTGGAACTATCCTCTATTTCCCCACCTATTGATGTAACACCACCTAATGCTTGTATCCAATTTCCTGCAATCACTAATTTTTTTTGTGTTTCATCTTCAAATTCTATAATGAGTCCTGTTAGAACCGTTACATTACCAATTGATTGGATTTCGTTCCCAAACAATTCAAGGGATATTTCTCCTTGTCCATCAGCTTCCAAACCATTCCCCGTTGCCTGTAATACATTCCCCCATACGTTCAAATCTTTTCTTAATTCGCTGTTCAATCTTTTTAAAGGTGTACTCCCAATCGCAGCAATAATTGTCCCTATTGCAATAAACCAAGCGCCAACTATCTCCTTAATCGAATCATCCATTCTCCATCTATCCCGTCATTAATTTATTACTTACAGAATATGAATTTGCGCATTTCCATGTTAATCCCCTACCTCTCTCCCTTGTATAAAACTCAATAATCCGTTAATAATAGGCATAGGCCCCATTTGTTGTAGTTCAATTTTTAACATAGCATTCCTTATTCGGAGCCGAGCAGTTAGCTTTTGCTAGCTGCTTTTTTCATTTTTCATCACCTTCTTTATGAAGTAACATACTTTGTATTGAACACTTTTCAATACACCTTCATAGAGACTGCCTAAATGATTTATATTCACTCCAAGAAAGAGCACTGTTCGTAGGTGCTCTTTTTTATTTTTTACACATCCGAATATTCCTTAATATTAAACACATACTATATACGGGCGATAAGCCAGAACTCTTTTAACCGTCCATGTATTCCTTCACTTCTTATCTGTATCGAGCAGTTAGATTTTGCTAGCTGCTCTTTTATTTGCGAACACTTTAGACAAGATTTCATATAATATATCCAGTCCGTTCTTATAACTTAAGCTCGTCAATTTCGTTATAAAAATAGGGTTATATCCTATAACTTTTTTCAGAAATCATCCATATGTTATATATGAAAAAGTGGCTCTGTTTTATAAAAAGGTGGTTGCGGAAACAGCCGCCTTTTTATTTATGACAAAATGAAATTTTTATTAAAAACCGAACATTATCCTTAAACAGCAGCTGCAAGTATTAATCAAATTCCGAACATTAAGCTTCATATTCATAAAACATATTGTTTGCAGTCATCCAATTTTCACGTTCTGCCTGTGCAATCATTTCTTGTTCCGCTTCAATCTCTAAACGCTCTTGCTCATTCCAAGTATCTTTCATTTCATATTCTCCTTTTCTAATAAAATAGCGTTTTGGTTAAAGTTTCTTAACATACTCCCAAACGTCATCAATTTTTTCGTTTTGTATATCCAGCATTTCCTTATAAGTATCTAAACGTTCTTTTGAGCGTTTTAAATCCAACTTTATACACACGATGTGACCAAACAAAATACCAATAATTATCCAAAAAACCAATTCCATTACCTTTACCTCACTTCCACACAAGATAACGTTTTTGTTAGAAACTTTTCACCTTTTAATCAAACAAGCATATGATGTAATGTACAATTTGCTAGAAGTAATGTTTTCCTAAGTGCACTTGGAGTTTTGCACTTAGGATTTTTACATATATTATTCGATTTGAAATTAAATAACGATTTTGTTTTAATTAATTCCTTGCAATGCTTGCATTAGCCCAAAAAACAGCTTCTTCAAGTTTCGTTAAAGCTAATGACTTTTCACGACTATTCGGGCATGATCCATCAATCAAGCTTGCGAAGTGTAAAGCTTCATTTCTAATATCTACAAACTTCTCTGTTTGTCCCTCTTTAGGCGGATGGTAAGTAAAATTCTTTTTAATTTGTTCTTTCATGATTTTTAGCTCCTTTTTCAAAATAAAGATTTTGTACTAATTTTGCTTAACATTTCCTGATTTAGTTTCAATAAATGTGTCTTCATCAACCTCAATACTCACCATATTCATCTCACTATCAAAACCTACGACTTTTCCAGAAACTCCTTTTAATACTCCTTTAATAATCGTTGCTTGAATATTAACTGTTACTGTGTTCATTTCTTTCCCTCACTCTCTTTAAAATAAGAATTTTGTATAAAACTGCATTATTAGCACAAGCCTTTACCTTACGTAAAGAATAAAGTATTTCTATATTCACAATCAGGAAAGGTATGATTAACATGTTCTTTGCAGCTACCCTTCTAGATATTTACGAAATTGATGATAATTATCTTATAACTTGTTCAATTGATAACCATTCTAAATTTAACTTTGTAATTTCTAAAGACAAAGTGTATGGCACTCCATTTATAGGCGCACATGTTTCAGGAGACTATGATGATAATAAAAAGATAAAACATCTCTTTATTGAATAAGATGACATGTTATTCATGTCATTACATATGTTTTTAATACCAAATAACTATTTTGTTTGATTTATTTGCTATTTCTCTTTCGATATTCACATTCTTGCTTTGCAAAAAAATCTTTAATTGCATTTTCCCAATACGTACACATCATTCTTCATCTCCTTCTAAAAATAGATCATCTGGCTTTTTATCTTTGTAATCATAGAATTCAAATTTAATAGTGCAGCCTTTTCCGTTCATCATCTTTACTACCTGAAACATATCATTCATCTTCTGCTGTGCTTCATCTAAAGAATAGTTTTCAAATTCTCCATCCATCATCACTAATTTGTGCACTCTACATTCCCCTTTAATTTTTCTATTTATTTTTTCTACTAATCCTGTCATTAGACCGATAATCCAACCTAATAAAAATATGAACGTATATCCCACTGCACCACCTACCTTCCGACCAAATAACGCTTTTGTTTAGTTACGTTAATGATTCAGTCGCTATTCTGTTCACATCTTTAACAATGGCATTTTCTACTCCATTCGTTATTCCTTTTATCAAATTTAACGATTCCTGATATTTTTCATTGCGTATTTCGTACTCTTTACACCCCTTTGATGCTTGATCTAAATTCCACACGCAATTTAAACGATAATTATTTATGTCATAAGCTAAACTGAGTAATTCATTTAAGTCAGATAAGCTTACCTCGACTAAGGTTTTTCCACCCTCAAATCGAGATTTCCCAGTAGACAGTTTCTCTTTGATTAAATCAATCTTTTTCTCCATTTCACACAGCCCCATTTCTTAATAAAATTCAAATTTTGTCTTACTTTAATAAACCTGAACCTACATTTTTTCTCTATGCTGATTTAAGATAGTCTCTAATGCAATTGCTGTTCCCTCATTCGCGATCCATTGACCACGATAGTAACCTGATAAACCTAAATCTCCAGAATCATACGCTTTGTCTGATTCCTTTCTATTTTCTAACGCTGATTGTTGCAATTGATTTATATATTCCTTGATTACTTCCTTCATTATCTTCAGCTCCTTTTTTAATTCTTTCCGTGTCTCACAATCGATTTCTTGAATCGTACTGAGGCATTTTTTCCAGTTCTAATTACTGGTGTTGTTACAGCCTTTTCTATATCCCACTTTCTAGTAATTACTCTTGTCATAAACGTGCTATAGCCAATTCCATTGGGCTTCGCCCGTTCTAACCACACTTTTCCCAAGCCTTTTCTTTTTAGAGCTGGTTTCGTAGAGGCCTCTTGATATCCCCAACCACTATTTAATCTACTGTAAAATGTAGCAGCGTTTATACCATTCGCCTCAGCTATTCTACGCCATTTCGTGTGCACTCCCTCAAACCTGTTATGTCTGACGCTTCTCGGCGTTGCTGTTAACGCTTCTTCTAGATCCCATTCCGCTTCATAAACACGATAATGTAGCGTCTTCCTACTAATTCCATTAGATAAAGCCTTTGCATATTCTTCATCGGTTAACCATCGATTCAAAGCCGCCATCATTCTCCCTCCTAATCGAGTGCTAAAAATTCTGTTCTAGTACGATTCGAATGAGTTATCATAATCTTCTGAATTTCTTTCCCGTGCTCTTCTATAGCTGCATTCCAAGCTTCAATTTCAGTTTTGGCATCAAAACAATCCATTTTTTGTCGTTCTTCTTTATCGTAAAAATGTACTTCAAAGCTTGGATTCAAAAATTTTTCACTGGTACTTATAGCTTTGTAGCAAAAACTGCCTATCACATCATCAATAGTTAATTGCTTCATAATCGTATCCCCAGTTATTTAATTTTTTCTGTGACCGTAGTTGATATGCGATCAACTTTTCCACCCTGCCACGTAATAATTTGTTCTCCAAATCCAGTTGCTGGAGGATTTAGCGGCGTAACTTCACCATTTTTAACTACATAAATTTTATTATCAGTAACGTCAATTTCGACTTTCGTAGACTTCATATAAGTGAAATCCTCCTTTTTCTTATTAGCTAACTTTTTGTTGTTGATTGCCTTGTAACTCTTTTTTCATTGATTCGAATTTTATTAACCATGCTTGCCAGCGTCTATCGTTTTCTTCTTGCTGTTGCTTTGCTACTTCACAGTTACACCCTTCCGTTAGAGTTACACCCGGATAGATTTCTTTACGAATAATTCCTTTATCACGACATAATACACACATACTTATTCCCCCTTTATTAGAATCTTTTCCCACTCAAACCTACTATTTTGGTATAATCTCCCTTGAAGGGAGGGAAGTTTAATGAAAGATATTGTATTTACTTTAGAATTTGATGATGATTCCGCTAACTCACGTGCCAACGATTATTTAGCAAAAGGTTGGACTTTATTACATGTTGGCACGAAAGTAATTGATCTCTACAATGAGCAAACATACTACAACACCGCCTATGTTGTAGGTGCTAATCAAGACCAATATGATGTGTATAAAAAAGAGTTAGAAGAAGATCAATTCGAATTATTTTAAGACTTTTTGAACGCATTATGAATTACGCTTTTGTAAAGCTCTTCATCAGCTAGATGAAGGGCCTTATTTACCTCCACATAACTCAACTCACTTTTTAAGCATTCTTCTTTAATTTTCATCAATAAATTTTCTGTACTTTTTTTAAGTTCTTCTCTTTTAATACTTGTTGGCATTCCATCCGTTAATTGAATTTTTTTCATTTTTTATTCCTCCTTATTAGAAACCTAAATTTGCAAGCCTTTGATCCGGTGTTGTAAATTTCAAAACCTTTGAATCACCTAATAAACGACTAACTGTTTTAGCATCGTATTTATTAAAAAGTTGTTTTCCAGTAAAGTTTGTTGTGGTAAATGTACTCATTCCTTGTCTAGCATTTGATACTGCATATAAAAGACGTTGAATGAAATCAGATGCCTGTCTATTTGAATCCGTCGATCCACTTTCTGCCCCAAGATCATCTAATACCACAAAATCAGCTTGTCCAATTAGTTGAACGAAATATTGTAGTGTGTATTTACTGCTCTTATCATCGAAAGAATCCATAATCATCCTTGTTATTGCTTCTAATTCAACGTACAAGCAACTTTTCATAAGGTGATAATTTTCTTCTCCCTGACTGATATCCCAGAAATATTGATTTAATTCATGAAGCATACTGTATGCTAGGAAACTTTTCGCCGTCCCTTGATTTCCTGTAAATACAACTTTTCTAATTTCCCCGTTCTTTAAATCCTCCAAAGTCTCTTCTACAGCCTTCTTGTGACTAATCGTTTCATCACAATCGATTCTGTAATCAGATAATCTCGAAAGAGGAATTTTCTTATTTGTAATAACGCTTGCCTTTTCCAACATGTTAAATTTCTGTAAACGGCTAATCTTCTTATAATGAGCATTAGCTTGTTCTTCCAAAACTTTGTTGTTTTGTTCAACTACACATCTAGGGCAAACAACTTGCCCTTTATATTCAATCATTTGAACTGGCTTAATAATTTTTTGTCCACCTATTTCATATGAGTGATTTATACATTGATCAGAATGGTAATTCACCTTCAATTCCAGGGATTCTGCCAGCTTTTTCATTGGTGTTGCCATTTCTATTCGCTCCTTTTTTACCTTTGTTTTTAAACTCTATTTCCGCTGCATTAACATCAGCTAAAGTACGAATATTTTTGTTAACCCATTGTTTTAAAATGCCCTCAGCATAATTCCATTTCTTTTGCTGTTTCAAAGCACGTTCCATAGCTGCCTGTACAAGTTCTTCGCTTGTATCGTTTACCCATTGCGAAATACTTTCGGCTATGAATGAATTTAAAATACCGAAATTATTTTCGTAGAAAGAGAAGATTCTACTACTACTTACATTCTCTGTAGTACTCTTTGTAGTAATCTCTGTATTTGTCTTTACTTTGAAGTTAGGAGACTCCTTACTTGTAAGTGAAGAGGGTCTTGATTTAGAAGTAACCACCCTATTTACTTCTAAGTAACCAGGGTCTTCTTTTATTTGTTGATACATACTAGAAATTTTCCTTATTTCTGTTGGTACAGGTTCCACAAACATTACGTTATTCAAAATTTTCCCATCAGCGTTAATAGTCCTAAACTCGATTTTGACAAGTAGCATATCAGTTAATAAATCACATGCTCTTTTCACTTGTAATTTTGTAAATCCAAAAGTATCAGCTAACTGTTGATAATTTTTTTGCAACTTGTCTGCTTTAAATTTTTTCTTGTAAGTTACTTTCCCATCTATTTCATCTCGAATTACTGTAGGGCGATACCAATAAACGATTTCACTCAATACCATAATCGCTACAATGTGAGGCTTACCATTACTAAAAGTGATGTAATTAAACCATTCATGATCTACCACATTACCTTTGAAATTTAAACTACCAATTTCAGTTACTACGTTTGACATAAATATTTACCTCCTTGTACAAACCGCCACATATGCTTGTCCACTTTTGATAATTCGTTGAATTTCATAATGTGGATAACCAACTTTGAAATACTTTTCAATCACCTTCTTTAATTCATCCTTGTTCTCTGCTAAGTCCCAGAACTTATTAGGTAATAGCACTTGATATTCAATTAAATCCATGTACTATTTCCCTACTTTCCGTGGTATACTTATAACAAATTGTTTTTCTTAAAGGACCCACTGCCATGGGTCTTTTTATTTTGTTTTATATCACTCCAAGCCCATTGTTTTATTGGCTCATAAGTGATGTAAAACAACCATGAACCACATCCTATTAACAATGCTAATATTGCTAATGATGTTGTATCTTCCGTCATGCTGACACCCCCTTTTCTAACCAATTAAAGAATGCATCCCTTGGAACCACCTTCTTACGCCCGATTTTCACTAACGGGAATCCTTTTTGATCCATAATTTCGTAAGCTGTCCTTTTCGCTACTCCCAATATTTCTTCTAAGTGTGTTACGTTTAACATAATTGGATAATCTGTACTATCACTAGTAACTGGAATACTATCTAACTTTTCTGCAGTTGTTTGCCTTTCATCTTCTTTATTGAATTGAAGTAACTCAATAGCCTCCCAAAACTCTTCATCCTTCCAACCCTTTTGAGCTGAAAACTTTGTAATTGCCAACGCGATTTGAACTGTAGAATTTTTCATTTTTTTATATCTCCCTTTCTTTTTATAAAATTTTAATTTTATCTATTAAGAAATATAATCATCTAAAATATTTGGCCGCTCAGATGGATACCATCCTGCGATAAATCGCATAGCATTTTGATAATATTTTCGTGGGATTTTATCGTATTTAGCTACACCGAAATGTCTTTTTAGCGCCCCATAGATTCCTTGATACGATGCATTATCATAACCTTCTTCTTTTAGTTCAAATACACGACGTTTTACTTTTCGTTGCACAGCTTCCTTGTTTTGCTCAGTAAGCCAAATCTCATTATCTACAAGATGTTTCACTTTATTCATTTCTTCTTCAGCTTGATCCTGACGTAATTTAAGTTGTTTTAGTTCTGTCATGCTGTGTATCACTGCATCTTCAATACTAATTGGTTGTTGCTGAATTTTTTGGATATGTTCTTTCATCCGTTTGAATTCATTTAGAAACTTAATTTTCATTTTCATTGCCTCTGGCGTTATGTAGCTCATTGCAACAATCGCAAATGCATCTTCTGTAAGATTGAACTTTGGATACCATTGTTTATTTTGATAATGCTGGTATTGGGTGTGCTCAAAGTTGAGCTGCCCCCATTCAGTTTCATTTGCTTCATTCAATTTTTCTAACTGGACCTCAACATCTCGAATTACATTTTTATGTTCTTTTCCAAACATTTGAGCCATCGTTAAACTATCTGTAACCACTTGATTTCCTTCCATAAAAACAAACTCACTTACTGGATGTTGCACATCATGTAATTGATTCATTTTTTCCTCCTTTATTTAAATGATAAATTTTTTATCATTAAATGCCGAAAAATAATCAGGAAACAATTCTTTAACACTTATGTTAAATACATCCTGATACTTAACCATTATATCTGGTCTTGGTATATATCCACCTTCAATCTTTCGAACATAAACCGTTGATATACCAATCTTTTCAGCTAATTGCCTTTGTGTGAATTTCATCTTTTTTCTTTCGTTTCTCAAGATGTTATTCATTTAACCACCTTCCATTTCAACTCGCGTTTCTTTGTTGACTTCAGTATAAATGATAATTTTTTTATCGTCAACAGATTTTATAAATTTTTTATCATTTTTACAAAAAAGGGTTTAAAGTGATAAAAATTGTATCTATAATATAATTAAGGATTTACTGAGAGGGGAAAATTTAAAATGACTTTTGGAGAAAAACTAAAACAACTGAGGGGCAAGCGTACACAAGGCGATGTAGCTAACCTGTTAAACATATCAAGAGCAACATACTCACACTTAGAAAATAACAGAATTGAACCTAGTATGACTGTATTGAACTCCATTGCAGATCTTTTTTGTGTTTCAACCGATTACTTATTAGGAAGATCTTCAGACCCACGTTTAACTGAACAACAAGATAAGAAAGCTGATGAAATGGCTAGAAGATTTATGGAATTGGTAGCTGACCTACCTAAAGAAGAACAAGAAAACGCATGGAAACAAGCGGCCATGTACGTGAATTTCACTAAAAATCAAAAATAATGTACATCATAAAAGAAGCTAACTACTCAGTTAGCTTCTTTTAATTTCTCTTCTTCATATGTATGAGAAGTGATTGCTTCTAAAATCTCTTCTGGGTTAGTTCCCTTGTTTTCTAAAAGCCACTTCACCATTAATTCTTTTGCTATTTTCTCTTTAATCATTTCAAATTCCCCCTACATCCCTTTAATAATTGTATTTTTTTGGGATTAATTCTGTTTTTATAAATTCTACAAAAAACAGAATATCTCCAGAAACCACGAATGCGACCACCCTTTGAAGGATGATCGCATTCTTTATATCATATATTTAATATCCAAGTATTACCAGCCACCTGGGTCCTGAGAATATAAAGCTATAGTTTGTTTAGCTTCTGTTTCCGTTTGTTTTTTTGCTCATTTGGCACATTAGAAGAGTTTAATAAAAATCCTCCTAATATAGCTAACATAGGTATAATCTTTAAAAGTTTTTTCAATTGTAATTCACCTACCTTTAATGATAATTATACCATTTTTTCAAGATAAGCCCAAGTATTGTTTTGGTATTTGGGCATAAAAATGATCACCTTTAGAGATCATAATATCTAAAGCTTCTTTCATTATCGTAATTCTATCACTTTCATTATCTTGTGCTAAAGCTAAGTAAACAGTTTGTATTCCAGACAGGAATCCATTTTTTTCCTTTAACTTGATTAACATTAATTTACCTTCTTGTTTATATCCTTGTTTTATTTTTAAAAAGGCAATTTCAGCTTCATCTATTTCAACAATGGAAAATAACTCTTTCATGTTATAAATCTTCAAAAATGCTATATTTCGAAGAATCATTTCTCTTTTCTCTTTAATACCATGAAAATCACCTAAACCGCTCAAAGTTTCATATGCCTTAAGAAGATACTGTTTAGATGTTTCATAATTATTAGAATCCAATATATAAGATTCTCCTAATTTAAAGTAAGCAATAGCTTTAGGTAAAATGAAAAATGAATTTTTTTCACATTCATCTAATATCTCATAACATAGCTTACGCGCTTTTTCGATTTCATTATTACGAAGACTCAATACAGCATGAGCTTCTTTATATCTTACACCAAGTGTACTTTGAAAAAAATTATTGGTAATTGCTAAAATATTCGAATCAATTTCAGACATTTTCTCAGCAATTAATTCATGGTTTCCTGATTGATATAATGTTTGACAGAGTATTAAATCTACTAATGTTTTCATTTCTGTACATGTTGTTTTTTTATTTTTCTCTCTCATTAGATTATAAAATTCTAATAGCTTTATATCTTTAGTAAATCTTTGATGAATAAGTTCATAAATTGTTGAAAATTCCTTATTAAGGGATGTTTTGGAATTCCCCTCTTCATCCACCAGGATTTTCAATGTACCAAAATCACCCTTTAAAGTTAAATATTCCATAATTTCTCGCTTGCTTTTAGGTTTAGGATTAGCAGCTCTCATATATTCACATACAAATTTTCTCTCTGTTTTAGTACCTCGATTTAATAAGGATAGCGATTTAGTAAGGTAAGAAAAACGCATTTTTCTTTTACCTTTAAAAATCGCTGTAACACCACTTGGAGAAATTCCCCATGACAAGGCAAGTTGCGTGTTATTAATTCCAGCAGAGTACAATTCTTTCTTTAAAACATTAAGAAAATCATTCATTTCATTTGTCCTCCTTATGGACAAAAAGACACGTAAACCCCATTTTGTTACATATAAAGGAAAACGCGCCACTGTTAATCTAAGATGTGTTATAATTATGTAAGAGATCCGCGACAATGTTCCCTAGTCAGGTAGGGGCAGTGTAAGAAAGTGTTCCTAGCACTACTTACACCGTGGGTCTTTTTTACGTCCGTTTTATTATTATTATTATCATAATATCACAAAAATTAGTAAATTCAGTCATATAGTTATCAGACAATTATTGAGAAAGTCGAGAAACTGTTCTGTAACAACGTTTTTTATGTTCAACAGAATGAAATATGCAATTTTACATAACACCAAACAAATTCCCTATATGAATATTTTACCACCAAACAAACGTTTGTCTATATATTTTTTAAAAGTTTGTAAAAATACCGATTACAAAATTAAAGGTCAGGATATCGACCAATTATGGTATAGTAATAAGGCGATTATTATACTCAAACTATGAAAACTACAGTCGGACAAAACATTAAACGTTTACGTAGGTCTTTTGATTTAACGCAAGAGCAATTATCTGAGCGAACAGGTTTATCACGCGGACAAATCAAGAATTGGGAAACCGACCGTCATGAACCTGACCTTGAAAGTTTAAAGATACTTGCATCGTATTTTAACACATCCACAGACACTCTTCTTAATTTTGAGAACAGAAAAGAAGATGCGTTATTGGAATTATTATTCAATGATATCCAAAGAGCTTATGAGGAGCTTGATGGGCGTCAACAAGGTCGTTTTGCAAAACAGGTTTCATTATACGTGAAAATGTTACAAAACAATAAAGACATACTATGATTTGATTTCATCATAAAAGAAATCATTTCCAATTTCAAATTGTAAAATATTCATCTTTTTACAATTTGAGTAAGAGGGCAATTTGCTCTCTTTTTTTATTTGTCCATTCGACATAATATGACAATGACTTGATATTAAATTTGATATGCTGACCTTGGAAATCTTATATTTTATTTAATTGGAGGATATTCATTATGAAGAAACAGTTCTATAAACATTGGTGGTTTTGGCTAGTGGCTATTCTTGTTATAGTTATCTTTATAAATATCGTTGCAAATAATAGTAAAATTAAATCTGTCAGCCAAGACGCTAAAGTAAATGAATCTGATGAAGAAGTAAGCAAAATTATAGATGCTGGAAATTACAGATTACATAACGCGGATAACGAAACACGATTTATTTATTATGATGACGCTTCATTTAGTGACAACTTTGATGGATTTAAATTCACACTAAATCCACTTGCCGTTTCTAACAAGATGAAAACTGATAATGGGACCGATGTAGGATCTGTAGGAACTGCATTTGTAATTGACAATACTTCCAAATCAAAATTTATCTTTGATACAAATAAAATTAAAGTTTCAACCAGTCAAGACAACATACTTAGAATACCAGTTAAAGGGAATTTTATTAATCAAACCGAATTTATGCCTGGAGATAAAATAACAGATCCTACTAAAGGAGTTATTTCATTCTTTGATTCTTCCCAAAGAAATTTAGAATCTATTCAATGGGTAATATTCTCATTTGAGATTTCAAAAAAAGATGATAATAACAAAACTCTGAAAACAAAGCAATACCATATTAAATTTAATATAAATAACCATTACAATGACCCGAATTCAGAGAAGAAAAATACTAGTTCCACATTATCTAGCAAAGGGAATCGTTCTAATCCGATACCTATTAATGAAGTAGCAACAATTAATGATTTAATCCTAAATAGTGATGGTGGCACCTTCAAAAAATTTAATACAAAAGTAGAATTATCCATACTTGAAGTTATTCGAGGCGATCAAGCTTATCAAATATTAAAAAAAGAAAATCAATTCAATAAACCTGCACCTGAAGGAAAAGAATGGGCATTAGTAAAGGTTAAAGGAAAAGTTGTTGATTCAGAAACTCAAGATTATGAATACTTCTTATCTGACATGAATGTAAATTTAGTCTCCAATGATGGTCGAGTATACAATCGCGAATTATCTGCCGTTACTCCTAATCAATTACATCAAAAATTATATAAAGGCGCTGAGGGAGAAGGATACATTTCACAAGTAGTTGATGTTGGGGATGATTTCAAAATTCAATTTAACACTCATGACAGTAAGAAAATATTCTTTAATTCTAAATAACTTTTAACAACATATTGATTTGATTCATATTTCTCAACAAACTGTATAGATAAATATGGTAAAATTATATTTGCGAGATACATATTATTAAAATTAAAGTGGTTATCAAGTCGTATGAGGGCACCTTAGGGTGTCTTTTTTTTGTTAAAATACTGATTTTATTGAATAACATTAAACATACAACTTACAACATAATAATTCAACACTCCTATTATTAAACTCAAGCTGGTTTAAGTTCGTGGAAGAAGGTACTTTATAGGTACCTTTTCTTTTTTGTACATATAGAAAGAATGCCACTAAAAACTACTAACATCGTATTTATAAAACATTATTTTGTAAGACAAAATCGAGAAAAATTGGTAGACTTAGTATAATAGCTGTCAAATAACTGAAAGGAAACATAGTATGGGGAAAAAGGTTATATTGAATTTCGATGAATCAGGCAATATGGGGCGAAAAGGTAGATATTTTACTATTGCTTGTGTAGAGATGGAAAGCTCTACAAAACCCTTAACTAACGTTATGAAAAGAGCAGTATTGAAAACAAAAAAGACCTTTTCAGAATATCAAAATGTAAACGAAGTTAAGGCAAGTGATTCTACGCCAATAATAAAAGATTATATCTTACAGAAAATAGCCTCCAAAGATATAAAGATAAGGTATATAGTTGCAGATTTACTGCATGTAAAACAAGAATTAAAAGATGATGAGAATTTACTTTATAATTATTTGTTGCAATTTGTCATTTTAGGTGTAGTAAAAGGACAATCAGAATCTCTAAGCGAATTGGAAATAAATCTTGATAAGAGAACTATTAAGGTAAAGTCTACAAATTCTTTCGCAGAATATATTAAGACCAAATTAAATTACGAAATGGATTTAGGATTGAAAATTTCAGTTAATTATATTGAATCCCAAAATTCTTATGCCATTCAAGCTGCTGATTTTGTAGCAAATGCAATTAGTACAAAATATGAATACCAATATTGTTACTATTATGACCTATTAACAGAAAAAATTGAGCAAAGTGAAAAATTCCCAAGAGTAAATTTTGGTCGAGAAAAAATTATATAATGCTAAATAATATTGAATCAAGATTGTTTACAAAAATATATAAATGCGGTATATTATAAGCAACAATATAACTTAAGTGCGCGTAAACCCTCTAATTACGTGTAACAACATCTTATACATAAACTACCTGTAGTGGTAGTCGTGTTAAAGGTAGCGCACTACCCATTGACTACAAGAGACCTGCATAAACAAGGTCTTTTTTGCATATAATAAGACTGACAGTGTAAACCCTGTAAAAACGTGCGCAAAGACAAGGCGCATAAACTATTTGTAAAATAGTCGTTTTATGGGTAGCTGTCATTAAAAAACAAAAAACGGAAAAACCCTACATATACAATGTATTTAATTTATAATTCATCACAAAGGCACTCATTTGAGTGCCTTTTCTCTTTCTAATACTGGAATTATTTATGTCATTGAAATACTATTAATCCAAGGAGGTATGAATGATGAAAGGATATTTTAGAAAACGTGGTGAAAAGTGGTCATTTACAATTGATATTGGACGCGATCCGCTCACAGGTAAAAGAAAACAAAAAACAGTATCAGGCTTTAAAACAAAGAAAGAAGCCGAAAGAGCATGTAATGAGCTTATTCATCAATTTAATACCGGGAGTCTAGTTGATGATAAAAATCTTACTCTTAGTGAATATTTACAGGAGTGGCTTGAAAACACAGCTAAACAACGAGTGAGAGATACTACATTTATCAATTATAGACGAGCTGTGAACAGTAGGATTATTCCTGTAATTGGTTCGCACAAACTGAAAGATTTAAAACCTCTACATGGACAACGATTTGTCAAATCACTAATCGATGAAGAATTATCTCCTAAATATATTGAATATATTTTTATCGTTTTAAAAGGGGCATTAGAAGATGCTGTTAAATGGGAACTTTTATATAAAAACCCGTTTGAACATGTAGAAATCCCTCGTCCACGAAAAGTGGTCAATAATACGTGGTCAATTGAGGAGACAAAAACATTCTTAACATATGCTAAATTTGACAATCCTATTTACTATCATTTATTTTTACTTGCACTTAATACTGGCATGCGTAGAGGTGAATTACTAGGTTTAAAGTGGAAAAATGTAGATTTAGTTGAAGGTAAGATCAGTGTGACGGAAACTCTAATTTACGATGAATTAGGATTTCGATTTACAGAACCAAAAACATCGGGTTCTAAACGATTAATTTCCATTGACCAAAGCTTATGTAAAGAGTTGAAAAGTTATAAAGCAAAACAAAATGAGTTTAAATTAGCTATCGGTAAAGCTTATGAAGATAATGACTTAGTTTTCAGTAGAGAAGATGGTCGACCAATCTATCCAAGAACACTAACTACTGTCTTTGAAAGGTTTATAAAAACAGCACAAGTGCCTAAAATTAGATTCCATGACTTACGACATACTCATGCTACACTTCTTCTTAAATTAGGTATTAATCCGAAAATCGTAAGCGAACGATTAGGACATAATTCCATTAAGACCACATTGGACACCTATAGTCACGTTACGTTAGATATGCAAGAAAGTGCCACTATAGCACTAAGTGAGGCGTTAAAATCATAAAAAAATTGTTGATGTGGTCAAATTGTGGTCAACCCCATCAACAATTACTATCAAACCCCTATATATTAAGCTTTAACCAAGCTACACACTCCACATGCGTCGTATGCGGGAACATATCAACAGGTTGTACTTCCTGTGTTTTATATCCGCCTTCTTCTAATACTTTTAAGTCACGCGCTAATGTTGCTGGGTTACATGATACGTATACGACGCGGTTTGGCTTCATGTCAATGATTGTGTTTAGTAATGCTTCGTCACAGCCTTTACGCGGTGGGTCTACGACCATTGTGTCAGCAATTACGCCTTCTTTGTACCATTTTGGAATGACTACTTCTGCTTCTCCTACGCCAAATTCAGCGTTTGTCATGTTGTTTAGTGCTGCATTTCGGTTTGCGTCTTCAATTGCTTCTGGAACGATTTCAACGCCGTACACTTTTTTCGCTTTTTGCGCTAGGAATAACGAGATTGATCCGATTCCGCAATAGGCATCGATTATTGTTTCGTTACCATTTAATTTTGCGTATTCTAACGTTTTATCGTATAGCACTTTCGTTTGTTCTGGGTTTACTTGATAGAATGAACGTGCTGAAATCGCAAATTTAATGTCACCGATAAAGTCATAAATATATTCTGATCCGTACAGTACTGTCGTTTTATCTCCGAAAATTACATTCGTACGCTTCGTATTTACGTTTTGAACAATCGATTTTACTTCTGGGAATTTCGCTGCAATTTCTTCAATAATTGCTTTTTTGTTTGGTAGTTCTGCTGTACGTGTAATGAAGACAAGCATAATTTCCCCTGTTACTTGTCCGTAACGAGCCATTACGTGACGAAGTGTTCCTTTGTTACGCTCTTCGTTGTACGCAGTGATACCGTGCTTTTCACAAATACGTTTTACTTCTTGAATTAATGTATCGTTTTCTTCTGCCTGAATTAAGCATGATTCCATATTAATGATGTCATGCGTTCCTTGACGATAGAAACCAGCTACAAGCCCACCTTCACGTTCTCCGATTGGTACTTGTGCTTTATTGCGGTATACCCACGGGTTCTTCATACCAAGTACAGGATGAACAGGAACATCGCCTAGTCCTCCGATGCGCTGCATAACGTCACGTACTTGCTTTTCTTTCGCCTGTAATTGTCCTTCATAAGTTAAGTGCTGAAGCTGACAACCGCCGCACTGGTTATATACCGGGCACTCTGCATCTTTACGATATGGACTTTCTGTATGAAGCTTCATTAAACGACCAAATGCAAAGTTTTTCTTCACTTTAATAATTTTAATTTGCGCTTCTTCACCTGGTAATCCGTTTTTAACGAAAATAGGATAGCCCTTTACTTTCGCAACACCGGCACCATCATGTGTTAAATCTTCAAATACTACATCTATAAACTCGTTTTTCTCAACTGGTGGCGTCATTTTAGTACTCATTTTCCGACCTCTCTTTTTCATAACACTGCGTTACATTTTATCATACTTATATGGTCTTTTTCTATTGGAAGAAAAAAAGCTATTGACGATACTTCTCTGTTAATGTTACGCTACTACTAATTTAATACGGACGATGTTACCTCATATATACTTGATAATATGGATCGAGAGTTTCTACCCGGCAACCTTAAATTGCTGGACTATGGGGAAAACTAATGAATATTAGCCTATGCGTAAAAAAGGACTCATATTGATTAGCTTTCTCTCATAGATGAAAGTGAATCCATATGGGTCTTTTTTTATTTTTATTTTTCTAAAAGGTCAGACATCTTACGTATGACATAAAACCTCGTTCTTTTATTTTTAGTAATATAACGAACGTTTTATGTACAAACTTTATACGAACTTCTGAAAGGGGCAACTACATGCAATATGTAATGAGCATTATCGGTATTCTTGCCGTGTTAGGTTTATGTTTTGCTTTGTCAAACAACAAAAGTAAAATCAACTTCCGTGCAATTGCAATTATGATTGGTTTCCAAATTTTAATCGGTTGGTTTATGTTTGCTACAAAGATTGGTCAACAAATCATTATTTTCATTAGTAAAGTTTTCAACAAACTAATTAAACTTGGTACGACAGGTGTCGATTTTCTCTTTAATGGAATTCACAGAGATTTTGTCTTTTTCTTAAACGTATTATTAATTATCGTATTTTTCTCAGCACTACTTTCAATCTTTAGTTATTTAGGTGTTTTACCATTCATCGTTCGTGTTGTCGGCGGTGCAATTTCAAAAATTACTGGTTTGCCACGCGTTGAGTCATTCCACGCAGTAAACTCTGTATTCTTCGGTTCAAGTGAAGCGTTAATCGTCATTAAAAACGATTTACAGCATTTCAATAAAAATCGTATGTTTATCATTTGTTGTTCTGCGATGAGCTCCGTTTCTGCTTCTGTTACAGCATCATACGTAATGATGTTAGATGCAAAATACGTACTAGCAGCTCTTCCGCTAAACTTATTCTCAAGCTTAATCGTTTGTTCGTTATTAACACCAGTTGATACGAAAAAAGAAGATGAAGTGATTCAAAAATTTGATAGAACTCTATTCGGAGACAGCTTTATCGGCGCAATGATTAACGGTGCGCTTGATGGTTTAAAAGTAGCTGGTATCGTCGCCGCATTAATGATCGCCTTTATCGGTGTGATGGAAGTTGTAAACTACGTAATTAGTGCAGCTTCAGGCGCAATGGGACATGCTGTTACTTTACAACAAATCTTCGGTTACGTACTTTCTCCATTCGCATTCTTAATGGGTATTCCAACTCAAGATATTATCCCAGCTGGTGGTATTATGGGTACGAAGATTGTTTTAAACGAGTTTGTAGCAATCCTTGATTTAAAAGACACAGCTACAACATTAGCTCCACGTACAGTTGGAATCGTTACAGTATTCTTAATTAGCTTCGCAAGTATTAGCCAAATTGGTGCAATCGTTGGTACAATCCGTGCCCTTTCTGAAAAACAAGGAAGCGTTGTTTCTAAATTTGGTTGGAAAATGCTATTTGCATCAACACTTGCTTCTATTTTATCTGCAACAATCGCTGGATTGTTTATTTAATAAAAAATCACCTTACTTTAACGAGTAAGGTGATTTTTTTGATTCTTTATGAAATCGAACGGAATTCGACTACTTCCTCGTTACTAATAAGTTTTCCTTCGTGTATGCCTTTTACTGAAATAACCATAACAGATTTATCTTCTCCTTCAAGCTTTCCTAAAGAGAATAAATAGATTAAATTTTCTTTTTGTAACATCCATTGTTTGCCATTTACTCGACCTAATATTCTTTTTTCTGAAGATGGCTTTATTTCTCCAACATACTGACATTCTCCAAAAGAAGTTTTTATTATATTCTTCTCTGTATCAATTACTAGATGCTGGAATAGTTCTAGGTTTCTACTTGAAACAATTTCAATTTCATGGTTACTTTTTTGCTTAAATTGAAGTTTTCCATCACTTGTATTAGATAAACTACTATTCTCAACGGCGTTTCTAAAAAAGTTATATTCTTCTTCTGTAATACCAAAGTTAGGATGATACGGCTTCACCTGTTTATCTATATGCCCTGATATATAGTTTACGTACCACTCTTTATCATTCTTTACATGATCACTCATCTTTTTAGTAATAACCTCTACTTTTTTACGTGTATCACGATCCATCTCTAGTGTCATAATATCCGCCGTCACTTCCGCATTCATAAGATGCGATGGAATATACTCTTCCACACTATTTGCTTTACTCACTTCACTTTGACAACCAACTATAAATAGCGATATGAAAAAGATATATATTATTTTTTTATATTTCATTTCTATTCTCCACTCCATACATTATTCTTACTTAGTTTTATAGCGGTTTTTATTATAGTATAAAATCTTTATATTTTAATAAAATCCATATCTGTATGCAAAATTGCATATCAATAAGTCTTCTTCTTACTTTAAAATTAGCTTAAATTACTTTCCAAATTATACAAATAACAAGTCTAAAATGTTATAATTTTCAAAAAACATTGGAGGATATTATGAAAGCCCACGCAATTTTCGATTTCTTACATTTACTAGTCTTAACCCTAAAAAGCTATTATGTATGGGGAATGCCTATCTATGTCTTTATTATTCCTCTTATCTTTGTAGTCGGTTATATTATTATTAATTCTAATAAGAAACAAAAAAATACATCTATTCAAAGTCACTAATCTATTACCTTAATAGCCTCCTAAAAATCATATTCCCCTCATTTTCTTCAAATGATATGATGAACAAGGGTATATCCCCACCACTCTTATAGCGGTGGGGATTTTAATGTCAATATGCAACATACTACACAATAGAAGGTGATTTTCATGAGAAAATACGCAGCAATTGCTTTATGTACGTCTGCCATTCTAGCAGGCTGTAATACTAACAATGTAAGTCCAGAACCTAAAAAAGAGAAAACGGCTCAAGGGATTAAGAAACAAGAAGAGACTGTGCAAGAACAAGGTAAAGTCTCATATAATGCAATTACACACGAATCTACAAACACAAGTATTCATATTACAGACATAAAAGATTCTTTAAATGAAGTACAATATAAAATTTGGCGCACAGCTGATGGAAAGGAACGTGCTAAACCTTTTTCTTCTAAAGAAAAGGAGGAACAATTTACACTTCCTTTTGATATCAAGGAATTTGAAGGAAAACGCGGTGAGTTCCAAATTGAAGCAACAGGAATGAAGGAAGATGGGGAAACAATCCCGCTTACGAAATCTACTATTACTTTCGAACAAAAGGTTCCTGTTCTTATGTATCACGCAATTGATGATTATCATGGTCAAGGTATTAAAGACTTATTCGTATCACCAGCTAACTTTGAAGCACAAATGAAACATTTAAAGGACAATGGTTATACGCTGTTAACGTTTGAACGCTGGGGCGATATAAATAAAGTAAATAAGCCGATTTTCGTTACATTTGATGACGGTATGAAAAATAATATGAATGCATTTCGCGTTTTACAAAAGCTAAAAGATGATACTTTTAAACCGGCAGCAACAGAATATATGATTGTTGATAACGTTGATGTAGAAGGAGCATTGTCTACTTCTGAAATAAAAGAAATGGTTGATTCCGGCATTTTCTCAGTACAATCTCATACTGCAACACATGCAGACTTGCCGAAAATTACAAACTATGAGGAAGAGTTAAAAGGTTCAAAAGAAAAGCTAGAAAAAATAACAGGTAAGCCTGTTATGGCGATTGCTTATCCATTCGGTCATGTAGATGATAAGGTTGTTGCAGAAACGAAGAAGTATTATCAATTTGCGACGACGACAAAGCCTGGGCAATTCATTACGAAGGGTGAACCTGATGAATTGTTAAAGATGAAGCGCGTTCGTATACACCATACAACGACTGTAGAGCAGTTTGCTTCTTCAATTAAGTAAATGTAAGAGCTCAATACATTTTGAGCTCTCTTTTTACTTTATATTTATATATATTTTTAGAATTTTCTTGTATTATATATAGTAAGAAATCTTTCAAATTAAAGGAGATTATACATATGTCATTTGAACAAACGTTAGAGAAATATGCTGCTCTTGCAGTTAATGTTGGTGTTAATATTCAACCTGGACAAACTTTATCAATTAGTGCACCTCTTGAAGCTGTACAATTTGTACGCCTCGTTACAGAGAAAGCATATAAATCTGGTGCAAAACACGTATATGTGGATTGGAATGATGAGACGTTAACACGCTTAAAGTTCGATCTAGCTCCTGAAGAAGCTTTCTCTGAATTCCCTTCTTGGAAAGCACATGCTCGTGAAGAATTAGCAAAAGAAGGCGCTGCATTTATGTCTATCTATGCAGAAAACCCTGATTTATTAAAAGGTGTAGAAGCAACACGTATCGCAACAGCTCATAAAGTAGCTGGAGAAGCGATGAAAGTATACCGTGATTACGTACAAGCCGATAAAGTAAGCTGGTGTGTAATTTCTGTTCCTACGAAAGAATGGGCTGCGAAAGTATTCCCTGACGTAGCGCCAGAAGAACAAGAAGCAAAGTTATGGGATGCTATTTTCAAAGCTACTCGCGCTGATTTAGAAAATCCTGTAGAAGCATGGAAAGAACATGATGAAACATTACATACAAAAGTGGATTACTTAAACGAAAAGCATTATAAAGCTCTTCACTATACAGGTCCTGGAACAGATTTAACAATCGAACTTCCAGAAAAACATGTATGGGCTGGTGCTGGTAGCTTAAATGAAAAGAACGTACCATTTATGGCTAATATTCCAACTGAAGAAGTATTTACAATGCCACTTAAAACAGGTGTAAACGGCCAAGTTTCTAGTACAAAACCGTTAGTATTTGCAGGTAATATTATCGATAATTTCACGTTAACATTTGAAAACGGACGTATCGTAGACTATAAAGCTGAAGCTGGTGAAGAAGCTTTAAAACATTTAGTAGAAACAGATGAAGGTTCTCACTTCTTAGGAGAAGTAGCTTTAGTACCTCATGACTCACCAATTTCAAACACAAATGTTTTATTCTACAATACACTATTTGACGAAAATGCATCTTGCCACCTTGCAATCGGAAATGCTTATGCATTTAACTTAGTTGGCGGAAAAACAATGTCTAAAGAAGAACTTGCTGAAAACGGCGCAAACGCTAGTATTACACACAACGACTTCATGATTGGATCCGCTGAGCTTGATATCGATGGTATTACAGCTGATGGCAGACATGAGCCTATCTTCCGTAAAGGTAACTGGGCGTTTTAATAAAGTGAAACTTTAATCAGCCCTCACCAATTGGACTTTTACGGGCAGCCCGATCCCCCACCTAACTTCTTTGCTTTCGCTGAATTTTGAGGTAGGGGTCTTACTGCCCGGAAAATAGCGGGATAAAATTAAAAGGCTATCTTCCACACAGGAAGATAGCCTTTTATGATGCCGATGAAACCTTAAGACCAATGACACCCAAAACAATAAAAAGAATACAAAATGCTTGGAATAAGCTAATGTGCTCTTTAAAAAAATACACACTAATAATTGTAATAAGTAATGTTCCAACGCCAGACCAAATTGCATAAGCAATACTTAAATGAATCTTTTTAACAACGATAGCAAATACACTAAAACAAATACCATAGAATACAAAAATCAGTACACTCGGAACGAGCTTTGTTAAACCATTTGATAGTTTCATTGCGATTGTTCCAGCTACTTCAAAAATAATTGTAACAAATAATAATAGCCAATATACCATACTAGAATCTCCTTCTCTGTTACCTTATAGAGATTCTAGTATACTACTTATAGTCCTAATGAAATATATTTAATTTCTAAATATTCCTCGATGCCGAAATGGCCTCCTTCACGGCCGATACCACTTTCTTTAAAGCCACCGAATGGTGCTTGTGCAACTGATGGAAGACCGTCATTTAGACCAATAATACCGTACTCTAGCGCTTCACTAATTTGGAATGCTTGGCTAATGTCTTTCGTGAAAATATACGCAGCTAAACCGTATGGTGTATTATTTGCACGTTCGATTACTTCATCAACTTTTTTAAATTTCGCAACTGGTGCCACTGGCCCAAATGTTTCTTCGTTCATACAAAGCATCGTATCATTTGCCAACCCAATTACAGTCGGTTGAATGAAATGTCCCTCTAACTCTGCGACCTTTTGACCACCATATAAAACTTTTCCACCTTTTTGAATAGCATCTTCAATATGTTCTTGTACTTTTGAAACTGCATTCTCATCAATAAGTGGTCCGACAGTCGTTCCGTCACCGAAACCGTCTCCTACTTTCAACTGCCCTACTGCCTTTTGGAACTTCTCTACAAATACTTCGTATACTTCTTCTTGAACGAATACTCGGTTTGTACATATACACGTTTGTCCTGCGTTACGGAATTTCGAACCAATCACCGCTTCTACTGCTTTATCTAAATCTGCATCATTCATTACGATAAACGGAGCGTGACCACCTAACTCAAGTGAAACCTTTTTCATCGTTTGCGCCGCACTAGCCATTAACTCTTTTCCGATTTCCGTTGACCCTGTAAAGGACACTTTTCGCACACGACCATCTTCCATCCACGTATCAGCAATTGCTTTTGCACTACCTGTTACGATATTAATTACACCCTTTGGAATATCCGCTTCATGTGCTAATTCAGCTAATTTTAATGCAGTTAGTGGTGTTTGACTTGCAGGTTTTACAACTGCTGTACAGCCTGCTGCAAGCGCTGGAGCAACCTTTCTCGTAATCATCGCTGCTGGGAAGTTCCAAGGTGTAATAGCTGCCGTAACGCCAACTGGTTGCTTCATAACTAAAATGCGCTTATTCGGATGAGAAGCAGGAATCATTTCACCATATACACGTTTCCCCTCTTCTGCATACCATTCAACAAAGCTATTTGCATAATTTACTTCACCAAGCGCTTCTGCAAACGGCTTTCCTTGTTCCTTCGTCATAATCGCTGCGATTTCTTCCTTATTTTCATCAATAAGTGTGAACCACTTTTTTAATTTCGCTGCACGATCCGCTGCTGTTAACTTAGACCACGTTTTAAAAGCTTCATGTGCAGCATCAACAGCTTGCTTTGCCTCTGTTACTCCGCCTTTTGGTACAGTTGCAAATATTTCCTTCGTCGCAGGATTATTTACTTCAATTTGTTCTTGTAGTGTAATCCACTCACCATTTATATACATCGCCTTTTTATCTATACTTACGAAAGTCGCCTTTTTATCCAATGTTTTCTTCCTCCTCTATGAACTTCTTAATTTTCCTAGTAGCAGCAGATTGACTAATTTGCAAAAACTCAGCCACTTTATAACTTGATCCATACGTTTTATACGCTTTAAGAATAATATTTCTCTCTACCTCTTCCAGCATTTTATAAAGGCTTTGCCCCGATTGTTCAACTGCAGCCTCTTGCATAGAGAGTGGCAAATCCTCTACCGTTACAACATCATCGACAGTAATAACAATTCTCTCAATTACATTCTCTATTTCTCTATTGTTTCCTTCCCACGGATATCCAACAAACATTTGTAACGTACTCGGCGCTAGTTTCACATCACGTCCGTACTTTTTATTAAAGTGCTGCAAGTAATGATAAATAAGCGGCAAAATATCTTCTGTTCTCTCCCTAAGCGGGGGAATTGCAATTGGAATGACATTCAGACGATAGTATAAATCTTTCCGAAATGTTCCTTGTTTCACCATCTCGCTTAAATCTCTATTTGTTGCCGCCACAATTCGAACATCCACTTTTTTTAATTCTCTTCCGCCTATAGGACGAAATGTTTTTTCTTGCAATACTTGCAAAAGCTTCGCTTGAATTTCAATCGGCATTTCACCGATTTCATCTAAAAAAAGAGTTCCTTTATGCGCGGATTCTAATAGTCCCTTTTTCCCTTCACGATTCGCACCTGTAAAAGATCCACCTGAATATCCAAAAAGCTCCGATTCAATTAAATTAGTTGGCAATGCCGCACAATTAATTTCATAGAAACTTTCATTCTTACGGTGACTCACTTCATGTAAATGGCGTACTAATCGACTTTTTCCTACTCCAGTCTCGCCTAAAACGAGAACAGTACTATCCACTACAGATACTTTTTTGATTGTATCGACTATTTTTTGCATAGCTAGACTTTTAAAAATAAGTCCTTCATGCTCATATGTTTCTCTTAATTCTTTTTTATATGTTTTTAGCTGATTATCCATTTCCTCTACCTTTTGACGTAATTGATAGAGTTCAGTAAGGTCCCGAGAATAACTAATCACTCTTCTTAAATTTCCCTCATCATCAAAAACAGGCCTTGTACGAACGTGTAAATACTCTCCTGATTTTGTAGTTTGAACGAGTTCAATTGGCCTCTTTTTTTCAATCACTTCTAATGTCGCTGATGGATAAAAGATTCCATCCTTTTGTAGTTCTTTTACATGCTTACCAACTAACTCTTCTGCAGCTAGTTGATAGTGCCTTTCACATGTACTATTTACACGCACAACGATCCCTTGCTCATCTGTAACAAAAATTTCGTCAAACGCATATTCAAATACATCTTTTAAATCCATTAACACTCGTTCCTTTTCTGCAACCATCCTAGCCACCCCTAACTTCAAATCCATCGATCCACTTCACTACCTTTATTATAAAGTGAATTTTCTGCATTTAATATAGAGTCAGCTAGAATGTTTGCTATTTATACTTCAGTTTTTAAACGCGAGCGATGTTTGTTTGCTTATAACAAGCTTGCAACGATTCTTCAATTATTGTTAATCCTTCTTCAAGTTGCTCATCTGTAATAATTAAAGGCATTAACACACGGATAACATTTCCATACGTTCCTGCTGATAATAAAAGTAACCCACGCTTATTTGCTTCTGCACATAGATTAGCCGTTAACGTTTTGTCAGGTGCTTTCGTCTTACGATCTTGAACGACCTCAAATGCACACATTGCTCCTAACCCACGCACATCACCGATGCAATGATATTTATTTTTCATCTCTTCGAATCGATTCATTACGACTTTTCCTAATTCTATCGCTCTATCATTTAATTTCTCATTTTCTATTACATCGAGAACAGCTAAGGCAGCCGCACATCCTAATGGACTTCCTGCATACGTTCCACCGAGTTCACCTGGTGCAGACTCATTCATAATTTCTTTACGTCCAATGACACCACTTATCGGTACACCAGCCCCTAATGATTTAGACACTGTAATTAAATCTGGAACGACATCATAATGATCAATTGCAAAATATTTTCCTGTACGACTAAAGCCTGTTTGTATTTCATCCGCTACAAATAAGATGCCATTCTCTGAACAAATGCGGCGTACTTCTTGAACAAATTTCTTACTTGGGACGATAAATCCACCTTCCCCTTGAACAGGTTCCATTACAACAGCTGCAATTGTTTCTGGCGCTACTTCCGATATGAAGAAGTTCTTAAACTCTTCAATAATAAAATCATCATACTGCTCTTCCGTTAATCCCTCTGGGCGACGGTATTCGTATGGAAATGGCGCTTTATATACTTCTGGAGCAAAGGGACCAAACCCAAATTTATATGGCTTCACTTTACTTGTCATCGTCATTGTCATTAATGTACGCCCGTGGAAACCTTTAGAAAATGCGATAATACCGGGTCTCTTCGTATATTTACGAGCGATTTTCACCGCGTTCTCAACTGCTTCTGCACCACTATTTAAAAAGAGGACTTGCTTATCGAAACTTCCTGGTGCCAATGCCGCAAGTTTTTCCGCTAATTCAATATATGGCTCATACATCATGACGTTAAATCCAGTATGAATGTATTGATCGACTTGTTTATGGAGCGCTTCTTTAACCGTTGGATGACAATGCCCTACGTTAATTGTCCCGATTGCTCCTGCAAAATCAATGTACTGATTGCCATCAACATCTGTTACAAGAGCACCATTTGCAGATTGTACAAACGTTGGGATGCCGTTACTTACTCCTTTTGGTACTATATTTTGACGGCGTTCTAATAAAGATGCCGCTTTCGGTCCTGGAATTTGTTCATTTACTTTAGCAAATTTTTTTGTGTTCATTGCGTACCCCATCCTTTTCTTTACATTGTTTTCTCTTTTTATTGCAAAATGTATGCCAACTTTCTTTTCTAGCATTTATCCTATATTCTTTGTATCCAGGCATAAAAAATAAGTCTATAAAGACTCATTAAGAGTCTTTATAGACTTATTTTCCTTACACATTAGACTTTTCTTTCTCCCAGAAAAACTCACCCGATTGAGAAATAAACTCTTCAACAGAATCTAACACTAAATCAGCAAGTGGTTCTAATGTTGGACGGTCTCCCGTACCAGATAGCACCCCAATTGCATAGCAATCGCCATTTTTAGCTAAATGTAAATCAGTTGGCGTATCTCCAACAACCGCAACCTCACATGATTCTAAATTAAATTTCTCACAAAACACTTCTATAATCTTTTTATCTGGTTTTTGCACAGGGAATGTATCCGAGGCTATAATATAATCAAAAAAGTTCTCCAACTTATATTGTTTTAAAAATAATTCTGTTGGTGCAAAATCATCCGCCGTGACAACCCCTAATATAAATCCTTTATCTTTTAATGCCTGTAACACTTTCGGTAAATTCGCTGTCATTTTCATATGCGAACGATGCTCATACATAAGGGAAAATAACTTCTCACTTACCCAATGATGCATCTCTTCTTCTCTAGCAGACTCAATATAATTACAAAGCCCCTTCGCTACATCAAGGCTTGTTCCAGCAGCTATTGCACTCCTCGGATTAACAAATGCTCCCTCTACACCAATCTCTTCTAATAAGGTCTGCCGTATTGTATTTGGTAAATGATATAAACTTATACATTCAGCTACAAGTTCTTCAGCTACTTTTATCCATATTGAATGAAAATCCATTAATGTCCCATCTTTATCAAATAATATCGCCTTTATCTTCTCCATAGCATCCTACCTCTCATTTCTTATCTCTTCCAGTGTATCAATAAAGTATGGATGTAAAATAAAAGAATTGTAAAAATACCATAAAAATCAAACTAACTCCCAATTTACAATTCATTTTAACAAAGTAAAAAAGGATGCCTTTACAAGGCATCCTCTTGATGTTCAGGAACAAATAGTTCTAAACAATGATATATATTTTCGAATTCCATCGGTGCATCTCCACCATACTCACCATCTAAATTAATCATTAGTTTATCTGGTGAATGTACTTTAATTCGGTTCGCTTGTGTGTATAACACTTTTGGATTGTTAATATGTTCACCACGTTGTGCTTGTGTTGCTGCTTTAATTAAATCAGCGATAGAACCTTTTTTCAGTACTAATAGGTCAAATAACCCATCGTTAATAGATGCATACGGTGCTACCTTTTCAAATCCACCTACTGAACGAGTATTCGTAATTAAAAACATTGTAATTTCTTCTTGTAGTAACTTTCCATCATACTCAATTTCAACATATGTCGGATGCAATGATGGTAACATCTCGATACCTTTTAGGTAATAAGCAAGTTGTCCTAATACTGTCTTTAACTTACTCGGTACTTCGTATGTTAATTCTGTAATACGACCGCCACCAGCGATGTTAATAAAATATGTATCGTTCGCTCTACCGAGGTCTAATGGCACTGTTTTTCCTTCGCAAATAATATCTGCTGCCTCTTCAATAGAACGAGGTACACCAATCGCACGTGCAAAGTCATTTGTCGTTCCAACTGGAATAATTCCAAATTTCGGGCGGAATTCATGTCCAACTAAACCGTTTACTACTTCATTTAATGTACCGTCGCCACCAGCGGCAATAACAACATCAAACTTACGATCCGCAGCTTGCCTCGCCGCCACAGTAGCGTCTCCAGGACCCGTTGTCGCATGACAAGATGTCTCATAGCCAGCTTGTTCTAATTTTTGTAATACTTCTGGTAAGCTCTTCTTAAATAGCTCACGCCCAGAAGTAGGATTATAAATAATTCTTGCTCGCTTCATCATTTATTAGCACAGGAAATTTCTTTATGCATCGAAAAAGAACATACCGAACTTCTATTCAGTATTCCCATGCCTACCTCCTCTCATCTTGCTATCCTTCTTTTATCCCGCTCAAACAGGCAGTAAGAACCCGATTCGTGTAGTCCATCAAAAGTAAATATTCATTTCAATGGTTTTGTTTTATTTGACCAAAAAATTTATCCCGCTATTTGCGGGCAGTAAATGCCCGATTGGTGTGGGCTAATAATCAGTTGGGGATGAACCTCCCACTGATTAAAGTTTCACTTTATTTCTATCCATTCTTCCATAAAAATTTACATATAACGAATAATAACTATCTATTATTTCATGAGATGAAAAAAAACCTCTATGTTTAGATTTATCATTATTCCCACCTTTTTGCAACTATCATACCATAGTTGCTATACAAACATTTTTCCACTTTTGACAGTTAATCAAACGTTTGTTTAAACGATTTTGTCTCATTTAAACAAACGTTTGATTAACCTAGAAAAACACCCATGTACGGGTGTTTTTCTGCTTAATCTTTAAAAGTCACTACTATTATCGCTTATTAATCTCTTCAAGTAAGATTTTGTTAACAAGCGGTGGATTTGCTTGTCCTTTTGTAGCTTTCATAATTTGACCAACTAAGAACCCAATTGCACGGTCTTTACCGTTTTTAAAGTCTTCGATAGATTGCTCATTATTATCAAGAATTTCTGTTACAACTTTACGAAGTGTACCCTCGTCAGAAATTTGAACAAGACCTTTCGCTTTAACGATTTCTTCTGGGTCTCCACCTTTTTCGATTAATTCATTAAATACTTTCTTCGCGATTTTAGAAGAAATTGTACCTTTTTCAATTAATTGAACCATTTTAGATAAACCAGCAGGCGTTAATGCAACGTCTTTTAATTCTTTTTGTTGTTTGTTTAAGTATGCAAGTACTTCACCCATTAACCAGTTCGATGTTAATTTCGCATCAGCACCGTCTGCAACAGTTGCTTCAAAGAAATCAGACATTTCTTTCGTTAATGTTAATACGTGTGCATCATAAGCTGGTAAGCCAATTTCTGCAACGTAGCGAGCTTTACGCGCATCTGGAAGTTCTGGAATAGAAGCTCGAACTGCTTCTTTCCACTCATCGTCGATGTAAAGTTCAACTAAGTCTGGCTCAGGGAAGTAACGGTAATCGTCAGATCCTTCTTTCACACGCATTAAGATTGTTTTCTTCGTTGCTTCATCATAACGACGTGTTTCTTGTTGGATGATACCACCAGATAACAGTTCTTTTTCTTGGCGCACTTGCTCGTGCTCAAGACCTTTTTGTACGTAAGTGAATGAGTTTAAGTTTTTCAGTTCCGCTTTTGTACCAAACTTCTCTTGTCCAACTGGACGAAGAGAAATGTTCGCATCACAACGCAGAGAACCTTCTTCCATCTTACAATCAGATACACCAGTATATTGAATGATTGATTTTAACTTCTCTAAGTATGCATATGCTTCTTCTGGCGTACGCATATCTGGCTCAGATACGATCTCGATTAAAGGCATACCTTGACGGTTGTAGTCTACTAATGAACCATCAGCTGTATGCGTTGATTTACCAGCATCTTCTTCTAAATGAAGACGTGTAATACCGATACGTTTCTTTTTACCGTCTACTTCGATTTCAATCCAACCATTTTCACCAATTGGCTTATCAAATTGAGAAATTTGGTAAGCTTTCGGATTATCTGGATAAAAATAGTTTTTACGGTCGAACTTCGTTTCCGTTGCGATCTCACAGTTTAATGCCATTGCAGCTTTCATTGCAAAGTTAACTGCTTCTTTATTTAAAGTAGGAAGTACCCCTGGGTATCCTAAGTCAATTACACTTGTTTGTGTATTTGGCTCCGCTCCGAATTCTGTTGGACTCGCAGAGAAAATTTTCGAATTTGTTTTTAACTCAACGTGAACCTCTAAACCAATAATTGTTTCTAAATTCATCTATGCTCGCCTCCTTACAGACTTGCTTTTTTTGTATGATAGTCTGTTGCTTGCTCAAACGCATGTGCAACGCGGTAAATTGTCGCTTCATCGAAGTGTTTACCAATGATTTGTAGACCAAGTGGCATGTTGTTAGCACCGAATCCACATGGAACTGAAATCGCTGGAACACCCGCTAAGTTTACTGGGATTGTTAAAATGTCATTTGCATACATTGTCATTGGATCGTCAATTTTTTCTCCAACTTTAAATGCCGGAGTTGGTGTTGTTGGTCCAATAATAACATCATAGTTAGCAAATACATTTTCAAAGTCGTTTTTAATTAATGTACGTACTTGTTGTGCTTTTTTGTAATATGCATCATAGTAACCAGAGCTAAGGGCAAATGTACCAAGCATAATACGACGTTTAACTTCATCACCGAAACCTTCACTACGTGTGTTTTTGTAAAGATCTAATAAGTTATTTACATTATCAGAACGAACACCGTAACGCACGCCATCAAAGCGTGAAAGGTTAGCAGATGCTTCAGAAGAAGATAATAAGTAATACGTTGCTAGAGCGTATTTAGAGTGCGGAAGAGATACTTCCTCCCAAGTTGCGCCCATACCTTCTAATACTTTTAAAGCAGCTAGTACTGACTCACGAGCTTCTTCGCCAACACCTTCGCCTAAGTATTCTTTCGGTACAGCAATGCGTAAACCTTTAACATCGCCTGTTAAACCAGCTAAATAGTTTCCAACTTCAACATTTGCAGAAGTTGCATCCATGCGGTCAATACCTGAAATAGCTTGTAATAAGTATGCATTGTCTTCTACTGTACGTGTAATCGGTCCGATTTGGTCAAGTGAAGATGCGAATGCTACTAATCCGTAACGAGATACGCGTCCGTAAGTTGGTTTTAAACCTACAACACCGCAATATGCAGCCGGCTGACGGATAGAACCACCCGTATCAGAACCTAGAGAGAATAGTACTTCTCCTGCTGCTACAGCTGCTGCAGAACCACCACTAGATCCGCCCGGAACGTAATCTAAGTTCCATGGGTTTTTCGTAGCGTAGAATCCTGAGTTTTCATTTGAAGAACCCATTGCAAACTCGTCCATGTTTAATTTACCGATTGTAATCGTGTCAGCAGCTTTTAGCTTTTGCACAACTGTCGCATCATAAATTGGATCGAAGTTTGCTAACATTTTACTCGCACAAGTTGTACGAAGGCCGTTAGTTACAATGTTATCTTTTACACCAATTGGCATACCGAATAATAAACCATTATCTTCAGCGCCGATTTTTGCATCTAATTCTTTCGCTTTTGCGCGTGCATTTTCTTCATCTAATGTAAGAAAAGCTTTTACGTTATCTTCAACATCCGCAATACGTTTGTAAGATTCTTCTACTAAATCCGTAACGGAAATTTCTTTGTTGTTTAATTTCTTATGTAACTCTGATACTGAATGATCAAATAATGACATCGAAATTCCCCTCCTCTATTCTAATACTGCTGGAACACGGATTTGATTATCTTTGTGATCCGGTGCATTTTTTAATACTTCTTCGACTGGTAAACCTTTTTCTGGTACATCTTCACGCATAACATTTTTCATAGTTAATACATGAGTTGTTGGTTTTACATCTGTTGTATCTAATTCATTTAACTGTTCTGCAAATGTAACAATTGCATCTAGTTGTTTTTGAAATTTTTCAGCTTCTTGATCAGTAATTGCAAGACGTGCTAAATGTGCTACGTGCTTTACATTCTCAACGGAAATTCTTGACACGGCTAGGCCACCTCCATAATATATCGTTCAATCTACAATACTATTGATGATACCAAATTTTCAGTACTTCAAGCAAGTCAACACACGGCACTTACGCCATTTTCACATAAAAAAAGAAAGGCAAATGCCTTTCTTTACAATTTACTCTTTATCTAACGGTTTATTTTTCGGAAATCTCTCGTTATCTTCTTCATTATCACGAATTGTTTTTTGTAACACAAAACAAGACATCGTTAAAAATAGTGTTCCAATTAAATAGTATCCTTTTACACTAAGCGTTTCATCTAACGTATAAATCCCAATTAGCATACCTGAAAGCGCACAAACAAATGAAGTCCATGCTAAAAATGTGAACGCTTGCGTATTACGTCTTCTCATCGTTCTCCCCCTCGTTAGCTGTATACCCATTATAGATAAGTATATTTACCATGATGGATTTTTATGTAAATTCTAGTTTTATATTTATAAATCTATCATAAAAGAATACTATTTTAAAGATAGTTTTCTTTTTAATCTGAAAAATCAATTAAAAACATTGACAATTATTTCTATTCTACATAAAATAAAAATAAATATTACGAACCTCGAAATATACGGGAGTGGAATTAATTGTTGCAATATGAACATTTTTTAGACTTACTGCTAGATAACGCCAAGAAACTTTTCTATCCTGAAGAATGGGTAAGCCTAGATTTAACACTTTCTAAAACAGAAGTATTTTGTTTACTTTGGATGGAACGAAATACAGATATTACAATGACGAAAATTGCTGATCTTCTTGATATACCGATGAGTACAACGACGGGCGTTGTAAATCGCCTTGTAAAAAAGGGATATATTGAACGCTACCGTGATCAAAACGACCGACGTATTGTATTAATTCAGTTAACAGAAAACGGCGTAATGCTCGTTCAAGAAGTAAAACAAAATGCGGCCCATTACTTTAGCTTAGTAACAGAAGCATTATCAGAAGAAGAAAAAGCATTCTTACTACAAATCTTCCAAAAGATCATGAATCACATTGCTACGTCACAGCAAAAAACAGAAGAAAAAGTTTCTACACCTAAAATGAAAAACATTCCGATTGAATAAAACCCTATCTGGGTTTTTATTCAACTATTTACTTCGACACTCGTAATATTCGACATTCGAAACAAAGGGGATATTAATGATGAGAATTATCTTGTATACAGGTAAAGGCGGCGTAGGAAAAACTAGCATTTCAGCAGCAACAGCAATTCAAAGTGCGCGACAAGGATTAAAAACATTAGTAATGAGCACAGATCCTGCTCATAGTTTAGGAGATTCATTTGGTATAAAGCTATCTTCTGAGCCATTAGAAGTTCGTAAAAATTTGTGGGCACAAGAAATTAATACGATTTATGAGATGGAAAAAGGATGGGGAAAATTACAGAAATATATTACACTGCTCTTTACTTCCAAAGCAGCCGATGATATTACAACAGAAGAATTAACGATGTTTCCTGGTATGGAAGATTTAATTAGCCTACTTCGCGTACTCGATTATTATAAACAAAACACATATGATGTTATCATTATTGATTGTGCCCCAACAGGAGAAACATTAGCAATGCTAAGTTTTCCAGACATGCTCGGCTGGTGGATGGAAAAATTGTTTCCTATTAAAAGAAAAGTTTTAAAAGTCGTTCGCCCTGTAGCTCAACCACTCCTTGGTGTCCCTCTTCCAACCGACGATATTATGGACGAATTAACAAGTACACTTGAACAGCTCGGAAAAATGAGAGATATTTTATCAAATCGAGAAGTAACAAGTATCCGCATCGTTGTAAATCCTGAAAAAATGGTCATTAAAGAAGCTCAGCGCAGCTTTACTTATTTGAATTTATACGATTATAACGTAGATGCCATTATGATTAATCGCGTCATCCCTAACACCGTCACCGATCCTTATTTTCAAGCATGGAAAGATACGCAAAAGAAATATAAAACATTAATTCAAAATAGTTTTGATCCACTTCCTATTTACGAAGCTCCAATGTTTGAACAAGAAGTTGTTGGTTTACCTATGTTAGAGCGTGTAGGAGATGCTTTATTTAAAACTGATCATTGTCCTACTGAAGTGAAATTTAACGGCCGCACACAATATGTAAAAAAAGATGGCGATGATTATATTTTCATTCTTTCTATTCCCTTCTCAAATAAAAGTGAACTTTCATTAAATCAAAAAGGTGATGAACTTATTATTCGAGCCGGTTCTGTTAAACGGAACATCACGTTACCAAAAACATTAACACACCTTTCTATTCAAGGAGCAAAATTTGAAGAAGATGTACTAAATATTCGCTTTGGAGGTGTAGTACATGCATGAGGAATTACTACGAAGGGTAATTCGTACAAAAGTAAAAGTCGGGATGCATATATTAGAAGAGCTACCTAATCCAATCCAGCAATCAGCTAAGCAAATATTAAATATTTTACAAGAGGAACTAGCTGCTTATCCGAAAGAACGAGAGCATCATGATGTTAATTTAAAAAATATCATAATTGAATAACTATCTCTGTATAGAGGGCCTTTTTTAGGCTTTCTATACTTTATTGGAGTGATGTAAGTTGATGAAAAAGCATTCCACTACTATACTCTGGATCATTCCCTTATTATTTTTCATTCATAACCTTGAAGAAGCTTTCCAAATGCCACAATATCTTGCTAATCAATTTTCAATCCGTATTATAACTAGCCAACAATTCTTCATTGCCATTTCCGTATTAACAATCTTTGTATTACTTATCGTCTTTCTATATCAACTTAACTTCTTGTCTTCTATATGCTGGATTATTTTTATACAAGGGGCCATCTTCTTTAACTCTGTTCAACATATTATTTTGTTTTTCATTTATCGCTCCTATAACCCCGGCGTAATATCAGCAGTTTTCATTACTCTCTTTTCTATTTTCTTTTTTTTATCAAAAAAACACTTAATTCATCAAAAGCAATTCGTAATTACACTCCTTTTCAGCTTATTTTCTTATCCCATTATAATTTGGATTACCTTACTGTTCGCTATCTACTTTCATTCATAAAAAAAGACCAGGAAAACTCCTGGTCCATTACTCTACTTAACAAACATTGGATTCTACGTTATACAAAATTGGAAGGTACAGAATTAGGGTTTGTTTGTTAAGTTTATATGTTGAACGAACTAACAGCGGAGGGGTTCCTTCTGTTAGTCCATTAAACCCAATAATTATTTTACGATTTTTTCAAGCTCCTCAAGTGAAAGATCTACTGAAATGGAGCCATCATTTGTTTCTTTCTTAATTGCATCTGTTACTTCTTTTGAATGATATAGTTCAATTACTTTTTTCAGTGTTGGATCATCTTTATCTTTTGTACGAGCTGCGAAAATATTAATATATGGCTTCGCATTTTCATTCTTTGGATCTTCTAAGAAAATAGGATCCTTCGCTGGATCTAATCCAGCTTGACCAGCAACACCGTTATTAATAACTGAAGCTGCTACATCTTTTAATACACGAGGTGTTTGCTGTGCGATAACCGGCGTGATTTTTAATTTCTTCGGATTTTCAGCAATGCCGCTTGGATCTCCAAATAAGCCAAAATCTTTTTTAAGCTTTAATAATCCAGCTGCATCAAGAAGTTTTAATGCACGTGCTTGGTTCGTTGGATCGTTTGGAATTGCAATTTCTGAACCATCTGGGATTTCATTTGCTTTCTTATATTTTTCAGAGTATAAACCCATTGGTGCAATTTGCGTTGTACCAACAGCTGTAATATCTAACTTATGCTCTTTTTTAAATTGCTCTAAGAAAGCAATATGCTGGAATGAGTTTAATTCAATATCTCCATCAGCTAACGCTTTATTTGGCGTTGTGTAATCAGAGAACTCAATCAGTTTAACTTTAATCCCTTCTTTTTCAGCTTTTTTCTTCAAAATTTCCCAAGCGTCTCCATCCGTTCCAGTTACACCGACGCGAACTACTTTTTCTTTCGCTCCTGCACCCGTGTCTCCACTTGAGCAGCCGCTTAATGCTGAGATTCCTACAATCGCTGATAATGCAAATGCTAAAATTTTCTTCATTTTCTTTTCCTCTCTTCCTTTTTATGATCTGCGTAACAAGACTTTCGCAAAGTAGTTTCCTAAATTTTGAGCTATCTGTACGAGAATAATAAGTAAAACAACCGTTACGAACATAACCGATGTATCAAAACGTTGATAACCATATGTCATTGCCAAGTCACCAAGACCGCCACCACCGACAAGCCCAGCAACTGCAGAAAATTCAATTAAACCAACTGTCATAAACGTGACACCTAAGATTAATGGTGCTAACGCTTCTGGTACAAGGATTTCAAAAACGATTCTAATTGGCGAGGCGCCCATTGCTTGTGCTGCTTCAATTACTCCTTTCGGAACGGAAACAAGATTTGTTTCAACCATTCTAGCAATACCAATTGATGCGACTAACGTCATCGGGAAAATTGCCGCTGCTGTTCCAATCGTCGTTCCAATAACGCTTCTTGTTAGTGGGCTTAAAGCTACTAAAAAGATAATGAATGGTACCGGACGAATTGTATTAATTATGATGTTAAGAATAGAAAAGACCCATTTATTTTCTAAAAAGTTTCCTTTTCTCGTTACATATAAAAGTAAACCTAGAGGTATACCCAGAATTGTAGCGAATATAAGTGTTACAATTACCATTAAGAGGGTATCTCCCGTCGCATCTAGTATGCGCGGCCAAAATATACTCCAATCAACTCGCATGAGCTTCTACCTCCTTCAGCTGCACTTGCAGTCTTAGATGTTGTAATGCTTTTTGAATTTCCCTCTGCTCACCTTGCAATTCTATAAGAAGATTTCCAAATAGCACATTTTGAAGTTCAATAATATTTCCGTACAGTACATTTACATCAACGTTATAGTTTTTTGCGATATATGATAGTACCGGCTGTCCTGTCTCCTCACCAGTAAATGTTAGACGATAAATTTGACCACCATTTTGAATTTTCGCTAGAACACTTTCTGGTAAATGATCATTAATAACAGAACGTACAAAGTTTTGAGTCGTCTTTGTTTTTGGTTGCGTGAAAACATCAAACAGTTTTCCTTCTTCAATAACTTTTCCCTTCTCCATTACAGCTACACGGTGACAAATTTCTTTCACAACATGCATTTCATGTGTAATAAGAAGAATTGTTAAATTGTATTCTCGATTTACCTTCTTTAATAAGTTTAGAATTTCTGTCGTTGTTTCTGGATCTAAGGCTGATGTTGCCTCGTCACATATAAGAATATCTGGCGATGTCGCAAGTGCTCTAGCAATACCAACACGCTGCTTTTGTCCACCTGATAGCTGTTCTGGATAATAGTTTGCTTTATCTTCTAGCCCTACAAACCTTAGCAGTTCATTTACTCTTTCTTTTATCTCATTCTTTGGTACTTTCGCTAACTTTAATGGATAAGCAATATTTCCAAATACTGTTCTTGAATTAAATAAATTAAAACTTTGAAAAATCATTCCAATTCTTTGTCTTAGTTTACGTAATTCTTTCGTCGATAATGATGTAATATCTTTATCATCTATTGAAATCGTTCCTGCCGTCGGTCTCTCTAACATATTTACTAGGCGTAATAACGTACTCTTTCCAGCGCCACTAAAACCAATAATGCCAAAAATTTCGCCTTTCTCAACTGATAATGTTACATCCTCCACCGCATGAACAGATTGCCCAGCTGATTCATACACTTTACTTACATTGTTAAAAGAAATCATTTTTCCCCCTCCTATATGCTGTAAAAACTTGAAGTAGAGCTTTCGAGGTAAAATAAAAAGTGCTCTCCTTCTTATCAACCATAAAGATTAAGAAGGAGAGCACTTATATGTACTCGTTCACATCTTCTCATCTTCCAAGCCTTTATATGGCTTGCTGGAGTTAGCACGGTATTAAAAAACCCGTTGCTGAGGTATCGTAGGGCCAGTCCCTCCACCTCTCTGGATAAGAATGTATCGATTTAATTGTCGTTTAATTAATTCTCATTATAGAACTCAGAATAATAAGAGTCAATACATTTTTTAGAAAAATATTAATTATTCCTTTATCGAAATTTTCAGATGAACATTCATAAGAAAATAGTAACTTTCAAGGTTATTTAAAATTCTTCTTCCTCATATTTTTAAACAGGAGAATCCTCTCTACGAATTGAATAAATTTATTTGAATATGAAACTCGGAGGAAGATAAATATATGAAAACAGCTCTTTTACTCGTCGATATTCAAAACGATTATTTTCCAAATGGAAAGATGGAATTGCGTAATCCAGTAGAAGCAAGCGAATATGCTAATCAGTTATTACAACACTTTAGAACAAACAGCGAACCTATTTTTCATATCCAACACGTAGCTATAAAAGATGACACTACTTTTTTCCTACCTAATACAGAAGGTGTACATATTCACGAAAGCGTACGTCCACTTAGAGAAGAAACAGTTATACTCAAACATTATCCAAATAGCTTCCGAGAAACTAATCTTCTAGAGCAATTAAAACGTTTAAATATTGAACATGTCGTTGTATGCGGGATGATGACTCATATGTGTATTGATGCAACAGTAAGGGCTGCATTCGATTTTGGCTTTCAATGTACCGTTATACATGATGCTTGTGCTACAAAAGACCTTTCTTTTAAGAACGCTACTATACCAGCTGTTTATATTCACAATACAATTTTAGCTAGTTTAAATGGCGTATATGCAAATGTAATAAGCACGCAAGAATTTTTAGCTACATAAAAAAACACTCCTTTCAGTGAGCAAAACTGAAAGGAGTGTTCCTTGTCGAACCATAGATTTTCTTTCAAATTGTATTATACAGGAAATTCTCAAAATGAATACTAAAAAATATGACTAATAAGTCAACTTTTCTCATCATTTTATTTCTGTTCACATGTTTATCCCGCTATTAATAGGTTTTAGCTCATTCCCTTCGAACGATGGTAATATACGGGATTTCAATTTTAAAAGGAGCTCTTCACATTCTGTGAAGAGCTCCTTTACTATTTCTTATAAAGTTTCAGAAGTAGTTTTTGCTTGCATGTGAAGTGCTAAGTAGTCAGGGCCACCAGCTTTAGAGTCTGTACCAGACATGTTAAAGCCACCGAATGGTTGGTAACCTACGATTGCACCAGTACATCCACGGTTGAAGTATAAGTTACCCACATGGAATTCTTCACGTGCTTTTTCAATATGGTCACGGTTATTAGTAACAACAGCACCTGTTAAACCGTATTCTGTATTGTTTGCAATTGCAAGTGCATGATCAAAGTCTTTCGCTTTACAGAATGCTACTACTGGTCCGAAGATTTCTTCTTTCATTAAGCGAGCATCTTCTGCAACGTCAGCAACGATTGTTGGTTGGATGAACCAGCCTTTAGAATCGTCTCCTTCGCCACCTGCTAAGATTCTACCTTCTTCTTTACCAATTGCAACATAGCTCATTACTTTATCGAATGCAGCTTGGTCATTAACAGGGCCCATGTTTGTACCTAATACAGCTGGGTTAGCAACTGTTAATTCTTTCGTTAATTCAACAGCACGATTTAATACGTGATCGTATACGTCTTCATGGATTACTGCACGAGAACATGCAGAACATTTTTGTCCTGAGAACCCGAATGCTGATGCAACGATAGACTTAGCTGCTAATTCAAGATCTGCTTCTTTATCAACAACGATTGTATCTTTACCGCCCATTTCAGCAATAACGCGTTTTAACCAAATTTGGCCTGGGTTTACTTTCGCTGCACGCTCATAGATACGGATACCTACATCACGAGATCCAGTGAAGCTTACGAAACGTGTACGAGGGTGATCTACTAAGTAGTCACCAACTTCAGAACCATTACCTGGAACGAAGTTTACTACACCAGCTGGTAAGCCAGCTTCTTCTAATACTTCCATAAATTTCGCTGCTACTACAGGAGTTGTACTAGCTGGTTTTAGTAATACTGTGTTACCAGAAACTAAAGCAGCTGTTGTCATACCTGCCATAATTGCGAATGGGAAGTTCCAAGGAGAAATGATAACACCTACTCCTAATGGAATGTAAGAGAAACGATTATATTCAATTGGACGGCTTTCTACTGGAATACCGTCTTTTAATTTTAACATTTGACGACCATAATATTCCATAAAGTCGATTGCTTCTGCTGTATCAGCATCTGCCTCATTCCATGGCTTACCTGCTTCTTTTACAAGAATAGCAGAGAATTCATGTTTTCTGCGACGAACGATTGCTGCAGCACGGAATAAAATGTCTGCACGCATTTCTGGCTTTGATTTTCTCCAAGTTTGGAATGTTTCATCCGCTACTTGCATTGCTTTTTCAGCTAACTCACGGCTTGCTTTTGAAACACGACCAACAAGTTCCTCTTTATTTGCAGGGTTTACAGAAACAATTTTGTCTTCTGTAGTGATTTTTTCTCCCCCAATAATTAATGGATAGTCTTGTCCAAGATAAGATTCTACTTTCTTTAAACCTTCTTCAAACGCTAATTTGTTAGCCTCCACTGAAAAATCTGTAAATGGCTCATGTTTGTATGCTACTACCATTTTTTTTAGCCTCCCCTTAGAAAAACGTTTACATTTTACAACATTATTCTACACGATAATTTAGATTTATTCAAATATTCCTAGACTTATATTTTAAAAATTAATAAATTTTTAAAATATAATAAAAAAAGAGATTCATACATGCGTATGAATCTACAAAATATGAGTATATTCCAAAACATTTTTCCCAATCAATAATATAGTAACTAATAAAAATAAAGTCCTTACATATCCAACGCCTTTTTGAATCGCAAACTTCGATCCAAAATAAGCACCTAAGATCATTGATAATCCCATGATAATACCGTATTCAAAATGAATTATGTCTAAAAATAAAAAAGTAATTAAAGATACAATATTACTAACAAAGTTCAAAAGTTTTCCAGATGCTGCCGCTTGAATAAAATCCAAACCAATTAATAAAAATGCAAAAATTAAAAATGACCCTGTCCCCGGTCCAAAAAACCCATCATAAAATCCTATCATTAAAATAACAAAGAAAAATATTAATGTTTTTCTTTGCGTCATCTTCTTATAGGTAGACACACTTCCCCAATTCTTTTTTGCAATAATATAAATAGCAATAAATACCAACATTACAAGTACTAATGGGCGTAAAATATCCGATGGAATAAATTTTACTACTAAAGCACCTGCAACAGCTCCAACAATAGTTAACGGGATTAACTTTCCTACAATTTTAAAATCAACTTTTCCTGATCGAATGAAATACATCGCACTCGTAAACGTCCCCATCGTTGCTGCTAATTTATTCGTTGCAATTGCCGAAGCTGGCGATAAGCCAACAAACATAAGTGCAGGAAGCGAAATTAACCCTCCTCCTCCAACAACGGAATCAATAAAAGCTGCTAAAAAACCGAATGCAATTAATAAAATAATGACTTGAAAACTTAATTCTTCCATGAGCTTTACCCCTTACCCCTATTTTTTACAACATTTTAAATTATAACAAAATTACATAAGAAAAAAAGCTGTTCCATAGAGGAACAGCCTTCATATTTAATCTAAAATCTTCACAAGTGGTTCATCTTGTTTTGCTTCACGTATAATAATAGCTTCTGGGCGTTCTACAGATTTAATCGTTACTTGTACTTTCATATAATTCGGGAAGTATTCCATAACAAGCCCTGCCACATATTGTGTAAAACCAACTATTTCAGCTTTTCCATTAAATTGGACAGGAATATCAAGCTTCATTTCTCTTAATTCATCATCTCTATACATACCAGTACCAATAACAGCTGTATAGTCGCCTTGGAAATAATCGCTTAGTTTTGCCTTAAAGTTGGATACTCTTGCAAGATCTTCACGTTTATTATCTGTTTTCGCTTGCTCAGATGGGAACAAATAATATTTTTCATTAATTTGTTTCCAATCTTCAACCGTTTCACTACCTTTTTCAACATTGGCATAAGAAACAAAGTTACCTGGCACAAGTGAAGCCTTCGGAGCCTGACGATAAATTGCAAATGTTATCGGAAGGTTTTTTGTTGCAGGATCTTTTTGATGCATAAACTTCAAGACTTCTTGCGCCATTTTTTTCCCTTCAGCTAACATTTTTTCATTCGAGATTGTAGCTTCACGCGGGTAACCATGTTCTTCATTATAATAATGCACTGAATTCATTGCTAATCCAACTACAATGCCGCTACGCTCATCTTTGTCGCCGTTTTTCACATAATAATCATGCTCTAAAATATTGGAAATATATATTGGATTTTTTTTGTTTTTTTCTTCTAGTATTTCGGATCCTTCACCTAAAGCTGGATTTAATCCTATGTTTGGAAATTTAACTGCATCTTTTTTTAACGTGTCTTCTAGTTCTTTCTGTTCAGCATTTGTACGCTTTCTTTTGACAAGCATTTGTACATATTGAGCCTCTAGAGTATCTCCGCCTTTAAAGAAATAATCTTTCGTACTAAATGATTCCTTCGCAATACGCATTAATCCTGTTTCAAATTCATCTATATCAAGACGATTATTTACTCCTTGCACGACTAAACCACGTGCCTTTCCACCATCAAATGGAATAGTCGTCTTATAATATTCATCCGACATAGCGTATTTTGGAACAACTGATTGTTCTTTTGCTTTCCCCGATTTCTCAGCCACTTTTTCATCTTTTTCGGCACCTGTACTACACCCACTTATAAGTAGGCCAAGGCTTAATACCGCTAATGCTATTTTTTTCATGGTAAGTTTGCACCTCTTACTTATTTAGCTCTTGTAAGAACCTCTCTTCATTCCAAACCTCAACATTATGTTTCTCCGCTTGTGCTAATTTCGAACCAGCCGCTTCACCTGCAACAACCAAATCTGTACTCTTACTAACACTTCCTGTTACTTTTCCACCTAATGCCTCAATCTTCTTCTTCGCTTCACTTCGTCCCATAACTTCTAGCTTACCTGTTAAAACAACCGTTTTTCCTGCGAAGTAAGATTCAACATTTTGTAAATCTGCAATTTTTATACCTTTGTATGTCATATTCACGCCATACTCTTTAAACTGCTGTAATAACTCTAATACATCTTCATTATCAAAATATGTCACAACAGATTGAGCCATTTTTTCGCCAATTTCATTAATTGCTTTTAGTTCTTCTTCTGTTGCTTTTACAAGCTCATCCATCGTTTCAAAGTGCTCTGCAAATGTACGTGCTGCTTTCGCTCCAACGTGGCGAATTCCAAGACCAAATAATAATCGCTCTAACGAGTTTTCTTTAGAATTTTCAATTGCCTGTATTAAGTTTGTTGCTGATTTTTCACCAAAACGTTCTAACTGTAATAATTGCTCTTTCGTCAATGCATATAAATCAGCAAATGTACGAATATAATCTGCATCAAAGAGTTGTGTAATGACACGTTCTCCAAGTCCATCAATATTCATCGCATTTCTTGAAACGAAATGGATTAATCCCTCTCGAATTTGAGCCGGACAAGTCGGATTTATACATCGAAGTGCTACTTCTTCTTCTAAACGAACAAGTTCACTCTCACATGCTGGACAATGCGTTGGCATGCGGTATTCTTCTTCCTCACCAGTACGCTTATCAAAAATAACGTTCACAACTTCAGGAATAATATCTCCAGCCTTCTTCACAACAACGTAGTCACCAATTCGAATGTCTTTTTCACGAATTAAATCTTCGTTATGTAAAGAAGCACGGCGAACAATCGTACCAGCAACTCTCACTGGCTCTAGCTCTGCAGTCGGTGTTACAACCCCTGTTCGGCCAACACTTAATTCAATGCCTGTTAATCTCGTTACAACTTCTTCAGCTGGGAATTTATAAGCAATCGCCCATCTTGGACTCTTCGCTGTAGTTCCTAGACTTTCTTGAAGAGCAACATCATCTACTTTTATAACGATTCCATCAATCTCATAATCAAGATGCGGACGTTTTTCTTGCCATTCTTCTACATAAGCTATAACCTCTTCGATTGTTTCACATGTACGGCGATTTGGATTTGTCTTAAATCCGAGTTCACCTAAGAAATCAAGCGATTCACTGTGCGATGGAATTGTTTTTTCTTCTACATTCGCAAGACCGTACACAAACATAGATAAGTTACGCTTCGCTGCAATTTTCGGATCAAGTTGACGTATTGAACCTGCTGCTGCATTACGCGGATTCGCAAATACATCTTCCCCATTTTGCTCTTTTTCTTCATTTAGTTTAACGAATGAATGCTTCGGCATATAAGCTTCGCCTCGTGCCTCTAACGTTACTTCTTCATTTAAACGCAGTGGGATAGCTTTAATCGTTTTTAAATTTTGAGTAATATCTTCACCCGTTACACCATCACCACGTGTCGCCCCTTGAATGAAGCGTCCTTTTTCATAATGAAGCGAAACGGCAAGCCCGTCAATTTTTAATTCACATATATATCTTACATTCGCACCATCAATTCCTTGACGTACTCTTCTGTCGAAATCACGTAAATCCCCTTCGTTAAATGCATTTCCTAAACTTAACATTGGTGACTTATGTGTTACTTTTTCAAATATATCAAGAATAGTTTCCCCAACGCGAACGGAGGGAGAATCTTCACTCATAAACTCAGGGTTCTCTGCTTCTAATTTTATAAGCTCCTGCATATCACGGTCATATTCCGCATCAGAAACAGAAGGATTGTCTAATACGTGATATTGATAGTTAAATGTATTTAACAAATCACGCAGTTCTTCTATACGTTTTTTTGCTATCTCTTTTGACATATCCTCATTCCTTTCTATTGTTTCGTCACAGGTGCAAATTTTGCTAACAAACGTTTAACACCAATCGGGCTTGGGAACGCAATATCTAATTCTTTTGCATCACCTTCACCTTTTACACTTACAACTGTACCGATTCCCCATTTTTGGTGGGAAGCTTTATCGCCTACTGCCCAGCCAATTTGCTCACCGCCTGTCGTCTTAGCTGCAGGACGCGCGAAAGCTGAACGAGAGCGTGTTGTGGTTGTCGTTGTCATTTTACTACTACTTGCTGTTCTGCCTTTTGCACCAAACGAATTTTCACGCTTCGGCGCTGTTTCATTTAATGATTCCACTAGTTCTGCCGGGATTTCTGTAATGAAGCGAGACGCAGCGTTCATACTTGTTCTACCAAATAAAGTACGCATTTGCGCATTAGATAAATATAGCTCTTCTTCTGCACGAGTAATACCTACATAAGCAAGACGACGTTCTTCTTGCATTTCATCCTCTTCCATAAGAGAACGAGTATGAGGGAATATCCCTTCCTCTAAACCAACAATAAAGACAACCGGGAACTCTAATCCTTTTGCTGAGTGCATCGTCATTAAAATAACTTCTTCACCAGCAGTTGGGTCTTCATCTACACGATCAATATCAGCAACAAGTGCTAAATCTGTTAAGAATGCAACAAGGCTCTTATCTTCGCTTTGAGATTCAAATGTTTGCGTAACAGATAAGAACTCGTCTAAGTTTTCTAAACGACCTTCCGCTTCTAAAGAACGCTCATTTTTCAACATATCGCGATAGCCTGTTTTTTCAATAACTTCTTCTACTAATTCTGTAACAGATAAATACTCTTGCATATTTACCCAGTTGTGTAATAAACTTGCGAATTCTTTTACTGCCTTTGTAATTTTTGCACTTACTCCAACATGCTCAATCTCATCAAATACAGCAGTTAATGAAATTCCGTTTTGCACACCATAATTAATAATTTTATCAATAGAAGTCGCACCAATACCACGCTTTGGCATGTTAATAATACGTGCAAAACTAATTTCATCATCTGGATTACCGATTAAACGTAAGTATGCCAAAATATCTTTAATCTCTTTACGGTCGTAGAACTTCGTACCCCCGACAATTTTGTAAGGAATGTTAGATTTAAGGAAAATCTCCTCGACCATACGAGACTGAGCATTCGTACGATATAGTACTGCAAAATCAGTATATTTTCGTTTCCCCATTTGAAGATTGTCACGAATTTTTTTCGCAACAAAATATGCTTCGTCCTTTTCAGTTGCAGCACGATAATACGAAATTTTGCTTCCAACTTGATTGTCCGTCCATAATTTCTTCGGTTTACGATTCGTATTTTTTTCAATAACAGCATTCGCTGCATTTAAAATATTTTGTGACGAACGATAGTTTTGTTCTAACAAAATTACTTGTGCATTCTCATAATCTTTTTCAAATGACAAAATGTTAGAAATATCTGCACCACGCCAGCGATAAATAGACTGGTCAGAGTCACCTACAACGCAAAGATTTTTAAAACGTGCTGCCAAATGTTTAACAAGAAGATATTGCGCTTTATTCGTATCTTGATACTCATCCACGTGAATATATTGGAACTTACGCTGATAAAACTCCAATACTTCTGGAACACGTTCAAATAGCTGAATCGTCGTCATAATTAAATCATCAAAGTCTAATGAATTATTTTTCAAAAGACGTTTTTGATACTCTGTGTATACATCGCTCGTTAATTTTTCATATGGATCAGCCATTGTAATTTTTTTTGCATATTTATCCGCAGATAACAGTTCATTTTTGGCATTACTAATACCCGCTAAAATAGAGCGCGGCTCAAATTTCTTCGGATCAATATTGCGCTCTTTCATAATTTTTTTGACTACAGTTAGCTGATCACCTGAATCTAAGATTGTAAAGTTACGATTAATACCAATACGATCGATATCGCGTCGTAAAATACGTACACACATAGAGTGGAACGTCGAAATCCAAATATCTTCTGCTTCTGGTCCCACAAGTGTATCAATACGCTCGCGCATTTCACGAGCTGCTTTATTTGTGAAGGTAATAGCTAGTACATTCCATGGTGCTACACCTTTTTCACCAAGCAAATACGCAATACGGTGTGTTAACACACGTGTTTTACCACTACCTGCACCTGCCATTAATAGAAGTGGTCCATTCGTTGTTTGTACCGCTTTTTGTTGCTGTGGATTTAAACCGTTTAATAACTTATCTGTCATACTCATATACGCCTGCACCTACTCTCCTTTTACTGCTTTAACTGTTTTTAACGCCGATTTTATATCATCATAAATAATATTTCCAACAACTACTGTATCAGCATACTGTGCCATTTCTTTCGCCTGTTCTGCATTAGAAATACCGCCGCCATAGTATAACTTAGCTTGTTTCAATTCTGCTTTTACATTTTTAACAAGTTCAACTTCTCCATACGTACCGCTATATTCTAAATAAAATATCGGTAAATGTAATAACTTGTCTGCTAAACGCGCATATGCAATAACGTCATCTTCTGTTAAATCACATTTTGCATCTGTAAGCTCGGCTACTTTCGCTTCTCGATTTAAAACACAATAACCTTCCATAAAAATTTCGTCCCAGTCCATAATATCCCCAAATTCTTTCAATGCCTCATGATGAACACCTGTTACCCATTCTACTTTTCGGCTATTTAACACACTTGGGATGTAATAAAAATCAAATCCTGGTGTAATTGCTTCTACATCAGAGACCTCTAATACACAAGGAACAGCATATCTACGAATGCTAACTAGCATGTGTAATACGTTATCAATTGTAACCCCATCACTTCCGCCTACAATAACCGCATCAGTTCCAGACTCACAAATCATTTCTAAATGTTCATCGCTTAACTCCTTATTTGGATCAAGCTTAAATACATGTTTCCATCCGGAAATATCGTACATGAAAACACCCTTCCTTTTCTCTAGTTATATCTATAGTTCTGTTTAAAATAACAGTTAGTTTTCATCTTGTTTTTTTTAAATAACTATTAAATATTTTTCAAAAAGAATGATTTAATTTCATCTTCTTTTTATGCATTCTTTCATTATAACAAAAAAAGCTACTGACACACACGCCCATTCCAACATCTTTTTCAACGTCAAATGTTGGATTACATATCCCGAAAATCACACGGGATACTAATAAGAGAAGTAGTATTTACTATTTCAATTTTCATAAAAAGGAGTGTTTTTCTAATGAAGCAAAACATCGGGACAATAAACGCTCTAATTCGAATTACACTTGGGCTTGTCCTCTTCGGGTGTAGTGCAACTAAACTTGTACGCAAGCCATGGTGCACTTGGTCTAACATTTTTCTATGGATTGGTGCAATGAAAGTTGCAGAGGGAATTGTTCGCTTCTGCCCTATTGTTGAAGCGTGGAAGTTTGGAAAATACATGAATATGGGTGCATTTAAAATGCCTAGCATGAATTTTACTGAAAAAGGACATGCTAAAGAAGAAGTAAATCAAACTTCCTCTCATGACAAGCCAAAGTCAAAAGGAAGTTATGACGCTTCTGACAAAGAGATTGAGTCAGCGATTGAAGAAATAATCCTGGCAAAACCGCTTTGAATCATTTGTCACAATGCAAGATGCTCTCAAAGGGACTTAGCTGCTGCAGTGGGCGGTTAAGTCTTCTTTATTTTACCATAAAAACAGAACGTACATTCCCTTTTTTAAGCTTAAAATGTACATAAAAGATATCAATCAATAAAATTCAGAAAATTAGGTGCATACCTCTTGCTTAAAATGATATAAAAGTGATATCATTTTTATATCAGGAGGCGATTATATGAAAGAAAAACAAGTATTTTATGTAAATGGTTTTCTCGGTATTATTGGAATTTTGATTTTAGCGGCTATCGGTGTATTTTTCCTTGCACAAGAAATTTTTATAGGAGCAGCACTAACTATTGTATTAGCCGCAATTCTCGCTACGGGTATCGGGATTGTTCAACCGAATCAAGCGAAAGTTATTACGTTCTTTGGTAATTATTTAGGAACAATTCGTCAAAACGGTTTATTTTTAACGATTCCGTTCGCATTCCGTCAAACTGTATCGTTACGTGTTGAAAACTTTAATAGTAAGAAATTAAAAGTAAACGATGTTGAGGGAAATCCGATTGAAATTGCAGCTGTTATCGTATATAAAGTAGTTGATTCTGCAAAAGCAATGTTCGGTGTTGAACATTACGATCGATTTGTAGAAATTCAAAGCGAAACGGCAATCCGCCACGTCGCAACAAAATATCCTTATGACAATTTCCAAGATGAAACTTGCATTACGTTACGCGGAAATACTGAAGAAATCTCTGAAGAATTAAAACGTGAGTTAGAGGCACGTCTTGAAATTGCTGGTGTAGAAGTATTGGAAACTCGTTTAACGCATTTAGCTTACGCAACAGAAATTGCCCATGCAATGCTACAACGTCAACAAGCAAAAGCAGTATTAGCTGCTAGAAAAGAAATTGTTGAAGGTGCTGTGAAGATGGCCAAAGATTCAATCCATATGTTAGATGAAGAAGGCGTACTGGAACTCGATGACGAGCGTAAAGCAAATATGGTAAACAACTTATTAGTTGCCATCGTTTCAGATAAAGGTGCGCAACCCGTTATTAATACAGGAAGCCTATACTAAGGGCTATAAGTAATTATGGCTAAAAAGAAAAGCTTTCCATTACGTATTGATCCTGAATTACACGCAGTCATCGAAAAATGGGCAAATGATGAGTTTCGTAGCGTCAATGCACACATCGAGTATTTACTTCGAGAAATGGCAAAGCAAAAAGGGAAATTAAAAAAAGATAAAGATGAATAAAAAATCCCGCTGATTCCTCAGCGGGATTTTTACATATTAACTTCTCGTCATCTCATGCCCAATTGCACGATATCCTATATCACTTCGATAAAATAGACCATCACTCTCAATTTTACCGATTTCTTTATATACTTTATCTTTTGCTTCTTGTAAACTATTTGCCTTACAAGCAACAAATAATACACGGCCACCGTTCGTTACAAAGTCCCCATGTTTCATTGCTGTACCTGCATGGAAAACAATCACATCTTGCAGTGCATCTAGTCCGCTAATAATATCACCTTTTTTATATGCTTCTGGGTATCCTTTAGAAGCAAGTACAACACCAATTACCGCTTTTTCTGACCATTGTAACGTTATCTCACTCTCATCTAATACAGCGTTACATACATCAACTAAATCGTTTTCTAAGCGAGGTAATACAACTTCTGTTTCAGGATCACCAAAGCGTGCATTAAATTCAATTACCTTTGGACCATCATTTGTTAAAATAAGACCTGCATATAAAATGCCTGTAAATGAACGATTTTCTTCAATCATCGCTTTAGCAGTTGGATGTAATACTGTTTCAATCGCTTCTTGAACTGCTGATTCTGGAATTTGTGGTACTGGAGAATATGCACCCATTCCGCCCGTATTTGGACCTTTATCACCATCAAAAGCTCTTTTATGATCTTGGGCGATTACCATTGGATGTACAGTTGTTCCATTCACGAATGCCATTAATGAAAATTCTTGTCCATCTAAAAACTCTTCAATAACGACCTTCTTACTTGCCGCGCCGAATTTCACATCTTGCAGCATTTCTTTCACAGCTTGTAATGCCTCTTCAAGCGTCATTGCTACTGTTACCCCTTTACCAGCAGCTAAGCCGTCAGCTTTAATAACGATTGGTGCACCAACTTTTTGAATGTACTGTACTGCTTCTTCATAATCTGTAAAAGTTTCGTACGCCGCAGTTGGAATATCATACTTTTTCATAAGCTCTTTTGTAAAAGCTTTACTACCTTCAATAACAGCAGCCGCTTTATTCGGACCAAATACACGAAGTCCCTCTTCTTTAAAACGATCAACAATTCCATTCATAAGTGGAATTTCTGGCCCAACGAAAGTTAATTCCACATTATTCTCTTTTGCAAATAAGACTAATGCATCAAAATCATTTTCATCAATATCAACTGGTGTTGCAACATCTCGCATACCTTCATTACCTGGTGCTACATACACCTTTTCTACTTTTTCAGATTGTGCAAACTTCCAAGCTAAAGCATGCTCACGCCCACCGCGGCCAATTACTAAAACATTCATATTTCATCCCCCAATAATTAAATAAGTACAAACTAGAAGCTATGCTCCTAGTTTGCTTTTTCATATCAATAAAAGGTTATCTTGACCGGACTTTTTAAACATCCATCTCAATAAAGGTTTAAAAAGGAGGATTAAGAGAACCGAGCAGGTCTAGGCGCATTTGCCAGGAGGACACGGAGTGTAGCTTTCCTACATGAGTACCGCGCTGGCATTGCAACGACGACATGCGAAGGTTATCTTAAAAATCCTCTATTAGTGTTTGAAATGACGTACGCCAGTGAACACCATAGCAATCCCATACGTATCTGCCACTTTAATAGAATCTTCATCACGGATTGATCCGCCTGGTTGAATGATTGCTGTAATTCCCGCTTTTGCTGCTTCTTCTAATGTATCTGGCATTGGGAAGAAAGCATCAGATGCAAGCGCGCTACCTTGTGCTTTTTCACCAGCTTGTGTAATCGCGATTTTTGCAGAACCTACACGGTTCATCTGTCCCGCACCGACACCAATTGTCATGTCATCTTTCGCTAAAACAATTGCATTTGATTTCACATGTTTTACAACTTTCCAAGCTAGTTTTAAATCTTTCCATTCTTGCTCTGAAGGTTCACGTTTCGTTGGAATTGAAATTGTACTTTCATCTAATGATAACGTATCTTCCTCTTGAACGAGAAGTCCACCTTGTACAGAAGTTAGTTTTTTGCTTGCACTTTTCGCTTTTTCAATATTTACAGTTAGTAAGCGTAAGTTCTTCTTACTTTGCAACACTTCTAAAGCTTCTTGCGAGAACGAAGGTGCGATAACAATTTCTAAGAAAATTTCATGTAACTTTTCTGCTGTAGCTTTATCAATTTCACGATTTGCTGCAATAATACCGCCGAAGATTGATATTGGATCTGCTTCATAAGCACGAGTATATGCTTCGTGAATATCAGTTCCTACTCCAACACCACATGGATTCATATGTTTTACCGCTACTACTGCTGGTTCTGTAAATTCTTTTACGATGCTAAGCGCTGCGTCTGCATCATTAATATTGTTATACGATAATTCTTTACCGTGTAATTGTTCTGCGTATGCAACAGAAGAAGTTGCTGCGAATGGCGCTTTATAGAAAGTTGCTTTTTGATGTGGGTTCTCGCCATAACGTAAGTCTTGCTTTTTCTCAAATGTCACAGTTAATGTTTCTGGACTTTCTTCACCCATTTGCTCTGTTAAGTAGTTAGAAATTAACGCATCATACGCTGCTGTATGACGGAATACTTTCGCTGCTAGTTTACGTTTCGTTTCCTCTGCTACTTCATCGTTCTCTTTCAGTTCTGCTAACACAATATCATAATCTACTGGATCTACAATTACAGATACGAATTTATGATTTTTCGCAGCAGAGCGAATCATTGTCGGGCCACCGATATCAATATTTTCAATTGCATCAGCAAATGTTACATCAGGCTTAGCGATTGTTTCTTTAAATGGGTATAAGTTAACAACAACAAAATCAATTGCTTGAATACCTAATTCATTCATTTGCGCTACATGTGTTTCATTATCACGAACTGCTAATAGACCACCATGAATATTTGGATGTAAAGTTTTCACACGACCATCCATAATTTCAGGGAAACCAGTTACTTCAGAAATACCAATTACTTGTAAGCCGTTTTCTTCTAGTAACTTTTTCGTACCACCTGTTGAAATAACTTCAATCCCTTGCTCTAGTAACCCTTTAACAAATTCTACTACTCCTGTTTTATCTGAAACACTTACTAATGCACGCTTTTTCATTTATCCTTCACCCCTGGTTGTATGTTAGTTAACAGTTGCTTCTTTCACAGACTGAACAATTTGATTCACTGTATTTACGTATAATTTATGTTCAACTTGTTGAATTTTCTTTTGTAAGCTTTCTCTCGTATCCCCTTCAGAAACAACCACTGCTTCTTGCGCAATAATTGGCCCTGTATCCATACCTGCATCTACATAATGAATTGTTACTCCAGTTACTTTCACACCTGCTTCTAACGCTTGACCGACAGCATCTTTACCCGGAAAGCTCGGTAGTAATGATGGATGAATATTAATAATCTTTCCGCTGTATGCTTCTAGTAACGTCGGCCCAATTAAACGCATATATCCAGCTAAAAGAATATAATCAATTTCATATTCTTCTAGCTTCTTTAATATCTCTTTTTCAAACGCTTCTTTGGACTCATATGCTTTCGCTGAAAAAGCGAAACACGGAATATGATGATAATTTGCCCGTCCAACAGCGCGTGCTTCTGGTTTATCACATACTAATAAACTAATTTCTGCATCCAATCTTTTTTCTTCTACCGCATTAACGAGAGATTGAAAGTTAGATCCGCTTCCAGAAGCAAAAACTGCTAATCTACTCATAGTGCTGTGCCCCCATTAAAAGTAACGCCAGCTCCTTGTATAGTACGTCCAATAATACGAGCCGTTTCTCCTTGCTCTTCAAGAAGACGAACAACATCTTTTGCATCTTCTTCCTTCACTGCTACTACCATACCAATACCCATGTTAAAAATATTGAACATTTCTTTCTCTTCCAGTTTCCCAACTTCTTGAAGCAAATGGAAGATCGGCTGAATTTTCCAAGATCCTAGTTCAATCTCAGCACCAATTCCTTCTGGCAACATACGTGGGATATTTTCAATAAATCCGCCCCCTGTAATATGCGCCATACCGTATACTTCATGCTTCTTCAATAGTTCTAAAATAGGTTTGACATAAATTTTCGTTGGTTTTAATAATTCTTCACCAAGAGGTAGTTCTAAGCGTCCATAAATACGCTCTAAAGATAGTTCTCCATCTTCTAGTAACACTTTTCGTACTAAAGAGTAACCATTGCTATGAATACCGCTAGATGCTAAGCCAATTAGCACGTGACCAGCTTCAATCTTTTCACCTGTTACAATTTTCTTTTTATCAACAATCCCAACTGTAAAACCAGCTAAATCATATTCTTCCGTAGAATACATTCCTGGCATTTCAGCTGTTTCTCCACCGATTAATGCACAACCAGCTTGGCGACAGCCCTCTGATATACCTTTGACGATGTTTTCAATTTTACTAGGTTCAGCTTTACCACAAGCAATATAATCAAGGAAGAAAAGCGGCTCTGCTCCTTGGACAACAATATCATTTACACACATTGCTACTGCATCAATACCAATTGTGTCATGTTTATCTGCCATAAAAGCGAGCATCAATTTCGTTCCCACGCCATCTGTTCCAGATACTAATACAGGTTCTTCTAATGCAAATTTTGATAGATCAAACATACCTCCAAAACCGCCTAAACCGCCTAGTACTTCTTTTCTCATAGTTGTTTGTACGTGTTTTTTCATGCGAGATACCGCTTCATATCCAGCTTCAATATCTACTCCTGCTTGCTTATATGCATTCGCCATCGTTATTTACACCTCGTCTTTTAATTTCTCCCCATCCAGGGCGGGCTATTTTAAGAAAGGAGCTAGCTTCTACATCAAAAGAAGTAGAAGCTTTTTTCACTTTTCTTATTTCATACTTTCTAAAAGCTCTTGCTCATAATCATAAAGAGCTGTTGGATAGTCCCCATTAAAGTAAGCCATACATAGACCGCCATATTTCCCTTCATATGGACGCCCAATTGCATCTACTAATCCATCTTCGCTTAAAAATGTTAAAGAATCTGCTCCGATCATTTCACGGATTTCTTCTACTGTATTATTTGCTGCAATTAATTCTTTTCTCGTTTGAATATCAATGCCATAGAAACATGGATACTTAAGAGGTGGTGAAGCGATTCTTACGTGAACTTCTGTCGCTCCAGCTTCACGAAGCATACGAACAATTCGTTTACTTGTCGTTCCTCTTACGATAGAGTCATCAATCATAACAACTCGTTTCCCCTCAACCACACCTCTTACTGCGGAAAGCTTCATCTTAACCCCTTGCTCACGCAGTTCTTGAGAAGGCTGGATAAAAGTACGTCCAACGTAACGATTTTTTATTAATCCTAATTCATACGGAATGCCTGTTGCCTCCGCATAGCCAATCGCAGCTGAAATACTAGAGTCTGGTACACCAGTAACAACATCCGCTTCAATAGGAGCTTCCGCTGCTAAACGTTTTCCCATATTTTTACGCGCTGCATGAACGTTAACACCAGCAATATTAGAATCTGGTCGTGCAAAGTAAATATATTCCATACTACAAATCGCATGTTCTACATCGTTTGTGAAACGATCTACGTGAATTCCTTCATCATTAATGATAAGTAATTCACCAGGTTCTACATCGCGAATGTATGTTGCACCTACTACATCAAAAGCACATGTTTCAGATGCTACAACGTAAGCATCCCCCATCTTTCCAATTGAAAGCGGACGGAATCCATTTGGATCTAACGCAACGATCATTTCATTTCCAGTTAGTAAAAGATACGCAAACGCACCTTTCACTTTATTCAGAGCCTCTTTTACACTTTCAATTAAAGAGTTTTTCGTACTACGTTTAATAAGATGTAAAAGTACTTCTGTATCTGAACTAGTTTGAAAAATACTTCCCTCTGCTTCTAATTCACGACGAAGCATTTTTGCGTTAATTAAATTTCCGTTATGAGCTAACGCCATACTATGATCGGAAAAACGGAACAACAATGGTTGAACGTTAGCAACTTCACTTCCACCAGCTGTTGCATATCGTACATGTCCGATTGCTGATTTTCCATTTAATCCTTCTAACTCACCTCTTGAAAACACTTCTGATATTAAACCTAACCCCTTGTGACCGACGATTTTTTCCCCATTATTTACGACAATGCCTGCGCCTTCTTGCCCACGGTGCTGTAAACTGTGCAATCCGTAGTATGAAACTTGTGCTGCATTTTCATGCCCCCAAATTCCGAAAACGCCACATTCTTCGTTTAACCCCTTTATTTCAGCAAGCATGGGATTGCCCCTTTCCAAGCCTTTCTCATTTCATCTACATTTGCTGTAAGTAATACTTCATTTTCTTCATTATGAATTGTTACTTCATTTGTACTTGTTACTTCTCCAACTTGGGTTGCTTCTACCGCTTTCTCAAACGCCTCTTTATTTTCACGTTTTACAGTTATCACGAAGCGAGACTGTGATTCAGCGAATAATGCTGCTGTTGCTTCTCCATCTAATTTCACAGTAGCACCTAAGCCGTTAGCACCAATTGCACTTTCTGAAATTGCAACTGCTAAACCACCCTCAGCAACATCATGTGCAGATTGAACAAGACCAGCTTGAATTGCTTCTAATACTTGTTTTTGGCGTTTTAATTCTACATCTAGATCGATACTTGGTGATTGACCGAAAATTTTGCCGTGAATCATTTTCTGTAATTCACTTCCGCCAAACTCGGCTTTCGTCTCACCAATTACATACACTAAATCACCAGCTTGCTTAAACTCTTGTGTTGTTACATGTTTTAAGTCATGCACAAGTCCGACCATCCCAACAGTTGGTGTTGGATATACAGCTTCACCACTACGCTCGTTATACATCGATACGTTTCCGCCGATAACTGGTGTTTGTAATGTGCGACAAGCTTCACTCATACCGTCTACTGATTTCTCAATCTGCCAGAAGATTTCTGGTTTTTCTGGGTTCCCGAAGTTTAAGCAATCTGTAATTGCAAGTGGCTCTCCGCCAGAACATACGATATTACGCGCTGCCTCTGCTACTGCAATTTTACCGCCCATCTCTGGGTCTAGATAAATGTAGCGAGAGTTACAATCTGTCGTCATTGCTAATCCTTTTTCTGTACCGCGTACACGTACAACTGCAGCATCTGAACCTGGCGTAACAACTGTGCTTGTGCGAACTTGGTAATCGTATTGATCGTATACCCACTCTTTACTTGCAATTGTTGGTTGCTGTAATAAAGCGAATAACGTTTCTTTATAATTTTCTACTTTTGGCGTTTCCATTTTCATTGCTTGGAATTCAGCAAAGTATGCTGCTTCTTTTGATGGCTTATGATAAATTGGTGCTTCTTCTGCTAAAGCATCTGCTGGAACTTCAGCTACCTTTTCACCTTTATGGAATAAACGAAGCATTTTATCTTCTGTTACTTTCCCCATCGTAACCGCTGCAAGACCATACTTCTCAAATAAATCTACTATTTCTTGTTCTCTACCTTTTTTCACGACAATTAACATACGCTCTTGTGATTCAGATAGCATCATTTCATATGGTGTCATTCCTGTTTCACGCTGTGGTACATCATCTAAGTACATTTCAATACCCATTCCTGCTTTACTTGCCATTTCTGCAGATGATGATGTTAAACCAGCCGCACCCATATCTTGAATTCCAACAAGTGCATCGGATTGAATTAATTCTAAACACGCTTCAATAAGAAGTTTTTCCATAAATGGATCCCCTACTTGAACCGCTGGACGTTTCGCTTCTGAGCTTTCAGATAGTTCTTCCGACGCGAATGTTGCACCGTGAATACCGTCACGACCAGTTGATGCTCCTACGTACATTACTGTGTTACCAGCACCGTGCGCTTGCCCTTTTTTAATGTCTTCGTGGTTAATCAAACCTACGCACATTGCATTTACAAGTGGATTTCCTTCATAACATGGATCAAATTGTACTTCGCCGCCAACAGTCGGAATACCGATGCAGTTACCGTATCCTGCAATTCCTGCTACTACTTCTTCGAATAAATATTTCACACGTGGTGACTGTAATTCACCGAAACGAAGTGAGTTTAATAGAGCTACCGGGCGTGCTCCCATAGAGAATACGTCACGAATAATACCACCAACACCTGTTGCAGCTCCTTGATATGGTTCAATAGCTGAAGGATGGTTATGACTTTCCATTTTAAATACAACTGCTTGATTATCACCGATATCTACAATTCCAGCACCTTCTCCAGGTCCTTGCAGAACGCGCTCACCTGTAGTTGGAAACTTACGAAGAACTGGTTTCGAATTTTTATAACTACAATGTTCAGACCACATTACAGAGAATAACCCTGTTTCTGTATAATTTGGCAGACGACCTAAAATCTTTTCAACCATGGCAAACTCTTCGTCTGTTAGCCCCATTTCCGCATATATACGCTCTTCTTTAATTTGTGTTGGATTTGGTTCAAGCATTAACGACATATGTTTCCCTCCACTGTTTTAAGATAGATTGAAAGACTTTTAACCCTTCAGCACCGCCAAGTAATTCATCTACAGCACGCTCTGGGTGTGGCATCATACCAAGTACATTTCCTTTTTCATTTACAATACCAGCAATATCTGAAACGCTACCGTTAGGGTTTTCTACGTAACGGAATGCGATTTGATTGTTCTCTTCTAATTGTTTAAGCGTCGCTTCATCACAATAGTAATTCCCCTCACCATGCGCGATTGGAATATTAATTACTTCATCTTTTCCATATTGTGATGTAAACATCGTTTCATTATTTTCAACACGCAACTGAACAGTGCGACACATAAATTTTAAGTTTTCGTTTCTCATTAACGCTCCTGGTAGTAATCCTGATTCAACAAGAATCTGGAATCCATTACATACACCTAAAATCGGCTTTCCTTGCTCAGCAGCTTTTTGCACTGCTTTCATTGCATTAGCAAAGCGAGAGATAGCACCGCAGCGTAAGTAGTCACCATAAGAAAATCCACCTGGTAGTAGAATTGCATCATATTCATCTAGATTCTCTGTATCGTGCCAAACGTAATCTACTTCTTCGCCAAGCTCATCTTTAATTGCATGGAACATATCGACATCACAGTTCGAACCCGGAAATACTATTACGGCAAATTTCACTGTGCGACAACCTCCTCAACTTCATAACGGAAGTCTTCCATTACAACGTTCGCTAATAGTTTTTCACACATTTCCTTTACCTTGCTATCTAAATCAGATACAGATTTATCAATTGTTAGTTCCATGTACTTTCCGATTCGAACATCTTGTACTTCTGTGAATGAAAGACTATGAAGTGCTCCTTTTACTGCTGTTCCTTGTGGATCTAATACGCTTTCTCTTAATGTTACATATACCTTAACTTTATACATGTGAAATTCCCCCTAAACGTTTTAAAATCTCTTCATAAGCATCTGTTAAATTTCCAAGATCGCGACGGAATACGTCTTTATCAAACTTTTCATTGCTCGTTTCATCCCATAAACGGCAAGTATCTGGTGAAATTTCATCCGCTAAAATGATTTCTCCTTCTTCCGTTACACCAAACTCTAATTTGAAATCTACTAATCTTACACGACAGCTTGCGAAATGATCAATCAACACTTGATTGATTTGTAGAGCCATATCTCGTAATACGCTTACTTGCTCTGGCGATGCAACATTTAATACACGAATATGATCTTCCGTTACAAGCGGATCTCCTAAATCATCATCTTTGAAGTAAAATTCTACGATTGGTTCTGCAAGTACAGTTCCCTCTTCCATTCCTAATCGTTTTGAAAGACTTCCTGCAATTACATTTCTTGTGACAACTTCTAAAGGAATAATACTCACTTTTTTAACAAGTTGTTCTGTTTCAGATAACTTCTCAACAAAATGTGTTTTAATTCCTACTTCTTGTAACTTTCTGAACAATAAAGTTGTAATTTCATTGTTCAAACGACCTTTTCCTGTAATCGTCTCTTTTTTCTCCCCATTGAAAGCAGTCGCACTATCTTTGTACTCTACCCAAACCATATCTGCTGATTCTGTACGATAAATTCTTTTTGCCTTACCTTCATACAGCAATTCTAGCTTTTGCATTTCGCAAGCCCCCTGTAGTTTGAAAAATGTGAATAATGTTTTTATAAAGAATGGCACAGAATGACTCTATTCTGTGCCATATGAAATTTTACGCTTCGTTTAATCCAAGGCGTTCAAAGATTGTATCAACGTGTTGCATATGATGCTCATAGTTGAAGCATTCATTAATTTCTTCTTGTGTTAACTTGCTTGTAATACGCTCATCAGCTTCTACAAGCTCTTTAAATTGTACTTGTGTTTCCCAAGCTTCCATCGCTTTAGGCTGTACGATATCATAAGCTTCTTCACGTACCATACCTTTGTCGATTAGTGTAAGCATTACGCGCTGAGAATAAATTAAGCCGTATGTTCTTGTCATATTGCGTTTCATATTCTCTGGGTATACAGTTAAGTTTTTAACGATATTACCAAAGCGATTTAACATGTAATTTAATGCGATTGTAGCATCTGGTAAAATTACGCGTTCTGCTGAAGAGTGAGAAATGTCACGCTCATGCCACAATGGAACATTCTCATAAGCTGTCATCATATAACCGCGGATAACACGAGCTAAACCAGTCATATTTTCAGATCCAATTGGATTACGCTTATGTGGCATTGCAGAAGAACCTTTTTGGCCTTTTGCGAAAGCTTCTTCAACTTCACGTGTTTCACTCTTTTGTAAGCCACGAATCTCAACTGCCATCTTTTCGATAGATGTTGCGATTAATGCAAGTGCTGACATGTAGTGTGCGTGACGATCACGTTGCAATGTTTGTGTTGAAATTGATGCTGCTTCTAATCCTAGATTTTCACAAACATATTTTTCTACGAATGGATCGATATTTGCATATGTACCAACCGCACCAGATAGTTTACCAACACGAACTGTATCAGCAGCTTGTTTGAAACGCTCTACGTTACGTTTCATCTCTTCATACCAAAGACCAAGTTTTAAACCGAATGTTGTTGGTTCTGCATGAACACCGTGTGTTCTTCCCATCATGATTGTGTATTTATGCTCTTTCGCTTTGTTAGCTAAAATGCTTACAAAGTTCTCTAAGTCTTTTAATATAATTTCATTCGCTTGTTTTAAGATGTAAGATAATGCTGTATCTACTACATCTGTAGATGTTAAACCGTAATGAACCCATTTACGTTCTTCGCCTAGTGCTGGCGTTTCTGATACAGCACGAGTGAATGCAACTACGTCATGACGTGTTTCTTTTTCAATTTCATAAATACGATCAATATCAAATGATGCATGTTCACGAATTTTTTTAACATCTTCTTTTGGAATATCGCCAAGCTCAGCCCATGCTTCACAAGCTAAAATCTCAACTTCTAACCACGCTTTAAATTTGTTCTCTTCCGTCCAAATCGCACCCATTTCAGGGCGTGTATAACGACTAATCATCTTTTTCCCTCCAACAGTTGTTCTTGATGGTCCCAAATATGCAAACTCTTCGCTTTTTCTAGAGCGACTTCAATATTATCATTTAAAATATTAACATGCCCCATTTTTCGCTGTGCTTTTGCTTCTTCTTTTCCATACAAGTGTAAATAGCACCCGGTTAATCTATTCACTTGTCTTAGGACCCCTTCTATATGTTCGCCTAAAATGTTTACCATGACAACTGGTTTTAACAAATTTGTTTCTCCTAGAGGTAAATTACAGATTGCTCGAATATGTTGACCAAATTGGCTCGTTTCACATGCATCCTGTGTATAGTGTCCTGAATTGTGAGGTCTTGGTGCTAATTCATTAATGTAAATCTCACCATTAGCTGTAGCAAACATCTCTACAGCTAGTGTTCCCACAAGTTTTAATTCATCCGCAAGTACCTTTGCATAAGCAATTGCTTTTTGAGAAAGCTCTTCTGTAATACGAGCTGGAACGATAGATTCATGCAAAATGTTATTTACATGAATGTTTTCCGCTACCGGAAATACTTTCGTTTCACCACTTACACTACGAATCACAATAACGGATACTTCTTTTTCAAAAGGCACCCATTTCTCTAAAATACACTCTGCTTTATCCACAAGATCTCTTGCTGTCTCAACATCAGCCTCACTTCTTAAAACAACTTGCCCTTTCCCATCATATCCACCTGTCGTCGTTTTTAAGACGGAAGGGAATGATAACTCAGCAATTGCTACTGTAAGCTGATCTTGATTTTGAACTAATCTATACGTTGCTACTGGTAACCCAGCCTTCTCAATTGCATTCTTTTCTGTAAAACGATTTTGCGTTTTATTTAACAACTGACTACCTTGTGGCAAGTAAGCATGTTTTTCAAGCCATTGTAAACATCTATAATCAATATTCTCAAATTCATATGTGACAACATCACTTATCTCTGCTAAATGCTGAATTGCCTTTAAATCGTCATACGGTGCAACAATTTCAATATCAGCAACTTGTGCACATGGTGAATGCTTTGTAGGATCTAAAACAGCAATTTTATATCCCATCTCCTTGGCTGCCAATGCCATCATTCTTCCTAGCTGGCCGCCTCCAATAATGCCGATTGTTTTTCCAGGTAAAATGATTCTCGTCATACTAGCTCACTACCTTCACGCACATCTTTTTCAATCGCTTCTCGTCTCAATTCTAATGCATCATGTATATCATCATGAAATGATCCAAGTATTTGTGCAGCAAGTAATCCAGCATTCGTTGAACCGGCTTTACCAATTGCAACAGTTGCAACTGGAACACCTCCTGGCATTTGGACGATGGATAATAATGAATCTAAGCCGTTTAATGCTTTTGATTGAACTGGAACTCCAATTACAGGAAGATTTGTCTTCGCTGCAACCATTCCTGGTAAATGTGCTGCTCCACCAGCTCCAGCAATAATAACTTTCAATCCACGTTCACGAGCCGTCTCTGCATATTCAAACATATAATCCGGAGTCCGATGAGCGGATACAACTTTTTTCTCATACGGTATATTTAATTCATCTAAAATGTCACAAGCATATTTCATTGTTTCCCAGTCTGATGTACTTCCCATTATGACTCCAACTAGTGATTTCATATTAGAATCCCCCCGATTCAAATAAAAAAAGCCTGAAATAGAACAGTTTCTCTTTTACTATGAGAGAAAGCGCTCTACTCAGGCATACGTATCCCTTGTGAATAGAAAAATACCGAGTGACTTTCCCTCATAGTCTAACGAATAACGGTCGTTAGGTAGAGACTTGCAGGCCATATCCCCGCGATTATATGAGGTCTTATATTATTGTTTCTATGGCTATATTAACAATATTTCATAAACGATGTCAATAAATAATCGAATGTTTTTTTATTAGTAGTCAATAACGTTCGTGTTTTAGTTATATTCAAAAGAAGAATTGCAACTATATGCAAGAAGAAAAGGGAATTAGAATATATATTTCTAGAGATCTATTTACTTATAATCATTTATATAGTACTTCAGTATGTTTTAAATCACAATATGTACAATCTTGTATTCTACACATCAATAGAACTTTTATTATAACGATTTAATTTCTAAGGAGGATAAACGTGAAAGAAAGAACTACGCTATTATCCTATTTATTTTTTCTATCGCAGTAATTGTTGTAATTATTTAATACTTATTTATAGCATCTCATTATTTAAAATATATACTTATGATAGAAATAATGTGTCCTATTTTAAGTATTACTTTAGCGGCATTAGGAAAATCCGGAACACAAAAAATCATTGCTATTATTTTAAACAGTCTCTATTTCATTCTTTTTTCGTCTTTAGCGTTATTAAATTTATGGATTATAACATTCGGTAAATAAAAATAAACACAAAAAAACCTAAGTCGAAACGACTTAGGTTTTTGCTTGGCGACGTCCTACTCTCACAGGGACAAGGTCCCAACTACCATCGGCGCTAGAGAGCTTAACTTCCGTGTTCGGTATGGGAACGGGTGTGACCTCTCTGCCATCATCACCAAACTATTGAAGGCATATTCCTTCAAAACTAGATAACATTTGCTACATATTATATGGTTAAGTCCTCGATCTATTAGTA
>NZ_JAEKEJ010000025.1:2377500-2379156 GCF_016651175.1 Bacillus sp. TH13 | reverse complement strand
GCCTTTGCACTCTACGAATGATTTCCAACCATTCTGAGGGAACCTTTGGGCGCCTCCGTTACACTTTAGGAGGCGACCGCCCCAGTCAAACTGCCCACCTGACACTGTCTCCCGGGTCGATAAGACCCGTAGGTTAGAATTTCAATACAGTCAGGGCGGTATCCCACCAGCGCCTCCACCGAAGCTAGCGCTCCGGTTTCAATGGCTCCCGCCTATCCTGTACAAACTGTACCAAAATTCAATATCAGGCTACAGTAAAGCTCCACGGGGTCTTTCCGTCCTGTCGCGGGTAACCTGCATCTTCACAGGTACTATAATTTCACCGAGTCTCTGGTTGAGACAGTGCCCAAATCGTTACACCTTTCGTGCGGGTCGGAACTTACCCGACAAGGAATTTCGCTACCTTAGGACCGTTATAGTTACGGCCGCCGTTTACTGGGGCTTCAGTTCAGAGCTTCGCTTACGCTAACCCCTCTCCTTAACCTTCCAGCACCGGGCAGGTGTCACCCCCTATACTTCGCCTTACGGCTTCGCAGAGAGCTGTGTTTTTGCTAAACAGTCGCTTGGGCCTATTCACTGCGGCTTTCCGTTAAGAAAGCACCCCTTCTCCCGAAGTTACGGGGTCATTTTGCCGAGTTCCTTAACCAGAGTTCTCTCGCACACCTTAGGATTCTCTCCTCGCCTACCTGTGTCGGTTTGCGGTACAGGCACCTTTTATCTCGCTAGAAGCTTTTCTTGGCAGCGGGGAATCAAAGACTTCGCTCCATAAGGAGCTTCCCCATCACAGCTCAGCCTTCACGATAAGCGGATTTGCCTACTTATCAGCCTAACTGCTTGGACGTGCACAACCAATCGCACGCTTCTTCTATCCTTCTGCGTCCCTCCATTGCTCAAACGATAAAGAGGTGGTACAGGAATATCAACCTGTTGTCCATCGCCTACGCCTGTCGGCCTCGGCTTAGGTCCTGACTAACCCTGAGCGGACGAGCCTTCCTCAGGAAACCTTAGGCATTCGGTGGACGGGATTCTCACCCGTCTTTCGCTACTCATACCGGCATTCTCACTTCTAAGCGCTCCACCAGTCCTTCCGGTCTGACTTCACTGCACTTAGAACGCTCCCCTACCACTGATACCATTGGTATCAATTCGCAGCTTCGGTGGTGTATTTAGCCCCGGTACATTTTCGGCGCAGAGTCACTCGACTAGTGAGCTATTACGCACTCTTTAAATGGTGGCTGCTTCTAAGCCAACATCCTAGTTGTCTAAGCAACTCCACATCCTTTTCCACTTAATACACACTTTGGGACCTTAGCTGGCGATCTGGGCTGTTTCCCTCTTGACTACGGATCTTATCACTCGCAGTCTGACTCCTAAGGATAAGTCATTGGCATTCGGAGTTTGACTGAATTCGGTAATCCGATGAGGACCCCTAGTTCAATCAGTGCTCTACCTCCAAGACTCTTACACTTAAGGCTAGCCCTAAAGCTATTTCGGGGAGAACCAGCTATCTCCAGGTTCGATTGGAATTTCTCCGCTACCCACACCTCATCCCCGCACTTTTCAACGTGCGTGGGTTCGGGCCTCCATTCAGTGTTACCTGAACTTCACCCTGGACATGGGTAGATCACCTGGTTTCGGGTCTACGACCACGTACTA
>NZ_JAEKEJ010000025.1:2370000-2375000 GCF_016651175.1 Bacillus sp. TH13 | reverse complement strand
GTTAACATTTTCATCTTTCAATGTCAACTAAGTTTTTTATTTCATTTGTCGCTTGCGATGTTAATGTCATCGGCGACTTGTTCTATATTACACTTCATTTATATAATCGTCAATACATTATTTTAAAAAACTTTATATTTTATAGAATTCATTTACGTAATCAAATTATCTATTTACGTATTTCTTCTATAGTTATATACAAGCACCCCACAGAACTATCTATAGGGTGCTATTCCATCATAAAAGCTATTGTTCTTTTGACGGCACTGAACAACTTCCATCAGTACAAGAAAGGTCGCTTCCACCATCTACTGAAAGTTCCTGTAACTTCGGTGCAGGATTCTCTTCTTCCCAAACTTGCTGGAGTGCACCAACAAAAGTTTCAAGTGGTTGTGCACCTGAAATAGCATACTTTTGATTAATAATAAAATAAGGTACTCCCGAAATTTGATATTGCTGTGCAATTGCTTCATCAACCCTAACATCGTTTGCATACACATTTTTATCATTAATAACATTTAAAGCTTCTTGCTTATCTAAACCTGAAGCTTCAGCGATAGTAGCAAGTGTATCCACATCACTTAAATTTTTCGATTCAGTGAAATATGCAAAAAGTAGATTTTCCGTAATCTCCTTTTCTTTTCCATGATTCTTTGCAAACTTCGCAAGACGATGCGCATCAAACGTATTCGTCGGCTTCATCTCATCAAAATTAAAACTTAAACCCATACTAGCTGCATGATTTCCTAGCTGTACGTTATTACGCTTAGCTTCTTCAATACTAATCCCATACTTTGATGCAAGCACTTCATTAATACTTGTTCCAGAGTAAACGGGAGTATTCGGATCCAACTCAAAACTTTTAAACTCAACTTCAACATCCTTCTTATGTGGAAATTGCTCTAAAGCCATCTCCAATCTACGTTTCCCAATATAGCAAAATGGGCATACAAAATCCGACCAAACCTCAATTTTCATGTAAACACCTCATTAACATTTAGTTTTCAATCATTGTAGCACTGAGATTAAGGAATTCAAAAGTTTTTGCTCTATCTCCTTCATATAGTACATACAAAAATACACTTATAGCAGACTACCTAATTAACAAAAAACGATAATCAAAAGGATTAACTATTATCCCTCCGATTATCGTCTATATAAATGCAACAACTTTAATTATGCCGGAATATACTTCCCTACGAACTTCCATACGGTATTCCAATATTTATTCGAATCTACTTTCTCCGCTTCTCCATGCCCAGCACCTGGAACAATTAATTTCTCTTTTTCTACTTTTGCAGCATTATATACTTCATCTAACATTTCAAAAGGAACGAATGTATCAGCATCCCCATGAATGAATAGCATAGGTGTTTTACTTTTCGCAACTTGTTTTACAGCTGAGGCCTCTTCTAAATCGTACCCAGCTCTTAATTTAGTAACCGTATTTGCCGCATTCATAACAGGGAACTTCGGCAAGTGGAATAGATCTTTTAGTTGATAAGTAAATTCATCAATAACAGTTGAGTATCCACAATCTTCAATAATAACTTTAACATTAGAAGGTAAATCTTCTCCTGAAGTCATCATTACAGTTGCCCCGCCCATTGAAACACCAAATAGAGCTATTTCAGCATTAGGATCTTTCTTTAAGATTTGTTGAATCCAAATCAAAACATCTTTACGATCATGCCAGCCCATACCAACATAATCCCCTTCACTATTTCCGTGTCCACGAAGGTCTGGTGCTATGACATTATAGCCTTGTTCATAAAAGTTACGAATATATTTCGTCATTTCTGATGCTCTACCATTGTATCCATGAACCACAATTGCCCATTTATGACTAGATTGTTCATTCATATATTCATAGCCTTTTAAATTCAATTTATCGAAAGAACGTATAGTTAATGTGTTAGGTTTATACTTCGATACGAAGTTCGCATTCTTTTCTTCATTTGTAGCCAATACATCTCCCGATGCATTTACCGTTTCTACTAAATGAGGATTATCTTGTAAAAACTCTTTTTCTTGTTTCGCATTCAACGCGTAGTTATAAAAATAATTCCCAACTAACATATACACGATTACTAGAAGGACTAAGACTACTATAGTAATTATACCTATCCTTTTCATATTATCTCCTTTTCTAACTTAAATCTTCTTATATTAAAGTACATCAAAAAAACAACTGTACTATTTTAACACACTGGTGAATTTTATCTTTAAGAAATAAAATAGAAAATCTTAAATTACATATCAAAAATCACGAAAGAAATCGAATAAAACTTATATAGATATGTAATTAGCTTTGAAAAAAAGTTACAAAACACAAAAAAGACGAGTCATTCTGACTCGTCTTAAGCTTGCTTGGCGACGTCCTACTCTCACAGGGACAAGGTCCCAACTACCATCGGCGCTAGAGAGCTTAACTTCCGTGTTCGGTATGGGAACGGGTGTGACCTCTCTGCCATCATCACCAAACTATTGAAGGCATATTCCTTCAAAACTAGATAACATTTGCTACATATTATATGGTTAAGTCCTCGATCTATTAGTATTCGTCAGCTCCACATGTCACCATGCTTCCACCTCGAACCTATCAACCTGATCATCTTTCAGGGATCTTACTAGCTTACGCTATGGGAAATCTCATCTTGAGGGGGGCTTCATGCTTAGATGCTTTCAGCACTTATCCCTTCCGCACATAGCTACCCAGCTATGCCCTTGGCAGAACAACTGGTACACCAGCGGTGCGTCCATCCCGGTCCTCTCGTACTAAGGACAGCTCCTCTCAAATTTCCTACGCCCACGACGGATAGGGACCGAACTGTCTCACGACGTTCTGAACCCAGCTCGCGTACCGCTTTAATGGGCGAACAGCCCAACCCTTGGGACCGACTACAGCCCCAGGATGCGATGAGCCGACATCGAGGTGCCAAACCTCCCCGTCGATGTGGACTCTTGGGGGAGATAAGCCTGTTATCCCCGGGGTAGCTTTTATCCGTTGAGCGATGGCCCTTCCATGCGGAACCACCGGATCACTAAGCCCGACTTTCGTCCCTGCTCGACTTGTAGGTCTCGCAGTCAAGCTCCCTTATGCCTTTGCACTCTACGAATGATTTCCAACCATTCTGAGGGAACCTTTGGGCGCCTCCGTTACACTTTAGGAGGCGACCGCCCCAGTCAAACTGCCCACCTGACACTGTCTCCCGGGTCGATAAGACCCGTAGGTTAGAATTTCAATACAGTCAGGGCGGTATCCCACCAGCGCCTCCACCGAAGCTAGCGCTCCGGTTTCAATGGCTCCCGCCTATCCTGTACAAACTGTACCAAAATTCAATATCAGGCTACAGTAAAGCTCCACGGGGTCTTTCCGTCCTGTCGCGGGTAACCTGCATCTTCACAGGTACTATAATTTCACCGAGTCTCTGGTTGAGACAGTGCCCAAATCGTTACACCTTTCGTGCGGGTCGGAACTTACCCGACAAGGAATTTCGCTACCTTAGGACCGTTATAGTTACGGCCGCCGTTTACTGGGGCTTCAGTTCAGAGCTTCGCTTACGCTAACCCCTCTCCTTAACCTTCCAGCACCGGGCAGGTGTCACCCCCTATACTTCGCCTTACGGCTTCGCAGAGAGCTGTGTTTTTGCTAAACAGTCGCTTGGGCCTATTCACTGCGGCTTTCCGTTAAGAAAGCACCCCTTCTCCCGAAGTTACGGGGTCATTTTGCCGAGTTCCTTAACCAGAGTTCTCTCGCACACCTTAGGATTCTCTCCTCGCCTACCTGTGTCGGTTTGCGGTACAGGCACCTTTTATCTCGCTAGAAGCTTTTCTTGGCAGCGGGGAATCAAAGACTTCGCTCCATAAGGAGCTTCCCCATCACAGCTCAGCCTTCACGATAAGCGGATTTGCCTACTTATCAGCCTAACTGCTTGGACGTGCACAACCAATCGCACGCTTCTTCTATCCTTCTGCGTCCCTCCATTGCTCAAACGATAAAGAGGTGGTACAGGAATATCAACCTGTTGTCCATCGCCTACGCCTGTCGGCCTCGGCTTAGGTCCTGACTAACCCTGAGCGGACGAGCCTTCCTCAGGAAACCTTAGGCATTCGGTGGACGGGATTCTCACCCGTCTTTCGCTACTCATACCGGCATTCTCACTTCTAAGCGCTCCACCAGTCCTTCCGGTCTGACTTCACTGCACTTAGAACGCTCCCCTACCACTGATACCATTGGTATCAATTCGCAGCTTCGGTGGTGTATTTAGCCCCGGTACATTTTCGGCGCAGAGTCACTCGACTAGTGAGCTATTACGCACTCTTTAAATGGTGGCTGCTTCTAAGCCAACATCCTAGTTGTCTAAGCAACTCCACATCCTTTTCCACTTAATACACACTTTGGGACCTTAGCTGGCGATCTGGGCTGTTTCCCTCTTGACTACGGATCTTATCACTCGCAGTCTGACTCCTAAGGATAAGTCATTGGCATTCGGAGTTTGACTGAATTCGGTAATCCGATGAGGACCCCTAGTTCAATCAGTGCTCTACCTCCAAGACTCTTACACTTAAGGCTAGCCCTAAAGCTATTTCGGGGAGAACCAGCTATCTCCAGGTTCGATTGGAATTTCTCCGCTACCCACACCTCATCCCCGCACTTTTCAACGTGCGTGGGTTCGGGCCTCCATTCAGTGTTACCTGAACTTCACCCTGGACATGGGTAGATCACCTGGTTTCGGGTCTACGACCACGTACTAAACGCCCTATTCAGACTCGCTTTCGCTGCGGCTCCGCCTCTTCAGCTTAACCTTGCACGGGATCGTAACTCGCCGGTTCATTCTACAAAAGGCACGCCATCACCCATTAACGGGCTCTGACTATTTGTAGGCACACGGTTTCAGGATCTCTTTCACTCCCCTTCCGGGGTGCTTTTCACCTTTCCCTCACGGTACTGGTTCACTATCGATCACTAGGGAGTATTTAGCCTTGGGAGATGGTCC
>NZ_JAEKEJ010000025.1:2335000-2367500 GCF_016651175.1 Bacillus sp. TH13 | reverse complement strand
TATTCCGCTCGAATACTACCACCTTGTAACTCAACAATACTTTTCGCAATCGCTAAACCAAGTCCCGACCCTTCCGTTACTCTACTTCGAGATTGATCCTTCTTATAGAAACGTTCAAACAAATTCGCTAACTCATCTCTCGTAAACTCTTCACTATGATTCGCAATTACAATTTGTATATCCCTACGCTGCCTTTGAAGAGAAACTTTTATCTCTCCATCATCTTTACTGTACTTAATCGCATTCATTAGTAAATTATCAAATACACGAACCATCTTTTCCGAATCAATCGATGCATAAGCACGTTCCTCAGGAAACTTCTTAACAAACGTAAGTCCATGTTCTTCCGCCTGCGGTACTAGCTCTTCTATTAATTGCTCAAGCAACTCATTTACACATACTTCTTGTTTTTCTAATACAACTTGTTCATTTGTTAACTTCGTATACTCAAATAAATCTTCTATTAAATTCTTTAACTGCTCCGACTTTACAAAAGCAATTCTTGTATACTCATCATGTTGTTCTTTATTTTCATATTTAGAATCTCGAAGTAATCGTAAGTAACCCATAATAGAAGTAAGTGGTGTACGCAAATCATGAGATACATTTGTGATAAGCTCATTTTTCTGCTTTTCTAATTTACGTTCCTTTTCTATATTATTCATAAGCTCTTCCGCCATATTATTAATATTCTCAGTTAAAGACGCAATCTCATCTTCACCTTTTTTCTCAATGCGGTACGCTAAGTTACCTCTTTCTATTTCCTTTACACCTTGTGCCATTGCTTCAATCTGCTTCATCTTTCTCTTTGTTATATAGAAGAAAGAGAAAATGAATACAAGAACACCCATTAAAAACGGGAATGGTCCTTCTACTTTATAGTACACTACCTCCCCTTGAGGAATCCCGCTTACAAACATATATAAGTTCTTACCTTCAATTGTAATAGGCGAGAATGTAATGAACTCTTTTCTTGATCTTTCAATATCATTATTATTTGAATAATTGATAGCAAATGAAGTCGCATTACGAATTGTATTATGCAAATTAATTTGTTCTTCTTGCGCTTGCTTCGTTTTATACAAAACTTTACCATTTTCGTCAGTAACTAATATTTTAAAGGCATCATGCCCTTGCTCTAAATTCTCATTTTCTAGCTCTATCATGTTTTGTACAGCATCTAATTTATTTTCAACAACCATCATTTCCGCTGTACTTTGAGCTTTACGATTAATTTGCTCCATACCATCTCTGTAATTAATCTCAGCATGCTGGCTAGCATCTTCAAAAATAGGTGCTACTATCTTCGTTGATACAAAGAGACCTAATAACGCACAAGCAGTAAACGCCGTAATAAGTTGAATCCTTATACTCCGTTTCACGCTCTTTATTATCTTTCCAATTAATTCTCGAATTTTCCGAACATAAGTAAACGGATTAAATATCTTTTTCAATCTTATACCCCACTCCCCATACCGTTTTTATATATCTAGGTTTCCTTGGATTCTCCTCAATCTTTTCACGCACTTTTCGAATATGCACCATTACAGTATTATCAGACTGGAAAGATCGTTCGTTCCACACCTTTTCATAAATTTGCTCCGCACTAAACACCATACCTGGATTTCTAGTTAGCAATTCTAAAATTGAAAATTCCCTCGGAGTTAGTTTCACTTCTTCTCCCTCTACAATAACTTTATGGGTCGAGATGTTGATTTTCATCTCCCCAATTTCTAACTCGTCCTCATTTTGGACAGCGAAACCATTCATTTTCATATAACGGCGTAACTGAGATTTAATTCGTGCAATTAACTCTAATGGATTAAAGGGCTTCGTTACGTAATCATCTGCTCCTGTTGTTAATCCTAAAATCTTATCCATATCTTGCGTTTTGGCAGAAAGCATAATAATAGGCATCTCTTTCGCTTCCCTTACTTTCATACACATATGAATACCATCCACTTTCGGCATCATAATATCTAATACGACTAGATGTACTTCATTTTCTTCTAGTAAACGTAATCCTTCTTCCCCGTCTCCTGCTTGCAATACTTTATATCCTTCATTCTTTAAATAGATTGTAATTAAATTTCGAATTTCTTTTTCATCATCTACGACAAGTATTGTTTCGTGTGCCACAATATCTCCCCCATCACTTTTTTAATCCCTAACTTCTATTATAGGAAAACTTCTGAAGAAAAACGCTCGGAAATCCTTAAGATTTTCTGAAGACGCAAAAAAGGTCTAGACTCCCCTTAAGTCTAGACCTTTTAAAAAACCCCTTTTATCCCGCATTAACGGACAGTAAGACTCCCACTTCAAAAAACTGCCCAAATCAACGATGTTACGCGGCAGATCAACTGCCCGTAAAAGCCCGATTGGTTCAACTAATAATCAGGGTGGGGTTTCCCCCACTCTGATTAAAGTTTCACTTTATTTACGAACGTAGATGAAATATAGTACAAATAAAACTCCCATAACATACATAATCGGATGAACCTCTTTACGACGACCACTCACAACCATTGTAATTGGATAGAAGATAAATCCAATCGCAATCCCAGTTGCGATACTATACGTAAGTGGCATAGAGATAATTGTAAAGAATGCTGGCACTGCAATCTCGAATTTCTTCCAATCAATTTCCCCTAAGGAAGAAACCATCAAGATTCCTACAATAATTAAAGCTGGTGCCGTTACAGCTGGCGTTACAACACTTAGTAATGGCGAGAAGAATAATGCCAGTAAGAAGAATCCTGCTGTTACAACTGCTGTAAATCCAGAACGTCCTCCTGCTGCTACCCCTGCAGACGATTCAATGTAAGACGTTGTTGTTGATGTACCTAAGATCGCACCAATTACAGTCGCAATCGCATCTGCAAATAACGCTTTTCCTGCACGTGGTAATTTATTGTTCTTCATTAATCCTGCTTGATTTGCAACCGCTACAAGCGTACCTGCTGTATCAAAGAAATCGATAAAGAAGAACGTTATAATAACAATTCCCATTTGAACAGTGAAAATATCTCCGAAGTGCGTTAACGCAGCACCGAACGTTGGTTCTAGACTCGGTATTGCTCCCACTACAGCTTTCGGAGTATCAATTAATCCTGTTGCCACTCCTAAGATCGCTGTAAGAATCATACCGTAAAATACTGCACCATTAACTTTCTTAATCATGAAGATGATTGTCGTAACAACCCCGAAGATTGCTAGTAACGTTGTGCCCTTTGTTAAGTCCCCCAACCCAACAAGAACAGCATCATTTTTCACAATAATCCCGGCATTTTGGAATCCAAGGAAAGCAATGAATAATCCAATACCTGCCGCTACTGCAAACTTTAACTCTGATGGAATTGCATTAATAATTTTTTCACGAATACCTGAAGCTGTAAGAATAATAAAGATAATACCTGACATTAATGTTCCAGCAATTGCTGTTTGCCAAGGAATACCCATCGTTAACACTGCTGTATAAGCAAAGAACGCGTTAATTCCCATACCTGGCGCTAAAGCAATTGGATACTTCGCAAAAATACCCATAATTAACGAACCAATCGCTGCCGCTAATGCCGTAGCAACGAATACTGCACCTGGATCCATCCCTGTACCTGCTGGTAACCCTTTAATATTTCCAAGCGACAGCGTAGCAGGATTGACAAACAGTACGTAAGCCATAGATAGAAATGTCGTTAACCCTGCTATGAACTCAGTCTTATAATTCGTACCGAGCTCATCAAACTGAAAATAGCGTTTCATCTTACGTTTCCCCCGTTATATGATTACTCGCCGTATTTCTCCTAGCCCTCTTTTATCCCGAGAAATAAAAAAGGCTTCCATTGCATATATACATGGAAGCGTTCTATAAACAAAGACAAGTTTCCCCTCATCTTTATACAAACGCCTCGTAGTCAAGCCATTTACGGTAGCTAGGTAGAAACTTTCGGGCCATATCCCCGATATTATACGACGGCATAATATTCACTTTTCGTTTGAATTACATACTCATATTAACTCGCATAGGCACTTTTGTCAATTTAAAAACGAACATTTTTATAAACTTTTATAATTTCGTTCGTATTAATGGCGAAAACAAAAAGATCCATCTATTCACGAATGATAGATGGATCTTTTTTATTACAATACTATTCCCACTCAATAGTTGCTGGTGGCTTACTCGTTACATCATACACGATACGGTTAACGTGTTTTACTTCGTTTACGATACGTACAGAGATTTTCTCTAGTACGTCCCAAGGGATACGTGCCCAGTCAGCTGTCATACCGTCGATAGATGTTACTGCACGGATACCTACTGTGTAATCGTAAGTACGCTCGTCACCCATAACACCTACGCTACGCATGCCAGGAAGCGCAGTGAAGTATTGCCAAATTTCACGGTCTAAGCCCGCTTTAATAATTTCTTCACGTAAAATCGCATCAGATTCACGAACGATTTCTAATTTCTCTTCTGTGATTTCACCTAATACACGAATACCAAGACCAGGACCTGGGAATGGTTGACGCCATACGATTTCATCAGGAATTCCTAGTTCAGATCCTAATACACGTACTTCATCTTTAAATAACGTATTTAAAGGCTCAATTAATTTGAACTGCATGTCTTCTGGAAGTCCACCAACGTTATGGTGAGATTTAATTGTTTGTGCAGTTGCTGTACCACTTTCAACGATGTCTGTGTAAAGTGTACCTTGTGCTAGGAAGTCCATACCTTTTAATTTAGATGCTTCATCATCAAATACGTAAATGAATTCGTTACCGATGATTTTACGTTTTTGTTCTGGATCTTCTACACCTTTTAACTTGTTCATGAAACGTTCTTGTGCATCCACTTTAATAACGTTCATATGGAAGCCTTCGCTAAATGTTTTCATAACGCCTTCTGCTTCACCTTTACGAAGTAAGCCGTGGTCAACGAAAATACATGTTAACTGATCACCGATTGCTTTATGAATTAATACTGCTACAACAGAAGAGTCTACGCCGCCACTAAGTGCACATAGTACTTTTTTGTCTCCAACAGTTTCACGAATCTTTTCTAATTCTACTTCGATAAAGTTCTCCATGTTCCATCCTTCAGAACAACCACATACGCCGAATACGAAGTTTTTAATTAAATCGTTACCGTGCTCAGAGTGACGTACTTCTGGGTGGAATTGTACACCGTATAAGTTTTTCGCTTCATTGCTCATACCAGCAATTGGGCAAGACTCACTTGTTGCGTCTACTACGAATCCTTCAGGTAAACCAGTTACTAAGTCGCCATGGCTCATCCATACAACTTGCTCTTCTGGAAGGTTCGCATATAATTTTGATTCGTTCTCTACTTTAAGAACAGCTTTTCCGTACTCACGGTGGTTGGCACGCTCTACTTTACCACCGAAGTGTTGTGTCATAAGCTGCATACCGTAACAGATACCGAAGATCGGTAAACCTAGTTCGAAGATTTTTTCATCACAATGTAATGCACCTTCACCGTATACGCTATTTGGTCCACCAGAGAAAATAATCCCTTTTGGATTCATTGCTTTAATTTCTTCTGCAGTAATTGTATGTGGATGAAGTTCACTGTATACACCGAACTCACGAATTCGACGTGCTATTAACTGATTGTATTGACTTCCAAAATCTAAAACGATAATTGTATCGTGTTGCTTCTTCAAAATAATCACCCCAACGTTAGTTCTCGTATATAAATATTTTCACCAATTTGGCGAAAAGCATTACTAATATAATAAAAAAAGCCAGTCCTCCGCCTCTAGTCTCATAACAAAGAAAAGGCAGGGGTCTGGCTTTATAAAGAAAGATAGTCTCCGCTCTTTATAAATATAAGACACACTGCCTTCATAGTCAGGTTGTTTACGGTAACCCGGTAGAGACTCTCAAACCATATCATTGAGGATATATGAAGGATCGTTTTATATTATCTTCCTAGATTCTAACAATGAAGTATCTATATGGTCAAGAGAGAAAGCGACAAAATTCTACAGAAATTCATTTCCTTTTCTAAAAAACATAAAAAAACATCCATTTCTATATAGAAATGGATGTTTTTTAGGGCAAACGGAATTACATCATTCCGCCCATCAAGCTTTATATATAATAGAAGAAAACAGACACAAAAAAGGCTATTATATCAATATTTTCGAGCAATTCCATTACTTAAAAATGCACAATCCAAAACCCTTTCGGACACTTTCCGGACACCGAAAACCCTATAAAGAATGGATGTATAGCAGCATTAATAATATGATAAATTCATGATATAATAGTTCAGTTGGAATATTAAATCCAAATTCTCAAAGGAGGATGTACACTATATGTCATTTACCGAAATTGCTGATATGGCTAAAATTGCAGGCGCAGCCATAGGGGTGTGGGGGATCATAAAAGGATTGGGTTCATTCTACATGGAATCTTCCACTACCAATGAATTCGATCAATTATTTAAGGATAAAGTTACACGGAAACAACTAAATATCTTTTCCTTTTGCCAGGATATTTTTATTATTGCACTGTCGCTATTCATTATACCTTCATTCTACCTCAAGTTCTTTATACCCAATTTAATAACCAACTATGCATTTATTTTAGAACCATTGTATAAACTAAGTTATATATTAATTACTTTACTCTTTTTAATTCTTATACCAATAAGTCTTTTACCTAAAAAACTCCTTAAAGTTAATTGGTTCAATCGATCTATAAAATGTCTTTCTATAATTCATATGTTTAGTTTTATGTTTTTTTATTGTTGCTTTTTCCACGTAAATATCTTTCAAAGTAGCAATTACGATTTAATATTAATCACTATCGTCGTCCCTTTATTCATGAGCTCTTTTTATCTATATTTAAGCAAACAATTCAATAAAACTTCTCAACCACAATACCTTATGGAAATCATTAATGAAAAAGACATAGCAGAGTTAAAATTAATACATAATTTTATTATCGATGATAAAAGAAGTGTATTCCACGAAAAATACAAAGAGGAAAATGGAACCTTTTACGTATGTGATTTTTCATCAAAGGTATATTTAAAGTATTCAAAAATTAAAACAAGAAAAGACTCTTCAAAATGAAATCAACATATCGGAAAGAGCATCCTTTATGGATGCTTTTTCATTTAACTTTAAAATAAAAATTATTTCGCTTTAATTCATCCCCCACATAATCCTCATTTAATAAAAAGCACTACGTATGGAATACTTTCATAACCTTTACTTATTTAATTCCTTTACACCAAAATGATACTTTTAAATCAACATAAAGGTTATCTAAATAAAGAAACTCTCTACTACTTTATATACATAACCTTCAATATATATATCGAATCAACTACATTTGGAATATAGGTAAGTTCGCTTTGAGACATATTAATACCTTTAATCAATTTATCGAAATGTAATATTTACAGTTGTTGCATAAAATTGGTATGATTTAGGTATCATTTTAAGGAGGTTTTTTTATGAGTTATGATTCAATTGCATCGATACAACGTATACAACAGTTACAGCAATCTGAAGCTGCTGCCGGAAAGAGAATAATCTTACAACGAATACCTACTCCCTTAGATGTTATATTGTTTATTACAGCAATTATCTTGGCTATCCCAACTCTTGTGATATCTTATATTTTATTTATTATCTATTATTCATACATAGTTAAAACATACGTAGTCAAGAATGTAGCTACTGGCGAGAAATTTAGAGTTGATAAACAGGATTTTAAGCAATATAAAAAGGATTTTAAAGCAAAAGAAAAAGAAATCAGAAGAATATCCGATTTAGAAACTAATACAGTCGAAATAGACCATGTTAACACGAACATCCACACTCATCATGAATCTAAAGTAGAAAATATCAAGGAAGAAGTGGTGAAAGTAATAAATACATATGTGGAAGAGTCTAGAACAGAAACTGAAGAAATCATACCCGAACAACAGACTTTAGAACAAGAATCGGAACCAATTCCAGCCCCTTTACCAATTGAATTAGATACCAGTAACTCCCTTACTTTTAATGTCGCAGGGGTTACTTTTGATAATGACAAAGGTAAAGATATACAGTCACTTCTAAAACGAATTGCTCGTGCAATTGCCAAAGAATATAATATTGAATCATACGGTGGATATACTAATAAAGAATTACTAGAAATGTGGGTAGAAGCATCTGAATTTGAAGATGTTGAATTTGGTGATTATATCTCATTTGTAAAAGATCCTGATAATGAATTCGATAAAAATGCTATTAAGGTAATTGTTAATTTAGACAATAAAGAATTTCACATAGGCCATGTACCTAAGAAGCAAAATGTTGAAATTGGTAAATTACTAGACTCAGAATCAATAACAAGTGTTTCAGCTAATTTTGTAGGCGGAAAAACAAAATCAGTCGATTATGATGATGAAAAAGACAAAGACGTAGTTATAATTACTGAACTCACACTAGGAGTTTTAATCACTTTACGCTTCGAAGCTGAATAAAAACATTTAAGTCACACTCATATGAGTTGTGGCTTTTATTATGTAATAATTTATAGATTTTCGTAGACATTTCACACCCCCCTTTATTTTTTAAAAATGTTGTCTAACGATAGAAATGCCCCCTACGCTACCTATCCTCCCCAGAGAGAAAATTTTAATTTTTGATAGGGGGGATTCTAATTTCCAATCATTAAACTTCAAAAATAAAAAAGCATCTCCTATGAGATACTTTTTACTTTATCCTAAAAATCCACCAATATAAGTAGACCATTTCTCAAACGCCGTAATTAATTGTGGAGATTTCGCCACCGTGTCCATAATAGCTGTTGCACTATTAAGCAATCCCCTAACAATTGGCTTTTTCGGATTGTCGTTCCCTACTTCTTCTGCAGCGACTTCAATAATTTCTTTCATCTCTTGTTTTTGCTGTGCATCCAACTCTGAAACTTCTAGAAGTTTCAATAATTCTTCTGACACATTAGTATTTTGCTCAAGAATTTTATAATCAGCTTTGACTTTTGCTTTTGTACCTACTGCGAAAGGACTATTTTTTGCATTTACATCCCAACCACTAAAATCATTCTTACTCATATCTATTCCCCCATTATTAATAATAATAATTTTCCCTGCTTTTATTAAATCCGGAATCCACATAAGTTGATTCATCTGCGGGATTTGATCAGTCGCTAAATTGCTACCACCGTCAACAAACTTTTTTTTTTTACATTTTCTAAATACTGATCTGTAAAATAAAAAACTAAGTGCGAACGATTAATATCTGGTATATATTCCTCTCCACAAACATAACATTCTATCTCATAATCAGGTAAGGGTTCTCCTAATTGAAATTGTGCATCCGGATGATTTTCAGGACATAAAACTTCAATTTTAGCAATCAATACGGCAAATGGCCCTTGTGCTTTATATAATAAATAATCATTGACTTGGTCTACATCTTCTTGATTGGAAAGGTGAGCAACTTGATAGGCATTAAAGCGTTTCTCATCTTTTATTGCTAAGGTTTCAAGCACTTTATCTACTGCGTAAGTATCAAATCCCATCTTCTCCCCCCACCTTTCCATTTAAATAATTATGTTATTCTCCACTGGCCACCTTTTTATACCTTACTTCTGCAAAGACATCAAATATCCTTCTTATGATTTTCTCGTTTACTTTTGTCTTAAATTCAAAGCCACCGTTCATGCTAATCTTAAATTTAATACTCGTAACATATCCTGTATCTTCATCTCTATATGGAACATTTAAAGTTTGTGCTAAATATCGTTTCCCCACAAAATTTGACTGATACTCTGGCAATTTTCTTAAATCACTTGTATCACGATCAGCCGAAACAGCATATTTTCCAATTCCATTACTCCCCAAATGCTCTCCTTCAAGTAACCCTGCTTTTAACGTCTCGGCAATTAATATCGCTTCTGCTTCTGTTACCTTTGTTAAAGGTATATGCTGAAATTCCACCGGCAACTCACTTTCTGATAAAAAACTTTTAAATAGTTTTAAATAAGATAGAGCAAATGTATATCCCGCTCTAATTTCAATGAACACAGGACTTCCTAACCGAACAATTGTTGTAACATATTTAGTATCTAACCTGTTAATTATTTCGTACCCATTTGTAGATTCTTTATAAGTACCTGAAACCCACTCTATACGATATCCGTTTTCAAACTCTTCAATGTAGTTAACTTTGGGTTGTTCATTAATTGCTGGTCTTAAATGTACATTCAATATATTTGTATTTATACCCAATTTCTTTTTCACATGGTTCAAAAAAGCTTTTTTGTTATTTAAATTACTAGGAAAATCTAAAATTTCAAAGATATTAAGAGAGGTTTTCCCAGCAAATTCATATTCCTTATAAACCGATTTCACTAAAGGTAAATTTACTTCGGATAATTTTTCATACATATCATCCATACTGCGTTTATTACACTCTACTCCAAGTTCTTCAACGTGGTATAACAAACGATCCCTTGCAACCACGTTTTTAAATCTTAAACGATTCACATAGTTCCCTCCTCTTGATAGAGGCAACCTAAATCCCATCCCTTAATATACTAGACTTTCTTCTCTAATTCTAGTATATTATATGTGCATATTATTGTAAGGCATGTAGGTTGTCCTATACCTCTTGTCTTTTTTTATTTTACAAGAAATTCAAGTTAATTTCTACATAACACGACAATAAACCACACACAAAAAGCAACGTCACCAATTTGGTAAACGTTGCTTTTATATTATTAGCGCTTATTTAATCTCCAAACGATAAACAGTTGGTTCTACCTCTGAATAGATTAATTTTCCATCAAGAAGGTTGTATAGCTTAAATCCAACTTCATTTATAAGAGCATATCTTTCTGGCATTACCTCAACTTCTAATCCATTAGCGTTTTCTTGAATAACGAAGGATGAAAAGTCACCAAAGTAAAATACTGCTGCTGTATCTACTGATCCTTTTACAACATCTGTACAATCTAGTGGGAATCCTAATAACATGTAGCTTACTCCACCATCCACACGATCGATTGTTTTCAGAGCCGGTTCTCCATTTGGTAACTTTAAATCTTCAACATATTCAAGAGCAGCTTTATTTACAATCCATCTCGCTTTATTCGCTACACTAGTAGAAGGCTTATTTTTTAATTCTTTAATAATTGCTACTGGTTCGGTTTGCGTTGGTGTAAATACTTTCGTTTTATTTAACAATGAGCCTTCATTAAATGCCGTTGCATTTGTACCATTAAACATATAATCCATTTCTTTTTTTAGATATTCCTTTTTCATTACGTCAATTACCAAATCGCTTACACTCATTGGTGTCATCTTCAATAGTTTTTTCTTTATGGTTGAAATAGAATCAAATTCCACAGGCTCTAACAATTCAGCTGTTAATCCCAAATGATTGACTTCAATTTCATTCTCATCATCACGCTCTTTGCTATTAACCCCAACTTCAACTTTTGTATCACCAGTTAATACCGGATATCCTAAATTCCCATTAACTGTTACAACCTTCCCATATTTACGTAATAAATTTTCTTGTTCCACATAACTAATAATCTCTTCAGCAATACTTTTAGGAATCGTAGCTTTTCCATTATTAACATCCACACCTAATGTACGAACCTCCATTGCAGAAGTATTTCCTAGTAAGTAGTTTGTAAATGCTGTACGAATTTCTTTTTTATTTTTAATTGTTGTAGTCATGTTATAATTCTCCTTATATTTTGTTTTTAATTGTATTTAAATTTTTTCAAAGTCCTATTAATCTCATCAAGTAATGCTCTTCTTTCAATCTCAAACAAGGACTGATCGATTTGTCCTTTCATCAACAAATGTTGTCGTTTATCTCCTTCCACAACTGTTGTATCAGGATATGCCGGACTATATACCGGACTAATTTCACGTAAACGCGCCTTTACAATAGTTCTATATTCATCTTCACCTTTAGTTTCCCAATTTGATTTTTCATCTACAAAAGTAAAAGAAACGTGTGATAATTTGCCGTTAGTTACTTCCTGATATACTTTTCGTCCTAGATTATTATCAGGAAGTATTAACTTGAAACTTAGACCTACGCTATCTTCTTCCAACGTTAAACTACCATCTTGAATCTTTCCTAAAAAATTATTTTTATTGTGATTAAATAATGCAATTTGGTCTCTTTCTCCCAAGGAATTTTTAAATGCTCCCTTTTTTACCTTCTCATAAAATTGTTTTCTACTTCCAAGTATCTTATTAGACCACTTGTCCCACTTGACAGCATAACCACTGATTATTCTTTCCTTATTATCACTACGTGTCGTTAATTTAAGTTCACTAACTGAGCATCTTATTTCCATTTACATCACATCCGCTGTCTTTTTTGTGAGACATTTATTTTTTTCAATGCAGCATCTATCTGTTTCAAAATACTAGTTCTTAGCTGCACTTCTTTTCCAAGTTCTGCTTTGGCTCTTTCTTCCCTTCCAACCATAGATGCAGTTTCATAACGTTTAACCATTTCCGACACCTCCCTTCATGTTTAATTCGACAATTATCGACAAATCGAAGCCAGAACATCCCCACTTTTTTCGATAATGTTTGTAGTACAACAAAACAAGTACAACAAACCTCTAATTATTGATATGAATAGGTTTATCGTGCTTTTTTATTTGTCACGCGACAACAAGTGTGACAAAACGATTTCCCTCAATAAAAACTGCCATATCAACGCTTTCTAGATAGTTTATTAGTTTCGTAGTACAACAAAAAAACGAATTTTTTCAAAAAATCATTTTGAGGTGCGCGTTTGCACCCCCACTCCCTATCCCCCCAGATGGTCGATAAATAAAATTTGGACAGGGGGGTATAAAACTTACTCTTTTTCTACATAAACTTTTTTGACGTATAAACCATTGTTTAGGTACATTTCACCATTTTCAGCTTCTTTCATAAATCCCTTTAAATTCACCTGCAAATGGTATCTTTTATCTCTTTCAATATGGTAATAAAGGATACTTTCATCCTTATAAGCTGCACAAAGCAATTCTCCACGCATATCATCAATAAATGAGAATAAAATCAACTTACTATCTTTAAACCGAATGCTTTCTACATGTCCAAATAGATCTATGCTTACATTTTGCTCAATATCTTCCACAGTTCTCATCCTCCTGCCCTTAATCTCTCTGCAAACTTGATTCTTCTCATAATCTCAGCATGTTTCTTGTTAATATAGCCTGTACTATAATTTAACTCCTCTGCTACCCGTTCTAACGTCATACCATCAATATATTTCAGCTTAAGTATTCTATTTTCTAATCCTTTGAATGTACTTACTAACTTTTTCAGTTTATACATATCATTCAGCTTATGAGCCAGTTCATACTCAATTGCTTCAATATACACTTCTACTTTTGCGCCATCTGACTCAGCAGTTAGACGAACATTCTGTAAGTCGCCACTGATCCAGCGTTTTAGTTCAGCCTTTGTTTTATCTAATTTGTATTCCAAATAAGCAATGTCCTGTTCTAATTTCTGATAGTCTTTCAACCAATTCAATTACATATCACCTACTTAGATTACTATTTGGCCACAATCTCTTTACCCGATAGTTTCATTCTCTTAAGGAAATAGCCTGTGTGAATATAAGGACTATCTTCGTTTGAACAATGTGATTGCCGATGACCTTCACCGGTACCATGATGATGGTAGCAGTCACACGCCGGGCACCATGTACTCAGATTTCCTGCTGCATCACGTTCAATTGCTAATACGATTGGAACTTTTTTAATTGCCATTTACTCATCTCCATTTTTTGTTGCCGATTTTAGAAACTGCGGCAACCTTTCAGCAACCTTGTTCATCCCTTACAGCTCTAAGGTTTGTACATGTTTGGTTGCTGGTTGCTCTTTACCATATCTCCGTTCTTGCATTTATCCCACAATTGATTAAATAAATATATTTGTTATCTACATAAATACATTTTTAATTTAATAAATCTATAAACTAGCAACCAGAACACTTCAAACCCTTATGGCCCTAAGGCTAATGCTGGTTGCTGAAAGGTTGCTGATTACGCAACACGAACGGCTCAATCTCTTATGGCTCTAAGGTTCATACTGGTTGCTAATAAGTTGCTGGTTTTGACTTAAACCCCTTCACTGTTTTCGATGTACCATTTATTTTCACTTTTTTATCTTTCCACTCCATACCATACTTAGTACAAACAGCATCTTTGAATTGTTTTTGCCCTAATGGATGCTGAACATGGTTATCTTTGCACCACTCGTCATATGCCTTTAGAGCATCCGTCCCTCTAACTTCTTCAAAAAACTGCTTATCATATTCAAAAAAGAAGTCGGCAAGTGGATCATTGTATTCCATAAAGTTCTGTTTCGCTTCCTCCGCCTTCTCGTTGTATGTTAAAATATCAACCTTGCGTTTTTTCATTTCTTTTATAGCATCTATCGCCAATTTCAAGACATATTCCCTTGCACTTACTGTTTCAAGTTGTTTCATGCTTTCCATTTCTGATATACGTTCTGAGTCATTCATAAAATTATGATCAAACGGTAAAATATGCAGTCGTTTATTAATCTGATTGCCATGCTCCCTAAAATTAGGATAGTGATTACTAGCTGTAATACATACTGTATTCATTTGTACTGTTTGACTACCCTTTCCTTTATATTCGATATCGACATACCCACCTGTAATGATAGTTTTTAATGTTCCACTATCACGTATTACCTCATCGGGTTGATCATCTACGATATTTGCCAATTTCCCATAAATGCTACTACCCGCGAAGGCATTTTCCGCCAATTTCTGCGGACTTATCGCTGATATGTTCTCCCCAGAATTGAATGTCTTCTGTATCATATATAAAACCGTAGATTTCCCGTTATGGGCGCTACGTCCATACAGATAAAACATTTTCGGAACTAACAAGGTTGGATACAAAACCGCTCCAAACATTTCATGAATATTTTTGATAGTAGGTAAATGTCCATCAGATACTTTCATCAGCGTTCTTTCAACAAATGAATCAAAAGCATTTGAATTATATTTTGTAGGTATCTTTTTGGTTACAAATACCTCTGGTGTAAACTCTTTAAATTCCATACTATCAAGATGCAATAAACCATTTTCTACTGCTATATAATTCTTGGATTCTTCATTTACTACTGGTGACATATCCATAATGTATTCTTGTACTTCACGCACTTGATTTCTTTTTAATATCTCCGCATCACGAACGAGTGAACGTAACTTCCTACACGTTTTATCAAGTTCATATATTCCAGTAGCTTTGTTGTAAACATAGATATCACCATCTTCATTTGGAAAACGCACAATTTTATTTTCCTGTAAAATGTACTCGACCATGATATGATGTAAAAAACTAGTCCTTCCGTTATTTTCGCTCCACCATGAGCCTTTTTTTATACCATTTGTTTCAACTTGTTCATTTACCAAACAATGAACGTCATTTTTTCGGTTGTAATCAGAACTATGGTTATAATCCGAAACAGAACTGTGGGTAGATTCAATTGCCTTTTCAATTGTCATTTGTCCATATGTACGACCATCAGAAGAATGTGGCTTGTCCCATTTATCCCGCATAAGACTTGTTTCACGGAACATAGAATCCATTTTCATTGGATCTTTATCCGTCCAGAATGCTAAGTGATTAGTAAGAGCCATATCTGTGGAAGAATGATCACTATTTATAAGCATTCCACAAAATAGATCTCTAATAGTTCTACCATTCTTACTATTAAACATTCGTTCCCATAGTTCTGAGTTTGAGAGATTACTTATGTTACTTTCCCTTGGAACAGCCAGTGTTTTTGGTGCTGCAGGCACTTCCTTCTTCTCTATATACTTTTGAAAGAGAATTTTTAAGTTTTCGGTTGATTCTTCCACAGTAAGATTATTTATACTATTAGCCGTAAACGTGAAATACCTTCCGTGCCTATATACTTCCAATCCAATAGTAGGATTTTTCTTGCCTGTACCTACTCCCCTCAAAGGTATCTTTCCTTTTGCAATGATGTGGATCCCATTACCACTTGGTGAGTATTCAGTGTAACTTGGAACAATATTCATAATATCCTGGGCTAATTCAGATAAATCTCCGTCTACAACGCATTTATCCAAGTCAATTCCAACGTAATCATCTTGTTTACTAAAAACAAATCCAATTCCGTTATATCCACCTTGCTGATATACTTCTACCACTTCTTCAAAACTTGACCAAGTGTTACGATTATTCGCCTGTGCCATTTTGCTGTTTACTTGGTAGGGAACCTTTGTCGGTTTACCATCTCGTTTCTCTTTGCGCCAAAGCACCCATTGAGGACAGTTTTTTAATTCTGTCGGTATATTATTAAAATGATCAATCATATTTTTCACCTCCATTGCTGTTAAATTAACTTGATGTTAAAATAGATCCAGTTAAACAAATCCTTTGAAAGATATATGAACCTCTAATTCATATATCTTTTTTATTGATTTTCCTTACTTGCTTTAACCACTTCCGTGAATAATCCATCTTTAATCTCATCCACTCTTTCATATTCTTTATTTAATTCATTTATCGTATGATTGAGTAGACGCCAATACACTCTTAGTTTTCTATGAAATCCACGAAAACAATAAATTTCCTCACCTTTGTATACAGCTGTATCCATATCCTCTACTAAGTGCGCTAAAAGAACTTCTACATCTGTTAAGGTCGCAACACTTACTCCCAGCGATCCCAATTCACCATCAAGTTCACTTGTGAAATTTTTCAAATTACTTTCTTCATAAGAAACATCTTTGAAATCTAATGAATTCTTTTTTGGTATTAAATCTGCTAAATTGGGTTTCTCATTGATTGCTACTAATTGATCCATATTTCTTCTCTCCTTATTTATTATTCATTTCATATAAACGTTTTTTAGCTGCTAATTCCATAGCTAGCAGCAAAGTAGGACTGTTCTTCGCTTCTGCACATTTCTTTCTTACTTCATGCCCTTTCATCATCCTTGTTGCTACAAATACTCCGTTCATATATTCCCCCCTTATTATGTATTGACGTCGCAACCGTCTTTTTCAGCTATAAGTTCCAACATTACATTTATTTTCGGTCCGCAATTCGACCATCTGACAAACAAAAAGTGCTATTTAGTTTAAAGCAAACTTTGATAAAGTTTTATATCGTTATTAGTAACATTCATATTGGAAGTCATATCATCCAAAAATTCATCTACTTCATTTTTCTTAAACAGATACTTGGTCCCAACTTTATAGTATGGTAATCCATTTTTGACTAACCGTTCTTCAATGGTCGGTTTACTAATGTTTAGATACTCGGACAACTCTTTATAAGTCATAAAGTATTTTTCTTTAGCCAATTCCTCGACTTTTTCATTAATAGCTTTTTCCAACATTGAATTAACCATCTTTTCATCAATCTGAACATTAAACAATTCAGACCACCCCCTTTCTATGAAACTTTATGACACATTTTATGTAAAAAAAATTTCATCAATAGTTATTTTAGATAGACCTTTTTCCCTAATTAAATCTCTTAAAATTACTTTTTCTCTATCTTTATACGCTGTAGCACCTTTTTCTTTTCTTCTTAAAGCCTGAACAGATATTCCGAAAAGTTCCGCTAATTCCTTCTGTGTTAAACCAATCAATTTTCTATAACCTTCAGGTTTTATTTTCAAGATTCCCCCTCCTCCTATCCGAATGAAACTTTATGACACCTCAATAGTAACAGTCCTTTTTCCATTAGTCAACAATAAAATGACACTTTATGAAACTTGATGTTTCTTTTTTTATTTAGGTATATTATAATTTGTTTCAAGAGGTGAAACTAAATGGACATAGATAAAAAAGCAGTAGGCATGAGGATTGCTGAAATAAGAAGAGATAAAGGATTGACATTAGAAGAATTCGGTAAGCTTGTTGATAATGCCGGAAAAAGCATTGTTTCAAAGTGGGAAAAAGGAAGCACATTACCAAATAATAAAAGAATAAAAATAATTTCTGAAATAGGCGATATAACAATTGATGATCTACTATATGGAAATATGGAAAATTTCATTTTTAATAACTTAGAAAAATTTTTTCCTGATGGAGAAAAATTTCTTCCGTCCATTATACCTGCTCTAGAAATTCGTAAATTAGCTCATGAGTTAGAGCAAAATAACATAAAGATTTCAAATATAGAAGAGGTTAAAAAAACTATTAATAGCAAAATTCCTCAATGGAAAGTTGATTTTCTAAAGGAAGTAAACAACTATTTAAAATTAATTTCAAATCATAAAGACTTAAAAAAACAAGTTTATGAAATTATGCAATCAGAAACATCATCACTTGAAAAATTAAGTTTAGTAGATGAGGTGTTTGAACATGCAAAATATTTTTCCTTTGAAGATAAAATAAAACTATTTCGTAGTATTCAGGATATTGTGAGCGTTTTGGAGACATTAGTTAATAATGAGTTCCGCTATACAGATACTTTTGCTTTTCCAATAGAAGAAGCAGCATTTATTAAGACTGTTGGAAACTTAAATGTCAATTTGGAAAATATGAAACAAAAACAACACCTGTATTACAAAATGAAAAATTCTCCTTTCCCTTCTAAAGAAAATCACTTTGAAATTTTAGTTCGTGTGAATAACAACAACAAATGTGATTTATTAACAAAAAACTGTGATTTGTTAATACATTATTTCCCTGAATTTAAACAGGATTTTCTAAACAAATATTTCAAAGAAACGCATATCAGTATTGTTTATAAAGATGATTTATATTTTGGTTTTTTAGATTCAACTTTAACTTTTAAAACAACAAGTAATTCCGAGATTTTTGAAATAAACTTAAAGGATAATTTTAAATCTTGCTATATCTTTCCTACTTCGGCAATTTTTTATTAAAATAATAAACCCAATAAAAAAAGGTGATCTCATGGCATACATCTATAAAAAGGGAAAAAAGTGGGCGTTCCGTGCATATATGGGTACTGATCCCGTAACAAAAAAGGAAATAAAAAAGAGTAAGTCTGGTTTTTTAACTCAAAAAGATGCAAAACTTGCAGCTGCTTTATTCGAAAGACAATTTCATAATGGCGAATATATCGAACCATTAAAAATAACCTTTGAAACAATGTGTAAGGATTGGTTAAAGCATTATGAATCTCAAGGAGCAAAAGTAAGTAGCATAAGAGCAAGAAAAATTGCTTTAGATCGTGTTATTGATGATTTTGGACAAATACCTATTCAAAAAATCACTAAAAAAGCATACCAAGATACAATAGATAAGTTAGCAAATACTTTCAGTTCCAATTATATTTCAAGTATTCATTCATCTACCAATATGGTTTTTGTGTATGCTCAAGAAAATAAATTGATTAAAGAGATACCAACTAAAGGAATTAAACTACCTAAAAAAAAGAAAACTGTCTCTGATCTTGAACAAGGTAATGAAATTCATGAAAAGTTTCTTGAAAAAGAAGAATTAGAGGAATTTCTAACGATTACTAAAAATGATGGATTAGAAGGTGACTTATTAGCCTTTACTATGCTAGCGTATACTGGCTTACGAATAGGCGAAATGATCGCTTTAAAGTGGTCTGATATTGATTTTGACGAACATACACTAAGAGTTATAAAAACTTACTACAATCCAACAAACAACAAGTTAAAATATACATTACTGACACCAAAAACAGAGGGTTCCATTCGTACAATAACAATAGACCCTCTTTTAGTAGATATGCTAACGCAACACAAACAACAACAAGAAAAAATAATAAAAGATAACAAACCTTTTTATAAAGACAATGATTTTATTTTTTCAACCAATGAAGGTTATCCTAAGACAATTAAGCATTTATCAATTAGAATGCAGCGATTACTTAAGAAAACATCTATACAAAAACAAGTAACACCTCATTCATTTAGACATACCCATACCTCTTTGTTAATTGAAGCAAATGTACACATAAAAGAGATACAAGAACGACTCGGTCACTCCGATATTAATACAACAATGGACATATACGCACACATGACAAAGAACATAAAAAAAGAGGCTTCCAATAAGTTTAGTAACTTAATGAAAGACCTCTCTAAAAATCTTATTGACTAATATCGGTCACTTTTCCGGACACTATATTAGGTGTAAAGACTTATAAATGTTGATATAACAAGGTTTTTACACCTAAATTACATCATTCCGCCCATACCGCCCATGCCCATGCCGCCCATGTCAGGCATTGCTGGTGCATTTGGTTCTGGCTTGTCAGCTACTACAGCTTCAGTTGTTAAGAACATAGCTGCAACAGATGCTGCGTTTTGAAGTGCAGAACGAGTTACTTTAGCTGGATCTACGATACCAGACTCAAGCATGTTAACCCACTCGCCAGTAGCTGCATTGAAACCAACACCTACTTTTTCGCCTTTTAGACGCTCTACAACTACAGATCCTTCTAGACCAGCGTTGATTGCGATTTGACGAACTGGCTCTTCTAGTGCACGAAGTACAATGTTGATACCTGTTGCTTCGTCGCCTTCAGCTACAATAGAAGCTACTTTCGTGTATACGTTCATAAGTGAAGTACCACCACCTGCAACGATACCTTCTTCTACTGCTGCACGAGTTGAGTTAAGTGCATCTTCAATGCGAAGTTTGCGCTCTTTTAACTCAGTTTCAGTTGCTGCACCGACTTTAATTACTGCTACGCCACCTGCAAGTTTCGCAAGACGCTCTTGTAATTTTTCACGATCGAATTCAGAAGTTGTTTCTTCTAATTGCGCACGAATTTGACCAATGCGAGCTGCGATTTGCTCTGTATTTCCAATACCTTCAACTACAGTTGTGTTTTCTTTTGTAACAACAACTTTACCAGCACGTCCTAAAGATTCAACTGTAGCAGATTTTAAGTCACGACCTAATTCTTCAGTGATTACTTCGCCACCAGTTAAGATTGCGATATCTTCTAGCATTGCTTTACGACGGTCACCAAATCCAGGAGCTTTAACAGCTACTACATTGAATGTACCACGAAGTTTGTTCACTACTAATGTAGCTAAAGCTTCGCCTTCTACATCTTCAGCAATGATAAGAAGTGGTTTACCTTGTTGTACCACTTGCTCTAATACTGGTAAGATTTCTTGGATGTTAGAAATCTTTTTGTCAGTAATTAAGATGTATGGGTTATCAAGAACTGCTTCCATTTTGTCAGAATCAGTAATCATGTAAGGAGATGCATATCCACGATCAAATTGCATACCTTCTACTACGTCTAATTCTGTTGTGAATCCTTTAGACTCTTCTAAAGTAATAACGCCGTCGTTACCAACGCGCTCCATTGCTTCAGCGATTAATTGACCTACTTCTTCGTCAGCTGCAGAAATAGCAGCTACTTGTGCGATAGAAGATTTGCCTTCGATTGGTTTAGAAATCGTTTTTAATTCTTCAATTGCAGCAGTAACAGCTTTTTCGATACCTTTACGAAGACCCATTGGGTTAGCACCAGCTGTTACGTTTTTAAGACCTTCACGAATCATAGCTTGCGCTAATACAGTTGCAGTTGTTGTTCCGTCACCAGCTACATCGTTTGTTTTGCTAGCAACTTCTGCTACTAATTTCGCACCCATGTTTTCGAATGCATCTTCTAATTCGATTTCTTTTGCGATTGTTACACCATCATTTGTAATAAGTGGTGAACCAAATTTTTTCTCAAGTACAACGTTACGACCTTTTGGTCCAAGCGTTACTTTTACTGCGTTTGCAAGAGTGTCGACACCGCGAAGCATCGAACGACGTGCTTCTTCACTAAATTTAATATCTTTTGCCATAATAATTGACCCCCTTGGATTTTTTAAGATTTATATAATTAACCGATAACTGCTAAAATGTCACTTTCACGTAAAATCAAGTAGTCTGTACCTTCATATTTCACTTCAGTACCTGCATATTTTGAGAAGATGATAAGATCACCTGCTGCTACCTCTAAAGCAACACGCTCACCATTTTCAAGCACTCGACCAGTACCTACTGCAACAACTTTACCCTCTTGTGGTTTTTCTTTTGCAGTATCTGGTAATACAATACCACTTGCTGTTTTTTCTTCTGCTTGAACAAGCTCAATTACAACGCGATCACCTAATGGCTTTAGCATGAACAATAACCTCCTCATTTTGTTATGTAAATTTTATTTATTAGCACTCAAGTCACCCGAGTGCTAACACACTTATAATAATAAATAATCTCAATTTCTTTTGCAAGTAAAAAAATCATAATTTTTTCGCAAATTACTATATAAACTTTCTATATAGAATACCGCCTTTACTATATGAAGCATTGTTTCCACTGCTCGTATGTTACAATATGAAAGGACACCCTAAGTTGTTTTCGCTATACACACAACTTTCTCCTGTCTTCTATTATAATTTCAAATAAGGATTTACGAAAAAAACATAATTTAAGTGAGGTTTATATCGTAGGTAGCATATTCACATGTTATCCTAACTTATCTCATACACTATAGTTAGAAAGGATGGTTAAACCATTTGAAAAAACAATATTGGTGGGTTATCGTTACATACATTTTAATGCAGTTATCTGGCGTTGTTGGATTACCACTTCTCCTAAAAACAGGACTCTATGATAATAGAGGGTTTACCATTGAGGAAAAAGGACAAATCATAACGGGACACTGGGCAATTATTAGCTTCTTTGTTGCATTATGTATCGTACTTTGGTTACTTAGAACAGATATTCGTGACAGGCATTTAGATGCAACGCGCTCTTCTGTTCCAGCTACAATTGGATGGGTTTTCATCGGATTCTTCTTAGCAATCATCTCACAATCCATTGCAGGTATGATTGAAATGTATGTATTAGGGGTTCCACGTGGATCTGAGAATACAGACAGACTAATGGACATCGCAAGAACGATACCTTGGTTCCTTATTGTTGTATCTATAATTGGACCTATCTTAGAAGAAATCGTATTTAGAAAAATTCTATTCGGCACGCTTTATAAGAGGTTTAATTTCTTCGTTGCAGCTATCATTAGTTCGCTTGTATTCGCAGCAATTCATTTTGATTTTACTCACTTATTGGTATACACTTCTATGGGGCTCGTATTCGCCTTTTTATATGTAAAATCGAAGCGCATTATCGTTCCTATTGCAGCTCATGTTGCGATGAATACATTAGTCGCTATTGGGCAAATTTTTATGAGCAATGAGCAAATTCAAGAAATGATTAAAGAAGCTGAAAAAATGCAAGGATTTATCGGAGGATTTTTTGTATGAGAAACTCACCATTGTTCATGGCTGCATTATACTTCCTTCTTGGATGTATCTTTACACGCTTCGCCATTACGAACGTGACAGATACAATCTGGAATGTGTGGACAATACTATTTGCAGTTATGGCAACAATTGATTTTAATTTGGCACTTCGCCTTATATTAGTTAAATTCACAAAGAAGAAACAATAATAAAACGCAGAGGTCGCTTCCTCTGCGTTTTATTGTGGATAGTTCTTCAAAAAGTAAACTAATGTTTGTAACTCTACAGCTAAATCAATATGATGAATTCTAATATTCTCTGATACGTTTAATCGTGCTGGTGTAAAATTCAAAATACCGTGCACGCTCGTTTCAGCTAACCTATCTGCTACAGCTTGCGCTACTGTAGCCGGTACTGTTAATATTGCCACTTGTATATCATTTGATAATCTCTCTTCTAATTCATCTAAATGATATACAGGAATGCCCCCGATTTCTGTTCCAACTTTCTCTTCACTAACATCAAATGCCATTTCAATTTTTGTATTATTGTTTTTCGTGAAATTATAATGTAAGAAAGCGGTCCCTAAATTACCTACTCCAATAAGTGCTACACGCGTTATATCATCTTGATCAAGTGTTTCGCGGAAAAATGATAATAAATAATTTACGTTATATCCATATCCCTTTTTCCCTAACGCTCCAAAATACGAAAAATCTCTTCGTATTGTTGCGGAATCTACTTTTACCGCTTCACTCAATTCGGCCGATGAAACACGCTGCTTACCAGAAAGAGATAAGTTTTGGATAAATCGATAGTATAGAGGCAATCTTTTAGCAGTGGCTTGTGGAATCTTTTGCTGATCCATATGACCTCTCCTCTCTTCCTATCTTTATTCATATACTTTAATCAAATACAGAAGTTTAGCACTCATTAAATTCCTTGTATAATAAAGAGAAGAAGTATTCTCTCTTTATTTTAAACTATACACTATTTTTAGTATGATTGAGAAATATAAACATGGCAAAGTTAAGAAATTATTTGAGGTGAGAACATTGATTTTATTACAAGTAAATGGACTTTCGAAATTATACGGTGCAGAAACAATTCTTGCAAACATAAAATTGGAAGTACAAACAAAAGATCGTATCGCATTAGTTGGAAGGAATGGAGCTGGAAAATCTACATTATTAAAAATTATCGCTGGTGAGTTATCACATGATGGTGGCGAAATTATAAAACCGAAAGATGTCTCAATCGGGTATTTAGCTCAAAATACCGGCCTAGAAACGTCTTTAACAATTTGGGATGAAATGCTAACCGTCTTTACCCACTTACAGCAAATGGAGACAAAACTTCGAAGGCTTGAGCAAGAAATGGGAAAAGAAGAAAACTTTTCAAACGAAGCTATATATGAAAGATTGTTAGCTGATTATGACCAATTGCAACTCAATTATAAAGATCAAGGTGGATATCAATATGAAGCGGATATTCGCTCCATTTTAAGCGGCCTTGGCTTCCCAGTTGAAACACACCAGACGACGATCTCTACTTTAAGTGGCGGGCAAAAAACAAGATTAGCTCTCGGGAAATTATTATTAACAAAACCAGACTTACTTATTTTGGACGAGCCTACAAACCATTTAGACATCGAAACATTAACATGGCTTGAGCAATATTTACAAGGTTATCCTGGCGCAATATTAATCGTTTCCCATGACCGTTATTTCTTAGACAAACTCGTTACACAAGTATATGAAATTTCGAATAAAGAAAGCAGACGATTTGTTGGTAACTACAGTAAATATTTAGACTTAAAATCAGCATTATATGATCAAGAAATGAAACGTTACGAAAAACAACAAGATGAAATCGCAAAACTTGAGGACTTCGTTCAAAAGAATATAGCTCGCGCTTCTACAACGAAACGTGCTCAAAGTCGCCGTAAACAACTAGACAGAATGGAATTATTAACGAGACCATTAGGGGATTCTAAGTCAGCATCATTCCACTTTGATATTGAAAAACAAAGTGGAAATGATGTTTTACAAGTAAAAGATGCGACCATCGGCTATGAGGAGGACCCTATAATTGAACACGTAACTATGCGCTTAACTCGCGGAGATAGTGTTGCCTTAGTTGGTCCAAACGGAATTGGGAAATCCACATTATTAAAATCTATTGTGAATAAGTTACCACTATTAAATGGTAATGTTTCTTTCGGATCAAATGTATCTGTTGGTTATTATGATCAAGAACAAGCAAACTTAACATCTTCTAAACGAGTTTTAAATGAACTATGGGATGAATATCCACTGCAACCTGAAAAAGAAATCCGTACTATACTCGGGAATTTTTTATTCACAGGAGATGATGTACTGAAACCAGTATCTTCCCTTAGTGGCGGACAAAAAGCTCGATTAGCTCTTGCGAAACTTATGATGCAAAAGTCAAATTTATTAATTCTGGATGAGCCTACGAACCACCTTGATTTAAATAGTAAAGAGATTTTAGAGAATGCTTTAATTGATTATCCAGGGACTCTTCTATTTGTCTCACATGACCGCTACTTTATTAACCGTGTAACAACGACTGTGGTTGAGTTATCAACAGAAGGCGCACAGGAATATTTAGGGGATTACGATTACTATGTGGAGAAGAAAAATGAAATGATTGAACGTGCAGCATTTGAACAACAAGAACAGCAAGAAAATCAGGCACCTGTTCAAAAAACTGTAGCTCAAGAAAAATTAAATTATCTCGAAGAAAAAGAGCGTAAACAATTAGAACGTCAACGCACTCGAAAAATTGAAGAGCTAGAACAAAATATCGTAAACTTAGAAGAAGAAATTGCTACGTTAGAAGATCAACTTTGCTTACCAGAAATATATGCAGATTATGAAAAAGCTAGTGAAATTACAACTAAAAAGCAAACGCTACAAGAACAGCTTGAAACTTGTATGGCAGAGTGGGAAGAGCTGCATGTATAAGAGTATTTAAATAAGGAAGATGTCTCATCAGTCATGATTTTTGACTATGCGACATCTTTTTTCTTTAAGTACATAAATAATTTTTTGGATATATCAATGGTAACTGGGAATATATCAACGATTTTTCAAATACATCTATCGTAACCCTATATACATAAACGATTCGACACGAAATATCGATTTACCGACAAGGATTGACAATATCAGCACCCTCTATAATGGAGGGATATTAAAAAATGTTTTTCGGGGATATCTTCTTGCTTTTTATTTCCCGAAAAACAATACACTCAAAGGTCAGACTTCATCTAGTTTATCCACAAGTTTATACACATATCCACCTTTATAAAATAACTATTAAACCAACTTTTCCACATTATCCACAGCCAACGAAAAAGTTACCAACACTTTATATACACAATAAAACCCACATTATCAACAGATAACATGGGTTTTATCCACAAGCTGTGGTTAATTATGTGCATAACTATGCTTCAATATCTAATCCTGGATTCGCATTTAAGGCTAATGTTGCACGCTTGCCTTGTTCATACGCAATTGTCCCTGCCGCTGCAATCATTGCTGCATTATCTGTGCATAAAGATAGCGGTGGAATAATTAGTTCAATGTTTTCTTTTTGTGCAAATTCTTCTTCTAATCGCGCACGAAGTCCTTTATTAGCAGCTACTCCACCAGCAAGAAGTAATTGCTTTACATTATAAGCCTCTGCTGCACGAGCTGCTTTCGTTACAAGTACATCTATTACACTTTCTTGGAAACTTGCCGCTAAATCTTCTGGTTTAATTTCTATACCACGTTGTTTCGCGTTATGCACAGTGTTGATAACTGCTGATTTCAATCCACTAAAGCTAAAATCATATGAATTCGGTTCTAGCCATGCACGAGGCAAATCAATTGTTGGTTCTCCTTCATGTGCAAGACGATCAATATGAGGACCACCTGGATATGGCATAGATAACGTACGAGCTACTTTATCATATGCTTCTCCAGCTGCATCATCTCGCGTTTCACCAATTACTTCAAATGAACCATGTTCTTTCATATAAACAAGTTCTGTATGCCCACCAGATACAACAAGTGATAATAGCGGGAATTGAACTTCTTTTACTAAACGGTTCGCATAAATATGGCCAGCAATATGATGAACACCGACTAACGGAATATCATGTGCAAAAGCTACTGCCTTCGCTGCATTTACCCCAATTAAAAGTGCTCCTACTAAACCAGGCCCTTCTGTTACAGCAATTGCATCAATATCATCAAATGTGATGTTTGCTTCTTTTAAAGCTTCTTCTAACACAACTGTAATTTCTTCTACATGATGACGGGATGCAATCTCTGGTACAACGCCGCCAAAACGTTTATGACTTTCAATTTGTGATGCAACGACATTCGCAATAATTTCCGTTCCATTTTTAACAACCGCTACCGCTGTTTCATCACAGCTCGTTTCAATCCCAAGTATAATCGTATTTTTTCCCATTATATATTCACCCACATTACAAGACCATCTTCCTGATTGTCTGCATAGTATCGTTTACGAATTCCACCATTTTGAAATCCGTATTTTTTGTATAACTGCTTTGCTACTTCATTTGATACACGTACTTCAAGCGTCATTGTTTTTACCCCTAGTTCTTTCGCTTCTGAAATAACTGCTTTCAATAAGGCATCTCCTAATTTTTGACCTCGGTATTCTGGCAAAATAGCTATATTTGTTATATGTGATTCATCAATAATTATCCACAATCCACAATATCCGATTACACGACCATCTTTTTCTAACACAATATAATGTGCATGTTCATTCATCGTTAATTCACGGTGAAAGGCATCTGCAGTCCAAGGAGTTGAAAAAGACACTTCTTCAATAGCTACAATTTGAGCAATATCATCAAGTTCCATCTTTCTAAATATCATATCCATCTTCTGCAAGGCCCCTACTTGTTTTGACTTTCTAACCACTTTGTTTCAGCTTCAGCTAAACGAAGATAGCTCGGAACAAACGTATGCACATCTTGTTCTTCTTTTTGTAACCCTAAGAATGCTAGCTCACTTGGTCTTGGATTATTTTTAGTAAACGGAGCGAATACAGCTTGATCACCTAAATGTTCTATAATTATTTCTTTATGCAATTTAACATCATTACCGATAAATAAAACAGGCTGTCCTTTATCTTTTAACATTTGCAACCAGTCCACAATAAGAATAATTCGGTCTTCTTCTATTGAAGTTAACTGCTCTCCTTCATATGTATATAATCCAGTATAAATTTGCCCACGTCTTCCATCAAATAAAGGACAAATTAACCCATTAAAGTTAGCACCGTTTGCAGCTACTACCTCTAAACTTGATACACCTACAATTGGTATTTGAAGTGACCAAGCTAATGTTTTTGCCGCTGTCACGCCTATGCGAACACCTGTATATGATCCAGGTCCAGCAGCTACTACGATTTTAGTTAATTCCTTCGGTTTTACACCACATTCTTTTAACAGTTGCTCTACAGCTGGCATAAGACGTACAGAATGGTTTTTCGTCAAATTTGTAATAATTTCCCCAATCACGTTTCCTTCCTCAATAAGGGATACACCCATTACGTAATTTGAAGTATCAATTGCTAGTACTTTCATCTTGTAATAGCTCCTCACATAATCTAATATAGCGATCTCCAATTGGCTCGAGTATAATTTTTCTTGTGTCATCTCCCGCATGGAATAAACTAATTTGTAACTTTTCATTCGGTAAATATGCTTCTATTAAATGAGCCCATTCCACTACCGTAATTCCTTCACCGTAGAAATACTCATCAAAGCCTAAGTCCTCTTCGCTTTCTGCTAAGCGATACACGTCCATATGATATAGCGGTAATCTTCCTTTATATTCTTTAATAATATTAAAGGTAGGACTATTTACAACTCTTTTCACTCCAAGACCTTTTGCTAGTCCCTTTGTAAAAGTCGTCTTACCAGCTCCAAGATCTCCTTCTAAAATAATTACATCTTGTGCCTCTACGAGTTCACCTAGTTTTTCTGATAACCTTTGTGTTTCCTCAGAAGATTTTGTTGTTACTTCATATTTGCTCACAGACTTCACCTACTTTACTCACAATGTTCTCTGCTCTTTATTATACAGGTTTTGAATATATAAAAAAGTCCTTAGGAGTTGTCCTAAGGATAGTTTGACTGTCTTTATTAGTTTTTTGTTAAAACAAATAAAAAAATACGAAACAATTTGTTTCGTTCTTTTCTTTATATAAAATGGCGGTCCCGACCGGGGTCGAACCGGCGATCTCCTGCGTGACAGGCAGGCATGTTAACCACTACACCACGGGACCATTTGGTTGCGGGGACAGGATTTGAACCTGCGACCTTCGGGTTATGAGCCCGACGAGCTACCGTACTGCTCCACCCCGCGATGATATAAATAGCTTGGCGACGTCCTACTCTCACAGGGACAAGGTCCCAACTACCATCGGCGCTAGAGAGCTTAACTTCCGTGTTCGGTATGGGAACGGGTGTGACCTCTCTGCCATCATCACCAAACTATTGAAGGCATATTCCTTCAAAACTAGATAACATTTGCTACATATTATATGGTTAAGTCCTCGATCTATTAGTATTCGTCAGCTCCACATGTCACCATGCTTCCACCTCGAACCTATCAACCTGATCATCTTTCAGGGATCTTACTAGCTTACGCTATGGGAAATCTCATCTTGAGGGGGGCTTCATGCTTAGATGCTTTCAGCACTTATCCCTTCCGCACATAGCTACCCAGCTATGCCCTTGGCAGAACAACTGGTACACCAGCGGTGCGTCCATCCCGGTCCTCTCGTACTAAGGACAGCTCCTCTCAAATTTCCTACGCCCACGACGGATAGGGACCGAACTGTCTCACGACGTTCTGAACCCAGCTCGCGTACCGCTTTAATGGGCGAACAGCCCAACCCTTGGGACCGACTACAGCCCCAGGATGCGATGAGCCGACATCGAGGTGCCAAACCTCCCCGTCGATGTGGACTCTTGGGGGAGATAAGCCTGTTATCCCCGGGGTAGCTTTTATCCGTTGAGCGATGGCCCTTCCATGCGGAACCACCGGATCACTAAGCCCGACTTTCGTCCCTGCTCGACTTGTAGGTCTCGCAGTCAAGCTCCCTTATGCCTTTGCACTCTACGAATGATTTCCAACCATTCTGAGGGAACCTTTGGGCGCCTCCGTTACACTTTAGGAGGCGACCGCCCCAGTCAAACTGCCCACCTGACACTGTCTCCCGGGTCGATAAGACCCGTAGGTTAGAATTTCAATACAGTCAGGGCGGTATCCCACCAGCGCCTCCACCGAAGCTAGCGCTCCGGTTTCAATGGCTCCCGCCTATCCTGTACAAACTGTACCAAAATTCAATATCAGGCTACAGTAAAGCTCCACGGGGTCTTTCCGTCCTGTCGCGGGTAACCTGCATCTTCACAGGTACTATAATTTCACCGAGTCTCTGGTTGAGACAGTGCCCAAATCGTTACACCTTTCGTGCGGGTCGGAACTTACCCGACAAGGAATTTCGCTACCTTAGGACCGTTATAGTTACGGCCGCCGTTTACTGGGGCTTCAGTTCAGAGCTTCGCTTACGCTAACCCCTCTCCTTAACCTTCCAGCACCGGGCAGGTGTCACCCCTATACTTCGCCTTACGGCTTCGCAGAGAGCTGTGTTTTTGCTAAACAGTCGCTTGGGCCTATTCACTGCGGCTTTCCGTTAAGAAAGCACCCCTTCTCCCGAAGTTACGGGGTCATTTTGCCGAGTTCCTTAACCAGAGTTCTCTCGCACACCTTAGGATTCTCTCCTCGCCTACCTGTGTCGGTTTGCGGTACAGGCACCTTTTATCTCGCTAGAAGCTTTTCTTGGCAGCGGGGAATCAAAGACTTCGCTCCATAAGGAGCTTCCCCATCACAGCTCAGCCTTCACGATAAGCGGATTTGCCTACTTATCAGCCTAACTGCTTGGACGTGCACAACCAATCGCACGCTTCTTCTATCCTTCTGCGTCCCTCCATTGCTCAAACGATAAAGAGGTGGTACAGGAATATCAACCTGTTGTCCATCGCCTACGCCTGTCGGCCTCGGCTTAGGTCCTGACTAACCCTGAGCGGACGAGCCTTCCTCAGGAAACCTTAGGCATTCGGTGGACGGGATTCTCACCCGTCTTTCGCTACTCATACCGGCATTCTCACTTCTAAGCGCTCCACCAGTCCTTCCGGTCTGACTTCACTGCACTTAGAACGCTCCCCTACCACTGATACCATTGGTATCAATTCGCAGCTTCGGTGGTGTATTTAGCCCCGGTACATTTTCGGCGCAGAGTCACTCGACTAGTGAGCTATTACGCACTCTTTAAATGGTGGCTGCTTCTAAGCCAACATCCTAGTTGTCTAAGCAACTCCACATCCTTTTCCACTTAATACACACTTTGGGACCTTAGCTGGCGATCTGGGCTGTTTCCCTCTTGACTACGGATCTTATCACTCGCAGTCTGACTCCTAAGGATAAGTCATTGGCATTCGGAGTTTGACTGAATTCGGTAATCCGATGAGGACCCCTAGTTCAATCAGTGCTCTACCTCCAAGACTCTTACACTTAAGGCTAGCCCTAAAGCTATTTCGGGGAGAACCAGCTATCTCCAGGTTCGATTGGAATTTCTCCGCTACCCACACCTCATCCCCGCACTTTTCAACGTGCGTGGGTTCGGGCCTCCATTCAGTGTTACCTGAACTTCACCCTGGACATGGGTAGATCACCTGGTTTCGGGTCTACGACCACGTACTAAACGCCCTATTCAGACTCGCTTTCGCTGCGGCTCCGCCTCTTCAGCTTAACCTTGCACGGGATCGTAACTCGCCGGTTCATTCTACAAAAGGCACGCCATCACCCATTAACGGGCTCTGACTATTTGTAGGCACACGGTTTCAGGATCTCTTTCACTCCCCTTCCGGGGTGCTTTTCACCTTTCCCTCACGGTACTGGTTCACTATCGATCACTAGGGAGTATTTAGCCTTGGGAGATGGTCCTCCCAGATTCCGACGGAATTTCACGTGTTCCGCCGTACTCAGGATACATTCAAGAGAGAACGAAGTTTCGACTACGGGGTTGTTACCCTCTACGACGGACCTTTCCAGGTCGC
>NZ_JAEKEJ010000025.1:2245000-2332500 GCF_016651175.1 Bacillus sp. TH13 | reverse complement strand
GCGCGTCTGCCGTTCCGCCACGACCGCGCGGAAAAAACAAAAAGTGAGCCATGAAGGATTCGAACCTTCGACCCTCTGATTAAAAGTCAGATGCTCTACCAACTGAGCTAATGGCTCGTAAATGGCTGGGCTAGCTGGATTCGAACCAGCGCATGACGGAGTCAAAGTCCGTTGCCTTACCGCTTGGCTATAGCCCATCGAAAAAATTATCTTCTTTTCAAAGACAAATGTCATTGTACCATAATGTCCAATAAAAAACAACTGCCAATTAGCAGAAGTTAAAATGGCGGTCCCGACCGGGGTCGAACCGGCGATCTCCTGCGTGACAGGCAGGCATGTTAACCACTACACCACGGGACCATTTGGTTGCGGGGACAGGATTTGAACCTGCGACCTTCGGGTTATGAGCCCGACGAGCTACCGTACTGCTCCACCCCGCGATAATACTATTCATATAAAATTCATATGGTGGAGGATGACGGGATCGAACCGCCGACCCCCTGCTTGTAAGGCAGGTGCTCTCCCAGCTGAGCTAATCCTCCGAAGTGGTGACCCGTACGGGATTCGAACCCGTGTTACCGCCGTGAAAGGGCGGTGTCTTAACCACTTGACCAACGGGCCAATATGTATGGCAGAGAAGAAGGGATTCGAACCCTCGCACCGCGTTAGCGATCTACTCCCTTAGCAGGGGAGCCCCTTGAGCCACTTGGGTACTTCTCTGTATGGCTCCGCAGGTAGGACTCGAACCTACGACCGATCGGTTAACAGCCGATAGCTCTACCACTGAGCTACTGCGGAATAATGAAGACAATTTGTATATTATAAAATTTCTTTCTGTAAGTCAAGAAGTTTTTAACAACATCTTGTTCAAACGTGACATGTTTATACTATACTGGATTGCGTTTTTACTGTCAAGATGTTTTCGATATCGGTTTGAGTTTCCCTTTACACTTTCCGCAGACATATCTTTTGGTATTTATTTGACGCCTTCTTACATATTGAAGTAAACACTCCATACATTCATACTTATAAATCTTTTTTTCCTTCTCTTCATTAATCATTCGTTTACAAAAACGAGGTGCATCAACTTTCTTTAACAACTCACGAAAATCTCTGTCCCTGTGCTTATACCCTCTTCCTGTAATATGCAAGTGATAATGACACAGTTCATGTTTGATGATTCCGATTAACTCCTCCTTACCATACATTTCGTAATATCGATAATTCAGTTCAACATTGTGACTCTTCAACAGATAACGCCCGCCAGTTGTACGCAACCTACTATTGAACTTTGCTTTATGTAAAAACGGCATTCCGAAGTATTGTAGCGATACTTCTTCCACTAGCCGTTGAATTTCTTTCTCGTCCATTCTCATTCCTCCTAAACAAAAAAATATTTTTACACTTTTCACGCTTCTTATACATATATTAAATAGTACATATACCCATCCTCATTCAAGACGCGTGGTTTCTAAAAACACAACATGAATAGAAATCCACTCACCAACCTCTCATTAATAGTACTTTAGATTTTTGAGAGTAGGATTAAACAAGGAGGGATTCCTATGCCTACGTGGCTAAAAAAACAGATGCAACGTGCATATTTCGAAAAAAACCGGTATCAAATTAAATTGCTAAATGAATGCTGGTTTTATTATAGCAAAACACATCAAAACTCATAATCCATTACACTTTTTATTCTATAAAAAAAGAGCAGTTTCATCTGCTCTCTTCTCTTACTATTCAATCGGCAACATAGATAGTGCAACGCGTCCTTTTTTTGTATCAATATCATCTACCCATACTTTTACAATTTGTCCTACTGATACAACATCTAACGGATGCTTTACAAACTGTTTGCTAAGCTTAGAAATATGCACTAAACCATCTTGCTTTACGCCAACATCAACAAAAGCACCAAAATCAACAACGTTACGCACTGTTCCTTCTAGTTCCATACCACGTTTTAAATCTTCTAATTTCAAAATCCCTTTTTTCAGAAGTGGTTTAGGCAACTCATCCCTCATATCTCGTTCTGGACTAATGAGCGCATCTATAATATCAACTAACGTCGGCTCCCCAACTCCCGTTTCTTGAGACAACTTAGAAATCTCTACTTCTTCCAATCTCTTTTGTAATTGCGGTTGTCCTACGTCATCTATCGATAACCCTAAACTCTTCAATAACAATTCAACATTTTTATATTGTTCGGGATGAATACCTGTTCGATCTAACGGATTCGCTCCTTCTAATATACGCAAGAAGCCTATACATTGTTCGTACGTCTTTGCACCTAAACGTGGAATTTCCTTTAATTCCGTGCGCTTTTTGAATTTCCCATCCTCTTCTCTCTTTGCCACAATATTTTTCGCAACGGTTTTCGATAAACCTGAAACATATTGTAACAATGCAACCGAAGCCGTATTTACATTAACCCCAACTTGGTTAACAGCTGTCTCTACTACAAATGTTAATGACTCATTCAATCTCTTTTGAGATACATCATGTTGGTATTGTCCAACCCCAACTGATTTAGGATCAATTTTCACAAGTTCAGCAAGTGGATCTTGCAGACGTCTTCCAATAGAAACGGCACTTCTCTCTTCAACTTGTAAATTCGGGAATTCCTCACGGGCTAAATCAGAAGCTGAATATACACTAGCACCCGCTTCATTTACAATAATATAAAAGACTTCCTGTTTCACACTTTGTAATACATCTACTATAAATTCCTCTGTTTCTCTAGATGCTGTCCCATTACCAATTGCAATCATTTCAACTTGATATTTATCTATAATAGAAAGAACTTTCGTTTTTGCTTCATCATATTTACGAACAGGCGGATGCGGATAAACAACATCAATATGTAGTACTTTCCCCGTATCATCTACTACAGATAATTTACAACCAGTTCTATATGCCGGATCTACCGCTAGCACGACTTTCCCTTTCATCGGAGGTTGTAATAATAAGTTACGTAAGTTCTCAGAGAAAATATGTATCGCTTGTTCTTCAGCTGTTTCTGTTAATTCTTTACGAATTTCTCTTTCAATTGAAGATTGAATTAATCGTTTATAACCATCTTCAATCGCTAATTGTACATAATGCGCACTTTTAGAATCGTTATCACGAATTACTTTCTTGTATAAGAAATTTAATATCTCATCTACTGGTGGGACAACAGAAACTCTCAATATATCTTCTTTCTCACCGCGATTCATTGCTAATACACGATGTGGTACTACTTTTTGCAATGGTTCTTCATAACTGTAATACATTTCATATATATTCTTTTCATCTTTTTCTTCACCTTTTACAGACGAAGACATAATACCTTTTCTAAAAGTAACATTTCGAATCCAACTACGATACGCAGCTTCATCTGAAATCATTTCTGCAATAATGTCTTGTGCACCTTGTAAAGCTTCTTCTGCAGATTGCACTTCTTTCTCTGCATTAATAAATTCCACTGCCTTTTTAGCCGGTTCTTCTTTCTTATATAACAATAACCATTCAGCTAACGGTTCTAACCCTTTTTCTTTTGCAATCGTTGCTTTCGTTCTTCTTTTCTCTTTATATGGACGATATAAATCTTCTACTTCCTGTAACTTTGTAGCTTTAACAATTTGCTGTCTTAGCTCTCCTGTCAGTTTCCCCTTCTCGTCAATAAGACGAATAACTTCTTCCTTCCTATCTTCAAGTTGCATCATATATTGCCATCTCTCTAAAATCGCACGAATTTGCACCTCATCTAAAGAGCCTGTCCATTCTTTTCGGTAACGAGCAATAAATGGAACTGTGTTACCTTCTTCTGTTAATTGAATAACATGACGAACTTGCTTTTCGCTAAAGCCTAATTCTTTCACTAACATTTTCATTAACGCTTGTCGATTATCTACCATTTCCATATACAACCGTAACCTCCTCTATAATAAAAAAAGTTGCCCTTCAAAGAGAGCAACTTAAACTGCCGATTTAAAAATCTATTAGTCCTAAACTAATTTGTAACGCTTCATCTACACGACTCATCATCACTTCATCTAAATGAGTGATTTTGTCCGTTAAGCGTTGCTTATCGATTGTTCGAATCTGCTCAAGTAAAATAACAGAATCTCTCTCAAAACCATACTTTTTCGCATCAATTTCCACATGAGTGGGTAATTTCGCTTTTTGAATCTGTGCAGTAATAGCCGCTACAATCACCGTTGGACTAAAACGATTTCCGATGTCATTTTGAATGACAAGAACCGGACGAACGCCTCCTTGCTCAGAACCAACAACTGGGGAAAGGTCTGCAAAATACACGTCGCCGCGTTTTACAATCAAAATATTACCCCCCGCTAACTAAGCGTTCTACTGTATGAGCTGCTTCATACTCCGCTAAGAAAGCTTCAGATGCAATACCAAGATTAATTTTTCCCATTTCAATATACCCACGTCGCATTGATTCATGTTGGTAGCGTTTCTTCGTCTTATGTTGACGCAATAACAATTGTGTTGCCTGGCAAATTAGTTCATGGCGATTCTTATTCTCTTGTTTTCCAATTCCGTCCAATTCCGTTACCATTTGCTTTGGCAACCGAACCACGATTTCAGTAGTTACACTTGATTCGGACACAAAAATACACCTCCACCGTCAACTACACACCCAAATATATATATGACACCTATTGTAATAATACCATTGTATGGAGCCTGTTGCAAAGACTTCCTTATTCCCTGCTTATGTTTTCCAATTCACAAACAAAACATTCATCTTCTTAAATTTTTTATCTCATAACTAACTAAAAACAATAGAACTCCTCTTCAAAACTTACGTGTAACTTATATAAAAAATGATTATAAGTAAAAAGCTTCTCATCAAAAAGAGCTTATTATCCAGCAATGAACAGTCACTCCAATGACAAGAAGCAATCATACTACCTTCTATATATTGTTCAAGTAATTAATTATCTCTACAACCTTACCATTCCGTATAAATATTCTTGGCACACGGAAACTGATCGTTGCAATAATTTCATAATTAATAGTCCCTGAATATTCCGCAACCTCTGTAGCGCTAATATACTCATCTCCCTGCCTTCCGATAAGCGTAACTTTCGTACCAAGCGGCACTTCACAAGGAAGATGAATCATGAACTGATCCATTGTTACTCGCCCTACAATCGGTACCCTTTTACCATTTATAAGCACTTCAAATCCTTGTAATCTTCTAAGCCACCCATCTGCATAGCCAATCGCTACAGTTGCAATCCATTCTTCAGTTTTCGTTCGGTAAGTGACGTTATAACTAATTCCATCACCTTTAATCACCTGTTTAATATGAGCTACTTTCGTATGCAGTGATAGCGCCGGTTCTAATTCAAATGGTAAAAAAGGACGTATTTCTACAGAAGGAGATAATCCATACATTGCAATCCCAATTCGCACTGCATTAAATGTAATTCCTTGAAAACGTAACGTGGCAGCACTATTAGCTGTATGGACAAACTTAGGATCCACTCCGAATTCTTTCAACCAACTTAACTGCTCTAAGAACGTGTTATATTGCTTATCAAAATACGAAGTCTCAACCTCATCTGCCGTTGCAAAATGCGTGTATACTCCTTCTAACTCTAAAAACGGTGCACCTTCTAAACTCCTTAAAAATTCTTTCAGCTCTTTTCTTTCACGTATTCCAATTCTCCCCATACCACTATCAAAATTAATATGAAATTTCATTACAGATGAACCATCCCAAAGTTTAATTGCTTCGTCCACCCATTCTTTTTGAAAAACAGTTAGCGCTACATCATTTTCAGCAGCTACATTTACATCACGCGGCGGCGAGGGACCTAACACTAAAATCGGCACAGTAATACCAGCCCTCCGAAGCACTAAAGCTTCATCTAAAAAAGCAACAGCTAACCTTGTTGCACCCGCTTCTAATGCCGTTTTAGCCACCGGTACATAATCGTGCCCATACGCGTTCGCTTTAACTACAGCAAAAATCTCTACATCACTTGGGATGAACTCTTTAATATGTGTAACGTTGTTATAAATGGCATCTAAATCCACTTCCACCCAAGTGTCACGGTAAAATGGTGCTTCTTCCATAAATACACTTCCTTATACACGATATGCGAAGCTTATTCTTTTATATGCTTCTTTTATGAAATCCACCTTCAAACTAAGAAAAGACGTGGTGCACATATATCACCACGTCTAAGAAGTTTACTTCACCTGCTTCGCTGTAACTGAACGAGCAACCATTAACAGCTCCTTCGGCTCTAAACCTTTAGACACGAGCATATATTCTACTCCGTTATGCGACCACGTTACAGAGTCTTTCGTCAATGCACCAATCGTAAACCCAAGATCAACCGGTTCTCCACTTACACTTACCGCTGATGAAGCCTCTGCAACTTTTGCCTTTTCTTGTATTAAAGTAAAGGATTTCTTATTTCCAGTGTATGTGAGTATCGCACGCTTGCCACTGTCTGTCTTCAACTCTTTTTCATCTTGCAGAGTCATACCTTGTGGTGTATCAAGCGGATACAAAGTAGCAAACGGTTTGTCTTCTTTCGCTGTTGTTTGAACATCTACCTGCGCTCTAGACATATTTTGTTTCGTATCAAATGCACCTTTATCAAATTTCGCATCGAATTTCACCTTAGAGAAATCTACTTTTACAAGAACATTTTGATCATTATCCATTAACTTCACTGAAACTGGAGTCAAATCGCTCTTCTTCAGTGTAATCTCTTGTTTCGGCAACATATTTTGATGTTGATAGTTTGTTTTTGTTTTAAAAATATAATACTTATCTGTTTTCTCGAAAGTAAGGTTTTTCTTATTCTGCAAAATATCTCTTACAAGTGATTCATATAAATAAGCCTGGCTGCTATTTTGCGGCCAATCACTTTGAAAACGGAAGCTCTTATTAAGTGCTGGCGTTAATACAAATACACCTTCTTCATTTCTTAAAATGATTTGGCTCTGATCTTTTTTTGCATTCTTTAAATTCACACGATAAAAAGACGGTTCTTTATGCCAAATCTCTACATTATACTCCTGAGGCTCATTTCCTGTTTTAATAGATAATTTCGCTTCAGCTTGATAACTTTTCATCCCTTTTACTTTCGCTTCTAAATCTCTCACGACATCATCTTGTTTCTTTTCCACACAACCCGCCAACACAAAAACGGTCAACAAACCGACAAGAACTAAAAACAGACGCCTTTTCATCACTTCAGCCCCTTTGCCCCTATAAATGAATGGAAGATGTACCTTCCTTATCGCTACCTCAAATATATGAGACAAAGATATAAAATATGCAGACTAGCGTGACGAGCTTTCTAAAACAACTTGAGCAACAGCAAATTCCTTACTATGACTAATTGATAAATGAACAATATACTCTGTACTTGTAATCAGAATCGGCTTACCTCTTTCATCATTTTTCACTTCAATATCTAAAAAGCTCACTTCTTTCCCGATACCAGTACCTACAGCTTTTGAATACGCCTCTTTCGCTGCAAACCTTCCAGCTACAAACTCTGTAAGACGACTTCCTTTCAGCTCCATAGCAACATTACGTTCATTTTCTGTTAAAATACGTTCCATAAATTTAAGCTTTCCATCTAGCATTTTTTCAATACGATTTAATTCAATAATATCGATTCCAATCCCTATAATCATTTCAAAATCCCCTTCTTCTATTTAACTTTCTTCTTTCATATTGATAAGAATAACAGAGAATCTTTCTGATGCAAAAGGGGTGATAGTAACCGTATGCTAATAAGATCCACTCAGATTTCTTTACAACCGACTATTCTCACCTTACTTCTTATTCACTTAGTCCTGATGATATTAGGCGACTTTTTCCTCTTCCCACTGGCAGCCTCTAATGAATATATCGCTAAAGGAGAATGGTGGCGTGTCATAACTTCCCTTCTGGTACACGTAGACTTACAACATTTTCTTTCTAATAGTATTTTTTTGTTTGCACTTGGTTCTTCTATCGAAAAGCAACTCGGACACTTTTCTTTTTTTATTCTATTTTTTATTTCTGGAATTTCTGGAAATATTTCTTCTTATATTATTATGCCACCTGAATATATTCACGCAGGTGCATCAGGTGGTATTTTCGGACTATTAGGCGCACAATTATTTTTATTGTACAATCGATACCGCTCTTCAAAACCAAAAGAAATTGCCATTTTCTCAATTATGATACTTCTATTACTGCTATTTACTTTCTTTAATCCTTCCGCCAATCCGATCAGTCATTTAACAGGTTTAATAACCGGCGGCATTTTAACTCCTTTTTTAACAAAAAAAAACGATGGTGCAAAGCTTATTTAATATAAAAGCTTGCACCATCGATAATTTCTACATCTACATGTTCGCTTAAATCCCTCATTAATTGAAATAAAGACTCATCCTTCATCTTCGCCTCAATCATACAATCAATTTGCGGAACACTTCCCTTTATCCTTCTTAAAAAAGATAAAAATGCGTCTACATTAATATAATCTGCATGAGCTCTTGGATCTTTTCCCTCTCTAGGGCTAGAGATATGCATTTTAACTGGCAACAAAGATGTTTCCCACGTATGAACAACACGTGCCCAATCTTCATACCAATCTTCTTGCTCATTATTCATCATATGGTGATGCAAATCAAACACGACAGGAATATCTAATTTTTCTCCTAAATATAATGTTTCCTCTAACGTAAAAGTTGTATCATCATTTTCTAATATAATCATTTCTTGAATACCCCTTGGGACATTAGACCAATTCTCTATAAAACGCTCTAATGCAAGTTCTTTATCTTTATACCCTCCTCCAACATGTAGTACACATCGTTGCTTATGTTCAATCCCCATGCCTTTTAATAATTTTTTGTGCATCTGCAATGTCTTTACAGATTGTTTAAAAACACTCTCCTCAGGTGAATTTAGTACAACAAAATGATCTGGATGGAAATCAATTCGCATATTCATATGAATTGCATATTCACCTAATTCTTTCAATTTTTCTTTTAAAGGACGAATATAGTTCCACTCTAGCAATTCCTCATGATTCGCTAAAGGAATGAGCTTAGAACTAAGCCGAAAGAAAGATATGTCATGTCCCTTATTATGCTTTAATAAACGCAAACAATTTTCCAAATTGGAATTAGCAATTCTTTCAAGTTTACGAATTGCAGCATCACGATCATCTATTTTCTGAAACTGTGCGTACGTCATCGTTTGAGATGGGGATGCATTCTTCAAATGCACACTCATCGCAACGTAACCAAGCCTTACAAGCATATAACAGCCCCTTTTCTATCATAACTACTATGTAGTATGCACAATTACAGAAATAAAAAAAGAGAATGCCCGCAAAGGGCATTCTCTTTTTTTATTAAGCTTGTGGACGGCTATGATGTTTTCTTTCGCCGCGTCCATTTGAAGATCCTGGGCGACCTTGACCTTCACCTCTACGACCACGACTACCACCATCACGATTACGATCACGGTTTCCATCACGATTGCGATCACGGTTTCCGTCACGATTACGTCCATCACGGTTACGACCATCGCCACCACCGCGTCCATCACGACTACGATTACGGTTACCATCACGGTATCCGCCTCCGTTACCGCCACGTTTTTTAGAACCGCCACCTCTTGAAACAACTGGTGGTTCTGATGTTAAAGCAATCGGAGTTGTATCCGGCTCTTTAGTCATCATTTTTAAAGCAGCAGCTACTACTGTTACAGAGTCATTCTCTTCTAACATTTCTTCTGCAATACGCTTGTAGTATGATAAGTTCTCATTTTGAATCGTGCTTTGAAGTTTTTCAGCGATTAAACGTTGTTGACCTTCTAATGCCTCATCAAGTGTCGGTGCTTCCATGCGATCAACTTTACGTTTTGTTGTACGCTCGATATTTTTTAATTGTCCTGATTCACGTGGTGTTACAAATAACATTGCAATACCTTTTTTACCTGCACGGCCAGTACGACCGATACGGTGAACGTATGATTCTGGATCTTGTGGGATATCGAAGTTGTATACGTGTGTTACGCCTGAAATATCAAGACCACGTGCAGCAACGTCTGTTGCAACAAGAACTTCAATAGCACCTTCTTTAAATTTACGTAATACAGACATACGTTTCGCCTGTGTTAAGTCACCATGAATACCTTCTGCTGCATAACCACGTAAGTTTAATGCTTCTGATAATTCATCAACACGACGCTTTGTACGACCGAATACGATCGCAAGCTCTGGAGATTGAATATCTAGTAAGCGTGTTAACACGTCAAACTTTTTCTTTTCTTGCACTTCTAAATAGAACTGCTGAATGTTTGGCATTGTTACTTCTTTTGCTTTTACTTTAATGTGTTGAGGCTCAGTCATGAAACGCTCAGCAATACGACGGATTGGATCTGGCATTGTCGCTGAGAATAATAATGTTTGATGTGTTTCTGGCACATCTGTTAAAATCGCTTCAATATCTTCAATGAAGCCCATGTTTAACATTTCATCCGCTTCATCAAGAACAACAGTCTCTACGTTTTGTAAGCGAAGTGTTTTACGGTTAATATGATCTAAAATACGACCCGGCGTACCAACAATAATGTGTGGGTGTTTTTTTAGAGCACGAATTTGGCGGTTAATATCTTGACCACCATAAATTGGTAGAATACGAACACGTTTATGTTTACCAATTTTGTATAGCTCTTCTCCAACTTGAATTGCTAATTCACGCGTTGGCGCGATAACAATACCTTGAACTGCTTCTTTATTTGTATCCACTTTATCTAATAGTGGTAATCCGAATGCTGCTGTTTTCCCTGTACCTGTTTGCGCTTGCCCAATAATATCCTTACCTTGCAATGCATGTGGAATTGTTTCAGCTTGAATCGGCGTAGCCTCTTCAAAGCCCATACTTTCAACCGATTGCAGTAAAGACTCACTTAATCCTAATTCTCGAAATGTTGTCAATGTTACTTCTCCTTTTCTATCCTATACTTATCATTTAAAAAAAGGCGTTTTCCGAATTTGCGGAAAAGCCCTTTTCCTGAATGCTCACGTATATAACCGGGCGTATATTCTTCACGAAAATACTTCTAAACGTTATTACACTTTATCAATTATAAGTTTTGTATGTGTAAAAAGCAAACCCAACTGTTACCTTATTTTATATTCAGGGCCTTTTTCTTTACTTTTATTTTTTTATCATTTACTGTAAGCGCTTATTATAAGTTTCTTCTATTTTCGTGACTATCATCCCTATTTATATACACCAATTATTTCAACATCGTAATTACTTCTTCTAATTTCATACCGCGAGATGCTTTTATTAATACAACATCTTTGGCATCGACTACCGCTTGTAAATCTCTTACTAACTCTTCTTTATTATCATACGCCTTTACACGTTCATTAGGGAAATTAATTTTCGCTCCTTCAGCAATTTGAGCTCCTAATCTACCGTATGTGAATACATGTGCGATTTTTGCTGGATCGATTAATTTACCTACCTCATAATGGAACTGCACTTCTTGATTTCCAAGTTCTAACATATCACCGAGCACAACGATTTTTTTAGTAAATCCATCTAAACCATTCATTAAATGGAATGCTGCCTCCATAGCCGTCGGACTTGCATTATAAGCATCGTTGATAATTGTTAATCCACTATCCGTTTTTACAATCTCCATACGCATGCCCGTCATTTGAAGTGTTACTAAACCTTGTTTCATTTCTTCCCACGTCACACCAAAATGTGTCGCAATTGCCATTGAAGCAAGTGTATTGTACACATTATGTTTTCCTAATACCGGTAGGTAGAATGAAATATTTTCATCTCTATTCATTTTAAAATGTGTCCCAGTTGCCTGTAATGTTACAGTTGTTGGATAGTAATCGTTGGCTCTTGCATCACCAAACGTAACTGTTTCTGCTGCTAAATTCATTTCAGGAACACGATTCGTTAATAACGGCTCATCTCCATTATATACGAACACGCCACCTTCTTGTAACCCTGTAACAATTTCTAATTTCGCTTCAGCAATTGCCTCACGAGATCCTAAATCCATTAAATGTGCCTCACCAATATTCGTAATAATAGCTGCATTAGGACGAGCTAACTTAGATAAAAATTCAATCTCTCCTCGGCTTGACATACCCATTTCTAATACAGCTACTTCTGTATTTTCTTCTAAGTTTAAAATAGTGAGAGGTAATCCAATATGGTTATTGAAATTCCCTTCTGTTTTTTGAACTTTGAACTTAGTTGCAAGAATACTTGTCACAATATCTTTCGTGGATGTTTTACCGTTACTACCTGTCACACCAACAACTTTAACATCCAATTGATCGCGATAGTTTTTCGCTAACATTTGCAGTGCAGATAGCGTATCTTCTACAAAAATAACCGGAAGATTCTCGGGTGGATTTGCTACATCTTTCATCCATAATGTAGCTACAGCTCCATTTTCAACTGCTTTATCTACAAAAGCATGTCCATCGAAACGCTCCCCTTGAATCGGAACATATAAGTTTCCTTTTTCAATTTTTCTCGTATCAATAGACACGCCTTGAATAATAGTTCCCTCATATTGCTCTGCTAATCCAGTACCATTTACCATCTGTTCTACTTGCTTTAACATTCGCTTTATCATATAGAAACGCTCCTTACATAGAGGAAGCACTATTCCTACGAATAGTGCTTCCTCCTTTTTTTGTTAGATTGTATATTTAATTTTTTGTTTTTCTTCGTGACGTTCAATCGCTAAACGAATTAGCTCTTCGATTAACTCTGGATACGGTAACCCAGTATGTTGCCATAATAGAGGAAACATACTAAACGGTGTAAATCCTGGCATAGTGTTTACTTCGTTAATATACACTTCTCCGTCTTTCGTTAAGAAGAAATCAGCTCGCGTTAAGCCTGCACCATCTAATGATTGGAACGCAATAATTGCATCACGCTTAATCACATCAGATTCTTCTCCTGTCATTTCAGCTGGAATAATTAACGCCGTATCACCATCGATATATTTCGACTTATAATCATAGAAGTCCTTTTTCGGAACGATTTCACCTACAACTGAACATTTCGGCTCATCATTACCTAGTACCCCAACTTCTACTTCACGACCTACAATATTTTCTTCTACAATAATTTTGCGATCAAATTGGAATGCCTCTACAAATGCATTCTCAAGTTCTTCACGATTTTTACACTTATTAATACCAACACTTGAACCAAGGTTTGCTGGTTTTACGAAGCAAGGATACCCTAACTTATCTTCTACTTTAGAATAAGCTTCCTCACGATCTTTTTCCCATGCACTGCGAATGAAAGACGCATATTTTGCTTGTTTTAAACCAGCCTCTGCAAAGATGTTTTTCATAACAACTTTATCCATACCAGCAGATGATGCTAGAACACCATTTCCTACATAAGGAATATTCATCAATTCTAATAGTCCTTGAACCGTTCCATCTTCACCGTTTGGTCCATGTAGTAATGGGAAAATAACGTCAATAGCGTTTTCCTCAGAAGCTGCAGATGGAATAATTTCTGTACTTAATGATAACGGAGAAATCGCATTTTCTGCACCGCTCATTTTTAAAGCTTCAATATCTGTTACTTCGCCTTCAATACGCTCACCGCGTACCCATTGACCTTGTTCTGTAATATAAATTGGATGAATCTCGAATTTATCTTGATTTAACGCTTTAATAGCAGCAAGAGCCGTCTGTAGCGAAACTTGATGCTCAGCTGATTTTCCACCATATAATAAACCTAATTTAATTTTCGTCAATGAAATCACCCTAACCAATTGTTTTCATTTTTCTATTTTAGCACTTTTTATAAAAATAGGTAGTTCCTATTTGAAATAAAATGTAACTTCCATAAATAATTAAATAACATCACATATTGTTTTTTCATTTCATTTTCTTTATAGCTACACAAAATAAAATGGCAATCTAATCTAGTTATGTACCTAAAATATGTAGAGATCCCTTTTTTTGTGTATGTCACCTATTCACTAAGAAGATTGTTGGGTCAGTGTGTCTTTTTGCTTTTGCTCAACAAGACGATCTAAAGAAATATATACAATACCTGCAACTACACATCCTACAGCTAAAATTGTAAATAGAAAGTGGCCAAGTAATCGATCTAATAAAAAACCTCCCAAAAGTGGACCAAATGCGCTTCCTGTAATCCACTGCAAACTTGCAGCTCCCATATAAGTCCCTCTCAAATGTTCAGGGGCCAAATTTGCTACAAATGTCATCTGTACAGGTGACATAATCATCTCACCTAATGTATATATAGCATAAACGAACAGTAGTGTTATTAAAATAACTGTAGCATTTGTATTAAATTCTCCAAACCACTTCGGTAACCACCCTATAAAAAATAATCCAATCCCGAACAAACATGCACCATATAACATCGTCTTCCCGACTGGTTTATCCGTAGCCCATTTTGAAATTTGAAATTGGAATAAAACAACTAATAGTCCGTTTAACGCCATTAAATATGGATATGGATTATTCGTTCCAAAAATACGCTTCATTTCATTATCAAAATGTAGTGGCAACATGCCTTCGGTTTGAGAAAACCCCATCGAAATGATAATACCTGCTAATAAGTAAATCATTAATGCCTTATCTCGCATTACAATTTTCCAAACCGCCCCAGATTCCTTTTCTTTATGTTCTTCCTTATCTGTCCTCTTTGGCATCGTCTCTTGAATAAGAAGTAATACAAGTAACGCATAAAATAGCATTGTAGAAGAGGCAATAATAAACACAAGATTCTTTGACAACACAACTACTGATGCTCCCATTATCGGACCAATCGCAGCACCTATATTGTGTCCCATTCGTAATAAACCATATGCCTCTGTTCTTTTTTCTGGTGCCGTTACATCTGCGACCATAGCTGATGCAGCTGGGTGAAATAAAGAATTACTCAACCCTAAAAAAATAGATAAAATTGCATATGGAATAAACCCTTCTATAAATAGAAAACCGAGCATTAATAATGCATTACTTGCCATAGAAAATATCATAATCGGTTTTCTTCCATACATGTCAGCAATTCTTCCTCCGATAAGTGATCCAAAGCTTGCAGCAATTGGAGAAAGCGCCATAATAACCCCAACTTCCAACAACGAATCCACCTTATCTTTTAAATATAATGCAAAAAAAGGCATTAACATCATCATTGCAATTCCATTTAACGTCTCTCCAATAAATCGAATCCATACGTTACGGTCCATCTCTCTTAACTCACGCCACGTATTTTTCATCATTTCACCCCTTTAGTTAGCCAACAATTATCTTATAATAAGTTCAGAAAAATGTAAATTTTCAAATAAAAAAACCATTCTAACAGAATTAGAATGGATTTTTTTGCTTATAAATTCGCAACATCTTCTTCTTTTTTACTATTATTTAAAGCACTATGTTTTCGGCTATATAAGAAGTAAACCGCTATACCAATAACCATCCATATCCCAAAACTAATCCATGCTGTCCCCGATAATTGAAGCATTAAGTATAAACAGAAAATCACTGTTAATGCTGGTAAAAATGGTACAAGCGGAGCCTTAAATGCCCTTGGTAAGTCTGGATGGGTTCTTCTCATTACAATTACCGCAACAGCTACGAGTGCAAATGCTGACAATGTCCCCATATTTACAAGATGTGCTAAAACATTTAAATCTATTAATCCTGAAATCAGTGCCGCAATAATTCCCGTTGTCCATGTATTTAAAAATGGCGTTTTAAATTTCGGATGAACTTTAGCAAGACGCTTCGGCAGTAAACCATCTCGGCTCATCGCATAAGAAACACGAACTTGTCCATACATCATAACTAGCATTACTGTTGTAATTCCTGTAATTGCTCCTACTGAAATTACCCCAGCTAAGCCATCTTGTCCAATAAATTGAAGTGCAAAAGCAACTGGATCTGATATATTTAGCTGTCCGTATGGAACAATTCCTGTCAAAATAAGCGAAACAACGATATAAAGAACTGTACAAATTAATAATGATGCAATAATACCAATTGGTAAATCACGTTGCGGACGTTTCACTTCTTCTGCCGCTGTTGAAACTGCATCAAATCCTATAAATGCGAAGAATACTGTAGCCGCTCCAGCCATTACACCATCTAAACCAAACGGCATAAAAGGCGTCCAGTTTTCAGGTTTCACATAATTAAAACCAGCAAAGATAAAAATAAGAACAACTGCTATTTTAATAAATACCATAATGTTATTTACTCGTGCACTTTCACGAACACCCCTAGATAAAAGAACTGTCATCACTAAAATAATTAGAACTGCAGGTAGATCAATTATTCCACCCTTTCCTGTACCAGGAGCCGAGGAGAGAATAGTCGGAATGTGAATTCCAAACCCCTTTAATAAAGATTGAAAATATGCAGACCAACCGTTTGCTACAGCAGATGTAGCAAGTAAATATTCAAGCATTAAATCCCAGCCAATTAAAAATGCGAATACTTCTCCCATCGTCGCGTATGTATACGTATACACACTGCCCGATACAGGAACTGAAGAAGCAAATTCAGCATAACAAAATGCAGCAAAGGCACAAGCTAGCGCGGCAATCGCAAATGATAATATAATAGCTGGCCCAGAATGTTTCGCTGCCACAACACCCGTTAGAACAAAAATACCAGTTCCAACAATTGCTCCGATTCCAAGCATAGTTAAATCTAGCGCGCCCAATGTTCTTGCTAACGTTTTTTGCTTACTTTCTTGCATTAACTTTGCAATTGGCTTCTTTTGAAAAATTTGCTTCATCTTTCACTCCTCCAAGTTTTAAATTTTCTGAAAATTTTTAATTTGCTTTTTTATTTTACTCATTACGCTTTTCCTAGTCAATACTTTTGTCGAAACAAGTAGAAATTCTTCTGAATATGCACTATCCTTATCATTCTTTCTATATATCTTTCCATTATTTTTTTTGGTATTATTATACATGTCGATTCCGTGAAAAAGGCATGCTCCCTTATTGAGAGCATGCCTTTTTTACTTATTTCACAGTATATGAATCTTGTTCAATCCAGCTATACATATACTTTTCATCTTCTGTTTCATGTGCTTGTTTTACAATACGAAGCGGACGGAATGTGTCTATCATAACAGCTAATTCAAGCGTCTCTTTCTTCCCTATACTTGCCTCTGTTTTCCCCGGATGCGGCCCATGGGGAATCCCGCTCGGATGAAGTGTAATAGAACCTTCCTCCACACCTTTGCGACTCATAAAGTTTCCTTCTACATAGTAAAGAACTTCATCGCTATTAACATTACTATGATAATATGGTGCCGGAATTGACTCTGGATGATAATCGTATAAACGTGGTACGAAAGAGCAAATAACAAAATTATGCCCTTCAAATGTTTGATGTACTGGCGGCGGCTGATGAATGCGCCCTGTAATTGGTTCAAAATCCTCTACATTAAATACCCACGGATACAAATAGCCATCCCATCCAACAACATCTAACGGGTGGTGTCCTAAAACATGTTTATGCATATAACCTCTTGATTTTGTCATTACGACAAAATCGCCTTTTTCATCATAGGTCTCTAATTTTTCTGGACCACGAAGATCTCTTTCACAAAACGGACTATGCTCTAACAATTGTCCATATTCATTTCGATAACGACGCGGCGTTGTAATTTGGCTATTCGCCTCTACAACGAGAAACTTAGTCTCTCCTTCATCTGGAATAACACGATAAATCGTTCCAATTGGGATCGTTACATAGTCGCCTTTTCTATAGTGAATCGTTCCAAACATCGTTTCAATTTTCCCTGTTCCATAATGAACAAATAACATTTCGTCGCCATCACCATTACGATAGAAATAATCCATTTTTTCTGTTGGGCTCACTACTCCAATTAACAAATCTTCATTTCCAAGTATGAAATTCCGTCCACTTATTGCATCACCACTTTTTCTATTTTCTTTCGTTCGGAAGTGGCGATGAGAAAGAGCAACATCCTCTTCATACTGCAACTGACAAGAATGCGATAATGCAGAATGACCTACTTCTGTTGGCATATAGTGATGATACAAAATAGACTGCGTACCAGAAAAACCTTTTGTTCCCATTACCTGTTCACGATAAAGCGATCCATCTTTTTTACGAAATTGTACATGTCGTTTATGAGGTAGTTCTCCCATGTGACGATAAAACATGCCCATCACTCGCTTCCTTTTCTTTTTTGATCGTATTACGTAGTGTACCTAAACCAGTAATCGACAGCTCTACAACATCTCCATCTTGTAGCCACTCTTCTGTACCAAGTTCTAAAATACAGCCTGTTCCTACTGTCCCAGAACCAATCACATCTCCTGGATATAACGTAACGTCCTCTGAAGCACGTTCAATCATTTCAGCAAATGTATAGTAAATATCTTGGAAGTTTCCCTTTGATAATAGTTTTCCGTTTACATGAGCAGTCATTTCTAAATCATATCGATCACCATTACGATAAACATCTAATTCCTCTTTCGTAACAAGATGTGCTCCTAACGAAGTTGCAAAGTCCTTTCCTTTCGCTGGACCGAGACCTACTTTCATTTCTGTTGCTTGTAAGTCTCTCGCACTCCAGTCATTCATAATACAATAACCAAAAATATATTCCTCTGCTTGCTCACGAGAAATATTTCGCCCTTCTTTTCCTATTACGCAAGCGATCTCCAACTCGTAATCAAGCTTTTTAGACTTTTTCGGACCAATTACAAAATCACCGGAACCAATTACAGCACGATGATTAGTAAAATAAAAAACCGGAATATCATACCATTCAGGCACAACATCTAGTCCTCTTCGTCCGCGAGCTGTTTTTACATGTTGTTCAAATGCATAAAAATCTCGAATACTACTCGGATTAGGAAGAGCAGCTGTCAATTGTACTTCTTCTAAAGCATATATACCCTTATTTGGATTCTTAACATTCCTCACTACTTCTACATACTCATCAGCTTTCTCTAAAAAAGCCATCATAGAAGAAGGGATTCTCCCTTCACTAGCAAGATTCATATCTATTACTTTGTCACCTTCAAGCCATCCAGCCCGTATTTCTTTTGAAGGAAGACGAAATGTAACAAATTTCATCCTGATTCCTCCTTATAAAAATGAAATTTCCACCAGCAAAGGGACTTTTGCTGGTGGATACAAATCTTATAAGTTTCCGCGACGCTCTTGTTCTCTTTCAATTGATTCGAATAACGCTTTAAAGTTTCCTTCACCAAATCCACGGGAACCTTTACGTTGAATGATTTCAATAAATAGAGTCGGGCGATCAACAATTGGTTTCGTAAAGATTTGTAGTAAGTAACCTTCATCGTCACGATCTACTAAGATCTTTAATTCTTTTAGCTTATCAATTTCTTCATCGATTTTTCCAACTCGTGCAGTTAACTCATCATAATAAGTATCAGGTGTATCTAAAAACTCCACCCCATTTGCACGAAGTGCTTCAACCGTTTTAACAATGTCACTTGTTAATAAAGCAAGATGCTGTACACCAGCTCCATTATAGAATTCTAGATACTCTTGAATTTGTGACTTTCTCTTTCCATCTGCTGGTTCGTTAATAGGAAACTTAATACGGCTTCCATTTGTCATAACTTTCGACATTAAAGCCGAATACTCTGTACTAATATCATCATCATCAAAATGAATCATTTGTTTAAAGCCCATGACATTCTCGTAATAACTAACCCACTCTTCCATTTTTTCAACATTACCAACTACATGATCGACAGCAATTAAACCAGACTCTTCAAATGGAATATTAAACTCTACCTTTTGGAATCCTGGCATAAATGCCCCTTTATAATTTTTACGCTCTACAAGCGTATGAATTGTATCACCATACGTACCAATAACTGCTTTTTTCAATGTACCGTCCTCATCTGTTAATTCCTCTGGTGGAGCAATTGCGACGGCACCACGTTTCACTGCTTCTGAGTATGCTTTATCAACATCATCAACAAGTAGTGCCACATCCTTCACGCCATCACCATGAGTCTTTACAAACTCTGCAATACGATTTTCACTACTTAAAGCTCCAGACACAACGAAACGCATATTTTTTTGCACAAGAACATAAGATACCTTTTCACGGTTTCCAGTTTCTAATCCAGAGTAAGCCACAATTTTGAATCCGAATGCTCTCGCAAGATAATAACTCGATTGCTTTGCATTCCCTACGTAAAATTCCAAATGATCTACATCACGTACTGGAAAAAAGTCCTCCATTTGTGCAGCTAGCGTATCCATAGATTTTTGTTTCATAATATCTTCATCCCCCTGTAAATAGATTAAATGGTCCATACTTAAAACCAACCGAAAACGCTTCCAACATAAATAAATAGAAATTAGTTAGCAAGCTAACAAATTCTGACCTTTAAAATTTTCTATCTTTTCTGTCAAATTCCTCTTTTTTTCTTACATATAAAATTCGACTTTTTTCTCTTTGAAATAAAGTGAAACTTTAATCAGCCCTCACCAATCGGGCTTTTACTCAGTGGATTTTTGATTATTCGTTGAATCAAGTTGCAACCGCAGCGTCTAATTATTCATGAATGCTAAATAATGAGGTAACTTTAATACTTGAAGGTATATAAGAAGAAAATAAAAAAGACTCCAACATATTAACTACTTACTAATACGTTAGAGTCTTTATTTTTTTTGAATGATTGTATTTATATATATCATACTAATACACTTGCAAGGAATAGAATAAATGATGTTAATATTACCGCTCCACCTAAGGATCCTAATAAATCTGTTTTTGTTACTTGAAACACTTGTTCACTGTTCATATCCCTCATTCTCCCTTCTTTTTCTTTTGTTACAAAGTTTCTATTATACTAATACACTTGATAGAAATACGATTAATGCTGTTAATACTACCGCTCCACTTGCTGATCCTACAAAGTCACCTTTTGTTACTTGTAATACTTGCTCTTTCATATCTTTCATTCTCCCTTCTTTTTCTTTTGTTACAAAACTTCTATTATACCAATACGCTTGATAGAAATACGATTAATGCTGTTAATACTACCGCTCCACTTGCTGATCCTACGAAGTCACCTTTTGTTACTTGTAATACTTGCTCTTTCATATCTTTCATTCTCCCTTCTTTTTCTTTTGTTACAAAGTTTCTATTATACTAATACGCTTGATAGAAATACGATTAATGCTGTTAATACTACTGCTCCACTTGCCGATCCTACGAAGTCACCTTTTGTTACTTGTAATACTTGCTCTTTCATATCTTTCATTCTCCCTTCTTTTTCTTTTGTTACAAAACTTCTACTATACTAATACGCTTGATAGAAATACGATTAATGCTGTTAATACTACCGCTCCACTTGCTGATCCTACGAAGTCACCTTTTGTTACTTGTAATACTTGCTCTTTCATATCATTTATCCTCCCTTTTCATAAGTTATCTATATGTAATTTCTAAGAAATGTTTATTTCATAGTTTTTATGTTAACGTTACATTAAATTTGATAACGTAACGTTTGTAACATTAATGTAACATAACTATTGTTACGTTGCAATATAATAACGTGAAATTTATTACACTTTTTTTACGTTTTTTTTATAACAACCCCCAAAAACCTTTATTTAATGCGATTTTCACTAAGCTCACGTTTGTAACATTCGTGTAATATTATAGTCATAAAGTGAAATATAGTCATACTCCTCTCTATTTTTGTTACAAACAGTTTATTTAGTGACACTAAACCTATCTAATCTTTACTTACTTTTAATATGAGATAAAATACCGTCTTTCCAAGATAAGTTTATATGTTTCCTCTATATAACTATGTATAATAAAAACAAAGAGGTGGTCATTTTGAAATTAATCGCATTAGATATGGATGGTACACTACTATCATCTAATCTTGAAATCTCCAAAGAAAACCTACAAGCAATCCAAACTGCACAAGAAGCTGGTCATATTGTAATGATTTGTTCTGGTCGTGCGAAAGAGGATGCTTTAAAGCTATTGGAAGAATATAAATTATCTCTTCCAGTCGGAGCAAGCAATGGGGCTGTTGTTTATGTGGATGGAAAAGTAATTAACTCGCGTTGTATACAAAACGACAAAGTGTACAAACTTGCAAAATTACTAGAATCTGAAAGTTTCCCATATAAGTTATATACAAATAAAGGAGTTTATTCTCCATATACATGGCAAGATCAAGTGATGCAAGCGTTCGAAGAAAATAAGCATGCGCTCGATGTTACATTAGAGGAACTTGAACGAATTACAGAAAAGCAAAAGAAATCGAACCTAATTACTGATTTCAAAAAAATAGAAGATGTTGTAAATAACCAAGAACTAGAAATATCTAAATTCTTCATTTCAACATTTAATGCAGCGCATCGCGCACAGCTATTAAGCGTGTTACAAGAAGACGCTGATATTATGGTTACAGCATCAGCTCCTACTAACTTAGAAATTATGGATAAGAATGGACATAAAGGAAACGGGCTACAGCAGATGGCAGCTCATTTTAATATTCCTATTGAAGATACAGTTGCTATTGGTGATAATTTTAATGATGTACCAATGTTAGAAGTAGCAGGCTTATCTGTTGCAATGGGCAACGCTGAAGAAGATGTAAAAAAACTATGTGATGTTGTAACATTAACAAACAATGAACATGGTGTTTCTCATGCAATCGAGCAATTTGTATTGAAACAAACTTCATCTAGTAAATAAAAAAAGGACTCTTTCAAATTGAAAGAGTCCTTTTTTATACGTGATGACAAGCAACAAAATGCTCTGCACCAACATTACGAAATTCTGGTATTGTTTTTTTACAAACATCTGTTGCAAACGGGCAACGTGTATGAAAACGACAACCCGAAGGTGGATTTGCTGGACTTGGAATATCACCTTCTAGTATAATTCGCTCTCGCTTCACTGTTGGATCTGGTATTGGAACAGCTGATAACAATGCTTTTGTATACGGATGTAGCGGATTGGTAAATAACTCATCACGCGGCGCGGTCTCCACAATTGTACCTAAATACATAATTCCAATTTTCGTACATAAATGTTCTACTACACTTAAATCATGTGAAATGAATAAATAAGATAATCCCTTTTTCTCCTGTAACTCACTAAATAAATTAATAATTTGTGCTTGGATAGATACATCTAGTGCTGCCACAGGTTCATCAGCTACAATGAATTCTGGATTTAATACCATAGCCCTTGCGATTACGATACGCTGACGTTGTCCACCAGAAAACTCATGGGGATACCGGTCAATATGATAAGGAGCTAAGCCACACAACTCCAATACTTCAATTACCTTTTCACGAACATTTTCTTTCGTCGCTAATCCGTGGGCCAACATCGGCTCTCCAAGCGCTTCACCAATTCTCATTCTCGGATTTAATGAGCTAAATGGATCTTGGAAAACGAGCTGCATATTAGGGCGATGTTTTCTCAATTCATCCTTGGATAAAGAATGAACATCTTTCCCTTTAAACTTCACTTCCCCCTCCGTTTTTTGAACGAGACGTAAAATTGTTTTTCCTATCGTTGTTTTTCCGCTCCCTGATTCGCCAACGAGACCAAACACTTCGCCTTTATTAATAATAAAACTTACTCCATCAACTGCTTTTACATGCCCGATCGTTCTACTAAATATGCCACCTTTAATTGGAAAATATGTCTTTAGGTTTTTCACCTCTAATAATGGTTCACTCATTGTTCCGCACGCTCCTCATATAACCAGCAAGCTACTTTATGATTTTCATCATTTACATTTAGATTTGGGGCTTCTTTTTCACATATTTCCATACAATGCTCACAACGCCCACTAAAGTAGCAAAACTCACCTAAACCAACTAAATTCGGAACTTGCCCTGGAATAGAATATAGTTTATCTATTCGTTTTCCCATTACTGGTTTTGATTTCAATAATCCTTTCGTATAAGGATGTTTTGGATTTTGGAATATCTCTAATACTGGAGCTTCTTCAATAACTTTCCCACCATACATAACGACAACGTAATCAGCCATTTCCGCTACGACACCTAAGTCATGTGTAATTAATAAAATCGACGTTTTAAATTCTTCTTTCACTTGTCTTAGTAAATCCAATATTTGAGCTTGAATCGTAACATCAAGAGCTGTTGTTGGTTCATCTGCAATTAATAACTTAGGATTACAACTAAGCGCAACAGCAATCATAATACGTTGTAACATCCCGCCGCTCAGTTCATGCGGATAAGAATGAACAATTTCATCAGCACGGGCTATGCCAACTTTACGAATTAACTCAATTGTTTTCTTATACGCTTCATTTTTACTAAGTAATTCATGCTCCCTTAACGTTTCTACAATTTGCTCACCTACAGTGAAGACGGGATTTAGCGATGTCATCGGTTCTTGGAAAATCATCGCAATATCATTGCCTCGTAAACTACGAAGTTCTTTCTCTTTCATTCCTAAAAGACTTTTTCCTTCATATAAAATGTCTCCACCTACTACACTGCCTGATTCAGCAATAAGTCCCATAATAGATAACGCCGTTACACTCTTCCCGCAACCAGATTCACCTACAACACAAACAGTTTCACCTTCTCGAACAGCAAAACTAACATGATTCACAGCTTTTACTGTCCCTTCCTCCGTTTGAAAGTGTGTTTGTAAGTCTTTTAGCTCTACTACCGCTCTACTCATACCTTCTCACCTACCGTCTCATCTTTGGATCTAACGCATCACGAAGTGCATCACCAAGTAAATTAATTGATACAACTGTTATAAAGATTGCAAAACCAGGCGGAATCCATAACCACGGACGCTTTTGGAAATCAATTAATGAGTTAGCTGCGCTAATCATGTTCCCCCATGATGGCGTAGGTGGGACGACGCCGAGACCTAAGTAGCTTAGCGCGGACTCACTTAAAATAGATCCAGCCACACCCAAAGTTGCTACAACAATAAGTAACGGAAAAACGTTAGGAATTAGATGATGAATGATTTTTCGAGAATCTTTTAATCCTAATACATCTGCCGCTTGCATAAAGGCTTGCTCCCGCAATGTTAAAATTTGTCCCCTCACAAGACGTGCAAGTCCTGGCCATCCTACTAAACTTAAAATAATCATTACAACATATAAACGGTACTCCGATGGTAATTTCCATTCTGATAAAATTGCCCCCATTATAATAAGTAGTGGTAATCCTGGAATGGACATTAACACATCTGCAACACGCATAATTAAATGATCTACAGCTCCTCGATAAAAACCAGCAATTGCTCCTAATAGAGCTCCTAGTATAACGGATAGTAGCATCGACGCTAAACCGATTGTTAATGAAATACGCCCTGCTTGCATAAGTCTAGTTAAAATATCCCGTCCCAACTGGTCTGTCCCAAGCCAATGTGACAGGCTGGGTGGTTTATTAATTTGTGTTACTTGTACTTTCCCATCAGCATACGGTGAAAAGATTGGACCGATAAAACTAAATAAAAACATAAATATTAAAACGTATAAGCCACACAGTGCCATCTTATTTTTCTTGATTTTTTTATACGCTTGGCGCCATGGTGATGATTCATTTCTCTTTTTCCGTTCTTTCTTTTTCTCTATTATAGGTGTAATAGTCTCCATATCTTTCCCCCCTTACTTCAATCGAATTCTTGGATCAACAAACGCATAGACAATATCAGCTAAGAAATTAGCCATAATTGTTAAACAAGAAAGAAACATTGTAAAGGCCATTAATACCGTATAATCACGAAAGTTTAATGCTTCTAATTGAATACTCCCAATCCCTGGCCAATTAAAAATCTGTTCAATAATAATGGCTCCTGAAAATAAACCCGGTAATTCAAAAGCGAGTAATGTAATTGCTGGCAAAATTGCATTTTTCAATGCATGTTTATAAATAACGGTTCTTTCTTTTAAACCTTTTGCACGAGCAGTACGAATATAATCTTGCCTAATAACATCCAACATGCCCGTTCTAAAATAGCGTGTTAACGACCCTACACCAAGAAGCGTTAAAATAAATACAGGTAGAATCATATGACGTAATACTTCTAATATGTATGCTATCCCTGTTGAGTTACTCCCAATATCAATCATGCCACCAATAGGTAATAACTTTAAATCAACTGCTAATAATTTAATTAAAAATAGTCCGATAAAGAATGATGGAAATGACATTGCTGCAAAGACACCGATTGTTACCAATCTATCAAACCAAGAATGCTGCTTTGTTGCAGAAATAACCCCAATAATAAGAGCAATAATCCAAGTGAAAAATAAAGCTGCAGCAGCAACAATAAATGTATTCCAAATGAATTTATTAAGTAATGAAGTTACCGGTTCTTGGTACTGTAAAGAAAATCCAAAATCACCATGCAAAGCATTCACTAGCCAATGAAAATACCTTTCAATAATCGGTTTATTTAAACCGTACAACTCTCTTAATTCTTGAGCTCTCTCTGGTGTTAATTTCGGATTTGAATCGATATAATCACCCGGTAAGAGTGCAAATAAGAAAAAGATAATAATAGACGTACCAAACAATGTAGGAATCATTTGTAGAAACCTACGAATGATATATGTTTTCACCTTTTGTCTCCCCAATCCTATTTACTTAAAAATAGAAGAACATTTTTTCAAAACAGCTACCATTCCATTGCTGTGTGAAAAAACGTCTTCTATTAGTTAGGTCAACCCTTATTGTTCAATAGATAACACTGGTAAGTTGGAACTGATGCTATCATACTTTTCTGGATCAATTCCTTTTATACGTGCATTATGAGCATAAAGTAGTTTACGATAGTTTAATAAAATAACTGGTGGATCATCACTTAACTCTTTATACAGCTCTTTATAAATCGCTTTACGTTTTTCAATATCTGTCGTTCCTATACCTTTTACAATCAAATCATCTACTTTCGGATTATTATAACCCGTATCACTTTTTGGATTAGTTGATAAGTACTCACTTACAACTTCACTTGGATCACTAATTCCTGGTGTTGAAACTGCCGCTAAATCGTAGTCACCTTTTCCTACTTTTGAAAGCATCGTATTAAAGTCCATCAACTCTGGATTTAATTCAACACCAATTTCTTTGTAACTTTCTTTTGCAATTGGAATAAAGATATCATTTGTTTTACCTGTATTTGATGCGTAGTATGTTAATTTTAATTTTTGACCATCTTTTTCACGAACCCCGTCAGAACCTACTTTCCAACCAGCCTCATCCAATAATTTTTTAGCCTTTTCTACGTCGTGCGGATATTTATTAATACCTTCTTCTGTATATGCCCATGAAACTGGAGCAATTGGTACGTTAGCGACAGAGCCATAGCCTTGTAAAGCTGTATCCACATACTTCTTACGGTCTAATCCATAAGTAAGTGCTTGGCGTACCTTTTTATCTTTCAAATACGACTTCTTATTATTTACATAGATATAAGCAATATCACTTGATGATTCAAGATTAATATTTGCAAACTCCAATCCTTTTAATTGGTCTATATTTTCAGGGTTCGCTCTAAATCCACTATAGTCCAGTTCACCTGTTTGGAATAATTGGAATCCAGTATCACCTGATGTGATTTTGTAAATAAAGTTTTTAATTTTTGGTTTACCTGCATAATAATTTTCGTTAGCAACAAAGCGGACTTCTTGACCTGGAACATATTTTTCAAATTTATATGGACCCGCTGCAATTGGTTGCCCATATAATGCTTTTAAATAGTCTAAACTTGTATTTTGTTTATAATCTTTTCCATAATAAGCTTTTGATAGCACTGGGCCACCTAAATTCGTTAGCGCCTGTGAATTAACTTTTTCAGTTGTAATTTTAATTGTCTGTGGATCAACAACTTGGATTCCTTCAATAGAAGTTGCTTTTCCTTCTTTATATTCTTTCCCACCTTTAACAGCATACTGAGCAATATCCAATCCACCTTCATACGCTTTATCATGAAGTAGTGTTAATGTAAATGCTACATCATCCGCTGTTAGAGGCGACCCATCACTAAATTTTAAATTTTTACGTAAATGGAATGTATATGTTAACTGGTCAGCAGAAATATCCCATTTTTCTGCAAGATCCGGAACAGGTTTACTTTGTTTGTCTGTTGTTACTAATGAAGCAAAAATAACCGACGTTACATTTCCATCCCAACCATTATCTTGGAAATACGGAAGGAAAACTCCCCCTGGCTTAGAAATGGCTGTAATGAAAGTATCTTTTCGTTGATTTGCTTTCTCTGGACTTTTCTTTTTATCTGTAGCTGGAATTGATTCAATCTTAGAATCTTTTAAATCCTGCTTTTTTACTGGTTCTGTAGAAGCCGTATCCTCCTGTCCCCCACAAGCAGATAACACAAGCGAACTACTAAGTAATACTGAAAATACACCAGCCCATTTTTTTGTCTTTTTCTTCATTGTCCCCACCCTAACTTTTTATGATTATACCCTCTGAACGAATTACCTTATGTATGCCTCCCACAGCACTTTTATAGCCAATCGGAAAAGTCGGTTTTAATCGTAAAAAATAGATGTTTTTGAGGGGTAACAATCTTATTCCGACCTTTCCGGTAGACTTTATAGTTATTAGCTTATATCGTTCAGTATATTTTGTCAATTCTTTCTAAATAAATATTTTTAGAATTTTTCCAAAATTATCACTCTACATTTATACTTTAAAAAAACCCAGCTATAATTCGTATTAAAAACTTAAAAATCTACTTCTATTCCTTCAGCATGAAACATAGAATACTAATAACCAATTACCAAAAAGGGGGCGAAAATATGGACAACCTATTCCAATACGTCCTGCACTACGTATTATTAACAATTATGATAGTCGGGGCGCTATTACTATTCCCGTTCTTCCCAAAGTTCGTCCTCTTTTTAGCTTTTTTTATCATGCTCGGGATCGCTATTATAATTTCAACAAGAGAAGATGCCACGCAGAAAGAGAGCAGAGTTCAGCGCGTAAAGCTGTAACTTTGCTCTCTTTTCGTTTTCAATCACTAGTCTCTGTTACACATATTTATCCCACTATTTTCCGGTCAGTAAGACCCTCACCTCAAAATTCAGCGAAAGCAAAGAAGTTAGGTGGGGGGCGTGCTGCCCGTAAAAGCCCGATTCGTGAGGACTGATTAAAGTCTCACTTTATCTCTCGGGAAATAATTAGCCTTTGTTTTTGTGATTACTCCTATTGAAAAGCCACTAATGACATTTATTTTTCACCTTATCATTTCATACGCTTCACAAGCTATGCAAATTGAGGAACACGGATTTATCTAAGTTACTGTTTCACGTGAAACACATCGCTTCATTTAATCTTTAAAGCAAAATATCATTATGAAAAAGCCACTTCCTCCAGCAAAACTGAAAGGAAGTGGCTTTCTACTCTTTACTCCACAATATTCTCTAACTCACTATATAACTTCGCTCGTAACAACTCTTTCATCGTTTTTTCCTCATATAATTTTTCAAGTCTTTCAACATCAGCTACATGTTCCATTTCACATTCTATTGCATATATATCTTCTTCTACATGCATTAACTCATTTTCAATCTCTTCAAGATTCCTAGCTTTTTTCTCTTTTACTGGAACCATTTCAACACTCTTTCTCCCTTGGCGTTTCTGCTTTATTACTTGCTTCTCAAGCTTTTCTTCCCATTTTTGACGAGCCCATGCATAGTTTCCTGCAAACTCAAATAATTTACATTCATCAATCCAGTACGTCTTTTCAAATAACTTATTTAAAAAATAACGATCATGTGAAACAGCTAAAATCGTCCCGTTATATTGCTCAAGGGCTTCCTCTAAAACTTCCCTTGATTCAATATCAAGATGGTTTGTCGGCTCATCTAGAATTAGAAAATTGATGTCTTGATACATAAGTTGCGCAAGTCTTAACCTCATTTTTTCTCCACCGCTCAGTTGCGTTACTTTCTTAAATACTGCTGGACCATAAAATAAAAACTTAGCCAATATATGTCTTGCTTCTCCTTCGGTTACAGCTACATACTCTCTAAACGCTTCCAATACATTACTCTTCACATTTCCATACGTATGCTGTGATAAATAACCAATTTTGACACTACTACCAATTCGAATTTCACCAACGTCTGGATTTATTTCTTCTAATAGTAGTTTTAATAATGTAGTCTTTCCTGTACCATTACGACCAACGATAGCCGCACGCTCTTGAAAACGAACATGTAAATTCGCTTGTTCAAATAAAGGTCGGCCAGCAAAACCTTTACTCACTTCTTTCATTACAACAACATCTTTCCCGCTTCTCTCTTGCCCTTCAAACTGAAGACCCATCTGTTTTCGTTCTAAAATTGGCCTCTTTAATTTCTCTATACGTTCTAACGCACGTTCCATATTTCTCGCTCTTTTATGCAATCCTTCATTCGGAGGGTTCGCTTGATTTGCCCATTCACGTAGACGCTTAATTGCTTCTTTCATTTTCTTTATTTTCTTTTGTTGCTCCTGATAAGCTTGAAACTCTTGAAGTAATTTTTCTTCCTTCTCCTCAACGAACTGAGAATAATTCGTATGGTACACGTGAATCTCTCCATCTTCCAAATCAAAAATTTTCGTTACAACTTCATCAAGGAAATAACGATCATGTGAAATAACCATAACTGTTCCAGTGTATTCTTTTAAAAATTGCTCTAACCATTCAACTGCAAATAAATCTAAATGATTTGTTGGTTCATCTAATAGAAGTACATCTGGTTTCTGCAATAGCATATATGCAAGGCTTACTTTCGTCTGTTCTCCTCCACTTAATTCCGTAAATACTCTTGAAAATAAGTCTGTCACTTGTAAGCCATTTGCTACCTTCATTATATTTGCCTCGATTTCATAACCACCGAGAAACGCAAATTTTTCTTGAATGACTCCGTACCTCTCCATTAGCTTTTCCAAAGCAGATTGTTCCTGTTCCACCGCCATATTTTTTTCTAAAGCATGCATTTCTTTTTCTAATTCCTTTTCTACTTTAAAAGCAGAACTCAATACATCATATACAGTCATAGCCTCATCAAACTTCGGAATTTGTGCAACATGACCAATACGTGTACCTTTCTTCATATGAATGGCTCCTGCATCCAAACTCTCCCTTCCCGTCAGAAGCCCAAAGATTGTTGTCTTCCCACTACCGTTACGACCAACTAATCCAACACGTTCACCATTCTTTATTTCAAGCGATATATTTTCAAATATGGTGTTTCCACCAAAAGATTTCGTTACATTATTTACACTACAAATAGTCATTTTCCGTACTCCTTTCAATATAAAAAACCATGAGAAAGAAACATTCCCCATGGTTTTCGGCATAGAAAAAGGAAGCCAAATAGCTCCCTTTTCACACGTTTATTAAAAATGGGTGAAGAGATTTCTATCGTTCAATAGTCACTATGCAATTGTTAAAAAAGGGCATACGTATCCCGTTAACAACTACATCATGAAAAATCGCACGACAAAAATAGATAAAATCTAAAAATTTGGCACGTGCAGCTAAAGAACGTTTCATCTCATTCACCCCTTTCGTACGGAATTTAATACTTACTTCTTTATTATACTTTCCAATTTCATGTTTGAATAGTCATTTTTCTGAAAATAATGAAGATAGACTAAACATTTCAATAAGTGACATCAAATCTTACAAAACTGTTATGTTCACGTAATGGAAAGCGATAGTACGAAAAGATGCCTCCCTATACAATAAAGATGTAAACAAGAGAGACAAACAAAAGGAGGAAACAAACATGATGAAAGAAATCGTAAAAGCAATCTTTGAGGTATTAGTGAACGGACAAGCAGTTGTAAAAGAACTAAATGAACTATAAAAAGGAGTGAAGAAATATGATGAACATGGTGAAAATGATTTTACACGCTTTAGTCGATGCAAAAGCAGTTAGCCAAGAATTAAACCAACAATAAAAAGGGGTATATGAATATGAAGAAAGCCATTATTATAATTGCAAGCACAGCAATTACTTTATACACAATAAAAAATAGAAAAAAGAAAAATACTGAAAATGTTCTATATTATCCATACACACTATTAGAGAAAAAATAAAAGACAAGGTACCCTATCGTAATGAGGATATCTTGTCTTTTATTTTTTCCATATTGCCTTTAGAGGATTTCCTCCTCCTTTTCCCGAATGTATTAAGCGGGATTTTTACACATATTTTAAAGGGGCATATATACAAATGGATACACAACAACTATATTTTTTAAACGATATCGGTAAACAAAAACCAGAAAGTATTCGGAATAGAAGCGCTGCATGTCCATTTTGCGATAAAGAACATTTAACGGATATTTTAGCAACTGATGGTTCTATTATTTGGTTAAAAAATAAATTTCCTACATTACAAGATACATTTCAAACAGTGTTAATCGAAACCGGTAATTGCGAAGATCATATCGCAACATATACAGAAGAACATATGCGGAAATTAATGCAATTTTCTATTCAACATTGGTTACACTTACAGAAGAAAGAAGAGTTCGCATCTGTGATTTTATACAAAAATCACGGTCCATTTTCAGGTGGAAGTTTGCATCATGCACACATGCAAATTATCGGAATGAAATATGTAGATTATCTTGAAAATATTGAAGAAGAAAATTTCCAAGGGGTAATTGTTCAAAAAAACGAACGCATTGAGCTTAATATTTCAGAGCGTCCCATTATTGGCTTCACTGAATTCAATATAATCATTGATAATATTTCATATATAGATGATATGGCAAATTACATTCAGCAAACTGTACGTTACATACTGACAGATTTCCATAAAGGATGCAGTAGTTATAACTTATTCTTCTATTGCTTAAATGGAAAAATTATTTGTAAAGTTGTTCCTAGGTTTGTCGTTTCACCGCTGTATGTAGGATATAAAATACCTCAAGTTTCTACAAAACTAGAAGACGTAAAAATACAACTAGCGGAGTATTTCACAAAATGACACGATTATCAAAAAAAATAGAGTAGGTATTAAAACCTACTCTTTTATTACACCTTTATTTCGATAGTACACATCTTCTAATCCGATGTTATACTTCATGTTATTATCCGTCCACTCTGGCCCTAAATTCCCTGGCCATCCAGATGTATTCGCTATATATTTCAGTAATGCAAAATCAGTCAAACCTTTTTGCACCCCACGCTTATATCCTTTCAGTAAATGCGGCATTGCAATTTGTGCATTTGTACGTGGATCTTTTAGCTCATCATCAGTTAAATGTTCTGGTGCAAGCCCGCCGCCGCGGTGCAGTTGAAACAATCCGAATGAAGTTCCATTATCTCCAACACTCCTTGGATTTAATCGACTTTCATGCTCAGCAATTGCAAGAGGTATCCATTCCGGAAGATTTACTTTCTTCGCTTCCTCTATAATGATTTGTTTCACCTGTTTTGCTTCTTCTGAATCAACATAGCTTGTTCCATTCACTAGCTTATCCATTCCTTCAGACTTTCCTTGGAAATATAAATATACTCCAAGAACAACTAAAAATCCTACAAAGAATTTCTTCACTACCTCTACCTCTTTCTCCGCTGAAATTTGTCCCCTTTCAGCCTTCCCTTTACAATTACCTACATTCTACTACTCTTTTATCATAGCAAATAACTATACATATTATCATCATGCTTTAGACCGATTTTGTGAAAAAAAAGCTGGTAAATACGTACAAAAATGTAACTTTCATAGACTATAACGCATTCATTGTATATAATTGTAAATTGAATTCTAAATATAAACTAGGAGAATAATAATATGAAAAAATGGCTGTTACTCTTATTTAGTTTACTACTATTAATTCCTGTCCCTATTTCTGCACAAAAAACTGAACAACCAAAAACCCTTATTTTATACAGTTCAAACGATGATCAAATTACAAGCGATATCCAAATACTTAATACACAAGTAGGGCATTTCACTAATAATATAACAATTAAAAACATAAAACAGTTAGCTAAAATAACTGATAAATCTTCTTATACACATGTTATTTACATGGGTGAAAAACAAGAAGAACTTTCTACTGAAGCAAAGGAATTTCTAGAAGGCTTCCCAGGACCATTACTAGTTTTAGGTCAAAATATAGAACAGTTATCTACTCGTTTTTCATTTATCACACTTAAAAATGAAGATATAAACTCTGATACAATTGAATATCCAACACGTAAACTAAAGAATATATTAGAAGAAGAAAGATCAATTAAACAACTTGATACAAACGGCACAATTCTCGCACATGCTTTAAGAGGAAATAATACTTATCCATTAATTGTACAGCAAAATAATTCTTATTATGTAGCAACTTCTAACCTCTTTGATTGGATATCTTATTATATTGGCGAAAGCCTATTTTCTTATTTTCGGCAAAAACCCGAAACCAATAAAAAATTAGCTTATTTACGTCTTGAGGATGTTCACCCAGCAGCAGATATAAATCAATTGAAAGAAATTGCTGAATTACTAAAAGAGAAGAAGATTCCTTACATGATCACTGTTATTCCTGTATATACAGATCCAGATACAGGTAAAACACTACATTTAAAAGATAAACCCAAACTAGTCGATCTTTTACGCTCTATGCAAGATGATGGCGCAGCGATTATTATGCATGGTTACACTCACCAATTTTATGATAGTGAAACTGGGGAAGGTTTTGAATTTTGGGACGTAAAGACGGATCAACCAATTCGCCAACCGAAACATGAAAAACCGAAGTCAAAAGATGAATTTCCAAATATAGAGTCATATAACCAATATGTAAAAAAAGGGGAAGAGTTTGAGGAAAAATATACGACAGATCACATCGAAAAGGGGATTCAAGAACTTGTAGATGCTAAACTATATCCTGTCGCCTTTGAAGCACCTCATTACACAATGTCTCAAAAAGGGTATGAAATATTATCAAGATACTTTTCAACTTATGTAGGACAACTACAGTTAAGTGATACAACTTGGAAATCCATGCACTCTCCAGCATATAGAAGTACACCATCATTTCTACATGGAATGAAATTAACGCCTGAAACAGTCGGTTTTATTGAAGAAGATAAGCCACAAGCTATTGCTAAAATGAAAGCAAATGCTTTATCTGTTGCTAAATTATCCGATGGGATTATTGGAGCATTCTATCATCCTTACTTAGGTGTGAAACCATTAAAAGAAGTGTTAAAGGATCTAGAGAGTATTCCAAATATAGAATGGATTGATTTACAAAAGGAAAAGAATGAAGTAAAAATGAAAGGTATTCATATTACTACGAATAAAGACGGCATTCACGTTAAAAAACCAACAAGTGCAAATGACATAATTGATTATATAAAGCAATATGGCTTCTTCCTTATACTAGGATTCGTTATTATTGTCTTTCTTTTATTATTAAAACGCGCGAAAAAATTAGAATCCTAATACAAAACCATCGAGCGGAACGCTTGGTGGTTTTTTGTCCTATATCAAACCGTGGCATTTTATTAAATACATTCAATTTTTACTTTTTCCGTTACATGATTAAAACTATAATTCTCCTATCCTTTCAAATAAAATCGACTTGTATTTTCATATATTGTTTCTGCAACCTTATCAATGGATATGTTTTTTATAGAACTAATTTCCTTTAATACCTCTCGAATCATTCTTGGATGCGTTACAACACCCTCTTGAAATTCCCACGGTCCATCTGTTTCTACCATCATATATTCAAGCGGATAATACGAAACGATTTTTCTAATCTTCTCCTTATGTAAAACATCCGGTGTAATCGAAGTATAATAACCATTTCTCATCATCCGTTTCATTGTTTCATCGCTTCCTTTAAACCAATGGAAGTGTGCACGTGAAACTTTATATTTCTCTAGCAAATCACATACAATGTCAGCATCTTCATAAACTGCATGTAATACAATCGGCAAATTATACTTACTAGCTAGTTCTATAAATTTTTTCAATACAGCTATGTATAGATCTGCAGCAATTCTTTCATCTTCTTTTCTCAAATAATAGGGCAAACCTACTTCACCAATCGCAACAATTTCCTCTGCGTTCTGTTCAATAAGTTGATAAATCTGTTCACACTCTTCTTTATGAATCTGTTGCTCTGGATGAAACCCTATCGCTGGATATATAAAGGGATACTTCTTCGCTAAAGATAACGTTTCCTTACAAGATTGATAATTCATAGATACCGCAATAAGCCCCTTTATTTCATTACTATTTTCCACCTCTTTTAGTAATCTGCTCTTCTCTTCATCCTTATATTGATCAACATGTATATGACTATCAATCCATTTCATCTTTATGCCCCCATAAAAAAAACAAGAAAGGACTTCCTTTCTTGTTTTAGCATCTATATTATTTAACAATTAAGTTTGTTATGATATCAAATAATCCAATACACACTACGGCAACAGTAAAGTAGCTACAGAAATCTTTAATTGGTAACTTCACTACTTCTTCTTTACTCATCCCATTTTTCTCCCTTCTTACTAGATCCCTAATTATTTTTCTATTTGTATCTATTATGCAAAAAATATGACAAATTTACTATCGAATTAACTTACGTAAACCTTACAATGTTGTAAGGTTTTAAAAAAGATCCCCATCTTGATTCAGATGAGGATTATTAAAAATTAGTTGGTTTTTCATTCTTCATTACAAACAGAAAGTAATACATTGAGACTTTCTAGTTACACTATATGAAAATTACTATCTTTTAACTATCGAATTACATTACAGAAGGCTTACATGTTTGTAAGTTATGTGTAATGTAATTCGATAGTTCCCCTTACTTATATTTCGTACAATAAAATTAGAAAGTAAGCCAAATAAGAAGAACAATCACATAACCAAATTACATTGCTAGTAGCTACTCTTCTTATACCTTTCACCCATGCTACTACAATGTACCCCCTTCCCCTTTATATAACAAAAAAGCCTTAGTCTATATGGACTAAGGCTTTTTTGTCGAAAATAAAAATACCCTTACCCAGTATTTTTATTTTCGACAAAAAATAGCTGGGGGTATATTTCTCTATCTCACCGTTAAAAGTTTACTCTTCGCATTTATAGGAATATTTGCAACCTCAATCTCTTCAATGGACTCACCGTAACGCCCTTTCGCAAAAACCTTTAATGCTTCATCTCTCTTTAACATATGCTTAACCGTTTTCTTTATTTTCTGCTCTCTACCACGTTCATCGAATGCAATGAATTCATATTCATACCACTCATCACCGATATGCTGACCAATTGTATTCACAACCGTATAGTATTCTTTCGTCTTATAAAATGGATTATATTTATCGATAACCGGTCCAAGTTTCGTAGGCAGTAACATTACTACTATCACTATCATCGCTATTATAGTAGTGATCATTTTTTTCTTCATAATAAACATTCCTCCTCTGCAGGATATATATACATCCATTTTAAAAAGGGGGAATAAAATCTACTATTGAATCTCATTACATTACACTTACATTTTTGTAAGAATTAAAAAAGGTGAACGAATTTACTCGTTCACCTTTTAGCTTGCTTTAAAGCCACCGCCAAGTACATCACGTACATCGTGTATAACAACGAAAGCATCTTCATCTACCCGGCTAATAACTTGTTTTAACTTAACAAGCTCTTGTTTATTAATAACAACATATAAAACTTCTTTATTTTTACCAGTATATCCGCCGCGCCCTTCCAATACAGTAACACCGCGTGTCATATTTTTCGTAATGGCCTCACGAATTAAATCTGGTTGATTTGAAATAATCGTAACAGCCGTTTTTGTATCCATTCCTTCTACAATGAAATCAATCACCTTCGCTCCGATGAACACAGCTACAAGTGTATACATTGCCTTTTCTTGTCCTATTATAAATACAGAACCAGCAATTACAACAATATCAATAATTAGTACGCCTTTACCTACACTCCAACCTAAATATTGATTTGCTAACCGAGCTAAGATTGCTGATCCTCCCGATGTACCTCCGGCTTTGAACATACAGCCTAATCCAATACCCACAAATAAACCAGCAAATAAAGCTGCTAATAATGTATCACTATTTACATGATACTCAATATGTTCTGTAACGTATAAAAACAAAGATGTTTCTACAATCCCTAAAATTGTATAAATCATTGTTTTCTTATCAAAAAATTTATAACCAACAGCTAGTAAAATTGCATTTATAGCAAAATTCACAATCCCTGGTGACCAATCAAATAAGTAGTACGTAACAACCGTTAAACCAATAATTCCACCTTCCGATAAACGGTTTGGAATTGCAAAGTAATTAATACCAATTGCGAATAATAATGAACCAATTGTAATTAGTGTTATTTCCTTTATACGTTGATTAACCATAGTTCATACCCTCCCCCCATTTGACATTGTATCACTATCTCCTAGAGGTTTAGAAGTGGTTTTTATTCCGCATTTTCCCTCTTAAAAATTGAAATATTATGTTTAAACAGAGGGTTGATTAATTATTCATATTTGCTCTAACTACATGGACAAATCGCTCCACATTCCCTTTCTGAATATGCTTAACTCTAACCGTTTCATGATTATAAGTAAACTCAAAGTACGGATGAAAATCTATGCTATCTATATGCAAATATGAGTACTCTTTAAATGTTGAAGGATAGTACGGAAATTTCCCGTAAAACAGGAGACGTCTAGTAGTGGCAACAAAAATTCCATGTTGATAACATAACATGAAATTATCCTTCTCAAAGATCCCTACTACAAAGGCTAAAATTTTTTCGTCATCCTCTATATACTTGTTCACACTTAATAAAAGTTCATTCATGCATATCCCTCCAAATACTATTCTTGAAAAGAATCCATGGATTATTACAGACCGGTTTAACTCCTTTATAAAGTATGAAACGCGTTTCCTGTCAAAGATATTTCAAAAAAAATAATCCGTTATGCGATTATACACATAACGGATTAAGATTAAACTGTAGAACGTTCCACAAGTTCGTATGGAATTTCCAGCTTTTCTTGTTCAGAACTCTCATCATTCACTTTTCTATGCAACATTTCAAAAGCAGTTTTCCCTATCTCCTTTAAATTTTGATCAATAGTTGTCAATTGTAACACTTGCGAGATAGGTTGATTATCCAAACCAATAATTGCTAAATCTTCAGGAACTCGAATACCTAATTTCCCAACTTCCGTCATAACCCCAATCGCAACTTCATCGCCTGCTACTATTAATGCTTCAGGAAGATCCTGCATCTCTTTTAACTTATGAGCCACTTTTACACCGTCTTCTAGTGTAAAACATTCTGTAAAAATCCATTCTTCATTAACCTCTTCGTCTATAGATTGCAATTGCTGTTTATAAACATCAAAACGCTTTTGACTACTCGGCCCTAATTTTCTTCCCGTACAATAACCAATTTTTTTATAACCTTTCTCAATCAAATAATCCATTCCTAATTGAAAGGCCGCTGAATGATTCGTATATACACTTGAGATGTTTGAAATATCATTATCTTCACAAGCAATTATTGTGCCGTAAGAAGCATACGGTTCTATCGTTTCCCAATCATTTGCACGTGAACAAATAATAAGACCATCCAATTGTTTTGTTTTTAACATATGTAAACTTTTCATTTCTTCTTTTTTATTATAATTCGTTTGGCAAAGTAGCACCCTGTAATTATGAGTTAACGCTCCCTCCATCATTCCCCCTACCATTGCATCAAAGCTCGGGTGATTAATGTAAGGTAGAATTACACCAACAATATTCGTCTTTCCTTTTGATAAATGAACAGCATTTGCGTTTTGCGAGTAATTCAATTTCTCAACTATCTCTATAACCGCTTTCCTTTTTTCTTCACTTACATATGGGTGATCATTCAACACTCTCGAAACAGTCGTAACTGAAACTCCCGCCATCTTTGCAATATCTTTAATATTAGCCATACACTCACCTCTACCTTTAACTTAATGAATCTCATGAACATATGTCAAATCTTCTTATCATTACACCTTCATTCGTTTCTCTTACAAAAGTGTAATTTTTCTGTAAGCTAATTCGATAGTTACTTTCCGCAACATTTCATACAATTGAGTCAGAAACAGGGTAACAACTATTCGAAAAGGAGCGGATTAATATGATGAACAAAATGAAAACGAACAATTTCTTAAATACAATGGGCATGGTATTTTCCGCTCTTATCGACGCAAAAGCTGCTGCTTCTACATTAAACAAGTAAGGAGAATATATTATGAATAACATCACTTTTAACAAATTAGATTTTTTAGGACTAGCTAGTGGCTCTCTTCTTCTTACTGCTTTTATTTACGCCGCTACGCTTGTATAACTTTGTGTCCCCTTTCCCCTTTATTATAAATAGCAATAGAAAAGACGACCGTCTATGCCCGGTCGTCTTTTCTTATTTTTGATTTGATTGCAAAGCTTCTTTTAACTCCTCAAACTTCTCATTTAATTGATCTGTCATCATTTTCATAGCGGTTTTTCGATCTATTTGTTCTCCAGCCTCAATTTGAATTGGATCTCCAAAAATCAATTGTGCCTTTTTTCCCTTTATTAATTCTTTTACACTTGATGGACCAACATAAGCTGCTGGTACTAACGGAACATTAGAACGCATCGCAATTGTCACAGCACCCGCTTTTAATGAAACATCTTCCGCTGATCTTGTTCCACTCGGAAAAATCCCTACTACCTTTCCTTCTTTTAATAAACGTGATGGAATTTTAAGTGTACTTGGTCCTGGATTCGCACGATCTACAGGGAATGCATTTACATTTTTAAAGAACCAATTTTTGAATTTCCCTTCAAATAATTCTTTCTTGGCCATGTAATGAATTTGAGTTGGATACATCCCTGTAGCTAACATTAATACATCCATAAAACTTGTATGTGTACATGCAACAACATACGGTCCACCTTCTGGTAGCTTTTCTCTTCCTTGTACTTCTACTTTCCCAGCTGTTTTAAATATATATTTCAACAAAAATGTAATTGGTTTATACATTTGTTTCGTTCCTTTCTAAACATCCGAAGTATAATCATATTCTTACAATAATTATAACACTAAGTTTTAGGAGTTGGTAATAAAATTAAGAATGAATTGTTAAATTTCAATTCTTACAAAAGTGTAATTTTCTTGTAAGCTAATTCGATAGTTACTTCTTACTATATTTCATACAATTAAGTCAGAAACAGGGCAACAATTATTCGAAAAGGAGTCGATTAATATGATGAACAAAATGAAAACGAACAATTTCTTAAATACAATGGGCATGGTATTATCGGCTCTTTTCGATGCAAAAGCTGTTGCTTCTACATTAAACAAGTAAGGAGAATGTATTATGAATAACATTACTTTTAACAAATTAGATTTTTTAGGATTAGCTAGCGGCTCTCTTCTTCTTACTGCTTTCATTTACGCTGCTACGCTTGTATAACTTTGTGTCCCCTTTCCCCTTTATATAGAAAAAGACGACCGTCTATGCCCGGTCGTCTTTTTAATTTTTTCTTTCTTTCAACTCTTTTAAAAGCTGTATCAGCTCAGCTTGTTGTTTTATCTTTTTACGACCATTTCGATTAATTGCTGCAAGCTCACAGGCAACTCCGACGGCGAAGAAAAACAATAAACTTTCTAACATGTGAAATCCTCCATTTGCCTATTAAACAGCTTGACGTAATTGTTCTTCTTGTAAAACTCTCTTATTTATATTTTCTTCTTTTCTCTGGCAAACGTTATTGCGAATAAGTGCTGCAATAACAAGTACAGTCCCTATAATATCAAACATTGTGATCTGATACCCTTGCATCATCATAATAACTAAAGTCGTAATTGGTACAAAATTAATAAATAAAATCCCATTAATGGATGATAAAATTTTCACACCGTAGTTCCAAGCAAGTAGCGCTACAATACCTGGCAATGTCATCATAAATAACAAATCATACTTCACAATAGAAATCGTTCCCACACTAGGAACTGAAACATATCCAAGCGACGTAATAATTACCGTTATAATTCCTGTAACAGTCGTACCGAATACACACGTCAACGTAGAATAACGTAATGTTGACCAATCACTACACGTTTGACCACCCATCGTATAAATAACCCAGCCTACAACACCAATAAATATAAATGCTAATGAGAACATATTATCTTTCAATGTTACAAAGAAACTCATGTCACCTTTTGTAATAACAAACACAGCTCCTACAAAAGCAATAACCATACTCGTTATCATATACTTCTTCGGTTTTATATGCTTATATCCCCATAAAATACAAATAGAAATCATCGGCATAAGTGATTCCATAATGGAAGCTACCATTACACCCGACTTACCCATTAACATTTGCCCTAAAAATATGAGGACATTATATACTGTAAATGCCATCGTTCCAAAAAAGACGAGTAACTTTCCTCTTCCCTCTAAACGAAATGCCTGTTTTCCTTCTTTCATTAACAACAATACAATCAGCATTATCGCCACTGCTCCATAACGAATAAGCGAAAAATAAAATGGATCTATGTATTCTAGCGCATGATCAGCAACTGGAAACATCGCTCCCCATGACATACTCGCAATTAAACACGCTAAAGCCCCTATTATCATTTGACCTCTTCTCACCGCAATCCCCCGTTTCTTTCTATTTGCACAAAGAGAATTGTAAAAGAAAAAATATATCACGTAAAATGATTCAAAATGATGTTAACTATCATTTATAATGATAGTTAACATCAAGGGGGATTACAAAATGGAATTACGAGACTTACAAATCTTTAAAAGCGTTGCCGACCAGGGTAGTGTAAGTAGCGCAGCAAAGGAATTAAATTATGTACAATCAAATGTAACTGCACGTATTAAACAACTAGAAAACGAATTAAAAACCCCACTCTTCTACCGCCATAAACGAGGAATGACTTTAACAGCTGAAGGAAGAAAAATGCTCGTTTATGTTAGTAAAATTTTGCAAGATGTCGACGAACTAAAACAAGTATTTTTAGATAGCGAAACACCCTCCGGTATATTAAAAATCGGTACAGTCGAAACAGTAAGTACACTGCCTACCATTTTATCTTCTTACTATAAAAGCTATCCGAATGTCGATTTATCATTACAAGCGGGTCTAACAGAAGAATTAATTAGAGAAGTACTTGATCATCAATTAGATGGTGCCTTTATATCAGGTCCTATTAAACATCCACTAATCGAACAATACGATGTTAGTACAGAAAAATTAATGCTTGTAACACAAAATAAAGCTTTTCATATAGAAGAATTTACAACAACGCCTCTACTCGTTTTTAACCAAGGATGCGGATACCGTTCCAAACTAGAACGATGGCTGAAAGACGAAGGTTTGCTACCAAAAAGAATTATGGAATTCAATATATTAGAGACAATATTAAACAGCGTTGCACTCGGCCTCGGAATTACACTCGTACCACAGTCTGCTGTCCATCATCTTTCTAAAGCAGGTAAGGTACATTGTCATGCAATTCCTGAAAAATACGGCAGTATTTCAACGGTTTTCATACGCCGTAAAGATAGCTATATGACGAATTCAATGCGTAGTTTTTTAAAAACAATTGAAGAACATCATCATATCAATATGCTGTGAAAGACATTCTTACATGAATGTCTTTTTTTCTTACAAAAGTGTAAGTCTTTCGTAAGCTAATTCGATAGTTGCAAGTGGACATATTTCCTATAATTAAGACATAAGCAGGGCAACAACAATTCGAAAAGGAGCGGATACGCATGATGAACAATATGAAATCAAATAAATTTTTAAATACAATGGGCATGGTGCTATCCGCACTTGTCGATGCAAAAGCTGTTGCAACTACATTAAACAAATAAGGAGAGATTATAATGAACAACATTACTTTCAACAAATCAGACTTTATCGGACTTGCAAGTGGAGCTACTCTTCTTACAGCTTTCATTTACACACTTGCTCAAGGTCTTATTTAATACTTTGTTTCCCCAAACCCCTTTATATATAGAAAAAGCAGCTCGTCTTATAGACAAGCTGCTTTTTAGTTTGTTTCATATATAATTTGACCTGTTTTCATAATATCATATCCGTCAATTGCATTTAATTCATTATGAAATTCTTCCGATTGCAGAATGTCTTTCACGACTTCAATCAGCTCTTCATTTTCTTTATTCTTCAAAATTACTAAATCATACTGTTCTTTCATGATTGGAATAAAGTCCACATTTACAATTTGCGAAAACTTTTCTGAACCTACTCCTACATCAGCTTTTCCATTTGCAACTTGCGTGGCAACACCCAGATGATTCGATTCTTCCCATTCATATCCACTAATATCAGCTTTATTTAATTTTTGGATTCGTAATTGTTCATCCACTAACACTCTAATACCAGAACCCTTTTCTCGATTTATAAACTTTATAGTGGATCTGGATATGTCGGCCCATGTCTTTATTTTCTTCGGATTTCCTTTTTGGACATAAAATCCTACATTTCTGGACAATAAATTAATCATAATACATGGCTGGCCTACTAAAATGCGTTTTACATAAGGAACATTATATGTACCCGTTTCACCATCAAACAAATGCAAACTAACGATACTTCCTTCTCCTTGATACATTTTCACTAAACTTGTTAAGCTACCTTGATACGCTCTTAAAACATTAGAACTTGGCAAACGATTTTCTATACGTTTAGCTAACATATCTAACGTTAGTTCTTGACCACTAATAATACACGTGTTCAAGATACTACTACCATCGTTTTTTACAGGAGTAACTTGTACCTTTCCTGTTTTCATTTGTTTTATATATTGATCTAAATCTGCTGCATCAATGCGCATCTGTCTACCAACTCTATAAGAAGGAAGTTCTCCTTTTTTAATTAAGTCGTATACAGTTAATTTTGATACTTTTAATCGCTTTGCTACTTCTTCCGTTGTGTAGGAATGATGATCCATAGACGATTCCTCACTTTCTTCTTTCATTGTAACAAAGAAAAGAATATTTCTCCTATTTTTTAAAAATAGATATATGTTCAAATTATATTCAATTATAACTAGTTATATTTAGTTATATTTAGTTATAATTAGATGTGTCAAAACGAAAGGGGATTTTTTTATGAATAAATTTACATTACGTTCGATTGGGGCACTTATACTTTCTTTTCTTCTTATATTTAGTGTTGCATGTATAAACGGAGATAAGAAAGAGAAATCAACTGCTAAAGAAGGAAAAGCAGTTGAACTTACTATCTCAGCTGCTGCAAGCTTACAAGATGCATTAAAAGAAATTGAAAAACAATATAAAGAAAAAGAACCCAATATTAAACTTTCTTTTAACTTCGGTGCTTCTGGAGCACTTCAACAACAAATTGAACAAGGTGCACCTGCTGATTTATTCTTCTCTGCAGCAGAAGATAAATTCCAAACCCTTGTAAAAAAAGGATTCATTAATGAAAAAGAAGGGAAAAATCTTCTTGGAAATGAACTAGTTCTAGTCATCCCTAAAGATAGTTCTCTTACAAAATTTCAAGATTTAAAAGATGAGAAAATCAAAAAAATTGCACTTGGTACACCTGAATCTGTACCTGCTGGAAAATATGCAAAGGCTTCTCTAACACACGAAAACCTTTGGAATGATGTTCAAAATAAAGTCGTATTTACAAAAGATGTTCGCCAAGTGTTAACATATGTAGAAACAGGGAATATCGATGCTGGTATCGTATACAAAACAGATGCTCTCATTTCAGATAAAGTAAAGATTGGTGAAACAGCAGCAGCTACTTCTCATGAGCCAATCCACTATCCTTTAGGTGTTATAAAGGAATCTAAACATAAGAAAGAGGCGACTTCATTTTATGAATATTTGCAGTCAAAAGATGCACAATCTATCTTTAAGAAATATGGATTTACAGTCCTGTCGTAATTACTATGAGCATTGATGCTATTATATCGCCTGTCTTTCTATCTTTAAGAGTAGCTGCGTGTGCCACTATTCTCGTTACAATTTTAGGGACGATTGTCGGGCGAGCACTAGCTCGCTCCTCATGGCGATATAAAGTACTATTAGAAACTATATTTTTATTACCAATGGTACTTCCACCAACTGTTATCGGCTTCTTTCTCATTATCATCTTTGGAAACAACAGCCCGATCGGAAGGTGGGTTGAATCATTATTTCAGCAGTCTATTATGTTCACATCTACCGCTGCGATCATCGCTTCTACAGTTGTTGCATTTCCGCTTATGTACCAATCAGCGAAAACGGGATTTTCTATCGCAAATGTACAAATTGAAGAAAGTGCTCGTGACCTTGGCGCAAGTGAATATCAAGTTTTTCTGCACGTTACACTTCCGCTCGCATTTCCTGCATTACTAAGCGGGATGATTTTGAGCTTTGTCCGCGCGCTCGGTGAGTTTGGTGCTACACTCATGTTTGCCGGGAATATCCCTGGTAAAACACAGACAATCCCGACTGCAATTTACATGGCCATTGACGCAAGTAATATGCAACTCGCCTGGACACTTGTGGTTATCACTATTAGTATGTCACTCCTATTTCTGCTATGTATTCAGCTTATTAACAAAAGAATTACTAACCCTTAAAGCAGCTTTTTTGGAAGCTGCTTCTTTATTTCTTAGGAAATAAAATATACCACCGGGAAATAACTGAATTTTACCTCTTATTTAAATATACATTTTATTTGAATTCACTTTCTAAAATAGGCAATTTCCTGTTATTATATGGAGGTGTTTCAAAAAATGAAGAAATGAAAACGCATTTATATCGTGAATTCTTCATCCTGTTTTAGCGATCGGTAATCTTCTACTCTATTAGTGGGGCATTACCGATCGTTAGAACAATATGTAACTATATTGGTATAGCAAACCGAAGGGAGTCTTGTAATGGACATTTTATTAGCGCTTCTTCCTGCAATTGCATGGGGAAACATCTTATTAGTAAGCGTAAAAATGGGCGGTGGTGCATATAGCCAAACGGTAGGTATGACAATCGGTGCTCTATTCTTCGCAACAATTATGTATGTATTTACTCAACCAGCTTTAACAATGACAGTCTTAATTGTTGGTTTTATTTCAGGTTTATTCTGGGCTTTAGGACAAGTAAACCAATTAAAAACAGTTGAAAAACTAGGTGTTTCAACTACCGTAACAATTTCTACTGGTATGCAACTTGTTGCAACTTCTATCTTTGGAGTTATCGCTTTCCGTGAATGGACTACTACAACAACGATTGTTCTGGGAACGATTGCAATCCTATTAATCGTAGTTGGTGTTGTATTCACATCACTAGATGATAAAGAAAATGCTCAGCCACCAGGACAATTGAAAAAAGGACTTCTTACTTTAATCGTTTCTACTTTCGGCTATCTTGTATATGTAATTATTATTCGTTGGTATAATATCGATGGTTGGTCTGCTATTTTACCACAAGCAGTTGGTATGTTTGTTGGTGCGGTTGTACTGACGTCTAAACATAAACCATTTAACAAATATGCAATCCGTAATGCTTTATCTGGTTTACTATGGGGAACTGGAAACTTATTCTTACTTCTTTCATTACCACGTGTCGGAGTAGCAACAAGCTTCCCATTATCTCAAACTGGAATCGTTATCTCAACATTCGGTGCGATTGTCTTCTTAGGTGAAAAGAAAACAAAACGTCAATTGATCTTTATTGCACTAGGTAGTGTTTTAATTATCGGCGGTGCTGTATTACTTGGTATGACAAAAGCATAATCTTATATTCTATTAGTAAACCCCTGAAGCATATATGCTTCAGGGGTTTTTCAATTCTAATTATTTTCTAGATATAATTATTTGTATGTTCTTGCCCCTTATAATTGCTCTTCCACTCTAGCAAACCAGCTACACATATAAAGAGATTAATAACAGCTAATATTAGCATGACGTATAAAGTAATAGCCCTTTCCTTTACCATGAATTTCCGCCTTCTCATTATCCATTCCACCTACGATAAGTCTTTTCTTTTTACAAAATTCCCTTAAAAATGATATCGTTTTTATAACATATCTCTACTAGAAAGGAATAAAGGATATGGCAACTAAACATCGAATTTTATTTATTGGCGCCGGTCGTATGGCAGAAGCTATATTTTCCGGATTACTCAAAACAAGCAAAGAATACATCGAAGAAATTATCGTCTCTAACCGAAGTAACGTAGAAAAGCTCAAACAGTTACAACATCGATATAATGTGTCTACTGCAACAGATTGGAAGCAGCATATTACATCTGTTGATACGGTTGTTTTAGCAATGCCACCTTCTGCTCATGAAGAGTTATTAACTGAGCTATCTCCGTTAATATCAAATCAACTTGTCGTAACAGTAGCAGCTGGCATTGGACCATCTTATTTAGAAGCTAGACTCCCAAAAGGCACTCCTGTTGCTTGGATTATGCCTAATACAGCTGCTGAAATTGGAAAGTCTATCTCCTTATATACAATGGGACAATCAGTAAATGAGTTGCATCAAGAAACCCTGCAACTGCTTTTAAGAGGCATTGGTACTTCACAGCTTTGCACCGAAGAAGAAGTTCATCAGCTTACTGCAGTTACTGGAAGTGCGCCAGCCTTCCTTTATTACTTTGCTGAAAGCTTAATTGAAGCAACAAAAAGTTATGGAGTCGATGAAGAAACCGCAAAACATCTTGTCATTCAAATGATTTCTGGCTCTGCTTCTATGCTTGAACAAACGCAAAATCCAGCTAACCTCCGAGAACAAGTAACAACACCAGGTGGTTCCACAGCTGAAGGTCTCAAAACTTTATATGAATATAATTTTTCAGAGGCAATTCAAAAAGCAGTAGAAGCAACAAATAAAAAAGCTAGGGGGAAATAATATGAATTTAACAAATTTAAAAGACTATACAACATTACATAATGGTGTGAAAATGCCTTGGTTCGGTTTAGGTGTTTTTAAAGTAGAAGATGGTTCAGAAGTAATTGATTCTGTAAAAGCAGCAATTAAAAATGGCTACCGCAGCATCGATACTGCAGCAATCTATCAAAATGAAGAAGGCGTTGGACAAGCGATCCGTGAATCCGGTGTTTCACGTGAAGAATTATTTATTACATCAAAAGTATGGAATAGCGATCAAGGCTATGAATCAACACTTCAAGCATATGAAACTACATTAGAAAAATTAGGGCTAGAATATTTAGATTTATATTTAGTACATTGGCCTGTAAAAGGGAAATATACTGAATCATGGAAAGCGCTAGAAAAACTTTATAAAGATGGCCGTGTTCGTGCTATCGGTGTGAGTAATTTCCACATTCACCACTTACAAGACGTATTTGAAATTGCTGAAATTAAGCCAATGGTCAATCAAGTGGAATATCACCCACGCTTAGCACAAGAAGAATTACATACTTTCTGTAAAGAACATAACATCCAGCTTGAAGCTTGGTCACCATTAATGCAGGGCCAACTATTAGATAACTCAACATTACAAGAAATTGCGACAAAATATAATAAATCAACTGCGCAAATTATTTTACGCTGGGATTTACAAAACGAAGTTGTAACAATTCCTAAATCAATTAAAGAATATCGCATTATTGAAAATGCAAACATCTTCGACTTTGAATTAAGTGCTGATGATATGAAAGTAATTCAAGCTTTAAATGAAGATCGTCGCGTTGGTCCAGATCCAGATAACTTTAACTTCTAGTAGAAAAACCACTGCCATATGCAGTGGTTTTTTCGTTTAAGAAAACTGAAAATTTAAACTATATTTCATTTAGTTGACACTTCATTATTCAAGGTGTAAGATTTTGAATTATCAAAGAAACACAAAAATTAATAAAATTTATTCGTTTACTCATTGTATCAAGAGAGGTGGAGGGACTGGCCCTTTGAAACCTCGGCAACAGGTTCATTTTGAATACTGTGCCACTTCCTGCAAGCTTTATGCTTGAAAGATAGAATGAGGGACTTCGTTTATATACGGGTGCATAACTTGTACGTAAAAATCCCTCTTTCTCAATATGAAAAGAGGGATTTTTTATTTTTCATTTCCCTCATCATCATCCAAACTTAATTATTTAGGAGGAAAATCAAATGAAAAAGAAGTTTGTACCCGGTATTGCATCAGTTGTAGGAGTAAGTATTTTATTAGCTGGTTGCGGTAGTTATAAAAACGAAGCAAGCGGAGCAAATGCAAAAGACGAGGCACCTAGTAAACAGGTTTTAAACTTATCTTCACCTACTGAAATACGAACAATGGATACGGCTCGTGCTACAGATACTGATTCTGGTCAAGTAATGAGAAACGTATTTGAAGGTTTGTATAATCTTGGTGAAGGTAACAAACCTGTTCCTGCTGTTGCACAATCTCATGAAGTAAGTGGCGATAAAACGAAATACACATTCCATTTGCGAGATTCAAAATGGTCAAACGGCACTCCTGTTACAGCTAAAGATTTTGTGTTCGCTTGGCAAAGGGCCGTAGATCCAGCAACAGCCTCTGAATATGCATTTCTATTCTTTGATATTAAAAACGCAACAAAAATTAACAACAAAGAACTTCCAGCCGACCAACTTGGTGTAAAAACAGTTGATGACCATACGTTTGAGGTAGAATTAGAGCGTCCTGTTCCTTATTTTATTAGCTTAACAGCGTTCCCAACATTTCTACCAATTAATGAGGAATTCTTTAAAGCACAAGGTGATAAGTACGCTTTAGAAGATAATACAATCTTGTACAATGGAGCTTTTACACTAAGCGATTGGAAGCACGAACAAAGCTTTAAATTTAAGAAGAACCCTACCTATTGGGATAAAGATACTGTCAAACTAGAAGAAATCAATTTTAACGTCGTAAAAGAAAAATCAACAGAAGTAAATTTATTCGAGTCAAAACAATTAGATCGTATAAAACTAACATCTGACTTCGTTGATAAATATAAAAAAGATGCTAACTTTAAAGAACGTCCAAATGTAGGCGTACAATTTTTACGTATGAATCAACAAAACAAAGTACTTCAAAACGTTTCTGCACGCCAAGCAATCGATCAAACAATTGATAGAAAATCCTTTGTAAATACGTTATTAAATGATGGCTCTACACCAACATTTGGTCTCGTTCCAAAAAACTTTGCAAAAGGACCTGAAGGAAAAGACTTCCGTACTGCAAACGGCGATTTAACAAAAGTTGATACAAAATCTGCACAAGAGTTATGGAAAAAAGCTAAACAAGAGCTTGGTTCTGAAAAGATAACATTAGAATTATTAACGAGTGATGCTGACCTTGATAAGAAAACTGGTGAATTCTTAAAAGGACAACTAGAAAAGAATTTAGATGGCTTAACAGTAAATATAAAACCGCAGCCGCGTAAGCAACAAGTTTCGCTTTTATTAAAAGGTGACTACGAAATCGGAATTGATGGCTGGAGCCCTGACTTTGCTGATCCAATCACATTCCTTGAGCTATTTACAACGAATAATCCTTACAACTTAGATCATTACTCTAATAAGGAATTCGATGAAACAATAGCAAAAGTGAAAACAACCTTAGCTGGTGATGAAAAAGCTCGCTGGGAAGCATTACTAGAATCAGAGAAAATATTATTTAAAGACTCTGTTATCGCTCCTCTTTATCAAAAAGGAGAATCTTATTTAGAACGTTCTTACGTAAAAGGAATTGTGCAAGTAGACTTTGCTGGTCAGTTAAACTTCAAATGGGCAAAAATTGAAAAATAAAGTGAAACTTTAATAATTGGGGTTTCTTCATCCCCAATTATTATTAGCCCACACCAATTGTTTTTTTAGCAAAATATATTAAAAGTAGATTCTCTCATACAAGAGAATCTGCTTTTTTAATATATTATTCTAAGAAATTAACAATCTGTTTTTATTATTGACATATAGTTCTTTCCAGTGTTAATATTCTAAATAATCAAAGAAACAAAATATTTCACCATCAAAATATAACGTCCACTACGTTAAAAGATATAACGATAGATTATAGTTCAACATGTATATACATATAGAACACCTGATTACCTACATGCACATATCTATAATGGGTTTTCTCTTCTTCTATAGATACACTTCAAGACATGGACATTATGACGTTACGAACAACACATTTAGGGAGGACCGAACAATGAAGAAAAAAATTGTACCTGTTGTTGCATCTGTTTTAGGGGCAAGTCTATTACTAACTGCTTGCGGGGGAAATAAAGATAATACAAGCGGAGCGAAAGCAAACGATAAAGCACCTGATAAACAAGCAATTAACTTATCATTTGCTTCAGAAATTCCAACAATGGATGTTGCCAAAGCAACGGATGGGGAATCCATGAATGTAATGCGAAATGTTTTTGAAGGTTTATATGCAATGGGAGAAGATAATAAACCTATCCCTGGTGTTGCTGAGTCGGTTGACATTAGTCCCGATAAAACAAAATATACATTCCACCTGCGTGATTCAAAATGGTCAAACGGTACTCCTGTTACAGCAAAAGACTTTGCCTTCGCTTGGCAACGTGCCGTAAGTCCTGAAACAGCTGCCGAATATGCATTCTTATTCTTCGATATAAAGAATGCAAAACAAATAAACCAAAAACAATTGCCAATTGATCAATTAGGTGTCAAAGCTCTTGATGATAAAACGTTAGAAGTACAACTAGACCGTCCTGTTCCCTATTTCTTAAGCTTAACGACATTTTCAACATTCTTACCAATTAATGAAGATTACTTAAAATCTCAAGGCGATAAATACGGTTTAGAAACAAATCATTTAATTTACAACGGTGCTTTCACATTAGATAACTGGAAACACGAACAAAGCTTCCAATTAAAGAAGAACCCTAACTATTGGGATGCTAAAACTGTAAAATTAGAAGAAATCAACTTCAATGTCGTTAAAGATAAGTCTACAGAAGTTAACTTATATGATTCAGGACAAATTGATCGTGTTGCTTTAACTGCAGAGTTTGTTGATAAATATAAGAGCGATCCAAACTTCAAAGAACGCGCTGAAGTCGGCATTCAATTCTTACGACTAAATCAGAAAAATGAAACATTAAAAAATCAACATGCACGCCTTGCTATTAACGGTGCAATGAATAAAAAAGCTTACGTAGAAACAATCTTAAATAACGGCGCGGTTCCAGCTGAAGGAATGGTTCCTGCGAAATTCGCAAAGAGCCCAGAAGGCAACGACTTCCGTAAAGAAAATGGAAATCTAGTTAAAGATGATGTGAAAACAGCAAAAGAAAACTGGAAAAAAGCAAAACAAGAACTTGGTACTGACAAAGTAACAATCGAACTATTAACAAGTGACAATGCTTTAGCTAAAAAGACTGGTGAATATTTAAAAGGTGAATTAGAAAAGAACTTAGACGGATTAACAGTGAACTTAAAACCACAACCACGTAAGCAACAGTTGAAACTACTATTAAGTGGTGACTATGAAATCGGAATTGACGGCTGGGGCCCTGACTTCGCTGATCCAATTACATTCTTAGATTTATTTACAACAGATAGCGCTTATAACTTCGATAAATACTCTAACAAAGAGTACGATGAGCTAATTCATAAAGTAAAAACAGATTTAGCTGGTGATGAAAAAGCACGCTTTGAAGCAATGAAGCAATCTGAAAAAATCTTATTACAAGACGGTGCTGTCGCTCCGTTATACCAACAAGGTCGCTCTTACTTACAACGCTCTTTCATTAAAGGACTTGTAACGACTGACTTCGGCGGTGAATTTAACTACAAGTGGACAGAAGTTGCAAAATAATAAGTACTAATAAAAGGTATCCAATTGAAGGATACCTTTTTATTTTATGCTTCTTTAACTACCGAGCTTCTTCTTCCCTTTACCATTCCTTTTATAGCTAAAGTCGTCACTGCTACTAATTGTGTAACCAATACAATAACTAATAATGAAATAATATTTCTCTCTAAACTAACTCCTCCGAATATTATTGTATAATAGCCATTTGCTGCATATGTTGCGGGAAATAATTCACCGATCGTTTGATATGTTTTAGGAAGCATTTCAGTACCTCCTCACAAATTCAATTTACCATATACATACAAATCGTTTTTGATTTAAATTGCGGATTAGCCCTTGTGACTGCAGGATAATAATTTATTTTCAACACATACATAATTACATGTTTTTGGGAAAAACTTGTATAGAACGAATTTACATAAGGAGGAATTTATAATGAGAATTCTACTATCAGTTTTATTAGCTCTTATGCTAGTACCTGCATTAACAGGATGTAAAGCTCCTGCAAAAGAAGACACAACTTCTAATAAAAAGACGACTGAAGAAGCAAAAAATGAGGCTCCTGCAGATTTAAAACTAAACTTCAATGAATTCGATTTAAAGGCAGACTACCAAGATACAAAGAAAGACTACGAAGCAGACTATAAAAATGTAGCAGCTGATAAGAAAATGGAAGCAAAAATTGAAGATCATAAAGCAGATGTAAAATTAACAGGAGACGAGGCTATCACAAAATTAAGCCCACTTCTACAAGAATTAAAATTTGATAAAGATACTGCTGACCAAGAAGTAATCGATCAAGTAGTAAACGTGTTCAAACTTGATAAAGACTATCAAAAATTCGATTTAGAAGTTGTCTTCTCTGATGGAACGAAAAAAGAATATAAAAGAGAAATAAAATAAAGAAGTAGGCGATTGCCTACTTCTTTATTTTTTAATTTTTGCGTATCTTAGTTCTGGACTAGAACCGATAATGAACTGAACACCAGATACTGATGGTTTTTGTAAATATGAAGCACTTGGGAAAATAATTGGGATTAATGGTGAATCTGTAAACATAATATCTTCCGCTTTATGCAATAAGTCAAAACGCTTATCTTCGTTTTGTTCAACTTTTGCTTCTTTTACTAAAGCGTCAAATTCTTTATTATGCCATTTTGCATAGTTATTCGGACCATCACCTGCATATAAATCTAGTTTAGTAATTGGATCTAATAAAGAGCCGCCCCATCCCATATAAGCTAATTGGAAATCACTTTGCTTGTATGTGTCGATGTAACTCTTCCACTCTTTATTTTCTAATTTAATATCTACGCCAAGATTTTTCTTAAACATTTCTTGCATTGCTTCTGCTACTTTTTTATGTTGTGTATCTGTAGTGAATTTTAATGTTACTTCAGGTAATGTAGACCACCCTTGTTCTTTCATACCTTCTTCTAATAATTTTTTCGCTTCTGCTGGATCAAATTTAACGTAATCACCTTTTTCTTTACGAAAATCACGACCACTTTGTGTTTTTGCTCCTTCTGGAACGAATGCATATGCTTCTTGCGCATTATTTTTATACAGTTTTTCAACGATAAATTTACGATCAACCGCTAATGAAAATGCTTTACGTACCTTCGCATTTGTAAACGGCTCTTTTTCTACGTTAAACGAATAAATATAAGATGAAAATCCTGCAACACGCTTATATTCTTTATTTCCTTTTTCTTTTTCAATCATCTCTTGTGGTAAACCACTTAGTAAATCTAATTCTTTTGATTTAAATAATTGATACGCTGTTTTAGAGTCTGGAATAATACGAAACTCAATTTCTTTTAGAGTTACCTTTTTATCGTAGTATTCTTTATTTTTTTGTACTGTAATAGCCTGGTTATGCTTCCACTCTTTTAACTGGAATGGTCCATTCGTAATTAGCTCTTTTGGATCTGTTTTTAATTTATTATTATCATCAATCGACTTTTTAGCTAATGGAATAAATAATGAGCTTGCTAATTTTTGTTTAATAGAAGCAACTGGATGTTCAAGAGTTACCTTTAATGTTTGAGGATCAACGACTTGAATACCAACTTGTCCCTCTTCACCTTTTCCAGTATTATATGCCTCTGCCCCTTTAATGAAATACATTTCTGTCGCATTCATAGAACCCGTTTTCGGATTTAATAATCGCTTCCATGCAAATTCAAAATCATTTGCCGTAATAGGAGAGCCATCTGACCATTTAATATCTTTCTTCAAATGGATTGTATATTCAGTTCCATCAGCATTTACCTCTTCTTTCTCTGCTAATTCATTTTGATATTTCCCATCACTATCTTGCGTATATAAACTTGAAAACAACTGCCCAATTATATAACCTGACGTGCTATCTGTTGCAATAGCAGAATCAAGTGTGTATGGATCACTACTAATATTCGTTACTAATCGATCGCCTTCTCCCTTACCAGCACTCGCCTTTTGCGTCTCTTTCTTACCACAAGCGACCGAAGTAATCGCTAAAACAGTCATAATGATAAACAGTAAAAACTTCTTCATCCTACATTCTCCTTTAACCCGAAATTTTTGGTGTTGATGCTAACAATGTTTTTGTATAAGAATGTTGTGGATTACGGAACACTTCGTCCGTATTTCCAAATTCAACAAGTTCTCCTTTATATAAGACAGCCACTTTTTCACATAAATAGTGAACCATCGGCAAATCATGTGCGATAAATAAATATGTATAGCCTTGTTCCTTTTGAATTTTTTGCAGCAGATGTACAATTTGAATTTGCAATGAAACATCTAATGCTGAAATTGGTTCATCAAGGATCAATACTTCTGGCTCACACAATAACGCTCTTGCAATAGCGATACGTTGACGTTGTCCTCCGCTAAATTCATGCGGATATCGATCAATATATCTTCTATCTAATCCAACACGTTCTAGCGCATCACCTGCTACTTTATCCTTCAATCCTTTATCACCTAAACCGAATGAAATATAACCTTCCGTTACGCTATCGCGTACTTTCCAGCGCGGATTTAATGCTGCTGTGGAATCTTGAAAAATGAACTGTACTTTCTGTAAAAAATCTCGCTTATGAGCTGATTTCAGCTTGTGAACGACTTGACCGTTATAATTAATTTCACCAGACGTTGGACTCTCAATCCCTGCTATGAGCTTTCCAAGTGTTGTTTTTCCTGAACCACTTTTACCAATAATGCCAAGTGTTGTTCCTTTCGGGATAGAAAGTGATATGTCTTTTAACGCTGTGATTTCTTTACTTTTACTTCCATACGTTTTCGTTACTTGCTTTACAGTAATTAAATCTGTCGTCATGAGGCATTCACCTTCTCTTTTGATTTCGCTTTATTATGCTCTAGAACATGTTGCCAACAATGTGAACTATGCTCCTTAGAATATGTGGTTCTCTCTGGAAAACGATGAATACATTCTTTTATCGCTACTGAACAACGATTTACAAAAGGACAACCGAAGCTATTTAATGTTTCAATGGAAGGTGTCGTTCCTTCTATAGCACGTAATACCTTTTCGGAATCATCCATATTCGGAATTGCTTGTAATAAACTTTTCGTATATGGATGTTTAGGAGAACCTATTACCTCCTGTATCGTTCCTTTTTCAACGACACGTCCCCCGTACATAACAACTACTCGATCAGCTACTTCACGTACAAGTGCCAAATCATGTGTAATTAATAAAATACTCGTATTTTGTTTTTCTTTTCTTTCTTTTAATAGCCCCATAATTTGTTTCTGAATCGTTACATCTAACGCTGTTGTCGGCTCATCTGCAATTACAAGCTTTGGATGACAAGCAAACGCAATTGCTAAACAAATACGCTGCCTCATACCTCCGCTTAATTGATGTGGGTACTGTTCAAAGCGTTTCTCTGCTTCATGTATCCCTAAATCTGTTAACAAGTTAATCGCAATTTCCTTTGCTTCTCTTTTCGATTTTTTCTCATGTTGCAAAACTACTTCTGTAATTTGTTTGCCTACCTTCATCGTTGGGTTTAAAGATGAAAGCGGATCTTGGAATATAAAGGAAATATCTTTTCCACGAATTTGATTCCATTCTGACTCTTGTAAATTCGTTAATTCCTTTGCTTGGAAAGCTATATTTCCATCATCGATATGAATTGATTCTTGATTTAGTCCGATAATAGATTGTGCTGTAACACTTTTTCCTGAACCACTTTCTCCTACAAGTGCAACTATTTCACCTTCGTTAATAGAAAAGGAAACATGTTTCACAATCGCTTGCTTACTATTCTCTTTTTCAACGGCTAACGTTACGTTTTCTAAAGATAAGATTTGTGCCATGTTTTTTCTCCTTTCGATTCCGTTTGACGATTTTCGGATCAATTGCATCTTGCAAACCATCACCAATTGCATTAAATGCGAACATAATGAGTGCAATCATGATTGCCGGGAAAAATAACTGCCACCATTCTCCGCTCAATAATGTCCCGAGTGCATCATTCGTCATCGTCCCCCAACTTGCCGCTGGTGATTGTACTCCAAGTCCTATAAAGCTTAAAAATGATTCTGAAAAAATAGCTGCTGGAATTGTAAATGATAAATTTACGATAATAATCCCTGTTAAATTCGGAATTAAATGCCCATATATAATTTTCATATGTGATGTACCTAATCGCTCTGCTGCAATAACAAACTCTCGTTGTTTTAAAGACAATACTTGTGCTCGAATGAGACGAGCCATTCCAATCCATCCCGTTAATGCAAGGGCGATAATAATGGTGAAAAGACCTGGTTTCATAACAATTAATAGTAAAATAACAATTAACAAATATGGGATGCCATATAATACTTCAATTCCCCTTATAATCCACTCATCAATTAACGTTCCAAGGCGATTACGCCCTCTCACATATCCACTAAATCCACCAATCAGTACACCAAGCCCTATATCGAGGGCAGCTGCTACTAATCCAACTGTTAGTGAAATCTTCCCACCAGCCCAAGTACGTGCCCAAATATCTCTTCCTAGATCATCTGTTCCAAACCAATGTTCACTACTCGGCGGTAAATTTGTTGCCTCTTTTACTTGTTCACTCGCAGTAAATGAAGTTAAACTTTCGCCAATAAGCGAGAAAACAATAATTAGCAATAACGTCACTGTTCCTAAAACTGCGATTGGATTCGATATAAACTTACGAAACACTTCTTTCTTTCTGCTAATCGTTTGCTGATTTTTATTTATCGTTAATTCTTTTTTCTCTTCTTTCGTTAATAACTGTTCATTAATTTCATAAGCTCCCATTTAAATATCCCCCCTCCTTATGTAATAGAACGAATACGCGGATCAACAATGCGGTGAATAATATCTGTAATGAAAATACAAGCAATTAATAATGCACTATAGAAAATCGTTGTTCCCATAATCACCGGATAGTCTCGGTTAAAAATACTATCTACAAAATATTTTCCTAGGCCAGGAATTGAAAAGATTTTTTCAATAACGAAAGTCCCTGTTAAAAGTCCAGCCATTAACGGTCCCACAAATGTAAGTACTGGAACAATCGCATTTCGAAGAGCATGTCTTATAATAATCTTCTTAATTGGTATACCTTTTGCTCTTGCTAGCTTAATATAATCACTCTGCAGTACTTCAATCATATTAGAACGAACAAACCTCGTAATAACCGCGATTGGCCCTAACGCTAATGCAAAGGATGGCAATACCGTATGTTCGAATGTTCCCCAAGAAGCTACTGGTAAAAGCTCAAATTGGATAGCGAATACTTGTATAAATAGTGGTGCTAAAATAAAACTTGGAATAGAAATACCGAGAATTGCAAGTAAACTCAGACTATAGTCAATTACTTTTCCATGATATAGAGCAGCAAATGTCCCTGCCGCAATTCCTACTAACAACGAAATAACAAGTGCTTGTAGACCAATAATTGCCGATGGACCAAAGCCAGTTGTTATAATTTCTGATACCCCTTGTCCAGTTGATTGAACAGACTCACCAAAATCAAAATGAACTACACCGTCTAAATAAGCAACATATTGATTCCATAACGGTTCATCAAGGTGATACTTCGCTCTCATGTTTTGGATCACTTCTTCAGGAAAGATTTTTGCATCTGATGAAAATGGATCTCCCGGAATAATATGCATAATTAGAAATGTCACTGTCGTAATAACCCATAGTGTGAACACCATAACCGATAATTTTTTAATTACATACACTCTAATAACCCCCTAAACACATATATTTACTTTGTTTTATGAACGTACTTTTTCAATTACTCCCTTTTCTCTTTTTAGAATACAAAAAGCCTTGATCTTAAAAAATAAGATCAAGGCTTAATAAACAAAGGCCCATCACTTATCTTTCAAGACTTGCTTGCTGGAATTAGCACGGTGTTCCTATTACAGAACCCGCTGCTGAGGTGTCATAGGGCCAGTCCCTCTACCTCTCTGGATAAGTAAATTGCTATATTATTATTTGGTTCAAATTGTATATTTCGAATTATAATTCTGAAAAATTAAAAAGTCAATCGAATTGGATAAATTTATAAAAATCAGTTTTTAATCCTTTTATCGAAATTACAGTTTTCGGCTTATCATAAAAAGAAATGATGATAAAGGAGTTATAAGATGGACCCCTTACTTCTTGCTACTATAGGATTCCCCTTAACAATCGTTATACTTGTCATCATTGGCTTCTATAAACTCTTTATTAAAAAGAAAAGTATTACTTCTTTTTATACCCCTTTCGATAATATTACCGGGCAAACTATTTCCGAATTTTACGAAGAACAGAAGGTATTAGTATCCGAGGATGAAGACGGAGATGGCAAGAAGAAAAAATAACCTTGCACAGGCAAGGTTATTTTTTCGTTTCTGCTTGAAAACGTTTATAGTATGTCGATGCTGTTGCAAAATTAATTTCTATATCACGAATCAACGATGAATCTTCTTCTTTAGCTAACTTCTGTAATTTTTTCATTGCTTGTTCCGATTCATTTAAGAAACCAACATATACCTCATGTTCTTGCTCTTTCGACTTCGGAACACGAATTTCTTTACGTATATTATCAATATCTTCTAACATGCTCGTTGTTACCTTTTGCACATCTTCTTTATATGTAGCCTTCGTTATTTCCTTACCGCCCTTTTCCTTTGCCACTTCAAATAGCTGCAGTGCGTTATTAATTTCTTTATTCATTTTTATATCGTATTTTTCATGTACTGCACGGTATTCTTTCATCTCTTCTGTTTGTTCTGTAGATTGCTCTATCTTTTCTTTCGGTTCTTTCGTATCTTTATTTCCATCACATCCTGCTAGAAGGATCATACTTCCCATTACAGCAATACCTAAAACCTTCTTCATCTCTTCTTCTCCTTTTATCTACAACTACTACTCATTATAGTTTCTTTTATCTCCACTTGTTATTATACCGAGAACATCCTACTTTTTACACTTAAGACGACATCGTAATATATATACCAACATGTTTGTCACAGTATCGTCACTTTATACAAATAACTTTTGCAATGCTTTACTACATCACCTTACAAAACTGTAAGCACACATAAAGAACAAACCATGCTAGACTTACATATGCATAACGCAAACATATGTAAGTTTTTAAGGAGAATCATCTATGTACAACACAACGCCTTTTATGGGAGAAGATATTCGTGTCCTTATTCGCGAAAAATCACTTCATATCGAAAATACAGAGAGCCTTCGCCGCGTATTAAAGAAGAAGCATGCTCCATTTAAGTTAGCCCAATATTTAAAACAACAACATACAAATCAATTTCATACCGTGCTAAATATATCGGATAAATCATTAACAATCGAAATCATCGGTCATGTCTACATTGGAAACTTCGCAGATATCTTAAAAGAAATCCCACGTATACCGAAAATTACTCCTATTATCGTTAAAAAAGCATATAAAATTACCGGCCATACCGATATTATCGACTGCGGGGAAAAAGAGGTCGATAGTAATCGCTGGGTGTGGGATAAACTTGCTGTTTTATATGATACGATCATGAATAATATGTATGAGGTATTTCAAAAAAATGAAAAAAAGAACTGATTCAAACATTCCCTTTGAATCAGTTCTTTTTTGTTAAGCCTCTAGATTTTGTTTTTGCTGCAGTTCAAACTGCTTCTCACTTCTTCTGGCCATAAATAGATAACATAACACTGCTCCTACTTCACAAAGCGCAATAACAACACCCATCGGTAATGCTGTATTACTTCCACCGATACCTACTAGCGGAGCAACAAGAGCTCCTGAAATAAACTGTAATAAACCTAATAAAGCTGATGCTGTTCCTGCAGCTTGTTTCTGATTTCTCATCGCTAATGAGAACCCAGTTGTTGATACAACCCCGACACTTGATACGACAAGGAATAACGAACATAAAACACCAATTAAACCTATTCCTAGTACGATTGTCAGTAATAAAGATAGGCCACCAACAGCTGCGATAATAATACCAGCAATAAATAATGTCTTCTCATTCACTTTCCCCGCTAAACGCCCCGTTACCTGACTAGCAATAATAATACCGATGCCGTTAATCGCAAAGAATAAACTAAATTGCTGTGGTGATGCTCCGTATATGTTCTGCAACACAAATGGTGAGCCCGAAATGTATGCAAACATTGCCGCTGTTACTAATCCTTGTGACAATGCATATCCCATAAATAGACGGTCCTTTAACAATTTTCCGTACGTCGCCAAAGTCCCTGACAAACCACCCGTTTCTCTTTCTTCAGGAGGTAATGTTTCACGCAATACAAAAGTAGCTGAGATTAACATGAATACGCTAATTGCTCCAAGAACGATGAAAACACCGCGCCACGTTGTAAACTGTAACAATTGCCCTCCAATAATTGGTGCCAAAATAGGTGCTGCTCCGTTTACTAACATAAGCAGTGAGAAAAACTTCGTCATTTCAGAACCTGAGTACATATCACGTACCATTGCACGTGATATAACAATCCCGGCTGATCCTGAAGCTCCTTGTAGGAAGCGCAATAACACCAATGTCCAAATAGATGGCGCAACAGCACAAAGTAAAGAAGAAGCAACGTAAATAATAAGAGCAATAATAAGTGGTTTGCGTCTTCCGTAAATATCACTAATTGAGCCAACAAATAATTGTCCTACTGACAGCCCAAGCAAACAAGCTGTTAATGTAAGCTGCGCTAGGGATGCACCTGTTTGCAAGTCATCCGTTAACTTCGGTAATGAAGGCAAATACATATCAATAGATAATGGCCCAATCGCCGTAAGTGTTCCTAATACAAGAATCATCCATAACCTGTTTGCCTTTACAGGTTTATATATTTCGTGATTAACTTCATTCACTTTTTCAATTCACCCTTTCCTATACACACTGAATCGTAACAATTATAGTTACATCATAAACATACGTCAAGTACAGCGCATTTTCCTCTTTCATAATGTAAAAAAAGCGATAGAAATTCTATCGCTTTACTTTTTAACATTGCTATTCGTAAATTTAGATACCGAGGCCATCGTCTCTCCTGTATCTAAATATGTAATTTGAATTGGGTCTCCTACTTCTGTAAACATAGCATACGGGAATTTCTTCACCGGTATCATAAATACCTTTTGTTCATTCTCTAAAAGTACGTACACGATTGTATTTTCACCTGATTTCTCTTTATATACACGTTGTACAATACCTTCTTTTTGCGCTTCTTTTCCTGTTGAGGTTGGTCTAAAGGTATCACCATTACCGCTCATTACGTTTTTATAATTCTCAAGCGCTTCTTTCTGCGAAGAACCTGTCGCAAATATTTTTGCATTAGCAGCATAAACAACTGTATGTGCACGTACTAGGCCTCCGTCATCAACAACCGGAATAATCCAAGCTGGTTTACCGTATACGTTATAAATGACAGGCATTGTCCCATGCCATTTCTCTCTCTTAAAGGAATTATCCACTACTTCTGTAGCTGCTGAACCATCCATAATCCCCTTTACTTCTTTTCCATTATAGTAATATAGCTCGCCTGTGCGTGCATCTACTAATGAATAGCCTAGGGCTGAATCTACTCCTTCTTTTGGAGAAGTAAAGTCTGTAAAATAATACAGTGTTCCATCTTTACCAAAGATCGGGGTCACGCCTTCTTTCGTTCCCCACTCAGTCGGAATCTTCATATCAGTTTGCGAAAATTTCGTATTCCAAAATCCGTGAATATATTTACCAAAGTACGTATTTAACGTAGATGCAGTCTCATGATTTAATACACCATCAACAAATTTAGGTGCCTTTCCTTTATCATACCTTTTCACTTCACCTGTTTGTGCGTCTACTACGACAACACCTTCTACCTCAAATCCAGATCTTCCTGAAATAAATTCACCATACGTCATTGTATAATATGGTTTCCCTTTATCATCAACCTCAAATTTAGGTTTTCCTTTAAAGATTAAATCTGGTTCTGCTTGCCTTACCACACGCTCTAAATTATTACCAAAAAACATGCTTGGCACATATTTCATTTTATAACCGAGGTGCAGTTTCGCTTCCGCATCAGGATTCGTACCTGACATCGTTACATACCCTGGAATTGTCTCAGCTTTACGCGCTTTAAAAAATCCTGAAACTTCAATCGGCGCTACATATAAAGCTTCGCCGTTTACCATTTGTGGCGTTAATTCTCCTAGCTCAAAATAAGCTACTTTCGGAATATCACCAAATACTTTTTTCATCTTATTCTCCGCTGTCTTTGGCGGCACTGTAAACGGCTGGTCATTTTCAGTAAATGGCTCTGAAATATCTTTCTCTACCTTAACAACAGAATCATATTTCTTTTGCGAGATTACTATATCGTGCAAATAACCAAAGTAACCGTAACTTGCGAGTAAAATAAACATTAGAAGTCCTTTTAACGTACCTTCTAATTTACCTATTTGATCTTGTGAAAATAAAACAAGCCCAATTAAAATTGCTACTGCAACAGAATAATGAGTAAGAATCGAATCTACTCGATCATCAATTAGCCAAAAGTATTCATAGATTGCAATACCTATCCAAAATAAAACAGGAATAACTAAAATAGATGATTTCTTACCCTTTACAACCTTCTTATCTCCCTTCTTATCCACCGCTCGAAGCTTACTACTACTTCTTGTCCATGGAATCAAAAACAAAGTAAGAATAGCTAAAACTACAAATTTCATCAAAGGCACTGTCCCCTTTTCTTTTGTATTCCCTTTTAGTATAACAAATAAAGGGTATTAAGGTGAAAATAGGAATAGTTATATTTTTTTACTACTTAATACAATCCCGCTCACTACATATAGAATAGATGCAATATAAAAAATTGTACCAATCGTAAAGAAATCTACTAAATATCCCGTGGCAATAACCGCTACTGCTCCGCCAATGGATGTCCACACATGGTATTTTCCAATCTCATAACCAGCCTTTTCCTGCGCAACCTTTCGTGCTAACGAAGTCTTCTCAGTATTACGCTGCACAGCACCTAAAACACCCATTACAATTTGAAGAATATACACATGCCAAACTTCCGTGGCAATTGGAAAGCAAAGCATTAAGATTGCCATGGACCAAGCGTATATGATTAATAATTTTTTATCACCTACTTGATCAGATACCTTTCCCACTAGTGGATATACAAGTGCTGATGTTAAAGCAAATAAGCCATACGCCCAGCCAAATTGCGAGAAGCTATTTCCAACGTTTCGAAGCAATAATATATAAAAAGGAAATACCATACTTCCTGCCATCATGATGATACTTTGCGAAGCCACAAATCTTCTATATGTCATTTCGTATACTCCCTATAAAATAAATTCACAAATCTCTCTTCTGAATCTACTTCCTTCTTTTTCTTGAGAAATTCTTCAATGCGAGGATATGCCCTCTTTAACTGCTCTTTCGTTGGATAAGAATAATATGGCAAATAGTAACTACCATTATGCTTTAAAGTAACATCAATCATCTTTCGAATGACATCCTCTGTTTTCTTTATCTCACTCTCTGAGCGTCCCTGGTTAATCAAAAGAACCAGCGCAAACATATCATCTTTCGCATAGGACAAAACTGCATTTTCATTCTTTTCCACGTAACGAATCGTAATGTTGAGTAAATTAAACTCTTCTTCATTTAATACGTTACGTAAATCATCTATATACTCTGTGAAAGCATCTATAGGCACAAAGTATTCTTGTAACACTTCGGTCCTATTTGGATTTTCATATTCCATAAAAGCACTATCTGATCTCATAACGTTATTACGCGTCTCATACTTTCCATCTGTACGTTCAAAATAACCTCTTTGTATATCCCAAAATGTATTCTTTCCCCAATCACTATAACGTGATAACCCAAGTAAAAATTTCGGTGCAGCTATAATATTTTCTTCCTTTAATTCACTGTACTCTTCTCTCATATTTTGATTTTGTACCAAAGTATAATTTGTCACATACATCTCTTTTAAAAATGAATTTGGAGCAACAGAAATACGCGCTAAGTGCATACGAACATTCTCATCTCTTTTCACTTTCTCTTTGAAATAAGATGCGTATTCTTTATAATCTATCATTCTCGTGTGCATTTCATATAATTCATCATCTGTTAACTTCAGCGTCACATCTAAAATAACTCCAAATAAACCGTAACCCCCAATGACATATGGAAATAACTCTGCATTTTCTTCTCTACTTACATTACGCACCGTGCCATCTGCCATTAACAATCTGAATGACTCTACTGTATCAATTAGTGCCTCATGACGAATATCACGCCCATGTACATTCACACTTAATGAACCACCAACAGTAAAAATATTTTGAGACTGCATGACCTGTACCGCAAGGCCATAAGGATTTATTTTCTTCTGAATATCATTCCACGTGACACCACTTTGAACTGTAATCCGCTTCTTCTCTGGATCAAATTCTAATATTTTATTATATCCTTTCATATCGAGCATCGTGCCATTCGGATAATATGTCTGTCCTCCTTGGCTATGTTGCATGCCTGCAATGGAAATTTTCTCTCCTGAAACTTTTGCATCTCGCACTAATTTTATTAACGAGTGCTCTTCCGTAGCACTTTCAACACGTTTTATTTTTGTCGGAAGCAATTTACCTACATCACTCATAATAGGATGATCAATTTGTTTTTTATACGTATGTACAGACGTTGCAAGCAAAACCGTATATGTGACAATGACCACTGCTATCTTTCTTTTTTTCAAAGGACACTCTCCTTATTAGCAACAAAAAGAGATACCCGTTCTTTCAGGTACCTCTCTTGACAGTGATTACTTTGCTGCTGGCAATTGTATTGGATCAAATTTATCATACGATGTAAACTTTGCATCCGTAATAATGTGCGCTTTATCCTCACCATTGCTACTCATAACCATATCTATCTTTGCTGATTCATATTTAAAATCTTTTGTAATAATATATTCCCCATCTATTTCTTCTATCTTTGCATTTTGGCCTTGTAGCATTTTTTTCTGCTTTTCATCCATACTAGCTAGCATACTCTCTGTCTCTTGCCCTTTTAATGCAAACTTCAGCTTATAATTATCTCCACTTTTCTCCATCTTCACTTTATTTAAAATTTCCGATGGAATCTCTAAATTATCTACCATTCCTTGAGTCGCGTTCATTCCGTTAGCATTTAATTGTTCCTCTGGTACAGACATAACTTCACCCGTATTAGGATTTTTCAACTGACCAGCAATTTTGCCACCCACATCATAAACAACAACCTCTGTACCAGAAACATTCATTTCAGAACGAGAATTTTTTTTCTTCGGCTCTAGTTGCATTTTGGCCTTTATTACATTCATCTCTGTTCCTTCAGCCTTTATTCCCACATCATATGTCATCGTTACATTTTCTTCGTTTTTAAAAGCTTCATTCGCTTTATTGAAAACATCCTTCGCTGTTAATTCCTTTTCTTTCTGCACAGCTTCTTTTTTCGGTTCATCAGTCTTTTTTGTTTTCTCATTACTACACCCTACTCCTAGACCGACTGCAAGTACTAAACTTGAAATTAAAATAAGTTTTTTCATAACGTCCCCTCCTTCCCCAAAATAATATCATCTCTTTTCCTATTAAATCTATATAATTCGTAATATTTATCTTTAAATTTATTTCCTATATAACAACATGTTTGAGAAAAATTTTAAATATGATGTAAATAATAACAACTCATTTCAGGAGGTCATTATGAAAGCGATTATTTGTACAAAGTACGGACCACCTAATGTTCTCCAGCTTCAAAATGTAGAAAAGCCTAAACCTAAAAAAAATGAAGTATTAGTTAAAATTCACGCAACAAGTGTATCGACTGGAGATTGTAGAATACGTGGCTTTAATAGCCCCCTCTTATTTTGGATTCCTATGCGGATCATATTAGGTTTCAGAAAACCGAGAAAACCTATACTTGGCGTAGAGTTATCCGGTGAAATCGAAGACATTGGAACAGATGTAACACAATTTAAAAAAGGAGATCAAGTTTTTGCATTAACAGAACTAAACCTTGGTGGTTATGCGGAATACACATGCGTGCATGAAAGTGGATTAATAGCATTAAAACCTACCAATGTGACATATGAAGAAGCTGCTGTTATTCCTTTTGGCGGAACTTCAGCATTGCACTTCCTTAGAAAAGGACAGATTAAAAAAGGACAACGAGTACTTATATACGGCGCCTCTGGGTCAGTAGGGACAGCTGCCGTACAACTTGCTAAATACTTCGGGGCGACTGTCACAGCCATTTGTAGTAGTTCGAATTTCGATTTAGTAACAGCTTTAGGGGCAGACAACGTAATTGATTATATGAAAGAAGATTTTACTAAGCAGGGCGAGCACTACGATATTATATTTGATGCAGTTGGAAAATATAAAAAGTCTCTTTGTACAGATGCATTAATGCCTAATGGAAAATATGTATCTGTGAACGGAATGATGGCAAAGGTCAGTAAAGAAGATATGAACCTACTAAAACAACTAGCTGAAACAGAAAAGCTAAAACCTGTTATTGATAGAACTTACCGATTAGAAGAAATTGCTGAAGCTCATATATATGTAGAAAAAGGACATAAAAAGGGGAACGTTTCGATTACCTTAAAATAAAATATATTCTGAAAATACCATTGACAATTTTTTTTGTACGATTTACTATTAGTACCATATTCAAAACTACATACACATACTCTTATCAAGAGTGGCGGAGGGACTGGCCCGATGATGCCCGGCAACCGAGCTTATGACGTATAAGCTAAGGTGCTAATTCCTGCAAAACGAGTTTTCGTTTTGGAAGATAAGAGAGGAATCTATTTCGTCTATTCGGCACCTCTCTTATTTTTGGGAGGTGCTTTTTATTTTGGAATGTATATGAAGGGGGATTTATAGATGAAAAAGGTATTATTAAGCATCGTAAGCGGAGCAGTATTGTTATTAGGCGCATGTAGCGTGAGTTCAGATAAAGAGGTAAAAGCATTAGACGAGAAAAAGATTACTGTCGGTGTAACAGGTGGACCACATGAACAAATTTTTGAAAAGGTAAAAGAAGTTGCAGCAAAAGATGGTCTCGAAATTGATATAAAAGTATTTAATGATTATGTAGCGCCAAACGTATCATTAGATGAAAAAAGCCTTGATGTAAATAGCTACCAAACGAAATCGTATTTAGATGTATTTAAAGCTGAACGCAATATGAAATTAGCTGAAGTATTTTCAACAGTAACATTCCCTATGGGCGTATATTCTAAAGATATAAAAGATGTAAAAGACTTAAAAGAGGGCGATGCAATTGCTGTACCAAATGACCCAACGAATGAACTTCGAGCTTTAAAATTATTTGAAAAAGCAGGGGTTTTAAAAGTTGATCCAAAGGCTACAGAAAAAGCGACTGCAAAAGATGTAATTGAAAATCCCAAAAAATTAAAGATTGTCGAATTAGAGGCATCTCAATTACCAACGCAACTAAGTGAAGTGAAAGCAGCTGCAATTAACACAAACTTTGCATTAGGTGCAAAATTAAGTCCGGCGAAAGATTCTATTTTCCGCGAAGGAAAAGATTCACCATATGTGAACTGGGTCGTTGTTCGTACTGAAAATAAAGATGATGCTGTTGTAAACAAATTAAAGAAAGCTTATCAATCTAAAGAAGTAAAAAAGTTTATCGAGAAAAAATTTGATGGTTCAGTTTTACCATCTTGGTAGGAGCTGACGATAATGATTGAATTAAAAAACATATCCAAAGTATTTACAACAAAAAAAGGGAATGTTGAGGCTCTTAAGTCTACTTCCCTTAAAGTAGAAAAAGGCGAGGTATTTGGAATCATTGGGTATAGTGGCGCTGGTAAAAGTACATTGATTCGATGTGTAAATTTATTAGAAAAACCAACGACAGGAAATATCATTGTAAACGAACAAGACTTAACAACGTTATCGACAAAAGAACTCGCAAAAGCGAGACAAAAAATCGGAATGATCTTCCAAGGATTCAATTTACTTAAAACTGTTACCGTTTATGAAAATATCGCATTACCGTTACGGCTTACTGGCATTCCAAAAGCAGAAATTGAAAAAAGAGTAGAAAAGTATTTACGCATTGTCGATCTTTTTAATCGAAAAGATGCGTATCCAAGCGAACTTTCTGGTGGGCAAAAACAGCGTGTTGCAATTGCTCGTGCGCTATCACATGAACCTGAAGTGTTATTAAGTGATGAAGCAACGAGCGCATTAGATCCAGAAACAACCGATTCTATCCTTGATTTGCTATTAAAGATTAACGAAGAAATCGGAATTACGATTTTACTCATTACACATGAAATGAATGTCATCCAGCGTATATGTGACCGCGTTGCTGTTATGGAACATGGATCTGTAGTCGAAAGTGGGACTGTAAAAGATATTTTCACAAACCCACAACATGTAACAACAAAGAAATTTGTAAATAGCGCATTTGCAGCGAAAATTCCAGAAGAGGTACAGAAAGAACTACAAAGTACTGGAGAAATTGTAACACTTTCGTTTATTGGCACTACTTCAGGGGAACCTGCCTTAGCCGTTGCCACAAAACGTTTCCAAGTGTATCCGAATATTTTATCCGGTAATATTACGCAGTTAAAACATGAAGCATATGGGAAACTAGTCGTTCACATGCAAGGGGGACAAAATGAAATCCAACGTGCTTTATCATTTTTACAAGAGCAAGGAATCATCGTAGAAGGAGGTAGAACAGATTATGGGAAACAAGCCCTTTTTGGATGAATGGGGTAAAGTCATATGGGAAGCCACAATCCAAACCTTTCAAATGACATCTATTTCATTACTCATCTCTATCCTTATTGCACTGCCACTTGGCGTCACACTTGTTTTAACGAGACCTGGTGGGCAGCGTGAAAATAAAATCATCTATCCTATTCTTAATACAATTATTAATATCATTCGCTCTCTTCCATTTATCATTCTATTATTCTTTATTTTACCTTTTACAAAGTTTCTAATGGGAACGTCCATTGGCGTGCAAGGTGTTATCGTACCGCTTGTCGTCTTCACAGCCCCTTATATCGCACGTTTAATGGAGACAGCTTTACTAGAAGTCGATCGAGGTGTCATTGAAGCCTACCAAGCGATGGGCGTTTCTACTATAAAAATCATTTGGCACGTTATGGTGAAAGAAGCACGTCCCTCCCTTGTACTCGGATTAACAATCGCAACAATTGGCTTAATTGGCGCAACAGCAATGGCTGGCCTTGTAGGTGCTGGCGGGCTAGGGGATTTAGCATATCGCTTCGGACATTTACGCTACGAGCCTGAAGTAATGTATGCAACTGTCTTTATTTTAATTATCCTCGTTCAAGGATTACAGTCTTTAGGGAATGGTGTTGCACGAAGACTGAAGAAAGATTAAAAAAGAAGGTATCTCCTCAGGGTGAGATACCTTCTTTTTATCTTTTAAATCCACCTTCTGAATGAATAACTTGCCCAGTAATCCACTCAGCTTCTTCACTTACTAAAAATTTAATGAGTCTAGCTGTATCCTTTGGCTCACCAATTCTGCCGAAAGGAAACATCGGCTTTAACCCTTGTTTTATCTCTTCAGTCATCCATCCTGTATCGGTTGGTCCTGGATTAATTGCATTCACTGTTATGCCTAAATGAGCTACCTCTGCTGACAACGTACTAGTAAGAGCATCAATAGCTCCCTTCGTTGTCGCATAAGCTAGTTCTCCTGCCATAGGACCTTGAAATTGCCCCGAAGTAATATTAACAATTCTACCACCAGATTTCTTATCAAATCCCCGGGCAAATTGACTACTTAACAATGTAGTCGCACGGATATTTACCATGTAATGCTTATCTAATTCTTCAGCAGTCAACGTAGAGAAATCATTATTCGTAGAGTACGCTGCATTATTAATTAATATATAAGGGTACCCTAATTGTTCAGTAACTTTATTTATAAGCTCTTTCGGTGCATCATTCCGACTTAAATCTAACTCCATGCTCGATACTCTAACACCGCTTTGCAATAGCTCTTCTTTTAATTGTATTTGTTCATTTTTATCAACGCCCCAAGGCATCTCTTTATCGTAAGCTGTCCAATAGGTAAAAAATATATCGTATCCTGCTTCAGCTAATTCTTTACAAATCGCTGCCCCAATACCATCTAGACCACTTACCCCTGTAACAACTGCTACTTTATTTTTTAATTGATTCATCATATACTCCTCCAAGTTTAAAGGGCGCATACTTTATATAAGAGATATAAAATTTCCCACAAAAAAAGACAGATACATAAAATAGGCATCTATCCTTACAAAAGGGATGTACAAGCCAAATATGCAGTCCTTGAATGATTTACAGATAGCTAAATAAACCCTCACTTATGAGAGAAAAATTCATCTATCTAATTTCTAATCATTACAATTTCATCCACATATTAAGTCTTTGTCCCCTTTACATATATCTCTATTCTTAGTTTACCAAAACAGATAAAATGTTACAAAAAATAAAACAATTACTCACAACCTATCCTTGTTCACATTCTCTTCATTGTGAATCTTTTCACATTGAATATATAATAAACTTGTAAATACAATATTGGAGGGATTTCAATGATTATCAATTTTTTAAGAACTGATAAACGTGCTACTTTCATATTATTACTTTTACGTCTTTACATAGGATATACATGGCTCGCTGCTGGGATAGGCAAAGTCTTCGGACAATCTTTTGACGCAAGTGGTTTTCTAAAGGGTGCTATTGCTCAAGCATCAGGTGACCACCCTGCAGTACAAAGTTGGTGGGCAGATTTTCTTCAACATTTTGTCCTTCCAAACGCAGACCTATTTAGCTTTTTAGTTCAATGGGGAGAAATTTTAGTAGGTCTAGGTTTAATTTTAGGCGGATTAACAAAAACAGCTGCATTTTTCGGAATCATAATGAATCTTTCATTTTTATTAAGTGGAACTGTTAGTGTAAACCCAAACCTGCTTATTTTGACTATGTTCATTTTAGTTGCAGGGCAGAACGCTGGACGTATTGGATTAGATGGCTATGTTTTACCTAAACTTTTCCGTAAAAACAACCACGGAACATATAAATTAAGTAAAACTGCGTAGTAACAGTTTACTTTTAAAATATAAATAAGAAAAAGAGCCTGAGTATAGGCTCTTTTTCTTATTTATCCTAATTTAAACTTTTAACGAGCCACGAAAACCTCTGGCAGCATAGTAAGAGTCTGCTCCATTGTGGTACACGAAAACATGTCCGAAGCGATAATCGCAAAATAGAGCACCACCGAGTTCTCGAATATCTGAAGGTGTTTGCACCCAGCTTGATGATTTCATGTCGAAATCCCCAAGTTTTTGCAATTCCCGATATTGTTCTTCAGTTAATAGTTCAATGCCCATAGCATTTGCAACATCAATAACGTTATTTTCTGGTTTATGTTTTTTTCTTGATTCTAACGCTTCAAGATCATAACAAAGACTCCTGCGGCCTTTAGGACTCTCCTTTGAACAATCATAGAAAGTATATTCGTCCTTTTCTTCATCATAACCAACAATATCCGGCTCACCGCCAGTTACTTCCATTTCGTTAAGTGACCACAATTTTTCATTATTAGTAGTCAGCTTCGCTTCAACTTTAGCCCATTCAAGACCTTCATGACGGTTCATGTTTTCCTCAAAACGAGCTTGTAATACTTTCAATAGCTCTTCACGTTTTTCTACTAGTAAGTCATTTTTATTTCCTGTCATATTAGTCCTCCCTGATGTGTGTACTGATAGTAGTTTAAGTATATATTTTATAATAAATCATCTCAATATGAAGAGCATTTCAACCTTATGTCTTGTACAAACATCCATTATAAAGTCCTAAAACCCTCCATACTCTCTCCAAGAATATAGTGTGAAAACCACATCAAGTTCTGCTTCATAATAGCCACATGAACTCCTGGTTGGTCAGAACTATATGCCATTCCTTTAAATATAATTAATTCTGTATCAACTTCCATATCCATTAATCCTTGATATAGATCATATGCATTTGTAATTGGAATTCTTGCATCCTTTTCCCCATGTTGAATTAAGGTAGGCGTACAAGCTGATTTAATATACGTCATAGGTGATGTCTTCGTATATATATCTGGATCATTCCATGGAGTATTTCCCAAATACATTCTAATAAAGTAAGGTATATCTGTATTTACATAATGGGTACTCCAGTTAGTTATTCCACCGCCAACTGAAATAGCTTTAAACCTGCTACTAAATGTAGAACAGAAAGCTGATACATATCCACCGTTGCTCCATCCCATAACTCCTACTCTATCTTTATCTACTATCCCTTGATCAACTAGTTTATCCACTCCTGATATAACATCGTCGTAGTCAGCAATCCCCTGTTTTCTATAGTTAGCTTTTAAAAATTCATTACCATAACCTGAACTTCCTCTGTAATTTGGTTCTAAAACGATAAAGCCTTTTTCAACAAACTGTTCAATTGGATATTTCTCATTGAAGCAGTCTGAAAATATCGGAAAAGATGCCCAAGCCGGACCGCCATGAATTACTACTAATAAAGGATATTTTTTATTAGTGTCAAACTCTACTGGCGTTGATAAAACACCTTCTATTTCAAGACCATCACTACTTTTCCATGAGATGATTTCCCTGTTACTTTTAAGTTTCCCTTTGAAAAAGCTATTTTCATCCGTTATTTTTTTATCGTCTAAATAGATTTCAAAGGTTTCATTTATTATAGCCTTATTATAGGATATATGTTCTCCATCCTTTGTTATAGAAGCATCCATTATAAAGCCATCTACTTTTTCGCTTAATGCTTCCACAGTGCCATCTTCAGCTAGCAAACCAATAAGATAATTTGTTTTATTCTGCCATCTAATTAAAATTCCTTTAGCTGTCCACTGTAGTGGCATAACTGTACTATCAAAATCTGTTAAAGGTTGAATTACCTCTCCGGTATTCATATCATATATCTCTAACGTACAATCTTGTATATGGTTTCTATAGTAATCCCTCCCTCTTATGCTTGCTGTGTAACATATTTTACTGCCGTCAGGAGAAAAGCAGACGCTACCGCCCAACAACTTATCCACATTCAGCTTTTGGAGCTCTCCAGCTTTAGTATGGAGTATGTATAAATCTCCATTTATATAATCCGCCATATTTGAGCTTGGTGTCGCCATAAACACAATCTTCTTCCCATCATTTGAAATATCAAATTCATGGATATGAAAATCCTTACCATCAGTTAATTGATAAACAACTCTGTTCTCGTGTTCATCTGTATCACTTTGTATTACCTTTTCTATTTCAATGTAATATAAACAATTATTCTGGTGTTCCTTACCTATATGTTGAAAATCTCCATATAGGTCCTTACGTTTCTTTATCTCCTCACATTCTTTTAACTGCGTAACATAATAAAGACCCTTGCCAGTAGGATCCCATTTGAATGTACTAATTCCTTCCTTCTCATCAGTAATTTGAACCTCGCTATAACCACCTAGTGACTTAACAAATATCTGATTTTCCCCATCACCAACTGGACTAAGATATGCGATACACCTAGCATCTGGAGACCATAATGGGTGTGTACTATCTATATCCCCATTTGATAATTGGGAACTCTGCTTCTTATCTTTTTCATATATCCATACATGATTTCTATAAGTATTGTCTTTCCAATCAGCCGTCTTCTTAACAAATGCTACGTTTTTACCATCATCACTTATGTTTGTACTTAATAAGGTTGGTAATGAAATAATCTCTTCTATACTTAGATATGTTTTTTCATTCACTTTCATCAATATACCCCCTTGAAATGTCCATAAATCCCTCGTCTCTTTTTGTCGTAATAAAGGAGATTTTTCACAGATACTTAAAATAATAACGGAAAATTCAGATAAATAAAAGTAAAACATTAATCTATAGGTTTCTATCCACTTACCAATTCTAGATGTTCTTTTTCGGCACAAAAACACCCCTTTAGATAAAATATCTAAAGGGGTGTAAATTTGTAAATTTATTTTAAAGCTATAACTATATTTATTAACCTACCAATCTCCTACTCAACAGTAACAGATTTAGCTAAGTTACGTGGCTTATCAACATCACACTCGCGGTGAAGTGCTGCGTAGTATGAGATAAGTTGTAATGGAATAACTGCTACTAGCGGTGCTAGTGCTTCGTGTACAGCTGGTAATACGAAGCTGTCACCTTCCATTTCTAAGCCTTTCATTGAGATGATACATGGGTTAGCACCGCGTGCTACTACTTCTTTCACGTTACCGCGAATTCCAAGGTTTACGTGCTCTTGTGTAGCAAGTGCGATAACTGGTGTACCATTTTCGATTAAAGCGATTGTACCGTGTTTTAACTCTCCTCCAGCGAATCCTTCTGCTTGGATGTAAGAGATTTCTTTTAGTTTTAACGCACCTTCTAATCCTACGTAGAAGTCTACGCTACGTCCGATGAAGAAACAGTTACGCGTTGTTGCTAAAAATTGTTTTGCTAATGCGTCCATTTCTTCTTTTTGATCACAAAGTTCTATCATTGCATTTGCTACAAGTCCTAGTTCGTGTGTTAAATCGAAATCAAGAACTTCACCTTTTGCTTTAGCAATATCAGCTGCTAAAATTGAAAGTACTGCAAGCTGTGCTGTATAAGCTTTCGTTGATGCAACTGCAATTTCTGGTCCAGCGTATAATGGAAGTGTATAATCAGCTTCACGAGAAAGAGTAGAACCAGGCACGTTTGTAATTGTTAATGCTTTATGACCCATTTCATTTGTTTGTACAAGTACTGCACGGCTATCAGCTGTTTCACCACTTTGTGAAATGTAAATGAAGAATGGTCTTTCTGTTAATAATGGCATGTTGTAAGAGAATTCACTTGCTACATGTACTTCAACTGGCATTTTTGCAAACTTCTCGATAAATTGTTTTCCAACAAGACCTGCATGATAACTCGTTCCACATGCAATGATGTAAATACGATCGCTATCTAAAATCGCATTGCGGATGTCTTGATTTAATTCAATTTCGCCATTTTCATCTTGATACTTTTGAATTATATTACGGATTACAAGTGGTTGCTCATCGATTTCTTTAAGCATGAAGTGAGGATATGTTCCCTTTTCAATATCACTTGCGTCTAATTCCGCTGTAAAAGGTGCACGTTCAATCGTTTCACCTTGTAAGTTTTTAATTGTAATACTTTCTTTCGTTACGATTACGATTTCTTTATCCATTAACTCAATAAATTGATCTGTAACTTGTAACATCGCCATAGCGTCGCTTGCCACAACATTAAAGTTGTCACCAACACCTACTAATAGCGGGCTTTTGTTTTTAGCAACATAAATCATGTTTGGATTTTCAGCATCAAGTAATCCGATTGCATAAGAGCCATGTAAAAGAGATAGCGTATTACGGAACGCTTCTTCTACACTTAATCCTGTGCTCACTTGTTGTTCCATAAGCTGTACGATAATCTCTGTATCTGTTTCACTTACGAACGTTACATCTTGTAAATATTCCTTTTTCACTAATTCATAGTTTTCAATTACACCGTTATGAACTAGTGTAAAGCGTTTTGATGTACTTTGATGCGGATGCGCGTTTACTTTACTTGGAACACCGTGTGTAGCCCAGCGTGTGTGTCCGATACCTACGCTTGCTGCTGCGTTCTCATCTACGATTTCACGAAGTTTTGCGATACGGCCTTTTTCTTTGTATACAACAACACCGTTCTCTGCTTGTACTGCAATACCTGCTGAATCATATCCACGATATTCTAGCTTTTCTAAACCTTTTAATAAAATTTCCTTTGCATCTTGCTCTCCAATAAATCCTACGATTCCACACATGTTTAGTCGCCGTTACAAATGCTTACACTGCTCTGCGAACATGTAACGACATAGTCCGATACCATTTTTATTTATACTAAAAAACGGATTACATATTGCTAGCCCTGTAAGCTTGTAACGGCTTTCACCTTCCTCTCGATTGGGTTTAAGTCCGTATATACTTATACAGCTAGTTTTCATCCGTTCCTCTTCTCTCATCACACTTTCACCTTTGTCCACTAAGTCACCTTAATGATTTAAGTAAAAGTTTGCGGTTGTGATGAACAACCGGGAGTCATCCGCCGAAATCTCGATAAACCCCACCTCGTCAACTACACTATTTGTAGTTCTGGCGCTTTTATAATTTACAATATTTCCTTTGAGAAAAAGAACAAGACCATCTTATAACAAACATGGATAAACCGTCAATGAAATTTTTTTCATCGTCTATAAAACATATGAAAAAGGAGCACTTTTTGTGCTCCTTTTTCATATAAATTCAGCTAATTATTCAGCGCCAACTTCGGCTTTCACAACTTCTACAATGCGATGTACATATGCATCACAAACTTCTTGTGTTGGTGCTTCTGCCATTACACGAATAAGTGGCTCTGTTCCAGATGGACGAACAAGAATACGGCCATCACCGTTCATTTCTTCCTCTACAACACGAATAATTTCTTTAATTTTTTCATTTTCTAATGCTAATTTTTTATCTGTTACACGAACGTTTACTAGCAATTGTGGGAATTTCGTCATTTCTCCTGCAAGCTCAGATAATGGTTTTTTCGTCATTTTCATGATGTTTACAAGTTGAAGTGCACTTAACATTCCGTCACCAGTTGTAATGTAATCAAGTAAGATAATATGGCCTGATTGTTCTCCACCTAAGTTGTAACCACCGCGTTTCATCTCTTCCATTACGTAGCGGTCACCGACTGCTGTTTTATCACTTGTAATATTATTTGCTTCAAGTGCTTTGTAGAAACCTAAGTTACTCATAACAGTTGAAACAACTGTATTATGTTTTAATTGACCAGTTTCTTTCATGTATTTCGCACAAATAAACATAATTTGATCACCGTCAACGATGTTTCCTTTTTCGTCTACAGCAATTAAACGGTCGCCATCGCCATCAAAAGCAAGTCCGATGTCAGCACCTTTTTCTTTTACTAATTCAGCTAATACTTCTGGATGTGTAGATCCTACACCTTCGTTAATATTCATACCGTTCGGTGAAGTCCCCATTGTTGAAATATCAGCTTCTAAATCTGCAAATAAGTATGGAGCTAAAGAAGATGTGGCACCATGTGCACAATCTAAAGCAATATGTAGGCCAGAGAAGTCTTCTTCAACAGTTTGTTTAATGTATTGTAAATATTTTTGTCCACCTTCAAAGTAATCGCTCACTTGTCCAAGGTTAGTACCTGTTGGACGTGGTAGTTCATCAACTTCTTTGTCTAATAAAGCTTCAATTTCAGCTTCTTGCTCATCTGTTAATTTAAAGCCGTCTGAACCAAAGAATTTAATACCGTTATCTTGTACTGGATTATGAGATGCAGAAATCATAACACCCGCTTGTGCGTCTAGTGCTTTTGTTAAATAAGCAACACCCGGTGTAGAAATAACGCCAAGGCGCATTACTTCTGCTCCAGTTGATAATAGACCTGCTACTAAAGCTCCTTCTAACATATGGCCAGATACACGTGTATCACGACCGATAATTACTTTTGGACGATCTGTATCTTTTGTTAATACATAACCACCAAAACGCCCAATTTTGAAAGCTAATTCAGGTGTTAACTCCTTATTTGCAACTCCGCGTACTCCATCTGTACCAAAATATTTACCCATTATGATTCGCTCCTTTTTCTTGCTCTTTTTGATTATGGTTATCTACTGTTGGTTCTTGACTAGTTTCTTTATCTTTATCTTGATTTTGGTTTTGATTATTTTCCTGTTCCGTTTCCTTTTCTGGATCGGGTTCAGGATTTTTTGGCTTCTGATTTTGATTTTCTTGATTGGTGTTTGAATCCGGTTGTTGACCGTTACCCTGTACTTCTTTATCTGGTTTTTCTTTTTTTACAATAGTAACTTTAGCACTTTTTTGTTTTGGCTCTATTGAAATATTACCAGGACCACTCACTTGAATAGAAATATCTTTCGTCCCTGAAGATACATTTTGCAGATTAATTACCGCTGTTATTTGGGCAGCTGTTATTTTATCTACTATACTTGCTTCTCCTGAAATATCAACACTTATCTTTTCATCTTGCGGCGAAATTAGCTGAGCCGTAACATCTTTAGAAAGTCCATTTTTTTGGATTGGGATACCATCAATCGTTTTTGTTTTCGTTTGCTTTGTTTTTTGTACTCCCACCGAAACCTTCACTTGATTCGGTTTTGCACTTGTTACACCCTTGGGTAATAAAACAGAGGCATCGAATGTTGTAGACTCTGTCAATTGACTAAAATCTACTTCGACCCCCTCTAGCGATTGTATATTATCCAAAATATCTTTTGGACCAGCTATCGTTACTTCTCTCGGCTCGACACTGATATTTGTAACTGCCAATCCTTCTGCTAAATTCCCCTTCTTCGTATACGTTACAGGAACAGTTTTTTCAGTATTATTGGCTGTAGTTTGCGTTGCCACATTCAACGTTACACTAATCTTAGATGGACTTGTTCTTACATTTAAACGTTTTCCTTCTTTATTGTATAATGTAACTTCGGGCGTTTTTGTAACAGTTTTATTAACACCTTTTAAATCAACATACGCTTTGGCAGATGAAATGCTTTCAATTTCTTCTTTCGTCCCAACTACCTCAACAGTATCCGGTTTAAGGCTTGATTTTTCGAGAGTAGCCCCCGCTGGCATCTGATCCTCATTTGATAATTTCAAATCTACATGAACATATTTTCTCGCCTTTTCATGAAGAGTAACTTTAATTGTTGATGGCTGAACTGTTCCTTTCACATCATCTGGAAGCCCGTTCGTTTTTAAAGAAATCTCATAAGTTCCTTTTGGACTATCTCGCAAATCAATTGGTATGTCAAATTGTTTTTTTGCTTTTGCTGTAGCAACTGATGCTTTTGGGCCTTCTAACTTCACCTTAACGCCCTCTGCTGGAATACCACTTACAATATATTTCTCCTCATCATACTTAAGGTTAATCGCATAATTAGTTAATGTTTCTTTCGTATCATTTGCAAAAGGTAATATACCTGATGTCGTATTTTTTTCAGTTAACGTCGCTGACATAAAAAGCATACACGCCAATAGTAATGAGATCCCTTTTAAAAACCAATGATTCTCCATTAACTTATCCATGACGCTTTCTCCTCCAATTCCATAAAGACGAAGAAGTCGTTTTTTCGTTCCCACTAAATTCAGCTAATAACATATCCTTCAGCTGTTCTGTCTTCAAATCACGATGCAACTTACCATTTTTCGTTAAAGAAATTTGACCAGTTTCTTCAGACACAACTACTGTAATACTATCAGTAACTTCACTAACTCCCATTGCAGCACGATGTCTAGTTCCTAATTCTTTAGAAATAAACGGACTTTCTGATAATGGAAGATAGCATGCTGCTGCTTTAATTGTACTTCCTTGCATAATTACCGCTCCGTCATGAAGAGGTGTATTTGGAATGAAAATATTAATAAGTAATTCCGATGATACGTTTGCATTCAGCGGAATACCCGTTTCCACATAATCACCCATACCGGTCTCTTTTGACAAAGTAATTAATGCACCAATTCTACGTTTCCCCATATATTCGGTTGCTTTTGCTATCGCTGTTGCAACCATTTCAGGTTCATCATCCTCATGCGTTCCAACACGCGAAAATAAACTCCCGCGCCCTAGCTGCTCAAGTGCTCTTCGCAATTCTGGCTGAAAGATAATAATAACGGCTAAAAATCCCCACGTTAATACTTGTTCAGTTAGCCAAGATAGCGTATGCAATTCAAGGAAAATACTAATCATCTTAACGACAATGATAACTGTAATCCCTTTTAAAAGTTGAACAGCTTTCGTCCCTCGGATTATAAGAATTAGCTTATATATAATAAACCATACAATGGCAATATCTAATGCCGTACTAAGATATTTCAAAATGGTCGTATCTTCAAAAGGCATGCTATCCCTTCCTCCTACTTACGAGCAATTCTATCCATATATTGAAATATTGTTTTATGCTCTATCTGTATGTATTTCCAACAACTAGTTAATTATACCATACATGAAATAAACGACAATTACAAACAACCCCCTTTAGCTCAAATTGGTAAGATGTCAAACATTTTTATCTTACAGTATAATATAAATCATTATTATACGCCTATTTTCAAATAAAAAAAGCAACTTCTCAGTTGCTTTTCTTACATTTATTTTAGTTTTTCACCGAATAAAGAACCCATTAAAGCAACTGCTGTTGTTGCCGTTCTATTTCTCTCATCTAAAATCGTATTTACCTCAACAAATTCAGCAGATGTGATAATATCAGCTTCCGCTAACATTTCCATCGCCAAGTGGCTTTCACGATAAGATAGACCACCAATTACAGGCGTTCCAACACCTGGTGCATCATGAGGATCAAGACCATCTAAATCTAATGATAAGTGTACACCATCAGTATGAGATAAATATGCGATTGTTTCTTCCATAACAGCCGTCATCCCCATACGATCAATTTCATGCATCGAGAACACTTTAATACCTTCATTGCGAATGAAGTCTTTTTCTCCTTCATCTAATGCACGCGCACCGATAATTACAACATTCTCTTTTTTCACCTTTGGATATGCTCCGTATAAATCTACAAGTGAAGAATGTCCATAACCTAAACTTGCAGCAAGTGACATACCGTGAATATTTCCAGATGGTGAAGTTTCCTCTGTATTTAAATCACCGTGTGCATCATACCAAATAACACCTAAGTTTTTATAATGTTTGGCTACACCAGCTAATGTACCGATAGCAATACTATGGTCACCACCTAATACAAGTGGAAAACGACCTTCTTCTATAATATGATCCACCTTACTTGCTAATTCATTACATACAGTTGCAACTTGTCTAAGGTTTCTTAATTTTGTATTTTCATCTACCTCTTTTTCTCTCTCTATACATATATCTCCCATATCTTTAACGTCATATCCAATTTCTTCAATTCTTTCAATTACCCCTGCATAACGGATCGCGCTCGGTCCCATATCAACTCCACGACGCATCTGTCCTAAATCCATTGGAACTCCAATAACTGAAATTTCTTTTTTCATAGATAGTATCCCCCTTTTATGCCTTCACTAAATATTTTAAATCTTTTATATAGTCTGACTCAACTCGACATTTTTTTGTATGGATATACAATTTATTCACTTATATTCACGTTGAAAATCAAATTTCAAGACTATTCTATGTATAAAGTTAACTTAATGAAACAATCGCAATCACTATTATCAAATAATAATAATAAAACACTCCTACATTTAGAAGTGTTTTTCTGACGCTATTTTCCATACTGCTGCAATATTCTTCGTTGTCATTTCAATATTTTCTTCTGCTACTCTATATGCTTCTTCTAGTGTCATCGGTCTCGTTGTAATACTAAATACCGCATCTATTCCTTTCTCGTAAACAGCTGGATAATCAGATGATACAGACCCTCCAATAGCAATTACAGGCACAGAAAAACGTTTCGCACGCCCCGCAACACCAACAGGAGCCTTCCCATATGCAGTTTGTTCATCTATTCTACCTTCACCAGTTATAATGAGATCTGCATCTTCTATATGTTTATCGAAATTTGTATAATTCAATACAATTTCAATGCCCCTTCGCAAGTCTCCCTTTAACACTGAAATAACAGCTGCTCCCATTCCTCCCGCTGCCCCTGCACCAGGTATTTCAGATACATCAAAAGATACATATCGTTTAAGGATATTCGCGTAATGTTTTAAATTCTCATCTAGCTCTTTCATCATCTCTACATTCGCACCCTTTTGTCTCCCAAATACGAAAGATGCTCCCTGCATTCCGACTAATGGATTATCCACATCACAGGCCGCTTCTATCTTTACTCCCTTTAAGCGTGGGTCCAGTTGTGAAAAATCAATAGCAACAATTGAATGTAATGTGCCTCCAGATGGATTTATTACTTCATCCTTGTCATTTATAAATCTTACTCCTAAAGCTGCTAACATACCTGCCCCACCATCATTTGTAGCACTTCCTCCAAGTCCTAAAATTATGTACTTCACTCCTTGATCTAGCGCATGTAATATAAGTTCTCCTGTTCCTTTTGTCGTTGTAATAAGTGGATTGCGCTTTTCAACTGGAACGTGCTGTAATCCTGATGCTGCTGCCATTTCAATAAACGCTGTCTTTTTATCTTTAGAAATGCCATAAAAAGCTTGTACACCTTGTCTAAGCGGTCCTGTCACACTAATTGATATAATTCTCCCCCCTGTAGCATCAACAAGTGATTCAACCGTCCCTTCTCCTCCATCTCCAATTGGTATTTTTACATACTCTGCATTAGGAAAAATCGCTCTAAAACCTTTTTCAATAGCTCCACATACTTCTATAGCTTTTAGGCTTTCTTTATATGAATCAGATGCAATAACAACTTTCACAATTATCCCCCCATCCCTTATTTTTACGTTTTCTTCATTTTAAACGATAAATATAAAAGTTGTCTTTTTAAACACAAAAAAGCTTACATCGTATGATGTAAGCTTTTTCTATTTAGATGGAGCCTAGCGGGATCGAACCGCTGACCTCCTGCGTGCAAGGCAGGCGCTCTCCCAGCTGAGCTAAGGCCCCTTAGTAATAAAGCGGAAGACGGGATTCGAACCCGCGACCCCAACCTTGGCAAGGTTGTATTCTACCACTGAACTACTTCCGCGAAAATGGTGAGCCATGAAGGATTCGAACCTTCGACCCTCTGATTAAAAGTCAGATGCTCTACCAACTGAGCTAATGGCTCGTAAATGGCTGGGCTAGCTGGATTCGAACCAGCGCATGACGGAGTCAAAGTCCGTTGCCTTACCGCTTGGCTATAGCCCATTAATATTTACTAGTATGGTTATCTTCTCAAAAAAATAAACCCTTTCAGGTTATTTTAAAGAAAATGGTGGAGGGGGGCAGATTCGAACTGCCGAACCCGAAGGAGCGGATTTACAGTCCGCCGCGTTTAGCCACTTCGCTACCCCTCCGACATTTAAACATATATGGTGGAGGATGACGGGATCGAACCGCCGACCCCCTGCTTGTAAGGCAGGTGCTCTCCCAGCTGAGCTAATCCTCCAAAAGTGGTGACCCGTACGGGATTCGAACCCGTGTTACCGCCGTGAAAGGGCGGTGTCTTAACCACTTGACCAACGGGCCAAAAATTTAAAAACTTTTCCAAGCTTCCAACCGGGCTTGAACCGGTGACCTCTTCCTTACCATGGAAGTACTCTACCAGCTGAGCTATGGAAGCATAATGGCTCCGCAGGTAGGAATCGAACCTACGACCGATCGGTTAACAGCCGATAGCTCTACCGCTGAGCTACTGCGGAATAATACAAGCCTGGCAACGTCCTACTCTCACAGGGACAAGGTCCCAACTACCATCGGCGCTAGAGAGCTTAACTTCCGTGTTCGGTATGGGAACGGGTGTGACCTCTCTGCCATCATTACCAGACTTTTATCATTATACACATTCTTTTCAGAATGTCAAAAGGAATTTTAAATATATATTCCTTCAAAACTAGATAACATTGCTACATATTATATGGTTAAGTCCTCGATCTATTAGTATTCGTCAGCTCCACATGTCACCATGCTTCCACCTCGAACCTATCAACCTGATCATCTTTCAGGGATCTTACTAGCTTACGCTATGGGAAATCTCATCTTGAGGGGGGCTTCATGCTTAGATGCTTTCAGCACTTATCCCTTCCGCACATAGCTACCCAGCTATGCCCTTGGCAGAACAACTGGTACACCAGCGGTGCGTCCATCCCGGTCCTCTCGTACTAAGGACAGCTCCTCTCAAATTTCCTACGCCCACGACGGATAGGGACCGAACTGTCTCACGACGTTCTGAACCCAGCTCGCGTACCGCTTTAATGGGCGAACAGCCCAACCCTTGGGACCGACTACAGCCCCAGGATGCGATGAGCCGACATCGAGGTGCCAAACCTCCCCGTCGATGTGGACTCTTGGGGGAGATAAGCCTGTTATCCCCGGGGTAGCTTTTATCCGTTGAGCGATGGCCCTTCCATGCGGAACCACCGGATCACTAAGCCCGACTTTCGTCCCTGCTCGACTTGTAGGTCTCGCAGTCAAGCTCCCTTATGCCTTTGCACTCTACGAATGATTTCCAACCATTCTGAGGGAACCTTTGGGCGCCTCCGTTACACTTTAGGAGGCGACCGCCCCAGTCAAACTGCCCACCTGACACTGTCTCCCGGGTCGATAAGACCCGTAGGTTAGAATTTCAATACAGTCAGGGCGGTATCCCACCAGCGCCTCCACCGAAGCTAGCGCTCCGGTTTCAATGGCTCCCGCCTATCCTGTACAAACTGTACCAAAATTCAATATCAGGCTACAGTAAAGCTCCACGGGGTCTTTCCGTCCTGTCGCGGGTAACCTGCATCTTCACAGGTACTATAATTTCACCGAGTCTCTGGTTGAGACAGTGCCCAAATCGTTACACCTTTCGTGCGGGTCGGAACTTACCCGACAAGGAATTTCGCTACCTTAGGACCGTTATAGTTACGGCCGCCGTTTACTGGGGCTTCAGTTCAGAGCTTCGCTTACGCTAACCCCTCTCCTTAACCTTCCAGCACCGGGCAGGTGTCACCCCCTATACTTCGCCTTACGGCTTCGCAGAGAGCTGTGTTTTTGCTAAACAGTCGCTTGGGCCTATTCACTGCGGCTTTCCGTTAAGAAAGCACCCCTTCTCCCGAAGTTACGGGGTCATTTTGCCGAGTTCCTTAACCAGAGTTCTCTCGCACACCTTAGGATTCTCTCCTCGCCTACCTGTGTCGGTTTGCGGTACAGGCACCTTTTATCTCGCTAGAAGCTTTTCTTGGCAGCGGGGAATCAAAGACTTCGCTCCATAAGGAGCTTCCCCATCACAGCTC
>NZ_JAEKEJ010000025.1:2175000-2240000 GCF_016651175.1 Bacillus sp. TH13 | reverse complement strand
CCAGCAACAAGTATGTTATTCCCCAATGAGATTTCCCCATTTGCAATAAGTACAGATCTTAAATACACAAAATCAAATAATACGAATGCAATAAAGAAGAGCTGGACTGCATTCCATAAAGACGATGAGCGAAACATCCCTAGTCCAAAACGATGGATTGTTAAATATGCAAAGAATCCCATTTGACTTATAACGCTAAAAATAAATCCTACACCCATCAACCAGAAAGATACCGCTAAAATCTCTTTAACGTCGAAATTTTGAAAAAATTCATTATACCTGTCCCACTCCAAAACAAAACCAATAATAACTGTGCTAATCCCACCAAGAAACAACGTCGTTAAAAATAGTCGTACCCACTTGCGGCTATTCACAACACATCCCCCATTATCCTTATATTTCTAATTAAATTGTATCAATGACAATTTCAAAAAGCTAGCCATGTTCATGTATAAATTCCTTAAAGATATTTATATTAAAAAGAGAGAACTGTGCTGAAAGGAGTTCCAACTTATGAAACGGATACTATTCATTTTCGTTTCTTCTTTTCTACTTATCGCACTTGTAGCATGCGCACAAGGAAAAGAAACGAAATCCGAACTAGATTACGATCAAACAAAGAAAATGATTGTTGATATTTTAAAAACAGATCAAGGTAAGAAAGCTATTCAAGATGTATTAACTGATGAAAAAATGAAACAAGCACTCATACTAGATGAAACAGTAGTAAAGAAAACGATTGAAGATGCAATGGTATCCGATAAAGGGCAACAATTCTGGGAAAAGCTCTTTAAAGATCCTGAGTTCTCATCGAAGTTCGCTAAAAGTATGGGGAAAGAACAAACTCAATTAATGAAAACCTTATTAAAAGACCCTGAATACCAAGCAGGCGTTATAGAAATCATGAAAAATCCTGAAGTAGAAAAAATGATGTTACAAACAATGAAGAGCAAAGAATACCGTCAATATCTACAACAAGTACTAACAGAAACTGCTGAAAGTCCACTCTTCCAATCCAAGATGATTGATATCATTAGTAAAGGTGTACAAAAGGCTGAAAAAGGTGGATCTGATAAGAAAGAAGCAGGCGGTGACGGTGGTTCTCAAGGCGAGAAGAAGGAAGAACAGTGAGAATAATAACTATAATAACGAGTGGACAATTTATACATTGTCCACTCGTTATTACTTTATCTTGCTATTAACAGACAAAATGGCCCCTCTAGTTAAGCGAAAGGTTTACTAGCAACAAAACCCTTATTGTTGCCAGTAACAGATGAACCCCACTGATTAAAGTTTCATTTTATTTTTGTATAACAGCTGTTTTATCAATTACTGCTTCAGCTATTTTACTATAAATAATGCCGGTTGTATGTGTATCTTCATATACTGAAGGAGCAAAGTCTTCTTTATTCCAATCAGGTTGTTGCAGCGGAATACGACCAAGAACATTTGTTTGCAGTTCGGTAGCCAACTTATCTCCCCCGCCTCTTCCAAATACATATTCTTTCTCACCAGTTACCTTACTTTCAAAATATGCCATGTTCTCAACAACACCGAGAATACTATGTTCAGTGCGTAATGCCATCGCTCCAGCACGCGCTGCTACAAACGCAGCTGTTGGATGAGGCGTCGTTACAATAATCTCTTTGCAAGATGGCAACATTGAGTGCACATCTAACGCAACATCACCTGTTCCTGGTGGTAAATCTAGTACTAAATAATCTAAATCGCCCCATTCCACTTCTGTGAAGAAGTGGTTTAACATTTTCCCAAGCATAGGTCCTCTCCAAATAACTGGTGCATTATCCTCTACAAAGAAGCCCATTGAGATTACCTTTACACCTAAACGTTCCACCGGAATTATCTTGTCACCTCTTACGATGGGACGTTTTTCTATCCCCATCATGTCTGGCACACTAAAACCGTAAATGTCCGCATCAATAATACCAACTTTTTTTCCTAAACGAGCTAAAGCAACTGCAAGGTTAACGGAAACGGTTGATTTCCCCACACCACCTTTTCCACTCGCTACTGCTAAGAATGTCGTTTTTGAATTTGGTGACAATAAAGATTCACTTTGCTCTGCTTCTTGTTCTGGTGCAAACTGAGCTAATTCCTCTTCTGTAAATTCTGCAAAACGAAGTCCAACTGTTGCTGCCCCAAGCTCTTTTACTAACTTTACAATTCCAGACTGCAACTGCATTTGTTCCGCTGTACCAGTTTTTACGATTGCAATTTTGACACTCACATGTTCCTTCTCAGGCTTGACTGTTACCTCTTTAATTGCACTTGTTTCTTTTAATGTTTTATGTAAAAACGGATCTACAATCCCTTCTAACGCTTCAACCACTTGTTCTTTCGTTACCATAATTAGCCCAGCCCCCTGTATGAAAAATAACGTAATGTTAATTGAATTCATCTTTGCTTATTCTTCAAATAAATGCGTTTACATTTCCAGTATAACATATTTTCCGAAAACTTCGTTAACGAGAGAAACTCAAAAAAATCCTCCTTATTCTGGAGGATTTCCTTTTTCCGTGAAATAACGCAATATACCACGGTATATTGCAGCTGCTACCTTCTGTTGATATTTCTCCGAATTTAACATATACCTTTCGTTCACATTCGATAAAAAGCCAGCTTCAATTAAAGCACCTGGTGTTTTCGCATACTTCAATAAGTATACGTGAGAGATTGTTTTAGCAGAACGATTCGTATTTTCTAAACTCGTTCTCAATTCAGCCTGTATAAATTTCGCAGCACGTTCATTTTCAATTGAAGAGCGATAGTAGAATGTTTGTGCGCCTTTCGATCCACTACTAGTTAAAGCATTTAAATGAATGCTTGCAAAAAAGTCTATATCTGGTTTATTGATGATTTCTACACGTTTTTTTAAATCCTCCGCTTTACGTCTACTATATGACTTTGTATCTTTGTTAGCTAAATCATAATCTCCCTCACGCGTTAAAATAACTAGTGCACCTTGTTCTTGTAAATAGTCTTGTACCTTTTTTGTAATTTCAAGCGTAATATCCTTTTCTATAATATCCTTTCCACCAACAGCCCCTCCATCTGGTCCACCATGCCCAGCATCTAATACGATTACTTTCCCTGATAAGGGTAAATTCCAAGCTCGCCACGATTTTGTAATTTGAAATTCTTGTTTGACTAAAAAAAACAAAACAACCGCAGCGAGTGCAAAAGAGATAATTCGAATTCTCTTCATACCTTTCCTCCTCCAGCTAGTCCCTCTAATTACTTATATGGGACAAGAGGAAAGTTTATGCTTGTCTTAATGAAGCTTTAATCGATATCTTCTTTCACCTTTTTCATACCCTTCTTGCCACCACAATCCTATAAACTGCTGACAAGATTCAAAAAGTAATTCCTCATCTTTCAACTTTATTTCTCGCATAGTCATACTCGTTAAAAATTGAAATAGCGTTTCAGTTAATTGTTGTTCTTCTTCTAAAGCTCTATATTTCACATCAAAGAACGATTCACCATAATAACCAAATTTACTATATCTCGCTCCTAATAAATAAGATTCTATCCCTAATTCAATACAGTAATCTTCATACTGACGATGAAGCTCTTGCATTTGAAAGGCATCACGTATATTTGAACGCAATGTTTTTAATGATAATTCCCGCAACATCTTCCGCTCGTATTTTAACTGCTTTTCTTTTTGTTTTTCTCGTAAGCTGACAATGACATTCATAGTACTTATAAACCTCCCTAATACGTATTAGTCTAAACTTCTAAAGAAGAAGCATACGCGCGGCGGTAGCACTAAAATATTCCAAGCTATAAAAATCACAAAAGAGGAATGAAACATAAAAAAACCCCAACCAAAATGGTTGGGGTTTGTAGTTCGCAAAAATTAACGTTTTGAGAACTGAGGTGCACGACGTGCGCCTTTAAGACCGTATTTTTTACGCTCTTTCATACGTGCGTCACGAGTTAATAGACCTGCACGTTTTAGTGTTAGACGGTATTCTGGATCAGCTTTTAATAAAGCGCGAGAAATACCGTGACGAATAGCACCAGCTTGACCAGTGTATCCACCACCATTTACGTTTACAAGTACATCGTAGTTACCTAAAGTTTCTGTTGCAACTAGAGGTTGTTTCACTACTTCACGTAATGCAGCAAATGGGATATAGTTTTCAAAATCACGACCGTTAATGATAACGCGTCCTTCGCCTGGAACTAGGCGTACGCGCGCTACTGAACTCTTACGACGTCCAGTGCCATAGTATTGAACCTGTGCCAAAGTAAGCCCTCCTTTAATTAATTATCCGCGAAGTTCGTAAACTTCTGGTTTTTGTGCTTGGTGTGGATGCTCTGCTCCAGCATACACGTTTAGTTTCTTAGAAACTTGACGGCCTAAGCGTCCTTTTGGAAGCATGCCTTTAATTGCAAGCTCTAACATTTGTACAGGGTAGTTTGTACGCATTTCAAGAGCTGTTCTTTGCTTAAGTCCACCTGGGTGGTTAGTGTGACGGTAGTAAATTTTATCGTTTAATTTATTACCTGTTAAATGAATTTTCTCAGCGTTAATAATAATTACATGATCACCCGTGTCAACGTGTGGTGTAAATGTAGGTTTGTTTTTACCACGTAAAATGGATGCTACTTCACTAGCAAGGCGACCTAAAGTTTGACCTTCAGCATCAACCACATACCATTTACGCTCAACTTCGTTAGCTTTTGCCATAAAAGTCGTACGCATGTGTTTCCCTCCTCGTTATCTTTTCCATAGAAAAAATCTATTGTTTATCTTAAACACGATTTCCTTCCGGGGCTAATCGTGGTTTTAGAAACAATACCATATGTTATGATATACTTTTGAGTTTCTAATGTCAAGCAAATGTTACACCAGGATTAGTTGTTATAGTTTACCTCCCATAGGTAAAGCCCATGACCTGGAGCCATCTTTCCAGCAAACTGACGATTTTGTTTCGCTAAAATCTCTGGAATGCTATTAGGATCAAGCTTTCCTTGCCCTACGCTAAGTAACGTCCCAACAATAATTCTGACCATATTATATAAAAATCCATTACCAACAAAACGAAAAATTAATTCATCATCTTGCTCAATTAACTCGATTTCATAAATTGTTCGCACTTTATCTTTTTTGTCAGTTTTTGCCGAACAAAAAGAAGTGAAATCATGCGTTCCAATAAAATAGGGAATTGCTTTTCTTATAGAATTGATTTCGAGCTGATATGGATATTGATATACGTAATTTCTACGGAATACATCCGCAGTCTTTGATAATAATACACGATAACGATATTCTTTTTTCTCAACACCGTAACGTGCATGAAATTCTTCTGTTTTTTTCTCTACTCGCCTAATAACAATATCATCTGGCAACATTGTATTTAAAGCGTTATTCCATTGCCACTCCTCAAGAGACAAAGGAGTATCAAAGTGTATTACTTGCCCTTTTGCATGAACCGTAGAATCTGTTCTACCAGACGCCTGAACACGAACAAGTTCTCCCTTATGCAATTTCTGTAATGCTTTTTCTATCTCCTGTTGAACAGTACGATGCTTCGGCTGAATTTGATAACCACAAAAATGCATACCATCATATGCAACCGTACATTTTATTCTATCCATTTCTCTATTCTCCATTACGATCGCACCCATGCCAAAATACAAGCTAAACAAAATAAGCTTACAATCGTTACTGTATCGCTTGTTTTCCAGCGTAGTTGCCTAAATTTAGTACGTCCTTCACCACTTTGATATCCACGAGCTTCCATCGCAATAGCTAAGTCCTCTGCACGCTTAAAAGCACTGATAAACAGAGGAACGAGCAGTGAGATAATAGCTTTCATTCTATCTTTTATCGGTCCACCAGCGAAATCAATACCACGTGATGCTTGTGCTTTCATTATTTTACTTGTTTCATCCATTAATGTCGGGATAAAACGAAGAGAAATTGACATCATTAATGCGATTTCATGAACAGGAACCTTTATACGCTTCAATGGCTTTAATAACGTCTCCAAACCATCTGTAATTTCAATAGGTGTCGTCGTTAACGTTAATAATGTCGTCATTAAAATAATAACGAAGAACCGTACAGAAATGTATATCCCTTGCTCTAATCCTTTTTCATGTATCGAAAACCAACCAAGCTGGAGTAGTACATCCCCCTCTTTATTTGTAAAAATATGCAGGAAAAATGTAAAAAGAAAAATCCATAAAATCGGTTTTAAGCCCGAAAGTACATAACGAATCGGCACTTTTGCAAAAAATAAAGCAATGAGTGCATATAAAAATAAAAATCCATATGAAATCGCATTATTTGCTAAGAAAACAACAAATACATATAAAAAGACAATCAGCAGCTTCGTACGTGGATCAAGTTGATGAATAAGTGAATTCCCCGGGATATATCTCCCAATAATCAACTGCTGCATGATTCATGACCACCTTTTCGTAACACCTGCACAACTTCATGAGTAAGATCCTCTAAAGATAAGGTAGCCTTTGGAATTGAAATACCAAACTTCTCTTCAATTGCACGTTTATACTTTAATGACATAGGAAGATCCACACCAATTTTCTCTAGTTCATCAGCATGTGAAAATACTTCCTCTGCACTTCCTTGCAAAAAGACCGTTCCTTTATGCATAACTACAATCTGTTCCGCATACTGAGCAGCATCCTCCATATTATGCGTTACAAGGATAACTGTAAGCCCCTTCTCCTTATGCAACTTATAAAACATCTGCATAAGTTCGTTCTGCCCTTTTGGATCTAGACCTGCTGTAGGTTCATCTAATACAAGCACTTCAGGTTCCATTGCCAGTACACCCGCTATAGCAACACGTCTCATTTGTCCACCACTTAATTCGAACGGAGAACGTGTTAACAGTTCTGGTTCTAGCCCTACAAGTTCTATTGCCTCTCTAGCCTTTTGCTTCGCTTCATCTCCAGATACCCCGAAATTAGTAGGTCCAAAGCAAATATCTTTCTCCACAGTTTCTTCAAACAACTGATGTTCTGGGAATTGAAAGACAACCCCTACTTTTTTACGTAGTGGCTTTAGCTTTTTTTCTTTCTTTCCTGCCGAAATCAAATGTTCACCAATTTGAACTGTACCATTTGTCGGCTGCAATAAACCATTTAAATGTTGAATCATCGTCGACTTGCCTGAACCAGTATGACCGATAATGGCATAATAGCCCCCACTTGGAAACGACACGTCTACATCATAAAGTGCGCGTCTTTCAAATGGAGTTTTATATTGATAACGATGTTCTACTTTTTGGAATGTAATCTCCAAAGTTCGTTCACCAAGCTTTCCATTGTAAGATGCGTATTTTGCAAAAGAATTTCATTTCTTTTTAATAATTCTGCTATTTTCACCGAAAACGGTACATCTAAGCCAATTTCTTGGAGCGTATGAGAGGACTTGAAAATTTTCTCTGGAGTCCCTTCCTCTAATATTTCTCCCTTATTTAAAATAATGACACGATCCGACTGTGCCGCTTCTTCCAAATCGTGCGTAATTGATAACACGGTAATACCTTTTTGATTAACAAGTTGTCTAACCGTTTCTACTACTTCACGTCTTCCTTGAGGATCTAACATTGACGTTGCTTCATCTAATATTAAAATAGATGGCTGAAGTGCTAAAACGCCTGCTATTGCCACTCGCTGTTTTTGCCCACCAGATAAGGAATGAGGCTCATCATTAAGAAAATCTTCCATACGGACAAGTCGTAAGGCCTGTTCTAATCTTTCAATCATTTGTTCTCTTGGCATTCCGATATTCTCTAAGCCAAATACAACATCATCTTGCACTGTTGTTCCAACAAATTGATTATCTGGATTTTGAAATACCATTCCAATTTGTTTTCGAACATCCCATACCGTTTCCTCTGATAAAACCATTGTATCATTCACTGTAATAGTCCCTGCTTCCGGCAAAAACAAACCATTCAATAATTTTGCAAGTGTAGACTTTCCTGAACCGTTTTGTCCAATAATAGATACCCATTCTCCCTCATATAAGGAAAATGAAACATCTTTTAATGCATACGTGGCTGCCCCAGGATATTGAAATGATATATTTCTTATCCGAAGTTTCTCTTTTTTCAATAGAAGGCACCCTTTCCTTCGCCAAGCTCGCCTATTTTTATATTTAAAAAAAAGGGCCATGACCAGTTTCTTGAAAAGAACTGTCCTGCCCTTTTAATTATCATTATACTAACTCGATAATTACCATTGGTGCTGCGTCTCCGCGACGTGGACCAATTTTTGCAATACGAGTGTATCCGCCTTGGCGCTCAGCATAGCGTGGAGCTACATCAGCGAATAATTTTTGAAGTGCATCTTGACCAGTCTCAGCGTTAGCTACTTCATTGCGAATGAAAGCTGCTGCTTGACGACGAGCATGAAGATCTCCGCGTTTACCTAAAGTGATCATTTTTTCCACTACAGAACGAAGTTCTTTTGCACGAGTTTCTGTCGTTTGGATGCGCTCGTTGATAATTAAATCAGTAGCTAAGTCACGTAACATAGCTTTACGTTGCGCACTTGTACGGCCTAATTTTCTGTATGCCATTCGTAGTTCCCTCCTTTGTTCATGGGTTTAAATCCTCAGTCGTCTTTACGTAAACCTAAACCTAATTCCTCAAGTTTATGTTTAACTTCTTCTAAGGATTTACGTCCTAAGTTACGAACTTTCATCATATCTTCTTCTGTTTTGTTCGCAAGCTCTTGTACAGTATTAATTCCTGCACGTTTTAGGCAATTATAAGAACGAACAGAAAGGTCTAGTTCTTCGATAGTCATCTCAAGAACTTTCTCTTTTTGATCTTCTTCCTTCTCGACCATAATCTCAGCATTTTGTGCTTCATCAGTTAAACCAACAAAGATATTTAAATGCTCAGTTAAGATTTTGGCACCTAAAGAGATAGCTTCTTTTGGCCCGATGCTTCCATCCGTCCATACATCAAGCGTAAGCTTATCATAATTAGCCACTTGTCCGACACGTGTCTTTTCCACTTGGTAAGTCACACGTGATACTGGAGTATAAATAGAATCAATAGGAATTACTCCTATTGGTTGATCTTCGCTTTTATTTGCATCAGCTGGCGTATACCCACGGCCACGCTTTGCAGTTAAACGCACGCGGAAATGCGCATCTTTTGCTAACGTTGCAATGTGTAAATCTGGATTTAAGATTTCTACATCACTATCGTGAGTAATATCAGCAGCTGTGACAATACCTTCGCCCTGCACATCAATTTCCAACGTCTTCTCTTCTTCAGAGTAGATTTTAAGAGCTAACTTTTTCAAGTTTAAGATGATCGTCGTAACGTCTTCTACTACGCCCTCAACTGTTGAAAATTCATGTAATACGCCATCGATTTGGATAGCAGTAACAGCGGCACCAGGGAGTGAGGATAAAAGAATACGACGTAAGGAGTTACCCAAAGTAGTACCATATCCACGCTCAAGCGGTTCAATTACGAATTTACCATATTTAGCATCTTCGTTAAGTTCAACCGTTTCGATTTTCGGCTTTTCGATTTCAATCATTAACTAAACCCTCCTTCAAAACGTCGAAACCCCGGTTAAACAAAGGTATAACCCCTGTCTAACCGAAAGTCCCCCTTAGGCAGTTCCCGATTGTGCACAACAAGCGATGTTTCTGTACGAAATTTCTCGATAATGCATCATATCCATTATAGACAAAAGGGAAAATTCTATACAGAAAAATTACACACGACGACGTTTTGGCGGACGACATCCATTATGAGGAACTGGAGTAACATCTCTAATTGCTGTTACTTCTAGACCTGCAGCTTGAAGAGCACGAATTGCAGCTTCACGACCAGCACCAGGACCTTTAACAGTAACCTCTAAAGTTTTTAAACCGTGCTCCATTGCAACTTTAGCAGCAGCTTCAGCAGCCATTTGCGCAGCGAATGGAGTAGATTTACGAGATCCACGGAAACCAAGTGCACCAGCACTAGACCAAGAAAGTGCGTTACCGTGAGTATCTGTAAGTGTTACGATTGTGTTGTTGAAAGTAGAACGAATATGAGCTATACCAGCTTCGATATTCTTTTTCACACGTTTTTTACGAGTGTTTGTTTTACGTGCCATTGTTAGTTCAACCTCCTTTACTTATTATTTCTTTTTATTTGCTACTGTACGACGTGGACCTTTACGTGTACGAGCATTGTTTTTAGAATTTTGACCACGAACTGGTAAACCACGACGGTGACGAAGACCACGGTAAGAACCGATCTCCATTAGACGTTTAATGTTAAGAGATACTTCACGACGAAGGTCTCCCTCAACTTTAATACGATCGATAACATCACGGATACGTCCTAATTCGTCTTCCGTTAAATCACGAACTCGTGTTTCTGAAGAAATACCAGCTTCAGTAAGAATTTTTTCAGCAGTTGTGCGACCAATGCCGAATACGTAAGTTAAAGAAATAACAACGCGTTTGTCTCGAGGAATATCTACACCTGCGATACGTGCCATTCTGAATGCACCTCCTTCTGATTAACCTTGTTTTTGTTTATGTTTAGGGTTTTCACAAATAACCATTACTTTTCCACGTCTACGAATAACTTTACATTTTTCGCAGATTGGTTTAACTGACGGTCTTACTTTCATGTCTCGAACCTCCTTAAAGATTACGGAGTGCTATATTATTTAAAACGGTACGTAATACGACCACGATTTAAATCGTACGGAGATAATTCTACCGTAACTTTGTCTCCTGGTAAAATACGAATGAAGTTCATACGGATTTTACCAGAAACGTGAGCCAATACGACATGCCCATTCTCTAATTCTACTTTGAACATAGCATTTGGCAACGTTTCAAGAACGGTACCTTCGACTTCAATTACATCATCTTTAGCCATTCAATAGTTCTCCCTTCTTCAAATCAGTAACATTTTACACTGCTCTGAAATCCCGGAGAGCCAGCTACTTATAAAGTGGTAAGGATTTCGTATCCTGCTTCTGTAAGAGCAATCGTGTGCTCAAAATGGGCACACCATTTACCATCTACCGTTACCACTGTCCAGTCATCAGATAGTGTTTTTACATATCGTCTTCCTTGATTCACCATCGGCTCAACACAGATGACCATTCCCGGCTTTAATCTAGGGCCTCTATTTGGTGGACCATAGTGCGGGATTTGAGGGTCCTCATGTAAGTCTTGCCCGATTCCGTGACCAACATACTCCCTAACGATCGAGAATCCATTCTCTTCAGCATGGGTTTGAACCGCATGTGAGATATTTGATAATCTCTCGCCTGGTTTTACTTGTTCTAGACCAAGATACAACGATTTTTCTGTGACATCAAGTAGCTTTTGAACAGATTCAGAAATGTTTCCAACTGGATACGTCCATGCAGAATCTCCATGGTACCCATTGTATTTCGCACCAATATCGATACTGATGATATCGCCCTCTTTGAGCTTGCGCTTTCCTGGAATTCCGTGTACAAGCTCTTCATTTACAGAAGCACATATGCTCCCCGGAAATCCGTTGTATCCTTTAAAAGATGGCGTAGCACCATATTTTTGAATCGTCTTTTCCGCTATTTGATCGAGCTCTTTCGTTGTAATTCCTGGAGTAATGTGCTGTTTCAACTCTTGATGAGTTAAAGCAACGATTCTGCCAGCTTCTCGCATGATTTCTATCTCGCGAGGAGTTTTGCAGATGATCATTACGCTAAGCCTCCGATGAGAACATCGATATCAGCAAATACTTTATTGATATCTTGCTCACCATTAATGCTTTTTAAGTAACCAAGCTCGTCGTAGAAATCAAGCAAAGGTTTTGTTTGCTTAATATTTACATCTAAACGATTTGCTACAGTTTCTTCATTGTCATCAGAGCGTTGGTATAATTCGCCACCACATTTATCGCACACATCAGCTTTTGCTGGTGGATTGAATTCTAAGTGGTAAGTCGCACCGCACTCTTTACAAATGCGACGGCCTGTAAGGCGTTTTAATAACAATCCTGAATCCACATTAATGTTTAAAACATAGTCGATTTTTTTGCCAAGATCTTTCATAATCTCTTCAAGAGCTGATGCTTGTGCAACAGTTCGTGGGAAACCGTCTAGTAAGAAACCTCTTACGCAGTCTTCTTGACTTAAACGTTCACGAACAATTCCGATTGTAACTTCATCTGGAACAAGTGCACCTTTATCAATAAAAGATTTTGCTTGTAGACCCATTTCAGTTTCAGCCTTCATAGCTGCACGGAACATATCTCCTGTTGAAATGTGAGGGATGTTATACTTGGCTACAATCTGTTCGGCTTGTGTACCTTTACCAGCACCAGGAAGCCCCATTAAAATTAAGTTCATCCTTGTTCCCCCTCAGTACATGAGCATGTAGGGAAGATAGTTCTTCCCACTTACTCACTGCTTGATAAACCCTTTGTAATGGCGTTTTACCAGTTGGCTTTCTAGCTGCTTCATTGTTTCTAAAGCAACGCCGACAACGATTAACATACTCGTTCCACCAATCTGTGCAGATGGAGGAAGATTTCCCAATTTCGTAAAGATAACTGGTAAGATTGCAATCGCTGCTAGGAAAATTGATCCTACAAAGGTCAAACGATACAAGATTTTTGTTAGATATTGTTCTGTATTCTTACCCGGACGAATACCTGGAACATATCCACCTTGCTTGTTTAGATTCTCTGACATTTGCTCTGGATTAACCTGAACAAATGCATAGAAATATGTGAAGGCTACAATGAGCGCAACATATATGATCATTCCCACTGGGTGAGAATAGTTAAAGTTTGCAATAATCCACTGCGATACATCATGTTTCGGGAAGAACTGTGCAATAGTTGGAGGCGTAATTAAGAATGAAACAGCAAAAATGACTGGAATAACACCCGCACTATTTACCTTAAGCGGTAAATGTGTGTTTTGTGCTCCAGCATGATTCCCATTCCCTCCTGTTACACGCTTCGCATATTGAATTGGGATCTTTCTAACAGCTTGTTGAATGAAAATAACACCAACAATAACTGCTAGCACAGCTAGTAAAATCAATGCAACTTTAACGATACTCATGAACAATTGATCTCCGATATTTTGAAACTGTTGTTGATACACTTGAGATATAACACTTGGGATCGCTGCAGCAATACCGCCAAAGATAAGGATGGAAATACCATTACCTACACCTTTAGCTGTAATCTGTTCGCCTAACCACATTAAAAATGCAGTACCAGCAGTCAGTACCGTAGCAATGTATAAATAAGTGCTCCAACCAGGATTCAAAATTAATTGCCCACCTACCATACCGTTAAAACCGATTGACATACCAAACCCCTGAATAAACGCAAGAACAATTGTAAAGTAACGCGTGAATTGCGTTAGTTTACGACGGCCCATTTCACCTTGCTTCGACCATTCCGAAAATTTAGGAACAACATCCATCTGCAATAATTGCACGATGATGGATGCTGTAATATACGGCATGATTCCCATCGCAAAGATGGAGAAGTTTTTCAAGGCGCCACCGCCAAATGTATTTAGAATACCTAAAGCATTTAATTGGTCTTGTGCTTTCAGTACGTCTCCATTTGTAAATGGCACTGGGATAAACGTGCCAATCCTGAATACGATTAACATCGCTAAAGTGAATAATATTTTACGTCTTATCTCAGCAACGCGCATAAAGTTGGAGATTGTACGAAACATTAGATCACCTCAACTGATCCGCCAGCTGCTTCAATTGCTTCTTTAGCACTTGAAGAGAACTTGTGCGCTTTAACAGTTAGTTTTTTCTCTACTGCTCCGCTTGCAAGAATTTTAACACCGTCGTTTAACTTGCTGATAACGCCAGTTTCCAGCAATAATTCAGGTGTTACTTCTGTACCATCTTCAAAACGATTTAACGTTGATAAGTTTACAATAGTAAACTCTTTACGGTTAATGTTTGTGAAGCCGCGTTTTGGTAAACGACGGAATAATGGAGTTTGACCACCTTCGAAGCCAAGACGAACACCGCCACCAGAACGTGCGTTTTGTCCTTTATGACCTTTACCAGCAGTTTTACCGTTACCAGAACCGATACCACGACCGACACGGTTACGTACTTTACGAGAACCTTCTGCAGGTTTTAATTCATGAAGTTTCATTCCCAGGCACCTCCTTATATTAATGAGTTATCCTTAAGCTTCTTTTACAGTTAAAAGGTGAGAAACTTTGTTGATCATACCAAGAATAGCAGGAGTTTCTTCCTTAACTACAGTTGAATTCAACTTTTTAAGACCTAAAGCTTCTACCGTCGCACGTTGATCTTGTGGACGACCAATTACACTACGAGTGAGGGTAATTTCTAACTTTTTCGCCATTTGTTTTCCCTCCTTAACCTAGTAGCTCTTCTACAGATTTACCGCGTAATTTTGCAACATCTTCAGCGCGCTTAAGTTCGCTTAATCCGTTCACAGTAGCGCGAATCATGTTGATTGGTGTGTTAGAACCAAGAGATTTCGAAAGAATGTCTTGTACACCAGCTAATTCAAGAACCGCACGAACAGGTCCACCAGCAATAACACCAGTACCCTCAGCAGCAGGTTTTAAGAATACTTCACCAGCTCCAAAGTGACCGTTGATTGTGTGTGGAATTGTTGTACCAACTAATGGTACAGCGATTAAATTTTTCTTAGCGTCTTCGATAGCTTTGCGAATTGCGTCTGGTACCTCTTGTGCTTTACCAGTACCGAATCCAACATGACCGTTTTTATCGCCAACTACAACTAGTGCAGCAAAGCGGAAACGACGACCACCCTTAACAACTTTCGCGACACGATTTATCGTAACTACACGTTCTTCAAGTTCTAATTTACTTGGGTCAATGCGATGCATCAATTTTCCCTCCTTTGACCATTAAAATTGTAATCCAGCCTCACGAGCAGCTTCAGCTAGAGCTTTAACACGGCCATGGTATAAGTAACCACCGCGATCAAATACTACTTCTTTAACGCCTTTCTCTACAGCACGCTTAGCAACTGATTCTCCAACTTTCGTAGCAGCTTCAGTATTGCTAGTACCGTTAAGAGCAAGGTCTTTATCAAGAGTAGATGCACTTACTAACGTTACACCATTCACATCATCAATAACTTGAGCGTAAATATGTTGGTTAGAACGGAACACGTTTAAACGTGGACGCTCTGCAGTACCAGTAAGTTTAGCACGTACACGTGCATGTCTTTTCTTACGAGTCGCATTTTTATCAGCTTTAGTGATCATTTTCTTGTCACTCCTTTCTCTCACCTAACGGGTTTACTTAGCAGTTTTACCTTCTTTACGACGAACAACTTCGCCTTCGTAACGAATACCTTTACCTTTGTAAGGCTCAGGAGCACGTACAGCACGGATGTTAGCAGCAAATTCGCCAACACGTTGCTTGTCGATACCTTTAATTACGATTTTAGTTGGTGCAGGTACTTCAACTTCAAGACCTGCTTCCGGAGTCATTTCTACTGGATGAGAATAACCTACGCTTAAAACAAGTTTATCTCCTTGTTTTTGAGCACGGTAACCAACACCGACTAATTCAAGTCCGCGTGCGAAACCTGCAGTTACACCTTCAACCATGTTTCCGATTAAAGCACGAGTTGTACCGTGTAATGCACGGTGTTCCTTCTGTTCAGATGGACGCTCAACTGTTAGTGTATTTTCTTCAATTTTGATAGACATATCAGCATTGAATTTACGAGTTAATTCACCTTTAGGGCCTTTTACTGTTACAGTATTGTCTTCTGCAATTGTAATAGTAACACCTGCAGGGATTTCAAGAATCTTTTTACCAATACGAGACATGTGGTCACACCTCCGTTCGTTTTAAATATATATTACCAAACGTATGCTACTACTTCTCCACCAGTTTGTAATTGACGAGCGTCTTTGTCTGTCATTACTCCCTTAGATGTAGAAACAAGAGCGATACCTAATCCGTTAAGTACACGTGGTACTTCGTCAGCTTTAGCGTAAACGCGTAAGCCAGGTTTACTGATACGTTTTAATCCAGTGATTACACGTTCATTGTTTGCACCATATTTCAGGAAAATACGAAGGATACCTTGTTTGTTATCCTCGATGTATTCTACATCACGAATGAAACCTTCACGTTTTAAAAGTTCAGCGATCTCTTTTTTGATTTTAGAAGCAGGAACCTCTAATTTCTCATGACGTACCATGTTCGCATTACGGATGCGAGTAAGCATGTCTGCAATTGGATCTGTCATCACCATGTGTTTTACCTCCTTCCCATTTGTGGGTTTTACCAACTAGCTTTTTTAACACCAGGAATTTGACCTTTATATGCAAGTTCACGGAAACAAATACGGCAAAGTTTAAATTTGCGGTATACAGAATGCGGACGACCGCAGCGTTCGCAACGTGTATACTCTTGTACTTTAAACTTAGGAGTACGCTTTTGTTTCGCTATCATAGATTTTTTAGCCACGTTTTCGCCTCCTCTACTTAGCGTTGGCTTCCATTATTTTTGGAATGGCATACCGAATTGTGTTAAAAGTTCACGAGCTTCTTCATCAGTTTTCGCTGTAGTAACGATTACGATGTCCATACCGCGTACTTTGCTTACTTTATCATAATCAATCTCAGGGAAGATAAGTTGCTCTTTAACACCTAATGTGTAGTTCCCACGACCATCGAATGATTTCTTAGAAACACCACGGAAATCACGTACACGTGGTAAAGAAACCGATACTAATTTGTCGAAGAACTCATACATTTGCTCGCCGCGTAAAGTTACTTTCGCACCGATTGGCATACCTTCACGAAGACGGAAACCAGCGATTGATTTTTTAGCACGAGTTACAACAGGTTTTTGACCTGCGATTTGTGTTAATTCTTCTACTGCATTGTCTAAAGCTTTTGAGTTAGATACCGCGTCACCAACACCAGTGTTGATTACGATCTTTTCGATTTTCGGTACTTCCATCACAGATTTATAGTTAAACTTGCTCACTAGAGCAGGAGTAATTTCCTTTTGGAACTTCTCTTTAAGGCGATTCAATGAAGTGACCTCCTTTCTTAAGAAAATTATTTATCTAATAATTCACCAGATTTTTTTGCAATACGAACTTTTTTACCATCTTCTACTTTGAAGCCTACGCGAGTAGGTTCACCTGTTTTCGGATCTAAAATCATAACGTTAGAAACGTGAATAGGTGCTTCTTTAGTAATAATTCCACCTTGTGGATTTAATTGAGATGGCTTAGAGTGTTTTTTAACGATGTTAACACCCTCAACGATAACACGGTTTTGCTTTGGGAAAGCCACAAGGATAACGCCTTGTTTTCCTTTGTCTTTACCAGTGATTACCTGTACTTTATCACCTTTTTTTACATGCATCTTAATTCTGCACCTCCTTAGCAAGGCAATACCTTAAATTATAGAACTTCTGGAGCTAAAGAAACGATCTTCATGAAGTTGCTATCACGTAATTCACGAGCTACTGGTCCGAAGATACGAGTACCACGTGGGCTCTTATCGTCTTTAATGATAACCGCTGCGTTTTCATCAAATTTGATGTAAGAACCGTCCGGACGACGAGCTCCGCTCTTCGTACGTACTACTACTGCTTTAACAACGTCACCTTTTTTAACAACGCCACCTGGTGTTGCTTGTTTTACCGTAGCAACGATAATGTCACCAATGTTAGCATATTTACGACCAGAGCCGCCTAATACTTTAATTGTTAAAAGTTCACGTGCACCAGAGTTGTCAGCAACTTTCAAACGAGATTCTTGTTGGATCATGTTATGAAACCTCCCTTCGGACTAAAAATTCCGATTCGTCTATTTAGATAATAACCGCTTCTTCAACGATTTCAACTAAACGGAAACGCTTAGTAGCAGAAAGCGGGCGAGTTTCCATGATTTTAACGATATCGCCAAGTTTCGCTTGGTTTTGCTCATCATGGGCTTTGTACTTCTTAGAATACTTAACACGTTTTCCGTACAAGGAATGAGTTTTGTAAGTTTCAACTAAAACTGTAATCGTTTTGTCCATTTTGTCAGACACTACACGACCAGTATAAACTTTGCGTTGGTTACGTTCGCTCACTATGCAAACCTCCCCTCAATTTATCGATTAATTCCGATCTCTCTTTCACGAACTACAGTTTTCATACGAGCAATTGCTTTACGCACTTCACGAATGCGAGTTGGATTCTCTAATTGTCCTGTAGCAAGTTGGAAGCGAAGATTAAACAACTCTTCCTTTAAAGCTTTAACTTTTGTTTCGATTTCGGCAGTGGTTAATTCACGAATATCATTAGTTTTCATTAGATTCACCACCATTTTCTTCACGTTTTACGAATTTACATTTCACAGGTAACTTGTGAGCTGCAAGACGTAATGCTTCGCGTGCTACCTCTTCAGATACACCCGCGATTTCGAACATAATTTTCCCAGGTTTTACTACTGCTACCCAGCCTTCTGGTGCCCCTTTACCGGAACCCATACGTACTTCTAGAGGTTTTGCAGTGTAAGGTTTAGAAGGGAAAATTTTAATCCATACTTTACCGCCACGTTTCATGTAACGAGTCATTGCACGACGAGCAGCTTCGATTTGACGGTTTGTAATCCATGAAGCAGCTTGTGCTTGTAAACCGAATTCACCGAAAGCAATTTCAGTTCCACCTTTAGCACGACCACGCATTTTACCACGATGCTCTCTACGATATTTTACGCGTTTTGGCATTAACATATTATTTTCCTCCTTCCTCAGAAGCTTTCTTTTTTGTAGGAAGGACTTCTCCACGGTAGATCCATACTTTTACGCCTAATTTACCGTATGTTGTATCAGCTTCAACTGCTGCATAGTCAATATCAGCGCGAAGTGTATGAAGTGGAACAGTTCCTTCACTGTAAGATTCTGCACGAGCGATATCAGCTCCGCCAAGACGACCAGAAACCTGTGTTTTAATACCTTTAGCACCTGCACGCATAGCACGTTGAATAACTTGCTTTTGTGCACGACGGAATGATACACGGTTTTCTAATTGACGAGCGATGTTTTCGCCTACTAATTTAGCGTTAAGATCAGCTCTCTTAACTTCTAAAATGTTGATGTGTACACGCTTGCCTGTTAATTGGTTAAGAGCTTTACGAAGTGCTTCAACTTCAGTACCACCTTTACCAATTACCATACCAGGTTTTGCAGTGTGAATTGTAACATTTACACGATTTGCTGCACGTTCGATTTCTACTTTAGCAACAGCAGAATCTTTTAAGCGTACATTAATGTACTCACGGATTTTGATGTCTTCATGTAATAATGTAGCGTAATCTTTCTCAGCGAACCAACGAGATTCCCAGTCACGGATAACACCGACACGAAGACCAATTGGATTAACCTTTTGACCCATCGATTATCCCTCCTTCTTTTCTGATACCACAACTGTGATGTGGCTTGTGCGTTTGTTAATTTGGCTTGCACGACCCATTGCACGTGGACGGAAACGTTTCAACGTTGGACCTTCGTCAACGAAGACTTTTTCAACAACTAGGTTGTTAATGTCCATCTCATAATTGTGCTCTGCATTTGCGATTGCAGATTTTAAAACTTTTTCTACAACTGGAGAAGCAGTTTTTGGTGTGTGGTTAAGGATAGCAATCGCTTCACCCACTTGCTTACCTCGGATTAAGTCTACTACTAAACGAACTTTACGAGGAGCAATACGAACTGTTCTCGCTACTGCTTTAGCTTGCATTGAAGTGCCTCCTCTCATTATCTTCTAGTTTTCTTATCGTCAGCAAGGTGACCTTTATACGTACGAGTTGGTGCGAATTCACCTAACTTATGGCCAACCATATCCTCAGTGATGTACACAGGTACGTGTTTACGACCATCATATACAGCGATTGTGTGTCCGATGAACTGAGGGAAGATTGTTGAACGGCGAGACCAAGTTTTAACAACTTGTTTTTGCTCAGATGCAACTAATTTTTCCATTTTGCTCATTAAGTGATCATCGACAAATGGTCCTTTTTTTAAGCTACGAGCCATTTTGGTGCCTCCCTTCGTGATTGGCGTACGGTTCTAGAAATGAACCGTACTACAATCCCATTATTTTTTACGACGACGAACGATAAATTTGTCAGACGCTTTGTTTTTCTTACGAGTCTTGAATCCAAGAGTTGGTTTACCCCATGGAGACATTGGAGACTTACGTCCGATTGGAGAACGACCTTCACCACCACCGTGTGGGTGATCAACCGGGTTCATTACAGAACCACGAACTGTTGGGCGTTTACCTAACCAGCGAGAGCGACCTGCTTTACCGATTTTGATAAGTTCATGTTGTTCGTTACCTACTTGACCGATTGAAGCGCGACAAGCAGATAATACAAGACGTACTTCACCAGAAGTTAAACGTACAAGTACGTATTTACCTTCTTTACCAAGTACTTGAGCAGATGTACCAGCAGAACGAACTAATTGTCCGCCACGACCAGGCTTAAGCTCGATGTTATGAACAACAGTACCTACTGGAATGTTGATTAATGGTAATGCGTTACCGATTTTGATGTCAGCTTCTGGGCCAGACATAACTTCCATACCTACTTCTAAAGATTTAGGAGCAAGAATGTAACGTTTTTCACCGTCAACGTAGTTAATTAATGCGATATTCGCAGAGCGGTTTGGATCGTATTCGATCGTAGCAACGCGTCCTGGAATTCCATCTTTGTTACGCTTAAAGTCGATGATACGGTATTGACGCTTATGTCCGCCACCTTGATGACGTACAGTAATTTTACCTTGGTTATTACGACCAGCCTTCTTGCTTAAAGGAGCAAGTAAAGACTTTTCGGGTCTGTCAGTCGTGATTTCAGCGAAATCATTCGTAGTCATATTACGACGACCGTTAGTAGTTGGATTATACTTTTTAATTCCCATCTCAATTTCCCTCCTTCTTTAGTAAGAATTAAACGCCTTGGAAGATTTCGATTTCTTTGCTGTCAGCAGTTAGCTTAACGATTGCTTTACGACGACGGCTAGTAAAACCAGCGTGACGACCAACGCGTTTTGCTTTCGGCTTGTAGTTCATGATGTTCACTTTTTCTACTTTAACACCAAAGATCGCTTCAAGAGCATCTTTAACTTCTGTTTTATTAGATTTAACGTCCACATCGAACGTGTATTTTTTTTCAGCCATCATTTCCATAGAACGTTCAGTGATAACTGGGCGCTTAATGATATCACGAGGATCTCTCATTATGCAAGCACCTCCTCTACTTTTTCCACTGCCGCTTTTGTCATGATTAGCTTATCATGATGAAGCACGTCTAAAACGTTTACGCCATCAGCAGTGATTACTGTTACTCCAGGGATATTGCGAGCAGATAACTCTACAGATTCGTTTGCATCAGCAGTTACGATAAGAGCTTTCTTCTCAACAGTTAATCCTTTAAGTACTGCTAGCATGTCTTTTGTTTTTGGTGCATTTAATACTAGGTCTTCAAGAACTACAATGTTGTTCTCAACTACTTTAGTAGCTAATGCAGATTTAATTGCTAAACGACGAACCTTCTTAGGAAGTTTGTACGCATAGCTTCTTGGTGTAGGTCCGAATACCGTACCACCACCACGCCATTGAGGAGAACGGATAGACCCTTGACGAGCACGTCCAGTTCCTTTTTGACGCCATGGTTTACGACCACCACCGCGAACTTCAGAACGAGTTTTTACTTTGTGTGTACCTTGACGTAAAGATGCACGTTGCATCATTACAGCTTCGAAAAGTACAGCTTCATTTGGTTCGATACCGAAAATAGCTTCAGCTAATTCGATTTCACCAACCTGTGAACCAGTTTGGTTATATACAGTAACTTTTGGCATTGGAATTCCTCCTTCCTATTGTGAATTATTTGCTAACCTTCACAGCGCCTTGAACAACTACAAGAGATTTCTTAGCACCTGGAACGTTACCTTTTACTAGTAATAAGTTGCGCTCAGTGTCAACTTGAACGATTTCTAAGTTTTGGATAGTAACTTGGTCTCCACCCATACGTCCAGCAAGTTTTTTGCCTTTGAATACACGGTTCGGAGCAACTGGGCCCATTGAACCTGGACGACGGTGATAGCGAGAACCATGAGACATAGGTCCGCGAGATTGTCCGTGGCGTTTGATAACACCTTGGAAACCTTTACCTTTAGAAATTCCTGTTACGTCAACGATTTCACCTGCAGCGAAAACTTCAACTTTTACCTCTTGACCAACCTCTAATCCGTCCACGTCTGCATCGCGGATTTCGCGAATGAAGCGCTTAGGAGTTGTAGATGCTTTAGCAGTGTGGCCTTGTTCAGGTTTGTTAGTTAACTTTTCACGTTTATCTTCAAATCCTAACTGGATTGCATTGTAGCCATCAGTTTCAGTTGTTTTCTTTTGAAGAACAACGTTTGGATTAGCAGCGATAACTGTTACTGGGATTAACTCACCGTTCTCAGCAAATACTTGAGTCATACCGATCTTTCTTCCTAAGATTCCTTTGGTCATGAGTTACACCTCCTACATTTTTAAGTTATATAATTTATAGTTTAATTTCGATATCTACACCAGACGGTAAGTCTAAACGCATTAATGAATCTACTGTTTGTGGAGTAGGACTCACGATATCGATTAAACGCTTGTGTGTGCGCATTTCGAATTGCTCACGAGAATCTTTGTACTTATGAACAGCACGAAGAATTGTGTAAATAGTCTTCTCAGTTGGTAATGGGATCGGACCAGAAACTGTTGCCCCAGAACGCTTAGCTGTTTCTACAATTTTCTCAGCTGATTGATCAAGAATACGGTGATCATAAGCTTTTAAACGGATACGAATTTTTTCTTTTGCCATTATTTTCCCTCCTTCGTTCGCCTATTTCTAAAATAGACCTTCTCCATGGAAATTTCCCCACACCATGCCATGGCAAAGCGGCCGGGTGTGTCAGCAACCTTCCACTTCATCGCAGTCAAAGACCAACATTGTCTATTATACAATGTTATTCGTCTAGATGCAAGCATCTTTTTGTTTGCATCTGCTTTTCTCTACTTTTGCTATTATACATGGCACTTTAAAGAATTTCAAGTTTTCATCTACTAGAATTCATTTTACAGTTTTTGGGTTTCGTTTTAATGTTTTTATATACTATAGAAGAAACTCGTCAAAACACAAAGATATCATCCTATTCATTATATAAACACAAACAAACCCCCCAAGGGGAAATCCCTTGGGGGGTTTTTATATCAGTTAAGATTACTCAACGATAGTAGCAACTACACCGTAACCTACTGTACGTCCACCTTCACGAATAGAGAATTTAGTTCCCTCTTCGATAGCGATTGGAGCGATAAGTTCGATAGTCATTTCGATGTTGTCACCAGGCATTACCATTTCAGTACCTTCTGGTAATTGGATGATACCAGTTACGTCAGTTGTACGGAAGTAGAACTGAGGACGGTAGTTAGCGAAGAATGGAGTGTGACGTCCACCTTCTTCTTTAGATAATACGAAAACTTCAGCTTTGAATTTAGCGTGTGCTTTTACAGAGCCAGTTTTAGCAAGAACTTGTCCACGTTGGATGTCTTCACGAGCAACCCCACGAAGAAGAGCACCGATGTTGTCTCCAGCTTGAGCTTGGTCAAGAAGTTTACGGAACATTTCTACACCAGTTACAGTTGTAGAAGCATTCTCTTCAGCAAGACCGATGATTTCTACTACGTCACCAACTTTAACGATTCCGCGCTCTACACGACCAGTTGCAACTGTACCACGACCTGTGATAGAGAATACATCCTCGATAGGCATTAAGAATGGTTTGTCAGTTTCACGTTCTGGAGTTGGGATGTAAGCATCAACTTCAGTCATTAATTCAATGATTTTTGCTTCCCAATCAGCTTCTCCTTGAAGAGCTTTAAGAGCAGAACCTTTGATTACAGGAATGTCGTCGCCTGGGAATCCGTATTCAGATAATAGGTCACGAACTTCCATTTCTACTAATTCTAATAACTCTTCGTCGTCTACCATGTCGCATTTGTTTAAGAATACAACGATGTAAGGAACACCTACTTGACGAGAAAGAAGGATGTGCTCACGTGTTTGAGGCATTGGGCCATCAGCAGCAGATACTACTAAGATACCGCCGTCCATTTGAGCAGCACCAGTGATCATGTTTTTAACATAGTCAGCGTGACCTGGGCAGTCAACGTGTGCATAGTGACGAGTTTCAGTTTCGTACTCAACGTGTGCAGTTGAGATTGTGATTCCGCGCTCTCTTTCTTCTGGAGCAGCGTCGATTTGATCGTATCCGCGTGCTTCAGCACCACCAGCTTTTGCAAGAACTGTAGTGATCGCAGCAGTTAATGTAGTTTTACCATGGTCAACGTGGCCGATTGTACCGATGTTAACATGGGGTTTAGAACGTTCGAATTTAGCTTTAGCCATTCTAAATTCCTCCTTAGTTTATATAGGTTATTTTATATTTAGACTAGAAAGTGAAACTTACGTCCCACTTTCTAAGCTTACATAAGTAGTTATACTCGAACAATTGATAAAAATCAATTATTCGCCTTTATTTTTTTTAATAATTTCTTCTGAAACAGACTTCGGTACTTCTTCATAATGATCAAATGTCATTGAGAATGTTCCGCGTCCTTGAGTGTTAGAACGTAATGCTGTCGCATAACCGAACATTTCAGAAAGTGGAACCATAGCGCGAACAACTTGTGCGTTACCGCGAGCTTCCATACCTTCTACACGTCCACGACGAGATGTTACGTCACCCATGATGTCTCCCATGTATTCTTCAGGGATTACAACTTCAACTTTCATCATTGGCTCAAGAATTACTGGGTTACATTTAGAAACCGCAGCTTTAAGTGCCATAGATGCAGCGATTTTGAACGCCATCTCAGATGAATCGACATCATGGTAAGAACCGTCAACTAATGCTGCTTTAATGTCAACTAGTGGGTAACCAGCTAGTACACCATTTTTAAGTGAGTCTTCAAGACCCGCTCCAACAGCTGGGATGTATTCACGTGGAACTACACCGCCGACGATTTTGTTTTCGAATTCAAATCCTTTACCTTCTTCGTTAGGTGCAAACTCAATCCAAACGTGACCGAATTGTCCACGTCCACCAGATTGACGAGCAAACTTACCTTCAACTTTCGCAGCAGCGCGGAAAGTTTCACGGTATGCTACCTGAGGAGCACCAACGTTTGCTTCGACTTTGAATTCACGGCGCATACGGTCAACGATGATATCAAGGTGAAGTTCACCCATACCAGCAATGATAGTTTGGCCAGTTTCTTGGTCAGTGTGAGCACGGAATGTTGGATCTTCTTCAGAAAGCTTAGATAATGCTGTACCCATTTTATCTTGGTCAGCTTTAGATTTTGGTTCGATAGCTACAGAGATAACTGGCTCTGGGAATTCCATAGACTCAAGGATAACAAGGCTCTTCTCGTCACAAAGAGTATCACCAGTAGTAGTATCTTTTAAACCTACAGCAGCAGCGATATCACCAGCGTAAACTGTTGAAATCTCTTCACGGCTGTTAGCGTGCATTTGTAGGATACGTCCTACACGCTCACGCTTACCTTTAGTTGAGTTTTTCACGTATGATCCAGAGTTTAACACACCAGAGTACACACGGAAGAACGTTAACTTACCAACATAAGGGTCAGTCATGATTTTGAATGCTAAAGCTGCGAATGGTTCTTCATCGCTAGACTTACGTTCTACTTCTTCATCTGTATCCGGAAGAGTACCTTTAATAGCAGGTACATCTAATGGAGATGGTAGGTAGTCGATAACTGCGTCTAACAGGATTTGAACACCTTTGTTTTTGAATGCAGAACCACAGATTACTGGGAAGAATTCTACAGAAGTTGTAGCCTTACGGATACCAGCTTTAAGCTCTTCTACAGTGATTTCTTCACCTTCTAGGTACTTCATCATCATTTCTTCATCAAGCTCAGCTACCGCTTCAATAAGCTTCCCACGGTATTCTTCAGCTAGTTCTTTGTGCTCTTCAGGAATTTCGACACGCTCGATGTCTGTTCCTAAATCGTTACCGTACATGTAAGCACACTCTTCAACAAGATCAATGATACCATTGAACTCATCTTCAGCACCGATTGGTAACTGAATTGGATGTGCGTTTGCTTGTAAACGATCGTGGATTGTTCCTACAGAGTATAAGAAATCTGCACCGATCTTATCCATTTTGTTAACGAATACGATACGAGGTACACCGTAAGTAGTAGCCTGACGCCAAACAGTTTCTGTTTGTGGTTCTACACCAGATTGTGCATCAAGTACTGCTACCGCACCATCAAGTACGCGTAAAGAACGTTCTACTTCTACTGTGAAGTCTACGTGTCCTGGAGTATCAATGATGTTTACACGGTGACCTTTCCATTGAGCTGTAGTTGCAGCAGAAGTAATTGTGATACCACGCTCTTGCTCTTGCTCCATCCAGTCCATCTGAGATGCACCTTCATGAGTTTCACCGATTTTATGAATACGTCCTGTGTAATACAGAATACGCTCAGTTGCTGTTGTTTTACCAGCATCGATGTGAGCCATGATACCAATATTACGAGTGTTTTCTAAAGAGAACTCTCTTGTCATTTGGTGTCTTGCTCCTTCCATATATGGATTGGATTTTTTATTTTAAGTAGCAAAAAAGCCACTTTATATTGTTACATATGCCAGTGTCCAGTACCCTCATTATGTAAAACGAGCGCCCAACGAAAGGGAGAGGCATTCTCCCTCTCCACACTTCCATAAGCGACAAATAAAGCGGTTTATGCTTACATTTATTTTACGTTGAATCCTACCAACGGTAATGAGCAAATGCTTTGTTAGCTTCTGCCATTTTATGAGTGTCTTCACGTTTCTTAACAGATGCACCAGCGTTGTTAGCTGCATCTAAGATTTCGTAAGCTAGACGCTCTTCCATAGTTTTTTCACCACGAAGACGAGCATAGTTTACTAACCAGCGAAGACCTAAAGTTGTACGGCGTTCTGGACGAACCTCAACTGGAACTTGGTAGTTAGCACCACCAACACGACGAGCGCGTACTTCAAGAACAGGCATGATGTTCTTAAGAGCTTGCTCGAATACTTCCATTGGTTCTTTATCTGAACGTTCACGAACGATATCGAAAGCGTTATAAAGAATTGTTTGAGATTTACCTTTTTTACCGTCAACCATCATTTTGTTGATAAGGCGTGTTACTAGCTTAGAATTGTACATTGGATCTGGTAACACGTCACGTTTCGCAACAGGTCCTTTACGAGGCATATTGAGTTCCTCCTTTCATTATAAGTTTATTATTTTTTAGCAGGTTTTGGTCGCTTAGTACCATATTTAGAACGTCCTTGCATACGTTTGTCAACACCAGCTGTATCAAGCGCTCCACGAACGATGTGGTAACGTACCCCTGGTAAATCCTTTACTCGACCACCGCGAATTAATACTACGCTATGCTCTTGTAAGTTATGACCGATACCTGGGATGTAAGCTGTAACTTCAATACCGTTTGTTAAACGTACACGAGCGTATTTACGTAACGCTGAGTTAGGTTTCTTTGGAGTCATTGTACCAACACGAGTACATACACCACGTTTTTGAGGTGCAGAGATATCAGTTGATTTTTTCTTTAAAGAGTTAAAACCTTTGTTTAACGCAGGTGATTTAGATTTCCATACTTTATCAGTACGACCATTTCTCACTAATTGGTTAATAGTAGGCATTTGATTATCCTCCCTTCGCATGTTTGTATGACCACATATCCAGGTGGTTCATTATTAGTTGAAAACAAAGTTTTTGCAAGGAAGAGCAAATGCTCTCTCCTCACAAAAACAGTTTTAACTTATTATTCCTATTGCTGAAGCTCCCACTTGAATCCCCGAAACTTTTCCAAGCTTACGAACTGATTCAACTTTTGTTATGGGTATGTTATGTTGCAAAGCAGTGCGAATGATAACATGGGTTAACCGCACATCAGCATCTTCTGCAATAACAACTTCTTTAACTATACCATTTTTGATTGCTTCCAATGTTCGTTTATGACCAACGACTACATTTTCAGCATTTGACACTTTTTGATAAGACATATAAATATCCTCCAAAGCATCGTTCAGGAGCAACCTTGATTATAGTAACATTTTGACTCATATAATGTCAACTAGGATTAGCTGTTTTTATACAAAATTTACGACGGAAAATTTTACTGTTCCACATAAACTTCATCGTTTTCTACATTCATGTTATCTTGTGTTGTTTTTACAAGATCCACTTTACGATAACGATTCATACCTGTTCCAGCAGGAACAAGCTTACCGATAATAACATTCTCTTTCAATCCTAGAAGCTCATCGCGTTTACCTTTAATTGCTGCATCCGTTAGAACACGAGTTGTTTCTTGGAACGAAGCTGCAGATAAGAACGAATCTGTTTCAAGTGAAGCTTTTGTAATACCAAGTAGAACAGGTCTAGCTGTCGCTGGTTGTTTACCTTTCAGTAACACCTTCGCATTCGCATCAGTAAACTGATGGATATCTAGTAATGTTCCTGGTAATACATCTGTTTCACCTGCATCACTTACACGAACTTTACGTAGCATTTGGCGTACCATTACTTCTACGTGTTTGTCACCAATTTCTACCCCTTGCATACGGTATACTTTTTGAACTTCACGTAATAAGTATTCTTGTACTGCTGTAATGTCCGTTACTTTTAGTAATTCTTTCGGATCAATAGACCCTTCTGTTAACTCTTTACCGTGGCTAATTGGCTGTCCTGGAGTTACTTTCAGACGAGCACCGTAAGGAATAGCATACGTACGAGCTTCAACTTCACCCTGTACAACTACTTCTTGGCGATCTTTAACATCGTTGATCGCTGCGATAACACCGTCGATTTCACTGATAACTGCCTGACCTTTCGGATTACGAGCTTCGAAGATCTCTTGGATACGAGGTAAACCTTGAGTGATATCATCTCCGGCAACCCCACCTGTATGGAATGTACGCATCGTTAACTGTGTACCTGGCTCACCGATAGATTGAGCTGCGATAATACCTACCGCTTCTCCTACTTCTACGTCTGTACCAGTTGCTAAGTTACGACCGTAACACTTCTTACATACACCATGGCGAGTGTTACACGTGAACGCTGAACGAATGTTTACAGTTTCAACACCCGAATTTTCAACGATATGAGCGATATCTTCAGTAATTAATTGGTTTTCACTAACCAATACTTCACCTGTTTCAGGATGTTTTACAGTTTTTCTTGCAAAACGTCCAACAAGACGATCATATAGTGACTCAATTACTTCATTACCCTCTTTAATCGCACCAATTAATAGACCACGATCTGTTCCACAATCATCTTCACGGACAATTACATCTTGTGCAACGTCTACAAGACGACGTGTTAAGTAACCAGAATCGGCAGTTTTAAGTGCTGTATCGGCAAGACCTTTACGCGCACCATGCGTAGAGATGAAGTACTCAAGTACTGTTAAACCTTCACGGAAACTTGATTTAATTGGAAGTTCGATAATACGACCAGATGGATTGGCCATCAGACCACGCATACCAGCAAGCTGAGTAAAGTTCGATGCGTTACCACGGGCACCGGAATCACTCATCATGAAGATTGGGTTGCGTTTATTCAAGGATTTCATCAGTTTTCCTTGGATAACATCTTTTGCATTACTCCAAATAGAGATAACGCGATCGTAACGTTCTTCTTCCGTGATTAAACCGCGACGGAATTGTTTAATTACATTATCTACTTTTGCCTGTGCTTCATGGAGAATTTCATCTTTTTCACCTAATACAAGAATGTCAGATACCCCAACTGTAATACCAGCTTTTGTAGAGTACTTAAATCCTAAGTTTTTCATACGGTCAAGCATGCGAGATGTTTCCGTAATTTGGAAACGTTTGAATACTTCCGCAATGATGTTACCAAGGATCTTCTTGCTAAATGGTGCCACTTCTTCGCGACTAGCAATAATTTCTTTAATGTTCGCACCTTTTTCAACGAAATATTCCGCTGGTGTTTCTTTTTCAAGGTTTGAGTTTGTCGGTTCATTAATATAAGGGAACGACTCTGGTAAGATTTCGTTAAATATTAATTTACCAACTGTTGTTAATAGAAGCTTACCCTTTTGCTCTTCAGTAAACGTTACGTTATTTACTGAACTTGCAGCAACTGCAACACGTGTGTGCAGATGTACATATCCATTTTGGTATGCAAGTATTGCTTCGTTTGCATCTTTGAAGACCATACCTTCACCGATTGCGCCTTCACGCTCAAGTGTTAAGTAGTAGTTACCTAATACCATATCCTGAGATGGAGTAACAACTGGTTTTCCGTCTTTTGGATTCAAGATGTTTTGTGCCGCTAACATAAGAATACGAGCTTCTGCTTGTGCCTCTGATGATAACGGAACGTGAACCGCCATTTGGTCACCGTCAAAGTCCGCGTTGTATGCAGTACATACAAGTGGATGAAGACGAATTGCGCGACCTTCTACTAATGTAGGTTCAAACGCCTGGATACCAAGACGGTGAAGTGTTGGTGCACGGTTTAGAAGTACTGGATGCTCTTTAATCACAGATTCTAAAACGTCCCAAACTTCAGGGTGTACACGCTCAATTTTACGTTTCGCACTCTTAATATTGTGTGCTAACCCTTTTCCAACTAACTCTTTCATAACGAAAGGTTTGAACAGTTCAAGCGCCATTTCTTTCGGTAATCCACACTGGTACATCTTTAAGTTCGGTCCTACAACGATTACAGAACGGCCAGAGTAGTCAACACGTTTACCTAATAAGTTTTGACGGAAACGTCCTTGTTTACCTTTAAGCATGTGAGATAGTGATTTTAATGGGCGGTTACCTGGTCCAGTAACTGGACGGCCACGACGACCATTATCGATTAATGCGTCTACAGCTTCTTGTAACATACGTTTTTCGTTTTGAACGATGATGCTTGGAGCACCTAGGTCCAATAGACGTTTTAAACGGTTGTTACGGTTAATTACACGACGATATAAGTCGTTTAAGTCAGAAGTAGCAAAACGTCCACCATCTAACTGTACCATTGGGCGTAGTTCTGGTGGGATTACTGGTAGCACATCTAAGATCATCCAAGATGGTTCATTTCCAGAGTTACGGAATGCTTCTAATACTTCTAGACGTTTAATAGCACGAGTACGGCGTTGTCCTTGTGCTGTTTTTAATTCTTCTTTTAAGAAGTCTACTTCTTTATCTAAATCGATGTCTTGTAGTAGCTTTTTAATCGCTTCTGCACCCATAGCAGCTTGGAATGTGCTACCATATCGATCACGATATGCACGGTATTCTTTTTCAGAAAGTAATTGCTTCTTATCAAGTGGTGTATCTCCACTTTCTGTTACAACATAAGAAGCGAAATAAATTACTTCTTCAAGCGCGCGAGGGGACATGTCTAAGACAAGTCCCATGCGGCTCGGGATACCTTTGAAATACCAAATATGAGATACAGGAGCAGCTAATTCAATATGACCCATGCGTTCACGACGTACTTTTGCACGCGTTACTTCAACGCCACATCGATCACAAACTACACCTTTATAACGTACACGTTTGTATTTTCCGCAATGACATTCCCAGTCCTTTTGTGGTCCGAAAATACGCTCACAGAACAAGCCATCTTTTTCAGGCTTTAACGTACGATAGTTAATAGTTTCTGGTTTCTTAACTTCACCGTATGACCAAGAACGAATCTTGTCAGGTGAAGCAAGTCCAATCTTCATATATTCAAAGTTATTTACATCTATCAAGGGGCCTACCTCCCTTTTAGTCTACAGGTTATCCCAATTATTCCTTAGTTGTCTCAACTTCGACATTCAATTTATCTGCTGATTGATGATCATCGTCATCTTCTGTATCACGCATTTCAATTTCTGTATCGTCGCTAGACATCATTTTAACGTCCATACCTAAACTTTGCAGCTCTTTAATCAATACTTTGAATGATTCAGGAACGCCTGGTTCTGGAACATTTTCGCCTTTAACAATTGCTTCATAAGTCTTAACACGTCCAACAACATCATCAGACTTCACTGTTAAGATTTCTTGAAGAGTATAAGCAGCACCGTAAGCTTCAAGTGCCCAAACCTCCATCTCACCGAAACGCTGTCCACCGAACTGAGCTTTACCTCCAAGAGGTTGCTGCGTTACAAGTGAGTATGGTCCAGTAGAACGAGCATGAAGTTTATCGTCAACCATGTGCGCAAGTTTGATCATATACATGACACCAACAGATACGCGGTTATCGAATGGTTCACCAGTACGTCCGTCATACAGGATTGTTTTCGCGTCATTTGCCATACCAGCTTCTTCAATTGTGCCCCAAACATCTTCCTCACGAGCACCATCGAATACTGGTGTTGCAATGTGAATGCCCAGGTATCTTGCTGCCATACCAAGATGAAGCTCTAATACCTGACCGATATTCATACGAGATGGTACCCCTAATGGGTTTAACATGATATCGATTGGCGTACCGTCTGGTAAGTAAGGCATATCTTCTTCTGGTAAAATACGAGAAATAACACCTTTGTTACCGTGACGTCCGGCCATCTTGTCACCTTCAGAAATTTTACGTTTTTGAACGATATATGCACGTACAAGTTGATTCACGCCTGGTGGCAATTCATCGCCATCTTCACGGTTGAATACTTTTACGTCTAAGATAATACCGCCACCACCGTGTGGTACACGTAGTGATGTATCACGTACTTCACGCGCTTTTTCTCCAAAGATAGCATGTAATAGACGTTCTTCAGCTGTTAATTCTGTTACACCTTTAGGTGTTACTTTACCAACAAGTAAATCTCCATCTTTTACTTCAGCACCAACGCGAATAATACCGCGCTCGTCAAGGTTACGTAATGCGTCTTCCCCAACGTTTGGAATGTCACGTGTAATTTCTTCTGGTCCAAGCTTCGTATCACGAGCTTCTGATTCATATTCTTCAATATGAATAGAAGTGTACACATCATCTTTTACAAGGCGCTCACTCATGATGATCGCATCCTCGTAGTTATAACCGTCCCAAGTCATGAAGCCAACAAGCACGTTACGTCCAAGTGCTAGTTCACCTAATTCCATAGAAGGACCATCCGCAAGGATTTCACCTTTTACAACTTCATTTCCAACACTTACGATTGGACGTTGGTTGTAACAAGTTCCTTGGTTAGAACGAATGAATTTTTGCATTTTGTAGCGATCTAAGTCGCCTTTTACTGTTTGACCGTCAACTTCTACATAGCGACGTACCCAAACTTCACGTGCTTCTACGCGCTCAACAACACCAGGATGTTTACAGATTACTGCAGCACCCGAGTCTTTTGCTGATACGTACTCCATACCTGTACCTACAATCGGAGATTCCGGATTCATTAACGGAACCGCCTGACGTTGCATGTTCGCTCCCATAAGTGCGCGGTTAGAGTCATCGTTTTCTAAGAACGGAATACAAGCTGTCGCTGCCGACACTACTTGTTTTGGAGATACATCCATGTAGTCGATGCGTTCTCTATTTGTGACAATATTTTCGCCACGGAAACGAGCTACGATATCTTCACTTAGGAATTCACCTTCATCAGATAATTTCATATTCGCTTGGGCTACAACATAGTTATCTTCTTCATCTGCTGTTAAATAATCAACATGCCCTGTTACAAGACCAGTTTCTGGGTCAACACGACGGTATGGTGTTTCAATGAAACCAAACTCATTTACTTTCGCGAACGAAGATAATGAGTTAATCAAACCAATGTTTGGTCCCTCTGGTGTTTCAATCGGACACATACGACCATAATGGGAGTAATGAACGTCACGTACTTCAAACCCTGCGCGCTCACGCGTTAAACCACCAGGTCCTAATGCAGATAGTCTTCGTTTGTGAGTTAACTCCGCTAATGGATTTGTTTGGTCCATGAACTGAGATAACTGAGAACTTCCGAAGAACTCTTTAATAGATGCAATAACAGGACGAATATTAATTAGTGCCTGTGGTGTAATTGCATTTGTATCTTGGATCGACATTCTCTCACGAACAACACGTTCCATACGAGAAAGACCGATACGGAATTGATTTTGTAATAGTTCTCCAACAGAACGCAGACGACGGTTTCCTAAATGGTCAATATCATCTGTATCCCCTACTTTGTATAGTAGGTTGAAGAAGTAACTGATAGAAGCAAGGATATCACCTGGTGTGATGTGTTTCACATCACGAGTAATGTTTGCATTACCAATTACATTAATTACGCGTTCGCCTTCTGACTCAGGAGCATAAATCTTAATAGATTGCAGCTCAACATCGCCTTCTACCACTCCACCCATTGGTTTCGCTGTTTTGAATCCAATGTTTTTCTCTAAGTAAGGTAAAATGCGATCAAGTGTACGACGATCTAAGATTGTTCCTTCTGCCGCTAAAATTTCACCAGTTTCTGGATCCACTAATGTTTCAGCTAAACGTTGATTAAACAATCTGTTTTTAATGTGTAACTTCTTGTTGATCTTATAGCGACCTACATTTGCTAAATCGTAGCGCTTTGGATCGAAGAAACGAGACACAAGTAAGCTCTTAGCATTTTCTACTGTTGGTGGTTCACCAGGACGTAGACGCTCATAAATTTCAAGCAATGCTTTTTCTGTGCTATCTGTGTTGTCTTTTTCTAATGTGTTGCTTAAGTATTCGTTATCACCTAAAAGCTCGGTGATTTCTTGATCAGAGCCAAACCCTAATGCGCGTAACAAAACAGTTACAGGAAGTTTACGCGTACGGTCAATACGCACATATACAACATCCTTAGCATCTGTCTCATACTCTAACCAAGCTCCGCGGTTTGGAATTACAGTAGCAGTAAAACCACGTTTTCCGTTTTTATCCACTTTGCCACTATAGTATACGCTTGGAGAGCGAACTAACTGGGAAACGATAACACGTTCTGCACCGTTAATTACGAATGTTCCAGTCTCTGTCATGAGTGGGAAATCTCCCATGAACACATCTTGTTCTTTTACTTCACCAGTTTCCTTGTTGATTAGACGCACTTTTACACGAAGTGGTGCTGCATACGTCACATCACGCTCTTTGCATTCGTCTACAGAGTATTTAGGTTCACCTAAGCTGTAGTCGATAAATTCAAGCGATAGATTTCCCGTAAAGTCTTCAATCGGAGAAATGTCTTGGAACATTTCTCGCAAACCCTCATCAAGAAACCACTGATAAGAAGAGGTTTGAATTTCGATAAGATTTGGTAACTCTAATACTTCACTAATACGGGCATAACTTCTTCGTTGGCGGTGGCGTCCGTATTGAACTAGTTGACCTGTCAACTGCTTCACCCCTCAAATCATGAGTATTATAAATGCACAAAAAAATTTGTGCAAAATCACAAATAAATACAACTACTGCTATTAGCGTAGTCTTTTTCTCTTAAAGATAAATACGTTGAGTCTTTCTACCTGCTCAAAAAAGAAAAATGGCTTCTATAAGAAAACCATCATTCTGTTTCATAATCTGCTGATTTTACTATCTTTTCCAAGAGAAACAAAAATATACATCTTTCTCAACGCAGAAAATCATATATTGGCATTGTATAATGTTAACATAGCCAAAAATAACCGTCAACGTTTTTTTGATTTTATGATATAATATCCTTTTTTCTTTTCTACAACCTCAACTTCAGAAAATACTTCCTCTAGTTTTTTCAGCGCAGATGGTGCACCTTGCTTCTTTTGAATAACAATCCAAAGTTCTCCACCTGGAACTAAATACTCCACAGCTTTTTCTAAAATCTCATGTACGACATCTTTACCCGCACGAATTGGAGGGTTAGATAGAATAGCAGCATACTTGCCATCTACATTTTCATAGACGCTACTTTGAAAAATACGTATATTCTCGATTTTGTTATTAGCGGCGTTTTCTTTCGCAAGCCCAAGCGCCCTTTCATTCACATCCACCATGTGAACTTCACGACCTTGGAACTCTTTCGCTAGCGACAAACCAATAGGACCGTATCCGCAACCTACATCTAATATATTACCTTTAATATCTGGCATTTGAAACGCTTCAATTAAAAGACGGGAACCAAAGTCCACTTCGTTTTTCGAGAACACCCCACGGTCGGATAAGAAAGTAAATTGAGATCCACGAAGTGCAAATTCCCATCGCTTACGATCACTTTTACTAGAAGGGTCGTTAGAAAAATAATGGTCTGCCATATGGCCACCTCTCTTCTTTACAGTTAAAAAAAAAGCTCGCATGAGAGCGAGCTTTTTTTAAAGCATCAAAAGTTAATTACTTAACTTCTACAGCAGCGCCAACTTCTTCAAGTTTAGCTTTGATTTCTTCAGCTTCTTCTTTAGCAGCAGCTTCTTTGATTACTTTTGGAGTGTTGTCAACTAATTCTTTAGCTTCTTTTAAGCCAAGACCAGTGATTTCACGAACAACTTTGATAACTTTGATTTTTTGTGCACCAGCGCTAGTTAGTTCCACATCAAATTCAGTTTTCTCAGCAGCAGCTTCTCCAGCGCCACCAGCAACAGCTACAGGAGCAGCAGCAGTTACGCCGAATTCTTCCTCGATAGCTTTTACTAAGTCGTTAAGTTCTAATACAGTCATAGATTTAACTGCTTCAATGATTTGTTCTTTAGTCATTGTAAATATCCTCCCTTAAATAGGTTTGTATTGTTTTATCGATAATACGTAATTATCTTTTAAAAAATTAAGCGCCTTGCTCTTCCTTTTGTTCTGCAACTGCTTTAGTAGCAAGTGCAAGGTTACGGATTGGAGCTTGAAGAACGCTAAGAAGCATAGAAAGTAAGCCTTCACGTGATGGAAGAGTAGCGATTGCTTTAACCTCATCAAGTGTTACAAGTTTACCTTCGATTACGCCCGCTTTAATTTCTAAAGCTTCATGATTTTTAGCGAAGTCGTTTAATACTTTCGCAGGAGCAACTACATCCTCGTTACTGAACGCGATTGCGTTTGGTCCTGTTAAGAATTCGTTTAACTCAGCCATTTCAGCAGATTCTGCAGCACGACGAGTTAGAGAGTTTTTGTAAACTTTGAACTCAACGCCAGCTTCACGTAATTGCTTACGTAATTCTGTTGCTTCAGAAACTGTTAAACCACGGTAGTCAACAACGATTGTAGATTTACTAGCACGAAGTTTGTCCGCGATTTCAGTTACAACTTGTTGTTTAGTTTCGATTACTTTGCTCATGTTATTACACCTCCTGTAGATTATATAGAAGATGTACCGAAAGTGCACTAAAAACCTCCATGCCCAACTTGTAGACATGGAGGCATATAGTCACAGAAAAAAATTCCGTTTCGTATATTAACACCTAGGTAGGAAATTAAGTCTATTGACACCTACTGTCTACGGTACACTATTTAAATTCACAACATAAATGATTATATTAAATCTTCTTTATGAAGTCAACTTCCAATTTTTACGCTAATGTAGAAACGTCTACACGTACGCCAGGTCCCATTGTAGAAGCAACTGTTACGTTCTTCATGTAAGTACCTTTTGCAGCAGATGGCTTAACTTTTAATAAAGTATCAGCAATTGTTTTGAAGTTTTCTACTAATTTAGCATCTTCGAAAGATACTTTACCGATTGGAACGTGGATGTTACCAGCTTTATCAACGCGGTATTCAACTTTACCAGCTTTGATTTCGTTAACAGCTTTAGTTACATCGAAAGTAACTGTTCCAGTTTTAGGGTTTGGCATTAAACCTTTAGGTCCTAATACGCGACCAAGTTTACCAACTTCACCCATCATGTCAGGAGTTGCTACTACTACATCGAAATCGAACCAACCTTGTTGGATTTTACCGATGTAATCAGTATCGCCTACGAAGTCAGCTCCAGCAGCTTCAGCTTCTTTAGCTTTTTCACCTTTAGCGAACACTAATACACGTTGTACTTTACCAGTACCGTGCGGAAGAACAACTGCACCACGGATTTGTTGGTCAGCTTTCTTAGGGTCAACACCTAAACGGAATGCAGCTTCTACAGTTGCATCAAATTTAGCTGTGTTTGTTTTCTTTACTAATTCTACTGCTTCTGTTGCAGAGTAAGCAGCTGCACGGTCAACAAGCTTTGCAGCTTCTACGTACTTTTTACCTCTTTTAGCCATTTTTATTTCCTCCTCGAATGTGGTTTTAGCGGAATAACCTCCCACGTTTACGCCTGTTTTCAGGTATAACCTGAGGATGAGCGCCATCCATTTATTTAAAAACGATAATCATTTACGATAATAAAGGTTGCGAATTGGAATTCCAGACCCGCAACCTTTTTTAAAAACAAATCGAATTAGTCTTCGATAACGATGCCCATACTGCGTGCAGTACCTTCAACCATACGCATTGCAGCTTCTACGCTAGCAGCGTTTAGGTCAGGCATTTTAGTTTCAGCGATTTCGCGTACTTTATCACGCTTAACAGTTGCCACTTTATTACGATTTGGTTCACCAGAACCAGACTCAATACCAGCTACTTTCTTAAGAAGAACAGCAGCAGGAGGAGTTTTAGTAATGAAAGTGAATGAACGGTCCTCAAATACCGTAATTTCAACAGGGATGATAAGACCAGCTTGATCTGCTGTACGAGCGTTAAACTCTTTACAGAAGCCCATGATGTTAACACCTGCTTGTCCTAATGCTGGACCAACTGGTGGAGCTGGGTTAGCTTTACCTGCAGGAATTTGAAGCTTTACCATTTTAATTACCTTTTTAGCCACGAGACACACCTCCTTAAGTCCGTGATGTGGTCAATTGGACAGTGATTTGCCCTCCCACGTCATATTTTATCTGTAAGGATAAAATCTTTCAAAAAACGCCTCCGATAATGAAGACGTACTGACTTAAAAGATATTATCACTTTTTACAATTCATTTCAAGTTTCATTTTATAATTTTTCAATTTGATGGAAGTCAAGTTCAACTGGAGTCTCGCGACCAAACATGTCCACAAGTACACTAACCTTTTTCTTCTCCACATCAATTTCTTCAATAGCACCTGTATAATCTGCGAATGGCCCCTCATTTACACGTACTGTCTCATGAAGTTCAAAGTCGAAATCAACCACTTCGTTGTCCATTCCCATATGTTTCATAATGGTAACAACTTCCTCTTCCAATAGAGGTGATGGTTTAGATCCAGAACCAGAAGAACCAACGAACCCAGTTACACCCGGCGTGTTACGTACAACATACCAAGAATCATCAGTCATGATTAATTCTACTAATACATAACCTGGGAACACTTTTCTTTTCATTAATTTTTCTTTTCCGTTTTTCATTTCTACTTCTACTTCTTCCGGGACAACAACACGGAAAATTTTATCTTGCATACCCATTGATTCTACACGCTTCTCTAGGTTTGCTTTTACTTTATTTTCATATCCAGAATAAGTATGGACAACATACCAACTTTTTTCCATTCATTTAGGACGAGCGTCCTTCCCTCCCTGACGTACATTTTTTTGCGCAAATGAAAAAACCCGTTCACCGGGCTTTTACACAGTTCTTATAAATAACATTATATCATGGATAAGTGCTTCTTATTCAAGAATTAACCAAGAATTAACCGAATTAAAGAAGAAATGCCCATATCAACTACTGCGAAGAAAATCGCAAAGAACACAACTGTAGCAACAACAGTCGCTGTTGAGCGGAGTAATTCATCTTTTTTAGGCCAACTTACTTTTTTCATTTCACGACCTACATCGCCGAAAAAGTTCGTTAAACGCATCTGCGGGACCTCCAGTGTATTATTTCAATTATTTATTTTGTTTCCTTGTGAACTGTATGCTGATTGCATGTTTTACAAAACTTTTTTATTTCAAGTCGCTCTATCGAGCTCGTATCTTTCATAGTAGAGTAGTTTCGATTTTTACACTCTTCACATGAGAGTACAACTTTTTTCCTCATTAGTTACACCAACCTTGTAACATTATGTCCCTAAAAATGTATCATACAATAAAAGACAATGTCAATGACATGCATTTTGTACGCTCTACAAAAGAAAACAGGTGATTTATTTTACACCTGTTGCACTTGTTATTTGTTATGAATTTAAAGTTGTACTTTCTCGCATTTCCATATATCGTTCCAATTTCCTCTTCACCCGCTGTAAAGCGTTATCAATAGATTTCACATGTCTGTTTAACTGTTCTGAAATCTCTTGATAAGAACGCCCATCTAGATATAAAGAAAGTACTTTTCTTTCTAAATCGCTTAATAATTCTGATATTTTTGATTCTATGTCTGTATATTCTTCTTGGCTAATAATCATCTCTTCAGGATCAGTTACCTTCGCTTCAGAAATAACATCCAATAATGTTCGATCAGATTCCTCATCGTAAATCGGCTTATCTAAAGACACATATGAATTTAAGGGAATATGTTTTTGTCTTGTTGCCGTTTTAATAGCGGTAATAATTTGTCGAGTGATACACAGTTCAGCAAATGCTTTGAATGAAGACAGCTTGTCCTCTTTATAATCACGAATTGCTTTAAACAACCCTATCATACCTTCTTGAACAATGTCTTCTCGATCGGCACCCACTAAAAAGTAAGATCTTGATTTCGCGCGAACAAAGTTCTTATATTTGTGAATTAAATATTCTAGAGCGTCAGTATTACCTTTTCGAACTAACTCAACGATTGCCTCATCCTCTAAATCACGAAATGTAACGTCGCCTACACTTACGAAGCCTGCTTCCACCTTGATCCCTCCGACCGCTATTTATTTAGCAATATTATACAGTAAAAAGACAAAGAGCGTCAATGCTTCAACGCTCTCCTCTTCTTAATTTTTCTAATTTTTCTGTAATATCTTTACTGAATATCTTTCGCATGGCGGGTTGCTGTTCTTTCGTGTCTTTTGTACGCCTTCTTACTTGTTGCTCCATTGCCTGTACTTCCAACTCTAATTCACGGGCAGATTTCCGAAGGGCACCTTGCGCAAATATAACCCATTGTTCCGTGTAATCAGAAGTCGCAACATATATTCGTGTATTTATATTTCTAAGCTCTATCGCAAGTTGCTCTATCTTTTCATCTGCAGTTTGATTCTTTCGTGTGAATATTACTTCCACACGAGATTGTTTCATCTTTTTTTCAATACCATGTACTGTATAGGCATCAAAGACTATCATCACTTTTGTGCCTGTATAACCTTGATAATCCGCCATCTTATCAATAAGTGCATCTCTTGATGATTGTAAATCTACATCCCGCAGTTTCTTCAAATCTCCCCAAGCTCCGATAATGTTGTAACCGTCAACGATTAAAATATCGTTCATCTTTTATTTACCAATTTCGTGACGTTTACGATATACCTCATACATTAACAAACTTGCGGCTACGGAAGCATTTAAGGATGTAACTTTACCAACCATCGGTAGAGTGATTAGGAAATCACACTTTTCACCAATAATACGGCTCATACCTTTTCCTTCGCTACCAATTACTAACCCAATCGGCATTTTACCATCTAAATTACGATAATCCGTTTTTCCTTTGGCATCTGTACCAGCAATCCAAAGTCCACGTTCTTTTAATTCATCAATTGTACGGGATAAGTTCGTTACGCGTGCAACAGGAATGTATTCAATTGCTCCTGTTGATGCTTTCGCAACTGACGCTGTAAGCCCCACAGCCCTTCTCTTTGGAATAATAATCCCATGAGCTCCTGTCGCATCAGCAGTACGCATAATAGAACCTAAGTTATGCGGATCTTCAATCTCATCTAAAATTAAGAAGAATGGATCTTCATTACGTTTTTCTGCCACTTTGAATAAATCTTCTAACTCCGCATACTGATATGCAGCTACTTGAGCAATTACACCTTGATGATTACCCTCAACTAATTGATCTAACTTTTTCTTTGGTGCGTGTTGTAAAATAACCTTATTTTCTTTCGCTAACGCTAGTACAATCTGCACTTGTCCTTTGGCAGCACCTTCTGCGATCCAAATTTTATTAATATCTCTGCCTGATCGTAACGCTTCAATTACAGGGTTACGTCCGATAATATATTCACTACTCATGATGATGTGCCCCCTTCCTTTTCTTCTAAAACTGCAATTGCCTTATATACAATTTCGTCTAATCTTTCACGGTTATTTAATAAATGATGATAACCAATTAGCGCTTCAAAGGCTGTACTATGTCGATATGTTTGTACATCCGTATTTTTCGGAACTGTACCTGAATTTGCATTACGTCCTCTTCTTAATACCGCCTCTTCTTCCTCTGTCAAAAACGACGTCTCTAATAAATGATAAACAACTTTCGCCTGTGCTTTTGCTGAAACAAAGCTCGTCCCTAAGCGATGTAATTGATTAGGGCGAACCTTTCCTTTTTCAAGGAGGTGATAGCGGATATATTGTTCATATACCGCATCACCCATATACGCTAACGCCAAGCTGTTTAATTGCTTTGCATCAATCATTCTTATCCTCTTTTCCATCTTGTACCTTGAGCGGTATCTTCTAAAATAATATTACGGTCTTTTAAGTCATCGCGAATTTGATCTGATAATGCAAAATCACGATTTTTACGAGCTTCAATGCGTTTTTGAATAAGTGCCTCAATTTCTTCATCAAGCAACTCTTCTTGCGCTAATTCTAACCCTAAAATATCAAATAATGTTTCAAGTTGTTTTACGTATGCTTCAATTACCACTGTAGACGTATGTTCTTCCAGTAAATATTGATTCGCATGATTTGCCACATTATATAACTCAGTGATTGCATTAGCAGTGTTGAAGTCATCATTCATCGCTTCTTCAAATGCAGTCTGGAATTTTTCCAGTTCCGCTAACCATTTCTCATTATGGTCTGTTAAATCGGTACTACTTTCCATACGATGTTTTAAGTTACCATAAGCCGTCTTAATTCTTTCCAGTCCGTTATTTGTGCTTTGTAATAACTCTTCACTGAAATTAATTGGATGACGGTAATGTACCGATAGCATAAAGAATCTAATTAACTGCGGATTATATTGCTTAATGATATCGTGAACTAAAATAAAGTTCCCCAATGACTTAGACATCTTCTCATTATTAATATTAATATATCCATTGTGCATCCAATAACGTGCAAATGTTTTTCCAGTTAACGCCTCAGACTGCGCAATTTCATTCTCATGATGAGGAAATGCTAAGTCTTGACCACCAGCATGAATATCGATTGTATCTCCTAAGTATTTACGTGCCATTGCCGAGCATTCAATATGCCAGCCTGGACGACCTTTCCCCCAAGGGCTTTCCCAGAAGATTTCTCCTTCTTTAGCATCTTTCCATAAAGCAAAATCAAGAGGGTCTTGTTTCTTTTCTCCTACTTCAATACGCGCACCGTGACGTAAATCTGCGATTGGTTGATGTGATAATTTACCGTAACCTTCGAATTCCTTCGTTTTAAAGTACACATCACCCTCTGATTCGTATGCATACCCTTTATTCACAAGTTCTTGAATAAATTCAATAATGATATCCATATTTTCTGTTACACGAGGATGAACTGTTGCGTGTTTGCAACCTAGCGCTGTTACATCTTCAAAGTACGCTTCAACAAAACGATCAGCAATTGTCGGTACATCTTCACCTAATTCATTTGCCGCTTTAATTAATTTATCATCTACGTCCGTAAAGTTCGATACGTATTGCACATCGTACCCTTTATATTCTAGATAGCGACGTACTGTATCGAATACCATAGGGGGTCTTGCATTGCCAATATGAATGTAATTATAAACTGTAGGTCCGCATACATACATCTTTACCTTATTTTCTTCTAATGGAACAAACTCTTCTTTTTGACGTGTTAACGTATTATAAATGTGAATAGTCATTTTTATCCTTCCTTTCTACCTTTACTTCCAGTTGTTTCTTCAATTTATCAAGTTCTACTTCCATAGCCTTTAATTTATCAAAAATTGGATCCGGAAGGTCAGAGTGATTTAATTCTTGACCAATCTTCACTCCATTTTGAATAACGACTCGGCCAGGTATACCTACAACTGTAGAATGTGCAGGAACTTCTTTTAATACGACAGACCCTGCCCCGATTTTAGAATTCTCTCCCACAGTAATAGAACCAAGGACTTTAGCACCCGTCGCAATTAATACATTATCCTGAATTGTTGGATGCCTCTTGCCTTTTTCTTTTCCTGTACCACCTAATGTAACCCCTTGATAAATTGTTACATTATCACCAATTTCACAAGTTTCTCCAATTACAACTCCCATTCCATGGTCTATGAAAAAGCGTCGACCAATAGTTGCTCCTGGATGAATCTCAATGCCAGTAAAAAAACGACTAACTTGCGAAACAAAACGTGCAAGAAAGAAAAAATCCCTTTTATAAAAAGCATGTGCAATTCGATGAGCCCAAACTGCATGTAATCCAGAGTAAGTTAAAATGACTTCGAAATAACCTCTTGCCGCTGGATCCTGTTCAAAAACGACTTCAATATCTTCCCGAAGCCTCTTAAACATCGATGTTCCCTCCCCTTTATGGGCTGCTTTTTCGAGTGAACTAACTCCCTACTTATCTCCCTAAATCTTTATACACGTAGATAAAATTTATACTCATACCCAGTTTTACGGTATAAAAAAAGACGCCTCTGTCATATTGACAGAGACGCCTTTTAAGCGCGGTTCCACTCTGTTTAGGCTAAAAAAGCCTCAAACTCATCTCTGATAACGGTGTACACCGCTTCTGCTTACTTTAACGCCTTAAGATGTTTCACAAAACATTTTGCTGTTCAGCAGAAGACTCGAAGGGGCATTTCAAAAACCCGCTTATAAACCACTTCCAGCCTAAAGGTGGTTCTCTCTGTAAAAAGCCTGATTTTCTACTTCTCCTTCTCGTCGCTTTTCCTTATTAGGTTTTAAGTATACTTATTATATTTCTAAACCTAGAAAATGTTAACCAATTACTTTTTGAAGACGATTTAAAACTTTTTCTTTTCCAAGAAGTGCAATAGCATTAGGAAGCTCTGGCCCATGTGTTTGACCAGTAGTTGCGACACGGATTGGCATAAATAAGTTTTTACCTTTATGACCTGTTTCCTTTTGAACTGCTTTAATAGCTGCCTTAATTGCTGCTGGTTCCATCGCCTCTAGTGCTTCTACTTGACCAGCAAATGCACGAAGTACTTCTGGTACCTGTTCACCTTTTAATACTTCTTGTCCTTCTTCTTCATGATCAACATGATCTTTGAAGAACATTTCAGAAAGCTCTACAATTTCAGCTCCAAAACTCATTTGTTCATGATATAACGCAATTACATCACGAATCCAAGCTTGCTCTTGTTCACTTAAAGTTTCACCTATACGTCCAGCTTTCACTAGATGCGGTAAGCTTAATTCTACCACCGTATCTAAATCTTGCTTTTTCATATATTGGTTGTTCATCCATTTTAATTTTTGAGAATCAAATAATGCAGGTGATTTTGATAAACGAGCTGCATCGAACATTTTGATAAACTCTTCTTGAGAGAAGATTTCTTCTTCTCCTACCGGCGACCAACCTAGTAGTGCAATAAAGTTAAAGATTGCTTCTGGAAGATATCCAAGCTCTTTATATTGCTCAATAAATTGAATAATAGATTCATCACGCTTACTTAATTTTTTACGGCTTTCATTTACAATTAAAGTCATATGGCCAAATTGCGGGATATCCCAACCGAAAGCTTCATAAATCATCATTTGTTTTGGCGTATTTGAAATATGGTCATCACCACGAAGTACATGTGTAATTTCCATTAAGTGATCATCTACTGCTACCGCAAAGTTATAAGTTGGAATTCCATCTTTTTTCACGATAACGAAATCACCGAAATCATTTGAATGGAATGCTACTTCATCTTTTACGATATCTTTAAATGTGTAATCACGATCAGCTGGTACACGGAAACGAATACTTGGAATACGTCCCTCAGCTTCAAATTCTTTCATTTGTTCTTCAGTTAAATCACGGTGGTTACCTGCATAACGAGGTGTTTCACCACGAGAAATTTGTCCTTCACGCTCTGCTTCTAGCTCTTCTTCTGTCATATAACATTTGTAAGCTAAACCACGCTCTAATAAATCTAGATATAATTTTTTATAAATATCTAAACGCTCTGTTTGACGATATGGTCCAAATTCACCACCAACATCAACACCTTCATCCCAGTCCATACCGAGCCATTTCAAGTATTTTAATTGGCTTTCTTCTCCACCAGCCACGTTACGTTTTACATCAGTATCTTCAATACGAATAATAAACTTGCCATCTAAATGACGAGCAAATAAATAATTAAATAATGCCGTACGCGCATTTCCGATATGTAAGTGTCCTGTTGGACTTGGCGCATAGCGCACTCTCACTTGCTTTTCCATAATTGGTACACCTTCCATTCTTAATGTCTACACATTCTATAATTGTACAACAAAAAAATGTGATTATCCATCTTACGAATTAAAAACCATTATTTTTTCTGTAATAATACCACTGCTTGAGAAGCAATTCCTTCTTCCCTACCTGTAAATCCTAATTTTTCTGTTGTTGTTGCCTTTACATTAATGTTATCTATAGATGTTTCTAACAGTTCACTAATACGTTTACGCATACTTTCAATATGCGGTGCCATTTTTGGCTTTTGAGCAATAATTGTACAATCTAAGTTCCCTAACTCGTAACCTTGTTCACGCACAAATTCCCAAACTTTTTGTAACAATACAGCTGAATCTGCATCTTTAAAAGCTGGGTCTGTATCAGGAAAATGCTTTCCAATATCTCCTGCTGCAATGGCACCTAAACATGCATCAGCAATCGTATGTAACAATACATCTGCATCTGAATGACCGATTAATCCTTTCTCGTGTGGAATTGTAATTCCGCCAATAATTAACGGTCTACCTTCCGCAAATTCATGCACATCAAAACCTTGTCCAATTCGAAACATTCTTTACATCCTCCTTGAGCTAAACCACTGAGCTTTATGACTCTATATTATATTGATATCCCTACAAAGAAAAGCCCGGCCATTGCCGAGCTTTCCTTTGTTATACACCATCACGGCTATTTTTTCTGAACATGAAGGAAACTTTCAGCAATTAGTAAATCCTCTGGAGTCGTCACTTTAATATTATAGTAACTCCCCTCTACTACACCTACTTGCTTACCAATACGTTCCACGAGACTTGCATCATCTGTACCAAGAAAACAGCTCTGTTTTGCACTTCTATGAGCTTCTAACAAAAGAGAAACAGAGAACCCTTGCGGTGTTTGTACAGCCTTAAGCTGAGATCGTTCTACCGTTTCGACAACAACACCTTGCTCTACTTTCTTAACTGTATCCTTTACTGGCACTGCACAAATGGAAGCTCCATATTTTTCTGCTGCTGTTAATACGTCTTGAATCACTTTATTCGTTACGAATGGGCGCGCTCCGTCATGTACAAGAATGTATTCAACATCACTCGCATGCTGAATCGCGTTATATACACTATCTTGTCTTTCGGCTCCACCCTGAATAAATTGTACCTGTTTTTCAATCGGATACTTCTGCATTAATTCTTCAAAATACGGGCGTTCCTCTTCGTTAATTGCCATAACAATACTTTTGCACGCTTTATCTCTTTCAAAAGCACGTAATGTATGAACGATAATCGGTACTTCGTTTATAAGTAAGAACAACTTATTTTTGCCAGCACCCATCCGCTTTCCTTGGCCGGCTGCCGGAATAATTAATGTATACATATTAATAATCCTCTACCTATAATGCTTTTTCTAATAATTTACGTTTTGCGAAAATCATACGACCAGCTGATGTTTGTAATACGCTAGTAACCAGTACATTAAGTTGCGAACCTACATACTCTCTACCATCTTCTACTACAATCATCGTACCATCATCTAAGTACGCAACACCTTGGTTTTGCTCTTTACCATCTTTCACAACATAAACATTTAATTCTTCGCCAGGGAGTACAACTGGTTTAATTGCATTAGCTAAATCATTAATGTTTAACACCGTTACTCCTTGTAATTCAGAAACTTTATTTAAGTTGAAATCATTCGTTACTACAGTTCCACCGGTGATTTTTGCTAACTTTACAAGTTTGCTATCCACCTCTTGGATATCCTCGAAATCGCCTTCATAAATTTCTACCGGAATCGGCATCTCTTTTTGAATACGATTTAAAATGTCTAGTCCTCTGCGACCACGATTACGCTTTAAAGCATCGGAAGAATCGGCAATATGCTGAAGCTCTTCTAATACGAATTGTGGAATCACAATTGTTCCTTCCAAAAACTTCGTTTGGCAAATATCAGCAATACGTCCATCGATAATTACACTCGTATCGAGAATTTTCCAATGAGTCGTAGATTTTTCTGCTTCTACCTCTTCGTTCTCGCTATTATTTTTCTTCTTACCTCCGCGTTGGGGTAATGTAAATAATCCTAGCAATTCATTCCTCTTTTTAAATCCTACTTGGAATCCTAAATATCCAAGTAAAAGAGTGAAGAACACTTGCAATACCGTACTAATAACCGGAATTGTAAATTCACGAATCGGTATTAAAATTAAATATGCAACAATAAGACCAGAGATCAATCCTAATGTACCAAATAAAACATCTGCTACAGGCGCCTTTACAAGAGCCTCTTCAATATGCTTAATAAGTTGAACAATATAATCTACAAGCCAAAATGTTGTTAAAAATAAAATAATTGCACCAATAATCGCACGAACATACGATCCTTCCAATAAAGGAACAGCACCGATGTCTAATACATTAATAACTTTTGGGATTAAGTAAATCCCTAACGCTCCCCCGATTACTAGAAAGAAGAGCTGTACGATCCGTTTTAACATCCAACCACCTCCTACTCATTATTAACCATTGTTTCGCTAATCAAAACGCCGAATGCAAAAGCGGACGTGTTTTTTTATAAATAGTTTTATTTACCAATATATCATATCATATACCAAAAATGTTCTAGTGTCGTTATATTATGGAATCAATGTAATATTCTTAATTGTGTCTACTCATATAGAGATGCTCTTGAATTCTTTTTAGGCCTTCTCGTATTTTCTTCGCCCTTACTTCCCCAATTCCTTCCACATCATCCAATTCATGAATAGTCGCGCGACAAACTCCTTGCAACGTTTTGAATCGATTAATTAAATTTTCAATGATAAGTGGCGGAACACGAGAGATTTTGCTTGTAATTCGATATCCCCTTGGCGTCACACTTTCTTCTAAACTGGTTTGCCCTGGATAGCCAAGTAATTTAACTAAATCACTATCCTCTAAAAGTTGTGTATTTGCAAGGTCCTGTAACTTTTTCAAAATTTGATGATGGTCTTGTGTTTTCTCCTGGTGATAATCTTTAATTAACAATGCTGCCTCTGCTTCTAAATCAGCTAGCAATTCTGTAAGCTGTAAACGAATTAACCTACCTTCTGTTCCTAACTCATGAATATAGCTCAATATTTCATTTTTAATACGCAGTACCATTTCAACACTATGTAAAACGTGAACTACCTCAGACATTGTAACGACCTCTTCAAATTCTAGAATGCCCAAATTCGTAATACCATCATTCCATACAGCCTTATATTTTTCTAACGTTTGAATAGCTTGATTTGCTTTTGTTAAAATAACCCCTATATCTTTTAGTGTATAACGTAAGTTCCCTTGATATAGCGTAATTACGTTACGTCTTTGTGAAATGGCCACAACAAGACTACCCGTCTGCTTCGCTACACGTTCTGCTGTTCGGTGACGCATACCTGTTTCAATAGAATCAATAGATGCCTCTGGAACTAACTGTGCATTCGCTATTAAAATTTTACTTCCCGTTTCATTTAAAATAAGTGCCCCGTCCATTTTTGCTAATTCATATAAACTAGCAGGAGAGAATGCACAATTAATGTGAAAACCACCATCAACAATACTTTTAATCTGCTCATTATATCCAAGAACAATTAGCCCCCCTGTTTGTGCGCGAAGTACATTATCTATCCCTTCACGCAGTGGTGTTCCTGGGGCCACGAGCTGTAAAATATTAATCATACTTTTGACACGTTGCTTATTTTCTTCCATAGCCTAGCCTCCTAATGTCAAACGAAGCGCTTCTCCTAAATTAGAAACACCTACAACCTCAATCCCATCCGGAATTGTCCATCCTCCTAAGTTTTTTCTAGGAATAATAACACGTTGAAATCCTAATTTAGCCGCTTCTTGTACACGTTGTTCGATTCTTGATACTCTTCTTATTTCTCCAGTTAATCCTACTTCTCCTATTACTGCATCAGTTGGTGCCGTAGATTTATCCCTAAAACTTGAGGCTATACTTAAAGCCACTGCTAAATCAATTGCCGGTTCGTCTAATTTCAAACCACCAGCTACTTTTAAATATGCATCTTGATTTTGCAATAGTAAACCTGTTCTTTTTTCTAATACTGCCATAATAAGCGAAACACGGTTATGATCAATTCCCGTCGCCATTCTTCGAGGATTTCCAAAACTAGTAGGGGAGATTAATGCTTGTATTTCTACTAAAACAGGTCTTGTTCCTTCCATTGAAGCAACTACTGTTGATCCTGCAACACCAACCGGCCTTTCCTCAAGGAAGATTTCGGAAGGATTTAAAACTTCCGCAAGACCAAGCTCTTTCATTTCAAAGATACCCATTTCATTCGTGGAACCAAAACGGTTCTTCACAGCTCGTAAAATACGATACGTATGGTGTCGATCTCCTTCAAAGTAAAGAACTGCATCGACCATATGTTCTAACATACGAGGTCCTGCAATTGCTCCTTCTTTTGTCACATGCCCGACGATGAAAATAGGGATTCCTTTTGTTTTTGCAAGTTTCATTAATTCCGCTGTACATTCACGTACTTGTGCCACACTTCCTGGTGCTGACGTCACCTCAGGTAAATGTATTGTTTGAATAGAATCAATAACAACAAAAGCTGGATTCATCTCTTCAATATGTGCTGCAATACGCTCCAGGTCTGTCTCTGCTACAACAAATAGATTGCTACCCTTTACATGCAAACGATCTGCACGAAGTTTAATCTGCTTTGCCGACTCCTCACCCGATATGTATAATACATCATATGAAGAATCTGCTAATTGTGATGAAATTTGTAATAGTAATGTTGATTTCCCAATCCCAGGGTCTCCACCAATAAGTACTAAGGACCCATCTACAATTCCGCCACCAAGCACACGATTAAACTCTTGAAATTCCGTTTCAATACGTGCCTCAGACTTTGTTTCTACTTCGGTAAGACGTCTTGGTTTTGTTACTTCCGTTTGAATTGCATTCGCGTAATTAAGGCGCCTGGATGATACAACTGGCTCCATTTCTTCAACAAGTGTATTCCATTGACCACATCCAGGACATTTACCCATATATTTTGGTGACTGATAACCACATTCTTGACATATAAATTTCGTTTTCTTTTTAGCCATATCTTTTTATAGTTCACTTCACTTTCGTCTATAAACGTTTATCCTTCTCGTACAAGAAAGAGGGCTATCGCGTAGCCCTCTTTGTTTGTCTATACTTATTTTACCTTTTCCGCACTATGAATGACAAATGATTCTCCTTCTACATCAAAGATAACTTTTTGTCCTTTCTCAATAGCACCTTTTAAAAGTTCTTCTGATAGTCTATCTTCTACATGTTTCTGAATTGCTCTACGAAGTGGACGAGCACCGTATTCACGATCAAATCCTTTATCAGCAATAGCTGAAATTGCCCCTTCCGTTAAGTGCAATTCGATTTCTTGTTCTTTTAAGCGATTTACTAACTGATTTACCATAAGAGTTACAATCTCTTGAATATGTTTTTTCTCAAGCATATGGAATACGATAATTTCATCAATACGGTTTAAGAATTCTGGACGAAATGCCTTTTTCAACTCATCCATTACTTTACCTTTCATATCCGAATAATCACGGCTTTCATCTTGGACATTAAATCCAAGATGTTTGTTACGTTTTAACGCCTCGGCACCAACGTTAGACGTCATAATAACAATTGTATTACGGAAATCAACTGTACGTCCTTTAGAATCTGTTAAACGACCATCTTCTAATACTTGTAGTAAAATATTAAACACATCCGGATGAGCTTTCTCTACCTCATCTAATAATACAACTGAATATGGCTTGCGACGAACTTTCTCTGTTAATTGTCCACCTTCTTCATATCCAACATATCCTGGAGGAGAACCAACTAAACGGGAAGTAGAATGCTTCTCCATGTACTCTGACATATCGATGCGAATCATTGCATCTTCATCACCGAACATAGATTCTGCTAGTGCTCTTGCAAGTTCTGTTTTACCTACACCTGTTGGTCCTAAGAAAATAAATGAACCAATCGGGCGCTTCGGATCTTTTAATCCTGCTCTTGCACGACGAACAGCTTTTGCTACAGCTACTACTGCTTCATCTTGACCAATCAAACGATCATGAAGAATGGATTCTAAATTTAATAATTTATCAGTCTCTGTTTGTGCAAGTTTAGAAACTGGGATACGCGTCCATGTAGAAACGACATTTGCAATATCTTCTACCGTAACCTCTGAATTTTCTTTTCCTTGTTGCTCTTTCCATTGACGTTTTGTATCTTCTAACTTCTCACGTAAGCGTTGCTCCATATCACGTAAGGATGCAGCCTTTTCAAATTCTTGACTTTGTACAGCTGCATCTTTTTCTTTTCGAATCTCCTCAAGCTTCACTTCAAGCTCTTTTAAGTTTGGTGGTGTTGTATAAGAACGTAAGCGAACTTTTGAAGCAGCTTCATCAATTAAATCAATTGCTTTATCCGGTAAAAAGCGATCTGTAATATAACGATCTGAAAGTTTTACAGCTGCATCAATAGCGTCATCTGTAATAGATACACGGTGATGCGCCTCATAACGATCACGTAAACCTTTCAAGATTTGAATCGATTCTTCTAAACTTGGCTCATCAACATGAATTGGTTGAAAACGTCTTTCTAAAGCCGCGTCTTTTTCAATATATTTACGATACTCATCTAAAGTTGTTGCCCCAATACATTGTAGCTCTCCTCGTGCTAAAGATGGTTTTAAAATATTCGATGCATCGATTGCACCTTCTGCTCCACCTGCACCAATTAATGTATGAAGCTCATCAATAAATAGAATAATATTGCCTGCTTGGCGAATTTCATCCATCACTTTCTTTAAACGATCTTCAAATTCACCACGATATTTCGTTCCAGCTACCACTGTACCCATATCTAATGTCATAACACGCTTATCTCTTAAAGTTTCAGGAACTTCATTATTTACAATTTGCTGTGCTAATCCTTCTGCAATTGCCGTTTTACCTACACCAGGCTCACCAATTAATACTGGGTTATTTTTCGTTCTACGGCTTAATACCTCAATTACACGTTGAATTTCTTTACCGCGTCCAATAACAGGGTCTAAGCGATTTTCACGTGCAACAACTGTTAAGTCCCTTGCTAAACTGTCAAGTGTCGGTGTATTTGCATTTGTTGCTGAACCACCTTGATGACCTGAACTAGCTTCATTACTTCCAAGAAGTTGTAACACTTGTTGTCTTGCTTTATTTAGACTTACACCTAAATTATTTAAAACACGTGCGGCTACACCTTCACCTTCACGGATTAAACCGAGTAAAATGTGTTCTGTTCCAACGTAAGAATGGCCTAGCTTACGCGCTTCATCCATAGATAATTCAATAACCTTTTTAGCACGAGGTGTATAATGTACAGTTTGAGAAGCTTCTGTTCCTCGCCCAATTAACGCTTCTACTTCTTTTTGAACTTTCTCTGGACTTAATCCAAGAGCAATTAATGCTTTTGCTGCAATTCCTTCACCTTCGCGTACAAGCCCAAGTAAAATATGTTCTGTTCCAATATTATTATGCCCAATACGAATTGCTTCCTCTTGAGATAAAGCTAACACTTTCTGTGCTCTTTCTGTAAATCTTCCAAACATCATAGAAATCGCCTCCTACTTGCGCTTAGTTTTTTTCAATACGTAATCGCTCACGGATTAAGGTTGCTCTTCGATAATCTCTTTCTTCTGGCGCTAAAGGTCCACCTGCGTATTGTTGTAAAATACCTGGTTGCGTAAGAACCATTAGCTCAGTCAAAATATTTCTCGATATACCTTTTATATATCCTAGATCAATACCAAGTCGTACATCTGATAAGCAATTGGCTGCTTCTGCAGATTGAATTAAACGACTGTTTGCTAGTATGCCGTAAGAACGATAAACCTTATCTTCAAGTTCAATACTTGAATTTTGTACAATTAATTCTCTAGCCATTTTTTCTTGCTGTATAATTTGTTGAATGACACTCTTTAAATCTGCAATAATATCTTCTTCAGACTTTCCTAGCGTCATTTGATTTGAAACTTGAAATATATTACCTAACGCTTCGCTACCTTCACCGTATATTCCTCTTACTACTAACCCTAATTTTTGAATTACTTGTATAATACGGCTAATTCTTTTTGTTAAAACCAGTCCCGGTAAATGAATCATCACAGAAGCTCTTAACCCTGTGCCAACATTAGTAGGACAACTCGTAATATATCCAAGTGATTCATCAAAAGCGTATTCAACTTCTTTCTCAATCCAATTATCTATTTGATTGGCACTTTGAAGTGCCTCTGATAACTGTAATCCTGAAAATAGGCACTGAATCCGAATATGGTCTTCTTCATTAAGCATAACACTAATATGTTCACTTTCTGATAGTAGACATGCTCCATATTCTGTCCCTGCAAGATTTGGACTAATTAAATGCTTTTCGACTAAAACTCTCCTTTGAAGAGGGGTTAATTCATTCATCTTTAATAGTCCAAACTCCCCAAAGGGCCCTACTGCTTTATTTATAAATTTCTTTTTGAATAATTCATGAATCTGTTTAGCTTCTTCTTCGTTTTGCATAGTGGAAAATTGATATTGTTTAAAATTACGAGCCAAACGAATTCGACTACTTAAAACAATATCAGAATCAGGGCCATCCCCCTTCATCCATGGACTAATTGCTTCGTTCATAATTTTGTCCAGTGACATAGAACTATTCCCCCTCTCTATGCTCACTAAGCTGTATTTCAAGACCTCGGATCTTATCTCTTACCTCTGCAGCTTTCTCAAATTCCTCTTTCTGTACGTATTGTTTCAGAATAAGTTTTAGTTCATCTAATTCTTTCTTTAAGTGGATATTTCCTTCTATACGTTCCGGAATTTTTCCACAATGTTCTGTATGCCCACCGTGAAGGCGTTTTAATAATGGCTTTAAATGCTCCTTAAATGTATCGTAACAAGAATAACAGCCAAAACGTCCGACTTTTGTAAATTGTTCATATGTCATCTTACAATCTGGACATCTTACTATATCTGCATTTGAAAATCCATTTTTTCCTTCTTCAAACATTGTTGATTCACCGTGTAATAAACCAGCAAATAAATCATGAAATGAAAAGTTAGACTGCGATGATTGAAAGAAAGACGTATAGCCACTTTGCTCTGCACATTGCTCACAAAGATGAACTTCCGCCTTCTTCTCGTTAATTACTTTTGTATAATGTAAAGTTGCTGGTCTTATATTACAGTTTTGACAAGTCATCACTATCCCCACCTTTACAACAGGAACGCTCTATCTCATGGTACTTTTCATACATTACTAGATTGTTCGCTTTCCTGAATCCGTTTAAATAAAAGTGCATGTTCTTTTTCAAAACTTCTACAATATTTAACTGCTTTATCTTAGTTATCGTTCTTTTACAAAAGTTATATTTATTTATATTTCAGTGTTCTTAACATTGCGCATAATATTCGAGCCCTAAGTTCATCTCGAGAAGGAACATCCATTGATAATACAGAACGATCTATTACGCTTAGCATCAGTTTCGCTTCACGATTTGTTATGATTCCCTCTTCTATTAAACGTATAATCATACTTTCTGCATTCCCTTGCGCAACGCTATGATCAATCATATGAAGCATTTGATCAATAATATCTATATCGTCATGCAGTTTGACTTTTATAATGCGAATGTAACCTCCTCCACCACGTTTACTTTCTACTACAAATCCTCTTTCTAACGTAAAACGGGTATTGATTACATAATTGATTTGAGATGGTACGCACTCGAATCGATCCGCAATCTCATTTCTCTTGATTTCAATCACATTATTATTGCTTAAGTCAATAACTTGCTTTAGATATTGCTCAATGATATCAGATATATTTCTCATTTATCCGCCACCTTTATTGACTTTGACTATCTTTGACTTTAATTATATACGTATTAATAAAATTTGCAACACTTTTGCTTATTCACTATCCTAGCCACATTCCCCTGCATTTAATCAAAATAGTAATTATTTAAACATATTTTTTAATTACTATAGATTATAAAAGAAAACACGAAAAAACACGAGTCAAATGACTCGTGTTTTAGTTGCTTGGCGACGTCCTACTCTCACAGGGACAAGGTCCCAACTACCATCGGCGCTAGAGAGCTTAACTTCCGTGTTCGGTATGGGAACGGGTGTGACCTCTCTGCCATCATCACCAAACTATGAAGGCATATTCCTTCAAAACTAGATAACATTTGCTACATATTATATGGTTAAGTCCTCGATCTATTAGTATTCGTCAGCTCCACATGTCACCATGCTTCCACCTCGAACCTATCAACCTGATCATCTTTCAGGGATCTTACTAGCTTACGCTATGGGAAATCTCATCTTGAGGGGGGCTTCATGCTTAGATGCTTTCAGCACTTATCCCTTCCGCACATAGCTACCCAGCTATGCCCTTGGCAGAACAACTGGTACACCAGCGGTGCGTCCATCCCGGTCCTCTCGTACTAAGGACAGCTCCTCTCAAATTTCCTACGCCCACGACGGATAGGGACCGAACTGTCTCACGACGTTCTGAACCCAGCTCGCGTACCGCTTTAATGGGCGAACAGCCCAACCCTTGGGACCGACTACAGCCCCAGGATGCGATGAGCCGACATCGAGGTGCCAAACCTCCCCGTCGATGTGGACTCTTGGGGGAGATAAGCCTGTTATCCCCGGGGTAGCTTTTATCCGTTGAGCGATGGCCCTTCCATGCGGAACCACCGGATCACTAAGCCCGACTTTCGTCCCTGCTCGACTTGTAGGTCTCGCAGTCAAGCTCCCTTATGCCTTTGCACTCTACGAATGATTTCCAACCATTCTGAGGGAACCTTTGGGCGCCTCCGTTACACTTTAGGAGGCGACCGCCCCAGTCAAACTGCCCACCTGACACTGTCTCCCGGGTCGATAAGACCCGTAGGTTAGAATTTCAATACAGTCAGGGCGGTATCCCACCAGCGCCTCCACCGAAGCTAGCGCTCCGGTTTCAATGGCTCCCGCCTATCCTGTACAAACTGTACCAAAATTCAATATCAGGCTACAGTAAAGCTCCACGGGGTCTTTCCGTCCTGTCGCGGGTAACCTGCATCTTCACAGGTACTATAATTTCACCGAGTCTCTGGTTGAGACAGTGCCCAAATCGTTACACCTTTCGTGCGGGTCGGAACTTACCCGACAAGGAATTTCGCTACCTTAGGACCGTTATAGTTACGGCCGCCGTTTACTGGGGCTTCAGTTCAGAGCTTCGCTTACGCTAACCCCTCTCCTTAACCTTCCAGCACCGGGCAGGTGTCACCCCCTATACTTCGCCTTACGGCTTCGCAGAGAGCTGTGTTTTTGCTAAACAGTCGCTTGGGCCTATTCACTGCGGCTTTCCGTTAAGAAAGCACCCCTTCTCCCGAAGTTACGGGGTCATTTTGCCGAGTTCCTTAACCAGAGTTCTCTCGCACACCTTAGGATTCTCTCCTCGCCTACCTGTGTCGGTTTGCGGTACAGGCACCTTTTATCTCGCTAGAAGCTTTTCTTGGCAGCGGGGAATCAAAGACTTCGCTCCATAAGGAGCTTCCCCATCACAGCTCAGCCTTCACGATAAGCGGATTTGCCTACTTATCAGCCTAACTGCTTGGACGTGCACAACCAATCGCACGCTTCTTCTATCCTTCTGCGTCCCTCCATTGCTCAAACGATAAAGAGGTGGTACAGGAATATCAACCTGTTGTCCATCGCCTACGCCTGTCGGCCTCGGCTTAGGTCCTGACTAACCCTGAGCGGACGAGCCTTCCTCAGGAAACCTTAGGCATTCGGTGGACGGGATTCTCACCCGTCTTTCGCTACTCATACCGGCATTCTCACTTCTAAGCGCTCCACCAGTCCTTCCGGTCTGACTTCACTGCACTTAGAACGCTCCCCTACCACTGATACCATTGGTATCAATTCGCAGCTTCGGTGGTGTATTTAGCCCCGGTACATTTTCGGCGCAGAGTCACTCGACTAGTGAGCTATTACGCACTCTTTAAATGGTGGCTGCTTCTAAGCCAACATCCTAGTTGTCTAAGCAACTCCACATCCTTTTCCACTTAATACACACTTTGGGACCTTAGCTGGCGATCTGGGCTGTTTCCCTCTTGACTACGGATCTTATCACTCGCAGTCTGACTCCTAAGGATAAGTCATTGGCATTCGGAGTTTGACTGAATTCGGTAATCCGATGAGGACCCCTAGTTCAATCAGTGCTCTACCTCCAAGACTCTTACACTTAAGGCTAGCCCTAAAGCTATTTCGGGGAGAACCAGCTATCTCCAGGTTCGATTGGAATTTCTCCGCTACCCACACCTCATCCCCGCACTTTTCAACGTGCGTGGGTTCGGGCCTCCATTCAGTGTTACCTGAACTTCACCCTGGACATGGGTAGATCACCTGGTTTCGGGTCTACGACCACGTACTAAACGCCCTATTCAGACTCGCTTTCGCTGCGGCTCCGCCTCTTCAGCTTAACCTTGCACGGGATCGTAACTCGCCGGTTCATTCTACAAAAGGCACGCCATCACCCATTAACGGGCTCTGACTATTTGTAGGCACACGGTTTCAGGATCTCTTTCACTCCCCTTCCGGGGTGCTTTTCACCTTTCCCTCACGGTACTGGTTCACTATCGATCACTAGGGAGTATTTAGCCTTGGGAGATGGTCCTCCCAGATTCCGACGGAATTTCACGTGTTCCGCCGTACTCAGGATACATTCAAGAGAGAACGAAGTTTCGACTACGGGGTTGTTACCCTCTACGACGGACCTTTCCAGGTCGCTTCGTCTACCTCGTTCCTTTGTAACTCCGTATAGAATGTCCTACAACCCCAAGAGGCAAGCCTCTTGGTTTGGGCTATGTTCCGTTTCGCTCGCCGCTACTCAGGAAATCGCATTTGCTTTCTCTTCCTCCAGGTACTTAGATGTTTCAGTTCCCTGGGTCTGTCTTCCATACCCTATGTATTCAGGTAAGGATACCATACCATTACGTATAGTGGGTTTCCCCATTCGGAAATCTTCGGATCAAAGCTTACTTACAGCTCCCCGAAGCATATCGGCGTTAGTCCCGTCCTTCATCGACTCCTAGTGTCAAGGCATCCACCGTGCGCCCTTTCTAACTTAACCAAACTAAAAATTAAAAAATATGAGCTACACTGTTATCTAGTTTTCAAAGAACATACATTTATATATGAGAGATAGTTCTCTCAAAACTGAACAAAACGAAACACGGAAACTTATATTGATAAGCAGCGCTTATCAATTCTCCATAGAAAGGAGGTGATCCAGCCGCACCTTCCGATACGGCTACCTTGTTACGACTTCACCCCAATCATCTGTCCCACCTTAGGCGGCTGGCTCCAAAAAGGTTACCCCACCGACTTCGGGTGTTACAAACTCTCGTGGTGTGACGGGCGGTGTGTACAAGGCCCGGGAACGTATTCACCGCGGCATGCTGATCCGCGATTACTAGCGATTCCAGCTTCATGTAGGCGAGTTGCAGCCTACAATCCGAACTGAGAACGGTTTTATGAGATTAGCTCCACCTCGCGGTCTTGCAGCTCTTTGTACCGTCCATTGTAGCACGTGTGTAGCCCAGGTCATAAGGGGCATGATGATTTGACGTCATCCCCACCTTCCTCCGGTTTGTCACCGGCAGTCACCTTAGAGTGCCCAACTTAATGATGGCAACTAAGATCAAGGGTTGCGCTCGTTGCGGGACTTAACCCAACATCTCACGACACGAGCTGACGACAACCATGCACCACCTGTCACTCTGCTCCCGAAGGAGAAGCCCTATCTCTAGGGTTTTCAGAGGATGTCAAGACCTGGTAAGGTTCTTCGCGTTGCTTCGAATTAAACCACATGCTCCACCGCTTGTGCGGGCCCCCGTCAATTCCTTTGAGTTTCAGCCTTGCGGCCGTACTCCCCAGGCGGAGTGCTTAATGCGTTAACTTCAGCACTAAAGGGCGGAAACCCTCTAACACTTAGCACTCATCGTTTACGGCGTGGACTACCAGGGTATCTAATCCTGTTTGCTCCCCACGCTTTCGCGCCTCAGTGTCAGTTACAGACCAGAAAGTCGCCTTCGCCACTGGTGTTCCTCCATATCTCTACGCATTTCACCGCTACACATGGAATTCCACTTTCCTCTTCTGCACTCAAGTCTCCCAGTTTCCAATGACCCTCCACGGTTGAGCCGTGGGCTTTCACATCAGACTTAAGAAACCACCTGCGCGCGCTTTACGCCCAATAATTCCGGATAACGCTTGCCACCTACGTATTACCGCGGCTGCTGGCACGTAGTTAGCCGTGGCTTTCTGGTTAGGTACCGTCAAGGTGCCAGCTTATTCAACTAGCACTTGTTCTTCCCTAACAACAGAGTTTTACGACCCGAAAGCCTTCATCACTCACGCGGCGTTGCTCCGTCAGACTTTCGTCCATTGCGGAAGATTCCCTACTGCTGCCTCCCGTAGGAGTCTGGGCCGTGTCTCAGTCCCAGTGTGGCCGATCACCCTCTCAGGTCGGCTACGCATCGTTGCCTTGGTGAGCCGTTACCTCACCAACTAGCTAATGCGACGCGGGTCCATCCATAAGTGACAGCCGAAGCCGCCTTTCAATTTCGAACCATGCAGTTCAAAATGTTATCCGGTATTAGCCCCGGTTTCCCGGAGTTATCCCAGTCTTATGGGCAGGTTACCCACGTGTTACTCACCCGTCCGCCGCTAACTTCATAAGAGCAAGCTCTTAATCCATTCGCTCGACTTGCATGTATTAGGCACGCCGCCAGCGTTCATCCTGAGCCAGGATCAAACTCTCCAATAAAGTTAGTTTGTCTAGCATCTAAAAATAAAAATTGACGTTTCACGTTGTTTGTTTCGTTCAGTTTTCAAAGAACTAATGGTGGAGCCTAGCGGGATCGAACCGCTGACCTCCTGCGTGCAAGGCAGGCGCTCTCCCAGCTGAGCTAAGGCCCCAAACAAGTATCGGGAAGACAGGATTTGAACCTGCGACCCCCTGGTCCCAAACCAGGTGCTCTACCAAGCTGAGCCACTTCCCGAAAGAAAACGCGCCCGAGAGGAGTCGAACCCCTAACCTCTTGATCCGTAGTCAAACGCTCTATCCAATTGAGCTACGGGCGCATATGGTGCCGAGGGCGGGGGTCGAACCCGCACGGTGGTCACCCACCGCAGGATTTTAAGTCCTGTGCGTCTGCCTGTTCCGCCACCCCGGCATGTCATATTGAAAATTGGAGCGGAAGACGGGATTCGAACCCGCGACCCCAACCTTGGCAAGGTTGTATTCTACCACTGAACTACTTCCGCAAGACATGTTTGAGATATTTTATTAAAAGTGCGGGTGAAGGGAGTCGAACCCCCACGCCAAAGGCGCTAGATCCTAAGTCTAGTGCGTCTGCCAATTCCGCCACACCCGCATATTTCATTGAAATGGTGAGCCATGAAGGATTCGAACCTTCGACCCTCTGATTAAAAGTCAGATGCTCTACCAACTGAGCTAATGGCTCTCAAAATTAAAACTGGTGCCGACTAGAGGACTTGAACCCCCAACCTACTGATTACAAGTCAGTTGCTCTACCAATTGAGCTAAGTCGGCTAAATGGTGGAGGATGACGGGATCGAACCGCCGACCCCCTGCTTGTAAGGCAGGTGCTCTCCCAGCTGAGCTAATCCTCCATTTGCCTGGCAACGTCCTACTCTCACAGGGACAAGGTCCCAACTACCATCGGCGCTAGAGAGCTTAACTTCCGTGTTCGGTATGGGAACGGGTGTGACCTCTCTGCCATCATTACCAGACTGTATTCATTTAAGACAAGAATTATTGTAACTCATTTAACTTTTAAAGTCAACAAGTTTTTTATATTCTTTCAAAACTAGATAACATTGCTTCATATTATATGGTTAAGTCCTCGATCTATTAGTATTCGTCAGCTCCACATGTCACCATGCTTCCACCTCGAACCTATCAACCTGATCATCTTTCAGGGATCTTACTAGCTTACGCTATGGGAAATCTCATCTTGAGGGGGGCTTCATGCTTAGATGCTTTCAGCACTTATCCCTTCCGCACATAGCTACCCAGCTATGCCCTTGGCAGAACAACTGGTACACCAGCGGTGCGTCCATCCCGGTCCTCTCGTACTAAGGACAGCTCCTCTCAAATTTCCTACGCCCACGACGGATAGGGACCGAACTGTCTCACGACGTTCTGAACCCAGCTCGCGTACCGCTTTAATGGGCGAACAGCCCAACCCTTGGGACCGACTACAGCCCCAGGATGCGATGAGCCGACATCGAGGTGCCAAACCTCCCCGTCGATGTGGACTCTTGGGGGAGATAAGCCTGTTATCCCCGGGGTAGCTTTTATCCGTTGAGCGATGGCCCTTCCATGCGGAACCACCGGATCACTAAGCCCGACTTTCGTCCCTGCTCGACTTGTAGGTCTCGCAGTCAAGCTCCCTTATGCCTTTGCACTCTACGAATGATTTCCAACCATTCTGAGGGAACCTTTGGGCGCCTCCGTTACACTTTAGGAGGCGACCGCCCCAGTCAAACTGCCCACCTGACACTGTCTCCCGGGTCGATAAGACCCGTAGGTTAGAATTTCAATACAGTCAGGGCGGTATCCCACCAGCGCCTCCACCGAAGCTAGCGCTCCGGTTTCAATGGCTCCCGCCTATCCTGTACAAACTGTACCAAAATTCAATATCAGGCTACAGTAAAGCTCCACGGGGTCTTTCCGTCCTGTCGCGGGTAACCTGCATCTTCACAGGTACTATAATTTCACCGAGTCTCTGGTTGAGACAGTGCCCAAATCGTTACACCTTTCGTGCGGGTCGGAACTTACCCGACAAGGAATTTCGCTACCTTAGGACCGTTATAGTTACGGCCGCCGTTTACTGGGGCTTCAGTTCAGAGCTTCGCTTACGCTAACCCCTCTCCTTAACCTTCCAGCACCGGGCAGGTGTCACCCCCTATACTTCGCCTTACGGCTTCGCAGAGAGCTGTGTTTTTGCTAAACAGTCGCTTGGGCCTATTCACTGCGGCTTTCCGTTAAGAAAGCACCCCTTCTCCCGAAGTTACGGGGTCATTTTGCCGAGTTCCTTAACCAGAGTTCTCTCGCACACCTTAGGATTCTCTCCTCGCCTACCTGTGTCGGTTTGCGGTACAGGCACCTTTTATCTCGCTAGAAGCTTTTCTTGGCAGCGGGGAATCAAAGACTTCGCTCCATAAGGAGCTTCCCCATCACAGCTCAGCCTTCACGATAAGCGGATTTGCCTACTTATCAGCCTAACTGCTTGGACGTGCACAACCAATCGCACGCTTCTTCTATCCTTCTGCGTCCCTCCATTGCTCAAACGATAAAGAGGTGGTACAGGAATATCAACCTGTTGTCCATCGCCTACGCCTGTCGGCCTCGGCTTAGGTCCTGACTAACCCTGAGCGGACGAGCCTTCCTCAGGAAACCTTAGGCATTCGGTGGACGGGATTCTCACCCGTCTTTCGCTACTCATACCGGCATTCTCACTTCTAAGCGCTCCACCAGTCCTTCCGGTCTGACTTCACTGCACTTAGAACGCTCCCCTACCACTGATACCATTGGTATCAATTCGCAGCTTCGGTGGTGTATTTAGCCCCGGTACATTTTCGGCGCAGAGTCACTCGACTAGTGAGCTATTACGCACTCTTTAAATGGTGGCTGCTTCTAAGCCAACATCCTAGTTGTCTAAGCAACTCCACATCCTTTTCCACTTAATACACACTTTGGGACCTTAGCTGGCGATCTGGGCTGTTTCCCTCTTGACTACGGATCTTATCACTCGCAGTCTGACTCCTAAGGATAAGTCATTGGCATTCGGAGTTTGACTGAATTCGGTAATCCGATGAGGACCCCTAGTTCAATCAGTGCTCTACCTCCAAGACTCTTACACTTAAGGCTAGCCCTAAAGCTATTTCGGGGAGAACCAGCTATCTCCAGGTTCGATTGGAATTTCTCCGCTACCCACACCTCATCCCCGCACTTTTCAACGTGCGTGGGTTCGGGCCTCCATTCAGTGTTACCTGAACTTCACCCTGGACATGGGTAGATCACCTGGTTTCGGGTCTACGACCACGTACTAAACGCCCTATTCAGACTCGCTTTCGCTGCGGCTCCGCCTCTTCAGCTTAACCTTGCACGGGATCGTAACTCGCCGGTTCATTCTACAAAAGGCACGCCATCACCCATTAACGGGCTCTGACTATTTGTAGGCACACGGTTTCAGGATCTCTTTCACTCCCCTTCCGGGGTGCTTTTCACCTTTCCCTCACGGTACTGGTTCACTATCGATCACTAGGGAGTATTTA
>NZ_JAEKEJ010000025.1:2122500-2172500 GCF_016651175.1 Bacillus sp. TH13 | reverse complement strand
AACTCATACTCAAATAAAAAAAGCTTTGGAGAAATCTCCAAAGCTTAATCTTGTTTATGGCGCATAGCAGGGAATAATAATACATCACGAATAGATGGTGCATTTGTTAATAACATAACTAGACGATCAATACCAATTCCTAATCCACCCGTAGGAGGCATACCGTACTCAAGAGCTTCAATATAATCGTCATCCATCATATGTGCTTCGTCATTACCTTGTTCGCGCTCTTTTAATTGCGCTTCAAAACGTTCTTTTTGATCGATCGGATCATTTAACTCAGTAAATGCATTTGCATGTTCACGTGCAACGATAAATAATTCGAAACGATCTGTGAATCGTGGATCTTGGTCATTCTTTTTCGCAAGTGGCGAAATTTCTACCGGATGACCGTAAATAAATGTTGGTTGGATTAATTTATCTTCTACTTTTTGCTCGAAGAACTCATTAATAATATGACCAACTTCCATTGTATCCTTAATTTCTACATTATGTTCTTTCGCAAGCTCACGTGCTTCTTCTACACTCATTGGATTCCAGAAATCCGCTCCAGAGTGTTGCTTAATTGCATCTACCATATGAAGACGTGTCCATTCTGGTTCTAGATTAATTTCATAATCACCATATTGGATTGTTGTTGTACCCAATACTTTTTTCGCAATATGAGCAACCATATTTTCTGTTAGTTTCATAATATCATTATAATCAGCGTACGCTTCATATAATTCAATCATCGTAAACTCAGGGTTATGACGAGTTGATACACCCTCATTACGGAATACACGGCCAATCTCATAAACTTTTTCTAATCCGCCCACAATAAGACGTTTTAAATGAAGTTCAATTGCGATACGCATATATAATTCCATATCTAACGCATTATGATGCGTAGTGAAAGGACGAGCAGATGCTCCACCTGCAATCGCGTGCATCATAGGCGTTTCTACTTCAAGATAACCGTTGTCATCTAAATATCTTCTCATTTCACGAATGATTTTACTACGAGTAACAAATGTTTCACGACTTTCCATACTTGTAATTAAATCTAAGTAACGTTGACGGTATCGTTGTTCAACATCTTTTAATCCATGGTATTTATCCGGTAACGGACGAAGAGATTTCGTTAAAAGCGTAAATCCTGTTGCTTTTACTGAAAGTTCTCCAACGTTTGTTTTGAACACTTTACCTTCAATACCTACTAAGTCACCTAAATCTGCTGTCGTAAATAACTCGTACTCTTCATCTCCAACAGTATCTTTACGAACGTAAATTTGAACTTGTCCGTGTAAATCTTGAATGTGCGCGAATCCAGCTTTTCCTTTACCGCGTTTTGTCATAATACGACCAGCGATAGCAACAGTGATTTCTTTCTCTTCTAATTCTTCTTTAGAGAATTCTCCATATAAACTTACTAAGTCGGTCGTTGAATTTGTGCGTTCAAATCGTTTACCGAACGGATCGATTCCTTGCTCACGTAAATTATGTAGCTTTTCACGACGAACAAGCAATTGGTCGTTTAATTCTTCGTGGTTCATGTTATCCATGATATTGATATCACTCCAGCTCTATTAATTTTTACAATATATACAGTATAGCATTTTCTACTCAACTAGAAAAACTGCCAGCAACTAACTGGCAGTTCTTCTTTCTTTCACGTAATTATAGGAAGTGTGTAGAAGAATGTCAATCTTCTCCGTCCCCCTTATTAACCAACGTAAATTGTTTGTTGTTTCGCTTCTACCTCTTCTACAAATGCACCTAATACATTCGCAAGGTCTTCACGTGTGTTGCAAGTATTGATACCACTACGCACACTCGCATTACCACGAACACCTTTTAAATACCAAGCCGCATGCTTTCTCATCTCTCTTACAGCAACATTTTCGTTCTTTAAATCGATAAGACGATCTAGATGCAACATACATACATCAATTTTCTCACGTACTGTTGGTTCCGGCATTAACTCACCTGTCTCTAAATACTTTACTGTACGATAAATCATCCATGGATCCCCAAGAGCCGCACGGCCAATCATAACACCATCTACACCAATCTCATCAAGCATACGCTTCGCATCTTGCGGTGTTTCGACATCACCATTTCCGATAACTGGGATATTCACAGCTTGCTTTACTTGTTTAATGATATCCCAATCCGCTTTACCTTCATACATTTGCACTCGCGTACGACCGTGAACCGCCACAGCTTGTCCACCAGCACGCTCAATAGCTCTAGCATTTTCTATTGCGAAAATATGTTCTTCATCCCAACCGATACGCATTTTAACTGTAACCGGCTTTTCAACGGCATCTACAACTGCTGCTACCATTTCATATATTTTATTTGGATCTAAAAGCCATCTTGCCCCCGCATCACATTTTACGATTTTCGGTACTGGGCAACCCATATTGATATCAATAATATCTGCTGTCGTATATTTATCTACGTATTTCGCAGCATCTACAAGAGTTTCTTTCTCTCCACCGAAAATTTGTAAACTTAATGGTTTTTCTCTTTCATCGATATATAACATATCTAATGTTCTTTTGTTATTAAGTAATATCGCCTTATCACTTACCATTTCAGCACAAACTAGACCTGCACCAAATTCTTTCACTGTTAAACGGAATGCAGAATTACACACTCCCGCCATCGGTGCTAATACAACCGGATTTTTCATCTCAATATTTGCAATCTTTAACAATCAACCTACTCCTTCCTGCACAGTCACTTTGGCATTAATTCATCTATCGAAACATTTAATGCCTTAGCAACTTCTACTACAAAATCTTGAGAAGGTGATCGATTCCCTCTCTCAACTTCACCTAAAACAGATACAGATACCCCTAATTCTTTAGCAAAACCTTCTTGCGTGTAGCCTTTTAGCTTTCGAAAAGCACGAATGCGTCTTCCCCATTTTTCTGCTTCCATACCGTTACTCCCTCTCGCCTTTTCATTTCTTCTACTTGTGAACGTGAAATGTTTTGTTTTATGTCTTGATTAATCTCTAACAACGGAACGATAACAAAAGCTCTTTCAAACATCCGCGGATGCGGAACAATAAGATTCTCTGCTTCAATATTCTCTTGATTATAAAGTAAAATGTCAAGGTCGATAGTCCTCGGCCCCCACCTAATTTCCCTTTTTCTTCCTAGGTCATTTTCTACTTTTTGTGTTACTTTCAATAATTCTTGTGGTGATAAATTGGTAGAAATTTTTATAACTAAATTTAAAAAGCAACTTTGGTCAGTATAGCCAACTGGCTCAGTTTCATATACAGATGAAATATCATCAACCTGAATATAAGGATTTTTATTTAAGAACTGAATCGCTTCGGTTAGATACGTATAACGCTCTCCAATATTTGACCCTAATGCAATGTATGCTACATTATTCATGGACGTTCTCTCGTAATTTCTACTGCTACAGCACGATAATGACCTGGTATCGGTGGATCCGGCTTAATTACCTTAATTGTACATCGTGAAATACTCTCATATTGTTTTAATATATCTGCAGCAATATTTTCAGCGATACTCTCCACAAGCTTATACTTTCTATCCTCAACAACTTTTCTACATAATTCGAAAAGCTCTCCATAATTGACCGAATGCTCTAATTCATCACTTTCCCCTGCACGCTTTAAATCCAACTCCACCGTTAAGTCAACTTTAAATCTCTGACCTAATTTATTTTCCTCCGGGAACACACCATGATAACCGTAAAACTCCATATCATGGATATAAATTTTATCCAATTACTTTACCCCCTTACCAATCATTGCATCCATCATTTTAGCCATACGCGCCATTTCTTTCACATCATGGACACGAACAAACTCACAACCCTTTTCAATACCAAGACAAACAGTAGCTCCAGTCCCCTCAAGGCGTTCCTCTACTGGCAAATCTAATACGTGCCCAATAAAGGACTTTCTCGAAGTACCTAAGAGAACCGGATAACCTAGCACATTTAACTGTTCTAAATTACGCATCACCTCTAAGTTTTGCTCAGGTGTTTTAGCAAAACCGATACCTGGATCTAAAATAATATTCTCATCTCGCACACCAGCATTTTTAGCAATTTTGATACTATCATACAAATCAGCAATCATATCCGCCATTAAATTACGATAATTCATATTATCGCGGTTATGCATTAAAATGATAGGTACATCATAACGAGCTGCGACTTCAGCAATTTTTGGCTCCGCCTTTGCTCCCCAAATATCATTAATAATATGAGCACCAGCCTCAATTGCTTGCTTTGCAACTTCAGCTTTATATGTATCGATAGATATAGGCAATTTTACTTCTTTTGAAACCGCTTGAATCATCGGGACAACTCGCTTTATTTCTTCTTCTACTGATACTTTAGCAAAACCCGGGCGAGTAGATTCGCCACCAATATCAATAATATGAGCACCTTCACCTTGCATTTCTTTTGCGTGACGTACCGCAGCATCTACCTCGTTGTAACTCCCACCATCAGAAAACGAATCTGGTGTTACATTTAAAATTCCCATAATTAATGTCTTTTCATTTAAATTCAATGTATATTCGCCGCAGCGTAAATCATAATCCCACTTCAAACTACACATCTCCTCTTCGTAATTCATTTCTGCTCCATAATTTCTCTCTCTGCATTCCATAAAGGTACATTAAACTTTTTGTAACCACTCCCACTTTCCCCGGGAAATCCTGCGCTTCTATACGATAAAGCGGAACAATTTCTTGAATTGAGTTTGTTACAAAGACTTCATCTGCTGAAAGTAATTCATCTTTTGTAAAGAAACCTTCCTTTACTTCTATATTCAATTCTTCAGCACTTTTTATAATAAACGCACGAGTGATACCATTTAAAATCCCTGTTTTTAACGAAGGTGTATATAAAACATCACCTTTCACAAAAAAGAGATTCGAAACAATACCCTCTGCAACATAACCTGCTTCAGTAAGGAAAATACCTTCCTTGCTCACTACATTTCCAATTTCACGCTTCCCTAAAATGTTATTTAGATAATGATGAGACTTCAGACGAAATGCTCCTTCTGGTGTATTTCGCACTTGTTTTAAAATAACCCCTTCTTTTTCTACTACATCTTCTGGAGCTGTTAAAGGTTTTATAAAAACAATAACCGAAGGGTCTTCATACATTTCCGTTTGTAATCCTATTTCATCTACACCTGCTGATACATTAAAACGTACATACGCATGTTCCAATTCATTCTTAGCGAGTAGATTTTTCAAAATAAGCATCACGTCATCTTTTGTCATTGTCCATTTAATTTGCAATATATCTAGCGCATCTATTAAACGGTTATAATGATCATCTAACAAAAAAGGATGACCATTATAAATACGAAATGTCTCAAAAACTCCCAGCCCATATAAATAACCATGGTCATAAGGGGAGATTTTCGCTTCACTCGCTTCTACATACTCGCCATTTACGTAAATTAACATGATGTCACACTTGGACTATATTTACGAATGAAGTTCTGTAGTAACTCTTTCCCATGAGAAGTCATAATAGATTCTGGGTGGAATTGCACACCCTCTATCGGCAGTGTCTTATGACGAATCGCCATAATTTCCCCTTCCTCTGTCCAAGATGTTACCTCTAAACAATCTGGCAATGACTCTTTCTTAACAATCAGGGAATGATAACGCGTTGCAGTAAATGGATTAGGAATATCTAAGAAAATTGTTTTCTCATCATGATGCATAAGCGATGTTTTCCCATGCATTAATCGCTCTGCACGAACAACTTCTCCACCAAATACTTGTGCAATCGATTGATGCCCAAGACAAACTCCAAAAATCGGAATCTCCCCAGCAAAGTATTTGATAACTTCCATACTAATCCCCGCTTCATTAGGACTACATGGACCTGGCGAAATCATTAAGAAATCTGGTTTCATATTCTCAATATCTGCAATACTCACTTCATCATTACGCTTAACAACAAGCTCTTGTCCAAGTTCTCCAAGAAACTGTACTAAATTAAATGTAAAAGAATCATAATTATCAATCATTAATATCATTTCTCTCACCTAACCGTTTCTTCGCTACTTTCTTTTGCACGCCATAAAGCAATTGCCTTTTTTAACGACTCTTTATATTCATTTTTCGGATTTGAATCAATTACAATTCCCGCTCCAGCTTGCACATGTGCTTGCCCATCTTTCGCAAGAAGCGTTCTAATGACAATATTTAATTCCGTATCTCCAGAATAACCAATCCAACCAATTGAACCTGTATAAATCCCTCGGCGAACAGGCTCTAATTCTTCTATAATCTCCATCGTACGTATTTTCGGTGCACCAGTAATTGTTCCACCAGGAAATACAGCTTTCACTAAATCGAAAGCATCCTTATCTTCTTCCACCTCACCACGCACATTGGAAACGATATGCATAACATGTGAGTACTTTTCAATTACCATAAATTCATCGACTTCTACAGTGCCATATTTACAAACGCGTCCTAAATCATTTCGCTCTAAATCTACAAGCATCACATGCTCTGCTCGTTCCTTTTCGTTCTCAATTAATTCCCTTGCTAAGTCTTGATCCTCTTGTTCATTTGCACCGCGGGATCTTGTACCTGCAATTGGTCGTGTACTTACTTCTTGCCCTTGTTTTTTAATTAGCAATTCAGGCGAAGCACTAACAATTTGAAAATCCCCAAGCTCTAAGTAACCCATATATGGAGATGGATTAATTTTACGAAGACTTGTATAAATTTCTAGTGGATGCGTTTGTAAAGTTCTTTCCTGTCTTGTCGACAAGTTTACTTGAAACACATCACCATTTCCAATATACTCTTGAATACGTTCAACAGCCTTCATAAAGCCCGCTTCTGTAAAGGCAACCGCTTCATTTTTCTTTTTAGGACGTTCAAACGGCATAGTCACTTCAGGCACTTCTGCCGTCCAAAGATCCTTCCATTCATTTAAACGTTCTTCCGCTTCTGCATGCTTATCTACATAATGTGTAATAATCCACAATACTTTTTCTTTTTGATCATAGACGAACACATCGTCAAATAATAAAAAGTATATATCGGGTATATTCAGATCATCCTCTGCAAGAGAAGGGAGTTTTTCGATATAACGGATACAATCATAACTAAAGTAGCCCATTGCACCACCTTGAAAAGGCGGGTACTCTGGATTGTAGTCTGTTTTCCATTGCTCCATATATTCTTGCATTAAATCTAATGGATTCCCTTTTTTTATTGTTTCCTTACCACTTTCACTTATATGTAACTTTTCACCCTTTCCTTGGATTACCGCTACCGGGTTTAAACCCACTATGTTATAACGACCGCCACGTCCACTTTCCAGCAAAATATGTTGCGGCTTATCCTGAGAAAGAAATTTATATTGCTTAAAGAAATCTAACTGATATGGAATAGAAAGCGCTAAAGATTTTCTTCGTTGCATATCAACACCCCGTCTTCTTTTATCCCACCCTCTTAGATGAACCACCTCAAACTACATAAGTTATTTATATAGAGATTGATTATACTCGAAGGCTAGTGAAAATAATTTAATTATACTACCTCTTATTTTACATGAAGTTTTCTAGTCATTCACTCTTTTCCTATTTCCAATCCAAAAAGAAAAAGCATCCTTTTTCAAGGATGCTTTTTCAATCGCATTTAATTATGATTCAAATTGATAAAGCGGTGTACTTAAATAACGTTCACCGTTACTTGGAATAATAACGAGTACCTTTTTCCCTTTACCTAACTTTTTCGCAACTTCTGTTGCTGCATAAATAACTGCTCCTGAAGAGATACCAACTAAAATACCTTCTTCTTTAGCCACTCTTCTCGCATATTCAAATGCTTGCTCTGTTTTCACTTGAATAATTTCATCATATACTTCTACATCCAATGTCTCTGGAACAAATCCCGCCCCAATTCCTTGGATTTTATGTGGACCTGGTTTCCCACCAGATAATACTGGTGAATCCGCAGGTTCTACTGCATAAATTTTAATACCTTCATATGCTTCCTTCAGCACTTCACCAGCACCAGTAATTGTTCCACCTGTACCAATACCTGCAATAAACGCATCTAATTGGTCGCCCATTTGTTCAATAATTTCTGGACCTGTTGTTAAACGGTGAATTTCTGGATTCGATTGGTTTTTGAACTGTTGTGGTATAAAGTAGCCATGCTCTTTCGCTAATTCAGTCGCTTTACGAATTGCTCCACCCATCCCTTCAGGACCTGGAGTCAATACTAATTCAGCACCGTAAGCACGTAATAAATTACGACGCTCAATACTCATTGTTTCTGGCATTACTAAAATTGCATTATATCCTTTAGCAGCCGCTACCATCGCTAAACCAATCCCTGTGTTACCACTTGTTGGCTCAATGATTGTATCGCCCTCTTTTAACAATCCCTTTTTTTCAGCATCTTCAATCATAGCTAGTGCAATACGATCTTTAACGCTACTCCCTGGATTCATAAATTCTAGTTTTAAGTATATATCTGCGCTGTCTGATTCTACGATGCGGTTCAACTTAACGATCGGCGTTTTCCCGATTAATTCTGAAACTGATTGTGCCACTCGCATTCCTGTCACTCCTAACACCGAGTATTTTTATTGGTTTTATCTATATTTAGATTTTGTCAGAAAATTCCCTGTTTGTCAATCTATTCGGAGGGTTAATCCCCTTATTACAAATTCTCAATTAAATTTGTAATATCTTCTTTAGAGAACTTGTATCGTTCATTACAGAAATGACAATGAACTTCTGTTTCTTCTTCTTCTTCACGAATTTGCTCTAACTCTGTTTTACCTAAACTAATTAACACACTCTCAATACGTTCACGTGAGCACGTACAATTAAATTGAACATCCATTGTTTCTAATACTTTTACTTTATCTTCTCCAAGGACTGCATATAGTAGCTCTTCTGGAGAAAGACCTTGTTCGATCAATGTTGATACAGGCGGGATTTTTTGCAAACGATCTTCAATGAATGAAATTGTTTCTTCCTGTGCGCCCGGCATAATTTGAAGGATAAATCCACCCGCCGCTAATACGCTGTCATCTCCATTTACAAGGACACCGACACCAACAGAAGAAGGCGTCTGCTCAGAAACTGCGAAATAATACGTGAAATCTTCCCCTAGTTCTCCCGAAACGATTGGGGATTGACCGATAAACGGCTCACGCATACCAATATCTTTAATTACTGTTACAAAACCTTCTGTACCTACCGCTTGATATACACGTAATTTTCCTTGTTCCGTTCCTTCAAAATCAACATGTGGATTCGTTACGTAGCCACGTACATCTCCATTTGCATGAGCATCCACTAAGATAGGGCCAATCGGACCATTACCTTCTACCTTAATCGTTAACTTTTGATCACCTTTTAACATCGCACCCATCATTGTACCTGCAGTTAAAGAACGACCAAGTGCCGCCGAAGCTGTCCTCCATGTATCATGACGTCTTTGTGCCTCACTTACTGTATTTGTTGTACGTACACTATACGCACGTACTTCTCCATCAAACGCTAACGCTTTTACTAAATAATCTTTCATACTTATTTATTCACCTTTCTCCTGCTGTAAATTTGCATTACGCTCATATAACATATACAAGCCTTTTAACGTTAAAAATGGATCTACAATATCAATTACATTCGATTCTTCTGAAATTAATTTCGCCAGTCCACCTGTTGCAATAACTTTCGGTTCTTGTTTAGCTTCCTCTTTCATACGCTTAACAATACCTTCCACTTGTCCTACATAACCATAAAGAATACCTGATTGCATCGCACTTACTGTATTCTTCCCAACAACACTGCTCGGTTTTGTAATTTCAATACGAGGAAGTTTTGCCGCCCTACTATATAAAGCCTCTGCTGAAATCATAATTCCTGGCGTAATAACTCCACCCATATAATGCTTTTCTTCATTAATATAACAATATGTAGTAGCCGTACCAAAATCAACAATAATAAGTGGACTTCCATACAATTGGATTCCTGCTACTGCATTTACAATTCGATCTGCGCCTACTTCACGTGGATTTTCATATTTAATATTTAGCCCCGTTTTTATTCCAGGTCCTACTACAAGCGGTTTAATTTTAAAATATTTTTCACACATACGTTCTAAAGCGAACATAATTGGTGGTACGACTGAAGACACAATAATACCTTTCACATCTTCAAACGAGAGACCCTCATGATCAAGTAACTGTTTTACAAGCATTCCATATTCATCTTCTGTCTTATGACGATCTGTTTCCATGCGCCAATGCTGACGAAGTTCCCCCTCTTCAAACACGCCTAGTACAGCATTTGTGTTCCCTACATCCAATACAAAAATCATATTCTCACCACTTATCTTATTTAATCTATATTTGTGTAGTATGTATAAAACTTATAAAAACATCATATCACACATACTTATATAATCAGCTTTCCTATCCTCATCATTTTACAAAAAGATTGCTCTCTATTTCAATTTTTAATACTAGTTTTACTTAAATTACTTTATCCACTAAACCCTCAATAGTAATTAGCAAAAAACTTAACAAACAAAAAAGGAGTGACGATAGTCACTCCTTCATTTCTTACTTATCTTCTTTATCTTCTTTATCTTCATCGTCTTTCTTCATATTGATGTTTACTTTCACATCATCTGAAGATGTTGGACGCTCAGGTAATCTGCCATAATCATATAAATGATTAATTTGCTCTGCATCTAATGTTTCTACTTCAAGTAACGTTTTTGCGATAATATCAAGCTTATCTCGTTTTTCAGTAAGAATTTGTTTCGCACGAGCATAACAGTCTTTAATAATCGTTTGCATTTCCACATCAATTTCATGCGCAATTGCATCACTGTAGTTTTGTTCTGAATGGAAGTCTCTTCCTAAGAATACCTGACCACCTTGTGAGCTACCAAATTGCATCGGTCCAAGCTTATCACTCATACCGAATTCCGTAACCATACGTCTTGCAATACCAGTCGCACGTTGGAAGTCATTGTGAGCACCTGTACTTGCTTCACCAAATACAATCTCCTCAGCTACTCGACCACCAAGTAAACCAGTGATTTTATCAAGTAACTCTGGCTTTGTCATGAAGTAACGATCTTCCTTCGGAAGCATTACCGCATATCCACCAGCTTGACCACGAGGGACAATTGTTACTTTATGAACGACATCAGCTTCATCAAGAACAACACCAATTACAGTATGGCCTGCTTCATGGAAAGCAACGATATTACGTTCTTTTTCAGAGATAACACGACTTTTCTTAGCTGGACCTGCAATAACACGATCCGTTGCTTCATCGATATCACTCATATCAATTTTCTTCTTATCTCGACGTGCAGCTACTAAAGCAGCTTCGTTTAATAAGTTTTCAAGATCCGCACCAGAGAATCCTGGTGTACGAGTCGCAATTGCTCTTAAATTAATATGCTCATCAAGCGGTTTATTACGCGCATGTACTTTCAGTACAGCTTCACGGCCATTTACATCTGGACGATCTACTGTAATTTGACGGTCAAAACGACCTGGACGTAATAACGCTGGGTCAAGAATGTCTGGACGGTTTGTCGCAGCAATGATAATAATACCTTCGTTTGCACCGAATCCATCCATTTCAACAAGTAACTGGTTCAATGTTTGCTCACGCTCATCATGACCACCACCAAGACCTGCACCACGTTGACGACCTACTGCATCAATTTCATCAATGAAAATGATACAAGGAGCATTTTTCTTTGCATTTTCAAATAAATCACGTACACGTGATGCACCGACACCGACAAACATCTCTACAAAGTCAGAACCACTGATAGAGAAGAATGGAACACCAGCCTCACCTGCAACAGCACGTGCTAATAAAGTTTTACCTGTACCTGGAGGTCCAACTAATAGGACACCCTTCGGAATACGGGCACCAACTTCAGAAAACTTACGAGGGTCTTTTAAGAATTCCACTACCTCAACAAGTTCTTGTTTCTCTTCATCCGCCCCAGCAACATCTCTGAAACGAACTTTTTTCTTTTCATCATTATATAACTTCGCCTTACTTTTCCCGAAGTTCATAACACGGCTACCGCCGCCTTGAGCTTGATTTAATAAGAAGAAGAATAAAATGAAGATGATGACAAACGGAATGATTGAAGTAAAGAATGTTACCCAAGCACTTGTTTCTTCTGCTGGTTGATACTTAACTTCGGCACCTTTCGCTTTATCATTGATTTTCTTTTGTAATTCCTCAGTATTTGGTGCATAAGTAACAAATTGTTCTCCTTGGCTAGAGTTATTGAATTGTCCTTTTACCTCAAATACACCATTTTTCGGTTGAAGTTGCACATTACGCACTTCACCGCTTTCTAGTTTAGTAATGAATTTGTCGTAGCTAACTGATGTCGTTTTTTGTGTCGAACCATTAAAATAGCTCACGATTCCAATTACTACTAAGAATATCAGTAAATAAAAGATGGTATTACGGAAGATACGATTCATTCCTAACCTCCTCTCACGGCATAAACACTATAGTAAATCGTAACATAGAAAAACTTTCCTATACAATTGTAAAGCCTGTATTTAATTAATTTGAGTAAACGCTTGGTTTTAATACGCCTACATAAGGAAGATTACGGTACTGCTCTTTATAATCTAATCCATATCCTACTACAAATTCATGTGGAACAGTAAATCCAACATAATCCGCTTTCAGATCAACCTTACGGCCTGTTGGCTTATCTAATAATGTAACAATTTTTACAGACTTCGCTTTACGATATTTGAATAAGTCTACTAAGTAGCTTAGTGTAAGACCACTATCAATAATATCTTCGACGATTAAAATATCGCGACCTTCTACAGAAGTATCAAGGTCTTTTAAAATTTTCACTTCGCCTGTTGAAACTGTAGAGTGACCATAACTAGATACAGCCATAAAATCCATTTCAAGATATGTATCTGTTCTCTTTAATAAATCTGCCATAAATGGCATTGCGCCTTTTAATACACCAATTGCAAGAGGTACTGTGTTTTTATAATCCTCTGCAATAACTGCACCTAGTTCGCGCACCTTTTCTTGTATTTGTTCTTCAGAAATTAATACTTTTTCGATATCTTGATTCATCATTTCATTATCCTCCCGGAAGACTCCTTGCTTTTGTAGTGAATAATCATATATTTACCCTTCTTTGCCATCTCTTTCGAAATTGCAAATGCAGATCGCTTCAACAAGGGTACCCAAATAATGTTCCCACTTGCATCACAAACGACCGGCCATTCTTCCCTTTTTTCTTTTGGTACTTTCGCTTCGATAAAAATAGCTTTTATCTTTTTCGTGCCATCCATACCTTGTATTGACATGCGATCTCCATTTTCCCTAGAACGAATACGAAGTGGATATGATATATCATTATACTTAGCAACAAATACTGTTTCATTCATGTTACTTGGTATATCTTCGCTCACCTCTGTTACAAATTCATCCCCGTTCAATAGTGTAATGATCCCGGGTACTGATAAATCTTGCAAAAAAGGAGAGACGATTTCTTGTTTAAATCTAAAGCTACACTCCTCGTATGTGCGAACAATTTTCAAATCACCTGGAAAATCAAGTGAACCTGAAGGTTGTGTCCGCTTAAAAAACTCAATCACCTTGTCAATATGTATAGAAGAAAGAGAAGATGGAATCTTATATTCATAAAGATAGTTTAATATTAGTTGAATCCCTCTTCTTTGTAAAGGCATAGACATGGATTCAAAGGCAGGAATTGATAAGCTAATTTGTTTATCACTTTTTTTTGTAATTACTTTATTCATTTTCTCAAAAGCTAATTCCTGCAAATAAGCCTCATCCTCTTGCATCTGCACGCTAAATTTTTGGAATTTCTCATGCATTTGTGGATTTTCTTCTTTTAAGTGAGGAAGGACATATTTACGTAATCGATTCCTTGTATATACTTCCTTTTTATTACTCGGATCTATACGTGGAATTAAATTTAGCTTATTACAGTAATCAACAATTTCTTCCTTCGTTACCCCAAGTAACGGCCTAATTAAATATCCATTATGAAAAGGACGCTTCACTGCAATTCCTGCATATCCTTTCGGAGTACTCCCTCTTACAAGACGCATTAAAATCGTCTCTACTTGATCATCTCCATGATGTCCAAGAGCAACATATCTTGCATCATATTTCTTCATTATTCTTTCCAAAAATGCATATCTGCATTCCCTAGCAGCAACCTGTGCATTCATCCCGTATTGCTGTTGATATTGTGATACATTAATCCTTATCGTTTCACAAATAATTCCCAGTTCTTCACAAAGGTCCTGCACAAACTGTAAATCCTCATGAGATTCATCACCTCTAAACATATGATCCACATGAGCTACTACAATTTCCAACTGTTTTTCCGCTCTTTTTTCTAATAAATAATATAAAAGGGCTAACGAGTCAGGACCACCAGAAACTCCCACAACAATTGTTGAATCATTCTTTAATACATCATGCTGCTTTACAAAGTCATCTACTTTTTCAACAAATGTATCTTTCAACTTCGCAATCACCTTTCATTAAACAAGAACAGCAACATTAGTCGCCTTGTCTATAATGGTACAACTTTTACAAACATTGTGCAAAAAAAAGATATACAAAAATTACATTTTTATCTTACATCCTCCGTCTGTATTCACAAAATCAATAGCATTACCTTTTCCCACAAAAAAACCTAGGTATTCGCCTAGGTTTTTAAAATCAAATTTTAGATAAACATTCCACTTACATTTTACTGCGCCTGCATGCCTACAATCGGAATCGTAGCCCACTTCGGCATATTTTTCTTCACTTTTGCCACTACAATAGTCATATCATCATTTATATAACCATCACAAGAGCGAATCACTTCTTCCATAATGATATCAGCAATTTCTTGCGGGTCTTCGGTTTGCAATTCTTTAATTTTTCGTTTCATCCACAATTCATGATTCTCTACATGCTGCGCTCCCTCAAAAATCCCATCGCTCATCATAATAAGGATATCGCCCGTTTTTAATTGTTCACCCACCACATCAACTTCAACATCTTCGATGATTCCCATCGGCAAATTACTTGCTTCAATTTTCAAAATATTATTCGCGCGTTTAACAAAACTCGGCGTTGATCCGATCTTTAAAAACCTTGCACTCGCATCTCGCAAATCTACCATAGCTAAGTCTAATGTCGTAAACATCTCTTCCGTCGTTCTCAAAGAAAGAATTGAATTAATAGACTTAATCGCTATTTCTTCGTCAATACCGGATTGGAGTATTTTTTGTAATAATTTCACCGTTTCCTTACTTTCCATATGAGCTCTTTGCCCATTCCCCATACCATCACTAATCGCAAGTGCATATTTGCCAACACTTAAATCCATCATCGCATAAGAGTCACCCGAAACAAATCCACCGCCCTTTGCGGCTGTGGCCAATCCCGTATCAAGAGAATACGTCTTCGCCGAACCGAATGATATTAAACTGTGGCCATTCGGATAAGAAGACTTTTCTTCATGTTTAACGACAATATTTTCTTTAAGGATATCCGAAAGCATCGGTGCAACTAACTTTTCACATTCACCATGTTCATTAGATGCAACGGGAATCAACATTTCAATATCAATACTTCCTCTATCTAAACAATAAATATCAACATGCTCTACTTCGACACCAAAATCACGGAACGCTTGCATAATCTGTTCTTCCTGCACCTGATGATTTTCACGCTCTCGTTGTATCTCCTTAGCAAAATCCTCCATAACCTTTGATACACCTAATAGTTGCTCCGCAACTATTCTACGATTTTCCTTCATTTGTTTTCGTAATTTTTGTCCCTCATAGAAATGATCTAATTCACCCGCTACTAAATCCGTCACTTTTTTCCCTCTCACACAATGCTTGTCCCACTCACGAACTAATTTACGATTATGTTGCAGGGTTCCTTCTTCCGTTTCACTCATTATTTGTTTCATATAATCGTACGTTTTATCGAAATTCACTACCCAGCATTGATCCTTTTTAAAGCATGTTTGACATGTTTTCGCAGTAATTGTACTCAAAAACAAATCTGCTTCTGTCTCTTTATCTTCTTCCTCTACATACCCATATACAGAAAAGCTATTAGATAAAGCAGCAAATACATTTGCAAATTGGTTGATTTTGTTCGCTGTAACATCGCGCATCCTTCTTAAATATTGTTGTTGATCTTGCGAATGCTCTTGTGTACCTGGCATAAATTTAGCAATACGATCTAAAACAAGCTTTGGCGTTAATAAGAAGATAGCAATCGCTACGCCTGACTCAATTAAAGTCGTTACAATATTTGTCTGTTTGTCTACATATAATGTAATTAAGCTTGTCCCAATTAATAAACCTAAACTAACACCTAAACGCTTCCCTTCTTTTAACAACCCACCAAGCAATCCAGAAAAAGCAAGAAGGCTAAGCTGGGACAAGCTAGATACATTTGCTAAACTTAATATCAAACCTGTTACGACCCCCACTGTAGATCCTGTAGCAGCACCCGCAATAAATGCAAATACTAGTACTAAATACCGTGTAAAAATATGTTGAATAGAAGCATCATATACAAACCAATCTGTTGTACCCGTTAAAACAGATGCTAGTAATATAATCAAACAAACAATTTCTTCCGTCTCTAACGCCTGTTGTTTTCCTTTCCTTTCTACTAAAAGCGGAACACTTTGTAAAAATATCATAGTTAATACAAAACTAAGCCCAGCCTCAATGGTACTAACGAGTAAATCGTACATGGTGACAGTTTGTTGTGCAAAATATACAACAACTAAGTGTGCGGTTAATGCGGAGATAAATACTTGAAATGGAACAAGTCCAACGGTTTTACGTGTGAATCTACTAAAGAAGATATTATAAATGAAGAAAGTAAAGATAGATGCAAAAGTAAAAAATAAATTATCTATCGAGACTGAAAGAGCTCCTCCCATTAGAGCTAAAAATGCTAGCGGCATCTTATCCCGCTTCATAACATAAACAGCAGCAAAAAATGGTAGTGCAAACGGTAAGATATTTGTTAATATATATGCTCTTCCCAAAAGAAAACCAATAACAACAATAATAAATCCCCATCTAAAGAAAACTTGTTCAAATTTCATTCGCAACTTACTCGTCCACTTTATTCCTCCAAGCTGACTCTCATTCATTGCCAATGCACTTGTATTCATAGTATTCCTTCCTGCTTTAGGCATACTTTTAACACCACCTGCATAGTTTAATTACTGTCATTATAAAAGATGATTGTTGGGATTTTTGTCAAAACAACAGTTTTCACTTTTATAATCGTTCGACTTTTTATTCGAAATAACTCTACAGATATACACGGTATGTAAGTTATTTCAATTTTTTAATTAAATATTCAGAAAATATAGGGTGATTTTGTAGAAGTGTTGTATATCTTAATCCATTTAACAAAAAAAGATCATGCAAATTTGCATGATCTTTTTAGATGACCCGTACGGGATTCGAACCCGTGTTACCGCCGTGAAAGGGCGGTGTCTTAACCACTTGACCAACGGGCCGTTAAATTAAATATAGCGGCGGAGGGGATCGAACCCCCGACCTCACGGGTATGAACCGTACGCTCTAGCCAGCTGAGCTACACCGCCATGTCGTCGTATTTAACGGACAATTAGTATCTTACATCAGATATTATTTAAAGTCAACATATCTTGAAAACTTTTTTAAAATATATTTTCACATATAAAAAAGTACCCTGAGCCATCACTCTGGGTACCTCTCTATATGTTAAAAACTAAACGGTCTTATTATCCGCGACGTGCGCCACGGCCACCACGTTTAGACTCTGTGTTACGCTTTAAAGAAGTTAAACGATCTTCGCTATCCTTTAAGAAGCGTGCCATCTTTTGCTCAAATGTTTCTTTTGGAGCTCGGTCGTTACCGCCACCGCGATTATCTCTGTTGAAAGAGCGATTATTACGTTGTGGACGTCCAGAACGTTGTTGATCACCACCGCGTTGGTATTCACCGCGTGGACGATCTCCTTCTGTTTTTTCACGTTCTTTCGCTTTTTTGATAGATAAACCAATCTTTCCATCTTTTTCAACATTAATAACTTTTACTTCTACTTGGTCGCCCACTTTTAAGTGATCGTTAATATCTTTTACATAGTTATCAGCAACTTCACTAATATGAACAAGACCAGTTAAGCCTTCTGGCAGCTCCACAAAAGCCCCAAAATTTGTAATACCTGTTACTTTACCCTGTAACTTGCTGCCTACCTCGATTGACATAAAAAAAATGCTCCTCCTTAGTGGTTAAAAAGTCAAATTTTACTTTATTATATATAATCCTAAAATATAGTGTCAATAAGACATACTCTACTTCGAAACAGGAAAAATTATCTCCCCTTTACCAGAGAAGAAATAATCCCTTCTAGCAATCTTTAATACGTACTCTTCATCATTTAACTTTTGAACTTCGTCTTTTAGACTTTTTTCTTTATTCGTTAATGAATCCAGTTCTTTTTTCATGTCCTTAACTTTTGCTTCTTTTGCTTTAATGGAACTGTTTTGTTGATAAAACGTTACACTAATACTCGCAATAATTGTAAAAGTAAAGACAAGAAAAACCGCTAAACGGCGATAAAGTCGCTTCCTGTTCTCATCCGTTTGTATTATATGCTCTTTAACAGGATTTGGACTCTGTTTTTCGATTGTTCTTTGTCTCAGTTCCCTCATTTCCGAGGTCCCCCTAACTTCTTTTTTATACGCTCCCATATTTGGAAGATATGTCCCTTCAATTTTGCTATATATTGCAGGAACCCTATATGTTTCACTATAAAAAGTTTAACACGATTAGGGAGAAGTTTCCATATGAGCGAAGCAATAAATCGAACAGGCCAGAAAAAAACTTTCCATATGAAAAGTAATATCCAAATCACCATTTTCCATAACACATGTCCAATTGAAAGCAGTATACGAAATAAGAATAATATAAATGCAATAAATAGCTGCGCTATAATAATAACAGGTTTTATCATGAGTAGCTGTATAATTCGAACAAAAAAATATGTTGTTTGCATAAAAATATAGATGAGAAAATTTAACAGCTTCATGTATAGTGCTTTCAGTAAGCTTTGATATGCCGCAAAACCACATAATAATGCCAAAAACACATATATACGTAACTCAGCTTCATTTACGAGAAGCAATACATAAAAGACAAATAATGCTTGGACAATCCAAAATAGTATATCATGTATAAATACAAGCCAACGTTTACGTTCTTGACGCTTTAAAAAACGTTGATATGTATCTAAAGATGCTCCAATCCAAGCACCCATTCCAATCATTGAAAGCATTGTATACAACTGAATTGTTAAGCTCATTTAAACAACTTACTAAAGAAACCTTTAGTTTTTTCTCCTTGATTTTCATCAATATACAGCATCTCATGAACTTTCCCTTTAATCGACACAATACCTTTTTCTACATCTAAATTTTTCATTTGTAAATTTTGACCACGAATCGTTAAAAAACCCATTACGGTTTCGAGTAAAAACTCTTCGCTATCAAAACTCTCTACCTGCTTCACACCAGTAATATCAATTACACGCCTTCCACGCATAATAATATCATGCTCCACAGAAACATTTTGTTGATTAGAAGACGTAGGTGAGTAACCATTATTCACGTAAATCCCCCCATAGGTTTTTACTAGCTAATAGTAATGTATGAGGGGATAAATGATTTTAGAACAAGCCTTCTTCCGCTTTTACTTTTTCTTCGCGAACTAAGCTATACATATTTGCTGCATCTTCTTTTTTAGTTGTTTCTTTCAATTCATTTATTTTTACAGTCACTATTTTTTGACCAAAACGAATTGTTAATTCATCAGCTACTTTCACATCCGAACTTGCTTTTGCCACTTGACCATTAATAGATATTCTTCCTTGATCAGCTACTTCTTTCGCTAATGTTCTTCTTTTAATTAAACGTGACACTTTTAAAAACTTATCTAGACGCATCTCAAATCCCCCTATTAACGCTCTGTTTGTTTCGCTTCTTCCCATAAAACATCTAACTGTTCTAATGATAAATCTTCCATCTCTTTATTCATTTCAGCTACTTTTGCCTCCATGTATAAAAAACGACCAGTAAATTTCTCATTAGTTGAACGTAACGCCTCTTCTGGATCTATTTTATAATGACGAGCTATATTAACAAATGCAAATAGTAAATCACCAAACTCACCTAGCATCTTTTCCTCATCCATGTTTGTAACTTCTTGTTGGAACTCTTGCCATTCTTCCAAAGCTTTCTCTATCATAGGCTGCACATCAACCCAATCAAATCCAACCTTACCGGCTTTCTTCTGAATTTCATAGGCGCGTAGTAACTGCGGCAAACTTTTTGGAACGCCATTTAAAACAGATTCTTTCACGAATCCTTTTTCTTGTTTTTTAATTTCTTCCCAATTGGCAATCACTTCATCAGCATTGTTTACATCCGTATTTCCAAATACATGTGGATGGCGACGAACCATTTTCTCAGATAGAGTTCGAATGATATCATCTATAGAAAACCAACCTTCATCTTCTCCAATTTGAGCATGAAGCATAACTTGTAATAATATATCACCTAATTCTTCTACTAAGTGATCATCATCCTCTTCATCAATTGCTTCCAATACTTCATAAGCTTCCTCAATTAAATATTTCTTTAATGATTGATGTGTTTGCTTTTTATCCCACGGACAACCATTTGGGCCTCGAAGTTCTGCAATAATTTCTCTAAGTACATCGAACTGTTGATACAAGGATGCACGCTCCTGAACTGGCGGCACATACACACTCGTTAAATTATTCAATTCCGTTTCATGATCTAACATATACAACGGTACCTTCTTTACTTGTTCAAATGAAGTTCCTGCAGCTGTTACGATATACACTTCATAATCATCCGGCAACATCTCCATTAATGTTAATTTCACATCAGATGCAACGAATGCATCATATACTTGGCAAAAGATTAGATGTTGACGTAATTCTAATTGTCCTCTTTTAAATGATGTAGCGTCAAGTAATTGAAATCCTTCAATTGGATCAATCTTTAGGCTTGCAAACATAGGATCAAGGAAACTTTGTCCACCCTCAATTCGCACTTCAACATTTGAATCTTCACCTTTTTCCAACAGTAGCTGAACTGTTCTTTCTGCTACAAGCGGATGCCCTGGAACAGCATAGATAATTTCTGTACCTTCAGCTTGTTCTAGCAATTTATTCGCAATTGTTTCATATACAATTTCAAACGTATCATGCGCTTCATATACATCATCAAAAGCCGTATATTGTACGCCTTCTTTCTCCAATTCTTCTATAACTGGATGTTCCTTCGTCCTAACAAACAGATGATCTGCTTCTTTTATCTTTCGATATACACCCATCGTTAGCTGATCTAATTCACCAGCACCTAAACCTAAAATAGTAATGATTCCACTCACAATCTGTCACCTCTATCCACTCTTCTTCAATGAACCTTCTTTTTTCTCTTGTTTCATAACGGTTCCTAATTCTTTTTTTGTAAATACACGTAATTTCAAAATTAAAAACATATATGTCAATCCGCCGACAACTACACCTAGCAACGCTTCAAGCGTCGCGATTCCTCTATGTTCCGTATCAATTACTAATCCAGACACCTGCAACACACGTGTGAACATCATTAATACAAATCCCATACAGATACCACTAATCACTACACCTAACATATTTCGCTTATTGATAAGCGATCCTGATACAGCTCTCATAAGCAACAAACTATTTAGCCCAGAAATTATAATTAACGCACACAAAGTCGCAAAGGCTGCCCCTTTCACACCAAAATAAGGCATAAATATATAATTTAACGCTAACTTTAAGCAACCTCCAAATACAACAAATAATGCTGGCTTAAATGTTTGTCCCAACCCTTGTAAAATAGAAGCCGTCGTAATTGACAACGAACTAAATAAAATAGATAAAGATAAAATAGATAAAACATCTGATCCATCACTATTTTCAAACAACATAATATTCGTAGGTTGAATAATACAAGTTAGTCCAATAGCTGCTGCAAGTCCAATAACAAGTGTTATTTTCATTGCTAACTTTACCTTTTCTTGAATAAAGGAAAGCTCTCCTCTTTCCTTCGCCGCTGTAATAATTGGAATAAGTGACAACGAGAAAGAAGTCGTCACAACAGTACCTAATTGCATTAGCGGAATACTTCTATCATAAACACCCTTTAATACCTTTGCACTTTCAACCTGTTCTCCCGCACCAATAAGTAAGGTGTACAAGGATATTGAATCTGCCATCTGTATAAAAATAAGCACTAAATTACTAACACAAATCGCTAACCCCTGCCAAAAAAGGATTTTAATTATCCTCCTTTTGCCCTTAATTCTCGCTACACTTTTGAAAAATATAGAACGAAAATCTCGACGCATATACAACATAAGTACAATAATCCCAATAAGTCCACCCGCAATTGAGCCTAACATAGCCCCTGCACCAACTGTATATAAATCAAATCCGTGAGCAATTAGGAATAGCGATAAAAATACAATAATAGAAACTCGAATTGTTTGTTCTATTACTTGCGAAACAGCTGTTGGCATCATATTATTGAAGCCTTGAAAATACCCTCTTGCTACAGACAAAAACGGCATCAATAAGAATGAAAATGAAATAACACGTAGTAACTTATCTAAGTATATATCGCCCATAGCTATCGCAATTGTTTTGGCCCCAAAAAACAATGTAAAGAAGCCTATAAAACCAATTCCCAATAAAAAACAAAAAGATACACAAATAATTTCTTCTGCTTCTTTTTGTTTTCCCCGCTCTAGTCGTTCTGCAACCATTTTCGAAATGATAATAGGAAACCCATAAGTAGCTAAAATTAAACAAAATCCATAAAACGGGTAAATTTGTTGGTAAATATAAAAACCAATATCACCCGCTATATTTTGATATGGAATACGGTAAAAAGCGCTTAATACTTTTGTAACAAAACTTGCAATCGTTAATATAATAGCCCCACGCCAAAAGGCTTGATACTTCTTTGCTTCCATACAAGAAAACTCCTTTTTCTATTCTCACCTCTCGTATTATATCATAAAGAAATGAACAAGCTGCCTTACCACCACGGGTAATAATAGGTTCCTGCACCGTTAAAAATACTCAACGAAAAAAGGTAGCAAAGCGCTACCTTCATTCAATATACATATATCTCCAAATAATTGATTTCTCAAAAAGAAAGATCATAATTAGGAAAAATTGCTACTTCTAAAATTATACACCCTTACTGTTCCATTTGTTTCGCTAAGAAACTGGCAGCAGTATTAACCGCTTTATGCTCGATTTCGCTTATAATAGCTTCTTTCGAAAAAATAATGACAGCTCCAATTGGGTCTCCGTTTGCAACAATCGGTCCAACTGTATAAGAATGAACCTTTTCTGTTACACCATCGATAATGGAAATATCACTTTCGTCCGTCATAATAACAGACTTTCGTTCTTCCATCGTTTTTTCGATTAAATCGCCAACACTTTTATTTAAGTATTCTTTTTTCGATACGCCTGATACTGCGATGATAGAATCTCGATCACAGACAAGCACATTATGTCCTAAGCTGTCATATAAAGCCTCAGCATATTCTTTTGCAAAATCACCTAGTTCACTAATTGGAGAATACTTCTTTAAAATTACCTCTCCATCGCGATCAACAAATATTTCTAGTGGGTCTCCTTCTCGAATACGTAAAGTTCTACGAATTTCCTTCGGGATTACTACCCTGCCTAAATCATCAATTCGACGTACGATTCCAGTTGCTTTCATTCTAATGCTGCCTCACTTTCTACTGATGATCAAAGTGGTGAATTTACCTGTTCATGTAAAAATCACCAACTGTTAGACATAGTATTTTACACATTAGTTCTTCTATGCACGTCGAATTGTATTTTTTTATCTTATTTTAGGCATTTATTACTTCTTTTTTTACATCTGGTAAGCCTTTTAATAAATTTTCAGCAATTGTTAACCACTTCGATGTCTCTAAACCATTTGTTTTCATAACAATTTTCAATTGTGATCCTTCCATTCCTAAACCGATCATACGTCCAAAACTATTTCCAAGCATGAATAATTTTCCACCATCAATATTTTGACTTGCTTGTTCAGAAAACAGGAATGTTACTTCAAATTTATTCTGTTTAATTAACTCAATTTGTTCTTTCATTGCCAACACTTTAATATTTGCAATTTGTAATAAATAACCGACTTCTTGTGGATAATCACCGAATCTATCGATCATTTCTTCCTGCAATTCTTCAATATCCTCAATTGCAGAAACACCTCTAAATTGTTTATACATCATAATTTTTTGCTTACTATCTGAAATATAAGCATCTGGTAAGTATGCATCTACCTCTAAGTCAATTTCAACATTAACTGTATTTTCAGCCCCATCTGTTCCTCTACGCTGTTCAATTGCATCTTTTAACATTTGAGAATATAGATCAAATCCGACAGAATCAATAAATCCATGCTGCTCTGCCCCTAACAAATTACCCGCTCCACGAATAGATAAATCTCTCATTGCAATTTTGAAACCAGATCCAAGTTCCGTGAACTCTTTAATTGCTTGCAGACGCTTCTCTGCAACCTCTGACAGCACTTTGTCACGTTTATAGGCAAAGTATGCATATGCAACACGATTAGAACGTCCAACACGCCCACGAAGCTGATACAACTGTGATAATCCCATACGATCTGCATCAAATACAATTAACGTATTTACATTCGGAATATCTACACCCGTCTCAATAATTGTTGTACTTACAAGAACATCATGCTGTCCTTCTAAAAATGATAGCATAACAGACTCTAATTCACTTTCGTTCATTTTCCCATGTGCGTACGTTACGCGGGCATCTGGAACTAACATCGAAATTTCATCTGCTTTTCTTTCAATATCCTCTACACGGTTATATAGGAAGTAAATTTGACCGCCTCTTGCAAGCTCTCGCTCTATCGCCTCTCGCATTAATGCTGGATTATACTCTACTACATACGTTTGGACTGGGAAACGATTTTCTGGCGGTGTCTCAATAACAGATAAGTCGCGCACACCAAGCATAGACATATGAAGCGTCCGCGGAATCGGAGTTGCCGTTAATGTTAATACGTCAACATTCGCCTTCAATTGTTTAATTTTCTCTTTATGCGTCACACCAAATCTTTGTTCTTCATCAATAATAAGAAGCCCTAAATCTTTATAAGCAACATCTTTAGATAAAATACGATGTGTTCCGATTACAATATCTATTGTGCCATCCTTTAAACCCTTAATCGTTTCATTTTGTTGTTTTCTCGTACGGAATCTACTTAATAATCCTATATTGATTGGATAATCTTGAAAACGCTCTCGAATTGTTTCATAGTGTTGCTGCGCAAGAATCGTTGTCGGTACTAAAATTGCAACTTGTTTTTCATCCATAATTGCTTTAAATGCCGCACGAATAGCCACTTCAGTCTTTCCATACCCTACATCACCACAAAGGAGCCTATCCATCGGGCGTCCGCGTTCCATATCTTTTTTAATCTCGTCAATAGAACGTAACTGATCCTCTGTCTCTTGATATGGGAAAGATGATTCGAACTCTTGTTGTTCTGCTGTATCTGGCGTATATGCATAGCCTTTTGAAGCTTCGCGTTCAGCATATAGTTTAATTAGGTCATCCGCAATGTCTTGTACAGATTTTTCAACTTTCGTTTTAACCTTTTTCCAATCATTACCACCTAATTTATAAACTTTTGGATCCTTACCTTCAGACCCTACATATTTTTGGACTTGATCAATTTGTTCAATTGGAACGTATAACTTATCATTACCTTGATATTTAATATTTAAATAATCTTTATGAACACCATTAATCTCTAATGTCTCAATACCTAAAAATTTACCTATACCATGATTTACATGAACTACATAATCTCCAACTTTTAATTCCGAATAACTTTTAATACGTTCAGCATTCGATAACTTTTGTTTACGTTGTGATTTTTTAACTTTCTTATGAAAAAGCTCCTTTTCAGTAATGACAACAAGCTTTTGCATCGGCATTTCAAATCCTGCATGTAAATCACCTACAGCAATTTGTAACCTTCCAGGCAATAAGATATCTGTACCTTCTACAATATCTGCCTCAATATCATAATCACTTAAAATATGTTGTAATTTTTTCACACGTTCATCATCTGTTCCAAGTACAACAGTCGTAAAATGCCCTTCATTCCATCTATCAATTTCTGTTTTTAACAAATTCATCTGTCCATGGAAATCTTGCATTGTTTTACATGTTACATTCACAATATTTTGCGGATGTGTGTGTGCAATATGACGCAAGAATAACGTTAAATATACAAAACTTCTTTTTTTATGATGAAGAAATCCCTCGAATGCGTGAGAGAAAGATAAATCTTGAATAATTGTTCCTTCACCAAGAAGTGATATATACCATTCCGCCTCTTCTGTTTCTAGATGTGATGCTGTTTCTTGAATACGGGAAATCTCATCTAAAATTACAACACCGTCTTCTGGTAAATAATCTATCAGACTAGCAGGTTCTTTATAGAAAATAGATAAGTATTTAAACATCTGTTCTATACTTTGCCCGTTTTTCAACATCTCAATTTCATGACTTACCGTCTCAAGTACTGTAGTCTTTAGTTTATCATCAGAAAGTTTTTGCATCGTCTTAGTCAAACCTTCTTCAAGATGCTGAATTCCTGATTTTAATTCTTCCTGTGAAAATAAAAACTCTGTTGCCGGACCAAACTTAACGCTTTCTTTTTTTCCTTGAGAACGCTGTTCATCCACATCAAATAATCGAATAGAATCGACTTCTGTATCGAAGAATTCAATACGAAATGGTAGTTCTTCAGTTAAAGGATAAATATCTAATATTCCCCCGCGCAAACTGAACTCCCCTGGAGCTTCTACCATCGACTTACGTTCATAGCCAATATGATGTAAAGTATGCAAGAGCGCATCTAAATCAATCTCTTGCCCTAGATTGATTTCAACTTGCTTTTGCTTCCACAATTCTTTTATTGGTAAAAATCTACGCAATCCTGCCACTGGAGCTACAATGATTCCATTCTCTCCCGCAGCCAAACGATTTAATACTTCTATACGTTGCGCCTTCAATTCTGGACTTGCAACCCCAATTTCCGATGCTATCAGTTCATTCACTGGATATAGCCACACATCTTTTTCACCAAGTAACGCCACTAAATCTTCATGTACTTTTTGCGCTTGATATAAGTTATGTGTCACGATTAATTGTGATTTTTTTGTTTTTTTATATAAAGCCGCCATTAATAATGAACGAGAAGACGTTGCCATCCCTGATATAAGTTGTTCCTTTAACCCATCTTCTAATCCATTAATAACCGATTGTATCTCTTCATTTTTATAAAATTGCTCTAATAAACCTATCATTTTTAAAACTCCTCTCAACATAAAGAGCAAGTCATTCTATTTTATGCAAATATTTCGGAAAAGGAAAACAGAAAAATGCTTTGGACATGCCAAAGCGACAACATTTTATTGCAGAAATTTTTCATATTCATAATACTCAGGATAAGATGCGAGCGTTTCTTGACACGATTCACAAATCGTTTTTATATATATATTTCCATTCTCATGAAAATGAATCATCTCTACTACTTCTTGCTCTGTTAGTTGAAATAAAACGTCGCTATATACTTTTTCTGCGTTAATGGAGCCTACATTACCTCCGCAGTGTCTGCAATAATAATACCCTTCCATACTAGCCTCCTAAAAATTAAATTACTACTAGTATGGGTAAAACAAAAGAGAACTATTCCTAATCTCATTTTTAACTATTGAAAGTATTCATGATTTGGAGAAAAGGCTTATTTAGCCACTCTTCACATGCATCCGCTGCTTTTTCAATAGAATGATTAACATCCGGAATCTCTTCAGATGTAAAGCGTCCTAATACATAATCGACTACCTTCATTCCATTTTTCGGGCGATCAATTCCCATACGGATACGTTGAAATTCTTGTGTTCCTAGGTGTGAAATCGTTGACTTTACACCATTATGTCCACCAGCACTACCTTTCATGCGAAGACGTAATTTACCTACAGGAATGTCTAAATCGTCGTACATAACAACGAAGTCCTCAACATCAATTTTATAATAATCCATGAGTGGACGAATACTTTCCCCAGATAAATTCATATATGTTAGCGGCTTTAATAAGATTACCTTTTCTCCATTAACAAACCCTGCACCAAATACACCTTTAAATTTTTGTTCATTCAAAGAAATGTTCCAACGCTTCGCAAGCTCATCAATGGCCATAAATCCAATATTATGCCTTGTTAATTCATATTCTCTACCTGGGTTCCCAAGTCCTACTATCAATTTCATTCTTGTACCACTACTTTCTTTTTTCGATACGAAAAGACGTAACCAATTTTGGTTACGTCTCATTCTATCCAATTAATTGAATAATACACTCACAGATTCTTCTTCGTATACACGAATGATTGCTTCTCCGATTAATGGAGCAACTGAAAGTTCATGTACTTTGTCGATTTTCTTCTCTTCCGGTAATACGATAGAGTTCGTTACAACTAACTCTTTAATATTTGAATTTTGAATACGCTCAATTGCTGGACCAGATAATACTGGGTGTGTACAGCAAGCATATACTTCAGAAGCGCCGTTCTCAACAAGAGCGTTTGCTGCTAATGTAATTGTACCAGCTGTATCAATGATGTCATCAATTAAAATCGCTGTTTTGCCTTCAATATTACCGATAATGTTCATTACCTCCGAAACGTTCGGGCGAGGACGACGCTTATCAATAATAGCGATTGGCGCTTTTAGACGATCTGCCATTTTTCTTGCACGAGTTACACCACCATGATCAGGAGACACGATTACGATATCTTTAAGACCTTTTGTTTCAAAGTAATCAGAAAGAATCGGTACACCCATTAAGTGGTCGATTGGGATATCAAAGAACCCTTGAATTTGTGGAGCATGTAAATCTAGAGTGATTACACGAGTTGCACCTGCTGTTTCAAGCAAGTTTGCTACAAGTTTCGATGTAATTGGTTCACGAGAACGCGCTTTACGGTCTTGACGCGCATAACCATAGTAAGGAATAACAATATTAATTGTTTTCGCAGATGCACGTTTTAATGCATCGATCATAATAAGTAATTCCATGATATGTTCGTTTACTGGGAAGCTTGTAGATTGAATAATGAATACATCGCAACCACGGATACTTTCTTCAATGTTAATTTGAACTTCTCCATCACTAAAACGATCAACAGAACATTTTCCTAGTCCTACTCCAATATGCTTTGCAATCTGCTCAGCAAGTTCCTTATTAGAGTTTAAAGAGAATACTTTCAAATTAGAATTTAGATATTGAGTCGACATCTAGATTAACCCTCCACATTATGATTTTTTCTTATTCAGCAATTGATCAACATAGTCTTCTTTGTTAACTTGACGTGCACGTGCTACCGATAATGCTTTTGATGGAACATTCTCTGTAATTGTAGAGCCTGCTGCCACATAAGCACCATCTTCAACTGTTACTGGAGCAACAAGGTTTGAATTACATCCAATAAATACCCCATTACCAATCACAGTTTTGAATTTATTCTTACCGTCATAGTTCACCGTAATTGAACCACAACCAAGATTCACGTCTTCTCCAACTTGTGCATCCCCGATATAACTCAAGTGTGAAGCTTTACTTCTATTACCAAAGACAGTCTTTTTGATTTCCACGAAGTTTCCAACGCGTACTTCATCTCCAATAACTGAATCTGGGCGAATATGTGCAAATGGACCAACCGATACTTCTGTACCAAGTTTACTATCATGTACAGTAGATTGACGAATTGTCGTACGATCTCCAATTTCACTATCACGAATTACTGTATGCGGTCCAATTTCACAATCAGAACCAATTACAGTGTTCCCCTCAATAATTGTTCCTGGATGAAGAACTGTATCACTACCGATAATTGCATCAGCAGAAATATAAGTGTTACTTGGATCAATAATTGTAACACCATTTACCATGTTCTTTCGGTTAATACGGTTTTTCATAATAATTTCCGCTTGCGATAGAGCGACTCTGTCGTTAACACCTAACGTTTCATCGAACTGCTCTGTTTGATAAGCTGATACGATATGACCTTCATTTTTTAAAATCTCAATAACATCTGGAAGGTAATATTCACCTTGTACGTTATCATTTGAAACTTTAGAAAGTGAAGCAAATAAAGCCTTATTATCAAAACAATACGTACCTGTATTGATTTCTTTAATAGCTAATTCTTTCTCATTTGCATCTTTATGCTCAACAATCTTTTCAACATGACCATTTTCATTACGAACAATACGGCCATATCCAGCAGGCTCTTCTATGTATGCTGTTAGCACCGTCGCCATTGCTCCTGCTTCTTTATGTTGCTGAAGTAATGCTTCCATCGTTTCAGCAGTTATTAGAGGCGTATCACCACAAATAACTAAAGTTGTTCCTTCTTCATTTGCAAGTACACTTGCAGCTTGATCTACAGCATGTGCTGTACCAAGTTGTTCTGCTTGTAATGCAAACTCACTTACGTTCCCTAGCTGTTCTTGTACCATTTCAGCACCATGTCCAACAACCGTTACAAGTTTCTGCAATCCTAATTGAGATACTTGATCGACTACGTGTTGTACCATAGGTTTTCCACATACAGGATGCAGCACTTTGTATAGCTTAGACTTCATACGTGTGCCTTTACCTGCAGCTAGAATCACTGCAAATCTGTTTGACATATAGACCCTCCATCGCAACCTATTTATCCATTAAAGATATTATCCTAAATCATCATATATTTCAAGAAACACATTTTAACTATTAAATTTTACCATAATTCTTATAAGATGTTTTACTCTTTAGTATCTTTTTTAAGAAATAAGCTATACTATTTAAAATGATTTTGAAAAAATTAGTAGTTTCTTCTTTTTATGTTAATGAATTATGAAATTTTCAAATATAAAGCCCAAAAAACAAACTCCTGTAAATGCTTACAGGAGTTTGCTACAAAATTATAAGGCTTTTCGTCAAAGCCCTTTTCATTCGAATTTTACGAAGCACCTGCTTCTTCAAACTCAACCTCTTCTAACTCGCCTAAACGATGATACTCTGTTAAAACCGCATCTTGAATTTTAGAGCGTGTACCAGAATTAATCGGATGTGCAATGTCACGGAACTCTCCATCTGGAGTACGTTTACTTGGCATTGCTACAAATAATCCATTATTACCATCAATTACACGAATATCATGAACAACAAATTCATGGTCCAAAGTAATAGAGGCAATTGCTCTCATGCGGCCTTCTGTGTTTACGCGGCGTAATCTTACGTCAGTCACTTCCATCTTGTGTTCACCACCCTTTTCTAAATAAGCGATATATTTGTATAAATTCCACAAATTTTCTATTTTCCCTTTAATTTTTTAAAAATTTTTAAGATAAAAATTTTTAATGTAGTTGAATATAGAGATTAGTGGAGGTTATCGCTTACAAAAGGTTACTTAACTAGGGCGATTACTTCAATTTCAACGGAAACATCTTTCGGTAATTTTGCTACTTGCACACAAGATCGAGCTGGTTTATGAGTAGAGAAATAAGAGCTATACACTTCATTCACAGCATTAAAATCATCCATGTCCTTTAAAAATACTGTTGTTTTTACGACTGTATCAAATGAAGCACCAGCTTCCTCTAATACCGCTTGTAAATTTTGAAATACTTGTTCTGTTTGTACTGTTACATCTCCTGTTACAAGCTCCCCATTTGCCGTCAATGGAATTTGTCCTGAGCTATAGAACATATTATTTACAATAATCCCTTGCGAGTAAGGTCCAATTGCTTGTGGTGCCTTGCTTGTTTGAACAACTTTCATACTTTTCACCCTTTTATTATTTATTTTACTCTTTAAAAATAGTGTACGAAAGGCAGTTTGTCCATCTATTTTATAATCTATAAATAAAATAAAAAAGATAGAGCTATCTAATCTGCTCTACCTTTTATTCAGCCTCTACAAGCCCTTCATCAAATGGTGCAAGAGAATAATTCCCTTTTTCCACTTGAATCGTTTTTTCTTTCACATCAACTTCCGATAGACGAATTAATGATACAAAATTATTAATTAGTCGTTCTTCAATATCTGTGGATTCTACTAATACACCAATACCAACAACATTAGCCTTGAACTCTTCTAACATACTCATCATACCTTGAATCGTTCCGCCAGCTTTCATGAAGTCATCAATAATTAAAACATTCGATCCTTCTGGAAGGCTGCGTTTTGCTAACGTCATTGTTTGAATTCGTTTAGAAGAACCCGACACATAGTTAATACTAACAGTCGGACCTTCTGTTACCTTATTATCTTTCCTTGCAATTACAACTGGTACATCTAAGTAATTTGCCACTGCATAAGCAAGTGGAATCCCTTTCGTTGCCACCGTCATAACTGCATCAATTGATTGCCTAGCAAAAACAGAAGCAAACAAACGACCTGCGCCATTAATATGGCGAGGATTACTCAATAAATCTGTCATGTATAAGTAACCGCCAGGCAAAATACGATCTGGATTTTCAAATAAGCCACAAAGCTCATCAATAATTAGATCTGCCTCTTCTTCACTTATATACGGTATATATTTCACTCCTCCTGCTGCTCCTGGTATCGTTTGCAATGTGCCGACCCCTTGTTGTTCAAACGTTTGCTTAATAATAACTAAATCTTCACTAATAGAAGACTTAGCCGATTGATACCTTTTAGCAAAAAAAGTGAGAGATACTAGCTGACGAGGGTTTTGTAGCAAGTAATAAGTCATATCGACTAATCTTGTACTTCTTCTAATTTTCATACTCTCACCTCAAATCACGAATATTCTAAACAAATCATAACGTATTATACGTCTTTATTCAAGCGTTTCTCGCTCTCCTAATAAACGTACCGCATAGACTTGTTCACAAAATCCTTTTAATCCGTTATAAATGCGATGCATTCGTGAATCATGGTGTACAAGTCCAAATACAGTTGGACCACTTCCACTCATCAATACAGCATCCGCTCCGAATCGCTTCATCTGTGATTTAATACGTGCAACTTCAGGATGCATTCCAAATGTTACATCTTCTAAAACGTTACCAACAGTATCACAAATCCCTTTATAATCCCCAGAATTTATGACATCAACCATTTTATCTACATTTGGATGTGTAACTCGATTTAACTTTAAATTTCCATACACATCAGCAGTAGATACACCTATATGTGGTTTCGCTAAAATAACCCAACAAGAAGGCGGAGTCTTTATATGCTCAATTTTCTCTCCTCTTCCAGTGGCAATTGCTGTGCCGCCGTATACACAGAACGATACATCTGATCCAATTTCTGCGCCAAGCTCTGCTAACTCATCAATTGTAAGCCCTAAATTCCATAATTTATTAAGACCACGTAATGTCGCTGCTGCATCACTACTTCCACCTGCTAATCCAGCTGCTACTGGAATCGTTTTTTCAATAGTAATAGATACACCTTTTTTTACATTGAACTTCTCTTTTAATAATTTCGCTGCCTGATAGGCTAAATTTCGTTGGTCGTCTGGGACATACCGATTATGGGATAAAATTTCAATACGGTCTTCTGCTAATTCCGTTAGTTCTAGACGATCTGCTAAATCAATGGTTGTCATAATCATTTTCACTTCATGATATCCGTCTTGTCTTTTTCCCAGTACATCTAACGACAGATTAATCTTTGCTGGTGCTTTCACTAGTAGCTTCAATCTATTCACCCACTCTATGTACTCAATCTTTTATCGTTTATTTTACCATAAATTTATAGTAAGACGATGACACTTCCCTAATTATAACGAAAAGCATTCAGAATGAAACTACTTATGTAAAATGATGGCACCTTTTCGAGTACAAAAAGCCGAGGAATGTCTCCTCGGCTACCGTAGCATAGAAAGTATCTTACAACTACTGGTTTCGTTTCATTAATTGCTGTTCTGCAATTTCTATAGCACGTTTCACCATGTTACCAGCATCTTTCGCACGAATTCCGCCCCATCCTTCTTTCTGAACAACATCATAAAAGCCAAGCTCTTTTGCTAGCTCTTCTTTAAATTGGTTTGACATGACACCTCTTCGTCTACTCAATGCAGAGTCCCTCCTTATTTTGCTACGGTACAGTTAGTATGCAAAATAATATAGCCTTTCATTTATGGGAATATATGTAATGTATACGGATTATAAAATGACCTCATTATGAGGGTCTCCATAAAATGTTAACTCTACTGTCTCTGTTAAAACATCTGCATAACTATAAGATACACGTTGCAACGCATCTTCTTGTTGATCCAATTGTACAACAAAAACGGAACGGTATGTTTCTGCTAGTACACCTGATTGCTCCACAGTTTTTCTTCTTCCACTATTTGCTTTTAACATAAGTCGCTGTCCAAGATGGTGATCTAATTCGCTTTTAATTTCATCTAAACGTTTTGACATATACTTCGCTACACCTCGCTGTAATTTAGATTGAACACTTAAAGCACGATATATCTATCCTAATTATTAACCGCGATTCACAGCTAATATCATCCTGCGTTTGAATAGATAGAAGAAATACTATATTGTAAAAGTATCATTATGTAGTCTGTACGTTCTTATCTCTTTTTATCCAAATTCATTTAAATCCTTCCATACAAAAAAGCAAGATACATATGTACCCTGCTTACTCTTCGTAATGTTGAAAAGGTAATCCCGTTCGTAAAATCCCTCTCGTTTCAATTCCACCTAGTCCCTTTTCACCAGTAATTGTATTACGTACGACATCCCATACATTGACTCTCTCCATAAATGAAGTAAAACTAATTTTACCAACTACATATACAGGATCTAGTGCATGAATATTAATTCTAGATGGTGAACTAGCGAAATTGGCCCCTGCACGAATTAGTGCCTCAAAGTGCGATTGACATGCCCCAGCAAAAATAACAAGTTGATCCAATGATGGATATTTTTTTCGCACTTCTCGAACAGCCTGTACAAAATGCCTTGAATGCCTATATGCCGCTAAATCCCCCTTCACTCCTTTCGATTTTGTATATGCATCATGCCCTGTAATAACGAGAATGTCTGGGCGAAAGTGATCTATTAAGTCTACTACTTTTTCATGCATCTCCGTTTCTTTACAATGAATACCTTGTACAGGAACGCCAATTTTGTTATATAAGTCTAAGCACTTGCGCAAATATAAAGGGTCTCCATCTATATGCAATACACGTCCTGGCATTTGAAAATAATTCACCTCACTTGTGTATCCACCAGTTGAAGTATGTTCATGCCTTTGTTTCATTAATACATAATCTTGTTGAAACAAACGATACGTGCGCTCCATTGTTTCTTTCTCACGCTTCACCCTTTTTTTATGTTCTCGTTGATCTATACTAATTAAATCTTCAAGTGGCGCATCCGCCACCAGTCTAATTTCCTCTCCAAACAATATAGCTATTTCGCCTTTTATTTCTATAATACGAAAAAGAATATCCCTCTTATGAGAATATCGTTCCACTAATTCTCCAACATGTAAAGCCATTCTCCTACCTCCAAACTCATTAGGCCATCTTACCTGTTTTTAAAATATGAATTTAGAGGGAGAAAGGTGACAAAAGGGACAGTTCAAGTTGAACTGTCCCTTTCATATTCTTATGATAATTTATGAAGAACTAATGCATTACTTAATGTTGCAAACTCTTCAATAGATAGCGTTTCGCCTCTTCGCTTTGGATCAATTCCCACTTCTGTTAAAATTCGATCCAATAACTCCTTATCTTTCGGGAAACCATTTAAATTATTTGATAAATTATTCATTAAAGTTTTACGGCGCTGTGCGAAACTCGCTCGTACTACTTCAAAGAAGAACGTTTCATCTGTCACCTCTACAACCGGTTTAGGACGCTTTAGAAGGCGAATAATTGCAGAATCAACATTTGGCTGTGGTACAAACACTGTACGCGGTACAGTCATAACTGTTTCAACTTCTGTATAATACTGAATGGCAATCGATAAAGAACCATACTCTTTCGTTCCAGGTTTAGCAGCTAAGCGATCTCCAACTTCTTTTTGCATCATAACAACAAATCCGCGAACTGGTAATTTTTCTTCAAGCAATTTAAATAAAATTGGCGTTGTAATATAGTATGGCAAGTTAGCTACTACCATTACATCTTGCCCTTCTTCAAATTGCTCATTAAATACTTCATGTACATCCGCTTTTAGTACGTCTTTATTAATAACTGTAACGTTACCATATGGCGCTAACGTCTCATCTAAAATTGGTAATAGTCTTTGATCAATTTCAAAAGCCACTACTTTTTTAGCACGCTTCGCTAATTGCTCTGTTAATGCACCGATACCTGGTCCAATTTCAATTGCACCACTTTCTGAACCAATTTCTGCATGATCGACAATACGATTTAATACATTTGTATCAATTAAAAAGTTTTGTCCTAAACTTTTTTTGAATGAAAATCCATACTTTTCAACAATGTCTTTTGTACGATTTGGCGTTGCGATATCCTTCATTTTTTTTCCTCCTGTATTACTTGCTTATAAGCTTCTCCAAATGATTCCTTTGAAACTTGAAACATCTGTAATCGTTTATGTAACTGTTTTGCATTTGTATAACCAATCTTTAATAGCTTACCCATTCTTTCTCTGCGGCTCTTTGCCATTTCTCCGCCCACTAAGCCTGCATCGACTAAATCACTCCAACTAATTTCACTTGTGTAAGCTTCCATTTCTTCATGTATATTCTCTAGAGCACGGCGAATCGACTCATTAGAAGCGTGTTCAATCCCAACACCCTTTTTCCTTTTAGCGAGCGCTTCTTCCTTCGGTAAAAAGGCATGCTTACAGCCAGGAACCTTATCAGAAATAATTTTTCGAATACGTTCTCCAGGATAATCCGGATCTGTGAAAATAATAACGCCCCTTTTTTGCTGCGCTAATTTAACTTGCTCAATAACATGATCACCGATTGCTGAACCGTTCGTTTCAATTGTATCCGCATCAACAGCACGCTTAATCGCAACTGTATCATCTTTACCTTCTACAACGATAATCTCTTTTATTTTCATGCTTGCCTCCACACTCGTTTCGTCTCTACTTAGTAAAACAAAAAAATGACGACTTTTCCATTATTATTTTCCCCATTCTTATATTTTAAAAAATAGAATAGAAAAATCTTTGTTCTCTGTCTTTATTGTAACACTTCATCATTCACATTTATTTTCTTCATCACTTCTACTAGTGTTTTTCAAAATAAAAAAGAACAGGTTTCCCCATTCTTTTTTATTCAACACCAAATAAAAATTTTGCATTTTTGGTTGTCATTTCTGCTACTTCCTCATAAGAAATTCCTTTTAAATTCGCAATTTCTTCTGCTACGAGTTTTACATAACTCGGTTCATTTCGTTTCCCTCGAAATGGATGCGGCGTTAGATACGGACAATCCGTCTCTATTAACAATTTCTCTAATGGAATCTCCGTAGCAACCTCTTTCGGCTTCTTAGCATTTTTAAATGTAACTGGGCCGCCTAACGAAATTAAAAAGTTCATATCAACACATCGCTCTGCTACTTCTACGCTGCCGCTAAAGCAATGCATAATGCCTCCTACTTCAGCTGCATTCTCTTCTTCTAGAATATCAACAATATCTTGAGTTGCATCGCGGTTATGTATAATAATCGGCAATTTCACTTTTTTAGCTAATGTAATTTGTTTACGGAATACTTCTTTCTGTATTTCTTTTGGAGACTTATCCCAGTGATAATCTAAACCCATTTCTCCAAGTGCAACGACTTTAGGATGAGAAGCAAGTTCTTCTAACCAAGCTAAATGTTCTTCTGTCATGTCAATTGCATCAACTGGATGCCATCCAACCGCAGCGTAAATAAAATCATAGGCTTCAGCTAATTCCATCGCCTTTTTTATCGTTACTTCATCAAAACCAACAACAACTGTATAAGTAACTCCCGCTTCTTTCATTCGGGCAATAACTTCTTGCAAATCTTCTTCGAATTGCTCTGCATTCAAATGTGAATGTGTATCAAACAACATAATACATAACTCCTTTTATATTGAAATCAAGTTTATTCTACAAAAATAAGTTCTTTAATAACTTAACGATAACAATACTACAATCTTAATGCAAAAATAGAGAGTGTAAAAAGAAAAAAGACGCTTCACACATGTTACACGTGAAACATCTCTTTTCTTGTCTTAATTACTTGATTTTTGTACCATTTGGTAGGTTTTGATCAATTGATGCTAATGACAATACGCCATTCTCTTCACCCGCTAAAATCATACCTTGCGATAATTCACCGCGTAATTTTACAGGTTTTAAGTTTGTTACACAAATAACCTTTTTACCTTTTAGGTCCTCTGGCGAATAGAATTTCGCAATTCCAGAAACAACTTGACGCTTTTCTGTGCCTAAGTCTAGTTGAATTTTTAACAACTTGTCTGCTTTTTTCACAGGTTCAGCAGATAGTACTTCAGCTACGCGTAATTCTACTTTAAAGAAATCATCAATTGTAATTTCTTCTGCCTTCGGTTCTTCTTCTTTTTTCTCTTCTACTTTAGGAGCAGAGCTTTTCATTTGTTCCTTAATGTACTCTACTTCCACTTCCATTTCTAAGCGAGGGAAAATTGGGTTTCCTTTTTCTACTTTTGTTCCAGCTGGAATACAGCCAATTGTAGATAGACTTTCCCAAGATTTATGAGCCTCATCAGTAAGGCCAAGCTGAGCGAACATCTTGCTTGGTGCTACTGTTAAGAATGGCATAAGCATAATACCTGTTTGACGAAGTACTTCTGCTAAATGAGCCATTACAGAAGCTAACTTTTCACGATCATTCTCATCTTTCGCTAATACCCATGGTTGTGTTTCATCAATATATTTGTTCGTACGACTAACCAATTGCCAAATAGATCCTAACGCTACAGAGAACTCCATATTCTCCATTGCCTCTTCTACTTTTTTCAATGTATCTTTTGCAAACGTTACTAACGTTTCATCAAATTCCGTTACATCCGCTTTAAATGCAGGGATTTCTCCATTAAAGTACTTATCAATCATAGCTACTGTACGATTTAATAAGTTACCTAAGTCATTTGCTAGATCGAAATTAATACGCTCCACAAATCCTTCTGGTGTGAATACACCGTCAGATCCGAATGGAACTTCACGAAGTAAGTAATAACGTAATGCATCTAATCCGTAACGATCGATCAATGTAACTGGATCTACTACGTTTCCTTTTGACTTACTCATCTTTCCATCCTTCATTAAAATCCAGCCATGAGCAAAGACTTTTTTCGGAAGAGGTAAATCTAATGCCATTAAAATGATTGGCCAATAAATTGTATGGAAACGAACGATTTCTTTTCCAACTAAATGCACATCTGCCGGCCAGAATTTCTTATACATCTCTTCATTTTCTGTTCCATAACCTAATGCTGTAATGTAGTTAGATAATGCGTCAACCCATACGTAAATAACGTGTTTCGGATTACCTGGAACACGAACTCCCCAGTCAAATGAAGTACGAGAAACTGCTAAATCTTCTAAGCCTGGTTTAATGAAGTTATTAATCATTTCATTCTTACGAGACTCTGGCTGAATGAAATGTGGATTATCTTCATAGAATTTTAATAGTCTGTCGACATATTTACCCATTCTAAAGAAATATGATTCTTCACGAACAAGTTCTACATCATGACCACTATCTGGACTTTTTCCTCCAACTACTTTGTCACCTTCCATAATTGGATCTACTAATTGATGCTCCGTATAGAATGTCTCATCTTGTACAGAATACCAACCTTCATATTCATCAAGATAAATATCACCTTGATCTACTAGTTGCTTAAAGATTTTTTCAACAACATCTTTATGACGATCTTCAGTTGTACGAATAAAATCATCATAAGAGATATCCATCTTCTCCCAAAGTTCTTTAATTCCTGCAACAATATTATCCACATATGCTTGTGGTGTAATATTTAATTCTTCTGCTTTTTTTTGGATTTTCTGTCCATGCTCATCAGTTCCTGTTAAATAATGAACATTGTATCCTTGCATACGCTTATATCGTGCCATTGCATCTCCTGCTACTGTCGTATAAGCATGTCCAATGTGTAATTTTCCACTTGGATAATAAATTGGGGTAGTAATATAAAAGGACTTATTTTCCTCTGTCATTGTTTTGGACCTCCCGAATAACCTCATATGTATTTATAAACAGTATATCAAAAACTCATATATAAAGTGAAACTTTAATCAGCGGGGTTTTTGTTCATCCCCACTGATTATTAGCCCACATCAATCGGGCTTTTACGAGCAGCCCGAATCTCACTTATCTTCTTTACCCCAACCTAATTTTGAATTTGGGTTCTTAATGCTCGATATCTTTATCATCTATTGCTCATATTCCAAAAAAATATACAATCTCCACTTAAAATTTGTTAATTTTTCAGAAAACAATGTAAATAATTGTGGAATTTCCTCTCAATCTATTATATATAAGAAATAAGAAATCTATAAATCTTTTTAAAAAATATAGAATTTAAGAATTGACGGAAATGTAAATGATTGGTATCATATGTCCATAGGGTATTTTGTCGAAAAATGACGAATCTAAAAATAGACTCGAAACTTATAAACTATTTATTTAGGAGGAAAAAAATTATGAAATCTACTGGTATTGTTCGTAAAGTTGATGAATTAGGTCGTGTAGTAATTCCAATCGAATTACGCCGTACTTTAGGTATTGCAGAAAAGGATGCTCTTGAAATCTATGTTGATGACGAGAAAATCATCTTAAAAAAATATAAACCAAACATGACTTGCCAAGTAACTGGTGAAGTATCTGACGGTAACCTTTCTTTAGCTGAAGGTAAAATCATCTTAAGCAAAGAAGGCGCTGAGCAAATCTTAAACGAACTTCAAGATTATATCGAAACAGCAAAATAAGCTTCTCAATTATGAGAAGCTTATTTTTTATCGACATGATAGATTTGATATACATCTCTTTTCGACAAATCTCGATCTTTAGCGACTGTTTTAATCGCTTCTTTTGAATTCATACCTTTTTCATTTATATAGTGTTCAATATGATCATATACTGAAAGAGATTCCCACCATTGTTCTTCTGGAGCAGGTTCTTCTGTCGAACCAGCTACTAAAATACAAAACTCACCACGTACCTCATTTTGCTTCGTCCACTCAATTGCTTCTTCGACTGTTCCTCGAATAAATTCCTCAAATTTTTTCGTTAACTCCCGACATAATACAATCTCTCTATTTCCCAACACTTCCTGCATCGAAATTAAAGTATCATCTAAACGATGAGGCGCTTCATAAAACATCATTGTAGTTTGTACATAACGAAGCTTTTCTAACTCCATCTTTCGTTCCTTTTTATTTCTCTGCAAGAAACCATAGAAATAAAACTGCTTTGTTTCAAGACCAGATGCAATTAATGCTGTAAGGGCTGCATTTGCTCCAGGAAGCGGAATTACATGATATTGCTCAGCTACTGCCTCAACAACAATATCGTAACCTGGATCAGAAATACACGGCATACCAGCGTCACTAACAAGTGCTACATTCTTTCCATCCTCTAATTTCTCTAATATTTTCTTCCCACTTACTTCTTTATTGTGCTCATGATAACTCGTGACAGGTGTTTCAATTTCAAAATAATTACAAAGTTTTTTCGTTTGTCTCGTATCTTCAGCAGCAATTAAATCAACTTCTTTTAAAATTCGTATTGCACGAAATGTCATATCTTCTAGATTTCCAATAGGAGTTGGTACTAAATATAAAACTCCCTTTTCATTTTGTTGAAAGCTTTTTTGTTGCCACATAGCGTTCTCCTTTTTGCATATATGCCTCTTTTTGTTTTCTCGTTAATTGCTTAAAATAATACTCCGCTTGCATAGCTGTACGCTTATCATCGTGGGTCTCTACATATTTTAAAACGACAGGAAGCCTCGTACGTGTATACCTAGCTCCTTTGCCGCTATTATGAGTCTCAATTCGTTTTTCTATATGGTTTGTATATCCAGCATAATAACTTCCATCAGAGCACTCTACCACATAAAAAAAATGCTTATTCTTCTCCATATAAAATTGAACGTATCTCCTTTGTATATTCGTTATTGTCCTCATATACAACGAGGGGTGGTAAAATTTTCAAATCTGCATTTCCATCCTTAATTCCTTCAATTAACAATGTATTTGCTTCTTTTCCAATCTTAGGATAAACAAATCGCACACGCTTTGGTTCAATTTTATATTTACGCATTAATGTGACAATGTCGAGTAATCGTCCTGGACGATGTACAAACGCTACTTTCCCGCCTTGTTTTACTAACTGACTACTTGCAGATACAACATCTTCTAATGTACACATAATTTCATGACGAGCTATCGCTAAATGTTCATTCATATTTTTCTCTGAAGTTTGAGGCGTTTGAAAATATGGTGGATTACATGTAACAACATCATATTGATGACGCCCGAGTTTCTCTGGCATATCTTTCAAATCTCCATGTATGAGGTGAATTCTTTCTTCCAACCCATTGTATTGCACACTTCTTACTCCCATATCATATAAGCGTTCTTGAATTTCTACACCAGTAATCTTTCCTTTTGTTCTTGTACTTAATAGAAGGGGGACAACCGCGTTACCTGTACACAAATCAAGTAAATTTCCCTTTTGAATCGGTACCCATGCAAAATCTGCAAGTAAAACAGCATCTAAAGAAAAATTAAATACTGATGGGCTTTGTATAATCTTCATGTCTTGCGCTAATAAGTAATCTAAACGTTCATCTTCATATAAATTCATATACTGCTCCTTTTCTTACCCTTAACCTACCCTATTTCATGTATAAAAAATTACCTTTCCAATTATAATTGGAAAGGTAATTTCACTTTTTATTTAAGAATGACAGACAGAACAAACAATCTCCCTCTTTACGTACACTTCCATAATGAAGATTGCAAATATGAAAACCTTCTTGATACAGTCTCGCTAAATTGTCATAGCCTTCACCAATATCTGTTTTCGGCTTCACTTCTTTACGTTTTTGAGTTTTTTGTTTTTCTTTATTCTGCACTTCTTCAAAACGGTGTCGCAAATTGTTATTTTCCATTTTTATATGCTGGTTTTCTTCCAACAACTCTGCAAGATGCTGTTTTAACTCTCCCAACTGTTTGTATAAATGTCCAATTTGCTCTTCCATACTAGAAACCGATTCAAAAATATCTTTTTTCTCCACAAGCACCCACCTCATTAATCTGTGGTTTGACTCGAAACGACCCCTTTATTCACTAACTCATCTAACGTATATTCTACTATCCGTTCCTTGTCTACTAGTTCCACTTGAATTAATCTTTCCAAAATATTTAATCCGATAACACGGCCAGTACCATGCGGGGTTTGTATACGTTGATCTAAATCAGGAAGTTGTTCCTTTGCTGCCTCATATTCATCATTCTCATATTTTAAGCAACACATTAAGCGACCACATAAACCAGAGATTTTTGCAGGATTTAATGATAAATTTTGATCCTTTGCCATTTTAATGGATACAGGTTCAAAATCTCCTAAAAAAGTAGAACAACAAAGCATACGACCACATGGACCAATACCACCTAGCATCTTCGCTTCATCACGAACACCAATTTGTCTTAGTTCAATTCTTGTTCTAAAAATTGCCGCTAAGTCCTTCACTAGTTCGCGGAAATCGATCCGACCATCCGCAGTAAAATAGAAAATAATCTTATTACGATCGAATGTATACTCTACATCTACAAGTTTCATATCAAGATTATGCTCTACTACCTTTTGCTGACAGACTTGATATGCTTCTTTTGCAGCATGTTTGTTCTCTTCAACAATGGTACGATCATTTTCATTTGCAATACGAATAACCTTTTTTAGCGGTAATACAACGTCGTTTTCATCAACTTGCTTTTTGGTAATAACTACTTTTCCATATTCAATACCTCTTACCGTTTCTACAATGACAAACTCATTTTCAGAGATATCGAACTGATTTGGATCAAAGTAATATACCTTTCCGGCCTTCTTAAAGCGAACACCTACTACATCATACAAAACGGTCATCCCTCCTGCAACCGCAACACTAACTGTTCGAACACAAGCTGCGCATTTACATTAGCGTTGATTCTATTTTTTGCCTCTAATATATTAAAGAGAGCTGATACAATGCGCTTCTGAGCATAGGAAAATGATTCAAACATCTCTTTCTGCTCATGAAAAACAAGACGATCTTCTTCTCCAAGTTGAACATATAGTAAATCCTTATAAATAAGGAGTAACATATCTAAACCTTGCTGTAATTGTTCTTTCTCTCCAAAGTGTTTTCCCCATTTTTCTTGTACAAAAAAAATAGAGGTTTTATCTTTTTCGAGCGCTTCACATAATTTTATCACTAAAGCTCGTGCTTGTGCAAACCATTCATCACTACATAAAGCTAAAGCTTCATCAAAACTATTTGTGAGTTGAGCAGCAAGTGTCGATAAAGATGCTGTAATACCTTCTTCCTGTAATCTTCTAATTAAAGATTCCGTAGGTAACGGTCTAAACGTAACAACTTGGCAGCGAGATAAAATCGTATTTAAAATTTGATGACTTTGTTCAGTAAGTAAAATAGCGGTTGTATCACTACTTGGTTCTTCTAAAAATTTCAAAAGTGTATTTGCCGCATTTGCTGTCATACGATCTGCGTGCTCAATAATATATAATTTTTTATTTGCCTCTAATCCTGTTTTTGAAAACTCTCCTTGTAAATCATGAATTTGCTGCTTCTTAATAGATAATCCGTCTGGTTTTACAATATGTAAGTTAGGGTGGTTACCTGAATCAATTCGCTTACAATTTGTGCATACATGACAGGGCTCTACTCCATTCCGCTGAGAACAGAGGAAACTCTTTGCCATTTGAATTGCTGTCGCAAACTTTCCCGTACCTTTCCCTCCCTCTAACAAGTAAGCGTGGGATATACGCTCTTTTGCAATGCTATTCATCAACATTTTTACACCGATGGGTTGTATAGCAGAAAGCTGCTCCCACGTCTTCATCATAATGCATACCTCACTTATTTCATTCTTTCCTTCTATTATAACAATTTATCTTCTATAATCTGAACAACTTCTTCTATAAGTTTTTCCATCGGCTGATCAGCATTTACCAATACAATACGATCCGAGAAACGTTCTACAACTTGTAAATACCCCTCGCGTACACGTTTATGGAAAGAGATATCTTCCATATCTAGTCGATTTACTTCACGTCCTGCATCTTTTTCAATCCGAGCCAAACCAACCTCAGGCTCAATGTCTAGATAAATTGTTAAACTAGGCATACAGTCCTCTGTTGCGAAACGATTTATTTCAAATACCTTATCCATACCCAATCCTCTTGCATAGCCTTGATATGCTAAAGAGCTATCTATAAAACGATCACATAACACGAGATAGTTCTCATTAAGTGCTGGCATAACTTTTTCTACTAAATGTTGTCTGCGCGCAGCAGCATAAAGAAGCGCTTCTGTACGTGCTTCCATCATCGTATATTCTTGTTTATGTAAAATCGTCCTAATATCCTCAGAAATTGCAATACCACCTGGTTCCCTTGTCGCCATTACCTTTTGTGCTCTTTGTTCAAAATATGGCAATAAGCTTTTAATTAACGTTGTTTTACCTGAACCTTCTGGGCCCTCAATTGTTACAAATAATCCCTTCATCCTAAAACCTACTTTCTATATCATACACTTTCATATATTTCGTATTACCTTGAAAACGAGCTCCTGCTCTCTCTAAATACATAATTTGCTCTTTATGCTCTGAAGTAATTCTCTCTCCATACATAACCAATGGAATTCCAGGTGGATACGGAATTACCATTTCCGCCGCTATCATTCCAACAGCCTCTTCTATAGATACTACCTTTGTTCCATATCCTTCTAGTTGTTTATACGTATACGGCAAAGGAGAGAATTCATCTTTATAAGTATAACGAATAGATTCCCTCTTGTCTTTCACGTCATAATGTTGCAATGCTACTCGAATCATCTCTATAACCTTCATATACCCCTCATTTACTTGCAGGGGTAAAATAAATAGGACATTGTACGGATCAGCCATCTCTGTATATATACCGACCTTTTCAAATACGGACTGTAATTCGTACCCTGATAACTGACAACGAGTTTGTACGGTAACCTTTAACTCGTCTTGCAACGGATATTCTAAAATGGCGATTTGGGGAATAGAACGTAACCGTTCCTTAAATCTCCGTAAAAACTCAACAATTTCACCATGTCCTTCTTCTTTTATACGCGCCATTGTAAAGCGTGCTATATCCAAGGAAGCCATAATTGGATACGATGGACTACTAGATTGTAGCATACTTAAATAAGTAGTAACCTTCTCTTCGTCTACTAAGTGACTATTTATATGTAAGTAGGAACCCATTGTCATTGCGGGTAATGTTTTATGTGCAGAATGAACTACAATATCTGCACCATATGTTAACGCTGATTTCGGGAATGGTTCTCCCAAACAAAGATGTGCCCCATGTGCCTCATCTACCAAAACAGGTATTTTATGTGCATGTGCAAAAGCGATGCTTGCCTCTAAATCCATCCCCATACCATAATAATTAGGATGCGTTAAAATGAGTGCTTTCGCATTTGGATATTTTCCAATTGCTTTCTTAATAATTTCATTACGAACTCCCACTGGTACGTTATAAACTTCATCAATCCATGGATCTAAAAAAATGGGATTTGCTCCCGCTAGTTTTAAACCATTAATAATTGATTTATGACAATTTCTTTGTACAAGAACAATATCATGTTCCCTGCAACAAGACAAAATCATTGCTAAGTTCCCGACTGTTGAACCATTAATTAAAAAATAACTTCTCTTTGTATCATACACTTCAGTCAATAATTGTTGTGCCTCATCTATACATTCAAACGGACTATGCAAATCATCTAGTCCTGCTAACTCAGTTACATCAATAGATAGAATATCTTTAAACTCTCTTATTGCCTTCTGTGGGAAGTTTAAACCATTCTTATGACCTGGAACATGAAAGGATAACGGCCCTCTTTCTTTAAACTCTATTAACGCCTCATATAAAGGCATATGATTTTGATTCATCTACATCTCTTCCTTATTATTCATTCTCTATCTATTATACAGAACAAAAAAAATAATAGGCATATGCCTATTTAAAAATATGATACTTCTAATTTTCGAAGTTGCTTTAAATAATATATATATTTCGGATCACCTGTCTCTGTATTCACCATATCCTTTTCACATTCATAACATATTAAATTATTATAAACATATATACCTTCTTTTCTTTTTGTCTCACAAACAATACAAACTTCACTTTGTAATTTCATAACCTTCCCTCCCTATTTAAGTGAACTTATTTTATACTTCTAATCCTTAACAATTTCCAGAAAAATATACACCCATCTCTTATATAATATGATTAACCCTTGGGCAACGTGTTTGTATTACCATTACTTCTTTCCCATTCTTTTTAACAATACAAAAAAACACGAGTCAAATGACTCGTGTTTTAGTTGCTTGGCGACGTCCTACTCTCACAGGGACAAGGTCCCAACTACCATCGGCGCTAGAGAGCTTAACTTCCGTGTTCGGTATGGGAACGGGTGTGACCTCTCTGCCATCATCACCAAACTATGAAGGTATATTCCTTCAAAACTAGATAACATTTGCTACATATTATATGGTTAAGTCCTCGATCTATTAGTATTCGTCAGCTCCACATGTCACCATGCTTCCACCTCGAACCTATCAACCTGATCATCTTTCAGGGATCTTACTAGCTTACGCTATGGGAAATCTCATCTTGAGGGGGGCTTCATGCTTAGATGCTTTCAGCACTTATCCCTTCCGCACATAGCTACCCAGCTATGCCCTTGGCAGAACAACTGGTACACCAGCGGTGCGTCCATCCCGGTCCTCTCGTACTAAGGACAGCTCCTCTCAAATTTCCTACGCCCACGACGGATAGGGACCGAACTGTCTCACGACGTTCTGAACCCAGCTCGCGTACCGCTTTAATGGGCGAACAGCCCAACCCTTGGGACCGACTACAGCCCCAGGATGCGATGAGCCGACATCGAGGTGCCAAACCTCCCCGTCGATGTGGACTCTTGGGGGAGATAAGCCTGTTATCCCCGGGGTAGCTTTTATCCGTTGAGCGATGGCCCTTCCATGCGGAACCACCGGATCACTAAGCCCGACTTTCGTCCCTGCTCGACTTGTAGGTCTCGCAGTCAAGCTCCCTTATGCCTTTGCACTCTACGAATGATTTCCAACCATTCTGAGGGAACCTTTGGGCGCCTCCGTTACACTTTAGGAGGCGACCGCCCCAGTCAAACTGCCCACCTGACACTGTCTCCCGGGTCGATAAGACCCGTAGGTTAGAATTTCAATACAGTCAGGGCGGTATCCCACCAGCGCCTCCACCGAAGCTAGCGCTCCGGTTTCAATGGCTCCCGCCTATCCTGTACAAACTGTACCAAAATTCAATATCAGGCTACAGTAAAGCTCCACGGGGTCTTTCCGTCCTGTCGCGGGTAACCTGCATCTTCACAGGTACTATAATTTCACCGAGTCTCTGGTTGAGACAGTGCCCAAATCGTTACACCTTTCGTGCGGGTCGGAACTTACCCGACAAGGAATTTCGCTACCTTAGGACCGTTATAGTTACGGCCGCCGTTTACTGGGGCTTCAGTTCAGAGCTTCGCTTACGCTAACCCCTCTCCTTAACCTTCCAGCACCGGGCAGGTGTCACCCCCTATACTTCGCCTTACGGCTTCGCAGAGAGCTGTGTTTTTGCTAAACAGTCGCTTGGGCCTATTCACTGCGGCTTTCCGTTAAGAAAGCACCCCTTCTCCCGAAGTTACGGGGTCATTTTGCCGAGTTCCTTAACCAGAGTTCTCTCGCACACCTTAGGATTCTCTCCTCGCCTACCTGTGTCGGTTTGCGGTACAGGCACCTTTTATCTCGCTAGAAGCTTTTCTTGGCAGCGGGGAATCAAAGACTTCGCTCCATAAGGAGCTTCCCCATCACAGCTCAGCCTTTACGATAAGCGGATTTGCCTACTTATCAGCCTAACTGCTTGGACGTGCACAACCAATCGCACGCTTCTTCTATCCTTCTGCGTCCCTCCATTGCTCAAACGATAAAGAGGTGGTACAGGAATATCAACCTGTTGTCCATCGCCTACGCCTGTCGGCCTCGGCTTAGGTCCTGACTAACCCTGAGCGGACGAGCCTTCCTCAGGAAACCTTAGGCATTCGGTGGACGGGATTCTCACCCGTCTTTCGCTACTCATACCGGCATTCTCACTTCTAAGCGCTCCACCAGTCCTTCCGGTCTGACTTCACTGCACTTAGAACGCTCCCCTACCACTGATACCATTGGTATCAATTCGCAGCTTCGGTGGTGTATTTAGCCCCGGTACATTTTCGGCGCAGAGTCACTCGACTAGTGAGCTATTACGCACTCTTTAAATGGTGGCTGCTTCTAAGCCAACATCCTAGTTGTCTAAGCAACTCCACATCCTTTTCCACTTAATACACACTTTGGGACCTTAGCTGGCGA
>NZ_JAEKEJ010000025.1:2102500-2117500 GCF_016651175.1 Bacillus sp. TH13 | reverse complement strand
TTCTACTGTATCCATAGCTTCTCGATTTTCGCTCGCCATCTTACAGTGAATCTCATATTGAAATGCTAAAACGTAAGTGTCATCTGAAGCTGCCACTGGTTCGCTATTTTCTAGTAAAACAGCAAACGCTACTTTGTTATATGATTTGAGTCTTCCTAACAACTCACCCCATACAGCTTTTAATTGTTCTAAATCTTGACGCTTCGCTTGTTTTAATACTTCATTTACACGCCCGACAGGAATCTTCATACTTCCTGTTCGTACGGGTTTTGGTGTTGCACGTGTCTCTCTTACTTCCTGTTGTACACCAGCTGGCACACCGTTCTTTTTGACTTGCTCTAACTCTTTCTCCAATTGCTGCATCCTGTTCATAATTGCTTGCAAACGATCCGTACCGTTTGTTTGCATCATAAACTGTTGACACAACTGCACCATAACAACTTCTAAGAAAATACGCGGATGATTTGTCCACTTCATTTCCTGTTGTCCCTTACTAAGGGTATGAATAATCTCATAGATCACTTCCGGTTGCATTTCTTCACTCAACTTACGGAATTGATCATCTACAATTACTCGTTCCAACATATGTTCTAGTTGCGGTGAAGTTTGATATAAAAGCATATCACGATAATAGTAAATGAAATCCTCCATAAAACGAACTGGATCCTTCCCTTTACTCATCATTTCATCTATGATCTGTAATGCTCTTGATACATCATTTTCACGTATGCATTCTACTAAATTGCCTAAGTATTGCTGAGAAACAGATCCTGTTACGGCCAATACATCTTCTGTCGTAACAATCTCATCACTATAAGATATAGCCTGATCAATAAGACTAAGCGCGTCACGCATACCACCTTCAGCAGCACGTGCAACAATTTGTAATGCTTCATCTTCCACTCGCGTACCTTCATTCGTCACGACTGTTGATAATCTCTCAACAATATCATTCACTGATATTTTTCGGAATTCAAAACGCTGACAACGCGAAATAATTGTAGGCGGGATCTTATGAGGTTCTGTTGTCGCCAAAATAAAGATAACATGTCCTGGCGGCTCTTCTAAGGTTTTTAAAAGCGCATTGAATGCACCCATAGAAAGCATGTGAACTTCATCAATAATGTATACTTTATATTCTACAGCACTTGGAGCATATTTTACTTTATCTCTAATATCTCGAATTTCATCTACACCGTTATTTGAAGCCGCATCAATTTCTAATACATCTGAAATGGATCCTTGTGTAATTCCTAAACAAGAAGGACATTCATTACAAGGTTCAGCTACCGGAGCATGTTCACAGTTAATTGCTTTTGCAAATACTTTTGCAATTGTCGTTTTTCCTGTTCCCCTCGGACCAGAAAATAAATAAGCATGTGAAACTTTCTCTTGAAGAAGGGCATTTTGCAACGTTTTTGTCACGTGCTTTTGACCGACTACATCTTCGAACTTTTGCGGTCTCCATGTTCGGTATAACGCTTGGTATGACACGAAAATACGGCCTCCCTCAAAGGTTATTATCTCATTTATTATAACCCATTCTGTTTATAGATTCCAAAAGTTATTTTCTATACAAAAAACTCACCTTTGTATTAAGGTGAGTTTTGTATACATATATAACTGCCGTGCACCCTCCGTCGATTACGTACCATAAGCGTTACTCAAGCAGTTAGCTCGGTTCAGGCACTCCTGCGGCACACGAGAAGACCCGCTTATTGCTGCTTCCTTCCGGACCTGACAAGGTTCACGGGGTCCCGTTGCGCAGGACCCAAACGTCAACACCACTTACTTAAGGCAGACCTTACAGCAACATAACCTCGAGAGGGGATTCGGCCTCGCTAGAGCGGATTGCGAGTATAGGGCACCGCTACCTCCCCGCTTAGCACGGCAAAGTTAAAACCAATATTCGGTTGCCTTCATTAAAGGCATTATCAGTATAACTTGTTTCTTTATAAAATGCAAATACGTTAGTTCCCATTGTTTTTCTCTAATTTTTTTATCGCTTTTCTTTTTTTACGAAGCTCTCTAAAAAAGTTTGTTAACAACGTACCGCATTCTTCCTCTAGTACACCAGTTACTACTTCACATTGATGATTGAAGCGTTCATCCGTTAAAAGATTCATCAATGTCCCTGCACATCCGCCCTTCGGATCACTTGCACCATATACAACTCGCTTCACTCGTGATAAAACAATTCCACCCGCACACATTGGACAAGGTTCTAATGTTACATACAATGTTGCATCTTCTAAACGCCATGTACCTAATTTTTTACACGCCTCATCTATCGCTAGCAACTCAGCATGAGCTATTGATCTTTGCTCAGTTTCCCTTAAATTATGAGCAACACTAATTACCTCACCATCTAACACTATAACTGCTCCAATTGGTACTTCCTGTATTTCCTCTGCCTTTTTAGCTTCTTCTATCGCTAATTGCATAAAATAAATATCTCGATCTTGTTCCATAACATAGTCCTTTCATTACAAATAAAGTACACTTATTTCCATTTACTACACAGGGGATAACTTTTACAAATTCAATCCACCCTAAAAGAAAAAGAGAGGGATTACATATGAAAAATACCGCCTTGCTCATTATCGATATGATTAATGATTTTCAATTTTCCCACGGACCCATTCTAGCTCAAAAATGTGAAACTATAACAAACCCTATTTTACAATTAAAGAAAAAAATGAAATCCTTCGGCTATCCTATAATTTACGTTAATGACCATTATCAACTTTGGAGATCTGATATCGACCAACTTATTACTCATTGTACAAATAAATATAGTGAAAATATAATCCATAAGATTGCTCCAAGTTCTGATGATTACATTTTTATTAAACCACATTATTCCGCTTTTTATGAAACACCTTTAAATTCATTACTAGGTTATTTAAAAATAGAAAATCTAATATTAACAGGAGTTGCCGGGAATATATGTATCCTATTTACAGCTAATGATGCTCATATGAGAAATTATAAATTGTATGTACCTCAGGATTGTATCGCCTCTAACAACGACCAAGATAATATACACGCTTTGAAAATAATGGAAACTACATTGAAAGCAAATATAACATCGTCATCCAAAATAAAATTTAATTAATACATATATCTATTTTCTAACTTTTTATATCAAATTAACCCACTCGCTTCCCTCTTGTGCTACAATAATTCTGTTTTGTGTTTTTAGTAGTCACGGTAAATCACTGATTGAAAGGAGGAAACAGCGTGACCGGAGTACCATTTATCACGGTTGAAGGACCAATTGGTGTTGGAAAAACTTCACTTGCGAAGGAAATTTCAACTCACATGCAACTCCACTTACTAAAAGAGATAGTTGATGAAAATCCCTTTTTAGGAAAGTTCTATGAAGACATCGACGAATGGAGTTTTCAAACAGAGATGTTCTTTCTTTGTAATAGATACAAACAATTAGAAGATATTAACATAAAGTATTTGAATCAAAGGAAACCAGTAGTAGCGGATTACCATATCTTTAAAAATTTAATTTTTGCATCCCGCACATTAAAAGACTCTCAATATGACAAGTACATGCAAATTTATCGTATCCTTACACAAGATATGCCTGTGCCAAATGTCATTGTTTATTTAACAGCTAGCCTAGAAACATTGCAAAAACGAATCGCCTTGCGCGGAAGAGAATTTGAAAAAAACATGGATCCAAATTACTTACTACAGCTCACAAAAGATTATGAAACAGCAATGGATACTTTTAGAAAAGATCATCCGGAGATACCAGTATTGAAATTTAATGGAGACGATATGGATTTTGTAAAAAATCCTGATGATTTAAACGTCATCCTATCTGCCCTTCAAAATACTCTCTTAAAGGAGTCGAAATAATAATGAATTTAAGGCAAAAATATGATATACCCAATGATGCAGTAATCACTATTGCCGGAACGGTAGGTGTGGGTAAATCAACTATGACAACCGCATTAGCTAATGCTTTAGGTTATCGCACATCATTTGAAAAAGTAGATTCCAATCCATATTTGGACAAATTCTATGCGGACTTCACTCGCTGGAGCTTCCACCTACAAGTGTACTTTTTAGCAGAACGATTTAAGGAACAAAAAAGAATTTTTGAATACGGTGGCGGTTTTGTTCAAGATCGTTCCATTTACGAAGACACTGGAATTTTCGCAAAGATGCATCATGAAAAAGGTACAATGACAGAAACTGATTATGAAACATACAAAGGTTTATTTGACGCTATGGTCATGACTCCTTACTTCCCTCATCCAGACTTATTAATTTACTTAGAAGGTTCTTTCGATGATATTGTCGATCGCATTCAAGAACGCGGACGCCCAATGGAACAGCAAACACCAATTGAGTACTGGAAAGAAATGCATGGACGTTATGAAAACTGGATTAACAACTTTAATTCATGTCCTGTATTACGCTTAAATATTAATGAGTACGATATTTTAAAAGATGGTGATTCAATCGAACCAATCATTAAAAAAATTGGCCATTTTTTAAAACAAACACGTAAACTTGTAAAATAAAAAACCCGTGCATATGCACGGGTTTTCCTATTAAATTACTTCTTCTTTGTTGGAGCAATAATTTCACTCTCAGGTTTTCCTGCGTTAATACGCTGACGAACAGTACTTGTACTAATATCGTATGCTTCAGCAATCTCTTTAACAGTCATTTCTTTCCCGTTAATCACTGCCGTTAATACTTTACCTGTACGTTTTGGAGCTGCCTCTTTCTTTACAGTTGGTTTTTCAACCTTTTTTGGCGCCTCTACTTTTGTCTCAGCTTGCTTTACATCACAAGTGCAACCACAAAGTTTACGGAATGTATCATCGCTTATAATGCGTGACACATTTGCACCACTGTTTAAAATTCTATTGTTCTTACAGACAGGACATTGTACATAATATAAAGTTTTTCCATCTAAAGGAAACGTTTGTATAATAAGATCCATGTTGACTCCTTTCATATCTATGAAGATAATCATCGGAATATGAGTGTGTAATAAGGACAAAATTACCTTACACCATACTTTATGATTGGTTTTAAAATAAAAACTCGTTACGTGTTGGTAACGAGTTCTCCAATCTCCACTTATATGCGCTGTTGTCAATTATATCTGGAGGAGGTAGAGGGATTCGAACCCCCGCGCGACTCTCGCCGCCTGTCGGTTTTCAAGACCGATCCCTTCAGCCAGACTTGGGTATACCTCCATATTGACATCAAATATAATATCAAAAGAAAAACAGTTAGTCAACCCTACTAAAATAAATTATGAGGAAAGGAAAATTTTACTTTCCCCTTCCTACATTACAGTACTGACAACGCTCATAATTACCAATCACTCATACCGATGAATGTTTAAATTTACTTAATAACTGTTTTTCCTCCCATATAAGGGCGAAGAACTTCTGGAATTATAATTGTACCATCTTCTTGTTGGTAGTTCTCTAAAATAGCTGCAACCGTACGTCCAATTGCAAGACCAGATCCATTTAATGTATGGACATGCTCTGGTTTTCCATTTGGCTCACGGCGGAAACGGATATTTGCACGTCTCGCTTGGAAAGCTTCAAAATTACTACAAGAAGAAATTTCACGATATGTGCCATAGCTTGGAATCCATACTTCAATATCGTATTTCTTCGCTGCTGTAAATCCTAAATCGCCTGTGCACATGCTCATAACGCGATATGGCAACTCTAATAATTGTAACACGCGTTCTGCATCATTTGTTAATTTTTCTAACTCTTCATAAGAATCTTCTGGTTTTACGAACTTCACAAGCTCTACTTTATTGAACTGATGCTGGCGAATTAAACCGCGTGTATCGCGACCAGCTGAACCTGCTTCAGAACGGAAGCAAGAGCTAAATGCAGCATATCTTATAGGTAATTGCTCTTTATTTAAAATCTCATCACGATGCATATTCGTTACAGGTACTTCAGCTGTTGGAATTAAGAAATAATCTTCACTTTCAATACGGAATGCATCTTCTTCAAACTTTGGAAGTTGTCCTGTTCCTGTCATACTTGCACGGTTTACCATATACGGAGGTAATACTTCTTCATATCCATGCTCATCAGTATGAAGATCAAGCATAAAGCTAATTAAAGCACGCTCTAATCTTGCACCAGCACCTTTGTAAAATACGAAGCGGCTTCCTGTTACTTTCCCAGCACGTTCAAAATCTAAAATTCCTAAATCAGTAGCAAGATCCCAATGTGGTTTTGGTTCAAAAGTAAATTCTTTCACTTCTCCCCAAGTACGCGCTTCTACATTATCATCCTCTGTTTCACCGACTGGAGCAGACTCATGAGGGATATTCGGAATAGATAACATTAATCTTTCTAAGTCTTCTTCAACTGTACGAAGTTCGTTATCAAAATCCTTTACTTTTTCTCCAACCTCACGCATTTCTAAAATTAGAGCTTCTGCATCTTTCTTTTCGCGCTTTAATACAGAGATTTGTTGAGACACTTCATTACGTTTACTTTTTAATTCTTCTGTCTGAACAAGTAGTTCTCTTCTTCTCGTATCAAGTTCTTCAAAACGTCCGAAATCAGTTAGATCTTCACCTCTATGCTGTAATTTCGCTTTTACTTCTTCAAAGTTTGTACGTAAAAATTTAATATCAAGCATTATATACTCCTCCTTTTATTTTATAAAACACAAAAAACTCCCGTCCCTATATAAAGGGACGGGAGTTAACCCGCGTTGCCACCCTAGTTGAAAGCATTACCGCTTTCCTCTCAAGTAGAAATAACGGCTCTTCACCGGGAATGCTTACTAATCTAAAAGATGTTCCACATTCCATTCCAGGATGGATTCACAAACTGTTTCTATCGATTTCCACCAACCATCGACTCTCTATAAGAAACGACATTTGTTACTATTTCCTATCAACACGCTTATTTTATAAAATTGTTACCATCAATTTACTATAATCTTATACAAGTTGCAAGTTACTTATACAACTTTTTCATTTTCGCTTCTTTTACCATTTCAACAAAGTATGCTGTTACACGATGATCATCTGTTAATTCCGGATGGAATGAAGCAGCTAAAAACTGATCTTGTCTTACCGCTACCATTCGGTCACCATGCTTAGAAAGCACTTCAACATTATCAGCTACTTCTACAACATACGGCGCACGGATAAATACACCAACGAAGTCTTCACCCACGCCTTCAATTGAAAGCGCAGCTTCAAAACTATCCTTTTGGCGTCCGAACGCATTGCGCTCAACTGTAATATCCATAGCACCAATATGTGCTTCTTCATAGCCAATAAGTGTTTTCGCAAGAAGAATCATCCCTGCACATGTACCAAACATTGGTTTACCAGACTTTGCAAATGTGCGAAGTGGTTCCATGAAAGCATACTTATCAATAAGACGGCGCATTGTTGTACTTTCACCGCCTGGTAAAATAAGACCATCAATCTCTTCAAGTTGCTCTATACGCTTTACAACAACAGCTTCTGCACCACTTGCTTCAACTGATTTTACATGCTCACGAACTGCACCTTGAAGACCTAGTACACCGATTTTCACCATTTTAAAGTTCTCCTTTAATTACCATCCACGCTCTTGCATGCGTTGTTCTGGTAATAACGTTGAAATTTCGATACCCTTCATTGCATTACCTAACCCTTTAGAAAGACTTGCAATTAGTTCGTAATCTTCATAATGAGTCGTTGCTTCAACGATTGCACGTGCAAATCTCTCTGGGTTTTCCGATTTGAAGATACCAGATCCAACAAATACCCCATCAGCACCAAGTTGCATCATTAATGCTGCATCTGCAGGTGTTGCTACACCACCTGCGGCAAAGTTTACAACTGGTAAGCGACCAAGACGTTTAATTTCAAGTAATACTTCGTAAGGAGCACCAGTATTTTTTGCATATGTCATTAACTCATCTTCACGTAGACTCGCAACTTGACGGATTTCTGCATTGACTTGACGCATATGACGCACTGCCTCTACAATGTTTCCTGTTCCTGGTTCACCTTTTGTACGAAGCATAGATGCACCTTCTGCAATACGACGTGCAGCTTCTCCGATATCACGGCAACCACATACAAATGGAACTGTGTAATCACGTTTATTTAAATGGTATACTTCATCAGCAGGAGTTAATACTTCACTCTCATCGATATAGTCTACCCCTAATGATTCTAATACACGTGCTTCTACAAGGTGACCGATACGGCATTTTGCCATAACCGGAATTGACACTGCACCCATAACTTCTTCAACGATTGTTGGGTCTGCCATACGAGAAACGCCACCTGCTGCACGAATGTCTGCTGGTACACGCTCTAATGCCATAACGGCAACTGCGCCTGCCTCTTCTGCAATTTTTGCTTGTTCAGCGTTAACTACGTCCATAATAACGCCGCCTTTTTGCATTTCTGCCATTCCACGTTTTACACGTTCTGTCCCTGTTACATTTGTCATGTACAAAAACCCCCCTAGGTGAATTGCTTTCCCCCGTTAAAGGCGAAAATTAAGAATACTCTTACATTCTACCACTAACTATCAGATGCTTGTCTACTACTTTTTCATAAAGTCGGTATGAAAAATAGGAATAAAAAAAAAGCCCCTACCATGAGGAGCTTTTAAAACCAACCTTTTACTGTATCAACAGCACTATTCCACATACCACTAAAGAATGAACCAATTCCGCGCATAGCACGAGTAAACCAGTTTGCTTCTTCTACTTCAGATGTTGTTACAAGATCCACTTGCAACGACTTACCAGTTAAAAATCCAGGGTCGTTTGTATCTTTTGGCGTAATTACCATTTGACCAAGCGCAGCTCCCTTTTTAATAGGTGCTTCTTGTCCCTTACTTGATTCTTTTAATTCTGTTTTATAAACATCTTTACTTCCTTTTGGCACTGGAAGTGAAATAGCTTGTTTCGTTTGAACTTCTACATCTTTATCTTTCGCATTTTCTACTCTTACTGTTTCTTGTCCTTTTACTGAAGAACCTTTTTTATACATTTGTTTCACTTCAAAGTTAGCAAATCCATAATCATATAACTTCTTTGTTTCATCAAAACGTGCTGTATGAGAACTTGTTTTAATAACTACAGAAATAAAACGCATTCCGTTTCTTTCAACCGTACCAGTGAAGCAATCTCCTGCTTCTGGAGTTGAGCCTGTTTTCAGACCATCTACGCCATCATATTCTTTAACTAAGCCCTTTAACATCCAATTCCAGTTTGACATTGCAAACTTCTCTTTTTCTGGACGGAATTCTTTTTTAGGAATTTTTGCTGTATCTAATACTTTTGGATAATCTTTAATTAAATGTTGTGCTAAAGTTGCAACATCCTTTGCAGACATTTTATTTTCTTCATCCGCTGTTGTTCCTTCAGGATGCATTCCCTTTAAATCTTTATTCGTTAAACCTGTAGAATTGACAAATTTATAATTTTTCAATCCTAGTTCTTTCGATTTATCATTCATCATTTTTACGAAGTCTACTTCTTTACCTGCAATTGCTTCTGCCAATGCAATTGTTGCACCATTTGCAGAAAAGATTGCCATTGCCTCATATAACTCTTTTACTGTATAAGAGCCACCATTTTCTAATGCAACATTTGATAATGAAGCATCTTGTGAAACCTTATATGCATATTCAGAAACCTTAATTTTCTGGTCCCACTTAAGTTTTCCTTTATCCACTGCTTCATGAACTAAATATTCACTCATCATCTTTGTCATACTAGCAATGGATAATAATTCATCTGCATTCTTTTGATATACAATTTTCCCAGAATTCGCTTCTACTAAAATTGCCGCACCTGCTTCAATGTTTAAAGCGGCTCCTGTTTCAGCTGATGCATTGCTATATGGCATAAAAATGCTACAAGCTAGTGTAATCACTGTTACCAAAGCAATGAATCTTTTGCAAAACATACCTTTCACTTTTGTTACCCCCAATATCTATGTACTCACATAACCGTTATTCTAACATAATCAAAAAAAAATAGACAGAGATATCAAATCTCTGTCTATTTGTATATAAGACATTACAATGAGTAGTTTGGAGCCTCTTTTGTAATTTGTACGTGATGAGGATGGCTTTCACGTAAGCCAGCACCAGACATGCGAATGAATTGTGCATTCTCGCGTAAGAATTCTAAATCCTGTGCCCCGCAATATCCCATACCAGCACGTAATCCACCAACTAATTGGTGAACTGTATCTGCTAAAGGTCCTTTATATGGTACTCGTCCTTCGATACCTTCTGGGACAAGTTTTTTATTTCCTTCTTGGAAGTAACGATCTTTACTTCCTTTTTCCATCGCACCGACAGAACCCATACCACGATACACTTTAAATTGACGACCTTGGTAAATTTCAGTTTCTCCAGGACTTTCGGCAACACCAGCAAACATACTACCTAGCATAACAACATGTGCTCCTGCTGCTAAAGCTTTCACCATATCACCAGAGTACTTAACACCGCCATCAGCAATAACTGGAATACCGTGTTTACGAGCTTCGGTTGCACAATCATAAACTGCTGTTAATTGTGGTACACCAACACCAGCTACAACGCGTGTTGTACAAATAGAACCTGGTCCAATACCAACTTTAACTACGTTTGCACCAGCTTCAATTAATGCTTTCGTTGCTTCAGCTGTAGCAACATTTCCAGCGATGATATTTAATGATGGATATTTAGCACGAACTTCTTTTACCTTATCAATAACGCCTTTAGAATGCCCATGAGCTGTATCAAGTACAATTGCATCTACACTAGCTTTTACTAATGCATCTATACGAAGCATAGCATCAGCTGTTACACCAACTGCTGCTCCAACTAATAAGCGTCCTTGCTTATCCTTAGCAGAGTTTGGAAATTCAATTACTTTTTCAATATCTTTTATTGTAATAAGCCCTTGTAATACACCGTTATTATCAACAAGAGGGAGTTTTTCAATTTTATACTTTTGTAGGATCTTTTCAGCTTCTTCCAGTGTAGTACCAACTGGAGCTGTAATTAACTGTTCTTTTGTCATTACGTCAGAAATTTTGATTGAGTAGTCTTGGATGAAACGCATATCACGGTTTGTAATAATACCAACTAATTTTCGCTCATCTAAATTATTTACAACCGGTACACCTGAGATACGATATTTTCCCATAAGATGTTCTGCATCATATACTTGATGTTCTGGAGTTAAGAAGAAAGGATCTGAAATAACGCCGCTTTCAGAGCGCTTTACTTTATCAACTTGCTCTGCTTGTTGCTCAATAGACATATTCTTATGAATAATTCCTAAACCACCTTGGCGAGCCATTGCAATAGCCATGTCAGCTTCTGTTACTGTATCCATTCCTGCACTAATTAACGGGATGTTTAGCTGTAAGCTTTCAGATAAAACTGTTTTAACACTTACTTCTCTTGGTAATATATCTGACCTAGCTGGTACAAGTAATACATCATCAAAAGTCAAACCTTCTTTAACAAATTTAGATTCCCACATAATTGTTCCCCCTATGATACCAGAAATTATTATTAGTAGCTTATCAATTGGTTAAAATACTGTCAAGGACGTATATATATGTTAGAATTTTTAGACAATAAAAGGAGCGTAATATATGCATCAAACATCTTGTACTTGGCAGCAGTTGAGTTTCTTTTTTTCATCTCAAAACGTACAACGTTATCTTGCCCGTTGTTATGAAAAATCCTCTATTCAGGATGCCGAAAAAAAAAGTTTTGAAAATTGTTATCCCTTTATTTATTACTTAGAACACGGGAAAAATTATTATGAATTATATAAGACAGCTCCATTTTCTATTCAACCAATGTTGTTATTTTATGGAATTAGTCAACTTTTTAAAGCATGTCTACTAACCATTGATCCTAACTATCCTGAATCCACTACTGTTTTAGCTCATGGCGTTACAACTCGCAAACGAAAAAAACAAGGGTATCAATTTTTAGAAGATGAGGTGAAGGTACAAAAAAACGGATTGTTTACTCATGTTGCAGAACAACTGTTTCACATGAAACACTTAGAAGCAGAAAAATTTAACATGTTAGAACTAATGGGAAATATTCCAGAATTACAAAATTTGTTTCGCTATAGTCAAAAAGGATCAACTTTATATAAAATTGATTCAACAATTAAAAATGAGCTCTCCTTTTCAGTCAACCTACTAGATCGATTACATATGACTAAAGAGAGATTTTCTCGCTACATTGAAACATCTTGTAAGCATTTATCAATGCAACACGTACCTGAGAAAACTAATGAATCGAATTTATTTTTTACGGCACCCATTCAATCATGGAATCCTATGTACAGTACTCCTTTATACTATGAACATCTTACTAATACTTATTATTTACCACTTACGACTGATCCTAGAAATCCTAAGCCAGTATTACCTGAACTCCTTGTTCATTATTTATTGCTCTATAATTTAAGCATGATTTCTAGGTATGAAACAGATTGGTGGTATGACTTACTTGGAAGCTATGGCTCTGAAGATTATCCATTTATTTATCAATTTCTTAATATTTCTGCTCAAAAAATCCCTTACTATATTTCATCATTTTTACTAACAGAACCTAACCTATTTCATGGGAAATAAAAAAACACAAGTCAAAAGACTTGTGTTTTTAGTTGCTTGGCGACGTCCTACTCTCACAGGGACAAGGTCCCAACTACCATCGGCGCTAGAGAGCTTAACTTCCGTGTTCGGTATGGGAACGGGTGTGACCTCTCTGCCATCATCACCAAACTATGAAGGCATATTCCTTCAAAACTAGATAACATTGCTTCATATTATATGGTTAAGTCCTCGATCTATTAGTATTCGTCAGCTCCACATGTCACCATGCTTCCACCTCGAACCTATCAACCTGATCATCTTTCAGGGATCTTACTAGCTTACGCTATGGGAAATCTCATCTTGAGGGGGGCTTCATGCTTAGATGCTTTCAGCACTTATCCCTTCCGCACATAGCTACCCAGCTATGCCCTTGGCAGAACAACTGGTACACCAGCGGTGCGTCCATCCCGGTCCTCTCGTACTAAGGACAGCTCCTCTCAAATTTCCTACGCCCACGACGGATAGGGACCGAACTGTCTCACGACGTTCTGAACCCAGCTCGCGTACCGCTTTAATGGGCGAACAGCCCAACCCTTGGGACCGACTACAGCCCCAGGATGCGATGAGCCGACATCGAGGTGCCAAACCTCCCCGTCGATGTGGACTCTTGGGGGAGATAAGCCTGTTATCCCCGGGGTAGCTTTTATCCGTTGAGCGATGGCCCTTCCATGCGGAACCACCGGATCACTAAGCCCGACTTTCGTCCCTGCTCGACTTGTAGGTCTCGCAGTCAAGCTCCCTTATGCCTTTGCACTCTACGAATGATTTCCAACCATTCTGAGGGAACCTTTGGGCGCCTCCGTTACACTTTAGGAGGCGACCGCCCCAGTCAAACTGCCCACCTGACACTGTCTCCCGGGTCGATAAGACCCGTAGGTTAGAATTTCAATACAGTCAGGGCGGTATCCCACCAGCGCCTCCACCGAAGCTAGCGCTCCGGTTTCAATGGCTCCCGCCTATCCTGTACAAACTGTACCAAAATTCAATATCAGGCTACAGTAAAGCTCCACGGGGTCTTTCCGTCCTGTCGCGGGTAACCTGCATCTTCACAGGTACTATAATTTCACCGAGTCTCTGGTTGAGACAGTGCCCAAATCGTTACACCTTTCGTGCGGGTCGGAACTTACCCGACAAGGAATTTCGCTACCTTAGGACCGTTATAGTTACGGCCGCCGTTTACTGGGGCTTCAGTTCAGAGCTTCGCTTACGCTAACCCCTCTCCTTAACCTTCCAGCACCGGGCAGGTGTCACCCCCTATACTTCGCCTTACGGCTTCGCAGAGAGCTGTGTTTTTGCTAAACAGTCGCTTGGGCCTATTCACTGCGGCTTTCCGTTAAGAAAGCACCCCTTCTCCCGAAGTTACGGGGTCATTTTGCCGAGTTCCTTAACCAGAGTTCTCTCGCACACCTTAGGATTCTCTCCTCGCCTACCTGTGTCGGTTTGCGGTACAGGCACCTTTTATCTCGCTAGAAGCTTTTCTTGGCAGCGGGGAATCAAAGACTTCGCTCCATAAGGAGCTTCCCCATCACAGCTCAGCCTTTACGATAAGCGGATTTGCCTACTTATCAGCCTAACTGCTTGGACGTGCACAACCAATCGCACGCTTCTTCTATCCTTCTGCGTCCCTCCATTGCTCAAACGATAAAGAGGTGGTACAGGAATATCAACCTGTTGTCCATCGCCTACGCCTGTCGGCCTCGGCTTAGGTCCTGACTAACCCTGAGCGGACGAGCCTTCCTCAGGAAACCTTAGGCATTCGGTGGACGGGATTCTCACCCGTCTTTCGCTACTCATACCGGCATTCTCACTTCTAAGCGCTCCACCAGTCCTTCCGGTCTGACTTCACTGCACTTAGAACGCTCCCCTACCACTGATACCATTGGTATCAATTCGCAGCTTCGGTGGTGTATTTAGCCCCGGTACATTTTCGGCGCAGAGTCACTCGACTAGTGAGCTATTACGCACTCTTTAAATGGTGGCTGCTTCTAAGCCAACATCCTAGTTGTCTAAGCAACTCCACATCCTTTTCCACTTAATACACACTTTGGGACCTTAGCTGGCGATCTGGGCTGTTTCCCTCTTGACTACGGATCTTATCACTCGCAGTCTGACTCCTAAGGATAAGTCATTGGCATTCGGAGTTTGACTGAATTCGGTAATCCGATGAGGACCCCTAGTTCAATCAGTGCTCTACCTCCAAGACTCTTACACTTAAGGCTAGCCCTAAAGCTATTTCGGGGAGAACCAGCTATCTCCAGGTTCGATTGGAATTTCTCCGCTACCCACACCTCATCCCCGCACTTTTCAACGTGCGTGGGTTCGGGCCT
>NZ_JAEKEJ010000025.1:1460000-2100000 GCF_016651175.1 Bacillus sp. TH13 | reverse complement strand
TGCAGTTCAAAATGTTATCCGGTATTAGCCCCGGTTTCCCGGAGTTATCCCAGTCTTATGGGCAGGTTACCCACGTGTTACTCACCCGTCCGCCGCTAACTTCTTGAGAGCAAGCTCTCAATCCATTCGCTCGACTTGCATGTATTAGGCACGCCGCCAGCGTTCATCCTGAGCCAGGATCAAACTCTCCAATAAAGTTAGTTTGTCTAGCATCTAAAAATAAAAATTGACGTTTCACGTTGTTTGTTTCGTTTAGTTTTCAAAGTTCAATATCGCGTTTCAGCGACTTTTATAATATATCATAGTATATTATTTTCGTCAACAAGTTTTTCAAGATAATTTGTACCTCTCATTTGCTGACTCTGCCTATTATATAGACTTTTCTATCACTATGCAAGTATTATTATAAAAAAATAAGAGGGGGAAAAATCCACCCTCTTATTCTTCAGAAGAAACCTCTTCATTAGATTCTTCTTCTTCATCTTTCTGTGCTTTTGCTACTGTCGCTACCTCTTGCTCATCCTCTAAACGAATTAGACGAACACCTTGTGTATTACGTCCCATTTGAGAGATTTGATCAACTGGCATACGAATAATAACGCCTGCGGCTGTAATTAGCATGATGTCTTCTTCACCTGTTACAGACTTAACCGCTACTAACTTACCGTTTTTATCTGTAATGTTACAAGTCTTAAGACCTTTACCACCACGGCTTTGTAGTCGATACTCTTCAACTGGAGTACGCTTACCATACCCGTTTTTCGTTACAATTAAGACATTCGTATCTTCTTCAACAATTTCCATACCTACTACTTGGTCCTCTTCGCCTAATGTAATAGCTTTTACACCAGCTGCATTACGGCCCATAGAACGTACATCTTGTTCATTGAAGCGAATTAACATACCGTTGCTTGTCCCTACGATAATATCTTTATCGCCAGATGTTAAACGTACAGAAATCACTTCATCTTCTTCACGAAGCGAAATTGCAATTAAACCGTTCGTACGTATATTTGCAAATGATGAAAGTGGTGTTCTCTTAGAAATACCTTGTTTCGTTGTAAAGAATAAGAACTGGTCGTCACCAAATTCACGTATTGGAATAATGGCATTGATCCACTCACCCTTATCTACTCCTAATAGGTTAATAATTGGTAGCCCTTTTGCAGTACGACTATACTCTGGGATTTCATATCCTTTCGTACGGTATACTTTACCCTTGTTTGTAAAGAATAAAATATGATCATGAGTAGACGTTGTTAATAAGTGTTCAACAAAGTCATCATCATTCGTACCCATTCCTTGTACACCACGTCCCCCACGGTTCTGTGTTTTGTACGTAGAAGCTGGTAACCTCTTAATATAACCGTTATGAGTTAACGTAATCGCAATATTTTGCTCAGGAATTAAATCTTCATCTTCAATAAATTCCATACCGCCAATTGTAATTTCTGTTCGTCTCTTATCATTGAAACGCTCTTTTACTTCTATTAATTCTTCACGAATAATCTCAAGAACTTTCTCTTCATCTGCTAAAATCGCTTTTAATTCAGCAATTAAATTCATTAAGTCTTGATATTCTTGCTCGATTTTTTCACGTTCTAATCCAGTTAAGCGTTGCAGACGCATATCTAAAATCGCTTGCGCTTGTTTCTCACTTAAACCGAAACGTTCCATTAAACCTTGTTTTGCAATATCAGCCGTTTTGGAACTACGAATTAACGTAATAACTTCATCAAGATGATCTAAAGCAATTCGTAATCCTTCTAAAATATGAGCACGTGCCTCTGCTTTTTCTAGTTCATAAGCAGTACGTCTACGGATTACTACCTTCTGGTGCTCCAAATAATGATATAAGTTTTGTTTTAAATTTAGTACTTGAGGCTCTCCATTTACAAGAGATAACATATTAATACCGAAACTTGTTTGAAGTGCTGTATGTTTATATAGATTGTTTAATAGTACGTTTGCATTGGCATCACGACGTACTTCCATGACAATACGCATACCATTTCGGTCTGATTCATCACGTAAATCTGTAATACCTTCAATTTTCTTATCGCGAACTAATTCTGCGATTTTTTCAATTAATCGTGCCTTATTAACTTGATAAGGTAGTTCCGTTACGATAATAGATTGTTTACCATTTGATTTCTCTTCAATTTCAACTTTGGCACGAAGCATAATAGAACCGCGCCCTGTTTCATAAGCTCTACGGATGCCACTTCGACCTAAGATTAAACCTGATGTCGGGAAGTCTGGTCCAGGAATATATTCCATTAATTCCGCGATAGTAATATCCGGGTTATGACTTAATGCCAACACACCATCAATTACTTCGCCAAGTTGATGCGGCGGAATATTCGTTGCCATACCAACTGCAATACCTGTCGTACCGTTTACTAATAAATTAGGGAAACGCGCTGGTAATACAATCGGCTCTCTTTCCGAACCATCGTAGTTATCTTGATAATCAATTGTATTTTTTGAAATATCACGTATTAATTCCATAGAAATCTTAGACATTCTTGCCTCTGTATAACGCATTGCCGCTGCTGAATCTCCATCTACAGAACCGAAGTTACCATGCCCATCTACAAGCATATAACGTTGACTAAAATCTTGCGCCATACGTACCATTGTTTCATAAACGGCTGAATCACCATGAGGGTGATACTTACCGATTACTTCACCGACAATACGTGCTGATTTCTTATACGCTTTATCAGCTGTAATTCCTAAATCATTCATCGCATATAAAACCCTACGATGCACAGGTTTTAATCCATCACGAACATCTGGTAATGCACGAGATACGATAACACTCATTGCGTAATCTAAAAATGAGGTACGCATTTCATGACTAATATTAATTTCTCGAATTCGTGCTTGTTGTTGATTGTCTGACATCAACGAGCACCTCCTCTTACGTTTCCGTTACACATACATTGATTTATATGTAGAAGACAGGAATACTTAGATTCCTGTCATTACTCATTTAAATATCAAGGTTTTTCACGTATTTTGCATTCTCTTGGATAAAGTTACGACGTGGTTCCACTTTATCACCCATTAAAATTTCAAATGTTTCATCTGCTTCTATTGCATCTTGAAGAGAAACTTGAAGTAATGAACGTACTTCTGGATCCATTGTCGTCTCCCATAGCTGAGTTGGATTCATCTCTCCAAGACCTTTATAACGTTGAATTCCTGGTTTCGGCTGGGCTGGTAACTCAGCTAATATTTTTTCAAGTTCTTTATCATTATAAGCATATTGAATTTTTTTACCTTGTTGCACCTTAAACAAAGGTGGCTGCGCGATATATATATATCCACACTCAATTATTTGACGCATATAACGATAGAAGAACGTTAATAATAGGGTACGAATATGCGCACCATCAACATCGGCATCGGTCATAATAATAACTTTATGATAGCGTGCTTTTTCGATATCGAAGTCCCCACCAATATTTGTACCAATCGCCGTAATAATTGTACGCACTTCATCATTTGATAAAATCTTATCTAAGCGTGCCTTTTCAACATTAATAATTTTACCCTTCAGCGGTAAAATTGCTTGAAAATGACGATCGCGTCCTTGTTTTGCAGATCCACCCGCAGAGTCACCCTCTACGATATAAATTTCACTAATTGCTGGATCTTTAGAAGAGCAATCTGCCAATTTCCCTGGTAAACTCGAAACTTCTAAAGCACTCTTTCGGCGAGTTAGCTCACGAGCCTTTTTAGCTGCTACACGCGCACGCGCTGCCATCGTTCCTTTATCTACGATCTTACGTGCAACATTAGGATTTTCCAGTAAGAATTTTTCAAAAGCCTCTGAGAATACTGATTCCGTAATCGTTCTCGCTTCACTATTTCCAAGTTTCGTCTTCGTTTGCCCTTCAAATTGCGGATTTGGATGTTTAATTGACACGATTGCTGTTAAACCTTCACGAACATCTTCACCAGTCAAATTACTATCCGCATCTTTTAAAATGTTATTTTTACGACCATAATCGTTAATCACACGTGTTAAGGCAGTTTTAAATCCCACCTCATGTGTACCACCTTCATACGTATGAATATTATTTGTAAATGAGTAAATATGATTTGTATATCCTTCGTTATATTGAAGCGCAACTTCAACTTGAATACCATCTTTTGAACCTTCTACATATACAGGCTCTTCATGAATTGGTTGTTTTGAACGATTTAAATGTTCAACATATGATTTAATTCCACCCTCATAGTGAAACTCTTTCTTTTGCTTATGTTCACGTTTATCTTCAATTGTTAATTTAATATTACGATTTAAAAACGCCAACTCACGCATACGAGTCGCTAGCGTATCGAATTCATATTCTGTCGTCTCTTTAAAAATTTCTGGATCCGGTTTAAAGCGAGTTATTGTTCCAGTCTTATCTGTATCACCGATGACTTTTAAGTCTGCAACCGGAATACCTCTTTCGTATTTTTGGTAATGGATTTTACCATCACGATGTACAAATACTTCTAATTCTGTTGATAAGGCATTTACAACAGATGCACCAACACCATGCAAACCACCAGAAACTTTGTAACCGCCACCGCCAAATTTACCACCAGCGTGGAGGACAGTCATAATAACCTCTACTGCAGGACGTCCCATTTTTTCTTGTATACCAACTGGAATACCACGTCCATTATCCGTTACAAGAATACTATTATCTTCTTCAATACTAACGTTAATTTCATCGCAATACCCTGCTAACGCTTCATCGATACTATTATCGACAATCTCCCATACAAGGTGGTGAAGTCCCTTCCCACTCGTAGATCCAATATACATACCCGGACGTTTCCGAACTGCCTCTAGTCCTTCAAGTACCTGTATCTGACTTTCATCATATGCATTTTCTTGCATTTGTTTTTGTTCCATTGACACAAAGATCACCTACTTTTCCATTTAAACAGGGGTTTATGCCCTATCTATTTCACAATCTACCGTGCCGTTCGTTACATGAATTGTTTTCGCATCTTTTAATGTTTCGTGTTCAATTCCGTCGACACTCGTCGTTGTAACAAATGTTTGCACCTTTCCTTGAATTGTATTTAACAGATGTGATTGACGATAATCGTCTAATTCTGATAAAACATCATCCAGCAAAAGGATTGGATATTCTTTAACCTCTGAATAAATTAATTCAATTTCAGCTAATTTTAGGGATAGTGCGGTCGTTCGTTGTTGTCCTTGCGAACCAAAGACTTGAACATTTTTACTATTAACGAAGAATTGTAAATCATCACGATGAGGACCAATTAAAGTCGTACCACGGAAAATTTCACGTTGTTTCACAGATTGAAAACTTTCATAGTATACTTCTTTTATTTTCGACAAATCCATTGATTCTGATACATCTACACTTGGTTTATAGACAATTTCTAACTCTTCTAATCCACGGCTTATACCCCGATGAATTGGAGCTGCCCATTCCTGTAGCAACTGCAAAAATTCAAAACGTTTTTGCAGTATTTTCGCACCATGCTCAATTAGTTGAAGTGTAAATACATCCAACATCGTTTCCTCATTCTTACTATTCCCTTGCATTTTTTTCAACAAGTGATTTCGTTGCGTGAGCACCTTTTGATATTGACTTAATTCATACAAATATACAGGAGCTATTTGTCCTAATTCCATATCTAAAAAGCGTCTTCTTACTTGAGGGCTTCCTTTTACAAGATTTAAATCTTCTGGGGCAAACATGACAACGTTCATCACGCCAATATATTGACTTAACTTTTGTTGTTCAAGTTGATTTAGTTTTGCCTTTTTGCCTTTTTTCGAAATATTTAATTCCAAAGACAAAGAACTGTTTCTTTTTTGTAATTTCCCTTTTATTTGACCAAAATCTTCATCCCAGCGGATAAGTTCGCGATCATTAGAGGTTCTATGAGATTTCGCCATCGCTAAAACATAAATAGCTTCCATCAAATTTGTTTTCCCTTGTGCGTTTTCGCCGATAATTACATTTACCTTATCTTCAAAGGAAAGCTCTAATTTTTCATAATTTCGATAGTTTTTTAATTGTATTTTTGAAATAAACAAAGGGCTCCCCCTTTATGCCTGAACTTGGAAAGTTCCGCTTCCTGGAATTTCAATAATATCGTTCGCATATAGTTTGCGACCTCTTCTATTTTCAAGTTCGTTGTTCACGTACACTTCGTATTCTTGTAAAAACCATTTTACAGCGCCACCTGTATCAATTATATCAGCTAACTTTAAAAACTGTCCTAGTGTAATATACTCTGTTGAAATTTTAATACGTTTCATAAAATCGCTCACTTTCTGAAAGTGTTCATTCTTTCATTGTACTAAATAAACTAACATTAGGAAAGTAATACCCAAAAATCAAATAAGGGTCACTAGCATCTTTAAACTAGCAACCCTTATTCCTTACCTAATAAGTACGAACCGGTAAAATCAATTGAATAATTGAATCATCATTTACTGTACGAATTAAGAACGGTCTCATCGCTCCAGTAAAGCTAACTTTAATCTCTGTACTATCTAGAGCTTTCAATGCATCCATCATATATTTTGCACTAAAAGATATTTTTAACTCTTCTCCATCTACTTTTTCACATTGTACTTCTTCGACAACTTTTCCAATTTCTGGTGAATTCGAGGAAATCTCTAGCATTTCTTGCTCTAAAGTTGATAATTTGACAACGTTATTGCGGCCATCTCTCGCTAATAGTGAAGCACGATCAATTGCTTGTAGGAATTCTTTTGTATTTACAAAAATATCCGTTTTACTCTCTGCTGGAATTAAACGTGTCGTATCTGGATAATTTCCTTCTAACAATCTTGAGAAGAATAATAAATGTTTTGTACGGAATAATACTTGATACTCCGTAATTACAATATCTACCATTTCTTCAGACTCATCCAGAATTTTACTTAATTCATTTAAGCTCTTACCTGGAATAACAACATTAGCTTGAAATTCATCTGCAATATTATGTCCTTCGATTTTCGCTTTTCGAAGTGCCAGTCTATGACTATCTGTTGCAATACAAGTTAACTCGCTGTTATATACCTTCCAGTTTACACCTGTCAAGATTGGTCTTGTTTCAGAAGTAGAAACTGCAAATACAGTTTGTCTGATCATATGCTTAAGTAAATCTGTTGGTATCTTAAATACATGATGTTCTTCAATCTGTGGTAATAACGGATATTCTGCAGAATCTAAACCATTTAAGTTAAACTCTGATTTTCCAGATTTTATTTTTGTCATAAAATGATTTTCCACAGAAATTTCGACAGTATCCTTAGGTAGTTTTTTTACAATCTCACTAAAATATTTTGCTTGTAAAACAATGCTTCCTGATTGAGCTATTTCTACGATTTCTTTTCCATCTTCTTCGACTGGAATAAACGATTCAATAGAAATATCAGCATCGCTTCCTGTTAATGTAACCCCTTCTTCAGTAGCTACAACTTTAATTCCCGTAAGGATGGGGATTGTTGTACGAGAAGAAACTGCCTTCATTACATCTTGTACACCTCTTACAAGATAGTCTTTTTGTATTGTAAAACGCATAAAGAAAAACCTCCGGTAAGTATAAGATTTTATTTAATTAATAAAGATAAAAAATAGTAGTAATAGTAATAGGGCTTGTGGATATGTGGATAACCCCTTTGAAGGATGTAAAAACAGTCTATCTACATGTGGATAGACTGTGCGTAAAACAAGGTAAGTTATTCACACTATTCAGCTACTACTTTAAAATACCATTAATTTCTTCAACTTGCTTTTGTAATTGCGTATCGGTTTTTAGTAGTTTAGAAATTTTTTCATGGGCATGGATAACTGTTGTATGATCACGTCCACCAAATTCTTCACCTATTTTTGGTAAAGAGGAATCCGTAAGTTCGCGTGATAAATACATTGCAATTTGGCGAGGAAACGCAACTGATTTTGTACGTTTTTTCGCTTTAAAATCTTCTAATTTTACTTGATAAACGTCTCCGACAGCTTTTTGAATATCATAAATAGAGATAATTTTCGGCTTAGAATTTGGAATAATATCTTTAAGTGCTTCAGCTGCTAAATCAGCATTAATATCTTTATTAATTAAAGATGAATAAGCTACAACTCGGATAAGTGCACCTTCTAATTCACGAATATTTGAATCAATTTGATTTGCGATATAAAGCATAACTTCATTTGGTATATCAAGCCCTTCAGCTTTTGCTTTTTTGCGTAAAATTGCAATTCGTGTCTCTAAATCTGGCGGCGTAATATCTGTAATAAGTCCCCATTCAAAGCGAGAGCGAAGACGATCTTCTAAAGTTGGAATTTCTTTTGGTGGTCGATCACTAGAAATTACAATTTGTTTACTTTCTTCGTGTAATGCATTAAATGTATGGAAAAACTCTTCTTGGGTTTGTTCTTTTCCAGCAAGAAATTGAATATCATCTATCAATAAAACATCTACGTTGCGATATTTATTACGAAAATCAACAGCTTTATTATCACGGATAGAGTTAATAAATTCATTCGTGAATTTTTCTGATGATAAATATACAACTTTTGCATTTGGATTATGTTCAATTACATAATGGCCAATCGCGTGCATTAAATGCGTCTTTCCAAGCCCAACTCCCCCGTAAATAAAGAGTGGATTATACGCTTTAGCTGGCGCCTCGGCTACAGCTAATGAAGCTGCATGGGCAAAACGGTTACCAGAGCCGATAACAAATGTATCAAATGTATATTTTGGATTTAACATGCTCTGTGGTAAATGAGCTGAATCATCTTGTGCTGGATTCCGCTTAACTGGAGGAAGATCAATGTCCTCTTCAGCTTGACTTTGGGGAATAATAAAGCGAATTGCTAATTTTGCCCCTGTTAAATCGTATAGTGTTTCTGAAATTAGTTCTGAGTAATGAGATTCTAGCCAGTCACGAGCAAATTCATTTGGAGCTGTAATCGTTAATACGTCTTTCTTCAAGTTATGAGCCGTTGTTGATTTTAACCATGTTTCATAACTAGGCTTGCTTACCTTCTTTTCTAATTCTTTTAAGGCACTATTCCATAAATCAGAGATATTTTCCAAAGGTGTCCCTCCTTTACTAAGATGGTAAAAGAATAAGGTTGCGCAACAAATGTACAACCCAATAAATATAAAATGTATATTTATACGAAACGTATTTTAAAACCTAAAAACGTCGTTTGTATATGAGATAGGGTTTTCGACAAAAAAAGCAAATGTGGACAACTATTTACCCACATGTGATTAAAACTGTCCACATGTTATACACAAATTGTGGATAAGATAAAGGTGTGGAAAACTTATTCAAAGTGAAAACACAACTATAATATCAAAAAAAAGTGGCTATAGCAATGAATTTAAGAAAGTTATCCACAAAATCAATACCTTGTGGAATAAACTTGTCCACAACACGATATACTGTGTAAAAGTGTGAAAAAAGTTTGTGGATATAAAAAACGTGAAAAAACATTTATCCACAAGGAAATATAGATGCTGTGAAAAAGTATGTGAATAGGTTCAAAATGAATATTTGATGAAAATTTCTAGAACCATTGACATTTTCCTAGTTGATTAACTATAATTTATAGGACTGTCTTTAACAGATATTCCTCAGGGAGGTGTCATATAATGAAAAGAACTTACCAACCAAATAAACGTAAGCGCAGCAAAGTACATGGTTTCCGCAGCCGTATGAGCACAGCGAACGGACGTAAAGTGCTAGCAGCTCGTCGTCGTAAAGGAAGAAAAGTATTATCTGCGTAGACCACTGATCGTTCAGTGGTCTTTTTTTCTAATAATAGTGAATTTCCGCTGATGAAATACAGGAGTGTCAATTGATATGAAGAAAAAACATCGTATAAAGAAGAATGATGAATTCCAGGCGGTTTTTCAAAAAGGAAAATCAAATGCGAATCGTCAGTTTGTTGTATACCAATTAGATAAAGAAGAACAGCCAAACTTTCGCATCGGCCTTTCTGTTAGCAAGAAAATAGGAAATGCAGTAGTTCGTAATCGAATTAAGCGCATGGTCCGTCAGGCTATTACAGAGTTAAAAGATGAGATAGATTCTGGAAAAGATTTTGTTATAATAGCAAGGAAGCCTTGTGCAGAGATGACATATGAAGAAGTAAAGAAAAGCTTAATTCATGTCTTTAAACGCTCTGGTATGAAAAGAATAAAAAAGTAGCGTAAGGAAATGAATTACACTATATACATACCGATACAAGGAGGAGTAGGCTTTGAAAAAGAAATTAGGTTTACTAGCCATGGTCGTTGCATTAATGGCGATTGCCACCGGTTGTAGTGAAACGGGTCAGCCGATTACATCGAAAAGTACTGGGATTTGGAATGAATATTTCGTATATCCGCTTTCTCAGTTAATCACGTATTTTGCCGACTTATTTAACAGTAATTACGGTTTAGCAATTGTTATTACAACTCTTATCATTCGTTTTGCATTATTACCATTAATGATTAAACAAACAAAGAGTACAAAGGCAATGCAAGCGTTACAACCAGAAATGGTGAAGTTAAAAGAGAAATATAGTTCTAAAGATCAAGCAACACAGCAAAAACTACAACAAGAAATGATGCAGTTATATCAAAAGAATGGTGTAAATCCATTGGCAGGATGTTTACCGATATTTGTTCAGATGCCTATTTTATTCGCGTTTTATCATGCGATTATGAGAACAACAGCAATTAGTGAACATACATTTTTATGGTTTGATTTAGGACAGGCAGATCCGTTCTATATCTTACCGGTTGTTGCAGCAATTACGACATTTATTCAGCAAAAGCTTGCAATGGCAGGAACAGCTGGTCAAAATCCGCAAATGGCAATGATGCTTTGGCTTATGCCGATTATGATTTTAATCTTTGCAATTAACTTCCCAGCTGCATTATCACTTTACTGGGTTGTTGGTAATATCTTTGGTATTGCTCAAATGTACTTTATCAAAGGGCCAGAGATTAAGGCTAGCAAAGCTGGAGGCTCAAGCAAGTGAGTATAATTACTGCTAAAGGACAAACAGTCGAGCTGGCAGTAGAGGATGCTTTAAGGCAATTAAATACATCAAAAGATCGAGTAGATATAAATATTGTCGATGAGGGTAAAAGAGGGTTCTTAGGTTTATTTGGGAATCGTCCTGCAGTAGTAGAAGTTGTATTGAAGAAAGATCCAATTCAGGAATGTGAAGAATATTTAAGAAATGTTATTCACAATATGGGTGTGGAAGTTGAAATTAGTAAAGTTGTAAAAGGACGCGAGATCGAATTTACAATTTCTGGTGATGATGTAGGAGTTTTAATTGGAAAAAGAGGTAATACATTAAACTCTTTACAGTATTTAACAAAACTTGTTGCAAATCGTAACACGAAGCAGTATATCGGTATTACACTAGATGCTGAAAATTATCGTAGTAAAAGAAAAAGTACGCTAGAATCACTTTCTTATCGATTAGCGAAACAAGTATCTAATACGAAAAAAAGAGTTATTTTAGAACCGATGCCATCTTTTGAACGAAAAATTATTCATCAGGCATTATCAAATCATCAAGGTATCAAAACAACTTCTGAAGGAAATGAACCACATCGGCATGTTGTAATATCTCCTAAATGACCGGTTGCTCAAATGAGTGCCGGTTTTTTTGAGCGAAAAATAGATGTGGATAACTAAAAAACACTAAACTTATCCACTGTGAATAAGTTTAGTGTTTTTTACATGGGGATATAATAAAATGAGTTATTCTTCTTTTGTAGATAGGTTCGTTATGGTATCCTAATAATTTAGTGAAAGAAATAATCATGTTGAAATAGAGATAAATAAGCAAGTGAGGTGAAAGGACATGGAATTTGATACAATTGCTGCGATTTCCACAGCGCTTGGAGAGGGTGCAATTGCCATTGTTCGAGTAAGTGGGGATGATGCGGTTGAGAAAGTTGACCGTATTTTTAAAGGGAAGGATTTAACAGAGGTTCCTTCTCACACTATTCATTATGGTCATATCGTTGATTTAGATACAAATCAAGTTATTGAAGAAGTTATGGTGTCTATTATGCGCGCACCAAGGACTTTTACACGTGAAAATATAGTGGAAATTAACTGTCATGGCGGACTTGTTTCAGTAAATAAAGTATTGCAACTTATTCTAGCGCAAGGAGTACGATTGGCAGAACCGGGCGAATTTACAAAACGTGCTTTTTTAAATGGACGTATCGATTTATCACAAGCAGAAGCTGTTATGGATTTGATTCGAGCAAAAACAGATCGTGCGATGAATGTAGCAATTAATCAAATGGAAGGGCGATTATCTAAATTAATTGGTCTTTTGCGTCAAGAAATATTAGAAACATTAGCTCATGTTGAGGTAAATATAGATTATCCAGAATACGATGATGTAGAAGAGATGACACATAATATTTTAATTGAGAAAGCGACGCATGTTCGTTCGGAAATCGAAAAAATATTAGAAACATCAAAACAAGGGAAAATTTTACGTGAAGGTATTGCTACAGCAATTATCGGTAGACCTAATGTTGGGAAATCATCGTTATTAAATAGTCTTGTTCAGGAGAAAAAAGCAATTGTAACTGATATTGCAGGAACAACTCGTGATGTTATTGAAGAGTACGTTAATGTGCGTGGTGTACCTCTTAAACTTATAGATACAGCCGGTATTCGTGAGACAGAAGATGTTGTTGAACGAATTGGTGTGGAGCGTTCAAAAGAAATGATGAGCCAAGCAGATTTAGTATTAGTTGTTGTCAACTATAGCGAGGCTTTAACAAATGAGGATGAAGATCTATTCCATGCGGTACAAGGAAAAGACTTTATTGTTATTGTGAATAAGACTGATTTACCGCAAGCGATTGATATGGAACGTGTTACAGAGTTAGCCGCGGGAAATCGTGTTATTACAACATCCTTAATTGAGGAACAAGGAATAGATGAACTCGAAAAGGCAATAGCTGATTTATTCTTTGAAGGAACAATCGATTCTGCAGATATGACATATGTTTCTAATGCGAGACATATTGGATTATTAACACAAGCGGGACAAACAATCGGTGATGCAATTGAGGCAATAGAAAATGGTGTACCAATTGATATGGTGCAAATTGATTTAACAAGAACGTGGGAAATACTTGGTGAAATTACTGGTGACACAGTCCATGAAAGCCTAATTGACCAGTTATTCTCTCAATTTTGTTTAGGAAAATAATATAGTGATGTTTTAGAAAGATAGAGATTATTAGGAGGAATAAACAATGGGATACAATGCCGGTTCATACGATGTCATAGTAATCGGTGCAGGTCATGCAGGATGTGAAGCTGGTCTTGCGGCAGCACGAATGGGCTCAAAAACATTAATGTTAACAATTAACTTAGATATGGTAGCATTCATGCCATGTAACCCTTCTGTTGGTGGACCAGCAAAAGGGATTGTTGTTCGTGAAATTGATGCATTAGGCGGAGAAATGGGACGTAATATTGATAAAACTCATATTCAAATGCGTATGCTAAATACAGGTAAGGGGCCAGCTGTACGTGCACTTCGAGCGCAAGCTGATAAATTCTCTTACCAACATGAATTGAAGAAAACAATTGAAGAAACACCAAACTTAACGTTATTCCAAGGAATGGTAGAGCGTTTAATCGTTGAAGATGGTATATGTAAAGGGGTAGTTACACAAGCTGGTGCAGAATATACAGCAAAAACCGTTGTAATTACGACTGGAACATTTTTACGTGGCGAGATTATCATGGGCGACTTAAAATATTCAAGCGGTCCAAATAATCAACAACCGTCTATTACATTATCTGAGCATTTAGAGGAGCTTGGGTTTGATCTAGTTAGATTTAAAACAGGGACACCTCCGCGTGTAAACAGTAATACAATTGACTACAGTAAAACAGAAATTCAACCAGGTGATGATAAGCCACGTTCGTTCTCTTTTGAAACAACGAAATTTATTATGGATCAAATTCCATGTTGGTTGACATATACAAGTACAGAAACACACCGTTTAATAGATGAAAATTTACATCGTTCAGCTATGTATTCTGGTATGATTAAAGGAACAGGCCCTAGATACTGTCCTTCTATTGAAGACAAAGTAGTAAGATTTAATGATAAACCACGTCATCAAATTTTCTTAGAGCCAGAAGGGCGTAATACACAAGAAGTATATGTACAAGGTTTATCCACAAGCCTACCAGAAGATGTACAACGTGACATGCTTAGAACAATTCCAGGCCTAGAAAATGTTGAAATGATGCGCACAGGTTATGCAATTGAATATGATGCGATTGTGCCAACACAACTATGGCCAACACTTGAAACGAAAAAGATTAAAAATTTATATACAGCAGGACAAATTAATGGAACTTCTGGTTACGAAGAGGCGGCAGGACAAGGGCTTATGGCTGGGATTAATGCAGCATGCCGTTCTTTAGGTAAAAAAGAAGTTGTTTTAGGTCGTGAGGATGCTTATATTGGTGTCTTAATTGATGATCTTGTAACGAAAGGTACAAATGAACCATATCGTTTATTAACATCTCGTGCAGAATACCGTCTATTATTACGCCACGATAATGCTGATCTTCGTTTAACTGAAGTTGGTCGTGAAATTGGATTAATTAAAGAAGAGCGCTATGAGCGATTTACAAATAAAAAATTACAAATTGAACAGGAAAAGGAACGTTTAAGCAGCATTATTATTAAACCACGTCCTGAAGTTCAAGAATTAATTCGCAATATTGGTGGAAGTGAATTGAAAGATGGAATACGTGCAAGTGACTTATTACGTCGTCCAGAGATGACATATGAGCATATTCATCTTTTAGTACCAAGTGAAGTAGAATTAAGTGATGAAGTTACAGAACAAGTTGAAATTCAGATTAAGTACGAAGGATACATTGAAAAATCTTTACAGCAAGTAGAGCGTATGAAGAAAATGGAGAGTAAAAAAATACCTGTAGATATTGATTATGATGCGATTTCTAGCCTTGCCTCAGAAGCTAGACAGAAATTGAAAGATGTTCGTCCACTTTCAATGGGGCAGGCTTCACGTATTTCTGGCGTAAATCCAGCGGATATTTCCATTTTACTTGTTTATATAGAACAAGGAAAAATTGCGCGCGTATTGAACCAATAAATAGTAAGGAGATATTGCTAGATGAACATAGAACAATTTCAATCTATGCTAGAAGAGAAGGGAATCCCCCTCTCTTCTAGACAGTTAGAGCAGTTCAAAATCTACTTTGAAACATTAGTAGAGTGGAATGAGAAAATGAACTTAACGGCTATTACAGAAAAAGAAGAAGTATACTTAAAACACTTTTTTGATTCTATTACAGCTGCTTTTTATTATGATTTTTCAAAACCGTTCTCAATTTGTGATGTTGGTGCAGGGGCTGGATTCCCAAGTATTCCTTTAAAAATCTGTTTCCCGCACTTAAAAGTAACAATTGTAGATTCATTGCAAAAACGTATTAATTTCTTAAATCACTTAGCACAAAAGTTAGAATTAAGTGATGTTGCATTTTGTCATGATCGTGCTGAAACATTTGGGAAAAAAGAAGGTGTACGTGAATCATACGATATTGTAATGGCACGTGCAGTTGCACGTCTTTCTGTATTAAGTGAGCTATGTTTACCACTTGTAAAAGTTGGAGGAACATTCATTGCAATGAAAGGTGCAGCAGCAAACGAAGAAATCGAAAATGGTAAGTATGCTTTAGAGGTGCTAGGCGGAGAGTTAAAAGAGATGTCTACGTTCCAATTACCGTTTGAAGAGAGTGAACGTAATATTTTATTAATCGAGAAAAAGCGCAAGACACCAAAGAAATATCCACGCAAACCGGGAACGCCCAATAAATTACCTATTGAAAAATAAATCTTATTAGACGTAAGATTAAATTATATAAATGAAAACGTAAATGTTTCATAGGAAACATTTTATGGAGAATAGTCAATAGGCCTAAAAGGTGGTGGAATATGTATGAAAAATACGTTTTCTCGTTTATTTGGCTTTGGAGATAAAGAGAGCGAATTCGAATTACAAGACGAAAGCCATGAAGAAATAGATAAAAAGGTATATGAAGAAATACAAGAAATTCCGATAGTAAATATTACCCCTAACCGTTATCAACCAAGAACAGTTTTTGATGATGCGCGTATTGATGAGCTAGCATTAACGATTCGTACACATGGACTTATTCAACCGATTGTTGTAAGGCAATATGAGGATGATAAGTACGAGATTATTGCTGGAGAAAGACGCTTTCGCGCAGCAACAAAGTTAGGTTGGGAAAAGGTTCCTGCAATTATAAAGAACTTAAATGATACAGAGACAGCTTCTGTAGCTTTAATTGAAAACTTGCAACGTGAGGAACTAACGGCAATCGAGGAAGCTGTGGCATATCAAAAGCTGATTGAGTTACATAATTTAACACAAGAAGCATTGGCACAACGACTTGGAAAAGGACAATCTACAATCGCAAATAAGTTACGATTGTTAAAGTTGCCTGAAGAAATAAAAAGTGCATTATTAGAGAAAAGCATTACAGAACGTCACGCCCGCGCTCTCATTCCTTTAAAAAATGAGGAATTACAACTGAAGGTTTTACAGGAAATTGTGGAGAAACAACTGAATGTAAAGCAAACAGAAGAACGAATTGCGAAGTTACTAGAGGAAGCAAAACCGAAGCGTAAGGCAAAGCAAAAAGCAGTAAGTCGAGATACGAGGATTGCTATGAATACAATTAGACAATCTTTACAAATGGTTACTGAAAGTGGTTTGAATGTTAATTCTGAGGAAGAAGAATTTGATGAGTACTATCAAATTACAATTAAAATTCCAAAGAAAAAATAATAATGACGTGTTAGAGACCTTATCCTATTGGAGAGGTCTCTTTTACTATATTTTCTTGTTAAATGAAGAAGGAGTTTAGAAATAAATTTTGAAGTTTAATAAAGGACGTAAAAGAAAAAGTTTTATTTCATGTTACAATAAACGTAATTGTTACTAGAATAAGATAGAAAGGTTGAAAGTAGGTGACATCATGGGAAAAATCATTGCTATTGCTAATCAAAAAGGCGGTGTTGGAAAAACCACAACATCTGTTAATTTAGGGGCTGGATTGGCGCAAGTAGGTAAAAAAGTCCTTCTTGTAGATATTGATGCTCAAGGAAATGCAACGACTGGTGTGGGAATTGAAAAATCTGAATTAGATCAATGTATTTACAACGTTCTTGTGGAAGATGCAGATGTTCAAGGGGTTATACAGAAAACCGCAACGGAAAACTTAGATGTTCTACCCGCTACAATTCAATTGGCTGGTGCTGAAATTGAATTGGTACCGACTATTTCCCGGGAAGTACGTTTACAAAGAGCATTACAGCCAGTCCGTGATGAATATGATTATATTATTATCGACTGTCCCCCGTCTTTAGGGTTATTAACGATTAATGCATTAACAGCAGCAGATTCTGTTATTATTCCTGTACAGTGTGAATATTACGCACTAGAAGGGTTAAGTCAGCTATTAAATACAGTTCGACTTGTACAAAAACATTTAAATAAAAATTTAGCAATTCAAGGTGTATTGTTAACGATGTTGGATGCCCGTACAAATTTAGGGATCCAAGTTATAGATGAAGTGAAAAAGTATTTTAGGGATAAAGTATATCGCTCGATTATTCCGCGTAATGTACGCTTGAGCGAGGCTCCAAGTCATGGGAAACCTATTATGCAGTATGACGCTAAATCAAGAGGAGCAGAAGTATATATAGATTTAGCAGAGGAAGTGATTGCAGGTGGCTAAAGGATTAGGAAGAGGAATTAATGTGTTTTTTCCTGATTTAGATGTGAAAGAAGAGGAAACAATTCAGGAGATTCTTGTAACTGAATTAAGGCCGAATCCATATCAACCGCGTAAACACTTTAATAAAGAGGCGATTCAGGAATTAGCAATTTCGATTAAGGAACACGGTATTCTACAACCATTAATTGCTAGGAAGAGTATTAAAGGATATGAAATTGTTGCAGGTGAAAGACGATTTCGTGCTGCAAAAGAGGCTGGTTTAGAAAAAGTACCTGCGGTTGTAAGACAATTAACTGAACAGCAAATGATGGAATTTGCTTTGTTAGAAAACTTACAACGAGAAGATTTAAATCCTATGGAAGAGGCAATGGCATACCAGATGTTAATGAATGAGCTAAATGTAACGCAAGAACAATTAGCGAAACGTCTTGGTAAAAGCAGACCTTACATTGCAAATTATACTAGGTTATTAAGCCTACCTTCTTTCGTACAAGATATGATTGCAAATGGTCAACTTTCAATGGCTCACGGGAGAACTTTACTTACGATAAAAGATGAAGAACAATTGAAGTCCTTATTGAAACGCATTGAAAAAGAAGGATTAAATGTTCGTCAATTAGAGAAAATCGTCCAAGAGATTAATCAACACGTTTCACGTGAAACAAAAAAAGTGAAAAAAGAGCGAAATATATTTTTCGTAGAACGTGAAACGTTCTTAAGAGAAAAGTTTGGCACAGATGTGAAAATTAAAGAGACGAAAAAAGAAAAAGGTAAAATCGAAATTGAATTTTTTAACAAAGAAGATTTAAATCGTATTTTAGAACTATTAGCACAGAAAAATTAAAGAGCAAACCATCTTATTATTTATAGATGGTTTGCTTTTTTTAATGCGGATAATTTTTGATCCGTCTCTTTTATACTTTGTGCGATTACATCAGCCATTTTCATGACTAAACTTAATCTTGTATTTTGAAGAACGAAAAACTCCATAAACCCATTTAGATTGACGATACCGTGTATGTGCAAATCACCAACTGCAGGTAATTTCTTATTCATAGCAGCTCCAGGTTTACTAGGTCCCTTTCCAGTAGTGATTGATCCGATATTTTGGGACTTTCCTAAACATGCATCAACAGCAATTATAAATGCAGTAGGATGTTCTTTCTGTATATTCCGAATTTTCTCTTCTAAATTTAGCGCATGTACTGGCTCATCTAGTGTACCGAATACTTGGAGGTTTTGGATGTCTATTTGTTCAAGTTTTGTACCAACTAACGGGCCGAGTGCGTCACCTGTAGAGCGATCTGTTCCGATACAAACGAGAATGAGTGGTATATTAGTTTTAATAGGAATATGGGTAAGTAAGAAATTACTGATTATCTCAGAGGCTTCTAGATCTTGGTGCATAACGTTTTGAGTTTCTTTCTCAAAAAATGGTAAGCGAAAACTTCCAATATTCATGAAGCACCCATCCTTTTAATAAATTTTCAATATATGTTATATGGTGAGGAAAATGGAAAGTTATAAGTGCGTAATTTTTGCAAAATGTGAATGAAAACGGAAATAATAGTACTAGTATATATATATTCGTTCCATTTTATACCTGGATGTCGGGGATAAAATAGGATTAAAATCATAAAATTTTTTCAGCAATTAGGGGACTTCTGATACAATAATAAGGGTAACTAAAAAGAAATTTTAGCTAGAGAGGTAGAGGTACATGGATTTATTAGCGAAGTGGTTTAATTCTATGAAACAGTATTTATTAGATGCTGATCGTTGGGCTCATATTGGAGTTGCGACATTAAAAATATGTATTATTTTAACAATTGGTGCAGTTGTTGTGCGAATTGCAAGGGCGGTTGTACGAAATGCGTTTCGCATGGGGAGTCGTTCTCCAATTCAAATTTCAGAACGTCGTACAGTTACAGTAGCGAAATTACTTGAAAATATTGTAGCGTACGTTGTTATGTTCATTATGCTAATTGCGATTTTAGGTGTGTTTGATATTAATGCATCAGGTTTATTAGCGGGTGCTGGGGTAATTGGTTTAGCAGTCGGATTTGGTGCTCAAAGTTTAGTGAAAGACGTTATTACAGGTTTATTTATTTTGTTAGAAGATCAGTTTTCAGTTGGCGATTATGTTAAAATCGGTCAATTTGAAGGAGTCGTTTTAGAAATTGGACTTCGTACAACGAAAGTAAAGAGTTGGACAGGTGAAATTCATACTTTACCAAACGGAAGTATTATTCAAGTTACTAACTACTCAGTTAGTAATAGTGTAGCGTTTGTTGATGTATCTATTTCATATGAGGCTGATATTGCGAAAGCAGAGCAGGTTATTGAAGATTTATTAGTAGAGTTACCTTCAAAGTACGAAAAAATGGTAACAACACCTCAATTATTAGGTGTGCAAACGTTAGCTGCATCAGAAGTTATATTACGTGTTATTGCTGAAGTAGAGCCGATGCAACATGCAGTTATTGCAAGAGCACTTCGTAAAGAGATTAAAAATCGTCTTGATTTACATGGAATTGAAATTCCATATCCACGTATGGTTTTATATAATCGTGAAGAATTGGTTAGTGGAAAAGCAATTTAGTATGGAGAGGAGGAGTTTGAAGAGTGGAGCAAAAGGAATATAACTTGTACGATGTTGTGGAAATGAAGAAAGCACATCCGTGTGGCGAGAATCGTTGGAAAATTATTCGTATGGGAATGGATATCCGCATTAAGTGCGAGGGATGTGACCATTCAGTAATGATTACTCGAAGAGAGTTTGATCGTAAGGTAAAAAAAATACTTGTGAAGCACGAAGAATAGAGGGAGAGTAACAGTTACAGTAGGTAACTGTTACTTTTTTTCGTTTGGCGGAAACTTGTCATTTTTTTCGTTACTATCTATAATGATGAAAGATTGAGACATAGGAGTGAAAAATATGGGATTAACGGCTGGGATTGTTGGATTACCTAACGTAGGGAAGTCCACTTTATTTAATGCAATTACACAAGCAGGAGCAGAATCTGCGAACTATCCATTCTGTACAATTGATCCAAACGTAGGGATTGTAGAAGTACCAGATGAGCGTTTAAATAAATTAACGGAATTAGTAGAACCGAAAAAGACTGTTCCGACTGTATTCGAGTTTACTGATATTGCAGGTATCGTAAAAGGTGCTAGTAAAGGTGAAGGTTTAGGAAATAAATTCTTATCTCACATTCGTCAAGTAGATGCAATTTGCCAAGTTGTTCGTTGTTTTGAAGACGAAAATATTACGCACGTTTCAGGGAAAGTAGATCCAATTGATGATATCGAAACAATCAACTTAGAGCTAATTTTAGCGGACTTAGAGTCTGTTGATAAGCGTATCGAGCGTGTTGCGAAATTAGCAAGACAAAAAGATAAAGAAGCTGTATATGAGCATGAAATTTTAGTTCGTTTAAAAGAGGCTTTTGAAGAGGGGAAACCGGCTCGTACTGTTGAATTTACAGAAGAGCAGATGAAGATTGTTAAAGGCCTTCATTTACTTACAACAAAAGAAATGTTATACGTAGCGAACGTAAGTGAAGACGATATTATCGATCCTTCGGAAAATAAATACGTACAAATGGTAAAAGAATTTGCAGAAAATGAAAATTCTCAAGTAATCGTTGTATGTGCAAAAATCGAATCAGAAATCGCTGAATTAGACGAGGAAGAGAAAAAAGTATTCCTTGAGGAACTAGGTATTGAAGAGTCTGGTTTAGATCAATTAATTCGTGCAGCATATGACCTATTAGGACTTGCTACTTACTTCACAGCAGGTGTGCAAGAAGTGCGTGCATGGACGTTTAAACAAGGTATGAAAGCACCACAATGTGCTGGTGTTATTCATACAGACTTTGAGCGTGGATTTATTCGTGCAGAAACAGTTTCTTACGATGACTTAATGACAAACGGTTCTATGACAGCTGCAAAAGAAGCTGGAAAAGTACGTTTAGAAGGAAAAGAGTATATCGTAAAAGATGGAGATGTTATGCACTTCCGTTTTAACGTTTAATTTAATATTTCCTAGGAAAAATAAAGATATGAGCTTGGCGAATATATTATATGTTTGCCAAGTTTTTTATGTATTGGTGAGTTGATTCATATAACTTACTATGATATAATCTAAACTCGTGAGTAATTACTATAAATTAATTGCTCCTTGCCCATTATGGGCCGTTTAGACCAAAAGGAGGTGAAAGTGTAATGAGAAAGTACGAAATTATGTACATCATTCGTCCTGGCGTTGAAGAAGAAGCTCAAAAAGCTTTAGTTGAACGTTTTGCAGGTGTTTTAACAAACAATGGTGCAGAAATCATTAACACGAAAGAGTGGGGTAAGCGTCGTTTAGCTTACGAAATCAACGACTTACGTGAAGGTTTCTACATGATCTTAAACGTGAACTCTAACGCAGAAGCGATTAACGAATTCGACCGTTTAGCTAAGATCAACGAAGACATCCTTCGTCATATCGTTGTTAAAGAAGAAGAAAAATAATTGATATATAAGGGAGAGTGGTTCGATTGATGAATCGTGTTATCCTCGTTGGTCGTTTAACTAAGGACCCTGACTTACGTTACACGCCCAATGGTGTTGCAGTAGCTACTTTTACGTTAGCTGTGAATCGCGCATTTGCGAATCAACAAGGTGAGCGTGAAGCTGACTTTATTAATTGTGTAATATGGCGTAAACAAGCAGAAAACGTAGCAAATTATTTGAAAAAAGGAAGCTTAGCAGGCGTAGATGGACGTCTTCAAACTCGTAATTACGATGGACAAGACGGTAAACGTGTGTATGTAACAGAAGTTCTTGCGGAAAGCGTACAATTTTTAGAGCCGCGTAATGGCGGTGGGGAGCAACGTGGTTCATTCAATCAGCAACCATCAGGAGCTGGTTTCGGTAACCAAAGCTCTAACCCATTTGGTCAATCTAGTAATTCAGGTAACCAAGGTAATCAAGGGAACTCTGGATTTACGAAGAATGACGATCCATTTTCAAATGTAGGTCAACCGATCGACATTTCCGACGACGATTTACCGTTCTAATACAGTAAATTTGTTAGTTTTAACAAAGAATGGAGGGAAATAGACATGGCAGGACGCAAAGGTGGACGTGCGAAACGTCGTAAGGTGTGTTTCTTCACAGCTAACGGCATCACTCGCATTGACTATAAAGATGTTGATTTATTAAAACGTTTCGTTTCTGAGCGTGGTAAAATTTTACCTCGTCGTGTAACAGGGACAAGCGCAAAATACCAACGCAAACTTACAGTTGCAATTAAACGTGCTCGTCAAATGGCACTTTTACCATATGTTGGTGAATAATAGCGTATGAAATGCACAGTAGAGTCGGACTCTACTGTGCATTTTGCTATGCTTTTCTTTTTTGAAAGAGAGGTTAAAATGTGAAACAAACAAAGTTTATTACAGAAGGTGCAGCGTTATTAGCTATATATGTAATTTTATTGCTTATATCTATGTATGTTCCGATTTTGGGTACTGTTGTAACTTTTGCGTTGCCGTTACCATTTATACTATTAACGATAAGGCATAAACTATCTAATGTGCTCATGATTTTTGTAGCGGCACTTTTTGTTACTATTATTGTGAGTCAACCCATGAATTTAGTGAAGACAATTATGTTTGGATTGATAGGGATTGTTTTAGGATATATGTATAAAACAAGAAAAAAGCCAGTAGAAATCTTAATAGCGGGGACGCTTGCATACTTAATTGGTTTTGTACTTATTTATGTTGCGAGTATAAAGTTTTTCAACATAGATATAATGAAGCAAATGCAAAGTATGTTTAGTGAAAGTATGGTGCAAAGTGAAAAGATAGTAAGTGCTACAGGTATGCGGATTAGTAAGGAACAAAAAGAGTTACTTACACAAATGAATGATATATTACAATCGTTATTTCCGAGTATACTTGTTCTAGTTTCAGTATGTTTTTCTTGGATTACAGTGATAATATCAGGTAGTGTTTTGAAAAAGTTAAAACATGACATTATATCTTGGCCTAAATTTAAAGATATACAATTACCAAAGAGTATTGTTTGGTATTACGTTATATTTATTTTGTTAGCAACTTTTATAAAAGTAGAACCAACATCATATTTACATATGGTATTTTCTAACCTATATGTCATATTTGCACTATTGCTTGTACTGCAAGGTCTGACATTCATTTCCTTTTTAGCGTATAGAAAAGGTTTTACTAAAGGGGTTCCTATTATTAGTTTTATTGTATGCATGTTTATTCCGATGCTGTTTCCTCTTGTGACAATCTTAGGTATAATTGACTTAGGGATTTCATTGCGTTCTAAAATAGGGGAATAAAATAATATTCCTTATACTATTTTAATCTGTTTAACTAACTGGAAGGTGAGTTAGTTTTACTTTATAGGAGTTGTATACATGCCTGAATTTGATAAGAAACAGTGGTTTTTATATCCTGTTTATGTATTGGCATTTTTTGTGTTTGTGCTCATTTTAATTCTCTGTTATTTTCATTTAATTATGGGGATAGCTGCTTTTGTCATTTTTTGTATCGTATTCTTTATCGTTATACGATTTGAACTTAATTTTCAAAGGAATTTCGAAAAGCATACGACAGATATGATTACGAGGGTAAAGAAAGTAAGTAATGAAGCATTTAACCAAATGCCGATTGGTATTTTGTTATACAATAAGGATTATGGGATTGATTGGGCAAATCCTTATTTATCTTCATGTCTGGGACAGCATGCATTAGCTGGATGGCACCTTTACGATGTATCAGAAACATTACTTCTTTTCATTAAAGGAGAAACTTCTGATGATATAGTCTCTTTAAATAATCGAAAGTTTCGCGTTTTTGTAAGGAAAGAAGAAAAGTTAATTTATTTCTTTGATGTAACGGAACAAACAGAAATCGAAAAGATGTATGAGGATCAACGCACTGTTTTAGCTGTAATTTATTTGGATAATTATGATGAAGTTACACAAGGATTAGATGATCAATTACGTACGAATATAACAAGTCTTGTGACATCGCGACTAAATGAATGGGCACTTAAGTATGGTGCGTATTTAAAACGTGCATCTTCAGAAAGATTCTTCGTTGTGCTAAATGAAAGTATTCTGACGCAAATGGAGAAAGGGAAATTTAGTATTTTAGATCAGGTGCGTGAAGAAACATCTAAAAGGAATATACCACTTACATTAAGTGTAGGTGTCGGATCAGGTGATTTACCTTTGTCAGAGCTTGGGGCAATGGCTCAATCTGGTTTAGACCTTGCGCTTGGGCGCGGGGGAGACCAAGTAGCTATTAAACAAGCGACAGGTAAAGTTAAGTTCTATGGAGGCAAGACAAATCCGGTTGAAAAGCGTACCCGTGTACGTGCTAGAGTCATTTCGCATGCGTTAAAGGATTTAGTATTAGAAAGTAGTAATGTCATTATCATGGGGCATAGGGCTCCTGATATGGACGCAATTGGTGCTGCGATTGGTATTTTAAAAGTGGCTCAATTAAACGAGCGTAAAGGATATATTGTATTAGATGAAAATGATTCTGATAAGGGAATTAAACGCTTGATGGACAAAGTGAAACAAAATGAGGAATTATGGTCTCACTTTATTACTCCAGAGCAAGCGATGGAATTTGCGAATGATGAGTCATTACTTGTTGTTGTCGATACACATAAACCTTCTATGGTGATGGAACAAAAATTGTTACATAAAATTGAAAATGTAGTAGTTATCGATCATCATCGCCGTGGAGAAGATTTTATTGAAGATCCATTGCTAGTTTATATGGAACCATATGCTTCTTCAACGGCAGAACTGGTTACAGAATTGCTTGAGTATCAACCGAAAAATTTAAAGATGACAATGTTAGAAGCAACGGCATTGTTAGCGGGGATTATTGTCGACACGAAAAGTTTCACATTCCGGACGGGGGCTCGTACGTTTGATGCTGCTTCCTATTTACGCTCACATGGTGCAGATACTGTACTTGTACAAGAACTTTTAAAGGAAGATATGGATCAGTATTTACGGGTTGCAAAAGCTATAAAAAATGCGTACATTTATAAAAATGGAATTGCGATTGCTAAAGTTGATAGTGATGATTACTACGATCAAGTGCTTATTGCGCAATCAGCTGACACGTTATTAACAATGACAGGAATTATTGCATCATTTGTTGTTGCGAAACGTGGCGAGAATCTCATTGGAATTAGCAGCAGGTCTTTAGGTGAAGTGAATGTGCAGCTAATTATGGAAAACTTAGGTGGTGGCGGGCATTTGACGAATGCAGCCACACAAATGAAAAATGTTACAGTAGATGAAGCTGAGGAGAAGCTTCGATTTGTTATTGATGACTATTTACAGGGAGGCACACAATCATGAAAGTAATTTTTCTAAAAGACGTAAAAGGTAAAGGTAAAAAAGGAGAAGTAAAAAACGTACCAGATGGCTATGCAAATAACTTCTTACTAAAACAGGGATTGGCTGCTGAAGCAACAAATAGCAGTATGAAAACTTTAGAAGCTCAAAAGCGTAAAGAAGAAAAAGATGCAGCAGCAGAAGTTGAGAATGCAAAAGAGCTGAAAGAAACATTAGAGAAATTAACTGTAGAAGTAAAAGCGAAATCTGGAGAAGGTGGCCGTTTATTCGGTTCTATTACGAGCAAACAAATCGTAGATGCGATGCAAAAATCACATAAAATTAAACTTGATAAACGTAAATTTGAAATGGATGATGCAATCCGTGCATTAGGCTACACAAATGTAACAGTGAAATTGCATCCGCAAGTAACAGCGACAGTAAAAGTTCATGTTAGTGAACAATAAAAATAAATTAAGCAAGGAGGATTGCGTATGAGTGATGTACTTGCTGATCGTACCCCTCCGCATAATATAGAAGCCGAGCAGGCGGTTTTAGGGGCCATATTAATTGATCAAGATGCGTTAACATCAGCATCAGAGTTATTGGTACCTGACTCATTCTATCGAACGAAACATCAAAAGATTTTTGAGGTAATGCTTGGGTTATCTGATAAAGGAGAACCGATCGATTTAGTAATAATGACATCAGCGATGGCTGATCAAGGATTACTAGAAGAAGTTGGTGGAGTGTCTTATCTAGCAGAGTTAGCAGAAGTTGTTCCAACAGCTGCTAACGTTGAATATTATGCACGTATCATCGCTGAAAAGGCACTTTTACGTCGTTTAATTCGAACAGCGACTCATATTGTGTCGGATGGATACGAGAGAGAAGATGACGTAGACGGCCTTTTAAATGAGGCCGAGAAAAAAATATTAGAAGTATCCCATCAAACGAATGCAAAAGCATTTCAAAATATTAAAGATGTTCTTGTAGATGCTTATGATAAAATTGAACTTTTGCATAATCAAAAAGGTGAAGTTACTGGGATACCAACTGGATTTACTGAATTAGATAAGATGACGGCAGGTTTCCAGCGAAATGATTTAATCATCGTAGCAGCACGTCCGTCAGTAGGGAAAACTGCATTTTCATTAAATATCGCACAAAACGTAGCGACGAAAACGGATGAAAATGTAGCGATTTTTAGTTTGGAGATGGGCTCCGATCAGCTTGTTATGCGTATGCTTTGTGCAGAAGGAAATATCGATGCGCAAAGACTTCGTACCGGGTCATTAACTTCTGATGATTGGGCGAAATTAACAATGGCGATGGGTAGTCTTTCAAATGCCGGTATATATATTGATGATACACCAGGAATTAAGGTAAATGAGATTCGAGCAAAATGTCGTAGACTAAAGCAAGAACAAGGTCTTGGTATGGTTTTAATTGACTACTTACAGCTTATTCAAGGAAGTGGGAAATCAGGTGAGAACCGTCAGCAGGAGGTATCTGAGATTTCTCGTACTTTAAAAGGGATTGCGCGTGAATTGCAAGTGCCTGTTATTGCCTTATCACAGTTATCTCGTGGTGTAGAATCTCGTCAGGATAAACGCCCGATGATGTCTGATATTCGTGAATCTGGTAGTATTGAGCAGGATGCTGATATTGTAGCTTTCCTATATCGTGAAGATTACTATGACCGTGAAACGGAAAATAAAAATACGATTGAAATTATCATTGCAAAACAACGTAATGGTCCGGTAGGTTCAGTAGAGCTTGCGTTTGTTAAAGAATTTAATAAATTCGTTAATTTAGAACGACGCTTTGAGGATGGGGCATAAAGGCAGTATAAAAAAGAAACACATTTCTTATAATAAGATGTGTTTCTTTTTTTATGGGATAAAGATAAGGCTTTCATAAGGTGAAAATATAATTCTTACGAACGAAAATGATTTTTAATAAAAAAATGTTCGCTTTTTGGTTGACTTCTTTTTCGGTTTTGGTACAATTATATTGTTTGAATAGATCGTTTGAAAATTGCGGAGGTGCTTTAATAATGTCTTCAGTAGTAGTTGTAGGAACACAATGGGGCGACGAAGGAAAAGGTAAAATCACTGATTTTCTTTCTGAGCATGCGGAAGTAGTTGCAAGATATCAAGGTGGAAATAACGCGGGACATACAATTGTTTTCGGCGGAGTTAAATATAAGTTACACTTAATTCCATCTGGTATTTTCTATAAAGAGAAAATTTGTGTAATCGGAAATGGCTTAGTAGTAGATCCGAAAGCATTACTTGAAGAGTTAAAATACTTACACGACCGTGGTGTAAGTACTGATAATTTACGTGTAAGTAACCGTGCACACGTTATTTTACCTTATCACTTAAAACAAGATGAGTTAGAAGAGGCTAGTAAAGGTGATAACAAAATCGGTACAACGAAAAAAGGTATCGGTCCTGCATATATGGATAAAGCTGCTCGTATTGGTATCCGTATGGCTGATCTTTTAGACCGTGAAGCATTTAAAGAGAAGCTTGAGCGCAATTTAGTAGAGAAAAATCGTTTGTTTGAAAAAATGTACGATACAGAAGGTTTCAGCGTAGAGGAAATCTTTGAAGAGTACTTCGAATATGGACAACAAATCGCACAATATGTATGCGACACATCTGTTGTATTAAATGATGCACTAGATAACAATCACCGTGTATTATTTGAAGGTGCACAAGGTGTTATGCTTGATATTGACCACGGTACGTACCCGTTCGTTACATCTTCTAACCCGATTGCGGGTGGTGTAACAGTTGGAACTGGAGTTGGCCCTGCGAAAGTTACTCGCGTTGTAGGTGTATGTAAAGCATATACAAGCCGTGTTGGTGACGGTCCATTCCCTACTGAACTTAATGATGAAATTGGTCATCAAATTCGTGAAGTTGGTCGTGAGTACGGAACAACAACTGGTCGTCCGCGCCGCGTAGGTTGGTTCGATAGCGTTGTTGTAAGACATGCGCGTCGTGTTAGTGGTTTAACGGATCTATCATTAAATTCTATCGACGTTCTAACAGATATTCCAACTCTTAAAATTTGTGTTGCTTACAAATACAATGGCGAAGTTATCGATGAAGTTCCAGCAAACTTAAACATTTTAGCGAAATGTGAGCCTGTATATGAAGAGCTTCCAGGTTGGACAGAAGATATTACTGGTGTAAAATCATTAGACGAGCTTCCTGAAAATGCAAGAAAATACGTAGAACGTGTTTCTGAGTTAACAGGAATTCAATTATCTATGTTCTCAGTTGGACCAGATCGTAACCAAACGAATATTGTTCGTAATGTATACGAAGCTTAATTGATATTTTTAGAAAAAACTCATGTCCGCATGAGTTTTTTCTTATCTTTTATAAAAAAATGAAAAAAAGTATTGCGAAGAATACAGAATACATGTTATGATACATTTTGTCGTCACGAAAATATGACGTTGGTGAGTATGAGCCATTAGCTCAGTTGGTAGAGCATCTGACTTTTAATCAGAGGGTCGAAGGTTCGAATCCTTCATGGCTCACCATTTTATTTTTCGTGGCCCGTTGGTCAAGTGGTTAAGACACCGCCCTTTCACGGCGGTAACACGGGTTCGAATCCCGTACGGGTCATGTTTTTTTTATGCTTATTTTTGGTCCCGTGGTGTAGTGGTTAACATGCCTGCCTGTCACGCAGGAGATCGCCGGTTCGACCCCGGTCGGGACCGCCACTTTTGTTTATACCACCATTAGTGGTTTTATATATAGTTTTGGCTCGGTAGCTCAGTCGGTAGAGCAGAGGACTGAAAATCCTCGTGTCGGCGGTTCGATTCCGTCCCGAGCCACTCTCAGGATATTAAGTGGGCCCACTTAATATCCTTTTTATTTATGTAATTTTACAAAACTGAGTAGTTATTTTAAAATAGAACGAGGAGCCTCTAGCAGTTGAAGCTAGAGGTTTTTCTATAGATCGTATAGGATTCCGTGTAAAAGTGGATCATACATGAGTCTATGAGAATAGAGGAGAAAATACTTAAACAAAGGATGCGGTCATATAGGACATACTATGTAAACATCAATATGTTTAGGGATTATTGACCATATTTTTATAAGGAGGAAATAGACGATGATGGGAAAGAAAATTTTAGTAGTTGATGATGAAAAGCCGATTGCAGATATTTTGAAGTTTAACCTAGAAAAAGAAGGTTTTGAAATAGTAATGGCGCATGATGGTGATGAAGCAATTGAAAAAGCTAATGAAGAACAACCAGATATGGTTTTATTAGATATTATGCTACCAGGTAAAGATGGATTAGAGGTTTGCCGTGAAATACGTAAAAGTTCAGAAATGCCGATTATTATGCTTACAGCAAAGGACTCTGAGATTGATAAAGTATTAGGGCTTGAGCTTGGGGCAGATGATTATGTAACGAAGCCATTTAGTACGAGGGAATTACTTGCTCGTGTGAAGGCGAATTTACGCCGTCATCAACAAGGTGGTTCTGCAGAAAAAGATGAAAATACAGAAATGGTTATTGGACCAATTGTTATTAATCCAAATGCATATAGTGTAACGAAGCGCGAGGAAAATATCGAGCTTACACATCGTGAATTTGAGTTGCTACATTATTTAGCGAAACATTTAGGACAAGTTATGACACGCGAACATTTATTACAAACAGTTTGGGGTTATGACTATTTTGGAGATGTGCGCACAGTAGACGTAACAGTACGTCGTTTGCGTGAAAAAATTGAAGATAATCCAAGCCATCCTACTTTAATTGTAACTAGACGTGGAGTAGGGTATTACTTGCGTGACCCAGAGCAGGAATAGTATATGAAGAAAGTTGGTTTTTTTCAATCTATTCATTTAAAATTTGTGCTTATATATATGCTATTAATATTAATAGCGATGCAAGTTATTGGGGTATATTTCGTAAGGGAATTAGAGAAGAGCCTAGTACAAGGTTTTAGGGATTCTTTAACGCAGCAAACAAACTTATTATCATATAACTTGAAACAAGAGTTTAAAAAAAGTTATACAAAAGCAGAAACAGAGTCAACAGATGAAACCATTAAAACTTCTATTCGAAAATTTGCCTCTGATCAAAAAAAAGTTATACAAGAGGTAAGTGTATTTGATTCGCATAGAAAGTTATTGGCTATTTCAGATGAATCAAAGCAGAATAAGGTAAATAGAACATCAACTGATATAGCTGTTCAGCGAGTGTTAGTGCAAAAAAAGCCAGAAGTGAAAATTGAGAAGGATGGTAGTACAGGCCATCGTGTTCAAGTTATGCTTACTCCGATTCTAGATGATAATGGCAAGGATGCGCTTGGTGTTATATACATCGTTGCATCTATGGAAGATGTATATAAACAAATGAAGGATATAAATCAAATTTTTGCTACGGGAACAGTAATTGCCTTATTAGTAACGGCCGTACTTGGGATTTTATTGGCTCAAACAATTACAAGACCAATTTCAGATATGCGGAGACAAGCAATCGAAATGGCAAAAGGAAATTATTCGAGAAAAGTAAAAGTGCATAGCCATGATGAAATTGGACAACTGGCATTATCCTTCAATAATTTATCAAAAAAATTACAACAAGCTCGTTCTTCTACAGAAAGTGAAAGGCGTAAATTATCATCCGTTTTATCACATATGACAGATGGAGTAATTGCTACTGACCGAAAAGGGGATATTATTTTACTAAATGACCCTGCGGAAAAGATGTTAAATGTTTCTCGTGAAACAGCGCTCGATCAATCTGTTTTAGAGGTATTAGGGATACAGGAAGAATTTACACTTGATCATTTATATGAAGAGCCAGATTCTGTGTTATTAGATTTTAGTACGAGAAACGAACCATATATTTTACGGGCTAGTTTCTCTGTTATTCAAAAAGAAACAGGGAAGGCAAATGGTTTAATTGCTGTACTATATGATGTAACAGAGCAGGAGCGTATAGAACGGGAACGCCGTGAGTTTGTGGCGAATGTCTCTCATGAATTAAGGACGCCATTAACGACGATGCGCAGTTATTTAGAGGCACTTACAGATGGAGCGTGGCAGGATCCGAATATTGCACCACAATTTTTAACGGTTACACAAGAAGAAACAGAAAGAATGATTAGACTTGTAAATGCGTTGTTACAGCTATCTAAACTTGATAGTACAGAGCACCGTTTAATGAAAGAATGGGTCGACTTTACTGATTTCTTTAATAATGTTATTGATCGCTTTGAAATGTCTAAAGAGCAAAATGTAAGTTTCAAACGATCTTTCTCTAAGAAGTCTAGGTTTATTGATATGGATACTGACAAAATTACTCAAGTGCTGTATAACATCATTTCTAACGCATTAAAGTATTCACCAGAAGGTGGAACAGTAACATATCGCTTACGTGATCGCGGTGATTTATTAGAAATTAGCGTAAGTGACCAAGGAATGGGTATTCCAAAAGAAAACGTTGATAAAATCTTTGAACGTTTTTATCGCGTAGATAAAGCTCGTTCAAGACAAATGGGTGGTACGGGACTTGGATTAGCAATTGCAAAAGAAATGATCGAGGCACATGGTGGCTCTATTTGGGCGAAGAGTGAAGAAGGAAAAGGGACAACTATTTATTTCACGTTACCGATGGCAGCAGATGAAGAGGACGATTGGGAATGAGTATGGAAAACTTTAAAACAATAGTTTTAATTAACCTAGTTGTAATTAGCCTATTTCTTACTTTTAACCTATGGACGTATGTGCCAGATTCTACATCCATGCAAAACGCGAAATTTGTACAGGGCAATGAAGGAACGAATCAAACTAAAATTTCCGATGTTGTCCGTCCTACTTCTATCATCGTGCATAAAGATAAAAATCATTATGGGAGCAGAAGAGAGGCAGATATAGAATCAATCTATAAGCCTCTGGAAGTAGGGGAACTACATGAATTTAGAGAGATATCAATCACTAAGGGTGATTTCCTGTCCTATGTGCATGGTGAAGGGAAAATTGAACTTGTTTTCCCTACTGATATCCCATTTGATGCAGTTAAATCCATGTTTAACATGAAAGAGAAAAGTACAGATAAGCCTAAACATTTTAATCGTATTCTCCTTGATCCTTCTAGGAGTAAGGATCAAGAAATTAAAATTAACTTTGTTTCTGATGGTGATAACTTAAAAATATATGAGGCAAAATTAAGTGGTGTGTATTTAAAAGATATTGTAAATGCCCAAAATCAATTTATAGTATCAGCAAAGCCCTATTTTGATTATCAAATCAATGATATGAAAAAGTTATTTTTACCAGATGGAACGACAGAGTTAAACAATATAACATATATTTCATCTAATTTAGCAGTTGATACGTTTAAGAATGCTCTGTTTAGTGATCCTCGTTATTTAAGTCCGATTACTGAGATATCGAAAGAAACATTTACAGATGGTATTAGATCCATGGAAATTGAAAACGATCGTCACATGCTAAAGTATAAAAATTCTTCTGTCTTAACTGAGAAAACGATAGATAATTTAATGCTGTTACAAAAAAGCTTTGAATTCGTAAGTGGTCACAGTGGAAGTTTGGATTCATATCGTTTGGACTATATGAATAAAGGAGAGACAGTATTTCGCTTACATGAAGATGGATATTCCGTATTCAATACAGATGGATTAGCTGAATTGAGACAAAAATGGGGATCAGAAGAAGTAATGGAATATGAAAGACCGTTGCTGTCTTTAAATACTAAAGGCATAGAACAAAAAGTTACTCTTCCGTCAGGGCATGTTGTAATAGCATCCCTAGAAAATAATCCAGAGATAAAGAAACAAGTAATTAAGGATATTGGTATTGGATACAAGTTATCACTAGATGGGCAAGTAGTTCGACTACAACCAATTTGGTATGTAAAGCTTGTTGAAGGTGAAACGGGTAAACAGAAAATCTATGAGTGGAGTGAGGGAGGACTAAATGGATTGGGATCGAATTAAAACCATATTTATTGTGACCTTTTTTGTTTTGGATCTCTTTCTCATTTTTCAATTCATTCAAAAGCAAGATAGTAATCAATTGGAGCTTATTGCAGAAACAAAGATAGATCAAGAATTAAAAGCAAACAAAATTACTATAGGGAATATCCCTAAGGAACCGAAAAAAGAGTCATTTATTAGAGCAGAAAATAAAGCCTTTAAAGAAGATGATATACAGTCTTTGAAAAATCAAACGGCGCATATACAAAATATGTACAAGATAGAAAGTAAGCTAAAAGAGCCTTTTTTAAATACGAAATCATTATCAAAAGATAAGTATAATGAATTTTTGAAGAACAATGTATTGGATGGACAAAAGTATGAATTTGGAGCGGTGAAAGACTCTAAAATTTATTTCTTCCAAAAATATAAAGATAAGCCTATTTTCTATAATAATCAGGCGATGATTGTTGTGGAATTAAATGAAAAAAATGAACTTGTTTCATATACGCAGACAATGCTAACTGATTTAAAAGAAATGGGCGAAGGTGAAAAAACGAAAGAGCAAGAAATTATTACGGCTCAAACAGCTTTAGAAAATTTGTATTTAAAAAATAAAATTCATGGAAATACGCATGTTAAAGAAGCACAAATTGGTTATGCCACTCTTACCGCATCTACTTCTAATAACCAAGTACTTGCTCCAACGTGGAATTTAAAAACGGAGCAGAAGCAGGACTTCTTTGTGAATGCAATTGAAGGACAAGTTATGGAATTAGGGGAAAAGGAAAATCAAGTGGTTGATGAACATACTGGAGTGAGAAATAATGGGGTTGCATTTTAGCGTACTTGCAAGTGGAAGTACAGGAAATATGCTATACGTAGGAACCGATGAAAAAAAATTACTAGTCGATGCAGGTTTAAGTGGTAAAGCGACAGAGGCTTTATTTAAACAAGCAGAACTGAATATAAATGATGTATCAGGTATTCTTGTAACACATGAGCATAGTGATCATATTAAAGGGTTAGGTGTATTGGCACGAAAATATGATTTACCCGTTTATGCGAATGAGAAAACATGGAATGCAATGGAACATTTAATAGGAAATATCCCAACTGAGCAAAAATTCATTTTCTCAGTTGGGGATGTGAAAACATTTGGTGATATTGAAGTCGAATCATTTGGAGTTTCTCATGATGCGGCAGAACCGATGTTTTATGCTTTCCATAACAATAATAGGAAATTAGCGGTTATTACAGATACGGGATACGTAAGCGACCGTATGAAGGGCGTTATTAAGGGAGCTAATGCTTTCGTATTTGAAAGTAATCATGATGTGGAAATGCTTCGTATGGGACGTTACCCATGGAGCATTAAACGACGTATTTTAAGCGACGTTGGGCATGTTTGTAATGAGGATGCTGCGTTAGCAATGGCAGATGTAATTACAGATGAGACAAAGCATATTTATTTAGCACATTTAAGCTTAGATAATAATATGAAAGAACTAGCTCGTATGTCGGTATCACAAGTACTAGAGGAAAAAGGATTTGGAGTGGGTGAATCCTTTGAAATTCACGATACAGATCCAAAAATGCCTACAAAAATTCAATACGTATAATTCTTCATTTTAGTAAACAATAAAGGTGAATATAGTTGTTTTCAGGAAGATGGGTGAACAAATATGTCCTTTATTGATGAAGAAAATTATCGTATGAAACGTGCAGGAAAAAAGAAGCATAAAGGTATAGTTCTTTCTAGTATAGCGGGAACAATTGTAGGAGCTTCTTTGTTTGCGTTTGGAGCTCCTTTATTTTCAAATTCTGCTGATACGCTTCCGCAAGCTGAAGCAAGCGGAAGTAATATGGCCGAAGCTCAAGGAATTAAACAGATTAGCTTTGTAGATGCTGTTGATCGTGCATCCGAAGCTGTTGTGGGTGTTATTAACATTCAACGAGATAACTTTTCAGAGGCAGATTCAGAGGCTGGTACAGGATCAGGAGTAATTTATAAAAAGACAAATGGTCAAGCTTATATTGTAACGAATAATCATGTTGTAGCTGGAGCGAATCGTATTGAAGTAAGTCTAAGTGACGGTAAGAAGGTTCCTGGAAAAGTATTAGGAACCGATGTAGTCACAGATTTAGCTGTATTAGAAATAGATGCAAAGCATGTGAAAAAAATAATTGAAATTGGCGATTCTAATACTGTTCGTAGAGGAGAGCCAGTCATTGCGATTGGAAATCCACTTGGACTGCAATTCTCTGGAACTGTTACGCAAGGTATTATTTCAGCTAATGAACGTATTGTCCCTGTAGATTTAGATCAAGATGGACATTATGATTGGCAAGTAGAAGTGTTACAAACAGATGCGGCGATTAACCCGGGGAATAGTGGCGGTGCGCTTGTAAATGCAGCAGGACAATTAATTGGTATTAATTCAATGAAAATTGCTGCAAAAGAAGTAGAAGGAATCGGACTTGCTATTCCAGTGACTAGGGCTGTTCCGATTATGAATGAACTTGAGAAGTATGGAAAAGTAAGAAGACCGTATGTTGGGATTGAACTTAGGTCATTAAATGAAATTCCAAACTATTATTGGTCAAAAACATTACATTTACCAGGTACTGTAACAGAAGGAGTTTGTATTTTGGATGTGAAAAGTCCTTCGCCAGGCGCGGATGCTGGTTTAAGAGAACATGATGTTATTGTGGCAGTAGATGGAAAACCGATTCGCGATATTATTGGATTCCGCACGGCCTTATATGATAAGGAAATTAATGATAAAATGACTCTTACGTTTTATCGTGGTACAAAAAGAGTAACAACAACAGTGAAATTAGGCATTCAAAAGTATTAAAAACAGGAGGGCCTACCTCCTGTTTTCTATTGTAGAAAAGTGAGGTGAAGAAAATGAATTTACCTTGTTGTTTAGAACATGTTGAATTAGCGTTAGATATTATTGTGGATGAGTGTGAAGTTGCACCGGTTATCAACAGTGTGGATAACTCAGAAAAAGAGAAAAAAACATGTGAATTTTGTCAAAATGAGGCGACATATGTTGTATCGAACACAGATTCTCACACAATATGTGGGTAGTGATTGTGGATATGTGGATAAGTTTTGTGGATAACATGTTTGTAAGGTGGAGGATACGTGTGAATATCTCGATTATTTCAATTGGGAAATTAAAAGAAAAATATTTGAAACAAGGTATAGCAGAATACTTAAAACGATTATCAGCATACGCAAAAGTAGAAGTAATTGAATTGTCCGATGAAAAGGCGCCAGAAAATTTAAGTGAAGCAGAAATGTTAATTGTAAAAGAAAAAGAAGGTATACGTATACTGGATAAAATTTCTGATGACACGCATGTAATTGCATTAGCTATAGAAGGAAAGCAAAAATCATCAGAAGAATTTGCGGTAAGTCTAGATCGCCTTGCTACATACGGAAAGAGTAAAGTCGCATTTGTAATCGGTGGATCACTCGGACTAAGTTCAGAAGTGATGAAGCGTTCAAACGAATCACTTTCTTTTTCAAAGATGACGTTACCACACCAATTAATGCGATTAGTGTTGCTTGAGCAAGTGTATAGAGCGTTTCGGATTAATCGTGGAGAACCGTACCATAAGTAAGATATTCTATGTAAAATAAAGGTAAGACACCGATATTATCATATTTATTTTATTATGCCTATAACTGGAGGCTATGTGAATGGTAAGTGATCAGACGAGATATTCTAGGCTCGCGAATATAACAAAAATAATAAATACGAAATTAGAACTACGTGAAGTATTGCAGCGTGTAACAATGGCGATATCAGAGGAGATTGTTAGTTGTGATGCTGTTGGAATTTATTTACCCCAGGAAGATGGGACATTTAGAGGGTTTGCAGGAAAACCAGAGACTATAAATGGCGTAACGCTTGATACTCAGGTAATTGATCCTGAAATAGACTTACTGGCAAAAGAAGTTATTGAAACGAAAAAAACCATCTATATTCCTGATACCTCAAAGGATCATCGACCAGATCCGATACCAGTTGATGCGTTTAAAATTAAGTCCTTATTAGCTCTGCCTATCTCATTTAGGCAAGAGTTATTTGGTCTGGTTTTTTTATTTGATTATGGAATTCCGATGAACTTAACAGATTCAGAAATTCAAAGTGTTGAAGCTTATGTAAATATGGCTGCGGTGGCAATTCAAAACGCCAATAATTTAACACAAAAGGAAAACCTTATTGCTGAGAAGCAGTTGTTACTAAATGTTACACGTGATTTATCAATGTGTTCCTCGATACAGGAGAGTTTTGATAAATGCTTTTTTTACTTAAAACAGATTTTAGAGAGTAAAAATATGGCTGTCCATCTTCTAAATCCGCTAGACAAAACAACGATTAAAACAACGAAATTAAGTAAGGGCTGTGATTGGACAGAAGCGGATTGGACAGAGAAAAGCTATGAAGCCAAGATCCAAGAGGTTCTTCGAACAAAAAATATAGATAGTAAGGATCTATTGATGATTCCATTGGTTTCAATGGGAGAAGTATTAGGGGTAATCGTCGTTGGCAAAGAAGGAAAAGCTCACAATTACGATAATTCTCAAATTCAACTAGCAAAATCTATCGTTGATGCCACAGCCCCTACGTTTTCAAATGTGTTATATATGGATCAACTAGAAAGCATAGTGGAAGAGCGAACGGGAGAGCTAGCTGCTGCTAATGAAAAAGTTACAAGTGTGATTGAATGTATTACGGATGGATTCTTTACTTTAAATAATAAATGGAAATTTACGTACGTAAATAAGTATCAATATTTTCCGCAAAGAAAAACAGCAAAAGATGTATTAGGAAAGAGTATATGGGATGTTTTCCCGAGTGACATCGACACAGTTATGTATAAGGAATTTCATCGTGCGATGTCAGATCGAACTACAGTTCATTTCGAATTTTTTTCTACTGCAGATGAATATTGGCACGAAGTTATTGCATACCCGTATGATGATGGTATTTGTTGTATTTTTAAAAACATAACGGAAAAAAAGAAATATGAACAGGAATTGAAAAGATTATCTAACATTGATTTAATAGGGCAAATGGCAGCAGGTATCAGCCATGAAATTAGAAATCCAATGACAACGGTACTAGGATTTTTGCAGTTATTAAAAGAAGAGAATACCTATGAGAAACATAATAAGTACTTTCATTTAATGATTGAAGAACTTAACCGTGCCAATTCTATTATTACTGAATTTCTCTCAATGGGTAATACAAGGAAATTGGATTTGCAGATGTTAGATTTAAATTCAATTATCCGCGATATTATTCCTTTAATAAAGATTGATACGTATAATCAAAATAAATATATTCAAGTCGATACAAATGACATTCCGGAATTACTTTTAAATCGTAATGAGATACGGCAATTATTAATGAATCTATATCGTAATGGCTTAGAAGCGATGAATACAGGGAAGGTTCTAACCATTAGCACCTACAAGGAAGGTCAAAATTGTGTGGTGCTTGCAGTGCGGGATCAAGGAAAAGGTATCAGGCCTGAAGTATTGGAGAAACTGGGTACGCCATTTTACACGACCAAAGATAATGGAACTGGGTTGGGGTTAGGGTTAGGTGTATGTTATGCTATTGCTGCCCGCCATAATGCAAAAATAGAAATTCAAACAGGGTCGGAGGGCACTACCTTTTTCGTTAAATTTAATTATAAAAATAATAAAAAATAACCTTATTTATATTAGTTACGGTGAACTGTATCATAAATATTGATCCGAAATTAATCATGCCTCGTGTATTAACATGAAGTATTATTGGCTGTATATTGAATAAAAAATATAATCAAGAAAAAAGCACTTATCTTTACAAGATAGAGTGCTTTTTTATACGCATTTTATTATTTTAGATTTAACTGATATGTAATGAAGATGTACAGTAAATATGGGGTATGCAAGTGCCTGGTGAAATCAAGTATACTCAATATAGGAAAAAAGAAGTATTAGATGTACTTAGGGGGGATTAACATATTTAAGGAAGATATGAAAAAAATATTGGTATCATTAATAAAAAATCCATTAGTAATAATCGTATACTGGATTTTTTGTTATGAATTAGCTTTATTATGTATGTATGGGAGAATGAATAATAATATTTATATTTGGTTATTATCTATAGTATTTCTAATACTTATTATTATATTTACTACAATTAAAATTGTGAAAAATAGGGAACGCGAATCATCCAAATTATTAAATGTAAAGGGATGGAAATACATTTCTGTTATAATTCTTATCCTTATAACGTCTTTTTATGGGATAAAAATTTATAAAAGTGCAACGAATTATGGCGGTAAACTAGCATGGTTTATAGAAAGCGTAAAAAACGAAAGATCAGTTAAACTTGAGCGTGATAATATATATAAGTATGGTGTAGAGGGCATTTTTGAAGATATAAATAAGAAATATACTTTGCCAAAGAAGTTATATATGTCGGATGATTTTACTTTGGAATTTAAATCAGATGGAACAATTACATCATTTGATACTTTTCTTTATGGGAAAAATGCTGCTGGAAAAGAGGAAAGCTACTTAATATCTTATAATAAAAATAAATCAAAAGATATTTTTGTAGGATTAAATGGGTATGTTAACGCTGATTATAATGAAGATAAATTAGTAAAACCTTTAATTAAAACAGTTCAAGCCATTCCAGTTAAACAAACTGTAAGTAAGTGGAATGAAGATAAGTATGGGCTGGTCTATTATGGGAAAAGGAACTGGGGTTACAACAGAGAAGGAATTATTAATATTAATAAAGATGGGAAATTAGAGAAGCTTGAAGAAGCAAAGTCCGAAATAATTGGATATACGGTATCTATATTTATCCCTGGAAAAGAGAAAGAGGTAGTACCTGCTAGATATAATTTACTAGGTGACCCAAATTGGAGTAAGGAAAGTAGTTCTAAAAAGAAAAAGAAGGATTTAACTAATAATAATGAGCAATTCTACTTTTCAAAAGAAGTTGGTTATAAACTAGATGTCACAGATAAAGCATTAGGGAGCACCTTTTATTCACTAAGCAAGACAATTGATGGAGGGGAAACATGGGGAGTTATAAATGAAGACCCTTTCAATGAAGCGGTCGGTAGTGCATCAGGAATCATCTTTTTTAATGAAAAGCTCGGATTTTTAAGGGCAGCCAGACCCTCTGGAAATGAAGGGGGGTTATACCGTACAGATGATGGTGGTATAACTTTTAAAAAGTTGAGCTATACAAATTATGAAGTGAAACTAGAAAGTGGACAGGTAATAAATCCGTTTGATTTTCCTAATCTGCCTTATGAGAAGGATGGAGTTTTTAACATGCTAGTAGGGCAAGGAGCAGATGGAGACTACAATGGTAATAGTAGTATACTTTATCAATCAAAAAATCAAGGTGAAACATGGGAGTATGTAAAAGAGGTTAAAGATAATTAATAGTGGGAAAGACCATTGGACAAAAATTACCGATGGTCTTTTAAACATTATTAGATGGTATGTAGATTTCCTAAAATAAGTATGTTTCTATTTCCATAAAAATATGCTGTAATATGAAGAGGAAAAAGTATAAGTAGTTAGAGAAGTGAGGAATTAAAGGTGAAGAAGTTTAAGAAGTTTTACTTGGAGATTACGAGTGTGTGTAATCTTGCGTGTAGCTTTTGTCCGCCGACGGAAAGGCAGAAGCAATTCATTTCTGTAGAGGATTTTTCTAAAAGATTAGACCAAATTAAACCTCACACAGACTACATTTATTTGCACGTGAAGGGTGAGCCGTTGCTCCATCCAAAAATAGATCAACTATTAGACTTAAGCCATGAAAAAGGGTTTAAAGTTAATATTACAACGAACGGAACGTTAATTAATAAGAGAAGGCATAGACTGTTAAATAAGCCTGCGTTAAGACAAATGAATTTTTCACTGCATAGTTTTGATGGACACCCAGGTTCGCAAGATAAAGAGGGCTATGTAAGGAGTATACTTTCCTTCATTAGGGAAGCAACGAGTCAATCAGATTTAATTGTATCGTTAAGGTTATGGAATTTAACTCAGGATAATAAAACAAATGCTGAAATCCAGAAAAATAGAGAGTTATTATCCATAATTGAAAATGAATTTGATCTATCTTATCAAATTGAAGAGAAGCTTACACCAGGAAAAGGTATAAAAATTGCAGAACGTGTCTTTATTAATCAAGACTATGAATTCCAGTGGCCAGCATTACATGAAGAAGAGGATGATGGGAAAGGATTCTGTCATGGACTTCGTAATCAAGCGGGTATTTTAGCGAATGGAACAGTTATTCCTTGCTGTTTAGATGGTGAAGGGATTATTAACCTTGGGAATATTAATAATGATTCATTTTCTAACATTATAGAAGGTGAAAGAGCAACAAATATTGTCGATGGATTTTCGAAAAGAGTTGCAGTTGAAGAGCTTTGCAGGAAATGTGGATATCGCAAAAGGTTTGGAAAATAAATATGAAATAAGCCCTCATAAAGCGAGGGCTTATTTTTTATCCTTGATAAGAATGCTCTAATTCATCAATTAATGAGCCAACGTAAGAAACGGCTTTACGGATTGCATCTGGTTTTGACATATCTACTCCGGCATGTTTCATTAGTTCAAGTGGTTTCATTGTACCACCAGCGCGAAGCACATCTAACCAGCGATCAATAGCAGGTTGTCCTTCCTCTTTAATCATTTGAGCTACTGCAGTAGATGCAGTGAGGCCTGCGGAATATGTGTAAGAATATAGACCCATATAATAATGAGGCTGACGCATCCAAGTTAAGCCCGCACCTTCATCGATTTCTACAGAATCTCCCCAGAATGTCGAAAGGACATTTGTTTTAATTTCAGTTAAAGTTGTAGCTGTAAGGGCCTGTCCTTCTTCTGCTAGAGCATATACTCTACGTTGATATTCACCCTCAAGTAAATGAGTAACAAAGTTGTGATAATATGTGCCGAGTAGTTGTAGAATGACCCATCTGCGCATTCTCTTATCGTCAGTAGTCGCTAGTAAATGCTGAGCTAATAGTAATTCATTCATAGTTGATGGTGCTTCAACAAAGTACATAGATGGGCGTACATTCATAATGCGCTGGTTGTTATTTGCCAAATAAAAATGACCGGCATGTCCAAATTCATGCGCTAATGTGAAGCATCCACGCATCGTATTTTGCCATGTAATTAAAATATAAGGATGAGAGCCGTATGGACTTGAACAAAATGCCCCTGTTGATTTGCCTACGTTATCTGCAAGATCTACCCATCTTTCTTTGAATCCTTTTTCAATTATGGAACTATATTCATCGCCTAATACTTTTAAAGAATCTTGAATGAGCATGCCTGCTTCTTCATAAGTAATAGTTGGATTAAATTCAGGATCTAAAGGTGCATGTAAGTCGCAGAAAAGCATTTGATCGAGTCCTAATACTTTCTTTTTTAAATCTGCAAAACGGCGCATATGAGGTGCTAATTCTTTATAAATAATATCAAGTTGGTTGTTATACATTTCAAGTGGAACTCTTTGTGGTTCTAATAGCATATGGGTAACGGATTCATATTTACGTAAATGAGAAAGTGTTACTTGTTTTTTTACTTCAGTAGCATATGTTGTGGCAATTGTATTTTTATATCGTTTTAGTGTGGAAACAAATGATGAATATGCTTTTCGACGTATATATGTGCTTGAAGAAAATTCATATTTGCTTTCAAATAATGAGAATGAAACAGGAAGTTCGTTTCCTTGTTCGTCTTGTATAGAAGTGAAATCCATATCGGCTAATTTAGTCATGCCGTAAATTTTGTATGGAGAACTATGAACTTCGCCAAGTGCAGCAAGTGCTTCTTCTGTTTCAGGAGAGAGTGTGTGCTGCCTTTTTTGTAGTATTTCTAGTAACGATTTACGGAAAGGTTCAAGTTTTGTTTCTTCGGTTAAATATTTTTCAATTGTTCCTTCTTCAAGTGAGAGAATTTCATTATGGATAAAGGATAGTGCAGTATGTACTTTCGTCCATAAAGCAGAGATTTTGGAAGAGTTCGCTTGAATAACTGGATTTGTACGATCAGTAGATTCTTTTAAATTTGCATATGAGTACAGTTTTGTTAACGTCATTAAAAGCTCTTCTTCTAAAAGTAGGCAATTTAATAAAGTTGTGGAGTTAGTATGTAAACGTCCTTTAAATGTATCAAGTTTCTGTATATCATTTTCTAATACGTTTAATGCGGTATGCCATTCGGCATCAGAATTATACAAATCGGATAAATCCCATGTTAGTTCAGCAGGCACCTCTGCGCGATTAAGGCGATTTTCCATTACATTTTTCAAGTCGTATCTCCTCCTTATTAAGACTATCTAAAAACATGATACTAGAAAATTCAGTAAAATAAAAATATTTTATATTTTTATATATGAAAAAGAAGGACAAGCACTTCTATGCTTGTCCTTCTTTTTAAATTTAAGGATTAATATACTTTATCGCCGTTGAAAATCGAGTTTTTCACGACAACATAATCTACAGTACGAATGGCATCTAATTTTGTTCCACCAGCGTAAGAGATAGAAGATTGAAGATCTTGTTCCATTTCGATTAACGTATCTTCTAAAGAACCTTTATGCTCAACGAACATTTTCTTACCTTCAACGTTTTTCTTCTCACCCTTTTGGAATTCAGAAGCAGAACCGAAGTATTCTTTATAAAGTTTGCCATCTCTTTCAATTGTTTCCCCTGGAGACTCTTCGTGACCAGCGAATAGAGAACCGATCATGACCATAGTTGCCCCAAATCGAATAGATTTAGCTACGTCGCCGTGTGTACGAATACCACCATCAGCGATAATTGGCTTACTTGCAGCTTTCGCACACCAGCGAAGTGCAGCTAGCTGCCAACCACCAGTTCCGAAGCCTGTTTTAATTTTAGTAATACAAACTTTACCAGGTCCAATACCAACTTTTGTTGCATCAGCACCAGCATTTTCTAATTCTCTTACCGCTTCTGGAGTTCCAACGTTTCCAGCGATAACGAAGCTCTCTGGTAAATGTTTTTTAATATGTTGAATCATGTTGATCACAGCATTAGAATGACCGTGTGCGATATCAATCGTGATATATTCAGGTGTAAGTTGCTCAGCAGCTAATTGTTGTACGAATTCATATTCGTCCTCTTTTACACCAACGCTGATAGAAGCGATTAATCCACGTGATTGCATATCTCTAATGAATGAGATTCGTTTCTCTGGTTGGAAACGATGCATGATATAGAAGTAATTGTTTTCAGCTAAATAAGTTGCGATTCTTTCATCAATAATCGTTTGCATATTTGCAGGCACGACAGGTAATTTAAATTTATGTTTTCCTAAAGTGACAGTTGTATCACATTCAGAGCGGCTATTTACAATACATTTTGCAGGAATTAATTGAATATCTTCATAGTCGAATACGTTTTCCATCATTTACACCCCTAAAATACGAATATTTTATTTTTATTAATCAAAAATGTTCGTCCATAGGATAATTTACATTATTTTTATTAAGAAGTCAAAGGATTTCTTAACGTTTTTTGAAAAAGTAGATTTTATATCTAAAAAATAACGTTAAAAACGAATTTAAAATGTATTTTTATTTATATTGTTCGTTTATGGTAAGGGTTGAAAAATTGAGATAATTATAAAAGGTTGTATGTATTCTTTTTATTTTTTGGAGTGGGATGGAGGATACTATAAAAGGGTTAATGCTAACAATACGAGCAAAAGATGTTATCAATTAGTTGAACAATATATGAAATGATAAGGTTTATTTCTATATAAAAAGATGAATCTGGCATGAACCACCTTTTTATGTAAGGTTTCAAGTATAATAAGTAGGGTGATAGTAACGTATACAAAAGATAAAAAAGAAAATAATACATAATAAAATGAGGTTAATATATGAGTAAAAAAAGTTTTTCTGATTATAAATTAAGTAAGGAAATTGTAAGGGCACTTACTGGGTTAGGATATGATCATCCAACAGAAGTACAAGGTGAGGTTATTCCAGTCGCATTACAAAAGAAGGACCTTGTTGTGAAGTCTCAGACTGGAAGTGGAAAAACAGCTTCATTTGGTATTCCACTTTGTGAAATGGTGGAGTGGGAAGAGAATAAACCACAAGCATTAGTTTTAACACCAACGAGAGAGCTTGCGGTGCAGGTAAAAGAAGATATTACAAATATAGGTCGATTCAAAAGGATTAAGGCTGCGGCAGTTTATGGAAAATCTCCATTTGCACGTCAAAAATTAGAATTAAAGCAAAAGACACATATTGTAGTTGGGACTCCTGGTCGTGTGTTGGATCATATTGAAAAGGGTACCCTTTCTTTAGAGTGTTTGAAGTATTTAGTTATTGATGAAGCAGATGAGATGCTAAATATGGGCTTTATCGATCAAGTAGAGGCAATTATTGATGAATTACCTACAAAAAGAATGACAATGTTATTTTCAGCAACACTTCCAGAAGATGTTGAAAAATTATCTCGTACATATATGAATTCACCAATTCATATTGAAATTAAAGCGGCCGGGATTACAACGGATAAAATTGAACATACTCTTTTTGAAGTAAGGGAAGAAGAGAAGCTTTCACTTCTTAAGGATGTAACTATAATTGAAAATCCAGACAGTTGTATTATTTTTTGTCGTACACAAGAAAACGTAGATCATGTATATAGACAGCTAAAACGAGTTAATTATCCTTGTGACAAAATACACGGTGGTATGGTACAGGAAGATCGTTTTGAAGTTATGGATGATTTTAGAAAAGGAAAGTTCCGTTATTTAGTAGCAACAGACGTGGCTGCGAGAGGAATTGATATTGATAATATTACACATGTTATTAATTATGATATTCCACTTGAAAAAGAAAGCTATGTACATCGTACTGGAAGAACGGGACGAGCTGGAAATAGTGGAAAAGCTATTACATTTATAACACCATATGAAAATAGATTTTTAGAAGAGATTGAGGAGTATATTGGTTTTGAAATTCCAAAGGCAATTGGACCTTCAAAAGAAGAAGTTATGAAAGAGAAAGCTGCATTTGAAGAAAAGATACATGCTAAACCAATTATAAAGAAAGATAAAAATGCGGACATAAACAAAGGCATTATGAAGCTGTACTTTAATGGCGGGAAGAAAAAGAAAATTAGAGCGGTAGATTTCGTCGGTACAATTGCTAAAATTAAAGGTGTTACAGCAGAAGATATAGGTATTATTACGATACAAGATAACGTTTCTTACGTTGAAATATTAAATGGAAAAGGACCACTTGTCTTGAAAGTCATGAAGACTACAACGATTAAAGGGAAACAATTAAAAGTTCATGAGGCAATTAAATAAATAAAAAACTATCCACTTTAATAGGTGGATAGTTTTTTATTTATGATTTTTTCAAATCATCAACTAGTTGCTCTGCTAAACGTCTATACATATTACTCATAGTCACGAAGGATGTTAGTAGTAGAAATTTTTCTAGCTTTGTATCTTCTAAGGAAGAAATCTCATTTACTTCTGTAACACGTTTATTTACGTCTTGTTTAAAGCTTTCGACATTGCTTTCAGTAAGAGCAAGATAATTTTTATATACCGCATTTAATTCAAATGAATCATCGTTTAATAAGGAGTCATTTATATTTTCTAATGAACTTTTTATGTCGTTAATGGAGAGAGCTCCTTTTAATTGGTAAATTAGGCTAATTAAAATCATATGCTCTTTTGAATACTTTTTATTTTTGATAGGGATGAATAGTTTTCCTTTTGCGTAATTATTAATCATCGTTTTTGTTAATACTTTTTCATCATCAGTTCTCGTTGTATCTGCATAAGTATTCTCAAATAGTTGGACAACTTGGTCTACATATAAGTCAACATTTGGAATATCCTCAAGTTTAATATTTTTTTCTAAATGTAATGTCTCAAGTAATTCATTTATATTTTCCACGTAGAATCCCTCACTTTTATAACTTAGTGGAACTTAATGTTTAATATATCTTTAAATATGGTATTACGAAACAAATGAATTGTAAATGTTGACCTCAAAAAGAAATGTGTATATAATTACATGTAGTTATTAAAACTACATGTAATTATATGAGGGGTGTTATTATGAATGCTTATGTAAGGGAACCAGTTAACGCATTTACTCACTTAGGTGGAGCGATATTATCATTTATTGCCTTATTAGCCATGCTTGTGAAAGTTTCTATTAAGATGCCATCATTTGCTGCAATTACAGCTGTTATTTTGTTTGGTATTGGAATGATGGTCCTTTATACGTCGTCAGCTGTGTATCATAGTGTTGTGGCCAATGAACGTGTTATTTACTTCTTTAGGAAGCTAGATCATTCTATGATTTTTATATTAATTGCAGGTACATATGCACCCTTTTGCTTAATTACATTAAATTCAGCAAGTGGTTTGCTATTATTTTGTTTAGTCTATGCAACTGCGATTTGTGGTATTGTGTTTAAAATGTTTTGGTTTAATTGTCCAAGATGGTTATCGACAGCAATTTATATTACGATGGGTTGGTTAATTGTTTTGTTCTTTGCACCGTTAGCTGAGAATTTAAGTACAGGAGGTATTGTTTTCTTAGTACTTGGGGGCATTTTTTATACAATTGGTGGATTTATTTATGGCACAAAGCCAAAATGGCTAGAGTTTAAATATATGGGACATCATGAAATTTTTCATGTTTTTGTATTATTAGGTAGTCTTGCGCATTTTCTAAGTGTATATTGTTACGTAATTTGATCAAAAAACGCCACGCGATGTCTGTTATGTGGCGTTTTTTTATTACCTGATTGGAATCGTGTATTGTACAAAATAATCATGGTATAAAATGTAAGTTTCTGTGTTCGCATAATAAACATATGATAAGAAATATGTGATATACTTTGAGAAGTTTATAATGAATGAAATATGGAGGACTATAATTATGGCAATACTTGTAACAGGTGGAGCAGGATATATTGGTAGTCATACATGCGTAGAATTACTAAAAAACGGTTACGAAATTATAGTAGTAGATAATCTTTCGAACAGCTCAGTAGAGTCTATAAATCGAGTGAAAGATATAACAGGAAAACAGTTTACATTTTATAAAGAAGATATTTTAAATCGAGAAGCACTTGATACGATTTTTGAAGAAAATACAATTGAAGCTGTTATTCACTTTGCAGGATTTAAGGCTGTAGGGGAATCAGTAGCAATTCCGTTAACGTATTATCATAACAACATTACAAGCACATTAGTGCTATGTGAAGTGATGCAGAAGCATAATGTGAAGAAGATGATCTTTAGTTCATCTGCAACTGTATATGGTATCCCGGAAACGTCACCGATTACGGAGGAGTTTCCATTAAGTGCAACAAATCCATATGGTCAAACGAAATTAATGATTGAGCAAATTATGCGTGATGTAGCATTTGCAGATGCAGAATGGAGTATCGCATTACTTCGCTATTTCAATCCATTTGGTGCACACGAAAGTGGGCGTATCGGAGAAGATCCAAATGGAATCCCAAATAATTTAATGCCATATGTAACGCAAGTAGCAGTAGGTAAGTTAAAAGAATTAAGTGTATTCGGAAATGACTATCCAACGAAAGATGGAACAGGAGTCCGTGATTACATCCATGTTGTGGACTTAGCAAATGGTCACGTAAAGGCGCTTGAGAAAGTACTGAGTACAACAGGAGTAGATGCTTATAACCTGGGCACAGGCATGGGCTATAGTGTACTAGAGATGGTTGAAGCATTTGAAAAAGTTTCGGGCAAGAAAGTTCCTTATAAAATTACAGAGCGTCGCCCAGGTGATGTGGCAGTATGTTTTGCTGATGCATCGAAAGCAAAGCGTGAATTAGGCTGGGAGGCAATACGCGGATTAGAAGAGATGTGTGCAGATTCTTGGAAATGGCAATCAAATAATAAAAATGGCTATTTAGAAGTTTAATGATGAATAAAAAAATGACCTTTGCATAAAAGCAAGAGGTCATTTTTTATATTCATTTTCTATTAAGTTTATTACCTAACCTAGAAAAGAACGTTCGCTGTTTTATAGGAATATTTGACTGGCGACACGTGTAGGAATCGATATTTTCAATGTCAGTAAAGGTATTGTTATAAATAAGGAAAATTATCGGAAAGGATATAGATGAGGGATCAACTGCCTGTAAAACCCCAACTGATTAAGGCTTTACTTTATGATCAGCCAGCAACACAAGAGCAATTTCAACAAGCATATGTAAATTTATTAAAAGAAATTAAAGGTTTTGATTCAAGCCTATTCCTTATACTAAATTGAGGATTTGAAACAATCAAAAACTGTTAAGGGGTACTATCGCGCTTTAGGTCCGTAATACAATTTTCTCATAAGAAAGAATGTATTACGGACCACCACCTATTACATAATAGGAGGAATTAATGAATTCGAACAAGTTGTTTGTGATATACTGTGTTTCCCTCTTGACTTGTATATGGTGGGAGACTTCGTCCGAAACAATTTGCAATAATATTGGAGTGAGCGGGATAAGAAATACGTATTTCATACAAATCAATAGTCTCATCTAAATTAGCATAAAAGACTGCGAGATGATTGCCTTGTAAAACATATGGGAATTCTACTTCTGTATTTTCACCAATTAATACAGGTAACTTTACAGGATTAGAATAATTAGACCAATCCCACACTTCTATATTTACATAGTGAGCGTAATATGCATCTAAATTTACAATGTTTATGACTGCTGAAATAGTTGCAGGCTCTCTTGTTAACACACCTGTAGAGTGAAAAACAGAATGATTTGGATAATGAAGAGGCATAAATATCAAACCTTTCTTAAAATGATATGATTTTACAATATCTTATGCTAGAAGGTAGTAGAATGAGATAGAGGAATGTATTATTTTATTCATTTTTTATGGGAATTGAAAGCGTATTATTGAAATGTATTCCAACACTTGTATCATCGCTAGAGTCCGTTTATAATCAAGGCATCCTAGTTCATGTTTTGATAGGATTATTTATTATTGAAAGCGTTTTAAGTTCGCTCCTTTTTTGAAGTAGGAGGTCTGACTTATCCGGATGAAAAATTATGTATGTAGTTTTAAATGGGAAGAAAAATAATATAAGTATCACTTTATAGTGTGGGGAGGTTAAAAGTGTGAAAGGTAAAGATTTTCACACGAATATATATGGGTTATGTAGGATTATTACTTTCAGGGGCAGCTTTATTTTTAAATAGTCTTGTTATATTAGGGAAAGCAGAGATGAAAAGTGCGGGTGTTTTTAATTTATTTGTGGGTGCACTACAAATTATTATTCCGTTTTATTTGATCATGATTTCTGACCAAAGCAATTGGACAGTGTATTCATATGCGGCTACTTTCTTATTTGGATTAACCTATTTATATGTAGGTGTTACTTTTATAAAGGGAATGGATAGTAGTGGTCTAGGATGGTTTTGTATTTGGGTAGCAATTATAGCCTTATTCTATATGGTTGTTTCATTTGTTCAATTTCATGATGTTGTTAATGCGTTAACATGGTTTATGTGGGCATTACTTTGGTACTTATTCTTTGTGCTAAATACACAAAAAAAGAATATTAATCAATATCTCGGAAGAATCGCCTTCGTACAATCATGGGTAACATTGACTTTACCTTCACTATTTTATTTTATGGGAGTGTGGGGAGAGGGATTTGTATATGAACTATGGGTTTATGTATCAGTAATTTCTATTTTGTACTTTTGTTATTGTATTTTTAAATATAGAGTCCGTTAATATATTATCTGCATAAAAGCATGGAATCGTTAAACTGATTTCATGCTTTTTTATATAGTAGCCTTTTATAATAAAAGAAGTAGTATTTTATAAATTGCAAAAATGGGGATGATGAAATTGAAGAAAGTGTTGGTGCTAGGAGGAACAAGATTTTTTGGTAAACATTTAGTAGAGTACCTTTTGCAAGCTGGACACGATGTAACAATTGCCACGAGGGGAGTTACTGAAGATTCTTTTGGTAACGCAGTAAAAAGAATAATTGTCGATAGAGAAGATGGAAAACTACTAGAAGAGCGTCTAGAAGGAAAAAGTTATGATATTGTATACGATAATTTATGCTATAGTTCAAATGCAGCGAAAATGGTATGTGAAGTTTTAAAAGGAAAAACGAAGAAGTATATTATGACATCTTCAATGGCTGTCTATGAACCTGCATTAAGCTTGTTAGAAGAGGACTTTAATCCATACGAATATGCAATTACATATGGAGATAGGAATGATTTTAATTATAGTGAAGGAAAGCGATTAGCCGAAGCGGTTTTATTTCAATATGCAACATTCCCAGTCGTTACAGTGCGTTTTCCAGTTGTTATTGGAGAAAATGATTATACGAAAAGGTTACAATTTTACGTTGAATGTGTTGTGAACCAAAAACCTATCGTTGTGGATCATGTAGATGGAACTTTGTCATTTATACATGAAAAAGAGGCAGGAGAGTTTCTAGCTTGGTGCGGAATGGAAAATGTGAAAGGACCAATTAACGCCTGTAGTAACGGGGGAGTTTCTATGGAAGAAATTATTCATTTCATAGAAGAGAAGACGGGAATAAAAGCACTTATCCAGGAAGCTGGGGAAAATATAGCTCCTTATAATGAGGTAACTAACTGTACGTTACATAATGGAAAGGCTCGTGAATTCGGATTTTTGTTCCGAGAGCTGAAAATAGAAATAAAAAATGTTTTAAAACATTATATAAATACAATGAAGTAATCATAAATCCCCCGGTGGCAATCCGGGGGATTCTGGAGGATTTCGACAATACTGATTTTACATTACCAAATTTACCTTATACGTACGACTAATGTTTTTGCGATTGAATTGCTTGTAAATACTTCTCGTTTACTTGGTCCCAGCTTACCGTATGCCACCAGTTGGTAACAAACTCGGGGCGCCGATTTTGATACTTTAAATAATAAGCATGTTCCCATACATCAATTACGAGTAAGGGGATTTTCCCTTCTTGCAAAGGCGTATCTTGATTTGGTGTACTCATAACAGAGAGTTTCTCACCGTCAAGAACAAGCCATCCATAGCCACTTCCAAAACGACTAATAGCTGCTTTGGAAATTTGATCTTTTAAGTTGTCAAAGGTATTGAAATAATAATCAATTACTTTTGCAACGTCTCCATTAGGCTCACCGCCACCTCGTGGGCTCATCACTTCCCAAAAAAGACTATGACAATAGTGACCACCACCGTTATTTCGTACAGCTGTAACAATTTCCTTCGGTAAAGCATCTAAATTACATAGCAATTCTTCTAAAGATTTATTATGTAATTCAGTATAATTTTCTAAAGTAGCATTTAAATTGTTTACGTATGTCGCATGGTGCTTTCCATGATGAATGGAAAGTGTATTGCTATCGATATGTGGCTCTAGTTCATCATAGTCATATGAAAGCTTTGGCAATTGAAATGAAGACACAACATTACCTCCTTTCTATTTAAAAAGTTGCTCTAGGTAAAAATACTTTACCTGAGTCAAAAATACACCCGTTTTTCATATAAGTCAATAGTAAGTTTATTAATTTTCTGAAAAATATTACAATAAAAGTAACACTCTCACTTTCATTTGTGACTCCTATCCTTTTTGCTTATACTGTAAAGTAGCAGGGTTTTGTTGAAATAGAAGGAGATTGTTTATGAGTAAAACGAAACAATTAATAGAGGAAGCAAGTAATTTTATTACGATTTGTTATAAGGAGCTTCATAAAGAACAATTGATAGAAGAACGTATAAAAGAAATTCAAATTGAGGTAGAGAAGACAGGGACATATGAGCATACATTTGAAGAACTTGTTCATGGTTCACGAATGGCATGGCGTAACAGTAATAGATGTATTGGGAGACTATTTTGGAGTAAGATGCACATATTAGATGCGCGCGAAGTAAATGATGAAGAGGGTGTATATAATGCATTAATTCATCATATTAAATATGCAACGAACGACGGGAAAGTTAAACCAACCATTACGATTTTTAAGCAATATCAAGGTGAGGAAAATAATATACGAATTTATAATCACCAATTGATTCGATATGCAGGATATAAAACAGAAATGGGAGTGATTGGTGACTCTCATTCCGCTACATTTACGGACTTTTGTAAGGAGCTTGGCTGGAAAGGAGAAGGTACGAATTTCGATGTATTGCCACTTGTGTTTTCTATAAACGGGAAGGTACCTACATATAAAGAAATTCCGAGAGAAGAAGTAAAAGAAGTGCCGATTGAACACCCAGAATATCCTATTTCATCACTTGGAGCAAAATGGTATGGGGTTCCAATGATTTCAGATATGCGCTTAGAAATTGGTGGTATTTCTTATACAGCTGCTCCGTTCAATGGATGGTATATGGGAACAGAAATTGGGGCGCGCAACTTAGCGGATCATGATCGTTATAATTTACTTCCGGCTGTTGCGGAGATGATGGATTTAGATACATCGAGAAACGGTACTTTATGGAAAGATAAGGCGCTAATCGAGTTGAATATTGCCGTACTACACTCCTTTAAAAAACAAGGAGTTAGTATCGTTGACCACCATACTGCTGCACAACAATTTCAGCAATTTGAGAAGCAAGAAGCTGCTTGTGGTCGAGTTGTAACAGGTAATTGGGTGTGGCTTATTCCACCATTATCTCCAGCTACCACTCACATTTATCATAAACCGTATCCCAATGAAATTTTGAAGCCGAATTTCTTTCATAAATAATATTTAGTGTAGGTTTTTTTGCAAAATATAATTTTTTTTAATTACTGTTATGTAGCAAATGGAAGCCTTTACTCTCGGTTATTTTTGGAAGAGGCTTTTTGAACCAAGGAGTTCCTTATGTTATAATCAAATTTCTGTTTCGAAGACCTTATAGAAATATAAGGTCTTTTGTTTTGCTTTTTTATGTAAGAGAAAGAGATTTTTTCTTTTTAATAAGGGATTTGGCATATTTTTAGGGACAACATAAGTATGTGGGAAGTCGATAAAATGTTATGCATATATAATTATTGTGTTTTGGGTTTAAACAATAAAACATAATAAAGTTGTTTTTTTAGATTGCTGAGGAAGGAGGAAGTATAAATGAGGATGAAGAGTCGAAAAACTGATTGGCCTGTATTTATTATTAGTGGTGGTTCACTTTTATTATTTGTAATTGCAGTTTTTTTGAACAAGGATTATGTAGAGAGTACGATTAATAACAGTTTCGCTTTTTCAATTAAATATTTCGGTGCATTCTGGCAAGTTTTATTATTAGGTACATTTGTTGTTGCAATGTGTATGGCGTTCTCGAAATATGGGAGAGTTAAACTTGGGGGATTAGAAAAACCTGAGATTAGTACGGCAAAATGGCTTGCTATTATTATGTCTACATTACTTGCCGGAGGTGGCGTTTTTTGGGCAGCAGCAGAGCCAATGTACCATTTGATGACGGTGCCACCAATACATGATGGTATATCTGCTGGAACGAAAGAAGCAGTCATGCCTGCTTTAGCACAAAGTTATATGCATTGGGGATTTTTAGCATGGACGATTTTAGGCACAATTAGTGCGGTAGTTATGATGTATGGACATTATCATAAAGGTATGCCGCTAAAACCTCGAACGCTTTTATATCCTATTTTTGGGGAAAAATTAAGAAAGAGCCTGCTTGGAACGATAATTGATGCAGCTGCAATTATTGCAGTAGCTGCAGGTACAATTGGCCCAATTGGATTTTTAGGTTTGCAAGCAAGTTATGGATTACAAGAATTATTTGGAATTTCTGATGTGTTTACTACTCAATTAGCAATTATTGTTTGTGTAGTGGCCGTGTCTACCATATCGGCAGTAACAGGTATTGATAAAGGGATTCAAATTATAAGTAATTTAAATGTTAGATTGGCAATTTTGTTAATGGCATTCATATTACTATTTGGGCCAGGTGGATTTATTATTGATTCGTTTGTTTCTTCGTTTGGATTTTATGTAAGTGAGTTTATACCGATGAGCACATACCGTGGTGATACAAGTTGGTTAGGATCTTGGACAATCTTTTTCTGGGGATGGTTTATTGGATACGGACCAATGATGGCAATTTTAGTGAGTCGAATTTCAAGAGGGAGAACGATTCGAGAAATCATCGTTGCAATTGGAATTATCGCACCTATTATTACAACGTTTTGGTTTACTATATTAGGTGGATCAGGTGTGTTTTATGAGTTAATGAATCCTGGGTCTATCTCGGACGCATTAAGTGAATCTGGTATGCCGGCAGCTATGATTGCAATTACAGGGCAACTGCCACTTTCTAATATTATTGGACCAGCATTTCTTTTATTAACAATTTTATTTGTAGTGACAACAGGAGATTCAATGGCGTATTCCATTTCAATGGCAGTGACTGGAGACGGAGATCCTAGAATTAGTTTGCGAATTTTTTGGTCGCTTATTATGGGAGCAGTTGCAGCAATTCTTTTATATATGGGTGAAGGAAGTATTAATGCGCTACAATCGTTTATCGTAGTGACGGCAGTTCCGGTATCAATTTTGTTATTCCCAATGCTATGGTTAGCGCCTAAAGTTGCAGGAGAATTAGCATTAAAACAAGGTATTGTAAAAGAAGAAGATAAAACTGCATTCTTATTTCAGAAGGCTAGTAAATCAAAATAAATGATAAATAAAAACGTAAAAGAGGAAGCATCTTAAATGAGATGCTTCCTCTTTTACGTTTAATCTAATACTTTTCCCTTTGTTTCTGGTACACATAGTAGCATTGTAATTAACCCGATTGGATAGATGATAAAAATCAGGGACAATGCTCCAAGCAGGTTGCCACCTGTAGCGAGTAAGCCAATAATAACAGGTCCAAATCCAGCTAACCCACGTCCTGTACCGAAAATAAAGTTTTCTGCGGTAGAGCGAGCTTCAGCAGGATAGTTTTCAGCTAAAATTGCCCCAAATCCTCCCATCATTCCATTTGCAAAGAATCCAAGCAATGCACTTCCCCATAATAATAATGTTGAATCTGTGAATAAGAAGAAATAAATGAGACAGTATACTGTACCGCCAATATAATAAATTGCAAAAGTTTTACGACGACCAATTTTATCAGCCAAAATACCAAAGATTGCAATTCCAATTAGCATACCGATGGTAGAAATGAACATCCAGCCACTTGCTTTTGCTAATGTATAGTTATATTTATTTGCTAAAATAGTTGGCATCCATGTGAAGATTCCGTAATATCCGAAGTTCTGGATAAATGACATAATAATAAGACCGATTGTTGTGATTGTTACTTTTTTATTGGCAAATAACTTTCGAAGTGGGAATTTTTTTATATGTTTTAGTTGTTCTGCTTCAGTAGTTGTTAATTTACCTGAAGCTTCTTTTTGCAATAGTTCCTTTTTGTAGCGTTGTTTTTGCTCCCATATTTTCGGTTCACTTAAACTTTTACGTACATAGACAGCTAGTAAAGCTGGAATTAATCCAAATAAGAAAACGGCTCTCCATCCAAAGTACGGGACAATAAATGCTGGAAGGAGTGAAGCAATCAGTACACCAAATTGCCATCCAAGTGCAACAACAGATGTCGCTTTAGCGCGCATTTCTTTAGACCATGTTTCTGTTACAATGGCCATTCCGATTCCGAATTCACCACCAACTCCCATTCCAACTAAAAAGCGAAGAATTAATAATTGCGAGTAGTCTGTTGCGAAATAAATGAGTGCGGTTGCTAGTGAAAACAGTAAGATTGTGAAGGCCATTGTACGAATACGACCGAATAAATCAGCAATAAATCCAAATAAATAAGAACCAATTAACATCCCTATTGTGGTAGCTAATGTTAAGTTTCCACCTTCAACAGGACTTAAGTGAAACTCTTTTAAAATATAGACAAGTACGAAAGATAATAGCAACATATCTAAACCTTCTGCTGCATATCCTAGCGCAGAACCAAATAATGTTTTATACCTTTTCGCTTTCGTCTCCTCTGTTGTTTGTTGTACATCAGTAGTGACGTTCATTATTACTCCTCCTTATTTTCTACAGTCGCTATGGAAGAATAACAAAAGGCCTTCTCACCTGATATGATGAGAAGGCCAAAAAAGCATACGTATCCCCAAAAAAGAACATACGTATATTGTATTCCGACTTCCTTCTCAACCTCACGGGGTTGGGTTAAAGGACTGTATTATATTACTTTATTTTTAGCACTCTTCTATTGGATTGTCAAATAAAGAGGAAGTTATTATGTGTAAAATATTTCAAAAAACATTTCGTTCTTCTTGACGTCGACTTCATTATTTTCCCATAATAAAACTAACTAAATAAAAAGGAATGAATCAAAGATGCTAAATTTAGTACTCATGATGATTGAACGAGTCGGACTTATAGTTATTTTAGGATTTTTACTCTCTCATATTAAAACTTTCAGGCGCCTCCTTCATAAACAGGATGGCTATGTAGATAAGCTTAAGCTTATTTGTATTTTTTCGGTATTTACAATTGTAAGCAATTACACTGGGATTGAAATAGCGGGAAATACAATTATGAATGAAAATTGGTTACAAGGTGTTTCTTCGTCAAGTACAATTGCGAATACGCGTATTATGGGGGTTGGTATTAGCGGCTTACTTGGTGGCCCTATCGTAGGGGTTGGAGTGGGGTTTATTGCTGGTATTCATCGTTATATGCTTGGTGGTACGACAGCGCTAAGCTGTGCAATTTCTTCTATTTTAGCCGGGATTATAACTGGTTATATCGGATATATTTTCAAAAAATATAACCGTACAATTACTCCTAAGTTTTCAGCAGTTTTAAGTGTTTTTATCGTATCTTTAGAAATGCTTATGATTTTATTAATTATAGAGGATGGAATTAGCGTTGTGAAAACAATAGCGATACCCATGATTCTTGTAAATAGTTTTGGAAGTTTTATTTTACTTTCTATGATACAAGCTATTTTGCGTCAGGAGGAGAATGCAAAAGCACTTCAGACTCATAAAGTATTGCGTATTGCTGATAAAACGTTACCGTATTTTCGTCAAGGCTTAACAGAAGAATCGTGTAAGCATGTGGCACAAATTATTCACCGCTTTACAGGAACGGATGCGGTATCTTTAACAGATACAGAGAAAATATTAGCGCACGTTGGATTAGCATCAGATCACCATATTCCTTCACATAGTTTAATAACTGGTTTATCAAAAGAAGTTTTACATACAGGGCAAATAATGAAGGCGAAATCACGTGAGGTTATTAATTGCCAACATGAAGGCTGTCCCTTACAAGCCGCTATTGTTATTCCACTAACTTCACATGGAAATACGATAGGGACATTAAAACTGTATTTCAAAAATTCTAACCAGTTAAGTCGCGTTGAAGAAGAATTAGCAGAAGGGTTAGCAAAAATATTCTCCACGCAGTTAGAGTTAGGCGAAGCTGAGTTGCAAAGTAAATTACTTCAAGATGCGGAGATAAAAGCATTACAAGCGCAAATTAACCCGCACTTTTTATTTAATGCGATTAATACAGTATCAGCTTTATGCCGAACAGATGTAGAAAAAGCAAGGAAGTTATTATTACAGCTTAGCGTGTATTTCCGTTGTAATTTGCAAGGAGCACGTCAGTTATTGATTCCACTAGAACAAGAATTAAACCATGTACAGGCATACTTATCACTAGAACAAGCAAGGTTCCCAAATAAGTATGAGGTAAAGATGTATATTGAGGATGAGCTAAAGACAACTTTAGTACCACCATTTGTTCTTCAACTATTGGTTGAAAATGCATTGCGACATGCTTTTCCGAAGAAGCAACCAGTATGCGAAGTGGAAGTGCATGTTTTTGAAAAAGAGGGTATGGTTCATTTTGAAGTAAAAGATAATGGACAGGGAATTGAGGAAGAACGTTTAGAACAATTAGGAAAGATGGTAGTTTCGTCAAAGAAAGGGACTGGAACTGCTTTATATAATATTAATGAACGTCTTATTGGGTTATTTGGGAAAGAAACGATGCTTCATATCGAAAGTGAATTAAATAAAGGGACGGAGATTACCTTTATTATTCCAAAAAAAGTAGGGGAGGAAGAGCCAGGTGTTAAAAGTATTAGTAGTTGACGATGAAATGTTAGCACGTGATGAACTAAAGTATTTATTAGAGAGAACGAAAGAAGTTGAGATAGTTGGTGAGGCTGATTGTGTGGAAGACGCATTAGAAGAACTAATGCAATGTAGACCAGATATTGTGTTTTTAGATATTCAATTATCCGATGATAACGGATTTGAAATCGCGAATATATTAAAGAAGATGAAAAATCCACCTGCAATTGTATTTGCTACTGCCTATGATCAATATGCGTTGCAAGCATTTGAAGTAGATGCGTTAGACTACATTTTAAAACCATTTGATGAAGAGCGTATTGTGCAAACATTAAAGAAGTATAAAAAACAAAAACAAGCGCAAATAGAAACGAAGCACGAAATAAAGGGGACAGATGTAACAGCAGAGATGCATAAATTAGCATTACCAATTGAAGAATCAATCGTACTTGTGAATATTGAAGATATTATATATGTAGGGCTTGTAGATGGGAAAGTAACAGTAAAAACAATGAGGGAAACATATGTAACACATGATACACTTGTAATTTTAGAGAAGAAGTTACCACAAGCAAGCTTCATGCGCGTCCATCGTAGCTTTATTACGAATATTAATCATATTACTGAAATTCAGCCATGGTTCAATTCTACTTATAATTTAATCATGAAAGAAGGATCGAAAGTACCTGTTAGCCGTACATATGCCAAAGAACTCAAGAAGCTGCTTCGTATTTAAGAAGCAGCTTTTGTATTTCATCCTTTTATATTTGCAACTGATTCTGTATATTTGACGTTCTGATATGTAAACGCTTACTTAGACGTTTATATCCTATACAATAAAGGTACCAAATCGAAAGAGGTGGCCAAAATGAGTACGAAAAAAGTATATAGTTTCTTATCACAAGCATTCATATTCTCAGCTATTATGTTAATTTCTAATATTATTGCAACACATTTACCAATTCCGATGCCTTCATCGGTAATCGGGTTAGTTATTTTATTTAGTCTATTATGTTTAAAAGTTATTAAATTGGAGCAAGTTGAATCACTCGGAACAGCTTTAACAGGTATTATCGGATTCCTGTTCGTCCCATCAGGTATTTCAGTTATTAATTCTCTTGGTGTAATGGGACAATATTTTGTACAAATTGTAACTGTAATTGTTGTAGCAACAGTTATTTTACTCGCTGTAACAGGATTATTTGCACAATTTATTTTAGGAAAAGACGAAAAAGAAACAGAAGATACAAAAGAATTGAAAGTAGTAAATAAAGGACGCAAGCACGGAAAGGTTGCGTAACCATTGCATTTATATATTGTTAGGAGGTAATGAATATGGCAAGCACAATGACTCCATATTTCGGAATCGTCGTTTCATTAATCGCATACGGGATCGGAACATTATTATTCAAGCATTCAAAAGGATTCTTCTTATTTACACCATTATTTGTAGCGATGGTATTAGGGATTGTCTTTCTAAAGGTAGGTAACTTTACATTTGAAGAATATAATACTGGCGGAAAAATGATTAGTTTCTTCTTAGAACCAGCAACAATTGCATTCGCTATCCCACTATACAAACAAGTGGATAAGTTGAAAAAATATTGGTGGCAAATTTTATCGGCTATCGTGGTTGGATCTATTTGCTCAGTAATTGTCGTGTTCATTGTCGCAAAAGCAATCGGTTTAGATACAGCAGTAATGAATTCAATGCTACCACAAGCAGCAACAACAGCAATTGCGTTACCAATCTCAGAAAGTATTGGTGGTATTCCAGCAATTACATCGTTTGCAGTTATTTTCAACGCAGTTATCGTATACGCATTAGGGGCATTATTCTTAAAAACATTTAGAGTTAAGCATCCAATTGCAAAAGGTTTAGCACTTGGAACAGCGGGCCATGCATTAGGAGTTGCAGTAGGAATTGAAATGGGTGAGGTAGAGGCAGCGATGGCAAGCATTGCTGTAACGGTAGTTGGGGTTGTAACAGTAGTTGTCATCCCAATGTTTATGCCGTTCATTGGATAGTAAAACTTACTTAAAAAATAAGAAAAGCAAGCTATTTGTAGGACAGATTTCTACTGATAGCTTGCTTTTTATGTTACAGTAGTGGTAAGACCTATTTAAAAAAATGTAAGTTTCCTTAAATCTTCATTAATACTATGTAGAATACGTTTTGAATTAGGTCATTGTATTGTAAAATAAGAAGTAAGCTACTATATACCTGTTAAGATAGGCATATAATGAGTTTATAAAAATCTTAATATGAATGAATAATTAAAAGTAGAAAAGAGAGAGAAATCTACTTATTAACGTTTTAGTTTATAGGACAGGAGAGAGTATTCGTCGATTATGCAAATAAAAAACCTGTTTCAAAGCAAAGGATTTCAGAGGTTACTCGTATTAGTAATACTTGCTCTCGTGTTATACGGGCTGCAAAGTATGTTGAATTTAATATTAATTACGTTTATTCTCACGTATTTAATGGATCGATTCCAAAAGTTTATTTCCCGCAAATTAGATCATTTCATGCCTATTAATCGAAAAATTATTATAGCATTTCTATATGTAATGTTAATTGGTGGAATTGCTATTACGCTATTTAAATATTTACCAGTATTAACGATACAAATTTCACAATTGATTTACCAATTCAATGTATTTTTAAGAAACCCACCAGATAGTGAACTAATTAAGTATGCAGTTAATGCTGTCAATCATATGGAGCTTTCTAAATATGTAGGACAAGGCGTAGACATTTTGTATAAATCGATTACGAATGTTGGTAAATTTGGCCTTCAAGTTTTACTTTCTTTAATTTTAAGTTTGTTTTTCTTACTAGAAAAATCTCGTATTGTTGGTTTTACTGCAAAGTTTAAAGAAAGCAGGCTTGCAATTTTCTATACTGAAATTGAGTACTTCGGAAAGAAATTTGCACGTTCATTTGGAAAGGTAATCGAAGCGCAATTTTTAATTGCTGTTGTTAACTGTGTTCTTTCAGTTATCGCATTATGGATATTAGGATTCCCGCAATTATTAGGTTTAGCGTTAATGATTTTCTTGCTTGGCTTAATTCCAGTAGCGGGGGTTATCATTTCGTTATTCCCACTTTGTATGATTGCTTACAATATTGGCGGTATTATGTACGTTGTTTATATTTTAGTTATCGTAACAGTTATTCATGCGCTTGAAAGTTACGTATTAAATCCGAAGTTTATGTCGCAAAAAACAAATTTACCGATTTTCTATACTTTTATGGTATTAATCTTTTCAGAACACTTCTTAGGTGTATGGGGACTGATTATCGGTATTCCAATCTTCATTTTCTTACTAGATGTTTTAGACGTGACAAGTGATGAAATGGAGAAGGATGTTGGAACAAAATAAAGTGAAGTAGAGAAAAAGCATCGATGTTCGATGCTTTTTCTTTTATAACATTATGTTTCTTATGCCATACTGTAAGGAGAATATAGAATAGGGGTGAAAGAATGGCTGTAAATGAAAAGGTAGAGTTGGCTACATTTGCTGGAGGGTGTTTTTGGTGTATGGTTTCTCCATTTGAAGAGATGGAGGGAATTATACAGGTTGTTTCAGGTTATACAGGCGGTCATAAAGAGGATCCAACGTATAAAGAAGTGTGCTCGGAAACAACAGGACATTATGAAGCGGTACAAATTACATTTGATGAAAATAAAATGCCGTATGAGGAATTGTTAAATATATATTGGAGACAAATTGATCCGACCGATATTGGGGGACAATTCCATGACCGCGGACAGTCTTATGAAACGGTGATTTTTTATCATAATGAACAACAACATAAAAAAGCAGAAGCCTCAAAAGAAGAGCTTGAGCAGAGTGGGCGCTTTTCGAAACCAATTGCGACAAAAATACTACCAGCAGCTACATTTTATCCAGCTGAGGAATATCACCAAGGATATCATAAGAAAAACACATTCCGCTATGAGTTATATCGTAAAGGCTCAGGACGAGATGCTTTTATTAAGCAACATTGGCCAAAGGATAATGCTCATTTAAAAGAAAAACTCAATGAGATGCAGTTTTATGTAACACAGGAAAATGGTACAGAACCACCATTTCGAAATGAGTATTGGAACCATAAAGAGGAAGGGCTTTATGTAGATATCGTTTCAGGTGAGCCGTTGTTTACTTCTCTAGATAAATTTGATAGTGGATGTGGATGGCCTAGTTTTACAAAACCAGTTATGTCAGCAAGTGTGAAAGAAAAGATGGATGTGAGTTATAATATGACACGTACAGAAGTGAGAAGTAAAGAAGGAGATTCACATCTTGGGCATGTATTTCCAGACGGTCCAGGACCGAATGGGCTTCGTTACTGCATTAATTCCGCAGCTCTTCGATTTATTCCAAAAGAGGAATTAGAAAAAGAAGGCTATGGCGATTTCTTAATCTTATTTGGAAATAAAAAATAACCTCGCAGTTAGCGAGGTTATTTTTTTGCTATTTTGTTTTTTTCTTTTTAAATTTGCTTAATACTTCATAAACGATTGGAACAATAAGAAGTGTTAATAACGTTGAACTTGTTAATCCACCAATTACCGTTACACCAAGCCCTTTAGAAATTAAGCCGCTACCTTCAAATCCTAATGCAAGCGGGATAAGAGCCCCGATTGTTGCAATTGCAGTCATTAGAATAGGACGCAAGCGTGTTGCACCAGCTTCTAATAAAGCTTCACGTGTTGATAAACCTTCATTTTCTTTATGAATAACGCGGTCGATAAGCACGATTGCATTTGTTACAACGATACCGATTAACATAAGCGCCCCAATCATTGCAGATACACTTAATGTTTCACCAGAGATTAATAAGGCAACAAGAGCCCCAATAATTGTGAATGGTAGCGAGAATAAAATTGCGAATGGTGCAAGGGCACCGCCAAATGTAACGACAAGAACGAAGTATACAATGGCAATCGCAGCTAACATCGCTAGGCCAAGTTGCTTGAATGATTCTTGAATATCTTTAGTAACACCGCCCATAGAAACATCTACACCAGAAGGAAGATCCATTTTATCTACTTCTTTTTGGACTGCAGCAGATGCTTTTGAAACGTCATCAGATGTTAATTTGGCACTAACCTCTGCATAAACACGGCCATCTCGGTGTGTTACTGTATTCGATGTTTCACCTTCTTTTACAGTCATAACATCTTTTACAGCTACTTCATTACCAAGTGGTGTTGTAATTTTGCGATTTGTTAAGTCATCGATTGTTTCATAATTTTGTTTTTCAGCTTCTACATATACATTGATATCTTTACCGTCTTTTTTAATTGTTGTCAGAACAGGGCGATCATGTTGATTAGAAAGTCCCATTCCAATTTGAGCAGCAGTTAAGCCCATTTTACTCAGTTTTTCTTGATCTGCGACTAAAGTGTACTCTGCATATGTTTTTGCAATACTAGAATCTATATCTTTTAAGTCTTTATTTTTCTTCATGATATTTTGAATATCTTTTACGACAGGCTTAATGTCTTCTGAGCTATCTCCGTAAACGTATAGTTTAATTTCGTTACTACCGCCACTTGCTCCGAAGTCTTGGTTTTTCCATTCACCTTTTCCAGACATTTTTTGTAAATCTTTCACGACTTGTTCTTTTTCTTTTTCGAAGTTTTTCGTGTCGTTATCATATTGAACGAAGAACATAGCTTGATTTGTTTGACCAGGGCTCATTGGATTCTCTCCACCTAATGAGAACTGAATTGTTTTTACGTCTTTATTATCTTGGAAGTGTTTCTCAGCTTTCGTTGCAATTTTTTCAACGTCTTCTAATGTTTGACCTGGTTCAGGTTTGTATGTTGCGATAATCATTTTTTCTTCTTCAGAAGGTAAGAAACTTACACCGATAACCGGTACAAGTGCGAGACTACCAACTAATAGAAGGACAGCAATACTAGATGTAATAATTTTGTGATTTAAAGCCCATTCAAGTATACGTTTATACCCATTTGCTAATTTGCTTGGTTTCTCTTCATGATGTACCTCTTTTTCCCTCGTGCTTTCTTTCTTAAATAAGGAATGAGCAAGCATTGGTACGATTGTAACAGCCACTAGTAACGATGCTAATAAAGCGAAGACGATGGTTAAGGCGAATGGTAAGAACATTTCACCAATCATACCTTTTACAAGCCCTAGCGGTAAGAATACAGCGATTGTCACAATGGTAGAAGACATAATCGGAATAAACATTTCTTTCGTAGCTTCACGAATTAAATCTCTTCCGCGCAATTTCTCTTCTGATAACGACATACGTCGGTAAATATTTTCAATAACAACAATTGAGTCATCAACAACACGGCCTATAGCAACTGTCATTGCTCCAAGCGTCATAATGTTAAGCGTAATATCCATTTGCTTTATGACTAAAACAGCAATTAATAAAGAAAGTGGTATTGAAACGACAGAGATTAACGTTGTTCGAATATTTCGTAGGAACAGCATAATAATAACAATCGCAAAGATAGCACCGAAAATTGCTTTGCTCAGCATTGTTTCAACTGATTTTTCAATAGGTGCACCTTGGTCGAATGTTGAAATGATCTCTAAATCTTTATATTTTTTCTCAAGATCTTTTACTTTATCTTTTACTGCATTTACAACATCAACTGTATTTGCATCAGAGGCCTTCACAATTTGAATTCCAATTGCTTCTTTTCCATTTGTTCGAGAAATGGATTCTGCTTTCCCAACTTCTTTAATTTCAGCAATTTCGTCTAATGTAACTGTTGGAATTCCGTTCATAGCAGCTGGATTCATTTGCGGCGTTTGTGCACCAGCGCCAGCATTTTGACTACCTTGACCGTTAGGTGATGAAGGTATAGCTGGTATTTTGAGTTCTTTTAATGCTTTAATCGTTGTAATATTGCCATCTACAACAACTGATTTTTCCGTGTCTTTAAACGTGTATAAGCCAAGTGGTAAAGATACATCCGATCCTTTAATTACATTTTTTACAGTATCTTCACTTAGTCCTAGTTCTTTCATTTTATCTTTCTTGAAGACGAGCTGTACTTCATCTACTTGTTGACCTGCAATTTGAACAGATGCAACACCATCAAGTCCTTTTAATCCCGGTACAATATTTTTCTCTACATTTTCAGTTAAGGTAGCTAAAGATTCATTCTTGCTTGCTACGCTTAACGAAATAACAGGAAAAGCATTGAAGTTTACTCGTGAAACTTTAGGGTCTTTAACACCTTCCGGGAGTTTCACATTCGTGAGAACTTCTTTAATTTCTGTTTCTGCTTTTTCCATATTTTTATCAAAATCGTATTCTACTTGAATAGAAGATGCATTTTGAAAAGACGATGAGCTCACAACGTTAACGCCGCTTAAATTTTGTAGTTGTTCTTCCATCGGCTTTGAAACTTTATCAGCTACTTCTTCTGGTGTAGCACCAGGATAGACCGTAGTTACTGTCACAATCGGTGTTGTAATATCAGGAATTGTTTCCAGCTTCATATTGAGTCCAGAGTAGATCCCCGCAATAGTAACAATAATGGTTAGTAGCCAAACTGCGAACTTATTTTTTAACGAGAAATTGATGATTTTGTTCATGTTTGCGCTCCCTTTGTATTGTATTGACCAACTGGTCAGTCTAATACATAATATAACTGACCGTTTGGTCAATCGTCAATAAAAAGAGACGGTATAATACATTTATAATAAGATGCGAGATTAAATTTAGGAGAGAAGATATGAAAGAAAAAGAGCGTTTAATTATAGAAGCGGCTATGAAGTTATTTGCTACTAAGGGTGTAAATGCGACATCAGTGCAGGAAATTGTGACAGCTAGTGGTATATCTAAAGGAGCTTTTTATTTATATTTCAAATCGAAGGATGAGCTTTTATTAGCGACACTTCGATATTATTATGACAAAATCCAAAAGAAAATGCTGGATATTGAGCAAGAGTCTTTATTACCACGTGAAAAATTTGCAAAACAATTACATTGTCAGTTTAATGATATACAAAAGCATAAAGAATTTATTATTATGCATGCGAGAGAAAATGCGATTCCGTTTAATAAAGAAGTGGAAGAATTTATGATGCGGATGAAGTTAGAGTCTCATGCATTTTATCGGAATAGTTTATTATCCATTTATGGTGAAAAGGTTATGCCATATTTACTGGATTTAGTAATTATAGTAGAAGGCATATGCCGTGGGTATTTAGAATTAATTATTTTACAAGCAGCAGAAATTGACTTATCTTATGTCTCTGCTTTTATTTTAAAAAGAGTAGATAATTTAGTAGATGGCTTGGTAGAATCTTCGGAAGAACCTATTTTACACGAAGAAAAGCTTGGAGAATTCCTTTGTAAATCAGAGCTCATTAAGGAACAAGTTAAAGAGCATTTTTTAAAAGAAATTATTGTATTTAAGCGTAATTTAGCTGATCAATTAGAGGATGATGAGTTGCTAGTAACATTAGATGTTTTAGAGGCGGAAATGCGATTGCTTAATCCAAGAATTCCGGTAATTAGAGGTATGTTAGCAAATTTAGAGGCGTATCCGGAATTAAAAGAATTTCGATTACGCCTCATAGGGTACTACAATATAAAAAATTCTTAATAAAAACAAGCAAAAACTCCTTGTCTACACAAGGAGTTTTTGCTTAAAGACTACTTACTATTTTGAGACCATTCTTCTACATCCCAAACCTTTGTGATCCAATCTTCATAGAATTCCGGTTCGTGACATACAAGGAGAATTGTTCCTTTATATGCTTTCATAGCCTTCTTAAGTTCGTCTTTTGCTGTAACATCAAGATGGTTTGTCGGCTCATCAAATAGTAGCCAGTTACTTTCTTCACCCATTAACTTACATAAACGAACTTTTGCTTGTTCTCCACCACTTAATTGACTTAATGGGCGAGAAATATGTTCATTTTTTAATCCGCATTTTGCTAACATCGCACGAATTTGATGCTGGTCTAGGCCAGGGAATGTATTCCATACATCATCAATTGGTGTTATATTATCAGCTTTAACTTCTTGCTCAAAGTATGCAGGCTCTAAGAAGTCACCAAGACTTGTTTTACCGTTTAAAGGTTTAATTTTACCTAAGATTGTTTTTAGTAACGTTGATTTACCAACACCATTACATCCAACAATAGCAATTTTTTCACCACGCTCAATTGTCATTGATAACTTTGGTAGTAGCGGATGTGTATATCCGATTTCTACATTTTCACCTTCAAAGACGAAGCGACTACTTGCACGACTTTCTTTAAATGAGAATTCAGGTTTGATTGCTGTTTCCGGACGATCAATAAGTTCCATGCGATCAAGTTGTTTTTGACGACTCTTTGCACGACCTGTCGTTGAATAACGAGCCTTGTTCTTTGCAATGAAGTCTTCTTGCTTTTTGATAAACTCGCGCTGCTTTTCATAAGCGTTTATATGTTGATTTTTATTGATTTCTGCTAGTTCTAGGAATTTTTCATATGTCGCTGTATAGCGTGTCATTTTTGTGAATTCTAGATGGAAAATAACATCAACACATTTGTTCATAAATTCCGTATCATGAGAAATCAATAAGAATGCATGTGGGTATTCTTTTAAATAAGTTGTTAACCAATGAATATGTTCAACGTCTAAATAGTTAGTAGGTTCATCAAGCAATAACACCTCTGGTTGTTCAAGTAAAAGCTTTGCAAGCAATACTTTTGTACGTTGTCCACCACTTAGTGCTGAAACATCACGATCTAAACCAATAGCATCAATTCCAAGACCACGTGCAGCCTCTTCAATTTTCATATCTAGTAAATAGAAACCACCTGCTTCAAGTGCATCTTGTATTTCTGCCATTTGTTCAAGAAGTTCTTCTAGTTCTTCTGGTGTAGCAGTTCCCATTTTTTCTGTAACTTCATTTAAAGCTGTTTCCTTTTCGAATAACGGTAAAAATGCATCCGCTAGTACATCACGAATTGTACGTCCAGGCGTTAAAACCGTATGCTGATCTAAGTAACCGTAATGTGTGCCTGGTGTCCATTCTACACGACCTTCGTCATGAATAAGCTGACCAGTAATGATATTCATGAATGTTGATTTACCAACACCATTTGCACCAACTAATCCAACGTGCTCACCTGCTAATAATCGCATAGATACATCTTTAAATAATGTACGATCGCCAAATGTATGTCCTAATTTTTCAACTGTTAATAAGCTCATAGTATCCTCCGTCCAACTTGAAATAGTACCTTGAATCATGATACTAAATTCTTTCATATAATGCCATCATTTCAAAATGTATATTTTTTCAAAAAAGGGTTGCATTAATTTTCTGAAAATATATAATGTAATTGAACAGTGGTTAATTAAATGTGTGAGGTATGAAATATGTCGCCAAGGAAAGCAGTTAAACAAGAACTAACAAGAGAAATGATTATGAATGTAGCTAGGGAGCTATTTATAGCACAAGGATATCAACATACTTCAATGCGCAAAATTGCAACAGAACTTGGATATAGCCATGGTTCGATTTATTATCATTTTAAAAACAAAGCAGAGCTATTTTACGCAATGGTAGAACAGGATTTTCAATTATTAAATAAAAAGTTAGATGAAATTTGTAATCAAAAATTATCGAGAGAAGAGCAACTAAGAGCAGTTTTATTCGGTTTTATTGAATTTGGTCTAAGAAATCAGAGTCATTATGAAATTATGTTTTTAATTAAAGATGCCGAATTAAAAGAGTGTTTGGAAAATAGTCCTAATGTTAGCTATGAAAAATTTGCGAAGGTTATTTCTTCTTTATGTGATGGGAAATTAAATGCGATGATAATATGGTCTGTTTTTTTATCATTACATGGATTTGTAGCACATTATTGCAGAAGTGGCCAAACGTTTGAAGAACTACAAGGTTTGGCTAAGGTACATGTAGAGTTTATTTCAAAATCGCTTCTTATGTAAGTGATTTTCTTTTTAATATTAATTGAACAGTGGTTAATTAATTTAGGAGGGGATTTATAATGAAAAAGGCTTTAGTATTAGGTGCTTCTGGTTCAATGGGTTATGCAATTGTAAACGAATTATGTGGCCGAGGGATTCATGTGGTTGCTTTTGCAAGAAATAAGGAGAGATTAGGTGCATTATTTTCTGGGAACAAACATGTAGAAGTTGTAGCCGGCGATGTATTTATAAAAGAGGATATAATGAATGCTGCTAAAGATGTTGATATTATATTTCATGCTGTAAATATTCCGTATTCAGATTGGGAGAAACAGCAAGAGAAATTATTAATAAATATATTAGAGGTATCGAAACATTACGTTATCAAAATAGGAATAGTTGATAATATTTATGCGTATGGAAGGCAAGGGGAAGGGCTTGTAAAAGAAGAGGCTAAAAAGAGACCACACACAAAGAAAGGGAAGATTCGTTTACAACTTGAAGAGTTGGCAAAACAAGCTAATGTACGAATGTTTATTGCTCATTTCCCAGACTTTTATGGTCCAAATGCAGAAAGCACACTTGTTCATCATACATTAAAGGGAATACTTGCAAATAAAATGTCTAGCTTTGTTGGAGATAAAAAGATTGCCCGTGAATATATTTTTACACCAGATGGTGCAAAAGCAATGGTTGAATTAGCTTTACATGATGAGGCCTATGGACAAAATTGGAACATACCAGGTTATGGTGTTATTACAGGTGAGGAAATGATTCAACACATACGGGAATTAACGGGATATACCAAACGAGTAATAACTGTAAAAAGAGGAATGATCCAGTTTATTGGTCTGTTTGATAAGCAGATGAAAGAATTTATGGAAATGCTATACTTGACGGAAAAACCAATTGTATTAAGCGGGGAGAAATATGAGAGGTGTATCGGGGATATACCAAAAACTTCGTATTATAATGGGCTAAAAGAAATGATTATATCTATGCAAAAAAAGGGTGTGTAAATGTTAGTATATAAAAAAGTTACTTCTACCTACAGAAGTAACTTTTTTGTTATGCCTTTTGTTTAACTTCACTAACTTTCTTTTCAGCTACAATAAAATGCGGTCTACGTTTTGTTTCATAATAAATACGACCGATATATTCACCAATAACACCTAGGAATATGAGTTGAATACCGCCAATAAATAGTATAGCGGAAATGAGAGTAAAGTAACCAGGAACTTCCACACCACCAAGGATAATTTGAACGAACGTAGTGATTACATATAAAAGTCCAAAAATGGTTGTTAGTAATCCAAGATATATAGATAGACGTAACGGTTTATTATTGAATGAAATTACACCATCAATTCCGTAATTTAATAATTTCGAGAAGGTCCATTTACTTTCTCCATCAGAACGTAATACATTTTCATATTCAATGATCAATTCGTTATAACCAATCCAAGAGAATAAGCCCTTTGAAAATCGGTTGTACTCACTTAAAGATACTAATGAATCCACTGCTCTTCGACTTAAAAGTCTAAAGTCACCAATACCATCTACTAATTCAATATCTACAAACTTATTCATCACCTTATAGTAAAGGCGAGAGACGAAAGAGCGAACGGGTGAATCACCGGTTCTTGTCCTTTTTGCAATGACTTGGTCGTAGCCGTCGTTATATCCTTCTAACAGTTCTTTTATTAACGTAGGAGGGTGTTGTAAGTCAGCATCCATAATAACAATGGCATCGCCTGTAGCGTATTTTAAACCAGCTAACATTGCAGCTTCTTTTCCGAAGTTTCGACTAAACGATATATAGTGTACCGATGAATCTGAACTAGCTAAATCACGTAAAATATTTAATGTATCATCTTTACTACCATCATTAACAAAAACAAATTCATAATCGGTAGTTAATTTATGAATTTCAAGAGAAGTCTCTGAATAAAAGGCTCGAAGCACCTTTTCTTCATTGTAGCATGGTACAACGATTGAAAGAGTCATTTTTGACACTCCTTGTTTGTAGTGGGTTAAAACAATGTTATGCGTTTTTATATGAAGCTATCCAATTGGATAGCTTCATGATTCATTGATTGCTCATTATTGCTTTTTAAAAGAAAATTTTCGTCGTGCTTTTGGATTTGTGAAAATTAGTAAAGCTACACAAATAATTAGTGAGATGATTGATATAATCATACCTAATTTGAAGTAAGGTGTAACGTAAGTCATTTCGATTACATGTGAGCCTTTTGTAATGGGAACACCGATAAAGGCAGAATTCGCTTTCGTAAATTCCTTTTCTTTTCCATCAACTTTTATAGTCCAACCTTTACTATATGGAACAGATAAATATAGGAGCCCGTCTTTATTTGAGTTGATATCCCCTTTTAAATAATTGTTCTTATAATAAATATTTTCAAGCCTATTTTCAGTTAATTTTTTTGTTTCTTTTTGTACACTTTCATAGTTTACGATATTTGCTTGTAAGTCACCTAATTCATACTCACCTGCCATATCAATAGAGATAGTTAGGTTTTCTGGACGCTCATTGCCTAAATTGTAAACAAATCTTTCTAACGGATACGAGTATGCACCAGCATCGTCACCTTTTCCAATCGTTTTTCCATTAACAGTTGCATTGAATGTACCTGTATTTTTCAATTTTAATTCTATCAGTAGGTCACCAGGCGTATTAGGATAATGGATAGGTACGATCATATTTCCAAAGCCATGAACAATTAGTTTTTTTCCTTCTTTTACCATGTTTTCGAATTTTGCTTTTTCCGTTTTAATAGATACTGCCTTTGATTTAAGGTCTTGTTTATTAAAATGGTTTAATGAAAATTCTTTTGTATTATTAACGACAACAGCATGTAATAATAATTGATCACGCTGAGCGAAGTTTAATTTAGAAAACTCTTCTTCACTTATAGCCGAATCATATACATACCCTAACGGTAAGGCATAGTCATTTTTGTAAATATTATATGGTCCTACTTGCTGTAATAGTTTATATCCATAAGGTACATTCTTTGGATCTGTATCAGCACTTAATACGCGATATTTTATACCTAGCATATTTTCAAGTAGTAGTCGACTATCAGCTTGATAAAACATTGAAGGTGTATCGTACATTTGGAATACGCCATATTTATTTTTCATAAAGTCATGGACATAATAATTAACCAAGCTTTGATACGTACTTACGCCATGATATCCTTGTAGCATTGGTGTGTTATATTCACTATATGGATTAAGAATACGATAAAAGTCTTTATCATTTTCTTGTATGTAGCGAATTGCAGCAATTTCTTCTTTATTATCATAGCCTGGTTCGTGTAACTTTTCAGTTGAAATCTGGCTCTGTCCGTAAACGGTACTAAGTATATTATTCGCATACATATAATTCATAGAAATTGTGCTAACGAGTATGTTCAATACAACTAAAAATTGTATGAAGGGTTTAGAAATATAACGCCATAAACATACTGTAATAACAGAAAGAACGACAGTTCCGAGTAAAATGTTATCAACGTCTTGTAAAGGTTTATCAGTTACATTTATATTTGCTTTTCTATAAAATGCATAAATGAATAATCCAATAGACACTAATAAACTTATTAAATAAGGTAATTTGTAGTCTTTCTTATGAATAATCATCCAATCTAGAATGTATGCAATTGTTTGGGCAATGACAAATACAAATAAATAAAACCATCTAGATTGCATTGCTGAAAAACCATTAAATACAGAATATGTATATGGAAGCATAAACAGAATGAACATGAATAACGTAAAGAATACTTTATTTTTAACGAGTTTATCACGTATAAACATTCCAAATACGATTAAGAATAAAATTAAAGCTGGTAAAGCCAGTTGGTGATTTTCAGCACTATACATGAAGAAAATATTTTCCATTAAATCTTTATAAAATTTATCTTCAAATAATAGTGGTATCTCAAACTTTTTTGATAGTCGATCGGCGCTAAATACGGCATTAACTGATGGGAGGAAGCAAACGGCGGCTAAACCGAGTGATAGTCCGTACAATAAGCCGATTCTAATATAATAAGTTAGAAAAGAGCCAATCGTTTTATTTTGTTGTGTCGCAAAGTATTGGAATAATGCATAAATGAATATGAAAATACTTGTGATAAAAGCAAAATAAAAGTTTGATGCTAACATTAAAGTAGCAGCGATTAGGAAAAGTCCGCGCTTCTTTTCAATAATATATTTATCAAGTCCCCATATTACTAATGGTAAAAATACAATGGCATCAGCCATGAAATCCCATAGTAAAGAGTGGCGGATGAAAGTAATACAGCCACCATATATAATAGCAGCAACAAAAGATGAGAATGCTGTTTTATTATGGTAACGTAAAGAGCCATACATGAATAACATAGCTAAAAAGTTTTTTAAAATACTCATGTATAATTTCACGTCATAAACTTGCTCAAGACTTAGTTTAGGTAGTAACAGTGTAATCCAGAAAAATGGTGATGTGCTGTAATAATAACTAAACTCTCCAAATAAATCTCCACCTAACCCATAATCAAAAGACCAGAAAAGGTTGCCATCTTTAAAGGCATGTTGCAGAAGAAACGTAAAGAAGCCAAATTGGCGTAATGCATCCCCTGTACCAGAAAAGGCTTGATTAGATGTTAAAAAGAAATAATGAAAAGCAAAAGCACACAATAATAATATTGGCATAATTATTATCGTTTTCTTGGAAAAGAACTTATTATTCGGCTTTATGCTCATAAAAATTGATAATCCTCCTTTAAAAGTTGTTATCATGTAGCAACTAGTTTTTAGGTAGCATATAAAAACACACCAATTTTTAAAGGTGTGTTCTTTAGTTTTAACATGAGAAAATATATATTTTTGTTGAAGCATATATATTTTTACAGGCGTTGAAATTCATAGTTTACATGTAATTTAGTATAAGGCATTTTCAGAAAGTAAGTCAATTTGACCTGGAATATATAGAATTTTTTTACTGAAGAAAAATGGTAGTATATAAAAAACAAAAAGCTTTTCCATTTTTAAATAGGAAAAGCTTTTTGTTTTTAAGCATGTTTGCGAATGAGCTTTTGTTTTATAAACCCTAAAACGAACCCACGTATTTGAGGGTCAATTAAAACCCCGATTATACCGTATAGTATACCAGTAAGCGTTAAAGCAACTAATGGTGGTAAGTTGATTAATGCAATTCGGTATATACCGTAACTAATAATAAAGGCTAAGGAATTAAATATAATTCCTTTAACTAATAATTGCATGCCTTTACGAATAAAGAGTGTAAATCCGATTAATAGTGTAATTTCGGTAAGGATAGCTGCGGCAGCTGCCCCCATCATTCCATATTTACTACCTAATACAATATAACCTATGATAGCAACAACTAATCCAATAGTCATTGTTGTTGCGCGTTTCCATTGCTGGCCAATTGTTGTTAAATTGTCGGCTAGTGGATAGTTAATTGATTGTAAAATAACCATAAACGCTAAAATAGCAAGAGCGTCACCAGCGGGAGCGTACTTTTCTCCTAATAAACTAACAATCCAGAAACTTGGATCAGCAATAAAGGGGATAGAAATTCCCATTCCTAAAAAAGACATAAGTTTTAATTCAAAACTTGATAATTTTCTATGTTCTTCAATGTTTTTCTCATTACCAAAAGCAAAAAGCCTTGGATAAAAGGCAGCTGCAATTACTCCCGGTATTTGATATAGTACAGCTGGTATTTTAGATGCAGCACCAAAGAATCCAACTTGATTATATGTTGAAACCTTTTCTAAGATAATAGGCCCCAATTGTGGTAAGAGCATAATGATGATTCCATTGATTGTGAAAATAAGTAGTTGATCTAAAATACCTTTATCCCAACCCTTATGGACTTTCGTATAGCGTATTGTCATTATAAAGGCGATAACACCTGTTACAAGACTAGATACCCCGTACATGGCAGCAACCATCATAAGTGACCATTGGAAAGACATCCCTAGTAATAGGGCAGCAGCAGCTGTTACACCTTGTAGTACAGAAATAATAGCTGTAAATTGCATGCGTTCTGTTACTTGGAAGTAAGCCATCCCAACACCTTGTAAGGTTGCTCCGAACATTGTTGGTAGAACAACCCAATATACCATCGCACGTAAGTAAGCATCGGGATAGAAGAACTGGGCAAAAATAGCGAAAAGTACAGAAATTACGATAGCTAATATTAAACGAATACGTAAATAACTACTTATTAGCACGCTAATATTAGCATCGCTTCTCGTTCCTTCACGCATAAACGTATGTGTCAAACCTGCATCTGTAAAGTAACAAATAACAGCTGAAACTGCTAACGCAGTTGTAAACATACCGTAATCACTTGGAGAAACATATCTTGCAAAGAAAATGGTTGCAATAGCCAGTACAAAACGGACAGTAATGTTTCCTACAAAGAGGTAGGATGCGTTTTTTAGAATTTTATTTGTTTTCATGAGAAAGGACCTTTCTATTCTTTAGGACCGGATTAGCTTGTCCTATTTGTAAATTTGATTTGTTCACAGAAAGAGAGAGTATCGTTATATTTTCAGTTTAAGAAAACAGAAATTTAATTCGGATAAACCAAAGCATTGCATATAGCTTTTTACTACGCTTTCCATTTTTTGAATAGATTTTAAGGCAATATTTCTTGATATCTTTTTTGATTAATTGAACTTGTGATTTATCTAATTGAGAGTTTTCTTTAATATATATACAAGCGTTATTGATGACTGTATAAGGGAATAAATAAGTCTCAAGAATTTCAATAAGTGACTGAGAATCTTTTGTAATGAAATCTTGAGATTTATTATGTACCCAGTCCTTCATACGATTGAATACTTCCAGCTCTTTTGTTGTTTTTAATTCATAATCTTTATATTTAGAAGAAAGATTTCCTTCTGATAAGATTCTATAATATGTTAAGTATTCATCGACATAACATACATTTGTCACACTCATAAGTTTAAATAAAAACTCCAAATCTTCGCCCCAACTACATCCTGGTGTAAAACGAATGTTATGATCCATTACGATGGATCGTTTGAAAATCCAAGTACTTGTTTGAGCAACAACCTGATGTGTTAGGAATGCTTTTGCCATATCGCCTTTAATAAAGTTTGTTGTATGCTCAACCTTCTCGCCTGTTTCTTCGTAGAAATTCATATAACCACAATAGCACGCGTCCATGTTGTTTTTTTGCATACTTTCGACTTGCTTCTCAATTTTAGTTGGATGCCATAAGTCATCACTGTCAAGGAAAGCGACATATTCTCCGCTAGCACTTTCGATACCTGTATTACGAGCTACCGAAACACCTTGGTTTTTTTGATGAACGTATTTTACTTGCCCTGGATATTTTTCGGCAAGGTTTTTCACGATAGAAGGTGATTGATCTTTACTTCCATCATCTACAATTACAATTTCAATGTTTTTATATGTTTGATCTAGTATTGACTGCATCGTTTCTTCAATATATTTTTCCGTGTTATACAGAGGTATGACAACAGAAACAAGTTGCTTTTGTTCCATCATAGAATTTTTATCTCCTCAAGTTTTTTATGTCTTGCACCATATATACAAGCCCTTTGAAAGGGAGAAGATTACAAGAACATCTGTATAAGTTTAACGCATATAAACTTTGTAAATCAACTTTCTATTGTTGTACTTTGTATAAAAAGTATTTATTATAGAACGTATTGTGTTGTAAAAATATAGAAAAATATTTTGAAGATTATGTATCTGAAGGGAGAAGATGAGATGTTAGGGCGATTTACTCGCAAATCTAATATAGTCCTTTTAGGGATTATTATGATTGTCGGGTTTGCACTTCGTTTTGCAACTTTACAAACACATGGTGCAGATCTATCTATAGCTAGCGATGATATAGGTTATCAAAAAACGGCAAATATTTTATTGGAAACAGGGATGTTAACATACCATGAACCAGATAAACCAACGATTCATATTATGCCGGGTTTTCCAGCCTTATTAGCTACTGTATTTTACTTTTTTGGAAATGGCAGTGAAGGTCTTTTTGTAGCCAAATTAATCATTATTCTATTAGGGGTACTTAGTATTTTGCTAACTTATAAGATTGGTACTTATTTATTGAATCCTGCTGCAGGATTAATAGGTGCTTTCTTATTAGCTGTGTATCCTCCAGAGATTGTTATGGAAAATTTAACTTTAACAGAAGGGCCGTTTCTATTCCTTTCATTAGGATTAGTATATTGGAGTTTAAAATTAGCTGATACTCATAAAACGAAACATCTTCTGATTGTATTAATTTTCTATTTTTTAGCACTGTACCTCCGCGTACAAATTGCATTATATCCAATCTTACTATTTGGGTATCTTTTAATGAAACGCTATCCATTCCGGATTATGATGAAGCAGGCGATTATAAGCATAGGAATAGGACTTATCGTACTTGGACCATGGTGGGCCCGCAATTACATTCAATTTGATAAATTTATCCCACTAACTGCTGGGGCAGGGAATCCGTTATTACTTGGAACGTATCAAGGGAAAGGCTACCCAGAAGGTAAGGATATGGGGGAACTTGAAATAGAATTACATGCAAAGTACCCTAATCTTGAAGCACATGAATTTATGGAGTTAGAAGAAAAAATAGCGATTGATAAAATGAAAGAATGGTGGAAAACGGATAAGGGCTCTATGATAGAGAGTTATTTAGTCTTGAAACCAGAAATTCTTTGGAAAAAACCGTATTATTCTATAGAGCATAATATTGAAGTATTCAATGTTTCTGCAAAGGATATGAATGAAATATATAATTTTATTAAGACGATGTTTTTAATATGTACAGTACTCTCATTTATTTTCCTTTTAAAAAGATGGAGAGAGACTACATTTTTATGGTCAATCCTTTTATTGCAAACAGCTTTAACATGTTTTTATGTTGCATATGAACGATATGCATTACCGTTAATACCATTTTTATTTATTATAATTGGAGTCGGTACTGTGGCAACGGTTATGAAAATTAGTAAATTATTAATTAGAAAAAAATAGTTTGAAAGAAAAAACATCTTAATTTTTTTGGAAAATTAAGATGTTTTTTCGTATATATTCATATTTAAATAGGGAACTATTCGTTATCAGTTTCAGTTTGCGTTACGTTTAATTTTTGCTTTAATAACGCATAATCTTGCGTTAATGTTACAAGTTGATGATGTAATTTAGAAATTTTTCTTGTTAAGTCAAAAATTAAGATGAAACAGAATAATAGTCCAAATAAAAATAAAACAGATGGAGGATATTCTACGTGTAATAGTTGTCCAATCCAATTTATAATTTTTTCAGTAGAACTTAAAATTGCCATTGAAACACAAACGAAAATCCATAAAATGGCATATTTAGTTTCTAAAGCTCCACGACGAATGGAATTAATAATTAATAAAAATAATAATAGAATGAAGATAAATGAAAAGGTAATTATAGGCATTTATTATCAACCTTTCACAATTTTTTGCATCAATATAGCAAGACTTACTTTAATCATGTAATATGCAGATTTAAGAGGTGTAATAGAAGATTGTCCCCCTTGGCGCTCTTGCATATTTACCGATATTTCATTAATGCGTAATTTTTTCTTTTTTAAATGAATAAGGACTTCTGGTTCTGGATAATCTTTTGGATAATTATGTGCAAAAATCTTAATTACTTCTCGATTGATAGCACGATACCCAGAAGTTGGATCCATAAAGGTTTGTTTTGTTAGTACTTTCAGTAGAGCAGTAAAATAAAAAATACCAACTCTTCTGGAAATACTACCTTTATAGGCTGTTTTCTCTGTAAAACGTGAACCTAGCACCATATCGCATTGGTCTTCAGCAATAGGTTTTATAATTTTGTACAAGTCATCAGGATTATGTTGCCCATCAGCATCGAACTGAATTGCAATATCATATCCATTCTCATATGCGTATTTATAACCAGTTTGTACAGCTGAGCCAATACCTAGATTATATGGTAAGTTCACAAGGTGAACAGGAAAATCATTTACGATTTGAGCTGTTTTATCATGTGATCCATCATTAATAACGCAAATGCTTAATTCTGTAAAATGCTGTTTTAGTTTTAATAATCTTGTTAATGTATCCGCAATTGCTTCTTCCTCGTTATACGCAGGAATAATAATTAACGTTTTTGGTATTGAAATTGGTACCTCAATAGACATTATCGCACCATCCCTTATATACTTAATTATATTATAGTTATTTTTAAACGAACCTTATCTAATATACCATTAATAGTATAGCAAAATAAAGGAAAAACTGGTGGGTTATTTTAGGAGACAAACAGTAAATAAAAGATAAGAGCTGGAATTTTTTACAATAAAAAATACATGCAAGGATGAAATAAACCTGTGCATGTATGAAGTGAGGTATCATATTATATATTCCATGGCTTACTTAAAGTTAAAACTTCAGCCATCTCTTTACTTTTTAAACGTCCCTTTTTTCGGCTTTCCGCGCGTTCTGAACCGGTTGTGTGTAACCAATGTTCTTCCTGAGTTTCAGGGAGTACTTGTGGTACGGACGAAGGTTTTCCATCTTTTATTGCCACAAATGTAATGAAGCAAGTAGCAGCAATTCTACGCTCGCCTGCTAATAAATTTTCTGCGATTACTTTTACGAAAACTTCCATTGAAGATTTCCCTGTATAACATACAAATGCTTCATAACAAACCGAATCAGCTTGGTGAATTGGAGTTAAAAAATCAACTGAATCAATAGATGCTGTTACGCAATGTTTACGACTATGTCTTGCAGCCGCAATTGAAGCAATACTATCAATTTCTGCTAATAATTTCCCTCCAAAAAGTGTTTGGTGATTATTTAAATCGTTAGGAAAAACACGTGTTGTCTTAATTGCTTTAGATTCTCGCATGAATTTCTTTTCCATATATTCAGCCCCTATAGTCTGTTTTCAATCAGAATAATATGTGTAAGCGGATTACTCATATTAGATATTTAATGAAGTAAAGTGTATTCCAAAAGAGGATTATTTAAACTTCTCTATTTGTATTCATGTAACTGAAAGAAAATTTATTTTATCTAAAATGTAGTGTAAAAGAGGATTCGCTTACATTGCAAGTAAAAAGTAATGACTATGTATTTGTCATAGAATTTCCCTATCAGCCGTGTACCCATTCATGATAGAATCGTTTTGTTATGAATGGAAATAGAGGTGCAATGGACATATGAATCATATACAAACAAATTTTTCATCTTTCTTCAATAAAATTACGATCGGTGCGATGCTCGCATTTTTTGTTTATAGTTGTTGGGCAGCATTTGAGACAAGTAAGCAATTTTTTGGGGGAAGTACAACAAGTGTAACAATCATATTGGCAATTTTCGTCATACTCATTTTGTTAGTGGCATCAATTCTACAATATCGTTTTACAGATAAACAATTTCTTATTTTTCTTATAAGTGTATCTATAGTTGTGAGGCTTAGTATGCTGTTATTTGTAGATGCTCCAATAATTGGTGATATGAAAGTGATGTATGAGTCTGCAAAGCAGATTGCAATTGGTAATAATATAGGGACTGTAACTCATTTGCCTTTTATTATATATGAGTCAGTAATTATTCGTATATTTGGTGATACATTATTCGCTTTACAACTATTTAATGTGTTATTTTGCGCAGGAACCGCATTTTTTATTTATCGTATTGCGGCAATGGTTTTTGGAGAAGAATGCGGTCGTATTGCTTCTATATTTTATGCCCTGTATATTCCAAATATATTCATGAGTTCCGTATTAACTCCTGAGTCACTTGCAATATTTTTATTTTATTTTGCTTGTTACATACTTTTATATAAAGGATTAGATCATCCTTATATGTGGGTGTTTTCAGCGATTTTATTTGCAGTTAGTAATATGATTTTCCCAATGGGATTATTTCTTCCTATTTTTATCACTGTATATGTATTATTAATTGAATTGTTTCAATCAACAACGAAACAAAAAGTGTTACTAAAGATGATAGGGATACTTATTCTATTTTATAGTGCTCATTTTGTTATGAATTATGGAATTAAGGCAATGGGACTGTCACAATATACGATTACGAATGAGGCGTATGTTCAATCTGTCTTAATTGGAAAAACGCAACATGAGGAAAAAATATCGGAAAATCAAAGTGTAACAGAGCATATTGATCAAAAGTTAAAAGAGATTGAGGGAGAAAGATTTAAACTTTTAGAACCGATGATAAATCAGTTTTCAGATGAGGGGATAAATTCTATTCTTTTCAAATGTGAAAAACTGATATATATAGCCGTAACATTGTTTATGACTATAGCCCTATTACACTTCCTTATTAAGAAACAACAAAATGAGGGATATATGTTGTTCTTATTTTTAATTAGTGGCTCCGTATTGTTAAGGCTCTTCCAAGTAGATATGGCATATTACAATGTAATTATGCCGGCATTGTTTATTTTGCAGAGTTTTGGTGTTTATATGAGTTATGTGTATTGTCAAAAAATATTTTTCAGAAAATAAAAAGAATCCATTCTGGATTCTTTTTTTGATGGAAGATGAAATTTAGTAGTCAGTGCAGATGAAAAGTATGCCTGACCTGAATTTTATCCCGCTATTTTCCGGACAGTAAGACCCCCACCTCAAAATTCAGCGAAAGCAAAGAAGTTAGGTGGGGGCCCTGCTGCCCGTAAAAGCCTGATTGGTGAGGGCTAATAATCAGTGGGGATGAACAAAACCCCCACTGATTAAAGTTTCACTTTATCTTATCGATTTAGTTCTAGTTGCAAACTATCGGCTGTTAGAGCCATTTGTGAGGAATCATCTTGAATTCCTTTCATTACTTGTGAAATAGCTTGTAGCTCATGTTCAATTTTCTTATTCTGTTCTTTTGAGTTAGACATATCTTTTACAATTTCTTGGAAATATCGATCTGTTGCCGACATACTATCCGTTCCTTCCGATACGAGAGAGCTAATTTGTTTCACGGAAGACGAGACACGGGTAATTTGTTCATTTGTTTTTTCGACGAGCTTTGTAACGTTAAATATAGATTCTTTCGTTTGCTCTGATAATTTTCGGATTTCACCAGCAACAACAGAAAACCCCTTCCCAAATTCTCCAGCACGTGCAGACTCGATAGCAGCATTTAGTGCGAGTAAATTTGTTTGCTCCGCGATCGATTTAACGATATCTATGATTTCGTTAATTTTATTAGAAATATCGAGAAGTTCATGAGTATCTGTAATAATCGTTTCCATATTCATTTGAATAGATCCCATTCGTTTGTTTTGCTGGTTTAATTGTTCTTTCCCTTTATTCGCTTTTTCTTCAGATGTTGTAGCTAATGATGTACCTGTTTTAGCGATCTCTACAATAGTTTCAGACTTAGCGGTTAGTTTTTGAATAGAAGAGCTTGTCTTTTCAGATACAGCAGCTAGTTCTGTTGCGATATGCGTAATTGTCATAGCAGTTAGTTCTTTTTCTTTCTCATGCTCTTTTTGCATTCTTTCATATTCAGATTCATAAGCTGCAAGAACAAGTTCTTGTTCAAGAGTGAATAATTTATTTATGACATTTATAGAATAGGAAAAATCATCGATTGTTGTTATTTTTGTTTGCAAAATCTTCATGATAGAGCGGAATAATTCTTGATAAGCAGCAGTATACCATTTTCGATGTAAGCCAATTTGTACATGTCTTTTGGCAATCCTAACACGCTGTTCAATAAAATCTTCATGCATATTGCCGCTGAATAATTCTTTAATATGTGTTTTTAAAGTTTGCTTTAGTTTTGAAATAGAGCTGTAACGTTCAATAATAGCAATTAAATTAGGTTGTTTTGTAATGTTGGCATAGAATTTTTCAGTAATCCAATCAATTTCTGCATAAATAAAAGGCTGTAGTACTTTTACAACTTGTAAATCTTCTTTTGAAATGTGTAGCATATCCATTTGAATTTTCAGTTCAGAATTAGTAGGTACATTAAAAGTTATTTGTTGGTCCTTACTTAATTCGATTATACTGGCGTTTGTTTTATTAATATTTTTTTTGAAAACCCCAAGCATCATTCTTCCCCCTGTGTATAAAACGTTTTCAATTTTAAAACTAATATAGAGTAATTATATATGCTTATATATAATTACTCTATATTAGTTCGTAGAATAGTATATAAATTAAGAGAATTCTAGATAGAATTCTCTTAATGGCCTTTATTAATTTTAGCATGTGTTTTAAAGAAAACAGGGAAATGCACATTATATATTACAGTGACGACACGAATAACGAATGTTACTAATAAACAAACATAGAAAGCTAATACGTGCGCCCCCATAGCGTATGTGATTAGGAAGCTAATTGCTCCTAAGATAGAAGCGATTGCGTAAATCTCTTTTCGGAATACGTAAGGGATATCTTGAGCACAAATGTCACGCAAAATACCGCCTCCAATACCTGTAATGACTCCCATTGAAACAACTAGAAATGAGGCGTCAACATGATGTGACATTGCCGCATTTGCACCAATAGCTGTAAAAACGCCTAAGCCAACAGCATCAGAAAGCATAATAACGACTTGAAGCTTATTGATGCGCTCAAAAAACATACAAGTAAATAATGCTGATAATACACTTACGAAAAAGTAAATGGGTTTTACAAATGCGACAGGGGGCAGGTTACCAATCATGATATCACGAATAATACCGCCGCCGAGCGCAGTAGCTACAGCTAAACAAAGGACACCAAATAAATCTAAATCTTTTTTTAAACCAACTAATGTACCAGAAATGGCAGCGGCGATAATGCCAAGAAACGTAAATATATCGATTAATAACATGGCCTTAATCCCTTCCTCTTAAAGATGTTCCAGAGAAAAAATATACACTAAAGTATTGGAAATAACAATTACTTTTCGCTACATGTAGAAAAACGGATAAAATACATAAAGAAAGCGTTTGAAAATGTTTGGAAATTAGCCATAAAGTAATTTGAAAAAGATATGAAAAGATCAATTTTACATTTTTTGATGTTTTATAGTTGGTAAAATGTTACAGTGGTAGGTACGCTGATTATATTTGCATAAAATGATAAAAAAATATGTATATACTGCCAAAAATAAGGGGATGGTTGTTAGATAGCTTTTGTAAAAATGGGGGAGTATAGCTAAAGGACGGTAATTTCTATTACTGATTAATACTTATCCAGGCTAGTTTTAGCTGGAAAAATAGTTCTCGATTTGAATATGAGTTATGTTATAATTGCTAGGTGTGTTTGAACGATAAAAAATTATGATTAAAAGATAATGTTAAGATTTTGTATGGAGGTCTTGGAATGTTAGCAAATCAAGCTAGGGTTAGATTTGAGCATTTTTTGCTCTTTTTTATTATTTTACAGCCTGTTTTAGATTTATTAACGTCTCTTAGCATCACTTTATTAAAATCAAATGCTACCGTTGGAATTTTAGTAAGATTCCTTATTATGGCTGTTGGTGGTATTTACATTTTAATTCAGGCAAAAGAGAAGGAAAATAGAAAGTTTTTAATTTATCTTATATTATTAGCCGGAGTTTTAGGAATAGGATTTATTAATAACAAACTAGTTAAAAATCCTATTGTACTTGGTGAAGAAGTTAAATTCGTTGCGAAAGCATTATATATATATATCATGCTGGGATCATACATTTTAGCTTTAAAATCATTGAAAAAGACAGTTAATATTAGTGATAAGGTTCGAAATAGTATTGTATATTCTACATTAATCATTAACGCAATTATGGTTATTTCTATTTCAACATCTACTGATTTTGGTAGTTATGAATGGATGAAGGTTGGTTCTCGAGGTTGGTTCTATGCAGGGAATGAACTAGGTTCAATCTTAGCTATTATTTTCCCTATTGTGGTACTATATTCTATTCAAAAAACAAAGAGCGTGAAGCACGTTTTATATTGGATTCCATCACTTTTAATGATTTATTCGCTAATTCAAGTTGGTACAAAAGTAGGGATGGGCTCAATTGGTGCTACGTTAGCGGCAGCAATCGGGATTATTTTCCTACAATTATTATTTGATAGAAAAAATCCGAACAAAAAATCTCTTGCGCTTAATGCAGTAATTGCTATTGTCCTATTAGCTGGTGTAGTTGGAACATTTAAACAAACACCATTAGCGCAAAATATGGGTATTCACAATAATTATTTAACAGAGCAAAATGTGGCACAACAAGGTCAAAAAGAACAAGAAATTAAAGAGAAGCTGAAAAAAGAGCAAGAACTTAAAGCAAAAGAAGAAAATCATCATAAAGTTGAAAAGCCAGAAGAAAAGGCGAAGATAGAAGAGGAAGTTAAGAAAGAGCTTGAGAAAGAGCAAAAGAAAGAAAATCAAGAAAATCTTATTTTCAGCGGACGTCAAGTATATGAAGAAAGACATAAGCAGTTCTTTAAAGAAGCGCCAATGACACAAAAATTACTAGGAATGGGCTATGCAGGTAACTTTAAATATAATGAACAAAAGCAGCCAGATCCAAAGCTAATCGAAATGGACTTCCACGATTGGTTTTATGATTTTGGAATTATTGGTTTTGTATTACTAATGATTCCATTTGTTTATTACGGCTTAAGAATCCTGCTAGCATTTATTACAAGGTTTAAAGAGATATTTAATATAAAATATGGAATGATCGCAGCAAGCTTATTGTTAGCATTAGGTATTGCTTATATTGCAGGACATATTTTAACAGCACCAGGAGTTGGGATTTACTTTGTAGTGGTGCTAGCTTATCTAATAGTAGACCTAGAAATTGAATGATAAAAATAAAAGCTAACTTTTGTTAGCTTTTATTTTTTAGTACAGTAAAATAAAAATAGCTGGAAACGTAGCGAGGATTTAAAGGAGGAAAAAACATGAGAATATTGCATATGAATGCAGGAGCAGAAGATGGGGGAGGGAAAACACATATTATTTCACTTCTCGATCAGTTTCCAACTGGTGAAGTAGAATTAGCAGTATTTGAAGATGGAATTGTTGCGAAGGAAGCAAGGGAATTAGGGATAAAAGTCCATGTGTTTTCACAAAAATCGCGCTATGATTTATCCATTTTAAAGAATATAAGTGAATTTATTAATAAAGAAAAATTTGATGTAGTTCATACGCATGGTCCTAGGGCTAATTTCTATGTTTCTTTAATGAAAAAGAAAATAAAGGCAAAATGGGTAACGACTATTCATAGTGATCCATTTCAAGACTTTACTAAACAGGGCTTAAAAGGTTGGATTTTTACGAAATTAAATTTGAAAGCCTTAAAAAATATAGACTTATTTTTCGTTGTAACAAATAGATTGAAAAAAAGCCTGGCAGCATTAGGGATTTCAAATGAAAAGATGCATGTTATTTATAATGGAATTGAATACGATAAGGAAAAAGCAGAAGGCTATAATAAAAAAGAAATGTTCAATATTGATGAAGATGTATTTACGGCAATCCAAGTAGCGCGATTACATCCTGTCAAAGGGCATGAAGTTTTATTCGATGCGTTACAACAAACAAAATTGGAGAAAATTAAAGTATTATTAGTTGGCGATGGCCCATTAGAAGAAAATCTAAAGTCATTAGCTACTGAAAAAGGGATTAACGATAAAGTAGAGTTTTTAGGACATCGTCAAGATGTAAAACAATTATTTGCGTCGTCACATGTAAATTTATTAACTTCCCATAGTGAAGGGTTCCCACTAGTTTTATTAGAAGCGGCAAATCAACGCGTACCATCAATTGTGACTAGGGCTGGAGAAATTGAACCATTAATCGTAGATGAAACTTACGGATGGATTGTGCCAACAGGTGATGGAAAGGCATTAGCATTAGCTTTAGAAGAAGCGTATGATAAGTGGAAAACGGGAGAATTAGCAGCAATGGGAAAACATATTTATGAGCATGCTACTATGAATTTCTCACTTCAAAAACTATATGAAGATACAAAGGAAACATATAAGCAATTAATAGCGAAAAACTTGTAATGATAGAGAGGATAGTTAACTATGGCAGTACAAACAGTTGATATTCTAGGCGTTCCTTTTTCTACAATGACAATGGATGAAACGGTCCAATATTTAAAAGAACAACTAGAAGCGGAGCGAACTCATACGTTTCAGGTAGTAACAGCAAACCCTGAAATTGTTATGTGCGCAAAAAAGGATGAAAAGTTCTATCAAACATTATTGAATACAGATTTAATTACACCTGATGGTATTGGGGTTGTAAAGGCAAGCGGCATGCTTGGTACACCTTTAAAAGAACGTGTAGCAGGTTTTGATTTAATGTGTAATTTACTTGCGAAGTTATCAGAAGATAGTAAACCAGTATCTGTTTTCTTATTAGGTGCAAAGCCGCATGTTGTACAAGCTGCAGCAGATCATTTAACAAAGACATATTCAGCTGTATCCATCGCCGGTACACAAGATGGTTATTTTAAACAAGAAGACGAAGAGAATATTATTTCTCGCATTCAAGAAGCAAAACCAGATTTATTACTTGTTGCACTTGGTTTCCCGAGACAAGAGAACTTTATCCAAAACAATAAGCAGCGTTTAGAAACGAAAATGGCTGTTGGAGTGGGTGGAAGTTTAGACGTATGGGCTGGAGAGGTAAAACGTGCACCAAAATGGATTCAAGCGATTCATTTAGAGTGGTTTTATAGATTATGCAGTAATCCAACACGCTGGCGTCGTCAGTTAGTATTAGCGGAATTTTTAAAAGAAGTAATGCGTTCGAAAAAGTAGCGAAATATCGCTGCTTTTTTTATTTGTTCATTTTTAATAAATTGAAACTTTAATTAGTGAGGCATCCCTACTGATTATTACCCCTCACCGATCGGGATAGACGTTTTACTTTTTGGGAATGATGAAGGAGAATTTTTTACACAAAAGTATTTTACTTATACAATTCACACATGTAAAATGATGTGTAAAGACACCTGTGTGAGGAGGACTTCTAGTGGGCAAGGTAAAAGAAATTTCGAAGCGCAAACTACTTGGTATAGCTGGGCTTGGATGGCTATTTGATGCAATGGATGTTGGAATGCTTTCATTTGTAATGGTAGCCTTGCAAAAGGATTGGGGATTAACGAGCCAGGAAATGGGCTGGATAGGCAGTATTAACTCAATCGGTATGGCAGTAGGAGCGCTTATTTTTGGGATACTATCAGATAAAATAGGCCGAAAATCAGTCTTTATTATTACATTATTATTATTTTCTATCGGTAGTGGTTTAACTGCATTAACGACGACACTCGCGATGTTTCTCGTTTTACGCTTTTTAATTGGTATGGGGCTTGGCGGAGAGCTTCCGGTTGCCTCTACATTAGTATCAGAGAGTGTTGAAGCGCATGAGCGTGGGAAAATTGTTGTGTTATTAGAAAGTTTTTGGGCAGGTGGATGGCTAATTGCAGCCCTTATCTCGTATTTTGTTATTCCGAAATATGGTTGGGAAGTTGCGATGGTATTGAGTGCAGTTCCAGCACTATATGCTTTATATTTAAGGTGGAATTTACCGGATTCCCCAAGGTTTCAAAAAGTTGAAAAAAGACCATCTGTTATTGAAAATATAAAATCAGTTTGGTCTGGGGAATATCGTAAAGCAACAATTATGCTATGGATTCTATGGTTTTGTGTTGTCTTTTCTTATTATGGAATGTTCCTTTGGTTACCGAGTGTAATGGTGCTAAAAGGATTTAGTTTAATAAAAAGTTTCCAATACGTACTTATTATGACATTAGCTCAACTTCCAGGATATTTCACCGCTGCTTGGTTTATTGAACGTCTCGGTCGTAAATTTGTGTTGGTTACGTATTTAATCGGGACAGCTTGCAGTGCCTATTTGTTTGGGGTTGCGGATTCATTAACAGTATTAATTGTGGCAGGTATGTTACTATCCTTCTTTAACTTAGGTGCTTGGGGAGCATTATACGCCTATACACCTGAACAGTATCCGACGGTTATTCGTGGTACTGGTGCAGGAATGGCAGCAGCATTTGGGCGTATTGGTGGTATTCTAGGGCCACTATTAGTGGGGTATTTAGTTGCCTCAGAAGCTTCACTATCACTAATATTTACGATTTTCTGCGGATCAATTTTAATTGGTGTATTCGCTGTAGTAATACTTGGACAGGAAACGAAGCAACGAGAATTAGTATAAAGTGAAATTTTAAACGTAGCCCTGACCGTTTATTATCCTACACTACTCAGCTCTTTCTAGGCAGTTAATGTAGGATAAAGGGGGAGAGGAAACCGAAGTGGTTTCCTTTTTTCTGTTTTTTTAGATAAATAATGGTATAGTAAGAAAAAGGGATTATTTCTTATAAAAGCGAATGTATACAGCAGGACATATGGACAAAGAATTAGGTGGTTGAAGAAATGAAAATTTTACTGATCATGGAAGAGGCAGAAGAGAGAAGAAAGTTAGCTGAAAATTTCACTGAAAATATGAGAAATGTAGAATGTTTTGAAGCAAAGACAGGAACAGAATCTTTATTTATGATGAAAAAACATATACCAGACTTTGTTTTTTTAAGTTCCAAATTACTAGATGGTACTGGTTTTGAATATGCAAGTTTATTACGAGAAATAAATTGCTATACAAAATTTATTTTTGTAGGTGAAAACATAGAAGAATCCATTACAGCTTTTCGTTTCCAAGCATTTTATTATTTATTACGACCATTTCGTGAAGAAGATTTACAATTTCTTTTATATAAAATAGGTAAAGAACAAGGTGAGAAAGCAAAGAGTTATTTGCGGAAACTACCGATAGAAAGCCAAGAGGGTATACGATATATTCTTCCAGAAGATATCGTATATGTAAGTAAAAATAAAGAAAATAAAACTGTTTCAATTTACACAACGAATAATCAGTATATTTCAACATATACACTTCAGGAATTAGAAAATAAGCTAAATGCATATGATTTTTTACGTGTGCATAAAAGCTATTTAATTAATATGTCATATGTAAAAGAACTGAAACCTTATTATAATGGCACGTATAATTTGTATTTAGATAGGTATGATGAGCAACCGATTCCAGTCAGTCGTAATTATGTAAAACGCCTTCGAAATAACATTGAATTATAGTAGGTAATGAGAGTATTTTAACATGATAAACTGAAAATCCTTCATGATAGGGAGGATTCAAGTTAAATATTCAGAAAATTTAGTACAATCTCCACTAAGAAATAGTATTGGGGGAATTGTATGTGAAGACATTGAAATCGATCTTACTTTGGGGCGTTATTACAGCAGTAGGAGCAGGTGCTTTTGGGGTGATAGCTTTATCACAAGGTGAAACCATTAATGCTGTATGGCTCTTAGTAGCTGCTGTATGTGTATATGCAGTTGCTTATCGCTTTTATAGTAGATTTATAGCGAGAAAGGTTTTTAATTTAGATGATAATCGGCAAACACCAGCCCATACATTAAATGATGGGAAAGACTATGTTCCAACAAATAAGTGGGTATTGTTTGGACATCACTTTGCAGCGATTGCTGGGGCGGGACCTTTAGTAGGACCGATTTTAGCAGCACAAATGGGATATTTACCAGGGACCATTTGGATTATTGTTGGGGTAGTTGTTGCGGGGGCTGTCCAAGATTTTGTCATTTTATTTGCTTCGATGAGACGTAATGGTAAATCGTTAGGAGAAATGATTAAGGATGAGATTGGGCCTGTTACAGGACTAATTGCAATGATAGGTATTTTAGGAATTATGATTATTTTATTAGCAGTATTAGCGTTAGTCGTAGTAAAGGCACTGATTGGAAGTCCTTGGGGAATGTTTACGATAGCAGCAACTATTCCTATCGCTATTTTAATGGGAGTTTACATGCGCTATATTAGGCCTGGTCGTGTTGGAGAAGGGTCAGTAATTGGTATTATCCTACTTATTTTATCTCTTATTGGAGGACAGTATGTAGCAGAAAATCCAACACTTGCAAGTATGTTCACATTTAGTGGTGAAACAATTGCTATTATGCTTATTGTATATGGATTTATTGCATCTGCATTACCAGTTTGGATGTTATTAGCACCACGTGATTATTTAAGTACATTTTTAAAAGTTGGAACAATTGTTGGATTGGCGATAGGTATTTTAATTGTAGCACCTGATTTACAAATGCCAGCAGTTTCGCAATTTATTGATGGAACAGGTCCTGTTTTCTCCGGTAATTTATTCCCATTCTTATTTATTACGATTGCCTGTGGTGCAGTCTCTGGATTCCATGCTCTTGTTTCATCAGGTACGACGCCAAAAATGATTGAACAAGAGGGACATGCACAGCCAATTGGTTACGGAGCAATGTTAATGGAGTCGTTTGTAGCTGCGATGGCAATGATTGCAGCTTGTGTATTAACACCAGGAACTTATTTTGCGATTAATAGTCCGGCAGCACTTATTGGTACGGATGTATCGCAGGCAGCTCAAGTTATTTCTTCATGGGGATTTGCTATTACACCAAATGAACTAAAAGAACTTGCTGTAAATGTTGGAGAGCAAACAATTTTATCACGTACAGGTGGCGCACCAACGTTAGCGATAGGTATGGCATATATTTTCTCACAAGTAATAGGTGGAACGGCGATGATGGCATTCTGGTATCATTTTGCTATTCTCTTTGAAGCCCTATTTATTTTAACAACGATTGACGCAGGAACGCGTGTAGGACGATTTATGATTCAAGATATTTTAGGGCATGTATATAAGCCGTTTGCGAAAACAGATTCTACATTAGCGAATGTGATAGCTACAACGTTATGTGTATTAGGATGGGGTTATTTTTTGTACCAAGGGGTAGTAGATCCGCTTGGTGGAATTAATACATTATGGCCACTTTTCGGTATTGCAAATCAAATGTTAGCAGGTATTGCATTATTACTTGGAACGACAATTTTGTTCAAAATGGGGAAAAAGGCATATGTTTGGGTGACACTTATTCCAACTGTTGGATTGCTTATTGTAACGATGACGGCAGGTTACCAAAAGCTATTTCATGAAAACCCTAAAATAGGATTTCTATCTCATGCAAAGGTGTTCCAGGGAGCATTAGATGAGGGGAAAGTGTTAGCACCAGCTAAAAATGTTGCTCAAATGAAGCAAATTATTTTCAATGATTATATTGATGCAGCGCTTTGCGGGATTTTTATGATAGTTGTAATCGCTGTATTAATTTCTGCAATTCGAATTTGGATTCAAGTATTAAGAAATAAGCCGATGCCGCTAAAAGAGGCACCATATATTTCTAGAGATGAAAGTGAGTCGAGGAACTATTATGCTTAAACGACTACGGAAAGTATGGGGGGAAAGAAAACGCTTTATTAGTTTGCTCGTTGGGGTACCAAGTTATGAAGTATATGTGGAGCATATGAAAAAGCATCATCCTGAAGAAGAGGTTGTATGTCAAAAGCAATTTTTTGCTGAGGCACAAGAAGCAAGATTTAATGCAAAGGGTGGAAAAATATCACGCTGTTGTTAATGAAAAAGGGCGAGTTTTCGCCCTTTTTATTTTTTGGCTGTTTCACGTGGAACAGCAAAAAATAAACAAAAAACTTTGGGAATTATAGGGATTTCGTATACAATAAAGTGAGGAAGGGGATAGATGGAAAAGTAGGGAGATTATTTTATGTTAAGGGACTTATTTGTAAATACAACAATTATTCTTTCCTTTATTTTTGTTGGAGGTCAGCTTTTAAGAGATAGGCCGTTAAAAGAAGAGTTTTCTCTTTGGCAGAAATGTGTAGTAGGTATTCTTACTGGAATATTAGGTATATTACTAATGTATTTCGGTGTTCATGTTGGTACCATCCTATTGGATTTGCGCTACTTAGCTGTTATTTTAGCTGTTATAATTGGAGGCCCGATAGCGAGTACTATAGCTGTTAGTATGATTTTAGTAACTAGGTTATTATTTATGGATTATTCATTAGCTTCTCAAGTAGCTTTTTATACAATTATTGCGATAGGAGTAGGTAGTATCTTTATTTCGCGTCTAAATCTCTCTCTAGGAGAAAAGTGGGCATGGTTACATACATATATTTTATCTATTCTAATCCCCTCACTATATATATGGTTAATTAAAGATATTAACATAGTAGGATTATATTTAATTTCTAGTATTATTACAGGCTACATAACATTCATAAGTGCAAATTACGTTTTACAATCCAATGAGTTATTCCAAACGATGAAGCAATACGCAACGGTAGACGCATTGACAGGTCTAGGAAACGTAAGACAGTTTGATTTAGAGATGAATCGTCATATTAGTAATAAGAACATGAAAAATGATTCGCTTTGTTTACTACTTATAGATATTGACCACTTTAAGTATGTAAATGATACGTACGGGCATCCTGCAGGGGACGAAGTGTTAAAACAAGTAGGATGTATTTTACGAGAAACTTCACAATTTCCAGATTTGGCTTTTCGAAAGGGTGGAGAGGAGTTTGCGCTTTTGATACCGAATAAGGGATTAGCTTACGGAATTCGTATGGGCGAGCAAATTCGTATAGCTGTTGAAAGTCACTCATTTCAATTGTTAGATGGAACAAAAATAAAAATTACGGTTTCGGTAGGGGTTTCAGAGTATGAAGGGTCATCAGAGCAATTTATTCAAGCGGCGGATGATGCGTTATACTACTCGAAACGAAATGGTAGAAATAAGGTCAGTTCTGCATCTTAAAGATAAGATGACCAGAAGACATAAAGCTTATAAAAAACACTCACAGAGGCAATGTATGAACCTTGTGAGTGTTTTTATTTATATATTAGACAAGTTCTTTTGATACAACGAATTTACGATATGCACCATGGTGAGTTGGACCTACGTATTCGTTAATTTTGAATGAGTAACGAATAGCAGCTGTGATGAATTCTTTAGCAGTTTTTACTGCTTCTTTCACAGGTTTTCCTTTTGCAAGTTCTGCTGTAATTGCAGCAGAATATGTACAACCTGCACCGTGTGTATTGGTTGTATCGATTTTTTCTGATTCTAGAAGATCGAATGTTTCTCCATCATATAGGACGTCGATTGCAGTTTCCGTACCAAGTTTGCTTCCACCTTTAATTAGTACGTATTTGGCACCTAAAGCGTGGATTTTCTTCGCTGCTTCTTTCATGTCCTCAAGAGAATTAATTTTCACACCGCTTAATTGGTAAGCTTCAAATAAGTTTGGTGTTACAACTAATGCCTTTGGCACAAGAACGTCACGTAAGCAATCGTTCGTTTCAGGATGTAATGCTTCATCTGCACCTTTACATACCATAACAGGGTCAACTACTACATTTTTGAAATTGTGCTTTTCGATTGTTTCTGCAACCATTTCAATAATTTCTACTGATCCAAGCATACCTGTTTTTAAAGCGTCTACGCCAACACCTTCAATTGTTGTTTCTAATTGTGGTTTTAATGTAGAAGCTGGGATTGGAAATACGTTATGTGCCCAACCGTTATGTGGATCCATCGTTACGATTGTTGTAAGAGATGTCATTCCGTATACGCCAAGTTCTTGGAATGTTTTTAAATCTGCTTGTATACCAGCACCGCCACTTGTGTCAGAACCAGCGATAGTAAGTGCTTTATTTAATGTCATTATGAAAGCCCCCTCAAGTGATATAATGAAAACTATGTTTTCACCATTATATCAATGTTACGAATAAGTACAAAGTGAAAAGTAGATGATTTATTTTAAGAGCTATTTAAAATCTTGTATGCAGGAGACTGAGTATGTTTCGAGATAATCGTACAAATGAATTAGTTATATTAAAGGAAATTGCAGAAACATTAAATACATCAAATGATACATATCATGTATTGCAAGCAGTGCTAGAAAAATTGCTCAGTGTAACAGGTTTAACGACAGGCTGGATTTTTCTCGCGGATGAAAATGGGAAGTATACGAAGGTGATCGATTACCAGTTACCAGAGGCACTTACATATGAAAATAAACGCCCGATGTGTGAAGGTGAGTGTTGGTGTTTACGCGGCTTCGTAGATGGGAAATTAGAGAGAGCCGTTAATATTATTGAATGTAAAAGAATTAATAATGCAATTGAATATAATTGGGGAGATACAGAAGGAATTCTTCATCATGCTACGGTTCCTTTAAAGGCTGGAGGAGAGAAATTTGGTGTTTTAAATGTAGCTAGCCCAGGTAAAACACATTTTTCAGAAGAAGAATTAGTATTGCTCCAATCAGTTGCTTTCCAAATCGGTACGGCTTTAAAGCGAACAAAATTATATGAAAATGAAAAGCGAAGAGCACATTATTATGTGAAATTGGAGCGGTTTATTCAAGCTTTAAAAACGATTCATAAGTTTAATGTATTACCTGAAAAAGTGGTAAATCACGTAGGTGAAGTATTTCAGTGGAATCAAGTGGCGTTTTTTATTAGGGAAGAAATAGAGTTATCTTTGCGAGCTTCTTATGGGCAGGAAGAGTTACAAGAGGATGTAAAAGAAGCGGCAAAGAAGGCGTTAGAACAAGGTGAGCTAGCTCTATTAAAACATGTAAATGGAGTTGTTATTGCTACGCCAATACATATTCAAAATCATATATTTGGTGTTTTATGTGTTAGTTTAAATAATGGGGAATTTGATGTTAATACAATAGATATAATTCAAGCGTTATCGAATCACGTTTCATTAATAATAGAGAATCTAAGATTAAACGAACAGCGCCGTGAACTCGTACGAATGGAAGAAAGAAACCGATTAGCAAGGGATTTACATGATTCTGTTTCGCAAAAATTATTTTCATTAACCTTTATGACAAAAGGGGCTGAGGCAGTTTTAAAAGGTCAAAATGAAAAGGTTGACCAATCTTTGCATGAGATGCGTGAATTAGCGCAAGGAGCTTTAAAGGAAATGAGAACATTAATTTGGCAGCTTCGTCCGGCAGGGTTAGAAAAAGGTTTATTACCAGCTTTAAAGCAGTACGGTGAAAACTTGGGACTGAAAATTAGGGAACAAGTTACAGGTGTTCGTGATTTACCGCGTGTAGTAGAGGAAGCGCTATGGAGAATTGGACAAGAAGCTTTAAATAACGTAAGTAAACATGCGAATGTCAGAGAAGCAACGATTTATTTCAAAGTGACAGAGAAGAATGTATCATTAGAAATAGTCGATCAAGGAAAGGGCTTTGTAGAAAAGGATATAAAAGAGAAGAAATCACTCGGCATGACTACGATGCGTGAAAGAGTAGAATTAGTTGGTGGAACAATTAAAATTGTAAGCAGTAAGAAGCGAACGAGCGTAAAAGTAAAAGTACCATTATGATGTGAAAATGAGGGAAGTTTGTGAAAATAAAAGTATTGTTAGTCGATGATCATACAGTCGTTTTAAAAGGATTAGCATTTTTCTTAAGTACACAGGAAGATTTAGCGTTAGTTGGAGAAGCAAATAATGGGAAAGAAGCGTTAGTGAAAGTAGGGGAGACGAATCCAGATGTTGTATTAATGGATTTATATATGCCCGAAATGGATGGTGTCGAGGCGACGGCGTGCATCAAAAAAGAATATCCGAATGTGAAAGTAATTGTATTAACTAGCTTTTCTGATCAGGCGCATGTTTTACCAGCGTTAAGGGCGGGGGCAAGTGGGTATATTTTAAAAGATGTAGAACCAGATCAGCTTGTTGAAGCTATTCGAAGCGCATATAAAGGGAATATTCAATTGCATCCGGATATAGCAAATACTCTTCTCTCTCAAACATTACCTGTGGAAGAAAAGGAAGAAGAACCTTTTCTTCAAGTGGGTGTGCTAACGGCGAGAGAAAATGAAGTGTTGCAACTATTAGCAAAAGGGATGAGCAATAAGGAAATTGCATCTGTTTTAGTTATTACAGAAAAGACAGTTAAGGCACATGTAAGTAGCATTTTAAGTAAATTAAATTTATCCGATCGTACGCAAGCGGCGTTATATGCAGTGAAAAATGGAATTGTATAAGACGAAAGTCGTAAGACCTAGTTCGCCTTTAGAAGGTGGACTTTTTTTATGGAAAAATACGTCTATGTGAGGACGAAATTGTCCTGATATAAAGATAAAATATGTTTGTAAGCAACAAAACAACAATTACAAGGGATACCTTTTTTGAAAGCATATAACAACATAAGAGTGAGTACTAGGAGGAAGAAATAATGGCAACAGTTTTATTCGTTAAAGCAAACAACCGCCCAGCGGAACAAGCAGTTAGTGTAAAATTATATGAGGCATTTTTAGCAAACTATAAAGAAGCACATCCAAATGATACAGTAGTAGAACTTGATTTATATAAAGAAGAATTACCATATGTAGGCGTAGACATGATCAATGGTACATTTAAGGTAGGTAAAGGATTTGATTTAACAGAAGAAGAGGCAAAAGCAGTAGCAGTTGCTGATAAGTATTTAAATCAATTCCTAGAAGCTGATAAAGTTGTTTTCGGCTTCCCATTATGGAACTTAACGATTCCAGCAGTGCTACACACATATATTGATTATTTAAACCGTGCTGGTAAAACGTTCAAATATACGCCAGAGGGTCCAGTTGGCCTAATCGGAGATAAGAAGATTGCATTATTAAATGCACGAGGCGGCGTATATTCAGAAGGTCCAGCAGCTGAGGTAGAAATGGCTGTTAAATATGTAGCAAGTATGATGGGCTTCTTCGGCGCAACAAACATGGAAACAGTAGTTATTGAAGGACATAACCAATTCCCAGATAAAGCAGAAGAAATTATTGCTGCAGGTCTTGAAGAAGCAGCTAAAGTAGCAAGTAAATTTTAATTTAAATTATAATCGTCACTCGAAAAAACAGCATTAACGTTTACATGTTAATGCTGTTTTTTTATATTTTTAGTTCATCAGCAAGTTTTTCTAATGTATTTCGATCTTTTATATAATATGTTCGGCCTTCTTTTCTTAAATAATTTTGTTGGCAAAACTGATTTAATACATATAAAAGATGACGGTAGCTGACATTTAAATATTCCGAGGCCTCGGTATGCTTTTCTATATAACAATTATTTTGCTCTGTTAATAAAATAAAAGCAGCTAATCGATTTTCGAAAGGATAACTATAGTTTTTTGCGTAATTTTCAGTGCGAGTAATTGTCTTTTCTCCAATAAATTTGCATAAGTGCTGTAAAAACGTTGCATCTTGTAATAAAAGTTGCTGACAATTTTTAAGAGGAAGTGCCAGACACATACAATCTTCTAGTACTTCAACGGACTTAGTAATATTTTCTACTCCTATTAATCCTAATTCCCCGATAAAAGATGGTGCTTGAATAAAGTTAATTAATGAAACCTTCCCGTTTTGATGACTCATATATATTTTTGCTTTCCCAGAAATTAAGTAATAGAGATAAGGAAGAGCATTTCCTTCGCTACATATCATCTCTTTCGTTTGAAAAGAATGTAGCTCTACATATGGCAAGACATGAAATGAAAATAGGGTATGGAATTGATGGATTTGCATGTATTGATAAATTTCTTCCTCATTTTTGCTGATTTTCATATTTTCACCCCCATGTATAGTATGAGATATCTCCTATTATCTTTACAAGAAGGAATGATACGATTTATGTAAATTTGTTTTTGTAGAAAAGAGAGTGTGATGAATTTATGAAAAAATATAAAACATTGTTATTTGATGTAGATGATACATTACTAGATTTCCAAAAGGCTGAAAAAGTGGCTTTACGGGTGCTTTTTGAAGAGAAGGGAATTCCTTTAACAGACGAGATAGAGGCTTGTTATAAAAAAATAAATAAAGGTCTTTGGGATGCTTTTGAAAAAGGTGAACTATCACGTAATGAAGTTGTAAATACACGATTTTCTCTGTTGTTTAAAGAGTATGGAGAAGAAGTAGACGGTATATTATTCGAAAATAATTATCGTAGCTACTTAGAAGAAGGAAATCAACTCATGCAAGGTGCGTTTGAATTTATAAAACAAATTCAAGGGGAGTATGAGTTGTATATAGTGACAAATGGTGTTTCTAAGACGCAAGATAAACGTTTGCGTAATGCAGGGTTACATTCATTATTTAAAGATGTTTTTATTTCGGAAGATACAGGTTTTCAAAAGCCGATGAAAGAGTATTTTGATTATGTTTTTGAACGGATTCCTAACTTTGCACCTGAAGAAGGGCTGATTATTGGGGATTCATTAAGTGCCGATATTAAAGGTGGATATGTAGCAGGAATTGATACTTGTTGGTTTAATCCAGAAAGGAAATTAAATGATAGTGGGATTATACCGACATATGAAGTGCATAATTTTGAAGAATTATACGCTCTATTAAAACAGTTTGTTTAATGAAAATAGATGATTGGGGTTTATTTTACATGAATCATTTTTTCTAAAGGTCTTTTTCGAGTTAGTATGGAATATATTTCTTTTGTTTCTTTATATGAAATTGTTAACATTTATTTTAGAACATTCAGAAAAACTGTTTGACATTAGGAAATTATTGCTATAAAATCAACGGTAATTGCATAGTCTTATCAAGAAAAGGTGGAGGGACAGGCCCGATGAAACCTTGGCAACAGCCGTATAACGGAATTGTGCCAAATCCTGCAGGTAGTAATCCTGAGAGATAAGAAAGAGCCTTTAGAGCGTGTTTTCAAACTGCTCCTTTCTTGTTTTCAGGAAAGGGGCAGTTTTTTATTTTGTATAAAAGAAAGGAGAATGAGAGATGGGAGAATCATGGGGAAAAGGAACGATTTGTGTGCAAGGTGGCTATACGCCAAAGAATGGTGAACCACGTGTTTTACCACTTTATCAAAGCACAACGTATAAATACGATACTTCGGATGATTTAGCAGCTCTATTTAACTTAGAGGCAGAAGGATATATTTATACGCGTATTGGAAACCCTACTCTAGCCGCATTTGAGCAGAAGTTATCAGATTTAGAAGGCGGTGTAGGAGCTGTCGCAACGGCTTCTGGGCAAGCAGCTATTATGCTCGCAGTTTTAAATATTTGTAGTAGTGGGGATCATTTACTTTGTTCTTCAACGGTTTACGGGGGAACGTTTAATTTATTTGGAGTGAGTTTGCGTAAGCTGGGCATTGATGTTACGTTCTTTAATCCAAATTTAACAGCAGATGAAATTACGGCACTTGCTAATGACAAGACGAAACTTATCTATGCAGAATCGTTAGGAAATCCAGCGATGAATGTTTTAAATTTTAAAGAATTTTCAGCTGCCGCTAAAGAATTAGAGGTACCTTTTATCGTTGATAATACATTAGCAACTCCTTATTTATGCCAGGCGTTTGAACATGGGGCAAATATTATTGTTCATTCTACGACTAAATATATCGATGGGCATGCGAGCTCCTTAGGCGGTATTGTAATTGACGGTGGAAACTTTGATTGGACAAATGGAAAGTATCCTGAACTTGTTGAACCAGATCCAAGTTATCACGGTGTAAGTTACGTTCAAAACTTTGGTGCAGCAGCGTATATTGTGAAAGCACGTGTTCAGCTATTAAGAGATTATGGAAATTGTATGAGCCCATTCAATGCATATATTAGCAATATTGGCTTAGAGACTTTGCATTTACGAATGGAGCGTCATAGCGAAAATGCTCTTGCAGTTGCTAAGTGGCTTGCTAATCATGAACGTATTGAATGGGTGAATTATCCTGGATTAGATAGCAACGAAAATTACTCGTTAGCACAAACGTATTTGAAAAAAGGTGCTAGTGGTGTTTTAACATTCGGCATTAAGGGCGGATTAGAAGCAGCGAAAGAATTTATCGCAAATGTAAAACTAGCAACTCTCGTAACGCATGTAGCGGATGCACGAACTTGCGTTATACATCCTGCTAGCACAACGCATAGACAATTAAGTGCTGAAGATCAGCGTCTAGCTGGCGTTACATCAGATTTAATTCGTTTATCGGTTGGTATAGAAGATGTTTCTGATATTATTGCAGATTTAGAAGCAGCGCTAGTCGGAGGCAAAGAACATGCCGATCATAATTGATAAAGATTTACCAGCTCGCAAAGTGTTGCAGAAGGAAAATATTTTTGTAATGACGAAGGAGCGAGCAGAAACACAAGATATCCGGGCATTGAAAATTGCTATCTTAAATTTAATGCCTACAAAGCAAGAAACGGAAGCGCAATTACTTCGTTTAATTGGCAACACACCGTTGCAATTAGATGTTCACTTACTTCATATGGAATCACATTTGTCTCGTAATGTAGCGCAGGACCATTTAACGAGTTTCTATAAAACATTTCGTGATATTGAGAATGAGAAATTTGATGGACTTATTATTACAGGAGCACCAGTTGAAACTCTTTCTTTTGAAGAGGTAGATTATTGGGAAGAGCTTAAACGTATTATGGAGTATTCAAAAAAGAATGTAACATCTACGCTTCATATTTGCTGGGGGGCACAGGCTGGCTTGTACTATCATTATGGTGTTCCAAAGTATCCTCTTAAGGAAAAAATGTTCGGTGTATTTGAACATGAAGTCCGTGAGCAACATGTGAAATTGTTACAAGGGTTTGATGAATTGTTTTTTGCCCCGCATTCTCGTCATACAGAAGTACGAGAGAGTGATATTAGAGAGGTGACAGACTTAACATTATTAGCAAATTCTGAGGAAGCGGGTGTTCACCTTGTCATTGGGCAAGAAGGAAGGCAAGTGTTTGCCCTCGGGCATAGTGAATATAGTTGTGATACGTTAAAGCAAGAATACGAACGAGATCGTGACAAGGGATTAAATATTGATGTGCCAAAAAACTATTTTAAACATAATAATCCAGATGAAAAGCCGCTTGTTAGGTGGAGGAGTCATGGGAATTTATTGTTTTCTAATTGGTTGAATTATTACGTGTATCAAGAAACCCCTTATATATTGTAAAGAAAGATTGTGTAACACGTGGCAACGTTTTCCTTGTAAAGATTAACCTTTATTTTTCCGAATGTTCAAAATACATTGTTTTTCAGATTTTTTACTCATATAATTTCATCTAAACACAATTTTTGAGGGGTGGACAGTACTATGAAAGAAATTCAAGTTGGGTTATTAGGTCTTGGGACAGTGGGTAGCGGTGTAGTTCGTATTATTACGGATCATCAAGAAAGACTCATACACCAAGTAGGTTGTCCAGTGAAGGTAACGAAAGTATTAGTGCAAAACATTGAGAAAGAGAGAGAGGTAGAGGTACCTTCTACTCTATTAACACAAGATGCAAATGAAATTTTAGATAATCCAAATATTGATGTTGTCATCGAAGTAATGGGTGGCATTGATGATGCAAAATTATATATTTTACAAGCTTTAAAAAGCGGAAAGCATGTTGTAACTGCAAATAAAGACTTAATGGCATTACATGGAGCTGAATTATTAGCGACAGCAAAAGATAATAAAACTGATCTCTTCTATGAAGCGAGTGTGGCAGGGGGAATTCCAATTCTACGCAGTATTGTAGAAGGACTTTCTTCAGATCTTATTACGAAAGTCATGGGAATTGTAAATGGAACGACAAATTTTATTTTGACGAAAATGTCAGACGAAGGGAGAGCATATAACGACGTGTTAAAAGAAGCCCAACAACTTGGATTTGCAGAAGCAGATCCAACATCAGATGTAGAAGGTTTAGATGCAGCAAGAAAAATGACGATTTTAGCTACTCTCGGTTTCTCTACAAATGTAGAGCTTGGAGATGTGAAAGTAAAGGGAATTACCTCTATTACAGAGGAAGATATTGAATACAGTAAGAGCTTAGGTTATACAATTAAATTAATCGGTCTTGCAAAACGAGATGGTGAAAAATTGGAGGTTACGGTTGAACCAACTTTACTTCCAAATACACATCCTCTTGCGGCAGTACAAAATGAATATAACGCTGTGTATGTGTACGGTGAAGCAGTTGGGGAAACGATGTTTTATGGACCAGGGGCAGGAAGTTTACCGACAGCGACAGCTGTTGTTTCGGATTTAGTTGCTGTAATGCAAAATATTAGATTAGGGGTAACAGGAAATAGTGCTGTAGTCCCACAATATCAAAAAGTATTAAAAGAGCCAGACGAAATTGTCGTGAAAAAGTTTTTAAGACTGCATGTAAAAGACGAAATTGGTGTATTTGCAAAAATTACTTCATTGTTCTCTGAGCGCGGAGTTAGCTTTGAGAAAATTATTCAAATGCCGCTTGAAGAGAAAGGAAAGGCTGAAATTGTAATTGTAACGCATCGTGCGTCTCTTGCTGATTATGATTATATTCTACATACGTTGCAAGGGTATGAAGAAATAGATTGTTTGAAAGCGAACTATCGAATTGAAGGGGATGCTAAGTAGTATCTCTTACCATAAAACAGAAAGAGCCTATTAAGCAGCTTGCTTAATAGGCTCTTTTCTATTTAAAATCTGCGTACCAACTTGAATAAATGCTTGGATAATCCAGCCTGTTGTAAAGGATAAGATGATTGTTCCAAAATAGATGGGTCCATCTAATAAAAAGCTTAACGTTAAAAATAAAAAGGCTAATGAAATCTCTGTTCTTCTAAACGTCCATTTTTTCTTCTCAGCAACGGTTAAAACGAAAGCTTCTTGAGGCGCTGCGCAAAGGTTTGTAGAGACGTAAAGACCAATTCCAGCTCCAACGAATAGATTTCCGCAAATAAGTGTTATATATTTTGGAAGAGAGCGGATAGCGTCCATAATAGTTATAATGGAACCAATCCAATCAACAAAAAGAGAAATAAGAACCATCGTTACAATTGTACCGATTGTAATTTGTTTTTTATTCCAAAAGAGTACGATAAGTGTAAAGGCAAAGTTAATCATGAAAATCCAAAAACCAATACTTATCCCAAAATTTTGATATAGTGCAATAAAGAAGGAATCATAAGGGCTAAGTCCAAAGGAAGTAATTGTCGTCATCATATTAATACCGATGGCAAGAATGAGTAAACCGCCAATGAAAAATATATATTCTAATTTGAATCGAAGCATAGTTGTATATCCTTTCTAAATGTATTTGCTAGGAAAGGATATATTGTGGAAAGCTTACCAGGTCAAGAGAGAATTTTTGTGAGAAGGGGAAAGTGAGATGACAAATATAAGAAAGATTGCTGAACTTGCTGGAGTATCTGTTTCAACTGTTTCACGTGTACTAAATAATCATCCGTACGTAAATGAACAGAAACGAAAAGAAATTTTAGCGATTATAGAAGAATTAAATTACACGCAAAACGTGAATGCAATTCATTTAGTGAAAGGAAAAACGAATGTAATTGGCGTTTTATTGCCACACGTAAATGATCAATATTATAGCGCTATTATCGAGGGGATATCAAAAGAAACGGCAAAGAATAATTATAATATGATGCTTTGCCAGACAAATTATAGCGAAGAAAGAGAACTAGAAATTTTAAATATGTTAAAAATGAAAAAGCTTGATGGGGTTATTATTTGTTCTCGGGCAAATAGTAAGGAGAAGCTTGAAGAATATACGAAATTCGGCCCGATTGTTATGTGTGAAGAAATAGATTCAAAATGCATTTCAAGTGTCCATATTGATTACTACAAAGTATTTTCACGTGGGATGAAAAGCTTAATAGATGCCGGTCATACAAGTATTGGATATTGTATTGGAAGAAGTAATAGCGTTAATAGCCAAAGACGAAAGAAGGCGTATGAAGATTCGCTTCAACAGAGTATCGTAACACCGTTAGAGACCTGGAAATTTGAGGGGTGTTTTACAGTGGAAGATGGACGCAATGTAATTAGAGAATGGGCTCATATGTCAGTAAAACCGACGGCGTTCCTTGTATCTTGTAACCATATTGCAGCGGGGATGGTTACAGAAGCAAACAAACAAGGAATTCGTATTCCAGAGGATATTACGATTATTGGGTGTGATGATCAAGAGGTGGCAGATATATTGGGTATAACGACGATTTCGCATTCTAGTAAAAACGTTGGAGTGAAAGCATTTGAATTATTATATGAAAAGATTAATGAAGAGAAATTAGATGTGAAGCATATAGAGTTATTACCAGAGTTAGTAGATAGAGAAACGACATAATTGAGAAGGTGTGAAAATCGCTTTTCAAAATTTCGTTTGGTATAATTATGGACAATCTATGAGGGCTAAAAGGGGTTTTGATATGAGATCAAAAGTAGTAAAAGTAATTCTACTCATTACAATTGCATCTTTCTGTGTATTTGCATATGGCTTTGTTTCAGGTGTAAATGATGTATTAAATCCGAAAGCTTCAAATTTAATTAAAAAGACCGATGTAGTGGCGAAAGAGAAAAAGAAAACAGGAACGTTACAAATCGTTAGTTTAGGTGATTCATTAACGCGTGGCGTTGGTGATAAAGAAGGAATTGGCTATGTTGGGCGAATGAAAGAGGATTTACAAAAAGATTATAAGCAAAAAATTGCATTAACAAATTTAGCAGTTAGTGGTGCAAAAATGCCCGATTTATTAAAACAAATTGAAAGTAGTGGCGCTCAATATTCAATTAAGCAAGCAGATGTAATCGTGTTAACGATTGGTGGGAATGATTTGTTCCCAGGCTGGGAATCGCTTGGGAAAATAGATTTAGAGACGTATCGTCCTGATACAGAAACATTTCAAAATGAAGCAAAGAAAATTATAGAAGAAATTCGTAAATTAAATACAGATAGTCCGATTTTTTGGCTTGGTTTATACAATCCTTTTGAAGATGTAGAAGATTTAAAAGGGTCTTCAAACATTGTTGTGGACTGGAATGCATCTTTAGAGAAGCTAGCACTAAACGATAAAAATGTGTATATTACACCGACATTTGATTTATTCCAAAACCGTGGAAAAGATTTATTATACTCTGATCATTTTCATCCGAATGAAGTAGGTTATACGTATATGGCAGAACGTTTAGTTCAAAATGTTGTAAGTAAATTAAAACTAGAACAAGGAGGGGTAAAATGACGACGATACTTTCCGTACGAGACTTGAAGAAGGTAATTGGAAAGAAGACTCTTGTAGAGAATATTTCCTTTGATGTAAAGCAAGGAGAAGTGTTCGGGTTCCTAGGACCAAATGGCGCTGGAAAGACGACTACCATTCGAATGTTAGTCGGATTAATTAAGGCAACAGAAGGTACAATTTCTATCGGTGGTTATTCGATTAAGGACAATTTCAGAGAAGCGATGCGTCAAATTGGTAGTATCGTTGAAAACCCAGAGTTGTATACATATTTAACGGGATGGGAAAATTTAAAGCAATTTGCTCGTATGTTAGGTGATATATCAGATGAACGTATTATTGAAATTGCTAAAATGGTTCATTTGGATGAAAGAATTCATGACAAGGTAAAAACGTACTCACTTGGTATGAAACAGCGCCTTGGAATTGCGCAGGCGCTCCTTGGGAATCCTAAATTACTTATATTAGATGAGCCAACGAATGGTTTAGATCCAGCTGGGATTAGAGAACTTAGGGAATTTATACATAAGCTTGTGAAAGAAGAAAATATGAGCGTGTTTATTTCAAGTCACTTGCTAAGTGAAGTGCAAATGATATGCGATCGCGTTGCTATTATTCATAAAGGAAAGATGATAACTGTTGCACCAATTGAAGAATTAATTAAAACAGCAAGTGATCGTGTAGAATGGATTGTTACACCAATTTCTAAGGCGAAAGATATGCTAGAAGCGGCCGAAGCAGTAAGAGAAGTGAGTGTAGAAGGCGAGCGATTATTATGCCGCATGGATATTGCATCTATAAGTAGTTGGAATAAACACTTTGTAGAAAATGAAATAGATGTACATAGCGTTAAGGAGCTTGTATTTACGCTAGAAGATTTATTTATTGAACTCACAAGGGGTGAGCAGCATGCGTGAATTTGCGAATCTAGTTTTAAATGAATCAGAAAAGATTTACCGTAAGAAACGTATTTTTGTTGTCATGCTTATTTTAGCAATCTTGATCCCGCTTTTTGTGTATGCGCAGTATCGTGAAATAGAAACGACACAAAAAAGACTCGGTACAACTGATTGGAAGGTTTCATTGCAACAGCAAATTGTTGATTCTCAGAATCGGTTGAACAATTCTAGATTGCCAGAAGAATGGCGTGATTGGTTAAAGGTAAGAGTTGAGCAACAACAATATTATTTAGATCATGATATTAACCCGATGGCGCCGGGTGCACCGACTTTTGTCAGAGCATTTATTGAACAAGGAATTACATTGTTTATTCCGCTTCTCGTAATGATTGTCGCCATTGATATCGTTTCAGGAGAACGAAGTGATGGGACGATGAAGATGTTACTTACGCGGCCGATCCGGCGCTGGAAAATACTCCTTAGTAAATACGTGACGATGTTATTTTTCATTTCGCTCATACTGTTTCTTGTAGGTTTGTTTGCTTACATATTATCAGGGCTTGTATTTGGGTACTCGGGATGGAATTTACCTGTTTTAACAGGATTCGTCATTGATAAGGAAACGTTAAATACGAACTTTGTGCATCTTATTCCGCAGTGGCAATACATCTTAATGGCTTATGGACTAGCCTGGTTTGTTGCTATTGTTGTCGGAACTATATCATTTATGGTCTCTGTTTTAATTCGTAATACACCAGCTGGTATGGGCGTTATGCTAGCTGCATTAATTGCAGGTGGTATCTTAAGCTCATTCGCAACATCTTGGGAAGGCGCGAAATATATTTTTAGCGTGAATTTATCATTAACGGATTATTTATCAGGAAAATTACCTGCATTACAAGGCTTATCAATGGGATTTTCTTTGATGAATTTAACTGTTTGGGCAGTTGTTTCTCTTATTATTTCGTTCTTAGTATTTACAAAACAGGATATGTTGAATTAATTGGAAAGGAAGTGAAAGCATGAAAAATGTTTTAAAAAATGATTGGGGACCATTATTGGCACCAGAATTCGAGAAAGAGTATTATCTTACTCTATCCAGTTTTTTGACAGAAGAATACAGCGCGCATGTTGTTTATCCGAAGGTAGAAGATATTTTTAACGCTCTTCAGTATACAAGTTATGAAAATACAAAGGTTGTTATTTTAGGACAAGATCCGTATCATGGACCGAATCAAGCGCATGGTTTAAGCTTTTCTGTACAACCTGGTGTTAAAACACCACCATCATTGTTAAACATGTATAAGGAGCTTCGAGATGAATATGGTTATGAAATTCCGAATAACGGTTATTTAGTAAAATGGGCGGAGCAAGGAGTATTACTACTAAATACCGTATTAACAGTTCGTCAAAGTGAAGCAAATTCTCATAAGGGAAAAGGATGGGAGCACTTCACAGATCGTGTGATTCAACTGTTGAATGAACGTGAAAAGCCAGTTATTTTCATATTGTGGGGGCGCCATGCGCAGGCGAAGAAGAAGTTAATTACGAATCCGAATCATCATATTATCGAGTCTGTACATCCAAGTCCATTATCGGCAAGACGTGGTTTCTTTGGTAGTAAGCCATACTCTAAAGTAAATACGATTTTAGCTAATATGGGCGAAAGAGAAATTGATTGGGAAATTCCAAATTTATAAATAGAAAAGGTAGTTAACAGTCGTTAACTACCTTTTTATTATTATTGTTGCTCGTTCTTTAATTTTGCATCTAGTACAAAAGTACCGAATGGGATAACTGATGAAACGAATGCTCCAAGTGCCCATAAAATTGATTTACGGTGCACGATTGTTACTTGAATTACTGCAAAGATGAATAGAATAAATAGAACACCATGAGCCATGCCTGTAATTTTAACAGCTGTTGCAAATCCTGCGAAATATTTCAATGGCATTGCTACAAATAATAGTAATAGGAAAGAAATACCCTCAACTAGTCCAATTGCTCTTAATCGTCCGATTGGTGTAGATAACATAAAGTAGCCTCCTTTAACGTATGCTTGTATATAGTAAATTTGTATTCTTTTTCAAAATAAAATAGTCTATTTTGTTTCATTATATACAAAAAGAAAGTTTACACTACGAGAATAGTGCAAAGTTCAAAATATAGTCACAAAAGCATGAGAATTTAAATAAAAACCTATTTGAAGTATTTGACTTCAAATAGGTTTTGTGAATGAAAATATTAAACAAGTACATCCGTTTTTAAAACGAATTTCTCTACAACTTTTGCAACACCATCGTTCATATTTGTATCTGTTACGTAGTTTGCAATTTCTTTAATATCATCAGGTGCATTGCCCATTGCAACGCCAAGACCAGCAAATTCAATCATTGCTTGGTCGTTATAGCTATCGCCCATTGCGATAACTTCTTCACGCTTAATGCCAAGCTTTTGAATCAGTTTGTTTAAGCTCGTTCCTTTTGTAACACCGGCTTCGGTAAATTCTAAGAAGAATGGTTTCGAACGCATCACGCTTAATTGGCCTTCTAGTTGTTTTTGTAGTTTCTTTTCAACTTCAACAAGGCGTTCAGCTTCTTTATTCATTAATACTTTTACTACAGGCTCTTTAACTGCGGCTTTAAAGTCATCTACTACAACAATTGGCATACCAGTAATATCGCCCTCAATTTCAGTATAAGGATTATTTTCTTCCGTTACGATATCATCGCCCATATAAGTATGAATCCATACATCTTCAGTTTTACTAATTTCAAATAGATTGTGAACGATTTCAGGAGATAGCGTACTACTAAAGATTTCTTCGTTTGTTTTACAGTTAATAATTTTTGCGCCATTAAAAGATAGAATGAAACTGCCGTATTCTTCTAAACGAAGTTCTTTGGCTACATTGCGCATACCAAATGTTGGACGTCCAGAAGCAAGTACAACCTTTATCCCTTGCTCTTGTGCAGTCATTAATGCTTCTTTCGTACGAGGTGAAATAGTATGGTCATCACGTAATAAAGTATCATCTAAATCTAAAACAATCATTTTATAAGTCATATAGAAAATTCCTTTCTTTAATTGAAATCAAAATACATGTTCATGAAAATGTTGAGGAATAATAGTAAGACATCAAACCTCTTTGAAAAGAAGTAGATAAATTATTATGAGTGTGTTGCTCATAATATCGGTTAATAATCATTGGGGATGGATAAAACCCCAATGATTAAAGTTTGATTTTATCGTAACAACTCTAAAGGTAGAGTGCAATAATGGAAGTTTTCCAATTTACGATATTTGTTTTGCTGTGGAACGAGAAAATAGTATTTCTAGCAAGATTGCCATTACAGATCCAAGAACGAGACCGTTACTTAAAAACGATGCTAGAAATGGTGGAAGTGTGGAATATGCTCCTGCTGGAACAAACATAACTCCGACTCCTGTAAAGATTGAAAGACCGGCTACTTTAAATAATCGTTCTTTATCCTGGACAGTTTCGTATTCTCGAAAGGCGAGGCCGATCATGCTTGCGAATACAGGATAAATAGCGGCATAACCAACTGCAACAGGGATTGCTGCAAAGAATGAAGTGATCTTTGGAAATATACTAACGACAATAATAAAGCTTGACCCTAATATAAACGGGAGACGTTTATAAATATTAGTCGTTGCAATAAAACCTGCTGATCCAGAAATAGCGACAGGCCCAATAGCTGAAAACAGGCCGCCTAGCAATTGGTTGATTCCTGTTATAATGCCAGCTTGTTTAAAACGATCTGATGCCGCATTTTTTTCATATTTAGAGACAACCTTTTGAACAACGCGAATACTTGCTAACATATTTGTTAGAAGTAAGAGTGTAACGAAAATAACCGTAATTACCATGTTCCATTCAACACGAGGCATTCCGAAAACAAATAAGGATGGAAAACGGATTATGTCTGTCACTGGTGTTATTGGATTAGATAATCCGAAGTATGCGAATAATATCCAGCCGCATACGATACTGAAAAGAACAGAATATTGTCCAATAATAGGTAGCTTCATGATGAAAAAGGATAGTAAAATAACAATGAGTGAAAGAATAAATACGTTAGGTTGTACTTCTGTATGTTTTCCATCAAGGCCAAACATTCCCTTTAAGAAGGAGCCACTAAGCTGCGCGACAAGAAGAAATAAATATGTTCCAATGACTGTCGGTGTAAAATAGCGAACGAGTTTATCAATAAGTCCAAAAACGCTAAGAATAATACAAATAATACCGCTTAATAAGAAAGCATATTGAAGAACTTTAAGTGTCTCATTGTTTGATCCAAATAATACGACGCCTAAACTTGCGTAAAGGGAGAAAATTCCCCACCAAAGGCCAGCAGGACCTTCTTGAATAGGAAGTTTATGCCCAAATATAGCTTGCAAGAGACCAGCAAAGCCTAGAACAAATAATGTTCTTTGTACGAATGCGATAGCTTCAGCGCCATCAAGACCATAACTAGTTGCGACACTAATTGGTACAATAAGGCTTCCAGCTAAAATAAATAGTGCCCATTGTAAGGCGGAAAGAAATGTCTTCATTATATCAACCTCTTTCATAGATTCCGTTTCTAGTATATACGTATTTTATTTCCACTGGCAAAGATTGTAGATAGAGAAAAGAGTTGAAATACGGTATGAATGCACGTAAGCAATTATGGATAGCAGTTATATGTATGACTTTTGTTGTAATTCTAGGAACGATAGGATTTATGACAATTGAAGAGATTAGTTTGTTTCAAGCATTTTGGATGACGGTGATTACTGTATTGACTGTTGGATACGGAGATGCTGTTCCTGTAACGCAAGCGGGGAAAGTATTTGCGCTCCTTATTATTCCTGTTGGCGTAGGTATTGTTACGTATGCAATTGGGGTAGTGGCAGCTATGATTATTGAAGGGAATTTATTTCATGCAGTGCGGAGGAAGAAGATGGATAAACAAATAGCGCAGTTGAAAAATCATATTATAGTATGTGGTTGCGGTAGAGTGGGGCTTTAAGTTGTACATGAATTGCAAGAAAAGAAAATTCCATTTGTTGTTGTCGATAAAGATGAAAGTGTATTAGAGAAGGGAAAGCTTTTGTATATACATGGAGATGCGACGGAGGATCAAGTTTTACATCATGCTGGAATTTCAAAAGCGGCTGGTTTAGTTGCTATCGTAGCAAATGATGCTGAAAATGTATTTATTACATTAACAGCAAGAGGATTAAACGATGCAATTAAAATTGTGGCGAGATCTGAAAAGCCAGAAACTGAAGAGAAATTAAGGCGTGCGGGTGCAAATAAAGTTATTAATCCATCCAGTATGGCAGGAATTCATATTGCAAAAGGTATTGCGAATCCATTAACAGTTCATTATATTGATACAGTGCTGTATGGGATAGAACAGTCATTTGTCATTGAAGAAATTTTAGTTGGAAAAGATTCAATATTAGTTGGTAAATCGTTACTAGAGAGTGATGTGAGGAATCAGTTTGATGTAACGATATTAGCGATTTTGAGAAATGGGGATATTATACATAATCCAACGGGGCAGGAAAAACTGCAAGAACATGATATGATAATAGTATTTGGTTTAGTAGAGAAGCTGAAGCAATTTGAGAAAGAACTACAAAGTACGAGGTGATAAGGAATGCAAATATCGAGCGATAAGATTTTAAATAAAATGGCGAATGAAATTGCAAAGGCAAAAAGTAGTGAAGGACAAAAATCAAAAGATCATTTATTAGTTGTGCGTGCTTTATGCGATTTACTATTAGATGAACAGGTTGAATCTTCTACGTATAGGGAGCCGCAAATTCAATCGCAAGTAATTGGATCGCAGCCTATAAAGACAGTTCAACCAGTTATGCCAGTTTCTGGAGAACCTGTGTATATTAAAGAAGAAGGTGCAAATGGTAATTCTTTATTTGATTTTTAAGGATTAAATCGTTTGGCTTATATGAAAAAATTGCTTATGATAAAAGTAAAAAAGGGGAATTAAGATGAAAATTTTCTTTTTACTAGGTTGTATTGCAGCGGGGCTATCTGTTGCGTTAGGAGCCTTTGGAGCACACGGTTTAGAAAATAAAATTTCTGCGAAAATGTTAGAAGTTTGGAAAACAGGTGTTACATATCAAATGTTTCATGCAGGTGGACTATTCGTAGTTGCTTTATTGATGGATAAGGTTCAATCATCACTTTTAACTACTGCTGGTTGGCTTATGGTAGCTGGGATTATTATGTTTTCAGGCAGTTTGTATGCATTAAGTACGACAGGTATTAAGTTCTTTGGACCAATTACACCTCTTGGTGGTGTAGCGTTTATTGTAGCATGGATTTTAGTCGGAACTGCAGTTGTAAAAGGTTTATAAAAAAACAAAAGCTGGCATATGCCAGCTTTTTTTATGGTCTTGGAGCATAAGTTGCTTGTTGACTAGGTAAGTACGTAATTTCTTCGGGGAATTCCACATAATCTAAGTAAATCATTAATAGTAAATAACGTTTCCCTGATTGTGGCTCACTAATTACAATATGATCACGACCAGCCGCTTCAATAATACCTGTATACGATTGTGTACCGAGTGAACTACCACGTTCATACGTCATTACAACTGTGGCTTGCTTGCCCTTGTTCAAGCGGAGAATATTTTCAATATACGACTGTTCTAATGGTAACATGCCTTGAGAAACAGCATATTGAGCTTGCGCAGCTTGTTGTTGCATCGCTTGCTGCTGTTGCTGTTGTTGTGGGGTCATTTGTTGCGGTTGTACATAAGTTCCAGATGGTTGATAAAATCCAGTTCCGTAATACGGGTTTTGTTGCTGTGCCATTCAAAAATCCCTCCTTATTATCAATCCTTAATAAACGCTAGGACAATCTTCGCCAGATGGCTGGAAGAAGCAGTGCTTTTTGAAGCGACCAGAGTTTTGTTGATTATACCAAGTTGATGGACAAGGGCCTTCAGGTCTAAAAAACCATAAGGCAAAATTTGCAGGCCAAAAGCGTTGTCCCTGAATCGTTCGCCTTGCTAAAGCAATATCTTGTTCCCTTGCACGTTGATAAAAATATCCTTTTTGCGTTGCCTCAAAACCACCAGGGTTTTGATAAACCATTTGACGTAAATTACGTATTTTTTTAAAATCTAAACAATTTCCGCGGACACGATTTACCCCAACGTTTCCGACCATCAACATCCCCTGTTGACCTTCTCCTTCAGCTTCAGCACGCATCAGTCTAGCTAATAACTTTACATCTTCTTCGTTATACGCGATAACGCCCATTATGTGTCACCTCTCTTTTTGGAATCCCTTGTGGAAAGAGGTTTATCCCGCATTAACGGGCAGTAAGACTCCCACCTTAAAATTGGGCTGGAGCAAAGAAGGTGGGTGGGAGATCAAACTGCCCGTAAAAGCCCGATTGGTTCAACTAATAATCAGTGGGGATGAACAAAACCCCCACTGATTAAAGTTTCACTTTATCTCTAGATGAAGTGTGTAACAATTACTAGTTCATACGTATGAGGAAAAGGACTCAGATATGACAACCAAACGAAGTTTTACATGGAGAGAAGAAAATAAAAAAAGCTAGCGTGAGCTAGCTTTTCATCATTATTAAAATACTTTAGACCATAAGTTTGAGAAGAAATCTCCAATAGAGCGCATTGTTAGCATAAACCAATTTGCTTTTTCAACTTCCCCTGTCGTTTTTGCAGTAGCTTTCATACTTTTACTACCGTCTAAGAAACCATATTTATCAGTTGATTCTAAAGTAATTGAGCCTACTTTGGTATCTTTCTTAACAGGAGCAACTAAATGTCCATCTTCAGCAAGGGATTTATCTAATTCAGTCCCAATTTTATAAGGCTCTTTGCTACCTTTTTTCGCAATTACTGTTATTTCTTTTTCGGGTGCAACAGTTACTTGGTCTTCTTTCCCTTTTACTACAGAGATTGTATTGTTTTTATTAACTTTTAATTTTTGTTTTTCAAAGTTATTAAATCCATATTCGATTAATTCACGAGATTCTGTGAAGCGTTCATCCATTGATTTTGTTTTAATAATAACCGAGATAAGACGAACATCACCACGTTTCGCTGTAATAGTGAACCCATATCCAGCGGTATCAGAACTACCAGTTTTTAAACCGTCCGTTCCATCATAAGAGAAGGCAGCGCCTGGTAACATCCAGTTCCAGTTTTCCATACGAATCGGTTTTGGATGATTGTCTGGGAAGTTTCTAAATCTTTGTTTTGTATCCTCTAGCATTTCTGGATACTTTGTAATAATCGTTTTTGCAAGAATACCCATATCGCGAGCTGACATGGAGTTTTCTCCAGTCGGATCTGTTCCTTCAGGATGTTTTCCTTTTAAGTCAGCATTATTTAACCCGGTAGAGTTTACAAATTTATATTTCTTTAATCCTAGCTTTTTAGCATGTTCATTTGCAAGATTTAAGAAGTTTTTCTCACTTCCTGCAAGAAGTTCTGCTAAAGCGATACTAGATCCATTTGCAGAGAATATAACAATAGAATGATATAATTCTTTTACAGTATATTGACGTCCTTTTTCGAACGGTACATTAGAGAATTCATTATTACGAGAGACTTCATAAGCGTAATCAGAAATATTTACTTTCGTATCCCATGTGATTTTTCCTTCTTTAATTGCTTCTAAAACAGCGTAAACAACAATTAATTTTGACATACTAGCAATAGCTAGCAATTCATCTGGATTTTGCTCGTGAAGTATTTTTCCTGTATCTGCATCAAATAAAAGTGCAGCAGCTGCCTCAATATGTATTTTTTCTTCTGCATGGGATGTTGTTACTCCTAAGGAAGAAATTGACAATAAAAACAATAGTAAAATAGACAAGATTTTTTTCATATAGATTATCACCTTCGCATCGTTATTTAGCATATAGCTCGTATCATTTTAGCATATATTTATATATAAAAAGGTTACAATTTTACAAGAAATTTGAAAAAATGTTGGTTTTTCTTCAAAAATGCAGAAAAAAGGAGATTTTTGAGGATAAATATAGAGAAGAATAAAAAAAGGAACGAATTTCGTTCCTTTTCACCATTTATATGTGTAAAAATTTCTCTACTTTTTCGTCTGGTAAAATGTTTCCAACGAAGAATGTTCCAAACTCACCATAACGAGCACTTACTTCATCGAAGCGCATTTCATATATAAGTTTTTTAAATTGAAGAACATCGTCAGCGAATAATGTTACGCCCCATTCGAAATCGTCGAATCCAACAGATCCTGAAATCACTTGGCGTACTTTACCTGCATATTGACGTCCAATTTTACTATGACTGTACATCATTTTTTTACGCTCTTCCATAGGAAGCATGTACCAGTTGTCATCACCTTGGCGACGCTTATCCATTGGATAGAAGCAAATATGATTTGCTTTCGGCAATTCAGGATATAAGCGAGCTAAAATTTGCGGGTTTTGGTATGGATCCTCATCAGCTGGAAGATAGTTGCTTAATTCAACAACAGATACGTAAGAATATGCAGGAACCATATATTCAGCTAAAGTTGTTTTATTCAATTCTGTCTCAATTTCATTTAACTCTTCCATTGTTGGACGTAAAATCATAAGCATAATATCAGCTTTTTGGCCAACAACTGTATACATTGCGTGACTACCTTTTTTCGCAGTAGCTACTTCGTTCCATTTTTCAACGACATTTAAAAATTCAGACACTGCTTGTCCGCGTTCGTCGCTAGATAATGTTTTCCATGCAGCCCAATCAATAGAACGTAAATCATGTAAACAATACCAGCCATCTAACGTTGTTGTTGCTTCACTCATTCTATTCACCTCAGTTAATGATAGTTTTACACGTTAACTATAGCATATATAGTTTTAAAATAATCTATATAAAACCTTGGCGCATAAAATTGTCACATTTAAGAGTTTAAGTAAGGTGAATTTCCTGGCTGAATTTTATGAAAATATAATCATTTTTATTTTATCTATTTTTTGGGAGCTATAAGTTTAAAATATAGAAGAAAAGCAGTATTCTTAAAGATAGAGTTTTTTAACATATGTAGGAGGGTTTATTCGTGAGCAACTTATTTACAACAGTAAAAGAAAAAGTTCAAGGAAAAGGCATTTCTATCGTACTTCCTGAAGGAACTGATGAAAGAATTTTAGGCGCTGCAGAGCGTTTAGCAAAAGAAGAGTTAGTAAAACCAATCTTAGTTGGTAATAAGGAAGAAATTAGCGCAAAAGCTGCTAGCATGAATTTAACATTAGCAGGCGTTGATATTTATGACCCAGCTACATATGAAGAAATGGATGCAATGGTAGCATCTTTCGTTGAACGCCGTAAAGGTAAAGCAACTGAAGAAGACGCTCGCAAAATCCTTAAAGACGAAAACTACTTCGGTACAATGCTTGTATACATGGGCAAAGCACACGGTTTAGTAAGTGGTGCAGCTCACTCTACAGCTGATACAGTTCGTCCAGCACTTCAAATCATTAAAACAAAACCAGGCGTTACAAAAACTTCTGGCGTATTCATCATGGTACGTGAAGAAGAGAAATATGTATTCGCTGATTGCGCAATTAACATTGCACCAAACAGCCAAGATTTAGCTGAAATTGGTATCGAGAGTGCAAAAACTGCTGAATTATTCGGTATTGACCCACGCGTTGCTATGTTAAGCTTCTCTACAAAAGGTTCTGCGAAATCTCCAGAAACAGAAAAAGTTGTAGAAGCAACTCGCATTGCAAAAGAAATGGCTCCAGAATTAACTTTAGATGGAGAATTCCAATTCGATGCTGCATTCGTACCATCTGTAGCTGAGAAAAAAGCTCCAGGTTCTACAATTCAAGGTGATGCTAACGTATTCGTATTCCCAAGCTTAGAAGCTGGTAATATCGGTTACAAAATCGCTCAACGTTTAGGTAACTTCGAAGCAGTAGGACCAATCTTACAAGGTTTAAACATGCCTGTAAATGACCTATCTCGTGGATGTAACGAAGAAGAAGTGTACAAGTTAGCTTTAATTACAGCAGCTCAAGCACTTTAATTCTATAATGAATTGAAATAAAGACCGTCGCTATTATAGCGACGGTCTTTATTTTTCTAAGCCAAGTGCTTTATTGTTACGATCAATAATCCGTTGTAAATTCGTCTCATATAAAGGTATTTCATCTATTGTTAATTGAGATGGTGTTAACTTTGGAGCGAATTGCTGCAATGTTTTTAAAAGGCGCATCATTAAATCTTGTACTGTAATGGTTTCGCCAAGTAATTCTGAAAGTGAAGCCATCGTACTCGGTACAATTTCAGGATACGTAAAGCGTGTTTCTTCTCCTTGAATGGCTAGGTTATAGAAATCACGAACGAGTGCGGCACGCTCAGAGCCACTTCCTGTAGCACAAAGATAAATTTGGACAGCGACACCCCCGCGAATACGGCGCTGTGAAATGCCAGCGAATTTTTGATCGCGAATACTTAAGTCATAGCTACCAGGACAGTAAGAACCTACAATTTCTTTTGCCTCGATTGTAACATCATAGTCGTGTAACATCTCCTGAATTAAGTGCCACATCGTATCGTATCCAAGATCAATATCAATCCCTTTTTCCGTCTCTTGGAATAAAAGTGATACGTTTAGAACACCTTCATCAAGTACGACTGCAAGTCCACCGGAATTACGAACGATAACATTGAAGTTGTTTTCTTTTAAAAAGGAAATCCCTTCCTCTAAGTGTGGTAGGCGTGAATCTTGAATGCCAAGAACAATTGTATTGTGATGAACCCAAGAACGCATTGTTGCAGCTGATTGACCATTTCCGATACTTGTACATAACGTGTCATCCATTGCGAATGACTGTAATGCATGGAATGTTGGTCCTAAACTAGACTGATCTACAATACGCCACTCTGGCTGAGATAAAATGGAACGGGAATTGCTCATATAACTAACCCCTTATCTTTAAAATGACAATCTCTATTATACCAAAAAAATGAAGAATGGAGTTTTCTCATATATAAAGGGGAGGTTTAGGTGTGAAAGAACAAAAAGGATGCATTACATGCATCCTTTTTATTCTGCAATTTTTTCTAAATTACCGTTTCGATCCATTCGGAAAGATGTTTGAGAACGTTCTTCGTCATCCATGACTGCCAACTTACGAGCTCGGTTCATAATGTTCATAAGTGTTTCGTAATCTTCTTGTACAGTATGAGATTGCTTTTCTAATTTTTCTAGTTTCTTTTCTAGTTCTTCATTTCGAAGGATTTGTGCTTTAATTTCTTGTTTCAATCTCGTATTCTCGTTTTCAAGAGCTGTTACTTTTATATTTGAGGATCCAACTGTTTGTAAGAAATAAATAACATCTTGCATTGTCATAGAGCTTTTTGCAACAGGAACGGTAGATTCTTGATATGGAATAGCCTCTTTATATTGTACAATTGATTCCTCTTGTACGAATTCTTCATAATCAGTTATCGAATCTGAAGCTGGTGGTGTATAAAGTAAACGTTTTTTCGCTTGCTCACCGCTTGCAGCGCGCATTTTATCTTTACGATGTTTTTTTGCTAGTTGAAGAGCTTGTTCATAGCTATAGCGAACGACAGCATTCCAGCGGAAACCACAGGCAGCGGATGTTCGATTTAACTGGTCCCCTACTTCCTCAAATGCATTTAATTGCGTACTTCCTTCTCGAACATGACGAAGTACCGTTTCAGCAAGTAATAAATCATCCTCATCTGTCCAAGCATCTTGTCTTACTTTCATAGATTCAACTCCCTTTCTTTTTATGAACTTCCTATTTTTATAATGGGCAAAAAAATAAACTTTTATACAAAGCTTTTAAAAATATGGTAGATTTCGATGAAAGGTAAAAATTTTCCCATGAATGGTGAGCGCTTCTGTAGGAGAGCATATAAATATGTAGCATTATGTAGAGAATAGGCCCTGTAGGGAAACTTGCAACGAGCTTCAAAGAACGGTAAAATACCATTTAGTGTTTATTTTTAAATGTACTTGAGAAAAGTTTAAAATAGAGGAAGTGTTATATAATGGGAAACGAATTTCGCGTGTGCGATGACTGTCAGGCAACGAACGTTAAAACGTTAGTTCCGAAGTTAAAAAAAGTAGATTCATGTGCAACGATTGAAGTTGGATGTCAGTCTTACTGTGGTCCTGGTCGTAAAAAATCATTCGCATTTGTAAATAACCGTCCAGTTGCGGCTCCAACAGAAGATGAGTTAATCGTAAAAATTGAAGCAAAGTTAAATAAGTAAGAAAAAGAAGAGTGAAAAGATTACTCTTCTTTTTTATGCCCATAGGAGGAACGATTTATTCTGCGAAAGTGCTCTTGTGTGGACGAACGTTTTCTAAAGGATGGATATAACTTTTGTATTAAAGTTCTAATTTATATAAATTTGTATTTCAAAATAATGGTTGACAGTCTTTTAAAGCGATAGGTAGAATAGAAGTGTCTGATTCTGAGAATCATTATCAGGAAAATAACAATTCACCTAATTTTTTTATTACTATTTGAGAATAAATTTCATTTTAATAAATATATGTTGTTGGTTAGGATGGTTGAGGGATGGAAGCGAGCGCAAGCAGTATAGAACAGCAAGAAGAGAATGTTAAAGAGATTAAGAGCAGACCGCTCATTGCTTCTATTATTTTAGTAGCGGGTACAGTTTTGTTAGCTTTAAGCATGGCAGTTTCTATTTCTTTTGGGGCTGCAGATATTAGTTTAAAGACTGTATGGCAAGCTGTATTTCAGTTTGATGGATCTATTACACATCATAACGTAATTCAAGAGCTTCGCATGCCTAGAGCAATAGGGGGCGTAGTTGCAGGTGCCTTTTTAGCGGTATCAGGAGCAATTATGCAAGGCATGACGCGAAATCCACTTGCTTCACCATCGTTAATGGGGATTACAGATGGTGCAGTATTTGGAATTGCAATTATGTATGCATTTTTCCCTAATTCACCTTATTTAATGTTTGTTATTGCATCTTTTATTGGAGCTGCGTTTGGTGCAAGCATTGTATATGGAATTGGGTCTTCTTCACCAGGTGGATTAACACCTGTGAAATTAGCTTTAGCAGGTGCAGCTATTAGTGCTTTATTAGGGGCAATTTCATCTGGAATTGCATTGTATTTTAATCTTGCCCAAGAGGTGAGCATGTGGAATGCAGGCGGAGTTGCTGGAGTGAAATGGCAAAGTATTAATATGTTAGTGCCAATTGGCCTTGTTTGTCTTTTTATCGCAATTATGATGTCGAGATATATTACAATTTTGAGCTTCGGTGAAGAAATTGCGATTGGACTTGGTCAAAATACGACATTAATTAAATTTATCGGAACAGTACTTGTTCTTGTTTTAACGGGTTCCGCAGTTTCCATGGCAGGATCAGTTGGATTTGTTGGTCTTGTAATCCCGCATATGACTCGTTTCCTTGTAGGCTCGGACTATAGATGGGTTATTCCATGTTCTGCGGTCTTAGGCGGGCTGTTAATTGAATGTGCAGATATGTTATCTCGCGTTATTAACCCGCCATTTGAAACGCCAATTGGAGCAATTACAGCGCTAATTGGGGTTCCATTCTTCCTCTACTTAGCACGTAATGAAGGGAGAGGAAAGATGTGAGGACGAGTGTCTTAACAAAGAAGAACATTTCTATATTAACGATTTTAGTAGGACTAATCGTTTCTATATTTCTTATTAGTTTAAATACAGGAACTTTTAAAATACCGCCAATGGACGTATTAAAGTCATTGGTTGGAATAGGGGCTGAAGATCAGTCTGTTATTTTATTTGAATTCCGTATGCCGCGTATGGTGATTGCTATACTAGTCGGATCTGCTTTAGCTATGTCAGGAGCGATTTTGCAAGGTTTATCACGAAATCCGCTTGCTGATCCAGGTATTATAGGTATTAATGCTGGAGCGGGATTAACAGTTGTTATATTCGTCTACTTCTTCTTCGGGAAAGTAGGGACTGGTACATTTTTATCTGTATTCATTCTTCCATTCTTCGCACTAGTTGGAGCGATATTAGCAGCGGTAATTATTTATTTACTAGCATGGAAAGACGGCGTTTCATCGACTCGATTAATACTTGTCGGTATTGCCGTTGCAGCTGGATTTGGAGCTGTTAGTTTAATTTTCTCTATGAAAATGACATCTAACGATTTTCGTTTTGCTACGATTTGGCTGGCGGGAAGTCTGTGGGGTACAGATTGGAAATTCGTATTAAGTGTACTTCCATGGATGGTTATCTTCTTACCGCTTGCTATAAGTAAAGCACACATATTAAATGTAATGAATTTAGGCGACTCTACAGCTGTTGGTCTTGGTTTAAATGTAGAAAAGGAAAGACGTAAATTATTATTTATTGCAGTTTGCTTAGCTGGTGCATCTGTCGCTGTTGCCGGAGGAATTGGTTTTATCGGTTTAATGGCTCCGCATTTAGCGAGGCGCCTTGTTGGTGGTAAACATCAAATTATGCTGCCTACTGCTGCACTAATAGGGACGTTTTTACTTTTATTCGCAGACGTAATTTCAAGAAGTGTACTAACAACTTCAGAAATACCAGTCGGTCTTGTTATTTCTGTAATTGGTGCACCGTATTTCATTTATTTACTTATGAGGACAAAATAAAGGGAGGCTTTTCGTATGGCAACTTTAGCGGTGGATGCGGTATCTGTTGGCTATAATGAAGGTTTAATTATTGATGGATTAACAGTTGAAATTCCGGAAGGGAAAATTACAACAATTATTGGACCAAATGGTTGTGGGAAGTCCACATTATTAAAAACGGCGTCTCGTATTTTGAAGGCAAAGCAAGGTACTGTTTATCTTGACGGAAAAGCAATTGAGAAACAGCCAACGAAAGAAATTGCAAAGAAAATGGCGATTTTACCACAAACTGCAGAAGTGCCAACGGGTCTTACTGTATTTGAGCTTGTGTCATATGGAAGATTCCCTCATCAAAAAGGGTTTGGCACGTTGAAAGAAGAGGATTATCGCTACATTAACTGGGCACTTGAAGTGACAGGAATGAAAGAATTTGCGAATCGTCCAGCAGAAGCGCTATCAGGTGGTCAACGTCAACGTGTGTGGATCGCAATGGCCCTTGCACAAGGAACAGAATTACTTGTATTGGATGAACCAACAACGTACTTAGATATGGCTCATCAATTAGAAGTATTAAACTTATTGAAAAAATTAAATGAAGAAGAAGGTAGAACGATCGTTATGGTTATCCATGACTTAAACCACGCTTCTCGTTTCTCAGATCATATGATTGCATTAAAAGCAGGTAAGTTAATGAAACAAGGAACGCCAGATGAAGTTATGACAAGTGAAACACTTCGTAACGTATTTGAGATTGAAGCTCAAATCGTTCCTTGTCCAGTAAACTGTAAGCCAATTTGTTTAACATATGATTTAGCGATGATTAGTAATCAATTGCGTAAAAAAGCATAAGTAGGACCCCCTCGTGAAGAGGGGGACTTCTAATGGACGTTGAGCTTCTTATATAAGAATGGGAAGTTGAATGCCCGTTAGAATGGGTTATTAACAACAGTTAATATATATATATTAATTAATTGTTATCTTTGTTTCTTATAGTTCATTGTAACTTATAAGATAAATACAGCTAGAAGGAGTGGGAACATGAAGAATTTTAAAATGGCACTATTAGCAATGGTACTAGTTGTGACTTCTGTACTATTTGCAGCTTGTTCTAACAAAGAAGAAGAAAAGAAAGCAGATGCAAAGACTGAAGAGCGCACTGTAAAACATGCAAAAGGGGAAATTAAAATTCCTGCAAACCCAAAGAAAATTGCTGACCTTAGTGGTTCAACAGAAGAATTATTAATTTTCGGTATGAAACCGGTTATTACTGCTAATACATCTCAAGAAAAAATTGATGCACATATTGAAAAGAAACTAAAAGACGTTAAACCAGTTGGTTCTGCTTGGGGAGATAAAATTAACATCGAAGCAGTAGCTGCTGCAAAACCAGATTTAATTCTTGTAAATAATCGTCAAGAAAAGATTTATGATCAATTATCTAAAATTGCACCAACAGTTATGTTAAATACTCCATTAGATCAATGGCGTCCAAAATTCGAAGAAGTAGGCCAAATCTTCGGTAAAGAAAAAGAAACAAAAGAATGGTTTAAAAAGTATGATGAAAAAGCAAGCAAATTGCATGACAAAATTGTCGCTAAAACTGGTGAAGCAACATTCATGAAAATGGCTGCATATCCAAATGCTTTCCGCGTATACGGTGACTATGGTTACGGTAGTGTAATCTTTAATGATTTAAAACTACCAGCAGTTAAAGGTACACCAACTGATAAACCGTTAGTACAAGTACAAAAAGAAGCTTTAATCGATTACAACCCAGATTACTTATTCGTATTTACAACTGGTGACGGTTCTCAGCGCTTAAAAGAATTCCAAGAAGAATCAATTTGGAAAAACATGAACGCTGTTAAAAACAACCACGTATTTACAATTAAAAATGAGGACTTAAACAAAGGTTACTTCCCACTAGGTAAAGATATGATCTTAGACGAAGTTGCTGAATTCGTTTTAGGTAAATAATGTATAAAGGAAATCACTTTTACTTCGGTAAAGGTGATTTTTTCTTTTTATAAAGGGAATTAATACAGTCTTTCATTTCTTTCTGTTTCTCATTTCGTTTATAATATAAAGTAAGAATGTAGTAAAGAAAGGGGGATGTCGGAAAGTGGTATATTTAAACGACAAACTCAGCGAAACAAAAGTGTTTAAAGACCCAGTACATAAATATGTGCACGTGCGTGATCGTGTTATTTGGGATTTAATCGGAACGAAAGAATTTCAACGCTTGCGCCGTATTAAGCAGCTTGGAACGACATTTTTTACATTTCACGGTGCAGAGCATAGTCGCTTTACTCATTCGTTAGGTGTATACGAAATTATTCGTCGTATGATTGATGATGTGTTTGATGGCAGACCAAATTGGAATGCTGAAGATAGATTGTTATGTTTATGTGCGGCATTACTTCATGATGTCGGCCACGGCCCATTTTCTCACTCGTTTGAAAAAGTATTTTCATTAGATCATGAGAAATTTACGCAAAAGATTATTGTGGGCAATACGGAGATTAATGATGTATTAAGTCGTGTTGATAAGGAGTTTCCACAAAAGGTAGCAGATGTAATTGCAAAAACGTCTACTAATAAATTAGCGATTAGTATGATTTCGAGTCAAATTGATGCGGATCGTATGGATTATTTATTAAGAGATGCTTATTTTACAGGTGTAAAGTACGGAAACTTCGATATGGAACGTATACTGCGTGTAATGCGTCCGTATGGGAATCAAGTAGTCATTAAAAATAGTGGTATGCATGCTGTTGAGCATTACATTATGAGTCGTTATCAAATGTATTGGCAAGTATATTTCCACCCGGTAACGCGAAGTGCAGAAGTTATTTTAACGAAGATTTTACACCGTGCGAAATCACTGCACGAGAAGTATTACACATTTAAAAATCATCCTGTTCATTTCTATTCTTTATTTGAAGAAGAAGTAACAGTAGAGGATTATTTAAAGTTAGACGAGAACGTTATGTATTACTACTTCCAAGTATGGCAGGAAGAAGAAGATTCAATTTTAAGCGATTTATGTCGCCGTTTTATGAATCGAAATCTATTTAAATATGTAGAGTTTACAGATAAACACGGTTTAGATAATTGGATGGAATTAAGTAGTTTATTTAAAAAGATTGGACTTGATCCGGAGTATTATTTAGTAGTGGATTCAACATCAGACTTACCGTATGACTTTTATCGTGCAGGAGAAGAAGAAGAGCGTCTGCCGATCCTACTTCTTATGCCAAACGGAGAGCTTAGAGAGCTTTCACGTGAATCGGATATTGTTGAGGCGATTACAGGTAAGAAAAGAACGGATCAAAAGCTATTCTATCCACATGATTTAATCTATGAAGATGGAAGAAAAGGAAAATATAAAGAGAGAATTATTGAGTTGTTAGAAGGAAAGAAATAAGAAGCAGCTAATGGCTGCTTCTTATGAAAAAACTTGAAATTATTTGTCGCTTAAGCGTTTTCCGCCAACTGCATAATGGTTTTTAGACATTTCTTCGATGAAAACAACGATGTTTTCTTCAGGAGCACCAGTTGTTTCGCTTACTGCTGCTGTTACTTTCTCAGCAAGAGCTTTCTTTTGTTCTTCTGTGCGTCCTTCTAGCATTTTCACTGTTACGTATGGCATGTACAATCGCTCCTTTTATGTAAGTTACACTCTTATTATAGCGGATTATGGGGAAGAACAATCGAAAAAACAAATAATTTCTTTTTTGGACATATTGAAGAGGAGTTGGAGTATGGATCAGTTATTTAGATATCCATTGCACGAAATTCCGTTAGTAGCAATGGCGATTATTATTGCACTATCCGTTCATGAATTTGCACATGCATATGTTGCATATAAATTTGGGGACGATACAGCAAAGAGACAAGGGCGTTTAACTTTATCACCGATGGCCCATTTAGATCCTATCGGTTTGATTGCAGTATTAATTCTTGGTTTTGGTTGGGCAAGACCAGTTCCTGTTAACCCATATAACTTTAAAAGACCGCGTCTTGCAGGCATATTAGTTTCAATTGCAGGGCCGATTAGTAACTTAATTTTAAGTGCAATTGGTTTAATTATTTGGTATAGCTTATTAAAATTTGGTGTATTATACTCAATTCCATCTGCAGTAGCAGATACGTTAGCACAATTTTTCCAGATTTTTATTATGCTGAATATCGTTTTACTTGTATTTAACTTATTACCGATTCCACCACTTGATGGGTATCGCGTAGTGGAAGATTTAGCACCAGCAAATATTCGCGCGAAAATGACACAGTATGAAAAATACGGGGCAATTGCGTTATTAATTCTCGTTATTACACCGCTTAGTAATTACACAATTCAACCTATTTTTCAGGTAGTTATTCCGCATGTATTTGTATTTTTAGATAGCATCATTGCGCCTATTTTTGGCCTTTTATAATTTTTAAGTGAGGAGGATTTTACATATGACAGAGAAAAAGAAAAAAATCGGTTTTAATATCGTGAAAAATGATTCAACAGATGGACATGGTGGATTTGGTGTTGGGGCATTAAGCTTAGAAAACATTTCACCTGTATTTGTTGATGTACTAGAGAAGACTGCATTCGTTGATATCGGTGCGATGCATGCGCGTAGTACAGTAGAAAAAGGTATTAAGTTTTTAACAAATAAAGATGAAGTTCCAAACGGAAAACCATTTTGGCTTGTTTGGGTAACAATTGAAAGAACTGCGACAGGTGCGTATTACGCAGGTGTAACAGCTTGTGAAATGACAGTTGACCGTGAGATTCGCCGCGGATATAAATCACTTCCAGAACACGTAAACAAAATGGATAAATCAATGAAGCGTCACATTATGGTTGACCATATGGATGAATCATCTAAAAAAGTACTTGGTACGTTCTTAAAAGAACATAATGAAGCGATTTGGAACGAATCTAGTGAAGAATTGCGCCGTGCATTATTAAGTGAATAAAAATAGCTGACGGATGCCCGTCAGCTATTTTTTTTACCAAGGAAGATATTTTTTCCACCAACTTATTTTTTTCTTTTCTTCAGTCGTTTTTTCAAATTCTTCTTTATCATCGACGTGATCCATACAATATTCAGTCGGTTCGGTACCTTTAGCGAAATACATTTTCACAGAAATAGGGCAATTTTTTGTAGCAATTTTACCGTTCTCTGGATTGATATTAACCGCTACGACGTCACTTGGTTGTTTAAATTCTTTTTTAGGCTGTCCATCTAAGCCTTTCTCCATCGTATCAGTCCATATTTTCTTCGCATATCCTTGTTCTGCTACGTTTGAAATAGATTTAGGTTGATCGTATCCGACCCATACACCAGTTACGATTTGCGGAGTAAATCCGATCATCCAACTATCTGTTTCAGTAGAACCAGATTTGCCGGCATATGTTCTTGATAGTTTGGATAACATCGATTGACCAGTTACAGCAGCATAACTGCTTAGTTTCTTATTAAACATACCAGTCATCATTTCTTCCATTACAAACGCTTTGCTCTTGTCGAGAACTTGTTTACTCTCTAAATGAGCATCGTATAATATATTTCCTTCATGATCCATAATGCGGCGAATGAAAGTAGGTTTTACTTCTTTTCCACCGTTTGCGAACATGCTATAAGCGTTGACCATTTCAATTGGTTTTACTGGTGATGTACCGAGAGCTAGAGAAGGCACATCTTTTAATGCACTTTTAATTCCAAATTGTTTCGCTGTTTTTGCAAGCGCGTCATCTCCTAAAAACAAATTCGTTTTCACAGCATATATGTTATCAGAGACTGCGAGAGCTTGTGCCATCGTTACGAAATCATCGGCATAATAATCTTTATAGTTCTTCGGTTTATACTTTGAAACACCGTCACCTAAGGTGAATACAGTATATTCGCTTTTTAAGCGCGTAGCAGGCGTGAATCCTCGTTCTAATGCCGCATAATATAGAAATGGCTTAAATGTAGAACCAGGCTGACGGATGGCTTGTGTAGCCCTGTTAAATTGACTCGTAGTATAATCAGTTCCGCCAACAAGAGCAGCCACTTCACCTGTCGTTGGATTCATAGAGACGAGAGCAGTTTGTATGTTTGTTGTGTCAGGTATATGATCTTTTACAGCTTGTTCTGCTACAGCTTGTAGTTTAGGGTCTAGCGTTGTATAAATTCGCAAGCCACCTCGTTGTAAAGCTTGTTCGTCTAATCCAACATCACGAAGAAGCGAAGCTTGTACAGCATCTTGGAAATATGGTGCGACCTCTGCTACTTTTTTCGTATCTAATGAGGCAAAAGTTAGTGGCTCTTTCTTCGCTAAGGCTGCTTGTTGCTTCGTAATATATCCTTGTTCTACCATTTCATCTAATATGAGAGCTTGTCGCCCTTTAGCACGATCCTCTTTCAAAAAGGGAGAATAGACACTTGGCCCTTTTGGGATACCTGCGAGCATACTAGCTTCTGCTAATGTTAACTCTTTTGCTGTTTTATCGAAATATAGACGGGACGCAGCTTCGATGCCATAAGCGCCATGTCCGTAATAAATTGTATTTAAATATCCTTCTAAAATATGATTTTTATTATAGTTTACTTCAAGGCGGACAGTGTACATTGCCTCTAATAATTTCCGTTTCCACGTTTTATCATGATCTAAATACAGATTACGCGCGTATTGTTGTGTAATTGTACTAGCTCCTTGTACCTTTGCCATCGCTTTTAAATCAGCAACAATTGCACCTGCAATCCGTTTTACATCGAAGCCGTGATGTTTATAAAATCTTTGATCTTCAATAGAAAGGGTCGCTTCTTTTACATAAGGTGAAATTTCATTAAGAGAGACATTGTAACGTTTTTGAATTTCGTTACTTTGTCCAATAACAGTATCATCGTTTGCGTAAAAGACGCTTGTTTGCGGGACCGCAACAGGAGGAGGTCCCATAATTTTTGCAACTATAATAATAACAAAAAAAGAAAAAACGAAGAAAAGGACGCAAGAAAACATTGCGGTGAAGAAAAGACGTTTATATTTTTTAAGTTTTGGATTCATAGTTTGATCCATCTTTTTTCAGCCCCTCATTAATACAAGCGTTATTGTATTAGTATTGAGGGTTTTCGTTTATTTTAAACAATGAAATTTCGAAAATAAAAAAGCCCCTTCCATTAAGAAAGGAGCTCAAAGGCACGTGCTGGCCAATCGGTAATGATGACATCTACACCATAATCAATCATAGTTTGTAAATCTTTGTATTCGTTAATTGTATACGGACGGAAAACATATCCTTGCTCTTGTGCTAACTGTACAAATTCTTTCGTTAATAGCTGGAAGTTTGGATGTAACCCACTTGCTTCTCGACGTTTTGCTTCGGCAATTGGATCAGCAATCGGTGTATCATATAAAATTGCTCTTGGAATTTCAGGAGCAATTTCTGCTAATAATGAAACAGAGTCATGGTTAAATGATGAAAATACAATTTGATTTGAAAGATGATATTCACGCACAAGTGCAACGACTTTTTCCTCAATATTTGAGTAATGAATAACATCTGTTTTTAATTCGATATTTAGTTGTAAGTTCGTTGTGGAAAGCCAAATGAAAACCTCGCGCAACGTTGGAATTTTTGCTTCTTGGAAAGAAGGGGCTTTATGGCTACCAGCGTCCAATGATTGTAATTCCTCTACCGTTTTTTCAGAAACAAGTCCAACGCCATTTGTTGTACGATCGACGGTTTCATCGTGAATTACGACAAGTTCACCATCTTTTGATAGGTGGACATCGAGTTCAATTCCGTGAGCGCCAATGCGTTCAGCTTCTTGGAAGGCAATCATCGTATTTTCGGGATGTGTTCCTTTTACTCCGCGGTGAGCAAAAATAAGTGGTTTACTCATGTGAAAATCTCCTTATTATCTCTTTTCTTTCATTATGAAACTGCTTTAGGAAAAATACAATTGAATATGACAAACATTTACAAAAGTCTAACAGTTGCATAAAAGTTAACGTTAACGTAAAATGTAATAATTGAGTGAAGGGAGGAATAAACATGTATAAAATTGATGAAGTAACAAAGCAAGTTGGTTTAACAAAACGTACACTTCGTTATTATGAGGAAATTGGTTTAATTCATCCCCCAGAACGTAGTGAGGGGAATATTCGTCTGTATACGGATGAGGATATTGCCAGAATTAAAAGAATTGTAGAAGCGAAAGAAGTGCTAGGAATCACACTTCAAGAAATGCAACATTTCTTATCACTAAAAGAAAGAATGGAGCAAAGAAGAAATAGCGAGAACCCTCGTGATCGTGAAGTGATTCAAGAGATTAAAGATATGCTTGAAAAACAAGTGCAAACGTTAGACGAAAAAATGGAGCAAATGCAACGTGTAAAGGCAGAACTTGAAGATAGTTTACATCGTGCAGTAACATTTTTAGAGAGCACAAAAGGAGAGTAATCAAAATGGAGAGCAAACAAAAACTAGGGAGATTGATTACAGTGGTAGCTACCTTTCTTGCCTTTTCGGGTATAGGGGTAGTTGACCCAATCTTGCCGATTATTGCTGAGAAAATTGGTGCAACGCATTGGCAAGTTGAAATGTTATTTACCGCTTATATTTTAACGATGGCAATCATGATGTTACCAGCTGGTATATTTGCATCGAGATTTGGTGATAAACGAATGATGACAATAGGCCTTGCGATTGTGACTGTATTTGCGTTTATATGCGGTATATCGCAAACGATTGCTCAATTATCTCTTTTCCGTGCTGGATGGGGATTAGGAAATGCGATGTTTTTTGCGACAGCAATGACACTGTTAATAGCATTAAGTAAAGAAGTTCATGAAGCAGTAGGATTATACGAAGCAGCTATCGGCTTAGGTATGGCTGGGGGGCCGTTATTGGGTGGAATACTAGGTGGACATTCTTGGCGTTATCCGCTTTTCGCGACGAGTATTTTAATTTTCTTAGCATTTATTTTAGTATTCTTTTTTGTAAAAGAACCAGAGCGAAAAGTGAAGCGTAAGGCTGCTGGCGTAGGGGAATTATTTAACCTGGTGAAGTATAAACCATTTATGCAAGGTGCCATTTCAGGGATGCTATACTACTACGGATTTTTTGTCGTGTTAGCATATTCACCACTTATTATGCATTTATCAGCTATTCAATTAGGCTTTGTATTTTGCGGATGGGGACTCGCGTTAGCTTACGGTTCTGCAATTTTAGCACATAAGCTAGAAGGGAAATATGAACCAAAAACATTATTGAAGGGGAGTTTACTCGTATTTGCGATTTTCTTAATTGCACTATTCTTTGTGAAAATTATGTGGTTACAAATTACTCTTATCGTTTTATCAGGATTGGCATCTGGCTTAAACAATGCATTATATACAAGTTATGTAATGGATATTTCACCTTATGAAAGATCTGTTACGTCAGGTGTTTATAACTTTGTTCGTTGGTTAGGTGGTGCGATTGCTCCAATTTTATCAGGAGTTATCGGGCACACAGTTTCACCACAAAGCCCATTTTTAGTTGGGGGAATTGTTGTGTTAGTTGGTTGTATTATGATCCTAATTCCAATTCGTAAACCAGTAGAACTAGAGACGAAAACCCTTTCTTAAGAAAGGGTTTTCTTTATACACATATGTTAGAACCCTCTGACTAAAATATATTTTCGGTATTTTTGTACTTTTAACTATACATTTTGGATGTTTTGTTTTATTTTTGTTAGGGGACATTAATGATGTCCCTATTATAAATTTGCATTGAAAGGCGTGATTGTACGATGGAACTATGGTTCACTGAAAAACAAACAAAACATTTTGGGATTACGGCGCGTATTAACCGCACATTACATACGGAGCAAACAGAATTCCAGAAACTTGATATGGTTGAAACGGAAGAGTTCGGAAACATGCTTATTTTAGACGGCATGGTTATGACAACAGAAAAGGACGAGTTCGTTTATCACGAAATGGTAGCGCACGTACCTTTATTTACACATCCAAACCCTGAGAACGTATTAGTTGTTGGCGGCGGCGATGGTGGTGTTATTCGCGAAGTGTTAAAACACCCAAGTGTAAAGAAAGCAACTCTTGTTGAAATCGATGGAAAAGTAATTGAGTACTCTAAACAATACTTACCATCAATTGCAGGCGCATTAGATAATGAGCGTGTAGAAGTAAAAGTAGGAGACGGTTTCCTACACATCGCAGAAAGCGAAAATGAATACGACGTAATTATGGTAGATTCTACCGAGCCAGTAGGCCCAGCAGTAAACTTATTTACGAAAGGTTTCTACGCTGGAATCTCTAAAGCGTTAAAAGAAGATGGTATTTTCGTTGCACAAACGGACAACCCTTGGTTCACACCAGAACTAATTACAACTGTGTTTAAAGACGTAAAAGAGATTTTCCCAATTACTCGTTTATACACAGCGAACATCCCAACTTACCCAAGTGGTCTTTGGACGTTCACAATTGGATCTAAAAAACATGATCCATTAGAAGTAAGTGAAGAGCGTTTCCACGAAATCGAAACGAAATACTACACAAAAGAATTACACAATGCAGCATTCGCATTACCGAAATTTGTTGGCGATTTAATTAAGTAAGAAATCGAGTTTGAACAAATAAAGTGTAGGTAGCTCATTTAAGGTGTTTGTCCAGAAGACTTGAACATGCTAGCTACTTACACTCCTGTAAAGAAAATCGTCTTCTTATTGTTAAAAAAGAAGACACCGGTAAATCGAGAAAGAGGAGCAGTTCGCTCCAAATTTGAGAAATAATGAAAGGTTGGGATACCTTAAGTTCCACATAAGGAGGAAAAGAATATGCGTTTTGATGAAGCTTATTCAGGTAAAGTATTTATTAAAAGTCATCCAAGTTTTGAAGAGTCAAAGGTAGTTATTTACGGGATGCCTATGGATTGGACAGTAAGTTACCGTCCAGGTTCTCGCTTTGGTCCTGCACGTATTCGTGAAGTATCAATCGGTCTTGAAGAATATAGCCCATATTTAGATCGTGAATTAGAAGAGGTAAAATATTTTGATGCGGGTGATATCCCATTACCATTCGGAAACGCACAACGCAGTTTAGACATGATTGAAGAGTATGTATCAAAACTTTTAGATGCCGATAAGTTTCCACTAGGTCTCGGCGGTGAGCACCTAGTGTCTTGGCCAATTTTTAAGGCAATGGCAAAAAAATATCCGGATTTAGCAATCATCCACATGGATGCTCATACTGATTTACGTGAATCGTATGAAGGGGAGCCTTTATCCCACTCTACACCAATTCGTAAAGTGTGTGATTTAATTGGTCCGGAAAACGTATATTCTTTTGGGATTCGTTCTGGAATGAAGGAAGAATTTGAATGGGCCAAAGAAGTAGGTATGAACTTATATAAATTTGACGTATTAGAACCGTTAAAAGAAGTATTACCGAAACTCGCTGGACGCCCAGTCTATGTCACAATCGACATTGATGTATTAGACCCAGCTCACGCTCCAGGAACAGGAACGTTAGAAGCTGGCGGTATCACATCTAAAGAATTATTAGATTCCATCGTAGCAATTGCAAATTCAAATATAAATGTAGTTGGAGCAGACTTAGTAGAAGTAGCTCCGGTCTACGACCATAGTGATCAAACACCAGTCGCAGCAAGCAAATTCGTGCGGGAAATGCTGCTCGGTTGGGTGAAGTAAAAGTGAAGCCGACTGTTTAGACCCGGTGACTAAGGTTCTTTCCTGCAAAAGGTGCTTTTTGCCTCGAAGGAAGAAGCGGAGCCACCGATTATTCTAGCTGCTGTAGCTGGATAAAATAGAGGCCTCTATATAAATAGGGGGCTCTTATTTTTGCCATTATGTGTCGGTAAGTCGATATATTAAAAAAATCGTCAATATAATCTTATTTACCATGGCAAGACATGAAAAAAAGAGTTATTCTCAAAAGGTGAGAATAACTCTTTTTCTTATGCAACTTTCTCTTCCGAATTAACGCCGCGAATTTCATCAGCAGAGCGGATCGGATATTTGCGGAACACAATAGATCCGATGTATCCGACAATAGTGGTAACGATTCCACATAGTACAGCAGCAATTGTTACTTTTATAACGTCATTAAATCCGAATAGGACGAGAAGACCTGGAATTGGTGATGCTGTTCCTGGTGCATTATTAACAAGCTGGAATAGCGATGTAATAATACCGGCAAGTGCACCGCCAACGAAATTTGTCATATAAATTGGAATTGGATTTGCTGAGACAACATCGGCTTGTGTTAAAGGCTCGATTGCTACAGCAATTGTATCTTTCTTTGAACAAATTTTTAATCGTTTAAAGAAAATAAAGTTCATCGGGGCTGAAGCTGCTACGGCAAGACTACCAATTGCCATTGGTAAACCTGTTAATCCAAGCATTGCAGTTAGTGCCATAGAACTCAGTGGAGAGGTAGAAATAACTGTTATTAATCCACCAAGCATAATACCCATAATGATAGGACTCTCTGTAGTTGCAACTGAAATCATAGAACCGATTTTACCAAGTGTTGCGTTAACGAGCGGATCCATAAGCATTGCCATTCCACGTGAGATTGGTGCAGCGATGAATAGGATTGCTAAAAATTCCACACCAGCTGGTAATTTCTTTTCGAGAAATTTCACGACGAAGGCACAAACGTATCCAGCGAAAAATCCTGGTAAAATACCGAATCCACTAGTAGCGATACCAATTAAAACAGCGTATACGGGGGAAACACCGATTGCTAATGCGACTAAAATCGCTGCTGCGACACCGCTCATACTACCAGAAGCTTCTCCTACTGATTGTAAAAAGTCATTATGAAACATTTCTCCACCTATATAACGGTGAAATGCTTCAATAAGAAAACTTGCGATTGCTGCATTAGCTAAAGCACCCATCGCCTTCATTCCGTAAGGTGCACGGTAACTGAAAAGTGTAAATAGACAAAGTACAACAAGTAATAGTGCTAAACCTTGCAAGATAGCCATTTGAAAACTGTCTCCTTTGATTTTTGTAATAAAGTGAAACTTTAATCAGTGGGTGTTTTGTCCCTTCCCACTGATTATTAGTTGAACCAATCGGGCATTTACGGGCAGTTGTTTCCCACCGACTTTTCCCGTATTCACCGCATTTGGGGGTGGGAGTCTTACTGCCCGTTAATGCGGGATAAAAATTCGTATCATTCAATAATAATATAAAAGTGTATGAAACGGAAAAAATTTTTCTTGGGAACTTGCTGTAAGAAAAAATCCCTTACAATAATGTAAGGAATATGTAAGACTTTTCGATAGAGTATAGTATACCCTTTTCCGTATAATACAGGTATAGACATAACATTAGTGAGAAAGAAGTGTAAAACAGGAGGCGCATGTATGAAATTGGTCATTAAAGTTTTAGCTGTATTCGCCATTATTTTAGGGGGAACAGCGTATTATTTGAATACAAAAACAGAAGGTGTACATGCTTTTGTAGACAACTTCTTTTCAAATAAAGAAATACAAGATTATTATGCAGTTGTAGATAAAGGTGAGAAAAAAGACGGTGAGTATTTGTATACATTTAAAGGGTATACAGAGGACGGAAATCAACAAATTATTAAAAGAATGGTAAATCGTGAATTGCATGCAGGTGCTTTTATAAAAATTTATGCAAAAGGTATGCAAGGAAAAGGATGGGCTGAAATAACGAAAGAGTCAATCCCGCAAAAAGCGTTGCAAAAAATAGAAAAACCATAAAAGGAGCGACTCATTCGCTCCTTTTTTAGTACGTTAAAATAGTGATAGATGTCTTTTCTTTGTTAGAAATAATTTTTGCACGTCCACCAATTGGGAAAGTGAAAATCGGGGTTGTATGCCCGAAACTTGCGTTTGCAATGATAGGAATATTTGCAAGTTCAGGTTTTGAAGAAATCATTTCTTGAATGTCCGCTATCGTACATTCTGCTTCTTTTTGCATTCTTCCTATTACAATACCTTTTATATGTTCAAAATTAGGTTGCTGCATAAGGGAATGCAGATAGCGATCAAAAGTTTTAAGTGTCGATTTTCCTGTTAAGCTGTCTTCTTCAAGGAATAAAACTTTGCCCTTTAAGTTTGGCATATATGGTGTGCCTTGTAGTAAATTAAGTGTGCTCATATTACCACCGATAATATCTCCTGTTGCTTCCCCCTCTTGAATCGAAACATACCCTTCATTTTTAATAAATTCTCGATTTTCCTGATCCATATACCAAGAATCATCGCTCCACGTTTCAGCCGGAATGATTTCAATAGGCTCATTAATGGTTAAGCATTGTAAAAAATAATCAGCCGTGTAATGGAGTCCTTTTTCCATTCCAAATGAAGAGAAGTGTGGACCCGAATATGTAACAAGACCTGTTTTTGCGTAAATTGCATTATTTAAGGCAGTAATATCAGAATAACCACAGAAAAATTTCGGGTTTTCACGAATTAAATCATAATCGAGATGTTTCAATAAACTATTTGAGTTGTATCCGCCAAGTGTCGTCAAAATAGCTTTTACATTAGGGTCTCCAAATGCTTCATGGAGGTCTTGAATGCGGGAAGAAATAGAAGAGGAAGCAAATCGATCTATCTCATCAGCATATTTTGAGAATGTCACTTGAAAGCCCATGTCAGTTAATCTTTTTATAGCAAGTTTTCTATTTTCATTTGAAACAATACTTAAACTACAAGATGGTGAAATCACTCGTATTTCATCACCCTTTTTTAGCTTTGTTGGTATCACTGAATTCACCTCTGTAATTAAAAGAATATTTAGATTTAAAAAATATTTTATCATATGAAATAAAGTAGAAGGGAATTATTTTTTGAAATGGAGTTTTCCTGATTTTTCAGCAGACAGACAGAGTCTTTTTTTGATATGATAGGAAAAGTGATTTATTATAAGTAGTATTTAATATCTATAACATTTGAAAGGTGTGCAAGACGTGGAGAAACAACTTGCAGGCTTGCCGGTACACGTTCATTTCGTAACAGAAATCCGTGAAGGGGCGAGGAAGGAAACCGTTGCTTTTGAAGCAAATGGTCAATACTATGTAAAAGGTCAAGGTACATATGTAACATTCCAGGAGCCGAACGAACAAGGCGAAGTGAAGACAATTATTAAAATTCAAGATGAACAAGTTCTCATTATGCGTTCAGGTGCTGTTTCTATGCGTCAAACGCATGTGAAAGGTGAATGGACAACTGGTACGTATACGAGTGAACTTGGTACGTTTGCATTGCAAACAAAGACTGATAACGTTCTTTTTAAATGGTCGGATGAAAAGAAAAAAGGACAACTCTTCTTAACGTACGCATTGCTTCTAAGTGAACAAGAAGCTGGCAGATATACTATTACAATTAATTTGAAGGAGGCAAAATAATGAATTCCTTAGAACAGGTAAAAGGATTGATTAAAGAAGAAATTCAAGCCGCTGTATTAAAGGCAGAATTAGCGACAGAAGAACAGATTCCAAACGTTGTATTAGAATCTCCAAAAGATAAAACAAATGGTGATTTCTCTACAAACATGGCAATGCAACTTGCACGCGTTGCGAAAAAAGCACCTCGTATGATTGCAGAAGAACTAGTTGCAAACTTCGATAAAGCAAAAGCTTCTATTGAAAAAATCGAAATCGCTGGTCCTGGTTTTATTAACTTCTATATGGATAATAGCTACTTAACAGATTTAATTCCAACAATCGTAAACGCCGGTGAAGCTTACGGTGAAACGAATACTGGTAAAGGTGAAAAAGTACAAGTTGAGTTCGTATCTGCGAATCCAACAGGTGACCTTCATTTAGGACATGCACGTGGTGCGGCAGTGGGTGATACTTTATGTAACGTATTAGCAAAAGCAGGATACGATGTATCTCGTGAGTACTATATTAATGATGCTGGTAACCAAATTCATAACTTAGCTCTTTCTGTTGAAGCTCGTTACATGCAAGCTTTAGGTTTAGATAAAGAAATGCCAGAAGACGGTTACCATGGTGCGGATATCATTGGAATCGGTAAACGTTTAGCTGAAGAGTTTGGCGATCGTTACGCAAAAGCTGATGCTGAAGAAAGCTATGAATTCTATCGTTCATACGGTTTGAAATATGAGTTAGCAAAACTTCAAAAAGACTTAGAGAGCTTCCGTGTTAAATTTGATGTATGGTTCTCAGAAACATCATTATACAAAAACGGAAAAATCGATGCTGCACTTGCTGTATTAAAAGAGCGTGACGAAATCTTTGAAGAAGGCGGAGCAACTTGGTTCCGTTCAATGACTTACGGTGACGACAAAAACCGTGTATTAATTAAAAATGACGGTTCTTACACATACTTAACGCCAGATATTGCTTACCATCGCGATAAATTAGAGCGTGGTTTCGATAAGCTAATCAACATTTGGGGTGCTGACCACCACGGTTACATTCCTCGTATGAAAGCTGCTATTCAAGCGCTAGGTTACGATAAAGAAACACTTGAAGTAGAAATCATCCAAATGGTACAACTGTACCAAAATGGTGAAAAAATGAAAATGAGTAAACGTACAGGTAAAGCAGTTACACTTCGTGAGCTTATGGAAGAAGTAGGCGTGGACGCAATGCGATACTTCTTCGCGATGCGTAGCGGTGATTCTCATTTAGACTTCGATATGGACTTAGCTGTATCAAAATCTAATGAAAACCCAGTATACTATGCACAATATGCTCATGCTCGTGTATGCAGTATCCTTCGTCAAGGTGAAGAGTTAGGATTAGCTGCAGATGGAGACGTGAATTACAAACTTGTTACTTCTGAGAAAGAAGTAGAATTACTGAAAAAGCTTGGTGAATTCCCAGCTGTAGTTGCGGATGCAGCACAAAAACGTCTGCCACACCGCATTACAAGCTATGCATTTGAATTAGCAGCAGCATTACACAGCTTCTACAATGCAGAAAAAGTATTAAACCAAGATAACTTAGAATTAAGTAAAGCTCGTTACGAGTTAATGAAAGCAGTACGCACTACACTTCAAAATGCATTAGCAATCGTAGGAGTATCTGCACCAGAAAAAATGTAATGAAGAAAAGCGGAGCCGACTGTTTAGTCCCGAAGGCTAAGGTTCTTTCCCACAGAAGATGCCTTTTATCTTCTCGTGGGGAAGGTTCTTAGACAGAAGGGGCTAGGAGGCAGAGCTGGACATAAAGAAAAGTGGAAGCGGCTTGTTTAGAATATGAGGTGGATGGAGCTCCTGACAGAGAGGTGTACTTTGCCTCGGAGGAAGGCGCGAAGCCACCGAGTATTCTAGCCGCTGGAGCTAGACAATAAAGAAAAGCGGAAGCGGACTTTCGTTTTTAAATAAAAGGCAATCACATGATGTTGTGATTGCCTTTTTGTATGGAGATAATAAAAAAATAAAATTTTATCAAACAAAAGGATAATTTGCGTCGTCTTATATAAATGACAGGAGGCTTATGATGGAAGAAAAGGTAGAAGAATTAATTGATATATATAAGCAGCAAATATATTCCTTATGCTATAAGTTAGCGAAAACGAAAGAAGATGCGGAAGATATTTTTCAAGAGACGTGGATAAAGGTTTTTTCATCAAGGCACCAACTTTCCTATGTGGATAATTATAAAAAATGGATTACTACAATTTGTGTTCGTACGTTTTATGATTTTTATCGTAAGAAAAAAAGGTGGAAAGATCGAATATTGGATTTGTTTCATAAAGAAGATGGTGGAGAAATAGATTTCGCAGATGAAGTAAATATATCAGAAGAATTTATTCGAAAAGTGGAAGCGGAAATGATACGGGAAGTTATACAGTTATTGAATGAAAAGTATAAAACTGTGCTCGTACTCTACTATTATGAACAATACTCTTATAAAGAAATGAGTGAAATATTAAATATACCGATTGGTACAGTGAAATACCGCCTTAATTATGCGAAGAAGCAAATGCGAGAACATTTGGAGGGGTTCGTTTATGACGGAAGATAAGTTTGATCAGAAGATAAAAAGTAGCTTAGCGGGAGAGATGGTTCCTAATGAAGAGCTAATAAACGATACGAAACAGAGCGTGCGAAATGCTCGAAAATTAGAAAAGAGATGGGTTGTTTTCATTCATGCTATTTGGATGATTGTATTAACAGTCACCCTAGAGCAGTTTGTTAGTCATTTGGATCATAAAATATCTGTCGTTATAACAATAATTATTATGATGCACCTATACATTCCTATATATGTTGTCATACAGTCATTTTTAAAGAAGGAGTATAAATTACATGATAGAGTTCGCTAATCCATTTGTAGTATTTGAGATAGCTGGGATTACAATGTTTTTGGCTTTTATAGCACTTTTAGTATGTGTAGCATCATGGGTGTATACAGATGCGAAAACGCGTGGAATAAGTAAGTGTTGGAGTGTTATAGCGATTGTATTGCCATTTTTTATTGGAGCTTTGTTATATATGATACGCAGAAGTAGCCGGAAAGTAGAAGGAGAATATACGATGAAGGGTATGAAAAAGCAAAAGGTAACATTAGTTGTTATATTTGCAAGTGCGATGTTTGTATTACTTAGCGGCTTTACTTTCGTTCAAACGTTAGATGATATGTGGAAAGCTGGTGATATATATTTAGAAAATGAGAAGAAAGGGGAGACAAGTTACGAGGCAAAATTCTCATCATGGGATATTGCTGGGAAAGATATTGAACTTGAGTATGCAAAAGATACAGAAGTAACATTTTCTTATGAAACAGATGCAAAGCGTGGTAACTTATGCTTTAGCTTGTATGAAAGAAAAGGAGAAGGGATAAAGGAATTAAAGGAGATTTGTGAATCGAAAAAAGGTACTTTTAAAGCTACATTAAAAGCAAATGAAAAGTATGTATTCAATATAAGTGGTTTAATGGTGAAAGATGGTTTTGTAAAAGTGAATTGGGAAGCAAAATAAAGGGCCCCTGAGAAAGGCCCCTTATTTTATTGGATTGTATAAGTAACAGAAAAACTAACAGGACTATAGTAAACGTAAGGTGCATGAAATTGAACGTACATATTTCCATCTGTTTTTGCAGTGAAAATTCGGCCGTAACCATCAGAATAACGCCCAATAAGGTTATGATTTGAGTCATAAACACTGTAACTAGGAGTTTTGCTGTTAGGATGAATTGTTAGTTCTTGTCCTTTTTGAAGGAAAATAGGTTCTTGTTCAGAACTACCTCCAGTTTGCAAAGAATAAAATTTTGTAAAGCTTTGTTCTTGAGCGGCAGCAGCGACTGTTGTTTCAGGAATAAACGCGGTAGATCCGGTAATTCCTGCTAAAGTTAACGCACCTACTAAAATCATTTTTTTCATAATAGAAAAAGCCTCCTTATTAGTTGTAATCGGTGTTGTTACAGTTAATATTGTATACGATAATGAGTAGGATAAAATATGCTTTTATGCATATATATTTTTTCTCAATAAAAGACCACTGATAAAAATCAATGGTCTTTAAATGATTAAGCAGCTTTCTGTTCAGTTTGAGTAATAGATTTTTGAAGCGAGTTATAAACTCCTGTTCCGATAACGTCTAATGCCATTTTCATTCGTTCAGGTGAAATGTTTTCTAATACGTTATCTTGAGGTGTATGGTATACCTTCTCAATATGATAGATTAATGGATTCCAACTATCGACACCCATCCAAATAAATAGAGCAGCAGGAATACCAGCTTCAGCAAACGGTACGTGATCACTGGAGCCAAATTTCCCTTGAAGAACGAGGTCATTATTTAATTGTTTACCTGCTTGCAAGGCAGCATCTGTTACAAAGTTTGTAGAGCCATCAGGTGTCATAGCGTATAAATTCTTTGCTTTATCATAATTTGTTGCAACCATATCAGCATTAAAGACGCCTAAAATACGGTCACGTTCTTTTTGGGATAGACTATTAACGTAATAATCCGAACCAAGTAATCCAGTTTCTTCAGAACCAAAGGTAATAAAGCGAATTTCTTTATCAGTTTCTACATTTTGAAAAGCACGAGCTAGTTCTAATACTAATCCAGTTCCAGAAGCATTATCATTTGCGCCAGGTGCTCCAACAACACTATCATAGTGCGAGCTTACAACGACTGCTTTTTCATTACCCGTACTCTTTTTGGGTTTCTTTTTTGCAATAACATTTAGAGATGTTAATTTAGATTCATGTCTTGCTTTTAGGGAAAGAATTGTTGTCTCTTTTTTAGCGATTTCTTCTTTAAATGCATTTCCTTGCGCATAAGCAAGACCAAAGACAGGGATAGATTGCTTTTTCGTTAGGCGGGGATTGAAGGTTTGTCCATAATTTCCGCGTCCGCCAATTAAACTGTATAAAAGAACACCTTTTGCACCTTTGCTAACAGCATTTTCAACTTGTTTATTATAGTCTGTAACTGTCGTTCCTCTTTCAAATAAAACAATTTTACCGTTTACTTCATTTGGAATATCTTCTAATTTTGTCCCACCTTGAACGAAGATAAGGGGAGCTGTAATAACTTCTGTAGAAATTAGTGCATTAGGAGCAGCACCGGCTTGCCAATTACGTTTTGTTGATAGTGGTGATTCAATAAATCCAATGTATTGATCGGGCACCTGAAATGGCTGATATTCTACTTCATAGCCCATTGATTTAAGCTGCATACCAATGTAACGAGAAGCCCATTCTTCGGATTTTGTTCCACCGGGGCGAGGACCAATTGTTTCAGATAAGAAACGAACATGTTCAATGGCGCGGTTTGGATCAATTTGTTTTGTAATAGATGAAGTTTGTGTAACTTCTGAAGTGGAATCCGCTTTTGTTTGCCCAATTGGAGCTAAGCTAACAGCAAGTGATATAGCAAGCAAAGAGCTTACTATTTTTTGTTTCAATGATTTGCTCATTTTTTCCTCTCCTATTCCTCTATTCTCTCTGACTGACAAAAGAAGACGGATAATGACTTTATTTTACCTTTGCGCCTTTTATTTTTCAATATTCTGACATTGAGAAATAAAAACAATATATGCATATTTGCATATTTTTGAGGGAGATATGTATGCTATCATTTTAAACGAAGGTTCGCTTTCTACTCTGAAAGCTCCTACATTGCATGAATCTAGTGTACCCAAACTTTAGATTATGTAGAGGAATGGAACCACTGTAGGGTTTCATTTCTCATGTTTGAATCAGTTGATGGTAATTATGTTTCCGCATTTCATAATTATTATCAGTGATATATGTAAGGCATCCATATGAAAATACGAGGCTGTTCAAAGGTTTTCCGTACTTTTGGGCAGCCTCACCCCGTTAAAAGGACGATACTTTATGTATCGTCCTTTTTGTATAAAAAAAACACCCAATCCATTGAGAGATTGATTGGGTGTGAAAAAATTATTAATAATGTTTTTTGCGTTTTGTAGCTAAAATACTTAATAATCCAGCTAGTAGAAGAACGATACCTACTGTTTGTATAGGATCTTCTTTATGACCTGTATTTGGAAGGTGCTTATCCGTATTTCGATCATCTTGCTGTTTGTTATCTGTTTCATTCGATGTTTCTTCGGAAGTTCCGTTTTCGTGTTTCTCAGATGTTTCAGTGCCTTTGTTTTCTTCTTTATTTGGAGGATTAACTGGCTTGTCATCTCCACCTGAAGAAGATTCAATCTTTTTATTTGAAACTGTAATTTGTAGTGGCGTAGCTTGGGCTTTATCAATTGTAAAGTTTATTGGTGATGCATCTAATTGATAGCCTTTAGGAGCCTTTGTTTCTATTAATTGATAATTACCAGGTTTCAAATCATTTATGATTACTTTTCCTTGTTGATTTGTTTTTAAACCTTCTCGGATGACGTTTCCATCTTGGTCTAAAATATTGAAAATGGCACCTTCAAGTGTTCCATGGTGATCAATATCAACTTTAGTTAACTCAATTGAACCTGTTGTTAAACTATTTAAAGCTGTAACAGAGGTAACCTGAGTTTGTCCTTTCGTAATTGTGAAAGGAATTGGTTTAACGTTTAAATCATAGCCAGTTGGAGCTTTCATTTCAATGAACTGATAGTCACCAGGACGTAAATCAGAAACAGAAATCTTACCATCTTTATCAGTAGTTAAATCAGAACGAACATCCTTGCCGTCCATATCCACAATTTTAAAGATAGCCCCTTCAAGAGTAGTGCCGTCGATGTCATCGACCTTAATTAATTCAACTGCACCTTTCGTTAAGCTATTCGTAGCAGTAACAGAGGCAATTTTTTCTTGGCCTTTTTTAACTGTGAACTTAATAGGTGTTTCGTTTAAGTCATAGTGTTCAGGAGCTTTTGTTTCGATAAACTCATAGTCTCCTGGTGGTAATTCATCCACAACTAAACGGCCGTTTTTATCAGTAGTTAAATCGGTACGGACGTCGTGTCCATCCTTGTTAACAATTTTAAATACTGCCCCTTCAAGTGTTGTGTTTTTCTTGGCATCATCTACTTTAATTAACTCTACACTACCTTTCGTTAAGCTATTAATAGCTGTAACGAAGACATGCTTTGTTTGACTTCTTTCGATTGTGAACTTAATTGGTTCTTCATTTAGGTCGTAATGTTTAGGAGCTTTCGTTTCAATAAATTGATAGTCTCCTGGTTGTAAGTTTTTAGCGATAATTTTACCATCTTTATTCGTAACTAAATTCGTGCGAATGTCGTTACCACTCATATCAGTAATTTTAAATACCGCACCTTCTAGCATTTCTTTCTTATCTATAGAGTCAACTTTTGTTAATTCCACGCCACCTTTTGTTAGGCCATTCTTGGCAGTAACAGAAACGTGAGTTAGTTGACTTTTCTCGATAGTGAAATCGATAGGTGTTTTATTTAAATCGTAATGCTTCGGAGCTTTCGTTTCAATAAATTGATAGTCTCCTGGGCGTAAGTTCGTAGCAGTAATCTTACCATCTTTATCAGTAGTTAAATCAGTGCGAACAATTTTACCTTTCGCATCGATGATGTTAAACACTGCATCAGAAAGTTTTGTATCTGGATTTATATCATCCACTTTTATTAATTCTACAGCACCCTCAGTTAAGCTATTTGTAGCAGTAACTTGGAGCTTTTCTTTTTGGCTTTTCTTAATTGTAAACTTAATAGGTGTACTATCTAATTTATAGTGTTCAGGAGCTTTCGTTTCAATAAACTGATAGTCCCCAGGACGTAAATCAGAAACAGAAATTTTTCCATGTACATCTGTTGTAAGCTCAGTGCGAATGTCATTACCATTCATATCAGTAATTTTAAATATCGCATCTTTAAGAGCGGTACCATCAACATCATCCACTTTAGAAAGCTCCACAGTGCCTTTCGTTAAGCTATTTGTAGCTGTAACAGAGATAGGCTCAGTTTGGCTCTTTGTGATTGTGAATGGAATTGGCTCTTTGTTTAAATCGTAGTGTTTCGGAGCCGTTGTCTCGATGAATTGATAATCACCAGGACGTAGGTCAGAAATGCTAATTTTCCCGTGTTGATTCGTAACAAGATCTTTGCGAATTACAGTACCATTCATATCCACAATTTTAAATACTGCGCCTTCAAGAGTAGTGCCATCGACGTTATCCACTTTAGAAAGTTCCACGCTGCCTTTTGTTAAACTATTTTTCATAGTAACGGTAGCAATATCCTTTTGGCTTTTTTTAATTGTAAATATAATTGGCTTTTCGTCTAAATCATAGTGTTCAGGAGCCGTTGTTTCAACGAATTGATACGTACCAGGACGTAAGTTTTCGACAACGATTTTACCTTCACTGTTTGTCTTTAAATCTGTTTTAAGTACTTTGCCATTTTGATCTAGTAAATTAAATATCGCATCGGCAAGTTTTGTTTGATCGTTTAAATCATCAACTTTAAGTAATTCGATACTACCTTGTTTTAAGCTATTTGTAGCAGTTAAAGAAATAGATTTCTTCTGTCCTTTTTCAATAGTGAATTTGATTGGTGTTTCATCTAAAACGTAATCTTTAGGAGCTTTCGTTTCGATGAATTGGTAATCACCAGGACGTAGGTCGTTAATTTCGATTAGTCCTTGTTCATTTGTAACAAGGTCTTTATGAACTACATCACCGTTCATATTAACAATTTTAAATACTGCATCTTTAAGAACAGTGCCATCAACATCATCAACTTTAGAAAGTTTAACTGCACCCTTTGTTAAAGCATTTGTAGCAGTGACATGAAGAGCTTCAGTTTGGCTCTTTTTAATTGTAAATACGATAGGTTTTTTATCTAAATCGTAATGTTCAGGAGCAATTGTTTCAACGAATTGATACGTACCAGGACGTAGATTTTCAAAAACAATTTTACCTTCATCATTTGTTTTTAAGCCTTCTTCAACTAGCTCTCCGTCTGCATCTAATAAATTAAATACGGCGTTAGCAAGTTTTGTATTTATATCAATATCGTCAATCTTTGTTAGTTCAACGCTACCTTTTTTTAAAGCATTTTTACCTGTAACATTGATCTCTTTCGTTTGACTTCTTTCAATTGTAAATGGAATTTGTGTTTCTTCTAATACATAGTGCTCAGGAGCTTTTGTTTCAATGAACTGATAGTCTCCAGGGCGTAAATCAGAAACAGAAATTTTTCCGTTTTTATCTGTAACAAGATTCGTATGAACTTCCTTACCGTTCATATCAACAATCTTAAAGATTGCACCTTCGAGCATCGTACGATCGATGTCATCGATTTTTGTTAATGTTACTGCACCTTTTTTTAAACTGTTAGTAGCAGTAACAGTAATATTCTCTTTTTGACTTTTTTCGATAGTGAACGGAATAGGCTCTTTGCTTAAGGTATAGTCTTTTGGAGCTTTTACTTCAACAAATTGATAGTCTCCAGGACGTAAATCAGAAGCAGTAATTTTACCGTTTTTATCAGTCGTTAAACCTTTGCGAATTACCTTTTTAGTATCATGAGCGTCAACGATTATAAATTCTGCACCTTCAAGAGGAGTGCCATCAACATCATCAACTTTTGTTAAAGTGACGCCACCTGTAAGTAAACTGTTTTTTACAGTAACAGGGATAGGAAGATCTTCCTTACTACCTTTTTTAACTGTGAACTTAATAGGTGTTTGATCTAATTTATAGTGTTCAGGAGCTTTCACTTCAATAAATTGATAATCGCCTGGTGCTAAATCAGGGATAACTAATACTCCGTGTGCATCTGTTGTTAAATCTTTCATAATTTCTTTGCCAGTTGCGTCTTGTAATGTGAATACAGCGCCGGCAAGAGCTTTCGCGCTCTCCACGTCATCTTCTTTAATTAATTTGACCTTTCCTTTCGTCAAACTATTTTTGAAAGTAATAGGGATGAGTTTTTGTTGACTCTTTTCAATCGTAAATTCGATTGGCTCTTCATTTACATCGTAATAAGTAGGAGCCTTCGTCTCGATTAGCTTATAATTACCCGGACGTAAGTCTTGTACTACTAATTTACCGTCTTTATCAGTAGTAAGTTCCGTACGAACATCCTCACCTTTGTCATTAACAATTTTAAATACTGCACCTTCTAGGGTTTCCTTAGCATTTACAGAATCAACTTTTGTTAATTCAATACCGCCTTTTATTAAGCTATTAGTAGCTGTAACGTTAATAGCAGTCGATTGGCTCTCCTTAATTGTAAATTCAATCGGTGTTTTATTTAAGGTATAATGCTCAGGAGCTTTCATTTCGATAAATTTATAGTTACCTGGACGTAAACCAGTAGCAATAATTTTACCTTCCTGATTCGTAACTAATTCTGTACGGACATCTTCATTTTTGTTATTAACAATTTTGAATACGGCACCTATAAGTGCAGTACCATCAGTATCATCGAGTTTTGTTAGTTCAACATCGCCTGGTAATAGACCATTTTCAGCTGTAATAACAATCGGTGTTTTTTGACCTTTCTCAATTGTAAATTCAATTGGTGTTGATCGCAGTTCATAATGTTCAGGAGCTTTCGTTTCAATAAATTTGTATTTGCCTGGACGTAAGTCAGAAGCTTTAACAGTTCCGTTTGTATCGGTAGTTAATTCTGTACGAACGTCTTCGTTCTTATCATTCACGATTTTGAACATAGCTCCAGCAAGAAGAGTCTTTTTATCAAATTCGTCGACTTTTAATAGCTCAACAGCACCTGTTGTTAAACTGTTTTTTGCAGTAATTGAGATAATGCTTGTTTGACTTTTCTCAATTGTAAACGGAATTGGTTCTTTATTTAAGTCATAGTATTTAGGTGGTGTTGTTTCAATAAATTGATAATCACCAGGATCTAAATCTTTAACGGTCAAAGTTCCATCTTTTTCTGTTTTTAAGTTTGTACGGACATCTTCATTTTTTTCGTTAACAATTTTGAATACCGCACCTTCAAGGGTAGTGCCATCAATATCATCCACTTTTGTTAACGTAACGCCACCTTTAATTAAAGCGTTTTTTGCTGTAATAGAAGCGGCTGTAGTTTGGCTTTTTTCTATTTCAAATAGAATAGGCGTTTTGTCTAATTCATAATGCTCAGGAGCTTTTGTTTCGACAAACTGGTATTTACCCGGACGTAAATCTTTTGCTTCTATTTGTCCATGTTCATTTGTTGTTAATTTCTCATATCCAGGAATATTTTTTCCGTTGCGATCCTGAACAGTAAACTCTGCCCCTGCTAAAGTTTTATTATAATTATCCACTTTTGTTAAAAGAGCAGATCCTTTAGTTAAAATATTTGTCGCAGTTCGGTTTACTACTGTTGTTTGATCTTCAGAGATAGTAAACGGAATAAGTTTGCTATCTAATTGATAATGCTCAGGAGCCTTCGTTTCTTGTAAGTAGTAAGTTCCTGGTTTTAGTTTATCTATAATAATTTGTCCGTTATTATTTGTTGTTAATTCTTCATGTTCTGGAATTACTTTTTTGTCTTTATCTAGTAGTGTGAAAACGGCGCCTTGTAGTGTTGCGTTTTTGTTCAGGTCATCAGATTTTGTTAAAACTACTTTCCCGACAAACTTCTTATTTGCAAGTTTATATGTTGTAGTCTCTTGTGTACCAAGTTCAACAATTTTCCCTTGTTTTAAATCCCAGCTAATTACATAGCCTTCAGGAGCCTTTGTTTCTTTTAATAAATATTTATCGCGTTTTAAATTATTAAATTTAGCGATACCGTCTTTGTCTGTTGTAATTTTACGGATAACAGTTTTACCTGTACGATCGTATAAAGTAAATTCTGTCCCAGCTAATAGTACGTTCTTATTGTCGTTATCTACCTTTATAATTTCAAGGTTTCCACGACCTTTGGTAGCAGATCCTCCGCCTGAACCAGAAGACATTCTCACTTCAATCGTTTCAGTAGTTTCTGTGTTTTTAACTGTCAACTTATTGCCTGTGATTTTCGCTTTATTACTTACTTTTTCTTTATCGTCTGCATTAATAAGTGAGCGATATTCTAAAATATAAGCTCGATCAATTTTTTTCAAGAAGGCAATTTCGAAATGTTGCTTTCCAGTATTATTGTCTGTTGTTATTTTGAGTTTATAGTCTGTTCCTTCTTTTAATTCGTTTACTGTATCTTTTGTTAAATTTCCATATGGATCAACAGTTGTAGGATATAAGTGGAATGAATCTTCTACAATTACCTGATTTTCGGTTGGGTCATCTGTTACAACCGCATCTGCAATGGTTGATTGGCTTTCGTTAATTGCGATACTCCAATTAATATAGTTGTCGTCTTGCACAGCTTTTTTAGTAACGAAGCTGCCACCTTTATTTACTTGAGTGTCACCTGTAAGGGTGTTAACAATTTTAGAGCCATCTTTTAAATCTGCCTCGTTTTTGTAGGTGCCTTGGATAAGTTCACCATCAAGGCTTGTTTTAAAGATAATATAGTAAGGTGAATTAATTGATTGTTTGAAATGAACCTTTAGGGTGTTTTTATTTTTCTCTGTAGGTTCTTCAAGTTCATATTTCTCAGTTGGTACAGCATTACCAGGTTGTGCATTATCAGGATTTCCATTTAAAATCATATCGCGCACTTCAATGGATCCAGGAACTAACTTTTGTTTATCTTGTATTACGTCTATAACATAAGGATCTTTAATCTCAACATTATTATAGTTAAAGCCTATTATCCAAGTAATTTCCTTCGTTTGGGCGTTATAAGAACCGTATTTATAACCATTTGCCTTTGTGAAAGTATCAGGATCGAAACTAGCTTCAACTTTATTTGATTGTGGCTTAGAATCCGTATCTATCCAAGATAGGTTACCTGTATTTTTAAATGAAGTTTTACCACTTTCTAGCTTTGTATAATCAAAGTCTGTCGTATATTTTACGACTAATGTCTTTGTCATATTAGACTGATATGTACCTATAAGAGTAATTTTGAAGCCTTTATCTGTTGCATCTAAAACATAGTCAGTCCCAGCTTGAAGGGTATAATTTCCGTCTTTAATTTCTAGTTTTTTATCTTTTAATTGTAATCCACCATGATCAAAGGTGTCCGTAATGATCGCGTTGTTTAATGGATAGTTGTTATTATTTACTATAATTGTCCAAGTTGTTGTTTTGTCTTTATAATTTGTTTCAGCTTTATTATTAGATTTAATAATATTTTGCTGCTTGAAGCTAGCTTCATTTTCTTTACTTGAATCATTATCAGCTGTAACTTTATTTTTTACTTTTCCATCTTCTATAACTTTATTAGTTGGCTTGGTTTTATAGGTAATCACATAAGCACTATTAATATCATCATTAAACTGTAAATCGAATCCATTCTTCTTGTTACTTACAGTGTAATTATTAACAGCGTCTCCTGTTACAAGCGTTCCCTTTTCATTATATGAAGCGTTTTTCACAACAATAGAATTTGCATCTAGTTCGTGTGTATCGTCAAAAATATCTTTTAAAATCGCATCTGCTTTTTTGATTTCTCTTTGATCACCATTGTAAGTAATTGTCCACTCAATTGTTTGCGTTTTTGGATCATATTTACTTGTTTTATTTAAGTGTGTACCACGAGAAACCGTTACAGTAGAGCTTGCGTTTTGTTGCTTTTGATTATCACTCGTTATCGTAACGTTATTTCGGAAACTTTTAATATTTTCATCAGTAATTTTTGTGGCATATTCGATTTGATATGCTCTATTGATAGAATCTTTAAAAGCAATCTCCAATTTTGATCCATCTGATGAAATAATATTGTACTCTGTTGGCTCAGCTTCTGTACCACGCGTTACATTCCCATTAACATCAACTTCTAAATAATAAACTTTAATAGAATTTTTATTTAAGCTTGTACCTTGTGGGATGTTATCTTTAAAAACAGCCTTTTTAAGGGTGTCTTTCGTTTTGTTCATCTCTACTTTCCAATTAATTTCATTTGTATTAATTGGTCTATCAGGTAACCCTTTTTTATTCGTAGCTGTTTGTACATTAGGCTTAAAGTCAACTGTAATAGAAACATCCTTATCTTTAATTGGGAAAGGAATTTCTTGTGTTGTTGTACCTTTAATTTCAGCTTTATTAAATTCTGTCTTTAATTGTAGGTTACCAGCAACATCTGGATGCTCTTCAACATAATCGTTGAATGTCATCGTGACTTTTCCGTCTTTTGTAACAGTAAAATTACCAATTTGATTGTTTTCACTATCATATAAAGGACTGTTAATTGTATTGTAAATCTTAAAATGTTTAGGAAGATCAAAGATATAGTAATCTCCGCTTTTCACATTCATTGATTTTAAAAGCTCCCATGTAAATTCAATATTGGCAGGGGAATCTGTATTTGGACGGTTATCCTCTGTAAATGGTTTTCCGTCTTTATCCGTCAACTTTACACCGGTTAAAATGTTTGTTGTTATTTGCTTTGGACCTGAATTTGTATTTTCAGCAGGGTCGCTTGCTAGCTTTCGTTCTGGATTGTCAGTAGCAATTTTAGCTGCTGGGTTTTGTTCCGGATTATCGGTAACAGGTTTAGTTGCTGGGTTTTGTTCCGGATTATCAGTAACAGGTTTAGTTGCTGAGTTTTGTTCCGGATTATCAGTAACAGGTTTAATTGCTGGGTTTTGTTCCGGATTATCAGTAACAGGTTTAGTTGCTGGATCTTGCTCCGGATTGTCAGTAACAGGTTTAGCTACTGGATCTTGCGTTTGTTTATTAGTATCCTGTTTGGTGCCATCTTCTTTAGAGTCTTCTACCTGAACAGGAACTGATATAGGCTGAACCATTGTTCCTAAAGGAAAAGCGATTTGAACTGATTTTTCTCCAGTTTTTAAAGTTGAGTTAAACACGGTATCAACTTTAATTTTTCCTTTAGCGTCTTTCAAATTTTCTACTTGATCATTAAATATTAATTTTAATTTATTATCTTTAGCTGTTATAAAATATTGACCAATATTTTTTTGATCTGTTACTAAATCCCCTTGCAAATCTTTAGATACTTTTAATGCAAGTGGTATTTGAACTACTGCTGTATCATTTGCATGTGCAACTTGTTGATCCTTTATTGACCAAGCGTATTCTAATTGAATGGTTGATCCTATCTTTATTAAGTTGGTAGGATTTTTTGCTTCGTCAATAATATGATTCGTTGCATCTTTCATTTCAACAGTGTCAAATAAGGAATCTCCTGTTAAGGTTTCCGCTTTTACTTGATTGTATGGAAAACTAGCAAGTTGCGAAAATAGTACGAATACAATTAAACATACATTGAAAAGTTTTTTCATTTTTCCTCCTCTGAACATTCATTTGTCCATTGGGGACTTATTCCACATGAACAAATGGAATATTAAAAGTATTTGTTATAAGCTATTTGTTTTTGCTATCCCTCCGTTTCTATACGCGTTCTCAGACAAACTGGATTATGTTCAAAGTAATATTATTTAACGTAAAACAAAATGTATATTTACACAGTGATTTGGAAACATACACAATTCGACAAAAAATGTCGAAAAAAACACTGATATAAAGAATGATATCAGACCTTTATATGTAAGATAGTTTTCATGTATATCTAGTAAAAAAGAATGGTTATAAAGGTAAGTTTTACGATACATACTAACCAAGGTAGTGTATCCCCTTGTGAAGGCTTATTTTTGCCTTAAAGTTATGTGGAAATAAAAATCTAGATAGGGTTGTTTTTGGTCAGAATGAAGACAATATGTACTTTGAAAACAGTCATCTATTTTGTCTAAAGAGAGTTTTACGATTAGTGGACCGAAGTTGAAAGACGATAGTTTTTTACATTGTTAGAGGAATATAAGAATTACAGAATATTCGACTAATCCGTTACTACGGTCATTTTGAGACTGTTTAAACAATAAAAAAGAAGGTGTTTTCCTCCTTAGCTACAATATCTTTTTAGTAAAGATAAGCTGAAGTAACCTCCGCTAAAGATTATATACTTAAATGATAAAGAGTTCAACAATAGTTCACATATTTTCCCAAAATTAAAAAACGGCTGTTTTATGTGGAATAAATCTACAAAACAGCCGTTTTTTTATATTAGATTTCTGTTAAGATTATTGGTTCACCGCGTGTTACGACAACGGTATGTTCACATTGTGCAACAAGACTTTTATCAGGTGTAACGAATGTCCAACCGTCGTCACCACGCTCAATAATATGATCAGCTTTCATAGAGATGAACGGTTCTACAGCGATAACAAGACCGTCTTTTAGAAGCGCATTATCCATTGGATCATAGTAGCTTAAAATGTGATTTGGTGCTTCATGTAAGCTAAGACCAATGCCGTGACCAGTTAAGTTTTGAATAACATTGTATCCACTTTTATGTGCGAAGTTTGAAACAGCACGACCAATTTGATTTTGTTTTGAGCCAGCTTTAACCTTTTTCATTGCTGCCCAAAATGCATCAACCGCTGCTTGGCAAAGCTTTTCTTTTGCCTCGTCTTCTCCAAGTACAAATGAAATACCTGTATCAGCATAATAGCCATCAAGTGCAGCAGATACATCGACGTTTACTAAATCGCCTTCTTTTAATACACGATCTCCTGGAATACCATGAGCAACTTCTTCATTTACACTAATGCAAGTTACACCTGGAAAATCATATTCTTTTTCAGGTGCAGAAATAGCACCATGCTCATCTAATACTTTTTTACCGATCAAATCAAGCTCTTTCGTTGTCATACCTGGCTTCGCTTGTTTTTTCATTTCTTCACGTGCAAGCGCAACGATGCGGCCGATTTTTCGTAAGCCTTCTAAATCTTGTTCATTACGAATAATCATGAAAACCACTGTCCTTCCTCGAATATATATCTTATCCGATTGTATCATGTTTATTTTCGTCCTGCTACTTGCTTGCGGTATGCGAGCTGATTCCTATCACAAGGAATATATGACAATTGTCATATCGATGTCATGACGTATCATACTGTTTCCTAAGTTTTCCAGATAATACAATGTAAATATAAGAAACGGCGGGGGTGGAGAGATGGAAAAGATTATTGAAGTAAATGGTGTTTCTAAAACATTTAAACATAAAAACGCAGTAAATAACGTTTCATTTCACGTGGATAAAGGAGAAATAGTAGCATTACTTGGACCAAATGGTGCAGGGAAGACGACGATAATTTCGATGATGCTTGGATTAAAAGATCCTACAGAAGGTACGGTTTCTATATTTGGAAAGAGTCCAAAGCATAGAGGCGTTCGTAATAATCTTGGGGCAATGTTACAAGAAGTAAGTGTGATTGATAGCATTACAGTGGAAGAGGCAATTGAGCTATTCCGCAGTTATTATACGAATCCGGTAGCGAAAGAAACGTTACTGCAGTTATCAAATTTAGAATCAGAGCGAAAGCAAAGATGTGAGAAATTATCAGGTGGGCAAAAAAGAAGGTTAAACTTTGCGCTTGCACTTGCGGGAAATCCTGATTTGTTATTTTTAGATGAGCCGACAGTCGGAATGGATATTACGTCTCGAAGAACGTTTTGGGAAACGATTCGAAAGTTAGCAAGTGATGGTAAAACGATTATTTTAACTACGCATTATTTAGAGGAAGCAGATGCATTGGCGAATCGTATTTTATTGTTTGCGAACGGGAAGATTATCGCAGATGGCACACCGGATGAGATGAAAGCGACGATTTCTCGAAAAACGATCTCGTTTTATTCGAAAGAGAAAATTCCTAAGAGTTTACTAAAGGAATTACCGCATGTAACAGAAGTACAGTCAAACGAAGGGCGCTTCACTTTGACGACGGAAGATACAGATGCCACTTTACAAGCAATTTATGAGAGGAATCTACCTGTAACAGATGTTTCAGTTGAACGTGGAAGTCTTGATGAAGCATTTGAACAGTTTGTAGCAAATCAAAAGGGGGAAATCGCATGAGAGCGTTATGGATGCAGTGCAAAATAGAAATTTTACGTACATTCCGCAATAAATTATTTATCTTTTTCTCATTATTAATGCCTGTTATGTTTTACTACATTTTCACAAATGTTGTTCAAGTACCACAAAACGGAGATGCGTGGAAAGCACACTATTTAATTTCGATGGCAACTTTCAGCATTGTAGGGACTGCACTCTTTAGTTTCGGTGTGAGACTTTCTCAGGAAAGAGGGCAAGGATGGACACATCTTCTAAAAATTACACCGCTTCCAGAGGGAGCATATTTAACAGCAAAAATTATCGCTCAAACAGTAGTAAATGCTTTTTCAATATTAGTTATCTTTATTGCAGGGATACTAATTAATCATGTTGAGTTAACGGTAGGGCAATGGATTGGTGCGGGATTATGGTTATTGTTAGGGGTGACACCATTTTTAGCGTTAGGAACAGTAATAGGTTCTATTAAGAAGGCAGACGCAGCTGCTGGCTTAGCAAATATTTTAAATATGAGTTTAGCTGTAATTGGCGGGTTATGGATGCCGATTGAAGTATTCCCAAAAATATTAAGAACGATTGGTGAGTGGACACCGACATATCATTTTGGAAGCGGTGCATGGGATATTGTAGCTGGAAAATCTATTGGATGGGAAAATATTGCGGTACTAGGAGGTTATTTCCTTATATTTGTTGTAGTATCAATATATATAAGAAAAAGACAGGAAGCGGTATAAATGATAGAGAAGAAGAGGATTGAGGTTTTTCCGAAACATATGGGGTTCTTTCCGTATATGTGGCTTGTGTATTTAGCGTTTCCGATTTATGCACTTGTACAAGAGGAGGGCTCAAGGTTAATGTTTGGGGCTGGTATGCTAATTCTTTTTTTATTAGCATACCGGCAGCTGTATTTTGTTACAAAAATGTTCGCAATGTGGGCTTGTATGCAAATGGTTATAGCCTTGTTATTTAGTTTTTTTTATAGTCCGTATCTTATTTTTTTATGTTTTTTCACATCAAATGCCATAGCATTCGCACCTACGAAAAAAATGTTTCGAATATTATTGGGATTATTAGTTGTAACACTTATAACATTTGTATATGGTGCGGGTTTTTCATTTACAAGCTTTATAAATACTGTACCGATGCTTATTTTAATGCTTGTTGCGCCTTTTGGGATGCGCAATTTTAATCAAAAAAAGATATTAAGAAATCAATTAAACGAAGCAAACGAGCAAATTAAAGACTTAGTAAAACGTGAAGAACGGCAGCGGATTGCGAGAGATCTTCATGACACATTAGGGCATACGTTATCTCTTATTACTTTGAAAAGCCAGCTTGTAGAGAAGTTAATTGTGAAAAATCCAGAGCGTGCAAGTGTGGAAGCGAAGGAAATTACACAAACGTCTCGTACAGCCTTAAAGCAGCTGAGAGAATTAATTTCTGATATGCGTATGATTACGGTAGAAGAAGAGCTAGAGCAAATAAAGGTAATCTTACAAGCAGCTAATATTGAATTAGAAGTGAGACAAGAAGCAAGCTCGAGCTCGTTATCACCAATTGAACAAAATATTGTCGGGATGTGTTTACGCGAGGCCGTTACAAATGTTGTAAAACATAGCAAGGCAACGCGGTGTGCAGTTTCTGTATTAGAATTGCAAGGTGAGCTAATTTTGAAAGTAGAAGATAACGGAATCGGTTTAACAGATCAAAATCATGATGGAAATGGTATCCGCGGCATGAAAGAACGAATTGCTCTTATTGATGGATTTGTTGAACTAGGTACAATCAATCCAGGGACGTTGTTAACAGTAAAGGTTCCAGTTGTTATTAGAACAGGAAAGGATGAGGTGAGGGCATGATTCGAATTATTATTGCAGAAGATCAACGAATGCTTCGTGGTGCATTAGGGGCCTTACTTGATCTAGAAGATGATATCGAAGTAATTGGGCAAGCGGCAAACGGGGAAGAGGCGCTAAAATTAATTGAATCGTTAAAACCGGATATCAGTATTATGGATATTGAAATGCCAATTCAAAGTGGATTAGATGTTGCTGAAGCGTTAAAGAAAGAAAAATCACCATGTAAAGTAATGATTTTAACAACATTTGCACGGCCGGGATATTTTGAAAGAGCAATGAAAGCTGGTGTGCACGGCTATTTGTTAAAGGATAGTCCAAGTGAAGATTTAGCGGCAGCAATTCGTAATGTAATGAAGGGGAAACGAGAGGTCTCCCAAGAGTTAATGTTCGGTCTATGGCAGGAGCAAAATCCGTTGTCAGATCGCGAAAAGGAAGTATTGTTGCTTGCGAAAGAAGGAAAGACGGCAAACGAAATTGCGAAGGCACTTTATCTTTCACCGGGTACAGTACGTAATTATATTTCTGAAGTATTAACGAAGCTCGACGCGAAAAATAGAATTGAGGCAATTACAATTGCGGAAGAAAAGGGTTGGATATAAGAAGAAGTTTACCTAAGAGGAGTAAACTTCTTCTTTGTTATTGTACTTCTATTAGCTTATTTACTCTTTGTAACGACTTGTAACCATGTGCTTCAAATGCCTTTGCAAATTCATTTGATACGGCAGTGCCATATAAATCTTTTGCAGCTTGTACGATGTGAGATTGAAGTGATTCAAAGTCTTCAGCGGAAGTTGCATAATTTTGCAATGCACGCATAACAACTTTGCTTACTTTTTCATTGCCTTGTTTTTGAACAGCAACACCGTTATATGTTTTACCTTCAGCTAATTGATATAATACGTGACTGATAATACCGGAATTCACGTGTGATTCTTGATTATTACCATCGTTATAGAAATCTTGTAAATTTGTATATAATTTATGACCGCCGTCACCAATTTCCCTTGGGATATCACGAATTGTTAGGCCACCTAATGTATCGCCCATAATCCAGTTTCCTTTATCTTTCTTTACGTAATATTCGATTTGTGTACCCCAGAAATCCGCTAATCCCTCGTTTAGTGCAGATGTTTCAGCGCTTGGATATCTCACGACTTTATTTTTCGTCGTGCCACTGAATACAGCATGTCCAAATTCATGAGCGGTTACATCAAGAGCTGATGTTAGTTTTCCGTTTAAACCATCACCAAATACCATTTGGTTCCAAGCGGGATGCCAAAACGCATTTACATAGTCCTCTTTTATACCATCACTAACTTCAGTAGAATCAAAACCATGTACACTAGCAACAACTTTTGAATCTTTATTATCGTAACTTTTTAGATTATGTTCTTTCTTAAAGTAATCATAAATATCACTCATGTTCTTCATAGCGCCCGCGGCTTCTTTATCTGCAAAATTAGGAGTGCTACTTGAAATTAGTGTCCCTGGATAACCAGCTTGACTATATCCCCCGAGGGAATCAGCGTAGTTTGCATTATAAATATAAATACCATTTCCGCGTGATAAATCCGCTAAATAAAATTTCCCATCAGTTCCTTTGGCAATATTGAAAGAGATGTTTTCTTGAAGTGCATTTTTCCCAGTTCCTTGCTCACTTGCAGGGGATAATCTAGGTGATGTTACTTGATTTATAGTCTTATTCTCTTTGTTTTTAATGAATTTTTCTTGGAAAAGTACTTCGCCAGTTTTTAAATCAACGATAGCATTGCCGTTTATAATTTGTTCATTGTTTTCATAAGTAAATGTAATAACAGTTGCGAATGTATAATAGCCATCTTTTTTCTTATAAACAACGGTTTCGCTAGAGAATTCTGTCTCAACTGCATCACTTGAAATTTGAACTATATCGCGTAATTTAGATTTTACTTCATTTTTCGACAAAAAATTTGTTATAGTAAGATTAGGTTGTTGATTTAAATTTTGAACAACTTTACCACTAACAGTTGTGATCACTCCATTTTTATCTACTTTTACAATGAGATCTTGGCCATATACTTTATAGTTTTTATATGTTTGTGCAAGGCGAACTTCGGTTTGATTTTCTTTGGTTTCTTTATTTGTAGGTTGGAAATCTACATTTTTTTCAGTAGTGACTTGTTCTTGTTGAGCTTTAGCCCCATCTACCTCACCTTTTAAATACTTTTTAGCAATATTTTCTTTCGTATCATTTTGAGGTTGTGTTAATTTCCCGATTGTTAAACCAGGCTGAGCAATTTCAACTTTGACTGCACTTTTGTCTAATTCTTGAGCATGAATAGCTTCTGTTGATAAAGGGTAAAGAAGACCGAATGTAACGAAAGCACTGGCAAGTTTTCTATAATTCATCTATAACACTCCTAATCTATTATTGTATGTGAGATGAATTGTATGAAAAATTTGCCGAATTTTATATATATTATGCATTATTTCATATCAAAAATTGTCGAATGCACATTATTGTAGTGGTATGACAACTTAACAAATTAGATTGTTATAATGGGATGGTGAGTAAGTATGCAAGCAGAGAAATTAGGAAGTGAAATTAAGAAAATTAGAGTGTTAAGAGGATTAACACAAAAACAGTTATCCGAGAACATATGTCATCAATCGGAAGTAAGCAGAATTGAATCGGGTGCGGTATACCCAAGTATGGATATATTGCAAGGTATTGCAGCAAAGTTACAAGTTCCCATTATTCATTTTTATGAGGTACTCATTTATTCCGATATTGAGAGGAAAAAGCAGTTAAAAGATCAAATCATTATGCTTTGCAAGCAAAAGAAATATAAAGAAATTTATAATAAAGTATGGAATGAGCTGAAAAAGGAAGAATATCATCCGGAGTTTCAGCAATTTCTTCAATGGCAATATCATGTAGCAGCTTATGTATTGAAGAAAAGTGATTATGAATATTGTATTTTAGAATTAAAAAAATTGTTAAACCAACAATTAACTGGGATTGATGTGTACCAAAATCTTTATATAGAGAATGCAATTGCAAATATTTATGCTGAAAATGGTTACTTTAAGAAGGGTATGGAGTTATTTGAAGGTATATTAAAGCAATTAGAGGTATTACCTGAAAATAAAGAGTTTGATGTGAAGGTAAGACATAATTATGCAAAAACATTATACTTAGATAATCAATATGAAGAGGCTCTTTTTCAAATAAATAAAGCTATTGAAATATCGTGTCGAATCAATAGTATGGCATTGATTGGGCAGCTATACTATCAAAAAGGTGAATGCTTGGAAAAGCTAGGCTATGATGAGACAGAGAGTGAAGAGGCTTATGAAAAAGCTTGTTTCTTTTTTGATATATTAGAAATGCATACGTATAAAGAAAAGTTTATGAAAAAAATGAAGAAATAAAATAACACAAAAACTAAATATGCATAATTGCATAATGTATGGATAAATTTTCATGATATATTAAAAGAAAAAATGTGGGTGATGGAATATGAAGAAACTACTTATTGGTAGTTTATTAACGTTAGCAATGACATGGGGTATTTCATTAGCAGATACAGCTTTAGAGAAAAGCCAAGTAATTTCTCATGATGATCAAGAGGTACAATTAGCTTCAGATATGCCTTTTGAGTTTTAAAAAACAACCGCCTTACTTAGACGGTTGTTTTTTTATGGAGTAACATCCAAACGTCTTTACTAGAAACAGGTTTGCTAATAAAGAATCCTTGAATGTGATCACAATTTTGTCTATGTAAAAATTCCCATTCTTCTTCCGTTTCTACACCTTCTGCAATCACTTCTAAATTTAGTTCTTTTGATAGTGTAATAATGGAAGAGACAATTGCTTCTTCTAAAGGACTATTTGTAATTCCACAAATAAACTCTCGAGCAATTTTTAATGTGTTAATTGGATATTTTGTTAAATAAGCTAAAGAACTATAACCAGTGCCAAAGTCATCGATTGAAATTTGAATGCCGAGATTTTGAAGCTGTTCTAGTTTTGCAACTACAGATTGATTTTGATTAATTGCGATGCTTTCCGTAATTTCAATATCTAGTGCTTCTGGTTTCAGTTCTGTTTCTTCTAACACCTTTGAAATAGTTGGGATTAAATCTGCATGGTTAAATTGAACAACAGATAAATTCACACCAACTTTTAAGTGAGAAAAACCTTGATTATGCCATCTTTTTGCCTCTAAACAGGCAGTACGTAAAATCCAATTACCAAGTTCAATAATAAAACCAGTTTCCTCTGCTAGAGGAATAAATTGGGCAGGAGATACGATACCGAGTTTTGGATGCTTCCAACGTATTAATGCTTCAAAACCGATAATTTCTTTTGTTTTTGTGCTTACTTGTGGTTGGTATTCAAGGAAAAATTCATTTTGTTGTAATGCTTTTGAAAGTTCACCTTCTAAGAATTGAATTTCATTTTGAGCGATACTCATTTCTTTTGAGAAGAAAACAAATCTGTTTTTTCCATTTGCCTTCGCACGGTACATAGCCATATCAGCATTTTTCATTAACTCATTTACATCAGTTCCATAATCAGGATACATCGCAATTCCGATACTTGGTGTAATAGAGAGTTCTTCGCCTTGAATGAAGAATGGTTTGTTTAAAATAGTTAAAATCTGTTCAGCTATAAAAATTGCACTTTTTTCTGAGTACATTTCTGGTAATAGAATGGTAAACTCATCTCCACCTTGGCGAGCGACGACATCTTTTGAACGCAAGCAACCGCGTAGTCTGTTTGCTACTTCAATTAATAATAAATCTCCGACGTCATGGCCAAGTCTATCGTTAATTTTTTTAAATCGATCTAAATCAAGGAATATGACGGCGACATCATTTGCGTTAGTTTGGGCTGTATTCAAAATGGCTTTTAAATCTTTTTCGAACTTTCGGCGATTTGGTAATCCAGTAAGTGCATCGTGAAAGGCTAAATGTTCTACTTGTTTTTGTTTCTCATATAAAGTGGTAATATCACGCGCTATCCCAAACATTCCGACCACTTCTTTGTTTATAAAAGTGGGGATAAGTGTAATATGGAGATAATAATAATAGCCTTCTTGTTCTTTTGTACGAACTTCTAACGTTTGTGGCTTACCTTCCTTTGTAATTTGTAAAGCCTTCTTTAGTAGTTCGTGGTCTTTTGAATCAATGAAGTGTACCAGAGAATAGCTTGCCACTTCGCAATAATAGGCAGTAAATAAGCTTTCGCATGCCTTATTAGATTGTTGAAAAATGCCATTCATATTTAAAGAGAAAACGGCATCGGGATGATCTTCGAATAAAGATTTATAGCGTTGTTCACTTTTTGATAATGCAAATGCACCTTCTTCAACTTCGCCCTCTAGTTGTGTAGTCAACTGTTCATATGTATGGATTAGTGCTTGATTATCTTTCCACATGTAAAGTTGCCGCAAGAATAACAAAATAAGTGATAACACGAGGCCGATTAACATGAATTTATCATCCCAAGGTTGAATGATAATAAAAGAAAAAGTAATAATTATACTAAAATAAGGTAGTATAAAACGTATATAATCGAATCGATAATATTTTGCTTTCGTTTCATGCTGCATTGGTTTATCCAAAATATATAGTATGGAAGAAAGTCCAATTAATAAAATAGAAGCAGTGTGTATTAAATAATTAATTTCAGCGGAAGTTTTCATCCCAAAATTCAATTGAAACAGATGAATATAACCGTATACGAGTATAATAGTGAAACCGATAATTAATGCGACTCTACTAGAAGAATATTGTTCTCTTCTATATAGGCTAATAACGGCGTAAATTACTAATGATTGTGCAATGAAATACCCAATTAAAATCCAAGTATCCTTTGTTAACATGCGGAAGCTTGAAATATCTAAGATAAAAGTTAAGGTGAAATAAATGTTCATAATAATAATAAAGATGCTATCGAATGAGAATTGAGAAAGTCCCTTAATAGAGTAATTTTTTATAAACTTTATAGCAAATCCAACAAAGAGCAAAATATATTGTATGATAAAAAAAGGTAATGCTTTATACGAAAATATAGATTGATTATTCATGGAAATCGAACTAAGAAATAGGGTTATCTCCATAACTAATCCACATAGGCAAGTGCATAGTAATAAAATCCAAAATAGTTTATCACTGCGTTTCATTTTTTTAATAGCTTTATATAAACAGTGGCAAGAAAAAAGTGCAGCAAAACAGAATAAGAAAAGAATCCCAATTTCCTTTATATGCGACTCATTTGGAATAAAGAGTATCCAAAGAGCAAATATAGATATGTATATTATGACAAATTGTACATACTTTTTTTGATTAATCATATTATGACTCCGTTTCAATAAAGTTGAATCTCGGGGGAATGCTAATTTAAATAATAGCATATAAAATAGGATGTTTTTTACTATAAAAATTACTTTTTTGAAAAAATGGTGCAAAGTTACAATTTACCACTGTAACATTGCACCACTTATTCTTTTAATGCCTCTTATAGCAGAAAGTTCATCTATTAATCGGAATAGTGCTAAGTCTTTTTGTTTACTTTCAATCATAATATCGAAATTATGATTGTTTTTTTTTGCAACGTGTAAGAAGGGTTTAATAAACTCTAAATCGATATATTCAGCATGAGCCCTAAATTCTTTTTCCGATCTTGGGGAGGAAATGTGAACTTTAGGAGAGATATTTGTATGTGACCAAGTTTCAAAAATTGCAGGAAGCAACTCTTCTAGTGGTTCCTCGCAAAGATTGGCCATATGATGATGATAATCAAATACAAATGGGATATTTTCTTTTTGGCAAATTGATAAAGTTTCAGAAGTTGTATACGTTTTATCATCATTTTCAAGAGTCATTTGTTTTTTTATATGTGCAGGAAGTTTTTTTATGTTTTCATGGAAGCGCTCAATTGCCTTTTCTTTATTTCCATAGGCTCCACCTACATGAATGTTAATGTAAGAAGAATCTGCAATGCCTATAGCATCCAATATTTTATAATGATAAGTCATATCCGTAATAGCGTTAGTAGTAATATGTGGCTTGTCGCTTGTAAATAACGTAAATTGATTTGGATGAAAACTTATTCGTAAATTGTGCTCTTTAATTAAAGCTCCTATTTTACGCCAAAGTGGTGTGAATACCCCAATATAGTCAAACTCGACTTCGGGGTGTGTTGCCAGTGGGACGATGGAAGACGATAGGCGATATAGCGGGATTTCATGCGCTATATTGTAATGAAGGATACGTATTGTGTGCTCTAAATTTTTCCTTATAACATGGTACAGTTTGTCTTCTCGTTCTTGTTTACTCAGTTTTTTAAAGCTTGTAAACGTCATTGTTTTGGCAGGAGAACAGTCCCAGAGTGCCATTGCATTTGAGACATATCCAAACCGCATAATCATATGAGATACACCTCTTTTATTCATTGTCTTTCCTATAAAAAGAAAGCAAGCATTGTTCCAATCCATTCCTTTCCTCTATCGATAAGAGAAGGTGGGTTTACATCGCTATAGGAAAGTACGGATGCATTCTCTAGATCTTCATGGAATTTATTTTTTACTGTTCGAATGAAATGTTTATTATATAACAGGCAGTTTATTTCATGGTTAATATATAAACTTCTCATATCAAAGTTTGCTGTTCCGATATCACAAATATCATCATCCACTATAATAATTTTGGCGTGAAAAAAGCCTTGTTGAAATGCGTAAATATTGCAACCAGCCTGTATTAATTTTCGGCAGTACGGGAATTTTGCTTCTCGAACGAGAGGATGATCAGCTTTTTCTGGGACGAGAATTGTGATTTGAACCCCTCTTTCTCTTGCTTTTAATAAGGCATTCATAATTTTTTTTCCAGGAATGAAATATGGTGTACCGATACAGATTTCTTTTTTTGCTCCGTTAATTAAATGTAAAAAAGTATGCTGTAAATAAGCACCATCAGTCGGAATAAATCGATGCATTATGGTACCTTTGTTTTGTTTTGGAAAATAAAGAGAAGCATCCAAAAAATTCTGTTTCGTATCATCAAACCAGTCATGCAAAAATTGCTTTTGTAAATCTTGAACCCCTTCTCCTGTAAGACGTAAATGATAGTCTCGCCATAATCCTAAATATTCATTATGCCCTAGATACTCTTCGCCGATATTAAATCCCCCGATATAGCCAGTTTTCCCATCAATCACTGTAATTTTTCTATGATTTCTTTGATTGGCAGAAAAGAAAAGCAGAGGAAATTTTACCTTATGACAAAATGAAAAAGATACACCATGTTTTCGCAGGGAGCGAATAGCTTCGTTTGATAAATAGTGGCTGCCAAATCGATCAAGTAAAAGTCGTACTTCAATTCCTTCCTGAGCCTTATCAATCAGCAACTTTAAAAATTCACGACTGATTTTATCGTTTTTTACAATGAAGAATAAAATATGAATGTGGTGCTGTGCTTGTTTTATATCCGTAAATAAGGCGTCATACAAATCTTTCCCGTATGTATAAAGGTGAAAATCACTTTGACGTAAAGGGAAAGTGCGAGAGCTTACCCGCTTTAAATGAAGAAGTCTCCCGTATGAAAGGTCAATTGTAATCCAAAGAGCAACGGATATTAACAAAAGAGATAAGTAGAGCATCAGTGAATTCCCTCCTTCGCATTCTTTTCACCTTCAGTGTGTTACAAATGATACGGGTAGCACGGTTGTTATTATAAATTTCATCAGAGGATAGTATGTTGCACTGATTAAAGTTTCACTTTATCCCGCTTTAACGGGCAGTAAGCTTCCTACTTCAAAAATTGATGAATAAGTAGAAGTGAGTTTGGAAATCAACTGCCTGTAAAAGCCCGATTGGTTCAACTAATAATCAGTGGGGGGTGAACCGCCCCTACTGTTTAAAGTTTCACTTTATAGTTTCACCGAAATAAACAGCTTTATGAAAAAATGTGTTGTTCTATAACAAAAAACTGTTGACTGAATGCTCACTCATTATATAATGGGGGTAGGGGATATAATTCAGAAAATTATATATTTTTGAAGATTCTAAAAAGAAAGAGAGCTTACAAAGAGAGGGGTAGCATAAAAATGAATAGCTTACTGATTATTAATTGGCTGGCTGCCATTGCTGTTATTGCTTATGCAGGATATTTGTTTGTATATCTTATACGGACGAGAATAGCCTACATACAATTAGGAAAAAAAATTGAATTTGACCGTCGTTTTAAAGAGCGTTGGGATCTCCTTAAGGTCAATGTTTTCGGTCAGAAAAAGCTGCTGAAAGATAAGAAAAGCGGCATCATTCACGTTATGTTCTTTTACGGATTTATTCTTGTCCAATTTGGAGCAATTGACTTCGTTTGGAAAGGACTCGCACCAGGATCACATCTTCCACTTGGACCACTATACCCTGCATTTACATTCTTCCAGGAAATTGTCACACTTGTTATTTTAATTGCAGTATTTTGGGCTTTTCATAGACGTTATGTAGAAAAGCTTGTTCGTTTAAAACGTAACTTCAAATCAGGTCTTGTTCTTATCTTTATCGGTGGTTTAATGATTTCTGTGCTACTTGGTAACGGTATGGGACTTATATGGCATGGCGAGGAGCTTTCATGGAGTGAACCAATTGCTTCTGCAATCGCTTACGTTTTTAGCGGGATAAATGAAACCGTAGCCATTTCAGTGTTCTATTTCTCTTGGTGGGTGCATTTACTAATTTTGTTAACGTTTTTAGTGTATGTTCCACAGTCAAAACATGCGCATTTAATTGCGGGACCAGCTAATGTATTTTTCGGTCGTATTTCAAACCCAGGGAAGCTTGAAAAGATTGATTTTGAAGATGAAACGCAAGAAACATTTGGTGTTGGTAAAATTGAAGACTTTAGACAAAATCAACTTATTGACTTATACGCTTGTGTAGAGTGTGGCCGTTGTACAAATATGTGTCCAGCAACAGGCACAGGAAAAATGTTATCGCCGATGGACTTAATTTTAAAACTTCGCGATCATTTAACTGATAAAGGGGCTGCGGTAACATCAAAAGCACCGTGGGTTCCAGTAGTTGCCTTCAATAATACACAAGGAAATCAGTTAGCGATGATGGCAGCTGGAAAAGGACAACAAGAATCAGCGGCTACAACGCTCGCTTACGATCCGAGTTTAATCGGAGATGTTATTACAGAAGAAGAGATTTGGGCATGTACAACGTGTCGTAACTGTGAAGATCAATGTCCAGTTATGAATGAGCATGTTGACAAAATTATTGATTTACGTCGATATCTCGTTTTAACAGAAGGAAAAATGGACGCGGAAGCACAACGCGCGATGACAAACATCGAGCGTCAAGGAAATCCGTGGGGTCTGAACCGTAAAGAGCGTGAAACATGGCGCCAAGGTGATGACGAAGTAACAGTTCCAACTGTAAAAGAAAAATCAAAAGCTGGTGAGGAATTCGAGTATTTATTCTGGGTTGGTTCAATGGGATCATACGACAACCGTAGTCAGAAGATTGCAATATCATTTGCGAAGTTAATGAACGAAGCAGGCATTTCATTCGCAATTCTCGGTAATAAAGAAAAGAATTCTGGAGATACACCACGCCGCCTCGGAAATGAATTTGTATTCCAAGAGATGGCGACAAAGAATATCGAAGAATTTGAAAAGGCAGGAGTGAAGAAAATCGTTACGATTGATCCTCATGCTTATAACACATTTAAAAATGAGTATCCGGACTTTGGCTTGCAAGCAGAAGTCTATCATCATACAGAATTGTTAGCTCAGTGGGTGAAAGAAGGGCGCTTAAAGCCTGTTCACGCTATTAAAGAAACAGTTACGTACCATGATTCCTGTTATTTAGGAAGATACAACGAAGTGTACGAAGCGCCACGTGACATTTTGAAAGCGATTCCTGGAGTGAATCTTGTAGAAATGGCACGTAACCGTGAAACAGGAATGTGCTGTGGCGCAGGTGGTGGCTTAATGTGGATGGAAGAAACAACAGGTTCACGTATTAACGTTGCTCGTACAGAACAAGCATTAGCTGTACAGCCATCCATTATCGGTACAGGTTGTCCATATTGCTTAACGATGATCAGTGATGGAACGAAAGCGAAAGAGGTAGAAGAGAAAGTTCAAACTCTTGATGTGACAGAGATTTTAGAACGATCTGTTATCGGACAGAAAAAAGAAGCGATGTAGTTTATAAGAATGTATACAACTTTAGAAAGAGGTGCAATGATTGCACCTCTTCTCAACGTAGGGATACCGAGCGAGCGCTCAGTGTTAAAAAATGAAATGGGGGAAAGAAACATGAGTAAAACAGTTATTTTAAGTGCTGCAAGAACACCAGTTGGAAAATTTGGAGGATCTTTAAAAGATGTAAAAGCGACGGAACTTGGAGGAATTGCAATTAAAGCAGCGCTTGAAAGAGCAAATGTTGCGGCTAGTGATGTTGAAGAAGTTATATTTGGAACGGTTATTCAAGGTGGACAGGGACAAATTCCATCGCGCCAAGCTGCGAGGGCTGCTGGAATCCCTTGGGAAGTGCAGACGGAAACAGTGAATAAAGTTTGTGCATCAGGCCTTCGTGCGGTTACGTTAGCGGATCAGATTATTCGTACTGGCGATCAATCACTGATTGTAGCTGGTGGTATGGAGTCGATGAGTAACAGTCCTTACATTTTACGCGGAGCAAGATGGGGATACAGAATGGGCAACAACGAAGTTATTGATTTAAACGTTGCTGACGGTTTAACATGCGCATTTTCAGGTACACACATGGGTGTTTATGGCGGAGAAGTTGCGAAGGAAGATGGAATTTCTCGCGAAGCGCAAGATGAATGGGCATATCGTAGCCATCAGCGTGCGGTTTCAGCGCATAAAGAAGGACGTTTTGAAGAGGAGATCGTTCCAGTAACGATCCCGCAAAGAAAAGGCGATCCTATTGTCGTTGCAAAGGATGAGGCGCCACGTGAAGATACAACGATTGAAAAGTTAGCAAAGTTAAAACCTGTATTTGATAAGACAGCGGCGGTGACAGCTGGTAATGCGCCGGGACTAAACGATGGTGGTGCCGCACTTGTATTAATGAGCGAAGACAGAGCGAAGCAAGAAGGAAGAAAGCCATTAGCGACAATTTTGGCGCATACAGCAATTGCAGTGGAATCTAAAGATTTCCCAAGAACGCCAGGTTATGCAATTAACGCATTGCTTGAAAAAACAGGCAAGAAAATTGAAGACATCGATTTATTCGAGATCAATGAAGCATTTGCAGCGGTAGCAATTGCAAGTACAGAAATCGCAGGAATTGATCCAGAAAAATTGAATGTAAATGGCGGCGCAGTGGCGATGGGACATCCGATTGGAGCAAGCGGAGCGCGCATTATCGTAACATTAATCCATGCACTTAAGCAGCGCGGCGGCGGAATTGGAATTGCTTCGATTTGTAGCGGTGGCGGTCAAGGGGATGCAGTGATGATTGAAGTTCACTAATTAAAGTTCGAGGGTATAAAATTTATTAACAATTAAGGGGGAAGAAAAAATGGGTGTACAAAACATTGTTGTAATTGGTGCAGGACAAATGGGATCAGGAATTGCGCAAGTATGTGCAATGGCAGGATATGACGTGAAGGTACAAGATTTAAAAAAAGAGCAATTAGATAGAGGATTGGCTATTATTACGAAAAACTTAGTGCGCCAAGTAGAAAAAGGACGCATGAAGGAAGAAGAGAAGGAAGCGACATTAAATCGTCTTACAGTAACGCTTGATTTAGATTGTGTGAAAGAAGCGGATCTTATTATTGAAGCAGCTGTTGAGAAAATGGATATTAAAAAGAAAATCTTTGCGAATCTAGATGAAATTGCTCCAGAACACGCAATTTTAGCGACGAATACTTCATCTCTGCCAATTACAGAAATTGCAGCGGTAACGAAGCGTCCGGAAAAAGTAATCGGCATGCACTTTATGAATCCAGTTCCAGTTATGAAGCTTGTTGAGATTATTCGTGGTTTGGCTACAGATGATGCGGTATATGAAGCAATTGAAGATATTACGAAAAAAATTGGGAAAGTACCAGTTGAAGTGAATGACTTCCCAGGTTTTGTATCAAACCGCATTTTGCTACCGATGATTAACGAAGCAATTTATACGTTATATGAAGGTGTAGCGACGAAAGAAGCAATTGATGAAGTAATGAAGCTTGGTATGAACCATCCGATGGGGCCTTTGACGCTCGCTGATTTTATCGGTTTAGATACGTGTTTATACATTATGGAAGTGTTGCATGAAGGATTAGGAGATAGTAAATATCGCCCATGTCCGTTATTACGTAAGTATGTGAATGCAGGATGGTTAGGGCGTAAAACAGGTCGTGGATTCTACGTTTACGAATAAATGCCCCCTTTGTTACAAAATAGTGGTCTTACCAAATTGTTAAAAGGATATATAGCAAATGGAGGCGGAGTATATGAACTTTCGTTTTAATGAAGAGCAGCAAATGATGAGGAAAATGGTTCGGGATTTTGCACAGAAGGAAATAGCTCCCTTTGTTCCTAGTATGGAACAAGGGGTGTTCCCAAAAGAGATTTTACAAAAGATGGGTGAGCTTGGATTAATGGGGATTCCAGCGCCTGCAAAATACGGCGGGGCAGAAATGGATTTTATTTCTTACATTCTAGCAATTGAGGAAATCTCAAAGGTAAGTGCAACAGTTGGTGTAATTTTAGCTGTACATACGTCAGTTGGAATGAATCCGATTTTATATTTCGGAACAGAAGAACAGAAGAAAAAATATGTTTCTAAACTTGCAACCGGGGAATATTTAGGCGCATTTGCTTTAACAGAGCCAAATGCAGGATCAGATGCAGGGAGTTTGAAATCAAGAGCTGTAAAAAAAGGCGATCATTACATTATTAATGGATCGAAAGTGTTTATTACAAATGGTGGTGAAGCAAGTACATACATTGTATTCGCATCTACAAATCCAGATGTAGGAAAAAGTGGTATTTCTGCATTTATAGTAGAGAAAGATACACCTGGTTTAATCATCGGAAAAGATGAACATAAGATGGGGCTTCTCGGTTCTCGTACGGTACAACTTACTTTTGAAGATATGAAAGTGCCAGCTGAGAATTTACTTGGGGAAGAAGGACAAGGATTCAAGGTGGCAATGGCGAATTTAGATGTTGGGCGAATTGGAATCGGTGCACAGGCGTTAGGAATTGCTGAAGCGGCGCTTGCATGTGCAATTGATTATGCAAAAGAACGAGAGCAATTTGGGAAACCAATTGCGGCGCAGCAAGGGATTGGCTTCAAGCTTGCAGATATGGCAACAAGTGTCGAAGCAGCAAGGTTACTCGTATATAGAGCGGCGTCTCTTAGGGCACAAGGATTACCATGCGGTAAAGAAGCATCTATTGCGAAATTATTTGCTTCTAAGACAGCGGTTGAAGTCGCGATTGAGGCGGTGCAAGTATTTGGTGGTTACGGTTATACGAAAGACTATCCAGTAGAACGATTTTTCCGTGATGCGAAAATCACGCAAATATATGAAGGAACAAGTGAAATACAGAAACTTGTTATTAGCCGTGCTTTATAAAAGGGCGAGGGGGAGACGGAGATGCATTTTAAACTATCAGAAGAACATGAAATGATAAGAAAAATGGTTCGAGATTTTGCTAAAAATGAAGTAGCACCAACAGCAGCTGAGCGTGATGAGGAAGAGCGATTTGATCGAGAGTTATTTGATCAAATGGCAGAGCTTGGTTTAACCGGCATTCCGTGGCCTGAAGAATACGGCGGAATTGGAAGCGATTACTTAGCGTACGTAATTGCTATTGAAGAATTATCTCGAGTTTGTGCTTCAACAGGTGTAACACTGTCTGCGCATACTTCACTTGCTGGATGGCCAATTTTTAAATTTGGGACAGAAGAACAAAAGCAAAAGTTTTTACGACCGATGGCTGAAGGGAAGAAAATTGGTGCATACGGCTTAACGGAGCCAGGATCTGGATCGGATGCTGGTGGAATGAAGACAACCGCAAAGAGAGATGGCGACCATTATATTTTAAATGGATCAAAAATTTTCATTACAAATGGCGGTATTGCTGATATTTATGTTGTTTTTGCGCTAACTGATCCTGAATCGAAGCAGCGCGGTACGAGTGCATTTATTGTAGAAAGTGATACACCGGGATTTTCAGTTGGGAAGAAGGAGAGCAAGCTAGGGATTCGCTCTTCACCAACGACTGAAATTATGTTTGAAAATTGCCGTATTCCTGTAGAGAATCTACTTGGAGAAGAGGGGCAAGGATTTAAAGTTGCGATGCAAACATTAGATGGAGGTCGTAACGGTATCGCGGCGCAAGCAGTTGGTATTGCACAAGGGGCTTTAGATGCTTCTGTAGAATATGCAAGGGAGCGCCATCAATTTGGAAAGCCAATTGCGGCGCAGCAAGGGATTGGCTTTAAACTTGCGGATATGGCAACAGATGTAGAAGCGGCACGCCTTTTAACATATCAAGCGGCTTGGCTTGAATCAGAAGGGCTTCCGTATGGAAAAGAATCAGCGATGTCAAAAGTATTTGCGGGGGATACAGCGATGAAGGTGACGACTGAAGCGGTACAAGTATTTGGTGGTTACGGTTATACGAAAGATTATCCAGTAGAGCGTTATATGCGAGATGCAAAGATTACACAAATATATGAAGGAACACAAGAGATTCAGAGGCTTGTAATTTCTCGTATGCTAACGAAGTAGGAACGAAAGCGTAGGTATTTTCCTACGCTTTTTCCTTCCAAAAAATAATAGAGAGAGGTGAAGGTAATGGTTAAACATAATGTACATGCATCGGTGAAAGATGAAAAATTAGTTGCGTTAAGACGTGAACAAATGATTAAAGGTGCGGTGCAACTGTTTAAACAAAAAGGATTTCCGCGTACAACAACGAGAGAGATTGCAAAAGCGGCTGGATTTAGTATAGGGACACTTTATGAGTACATTCGTACAAAAGATGATGTTTTGTATTTAGTTTGTGATAGTATATATGAACATGTAAAAGAACGATTAGAGGAAGTAGTGTGTACAGAAAAAGGGAGTATAGAAAGTTTAAAGATAGCGATAACGAATTACTTTAAAGTGATGGACGAATTACAAGAAGAAGTATTAATTATGTATCAAGAAGTACGTTTTTTACCGAAAGAATCTCTCCCATATGTATTAGAAAAAGAGTTTCAAATGGTAGGAATGTTTGAGGATATTTTAGAACAGTGTACGGAAAATGGAACATTTATATTAAATAAAAAAGAAATACAGCTTCTTGCACATAATATTTTTATACAAGGACAAATGTGGGGGTTTAGACGCTGGGCACTGCAAAAACTGTATACGCTCGAAGAATATACAGAAATGCAAATTAGGTATGTGTTGCAAGGTGCCCATATGCTTCAGGAATAAGGAACAGACAAATTATTAATTTTATTACCATATAAAAGTTTCCCGTTTTTTTTGTAGCATATTTGTGCGACTTTTGTTTATAATGAATAGTATGGATTTTTTTAAGCAGACCGTTATATATAAGGTTATATTTGATGAAAGGAAGTGCCGCATAAGTGAATTTTAAGCAATATTCACCAGAAGAGCTAAAAGAATGTTCAATGATTGAAGTTGTACATAGCGTTTTAGGGGATAAAAGACAAGCAACGACATTCAACGAGTTGGTTCAAGAAATCGCTCAAGTGCTGGGACTATCTCAAGAGCAAGTTAATGCGAAACTCGCACAATTTTATACAGACTTAAACATCGATGGACGTTTCATTAATTTAGGAGAAAATCGTTGGGGACTACGCAGCTGGTACCCATATGAGCAAATTGATGAAGAAATCTTACCGCAGCCAAAACCGAAGAAGAAACGTAAAGTTGAAGAAGACGGTTTTGACGACTACATTGAAGAAGATGAAGATGACTTTGACGATGCAGACGGAAATGCAGACGAAGAAGATGATGTAGAAGATTTGGACAAGGTTCTTGAAGAGGAAGACGGAGATGACGACGATCTTGATGATTTAGATGAAGATGAAGAAGACGACTTCGCTGAAGAAGAACTTGAGTATGACGAAACTGAAGAAGAAGAGGAAGAACTGTAGTTCTTGACTTTTCATTATCGTCCATGTAGAATCATTTTTGGGCTCTTTAAAAAAGGACGATAATACTTTTAAAGTGTAAATATAAAAGAAAATTGCTCCCTACTTGTTACTTTATGTGATGAGGGGAGCAATTTTCTTTTTTGTTTTTTGTTTAGAAAATAAAAAGAGTCTAACAATAAGATGGATACAGTGTTATCTACATACGTTGCGCTTTGCAACGGTGATTATATAACAGCAAAATAGAAGGGAGCTTTTTCATGACTAAGTATATTTTTGTAACAGGCGGTGTAGTATCGTCTTTAGGAAAAGGTATTACAGCAGCATCTCTTGGAAGACTTTTAAAAAATCGTGGTTTAAATGTAACGATTCAAAAGTTCGATCCATATATTAACGTAGACCCAGGGACTATGAGCCCATACCAACACGGTGAGGTATTCGTAACAGATGATGGCGCAGAAACTGACTTAGACCTTGGTCACTATGAGCGTTTTATCGACATTAACTTAAACAAATACAGCAACGTAACAACAGGTAAAATTTATTCTTCAGTTCTTCAAAAAGAGCGTCGCGGTGAATATCTAGGAGGAACAGTTCAAGTTATTCCTCACATTACTAACGAAATTAAAGAGCGCGTATATCGTTCTGGCCGTGAAACAAATGCGGATGTTGTTATTACAGAAATCGGTGGAACTGTTGGTGATATCGAGTCTCTACCATTCTTAGAAGCAATCCGTCAAATTAAGAGCGACATCGGTCGTGACAATGTAATGTACATTCACTGTACGTTAATCCCGTACTTAAAAGCAGCGGGTGAAATGAAGACAAAACCAACACAACATAGTGTTAAAGAACTTCGTAGCTTAGGTATTCAACCAAACATTATCGTTGTTCGTACAGAAATGCCTGTTTCTCAAGATATGAAAGACAAGCTTGCATTATTCTGTGACATCGATACAAAAGCAGTTATCGAAGCTCGCGATGCAGATACTTTATATGCGGTTCCATTATCTCTTCAAGAACAAAACATGGACCAAATCGTTTGTGACCACTTAAAATTAGACAATCCAGCTGCAGATATGACAGAGTGGACTGCGCTAGTTAACAAAGTACGTAACCTTTCTAAGAAAACAAAAATCGCTCTTGTTGGTAAATATGTAGAACTTCAAGATGCATATATTTCTGTTGTAGAAGCACTTCGTCATGCTGGTTACTCATTCGATACAGATGTAGAAGTAAAATGGGTAAATGCTGAGCACGTAACAGCAGAAAATGTACAAGAATTAGTAGGAGACACAGATGGTATCCTTGTACCAGGTGGCTTCGGCGATCGTGGTGTAGAAGGTAAAATCGTTGCGATTCAATATGCTCGTGAAAACAAAGTTCCATTCTTAGGAATTTGCTTAGGTATGCAACTTGCATCAATCGAATTCGCACGTAATGTATTAGGTTTAGAAGGTGCTAACTCTTCTGAAATTAACCCTGATACACCATACGCAATCATTGACCTATTACCAGAACAAAAAGATGTAGAGGACCTAGGTGGTACACTTCGTCTTGGTCTATACCCATGTAAGCTTGCTGAAGAAACAAATGCTTACAATGCTTATAATGAGCCGGTTGTATATGAGCGTCATCGTCATCGTTATGAGTTCAACAACCAGTTCCGTCCGGATATGGAAAAAGAAGGATTCGTATTCTCTGGTACAAGCCCAGACGGCCGTCTAGTTGAAATCATTGAATTAAAAGACCACCCTTGGTTCGTAGCAGCACAGTTCCACCCAGAACTTGTTTCTCGTCCAAACCGTCCACAACCATTGTTCCATGACTTCGTAAGAGCTTCTATTACGAATAAAGAGAGCAAGTAATAAAAAAAGCGCCGTCACTTTAAAGTGACGGCGCTTTTTTTAATATTCGTTTAACATTTCATCGATTGTAAATTTGATTCCGTGATAAGCAAATAAAGCTACTATTAAGCTTGGGAACCCGTAGCGATTACCTTCATCGTCTGGAATAAGGCCTTTTAACAGTTTTGTATCAATATGTACGTCTGTATATTGTTCCAGTGATTTCGTACCTTCTTGAAGAGCAGAAATGCCGACAATAGAGTGTCCCTCTTCTTGTAGTTTTTTTGCAATTTCTACAACTGCTTCATCTGTTGAAAAACGGCTAATAAGAAGTACACGATCCGCAGAGGTTACTTCTGCTTCTTTACCATTTTCAAATAATCGTTTTGCTTGCTTCATTGGTTCAGCACCGAATAGTGCTTCGGTAACAACGCCATCCATTTCATTTGTACCATATAAATAAATGAAACCATCGCCAACTAGTGCTTGAGCAAGTAAACGAGCGCTATCTTCTATATTCATTTCTTCTTTTTGAGAAACTCTGGAGAAATAACCACTTAATTGAGTTGAAAAAATTTTTAACATAATGTTACTCCCTTCGTACGTGTTTGCCGGCTTTCATTATAGTTTATTTTTTTAGAAAGGTGAAATCGTAGGGTAGCATAACAAAATAGGAAACGGTAAAATAAGAAATAATAGGAAGGAATTTGCCAAAGAATAGCGAAAATAAATCGTTAAGATATAAGAAGCTTTAAATCTTGTACTTACACAGAAAGGTTGGGAATTATGGAAGGTAAAATTTTAATCGTTGATGATCAATATGGGATTCGTGTGTTATTACATGAAGTGTTCCAAAAAGAAGGTTATCAGACATTCCAAGCAGCGAATGGATTTCAAGCTTTAGATATCGTGAAAAAAGATAATCCGGATTTAGTAGTATTAGATATGAAAATTCCAGGCATGGATGGTATAGAGATTTTAAAGCATGTAAAAGAAATTGATGAGAGTATTAAAGTCATTTTAATGACTGCTTATGGAGAGCTTGATATGATCCAAGAAGCAAAAGATTTAGGTGCTTTAATGCATTTTGCTAAACCATTTGATATTGATGAAATTCGTCAAGCTGTGAGAAATGAGCTCGCTGTAGAGGCGTAAAAATGAATTTTTTATAAAAAATATGGAAAAAAGCGTTTACATGGACTATTGTGCAGGTGAATACGGTTGAGTTTTTGAGTACAAGTTGTTATCCTATTGAGTGTAGAAAAAAGTCCGGTATGTAGATATACATATTTTACCTTATTCTGGTCATACTACCAGCGATAAGAACTTATCGGATACAAAAAACGTTTTTTAGGAGGATTCACCATGCCTTTAGTTTCTATGAAAGAAATGCTAAACAAAGCACTAGAAGGAAAATACGCAGTTGGTCAATTCAACATGAACAACTTAGAGTGGACTCAAGCTATCTTAGCTGCTGCGGAAGAAGAAAAATCTCCTGTAATCCTAGGTGTATCTGAGGGTGCAGCTCGTCATATGACTGGTTTCAAAACAGTTGTAGCTATGGTTAAAGCTTTAATCGAAGAAATGAACATCACTGTTCCTGTAGCGATTCACCTTGACCATGGTTCAAGCTTCGAAAAATGTAAAGAAGCAATCGATGCAGGTTTCACATCTGTAATGATCGACGCTTCTCACCACCCATTCGAAGAAAACGTTGAAACTACTAAACAAGTAGTAGAATACGCACACGCTCGTAACGTATCTGTTGAAGCTGAGCTTGGAACAGTTGGCGGACAAGAAGACGACGTAATCGCTGAAGGCGTAATTTACGCTGACCCAGCAGAGTGTAAGCACCTTGTTGAAGCAACAGGTATCGATTGCCTAGCTCCAGCTTTAGGTTCTGTACACGGTCCTTACAAAGGTGAGCCTAACTTAGGATTCGCTGAAATGGAACAAGTTCGTGACTTCACTGGCGTACCTTTAGTATTACACGGTGGTACTGGTATCCCAACTGCTGATATCGTAAAAGCTATCTCTTTAGGTACTTCAAAAATCAACGTAAACACTGAGAACCAAATCGAGTTTACAAAAGCTGTTCGTGAAGTATTAAACAAAGACCAAGAAGTTTACGATCCTCGTAAATTTATTGGACCTGGCCGCGACGCTATTAAAGCAACTGTTGCTGGTAAAATGCGTGAGTTCGGTTCTAACGGTAAAGCGTAAGAATAAAATTCCGTTTTGGAAACCGTCTAGTCTTTTAGACGGTTTCCTTTCGTTGTATAATGAAAGCGTGAACAAGTCGAAAGATTTTATCATTTTTGGTTTTTAAATAGAAAATAATGTGCATAGTCCTATTAATAAATGTGATAACGTATCTAAATTGATAAAGTGAATTCGATGAATAGTTGATCTTTATCTATTCGTGCTACAGGAGAAATGAAGATAATGGTTTCCTATTTATTGAGTTTTGGGATGGAAAGAGTAATTGAGATTCTTAAGGGGAGCTTTCTATAAAAAGATAGAAAGTAAATACATTCACAAGAAGGGAGCTCAATATGGAAAAATTGCTAATTGAAGGCGGAAGAGCTTTAAATGGAACAATTCGAGTAAGCGGTGCAAAGAACAGTGCCGTTGCATTAATTCCAGCGACAATTTTAGCAGATACTCCAGTAACTATTGGTGGTGTCCCTAATATTTCGGACGTGAAAATGTTAGGAGACTTACTAGAGGAAATTGGAGGGAAAGTAACTTATGGACAGGAGGAAGAGATGGTAGTCGATCCTTCTAACATGGTTGCAATGCCTTTGCCAAATGGAAAAGTGAAAAAGTTGCGCGCTTCTTATTATTTAATGGGTGCGATGCTTGGCCGTTTTAAAAAAGCTGTTATTGGGCTTCCGGGTGGATGTCATTTAGGACCGAGGCCGATTGATCAGCATATTAAAGGGTTTGAAGCGCTGGGTGCACATGTTACAAATGAACAAGGTGCCATCTATTTAAGGGCAGATGAACTACATGGAGCACGTATTTATTTAGATGTTGTTAGTGTGGGGGCTACGATTAATATTATGCTAGCAGCTGTACGAGCGAAAGGTAGAACTGTTATTGAAAATGCAGCGAAAGAGCCCGAGATTATTGATGTAGCTACATTGTTAACAAGCATGGGAGCACGTATTAAAGGTGCTGGTACAGATGTAATCCGAATAGATGGTGTGGACTCTTTACATGGTTGTCACCATACTATCATCCCAGATCGTATCGAAGCTGGTACGTATATGATTCTAGGAGCTGCATCAGGAGGAGAAGTAACGGTTGATAACGTTATTCCTCAGCACTTAGAATCAGTTACTGCAAAGCTAAGAGAAGCTGGTGTTCAAGTTGAAACGAACGATGATCAAATTACGGTGAACGGTAATAGAAAGTTAAAAGTAGTTGATATCAAAACGCTTGTATATCCAGGTTTTCCAACGGATTTACAACAGCCGTTTACGACGCTTTTAACAAAGGCGCATGGGACGGGAGTTGTAACAGATACAATTTACGGTGCCCGTTTCAAACACATTGATGAATTACGTCGTATGAATGCTCAAATTAAAGTAGAAGGTCGTTCGGCAATTGTAACTGGTCCTGTGTTACTGCAAGGTGCAAAAGTGAAGGCGAGTGATTTACGAGCGGGAGCGGCACTTGTTATTGCAGGGTTAATGGCAGATGGAATTACAGAAGTAACAGGACTTGAGCATATTGATCGAGGTTATGAGAATATAGTGGACAAGCTTAAAGGGCTTGGAGCAAACATTTGGCGAGAACAAATGACAAAACAAGAAATTGAAGAGATGAAGAACGCATAAGTGATACTTCCGCAAGGGGGAAGCGAAGCATCACTACTTGCGGAAGTACACTTTATAGAAAAACACGGTTCACAAAATACGGCAGAAATATAAAGACTTAAAGGAGAGGGATTATTGTGGAAAGAAGTTTATCTATGGAGTTAGTACGTGTAACAGAGGCTGCAGCATTATCATCAGCGCGTTGGATGGGGCGCGGGAAAAAGGATGAAGCAGACGGTGCAGCAACATCAGCTATGCGTGATGTATTTGATACAATTCCGATGAAAGGTACAGTTGTAATTGGTGAAGGTGAGATGGATGAAGCACCAATGCTATATATCGGAGAGAAATTAGGTACAGGATATGGACCACGTGTAGACGTTGCAGTTGATCCTTTAGAAGGGACAAACATCGTAGCAGCTGGTGGCTGGAATGCTCTTGCTGTTATTGCAATTGCAGACCATGGTAATTTGTTACATGCTCCTGACATGTACATGGATAAAATCGCGGTTGGCCCAGAAGCAGTTGGGGCGGTCGACATTGATGCGCCTATTATTGATAACTTACGTGCAGTTGCGAAAGCGAAAAATAAAGATATTGAAGATGTTGTAGCGACAGTTTTAAATCGCCCACGTCATCAAGAAATTATCGAAGAAATTCGTAAAGCTGGTGCTCGTATTAAATTAATTAATGATGGAGATGTAGCTGGAGCGATTAATACAGCGTTTGATCGTACAGGTGTAGATATTTTATTTGGATCTGGTGGAGCACCTGAAGGTGTATTAGCAGCGGTTGCTTTAAAATGTTTAGGTGGAGAAATTCACGGAAAACTATTGCCACAAAACGAAGCTGAATTAGCACGTTGTAAAAAAATGGGCATAGAAGACATTAATCGTATCCTTCGTATGGAGGACTTAGTAAAAGGTGACGATGCAATCTTTGCAGCAACAGGTGTAACAGATGGAGAACTATTACGCGGTGTTCAATTTAAAGGTAGCGTAGGAACAACGCAATCTCTTGTTATGCGTGCGAAATCAGGCACAGTTCGCTTCGTAGATGGTCGTCATAGCTTAAATAAAAAACCAAACTTGGTTATTAAATAAAAAGTGGAAGCGGCTCGCTCAGAATCGCAGGGCATTGGAACTCTCGACCTTGAAGCGCTCTTTGCTTCGAGTGAGAGAGTGAAATGACCGGGGATTCTAGCCGCTGGAACTGGATTTAAATAAAAAGCGTAAGCAGCTCGTTCAGAATGGGAGGGGGGATGGAGCTTCTGACGTAGAGGCGCTTTTTGCCTCGCAGGAAGAAGTGAAGCCACCGACCATTCTAGCTGCTGAAGCTGGATTAAGTAAAAAGCGTAAGCGGCTCGTTCAGAAAGGTTAAAATGGTCGATCTTTTTAACTATCGGAGCTGGAACTAAATTAAATAAGAAGCGAAGACAAATTTTCTTGTCTTCGCTTCTTGTATTTGTGTTCCAACGTATTGATTAAAACTAGATAAAAGGGTTACAATAGTGAATATTACCCTACTTGAACTTATTGCCTTTCATTATTAATTATTTGCCTTCCGTATTTTTCCCTTTACCCATGAAAAAAGAGAATAACGTTAAAGTGTGGTGTCTGAATGAATTTGTCAATTGCAGCATTAGAAAACATGAAGTTAAAAGAGTTATACGAGCTTGCGAAAGAATTTAAGATTTCGTATTATAGCAAGTTAACGAAAAAAGAGTTAATCTTTTCTATTTTGAAAGCTCGAGCAGAAAAAGAAGGTTTCTTTTTCATGGAAGGCGTATTAGAAATTATTCAATCAGAAGGATTTGGATTCCTACGTCCTATCAACTATTCTCCAAGCTCAGAAGATATTTATATCTCAGCTTCGCAAATTCGTCGTTTCGATTTACGTAATGGAGACAAAGTTTCTGGTAAAGTACGACCTCCTAAAGAAAATGAACGCTATTTTGGGTTATTACAAGTTGAAGCTGTAAACGGAGATGATCCAGATTCAGCAAAAGAGCGTGTGCATTTCCCTGCATTAACACCATTATACCCAGATCGCCAAATGAAATTGGAAACGGAACCGAAAAAGTTACCGACACGTATCATGGATTTAATCGCACCAGTTGGATTTGGACAACGTGGTTTAATTGTTGCGCCTCCAAAGGCTGGTAAAACAAGTCTATTAAAAGAAATTGCACACAGTGTTACAACAAATCATCCAGAAGCAGAATTAATTGTTCTTTTAATTGATGAGCGTCCAGAGGAAGTAACAGACATTGAACGTTCTGTTAAGGGCGACGTTGTAAGTTCTACTTTTGATGAAGTACCAGAAAATCATATTAAAGTAGCTGAACTTGTGTTAGAACGTGCAATGCGTCTTGTAGAGCACAAAAAAGATGTTATCATTTTAATGGATAGTATTACCCGTTTAGCGCGAGCTTACAACCTCGTTATTCCGCCAAGTGGTAGAACATTATCGGGTGGTATCGACCCAGCGGCTTTCCATAGACCGAAGCGTTTCTTTGGAGCTGCACGTAATATTGAAGAAGGCGGTAGCTTAACGATTTTAGCAACAGCCCTTGTTGATACAGGATCTCGTATGGACGATGTTATTTACGAGGAATTTAAAGGAACTGGAAATATGGAACTTCACTTAGATCGTTCGTTAGCTGAACGTCGTATCTTCCCAGCGATTGATATTCGTCGTTCTGGTACACGTAAAGAAGATCTATTAATTCCAAAAGAGCATTTAGACAAGTTATGGGGCATTCGTAAAACAATGCGTGATACACCAGACTTTGTTGAAAGTTTCTTACGTAAGCTTCGTCAAACGAAGACAAACGAAGAATTTTTACAAAACATTGTTGCAGACTCGAAAAGATATGTAACAACTAAGTAAAGGGAAAAGATTGGGACTCGCTTATTTTATAGTAAGCGAGTTTCTTATGCCTTTTAGGTGATATTAAAGAGAGAAATAAGTGGGAGAACCTTAGCTAGTCAGAGCAGAACGAGCCCCCTCCACTTTAAGGTGATATCTAGCTCCAGCGGCTAGAATGGTAGGTGGCTTCGCGTCTTTCCATGAGGCAAAAAGCGCCTCAAGTGAGAGGGTGTGAAGTGTCCTGGATTTTTAAGTGATATCCAGTTCCGGTGGCTAGCTCTTCACATCTAAGAACCTTCCGCCCGAAAGGTAAAAAGCACCTTTAGGGCGAAAGAACCTTAGCTGGTCAGAGCTGAGCGAGCCCCCGCCGCTTTAAATTTAATATCCAGCTCCAGCGGCTAGAATGGTCGGTGGCTTCGCGTCTTCCTGCGAGGCAAAAAGCGCCTCTACGTCAGAAGCTCCATCCCCCTCCCATTCTGAACGAGCCGCTTGCGCTTTTAAAATTAAAAAGACAAAAACAGGTAGTTGCAAAATGAAGTTAGCCTTGTTATAATTTCATCATATGTGTTTCATCAATATAGTTGTGTATGCAGCTGAAGATGAAAAACTCTGTTTCGAAAATGATTCAGGGCGGAAGGAGATGAAAAGAATGAAAGCAGGAATTCACCCAGATTACAAGAAAGTTGTATTCATGGACACAAACACAGGCTTCAAATTCTTAAGCGGGTCTACTAAAGGCTCTAGCGAAACTGTTGAGTGGGAAGATGGTAACACTTATCCATTACTAAAAGTTGAGATCAGTTCTGATTCTCACCCATTCTACACTGGACGTCAGAAGTTTGCTACTGCAGACGGACGCGTTGATCGCTTCAATAAGAAATACGGTATCAAGTAATAAAAACATAAAACAGGCAAGTGTATGTATTCGCTTGTCTGTTTTTTTTGCGAAAATATTATACCTTTACCCTACTTTTAACTAAAAAGTAGATGAAAGGAGAGCTTCATGTACTTAATAAATCAAAATGGTTGGATTGAAGTGATTTGCGGTAGTATGTTTTCTGGTAAATCAGAAGAGTTAATCCGCCGTGTGCGCCGTACGCAATTTGCGAAACAACATGCAATTGTATTTAAACCATGTATTGATAATCGCTATAGTGAAGAAGACGTTGTATCACATAACGGATTAAAGGTAAAAGCAGTTCCTGTTTCAGCTTCAAAAGATATATTTGAACATATCACTGAAGATATGGATGTAATTGCAATCGATGAGGTGCAATTCTTTGATGGGGACATTGTGGAAGTGGTGCAAGTATTGGCAAATCGTGGCTATCGTGTCATTGTAGCTGGTTTAGACCAAGATTTCCGTGGTCTACCATTTGGACAAGTTCCTCAGCTGATGGCGATTGCTGAACATGTAACAAAACTACAAGCAGTATGTTCTGCATGTGGATCTCCGGCAAGTCGTACACAACGATTAATTGATGGAGAACCAGCGGCATTTGATGATCCGATTATTTTAGTTGGGGCTTCAGAATCGTATGAACCACGCTGTCGTCATTGTCATGCAGTTCCTACAAACAAAGACAAGTAAAACTCGCTGCGCAAGGCGGGTTTTTTTCAGAATAGAGAGTGTGGGTGGTGTGAGCCGCTTACGCTTTTAAATATTATCTAGCTCCAGCGGCTAGAATCTCCGGCCATTTCACTCTCTCGCCTGAAGCAAAAAGCGCTTCAAGGTCAAGAGTTGAAAGTGTCCTGCGATTCTGAGCAAGCCGCTTGCGCTTTTAAATATAATTTGCGTTTTTTTGAGTAAGTACCATATACTATTTGTATTAGATACTAGGATGTAGAGGTGAATGATGTGTTAGATCGTTTGCAAGCTGTAGAAAATCGTTATGAGAAGTTAAATGAATTGTTAAGTGACCCAGAGGTTATTAGCGATACAAATAAGCTTCGTGAATATTCAAAGGAACAGTCTGATATACAGGAAACGGTAGAGGTGTATCGTGAGTATAAGGATGTTCGTGAGCAATTAAAAGATGCGAAAGCAATGTTAGAAGAGAAGTTAGACGCAGAAATGCGTGACATGGTAAAAGAAGAGGTTTCTGAGTTAGAATCACAAGAAAAAACGTTATCAGAACGTCTGAAAATTTTACTAGTTCCAAAGGACCCTAATGATGATAAGAACGTTATCGTTGAGGTTCGTGGGGCTGCTGGTGGCGATGAGGCCGCTTTATTTGCTGGTGACTTATACCGCATGTATAGCCGTTATGCTGAGGTTCAAGGTTGGAAAACAGAAATTATCGAGGCTAGCTATACAGAGTTAGGTGGATATAAAGAGATTATCTTTATGATTAACGGTAAAGGTGCTTTCGCGAAGCTGAAATTCGAGAATGGTGCTCACCGTGTACAACGTGTTCCTGAAACGGAATCTGGTGGACGTATTCATACATCTACAGCAACTGTAGCTGTATTACCAGAGGCAGAAGAAGTAGAAATCGACATTCACGAGAAAGATGTTCGTGTTGATACATTCGCTTCTAGTGGTCCTGGTGGACAGAGCGTTAATACAACGATGTCAGCGGTACGTTTAACGCATTTACCGACTGGTGTAGTTGTATCTTGTCAGGATGAGAAATCACAAATTAAGAATAAAGAAAAAGCGATGAAAGTATTACGCGCACGTGTTTATGATAAGTTTAGACAAGAAGCACAAGCTGAATATGATCAAAACCGTAAACAAGCTGTTGGTACGGGTGATCGTTCAGAGCGTATTCGTACGTATAACTTCCCGCAAAACCGTGTTACAGACCATCGAATCGGTTTAACGATTCAAAAGCTAGATCAAATCTTACAAGGTAAGTTAGATGATTTCATCAATGCCTTAGTGATGGAAGATCAGGCTCAAAGGATGGAGGCAGCTGAGTAATGCGTGTCTATGAAGCCCTGAAATGGGCTTCTTCTTTTTTACAGGAAAATGGACGAGATGAAAATGCGGGAGAAATTGTCCTTTGTCATGTATTAAAGATGAACAGAACAGGATTACTTATGAATATGCGTGAAGAAATAAATGAGGAACAAGAGGCAAGCTTTACGGAGTTTATCCACAAGCATGTAGAAGGTATTCCTATTCAATATATGATTGGTTATGAAATGTTTTATGGCCGGTCGTTCTTTGTGAATGAAGAAGTATTAATACCAAGACCGGAAACAGAAGAGCTTATAGTAGGAGTATTAGAAAGAATTGAGCGCCATTTTGGCGACAAGGAACTACATGTAGCAGATATAGGCACAGGTAGTGGAGCGATTTCTATTACGCTTGCTTTAGAAAATAAAAATCTTCACGTGTATACAGTAGATATTGCACAAGAGTCGATTGAAGTTGCAAAAGAAAATGCAAAATCTTTAGGTGCAGAAGTAACGTTCTATCACGGTGATTTATTGTCACCATTTGATAAAACGGGTCAAAAGCTAGATGTTGTTGTTTCAAATCCTCCATATATACCGGAAGAGGATTGGCGTGGTCTTTCTCCTGTTGTGAAAGAGCATGAGCCGAAGAGAGCACTTGTTGGTGGAGAAGACGGATTAGATTTTTATCGCCGTTTTATGGAAGAATTGCCGAATGTGTTGCAGGAGAAAGCAATTGTAGCGTTTGAAATTGGAGTAGGACAAGGTGAGGATGTAAAGAGATTGTTACAACAAGCTTTTCCGCATGCCCATGTTGAGGTTGTTTTTGATATTAACGGAAAAGACCGTATGGTATTTGCTGAGATGGAGTAAGGTTCACACCTTACTCTATTTTTTTTTGGGAAAATTCATATAGATTTTGAATTTAATAGTTTAGAAATATGAAAGTCTGTCCACACTGTTTGTAGAAGGGACGGTGGAGGAAATGAAAAAACAAGTTATTGCTTATCTTCTTATATTATTAATTGGTGCACAGTTACTTGTGCAGTTTGGATATATGAAAGCTGATGCGAAAGGGCCTTCAGTTATTCCGAAAGAGGCCGTTCGATTAAGAATTTTAGCAAATAGTGATTCAGATAAAGACCAGGCATTAAAGCGTAAAGTACGTGATGAAGTAAAAGCACAAATTGATGGATGGGTAGCGGATTTAACTTCATTTGAAGAGGCACGCAAAGTAATTCAAAATCATATTCCAGAAATCGAGAAAACGGTGGAAAATACGTTAAAAAGAGAAGGAAGTAAAGAATCATTTCAAGTGAAATTTAGTAAGAATGTAAAGTTTCCTACAAAGGTATATGGGAATTTTATTTATCCAGCAGGAGAATATGAAGCAGTATTGATCACAATTGGAGAAGGTGAAGGCGCGAACTGGTGGTGTGTATTATTTCCACCAATGTGTTTCTTAGATTTTTCGAGTGGGACAGCTGTAAGAAAAGAAGAGCACGTTGTGAAGGCGGAATCTCCTGAAGAGGAGCAGGTGAAACAACTAGATCAAGAAGTAGTAGATACAGAAGAGAAGAAAGTGGATAAGGTAAAAGAAAAGAAAGTTGTAAAACAGGAAGTAGTAAAAAAAGTAACAGCTTCTGAAAAGAAAGTAGTAAAAAATGAAACAAAAGTCGCAGAGCAGCCTGTAAGTGAAGAAGAAACAAAAACTGTGGAAAAAGTGGAGAAACCTGTGGAGAAAAAACAAGAAAAGCAAAATGAGTATGTAAAAGTCGAAGAGAAAGAAGAAAAGCCAGAAGTTAAATTGTTTATTGTAGAAGCTTTTACATCTTTATTCTCTAAATAGTACTATTAATAAATCCCTCCTCATATATAAAAATGAGGAGGGATTTATTATGAAGAAAGTGTATTTTGCTACGAAAGCAGATGTGGAAAGATTACATTCTTTTTTCGGACAAGCTAATAAAAAAGATGATAAAATAAATGAGTTGTACGCACAATTTATGATTTTGGAAGAGGCGGAAGAAATACGAGCTGTAATTGGTTATGAACAAAGTGGGGAAGATGTACTTATTCGTTCTTGTTTATTCACACCTCATGTGGATAAACAGACTTTCTTATATTTTTTTGAAATGTTTTTGCAGTATATGAAAGAAAAAAGTGTTCAACAATTGTACTTACTAACAAACCATCCACAATCTGTACCGATCTTTCAGTTCTTTGACTTTTTTACTATAGAAAAGGATGAGGTTCCAGAGGGAATTCAACAGTTAGAACATTTTTGTAAAAATATAAAAGAGCAGAATGCAATAATACTAAATTGTCAGCTATTCACAAAGTTATCCACGGATTAATTAGGTTTATCCACATTTTGTGGATAAACCTTGTTTGTCTTTTGGATAAATCTCATAGTAAACTAAAAATAGACAAGTATTTAAGGGTAGAAAAGGACGTGGAAAAAAATGCATACAAATATGTGGGTTGTGGATAATGTTGTGGAAAGAAAAAAATATTATCCACAGTTACAAGAAGCAGCAAAATTATTAAGAGAAAATGAGGCGGTTGCTTTCCCTACGGAAACAGTATATGGGTTAGGTGCAAACGCGATGGATGATGAAGCAATCGCGAAAATTTTCGAAGCGAAAGGAAGACCGAGTGATAATCCACTCATTGTCCACATAGGTACAAAATCTCAGTTAGATGGGATTGTGAAAGAAATTCCACCAGTTGCAGAGAAGTTAATGGCGCATTTTTGGCCAGGACCATTAACAATTATTTTGCCGAGAAAAGAAGGGATTTCAGAGAGGGTGACGGCGGGACTTAATACGGTTGGGGTAAGAATGCCTGATCATCCAGTTGCACTTGCTCTTATTGAAGAGGCGAATGTACCTGTTGCGGCACCAAGTGCGAATCGTTCAGGGCGTCCAAGTCCAACACTAGCTTCTCACGTATATGAAGATTTGAATGGGAAGATTGCAGGTATTGTTGATGGTGGTGCAACTGGAGTAGGCGTTGAATCAACTGTAATTGATTGTACAAGCCCGGTTCCAACAATATTACGTCCAGGTGGGATTACGAAAGAACAATTAGAAGCGGTGATAGGTACCGTTTCTTTAGATCCAGCTTTAAAGGATGAGAAGGAAAAACCGAAATCACCTGGAATGAAATACACACATTATGCGCCGAAAGCACCACTTAGTATTGTTGAGGGCTCACGTGAGTTTATTCAGCAACTTGTGGATGGGAAAAAGGAAGAAGGATTTAAAGTAGGCGTATTAACGACGGAAGAGTATCAACATGTATATAACGCAGATGTTATATTGTCTTGTGGTGTTCGAAGTGACTTAGCTAGCGTTGCGACTAAATTATATGATGTACTTAGAACATTTGATGCAAGTGAAGTGGATGTTATTTTTAGTGAGTCGTTCCCTAATGAAGGAATAGGAAATGCTATTATGAATCGTTTAACAAAAGCGGCAGGACATCATATTATTATTGAATGATAAGGTAAGGTTAGCAAACAGAATATTTCTCCTTGGATAAGCATATTGTGAAGTAGCACGTCCAAGGAGGGGCATGAATGACGTTTGAACAGCTAATACCTTTAATAATTATGGCATTCGCCTTAGGGATGGATGCGTTCTCGGTGAGTCTTGGTATGGGGATGATGCCCCTAAAGTTAAGACAAATCCTGTATATTGGTATGACGATAGGGATATTTCATATTATTATGCCGTTTATAGGGATGGTACTAGGTCGTTTTTTATCAGAGAAGTATGGAGATATTGCACATTTTGCGGGTGCTATTTTATTAATTGGACTAGGTTTTTATATCGTATATTCGACCATTTTACAAAATGAAGAGACTAGAACTGCCCCTATTGGAATTAGCTTATTCGTATTTGCATTTGGCGTTAGTATAGATAGTTTCTCAGTAGGGCTTAGTCTTGGTATTTATGGGGCACAAACAATCATTACGATATTACTTTTTGGATTTGTTAGCATGTTATTAGCGTGGATTGGTTTATTAATTGGTAGACATGCGAAAGATATGCTCGGTACATATGGCGAGATAGTAGGTGGCATCATTCTAGTTGGATTTGGATTATATATCCTTTTTCCTATATAATTTTATGTAGGAGGGAATTATGAACAAGCTATTGGAATGGTATGTTAAGTTTTTAACCTTCTTTCCTCGATGGCTAAGAAGGCTTATAATTTGGGGTATTATTTTGCAAATTGCAATTTTAGGTTGGATTAAGTTAATTCGCGAATAGTAAGATAGCTCCTTTCTGTGCATAGTTTTGTTTGTACTATACTGATTGCGCTAAAAAATTACACATATAGAAAGGATGAGATGAATGACGAGATTGAAGCAAGTTTTTGGTATTATTATTAGTTTTTTTGTTTTTTGGTTTAGTATGCTCGGTGTACAAATGTTTGCTGAGTTTTTAGATATTGAGTCATTGAAATTTGTTGCGGGAAAGACTGAGGCGGCGCGTGCCTTTTACTCTCCGTACCCGTTTTTAATTGTTTTTCTTATTACACTGCTTTCCCTATATTTCTTCGTAATTAAGCTAGGGAAACCGAAAAAAGAAAAACTGCCTACTTTAGAGGAAAAGAAGGAAGAATTACAATGATAAAATCCCCTGCTAAAAAGCAGGGGATTTTATGTTTGAGTGATGGCAGGAATCGAGCCGCCTTGCTTTTAAATATATCCAGCTCCAGCGGGCTAGAATGGTCGGTGGCTTCGCATCTTCCTGCGAGGCAAAAAGCGCCTCTACGTCAGAAGCTCCATCCCCCTCTCATTCTGAGCGAGCCGCTTCCGCTTTTAGGTATATCCAGCCCCAGCGGGCTAGAATGGTCGGTGGCTTCGCGTCTTCCTGCGAGGCAAAAAGCGCCTCTACGTCAGAAGCTCCATCCCCCTCTCATTCTGAGCGAGCCGCTTCCGCTTTTAGGTATATCCAGCTCCAGCGGGCTAGAATGGTCGGTGGCTTCGCGTCTTCCTGCGAGGCAAAAAGCGCCTCTACGTCAGAAGCTCCATCCCCCTCTCATTCTGAGCGAGCCGCTTCCGCTTTTAGATATATCCAGCTCCAGTGGCCAGCTCTTCGCATCTAAGAACCTCCCGCACTAAAGGTAAAAAGCACCTTTTGTACGAGAGAACCTTAGCTGGTCAGAGCTAAACGGGCCACTTCCGCTTTTAAACTGGCCTAACCAGTTCAAATTGTTCTCCTAATTTTGCATAGTTGTGTCCTGCTAGGCGGCTTATTGGTTTGAGTCCTTCTGCGTGAATGCGCCCTTTTTCATATAGATGTTCGGCAACATGGAAACGAACGACGCGTCCAATTAGTAGATCGCAAGCTGGTGAGTCTTCTGTTCCACCAAGTGGAATTGCACGTTCTAATATGCATTCCATTCGAATATTTGCTTCTTTTACACCTGGAACGGAGATGACTTCACTTTCAATTGGTGTTAGTTTTGCTAGTTCAATTTCACTTTCATTTGGAGGGAGATTAGCTGCTGTTTCGTTAATTGCTGCTACATATGATTCATCAGAAATATGTACAACAAATTCTCCTTTTTCAATTGCGTTTCGAGAAGTGTCCTTTCTTTCTCCCGCTTTTCGTTGTACAGAAACTGAGATAAGTGGTGGATTAGCAGCGACAATATTGAAATAACTATATGGTGCTCCGTTTAATACACCATCTTTTGTTACAGAAGTAACGAATGCGACAGGGCGAGGGATGATACTTCCAGTAAGTAATTTGTAATTATCTTTTTCAGTTTGTTCATTTGGATTAATGGATAACATGCTTGTAATCCCCTTTCTAAATATGAATACTTATTGTTTGTTTACAAGATATCGGTGAGAAAATCCTGCTGGAAATAATATTTTGTTTCATAAAAAGAACTTACTTCAATTGTAATGAAGTAAGTTCTTTTTCAAGAATCTCAAGATTGAGATGAAAATTAAAGTAAAACGTATGCGCCAGGTCCGATTAAAGCTACACCAACAGCAACAGCGATTAACATTAAGTTATATTCATATCCGTTTTGTGTCACCCAGTAACCATTTTTCCCGTGAACAGTGAAGATAGCCATTAACATTGTTCCAACGATAAATAATGAGCCAACTATAATGAAAATACCTGATGCGAATAAGAAACCACCTAGTAATTCAGTTGCACCAGCCATAAATGCCATAAATACACCAGGACGTAAACCGATTGATTCCATCCAGCCACCTGTTCCTTTTAAACCGTAACCGCCGAACCAACCAAATAATTTTTGAGCACCATGACCCATGAATGTAATTCCTATAATAAGACGAATAATAAGAAGACCGAAATCCATCATTTTTAAAAAACCTCCTAAAAGTTATTAACTTACCTTATGTAAGTAATGATAAAATAGTTACTTACTTTAGTCAAGCGTATTTTGAAAAAAGTTTGAATTAAATTTTACAAATTAACAACAAAAAATAAAATGTAGTAAAGACCTCTAGACAAGTTGGACGAAAAAAGAGAAAATATAAATAGAAGTTAACTTCTTATTGTTATTCAGACAATCAGAATTGACTGGAATTTTGTGAAGCGCTACAATAAGAGTCTATTAGTAATGACGTAATTTATTTCGAAAGCGTTTTTACAGTATAATATTCGAAGTATGAAGTCTTACATGTATCCCGAGCTTTACTAGGGATTGCCCTATAAACTTTTAGGTAAATTATAAGGAGGACTATCCTATGTTTAAAAAATTATTTGGTCTTGGTTCAAAAACAAATGAAGAAACAATCGTAGCTCCATTAACTGGAGCAGTGAAAAATATTGAAGAAGTACCAGATCCAGTATTCGCTGGTCGTATGATGGGTGACGGTGTTGCAATCGATCCTACTGAAGGTGTAGTTGTATCTCCAGTTGATGGTGAAATCGTACAATTATTCCACACAAAACATGCTATCGGAATTAAAGCGAAAAACGGCACAGAAATTTTAATCCACGTTGGATTAGAAACTGTAAAAATGGAAGGCGAAGGTTTCGAAGCTCACGTTTCTGAAGGCCAAGCTGTAAAAGCTGGAGATAAATTAATCTCATTCGACTTAGAATTAATCCGTGAAAAAGCGAAAAGCACAATTACTCCAATCGTTATTACAAACACAGATGCAGCTGAGTCTATTAAGACAACTGTAGGCGTAACAGCTACAAAAGGTTCAACAGAAGTAATGAAAGTTACAATGAAATAATTGCTGCATAAGAGGAATCCGTTTCGTATGAAATGGATTCCTTATTTTTGTTGCATATTCAGTAGGTATGTTAAAATACTCTGGGCACTTGGAAATAGGGTTTCACATATATGTGGATAAGGCGCATTTTTCTTAGAAAAAATATAAGAGAAATGCGCCTTTTGTATATTCACATTTCTTTTGTTCTATTCTAATGTAAGTTATGATGAGTGGTAAGAAATTGAATATAGGGGTGGGTTTGGATGAAACGAGTGTTATTTGTTTGTACTGGCAATACATGTCGTAGTCCAATGGCTGAGGCGTTGCTTCGTCATCACGGAGGAGATAGGTTTGAAGTGCAATCTGCCGGTGTTTTCGCCTATCCTGGGAGCGATGCATCGGTATATGCGAAGGAAGCTTTAGCTGAAAAAGGGATTTCAATTGATCATGCCGCGCAACAAGTAAACGAAACTTTGCTTGATTGGGCTGATATTGTCGTAACGATGACAGAAAATCATAAACACATTGTACTTGGGCATTATCCGAGTGTTGAAAAGAAATTGAATACGTTATATGGATTAACTGAAGGTATAGGTAAGGACATTTCAGATCCATTTGGAGGCTCGCTTTCTATTTATAAAGAAACGTTAGATGAGATGGAAAAACTTGTACAAACTTTACTGAAAAAACATTCAGTAGGTTGATGTTTCGTGTATAATACGATATTGGAGATCACTTCGTTCTATTGAGGTAGCGAGTGTGAAATGAAGATAATTGATTGAAACTTTGGAGGGGTAAAAATGAAAGTAGTAATAGCATCTGATCACGGCGGTATGAATATCCGCAAAGAACTTGTAAGTTTATTAGAAGAGTTAAATATTGAATATATTGATTTAGGTTGTGAATGTGAAGCTGGTTCTGTTGATTACCCTGACTTTGCGTTTCCAGCAGCTGAAATGGTAGCGAATGGTGAAGTAGATCGTGGTATTTTAGTTTGTGGGACAGGCATTGGTATGTCAATCGCAGCAAACAAAGTAAATGGTATCCGTTGTGCGTTAGTTCATGATACTTTCAGTGCGAGAGCAACGAGAGAGCATAATGACACTAACATGCTAGCAATGGGCGAGCGTGTAATTGGTGCTGGTCTAGCTCGTGATATCGCGAAAATCTGGTTAACAACTGACTATGAAGGTGGTCGTCACGAAAACCGCGTAGGAAAAATTAAAACATACGAAACAAAGTAATAGATTCTAACTATTAGTAGTGTGAAATATAATTTGGTGAACCAACCTGTGAAAGGAAGAGGCGTAATGACAGAAATCGTAAAGGTAAGAGAACAGCTACAAATGTCGCTTTCTGATTTCCAAGAACAAGCTTCATTACAAAGCGGTCAAATTTTTGTAGTGGGTTGTAGCACGAGCGAAGTGCTAGGCGAAAGAATTGGAACATCAGGAACGATGGAAGTAGCAGAGGCGATTTTTTCTGAGTTAAAACAATTTCAAGAGCGAACAGGTATTGAATTAGCGTTTCAATGTTGTGAGCATTTAAACCGTGCTTTAGTAGTTGAGAGAGAAGTAGCGATAAAATATCAATTTGAAATTGTAACAGTTACGCCTGTTAGATCAGCGGGTGGTGCATTGGGGACATATGCGTATCACAATTTGAAAGATCCGGTAGTAGTTGAGTTTATTAAAGCAGATGCAGGAATGGATATTGGTGATACATTTATTGGTATGCATTTAAAACATGTAGCTGTTCCGGTTCGTACAAGTGTGAAGGCAATTGGAAGTGCGCATGTAACGATGGCCAAAACACGTGGAAAACTAATTGGTGGAGCACGTGCTGTTTACGCGGTGGCGGAAGAGACTACCACTTGCCGTTAAATATGAGAAATTAGGAAGTCATATAGTAGCTGTTTATCATAAGATAAAAGGTATGTTGTCTGACTTTATAGTAGAAGAAAGAAAAGACCGATTTTCGGTCTTTTTTTTCTTTTATGATATAGAAAGTCATGTTAGAATGTAGTTGAAAACATGAAGGTTCGAAAGAATTACAACCTGAATTTTCGTTTTTTCTGAATAAATGAGAAAAAACTGTTGGGAATCGATGTAATTCGTTCAGAAAAGGGGGATTTTGGTGGATCATTTAAAACGTCAAGATGAAAAGGTATTTGCTGCAATTGAGGCAGAACTAGGAAGACAGCGTTCAAAGATTGAGTTAATTGCTTCGGAAAACTTTGTAAGTGAAGCGGTAATGGAGGCGCAAGGTTCTGTTTTAACAAATAAGTATGCTGAAGGATATCCTGGAAAACGTTACTATGGTGGCTGTGAACACGTAGACGTAGTAGAAGATATCGCACGTGATCGCGTGAAAGAAATTTTCGGCGCAGAGCACGTAAATGTTCAACCACACTCTGGTGCACAAGCGAACATGGCAGTATACTTCACAATTTTAGAGCAAGGCGATACAGTACTTGGTATGAATTTATCTCATGGTGGTCACTTAACACACGGAAGCCCTGTTAACTTCAGTGGAGTACAATATAATTTCGTAGAATATGGCGTGGATGCTGACTCTCACCGTATTAATTACGATGATGTATTAGCAAAAGCGAAAGAACATAAACCAAAATTAATCGTTGCAGGTGCAAGTGCGTACCCTCGTGTTATCGATTTCAAACGATTCCGTGAGATTGCAGATGAAGTGGGTGCATACTTAATGGTGGATATGGCACATATCGCTGGTTTAGTAGCTGCTGGCTTACATCCAAATCCAGTACCACATGCACATTTCGTTACAACGACAACACATAAAACGTTACGTGGTCCGCGCGGTGGTATGATTTTATGTGAAGAGAAGTTTGCAAAACAAATTGATAAATCAATCTTCCCTGGTATTCAAGGTGGTCCACTTATGCACGTAATCGCTGCAAAAGCTGTTGCGTTTGGTGAGACACTTCAAGAGGATTTCAAAACGTATGCACAAAATATCATTAACAATGCGAACCGCTTAGCTGAAGGTCTTCAAAAAGAAGGACTTACACTTGTTTCTGGCGGAACAGACAATCACTTAATCTTGATTGATGTTCGTAACCTAGAAATCACAGGTAAAGTAGCAGAGCACGTATTAGATGAAGTTGGTATTACAGTGAACAAAAATACAATTCCATTTGAAACAGCAAGCCCATTTGTAACAAGTGGTGTACGTATCGGTACAGCAGCTGTAACATCTCGTGGTTTCGGTTTAGAAGAAATGGATGAAATTGCGTCACTTATTGCTTACACATTAAAAAATCATGAAAATGAAGCTGCATTAGAAGAAGCACGTAAGCGTGTAGAAGCGTTAACGAGCAAATTCTCAATGTATCCAAATCTATAATAGATTGAAGAAGACTGCTGAAACGTAATTGTTTTGGCAGTCTTTTTTGTGGACATATATTATTTTTAAAGTATGTATACAAATGATGAATAAATTTTGGCGATATAATGAAGGATACAGCTCCCATAATTGGTAAAGATACTAGATAGATTCATCGTAAAATCATGATTTTGCCAAATTTGCCCTTGAATATTAGTAGCGTTTTCTTTACAATCGTAAATAGTGTAAAAAAGCGTGCAAACGCATGAATATCATCTAAAGGAGAGATTCACATGGGAAAACTGTATGTATTTGATCACCCGTTAATTCAACATAAGATTACATATATTCGCGATAAGAATACAGGTACGAAAGATTTTCGTGAATTAGTGGACGAAGTAGCAAGCTTAATGGCTTTCGAAATTACTCGCGACCTTCCGCTTAAGGATATTGAAATTGAAACGCCTGTAAGCAAAGCGACAACAAAAGTGATCGCTGGTAAAAAACTTGGTTTAATTCCGATTTTACGTGCAGGTTTAGGAATGGTTGATGGAATTCTGAAATTAATTCCAGCAGCAAAAGTAGGACACGTTGGTTTATACCGTGACCCTAAAACATTGCAACCGGTAGAATACTATGTGAAACTTCCAACGGATGTAGAAGAGCGTGACTTTATCGTACTAGATCCGATGCTAGCAACAGGTGGTTCTGCGGCTGAAGCGATTAACTCTCTGAAAAAGCGCGGTGCGAAACAAATTAAGTTAATGTGTATCGTTGCAGCTCCAGAAGGGGTAAAAGTAGTACAAGAAGAACATCCCGATGTTGATATTTATGTAGCAGCATTAGATGAGAAATTAAATGACCACGGATATGTAGTACCAGGTCTTGGTGATGCTGGTGACCGTTTATTCGGAACGAAGTAAGACAACTGACGAGCAGGGGAGATTCCCCTGCTCGTTTTTTTTTTTGCTGTAAGCAAGTAGGGGAGAGGATAAATATACATCGTATATACAACATAAGTTGCATACACATCACATATAATATAGAAGTCTTACGTCTGAGGAACACTATATTATGGAAGAAAAGCGTTATATCTCGAAAATATAATAGTGACAAACTTGTGAACATTTCCTTCTATTATAAAGAGAAAACTGTTAGAAATTGCATATATGTAACCAGTATTTAGAAGGGGAACGTTTTCATTTTTGGGAGGAAATGCCTAATACTCAAATTTTTAGATTTTTTACGATTTCTCGTTGACACTGTTAATACCCTATTGTATGCTAACAACGGGGATAGATGGTAGGGCTTTCAGTGACAAAATTACATCTATTCCGTGACGAAAATGTAAACTTTTTGTTTTGTATAGGATTTATGCAAAAAAATGAGTTATTATTAACACATCGTGAATGAGGGTTACATATTGGAGGGATGAATCCTTGCAAAAAAACGATCGCAGCCATATAAAAGCATATGCTTTAATGTCAGGAATTCTTGCTCAGTTAGTCGGTTCTATACTTGTTGGAATCTTTGGTGGGCAGTGGATTGATAATAAGGTTGGAACGTTTCCATTGTTTCTTATTATAGGGTTATTACTCGGGTTAGGAACAGGGGTATACGCAATGATTCGACTCATTCGACATTACTATTCGGGAGAGCAATGATGATAGACGTACATGGACTTGTCCAAAGACAAAAGAAATATATGTACTACTTGCTTGCGCTTCTAGTGCTAGGATGGGGATTTACCTCTTACAAGGATGTATTTCTTGGGCTGATTATCGGAACGATTTTCAGTTTTCTTAGTTTGCGCATCATTGCACGTAGAACAGACAAGCTGTTAGATCGCGTAACAAATGGAGAAAACGTGAAGTTTAAGGCGACAGCTGTAAGTACATATTCAAGATTCGCTACGATTGGGTTATTAATTTTATTTGCAGCCAAATATCAAGAGTTAATTGCGATGTTGGGCTTAGGTGTAGGATTGCTGACAGGATACCTTGTCATGATCATAGATTTTCTTTATTTAGAGTATAAGAGCAGGGAAGAGAGGTGAATTACTAGTGGAACACGGTAAATTAGTTAAATTTCTAGGTTTAACGTTCGATTTGTCATCAGTTATGATGGTTACTGTAGCAGCAGTTATTGTTTTCTTAATCGCTGTTATCGGAACTCGCAGCTTAGCCCTTCGCCCAACCGGGATGCAAAACTTCATGGAATGGGTGTTTGACTTCGTGAAAGGGATTATCAATAGTACGATGGACTGGAAAACAGGTGGACGTTTCTTAACGCTTGGCGTTACGCTTATCATGTTTATCATCGTATCGAACTTCCTTGGTTTACCATTCATGTATTCAGCAACTGAAGCTGGCGAACATATTGCATGGTGGAGGTCACCAACGTCTGATCCAGCAGTTACATTAACATTAGCCGTGATGGTAGTTACCCTCACCCATTATTATGGAATTAAGATGAAGGGTACGAAAGAGTATGTTAAAGGTTATTTCCAACCTATGAAATTCTTATTCCCATTAAAGGTTATTGAGGAGTTTGCTAACACATTAACGTTAGGTCTTCGTTTATTCGGTAACATTTATGCAGGTGAGATCTTATTAGGATTACTTGCTAAGTTAGGCGGGGCATCATTCCTTGGAGCATTAGGTGCGCTTGTACCGATGTTAGCGTGGATGGGATTCAGTGTATTCGTTGGATCAATCCAAGCATTTATTTTCGTTATGTTAACGATGGTTTATATGGCTCATAAAGTAAGTCATGACCATTAATATAATTTAAGTAAGAAAAAATTTATTTTTTTATAATACAAAGGAGGACAAATTAAATGAGTTTAGGTGTAATCGCAGCTGCAATTGCAATTGGTTTATCAGCATTAGGTGCAGGTATTGGTAACGGTCTTATCGTATCACGTACAATCGAAGGTGTTGCTCGTCAACCAGAATTAAAAGGCGCACTTCAAACAATTATGTTCATCGGGGTTGCTTTAGTTGAGGCACTTCCAATCATCGGTGTAGTTATTGCATTCATCGTAATGAACAAATAAGGGAGACTCCCCTTACATAGATGGCGAAGAGTGTTTTTCCGAACTTTCTTCGCCATTGCTTTATGAACGAAACGTATGTCTTTTTTTTTCATATGATCAATTTAGATATTTTGAAGGGAGTGAATCCTTGTGCCAACTTTATTATTAGGAGCTTCCATTCCATTTGGAACGATTGCTTATACATTGTTCATTTTCTTAATTCTATTAGTAATGCTACGCAAATTTGCGTGGGGTCCTTTAATGGGAATTATGAAAGAACGTGAAGAGCATGTTACTAATGAAATCGACGCTGCAGAAAGAAGTAACGCTGAAGCGAAGAAGTTAGTAGAAGAACAACGTGAAATGTTAAAACAATCGCGTGTTGAAGCACAAGAGTTAATCGAAAGAGCGAAAAAACAAGCTGTAGATCAAAAAGATGTGATTGTTGCTGCTGCGAAAGAAGAAGCAGAATCAATTAAAGCATCTGCTGTACAAGAAATTCAACGCGAAAAAGAGCAAGCAATTGCTGCTTTACAAGAACAAGTCGCTTCTTTATCTGTTCAAATTGCTTCTAAAGTAATTGAAAAAGAATTAAAAGAAGAAGATCAAGTTAAGTTAATTCGCGATTATATTAAAGAAGTAGGAGAAGCGCGATGAGCAATGGGATTGTAGCAAAACGTTATGCTGTCGCTCTTTTTAAAATTGCAAAAGAAAAACACGTATTAGAAATGTTTGAAGAAGAATTACGCCTTGTACAAAACGTTTATGTAAAGAACGGAGAACTACATAGCTTTTTAACACAACCAAACATTTCAAAAGAGCAGAAGAAAACGTTTCTTGCAAACGTATTCGGATCTGTTTCTGAATCAATTTTAAATACGTTATATATTTTAATTGATAACAAGCGTATTGATATCTTACCTGAAATTGCAGATGAATATGTTGTTCTTGCTAATGAAGAACGTAACGTAGCGGATGCAACTGTATATTCTATTCGTCTTCTATCTGAAGAAGAGAAGCTTAACATTGCAGAAGCATTTGCAAAGAGAACGGGAAAAGATGCAATTCGCGTGAAAAATGTTGTAGATGAAGATTTACTAGGCGGAATTAAAGTACGTATTGGAAATCGCATTTATGACGGAAGTTTACAAGGAAAATTAGCACGTATTCAGCGTGAATTAATGAAGAATAGATAGGGGTGAAGCACATGAGCATCAGAGCTGAAGAAATTAGCGCACTGATAAAGCAACAAATCGAGAACTATCAGTCTGAAATCGAAGTTAGTGATGTTGGTACAGTTATCCAAGTTGGTGACGGTATTGCGCGTGCTCATGGTCTTGATAACGTTATGGCTGGTGAGCTTGTAGAGTTCTCTAACGGCGTTATGGGACTAGCACAAAACTTAGAGGAAAACAACGTAGGTATTATCATTTTAGGACCTTACACAGAAATCCGTGAAGGTGACGAAGTTCGTCGTACTGGTCGCATCATGCAAGTACCAGTAGGAAAAGAACTAATTGGTCGTGTTGTAAACCCATTAGGTCAACCAGTTGATGGTCTAGGCCCAATCAATACAACAAACACTCGTCCAATCGAAAGTCCAGCACCAGGTGTAATGGATCGTAAATCTGTTCATGAGCCACTTCAAACAGGTATTAAAGCGATCGATGCTCTTGTACCAATTGGCCGTGGTCAACGTGAATTAATCATCGGTGACCGTCAAACTGGTAAAACAGCAGTTGCACTTGATACAATCATTAACCAAAAAGATGAAGATATGATTTGTATCTATGTAGCTATCGGACAAAAAGAATCAACTGTACGTAACGTAGTAGAAACACTACGTAAGCATGGTGCATTAGAGTACACAATCGTTGTAACTGCATCTGCTTCTCAACCAGCTCCATTATTATACTTAGCTCCTTATGCTGGTGTAACAATGGGTGAAGAGTTCATGTACAATGGTAAACACGTATTAGTAGTATATGATGACTTATCAAAACAAGCAGCGGCTTACCGTGAGCTGTCATTACTATTACGTCGTCCTCCAGGTCGTGAAGCTTATCCAGGGGATGTATTCTACTTACATTCTCGCTTATTAGAGCGTGCAGCAAAATTAAGTGATGCAAGAGGCGGCGGTTCTTTAACTGCACTACCTTTCATCGAAACACAAGCAGGGGACGTATCAGCTTACATCCCAACAAACGTAATTTCTATTACGGATGGACAAATCTTCTTACAATCTGACCTATTCTTCTCTGGCGTACGTCCAGCGATTGATGCGGGTACTTCTGTATCTCGTGTTGGTGGATCTGCTCAGATTAAAGCAATGAGTAAAGTATCAGGTACACTTCGTCTTGACCTTGCATCTTACCGTGAGTTAGAAGCGTTCGCTCAGTTCGGTTCTGACCTTGATAAAGCAACTCAAGCGAAACTAAACCGTGGTGCTCGTACTGTTGAGGTATTAAAACAAGGATTACACAAACCGTTACGTGTAGAGAAACAAGTTATCATTCTTTACGCTTTAACACGTGGATTCCTAGATGATATCCCAGTAGTAGATATCACTCGTTTCGAAGAAGAATTCCATGCTTGGTTAGATTCTAATGCGACTGACTTATTAGAAGAAATCCGCACAACTAAAAAACTTGCGGATGACGACAAATTTGCAGCAGCAATTAACGGATTTAAAAAAGTATTCGTAGCTTCTGAATAATAAAAGCAGAAGCGGCTCGTTCTGAATGTGAGGGGGATGGAGCTTCTGACGAAGAGGCGGTTTTTGCCTCGTAGGAAGAAGTGAAGCCACCGAGCATTCAAGCCGCTGGAGCTAGATAATAATATATATAGGCATCTCAATCTTTGAGATTGCTGACGGTTATGTAAAGGAAAAGAGTAGGTGCACCTATTCTTTTCCTTCAATCATGAGCAAGAATATCTTGCAACGTAGATTAGGAAGAGGATTCTTACTAATCGTGCCAACTTCCGGAAAAAAGGTGGTGAAAACCTGTGGCATCTTTACGCGATATAAAAGCGAAGATTACCTCGACAAAGAAAACGAGTCAAATTACGAAAGCGATGGAGATGGTATCTGCATCTAAGTTAAACCGTGCAGAACAAAATGCTAAATCTTTCGTTCCGTATATGGAAAAGATTCAAGAAGTAGTAGCGAGCATTGCGCAAGGAAGTAAAGGAATTAATCATCCGATGCTAAATGCGCGTCCTGTAAAGCGTACAGGATACATCGTTATTACATCTGATCGCGGACTAGCAGGTGGTTATAACAGTAACGTATTACGTACAGTGAGTAATGTAATTCGTGAACGTCATAATATGGATTCAAACCAATATTCAATTATTGTGCTTGGACGACTAGGACGTGATTATTTAAAACGTCGCGGCTTTAATATTATTGATGAAGTAGTTGGATTATCTGACCACCCATCATTTACTGATATTAAAGATCTTGCTTCTCGAGCAATTGCGATGTTTGCAGATGGCGCTTATGATGAGCTGTATATTTACTACAACCATTACGTAAGTAAAATTTCACAAGAAGTAACGGAAAATAAAATTTTACCGCTTACTGATGTGGCGTCTGATAAACCGACGACAGCTTATGAATTCGAACCTTCTGAAGAAGAAATTTTAAAAGTACTATTGCCACAATACGCAGAAAGCTTAGTGTACGGTGCATTACTAGATGGTAAAGCAAGTGAGCACGCAGCGCGTATGACAGCAATGAAGAGTGCTACAGACAACGCAATGGAAGTTATCGATTCACTTACACTTTCATTCAACCGTGCGCGTCAGGCAGCGATTACGCAAGAAATTACGGAAATCGTTGGTGGAGCAGCAGCGTTAGAGTAGTATTAAAAAGCGTAGGCGGTTCGTTCAGAATGAGAGGGGGATGGAGCTTTTGACGTAGAGGCGATTTGTGCCTCGTAGGAAAAAGCGAAGCCACCGAACATTCTAACCGCCGGAGCTAGATTCAGTAAAAAATGGAAGCGGCTCGTCCAGAAAAGGAGGGCATTGGAGCTCCTGACGAAGAGGCGTAGTTTGCCTCACAGGAAGGCGCGAAATGACCGACTGTTCTAGCCGCTGGAACTAGATTCAATAAAAAGCGGAAGCGGCTCTTTCAAAAGAGTCGCGTAAGCTAAACTAATAAAAAATTAAAAGCCAACTTCTCTTAGAAAGCTGGCTAATTAAAAGAAAGCTAGGAGGGAACCCGATGAATAAAGGGCGCGTTACGCAAATCATGGGTCCGGTTGTAGACGTTAAGTTTGATGGCGGAAAGCTACCAGAAATCTACAACGCCCTTACGGTAAAACAAAGCAACGAAAACGGAAGCATGAACTTAACATTTGAAGTTGCACTTCATTTAGGTGATGATACAGTTCGTACAGTTGCGATGTCTTCCACAGATGGACTTGTTCGTGGCACAGAAGTAGAAGATACTGGTAAAGCAATCTCTGTACCAGTTGGTGATGTAACACTTGGACGTGTATTCAACGTATTAGGTGATGCAATTGACTTAGATGGTGAACTTCCTGCGGATGTACACCGTGATCCAATTCACCGTCAAGCACCTGCATTCGAAGAATTATCTACTAAAGTAGAAATTCTTGAAACTGGTATTAAAGTAGTAGACTTACTTGCTCCTTACATTAAGGGTGGTAAGATCGGCCTATTCGGTGGTGCCGGTGTAGGTAAAACAGTATTAATTCAGGAATTAATTAACAACATCGCACAAGAGCACGGTGGTATCTCTGTATTCGCTGGTGTAGGTGAGCGTACTCGTGAGGGTAATGACTTATACCACGAAATGAGCGATTCTGGCGTAATCAAGAAAACTGCGATGGTATTCGGACAAATGAACGAGCCACCTGGAGCACGTCAACGTGTTGCATTAACAGGTTTAACAATGGCTGAGCATTTCCGTGATGAGCAAGGACAAGACGTACTTCTGTTCATCGATAACATCTTCCGTTTCACGCAAGCGGGTTCTGAAGTATCTGCCCTTCTTGGTCGTATGCCATCTGCGGTAGGTTACCAACCAACACTTGCAACAGAAATGGGTCAATTACAAGAGCGTATTACATCTACAAATAAAGGGTCTATCACGTCTATCCAAGCGGTATATGTACCAGCCGATGACTATACTGACCCAGCACCAGCTACAACGTTCGCTCACTTAGATGCAACAACAAACTTAGAGCGTCGTTTAACACAAATGGGTATTTACCCAGCCGTAGATCCATTAGCATCTACATCTCGTGCACTTTCTCCAGAAATCGTAGGAGAAGAACATTATGAAGTAGCTCGTCAAGTACAACAAACTTTACAACGTTATAAAGAACTTCAAGATATCATCGCTATCTTAGGTATGGATGAGTTATCTGAAGAAGATAAGTTAGTTGTACATCGTGCTCGTCGTATTCAATTCTTCTTATCTCAAAACTTCCACGTAGCTGAGCAGTTTACAGGTCAAAAAGGTTCTTACGTACCTGTAAAAAATACAGTTAGTGGTTTCAAAGAAATTCTAGAAGGAAAATATGATGACCTTCCAGAAGATGCATTCCGCTTAGTAGGTGGCATTGAAGAAGTTATTGAAAACGCGAAGAAAATGATGGCATAAGGCCTTAGGAGGGACGAAGTATGAAGACATTTCCAGTCAGTATTGTAACTCCTGATGGACCGGTTTACGAAAAAGAAGTAGAAATGGTAAGTGTAAAAGCAGAGAGTGGGGAAATGGGGATCTTACCAGGTCACATTCCAACTGTTGCACCATTAAAAATTAGTGCAGTTCGTCTGAAAAATGGTGGACACACTGATTATGTAGCAGTAAGCGGTGGCTTTATCGAAGTTCGTCCAGATAAAGTGACTGTATTATCATCATCTGCTGAAGAAGCAAACCATATCGATATCCATCGTGCAAATGAAGCGAAGCGTCGCGCTGAGCAACGTATGCAAGATAAACAAGCACATGTTGACTTTAAACGTGCAGAAATGGCCTTGCAACGTGCCGTGAACCGTTTAAACGTTTCTGATATGAAGTAAAAAAATCCGTAAGGGCCCTTGCCTTTACGGATTTTTTTGTGTATTTTATGGATAATTTTACAAAACTGGTATAATTATATTGATGCTTGTATAAGTAGAAGTGTACAACAATTTATATTTCATAAAGGGGATGAATCAATGATTGGTGAAATGAAGCGAGAAGCATTGTACTCTTTAAAGGGAAAATGGGGACTAGGTGTTGGATCAACAATTTTATATTTTATTTTAAGTTATGTCGTTTCGATGGCTGCAATGCTTATACTATTAATTCCAGGAATTATTATATTTCTCTCAGTTGCAAGCTTAACTGGATCATTTGAAGAGGAAACGATGTCAATTGGAGCAGGTATTACCTTTGGGATTTTTTATTGCATTATGATAATTTTGAGTAACGCATCGTATGGGATTACATCATATGGTTATACAAATGTATTTTTACAGATTAGTAAACGAGAAGATGCTAAAGTAGATCACTTATTCGAAGGATTTCGCGGTTTTAAAAGAATGATGAAAACAATGTGGGCAATGCTTGCGATTTTGTTATATACAGGTACATGGATTCCGATGCTGTTAATAGGCTTATTTGCATTGTTAGGTGAAGAAGGGAATACGTCATTTGCAATAGCTTTCTTCGTACTATTAGCGATTTCAATTGTTGGTATGATTGTGATGTATTTTTCTTATGCGCTGACGTACTATGTGATGATTGAAAATCCAGAATATAGTGTTTCGCAGGCGATGAAGGAATGTAAGAATCTTATGAAGGGCCATAAGTTAGATTTGTTTCTTTTATGGCTGAGCTTCATAGGATGGGCTATTTTAGCGCTTCTTACTTTTGGAATAGGCTTTCTTTGGCTTAGTCCGTATATGAGTACAACGACAGCACACTTTTATCGCTACATTTCAAAAGGTGAATTTCAATAGGAACATGCTATACTAATAGAATTATTGTGTATAGGAGGCGAGGCTACGCATGATTAGTGATTTAAAAGGAGAAGCACTAGATTCATTAGAAGGAAAATGGGGATTAGCTGTTGGAGCTACACTACTCATTTCAATTCTTATCACGGCTTTTAGTTTTAGTGTTGATTGGGGATTTTCTTTAATTTTCGGTTGGCAAAAAACAAATGGTTCACTTTCAACGAATATTCTTACATTTTTTGTTACTGGACCGTTAACTTTAGGTGGATATTACCTTGGTTTAAATATCCTTCGTGAAAAGCAAGCTAGTATTGGTAATGTATTCATTTGGTTTTCAGAGGGAAAGAGATTTCTAAAATCATTTTTATTATATTTATTAGTAAATCTTTATCTTTTCTTATGGACGTTATTGTTCATTATTCCAGGTATTATTAAATCATTTTCTTATGCGATGACGTACTTTATTATAAACGATCATCCTGAGTATTCCCTGAACCAAGCTATTACAGAAAGTCGTCGTATGATGGATGGACATAAGATGGAGTATTTCATTTTATGTTTAAGTTTTATTGGCTGGTTTATATTGAGTTGTATTACGTTAGGGATTGGATTCTTATGGTTAATTCCATATTTCTACACAACATCTGCGGCTTTTTACGAAGAAATCGCAGAAGAATATTATGAGAAAAAAATTTAGCACTATAAAACCCCCAGTATGAATTATTTGTTCATACTGGGTTTTTTTTGTAGAAACTTTATAAACTGATTACTAGTAAGTGGTTTACTGAAATAGTAACCTTGCATATATTTACAGTTATGTTTTTGCAGAAACTTAAGCTGTTTTTCGGTTTCAATTCCTTCGGCAACGACTGAAAGATTTAAAGTATTTGCGAGGGAAAGGATTGTAGAAACGATGGCTCGTTCTTCAGGACGATGATCAGCTAATTGTGTGAATTCTCTCGGTACTTTTAATGTATCGATTGGAAAAATTGATAAATAAGCAAGAGAAGAATACCCAGTACCGAAGTCATCAATGGAAGTTTGGATACCGTACTCTTTTAATTGTTTCAGTCTCAATAACGTTTCTTTCTCGTCAATCATTGCAATTCTTTCTGTTAACTCAAGGGTTACATATTTTGGATCGACTTGCACGTCGTTTAATATTTGTGAAATGCTTTCGATTAATTGATCTTGCCGGAATTCTTTTGCGGATAAATTAACACTTATTTTTAAATTTTGGTAGCCAAAGGTATGCCATATTTTTAATTGGAGACAAGCTTCTTGTAATACCCAATGTCCAAGTGGGACTACTTGTGGCGTCTCTTCTACAATTGGAATAAACTCACATGGTGAAATGTCACCTAATAGCGGGTGTTTCCACCGTATTAAAGCTTCAGCACCTATAATTTTATTTGTTGTCGTATCAATTTGTGGTTGATAAACGAGATAAAATTCTTTGTTTACTAAAGCGATTGGCAAATCTTTTTCGATTCGAGCTTTTCGTTCCATTTTTTTATATAGTTCTTTCGTGTAAAGAGAGCTACCGTTTTTCCCTTTATTTTTTGCTTCGTACATGGCCATATCAGCATGCTGCAAAATGGATAGCGCATCTTCACCTGCTTCAGGATATATTGCAATTCCGATACTCGGTGAGATTTGTAAATGTTGATTTTCGATTTCAAATGGCTCATTCATGGCCGCCACAATCATATCAGCTATTTTTTGGACATCTGGATTTTTTTTGTAATTTTCGATAAGGATGGTGAATTCATCTCCAGCTAGCCGCGCGAGTTTCATATTTGATGTTGATATTCTTTCGAGCCTTTTTGCTACTGCGATGAGCAATAGGTCTCCTACTCGATGGCCGAGGGTATCATTAATAACTTTAAAACGGTCTAGGTCGAGAAACATAACAGCAAAAGGCTTTTTCGATATTTTTGCTCGTGCAATTGCCTGTTCCAAATGTTGATGAAATGCACGACGATTTGCAAGCTCTGTTAAAGTATCATGGTATGCTAAGAAATTAATCTGTTCTTGCTGTTGTTTGCTTTCCGTAATATCTTTAATCATTAAATAAACCCCAGAAATTTTCTCCTTTAAAAAGATCGGTACGGCGGTAACGTGCAAGTAGTAAATATCTCTGTTTTTATGATACGCCCGTATTTCTAAAGAGATAGAATGTCCCTTTTTTACACGATGAAAGGAATTAATCATTTCTTCTAAATCTTCTTCGTATATGAGTGAATAGTAAGGCTGGTTTAATAATTCATTCGTTTGATAACCGAGTAAAGTAGTACCAGCGTTATTTACTTTGAGAAAATTGCCGTATAAATCTAATGTGAAGATTGGATCTGGATGATGCTCGTATAAAGATTTAAACATTTGTTGATTATGATAGAGTTCATTTTTCTGTTCTACTAAATCTTCTGTACGTAGTTTAATTTGTTTCTCGAGTTCTGAGTTGAATTGCATTTGAGCTAACAATAATATTTTATTTTGTTTTCGAACTAAACTATGACGTATGAGAACGAAAGAGAAAGTTATTATAAGACCGATTACTATAATAGGCGCAAAGACGTATTCAACTAATATAAAAAGAATAAGTGTTACTACTGAAATATAAGGCAATGATAATCGGATTGATTCACCAATTTTAGGTGTTAGTAGTACTTGCTCTTGTTTTTCAGGTTCTTTTGTATGGAGAATACAGGCGATTGCTACTAGTACTAAGGTTACTTGATAGAAAGGAGTAACTGTAAACATAGAATACTCTGGTGTGAAGTATTTTATATAAGCATAAATCGCATCTGTAGTAGCATATAAAATTAAGGCACTGCCAAGAAGTGCACCAACCTTTTTAGGTAATAAGGATAGTGGTTTGAATAAAAGATTGATTCCTATTAAGAGAAAGAGTAAATCAGCCATTGGATAGGTAAGTTGAACAAATATGTCGATATAGGATGTTGTAAAGATGTGAATGGTTCGTTCAATAAGTAGGTAGTAACTTAAAGTAAATTGGGCTGTAACGATAATACAAATATCACATAGCATAAAAAGTTTTTCTAATAAATCTCGGTTATAAGTGATTTCGTATAGAAAGGCAAATGCAAAACTAACTAAAAAAAGTAAGTAAAAAAAATCAGACGGATCAACGAACGTATAGAAGTCCTTTACAATTAAACGCTGATAGGCAACGACTATATCACCGATAAAATAAGAGAGAGCTCCAGTAGATAATATGATCCAAAATAAACGAGGTAGCCCTTCTTTCATGTTTGAAAAGTAAAGTATATAACTACAAGCGATAATATCAATTAATAAGGTACTCATTCCGATTAATAGCTGAAAAGGAAATGAGTATTCATATAGAAAAGGCATCGCTACGTAGTGAATCGTTATAGACAGCAATACAATGCTTATAAGAATACTTACATGTGTTTGTTTTTTCATTTATATCACCTACGGTTTCTTGAAAAGCATATATAAGTTTTATATTTATTTTGCACAATTATAGCAAGTTGTAAAGATAGATTTTAATAATTCTTGTTTCTGTCTCCCAACATATCGACATAGGAATTTGAAGTTTGTTATAATGATTAGAATAGTTGCATTATTTAGAAAAAATTAAAAATAATAATTACTGCAACTAGGACATATTGTTTACTATGTGAACTTGTTCTTAATTTAGGGGGGAGGGTTTCACAATGGCAAGTGTATATGAAAATAGTTATATGATCGTTTTGATTTTCTTGCTATTAGGTATATTGCTGCCGGTAGTGGCTCTTACATTAGGAAGGATGCTGCGCCCAAATAAACCAAGTGCAGCAAAGGCGACGACGTATGAGAGTGGAATTGAGCCTTTTCATGATGCAAATATTCGGTTTCATGCTCGTTATTATATTTTCGCTTTATTGTTTGTGATCTTTGATGTAGAAACTTTATTTTTATATCCTTGGGCTGTTGCGTATGACAAGCTAGGTTTATTTGCATTAATTGAAATGCTCATCTTTGTTGTAATGTTGCTAGTTGGATTAGCGTATGCTTGGAAAAAGAAGGTGTTACAATGGTTATAAATTTTGAGGAATTACATCCAAATGAGCGAGCAGAATTAGAACGAAATATCTTTTTTTCTACATTGGAACAGTTGAAAGGATGGGCGAGGAGTAATTCTTTATGGCCGATGACATTCGGACTGGCGTGCTGTGCAATTGAAATGATGGGAGTAGGCTCATCACATTACGATTTAGATCGATTTGGGTCATTTTTTCGGACTTCACCAAGGCAATCGGACGTCATGATTGTATCGGGAACAGTAACGAAGAAGATGGCTCCTATTGTTCGGCGTTTATATGATCAAATGCCTGAACCGAAATGGGTTATTGCGATGGGATCTTGTGCGACAGCAGGTGGTCCGTATGTAAATTCATATGCTGTTGTGAAAGGTGTAGACCAAATTGTACCAGTTGATGTGTATATTCCTGGTTGTCCCCCAAATCCAGCTGCTTTAATTTATGGAATTAATAAATTAAAAGAAAAAATTCGTTACGAAGCAAAGACCGGGAAGCAGGTGACGAATAAATGAGTAATCCAAATAAAGATTTAGAGGAGCTGAAAAAAGAAGCAGCTAGGCGTGCAAAAGAAGAAGCGAGAAAACGCCTTGTAGCGAAACACGAGGCGGAAATAAGTGAGCTTGAGGAAGAAGATCAAGAAAAAGAGAAAGCGCTACCAAAAAACGATGATATTACTATAGAAGAAGCGAAACGACGTGCAGCAGCAGCTGCAAAAGCGGCAGCGTTAGCGAAGCAAAAAAGAGAAGGGACAGAAGAAGAAAAAGCGAAAGTAAAGGCGAAGGCGGCAGCAGCTGCAAAAGCAAAAGCGGCAGCGTTAGCGAAGCAGAAAAGAGAAGGAATAGAAGAAGTAACGGAAGAAGAAAAAGCGAAAGCCAAGGCGGCAGCGGCTGCAAAAGCAAAAGCGGCGGCGTTAGCGAAGCAGAAAAGAGAAGGAATAGAAGAAGTAACGGAAGAAGAAAAAGCGAAAGCCAAGGCGGCAGCGGCTGCAAAAGCAAAAGCGGCGGCGTTAGCGAAGCAGAAAAGAGAAGAAACAGAAGAAGTAACGGAAGAAGAAAAAGCGAAAGCCAAGGCGAAGGCGGTGGCAGCGGCCAAGGCAAAAGCGGCAACATTGGCGAAGCAGAAAGCCTCGCAAGGTGATGGGGATTCGGGAGATGAAAAGGCAAAGGCAATTGCAGCGGCAAAAGCGAAAGCAGCAGCAGCTGCAGCTGCAAGAGCGAAGACAAAGGGAGCTGAAGGTAAGAAAGAGGATGAGCCGAAGCAGGAAGAACCGTTCGTAAATCAGCCGTATTTAAATCAATATGTTGAGGCTATTAGGGAGAAGGTAGGAGAGGGTGCATTAGTAGATTCCTACATTAATAAACTGTCAAAGGATGTGCCGACTCTTGTGGTAGATCCCGAAAAATATTATGAAGTGATGGAGTCACTGCGATTCCATGAAGGACTTGCTTTTGATTATATGTCAGAGCTACATGCGACGGATTTTGTGACACATATGGAAGTATATGTTCATTTGTTTTCATATGGTAAGAAACAATCGGTAGCGGTGAAGGTAAAGCTAGACCGGGAAGAACCGCAAGTTGAATCTGTGACAGCGCTTTGGAAAGGGGCTGACTGGCCGGAGCGAGAAGCATACGATTTGCTCGGCATTGTATTTAAAGGGCATCCGAATTTAACGCGCATTTTAATGCCAGATGATTGGGTAGGACATCCGCTTAGAAAAGACTATGAACCGTATGATGTGGAGGTGTAGCTATGATCCGTACGGAAGAGATGCTTTTGAATGTAGGACCTCAGCATCCGAGTACACATGGTGTGTTCAGGCTCGTAATTAAGATTGACGGGGAAATTATTAAAGAAGCTACACCGGTTATTGGGTATTTGCATCGCGGGACCGAAAAGATTGCTGAGAGCTTACAGTATACGCAAATTATCCCTTATACAGATCGAATGGACTATTTATCAGCCATGACGAATAATTACGTCATTTGCCATGCTGTAGAGACGATGATGGGGCTTGAAATTCCGGAGCGTGCCGAATACTTGCGAGTACTTGCGATGGAGCTAGGGAGAATTGCAAGCCATCTCGTTTGGTGGGGGACGAATCTTCTTGATATAGGAGCGGTCAGCCCGTTTTTGTACGCGTTTCGTGAACGAGAGATGATTATAAATTTATTAAATGAATTATGCGGGGCACGGCTTACTTTTAACTATATGAGAGTTGGCGGTGTGAAGTGGGATGCGCCAGATGGTTGGATTGAAAAGGTGGAAGAGTTTGTTCCGTATATGAGAGAGCAATTGGCAGGCTATCATGATCTTGTTAGCGGTAATGAGATTTTCTTAAATCGTGTGAAAGGCGTTGGTATATATAGCGCGGAAGAAGCGATCTCGTATTCTTTAAGCGGAGCAAATTTGCGGTGCACTGGAGTAAACTGGGATCTTCGCAAAGATGAGCCGTATTCGATTTATGATCGTTTTGATTTTGATATTCCTGTTGGAAGCGTGGGAGATGCTTGGGATCGCTACGTTTGCCGAATGCAAGAAATCGAGGAGTCTTTAAAGATTGTTGAGCAAGCAGTTCAGCAGTTCCCGAAAGATGGAGCTGTGCTGGCAAAAGTACCGAAAATTATTAAGGCACCTAAGGGAGAAGCGTTTGTACGTATCGAATCGCCGCGCGGAGAGATTGGTTGTTATATCGCTAGTGACGGAAAGAAAGAGCCGTACCGTTTGAAGTTTCGTAGGCCATCTTTTTATAACTTGCAAATTTTACCGAAGTTATTGAAAGGTGAAAATATCGCTAATTTAATTACGATTTTAGGTGGAGTTGATATTGTACTTGGGGAGGTTGATGGCTAATGATTGAGACGCTCTTACAATCACCTTCAAGCTGGACGAATTTCTTCATTTTTTTCGGATTAGCGGTGCTTCTACTATTTGCAGTCCTTGGCTTCGTTACATATGGAATTTTGGCAGAACGGAAAGTGATGGGGTTTATGCAAGGGCGGATTGGACCAAACCAGGTTGGAGGCCGATTCGGTTTACTGCAAACGGTAGCTGATGTTTTAAAACTATTATTGAAAGAAGATAGTATTCCGAAAGCAGCAGATAAACCGCTGTTTATATTAGCACCTGTCATTGCATTTGCGCCAGCATTTATGGTGCTGGCAGTTATCCCGTTCACTGATAAATTTCAATTTGCCGATATTGGAGTCGGGCTACTTTATTATATCGCTGTTTCCGGTATTACGACGATAGGTGTTGTAACTGGGGGATGGGCGTCGAATAATAAATATTCCCTTTTAGGAGGGATGCGTGCGGCGGCACAAATGATTTCTTATGAGATTCCGCTCGTAATGAGTGTAATTGGTATCGTTTTGTTAGCTGGTAGCCTGAATTTAAATGAGATTGTAGCGGCGCAGGAGAAAGTTTGGTACATTTTCGTGCAGCCAATTGGCTTCGTCGTTTTCTTAATTGCAGCAGTTGCAGAGTTAAATAGGACGCCATTCGATTTGCCAGAAGCGGAGTCAGAACTTGTTTCTGGATATCATACGGAATACTCAGGTTTTCGCTGGGCGTTTTTCATGCTTTCAGAGTACGTATATTTCTTCGGGATGGCATCGTTAATTACAGTGCTCTTTTTAGGCGGGTGGAATCCAGTCATGTTTCTTGGATTTATCCCAGGTGCCGTATGGTTTGCTTTGAAATTTAGCAGTGTAGTCTTTCTATTAATTTGGTTCCGCGTTACATTCCCGCGTATAAGAGGTGACCAGTTAATGGAGTTTGGTTGGAAAGTATTATTGCCGATTGCACTTGCAAATATTTTCTTAACGGCATTGATTAAGGAGTTATTCTTTTAATCTATGAGGGGGGTGCCAGTAAGAGATGAAAGGACTATTTAAAGGATTAAAATATACATTAAGTAATTTGAGCAAGAAGAAGGTAACGTATGATTATCCAAATCAACCGTTGCCGTTGCCAGACCGTTTTCGAGGAATTCAAAAATTTTATCCGGAGAAATGTATTGTTTGTAATCAGTGCTCTAACATTTGTCCGACAGACTGTATTCAGTTAACAGGAAAGAAACATCCGGATCCTACGAAAAAAGGAAAAATTATCGACACGTATGATATTAATTTTGAAATTTGTATTCTTTGTGATTTATGTACAGAAGTTTGTCCGACAGAGGCAATTGTCATGACAAATAACTTTGAACTCGCGGAATATTCACGTGATGACTTATTTAAAAATTTACAGTGGCTTGACGAAAACGACGAAAATGTCAGGAAGGAGAATAAAGCATGAATGGCGAGTTTGTAGCATTCTTTATACTATCCTTGTCTGCAATTATCGGCGGTGTTCTTATGTTGAACTTAACGAAAGTTATGCACATGATGCTAGCTCTCGTTCTGACATTTCTAAGTATTGCAGGTTTGTATTTTCTTTTATCAGCCGAATTTATAGGCGTTGCACAAATTTTACTTTACTCTGGTGCAATCACAATTATTATGATTTTCGGCATTATGTTAACGAAACATAACGCGGAAAATGAATCGCGTCTTACTCTTCGAAAATGGATTATCTTCTTTGCAGTTGTAGCATTTGGAGCGGTTATGTATTTCGCTGTTAATAATGTTGATTTTGCAAATGAAAGCACACAAGGAAGTTTACCTCTCCATGAAAACAATACACTTCAAATCGGTACGCTTCTCTATTCAAAATATATTATCCCATTTGAACTAACTTCAGTTATTTTACTTGTAGCACTCGTTGGCGCGATTGTACTTGCGAAAAAGGATGAGAAAGAGGAGGGTTCCAATGAGTAGCGTTCCAGCTTCTGCATATTTAACACTTGCGATTATTTTGTTTTGCATCGGTCTATTTGGAGCTTTAACAAAGCGGAATACAGTAATCGTATTAGTTTGTATCGAATTAATGCTGAATGCTGCCAATTTAAACTTAGTGGCGTTTAGTAAATTAGGCTTATTTCCGAATTTAACAGGTCAAATTTTCTCACTGTTTACGATGGCTGTAGCGGCAGCGGAAGCGGCGGTAGGACTCGCTATTTTAATTGCTTTATATCGTAATCGTACGACAGTTCAGGTGGATGAAATGGATACGCTCAAAGGATAGCATTGTGACCGAAAAAGGGGGAAGGAAACAATGATCGATTATGCATGGCTCATACCGCTTTTCCCACTCGTTTCGTTTTTGTTACTTATTATATTTGGGAAGAAAATTAGAGAAGGAAGCAGCGTACTTAGTATTTTTTTCGTCTTTCTCTCCTTTATACTTGCGGTACTTGTGTTAATAGAAAGGTTTTCAGAAGCAAGCGTGAAGCATAAGTGGGTGTGGCTTAGAGCTGGAGATGTGGATATATCATTCGGCTTTGAAGTGACTGCATTAGGAGCTTTAATGTTATTTATCGTGACGCTTGTGAGTCTACTTGTACATGTGTATTCGAAAGGTTATATGAAAGGTGATGAACGATTACCAACCTTTTACGCATATTTAGGACTCTTTACATTTGCGATGTTAGGGCTTGTTATATCAACGAATTTATTACAGCTTTATATATTTTGGGAATTAGTTGGCCTTGGCTCATTTTTACTTATCGGTTTTTATTTCTTTAAAGAAGAAGCGAAGGCTGCTGCAAAAAAGGCTTTTATTATGACCCGTATTGGGGATGTTGGTTTATTTATCGGGATGATTTTAATTTTTTGGTACGCAGGTAGTTTTGAATATGACGCAATATTTAGGGCGATTTATACAGGGGATCTACCTCCTTACATGATTACAATAACGGCGATATTAATTTTTATCGGGGCGATGGGGAAATCAGGTCAGTTCCCGCTTCATACGTGGTTGCCAGATGCAATGGAGGGGCCAACGCCCGTTTCGGCACTTATTCACGCGGCGACGATGGTCGCAGCTGGCGTATATTTAGTAGCGACGATGTTCCCTCTATTTTCAGCAAGTACAGTGGCGATGCAGACAGTGGCAATTGTTGGAGCTTTCACTGCAATCTTTGCGGCCTCTATCGGTCTTGTGCAAACAGATATAAAGAGGGTGCTTGCTTATTCTACAGTTAGCCAGCTTGGGTATATGATGCTCGCGTTAGGTTCTGCCGGTTATGTAGCTGGTATATTCCATTTAACGACACATGCTTTTTTTAAAGCACTACTATTTTTGGCAGCAGGAAGTGTAATTCATGCTGTGCATACGCAAAACATTAATAAAATGGGCGGTTTACAGAAGAAGATGAAAGTAACTGGTACGCTATTTTTAATAGGTACTCTTGCCATTAGCGGTGTTCCGCTCCTTTCCGGTTTTTTCAGCAAAGATGAAATTTTAGCGGCGACGTGGATGAATGGCAATTACGTTTTATTTACTTTAGCGGTAATTGCGGCGTTTTTAACAGCGTTTTATATGTTCCGCCTTTACTTTCTTGTCTTTACTGGAGAAGTGAAGACGAAGGAAGAAGTGCATGAATCGCCTCGCGTTATGACGTATCCAATGATTGTTCTCGGCGTTCTCGCAGTAGTGGCAGGATATATAAATACACCATGGTTTGGGACGTTTCTCGGAGATTGGTTGACGAAAGATGTAGGGTTTAAGGTTGAAGAAGCGCATGGACCAGTTTGGATTATGATTGTTGCGACACTCGTTTCATTTGCGGGAATCGCTCTTGCATATTTCATATATGGCAAGAAATCAATTTCTAGAGATTGGGCTGGGGGTACGGAAACATCGCTTTATAATCTTTTGAAAGAAAAATATTATGTGGATGAACTATACAACATGACGGTGATCCCTATTACGAAAGGAATCGCTCGTGTGCTTTGCTTATTTGAAGTGTATGTAGTCGAAGGAATTGCAGTTTTAATTGCAAGTGTAGTTAAAGGCACAAGTAACCTTGGCTCGAAACTTCAAAACGGGAATGTACAAGTGTACGGTACTGTAACGGCGGTTTCGCTCGCTGTACTCGTCATTATTTTGCTCTATACGGGAGGGGATTTACGATGAATGATTTGTTGTTAACGTTCTTCATTTTTTCCCCACTTTTAGGAATTTTATTGCTTGTATTAACACCGAAAAAGGAATTGCGTACAGTGCGGGCGCTTGGCTTATTTGGGACGGCACTTCCATTTGGAATCGCCATCGTCCTCGCTTGTACATATGCTTCTGGAAAGAGCTTGTCACTATTTGATGAAAAGGTGAAATGGATTAAGTTCGGAGATTTTACAGCGGTGGATAAAAGGTGGTTTTCTATTTATTACGAGCTCGGTATTGATGGTTTGTCGCTTGTCATGATGGTACTGACGGCTCTTCTAGCGATGCTTGCAGCAATTGCAGCCTTTTCTATTAAAAGCAATTTGAAAGCATTTTATATGCTGTTACTCATGCTAGAAATAGGGATGCTCGGCGTCTTTGCTGCTCAAAATTTAATGTTGTTTTTTATCTTCTTTGAAATTACGTTGCCACCAATGTTTTTATTAATTGGGAAGTGGGGAAAATTGTCGAGTGAAAAGGCTGCTTATAGTTATTTAATATATAACGGTATTGGCTCAGCTATTTTGCTCATTGTTTTCTCAATTTTGTTCGCGAAAACAGGTACAACAAATATTGTGGAGCTAAAAGAGATATTAAGAAGCGTAAGCGCAGGGGGAGAACTCGTCATCCCAAGTAGCTTGCAGCTTGGTGTATTTATTGCCATAATGATTGCCTTTGCAATTAAACTACCTGTTTTTCCGTTGCACCGCTGGATGGTTAATGTACACATAGAAGCGCATCCAGCTGTAGTTATGCTTCATGCGGGTGTTTTGTTAAAGATTGGAGCGTACGGTATTATTCGCTTCGGGAAAGGGTTATTCCCGGAATATTTTCACGATGTTGCAACGCTAATTGCGATATTAGGCGTAATTAATTTATTATACGGTGCCTTTTTAGCGCTCATCCAAACGGACTTTAGGAAAGTCCTCGCTTACTCTAGTATTTCGCATATGGGAATTGTGTTAATGGGACTTGCGTCACTTAATGCACCTGGTACACAGGGAGCGCTATTCCAAGTTGTATCACATGGTTTAATTGCAGCCTTGCTCTTCTTCTTACTAGGTGTTATAGAACAACGATTTGGAACTTCGGATATTACGGTGCTAGGCGGACTTGCGAAAAGTGTACCGATACTTAGCGGATTCTTTTTAGCAGGAGGAATGGCATCGCTTGGATTACCAGGGATGTCTGGGTTTGTTAGTGAATTTCTTGCCTTTCTCGGTTTATTTCAAGGGGAGCCAGTTATTGCTGCAGTCGGTGTGATTGGCATCATTTTAACGGCTGTATATGTATTAAGAGCGACACTTCAAGTGACATTTGGAAAGAAAGAGTGGGAAGCAAAATCTGATATACACGGATGGGAGTATGTCCCTGTTTTACTACTTATCTTTTGTATTATTGCAATTGGAGTTATGCCAGAGATACTAGGGGATCCGCTTCAAAATACATTGAAAACATTGGGGGTGAAGTAGGATGGATATGAATACGTTACTTAGTTTATCGTGGCATCTAATGGTGCCAGAATTTATTATTCTTGGGGCCGCCATCCTTCTTTCCATATGTGATTTGTTTTTTAAGCTGAATCATAAATATGTAGCTCTTGGTGCGATCGCTGCCATTGTATTAGCACTTGTGTCATTAATTACGCTATATAGCGAACCAGCTGGAGATATTTTAAACGGATCGTTTGTGTTAGATGGATTTTCAAAAGGGTTTAAAACGTTGTTATTAGGCGCCTCAACCCTCATTTTATGCACCGCAATGAGCGATGATAAGAAGAATCCAATTGAAGATAAGGGTGAATATTATTACTTATTTTTAATGGCACTTCTTGGCGCGATGTTCATGGCTTCTAGTGTTGATTTTATTACCCTTTTCGTTGGTTTGGAGTTACTTTCACTTTCTTCTTATATTTTAGTCGGAATACGAAAAAAGAGCCGTGCATCAAATGAAGCGGCAATGAAATATGTCATTAGCGGAGGAATTGGAACGGCGATTACGCTCTTCGGAATGAGTTATTTATACGGTATTACAGGTTCAACTAACATTGTAGATATGCAAAAGGTACTCACTGGGGAGCTCGCTAGTGGTATTCAGTTATTGCTAGCTCTCGCATTTCTTTTATTACTAGTCGGTCTCTCATTTAAAATTGCCACAGTGCCGTTTCATATGTGGGCACCTGATGTGTATGAAGGAGCGACTACACCTGTTACCGCTTTTCTTGGAACGATTTCTAAAATTGCTGGGTTCCTACTCATTATTCGTTTGTTCCTTATGGTTTTTGCAAGTGTATTAATACAAGGAGATATGCAATCTTTATATGGGCATATGAGTATATATATTGCGGTGCTAGCAAGTATTACGATGATTGTTGGGAATGTAGTCGCGTTAAAACAATACAACATAAAACGTTTATTTGCTTATTCAGGCATTGCGCATGCTGGGTATTTGCTCGTTCCACTTGTGGCATTATCACCATTTACGCTGGATAGCATGTGGTTTTATATGCTGGCATACATGCTTATGAATATAGGCGCGTTTGCCATTATCCACGGCTTAATCTTACAAAACGATAAGGAAAACATAACGATTTTCACCGGATTATATAAGAAATCACCATTTGCAGCGATCATGATGACAATCTTTATTTTATCGCTGGCCGGGATACCAGGGACGGCTGGCTTCATTGGAAAGATTAACATCTTTTTAGGCGCGCTTCATGTAGAGCCAGCACATTACGTACTAGCTTCGATTATGATGGGTACGACAGTTGTTTCATTCGTATATTATTTCCGTATTTTACAACAAATGTTTTTCCGCACCGGAGAGACAGAAGAGAGGATACGGTTACCGTTAAATATAAAGGTTGTTATGAGTCTTTGTGCAATTTCGATTGTAATACTAGGGATTATGCCGATGATTGGGTACAATTTCTTTTATGAATATTTTCCATTAATGAAAGATTTCTTCTTCTTAGGGAACGTGGTACAATAGTGAAAATAAAAGGTGTGGAGTCAGTACTCTGCGCTTTTTATTTTGTGTTAACTTGTAATGTAGATATACGTTTTTTGAAAGAAAATCACGATGTAAAATGTAAGATGTCTATTTGCATTTGAAAAAGTGTGGCTCCTACTTATTATGGTATCGTTTTTATATTCTTTCATAAGTAGTAGCTGAGTAAAAAGGGGTCGATTTTTTGGCACAACTTTTAGGGCAACAAGCACTGATTGCCATTGTTTCGCATTTATTGTTTATTACCATTACGTGGTGGGCTTTGCAAGGCATTCACATTGAGCGTTTAATGAAGTCCGGAAAAGTGCTGCAGACGCGAGTATTACTCATCTTAATTACAATTGCAATTGGGACATCTGTAAGTAACTTTTTCCTTGATTATTTAGGCTATTCGAAGAGTTTAACGTATTTAGTAAAGTAAGTGTATAGAACCTCAAATCTCCGTTAACAATGGGGATAGGAGGGGATGAAATTGAAGCTTAAAGCCATTCTTATTGTTGCACTTAGTGTTGTTTTATTTTTGGTTGGATATAGAGAGATGAAACCGATAAGCGATGAACAGAAAATGGAGAGCATGATTAAGGCTTTAGAGAAAAATGATGCTAAAGTAGAAAAATGGTCATGGTTAGCGAGAGAAACAAAAACAATTTCTAATATACATACGTTTCAAAAGTTGTTAAACGATGTGAAGGACAAGGCAAATATTCAAAAGTGGGAAGTAGAGCAATCTCCAGATGGATATAAAGCTACATCCTATAAAAAGTTTGCTTCTCATGAAGAACGAGTAGTAGTAACTTGGAGTAAAGAAAATACTAAAGAAAACACTTTCATTATCTTTGAAGTAAGTGGGGCGAAATGGGACCCGAAGTATGTTCAAAAAGTGAATAAAATTTTTAGTGAAAAACCTATAATTTACACTTGTGTTCAAGGTGTACTGAATGATAAGATTGAAGGTGTTTTGCAAAATAAAACCAATCAGGTTTTGAAAGATCTTTCAGCAAGAGCGATCGAACAAGTAGAAGAAAGAGCATTTGTGTCAGTCTCCGCATACAATAAAAAGTGGGATGACGCTCTTTCAACAAATAGAGAGAAAATAAATGTGCAAATAGCAATACGTTCTACAGACAACAAAGATACAATTGTGGTTGGCACACCGATCATAACTTCTGAGTATTGAGTGAATAGATACTGAAAAAAGGACACGGAGGGGAATAATTTGGAAAAGATCATCGTCCGTGGCGGAAAGCGGTTAAACGGCACAGTGCGTGTTGAGGGCGCAAAAAATGCTGTATTACCTATAATCGCTGCAGCCCTATTAGCGAGTGATGGAAAGAATGTACTATCTGAAGTACCAGTTTTGTCTGATGTATACACAATTAATGAGGTATTACGTCATTTAAATGCTGAAGTCGTATTTGAAAATAATCAAGTAACAATCGATTCTTCTAAAGAACTAAACATTGAAGCACCATTTGAATATGTACGTAAAATGCGTGCATCTGTTCAAGTAATGGGACCATTATTAGCACGTAATGGTCGTGCTCGTATTGCACTTCCTGGTGGATGTGCAATCGGTTCACGTCCAATTGACCAACATTTAAAAGGCTTCGAAGCAATGGGAGCAAAAGTACAGGTTGGTAACGGTTTTGTTGAGGCATATGTTGAGGGAGAACTAAAAGGAGCTAAAATCTACTTAGACTTCCCAAGCGTAGGCGCGACAGAAAACATTATGTCTGCAGCTACATTAGCAAAAGGGACAACAATTCTTGAAAACGCAGCGAAAGAACCAGAAATCGTTGACTTAGCTAACTTCTTAAATGCAATGGGAGCGAAAGTACGCGGAGCTGGAACTGGAACGATTCGTATCGAAGGCGTTGATAAATTATATGGTGCAAACCACTCTATTATTCCTGACCGTATTGAAGCGGGAACATTCATGGTTGCAGCAGCAATTACTGGTGGAGACATCTTAATTGAAAATGCTGTACCTGAACATTTACGCTCAATTACAGCGAAAATGGAAGAAATGGGTGTTAAAATTATTGAGGAAAACGAAGGTGTACGTGTTATCGGCCCAGATAAGTTAAAAGCGGTTGATATTAAAACTATGCCTCACCCAGGTTTCCCAACAGACATGCAATCACAAATGATGGCATTATTACTACAAGCTGATGGAACAAGCATGATTACAGAAACGGTATTCGAAAACCGCTTTATGCACGTTGAAGAATTCCGTCGTATGAATGCTGATATTAAAATTGAAGGTCGTTCTGTTATTATGAACGGTCCAAACAGCTTACAAGGTGCTGAAGTAGGCGCAACTGATTTACGTGCTGCAGCTGCATTAATCTTAGCTGGTTTAGTATCAGAAGGTTATACTCGTGTAACTGAGTTAAAACATCTTGACCGTGGTTATGTAGATTTCCATAAGAAATTAGCTGCATTAGGTGCAACTATTGAACGTGTAAACGAAAAAGTAGAAGAAGTGAAAGAACAAGAAGTTTCTGATCTTCACGCTTAATTGAAATAGTCTCTATGTCTTTTGACATAGGGGCTATTTTTTTGGGTTATTACTGTTATAGTCAATAAATTCTATACTTATGCACGTACCAGTAAAAATATTTAGAAAATTTACGTTTTATGCTCTTCCTCCTTAAGTATGTTCTAAAAGAAAGAGTTGTTCCATAAGAATGAATGGAGTAAAGCTTTTATATTGGGGGAAAATAGGATGAAATTTTCAAAGCCACTTTTTATTACAGTAGCGCTCTTAATAGCGCTCGTTATCATTGTACCTGCAGCCCTTGTTATCCCATTTGCGAAAGCAAAAGTAGGGGAAGAAACGGCCTCTAAAACTCCTCCAGCGATAGAAAGTATACCAGCTCCAGGAAAAGTAGATACAGCGGTTCAAGTTGCTGTATATCGTGAGAAACAGAAGAAGGTAGAATCATTGCCTATGGAGGAGTATGTGACCGGTGTAGTAGCTTCTGAGATGAATGCCAGTTTTGAAATAGAGGCACTAAAGGCACAGGCATTAGCAGCGAGAACATTTGTAGTACAACGTATGCTAAGCGGAGGAAAGAAAAATAATGCGGACGTGACAGATACGGTGAAAGATCAAGTGTACAAAAGCAAAGATGAATTGAAGAAGCAATGGGGCAATAACTACGAAAATAATGTAAAGAAAATCGAAGAAGCCGTTTCGAAAACAGCAGGACAAGTTTTAACATATGATGGAAAACCAATTTCAGCATCTTTTTTTTCAACGAGTAATGGCCGGACAGAAAATGCGGCTGATTATTGGGGAAATGATTATCCGTACTTGAAAAGTGTAGATAGTCCGTGGGATCAAGCCTCTCCAAAGTTTACGAGCGAGCAAACATTTACAGTAGCTGATTTTCAAAAACGTCTCGGTGTGAAAGTGCTGGCAGACGGGAAGGTTGGAAACATTAAAGACCTTACGGAAGGAAAGCGCGTAAAGGATGTAGCTTTTCAAGGAAAAACATTAACAGGAAAAGAAGTTCGTGAAAAGTTAGATTTACGTTCTTCCGATTTCACGTGGAAACAACAAGGAGATAAAATCATCGTTACAACGAAAGGCTTTGGCCACGGCGTTGGTATGAGTCAATACGGGGCGAACGGTATGGCAGCGGAAGGAAAGAAATATACAGATATCGTCGCTCATTACTATAAAGGCGTTGAAATAAAGACGATGAATGATTATGAAGGAAAATTGATGGTGAAGAAATAGGTGTCAGAACTCTGGTGCCTATTTCTTCTGTTTGGAATAGAATAATTTTCCATTAATTGTTTGATATAATAGGATAAAAAGTATTTGGGGGAGACGAAATGGCGCTACTGGAGTTAAAGCAGTTAGGGAAGACGAACCAGTTACCAGAAATTGAGCTAAAGGTTGAAAAAGGACAATGTATTGTTTTGCAATGCAATAATCATACAGCTAAAGTGTTACACCGCATCATTATTGGTGAAGAAGAAGCGTCGACTGGCAATGTATTGTTTGAAGGAGAAGCAATTGGAAAGAAAAATTATTCCCGCATCGGTTTTTGTTTTTTGAAAGATGAGGCATATGATCGTTTGAAGGTGAAAGAATACTTTAAGTTTTTAATAGGGCTTTATGAATCAAAGATAAGTATAGAAGAAGTTGTGAAGTCTGTTGGTCTCCTAGATAAACTAAACGTTAAAATAGAAAAACTATCGTTTTCAGAGAAGCGTCGTCTTCATATTGGACGAATTATGATTCATAATCCGGATTTAATCATTTTGGAAGAACCGGAGCAAAATGTAGATACAGAGAGTACGGTTATTATTCGAAAAGCAATCATGAAAATGAAAGAGCAAGGAAAGGCAATCTTTATTACGTCATCATTTCTATCGGATGCCCTTTCGTTAACAGAGGATGTATACATATTAAACAACGATGGTGTGAAAAAGATAGAAATTGAGCAAGAGGAAGTGGAAGAAGTCGGTGAAGAAAAAGTCATTCAAATGATTCCGCAAATGAAGTTAGAAAGAATACCAGCGAAAGTGAACGATAAAATCATTTTACTTGATCCGATGGAAATCCATTTCATTGAAACGCAAAACGGAGTAACGCATATTCACGTTCGTGAAGGTGATTTCGTATGTGCATTAACATTAAGTGAACTAGAAGCAAGATTAACAGGTTTTGGTTTCTTTAGATGTCATCGCTCGTATCTTGTGAATTTACAAAGAGTACGAGAAGTGATTACGTGGACTCGTAATAGTTTTAGTTTAATTTTGGATGACGAAAGAAAAAGTTCAATCCCGCTTTCGAAAGGACGCATGGATGAATTAAAAGGCGTGATTGGGCTATAAAAAGTGCTCCAATAAGCTTAACATGCGATTCATTCACCGGTAAAAATACTCCTTTTACCGGTATTTTACTGCGTAAACCCTTTGTTTTTCATATGATTGAGTCAAGAAAAGCGAAACAAACGAACGAAAAGCGCTAAAGCGACTTTCATCTATAAAGAAGAAAAACAAAGGGGATGAAGAAATGACATTGGCAATTGAAATGAAAGATGTAATGAAAAGTTTCGATGGAAAAACGGCACTTCGAAATGTAAATATTGAGGTGAAGCAAGGAGAGATTTTCGGATTCCTTGGACCGAGTGGATCTGGTAAGACGACAACGGTAAAAATTTTAACTTCTCAATTGCTTCATAGTGTTGGAACAGTAAGAGTATTAGGGAAAGATATTACAGGACCAAGTAGCATCGATTACAAACGAATTGGTATTTTAACAGATAACAGCGGCTTATATGAAAGACTTAGTATTTATGATAACTTACTATTATTTTGTGACCTATACGATTGTAAAAAAGAACGAATCGATGAAGTACTAGCACAAGTAAATTTATTAGATGATAAAAAAACACCAGTAAAGAAACTATCAAAGGGAATGAAGCAACGCGTCACACTAGCAAGAGCAATCCTTCATAAACCAGATATCCTCTTCTTAGACGAACCAACATCTGCACTCGATCCAGTAAACGTTCAAAACATTCATAAAATCTTAAAAGACTTAAATGAAGAAGGAACGACCATTTTCTTAACGACTCACAACATGGATGAAGCAGAAACGCTTTGTAACCGTATTGCCTTCCTTTGTGGCGGAGAAATTGTAGCGCTTGATACGCCAGAGAACCTACGCTTACAATACGCTAAGGATCAAATAGAGGTCGTATTAAAAGATAAACAAAAAGAAGTAGTGCAAAAAGATGAATTAGGCGCAAAACGTATTTCAGAATGGATGAAAAAGGGAGAATTACTATCCATTCATTCACACGAACCAACTTTAGGCGATATCTTTATTGAAGTTACTGGGAGGGGATTATAATGACATTTTCAATGAAACGGTTTTCGGCTATTGTAAGAAAAGAAATAAATGATGCAGGTAAAAACTCACAAGTTATATTAATGGCGCTATTACCTATTCTACTTGCTGTATTCTATAGTAATATGGATTCTGTAAAAGAATTCTTTGCAGGTTTTATTATTGTAATGACGATTACCATGGTGGGAAGTTATGTGCAAGCAATTATTATTGCAGAGGAGAAGGAAAAACACACGTTACGAGTATTGATGTTGTCTCCAGCAAGTCCAATAGAAGTTATTTTAGGTAAAAGTGTATTAACTGTATTTTTTGTACTAGCATCTAGTTTTATTAGTTTAGTGATTTTAGATACTTTTAAAGGAAATATTGGTATGCTAGTTATTATTATTTTAATAGGAACATTGTTATGTGTCGTTTTAGGTACTATAGTTGGCTTACTATCCCAAAATATAGCACAAACATCTATATTGGGGCTTCCGATTTTTATAATATTCATAATGGGGCCGATGCTACAAGAAATGGTTAAGAATGAATTTATTATAAAAGTAGTTAATCTTCTTCCGACAAATCATGTTATGGAGGCATTGCAAAAAGTTATAAAGGGAGAAGGGTTTATTGCGATTCAAGAACATATTTTAAACAATACAATTTGGACTATATGTCTTATCATTCTTTGTATTATTGTGTATAAAAAGAAACAATTAGACTAAAAACTGAGCCGAAACGCTCAGTTTTTTCTTTTTTCTATCATTTCCTCGGAAATTTTACAGTTCTTATACATATTTTTACAGATTTTGTCGAAAAGTAATTAGTTATGCGTTGTATAGGATACGTGAATATTGTTCAAAATGATTGCTGAGGTGATGATGGAATGCGAGGAAGAAATAATAAAAAGTCGCAAAAGGTAGTACATTTATTTCAAAAAAGATGGGTGTTTCCGGCACTATACATTGCTTGTGCAGCGGTAATCTTAATGGTTGCGCTATGGTTCCAAGGAGCTAATCCGAAGAAGACTCCAAACCACGATCAAGCAACACCGTATACACAATCGGAAGATCCAGCAGTACCAGTAACGAAATCTTCAGAAGTAGTGAAAATGCCAGCTGCCGCGAATGCGGAAGTAGTCGTACAGAAGAAATTCTATGAAGATGCAGCAAATGAGGCGGAACAAGAAAAAGCACTTGTCTTTTATAACAACACATATTCCCCAAACAAAGGAATTGACATTGCTGCGAAGAATGGAAAAGAATTCAATGTTGCTGCTGCTTTAAGTGGTACAGTAACGAAAGCTGAAAAAGATTCACTTCTTGGTTATGTTGTAACAGTTGATAGTGGAAATGGTGTAGCGGTATCTTATCAAAGCTTAGGCAGTGTGAAAGTAGAAAAAGGTGCAAGAGTTGCACAAGGTGAAGTATTAGGAACATCCGGTCTAAGTGCAATGAATAAAGAGGCAGGCTCTCACGTTCACTTTGAAGTACGTAAAGACAATGTGGCTGTGAATCCTGAACGTTACTTAAATAAATCAGTAACAGAAATTAAAGCTGATGCAGGTGCTGCAAAAGCTACGAATGCTTCTGGTAAAAAAGCTGATGACAAATCTCAAAAAGAAGAGAAGTCAACGAGCACGAAACCAGAAAATAAAACAGAAGACAAGTCTCAAAAAGAAGAGAAATCAACAAGCGGTTCAACTAGTGACAAAAAAGAAGAACCGAAGAAAGAAGAAAAATCAACAAATGGTTCTACAGAATCATCTAACGATTCTTCTTCACAAGAATAAGAAAGTGAAAAAATCAGTTCTCACTAGGAGAGCTGATTTTTTTATTTCTATATAAAAATAATCAATTTCGAGAAAAAAGTTGCAAAAACAAGGAAAAATGACGAGATTCTCGAATATATATTACAAAAGGGAGGGGATACTGTGTCATTTTTATTTGTTCTGTCGACTGCTATTATTTTATTGTTTGTTTTATTCACTTTATATTATTATATTGCCGGTAAGAAAGAGGTTCCCCACCATCAGTTGTTAGAAGAAGAATTGGAACGAGAAGAATGACGCCTTTTATACAAGGTGTCATTTTTTTTTGGCCATAATAGTCAGTTTTAACGTATTTCTCACAAAAAAACGTAATTTTTCTTAACTTAGTCCGCAAAAATAGTGAACATGTAGCATATATCAGTAGTGCGGGCAATACAATGGTATAAACCAAAGCAAAGAGAGTGTTTGAGGTGAGAAATCGTGAATCATTTCATTATAAATCCAAGAATGTTTAACGCTTACAAACAGCACTCACACTTACTTCTTAGTCGTATGCAGCGAGGCTCATTTCACCCTTCTCACATCCAAATTAGGGAGGCGAGTGGTGTGCACGATTACATCAAAGAGAGAACTATCAAGATTGGTAAGTATATCGTGGAGACAAGAAAGACAGTGCGTGTCATTGCAAAGGAATTTGGGGTATCAAAGAGTACAGTCCATAAAGATTTAACAGAACGTCTACCAGAGATTAATCCAGAGCTCGCAAATGAAGTAAAAGAAATTCTTGATTATCATAAGTCTATTCGTCATTTAAGAGGTGGAGAAGCAACAAAGCAAAAGTATAGAAAAGAAGATGTAGAGAAGCCTGTACGTCAATAATGTTACAGTAGCAAACATTCCGTTCACATTCGGTAATATTTTTCAGAAGAATTCTTTTTGCGAATATTACGTTTCTGTTAAATTTATGATAAAATCAGAAATTAGGTGAAAAGAATTCGGGTGTAACCTGATTTTGAATATCGAGGAGGAAAAAACGGGAATGTTTGCGCGAGATATCGGAATTGACCTAGGTACGGCTAATGTATTAATTCATGTTAAAGGTAAGGGTATTGTATTAAACGAGCCATCTGTTGTGGCAATTGATCGTAATAGTGGTAAAGTATTAGCAGTCGGTGAAGAAGCGAGAAGTATGGTGGGACGTACGCCTGGTAATATTGTAGCAATTCGTCCGCTTAAAGATGGTGTAATAGCAGATTTCGAAATTACAGAAGCAATGTTAAAGTATTTCATTAACAAATTGGACGTAAAGAGCTTCTTTTCAAAACCTCGTATTTTAATTTGTTGTCCAACAAATATTACATCAGTAGAACAAAAAGCAATTCGTGAAGCTGCTGAACGTTCAGGTGGTAAAACAGTATTTTTAGAAGAAGAACCAAAAGTAGCCGCAGTTGGTGCTGGTATGGAAATCTTCCAACCAAGCGGTAACATGGTTGTTGATATTGGTGGAGGTACAACAGATATCGCTGTACTATCTATGGGTGATATTGTTACCTCTTCCTCTATCAAAATGGCTGGCGATAAGTTTGATATGGAGATCTTAAACTATATTAAACGTAAGTATAAGCTATTAATCGGAGAACGTACTTCAGAAGATATTAAAATTAAAGTTGGTACAGTATTCCCAGGTGCACGTAGCGAAGAACTTGAAATTCGTGGACGTGACATGGTAACAGGCTTACCACGTACAATTACAGTATGCTCTGAAGAAATTACAGAAGCATTAAAAGAAAATGCAGCTGTTATTGTACAAGCTGCAAAAGGTGTACTAGAGCGCACACCACCAGAATTATCTGCAGATATCATCGACCGCGGTGTTATTCTAACAGGCGGTGGAGCTTTACTACACGGTATCGACATGCTTCTAGCAGAAGAACTAAAAGTACCAGTATTAATTGCTGAAAACCCAATGCACTGCGTTGCGGTTGGTACAGGTATTATGTTAGAGAATATCGACAGATTACCAAAGCGTGCTTTGAGATAATTTGAAAGAACTAAGGCTGACGCCTTAGTTCTTTTTTTCGTTTTTATATTTTTTTATTTTGTTTTTTTGCGAAAATGGAAGGAAAATAGAGAAATATGAAGGAAACAGGTAAAATATTCATATATATGGTTAAATTTAATATTTCCTTATTTGAAAACGTTTATAATATAATGAGTCGAATACGACATTAAGGCAAATAATGTTTCAATACATATTGCCTTTCCCTAATTTGGGCATACACTCTTTTCCACCTCCGTGTCAGTTGCAAAAATGTGCAACTATTTTAATGGAATAGAGTGTGTGCATTTTTTTTAGGAAGGCGTACTAAATATAAAATGTTACTTTGTAATGACAAATAATAAACAAAATGGGATAATAGCAATATGTCCAAGTGGTAAGACCAATATTACAAAAGGGGCGATTGTTACATGCTAAATATAGAACAAATTAAAGAAATCATTCCTCACCGCTATCCATTTTTACTTGTTGATAAAATATTAGAAGTAGATGAAGGAAAAAGAGCGGTTGGGATTAAAAATGTATCCGCAAACGAAGAATTCTTTAACGGACACTTCCCTGACTATGCAGTTATGCCTGGTGTACTTATTGTAGAAGCATTAGCACAAGTCGGAGCAGTTGCAGTATTAAAGAAAGAAGAAAACCGCGGAAGACTTGCTTTCTTTGCAGGTATCGACAATTGCCGTTTCAAAAAACAAGTACGCCCAGGTGATCAGCTTCGTCTAGAAGTAGAAATGACACGCGTACGCGGCCCGATTGGAAAAGGAAAAGCAATCGCAACAGTGGATGGTGAGGTTGCATGTGAGGCAGAAATTACATTTGCGATTGGTGATAAAAAAGAATAGAAATTAAAAAAATCTCCTTGTGAAAAGACAAGGAGATTTTTTAATTTCTGCTATATAACGATGAAACGATAATTTACAAACTAATCAGAAAATAACTTGTAAATAGATGGGAATTACCATATACTTACTTTATTATTTATCTAGAAAACAGGATAAGTGATAAAGGTAATAAAGAAATAAGGGCATTGTCATATTGTTAAGGTACTTAAATAAGACAAAGTAGAATGTTATTGATTATGATGAAATGTGGGGAAATCAGCAAGAAAATTAATTAAACGTATGAAATCGAGCATAAAAGAGAGAAAAGGGAAATGTCGCATTTCACAAAAGGAGATTATGAATATGTTCGGGAGAAAGAAAAGAAAACCATTACGACAATTAATTACACATAAAGAGCCTAAATCGCGTATTACAGAACAATACCGTAACATTCGTACAAACATTGAGTTTACATCTGTAGATAATCATGTTCGTTCTATCATTGTTACTTCAGCAGATCCAGGTGATGGGAAAACAACAACAATCGCAAACTTAGCAGTTGTTTTCGGACAACAAGGAAAGAAAGTTTTATTAATTGGAGCTGACTTGCGTAAGCCGACGATACAAAACTTATTTGCCATTCATAGTTCGAATGGGTTAACAAACTTATTATCAGGACAAGCAAAACTTATGCAATGCATTCAAAAAACAGATATAGAGAACGTATATTTAATGGCAGCAGGTCCAATCCCGCCAAACCCAGCAGAACTATTAGGGAGTCGGGCAATGGACGAGGCGTTGCTAGAAGCGTATAACATGTTTGATATTATATTAATTGATACACCACCTGTCCTTGCGGTTACAGATGCACAAATACTTGCGAATAAATGTGATGGAATTGTACTCGTTGTACGAAGTGAAAAGACGGAAAAAGATAAAATCGTAAAAGCGAAACAAATATTAGATAAAGCATCAGGAAAACTACTAGGTGTTGTTTTGAACGATAAAAGAGAAGAAAAAGAACAGTATGGTTATTACTAAAATATGAAAAGCCGACAAAAAATGTTGGCTTTTTTGTTGTCTGAAAATTATTTATCAAGTTATACATTGTAAAAAGCATGATATGATAAAATTTTTGGGAAATCATTGGAATGTGTTGTCATATTTAAGATTATTTTGTAAGATTAAACTTGTTTCTTGTGAACAAATATAGAACTGAATTATTAAAAATAAAAAATGTAAGATTTATATGTTATAATTTTTCCTATGTGTAAATTTTAGAAAGTTGGAGGAACCTATGGAAGAAACAATTAGTTTAAAAGAGTTATTTCATATCTTAAAAAAACGTTTAGCAATGATCCTCGTAATCGCCTTTGGTGCAGCTATTGTAAGTGCTATCATTAGCTTTTTCTTCATGACACCAATCTATCAATCTTCGACGCAAATTCTTGTTAACCAGAAGAAACAAGAGGGTGCAATGTTCCAAGCTGGTGAAATTCAAACGAATATTCAATTAACGAATACATATAAGGTTATCATTAAAAGTCCAGTAATCTTAGAACAAGTGAATGAAAAATTAAATTTAAATATGACATCTCAAGCGCTAACAGGAAAGATTAATGTTGCAAATGAAAAGGATTCACAAGTAATCTCTGTAACAGCTGAGGATAAAGATCCAAAACTAGCTCGTGATATTGCTAATGCAACTGCAGATGTATTTAAAGGTGAAGTTGCAAAAATTATGAATGTCGATAACGTAACAGTATTATCTAAAGCAGAAGTTGCAGAAAATCAATCTCCAATTAAGCCAGCGCCTATGCTTAATGTAGCGATTGCTTTCATTGTTAGTTTAATAGCTTCAGTTGGTCTTGCATTCTTATTAGAATACTTAGATAACACGGTTAAAAAAGAAGAAGATGTAGAGAACTTACTTGGCTTACCAGTATTAGGAATTGTAGCTCGTATGGATGAAGAAACAATGAACGTGAAATCACACGCTCCATCATCAAGAAAAGTGAGGGGACAAACAATTGGCTCTTAATTTATTTAAAAAGAAAAAGAATCATCGTCAACGCCGTCAATTAATTGCTCATCAACAACCGAAATCACCAATTTCAGAACAATATCGTAATATTCGAACGAATATTGAATTTGCAGCTATTGATACGAATTTACATTCATTAATGGTAACATCTGCTAACCCGAGTGAGGGAAAAACGACTACGACAGCGAATATGGCAGTTGTTTTTGCTCAACAAGGAAAAAAAGTATTATTAATTGATGCAGATATGCGTAAACCAGCAATGCATCAAATGTTCCAAGTAGATAACATTTTTGGACTCACGAACGTACTAACACATAGTGAACGCTTAGAAAAATGTGTACAAACGACATCTGTAGACAATTTACACTTTTTAGCTTGTGGTCCAATCCCGCCAAACCCGGCCGAATTGTTAGGTTCAAAATCAATGAAAGAACTTCTTGGACAAGCATATAGTATGTACGATCTAGTTATTTTTGATATGCCGCCAATTTTAGCTGTAACCGATGCGCAAATTATGGCAAATGTATGTGATGCTTCTATTCTTGTTGTTCGTAGTGAATCAACAGAGAAAGAAACAGCGGTAAAAGCAAAAGGATTGTTAGAATCAGCTAAAGGTAAATTGTTGGGCGTTGTTCTGAATGATCGTAAACGTGAAGAAGGCTTATATTATTATTACGGTGCAAACTAATTAAAAGAGTGAGATATGGTTGAAACATATCTCCTTTTTTCCCTTGAATATGAGCGATATCTCATATTCAAGGGAAAAAAGATCTTTATAGGAGAGAGGGAGGATGAAACAAATGATAGATTTACATTGTCACATTTTACCTGGTATCGATGACGGTGCACAGACAGTAACAGATAGTTTAGCCATGGCGCAACAAGCCGTTTCAGAAGGAATACATACAATTGTCGCAACGCCGCACCATCAAAATGGCAAATATGTAAATGAACGTACCTCAATTATTCATCACATAAAACAACTAAATGATGAACTACAACAACATAATATTCCACTTACTATTTTACCGGGGCAAGAGGTCAGGTTATATGGTGATTTATTAGAAGACTATGAGGCTGGTAAAATCGTTACTTTAAATGAAACAAATAAATACATATTCATTGAATTCCCATCAAATCACGTACCTCGTTATACCGAACAATTATTATACGAATTACGTGTAAAGGGAATGATTCCAATTATCGTTCATCCAGAACGTAATGCCGAGTTAATCGAGCGACCAGATAAGTTATATAACATTGTAAATAAAGGTGCATTAACACAAGTGACAGCAGGTAGTTTGCTTGGAAAGTTTGGTAAAAAGATTAAAAAATTCTCACTACAGCTTGTGGAACATAATTTAACACATATGATCGCATCAGATGCGCATAACACGACGTCGAGAGGATTTCATTTAGCAGAAAGCTATGAACTAATTGAGAAAGAATTTGGAATGAGTGTTATGAGTGATTTGAAAGAGAATCCATATTTATTAATTAGCGGGAAAGCAATTTATAAAGAAGATCCAGAACAAATTCGCCGTAAAAAATTGTTCGGTATTTTTTAAATAAAGAATGGGTGATGTCTCCTAACCGTTATCAATGGGGGCACTCGGTCGTGCTGTGGGTAGAAATTTTTATTTCGAACCTACCTTAGACGCTTGTCGTCGGGAGTATGACGTGAGGATGGGTTAGATGCCCATAATTTATTTCTAATAGAAACTCTACCTATGGAGTTATAACTATGACTCCATAGGTAGGGTTTTTGTTATTGTTACATATAAATATAATAATTTATTTTTGGGGGTACTAGATTTGAAAAAAGTAAGAAAAGCAATTATTCCAGCTGCTGGACTGGGGACAAGGTTTTTACCAGCAACGAAAGCGATGCCGAAAGAAATGTTACCTATCGTTGATAAACCGACAATTCAATACATAGTAGAAGAAGCGATAGAATCAGGAATTGAAGATATTATTATTGTTACTGGAAAAGGTAAACGTGCCATTGAAGATCATTTTGACCATTCCTTTGAATTGGAGCAAAGCTTACTAGAAAAAGGGAAGCATGAGATGCTAGAAAAAGTACAAGCTTCCTCAAAAATTAATATTCATTACATAAGACAAAAGGAACCAAAAGGTCTAGGGCATGCAGTATGGTGTGCACGTAAGTTTATTGGAAACGAACCATTTGCTGTATTACTTGGTGATGATATTGTGCAAGCAGAAACGCCTTGTTTACGTCAATTAATGGATCAATATGAAGGTACACAGTCGTCAGTTATTGGTGTACAAACAGTACCTGAAAACGAAACACATCGTTACGGTATTATCGATCCAATTGAACAAAGCGATCGCCGTTATCAAGTACGTCAATTTGTGGAGAAGCCAGTTCAAGGAACTGCACCATCAAATTTAGCAATTATGGGACGTTACGTATTAACGCCAGAAATTTTTATGTTCCTTGAAAATCAACAAACAGGTGCGGGTGGAGAAATCCAATTAACAGATGCCATTCAACGATTAAATGAAGTTCAACGTGTATTTGCGTATGACTTTGAGGGTACGCGTTACGATGTTGGGGAGAAGTTTGGATTTATTAAGACGACGATTGAGATGGCGCTACAAAATGAAGAATTAAATGTAGAGTTAATGAAGTATATGAAGGAACTTGTAAAAAAGGAAGAGGTCCATTCATAAGAGAATGTCCTTTTTTATTATGAATAAGATAAGAATTATATAAAGAAGGGAACAGGTATATTGAGTTATCGAAGACGGCTCTCATTATTAATTTTATTAGATTCATTTATCGTATTAACTGCCGTGTATTTAAGTTATTGGTTTATACATCCAAATGTATTAAACAAAATTCCTATGACAGTAGTTATTAGTTCTATTACATTATTGTGTAGTCATCATGTTTTTGCAGCTATTTATAAGTTGTATAACAAGGCGTGGGAATATGCAAGTATTGGAGAGCTAAAGCAAATATTTAAGGCGATTACGCTATCAATTCTAGTAACAGCAATTGTTCAACAAATTATTAATCACGATATTTATGTTCGAATTTTAGCAATCGCATGGATGTTGCATTTACTATTAATTGGCGGTTCTCGCTTCGTATGGCGTATGTTCCGTGATACATATATTACAAAAGCTACTAATAAAAAACGAACATTAATTATTGGTGCGGGTTCAGCAGGAACGATGGTAGTACGTCAATTACAACATAATAAAGAAGCAGATTTATATCCAATTGCGTTTGTTGATGACGATAGAAATAAGCAAAAATTGGAGATTTATAATGTTCCAGTTGTTGGAACAACAAATCATATTCAAGAAATTGTAGAAGATAATGATATAGAACATATTATCATCGCTATTCCTTCTTTAAATAGAAGTCAAATCAATGAAATTTTTGAGAAGTGTAGAAAGACAAAGGCGAAAACGCAAATTGTACCGATGCTTGAAGATCTTTTAGATGGAAAACTCTCTGTTAATGAATTCCGTGATGTACAAGTAGAGGATTTATTAGGGAGAGAACCAATAAAGCTAGATGATGCAGGAATTGGAGAGAAGATTACAGGTAAAACAATTTTAGTAACAGGCGCTGGTGGATCAATTGGATCAGAAATTTGTCGCCAAGTGATGAAATATAAACCGGCTAAAATTGTTCTTTTAGGACATGGTGAGAACAGTATTTATAATATTGAGATGGAAATGAGAGTCACTTATAAAGATTCTGTGGAAATAACAACAGAAATTGCTGATATTCAAGATCGTCATAAAATCTTTGAAATAATGAAGAAGCATCAACCGTATATTGTATATCATGCGGCTGCACATAAGCATGTTCCTTTAATGGAACGTAATCCAGAAGAAGCTGTTAAAAATAACATTTTTGGTACGAAAAATGTAGCTGAAGCAGCAGATACGTTTAAAGTGAATACGTTTGTTATGGTTTCTACAGATAAAGCTGTAAATCCGACAAATGTAATGGGGGCTACAAAACGATTTGCAGAAATGATTGTGCAACATATGGCATCTGTAAGTACTAGTACGCGTTTTGTTGCGGTTAGATTTGGTAATGTTCTTGGAAGTAGGGGAAGTGTAATCCCACTATTTAAGAAGCAAATTCAAAAAGGCGGACCTGTAACAGTTACTCACCCTGATATGATTCGTTACTTTATGACAATACCAGAAGCTTCTAGGTTAGTAATTCAGGCTGGTACATTAGCTAGAGGTGGAGAGTTATTTGTTCTCGATATGGGAGATCCAGTGAAGATTGTTGATTTAGCTAAAAACTTAATCACTCTTTCGGGTTATTCTATTGAGGAAATTGGAATCGAATTTACTGGATTAAGACCAGGCGAGAAAATGTATGAAGAGTTATTAAATGAAGGTGAGATTCATCCAGAGCAAATATTCCCTAAAATTCATATAGGAAAAGCTGTTTTAATTGATCAAGGGATTTTAAGGCAGTTTATGAATGATTTTGAAGGAATTAGTAAAGAAGAAATAAGAGAACGATTATTAGATATTGCAAATAATAAAGTTAATCTTAAAAACTAATTTAAGGGAAGGAAGTTTTTTAAATGGGAGACAGAATATTTCTTTCATCACCACATATGAGTGATGAAGGTTATGAAATGCATTATGTTAAGGAAGCTTTCGATACTAATTGGATTGCGCCACTCGGGGAAAATGTAAATGGATTTGAAAGAGAATTAGCCGCAAAAGTTGGTTCTAAGGAAGCTGCAGCGCTATCTTCTGGGACAGCTGCAATTCATTTGGCTTTAAAAGCGGCAGGAGTAGGGGAGGGAGATATTGTTTTCTGCCAAACACTTACATTCTCGGCTACTGCAAACCCTATCATTTATCAGAATGCTACACCTGTTTTCATAGATAGTGACTATGAAACTTGGAATATGTGTCCTAAAGCTTTGGAAGAGGCTTTTAAAAAGTATCCGAACGTAAAGGCAGTTATAGTAGTCCATTTATATGGTCTTTCTGCGGATATGGATAAGATTGTTGAACTTTGTAAAAAATACGATGTTACTTTAATTGAAGATGCTGCGGAATCTTTAGGAACGTACTATAAAGGAAAGCATACTGGAAGTTTTGGTAATTATGGTATTTTCTCTTTTAATGGAAATAAGATTATTACAACCTCTGGTGGTGGTATGCTCGTTTCTAATAATGAAGAAAGAGTTTCAAAGGTAAGATTTTGGGCTACTCAAAGTAGAGATCAAGCCAGACATTATCAACATAGTGAATTAGGTTTTAACTATCGTATGAGTAATGTAGTTGCTGGTATTGGTAGAGGACAGCTTAAAGTTTTAGATCAAAGGGTTCAGAAGAAAAGATACATATTTGATTTTTATAAGAGAGAACTAGGAAATCTTGAAGGAATTGAATTTATGCCTAGTAATGGGTGGAATGAACCAAACTATTGGCTAAGTTCTATGACACTAAACGGTAAGATCCGTCCAATAGATGTGATGGAAGCCCTTGAAAAAGAAAATATTGAATCTAGGCCGGTTTGGAAGCCAATGCATATGCAACCATTCTTTGAGAAATATGATTTTGTTGGTACAGATGTATCAGAAAAACTTTTTGAGAATGGTATATGTTTACCAAGCGATACGAAGATGACAGAAGCAGATCTAGAAAAAGTTGTGAAAATTATTAAAGGGTTGTGGATAGCATAATGAGGAGTTCTAAAGTTGGCATCTATGGTAGGTTTATAAAAAGGCCAATGGATTTTATACTGTCTTTAATTGCTATTATAATGCTTAGTCCAGTATTCCTTATAGTGGCTTTTCTTGTAAAAACAAAGTTAGGTAGTCCGGTATTATTTAAACAAGAGCGACCTGGATTAAATAGAACTATTTTTAAGATGTATAAATTTAGAACAATGACAGATGAAAAAAATGAAAATGGTGAGCTATTACCTGATAGTGTGAGGCTTACTAAGTTCGGTAAGTTTTTACGTTCGACATCACTTGATGAATTACCTGGGCTGTTTAATATTTTTAAAGGTGATATGTCAATTATAGGACCAAGGCCTTTATTAGTTCAGTATTTACCACTATACAATGAACATCAAAAGCGTCGTCATGAAGTTAGGCCTGGATTGTCAGGGTTAGCGCAAGTCAATGGTCGGAATGCTATTAGTTGGGAAGAGAAATTTAATTACGATGTAGAGTATGTAGATAATGTAAGTTTTACTACGGATTGGAAGATTATCCTTTTAACAATTAAGAAGGTTTTTATTAGAGAAGGAATTAATTCAGAAACTGCAGCTACAATGGAATATTTTGAAGGTAGTAAAGTGAGGGAAAATAATGAGAGAAATTAATATTTTAATTTTAAGTGCGGGAAGACGCGTAGAGCTAGTGCAACATTTTCAAAAAGCAATGAGAGATTTAAATGTTAAAGGTAATATTGTAGCAGGTGACTGTTCTAATACGGCACCAGCGCTATATTTTGCAGATAGAACTTGTAAGTTACCACGAATTAGTGAACCAAATTATATTGAAGAGATTATAAACATCTGTAATCAAGAAAATATTTCGTTAATTGTCCCAACGATTGATACAGATTTATTGCTACTTGCGGAGAACAAGGAGTTTATTGAGGAAAAAACGCATGCTAAGGTATTGATATCCGATTCAAAGGTTATTAAAATTTGCAGGGATAAAATCAATACACAAAGATTTTTAGAAGAAGAAGGTTTTGGAGTTCCAAAAATGTATACAGATGAGGAATTAATTTGTGGGGAGAACATACAGTTTCCTTTATTTATCAAACCTAAATCTGGAAGTTCAAGTGTTAATACATTTAAAGTAAATAATTTAGCGGAATTAAAGACATATAAAAGTTTTATCAATGAGCCCCTGACCCAAGATTTTATGGAAGGGGAAGAATTTACGGTTGATGTATTTTTAGATTTTCAAGGGAATGTAATTACAGTAGTTCCACGATTAAGAATAGCTACACGTAGTGGTGAAATTTCAAAAGGGAAGATTGTAAAGGATCGAGAGATTATTAATGATGTAATTAAATTAATGAAGACACTCCAGCCAACTGGACATATAACTGTTCAACTTATGAAGACAAAGAAGGGGATTGAGTACATTGAAATCAATCCAAGATTCGGTGGAGGAGCTCCAATGAGTATTCAAAGTGGTGCAGATTCATGTGGTAATTTGTTGCGCTTATTAATGGGACAAACATTAAACTATAATGAAAACTATCGAGAAAACCTTACATTTATTAGGTTTGATAGTAGTATATGTTTAGATGAGAACATGGAGTTAGTAAAATGATAAAATCAGTTATATTTGATTTAGATGATACACTTATCTCTGAGAAAAGGTATATCGAAAGTGGCTATAAACATATCTCAAAATTACTAAGTAAAAAACTTCAAAAAGATGAACAAGAACTGTATCAAATATTAATAACCTTATTTAATGAAGATACTAAAAATGTATTTAATAGAATGTTTGATATGATTGGAGTTATCTATAATCAAAATGATGTATTAGAACTAGTAGAAGCTTATCGTAACCATGTGCCAACGATAGATTTTTTTGAGGATGTATTACCATGTCTGAAAAGCCTAAAGGAAAAAGGGTTAAATTTAGGTATTATAACAGATGGTTATGCAAATGCTCAGCAACAAAAAATAGATGCAATAAAGGCCAGTAATTATTTTGATGAAATTATTATCACTGATAAATTGGGAAGAGAGTTCTGGAAGCCACACCCTAGGGCATTTGAGACTATGAAAGAAAAATTAAACACTGAATTTAATGAAATGATTTATATTGGAGATAATCCAGAAAAAGATTTTCATATAAGTTCTATTTATCCAATACAGACTGTAAGAATTTATCGGGATGGAGTTTATAGTGAAAAGAGTTATTTGAATGAAGTTAAGGAAGATTATTCAATTTATTCTTTGAAGGAATTGAATCAGATAATTAATAAGAAGCTTTGTAAATAGCAAGTTTATTGCGGATGTAACAAAAACTTGTTTCTAAGATAAGAGTATAATTGGTCATGGTTAATAAGGAGAAGGTGTTAGAAGTAATTCTAGATAGGAGATTAGAGAGTTAAAAATGAAAATATTATATGTTACGACCATATCCAATACTGTAAATACTTTTTTAATACCACATATACAACTTTTAGTGGAACAAGGGCATCAGGTTGATATGGCCTTTAATATTGTGCAAGAGGTTAATCCTGAACTAATTAAAATGGGATGCAAAATACACAATATAGAATTCCAACGCTCTCCCTTGGATAGAAAAAATTATTTAGCATATAAAAATTTGAAAAAGCTTATAAAAAACGAGGGATATGATTTAATTCATACACACACACCTGTTGCTTCAGCATGTGTGAGGCTTGCATGTAAGAAAATGCAGGGTGTAAAAGTAATATACACTGCACATGGATTTCATTTTTTCAAAGGTGCTCCACTTATAAATTGGTTGGTATATTATCCTATCGAAAAATGTTTAGCAAAGTATACTGATATACTTATTACTATAAATAAAGAAGACTATAATAGAGCCAAAAATTCTTTTAAAGCGGATAGAGTGGTGTATATTCCTGGAGTAGGGCTTGATACCCAAAGGTTTGATACGATACTTGTAGATAAATCATTGAAACGTAAGGAGCTGGGATTGCCAGAAGATGCTGTCATTATTCTATCGGTTGGTGAACTTAATAAAAATAAAAATCATGAAACTGTTATTAGAGCGCTAGCAAAGTTAAATAATCCAGCTATTTATTATGTAATATGTGGACGGGGACCTTTAGAAGATAATTTAAGAAGCTTGTCTAAAGAATTAGGATTAGAGAATCGTGTGAAGCTATTAGGGTATCGTAAAGATATAATTGAAATCTGTAAGGCAGCAGAGATCTTTGTATTTCCTTCATTTAGGGAAGGATTATCTGTGGCTTTGATGGAAGCGATGGCATGTGGTTTACCGGTTATTTGTTCAGATATCAGAGGGAATAGAGATTTAATGGAAAATAGTGAAAGTGGCCAGTTAGTAAAACCAAATGATTTTGAAGAGTTTGCTAAGAGTATTAATAAGGTTCTAATGTGTAATGGGAATAGGATTGACGTGAATAATAAAGAGGCTATTAAAGCTTTTGATATTAGGAACATTGTACAAAGAATGCAGGAAATATATTCACAAGTTCAGTTAGATAAGACATCAAATGAAATTTTAACTAAAGACAAAGATTATAGAGAGGGGGAAGTTTAATGCCAAAGATATCGGTAATAATGGGTGTTTACAATGGAGCTAATAAAATAAAAACTGCAATTAAATCAATACTTGAGCAAACATTTACTGATTTTGAATTAATTATATGTGACGACGGCTCAACTGATAATAGCATTGAAATAATTGAAAAATGGGTTGCTAAAGATAATAGAATTAAATTTATACGCAATCCAAAGAATTCAGGGCTTGCCCCAACGCTTAATAACTGTTTAAAGATAGCTAAAGGAGAATATATAGCTAGAATGGATGATGATGATATTTCACATCTAAACAGATTTGAAAAACAAGTGGATTTTTTAGATTCCCATTTAGAGTATGCAATAGTAGGCACGAGCCGAAATATGTATGATGATAATGGTGTTTGGGGGAAAAGTATAGAAGAGGGTGAAAGAACACCTCTTGATATTTATCTTGGAAAAACTTTCGCCCATCCATCAGTAATGATGCGGAAACAAGCCGTGGTTGATGTTGGGGGATATACGACAGGTCCCGAAACTGAAAGGACGGAAGATTTTGATTTATGGTGTAAATTATATGAAAAAGGTTATAAAGGATTTAACCTTGGGGATATATTATTTGATTATTATGAATCAAGAGGTTCATATGGTAAACGAAAATATAAATATCGATTTTGTGAATATAGGCTTAAAAAGAAATGGCGTAGAAAGCTGGATATTCCTGTGAAATATTCTATATATGCGTATAGACCCCTTCTTGTAGGATTAATACCTACAAAAATGCTCATGAAGCATCATGAAAAAATTTTTCAGAAATAAATTAATCGAATAAAAAGCTAAGATTACATCGTTCCTATTCTTGATGAGGTCATAAATAATGGTTGTGATTAGCTGGAAATAACAGGAGTGTAGGTGGAAATTGGAAATGAAAAAAGTGATGTTTGTAATTGGGGTTCTTAGTAATGGTGGGGCAGAAAGAGTAATATCCATTTTAGCAAAAGAGATGATTAGAAAAGGGTATGAAGTTAGTATTGTTACAGTTTTTGGTGATAATAACAATTATGTAACTGACAAAAGGATTACGCTATATCCAATAAATCAGAAATACAAAAATAAAATGCTAAGGGTCATGGGGATATTGCGTAGGACTCGTCAATTAATTAAACAGCAGAATCCAGATTTAATTATTTCTTTTGATACAACAATTAATATATATACTATTGTATCACGTACTTTTTTACCAAATAAATTGATAGTATCGGAGAGAAATGATCCCTACCAATATCCTGGAAGTAAAGGGATAAGAAAAGTAAGAGATTTTTTATATAGGTTTTGTGATGGATTTGTTTTTCAAACAGAGGATGCAAAGAAATATTTTTCATCTCGGATACAAGAAAAAGGAGTTGTAATTCCAAATCCTATCATATCTGATTTACCCTATTGGAATGAGAATAGTTCAGAAAAGACAATCATCACAGCTAGTAGGTTAAATAGACAAAAAAATCTCCCAATGCTAATAAATGCTTATTCAAGGATAAAGGATAGTTTTCCAGAATATAAACTTAAAATATTTGGTGTAGGAGAATTACGAGAGGAATTATTAAATCAAATAGAGCATTTGGGATTAAGTGATAAGGTTACAATACCGGGATTTTCTAATGATATTCATACTGAGATGGCGAATTCAGATTTATTTGTTATTCCCTCCGATTATGAAGGGATTTCAAATTCTATGCTTGAAGCATTGGCTATAGGGGTACCAGTAATTTCAACTGATTCACCTATAGGTGGAGCAAAGATGTTTATTAAGAATGAAGAGAATGGGATACTTATAAAAGTCAGAGATACTGATGGATTAGTTCAAGCAATGAATCAGATTTTATCTGATAAAAAATTCGCAAAAAATCTATCATATGAAGCACGCAAAATAAGAAAAGATTTACAATCAGAGAAAATCGCAAAAATTTGGGTAGAGTTTGCCCAAAAAATTTATAGAGGTAATCATGAGTGGTAATCGATATATTCAAAAGGTGGAAATAAAAAGGCGAAATATGGAAATTGGGAGCATTACTATTTTATTAGCGGTGTTCGGATACCTATTATACCTAATGACGTTGTCATTAGGTAACACTGTTGCAAGTTATAATGAAATAATTTTCGCGCTTAGCTGGTTGGGAATTTTCTTGGTGGTATATGTTATTACAACGTGGTATAAATTATCAGGAACTATATTCTCTCCGTATACGATATTCATGTTATTTTTCTTTCTATTTAACTTTGGGCAGTGTTTTATGTGGGCATTTGGTATCCATAACCCATCTGAAATTGGAAAAGTACCTATGTTTAATGGGTTTGGAACACCAAGTGGTGAGGATATTGTTCATGCTCAAGGATTAACGCTAGCATGTATTTTAATGTTTCATAGCGGTGCAGTTTTATGTTATAAGAACAGAGCTAAGAAAAGTGTCAAAGCGATGGAAGATAACCCTACTATTTTTAAGGATTATAATAAAAGAACTTTGAATTCAATATTTTACGTTTGCTTAATAGTGAGCTTAGTAGTTATTCCTCTTGAATTATACAATAGCTATTCAGAACTTCGGTTAGCAAGTATTTATGGATATAATTCTTTATATTATTCAGATTTAGCTAGCACTGATGCGACGTTTATAGGTTTGTTGCAAAGAATGTTCTTCCCATGTTTAGTGGGGCTATTAATAGGTAGTAAGTACAATAGAAAGGTTCAAGTAGTTGTTTATATAATTTTTTCTATCTATATGTTTTTAAACTTGCTTGCTGGAGATAGGGGATCGTGGGTGTATAAAATCATAATTTTAGCTTGGCTTAGTCATGCATGCTATAAACCGATAAAGTTTAAGAAGTTCGTGAAATATATGGTTGTTGGTATTGTTTTTTTATATTTCATTACAGCCATAGTATCTGTAAGAGATACGGGTTTATCTAGTGCTACTATTGCGCAGGCATTTGAATCCATCTCTTTTGAGGAATCACCTATTATAGGGGCTATTTTTGAAATGGGTGGTTCAATGAAACCTGCTATTGTATTACAAAAGTATGGGTGGGATGTATGGCCCTATGGTAATACTTATTTGCTTGCCATACTTGGGATGGTCACAAATAAGGTTATATATCTTTTAGATATTCCGTTTGCTTTACCAAGTGCATGGTTTTCCCAGGGGTATTTAGGGTTATCTTGGGGAGCTGGTTTCTCTATTGTTGCTGAAGCTTTACTAAATGCAGGACCATTTTTTGCACCTCTAATATTAATTATTGTGGGTTATTTAGTTACATCGATGATATATATAGATAAAACAATGATTTATATGGAAAGGCCACTTAAATTCTTTTTTGTTGCATCAACTTTGCATTTTTTTATTCCAATGACAAGAAATGAATTACATGTCCAATTAAAAGATTGGTTTTATGGTTTGCTTGTTCTATGTATTCTTATATTAATAGTGAGAAACCTGCCATTTAGATCGAGTAATAATAGTGTTAATATTAGGAAATAAATGTGTTGCAGATTATCAACGTTTAATCTGAATTGAACTGCACTCCAATTGTTAGACATAGTGCAACAATTGGAGTGCAGCTTTTTGGGTTAAAGATCAATATAAGGATGTACTCGTAAAAAATAAAAGTTAAGAATCAAAAGATAGGTTGAAATTGAAGTGTTACAAGCTAAATCAGTGAGACCTCGTATAGAAACGTGTACTTAGAAAAGGTGAATACTGTAGTATGAAAAAAGGGAACATTACCAAGCAGGAAAAAGCCCATGTAATCTATGAACTAAGGTTCAAAATCCCCAATATAAAACCATTGTTACTTACTTTATATTCCTAAAAGTAGAATTTATGTATAAGTGAATTTTTAATTATTTTGGAATTTAAGTTGTTGTTCGACAAAAGTATATTTAGTCTTAAGTTATGTTTAGTATTAGAAACACATTGAATCATCTGATTTTAGCACTCATTTAGGATGATATGAATGATTGTTTATTTTAGAATAGAAAGGGAAATTATTATCTTATGCTAGGAAGCAGTTTTAATAAAAAGGTTGGCATTTATTTTATTGGTATGTTGTCCTCAAAAGTATTATCGGTATTATTAATCCCAATATATGCATTTTACGTTTCGGCAGATGTTTTAGGGTATTACGATTATACACTTACAATCATGAGTATTCTAATCCCGTGTATATATATTGCAATTTGGGAGGCAGTCTTAAGGTTTATATTATCGGAAAAAGATGAAATTGAAAAAAAGACAGCAATTGCAACATCAGCGATTTTTAGTTTGTTTATGACATGCATCCTTATAATAGGGATAGTTATATATGGGAATCTATTTATGGATGAAACAAGGGTTATGTTATCAATAGCTATAATGTTTGCAAGCTATGGATTAGCAAATATATGGCAATATTTCGCAAGAGCTTTCGAGGAAAATAGAGTTTATGTATACGCGGGTATAATTGGTACAATAATTAATTTTATTTTAGTAGTGCTATTGGTGTGCATTTTTAAGTTAGGAATTCAAGGGCTTTTCATTTCTTATATTTTTGGACAAGCTTCAATTTTGATTTTCATTGAAAGTAAAATAAATGTTTGGCAGTATATTAAAATGAAATACTTTAAGATTGATATGCTTAAAAGGATGTTGATGTTTTCAGCCCCTTTAGTACTCAATTTAACTTCAATATGGTTAATGTCTGCATTTGGAAGATTTATTATTACAAAAAAGATAAGTATGGATGCAAATGGGCTCTTCTCATTTGCAAGTAAATTTTCTTTAATTGTAACTATGATAGGGTCAGTTGTGACTATGGCGATTATTGAAGAGGCTATTACTTCAGCAAAAACAAAGGGATTTAATTCTAATTTCACTAGAACGATAGAAAGTATTTTTAAGATATTTCAATCAATAATTTTAATTGCGGTTCCCTTAATAGTAATTTTTTATAATATTATTCATAAGACGGATTACTATACTTCAATGCAGTATGCACCTTGGTTATTGCTATATGCGGTTGCTACAACTATGTCATCCAATTTGGGTTCGGTTTTCCAGGCCATAAATAAGACAAAGTATCAATTTACAACGACTGTAATGGGTGCTTTGGTTACTGTAGCTTTATCTTACGGGTTAATTTCCATAATTGGGATTTACGCAGTTATTATTGGTCAAATCATGGGTGGTATAGTCATGATGTTGATGCGTTATAGATTGATTAATAAATATATAGATTTTAAAATGAAATGGATGCCAATTGTAGGAATGACGGCTTTGTTTTTGGGAATTACTGTGGTATGTTTGAACTCGAATTTAGTTATTAATATAATTATTTTGTTATTGATAATGGTATTTTTAGGTTATCAAAACTGGAATTATGTGAAGCAAGGATATCGACTCATCAGGAATCGATTTTGATTATAGAAATAAAAAGAAGGGGAAGGTGTAACCATGTATAAAATAGCAGTGGCTGGAACAGGTTATGTTGGTCTAGTAGCAGGTGTATGTTTTGCAGAAGTTGGGCATCAAGTAACTTGCGTGGATATCGATGAAAAAAAAGTAGATTTAATGAAATCCGGCGTTTCACCAATTTATGAAGCTGATTTAGAGAATTTAATGCAGAAAAATTATGCTGGAGGAAGAATTAATTATACAACGGATTACAAGTTAGCATACAAAGATGCAGATGCTATTTTTATTGGAGTTGGGACTCCAGAACAAGCTGATGGTTCTGCAAACCTTTCATATATTGCAACCGTGGCAAAACAAATCGCTGAAAGTGTAGAAAGAGATTGTCTTGTTGTTGTAAAATCAACTGTTCCAATTGGAACAAATGATAAAGTGGAGCAGTTTATTCAAGACTTTTTAGTTAATAATGTGAAAGTTGAAGTGGCATCAAACCCAGAATTTTTAGCTCAAGGTTCCGCTGTTCATGATACGTTATATGCAGAAAGAATTGTTATCGGTACAGAAAGTAAATGGGCAGAAGAAGTATTAACGAATCTTTATAAGCCATTTCATTTACCTATCGTTTCAGTAAACAGACGTTCAGCTGAAATGATTAAATATGCATCTAATGATTTCCTAGCTCTTAAAATTTCTTACATGAATGATATTGCAAATCTTTGTGAATTGGTCGGAGCAGATATTCAAGATGTTGCAAAAGGTATGAGTTTTGATGAGCGTATTGGAAGTAAGTTTTTAAATGCAGGTATTGGATTTGGAGGTTCATGCTTCCCTAAAGATACGAAAGCATTAGAATATTTAGCAAGACAAAATGGTTACGAGTTAAGAACAGTAAAGGCTGCAATTGATGTGAATAAAGATCAAAAGACTTTATTATACAAAAAGGCGAGTCAGCGGTTAATTACTTTTAACGGTCTTAAAGTAGCGGTGTTGGGTTTAACATTTAAACCTGGTACAGATGATTTAAGAGAAGCTGCATCCCTTGAAAATATTCCTCTATTATTAGAGCAAGGTGCAGACATTTATGCTTTTGATCCAGTCGGTGCAAATAATTTTGCAAAAGTATATCCTGAGGGAAGAAATAAGAATGGAAATATCACATATGTTACAGACATTGAACAGGCGTTAGAAGGGGCAAATGTTTGCTTTATCTTCACCGAGTGGGGAGAAGTGAAAGCATTAACTCCAGAGATTTATAAAAAGTTAATGAGAACACCACTAATTTATGATGGAAGAAATATTTATGATGTTCAAGCAATGCAAGAAGTGGGCATAGAATATCATTCCATTGGCAGAAAATCAACAAATAGAGATCGTATGAAGGAGTTGAATAACATTGAACTACAAGCCTCTAGATAATAGTAAAACATATCTTATTACTGGAGCAGCTGGTTTTGTAGGATACTTTTTATCTGAAAAATTACTAGCTCAAGGTTGCAAAGTAATAGGTATTGATAATATGAATGACTATTATGATGTAAATCTTAAATATGCTCGTTTAGAACAATTAAAGCCCTATGAAAAATTTACTTTTATTGAAGGTGATATTTCTGATAAGGATATGATTACTAAGCTCTTTGAAGAGTATAAGCCTAATATTGTAGTGAATTTGGCTGCGCAAGCTGGTGTGAGATATTCAATTGAAAATCCAGATGTATACATTCAAAGTAATATCATTGGTTTTTATAATATTCTTGAAGCATGTAGACATTTCCCTGTTGATCATCTTGTATACGCATCATCAAGTTCTGTTTATGGAGCTAATAAAAAGGTACCATTTGAGGAAACAGATTTTGTAGACAACCCAGTCTCGCTTTATGCTTCTACTAAGAAATCAAATGAGTTAATGGCTCATACATATAGTCACTTGTACCAAATCCCTGCAACTGGACTTCGTTTCTTTACAGTGTATGGTCCTATGGGGCGTCCGGATATGGCTTATTTTGGCTTTACTAATAAATATTTTGCTGGTGATTCGATTAAAATATTTAATAATGGTGATTTTGAAAACGATCTGTATCGTGATTTTACTTATATAGATGATATCGTTGAAGGAATTCAACGACTTTTAAGTAATCCACCTCAAGATGATGTTAAGCATAAAGTATTCAATATTGGAAATAATAACCCTGAAAAACTAATGGTGTTTATCGAAACGTTAGAGAAGACACTAGGTAAAGCGCTAGGGAGAGAAGTTGCATTTGAAAAGGTATTTGAGCCTATCAAACCAGGAGATGTACCAGCTACTTATGCATCTACAGATTTATTACAGAAGGCTGTAGATTTTAAACCTGAGACATCTATAGAAAAAGGTTTACAAGAGTTCGCTAATTGGTATGTAGAGTATTATAAAATGAAATAATCTGGTTATAGTCTAGCATCCTTAGTATAATAGACTAAAGTGTTATTTTTATTATCTGGATATTTATTCAGAGTGATGGAAAGAAGAGGTCTATAATAATGAAAAAGAAAATCCTACTTTGGATATTAGGAATCATAGGAGTATTAGTTATAGGTGGAGGAGTTTACGCTTATAATGTATATTCTAAAGTCTCAAATACATTAAATGAAGTTCATAAACCTTTAGAGCGTGATAAAAATAATAAACAAGAAGCAAAAATTAATAAATCTGAACCAGTTTCAATTCTATTACTAGGTGCCGATGAGCGCGGTGAAGACAAAGGACGTTCAGATTCCTTAATGGTCATTACATTAAATCCTAAAAATAATTCAATGAAAACAGTAAGTATCCCACGTGATACTTATACTGAAATTGTTGGAAAAGGTAAAAGTGATAAAATCAACCATGCTTATGCATTTGGCGGTGTAGATATGTCTGTAGCGACAGTGGAAAAATTCTTAAATATTCCTATTAATTATTATATTGAAGTGAATATGGAAGGATTTAAAGATATTGTTGATGCAGTAGGCGGTGTAGATGTTAACAATGATTTGGAATTTTCACTTGATGGACATCATTTCCAGAAGGGGAATGTTCATCTAACAGGTGACCAGGCCCTAGCATTCACACGTATGCGTAAAGAAGACCCACGCGGTGACTTCGGACGTCAAATGCGTCAGCGCCAAGTGATGCAAGCTGTTATTAAGAAAGGCGCAACTTTCTCTTCTTTAACAAGTTATGGTGATGTATTAACAGCAATCCAAAAGAACGTGAAAACAAACTTAACGCAAGATCAAATGTTTGATATGCAAAAGAATTATAAAGATTGTCTGCAGAATAGTGAAGATATCCAAATCTCAGGTGACGGTCACATAGCAGCTGATGGTATTTGGTACTACTACGTTCCAGATGCTGCAAAACAAGATTTAACGAATAAGTTAAGAGCACATCTTGAAGTGACTAAGTAATATGTAATAACCCAACTCCTTTGGAAGGAGTTGGGTTTATTTTTGCTTGGATTTATATTAGTATTATATATTGTGAGATTAATAGATGAGGTGAATCGATGAATAAGAAAGCAGTACTTGTCCTTGTTATTTTTGTATTGTTTGTTGCTTCGGTTGTGAGTGGTAAACTGTACTGGAATAAGAAGATTGCGAATGCAACAGGACAAACACAAACGAGTGAAGTAACGAAAACAAAGGCTGAAGTGAAAGATAGCGGAGCAAAGAAAGAAGAGAAGAAAGAAGAGAAAAAACAAGATGCGAAGTCATCTTTTAATGAGGCATACGCGAAGAACTTGCCAGATGCAGTGAAAGAGAAGTTAAAGAAAGCTGCTGAGGATAAAAAGCCAGTGAATCTTGTTATTGTTGGTGATGAAGGTTCTTCATCTGAAAAAGGTGCTTGGGCAGCTAATTTAACAGCTAATTTAGAAACTGCTTACGGTAAAGGTTTATGGAATGTGATTGTAAAGGAATATAAGGGTGAAAGTACAGAAGAGTTAATTGCGAATAAGCGTGATAAAGAGATTGCGAAAGAGAATCCAGATGTAATTTTATTTGAGCCACCATTTATTACTGATAACGGTAAAACTGGTAATGGGAACTCTGTTGTGAGTACACAGAAGTTTGTTCAAGCACTTTCTACTAGTGCAAAGGGTGCTACGATTATGATTCAACCATCAAATCCAGTGTATGGTGCGAAAAATTATCCGAAAGCGATTGAAGCGTTAAAACAATTTGCGGCGCAAAATAATTATACATATATTGATCATTGGGGAGCATGGCCTGATGCAACAACAAAGGCAATTTTACCATACTTACAAGAAGAGTTTGGTTTCCCGAGTGCGAAAGGATATGACGTTTGGGCGAAATATGTAACTGATTATTTCGTTGCTAAGTAAAAAGGAAGTTTCAAGAGGTAATCATTTCTGTTGTGATTGCCTCTTTTTTGTTAATAAGCTATAACAATGGAGGTATACTCATGACCATACTTGTAACAGGTGGAGCAGGATATATTGGTAGTCATACATGTGTAGAATTACTAAATAGCGGTTACGAAGTTATAGTAGTGGATAATCTTTCGAATAGCTCGGTAGAATCCATAAATCGAGTGAAAGAAATAACAGGAAAACAATTTAAGTTTTATAAAGAAGATGTTTTAAATCGCGAAGCGCTTGACGCAATTTTTGAAGAAAATGTAATTGAAGCAGTTATTCACTTTGCAGGATTTAAAGCTGTAGGGGAGTCAGTAGTGATTCCATTAACATATTATCACAACAACATTACAAGCACGTTAGTGCTATGTGAAGTAATGCAGAAACATAATGTAAAGAAGATGATCTTTAGTTCATCTGCAACTGTATATGGTATCCCGGAAACGTCACCGATTACGGAGGAGTTTCCATTAAGTGCAACAAATCCATATGGTCAAACGAAATTAATGATTGAGCAAATTATGCGTGATGTAGCATTTGCAGATGCAGAATGGAGTATCGCATTACTTCGCTATTTCAATCCATTTGGTGCACACGAAAGTGGGCGTATCGGAGAAAATCCAAATGGAATCCCAAATAACTTAATGCCATATGTAACGCAAGTAGCAGTAGGTAAGTTAAAAGAATTAAGTGTATTCGGAAATGACTATCCAACGAAAGATGGAACAGGAGTCCGTGATTACATCCATGTTGTGGACTTAGCAAATGGTCACGTAAAGGCGCTTGAGAAAGTACTGAGTACAACAGGAGTAGATGCTTATAACCTGGGCACAGGCATGGGCTATAGTGTACTAGAGATGGTTGAAGCATTTGAAAAAGTTTCGGGCAAGAAAGTTCCTTATAAAATTACAGAGCGTCGCCCAGGTGATGTGGCAGTATGTTTTGCTGATGCATCGAAAGCAAAGCGTGAATTAGGCTGGGAGGCAACACGCGGATTAGAAGAAATGTGTGCAGATTCTTGGAAATGGCAATCAAACAATAAAAATGGATACATGGATAGTGAATTATAAAAAACGTTGAGCTAAATGCTTATGATTTAATCTATTAGAGTTAATGACTCTTAATTTACAAGGTTAGATGTATAGAAAGTAGGAAAACAATGAACTCAATCCTAATCTGCGGCGGAGCCGGGTACATCGGTTCTCACGCTGTGAAAAAATTAGTAGACGAAGGTTTATCTGTAGTAGTAGTAGATAACTTACAAACTGGTCATGAAGATGCAATTACGGAAGGTGCGAAGTTTTATAATGGCGACCTTCGTGATAAATCATTTTTAGGTGATGTTTTTAAACAAGAAAATATTGAGGCGGTTATGCACTTTGCAGCCGATTCTTTAGTTGGAATTAGTATGGAAAAGCCCCTTCAATATTATAATAACAATGTGTATGGTGCACTTTGTTTATTAGAGGTAATGGATGAGTTTAAGGTAGATAAGTTTATTTTCTCTTCTACTGCGGCAACGTATGGTGAGGTAGATGTGGATCTTATTACTGAGGAAACGATGACAAATCCTACGAATACGTATGGAGAGACGAAGTTAGCAATCGAGAAGATGCTTCATTGGTATAGCCAAGCTTCAAATTTACGTTATAAGATCTTTAGATACTTTAACGTGGCTGGTGCAACTCCAAGTGGTATTATTGGAGAAGATCATCGCCCAGAGACACATTTAATTCCTCTTGTGTTGCAAGTGGCATTAGGTCAACGTGAGAAGATTATGATGTTTGGTGATGATTATAATACACCAGATGGTACGTGTATCCGTGATTATATTCATGTTGAAGATTTAGTAGCGGCTCATTTCTTAGGGCTTAAAGACTTGCAGAACGGCGGAGAGAGTGATTTCTATAACTTAGGAAATGGTAATGGTTTCAGTGTAAAGGAAATCGTTGATGCAGTTCGTGAGGTTACAAATCATGAAATTCCTGCTGAGGTAGCACCGCGCCGTGCGGGCGATCCAGCACGTTTAGTTGCTTCTTCTAAGAAAGCGAAAGAGAAGCTAGGATGGGATCCTAAGTATGTAAATGTTAAGACAATCATTGAACATGCTTGGAATTGGCATCAAAAGCAACCGAATGGATATGCTAAATAAATATAATAAGTGAAAGAGAGGGTATCGTCGACAAAATATGTTCGACAATACCCTCTCTTTTTTTATAAGATTTTTGCTATACTAAACTGTACTATAATACATGATGGAAGGAGGAAAATAATGAAAATACTTGTGGTTGATGATGAATCAAGTATTCGTAATTTGATTCGAATGCAGTTGGAGATGGAAGGTTATGAAGTATTAGCAGCAACTGATGGGAGAGAAGCTTTGGAGCGATGGAATGAAGGGCCGGATGTATTGATTTTGGATGTTATGCTTCCGGATACGGATGGGTATGAGTTGCTTCGTTTGTTCCGTGAGAGGGATAGGGATATTCCGGTGCTTATGTTAACGGCAAAGAGTCAGATGAATGATAAGTTGCTTGGCTTGCAGCTTGGTGCTGATGATTATGTGACGAAGCCGTTTAATTATGCGGAGCTTATTCTTCGGGTTAAGAATATGGCGCGGCGTGTAAAGAAGACGGAGGTAGCTGTAAGTCATGAAGTAATTGAGGCTGGAGAGATAGTGATTTGTCCTAAGGAAAGAAAGGTACATGTGAGTGGACAAGAGATTCAGTTAACGTACCGAGAGTTTAATTTATGTCAGTTGTTTGTTTCAAATCCGCAGCGTGTGTTTATGAGGGATGAGTTGCTTGAGAAAGTATGGGGGTTTGAGTATATCGGAAATACGAGAGCAGTTGATATTATGGTGCAGAGACTTCGCAAGAAGCTCGGGACGAGCGGAGAATATATTAAGACAATTTATGGCGTTGGCTATAAACTGGATTGTTAAGTGGTGATGGTATGTCTTTAAAGCGAAATATGGTGTTTGGAATAGTTGGGCTGTTAATTCCGATTTTTGTTCTTTTATATGCAGTTGTTTATATTACGTTAGAAAAGAATATGTATCATAACGCAGCAGATTCTTTAGAAAAGTTAAGTGTAGAAGCACAAATTTATACGATGAATTATTTAGAGAAGGAAGCAGAAGTGGATACGCTTGGTCCGAATTCACTTTTAATTGCGTCGTATTTAGCGAAGCGTATGGATGTCCGTGTGCAGATGATCGGGAAGAATGGCGATGTTGTTGCAGATACACAAAAAGGAGCATTGCTTCACCGTAACATCGACATTGAGAGTTCTTTGAAGGGAAAGAAGTCTTATGTTTTCGAGGAGGCGGATCCCGCTCCCATTCTTTTATTTTCAAGCCCAGTGTATTATGGAAACGATGTCATTGGAAGTATTCGTTTTATAAATGAGTTAACGGGTGAGAAGGAAGTTTTAACAAATGTGAGCTGGACTTTCTTAATGACGTCTCTTTGTTTAGTAGCTACCGGTATTTTCTTTGCGATTCGTTTGGCGAAGTCTCTTCATAAACCAATTGATCAGTTGAGACAAATGGCACAGCGGCTTGCGAATGGTGATTATAAGAGTAAGATTGAGTTAAATGAGTACGTGGAAATTGCTCAGCTTTCAGCATCTTTTAATGCGATGGCCGATGGAATTGAGCTGCATATTAAGCAATTGCAGGAGGAGAAAGAGAAGCAGAAAGATTTCCTAGACCGCATTACGCATGAGCTAAAAACACCGCTAACGGCAATTATCGGTTATGTTGATTTAATTCCAAAGTTACAGTCGAAAGAAGATGTACAGGAAAGTCTTCGTTATGTATCTGTGGAAAGTGAGCGTTTATTATCACTTGTAGAGGAACTGCTTAAGTCTTCGAAATATGGGAAGAGTACGTTTGAAGTGTCACCTACAGTTGTGAATATAAAGGAATTGGCAGAAGAAGCAGTTTCAATTGTGAAACCTCGCCTAAATCAGTTTGAAATTGAAGTGATAAATGAGTTAACGGATGTACATGTTGTTGCGGATTTTGATAAGACGAAGCAAATTTTCTTAAATGTGCTTGATAATGCAATTAAGTATAGTGATGCTTCGCACATTCGTATGAATGTAATTGTAAATGAGCATGAGGCAAAGGTTTTTGTTCATGATGATGGGATCGGTATAGACGAAGTGGTGCTTGCAGAGTGGAATGAGTCTTCGAAAGGAAAGGCACTTCCTTCTAGTTATGGGAATGGTTATGGTTTGTATATTTGTCAGGAGATTATGAATAAGCAGGGCGGAAGCATGCGGATTGAGAGTAGTGAAGAAATAGGTACTACAATATTCATTACATTTTTGCTTCCGAGAAGGATGGAAGACATAAAAAACTTGAAAGCGGTTAAATGATACATTTATGAAACAATTATGCGGTATTTTCGAAACAACGTTTTTTTATCTTGGAGGTAGGCAGAAATGAAAAGGCTATCATTTCAAATTCTTATGTTTGTCATTTGTATGATTGTTTCTCTTGTTTTGTTTTATGTTATGGAGAAGCAAATCTATAATCGAATCAACATTGTAAATGATAAACAAGCCGTTTTACAAAGGGTGAATGAATCTCTTCCAATTGAAGTGAAAGTAAGACATGAAAAGTGGGGAGAAATTGTTGTAACGGATGAAGTTCGTTTGCATACGATTGTTTCATTCTTTGACCGAATTCGAATAGAACCTGAGGACGTTAAGAGCCAAGAACAAGTATTTACTGGAGAAGTAACGTACTTGAATGGACATAAGCGTACTTTTGCAGTAGGTGACTTGTTCCAGTATGGGGAAAATGTATACGGAAAGAATGGCATGGATCCGATGATTTCAGCACTTCAAACGTATTTATTAAGCCTGTATTACACGCCAGAGCGTATTAGTGATTTCTTTGCTTCAGCAAAGGATGTCGTAGTACGTCAAGGCGATGTGGTACGTACTATCAATCTTACGCACATACTTGATTCTATTCGATACGCAAAGCAAATTACAGATTACGGAGAAATTCAGAAGTTATTACAATCGCAGAATGAACCGATTGCTTATATTACAGCTTATAAAACAGGTAAGCGTGTAAAGAATGATCGTGAAGATATTCTTACGATTTCTGTGTATCCATCGTACTTTGTTGTGCAATATCTCGGTGATAATAACGGGAATGTCATGTATATGAAAGGCTCTCTAGCAGAGTTATTCGTAAAGGAGAATGCGTCATGAGAAAGATAGCCTTTTTCTTCTTTTTGCTAGTAATTGGAGGAGCGATGTCTAGTTGCTCTCGAGATACAACCTCTATTAAATATAGTAAAAATGGTCTCCCTATTTTGGATGATCGTCATATTGTTGCGTATGTAGCGGCTCGTGAGGAAGTTGGTGAAGCGTTACTTTCATCATTTTGTAAGCCACGCGGATGTACGTATGAATTTATTCGTCTTTCAACAGAAGAACTTCTTCGTAGAGTGGAAGAAGAAGCTGGAAATCCGAAGGCGGATATTATTATTGGCGGTACAGTAGATGCGCATCAAATGATGAAGCAAAAAAATCTTTCTATTCCTGTGATAAGCCAACATGCAAATCGTATTTCAAAAACTGTTAAAGATAAAGATGGTTATTGGTACGGTTATGAAGTAGAGAAGCTGGCAATTGCGATTAATAAAGAGCGGTGGAACGAGGAAATAGCGCCGCTCGGTCTCTCGTATCCGTTAAGATGGAAAGATTTATTGAATCCAGTATATAAAGGAAAGATTGTCATGCCCGATCCAAATGTTTCAGGTACAGCATATACGTTTTTCCAGTCACTTATTGATACGTTAGGTGAAGCGGAAGCGAAGGAATATGTGAAGAATCTAGCAGAACAAGTTGGAGAAGTAACAGTGAATGGTTACATCCCAGCAGAACTTGTTGCGAGCGGTGAATATATGATAGGCATCAACTTTATGGGAGATCAGAGAATGCTTCAAAAACAAGGCTTTCCGATTTTAAGTAACGAACCTGAGCAAACAGGGTTATCCGTTAATGCGATTTCTAAACTAAAACGTGCACCGAGTGGTATTATTGCGGATTTATTTATTGATTATTGTTTATCAGAAGAAGCGGGTCACATTTTAGAAAAAGTGTCGTTTGGCGTACCAACGATGTTTGCGAAGAATGAGAAAGAAATAGAAGGACAGCCGGTTAGAAGGACGAACCAAAATATATCAAATAGCGGAATAATCGAGATATGGAATAGACAGCGTCTCTCTCTGAAGTGAGAAAAGGAGACGAAAATATATGTTTAAATGGCTCAAGCCAGCACCTGCAATTGAAAGATTGCCAGCGGATATGATCGACCGTGTATATCGATTACTACGTATTCGTGTGTTAATCGGGATTTCAGTTGGATATGCTGCTTATTATTTAGTTCGTAGTAACTTTACGTTATCAAGTACGTATTTAGTACAAGAATATGGTTTTAGTACAGCTGAAATTGGTCTACTAGGTTCAGTAATGGCAATTGTTTATGGATTTAGTAAGTTCTTTATGGGTAATTTATCAGATAAAGCTTTTGCCCAGCGCTTTATCGCAGTCGGTTTATTCTTATCAGGGCTTGTAAATATTTGTTTTGGCTTTGCATCATCATTTGGGATGATTGTTACATTACTTGTTGTTAACGGTATTGTACAAGGTATGGGAGCACCACCTTGTAGTATTGTTATGACGAAATGGTTCTCGAAGAAAGAACGCGGTACGAAAACAGGTCTTTGGAATATTTCACATAACGTTGGTGGAATGCTTGTGCCACCACTTGTCGGAATTGGTGTAGGTATTTTTGGTGAAAACCATTGGCAAGGCGGCGTGTTTATTTTCCCTGCAATTATCGCAATGGTAATTTCAGTTCTTGTTTGGATTAATGCGAAGGATACACCAGAATCTGAAGGTCTTCCTCCAATTGATGAGTATCGTAATGACTATGAAAATCTTGAAAAAGCAGATAATGCTAACAAGATGTCACCAAAAGAAATTTTAATGAAGTATGTAGTGAAAAATAAATTTGTATGGTTCTTATGTATTGCGAATGCTTTTGTTTATTTAATTCGTTTCGGTGTTATTAACTGGGTTCCACTTTATTTAACGACAGTTAAAGGATTTTCAAAAGCAGAAGCGCATGCGGCATATGCAATCTTTGAAGGTATGGCAATTCCAAGTTCATTAATCGTTGGTTTTTTAAGTGATAAATTATTTAAAGGAAAACGTATGCCATTATGTATTATTAGTATGGTTGGAGTTGTTATTGGTACGTTTATATATTGGCAAGCAACTAGCGTACTTGTTGTAAGTATTGCAGTTTCTATTATCGGTTGTTTAATTTATGTACCACAGTTCTTAATTGGTTTAAGTGCGATGGAATTAGTACCGAAATTTGCAGTAGGTACGACAGTTGGTATGTGTGGTCTATTCGGTTATGTAGGCGGAAGTCTTGTAGCTAACGCAGCAATTGGTGTTATTGTTGATCGTTCTGGCTGGGATGGTTGTTTCATCTTACTACTAACAGGTGCGGTTTTATCAACAATCTTCTTATTTATTGTTCAACGTGGACATGAGAGAAAAGATCCTAAAGTAGCGTAATATTTTGTTTGAAAAAGCTATCCAATTGTGTGTGATTGGATAGCTTTTATATTAGAAAAAACAAACAGTATGTAAAATTGCAGTTTAATATATAAATGATTTTTGTTAATTAATATAATTTTTTTAGATTTAATAAACCAATTACGTACATAGTTAGACCGAAAAATCCGCCGCCACAGATGAAAATTACAACCTTAAATAAAGAAATAGAGATTTCTTCTGAGCCTACATAGGGAAGGATATAATTCATAAAAACAAACATTTGAAAGCCCCAAAGCACACCTGCTTTTAAGCCAGCTTTTCTTAATTTTTTCTTGAGTTGTAAATATTCTTCTTTTGTTGCACATTCAGTATCACTTAAACCTTTTTTCTTGAATTTAAAGGCTAAGTAATTAGCGTAAATCATATTAGATAGAAAAATAAATATTGTCCCTATAGATATTGTGTGATTCATAGTATCAACAAGTAACATAATAAGCATTACCAACATATTTAACCACCACAAACCAATTCCAGCTACAGATAACTCTTTATTAATTTCTTGTTTTTGATATTCATCTCTCTCACTTAGTGTTCCAACAAAACTATTATAAACTCTTTCTTTCCATTCAATTTTCATCATTTAATCTCCCTCCCAAAATAGACTATTTAAATCTGTTTTTAGTGCTTTTGCTAATTCGATACATAAGGCTAAAGAAGGGTTATATTTATTGTTTTCAATTAAATTTATTGTCTGTCTCGCCACATTAACTTTTTTAGCTAACTCTAGTTGCGATAGCCCTTCAGATTTTCGATATTGTTTAACGTTATTCAAATATAACCCTCCCATTGATGGTTGTAGACCCCGTGTACCGAAATGTCATTTATATGTGACATTTTATAATTGAATAGATGAAATGTCAAATATATATGACAAAATAGTGATGGTGCAATTAGGAAAATGATTTTAATGATTCATCTTGGCAAGAAATTTGTTAATAAAGAATGGCTTCCATTCAATTAAAATTGCCCTTTTTCCTTTCCTTAAATCTATCTTAAAAGATATAATGTCATATTTCTAATCATTGGAATTTTTGTTACAATATAAATGGATGTGTAAAACTTTGTAAAAATAATGTAATAATATGTAATCTGTTTTCAGAAAGTTTTATACAATTTTTATATTAAACTATTAAGTTATAAAAGGGAGCGAGAATATGTTACCAAATACGGTTCGTACTCCAAACAAGAAGAAGAAATGGATTATTATTGGGGTTATTGCACTAATTGTTATTGTAGCGGCAATTAATATTTTTGTTATGCAAGGGAAGAAGAAGGGTGCATCAACAAATGCTGATGCTGTAAGTTTTGAGAAAGTGACAGAGCGTAAGCTGAATAATACGAAGTTAATTTCTGGTCAGGTGAAGCCTGGTAATATTGAAAGCTTCTATGCAGATCCGGCCAAAGGGAAAGTGAAAGATATTGAGGTAAAAGAAGGACAAGAGGTAGAAAAAGGTACGAAGTTATTCTCTTATGACAATGAAGAGATTAATCTTCAAATGAAGCAAGCTGAGCTTGATCAGAAGATGGCGGATATGCGTTATGATCAAGGGAAAAAGAAGATTGATTCGCTAAAGAAAGAAATTAAGAAGGCGAAAGATAGCGGAGCTGGGAAAGAAGTAACGGATCCGATGGACGAACAAGTAAGTGAGCTGGAAATTGCTCAAAAGACAACTGATCTTGAGAAAGAAAAAGGAAAGTTGCAGAAAGAAGAGTTAAGTAAGAAGCAGAAAGAGCTTACGATTTATAGTAATTTCGCAGGTGTTGTTCAAAAGTTAGATAAAGATGCGGCACAAAGTTCATCTCAAGCGTTAGGTGGTCAAGGAAAAGCGTTTTTACAAGTAGCTTCTAAAGATCCATTCCAAGTTCAAGGTACGTTAACTGAGCTTCAGAAGTCACAAATTCAAAAGGATCAAACATTCACTGTAACTGCAAAAGCAAATAGCAAGAAGAAGTGGACAGGTAAGATTACAGAGGTAAGTGAGTTCCCAACGAGCGCAGAGATGGCGCAAGCTGGCGGCGTGGGTGAAGCAACTCAAAATATGTCTCAGTATACATATAAAGCAAGCCTTGATAGCCAAGACGGTTTATCTCCAGGTTACCACGTTTCTCTGCAAGTAAACTTAGAGAATAAGACGATGATTGCTGTTCCAAGTAAAAGCATTGTAGAAAAAGGCGATGATGCATTTGTTTATGTTGAGGAAAAAGGGAAGCTTCGTAAACAAAATGTGAAAAAAGGTTCTACTGATGGAGACTGGACAGAGGTTGTAGAAGGCGTAACAGTGGGGCAAAAGGTGGTTAAAAATCCTTCCGACGATGTGTATGACGGAATGGAAGTGAAAGAGAAATGATTACGTTAAATAATATTGCTAAAACGTATTATCAAGGAAAGTTGGCGGTGCCGATTTTGCATGGTATTAGTTTAACGATTCAGAGCGGTGAGTTCGTTTCTATTATGGGGCCATCCGGTTCTGGTAAGTCAACGCTTATGAATATTATCGGTTGTTTAGACCGTCCAACAGAAGGCGAATATGTGCTGAATGACGTGAATATCTTAACAGCAGACGAGTCAAAGCTTGCTTTAATTCGTAATGAATATATTGGATTTGTATTCCAGCACTTTAATTTACTGCCTCGTCTTTCCGCGGTGGAAAATGTTGAGCTTCCGCTCGTATATGGTGGTGTGAAGAAAGCGGAGCGTCGCAAGCGTGCTTTGGAGGCGTTAGGTAAAGTTGGATTGGCAGATCGCGTGCATCATTTACCGAATGAGTTATCAGGTGGACAGAAGCAGCGTGTAGCGATTGCAAGAGCGATTGCAAATAATCCAACGTTCATTATGGCCGATGAACCGACTGGTGCACTTGATACGAAGTCTGGTGAGCAAGTTATGGATATTTTCACGAAGCTTAATGCAGAAGGCACGACGATTGTTATGGTTACGCATGAAGAGGAAGTAGCAGCGTATTCTTCCCGCCGCATTGTACTGCGGGACGGGAAAGTTACAGAAGATAGAAGGTGTGCGGTATGAGTTTACTAGATAGTATAAAAATTGCCCTCTCTTCTATTTTAGCTCATAAATTGCGTTCAGCTCTTACGATGCTCGGTATTATTATCGGGGTAGGTTCAATTATTACTGTCGTTGCGATTGGGCAAGGCGGGGAAGCTGCATTGAAATCGCAGTTTGTTGGGGCAGGTAATCAAACGGTTCCGATTCATTATAGTGCAGATATAAACGATCCTTTCGGTATGGGAATGGTAGAAGCACCGAAGATAACTGAAGAAGACATTTTTGAAATTAAAAAAATTCCAGAAATCGCACATGTGGTAACAACAAATTCAACCATGGAACCACTTGATATTGAAGATAAAAAAGAAATGGTGAGTATTACTGGATTAGATAGTGAGTACTTTGCAGTAAATAAAGTAAAGTTGTTAAAGGGACGTTCTTTACAAGAATCAGATGTGGATCAAGGTAATAACGTTGTTATGATTAGTAAACAAATGGAAGAAAAGGTGTTTAAGGATACCAATCCAGTCGGTAAAATTATTGAAATGAAAGGTCAACCGATGCAAATTATTGGTGTCTACAAATCAGATAATGAGTTTATGGGAATGGGACCATCAGAAGCGCTAGTTCCAATTTCATTATGGCCGACACTGTATGGAAAAGATGAAATTCAAAATATTTCTGTTCAAGCAAAAAATGTAGATAATCTAGAAAAAGCAGGTAAAAAAGCTGCAGATGTTTTAAATAGTCGTAAACCAACTGATGCAACTGGTAAATATGAAGTTATGAATTTAAAAGAAATTCAAGAAGGTATTTCGAAGATGACCGGTATTATGACAATGATCATCGGTGGTATCGCTGGTATTTCATTAGTCGTTGGTGGAATTGGTGTTATGAACATCATGCTTGTATCTGTAACGGAGCGTACGCGTGAAATTGGTGTACGTAAAGCACTTGGAGCAACGCGTAGTAAAATTTTATTACAGTTTTTAATTGAAGCAGTTATGTTAACACTTCTAGGTGGTTTAATCGGAATTGGTCTTGGGTATGGCGGAGCATATATCGTTTCTACATTCGCAAAATGGCCACCACTCGTTTCATGGGAAGTTGTCGTTGGAGGCGTACTGTTCTCGATGACACTTGGTATTATTTTCGGATTAATTCCAGCGAACAAAGCTGCGAAATTAGATCCAATTGAAGCATTGCGTTATGAGTAATTAATAGTGTAGTAGAACTACACATTACCGTTCTAGTGGGCGGTTCGTAGCCTCTTGCGAGGAAGTGAACCGCCCGTTAGAACGGGTTATATAAATAGAAGGAGGCGTTATAATGGAAGCAAATATTAATACGCAAGATGTAGGTGCAAAGAAGCCATCATTATTAGGAATGATTACTTCTCCAGGTGAGCAATTTGAGAGAATGAAGACGAGTAATGCAGTTTGGGGTGCATTTTGGCTACTCGTTTTAATAGCTGGGCTTGTTGGTGGATTTGCTGCTTATGTATATTCTCTAACACCTGAAGCAATTGAGCTTAATAAAGAATTAGGTGTTACTGTTTCAGCTGCAATGACATATGGTATGGGATTTGGGATAATTGCTATTAGTATGGCATTCGTCTTTCTACTTAGTGCTGTGGTGTATAAAGTGTTAATGGTGTTTATAAGCAATGATACTTCTTATAAAAAATTATTAGCGATTACTGTATATTCAAGTGTTATTTCATTACTGGGTTTATTAATAAATACGATTTTAGCATATATCTTAGGTGGATCGGGTCAAGAAATGTACACTGGTCTAGAACCGATTTTTACTTCAAGTAGTGGTGTTGTAAAAGGTATTGTAAGTAAATTTGAAGTGTTTACAATTTGGGGATATGCAGTTACATGGCTAGGTCTTCAAATTACAGCAGGTTTAACTAAAAAGCAGGCAACAATTATTACTATTGTTTTCTTTGTTTTAACTCTCGGAATGGGTGCTTTACAAGGTATGTTCCAATAAGGAAATAAAATAGAAAAGGTGACTCTTCAAAGGAGTCACCTTTTTTATTTTTACCCTTACTTCAAATACCGCCAACAAAATTTCAAATACTACATAGTGTAATTTCAAATTCCGTCGGTAGTATTTGAAATTACTCACAGTGAAATCTTTTCTTTATTTTTATATTGTGAAGGTACCGCGGAATACTAGAAAGGTATACCTTTTAGAAACGGGTACTGTGTGAAGCCAGCGACTTTTAAAGAGGCAGTTGTTTTGTATGAAGGGATGATTGTAAATCAAATAAAGAAATTAGGTATTCGTAAAGATTATGAAGAGTATTATCAATGTGGTTTAATTGGTCTTTGGCATGCGTATGAAAGGTTTGATGCAAAGAAGGGGTGTTTCCCTGCATATGCAGTTGTAACGGTGCGAGGTTATATATTAGAGAGATTGAAGAAAGAGTTCACAGTGCAAGAAAGGTGTGTATGTGTAGGAGAGTATGAGGATATCTTTCATTTTGAAGATGTTGAAATGAAGGTGAAGGATTTTATGAGCGTGCTAGATGAGAAGGAGAAGTATATTATTTTTGAACGCTTTTTTGTAGGAAAGACGATGGGGGAAATCGCTTTAGAGACGGAAATGACATATTATCAAGTAAGATGGATGTATCGGCAAGCACTCGAGAAAATGCGAGATAGTGTAAGGGGATAAATATTAATATAAGAATGGAAGGCAAGAGATGTTGCTTTCCATTCTACTTGTTAGTTTAATGTAGTAAATGCAACAAGGGGTTTTTAAATTGTAGTGAATCTTGCATGTTCATACGAGATAGTATGTATCCAGCTTTTAATAATTGTTGCTGCAATTTATGGGGACTAATAGATATTGTTGTAGTAGTGCCATTTGAAAAATGTATTTTAGCCTCTTTAATCTTTTGGCAAAACTCTATATCATGTATGTGGTTATAAAATAGCCATATACAGTTTGGAGATGAAGGAGATTCTGTTGGAAAAGTACAAATGTATTCCCGATGATTAATTGGAATTGGAACGTTTTGTTTGAATCTAAAATTTGTTTGGACTGCATTACGCCTACCTTGATAAGTAGAATGAACCTGGGTTAAGCAAGATTTCTTAATGAGTTGTAGTGCGGTTTGGCAGGAACAAAGATCATTTCCGCTACTGTCAATAATTTTTGTACGGTAATAAGGGTGATTGTATGGAACAAGCATCATAGTAGAACTAGAAATAATAATGTTATTTTCATCATTCATGATTTTAAGTCCTCCCTTATAAAATTAATATTTCGAATATAATTATATACGGAATAAGTAAATTTATTGTTAATATTTTGTTTTGTATTGTAAATCTTGTTTATTCGTTTACAATCAATAGTTGATAGTCTTTCTAATTTGCATCGCTTGTACATATATATGAAAATAGAAAAGAGTAGGCGGTGATATAGTATGAAGAAAAAGTATATTATTATGGCTTTAGTTGTCATTCTCCTAGTATATTTAGCAAACAGTAATCCGAGTAAAGGAGAATATACAGAATGGGCAGCGAAGCAGTTTATGAAGCGTAATGATGTGAGTAAGAAGCTAGATGAAGTTCAAAAAGAGAATGAAGAGGGTCTCCTTGGCGACTTGGCATCGGCCGGTAAAAAGTTAGCGAAAAAGTATGTTGAGCCACAAGTTGGGTTATTAATTGATCATTATACGAAGCGAAATGATTATATATTCTTCTCAACATATACGACTGAGTTTGATATAGGGGAAGAACATTATAAGTACGTATGCGTCGGTTTTTCAAAGATTTTTATTCCGATTGAAATGCCGAAGAAAAAAGACGAATCTGCAAAATGATGCAGATTCGTCTTTTTCATTTTATAGAGTAATTGGAACTTCAGATACATTTTTTTCTACAAGGCGAGCTCCCTTTTTTCTTGTATTTTCATCAATGGATGAAAATACAGATGAGGCAAGGATTGTATCCATGACTTGATTTACGACTTGTGCATCGATTGGTGTGATGGGCGTATCGATAGAAAAAACGACTGTTTTTCCATCTTCTTTCGCGAAAATTAACTCTAGTACTTGCATGTGTTATTCCCTCCTTTGTATTTATCCCGCTATTTACGGGACTCGGGTCTGCTGGTTAAATTGTGGCTAATAATCAGCGGGGATGAATAAAATCCCCACTGATCCGAGTTTTACTTTATAGTTTAGAAAGATCTGATGTGCTTACAAGTTGTACAGCGTGAAGTGGTGATGCTTGTAAGGAAGCAAGAGCATGAGCTACGTTGTGTACTTGATCTAAGCTCGCATTTGTTTTAACACGTTTAAATTGTTTGCTCTTGAAAACTGTTTTGCCGTTCTTATCTAATCCGTTGTTTAAGACAAGACGTAAAGTTAAATCCATTACGATTGTTTCAATTGCCATGTGTATCACCTCCTTTCACTTTATAAATAGGGTACAAATGTCATGTTTTGGCGTGAAATTTTTTCTTTTTTTTGGTACCCTTAAAAGATTAAGAGAGGAGAATTCTGGATAATGAATCGTAAATGGTTATTTTGGATTCCTGTATTACTATGGATGGGGCTGATTTTCTATTCTTCGGCACAACCATATAAAAAGCAGGATATGCGTTCAGATATTGAACAATATGTAAATGTTGAATTTGTGAAAGAGCATTTTTCATGGGTATCTATCGATTATGGTGGAGGAACCCCTGTTAGTATTGCGAATAAAGGTGTAGGCGGATTTATTGAGTTTTTCCTTCGTAAAGGTGCTCATTTTATGGTGTTCTTTATGCTAGGTTCATTGATTTATTACGCTTTTCATCGATCAGGTCATTCGAGGAAAAGATGTTTTATATATGCCCTTCTTTTCGTTGCGGGTTATGCAACATTTGATGAAATTCACCAATGGTATACGGGTGACCGTACACCAATGTGGCAAGATTCATTGCTTGATACGTGCGGCGGATTGACGGGAATTATAATAAGTAATTGGTTTTGGAATAGAAAAAAGCGCTAATCTCATTTCGAGATTAGCGCTTTTTTTGCGGGTAGTAAAACTTCCGGTAACCGATCTGATTCAAGTTTCACTTTATACACCAAGTAATTCTTTTAGTTCGTCTGTTGATAGTTCAGTCATCCAACTATCGCTTGTGATGACCGCATTGTTTAGAGATTGTTTTCTTTCTAGCATTTCATCGATTTTTTCTTCTAATGTTCCTGTTGTAATGAGTTTGTGAACATGAACAAATCTTTTTTGACCAATGCGATATGCGCGGTCTGTTGCTTGATTTTCCACAGCTGGATTCCACCAACGATCGTAGTGAATGACATGGTTGGCAGCGGTTAAGTTTAATCCTGTTCCGCCGGCTTTTAAGGATAAGATGAAAATGTCATATGTTCCGTTTTGGAACTCCTCAATCATCTTGTCACGATCTTTTTTCGGTACACTACCGTTTAAGAAGAGGACACGCTGGCCGAATTGTTCTTCTAGCACACGTTTTAGCATGTTTCCCATGCCGATGTATTGAGTGAAGATGAGGCAACTTTCATTTTGATCTTTTATATTTTCGATGAGCTCCATTAACGTTTTTGTTTTCATAGAGCGTTCAACGACATTTTGTGGTTCTTCTTCTTTTAAATAAAGAGCAGGATGATTACAAATTTGTTTTAGCTTGTTCAGCATAAGTAATATAAAGCCGCGTCTTTCAATTCCGCTTAATCCTTCTACATTTTGCAGTGTATCTTGAACAAGTTGTTCATATAAGGAAGCTTGTTCACCAGTAAGAGGACAGTAAGCTTTTTGTTCTTGTTTATCTGGTAAATTTAATGCAACTGTTTGATCTTTCTTCGTTCGGCGCAGTAAAAATGGTGAGATAAACCGTTGAACTTGCTGGATTTTTCCTTCATCACGATCTTTTTCAATCGGTGTGACGAAGCGGCGTTGGAATTGTCCTAAGCTTCCGAGATATCCATGATTAATAAAGTCGAAAATGGACCAAAGTTCAGCGAGGCGATTTTCCATTGGTGTACCAGTTAAAGCGATTTTGTGATTTGCTTGCAAGTTTCGTACTGCTTTCGACTGTTTCGTATGTGGGTTCTTAATATTTTGTGCTTCATCCAAAATAACAGCATCCCAGCATAATGAAGTCAGTTCTTCCTCATCGAGTTGAGCCAATGCATAAGATGTTAATACAACATCTGCTGATTGAAGGAAATCTTCAAATGAATTGCCCTTATCTCTATTACTTCCGTAATGTAATTGGACACGTAAATTCGGTGCGAAACGCTCAAATTCTTTTTGCCAATTTCCAAGAACAGATGTCGGCGCTACGATTAATGCAGGGCCTGTTTTGAGATTGTTTTCTTTTATATATAGTAAGTAAGAGATTGTTTGAATACTTTTCCCGAGTCCCATATCGTCAGCTAGCAATGCTCCAAATCCAAGCTTTCGTAAATATAATAACCATTCAATACCGTGTTGTTGATAGGGACGAAGTGTTGCGTTTAGTGAAGTAGGGACATCTACCTTTGGAATATCTCCAATATGAAGCAGCTTTTGGAATAGTTCCTCATAATATCCATCTAGTTCGATTTCAATATCAGTAAACGGACTATCATCTTCTACAATTTCTGTTTCAGCCGTATTTGATAAATGTTGCTGCAGGACATCTTTCATCTCTAGTCCGTATTTATCGGCACGGTTCATGAGTTTCCTTACTTCTTCGATAAAGGCTGGATCTAGTCGCATCCATTGACCGTTTATATTAAATAGACGTTTGTTTTGTTCAACGAGCTCGAAAAATTCGCTTTCTGATAAATCAATGCCGTTCGTCGAAATGCGCCAGTCAAAATTAACGAGCGTATTCATACCGAAGAACGATTGTGTTTGTGCTGTATTTTGCTTCAACTGGACACGTAATTTCGGTTTTGTTGCTTTTAAATTTTGCCACCAGGATGGTAGTAAAATTGTAATGCCGGCTGCAAGTAATTCGTTGCTTGCATCTGTTAAGAAGTTCCAAGCTTCTGTTTCAAAGAGCTCATTTCGGAATGTATCTCCTTCTTTTAACCACGGTATGAGCTTACTAAAACCTTCTTGTGTTTCTGTAATCCGTTCTTCGTAATCGTGCCATCTTTTCGGTAAGGAATCGATGTTTTCATATACATATATGCGATGAGCTCCGCGCTTTGGTGTCACAATTGTTTCAAGCTTCCACATTTCAAATTCTTCTTGTGGTTCTTGTAGTCTTAGTCCGATTGTAAACGGAAGATCATCTTCAATATAACCAATTTTTCGAAGCCAATCTTCTTCATGTAGTGCTGTTTCCAATTGTCTTTTCGTAAAGTCGTAATGTTCATATAGCCTTTTGGCATCTTCCCAGCCGTCATTCGAGCGATTATCTTGTAATATGCTTTCATTAACTGCTGCTGAGAAAAGAGATGCTAATGTGTCATCTTCAATTGGTGTATTTTGAACTTTCCAAGATGGTTGTTTAGGCCAATGAGTCATATCTGGTACGAAGCTACCACTTGTAAAGGCGTCCCATAATTCATTTGCATCTTTCGTAAGTGCTGTAATAGGTCCGTTTATTTGCATATGTGCAAATGAATTCATTGGTTTGTTTGCAATGTATTCAAAGGCTTGTGCATTTGTTAGTAGCACACCTTGTTTTCCTTCGAAGGTTGCTTCTTTTAGAGAAGTACCGTAGAAAGAAGTGGAGTGCCATGTGAATGCATTTCGTTTCCAACTTGTTACGGATAATGGAGTACCGCTGTCATCTTCTCCCCAAAGGAACCAACCTTGACTAACATGCTGGAGCCTAATTGTTACTTCAGTTTGATTGATCATCGATTAATTTTCCTTTCCGTAATTCCTCTTGTAGTGCACGCAGACGTGAATGGAGATTGGCGATGTGAATAATGAAAGCATCCCATTCATCGGTGCGTTTTAATCGTTTATACAATGTACGTAATTTCTTTAAGTAACGAACTGCGCGTTTATATGATTTACGATTTCGTTCTTCAATCGCCTCTACAGCAGCAAGATGGTAAAGAGGAAGTGCCACTTCTGGCGCTTCTTTTTCAATATCTTTCAGTGGCTCTTTCAACAGCTCAATTGCTTCAAATCCATATAGGAGATGAAGCTCTGCCCATGTACGATACTGTTTTTTCGCGAGTACGTACTGTTCATAGTTTGTGAAACTATACGGTAATAGTTCTTGTAAGATCATTTCGAAACCAGCTTGTTCATTTGTATGTGTTGCATATGTTTCATACATGATTACAAATAGCCGAACGACATCTTTTATGAAAATCGTATTTTCGTGATCTTGGATCGTTTTCTTTACTTGTTTATACGTAAAGGAAAGCCAGTTTTTTGCACGATCCCAATGCATGGCACTTAATAGTTCTTCTAACCAATAGAAGTATAGACTCACAACAGAAGCAGGCTGTTTTTTTAGTAAGTCCATCGCTAGTAGATCTTCGTCATTTAAAAAGAGAAGATGAGAAGACGCTAACGCTTTGGATAGTGGATTGATTTTCGTATCAATTCGTTTTTCTTCTTCTTGTATTTTCTCTTTATTGTTTAAAAGTTCACTCCATATGTGACGATAAATGAAAAATCGCTCTTGCGTATAAGCGTCGGTAGAGAAGAATACTTCATGAACGAGACGAGCTGTTTCTTGCAAAATTATTTCAGACTCTGAAGGAATCGCTTCTGATTGTAAGTCCCGAACGATGGATTCCACTTTGTCTACAAATAGGCGAATGACATTAACAGGTTGGTGATAAGAATACGTTTTGTTAGCTTCGAATGCCTGAATTTCTTCTAATAATTTTTGAAAGCAGTACAGTGCTGCGTGTAACCTGAATAATTCATGTATCGCAATGACACGCGGAGCTTTCCGCTCAAGTTTCGTATAGAAATCTGTAAAGATACTCATAAGAAAATACATTTGTTTATAAGTAAGCCGAGCTTGTTCTTTTTTAAATGAATCATATTCTTTTTCAAAATATGATTGCCAACTTTTATAATCAGTTTCTTCAAAAGCTGATGATTGCAATACTTGTCTTGCAGTTCGAATAGGAGGAAGGGAAGGTTTCGTATTATTTTTAAATAAAGTTAATACATCTCCTACTTGCCCGAAACTAGACGCTGCAGATAGTAATACAGCGAGCATATGCTCACATTGTGTTGGTGCGAAGCAATCACAATAGCTTTCAGCGACGTTACGAATCGGAATATGAACGCTATACACGTTGCCTTCCGCATCTACAGTTCCTGATAGTGTATAACCATCAAAGTCAACGTTATAGACAACACCACTACGATATAGGTGCCGAGCTGTAGCGACATGTTCCTGATCAGCTGTTTGCTGTGGATCTAGTCCTTGAACGAACTCATTCGCAATCATCATAATTTCATCTTTCGTAATTGAGTGTTGCAGCATAATATTCCTCCGTACACATATTTCTTTCCTTTACCATTATAAACAAAAAATGCTCAAAACAGAAAAAATGAAATTTGGATTACATAACTTGAAAATCATGGTAATATATAAAATGTTAATTTCGTATATTACTATATATTTATAGGAGGGGAAGTTGTGTCAGATTTACAAGCGAAGTTTGGTAATGGTATGAACAAGTTGCAAGAGGGAATTGAGCAAGGAAAGATGAAGTTGCAAGTTGCACAAGAGGTTGCACAACTAAAGAAAATTACGCAGGAGAAGTTACAAGTGAAAACTGAAATTTTGTTGGAGCTTGGTCAAACTACATATATGCAACTGCGCAATGATGAAGTTCGAATAGAGGTATTGAAAGGAATTGTAGAACCGGTACAAGAGCTTGATATTGCTATTTATAACATGCGTAAGCAAATTGCTAATTTGCAGAATCAAGGTCAGAAAGGGCAGTGTAGCTGTGGTGGCTCATTATCATTAAATGATAAATTTTGTGGACAGTGCGGGAAAGAAAATGAGTTACTCCTTCAAACAAACAATGTTGAAAATGAATCATGTTCTTCATGTAGTGAACAAATCGCAACAGAAGCTATATTCTGTCCAGTTTGTGGTATGAAGCAAAGTAAGGAGTGAGGAACATGTATTGTAAAACTTGTGGTTTAGAACAGTCTGATGTATCAAATTATTGTACGCATGATGGGTCTAGTACAGGTGGTGTAGCGAGTCATATTATATTAGCGCCTAAAGACTCAAAATATTGCCGAACTTGTGGAGTGGAAAGTAAAGAAACTGCTACATATTGTGAGAAATGCGGCGATTCCTTACTAGTAGGTATTACGAAAAAAGAAATGAAAACGAAATTACCAGACCAGGGTGTACAACTAAATGTGGGTTCATCTGGAATTGCTTTGAAAAAAGGCTTACTTGGTGGTGGTCTGGCAATTATATGCATGTTTTTGGCTGGCTGGATTAGTAGTTTAATTATCGATGCAGCGATGAATGATTTAATGAGAACGATGGTTACAAATACGAACGGTATGCTGGATATGACTACTATTAATCAATCTTTCATTGGCATAGCGCCATTAATTTTAATGTATCATTTAGTGGGTCTTGAAGTCAGTGGAAGTGGTACATACATAATGTCATTTATTCTTCATGTCCCATTGTTCATTTTATTAACTATTCCAGCACTTATATTAGGTGGAATTGGCTTTTTTGTAGAGAAAAAACCCCCGTCTATTGTTTGGCGTGAGAAGCTAGTAACAGCATGTACTATCGGTATTGTATATGGAATTTTCTTATGTGTTATAAGTTTTGTAGCAAGTTCTTCTACGACGATTTCTCAATTCTATGAAACAATGACAATTAATGTTAGTTATTCTCATATTATTAGTTTGTTGTACGGTATTATATTTGGTTTATTATTTAGCTTTATTGGCATGAGTATTGCAGCGGGACCACATCGTATGCTTTCCGCAATTAGTCAAAGTGTTCCATATGCAGCATCTATTTATTATAGTGTAGTAACTGTTTTAAAAGGATTAATCATTACATTTGGTATTATACTTATTACGATTTTATTTAGTAGTTCAAAATCAATGGGACCAATTGATTTCCCTGAGAAAACATATAAAGCATTAATTTCATTAGAAGCAACACCGTATATGTGGAACATGGCTCACTTTGCTCCAACTGCAATTGAATGGGCGAACATGGAGAAAGAAATACAGAACTATCCAAGAGGAAAAGGGCCCTTACATTTATCATATACATCAGGCATATCATTAAATGGTACGTCTTTAAAAGATGTGGCAATTGCTAATGGTGCTTCTGTTAAAGAAATTAAATATATGGATGATTTCAATTCCTACATGCATTGGTGGGGTTTATTAATTTTAATACCATGTATCTTACTATTTAGAGCTGGAATGAAATTAGCTCAATATCCAATGAAAAATATATATGTAACGATTGCGATGTTTAGTGCGGTTTATACTGTGATGATGCTTTGTGTAAATGGATTAGCAAAAATCCAAATCGAAGCTTCAGGTAGTAAGGAAATTATGAAGGAATTTACGGGGATTTCTGGTCCGCTATTATCGATTCAAAGTAGCACAATGTATTTAATAGTAGGTAGCTTTATTCTTTCTTACGTATTAGTGTTTGCTGGGATGAAGTTGGTAAAAAAATAAGGGGGAGAATCGCTTGAAGTTTTGTGGAATATGTAATGAAAAAGTTGCAGACCATTTAAATTTTTGTCCAGAGTGTGGAAGTAAGATAGAAGAAATAGCTGATCAAACAGCTTCTTCTCGTTCAGAAATACAACGGGAAACAAAGCCGGTGAAAAGTAAGAAGAACATATTTTTACTGCTAGGTTTTCTCGTTATTTTTGCTATATTGTTCGGAGCATATAAATTTGGTGCAAGCAAGTTTTCAAAGGAAAAACAAGTAAACGTTATGATTGAGGCGTTTCAAAAGAAAGATGCGAATGCAATTGATGAGTTTGTAAAGGTAGATGATCCGAGCTTAAAGATTAAGGCAGAGGATATTAAGGCGTATATCCGTTATTTAAAAGACAACCCTTCATATAATAAAGAGCTGCTGTCTTATTTACAAAGAGAGACAGTGGATCAAAAACTAGCAAGTGATAAAGCATCGTTTAAAGATGGACAAATTATAGAAGACGGAAAAGAATGGTTTTTATATCCGAAGTATAAATTTAGCATGAAATCTTATTATATGAATGTAAGTACAACTGCGAAGAATGCAGAAATATATGTGAATGATAAGAAAGAAGTAGAATTGTCTAATGACAAAACTTCAAAAGAAATTGGTCCATATTTTCCGGGTTCTTACGTTGTAAAGGCAAAAGCAAAGTCAGAGTTAACTGAGTTAGAAACAGAAAAAGAAGTAGATTTAGCAGATGAAAAAAGTGCGAAGGTAGATGTAAATTTATCATTAGAAGGCAATTATGTAACAATTTCCTCTGATGAAAATGATGCAAATGTAGTTGTGAATGGTAAGAAGCGTGGGAAGTTAAGCCGCGGAAGTTATAAACTTGGTCCTGTACCAACAGATGAAACGGTAGAAGTGCATTTAGAGAAAAATGCTGAGTTTGGCTTAATTAAATCAGAAAGCGTTAAAGTGGGAGATCAAAGTACATATTACTTAAGATTCCCGAAAGAAACTTCGAGTTCGGCCGTTGGAGACTTTGTAAGAAATCACATTTATAATAATGTACGTGCCATTTCGTTAAATGATTTTAGCTTGATTGAAAGTGATTATGATAAGAGTGGGAAATCTTATAAAGAAGATCGTGATTATCTACAATATTTAAATAAAAAAGGAATTACAGAAGACTTATTAACGATGGAAGTTCGTAATGTAGAGCGTCAAAGTGCTACGAAATATAAAGTAACGACATATGAAGAATACCGTATTCGTTACGGGGATGGATCTGTTAAATTTAAGAGCTTTAGTAATGACCACATTGTAACAGTTAATGGGAATGGAAATATACTATATCATTCTCTTGGTGCAAATAATACGTTGAAATCAGAAGATGTATCTGGTCCAACTCGTTAATATGAGAGAAGCTGTTCAATATTTGAACAGCTTCTTTTTTGTAGCTAAATCGATATTTCGTGTCGAACCGTTGATATATTTTTTTACAATTATGAGTGCGTTTCCTTTAATATCGCTTGTACATAGGGATCATGTAATATTTGCTCTATAATTGGCAACATGTTTTTTTTAAATGGAATGTCGATAGGAAATGGCTTTTGAGATCCTGGTTTTATTCCATATTGCACAATTTTGTAATGTGTATTGTTTTCAGACTTGAGCACAATTAGCTTATAGCGATTATCATCGCCAGCGAGTGAGAAATCAATAGAGGTAGCGTTATATGTTACTTCATCTTTATATATGTACGGTTTTGGCGTACCAATCCAGTCTACTTTTGCTTGTATATTCATGGGCATAGCCTCCTTATATGTATTATAAATAAATAAAAGCCAGCTCTCAATAAAGAGAACCGGCTTGTAATTTAGCAGTCATTGGTTATTTTAAAATTTTCACTTTAACAGTTTTGCGTCCCCATTTTTGAGCAGCGCTATCTGATCCAAGTAAGATATCGATACGGTTACCTTTAATTGCACCACCAGTATCTCCAGCGATAGCTTCTCCGTAACCTTCTACCCATACTTTAGATCCTAATGGGATTACTTTCGGGTCAACAGCGATCATTTTCATGTTTGGATTCGCAGTTAAATCATGACCCATTGCGGTTAATACACGGCCGCCATATGTGCCACCGTTTTCGCTCGGGTGAGCTGTATATGCTGTAGCTACAACTGTTAACTCACGACCACCAGATGGTTCGCTAGTTTCAGCAGCTTTCACAGCAGGCTTAGCAGCTGGTTTTGCTTGTGCTGCAGGTGTTTGAGCCTTAGCTGGTGCTTCAGCCTTAGCTGGTGCTTCAGCTTTAGCAGGAGCAGTTGTTTCTTGTTTCTCAATTACAGGTGCTGTACCTGTTAAGAAAGGAACATGAACATAAGCTGTTTTCCCGTTATATTCAAATTGTAACCACTCATTTTGTACTTGGTTCGTTGTTTCGATTACATCGTCTTTCTTCAACTTTCCAAGAATTTCTGAGTTTGTGTTCGCTTCAGCACGTACGTTTAATACGTTAGCTGTTACGTAGTAGATGCTTTTTGTGAACTCTGCACTTACGAATGCGTCTTTACCGTCTAAAGTAACTTTTGACCATCCGTTCTCTGTATTTTGAACATCTATTTTATTACCGTTTAGTAATTTACCGACAACTTTTGATTCCGTAGTAGGGTTTTCGCGTACGTTTAGTACGTCTGTTGTTACAACAGTTTCTGCATTAGCAGATGATGTGAAAATCCCAAGACCAAAAACTGCTGCTGTTGCTATACCAATTAATTTTTTCATGATAGCCTCCATTGCGTTTGTTTTCGTGTCCTCATTATAGCAACAGATTTTTTCGGATTTGGGGAAAACACACAATTACAAACCATTCGTAATAAGTCGTTAACATCCTGTAATATAACAAAAAATATAGGAAAGCGTTTTTCATTCTATATGACTCATAGGTTTCTAGTTATATTCAAAATATTTAATACAACATGTTTTTTTCGACGTAAATAAAAATGTTACAGTAATGTTACATAATGTTTACTAAACGATTACATTCCTTGAGTATTTTACCGTTTTATGGGTAATATAGTTATATAAACATAAACATTTTGTTTGTGAAGCTATAAACACGTGCTATATACTAGCAAAAAAACCGCATAATTGTTACAAAACGAAAGGGTTGTAAGGAAGAAATTCGCCCTTTTTTACATATGTAACACATCCTTTTTTAGGAAAATACATTCCTATCCGCGTTTTTCTCACACAATTTGACAGCAGTATTTCTAACTTGTAGCTCTTGCAGAGTGAAAAGGTTATACGAAAGGTAAGGCTGTCCATAAGAATTCGAATTGGTGAAGGTGAAAGTAAGAAAATCACCGCAAAATTATAGTTTTCTATCCGATTTTACATATCGGAATTTATGTTATTTACAAAAACGAAACCTACGAAGGGGGATTTGATGAGGAAACTGACAAAAACATTTATCGTTTCATTAACATTATGTATTGCATTTACAATTTGGGGGATTATTCCCGAATCTATTATTGGAAAAGGTAGCTTAGGAAATGTAACAACCGCAATTCAAACTGCATTAGTTAGTAAGTTTGGGTGGTTTTATATTATTTCCGTTTCTATTATTTTAGGTGTGTCTATCTTTTTAATTGTTTCGAAATACGGTTCTATTCGTTTAGGTAAAGATGATGACGAACCTGATTATAGTTATATGACATGGTTTGCTATGTTATTTAGTGCTGGTATGGGTATCGGCTTAGTTTTCTGGGGCGTTGCCGAACCATTAAACCATTTATACGCACCTCCGTTTGGAGAAGGTGCAACTGAGGAAAGTGCGCGCCTTGCACTGCGTTTTTCATTTTTCCATTGGGGGTTACATCCTTGGGGACTATATGCGTTTGTAGCGTTATGTATTGCTTATTTTACCTTTAGAAAAGGAAAAGCAAGTACGATTAGTGCGACAGTAGGTCCGTTATTTAAGGGCGGGGAACACGGACGTATTGCTCATTCATTTGATGTGTTAGCTGTTTTCGCAACTGTGTTTGGTGTTGCAACGTCATTAGGTCTTGGTGCAAAACAAATTGCAGGTGGTGTTAGCTATTTAACATCTATCCCGAACTCATTAACGACACAGTTGGTTATTATTGCAATCGTAACAGTTCTTTTCATGTTATCTGCACAAACAGGTCTTGATAAAGGAATTAAATATTTAAGTAATACGAACATTATTTTGGCATTTGCACTTATGATCATTGTATTATTTGCAGGTCCAACAAACTTTATTATGAATTACTTCACTTCAACAATTGGTTCTTATATTCAAGAATTGCCAAGCATGAGTTTCCGATTAAGTCCTTTAGATGAAGGCGGAAATCAATGGATTCAGTCATGGACAATTTTCTATTGGGCATGGTGGATTGCGTGGTCACCGTTCGTAGGTACGTTTATTGCTCGTGTTTCACGAGGTCGTACAATTCGTGAGTTTGTTATCGGTGTGTTACTTGTACCGACTGTAATTGGTGCACTTTGGTTCTCAGTTTTCGGTGGGACTGGTATTCATATGGAGCTATTTGGTGATGCACATATCTTCGACAAAGTGAAAGAAATGGGAACAGAAGTAGGATTGTTTGCTATGTTTGATCAGATGGGCAGCTTTGGATCAGCTTTATCAGTTTTAGGTATTTTACTTATTGCAACATTCTTTATTACATCGGCAGACTCTGCAACATTTGTTTTAGGAATGTTAACGACACATGGTAGTTTAAACCCACCAAATCGTATTAAAATGATTTGGGGTATCGTTCTAGCCGCGATAGCTTCTACCTTATTATATATTGGCGGATTAGAAGCCTTGCAAACAGCAGCTATCATTGCAGCATTCCCATTCGTCTTTGTTATTTTCTTTATGATGGCAGCATTATTTAAAGAGTTACAAAAAGAAGGGCGTATGAAGCGTCATTAATAATAGAAGGAAAAGGGCTGATTTTATATCAGCTCTTTTTTTAATCCCTCTATTTGTTGGGCTGCCTGTAAAAGTCCGATTGGTGATGGCTGATTAAAGTTTCACTTTAAATAGAAGGAATTTGAAATGCGGGTAGGGAAATAAAATACTTTACCATATAAGTAGTATGCCTTTTATACGAAGAAAAAACGATGGGTTTCGACAATATTCGATATCTTACGAATTCTATTCGTATTTTTGTCAAAAATATGTCGGAAATGTGTTGTCACTTTTATGTATATGTGCTATATTATTTCCTGTAAGCGATTTCAAATAGTTTTAAAGCGCATTCAAGGGGGACATCTAGAATAATGAAACGTTACGAAAGAAAGTGGAAGCATATTTGTTTGAAACGTGTGGCACATCGTAGTGTCCAAGAAAGCACGGAACCTAAGACTGAAACGCGCAAAGAACAGCAAGAGAAGCAATTGGTTCTACAAAAATAGCAATCACTTTTTCGTATATAAATGAAGGTCGATCGTTCGTTGGGGGATGGACGTGAAATTACTTTCAGCTAAGGGGTATTGTCTGATATATAATTTATACGGCAATAAATAAGCACAGAGCATACGGCGCTCTGTGCTTATTTTTATTTATCTTTTTTAAATCGAACTGTCTTATCCCAGCCGATGACTTGTTTCTTGCTCTTTGCACGTAAATATAAGATTAAGCTGCGAATAAATAAGTACGTAAAGAGCTGTGCATACGTAAAGTACATAATAACGCTAATAAAAATATTAGTCGGTGTAAAGGTTCGTTCGACACTCTGGGCACTAAATAATTGTGAAACATATGTAATATATGCGACATACCACATAAATAGTAGCGGAATGCTATATTGAATTTGGAATATCCCGAGTAGCCCAATTACAAACCAAACGTTTGAAATGATTAGGAATAGCCAAAATACAACATACACTAGAACTTGTTGTAAGGAATGAACGAGCAGTTTTCCTTTAAAGAAACTTAATGACGAGAACATTTTTTCTAAAATGTATAAATTTCCTTGGAGCCAACGTGTACGTTGTTTAATAAGAATTTTTAAATGCTCTGGTTCTTGTTCCCAAGTAACTGATTCTGGGACGATTGGTAAGAGATAACCTTTTTGTGTAATTCGTAATGTTAATTCAGCATCTTCTGCAATTGCATAAGGGTCATAGCCACCAAGCTCTTCTAGTGCTGAGCGACGAAGAAGCATATTTGTTCCTGTTAGTGAACCCGTTTGGAATAGTAACCAGCGTCCAGATTGCATAAGGAGCTGGAAGATTTGAAATTCCAGTGAAATCATTCGTGTCAGCCAGTTTCTTTTTTCGTTTACAGTACGAACATGTCCAACAGCTCCAACAGCATCCTCAGTTGTTTCAGCGTGCTCTACAAGCATTCGTAGTGCGTGTGGTTCAGGTTGGTTATCTGCATCATAAACACAGAAGTATTCACCATCTGAAATACTAAGGCCGTAGTTTAATACGCGTGATTTACCCTTCGGTTCACCGGATGGAACACGAATGTGACGAATATGAGCATAAGCTTTGTCGAAATCATCGCCGATTTCAGGTGTTTCATCTTGAGAGTTATCATTTAATAAGTAAATGATTAACTTTCCTGGATATTCAATCTTCGCCATCGCCTCTAAAGTATCTTTAATAACGACCCCTTCATTATGAGCAGGTATGAAAATATCGACGCTCGGATAATGTTCTAATGTACGATCTTTTCGTTTACTATTTCGGTGAATTAAGCCCGCGATTGTTAAGAAAGAGTAGTAAACGAGTAAGCCAGAGAATAGAAAGGCCGTAAAAATAAGTACATATTTAATTGAAAATGTGATACTGATCCAAAAAACGAGTACGCAAAACAGAAGGAATAAAAGAAGTATAACGAGAGTCATCATAACAATGTCTGTCCTTTGTTTCCAATTTGCTCGCGTGAAATTTTTACATCTCGGATTGCTTCAGCTGCAAGCCATTGCTCCATTTTTGGCTTTAGGCGGTTCATTACAATATCAGCACCAGCTTCATTTGTGTTTTGTAATAAAATAACTAGCGTATTATTATCATATTCAGCAGCAAGGTCAAAATCATTCCTTACCGTTTCAACTAATAAGGAAGCTACACGGTCCATAACACTTTCCTTCGTATATTTACTAAAGGAAGTGAAATCAAAGTAAACAATAATGCCTGTTTCATTACGACGATTCATTGCAGTCGTTAATAACGCTTGGCGTCTCTCGAATTCTTGTCTTGTTAGTAATTTTGATTCTCCAATATATTGTTCCAACGTTCTCACACGCTCAGTTAAAGTTTTATTTTCATGAATCACTTTTTTCAATAGGTGAGTTGTTATGTATACAATGAAGAAGTTAGCTGCCATCAGGAAGTGGGTAATCATATATTGCCATTGATCTGATGTACTCCATAAATGAAGCCATGCTTGATAAAATAAATAAAATACGGAAATAATGGTTCCTAGTATAAAGAAAATAAATGCTGTTTTGTCAGCTAAAAATAAGAATAGTACATTTACGAGTACGTATATTATTGTAAAAATGAGCGCATGCTCATAATTCGTCACATGTACAGTAGTAAAATAAAATACAATTTGTAGAATCCACATAGAGAGGATTTTATAGAACTTATCTTTCACAAAACTTTCCTCCTTAAAGCTATTTCATCCATAGATACTTGTAGTATGCGCAATTATTAAGAAATTGACTATATCGTTAAATTCTTTTGAAGGGCAACAACAAGTAGTATTTCTATTTTCATCAGAAAAATAAAAAGATCTAAACATTATTGTATCATAATGTTCTCATGTTGGGGATAAGGTGCTTGATAGATATATATAATACGTTTGGATTGCATGAAAAAAGTCTTCTCTTGGAGAAAGAGAAGACTCTGTATAAGTTTATAGGAACATCATACCTGCAACTGCTGCGTTTAAGAAGTTCGCTAATGTACCAGCGATAACTGCTTTAATCCCTAATTGTGCAATTTGTTTACGGCGAGTAGGAGCTAGCGTTCCTGTTACACCTAATTGAATTGCGATAGAAGAGAAGTTTGCGAATCCACAGATTGCGAATGTTAAAATTAGATTTGTTTTGTCAGAGAACTCTGCCATATGTGGTCCTAAGTTTGCGTATGCAACGAATTCGTTGATTGCAAGTTTTTGACCGATAAAGCTTGCTGCTTGTACAGCTTCACCTGGAGAAACACCGATTAAGATTGCAAATGGTGATAATAAGTAACCGAAGATTAAATCAAGGCTAAGTTTAATATGGAATAAAGATCCAACTAATCCTAATAGACCATTTAATAAAGCGATTAATGCGATGAAAGCCATTAACATTGCTGCTACGTTAATAACAAGTTGCATACCTTCAGATGCACCGCGTGCAGCTGCATCGATAACGTTTGCATCTTCACGTTCTGTAGAAAGTTCAACGTTATTATCTACTTTTTCTGTCTCTGGCATGATTAGTTTTGCAATTAATAAGCTTGATGGAGCTGCCATAATTGCAGCTGCTAATAAGTGCTCTAACGGAATACCCATTGCTGCATAGCCGACAAGAACTGATCCGGCAACAGCTGTCATACCGCTTACCATAATAGTGAAGAATTCACTATTTGTTAAGCGTGCTAAGTAAGGTTTAATTAAGATTGGAGCTTCAGTTTGTCCTAAAAATACAGTCGTTACTGAGTTTAAGCTTTCTGCTTTAGAAGTGCCAAGAAGTTTACTTAATGCACCACCAACGACGCTAACAAATTTCTGCATAATACCAAAATGATATAAGATTGCTACTAATGAACTAATAAATACGATTGGAAGTAGTGCTTGAATAAAGAATACAAATCCCCAAGGTCCTTTTGCGTTGACTAAATCCCCAGCAACGAACTTAATTCCCTCGTAAGAAAAATTAATTAATCCTTGAACACCGTCAGCAGCGTGTTTTAAACCTGCTTTACCAGCATCCCATCGTAATACGATAAATGAAAATGACATTTGTAATGCTAGCGCGATTAAAATTGTGCGCCAATTAATAGCTTTGCGGTTGGAAGATAGTAAGAAAGCAATTGCTAATACCCCAATCACGCCGCCAATTCCCCATAAAAGATTCATGCAGTGTATGCTCCTTCCTCATAGTAAAAACAGTGTATAAACCAGTTGTCTATACGTTTACGAATATAACATCTTAAGTAACTTATCATAATGGACATCGGAGGTCAAACGTCTGATGAAAAGTTTAAATAAAAAGAAAATTCTTCAAAAAAACACATATAAAATAAATAGACATGAAATAGGTTATGTTTTTTATGAAAATATATACATTATGATAACGTTATGCATTGTTTTTGCAGAATAAAGTGTATGAAATGGAAGAATAGATACATTATTTTTGTAGAGGGAAAGCTAGGGGAAAGGGAGTAATGTGTTGAAATCGTACAAAAAAGCCTTCTAGTAAACTAGAAGGCTTTGAAACTATTAATTAAGGTGCTTTCGTGTATCCTAAGAAGTGGCTCTTCCAATAAGAGTTACTTAATGAAGCGATTGCTACACCTTTATCTCCAGCTTGGATAAATGATCCGCCCCCAAGGTAAATACCCATGTGAGAAGGACCTGATTTATAAGTGTTTTGGAAATAAATTAAGTCACCTGGTTGTGGATTTGAAGTTTGTGGTAGGCTACTCCAATATCCCGCAACACTTTGACGGCTAATGTTATGACCAAATTTCTTAAATACGTGGTAGATGTAGCCACTGCAGTCTACGCCGTTAGCAGAAGTTCCGCCCCAAACGTATGGTACACCTTGCATTGATTTTGCATATGCAAGTACGGAAGAACTGTCGCCACTATTATTGCCTGTATTATTATTGTTGTTGTTGTTATTGTTTTGATTGTTATTTTGGTTATTGTTAGGCTTATTATCTACTGCGCCTCCAACTGGTGTTTTAGATAGGTAACGTGTTCCGATATAACCAGTTTGACCGTTGTAGTTAATTTTGCTCCATCCAGAGTTTTCAGAGATTACTTGAACCTTCTGACCTTGTGGAAGTGCACCTATGATTCTATAATTTGTACCTTCGCCGCTACGTACATTTAGTGCAGAAGCATTAATGTAATAGTCGCCAATTGCACCTTGGTTAGGTTTTTCAGGTTGTTTTGGTTGCTCAGGAGTAGTAGTGCCACCTTTAACGAATTTTACAAATTCGCTACTAACAAAGCCTGTTTTTCCTTGGTAATTTACTTTAAACCAACCGTTTTCAGATCCAACTACGTTTAATGTTGTACCGTTTAAAACGCCACCAATTACACTATGGTAAGCAGCAGGGCCTGTACGAACACGTAAAGATGTAGCGTTAACTACGTAAGAACCGCCAGTTTGAATAGTTCCATTATTATTGTTTTGCTCTTGTTTGTTGCCTTCTGTAACGTTTTCGTTAGAACCGCCTTTTGTTACGTAGTCTTTGCTTATATAAGCAGTTTGTCCTGCGTAATTGATTTTGAACCAATCTTGAACTTCGCCAACAACTTGTACTACTTGTCCTTTTGTAACAGAACCTACAGTTGTGTGAGAAGTGCTAGGACCTGTACGAACGCGAAGGGAAGATACATTTACTGTATAGTTTCCGCTTGCTGGTTTTACTTCTTGGTTGTTATTATTCGTATTGTTGTTTGAAGAACCTCCATTAGAAGAAGCGCCAGATACGAATTCGCCACTTACATAACCTACTTGTCCATTATGGTTAATTTTCACCCAACCATTTTCTTGTCCAATTACGTTTAATGTTTGTCCTGCATATACACGTCCAGAAACAGAACTAGAAGTGTTAGGAGCTGTACGTACACGTAATACATCAGCAGTAACTTTATTGTTTCCACCTGTGCTTACATTGTTGTTTGTTGCTCCACTTTTTGATACAAATTCGCCACTAACAAAGCCTGTTTTTCCGTTAATGTTAATTTTGAACCAACCATTTTCTTCGCCAATCACGTTTAGTGATTGACCGTTATAAACGCGTGAGATGATGTCGTGAGAAGTGCTTGATCCCGTACGAACATGTAATACGCTCGCGTTTACCTTATAAGATGAGTCGTTTGATGCAGAAGCTTGGACAGTTGTAGCAGCTTTTTGTGTATTTTGTTCAGGTGCAGCTTGAACACTATCAAGTGTAGGTGCTGCTCCTCCTGCTACAGACACTGCCGCAAGACCGGCAAGATACTTTTTCATAATTTGTCGATTCCTTTCTGTCTGTAATGTAGTGAAGAAATATTTACCAACTGTTAAAAATTCTAAAGAGCATGTCGATTACTGTCAAGACTTATGTAGGAATCTGAATATGACAAAAAGATTACAAGAAAAAATCAAGGCATAAATTTACACCTTGATTTCCATTTAAATGCATATATTGAATATGAAAGGACAGAAATGATTCGTGTTTAAGAAGATGCCATATTGGATTGTAACAAGATTTGATTAAAAGATTTTTGCAGTTTTTTGGTGATAGGCCCAACTTGCCCATCTTGAATCGCGGTTCCATCAAGGTGGGTCATTGGTAAAATTTCAATCGTTGTGCCTGTAAAAAAGCATTCATCTGCTTGATAAACGTCACGAACGCTGAAAAGTTCTTCCTGTACAGGAATGTGAAGAGTATTCGCTAAAGAAAGGACATATTGACGAATAATGCCATTTAGAATAAGGTGATTGGCTGGATGTGTGTAAAGAGTTCTGTTTTTAATTAAAAAGAAGTTGGAATGGCTTCCTTCCGTTACGATACCATTCCTTACGAGAAGTGCCTCTTTACAGCCTTTACGTTCAGCTTTCGTAGCAGCTAGTACGTTTGGTAATAAATTTAATGATTTAATGTCACAGCGTAGCCATCGAGTATCAGGTTCTGATATAGCGCGTATACCATATTCAATCCATAATGCTGGTCTTTCTTTTTTTGTAATATAGGCATAAATTGTCGGAGGGGTGTCATATGAAAATACATGTGTGCGAGCTTGTACACCGCGAGATACTTGCAAATAAATTGTGCCATCTTCGTGGAAATGGTTTCGTTCAATTAATTTGTAAAGTAAAGTGATGAGTTCAGCTTTTGAGAAAGGGAGCGATAATTCTACTTCTTCCATGGATCGATATAATCTTGTTATGTGCGGATCTAATAAGTGAAAGTTCCCTTTATATAGGCGAATAACCTCGTAGACACCATCTCCGAACTGCGAACCTCTTTCTTCAAGTTCTATGTACGTTTGTTGTTTTGTTGTATCAATAACTTCATCATTCCAAAGTACAAATTTTTCGTATGCCAATTTCCGTCCCATCCTTTCGTAAGTACGTAAATAAAGTGAAACTTTCATTCATGCTTACATAAAAGTCATTATAGTAATTTTTATGTAAGCAATTCTCTACATATGACCGTATATGTATTTGTAAATCATAGAGAAGTAAGGACGATTTCCCCCACATTAACGGGCAGTAAAACTCCCATTTGAAAATTTGGTTAGCAAAGAAGTGAAGTGGGCGAATAACTGCCCGATTGGTGAGGGCTGATTAAAGTTTCACTTTACAGCATTTTGTATATACAAATTCGAAAATAAGAAATGAGAATCCTGCTTTTAAATAAAAAAAAGCAACATTCTTATGGAATGCTGCACAAGGAGGGTAGCTATCTTTCATAGGGACATTGTCTCGTTGAATGTTTTGTGTATGGAAACAAAACATGTTGAAAGACAATTATAAGAAAGTAGAAACAAAGGATTTACACATTTCTTTAAGGGATCTTACGAAAGATGAGAGATAAGAAATATGTAGAACCTTGTTTACATATTTTATTATAGAGATTCTTCATTAACCCTATGTGAATATTTGGTAAAGGTTCTGTAATTTTAAAGTTAATGAATATAAGCAGTTGTATGGAAGAAAATAAAAAAAGAGGCTGAGATTACTCAGCGCTCTTCTTTTCTTCTTTAATAGCTGTTTTTACTTCACCAGTTTTGATCTTATTACTTTCAGAGAAGCGAAGTAAGTCACCTTCAATGATTTTATCAGACATGTTCAATTCATTTTGGGCACGATCAATTAGTGGTTGAGATTCTTCTTTCGGTAATTGTACAACTTCGCCAGTAGCACGGTCATAGAATGTACTGTTTGTGTACATGTATTTATCTGTAACGAAGCTACCGTCACGAAGAACAACAAATCCTTTATTATCAGGTGAGAATACATCATGACCGAATCGAACGTCATTTGTAGAATCTACACCAAGTAAGTTTAGAATAGTTGGTTTAATGTCAATTTCACCAGTTGGTTTCGAAATTGTTTTACCTTCTTTTTGACCTGGAACGTGAATAAACATCGGTGTTTTTTGTAAGTTCATATGGTCAAATGCAGTGATTTCTTCTTTTCCTAAGAACTGTGCCATTGCACGGTTATGGTTTTCAGAAATACCGTAGTGGTCACCGTAGAATACGATTACTGAGTTGTCGTAAATACCTTCTGCTTTTAGACGCTCAATAAAGTGTTTCATTGCTTCGTCTAAGTAACGAGCAGTTACCATGTAACGGTCAAATACTCCATCACCAGAATTATATTCGTCGATTAATTTTGTACTGTCATCGTAAGTGAATGGGTAATGATTCGTTAAAGTAAGGAAGCGAGTATAGAATGGTTGCTTCACTTCTTTCAACATATCAATAGATTGATCGAAGTATTCGATATCTTTTAATCCCCAGTTTAATTTTGTTTCCGGCGTAATCTTGTAATCAAGCTCGTTGTAGTAACGATCATAACCAAGTGCTGGATACATAATGTTACGGTTCCAGAATGTTGCGTTGTTTGCGTGGAAAACCGACGTGTGATACCCTTGCTGACGTAAAATTTCTGGAGTTGCTGTATATTCATTGTTACCGTGTGTGAAGAATACAGCACCGCGGTCTAGTGGATATAAAGAAGTATCTACTAGGAATTCAGCATCAGATGTTTTACCTTGCCCAGTTTGATGGAAGAAGTTATCAAAGTAATAACTTTCTTTCGTAAATTGGTTTAAGAACGGTGTAACTTCTTGTCCGTTAACTGTTGCGCCAATTAAGAATGTTTGTAATGACTCAAGAGAGACAACAATTACGTTTTTCCCTTTTGCAGTACCGAACATATTTGGATCTGGTTTACTTTGTGTTGTTTTCACGTAGTTTTCTGTTTCTTGTAATTTACTACCGTCAGCGAATGCTTTTTGTGAACTTGATTTCGCTTGTAAGCCAAGATCGTATACTTGGTGTACATATAATCCTAAGTTTTTAACAAGCATAACGCGGTCGAATGAACGTGTTAATAGTTCTGGGCGTTCAGCTTCTGCAAGCCCTAAGTTTGCGAAGAAAATAGCAACTGTTGATACGAAGTATAGAGAACGCATCGGGCGTGCTACACGCTCTGTAGGTGCAAAGTTTTTCATTTTCTTCAATAGAACGAAGAATACGATAATGTCTGCGAATGCAAGAATAATTTTGTAGTTAAATAATTCTTGCACACTAGAACCTAAACTTCCGAAGTTAGATGTTTGTCCGAGTACTGGTAAAGTAACGAAGTCATTGTAGAATCCGTAGAACATTACGTTACCAACAAGAACGATTGTTAAGACAAAATTAATTCCAAGTGCTATATAGTTACGTTTTTTCCCTTTTGCAAATAATGCAAGACCAACAAGCAGTAATGATGCTGCTAATGGGCTAAGGAATAAAATGAATTCTTGCATGAAAGATTCAAGTTTTAAATCAAAGCTTGTGCGTGTAATAATGTAAGTTTTCAGCCATAAGGCTAAAGCTACGAATACAGTGAAACGCACATTTTGAAATTGCGATTTCAAGGTTTCTTTCATTCATTTCCACCCTTTCTCTATCAGGCTTGGTCGATTTTGGAGCGAAAAATGCTAAAATAAAAAATACATAGTTTTCTTGGCCATAATTAAAGGTTCTATATTCACCCATATACGACTATAACTATGCATACCCTTTTGGTTTCTTTTGTTGCTCATAAGCATAACGTCATTTCTGTATTATACAACAAAATTCATTTCTGAGAAACACTATAACATTTTACATTTTTTGTATAAGGTTTGTCACTACCAGAGAAAACTTTAACATTCGTTTATATGTCCGTCAACTAGAAAATATAACAAAGATAGAGCAGGATGTTAAGTGGAAGTGAAAATTTCTTTGTTGAGAAATAAGAAACGAAGATGGATAAGGGTTATCTAGAAATCTATTATATGAAGGAAATCGTGTAAAAATTAACGAACACTTGTTCTTTTTTGGTTTGTTTGTTACAATGAAAGTTCATTGATAGGTTTTGTGTAATTTCCATGAACTTTTACTGATAACATATTGTAGCTTATTTCTTTTTAAAAATAGGGAGGCTTTTACATGAAACAAAAATTTTCAGTTGAAGCGTTTTGGAAGAAAGTAAAACATGTTGCAAAGCAAGCAGGGCAGTCGGTCATTTATGCAAGTTTATTACTGTTTTACGTTTTGCAAAGACCCGATGTTCCAAAACGAGTGAAAATTATTGTAATTGGAGCACTTGCTTATTTTATTGCACCGATTGATGCGATTCCAGATTTCGTTGCTGGAATTGGCTATACGGATGATTTAGGGGCGTTAACGGCCGCACTAATACAGGTGTCGTTATACGTCAATGAAGATGTGAAAGATAAGGCACGAGTGAAGTTGGCAGAATGGTTTGGTTCGGATATAGACACAACATTTATCGATCAGAAATTAGGTCAATAGGTGAAATCTGTCATAAGGTGACAGGACGAACGTAAGCGAGGAAGTGCATTATGCCATCAGGAAGAACGCATACGAAAATAAACTTAATATCCCTTCCGGTTGTTTTGTTTTTGCTCTTTTCGTATGGATTAACAAATTTTGATTTTTTATTAACTTTTGCAATTGGTTTTTTAGTAGGTACTTCATTTTTAACACCAGATTTAGATACGTACAGTAATGCTTATAACAAATGGGGTTTCTTACGTATATTTTGGTATCCTTATAAGAAAGTAATGCCACATCGATCTTTCTTTACGCATACGATTATACTTGGTGATGTGATTCGTATTGCGTACATGTTAATCGTCTTTTCTCCATTTTTATTCCTATTAAATGTAATCGCACTGGATGGTAATTTAATAGAAATTGCGAAGAAACATGAGGTTGAAATTGTAACGTTCTTAATGGGAATTGTTGTGGCAAGTACGCTCCACATTATAGCGGATAAGGTGAATACACGCCGAAAGAAAATGATGAGAAAAAAGAAGAAACGCAGAAGGTAAAGTGAACTAATCTGGAAAAGGACCCTTGCAATTTGCAAGGGTCCTTTTTTAAACAAACGTTTGTTTAAAATTAAGCTTTCAGTACTTTAATTCCTTTTACAATGTTCCAGATGAAGTAGTATAAGCTGATGATTCCGCAAATAGCTAAGACAATCATTGCTCCAATTCCAAGTGTTACATCTGGTTGGTCAGATCCTATGCCCATAATTCCTAAAATGGTTAAGCCGATAAATGCAGCGATACTTGGAATGATGTGTGTCCATAGAGCACGTTTTGCGTGTGGCTTTGTTTCAGCGTCTCCTACAATCCAAACGATAATAGGGAATAAGATAGGGGCAAATAGTACACTAAAGTACGATAAAGCAGCTAATATTTTGTTTCCATTCATATATATCACCTCATAAATAATGTCCGTTGTTATACTATTATTATGCAATAATTTTTGCAAGCTTTCTATCGATGAACATTACAGGAACATGACGATTTTGTAAGATTTTTTTGTTAAATGATAAAATTTTCAAAAAAATCTTTTTTAATGGAAATTGTTATGGTACAGTATAAATGAAAGTTGTTGAAAACGTTTTCTTAAACGTTTTTTTATTTTTAGACTTAAAGGTATGATGACCTGATAGTCTATTGATAAGGTTGTATTTATTTAAAAGGGGATTCTTTAGGGGGAGAGGACAATGAACACATGGACACAAGTTTATGATCCGTTCGGTAATATTTGGATTTCAGCAGCAGTAGCACTTATTCCGATTATCTTTTTTTTCTTAGCTTTAGCGGTTTTTCGCATGAAGGGGTATGTGGCAGGATTTATTACAGTTGTACTTACAGTTTTAGTAGCGTTATTCGCTTATAAAATGCCGTTCACGATGGCAATGGCAGCAACCGGGTACGGTTTTTTGTACGGGTTATGGCCAATTGCTTGGATTATCCTTATGTCGGTATTTTTATATAAAATTTCTGTAAAAACAGGTCAATTCGATGTGATTCGTGCATCGGTATTATCGATTACGAACGATCATCGTCTACTCGTTATTTTAATTGGATTTTCATTTGGAGCATTTTTAGAAGGAGCGGCAGGATTTGGGGCACCAGTAGCGATTACAGCAGCGCTTCTTGCGGGTCTTGGGTTAAATCCTTTATACGCAGCAGGTCTTTGTTTAATTGCAAATACTGCACCAGTGGCGTTCGGAGCGATGGGAATTCCGATTACAGTTGCTGGACAAGTAACTGGTATTGATCCACATAAAATTGGACAAATGGCTGGACATCAATTACCGTTCTTATCATTATTTGTTCCATTCTTTATCGTATTTTTAATGGATGGATTTAAAGGGGTAAGGCAAACGTGGCCTGCGTTACTTGTAGCGGGTAGTTCATTTGCGATTACGCAGTTCATTACAGCGACATTTTTAGGGCCGGAACTTCCGGATATTACGTCAGCACTTGTAAGTTTAGTGAGTTTAGCACTGTTCTTAAAAGTTTGGCAGCCGAAAGAAATTTATCAATCCGGGCAAGCAAATAATGAGGTAGCGGCAACAACGACAGCAGCATCGATGCCGAAATTAACGTTTGGAAAAGTAGTGAAGGCATGGTCCCCATTTATCGTATTAACGGTTATGGTAGTCATTTGGAGCCAAAGTTTCTTTAAGGCATTATTTGCTCCAGGAGGGGCTTTAGAAAGTCTTGTATTTAAGTTTGAAATTCCAGCTCTGCATAATCTAGTAATGAAAGCAGAGCCAATTGTAAATAAACCAACGCCTTACGAGGCAATTCTGAAGTTTGATGTATTATCGGCAACTGGAACAGCGATTTTAATTGCTTGTATCATTTCCATGTTTATTTTGAAAATGAATGTAAAAGATGCAGTAGTAACATTTAAAGAAACGTTAAGCGAATTAAAAATGCCAATTCTATCTATCGGATTCGTACTAGGGTTTGCATTTATCGCAAACTATTCTGGTCTATCTTCCACGTTAGCGTTAGCATTAGCCGGAACGGGCGGACTATTCCCGTTCTTCTCACCATTCTTAGGCTGGATTGGCGTATTCTTAACAGGGTCTGATACGTCAGCAAATGCACTGTTCTCGAATTTACAAGCCATTACAGCGCAGCAAGTTGGTGTATCTGAAGTACTTCTCGTTGCAGCAAATACAACGGGCGGTGTAACAGGAAAAATGATTTCTCCGCAATCGATTGCAATTGCTTGTGCAGCAGTTGGACTTGCTGGAAAAGAATCCGATTTATTCCGCTTTACAGTGAAGCATAGTTTATTCTTCGTAATTATTGTTGGTATTATGACGTATGTACAGGCATATTATTTAACGTGGATGATTCCATAAGTAACAAAAGAAATAAACTTTGCATTTTTCAGATTATCGTGTATGATGAGAAAGTATTGAAAATTAAATCAGTGATAAACTAGGGGTGCCTAACGTATGCGTAGGCTGAGAGAGAAGCGCGTGAACTTCTTAACCCTTTGGACCTGATCTGGCTCGTACCAGCGTAGGGAAGTTAACGGCTTTACATAATGATGTCTTTATGAGCCAGGTCCTTATTTTTTTATGGACCTGGCTCTTTTTATTTTGGCATACGCTGGCCATATCTCGTCCTTGTCACGTACAGGGGGGCAACAAAGGTTATGAAACAATCTGTTTCATCTGAGCAAATTGAATTGAAATCGAGTTTACCGGGAAGTAAGAAAGTATATGTGGATGGGCCACGCGCGGGTATGAAAGTGCCGATGCGTGAGATTGAACAAAGTGAAACGAACGGCATTCCGAATCCGCCAATTCGTGTATATGATACGAGCGGTCCTTATACAGATCCTGCGTATAAAGTGGAGCTGGAAAAGGGGTTGCAGGCGCCGCGCCACTCTTGGATCCTAGAACGCGGGGATGTAGAAGCATACGAAGGGCGCGAAGTGAAACCAGAGGATGACGGTGTGAAGGTAGCTTCGAAACATACACCTGTTTTCCCGCAAATGGGTCGCAAACCGCTTAGAGCGAAGCAAGGTGCAAATGTTACGCAAATGCACTATGCACGTAATGGCATTATTACGTCTGAGATGGAATATGTTGCGATCCGTGAAGGAGTAGAGCCTGAGTTTGTTCGTAAGGAAATTGCGGAAGGTCGAGCTATTTTACCAGCAAATATTAACCATCCGGAAGCAGAACCGATGATTATTGGACGTAACTTCCATGTGAAGGTCAATGCAAATATCGGAAACTCTGCTGTATCTTCTTCTATCGCAGAAGAAGTAGAGAAGATGACGTGGGCAACGCGCTGGGGTGCAGATACGATTATGGATTTATCTACAGGTAAAGATATTCATACGACACGTGAGTGGATTATTCGTAACGCGCCTGTACCAGTTGGAACTGTACCGATCTATCAAGCGCTGGAGAAAGTAAATGGAATTGCAGAAGATTTAACGTGGGAAGTGTATCGTGATACGTTAATTGAGCAAGCGGAGCAAGGCGTTGATTACTTTACGATTCACGCTGGTGTATTGCTTCGTTACATTCCAATCACGGCAAAGCGTACGACAGGTATCGTTTCACGCGGTGGTTCGATTATGGCGCAGTGGTGTTTATTCCATCATAAAGAAAACTTCCTATATACTCATTTTGAAGAGATTTGTGAAATTATGAAGCAGTACGATGTTTCGTTCTCTCTTGGAGATGGATTACGTCCAGGGTCTATTGCAGATGCAAATGACGAAGCACAGTTTTCTGAACTTGAAACACTTGGTGAATTAACGAAGATTGCTTGGAAACATGATGTGCAAGTGATGATCGAAGGACCTGGGCATGTACCGATGCACTTAATTAAAGAGAATATGGAGAAAGAGCTTGATATTTGTCAGGGCGCGCCGTTTTACACGCTTGGGCCACTAACGACAGATATTGCACCAGGTTATGACCATATTACATCCGCAATTGGAGCTGCGATGATTGGCTGGTTTGGAACGGCAATGCTTTGCTATGTAACGCCGAAAGAACATTTAGGTTTACCGAATAAAGATGATGTACGCACGGGTGTTATTACGTACAAAATTGCAGCGCATGCGGCTGATCTGGCGAAAGGGCACAAAACGGCTCATCAGCGTGATGATGCACTTTCAAAAGCTCGCTTTGAATTCCGTTGGCGCGATCAATTTAATTTATCTTTAGATCCTGAACGTGCGATGGAATATCACGATGAAACATTGCCAGCAGAAGGCGCGAAAACAGCTCATTTCTGTTCCATGTGTGGACCGAAGTTTTGTAGTATGAGAATTTCACATGATATTCGGGAATATGCAAAAGAAAATGATTTAGAGACGACAGAAGCAATTGAAAAAGGAATGAAAGAGAAAGCAGAAGAATTTAAAGAAGCTGGTAGTCATTTATATCAATAACATGTTACACCTCTTTACTTGATTGATCACATTGTAGTACCTAACTTTATTATAGAAGAATCCCCATTTGCTAAGACGGTAGCAAATGGGGATTCTGTTATTTAGAGGGCGAAGAAGAGGTGTACCCAGTAGAATAAGAGGAATAGTGTGACGACTGTTGTGAGCGGGATAACGATAAGGGATACACTTAAATAGTCTTTCCATTTTACTTTAATTTTGTTTTGTTTCAGAATATACATCCAAATGAGTGAAGCTAGCGTACCAATTGGTAGTAATAGTGAACCGATGTCACTACCAATGATGTTTGCGAGATAGATTGTTTTTAATGTGACTGGATCTAGTCCCATTTCTGTTAATGTGATTGTACCAATCATAAGGGCAGGATGGTTATTGAAGACGTTAGAGAGGATGGATACAAGTCCGCCCATCGCAAAGCTAGCATAGAGTAGATGCTGATTCACAACTGGCTCGAGCCATTGTACAAGTGCAGCTGTTAATCCTGCGTTGTGGAGTCCGTAAATAATGACGTACATAGAGAAGGCGAAAATTAAAATGTGCCACGGTGTCTTTTTCAAAATGTCGACAGGATTTGTTCGTAAGTAGTACCATCTCCAAATGAGAAGAATGAGTGAACCAAGTACCGCAACGATTTCAATTGGGATGGATAAGAAGGATGCAACGAATAGAAGACAGCGCATAAGGAAGACAAAACCTAATACTTTTAACATGAATCTTGTCCGTTTTTGTTTCGTATCAACAGAATTATTTCCTTTTAGTGGATGGAAGTTTTTCGTGAAGAAAATTTCTTCAATATCATATGAAGAAACAGGTAATTTTTTCGGAAGTTTTTTCTTCAAAACTGTATACATGAGCCATGACATAAATAATAAGCCTAATGTTGCAGGTACAAACATCATAGCAGTATGCATATAAAGAGTCATATTAACGATATTTAATGCAATTAAGTTTACAATATTACTTACACCAATTGGTGCACTAGACGCAGTAGCGATTAAAGCACCACTTAATAAATAAGGAATTTGTTGATGTGGTTTTAATTGAAGGTTTTTTAGAAGGAGAATTAAAATGGGAGTTGTAATTAAAATACTACCGTCATTATTAAATAAAAGAGTCATAAGAAAACATAATAATTGAATATACCAGTATAGACGGCGTCCAGAACCTTTCGCTAGATTTGCCAGTTTCGCTGCGGACCAATGGAAGAAGCCGAAGCTTTCTAATATAACTGCCATAACTATGGTCGCTAATATTGTTATGGAGGCCCCTCCTATTTTACTAACAATATCTATGACGTCTGGTTTTGATACGATTCCTGTAATGAGGATAATACCAGCGCCGACCGCTGCTGGCCACGCCTCATTTAAACCTCGAGGCCGCCAAAAGATAACAATCATTGTTAAGAAGAATACAATAATAGTAATCCATATTTCAATGCTCATATTTTGCCTACCTTTCTATTTTCCCTTAAACAGATGTAGCTTGTCTCAAGTTTATATTGGTAGTATATTCAGCAAAAAATAAGAAGAACTAGACGTATAACGAGATGAAGCGAATATGTGTTTTTCAAGCTAAAGGACAAGTGTCACTAGTAGTGAAATAACTATTGTGATAGGAGTCTATAAATTGATTGGGCAGTAAGGTAGGAAATGAGATTTATATCGGCGATTTTTAAAATATATCGACTTAACAACAAAACATAACAAGAGGAGTCTATCCCAAAATGCCCTTTGGAACAGACTCCAAGGCTATATTATTTTTCCTTCAAAAAAGTGCGATCCTTCAAGAATAAATTCCAGAAGAAAATAAATCCAGGTAGTAAAATTGCGATTCCAATTGCGTATAGAATGAGCAGTGCATAGAACGTTTCTTTCGTTGTAAAGCTTGTAAATACAGTTACGTCAGGATAAATAATATACGGTAAATGCGCGACCCCGTAAGCATAGCTTGCAAATGCATATTGAGCGACGACAGCTAAAACAGCAATGCGAGGGAATCCTAGTGTGCTATACTTCTTGTTTGTCCACCAAAGGGACGAGTACCCGATAACGAATAAAACGATAGAAACGGTAAACCATGGGAATTGCTTTATTAATCCTTGCATAAGCCAGTGCGTTTCTGGATCCATTACAACGAGAGCGATAATCGCCGTAACAAGTGTTGCAGGGCCAAGTATGATGGCATTCCTTCTATAAAGTTTGTATGCATCTTCTGAACCTTGCTCTCTCGCAAAATCAGCAAGAAAGAGAGAGGAGAGAAATAGTTCAGACGTTAGTCCAAATAGCATATAACAATAGATAACGGGGCTAGAAAGAAGTTTTCCATACAGGAGTACTTCTTTTCCTTCAGACATTGTAATATAGGCTCCCTCTGTAACGGGTAAAACGGTAATTAATAGTGCTGGAATTAAGAGACCAGTAATACCTGAAATAACCCGAAGAAGGTACTGATATTTTGGCAAGGAGTAAGCAAATACCATAAATGTACTACGTACTGCAACGAGTACTAAAATTAACATAACTGGTACGAACATAACGGTTGCAAGGGTAAAGGCAGCTTTCGGGAAGAAGCCGAGAAATGCGACAACTACGAAAACGAGAAACGTATTTGTTACTTCCCACGTTGGTGATAAGTACCGATTGGCAAGTTTGGCAGCGAGCGTTGGATGTTTTGCGTATACCATGCCCCAAAAACCAGCTCCAAAATCGATGGACCCTAATATACTGTATACGAAAATAAGGGCCCATAAGATGATGATTGCAATACTTTCCTCATGCACGAGAATCGCCTCCTTGGTGTTGTAAATCATTCTTTAATGGATGTCTTCTAAAGAATGTCCGTAGAACAATGACTGTTAAAATAGCGAGTCCAATATATAAAATGATAAATAAAACAAATAAAGGACCGACGAAATCAGCGCGAGTAGAAGCATCGACTGTACGTTGCATACCATAAATTGTCCATGGCTGACGACCGCTACAACTGAAAATCCATCCGAATTCAATACCGAGCATCATAATTGGTCCGCATGCGGCAGCCCCCCAAAGTAGCCACTTCGGCAGTTCCGTTCCTTTTTTTCGGTAAACGAAGTACCAATATAAGAGAGCAATTGCTGCAACTGCAAAGGTAAACGCAGCAGTGCCGACCATTAAGTTGAACAGTGTATGTGTATAAAATGGTGGCCATGTTTCTTGTGGGAATTCATTTAGACCTTTTACGACAGTGCTAGGGTCTAGTCCCACTAATAAGCTAAGCATGTTTGGAATTTCAAGTGCATAGTTTAGTTCAAGTGTATTAGGATCCACAACCCCGCCAATGGATAGCGGTGCGTGTGATGTTGTTTCAAATAAAGCTTCAGCAGATGCAAGTTTTTCAGGTGAGTGTTTATGTAGGGCGATTGCCGATTCGTGCCCTGAAAGCCACATCGTAGCGCCTGTAATAAATGTCACGACAAGCCCTAATAGTAGCCCCTTTTTATGATAAGCTACTTCACGTTCACTTAAATTCTTCTTTAATAACTTAAATCCAGCAATAGAAGCAATGACAGCCGCACCAGTTGCATAAGCCGTAATAACGACATGGAATGCACTTGTGCCAAAACTCGGATTAAAGAAAGCTTTCCACGGATCAACGTTAAAAACAGATCCATCTGGATTCATTGAAAAGCCTGCTGGTGTATTCATCCATGTATTTGCTGATGTAATAAGTACGGCGGATGCCGTGGCACCAAGCATGACGAAAAATAGCGAAATCAATCTCATAAATGGAGGAAGTTTATCGGCTGCATATACGTAAATCGACATGAATAAAGCCTCCAAAAAGAAGGCGAAAATCTCAATTTGGAAGGGAACAGAAATAACTTGCCCAACAATTTTGGCGAAACCAGGCCAAAGAAGTGAGATTTGCACACCAACTATTGTTCCAGTTGGAATTGCTACACCGAGAAGAATAGCAAACGCCTTTGTCCATCTTTTCGCCATAATGGCATAGTCGGAGTCTTTCTTCCAGTGATAGAGTATTTCGCTTATAAAAATCATTAATGAAAGTCCAACGCCAAGTGTTGCAAAGATAATGTGGAATGCTAATGAAGAACCAAAAAATGCTCTTGCTAATGTTACCGTATCCATATGTAAACTCCTCTTCTTTTTTGCCATTATTTTCTGATTGAATTGGAAGATTTATTCAAAAAAACTACCAAAAATATATATGTATTTAAAAAGTGAATATGATAATATAATGTTGTAATATTTTGAATAGAAAGAAATAAATAGTTGCTCATGTTTTGTTTGTTTTTTGCACAGGAATCTTTTATAATCTTTCATGCGAACATAAGTTCTGTTTTTCAAAAAAAGAAGTTTATGTGAAATGGAGAGGGTGTTTTATGTATCCTGAAGTCATTAAAAAGATGGCATTTTCAAAAGAGCATAGAGATTTATTATTGAAGCTATATAATAAAGAGATTACACGTCGTGAATATGATCGACTTGTACAATCGCTATATAAACCTTCTAAAGAGGTTTGTGGGGGATAGAAATGGGGGAGACAATCTAATAGATTGTCTTTTTTAAATTTATGTATGTTCTGATAAAATTAAGGTTAGCCTTACTAGGGAGGTGAAAAGATTGCGGAAACGTTTATATATAGGGATTGGAGTTATCTTCTTAATCGCTTTAGGTGGAATTGTATTTTGGTCAGCTTTACAAGGAAACCGTACAGAGAATTTTATTTTAAGACATATGGTGAATGAAAATGGAACGCTTGCCACGTATCGTTTAGTAGATACTAAGGCAGGTACGGGTGAAGCAAAGGGACGTGAAGCTTTATCAGAATCGGCAGGATTATGGTTACAATATACACTTGATAAAGATGACCAGGCGTTATTTGATGAGCAAGTAAAGGTTATTCAAGATAATTTCGTATATAAGAATCACATCGTTTTATGGAAACTCTCTGAAAAGGGAGCGAGGCAGTCAGCTGCAAATGCACTTATAGATGATCTTCGTATTATAGAACAATTATATCGTGCTTATGAAATGTATAAGGAAGAGCGTTATAAAAACCTTGCCGATCAATTAAGTGATGCTATACTTCGTTATAATAAAAAAGATAATTATTATGTTGATTATTATGATACAGATGCAGGGAAACAAAATAATTTTGTAACAACATCATACGTAAATCCGCGTGCATTCTCCTATATGAAGAAGTACGGCAAAGTTTCTGCTCAGCAATATCAGGAAGTCGTTCAATTTTTAGCGGATTATCCAAGGCATGGCTGGGCATTCCCGAAAGAGTATAAAGAAGATGGTACATCTACGTACGATAAAGAAGTGAATCTTATTGACCAATCATACGTTGCATATCATCGAAGTTTAGGTGGTCTTTCATCAACTGCTTATTTGGAATTTATAAAGAAGAAATTCCAGGAGGATGGAAAGCTATACGGTCGTTACAATTTAGAAACGGGAAAACAAACTGTGAATTATGAATCGCCAGCCGCATACGGATTAACGATTTTGTACGTACTACAAACAGGTGATAAAAAGTTTGCGAAAGAATTGTATAATCATATGGCCACATTCCGAAATGATAACGTATTTAGTAGATATTACGGTGGATATGTAACAGGTGAAAATAATAATACGCATATTTTTGATAATGTACTACCACTTTTAGCTGAAATGGAATTAAAAAAGAGTGAACAATAAAAGGTGCCACCATATGAGGATGGCACCTTTTATTTGTTGATATAATTTTACGTCCTAATATTAGAAAAGTAGTCAATCACGAATTCACGGAATTGCTGAGCTGTTTTTGATAAGTATCGTTTTTTTGACCAACTTAATCCGATGGTTCGCTTACAAGCGGGTTCAATAATACGCAACTTGTTTGCTGCTAAAGTAGAGTTTTTTAATAAAGTTAAACTTGGAACAAAAGCGATGCCGAGACCTTGCTTAATGAGGTCGCTAATCACGGTCGGTTCATCTACTTCAAAAGCAATATGCGGAGTGAAACCAGCTTCTTTACAAAATTCATCCGTTAAGTGCCGAAATCCATAGCCAGTATTCATACTAATAAACGGTTCGTCTTTTACTTCATGCAGGTGGATACTTTCGCGGTTTGATAACCGATGGCCTGAAGGAACGACTAAGAAAATTTCTTCTGTAATAAGTGGTTCCCAAACAATTTCTTCTCCTTCAACTGGTACAGAGGAAAGACAAAAGTCAATTTCCATATTTTCCAGTTGTCGTTTCATAGAAGGAGTAGACGCAAGAAATTGCTGGAATCGAACATTAGGATGTTCTAGTAAAAAAGAACCTAGTAGTTCTGGTAATATTCTTGGAATAGAAACGGCCATTGTAATAGAGCCTTGTTGTAATTCGGCTAAATCTTTAATTTCTCGTTCCCCTTCACTTAATTCATGAAAAATACGTTCTACTCGTTTTAAAAATACTTTTCCGAAAGAATTTAAAGTAATCTGTCGGCCTTGGCGATCAAATAAAGGGACGCCTAAATCCTTTTCGAGTCTAGCTATTGTTTTGCTGAGTGAAGGTTGTGCGATATGCAATTCTTCAGCTGCCTTTGTCATATGTTCTAGTCGTGCGACTGTCTGAAAGTATTTTAACTGGAGCAGTTCCATTTCGAATCCCCTTTCTATAGACCAAAAGGAATGAATTGATAATTAAAGATGTATTATACAGTATGGAAAGTGACGTGTATAGTAAATCTGTTAAACCATTCGAAGGGTGTTAAATTAGAAGAGGAGTATGTTTCATGAAGGGAATTAAACTTATATTTAAAGATTGGAAAGCGATGTGGCACCATAAACATGGACGTATCGCTTTAATTTTTTTATTAATCGTTCCGTTAATTTATTCAGGATTCTTTTTAGCTGGATATTGGGATCCGTACGGAAAATTAGATAAATTACCTGTTGCGGTTGTGAATTTAGATAAGGGTGCTGCGATGGATGAAAAAACAATTCATGCAGGAGACGATTTTGTTAAAAATTTAAAAGAGAATAAGGAATTGGCTTTTCATTTCGTATCAGAAAAAAATGCTGATGAAGGGTTAAAAGAAGATAAATATTATATGGTTGTTACGATTCCGGAAGATTTCTCTAAAAAGGTAAGTACACTTATGAATGAGAAACCAGAGCCGGCACAATTGCAGTACAAAGTAAATCCAGGTAAAAACTTTGTAGCGGCTCAAATTGGAACGACAGCTGTTGAAAATATGAAAACAAAAATCTCGAATAGTATTACGAAATCATATACAGAAGGTGTTTTTTCAAAGTTTCAAGATTTGGCACAAGGGTTGAGTGATGCAAGTAACGGTGCTGGGAAGTTACATGAAGGAACGACCGATGCAAAAAATGGAGCAAGTCAGCTTGCAGATGGTATTCATGGTTTAAGTGACGGGACATCGAAATTGAAAGAAGGAAGTGACAAGCTTGCGTCTAGCCAATCTGCCTTAACGGGGGGAGCAAATGAGCTGAGTCAAGGAGCGACATCACTTCATAGTGGTATGGAGTTATTAGCACAAGGTGAAAAAACGTTACAATCAGGAGTTAGTGAATTAAGTGCTGGTACAAATGAATGGGTGAGCGGAAGTGAGAAGCTTGCTGAAGGCCAAGTAAAAGCGGATGGTGCGGCTAATAGTATGAAACAACAATTAGAAGAGTACGTGAAAAATCATCCAGAAGTGCAGCAAGATCCCGCTTTTCAAAAAATTGTTGCTACGTCTAATGGACTAGCTAAAGCAACAAGTACTTTAAATAATAGCCAACAACAATTGACACAAGGTGCGAAGAAGCTTACTGAGGGTCAACATAAGATTGAAGAAGGCATGAATACATTCGGAGTTAAGTTAAATGAAGCTACTTCTGGAACGAAAAAGATAGCAGATGGTGCATCGAATTTAGCTGATGGATTTACGAAGTGGGGAAATGGATTTACATCATTGCAAGAAGGTGTAAATCAGCTTGCGAGTGGTGGAACGGAGCTGAATAACGGTGCTAGTAAATTAACAAATGGACTTGTTAAACTTGATGATGGTGCGAAAGAACTTTCTACGAAATTAGGAGAGGGCGCAGAGAAGATAGCGGATGTTCGTAATGATGATGCACGCAATACGATGTTCTCAGAGCCAGTTCAGTTAGTGAAGTCAACAGTTTCTGACGTTCCTAACTACGGTTCAGGCATTGCACCATATTTCTTATCACTTGCATTTTATGTTGGCGGAATTATGGCATCGAATATTTTACCTCTTGGCCGCAGACAAAATATGAAGGTAAGCGGAACGGTACATTTTATTAATAAACTAGGATTGGTATATTTAATTGGACTCATTCAAGCGCTACTCGTAGATGTAGTTGTGCTAGGAGTTATGAGATTAGAAGTTGCAAGTGTGCCACTTTTTGTTTTATCAAGTATTGTTATTTCCTTTACGTTCATGACATTTATTCTTATGTTAGTCACAGTATTTGGTCTTGTTGGAAAGTTCTTAGCGGTAACGCTTCTTGTCCTGCAATTAGCGACGAGCGGAGGTACTTTCCCAGGAGAATTAAACATAGCTGTTCTTAGCAAAATTGGACAGTTTCTCCCAATGTCTCATTCTCTTAGAGGATTACAAGATGTTATTTCTTTAGGGGATTGGTCGCAATTACAAATGCAAATTTTAATATTGTTATGTTATCTCGTTGTTGCCGGTGGAATTGCTTGGATCACGAGCCATATACAGCATAGAGAAACGAATGCAGAACAAGTTTCTTAAAATGAAAGAAGCTATCCGATTTTTTCGGATAGCTTCTTTTTTATTTACGTTCCATTACTGCAAAGTAATTATTTTCATTATCAGCAAAGTTGAATGCTCTACCAGTAGGTAAATCTACAACCTGTCCAACTGTGACATTTTTCTCAGAAAGATCTTTATACAGTTGATCTAAGTTATTAGAGAAGAACATAAGTGAAGGTGTATTTAAGTTTAATTCAGGTTGCATCTTCGCAATTAACGCTTTATCGTGAAGGACGATGCTTGTGCCTCCTTCTTTCGTTGGTGCAATTTCAATCCAGCGAAAGCCTTGTCCGTTATTTTCTTCCGCAATAATTTGGAATCCTACTGTCTCAGTCCAAAATTGTACTGCTTCATCTTGATTATTTACATATAACATAATTTGTCCAATTTGATTAATCATAGGTGTGTCCTACTTTCTTTTCTTGTATGGAATTCTATTATATCAAAGATATGGTTTGAATACTTTTTTGTGATTTTTCCGAAGTACAATCTTAGCCCATTTCATATTTGTCGTAGGGGAAGGCCCTGTAATCCATGTATGAAATGGTAGTGTACTGCAAATGACCATTGCTGAAATCGAGATTGTGGCCGTTATTGTAAATAATAATAAGCTATACAATATTGTGTTTTCTTGCAGCGTGAATAAGGAAAGAAGTTTTGTGCATAGTTGCAAGAAGAATAAATGAGCTAAATAAGCACCATACGTGTAATTTCCAATGAAACGTAACGTTTTATATAAGAAACCACGACGCTGTACTATCATAATAGATAACACATACAGTATGATAATTTCGCATACGATATATAAAAACATAGATGGTTTTAAATAGGTAGAAACAGTTAAATGAATAGAGTTTGCTCCGTAAAAACTAAACAACTCATAATTGATGAATAAAAATAAGATGAAAAATAATATTGTTATAAGCGGGATATGTTTCATGACGAATAGACGCCAAGTTTTTAGTGCTACAGCGGCAATGCCGCCCATAACGAAATAGAATGAGTAGAATAGAAATGATCGATCTGTATAATGTAAAATTGTTGAACTTGTTAATTTTTCTCCATTAAAAATATAGTGAGAAGAGAACCACATTAATAGAAAATATAGGCAAGCGAAAAAGGTCATATATTTATATATGTCTTTTTTATTTTCTGTTCGTTTTTGAAACCAATAAAAAAGTGTGCATAGTAAAGGGAACAATAAGTGAATTTGGAACATCATAATAACGTACCAAAGATGGGGCGCGGCTGTTCCAAGTAATAAACTTTTTATTCCACTTTGTAATGTAATAAGATCATTTGTTGTTAATAAGTAAAGAATAGACCAAAAGAAATAAGGAATGAGTAAGTGTGTCGCTTTTTCAGAAATATATTCTTTATATACTAATTGCTTCGTATAGTGACGAATTAAGTGAAATCCAACTATAAATATGAATGCGGGTGCTGAGAATTTTGCAAGATTAAATAGCATACCCATAATGAGGGATTGCTCAAGTAAGACATTTCCTTGATTCATTGTATATAATAAGGAACTTTGCAAAACGACAGCGAGAAATGCAATGCTTTGCAAAACTTTAAATTCTGGTGCGCTTTGAGTCATTAGGTCCATCTCCTTTTCCATACATGATTATAGTACGGAGAATGGATAATGGATGTGGAATATTTGTGAAGATTGTAACAAATTTGTGGCGAGAGGGAATAAGTGTTATCGAATAATCAATAAATAACGATAGAAAGAGGATGCTCGTTTAGAGCATCCTCTTTCTATCTATTAAGCAAATTTGTTTTTGATCCAATTCTTACCTTCTACAAGGCGAGCTGTCATTACGGCACAAGCGTTATCTCCTGTTACGTTTAACATCGTTGCAGGTGGATCAATGATTGTACTAATTGCTGCGATAATTGGCAATGCTTCTGGCGGGAAGCCGTATAGAGAAACGATTAACATTTCACCAATCATACCTCCGCCTGGAATAGCACCCATTACTGTTCCTACTAATAGAGAAACAACAAGCGCGATTGCTAATGTTTTTGGTCCTTCGAATTCCATGTTGAAAATACCGAATAAGAAAGCAATTTTTAATACGCCACCTAAAACAGATCCGTCTTTATGAAGAGTAGATCCGAGAAGGACAACTGTTTCACGAACGTCTGAAGAAATACCCATTTTCTTCGTTGCTTCTAAGTTCGCTGGAATACTTGCGGCACTACTACAAGTTGCAAGTGATGTAACTGTAGGAGAGACCATGTTCTTCCAAAATAATTGTACACCTTGCTTGCGACCCGCAAGGTATGCATAGAACGTGAAGAATACAAAGAAGTAAATTAGAGACGCTGGATAGTATACCATTGCTGCTCGGAAATAAGTTCCAAGAAGTTGTGGTCCGAATTCACCAACTAATGCCGCGAAGTAAGCAGCAAGTCCGATTGGAGCGTAGTACATAATGAAAGATACAACTTTCATTGAAATTTCTGCACCAGCTTGTAAGAATGTAGCGAATGGTTTTCCTTTTTCACCAACTGCTGAAGTTGCAACCCCCATTAAAATAGAGAAGAAAATAAGAGCTAACATATTTTCACGAGATAGTAACTTCGAGAAATCAGATACTGTTATAATACCGACAATTTGATCCGCAACACTAACAGCTTTTTCAGCTTTATCGGGCTGCGTTAGTTCTAATACAACACCTTGTGCTGGCGGGAATACTTTCACGACAATAATCATAAAAATAGCAGCTAAAATACTTGTAAATAAGAAAGTTCCAGCCATACTAGACATAATTTTACCGAAACGTTTTAATCCATCCATATTAGCAATAGATGACGCGATGCTAAAGAACACTAAAGGTACAACAATCGTAAACATTAAGTTTAAGAAAATGTCACCAAGCGGCTTTAAAGCAACGGCATCGGCACCCATGAAATAACCAATGAAACCACCAATTAGGATAGAAGATAATAAAATAAGCGGAAAGCGATATGCCTTCATAAATATATCCTCCTATCAATTAAAAAAATCATACTGAATTATTATAGCGAGTTAGAGTCCTCTTTACTAGGAGAATAATGATAGATGGAATAGCGTGAAAACCGAGAAATTTTTGTTTTTAAGCTCGGCATACAGCAGGAAATCTAGACATATATATTTGTAACCTAGTGGTGGCAAAGGATGCGCCGTAACTTAGGTTTGGAAAAAGGGGGAGGGAAGCGGAATGAATATTTTGCTTTGCTGTGCAGCGGGAATGTCTTCCAGTTTGATTGTTACAAAAATGGAGAAAGCAGCAGAGGCAAGAGGGATAGAGGTAAAGATTTGGGCAGTATCAGGTTCTGAAGTAAATAGTCACATAGATGAAGCTGATGTACTTTTACTTGGACCACAAGTACGTTATTTATTACCGAAAATGAAAGAGTTATGTAAGGAGAAGGGAGTACCTGTTGATGTCATTCAATCGGTCCATTACGGGCTTTGTAATGGAGAAGCTATCTTACAAGCAGCTTTGTCAATGAAACCATGAGGAGAGTGGGATAGATGATACGGTTTTTAGAGAAATATGTAATGCCAGTAGCGGGAAAGGTTGCAGAGCAGAGGCATTTGCTAGCAATTCGTGATGGACTTGTATTGACGATGCCTTTCTTAATTATAGGATCATTTTTCCTCATCATTAGCGCTTTACCAATACCAGGTTATAATGATTTTATGGCAGGTTTGTTTGGGGAGAATTGGCAGAGGGCTTTGGGGTATCCAGTTAGTGCAACTTTTAATATAATGGCTTTAATAGCTGTTTTTGGAATCGCTTACAGGCTTGGAGAATATTATAAAGTGGATGCTTTAGCATCCGGGGCATTGTCGCTTGTGACGTTTTTACTTGCGACGCCATTTCAAGTTGCATATATTATACCAAGTACAAAAGAGAGTGTACTTGTAGAAGGTGCTATCCCAGCTGCATTAATGGGAAGCCAAGGGTTATTTGTAGCAATGATTATTGCACTTATATCTACTGAACTTTATCGGTTTATTGTACAAAAAAAGATAATTATAAAGATGCCAGAGACAGTTCCGCCAGCTGTGACACGTTCATTTGCCGCGCTTGTTCCAGGATTTATTGTTGTAATGGTTATTTGGATTTTACGCTTAATTATAGAAAATACTTCTTTTGGCAGTATCCATAATATTGTGGGGCAAATTTTACAGGAACCACTTAGTGTACTTGGTGCTAGTCTTTGGGGCGCAATAATAGCTGTTATTCTCGTTCATGTTCTTTGGTCATGTGGAATTCATGGAGCTACTATTGTTGGTGGTGTAATGAGTCCGGTTTGGTTGTCGTTAATGGATCAAAACCGAGTTGCTTACCAAGCAGGGCAAGATATACCAAATACGATTACTGCACAGTTTTTTGATTTATGGGTTTATATGGGCGGATCTGGTGCAACGCTTGCTCTAGTTGTCGGAATGTTACTATTTGCACGAAGTCAACAATTAAAAAGTTTAGGGAGATTGTCAATTGCACCTGGTATATTTAATATTAATGAGATGGTAACTTTTGGTATGCCGATTGTAATGAATCCACTGTTACTAATTCCATTTATATTAGTTCCAGTTGTGTTAACAATTGTTTCTTACTTTGCAATGGAATGGGGATGGGTCGCACGTCCGAGTGGGGCCGCTGTACCTTGGACGACACCTATTCTTTTTAGTGGATATTTAGGATCGGGCGGGAAAATTTCAGGTGTTATTTTGCAACTTGTTAACTTTGCGCTAGCATTCTTCATTTATTTACCGTTCTTAAAAATATGGGATAAACAAAAACTGGCGGAAGAAAAGGGGGAGTAAAGAACTAAAATGGATACGATAGAGACGAAAGCTTTTCATTTAATCTTGCATGGGGGAAACGCGAGAAGTTGTTCAATGGAAGCAATTGATTGTGCGAAGCGTGGGGAGTTTACAGAAGCTGAAGCTAAATTACAAGAAGCACTAGAGGAATTAAAAGAGGCGCACCGTGTACAAACGGAGCTTATCCAGAAAGAAGCTGGTGGTGAAAAGACCGAAGTTACTCTTTTAATGGTACACGCACAAGACCATTTAATGAATGCAATTACGGTGAAAGAATTAGCGAGTGAGTTTGTAGAGTTATATAGGAAGATGTCGGTGGATGAATGAACCTTGCTTATGCAAGGTTTTTTTATCTCGAATTAACGGGCAGTAAAACTCCCACTAATTAAAGTTGCACTTTATGTATGTGCCTGTACCATCAGTGGAATGTTCACCCCACTGATGGTATTTACAATCCTCCTTTTTCTGGATGAGTAAGAGTGAAAATTAATCGGTAGTAACAATCTCCCCTATACCACGGATTAGCTTTTTTATATGCATCTCATTCGGTTTTAATATACTTACGATATAATCAACCGCTATTTGCGGTTCAATGGTCGTACCACACGTATAACAGTCAATGGCTGCAAAGTTTTTTTCTGGATAAGTGTGAATAGAAAGGTGGCTTTCAGATAGTAAAACTAAAACAGTAACGCCATGCGGATCGAATTCTTTTGTACTTACGTTTAAAACATGGGCACCAGAGTAATCTGCAGCTGTAACTAGATGATATTCTAAAAAGTGCATATCATCTAGTAGGGAAAAATCCACTCCCCATAAGTCTACTATCATATGTTTGCCAAAAGTAGAATATTTCATAGGGCAGCACTCCTTACTATAATATCGTCAAAACTTCATTTCCTGTTTGTAGCATTGATGTAGGATAAGGTTCGATTCTGAATTTAAAAGAGCGAGGTTACGTTGTTCTAGATGTTCTTCTTTAAATTGAAATAAAGGAAAAAGAAGAGCAGGCAATGTTCGAGGGGTTGGTACTACATATAATTGTTCAATTTGATTGAGTACATGTGCGGAGTTAGCAGCAATATGAAATCCCCAGTCAGTTCCGAAAGAAGGAACGATTGTATGATAGCTTTTTACAGTTAATCCAGCGTGTTCAATTGTATTACCGATACTCCAATATACGCGAGGTGCATCAGCAGGTGAGTTAGATTGACAGACGAAAGCACCATCTTCTGTTAAGAATGTAGCTATACGAGCAAATAGTTCGCTTGTATATAAAGTACTTAATAATTCTGTCGCTGGGTCTGGAAAATCAATAATGATTACATCGTATAAAGATGAAGGTGAATTTAGAAATTCCTTTGCATCGCATACGTGCACGTTCACGCGATTATCAAAAAAAGCGTTTTTGTTTAAAGATACTATTTCTGGAACATTACGTGCCATATTAATCATTGCCTCGTCTAAATCAACAAGGTCTACATGTAGCACAGTTTCATATTTCAAAACTTCTCGTAAGGCAAGACCATCGCCACCACCTAATATGAGAACACATTTTGGATCGATTACTTTTGACATAATTGGATGTACAAGTGCTTCATGATAAATTTGCTCATCAACGGAACTAAATTGTAGTTGCTTGTCCAAGTATAAGCGAACATCATTTACTTGGACTAAATTAATATTTTGATAATTACTCTTTTCTTCAAATAACTTCGTATGTTCACCAGCTTGTATTTCCTTTAGAGAAATTTCATCCCACACATCTAAGCTGTGTGAATCCGTAGGTACTATAATTACATTTTCCGATTGTACTTGCTTATCCTGTTTGTCCTGTTTATTTTCTATTTCCTGCTCTTCTAGTTCAAAATTGTCAGAGTCTAATTCAGAACGTCTATCTTTCTTACAGCATGTTATTTTATAAATCGTCATTTTGTTCTTTTTTCTATGTTTTGGCATAGGACTCTCCTTTCAAATTCTGTTATTTTATTCTATTTTATGTAATCTAGTAGAGTTTGCTTGGACAAAAGATAGAAGAGTGTGTTCAAGAGTATGTTGTTTTTTTACTAGATTTCTACGATAAAAAAATTTTTTAGTGTTTTTTCATATGAAACATAACTAGACAACTAAACACTAATCTATTTTCATACAGTTATGTGTTAAAAGCTTGTTGTTTTATAACACACTGTGTGTTTTTTGAGTAACACACTAATTGAAAGCGTTAACACACAAAGAAAATGCTCGAAAAAGCACTGATTTTAGTGCTTTTAAAAAGTTGGCACGCTAATTGCATTAATAAATAGTGTAAAGAAAAATAAATAAACATAAATTTTTTATACTACACAAGGGGGATTTTCAAATGAATATTTTATTATGTTGCTCAGCAGGGATGTCTACAAGTTTACTAGTTACAAAAATGGAAGCGGCTGCAAAAGCTCGCGGTCTAGAAGGAAAGATTTGGGCTGTATCTGGGGATGCAGTAAAAAACAATATCGACCAAGCAGATGTGTTATTACTAGGACCACAGGTTCGTTACATGCTCTCTTCAATGAAAACGCTTGCTGACGAGAAAAATGTTGGAATCGACGTTATCAATCCAATGCACTACGGCATGATGAATGGAGAAGCAGTTTTAGATCACGCATTAACACTTAAAAAATAATTAGGGGGGAAGTAAAATGCAAAAGTTTATTGCATTTATGGAGAAGTACATGGTTCCGATTGCTGGTAAAATCGGATCGCAACGTCACTTAGCTGCGATCCGAGATGGATTTATTGCAGTTATGCCACTTATTTTAGTTGGTTCGATGGCAGTACTAGTTAATGGTTTACCAATTCCAGCATTCCAAAATTTTATGAAAGATTTATTCGGTGAAACTTGGACACAAATTGGTGCTGGTATGTGGACAGGGTCCTTCGGGGTATTAGCTCTGATGGTGGCGGTTACCATAAGTTATAACTTAGCAAAATCTTACGGTGTTGATGGATTGTCAGCAGGTATTATTTCGTTTGGTGCATTAATTATTCTTACACCAACAACACCAAAAGAAGCTGGAATAAATATGCTTTGGACAGGCGCACAGGGTTTGTTCGTTTCACTTATTGTCTCCATACTCGTAACGGAGATATTCCGCTTCTTTGTTCAAAGAAACATTACAATTAAAATGCCTGACGGTGTACCACCAGCAGTAATGAAATCTTTCGCTGCTTTAGTTCCAGCATTTGTGATTTTAACAGGTATTGCAAGTATTCAATTAGCAGTAAAACTAGCAGGTACAAGTGTTCATGAGTATATCTTTAATACATTACAAGTTCCATTACAAGGTTTAGCGGGTACGTTACCAAGTGCAATCTTTATTGCGTTATTAGTACATGTACTTTGGTTCTTCGGTTTACATGGTCCAAATATTGTTGGTGGTATTATTGAGCCACTTTATTTACCAGCATTAGAGAAAAATATTAAGTTATTCCAAGATGGTACATCTGCATTTGATGTTCCAAACATTATTACAAAACCATTCTTTGATACTTTCGTATATCTTGGTGGTTCTGGTGCAACATTAGCGTTTTTAGTAGTTGTATTAATTGTAGCGAAAAGTGCACAATTACGCGGTGTATCTCGTCTATCAATTGGACCTGGTGCATTTAACATTAACGAACCAGTAATCTTTGGTACACCAATCGTATTAAATCCAATTTTATTCATCCCGTTCGTATTAACACCTGTTGTGTTAGTTATTACATCTTATACAGCAATTTACTTAGGGTGGGTACCAAAAACAGTAGCGATGGTTCCATGGAACGTTCCACCAATTATTAGTGGGTATCTTGTAACAGGTTTACATCCTTCTGGTGCGATTTTACAATTATTCAACTTTGTTGTTGCAATGGCGATTTACTTCCCATTCGTTGTCGCATGCGATCGTTCAGTTATCCGTACTGAGAAAGCAGCACAAGGAAATAACAACTCTGTACCTATGTAACATAATAATTGTTCTCACAGATAACATGATCTGTGAGAACAATTACCTTTATATCATGTTCAAAAAGATGATACTCATCTACAAGAACACCAAACTATCATTCATAAAATAATAATTTAATAGACATGTTCAAACTGAAGGGGTATTTTAATCGGTTGAACCTTATAGAGAGGGCGGTAATTATGATGACTACAGCAGAACAAATTCCATTCCAATTAATTTTAAATAGTGGTAATGCACGAAGCTTTGCGATGGAGGCACTTCAATTTGCCAAACAGGGGAAAATGACAGAAGCAGATGAAGCGATGGTAAAGGCGAAAGAAGCGATTAATGAAGCGCATCATTTCCAAACAGAGCTCATACAATCAGAAGCAAGAGGAGAAAAAACAGAGGTTAGTGTCCTTTTAATTCACGCACAAGATCATTTAATGAATGCGATTACAGTAAAAGAATTGGCGGCAGAATTTATTGACCTTTATAAAAAATTAGAAGCGAAAGGGGAATAAAGCATGACTGGAATTAAAATTGCTACAATCGGCGGTGGATCTAGTTATACACCAGAGTTAATTGAAGGATTTATTAAGCGTTATGATGAACTGCCTGTTCGTGAAATTTGGTTAGTAGATATCGAGGCAGGAAAAGAAAAGTTAGAAATCGTTGGTAACTTAGCGAAACGTATGGTGAAAAAATCAGGTTTACCAATCGAGGTACATTTAACACTTGATCGCCGTGAGGCATTAAAAGATGCTGACTTCGTAACAACACAACTTCGCGTTGGTTTATTAGAAGCACGTGCAAAAGATGAAGCAATTCCGTTAAAGTATGATGTAATCGGTCAGGAAACGAATGGTCCTGGTGGTTTATTCAAAGCGTTGAGAACGATTCCTGTTATTTTAGATATTTGTAAGGATATGGAGGAGCTCTGTCCAAATGCATGGTTAATTAACTTTGCAAATCCAGCTGGTATGGTAACAGAGGCAGCTCTTCGTTATACAAATGTTCAAAGAGTAGTTGGTCTATGTAACGTTCCAATCGGAATCCGCATGGGTCTTGCAAGATTACTTGAAGTAGATGCAAGTCGTGTTCATGTTGATTTCGCAGGTTTAAATCATATGGTATACGGACTAGACGTATATTTAGATGGCGTAAGTGTAATGGACCGTGTGTTAGAGCTTGTGACAGATCCAGAAAAGCAAATTACGATGGAAAATATCGCAGCGCTTAACTGGGAACCAGACTTTATTCGCGGACTTCGTGCAATTCCATGTCCATACCATCGTTACTACTACAAAACACGTGAAATGTTAGAAGAAGAAAAAGAGGCTTCTGTTGAAAAAGGTACACGTGCAGAAGTAGTAAAACAATTAGAAAATGATTTATTTGAGTTATATAAAGACCCGAACTTAGATATTAAGCCACCACAATTAGAAAAACGTGGCGGAGCTTATTATAGTGATGCAGCATGTAGCTTAATTACGTCTATTTACAATAATAAAGGTGATATCCAGCCTGTTAATACACGAAACAACGGAACAATTGCAAGCTTACCACATGATTCTGCTGTTGAAGTGAACTGTATTATTACGAAAGAAGGTCCAAAACCAATTGCAGTGGGAGATCTTCCAGTACCAGTTCGCGGTTTAGTACAACAAATTAAATCATTCGAGCGCACAACAATTGAAGCTGCTGTTACAGGGGATTATCAAAAGGCGCTGCTTGCTATGACAATCAATCCACTTGTACCATCAGATAAAGTTGCAAAACAAATTTTAGATGAAATGTTGGAAGCACATAAAGAGTATCTTCCACAGTTCTTTAAAAAGGTAGAGAAGTAAAAGCGGCGCTATTTAGCCCGCTTTTTTTATTCTATTAGGAGGTATTATGATGATTAAGTTAATTGTAAATGCAGATGATTTCGGTCTTACAGAAGGTACAAATTACGGCATTATTGATGGGCATATAAATGGACTTGTAAATTCAACGACGATGATGATGAATATGCCAGGAACAGAGCATGCGGTACGCTTAGCGAAAGAGTATAACCTACTTGGAGTAGGCGTACATCTCGTATTAACAGCAGGGGAACCACTGTTAAAGGATGTGCCGTCACTCGTAGGGGCAAACGGGTCGTTTCATAAACAAAGTGTTGTAAGGGAAGGGAATATAAATCCAGAAGAAGTTGAGAGAGAGTGGACTGCTCAAATTGAGAAATTCCTATCTTACGGATTAACACCAACTCATTTAGATAGTCATCATCATGTACACGGATTACCGATCTTACACGATGTTCTTGAGAGATTAGCAGCTAAATATAATGTTCCAATTCGTCGTTGTGGGGAAGATAGAGCGGTGCATCCATTTTCTGATGTATTTTACAGTGACTTTTATGCGGATGGTGTGACGGAAGATTACTTTGTGAAGTTAAAAGAAAGAGTACAAGGTGAACAAACGGTAGAAATTATGGTTCATCCAGCTTATATAGATCCAGAGCTTGTGAAGCGTTCTTCTTACGTAATGGATCGTGTGAAGGAATTGCGTATTTTAACAGAGAGTGAATTACCAGAAGGAATAGAGCTTGTGAAGTTTTAATAGAAAAAACGACGGCTACATCATGCCGTCGTTTTTTCTATTTATAAAATGGACAGAATATATCCGCCAAAGGCTCCGAGTATAACGATAACCCAAGGTGGTGTTTTCCAAAAAGCTAGTAAGCAAAAAAGAAGCGAAGCGAAAACGAAATCTGAAGCATTTATAATTGTACTCGTCCAAATGGGATCGTAAAAAGCGGCAATTAAAATACCAACAACTGCGGCGTTAACACCAAGTAGTGCGCCTTGTATGAATGATATTTTTCTCACACTGTTCCAAAATGGTAAAACACCAATAACGAGTAAGAAAGCAGGGAGGAAAATCGCAATTGTTGCGAGTGTTGCCCCAAGCGTCCCGTTTAACACTGCTCCTATATAAGAGGCGAATGTAAATAGTGGTCCTGGTACTGCTTGTGTTAATCCGTATCCAGCTAGGAACTGTTCTTTCGTCATCATTCCGTTTTGTACGAACTCACCTTCAAGAAGAGGCAGCACGACGTGTCCTCCTCCAAATACAAGTGCGCCAGAGCGATAGAAACTATCAAATAAAGCGATGTAATAAGAGAACGGTCTTAATATTGGTAGCAGTAGTAATAGTCCAAAGAATAAGACGAGACAAGAAACTGCTATCTTTTTTGAAATAGGTACTTTTATATTTTGAGATTGGCTAATTGGTTGGTTGCGATATAAAAACCAGCCGATAAAGCCACATATTATAATGAGGATGACTTGTGTCCAACTACTTGGCCATAATAAGGTGATTGCGGCAGTTACAATCGCAATCGTCGCACGGTTGCGATCTGGAGTTAACTTTTGCGCCATTCCCCATATGGCATGAGCGACAATAGCGACTGCTACAAGTTTTAGTCCATGAATCCAGCCAGCACTTCCAAGATCGAACTGATTAAGGAATGAGGCGAAGAAAACTAAAACAAGTACAGACGGTAAAGTGAATCCAATCCATGAAATAATAGCTCCTAATAACCCGCCCCTTAATAATCCAACCCCCATACCGACTTGACTGCTGGCAGGACCAGGAAGGAATTGACATAGCGCTACTAAATCTCCATAGCTTCGTTCATCCATCCATTTTCTTTTTTGCACGTATTCGTGGTGAAAATAGCCGAGATGAGCGACAGGACCGCCGAATGAAGTAAGTCCTAATTTAAATGAGACGAGAAAAATCTCTAATAATGTGTGAAAGATGTGTTTGTTTTTTTTCAAAATAACCTCCTATAATGTTTTTCTATGTGCATTATACAAGAGACTTTCAATCTACAGGAACGATTTTAATGTAAAGATTTTGTGAATCTTTTCTTTGTAATTAAAATTGAAAAAGTCATAAATGATTATGTCTAAACCATAAAGTAGTAGAAGTAGTGCTGGGAAATTTATATAAGGAGAATGCCTTATGACAACACATTTCTTTGCCAGGTTAACAGGTAAGAGGGAAGTGCCTCCTGTAAATACAGAAGCTTTTGGGGTAGCAGAGTTTATTTTTAGTGATGATTTAACGAAATTGCATTACAGAGTAATACTAAAAAGTATAGAAAAGGTTACATCGTGTCAAATTCATTTAGGGAAGTCTACTCAAATTGGTCCTGTTGTTTTATATTTGTATGGTCCACTGGAGCAAGGGATTAGTTTGAACGAGGGAAGTATTACTGGTGTAGTGAATGTAGAGGATTTTGAGGGACCTTTACAAGGGAAATCATTTGTACATTTACTTCAAGAAATTATTCAAGCAAATGTATATGTTAATGTCCATACGAAATCACAAAAAAGAGGAGAAATAAGAGGGCGAGTTAGAAAAGTAAAGAAGTAGAGGAAAAGGCTGTCCATATGTTGGAACAGCCTTTTCTTCTTAATATAAGGTGCTAGTTTTAGCGATTATTGTCGGTAAATCGATATATTTTGAAAATCGCTGATATAACTCGCGTTACGGTCGATATTTTTAAAAAATGCCTCGATTAATTTTTCGCAGGCTGATTTTTAATAAAGAAGTCCATAACGTAAAATACTTCGTCATCAGGTATTTGTATTTCAAATGTATTTTCAATTGGTTGCAATGCTTTTTTTACTTTCATATACATCCAGTATTCATCTTGTCTTCTTTTCTCTTTATCAGGGTGAGGAAGAAGGCTTTCTCCTTTTTGAAGACGGTCAACCATACAGCTCATATGCAGAATAACACCCATTAAGCTATCAGGAGTTAGCTGTAAGGAGATTAATTCTTGAATTGTATTTAATGCGTAACGAATTGTTTTGATAAGTAATGCCCCATCGTTACGCTGCATTTGTTGTTCAAGAATATCCGCCATTTTTGCATATGTTTCTTCATACGTAATTAATTCTTGAATGGGCTGAATCGCTGTGTAGTTTACGATGTCTTGGAAATGATATGTTAAGCACGGCACTTGCACATCGAAATTCGTGACGATACAAATGATGTTACGCTCTTTTTTTATGTTCTCGATCATTTTCGTTAAATCTTTTTCATGCACGATACTAATCGGAATAATTTCAATTAAGTCTTTATCAAATCGTAAATAGTTCTCTAACATTTTTTGAATTGCTAAAGCACTTCCTTCACCAGTTAAACAAGCTGTTAAAATAACAGATTTCATTGGAGAGAGAGGTTTTTTCTTTTCTTCTTGTACGTTTAAGTAAAACGGTGTTAAATTTTTTACTGTTTCATATAGCGCATCTAATGAATAACCGAGCTGGGCTTTTCGAGCTGCTTCTAGTGCGTGTGGTGTGCTCGTCATCGAGAGAACACGTACAGGAATTTTGAACTCCGTTTCTAATATGTCACCGATATAAGCAAGTGACCCCATATCGACAAGTAAGAGAAGCCCATTTACATTTTGTAGTGTTTTCATATACACTTTCACACGTTCTAAGAAATCTTTCGGTGATTCGTGTAACGGCATATCAATACCGGTTACTTCCTCAATGCCGAGAAGTTCGTTTGCAACGTTTGCCATTTCAGTTGCGATGCCATTACCGTGTGCTAATATTAATACTTTTACTTCTGTTTGTGAGGCAGGAATTGGATCAACAACGAAGAACATTGTTAAAAAGCCAGCTTCATCAATAGGCATTGTTATTTGTAATTCTTCTTCCAGTAGTTGAATGCCTTGCATAGCTACGGAAAAGGCTTCTTTATATTTCGTACGAATTTGATTTAATTGTGGGTGATGTATTTGTTTTCCGCTTTGTAAACGTTGTAGAGTTGTCTGTACATGTAAACTTAAAGCGAGAAATACTTTTTCATCAAACGTCTTAGATAAATACTTTTCCGCAAGTTCCGCTATTTTTTCACATACGGAAACGATATTACGATCCACAATTTTAAAAACATTTTCATGGCTTGTTTTTTTTGATATTTGGTTAAAATATTGTACGAAAAAGCTTTGAACATCATTTTCTATTAGTAATTCTAATTCTTCCTCTTCAATACCGCGTGCTTGAAGTTCTTCGTATTTATAATCAATATAATCGTAAATAGAAGAACGTTTTTCATCTTCTGTTTTATGATTACTCCAACCTTCATCACCTGTAAATACAAATGTTTCATTTGGTATTTGGTATAAGTGACGGCTCTTCCTTTCAATGAACAGCCCTTCTTTCATATACCAAGGTAAGTCTGTACTTGAAACATAGACAGAATCACGTTTCTTTGTCACGAATTCAGAATAGGCTTTCGCACAGGCAATTTGTACATCTGTTTTTAATTGACCAATGTTATTGGGACAATTGTAAAAGACGAAAGCACGCATTGCATTCGGACTAACGTGAATTTCTTTTCGCAGACGAATTGCTTCATTTGTAAAAAATAGCTGTAGTAAAGCAAAGCGTTCTTTATGTGTACGCTCACGAAGTGGTGGCAGCGTGACAGTCATCGGTATACGTCTTGTAAATGTTTTTAATAAAAATGAATTTGGTTCTTCTGTTGTTGCAGTAATGATTAATACTTGTGCTTTACGCTCGTTTTCTGTTTCTCCAAGGCGTCGGTATACTCCGCGGTCAATAAAGGTGAAAAGCATTTCTTGTCCCTCTGGAGGCAGGCGATGGACTTCATCTAAGAAGAGAATCCCTTCATGAGCTTTTTCAATTAACCCTTTTTGATCACTTGCACCTGTGTAAGCTCCTTTTTTAATTCCAAATAACTGTCCAAGTAGTAGTTGTGGATTATTTGCATAATCAGCACAGTTAAATACGATAAATGGTGCATCTTTGGGAAGCTGTTCAACTTCAATTGCATATTCGTGCATTAAAGAAGCAAACATAGACTTTCCCACTCCTGTTTCTCCGAGCAGTAAAGTATGCATACCGTTTGGAGGATAGAGAATAGAAGCTTTCGCTTTTTCAATTGCGATTTTAAGGCTTGTATTTTCAATTGCAAATGTATCTAATGAAGTTACTTCTTTTGAATGCGTTTCCAACGAAGCGTTCGTTTCTATGTAAAAACGAACAGGACGCGTATTTGTTTTTAATAAACGTTTGTCTTTTACAAGTTTGTTTAAGTCGCTACTTACATTGGCGCGATCTAGTTGCAACAGGGTAGCTAGTTCTGATGCGGTTACACCTTCTGTATAATTGCCTTTTTGTATTGCGTTAAAAATGAGATCTATTCGTTTCATTTCTATTCACCTCGAAACTTCATCACTATCTAAAATTTTACACAAAAATGGGAAGGGTGGGAAGAGAAAAATAAAACAGCTTTAGTACATAAGCACTAAAGCTGTTACAATCTTGTGTCTTTCCAAAAATTTACCTTAAGATGAGAAGAAGGATTATAGGGAAGAAGTTTGTATCCTTGTGACTGTAAATAATCAATTACTTGTGGCAGTATTTGTACGGTTACACTCGAATCATGCATTAAAATGACTTCTACTTGTTCATCACTTTGATTACGTACTCTTTCGAGTATGGCAGAAGGATTGTCATAGCTTTTCCAGTCGTATGTATCGATTGTCCAATCCCACATTTTATACTGGGCCGATACAAGTGCGTCACGGTAATTCTTTTTTAAGTAAGGCATACTACCATACGGAACGCGAACGAGATGTGTATTTAATTTCGTAACTTGCTGGACAATGTTTTGTGTTTGTTCCATTTCTGTAATTAAAGCAGATGGATCGCCAGTGTAAAGGCGTTTTACATCGTGTGACATACTGTGAAGTCCGATATAATGTCCGTCTTTAATTAATCGCTGCATTGTTTTTTTATAATGTGGTACTTTTCCACCAATAACAAAGAAAGTTGCTTTTCCGTTCTTTTCTTTTAAGATGTTTAAAATTTGTGTAGTATATTTGTTTGGTCCGTCATCAAATGTTAAGTACGCGATTTTTTGGGTAGAAGAGGTAGTTTCAGTATTTGGATGATGTTCAGCAGGGGTAATTGTAGTTGCTCCTGCATGAGATGACGCGTACATAGTAATCGTTAAAAATAAAATAGTGTATTGAAATACTCGCTTGATCATAACATTCACCCTCAGTTTGACAATCAAGATGTAAAAAGAAAATATAATCCTTTTCTTATTATGTATATCTTTCTCCAATAGTGGAACTCTCAAACAAGCTATATTTTGGAAATGTAAAATAATGAATAAAAAATAGCATCCTCTTATAAGAAAGAGGACGCTATTTGAATATTTCATAATGGTAAAGGCTATACTACAATTAGTCTTCGCGTTTTTTCACTTTTTTATAAAAGGAAATAAGTGGTTTGTAACGTTCATGTACAAGCCCGATTATTTCAGCAATGATTTCTGTGAAGAAAATCAAAGCGAAAAGAAGAATAATGGATAACCATAACGTTGCACTAGTGAAAATAATGGCATTTACACTAAAGAAAATACCGAATGCGTATATAATTAGTACCGTTTTGCGATGAGAGAATCCCATTGCAAGTAAGCGGTGATGTAAATGCGATTTATCTGGTGCTGAAATAGGTTTTTTATTTACGATACGACGGATGATTGCAAATATCGTATCAAATATAGGTACACCTAAAATGATAATTGGAACGATAAAACTGAATAACGTTACACTTTTGTATAATCCAAGCAACGATATAACAGAAATACAGTATCCTAAAAATAGTGCTCCTGTATCTCCCATGAAAATTTTTGCTGGATGGAAGTTGTAGAATAAAAATCCAATTGTACTTGCTAATATAATTAATGCGAGTGGCAAGATAATAGCTGTTCCAGTACCCCATGGGCTAGTGAAGGCCATATATGCTAGCGTTGCAAGTACGATAGATGAAATCCCAGCAGATAATCCATCTAAGCCGTCAATTAAGTTGATTGCATTCGTAATACCTACAAGCCAAAATACTGTGATTGGATAAGCAAGCCATCCAAGTTCAGTATCCCCAAGGAATGGAATATATAATACTTGCACTAATAATCCACTTTTTACAATCATAATGGCAACTAACAGTTGTCCACCGAATTTTACTCTCGCAGATAACTCGTACATATCATCTAAAATTCCGATGATTACAATGATAATCGCACCTAGCGTTATCGATAACATTCTTTGCTCATATAAGCCACCGACAACAAATCCTACAGCTACACCAATAAATATTGCTAACCCGCCAAGACGTGGCATAATCTTTTGGTGCACTTTACGTGCGTTTGGCTTATCTGTCGCTCCTATTTTAAAAGCTAATTTAATAACTAAAGGAGTAACGACGAGTACAGTGATAAAAGATGCCAAAATGGCATAAATCACTTGTGAGTCCATTAATACCCCACCCTTTATAGTCTAACGTAATTTTTTTTTTGAAAATATATTTATCTGAAAATTATGATGTTTATTTACAGGCTCATAACATATGGTATCACAAAAAGATTAGAATTCAATCTTTTTTCTTTTTACGGTTAATGGAAGCGGATAGAATATATGACAATTGTATATAGAATATTGAATCATATGAGAAGGTTAATCGTACTGGACTTTGGAATATGACATTTCCTCTTTTTCTTCGATAGTGAATACTTTTAGTTCAGTATTATAAGTGTTACACGTAGAAATGAGTAAGTTTCGTGTTAAAATGTGGGAATTTATCTCACGTCAACTAGTAGCCCCATTCCTACTAATTAAAATTTTACTTTATCCCACATTAACGGGCAGTAAGACCCCCACCTCAAAATTCAGCAAAGCAAAGAAGTTAGGTGGGGATCAACTGCCCGTAAAGGCCCGATTGGTGAGGGCTGATAATCAGTGGGGGGTGAACAAAACCCCCACTGATTAAAGTTTCACTTTATATTATAGTGCATTTAATTTTACAAAAACTTTAAAAAGAATGAGAGAAGTAATTCATATAATGAAAAAGGAAAAGAGTTTTCTCATTTTTAATGTGAGAGGGGGAAGCACAGGGAGAATTCTATATTTCATATCTTTTCTATTGTATGTTCCTGTGCGAAAAGGAAATGAAAATTACGATAGTAGGTACTGGATATGTTGGATTGATTACAGGAGTAGGATTGGCAAAGTTGGGGCATTCAGTTACATGTTTTGATATAGATGATGAGAAAATTGAACGGATAAAACAAGGGGATTTACCTATTTATGAGGTTAGATTACATGAATTAATAAATCATGCATATGAGAATAATGCTTTAACTTTCACATCAAATAAAGAAGAGGCATTTGAGGATGTAGAGTTTATATTTATTGCAGTTGGAACACCACCTTTATTAGATGGGACGGCGGATTTAACGTATATTCAGAGTGCTTGTAACGATATTGGATTATATGCGACGAACGATATTATTGTTGTTACGAAAAGTACAGTTCCAGTAGGTACAAATGATGTAATGAAAGGATGGATTGAGGAGGAGTTAAAGGGGAGGTATACATTACATATCGTATCGAATCCAGAGTTTTTGCGTGAAGGTTCAGGAATTTATGATTTCTTTCATGCAGATCGTATTGTAATTGGAGCGGATAGTGACGAAGTAGCAAGAAGAGTAGAGAGTTTGTATGGTGAATTACGCTTAGAAACGTATATTACAGATATTAAAAGTGCAGAGATGATTAAATACGCGTCGAATGCCTTTTTAGCTACAAAGATTAGTTTCATTAATGAAATTTCAAATATATGTGAGAAGGTAGGCGCAAATGTATTGGATGTTGCTAAAGGGATGGGAATGGATAAGAGGATCGGTGCATCTTTTTTAAATGCAGGTATTGGATACGGGGGATCATGTTTTCCAAAAGATACGAAAGCGCTGGTGCAAATTGCGGGAAATGTTGCTCATGATTTTCGTTTGTTAAAAGCGGTTATTGAAGTAAATAATAAGCAACAACTGCTATTGATTGAAAAAGCGAAAAAAGTCATGAACATGAATAAAAAGCGGATTGCAGTTCTTGGCGCATCCTTTAAACCGAATACGGATGATATTAGAGAGGCATCATCTTTTATTATAATAGAAGCATTAATTAATATAGGTGCAGATATTGTTCTTTACGACCCAAAAGCAATTCAATATGTGAAAAATATATTTGGAGATGCTATACAATATAGTAGATGTATAGATGAATCGATTAGAGATGCGAGTGCGGTTTTTATCGTAACAGAATGGGAAGATATTCAAACTTATCCGTTAGAAAAGTACGTACAACTTATGAGGGAGCCTATTTTATTTGATGGGAGAAATTGTTATACTGATGAAGATGTTAAGAAACAAAAGATAGATTATTACTCGGTGGGAAGAAAAAGTATTTGTAATAGAAAAGTTTCTGTTATGCGTTAAAAAGGGATGTACTCATGCATATTTTTATATGTCATAATAGAAGCTGTAATTAGTGAAAGAAAAGAGGCAATCACATGACTGAACGTTTAAAAGTAATGACAATTTTCGGGACACGTCCAGAAGCAATTAAAATGGCACCTCTTGTATTAGAGTTGCAAAAACACCCAGAAAAAATTGAATCGATTGTGACTGTAACAGCACAGCATCGCCAAATGTTAGATCAAGTATTAAGTATCTTTGGAATTACGCCAGATTTCGATTTAAATATCATGAAAGACCGCCAAACTTTAATTGATGTTACAACGCGTGGTTTAGAAGGTTTGGATAAAGTAATGAAAGAAGCGAAGCCGGATATTGTACTTGTACATGGTGATACAACAACAACATTTATTGCAAGCTTAGCTGCTTTTTATAATCAAATTCCAGTAGGTCATGTTGAGGCGGGCCTTCGTACGTGGGATAAGTATTCTCCATACCCAGAAGAGATGAATCGTCAATTAACAGGTGTAATGGCGGATCTTCATTTCTCACCAACAGCAAAATCAGCAACGAACTTACAGAAGGAAAATAAAGATGAGTCACGTATTTTTATTACAGGAAATACAGCGATTGACGCGCTACAAACGACTGTAAAAGAAACATATAGTCATCCTGTACTAGAGAAACTTGGAAATGATCGTCTTGTACTTATGACAGCTCACCGCCGTGAAAACTTAGGTGAACCGATGCGTAATATGTTCCGTGCAATTAAGCGTCTTGTTGATAAGCATGAAGATGTACAAGTTGTGTACCCTGTTCATATGAACCCTGTTGTTCGTGAAATAGCAAATGAAATTTTAGGTGAACATAACCGTATTCATTTAATTGAGCCGCTAGATGTAATTGATTTCCACAATGTTGCAGCTCGTTCATACTTAATGTTAACGGATTCTGGTGGTGTACAAGAAGAAGCTCCATCACTTGGGGTACCAGTTCTTGTTCTTCGTGATACAACAGAGCGTCCTGAAGGTATTGAAGCAGGTACGCTGAAATTAGCAGGAACAGACGAAGAGACAATCTTTGGTCTTGCTGATGAGCTGTTATCAGATAAAGAAGCTCATGATAAGATGGCGAAAGCATCTAACCCTTATGGTGATGGTCGTGCATCAGAGCGTATTGTAGAAGCGATTTTACAACACTTTAATAAGTAAATAAAAAAAGGCCCAATCGGATAGATTGGGCCTTTTTGTTACGGCTGATTGCGCATAATCCACTCTGCATGAGCATTTGTAGAAGGTGGCGGATCAGTTGGTGTTTTATTTTGGTTTGTCTCTTTTTTTGTTTGTTCGTTAGAGTTAGAACTTGAATTTGAATCAGGATTTGAGTTGTTTTTTGTAGTTGGATTTTTTGCTTTTTCTCCTAATTCTTTTTCAATTTCGTTACGCACCGTTTCTACACTGATTGGATCTGGAAGGAAGTAATAAATACCGCCTATCTTTTTGTCTTCGCCTTCAAGCTTTAACGTTTGCATTGTAGAAGGATCAAATCCAGAAAGTTTATTGTAAAGAGCAAGTCCGTCTGAAATAGGAATGTCGGTTTTTATATATTTTCCAACGACAGCTGTTAAATCTTTAATTTTAAATACAGTAGAGGTGGAGTTTAGTTTATGAGCAACAGCGGCCAGTAATTGTCTTTGTCTAGCAGCTCGACCATAATCGCCATTTGGATCTTGCTTTCGCATACGGACGTAAGCAAGTGCTTCTTCACCGTTTAAGTTTTGCTGTCCTTGCTTAAATTGAATTTTTTTGTAGTAATCCACGTCAGAGCGCTCCCAGAAATCGAAGGGTACGTCAACGGTAACGCCGCCAACAGCATCAACGATACCTTTAAAGCCTTGGAAATCAATTTTCAGATAATGGTCTACAGGAACTTTTAGAAAGCCTTCGACAGTTTTGATTGCCATTTCTTCTCCGCCGTAAGCATGGGCAGCGTTAATTTTGTCTTCCTTATTTTTGCCAACAATTTTAACTCGAGAATCACGAGGAATACTCATAAGTGAAATCTTTTGCGTTTTTGGATTGACTGTTGCAAACATTAATGAGTCTGTACGACCATTTTGACCATCTGTCGCATAATCTTCTATACCCATAATGAGAATTGTAAAAGGTTCCTTTGTAATTTCTACATCTTTGTTTCTTAAATCCGATTTTTCACGAGTAAAACCACTATACATCCCCATAAGAGAAGAGTAAGAATTTAACACATAAACTCCTATACTGCCAAATAAAAATGCGAAAATAAGGAAGAAGAAAAGTTTCCTTCTTCGCTTCTTTTTTATTCTGCTATTTTGGAGATGATAATAACGTTCTTCCATATATAATCTCCTTAGTTCGTTAGTCCATTTGTAGGGAAGTAATTCACTACATTAATCTTTGAAGGTGATAAATGGGTTATTCTTAGATAACATCTTGTTCTAAGTACAACATATCTCCTTCTGTAATTGTACATTTCCCGTTTGTTAATTCAATCATCCAATCTGTAAATGCTTGTTTACCGTCTTCTTCTACATACGTATCAAATGTGACATTTTCTAGATAATGTATATCTTTAATAGCATATTTTGAATTGCGTAATTCATTTTCCACTTTGCCAAGTAATGTGTAATCAATCTCGGTTTGCATCACACGCATTAGTTTTCGCTGGACAACACCGACATGATTAATGCCTTCGCTTGTACACTTTCCATATGCACGAATTAAGCCACCTGCGCCAAGTTTAATGCCACCAAAATAGCGTGTTACGACGACGACGGTATCTTTTAGTCCACGTTTTTTAAGTACTTCCAGCATTGGTACGCCAGCTGTACCGCTAGGCTCACCGTCATCATTTGCCTTTTGAATATGATCTTGTTCGCCAATTAAATAAGCGGAACAATTATGTGTTGCATTCCAATGTTGTTTTTTTATTTTTTGTATAAATTCTTGAGCCTCTTCCTCAGTCGTTGCTCGGCTAATATAACAAATAAATCTTGATTTTTGAATGACGATTTCGTGTTCGCCGTAGTCTTTGATTGTTAAATATTGTAATAGCACTTGTGTACGCCCCTATCTATCAAAATGACTAGTACTTTCCATTTTAAAAGCGAGTCTTTTTATATTCAAACATTTTTTCTAAATATGCTGAAGTTTTTGGTGAGTATTTTATCTTTTTGTTGTAATTTGTCGAGATGGTAGGTATAATTTCAACCGGCATTTTCATGTATGGATGCACCATTTGTAGTTTTCGTGTAAAATTAGGAAATAAAACTTTTTATAAGGCAGGTACGAAAATGAAAATAGCTATTGTTACTGATAGTACGGCATATATACCGAAGCAAATTCGTGATGAACTCAATATATATATGATTCCATTAAACGTTGTGTTTGGAACAGAATCTTATCAAGAAGAAGCTGAAATTTCAGCAGATGATTTTTATGTGAAAGTACGTGAACAAGAGGAACTTCCAAAAACTTCTCAACCAGCAATCGGAAAGTTTGTTGAGCTATATGAAGAGCTAGCTAAAGATTATGATGCAGTTATTAGTATTCACCTATCAAGTGGAATTAGTGGTACATATCAAACATCAACGACAGCTGGACAGATGGTAGAGGGTATTGATGTATATACGTATGACTCTGAAATTAGTTGTGAAGTACAAGGGTTTTATGTGCGTGAAGGTGCAAAGTTAGCAAGTGAAGGAAAGAATCCAAAAGAGATTATCGCTCGTTTTGATGAAATGAAGAAAACGATGGACGCCTATTTTGTAGTTGATGATTTACATCATTTGCAACGTGGTGGTCGATTAAATAGCGCGCAAGCTTTCATCGGCAGTCTGTTACAAGTGAAGCCAGTTTTATATTTTAGAGATAAAATCATTATTCCGTTTGAAAAGATTCGTACACGTAAAAAAGCATTAAAACGTATCATTGAAATTTTTGATGAGCAAGCAAGTAAAGGTGTACCTATGGAAGCAGTTATCATTCATGCGCAACGTGAAGAGGAAGCGAATGAATGGAAGAAAGAATTAGAAGCAAAATATCCTCACGTCACAATTCGTACAGGTTATTTTGGAGCTGTAATTGGTACGCACTTAGGTGAAGGTGCATTAGGTCTTGGATGGTATACGAAGTAATAAAGATATAAAAAGCTCTCTTTTTAAGAGGGTTTTTTTACGGGTATGTTACGTTTAGTTGACAAGTTAATATTTGGAAATGGTAAAATGTACGTAAAATAAAATAATGAGGAAAGTTTTATAACTTACTTTTTACAAGAAACTATATTATAATAGAAGAGAGGTGAAACATATGGAGCATAATTCTTGTTTATGTCCAAAGTTTGAGTCAGCTTTTACTTTGCTTAGTAAGAAATGGACTGGCTTAATTATTAAATCTTTGCTTGAAGAGTCGAAACGTTTTAGAGAAATCGCAGATATTATCCCAAATATGAGCGATCGTATGTTGTCAGAGCGTTTGAAGGAATTGGAAAGCGAGGGCATTGTAGTTCGTAATGTCTATCCAGAAGTACCAGTTCGAATCGAGTATGGCTTAACTGACAAGGGAAAAGCGTTAGAAAGTGTTATGGATGAGGTCCAAAATTGGGCTGAGAAATGGATGAAATAGCATTTCGTTTGTATTCGTATATTTAATAAAACGTAAGGGATTCCTTGCGTTTTTTCTTTGTTTACAGAAGTGAGAAAAGTATATAAATTTCTACACATACATACAAAAATATACGAATTTTGCGCTAGAGCTACAAATAATATTACATTTGTTTTACAAAAGCGTAACATTAGCAAAAAAAATCCCGAATTATGGTATAAATTTTATAGGTTATATACGGAAAAAGAAAAAAGAAAGCGGTGTAAAAAATAAAATGAAAAAGCTAAAAATGGCATCTTGCGCATTAGTTGCAGGGTTAATGTTTTCAGGACTAACACCAAATGTATTTGCAGAAGATAAAATTTCTGACGTGAAATCACAAATTAACACACAAAATGACACTTTACATAAACAACAACAAGAACGTGATGAATTACAAAAACAAATGAATGACTTAAACAAAACAATTCAAGGTTTAGATAAATCTGTTCAAGAGAATGCTACAAAGCTTGATGAAACAACGAAAAAAGTTTCTGATACTGAGCAATTAATTGAAAAGAAAAATAAAGATATTGCAGAATTACAAACAAAGATTGCAAAACGTGAAGAGTTATTAAGAAAGCGTTTAGTTGCACTTCAAGAACAACCAAATACGAACGTTGTAACAGAAGTTCTTGTAAACTCTAAAAACGTTGCAGATTTAGTTGATCGTTTAACTTCTGTTTCTAAAATTCTTGAGTCTGATGAAGATATCATGAAAACACAACAAGAAGACCAAGCTAGTGTGAAAAAAGATGTTGCAACGGTAAAAGAGAAACAAAAAGAATTAAAAGAAGCACAAACTCAAATTGAAACTGCTAAGAAAGAACTTGACGCTGAAAAAGAGAAAAAAGCAACAGCGGTAAACGATTTAAGCGGTAAAATGGATACAGTTGTAACTACAATGACAAGTACAGAAGGTCAATTGAAAGAGCTTGAAAAACAAGCGTTACAATTACAACGCATTGCAGAAGAAGAAGCACAAGCAAAAGCTGCACAAGAAGCTGCTGCTCAAAAACAAGCAGAGCAAGCTGCTAAAGCTGCGCAAGCTCAGCCAGCACAAGCACCTGCAGAGCAAGCTGCACCAGCAAACAATGGTGGACAAGCTCAAAAAGAAGAGCCTAAAAAAGAAGAACCAAAAAAAGAAGAGCCTAAGAAAGAAGCACCTAAAAAAGAAGAGCAAAAGCCAACACCAGATCCAAATCCGGTTCCGGGCGTAATTGGTAAGGCAAAGCAATACTTAGGTATGCCTTATGTTTGGGGAAGTGCATCTCCATCAAACGGTGGTTTTGATTGTAGTGGATTCATTTCTTACATCTTTGGTGTAGGTCGTCAAGACGTTGCAGGTTACTGGAACTCAGTTTCTAAAGTAGGTAGCCCACAACCAGGAGACTTAGTATTCTTCCAAGGTACTTATAAAGCAGGTCCATCTCACATTGGTATTTACGTTGGTAATGGCCAAATGATTCATGCTAGTGATAAAGGAATTGCGTACGGTGATATTAACAGCTCATATAACCAAAAACATTTCTTAGGTTACGGTCGATTCTAGGATTTATAAAAGAATAAAAAACGTGTATAAAGTCGATAGCTTACTATTTTATAAGTAGGTTATCGGCTTTTTTGAGTTTTTACGGGATTTGAAGAAGGGTTTATAGTAGTGCTGGAGGTGATTGTTGATGCTAGCGGGGAAACAGTTGCTATTAGACGAACTTTCTTCAGATTTACAGAGGGAATTAAATGATTTGAAAAAGAAGGGAGAGGTCGTGTGTGTACAAGGTGTAAAAAAGAAGGCTTCTAAATATGTATGTCAGCGCTGTGGAAATATAGAGCAGCGGCTATTTGCGTCGTTTTTATGTAAAAGGTGCAGTAAAGTGTGCGCATATTGCCGGAAGTGTATAACGATGGGGAGGGTAAGTGAATGTGCTGTACTTGTTCGCGGGATTGCTGAAAGAAAGAGAGAAAAGAATTTAAATTTGTTACAGTGGAACGGGACGTTGTCTACTGGTCAGAATCTGGCGGCACAAGGTGTTATAGAGGCTATTAAGCAAAAAGAATCATTTTTTATTTGGGCTGTATGCGGGGCTGGGAAAACAGAGATGTTGTTTTACGGTATTAACGAAGCGCTTCAAAAAGGAGAAAGAGTTTGTATCGCAACGCCGAGAACGGATGTTGTTCTTGAATTAGCACCGAGATTGCAAGAAGTATTTCCATATATAAAGGTAGCGGCTTTATATGGAGGGAGTGTGGATAAAGAAAAAGATGCAGTACTAGTCGTTGCGACCACGCATCAATTATTACGTTATTATAGGGCGTTTCATGTCATGGTTGTAGATGAGATAGATGCTTTTCCATATTGTGCAGATCAAATGTTACAGTACGCGGTAAAACAAGCGATGAAAGAAAGAGCGGCGCGTATTTATTTAACTGCGACTCCAGATGAAACGTGGAAGCGAAAATTTAGAAAAGGTGAACAAAAAGGTGTTATTGTTTCTGGACGATATCACCGTCATCCTTTGCCAGTTCCTTTATTTTGTTGGTGCGGGAATTGGAAAAAAAGCCTCATTCATAAAAGAATTCCTCGAGTTTTACTACAGTGGTTACAAACATACTTAAATAAAAAACATCCTATTTTTTTATTCGTTCCCCATGTGCGATATGTAGAAGAAATAAGCCTGTTGTTAAAATCATTAAACAAGCGAATTGAAGGTGTACATGCAGAAGATCCGGGGAGAAAAGAAAAAGTAGCAGCTTTCAGAAAGGGAGAAATCCCATTATTAGTTACAACGACAATTTTAGAGCGAGGCGTAACGGTGAAAAATTTGCAAGTCGCGGTTTTAGGGGCGGAAGAAGAAATATTCTCAGAAAGTGCACTCGTACAAATTGCAGGCCGAGCCGGGCGGAGCTTTGAAGCACCGTATGGAGAGGTCATTTATTTTCACTATGGTAAGACAGAGGCGATGGTGCGCGCGAAAAAACATATTCAAGGTATGAATAAAAATGCCAAAGAACAAGGATTGATCGATTAATGCATTGTTTACTTTGTGACGAGTGTTTTGTAGAAAAGGTTAGTTGGTACACTTTTTTTGTAAAGTGTCATAGAAAATATATATGTGATAGATGTGAGCAGAAACTTTCCTATATTATAGGAGAAATTTGCATGGGATGTGGGCGGCCTTTAGAATTTGTTCCTGCCTTATTTCAAGAAGACGGTTTTTGTATAGATTGTATAAGGTGGATGAAAGAGGAGAAGTATCGTCCTTTTAAAAACCGTTCGTTATATATGTATGATGATGGGATGAAAGAAATAGTAGCGCAGTTTAAGTTTCGGGGGGATGCAGAGTTAGTGCGCATTTTTTATCGTCCTTTTCGAAGTTTATTTCAAAAGCATTTTGCCAATGTTTCAACCGTTATCGCTGTTCCGCTTAGTAAGGAAAGGGAAGTTGAACGTGGTTTTAATCAAGCTGAGTTATTAGCAACTTGTTTGCCTGTCAAACTTTCTTATCCATCATTAAGAAGAAGGGAAACAGAAAAGCAAAGTAAGAAGACACGTAAAGAAAGGGTGTCAGGAAGCAATCCTTTTTATTTTCAGGGAGAAGAGATGTTTCATGAGCAACATGTTTTAATCGTGGATGATGTGTATACGACAGGAATTACTGTTAGACAAATTGGAAGCCTTTTGTATGATCGAGGAGCTAGAGAAGTTTCTTGTTTGACGCTTTGTAGAGGTTAATATGTGAATGTCGAAAGGAATAATAAAAAGACGACAAATCTTCTTTGACTAAAAGTCTTGTCATTCGTTATAGTCAGAATATGGGGTGAATGCCCTGATTTTTAGAGTGAAGGGAATGGAATGAACATGCAAGGACGAGTGAAATGGTTCAATGCAGAAAAGGGATTTGGATTTATTGAGCGCGAAGATGGTGATGATGTATTTGTCCATTTTTCTGCTATTCAACAAGATGGGTATAAGTCGTTAGAAGAAGGGCAACAAGTAGAGTTTGACATTGTAGATGGAGCACGTGGACCACAAGCAGCTAATGTTGTGAAACTGTAGGGGATATTGTTTTGGGAAGAGAAAGCTGCGTTTGTGGCAACGTTATATATATGTAGTAGAACCTCTTGTTTTTCGCAAGGGGTTTTTGTTATAGGGTAAGTTGTCAAAAAGTTGTTTCTTTTCTGTAACGAATTGTCCACAGTTATATTCGTTATTCACGATGTTAATAGGATAAAATAAAGATAGAAACGATGCATCTTTTCATTTCAACAAAAAACGATAAAAAAATCGCAATTCCACTAATTTTTTTAAAAAAGTTAGAAGGAATTTTTAAGCCAGTGTCGAAATTATAGTACATAGGCTTGAAAGGAGGAATTCATCTATGAAATTCAACATTCGTGGTGAAAATATTGAAGTAACTCCAGCATTAAAGGAATATGTAGAGAAAAAACTAAGTAAGTTAGAGCGTTATTTTGATACATTCCCAGAGATTAAAGTTAATTTAAAAGTATACTCTGACAAGCAACGTGTCGAGGTAACAATACCATTTACTGATTTATTACTTCGTGCAGAAGAAACTAATAGCGATATGTACGCTGCTATCGATTTAGTAGTTGATAAAATTGAGCGACAAATTCGTAAACATAAAACAAAAGTAAATCGTAAGTTACGTGAGAAAGGTTCTATGAAAACGAACTTTATCCTTCCAGAAGCAGTAGCTGTTATGGATGAGGTAGAAGAAGATGAATTAGAACTTGTACGTACAAAACGATTCGATTTAAAACCGATGGACGTTGAAGAAGCGATTCTACAAATGGATATGCTAGGACATAATTTCTTCGTCTTCACAAATGCTGATACAAATGAAACTAATGTTGTATATGGCCGTAAAGATGGGAAATACGGTTTAATCGAAACTAAATAATAATTCGAAAGCGCAGCCGAAATGGCTGCGCTTTTTTTATGTTTTAGTTTTTTCTTTTCGAAAGGTGAAAGAATTTATAAGTAGCCCATTTCATTAAGACGTGATTTTTAGACAGTGTTTCGTCAAAACAGCATGGGGAAATTAAAAGGCGAGTTACTCTTTATGATTTGGAACAGGCGTAGGTAAGTAGTTATCTCTATAAGTAATTTGTTGCTAGGAGTGTATTATTATTTTTGTTAATTTGGCAAAATGTTTACAATTGCAAATATAATATTAAATATTCTGAAATGTATTGAAGGTGTGTTGAGAGAATGATATTGTAATATTGTGTTATAAGGATTTAATTTATTTCTTCAGTGAAAAAATAAAATCAATATAATGCTACAAATTATCGGAGGTGCTTTTAGTGAGTATTAAGAAAAAAAGTCGTTTTATGTTTGGATCTGTTTTATCTTTAGGTATTTTAGCTAGTACTTTTGCTTTAACCGAACCTGCTAAGGCTGATATAAGGGATGATCATGTAGAATTTACCTTTAGACTTTGGAGTGCATATGATTTTACTAATGCACGTCCTAAAGAGAACCCTACTTCTATGTATATGCGTGTGAAGAGTAGTGAGAAGGGCGGTGGTTCTTTTAACGTTTGGACAGAAGCGGATAAAAATAAAGGTAAAGGTGATAGAGATTGGGTAAATGTTTCAGGTAAGCATGAAGGAGAAGTGCAACCAGGTAAAACATATCTTTTCCAAAATTATGCATATGAACGATATAGGAAAAATGTTCCTGTTAGATTTGGTGGTTATTCTAGAGAAAATAATGCTTATCCTACTGATTGGAGTCCTGATAGTGTAAGACCTAATGGACCTTACATTGAATATTGATTTAGAAATTATAAATTGAAATTATTTATTTTGTAGCGCTAGAAAAAGTCGTCTAGTTCCGAATCTGAATTATACGACTTTTTCTGCTATTTCATTTTAAAAATAGGAGGAGCTGTAATGAAACTTATTTTAAAATATATTGTATTCTGTTGTTTTATATTGAGTATTAGTTTCTTAGTTTCTTGTCAAAAGAAAGTAGATGAACCTATTGTAAATATTGAAGATACTTTAACGGAAAAATATAATTTGAAAAGTATTCAGTTGCAAGAAATTAAGAAAAATACTATTTATGAACAAGTATTTTCGGGGAATAAAAATGGTAATGATTTCTTTCAAGGTCAAATAGATAGAAATGATATTGCAATAGAAGATAGGCTTTCAGATAAAAATTTAAAGTCAGGAGTTATACCAGAAAATTATTATGTGTTTTTATCGGGTGTTACGAATAAGAAAAAACCAACGTATCTTTTGGGACGGATTGAACAAACTGATGGGAAAGTAATTGAGTGGAAACAAGAAGTTAAGAGTGTAAAAAGAAAAGGTACAAATGATGTTTATCAGTATGAAGTTGAGTTTCCTAAATTTGAAGGAGAGAGAGCAAATGTTGCTTTTCGTTACATCTGGTTAAATAAAGAAAATAAATGTTATGGTGTTGCGGATCAATTGTTCATATTAAAAAAGGTTTAAATTTAATTAATGGTTTATGGAGGAGCTGTAGATGAGTTACTTTTTAGGAAGGATTTTAAAAGGTAGGATGTTTTGGTTGTCTTTATTTATTATGTTAATAATTGTTACTGCTCAATATATTGCTATGTTTGTGACAACTAAAGGATTTAACGATGCTGGGATTATAAAGGTATCCCCATATTTATCTAATATTTTACATTTTAATAGATTGTCATTTTATAGTGAGTTTTATCTACTTATATTTCCTATGCTTTCTGCAATGGCTGTAGCAGGGATTTATAGAATTGATAAAAATTATGGATTTATTTATCCTGTTATTTCTAAAATGGGAACAGGTTATTATTTTAAGCTACTTTATTTTATTAATTTTAGTGTATCTTTTTTTATTATAAGTTTCCCTTTACTATTTAATTTTTATTTATATGCAATGACTTATCCAACAGTCGCTCCGCATCCAATATTAAATTATATGGCTGCTACTGTCTCACCAACAGCTCAATTTAATACAGTTTATTATGAGTACCCTACTTTATATTTTCTAATGTATGTATTTTTAAATGGTTTATACGGTGCGGTTTTTTCGAGTTTGGCTTTATCAGTTTCATTTTTTATAAAACGAGTTTATTTTATTTATTTAGTTCCATTTGTTTTACATATTTTTTGGCTTGGTATTGGAAAAGGGATTCTCAATCCTAAAGATTATGTAATTAAAGATTTCGGCTTTTTTGAATTACAAATTTTTCTTAGTGTCTTGTTATGTATTTGGTTTTGTTCTGTAGTTCTTTATTTACGGGGGAGTAGGAAGCATGTTCTTTTATAATGTAATGAAAGAAACTATAAGGATGAAGTACGTTTGGTTAAGTATTCTTTTTTTACTTAATGTTAGTATCATTGGTTGCTTGTTCAATTATTTTGAACAGGGCATTGTAAAAGAAAAAATGAACGAATTAGAAACTTTGTATAAAGTTATGTCGTTTTATAATTTGTCGACTATATTTATTCCTTTAACCATCGTTTTTTCTGTATATTCTATGTCGAATTTTTTTAGTATTTATGTAGTTTATCGAGTGAATAATGCAATGAAATTAGTTTCTATATATTATTTGAAACTATTCGTTTTTGTTTGTTTTTTCGCTGGGAGTATGATTTTACAGTTATTTTTACTGTCAAATATGATGGCTGTAACTAGTGTTGATGTAAATTATCCATTACTATTTTGTATTCAATTATTTGCGAATGTTTTTATATGTATGATAAGTGCTTTATTGCAATTATTTTTACCTAGTTTACTTGTAATAATATGTATGATCATTGCTGTTTTACTAGATAGATTTATATTACATGGATTTTTATTTACAAATGCTTTTTATATAAATGTCTTTGAAGATGGTACTGGTTTATTTATACGTTTATTTGGATGCTTTTCTATCTTTTTTATAAGTGTATGGATTTTAGCTAAAAAAAGTTATATTGCTATGAATGATGAGACAGAGGTGATCTAGTTTACATTATGATTTTATATTATTTGTTAAAAAGAGATTTACATGTAAGGTTTCGAGATTCCATCAAGATAATGGCTTTTTTATTTTTAATTTACGCTATTATAGCAATTACTTTTTTATACAATCAGCCTCTTAGTAATGGTAAAGAATTTGTATTGGTAGATGTTACCTTTTATCGATTTTTTCATGGAGTAGACTTTGTGGATTTATCTTATTTTTATAAGGAGGGGCGATTTTCTATCCCTTTTTATTGGATATTTTTTCAAATCACTCCTTTGTTGCTTGTAGGGAATTTTGCTTTTTCAGATATTCAACAGAATGGTGTTTATTTATTTCCTCGTGTTAAGAAGAAGCATTTTCTGTGGTTAACGAAAATATTATCTTTGTTTTTTTATATAATTAGTATTTGGATTGTTATGTATTTTCTTTGGTTTAGTGCTTACTATGTGCTTTCTTTAGGCGAGTATACTTTTTTAAATTTATATAGTCAATTTCCTTATAAAATATTAGGTACTATGCTAATTCAAATAATTATAAGCTTTTTATTAGCTTTGATTTTTGAGTTTTTAACGCTTTATATACCAATAACTATTGTTTTTGTACTGATGTTGATGTACCTATTTTTGTCTATTTTCTTTCATAGTACTTATTTTTTAGGTTCTTTTGTTATGCCAAATCGTTGGTATTTTGTTGATCACAGTTCAATTCAATTGACTTTAGGTAATAATCAATCTATTCAATGTAATGATTTACTTTTAATAGGAATAGTAATTGTTATTGTAATGATTTTATTAGGTAGTTTTTGTTTTAAAAAACTAGATGTGATAGGTGAATAATTTATGGACAATTATATTAAATGTGAATGTATGACGAAAAGATTAAAGGGAAATATTGTGTTAGATAATATTAGTTTGTCAGTAAAAAAAGGAGAGTTTTTAGTTTTGAAGGGGCATAATGGTTCTGGTAAAACAATGATTTTACGTGCTATATCAGGATTAATGCGTTTAAATTCTGGAGTTGTTTATGTAGATAATGAAATGATTGGAAAACAAAAGCAATTTCCTGATTCTATGGGGATATTGATTGAATATCCAAGTTTTATTCCGGGGTATACTGGTTTTCAGAACTTGAAGTTTTTATCATCGATTAACAATAAAATTTCTGATGAGGAAATTTATAATATTATTCAAAGGGTTGGACTTGATAAAACAGATAAGAGAAAGTATAAAAGATACTCTTTAGGTATGAAGCAACGTTTAGGGATAGCGCAAGCTTTAATGGAACAACCAAAATTATTGTTATTAGACGAGCCAACTAATGCTTTAGATAGTGATGGAATAAAAGATGTTTTGGATATTTTGAAAGTAGAAAAATCTAAAGGAACGACTATTATAGTAGCTAGTCATGATGTGCATGTTCTAGATAATGAAATAGTAGATCGCATTGTACATGTTAATAATGGAAAGTTGGTAGATTAAGAGTGACAAGAAATCATGTCTTAATAATCATTGGATTGTGTCTGTTGCTATGTGTATTTGCTAGTTTCTTTAGATTTAAAACATTAAATCTAAAGAATGAATCTTATAAAGTGGTAAAAGGTGAGTTTTTATCTAATAGAATTTTTGAAGATGGACAAGGAATTACGTTTCATGCACTTGATCCTCTGGATCCTACAAAAGTTTATGATCCTTATGAAGACCGTGAAGTAGTGACGTATGTGTTACCTTTAGATATTACAAATACAACGAATCGGGATATTAATTTGCTTAGTAATAAGTCTATTTCTAATACAATGTTTTATTCTAAAATAGGAGAGTTTTATAATTTAATTCCGTATTCAATGGAATTACCTGAAAAATATCAGTTTGAGCCTGTAATACCTGCTGGTAAAACGGTACGAGGATATATTGGGACAAATTATTTTATAGGAGATGACCCTGGTAAGAATTATAAAAACTTTTCAAATGAATCAACTAAGGTGAAATTCATTTCTTTTATGAAGGATCAGAAAGGGAAATATCATGAATTAGAAATACCAATAAATTAATAAAATTCATGATTGATCCATATATATTTTAAAGGTGTTTTTTTGCTGTGGTTGAGTAGATCTTGCAACATAATAATATCTTTTAAAGTCGGAGTTGTTTCGCAGGTGTAAGTATCTATGGATGCTGCACCTGCGAAATTTCCGGCTTTTTGTAATTTTTGATTTAAAACTAATAGATTTCCTTCGATCATCCTCTTTTAAAAGGGGATATTTAATACAAAATGTGCAATAGAGGGATGGAGAAAAGACATGTTAGTTTGTTGGAACAAATGAAATAAAAACTTTTTTTGAATATAAGGCCTGACATTCGGTCGATTGTTGTCATAGTTATAAGACAAGTGTTACAATTATCATTAGGTATATACATTTTAGTTTTTTTAATTAGGAGAAAAATTGGCATAACATACATTTGATTTTTACAACGACTGATTGTAATAGAGAAAAAGAAAAACAATCGGAAGTTTTATTTTAATAAAAAGAGGAGCGTATTTCCTATGATCGGTATTTTAAAAAAGGTGTTTGATGTAAACCAACGCCAAATTAAACGTATGCAAAAGACAGTTGAGCAAATTGATGCATTAGAGTCATCTATTAAGCCACTAACTGATGAACAATTAAAAGGAAAGACGCTTGAATTTAAAGAACGTCTAACAAAAGGTGAAACAGTAGATGATCTATTACCTGAAGCTTTTGCGGTTGTTCGCGAAGCGGCAACTCGTGTTCTTGGAATGCGTCCATATGGCGTACAGTTAATGGGTGGTATTGCCTTACATGAAGGGAATATTTCTGAGATGAAAACGGGTGAAGGTAAAACGTTAACATCTACATTACCTGTATATTTAAATGCTTTAACAGGAAAAGGTGTTCACGTTGTTACAGTCAATGAATACTTAGCACAACGTGATGCGAATGAAATGGGACAACTTCATGAGTTCCTTGGCTTAACGGTAGGAATTAACTTAAATAGTATGTCACGCGAAGAAAAACAAGAGGCTTATGCTGCTGATATTACGTATAGCACAAATAATGAGCTTGGATTCGATTACTTACGTGACAACATGGTTTTATATAAAGAGCAGTGCGTTCAACGCCCGCTTCACTTTGCTATTATCGATGAAGTCGATTCTATTTTAGTCGATGAAGCGCGTACGCCGCTTATTATTTCAGGACAAGCTCAAAAATCAACAGAGCTATACATGTTTGCAAATGCATTTGTTCGTACGTTAGAAAATGAAAAAGATTATTCATTTGATGTGAAAACGAAAAATGTAATGTTAACAGAAGATGGTATTACGAAAGCAGAAAAAGCTTTCCATATTGAAAACTTATTCGATTTAAAACATGTAGCACTTCTTCACCATATTAATCAGGGGCTTCGTGCACACGTTGTTATGCACCGTGATACAGATTATGTTGTACAAGAAGGCGAAATCGTAATTGTAGACCAATTTACTGGTCGTCTTATGAAAGGTCGTCGTTATAGCGAAGGATTACACCAAGCGATTGAAGCAAAAGAAGGTGTAGAAATTCAAAATGAAAGTATGACGCTTGCAACAATTACATTCCAGAACTACTTCCGTATGTATGAAAAATTATCTGGTATGACTGGTACAGCAAAAACGGAAGAAGAAGAATTCCGTAGTATTTACAATATGAATGTTATCGTAATTCCAACGAACAAAGATATTATTCGTGATGATCGTGCTGATTTAATCTTCAAATCAATGGAAGGTAAGTTCAATGCAGTTGTTGAGGATATTGTAAATCGTCATAAACAAGGGCAACCTATTCTTGTTGGTACAGTTGCAATTGAAACGTCAGAGCTTATTTCAAAAATGTTAACACGTAAAGGTGTACGCCATAACATTTTAAACGCGAAAAACCATGCGCGTGAAGCAGATATCATTGCAGAAGCTGGTATGAAAGGTGCTGTAACGATTGCGACGAATATGGCTGGTCGTGGTACGGATATTAAGCTTGGAGACGATATTAAAAACGTGGGTCTAGCAGTTATCGGTACAGAGCGTCACGAAAGCCGTCGTATTGATAATCAGTTACGTGGTCGTGCTGGTCGTCAAGGGGACCCTGGTGTAACGCAGTTCTACTTGTCTATGGAAGATGAATTAATGCGCCGCTTCGGTTCTGACAATATGAAAGCGATGATGGATCGTCTTGGTATGGATGATTCCCAGCCAATTGAAAGTAAAATGGTTTCTCGTGCGGTAGAGTCTGCACAAAAACGTGTTGAAGGAAATAACTATGATGCACGTAAGCAGTTATTACAATACGATGATGTACTTCGTCAGCAACGTGAAGTGATTTATAAGCAGCGTCAAGAAGTAATGGAATCGGAAAACTTACGTGGCATTATTGAAGGTATGATGAAATCTACAGTAGAACGTGCTGTTGCGCTTCATACACAAGAGGAAATTGAAGAAGATTGGAACATTAAAGGTCTTGTTGACTACTTAAATACAAACCTTCTTCAAGAAGGAGACGTAAAAGAAGAAGAATTACGTCGCCTTGCTCCTGAGGAAATGAGCGAACCAATTATCGCGAAATTAATAGAGCGTTACAATGACAAAGAAAAGCTTATGCCAGAAGAGCAAATGCGTGAGTTTGAGAAGGTTGTTGTATTCCGCGTTGTAGATACAAAATGGACAGAGCATATTGATGCGATGGATCATCTTCGTGAAGGTATTCATTTACGTGCTTACGGTCAAATTGATCCACTTCGTGAGTACCAAATGGAAGGATTTGCAATGTTCGAGTCAATGGTTGCTTCTATTGAAGAGGAAATTTCTCGTTACATTATGAAAGCTGAAATTGAACAAAACTTAGAACGTCAAGAAGTTGTTCAAGGTGAAGCTGTTCATCCATCTAGCGATGGCGAAGAAGCGAAGAAAAAGCCAGTTGTAAAAGGTGACCAAGTGGGCCGCAACGATTTATGTAAATGTGGTAGCGGTAAAAAATATAAAAACTGCTGTGGTATTGTTCAGTAATATAGGGCGGTAGCTTTGGCTGTTTTGCAAACTTTTATATCAAAAATGTATAATTAAGAAGGGTTAAACTCTCTCCGTAATAAGTGGAGAGAGTTTCCCTTGTTTTCATACGAAAGTAACAGCAATTACATAGAGGTGAAGGAAATGGAATTAGTAGAAATTAGACAGGAATTAGAGAAAATGGCTAAGCGATTAGCGGCTTTTAGGGGGTCTCTTTGACCTTCCTACTAAGGAGAAACAAATTGCAGAATTAGAAGAAAAAATGATGAGCGCAGGATTTTGGGATGACCAACAAGGCGCGCAAGCTGTAATTAATGAAGCGAATGCGTTAAAAGATATGGTTGGAAGTTTCCGTCAATTAGATGAAACGTTCGAAAATTTAGAAGTAACGCATGAGCTTTTAAAAGAAGAATACGATGAAGATTTACATGAGGAATTAGAGTCAGAAGTAAAAGGCTTAATTCAAGAAATGAATGAGTATGAGCTTCAGTTACTATTAAGTGATCCTTATGATAAAAATAATGCAATTTTAGAATTACATCCAGGTGCAGGTGGAACTGAGTCACAAGACTGGGGTTCTATGTTATTACGTATGTATACACGTTGGGCTGAAAAACGTGGATTTAAAGTAGAAACGGTTGACTATTTACCGGGTGATGAAGCTGGTATTAAGAGTGTAACTTTATTAATTAAAGGTCATAACGCTTACGGTTACTTAAAAGCAGAGAAAGGTGTACATCGTCTTGTACGTATTTCACCATTTGATTCTTCAGGTCGTCGTCATACATCGTTCGTATCTTGTGAAGTTGTACCAGAGTTCAATGATGAAGTTGAAATCGAAGTACGTACAGAAGATTTAAAAATTGATACGTATCGCGCAAGTGGAGCGGGTGGGCAGCACGTTAATACGACAGATTCAGCAGTTCGTATTACACATACACCGACAAATACAGTTGTAACGTGTCAGTCGGAACGTTCTCAAATTAAAAACCGTGAGCATGCGATGAAGATGTTAAAAGCGAAATTATATCAAAAGAAACTAGAAGAACAACAGGCACAATTAGATGAAATCCGCGGGGAACAAAAAGAAATCGGATGGGGTAGCCAAATCCGTTCTTACGTATTCCACCCGTATTCTCTTGTAAAAGACCACCGTACAAATACGGAGGTTGGTAACGTACAAGCAGTTATGGATGGAGAGATTGATCCATTTATTGATGCTTACTTACGTTCTCGCATCTAATAAGTGAAAAAAAGCCAACTAAATTGTTGGCCCACGCTGAGGATATAGAGGATATAAAGAATTTGATTTTATTTTTATAGATGAAGTAAAGAGGAAGAGAAGTTGGAAACGACAACTTCTCTTTTTGATGGGATTATATGTAGATTACAATGGTGTATATTGTTTTGTAAAAAGTAGAGAATAGTAAAATAGAGCGATAATAGGGTAAAGATTTATATAGAACATTTCTAATTTTCCTTTTAAAAAGGATTCTTTATAGAAGTTTTTTAAGCTGTTCACAGAATTGAAACAACTTATGAAAGCTTTATTTTATCAAGGTTCTCACTGTATTTTTGAGGAATATGAAATACACCTTAGTTTTTCTATATAAAGATAATGCTTATAATGAAAATGAGTGTGTTAGGAATAAAAAGAATATCAACAATGGGGAGCGATAGAAGTGAAAAAGAAATTGTTGGCTATTGCGCTAGGGACATCGGTTGTTTTTGCTTTAGGAGCATGCGGAAATAAAGAAGAGAGTAAGTCTTCGAAACAGTCTGCAAGCACAGACAGCGCAGAACAAATTTTCCAAAGAAGTTGTGCTGGATGTCACGCGACAGATTTATCAGGGGCAACTGGACCTGATTTAAGAAAAGTAGGCGGTAAGTACGACGCTGCAGATATCGAAGAGATTATTAAAAAAGGCCGCGGTTCAATGTCACCAGGACTTATTCAAGGTGAAGATGCGAAAAAAGTATCTGAATGGTTAGCTGAACATAAATAAAAAAGGTGAACTGGACGAGTTGATAATATAGGTCAACTCGTTTTCCTTTTCATTTATGTAACATAACTGTAACAAAAATGTATCCGAACTGGAAACCGTTTGATGTTACAATGGGGTTTGTAGAATTTTGCTGAAATATATTACATAGAGTGGTATTGCTTATGAGAAAGCATAAGTAAACTACCTTCAACAAGGATGACTAAGTGAAAATGAAGGATGTCTTTTATTTTCAGATGTACAGAAAAGTATTTCGAAAAAAATCATTAAGTATTGGGTGATAAATAATGATAAAAATGACGAATGTTTATAAGGAGTACCCGAATGGTATGAAAGCCATTGCTGGTCTTACAGTTAACATTAAACAAGGTGAGTTCGTATACGTAGTTGGACCGAGTGGAGCCGGAAAATCTACATTTATTAAAATGATGTATCGTGAAGAGAAGCCATCTACAGGATCAATTAATGTAAATGGACTTGTTATTGAAACATTGGCAGAAAGAGATGTTCCATATTTTCGTCGTCAATTAGGCGTAATTTTCCAAGATTTTAAATTACTACCTAAATTAACGGTATATGAGAATGTTTCGTTTGCTTTAGAAGTAATTGAAGAAGAACCAGATGCAATTCGTGAGCGTGTAACAGAAGTTTTAGGTCTTGTAGGTCTTGAAGATCGTGCAGATGCAATTCCAAGTGAACTTTCAGGTGGAGAGCAACAACGTGTTGCGATTGCAAGAGCGATTGTAAATCGACCAAAGGTTGTAATTGCTGATGAGCCAACAGGTAACTTAGATATTGAAACAGCTCTTGATATTATGAAGATTTTTACTCGCATTAATGAGCGTGGTACAACAATTGTTATGGCGACGCATAATGCAGATATCGTAAATACAATCCGTCATCGTGTAATCGCGATTGAAGGCGGAAAAATTGTTCGAGACGAGATTGAGGGAGGATACGGATATGAAGGCTAAGACCCTTAGTCGACATTTGCGAGAAGGTGTAAAGAATCTATCACGTAACGGATGGATGACATTTGCTTCTGTTAGTGCAGTAACAGTTACATTATTACTTGTAGGTGTCTTTTTAACAGCGATTATGAATATGAACCATTTTGCGACGAAAGTAGAGCAAGATGTAGAGATTCGTGTACACATTGATCCAGCTGCAAAAGAAGCTGATCAAAAGAAATTAGAAGAAGATATGAGTAAGATTGCAAAAGTAGATTCTATTAAATATTCTTCTAAAGAAGAAGAGTTAAAACGTTTAATTAAAAGCTTAGGTGATAGCGGAAAAACGTTTGAGTTATTTGAACAAGATAACCCACTTAAAAACGTATTCGTTGTAAAAGCAAAAGAACCAACAGATACAGCGACAATCGCGAAGAAGGTTGAAAAAATGCAGTTTGTCAGTAATGTTCAGTACGGAAAAGGGCAAGTTGAACGATTATTTGATACTGTAAAAACTGGTCGTAACATTGGGATTGCGTTAATTGCTGGTCTTTTATTCACAGCAATGTTCTTAATCTCTAACACAATTAAAATTACAATTTATGCTCGTAGTACAGAAATTGAAATTATGAAACTTGTTGGTGCAACAAACTGGTTCATTCGTTGGCCATTCTTGCTAGAGGGATTATTCTTAGGAGTATTAGGATCAATTATTCCAATTGGCCTAATTCTAGTTACGTATAATTCGTTGCAAGGTGTGTTTAACGAAAAACTTGGCGGAACAATTTTCGAGCTTCTACCATACAGTCCTTTCGTATTCCAATTAGCTGGTTTACTAGTGTTAATCGGTGCGTTAATCGGTATGTGGGGAAGTGTAATGTCAATTCGTCGCTTCTTAAAAGTATAAAAAGTTGCAAACATAATTCGTACAAGCTTATCATATAGTAGAAATAGGTAAAGGCATCACACGCTGTGTGATGCCTTTTGCTACACCACCTGTGTGTTTTGGAAAGGGGAATTCCGCATTGAAACGTAGAGTTGCAATTATTGGAATGGTTGTTGCATTTTTAATTGGTGCTGGCGGAATGTTTGCAGGCATGTCTGTATTTGGGGTTAACCCAGCAGAAGTAACGCAAACAATTTCGAGTGGGAATGCTAGCACTGCGCAAGGGAATTTGGCAAAAATTAATGAGGCGTATGCACTAATTGATTCACGTTATGTGGAAGACGTGAAAGATGAAAAGTTAGTTGAAGGTGCAATACAAGGCATGTTGTCTACGCTGAAGGACCCTTATTCCACGTATATGGATAAAGAAACAGCCAAACAGTTTAGTGAATCGCTTGATCCTGAATTAGAGGGGATTGGGGCTGAGGTGAACAAGACGGACGATAAGCTTATTATCGTATCGCCAATTAAAGGTTCACCAGCAGAAAAGATAGGAATTAAACCGAATGACCAAATTTTATCTGTAGATGGAAACAGTGTGAAAGACTTATCACGTGAAGAAGCAGTATTAAAGATCCGTGGTAAAAAAGGAACGACTGTCGCAATTGAAATTAAACGTGCGGGAGTAACTGATCCGATTGTATTTAAAATTAAGCGTGAAAAAATTCCGATCTTCACAGTGTTTAGTTCTGTGAAGCAAGAGAGCGGAAGAGATATCGGTTATATGCAAATCACTTCTTTTGCTGAAAATACAGCGAAGGAATTTAAGGATCAGTTAAAAGAGTTAGAGAAGAAAAATATAAAAGGCTTAGTTATTGACGTGCGTGGTAATCCTGGTGGTTATTTAAATAGTGTAGAAGATATACTAGGAGAAATTATGACGAATAAAAAGCCGATGCTACAAGTAGAGCAGCGAAATGGTGAGAAGAAGAAATTCTCTACGGAACTGAAAGAGAGAAAACCATATCCAATTTCAGTATTAATTGATAATGGAAGTGCTTCTGCTTCAGAGATTTTAGCTGGTGCGCTGAAAGAAGGAGAAGGATACGATTTAATTGGTGAAAAGACATTTGGTAAAGGTACTGTTCAGCAAGCTGTTCCATTTAAAGACGGCAGCAACATTAAATTAACGATGTTTAAATGGTTAACACCGGATGGGAACTGGATTCATAAAAAAGGAATCGCGCCAACAGTAGAAGTGAAGCAACCAAATTATTATCATGCGACACCAATTCAAATTGAAAAAACACTTTCATACAATTCAAATGATGTACAAGTAAAACATGCTCAAGAAATGCTTAAGAGCTTAGGGTATGTACCAGGTCGTGAAGATGGATACTTTAGTAAAGAGACAGAATCGGCGCTGAAAGCATTCCAAAATGCGAATGAAATGGAAGCGACAGGACAGCTTGATAAAAAGACAGCTGAAGCGATTCAAACTAAAATTATCGAAAAAATCCGTTCTGGAGAAAATGATCTACAATTACAGTCAGCATTAAAATTAATGGCAAAATAAGAAGAAATACAGGCAGTTTTCTGCCTGTATTTTTTTGTGTTAAACAAACGTTTGTTTAGTTATGATAATATAAAAAGAAAGAATGATATAAATGGTGGTGAATGAGTTCGTGGAGTCGTGGATTTTTGAAATAATGCGGGCAGTTGGACGTTTTTTCTTACACCCTGCTGTCTATATATTTGTAATAAGTAGTATCTTCGTTGGATACTTACGTATGTTAAGAGAACGAAAAGATTTTTCTTTTAAAGTTTATGATATTTGGTTTGAACTGCGAACCTCTCTATTTGCAGGGATGGGATACGGATTAGTAGTATCTATTATTACGATTGGGCTTGGACTTGTTGTTTCTAAAGCAAGCTTATGGGCCATTTTAATTTGGACATTACTATTTGGATTAACGGCTATGTATCGATATTTATCGGCGGCTTATACATTTAGCATTGCGATTGTATGTGTTCTATTATCTTCTAAGCTACCAATTTCCTTCTTACAGCTTCGAGAAGGTGAAGAGAATACCATTGTATCCCTTGCTATTTTGCTAGGCGTTATGCTTATTGTAGAAGGTTTATTGATTTCTAAAAACGCAGTAGGATACTCTACACCGAAGATTAGGAAGGGGAAGCGTGGATTAAAGATTGGTTTACACGAATCAAAGCGTTTATGGATCGTTCCTATTTTTATTCTTGTACCGGGTGATGCGGTAACGCAGTTTATTTCATGGTGGCCTGTCGTTTCAATAGGTTCAAATACATATTCTCTATTCCTCGTTCCATTTTTAATTGGATTTATGAGAAAGATTAAAAGTTATGAGCCGACGGAAGCTTTATTATTTACAGGAAGACGTGTTTATGGGTTAGCAGGACTTGTGCTCGTTTTAGGAATCGCAAGTTACTGGTGGCATGTACTTGCAATTATCGCGATGGGAGTCGCAATGCTTGGGCGTTTCACAATTTCGATGCAAGAGAAAATTACTGATGAAACAAGACCAGCGTATTTTGCTGCACGCAATGATGGGCTCGTTGTACTAGATACAATCCCAAATACAATTGGAGCAGAGCTAAAATTACTGCCTGGAGAAATTATTACGAAAGTAAATGGAGTCATTCCAAAAAGCGCCGAGGAATTTTATGATGCGCTTCAAACGAAGACGACAGGAGCATTTTGTAAATTAGAAGTATTAGATACAAATGGTGAGCTTCGTCTTGCGCAAACTGCATTATATGCTGGTGGACATCACGAATTAGGTATTGTATTTGTTGAGCAGGAGCATGAGTGGGATTCGGAAGCGATGTAATAGAAGGAAAGGTATCATCTTGTGGTGGTACCTTTTTTGTTTTTTGGTGGGAGGGTAGTTAGTAAATGAAATTTATATCGGCGATTATTCGAATATATCGACTTCCTGGAAAAAACGACAACTATCAAAAATCTTATTTTTAGTTTCATAGACGGATAACTTGAATAATTATTTGATAATGGTTATCATTTAGAGAGTCTTTTTAATTTTGGAAAATGGAGGTAAGATATGCTGCGTAAATTTTTTTCTTACTATAAACCGTATAAAGGTTTATTTATACTCGACTTTTCTTGTGCGGTTGTCGCAGGATTACTAGAACTTGGCTTCCCGCTTATCGTAAATCAATTTATTGATAAGTTATTGCCAGGACAAAACTGGACGCTTATTTTATGGGCTTGTTTCGGTTTACTTGCAGTGTATATATTAAATGCAGGCTTACAATATGTTGTTACATATTGGGGACATATGCTTGGTGTTAACATTGAAACGGATATGAGGCAGAAATTATTTGATCATATTCAAAAGCTATCATTTAGATTTTTTGACAATAATAAAACAGGTCATTTAATTTCACGTCTTACAAACGACTTAATGGAAATTGGGGAAATTGCTCACCATGGACCGGAAGATTTATTTATCGCTATTATGACTTTAGTTGGGGCATTCTCATTTATGATGATGATCAACTGGAAGTTAGCGCTATTAACGTTCTTCGTCATTCCATTCTTATTATGGTTAGCACTTTACTTCAACAAAAAAATGACAGGTACATTTAGACGTTTATTCTCAGACGTTGCTGATTTCAATGCATGTATTGAGAACAATGTTGGTGGTATTCGCGTAGTACAAGCATTCGGAAATGAAAAGTTTGAGAAAGAGCAATTTGCTGTTAACAACGCTCGTTTCCGTACAACGAAATTAATGGCGTATAAAATTATGGCATTAAATTCATCGATTAGTTATATGCTCATGCGTCTCGTAACACTCTTTGTGTTAATATGCGGTACATGGTTTGTTCTGCAAGGTGAATTAACGTACGGTGGATTTATTGGATTCGTTCTATTAACGAATATTTTCTTCCGCCCAATTGAAAAAATTAATGCGGTAATCGAAAGCTATCCGAAAGGGATCGCTGGTTTTAAGAGATATGTAGAGCTTCTGGAAACAGAGCCAGATATTGTAGACTCTAAAGGTGCGATGGAAGTTAAACATGTACATGGTGATATTCAATATAGCAACATTACGTTCGGATATGAAAATAAAGAACCGATTTTAAATGACATTAGTTTGAACATACATGCAGGTGAAACGGTTGCGTTCGTTGGACCATCAGGAGCTGGAAAAACAACGTTATGTAGTTTACTCCCACGTTTTTATGAACAATCGTCTGGTTCAATCCAAATTGATGGTATTGATACGAAAGATATGACATTATCTTCACTTCGTAAACAAATTGGAATTGTGCAGCAAGATGTGTTCTTATTCTCAGGAACGATTCGTGAAAATATTGCTTACGGAAATTTAAAAGCGTCAGAAGCTGAAATTTGGCAGGCGGTAAAACGTGCGCAGTTAGAAGACTTAATTTACTCACAACCAGACGGTTTAGATACCGTTATCGGTGAGCGTGGTGTGAAACTTTCTGGTGGACAGAAACAGCGTCTAGCGATTGCTCGTATGTTCTTGAAAAACCCACCAATTTTAATATTAGATGAAGCGACTTCTGCATTAGATACAGAGACGGAACTAGCGATTCAAAAATCGCTTGCAGAACTATCTGTCGGCCGTACAACATTAGTTATCGCTCACAGGCTTGCAACGATTAAAAATGCAGATCGTATCGTCGTTGTAAATAAAGATGGTATTGCAGAACAAGGTTCGCATGAGGAACTAATTGAGCAAGGCGGAGGATACAGCCGATTATACGAAGCTCAGTTCAGTTCATAAATATAATTTCTACTGAATTAGTGCACCATAAGTAAGTGAAAATCTTATATGGGAGGCTATAAAGCATGATTGTAACAACAACGTCTACAATTCAAGGAAAAGAAATTATTGAGTACATCGATATCGTCAATGGAGAAGCGATTATGGGCGCGAATATCGTTCGTGACCTTTTCGCTTCTGTTCGTGACGTTGTCGGCGGTCGCGCGGGTGCTTATGAAAGTAAATTAAAAGAAGCGCGCGACATCGCAATGGAAGAAATGAAAACTTTCGCAAGACAAAAAAATGCAAATGCTATTGTTGGTATCGACGTGGATTACGAAGTAGTTCGCGAAGGAATGCTAATGGTTGCAGTGAGCGGGACTGCTGTCCGTATATAAAAGTAAAAAGCCGTGCATCAGCACGGCTTTTTACTTTTATATGTCGAAGTTTCAATATTTCTTGGGAAATGCGGAAGGTCCCGTCGATATATAGGGAAGACATTAGAGTACTTCTTTACATTTTTGAATTTGAGTTAATAATTTTGCGTATTCTTGTTCGAGAGATGGGATGTTATCGTGATGATTTGGCATGGAAATTCGGCCGATGATTTCCGTTAATTTTGTTTGTAATCGTAACAATTCCTGTTCAGTAACATTGACAGAATCCCTGGTTGTTCTTTTTGTGTATTGCTCGTAATTACCGTGGAAGATTCTTGGTTCACTCTCATCTACTTGTAGAATATGGTCTGCAACAGAGCGAATAAAGGCACGGTCATGGCTAATGAAAAGTATTGTGCCAGGATATTCTTGTAACATGGTTTCTAATTCTTCTTGCGTTGCTAAGTCTAAATAGTTTGTCAAACTTATTTCTATTTGCTATTTTTGAATTCATTATTATACAATTGTGCTTTTGCCAGCGCCTCAGCATCGTTTTTAATTTCATCCAGTCCATTCGCATCCCCAATGATATATCCTTCAAATGATGAACCAACAAAATCGAAGATGTATTGAAACTGAGCGATAAGCGGCAATGCTTTCAGTTTAGGATTGTCTCCGCCAACGATGACAACATACATTTTTTTGCCTTTCATTTTTTCTTTGAAATGAAGAGATGTATCGCGCAAGCTTTGTGACCAACGATCGACGGAGTTTTTCATATGTCCGCTCATTCCGTACCAGTATAGCGGTGTAGCAAAGATAATTGTGTCGTGCTCTAACATGCGTTTGGTTAACTGCTCATAATCATCATTTACAGGTTGGAATCCTTCTGCATCATGACGTTGGTCTGTAATAGGATGGACTGTATGGTCTCGCAAGTAAATTTGTTCTGTTTCAATGCCCTCTATCATCATATGTGTTAAAGCTTCTGTATTTCCGTTTTGTCTTGAACTGCCATGTATAACGAACATGTAATCATCCCTTTTCTTTTGCTTGTTTTAGGAGTGAAACGTGTTTTTGCAAATTTGTTTGAATGTTGGAAAGCAATGAGATTTGCTTTGTTACTTCATTGAGTTTATCTTCATAAAGCATAAGGATACTACTGCACGGATTGTCGTACAGGTGCGGTTCAATTTCAAGGCAGCGTAGCATCCTTGCCGTCTCTTCTAAATTTAAGCCAATTTGTAAGTACATTTGAATAAGTTCTACTTTTTCGATGGCACTTTCATCAAAATCACGGTAGCCATTTGCGAGGCGCTTAGAAGGGAGTAGTCCCTTTTCTTCGTAATGTCTTAGTGATCTTTCACTAACGCCAGTTTCTTTTGATAATTCTCCAATTCGCAATGTGTTTCACTCCTTTTACATGTATTGTAAACCTTCACACTAATGTGAAGGTCAATGCTGTTTTTTCGCAAAAGAATCTAGATGATTTAAGAACACTTGAATGGCTTTAGATGGAATGAAATATTTGCCGCGCACGATGGAGAACGGACGGATTAGTTGTTCATTTGGAACTTCGACGTGGAATAGTTCTTTTGCTAGTAGCTCTTTCCGTACCGTCCAATCAGAAAGTATAGCGATGCCAAGACCGGCACTAACAGCTTCCTTTACGCTTTGGATACTACTGAATGTAAAGAATCGTTTCATCTTTAAATGGTGTTGATGAATAAAGCGGTCACTATAAGCGCGTGTACCAGAACCACTTTCTCTTAGTACCCATACTTGATCTTGGAGTGTGCTTTCACTTATTTCATTTGTGCGGAGCAATGAATGATTTGGCGGAACGACGAGCTTCATTTCATCTTGCATAAATGTTTCAACGTCAACGTCAGCGTATACGACTTGCCCTTCTACTAAGCCGATATCAATTTGATTAGAGCGAAGGCTTTGCAAAACGTCTTCTGTATTTGAGATGAAAGTATGAACTTCGACGTGTGGATTTTCATTCGCATAGTTAGCCAGTATTTTTGGAAGTAAGTATTCGCCAATTGTAAAACTAGCACCGATGCGAAGTGTTCCTGTTACAACGTTATGTAGTTCATTAATTTCTTGCTTAGCATCTTCGTAAAGAGAGAGCATTTGCTTTGCATGTATATATAATATGTTTCCAGCTTCCGTAACTTGGACGTGCTTCGGGGAGCGTTGAATAAGTGTAGTGCCAAATTCGTTTTCTAAGTTGCGTATATGCATACTTACTCCGGGTTGTGAAAGGTTTAATAATTCTGCTGCACGAGAGAAATGTTTCTGTTCAACGACAGTAACAAAAATTTTTAAAATGTCTACGTTCATATAATGGGATCCTTTCTTTTTCTATCATCTTATCATAAGTATTTCTGATGATAGGGATTCAATATTGATATTAAACTTATGATAGAAACTCTCTTATAATGTAAGTAGAAAGAACATGCATGTTCCAATACGATTATTGGGGTGGTACAAGGTGGAACAAACACTTGTTATACAAAAGAAGAAGGGCTTTGGATTTTCGCAAGGAATTGGGATTACATTATTAATCGCAATTGCCGCGAAATATTTAGCAGAGCTTCCATTTTTAAATATTATGGGACAATTAGTAATTGCTATTCTAATTGGGATGGTTTGGCGAGCAGCTATCGGAGTTCCGCAAGAAGCGATAGCTGGAACGAATTTCGCGAGTAAGAAATTACTTCGCTTTGGGATCATCTTACTTGGAATGCGATTAAATCTTGTTGATATTGCGGAGGCAGGGCCGAAAGTATTAGTCATCGCGGCGGTTGTTATTACATTTACTATTTTTGTTGTATATGGACTAACGAAAGTATTTAAAGTAGAGAAGAAGCTTGGAATTTTAACAGCGTGTGGAACAGCAATTTGCGGCGCGGCCGCGGTTGTGGCAATTGCACCGCAAGTGAAAGCAAAAGATGACGAAACAGCAGTTGGAGCAGCGATCATCGCAATTTTAGGTACAATATTTACGCTTATTTATACGTTATTATATCCAGTGCTTGGTTTATCTCCGTACGGTTACGGTGTATTCTCAGGTGCGACGCTGCATGAAATCGCTCATGTCATCGCAGCTGCGGCACCAGGAGGAAGTACGGCTGTAGACATCGCAGTTATCGTGAAATTAACGCGCGTTGCAATGCTTGTGCCAGTAGCGATTTTAATTGGATTATGGTTTGGTAAGAGTGAAGGTAGCGAGGAAAAAAAATCGTGGCGCGACCTTCCAATTCCGTGGTTCATCTTCGGATTTTTAGCGATGAGTGCAGTACATTCGCTCGGGGTTATACCAGAAGTTGTTGCCGGCTACATTGTTGTCATTGCTTACATGCTTATTGCAATGGCGATGGCGGGGCTTGGTTTAAATGTAGAGTTTAAAACGTTCCGTAAGTTAGGAAGTAAGGCATTCGTGGCGGGGCTGATCGGTTCGGTTTGCCTTTCTATTCTTGGCTATGTTCTTGTATATGTATTAGGATTTATGTAGTAGGACGAAGAAGCTGTTCCAAAAGATATTTTGGGACAGCTTTTTTTCTTATGATTATAGTGCTACTGATGTCGATATATTTGGGAAATCGCTGATATAAATTGAATTACTCTTGTACTTAGTTAGAGAAGATGTTCAGTGAAATGTTTTACTAAAATTTGTAAAGATATCTTTACTTGTAACTGGAAAATATTTATAATTAAAGTAAAGATATCTTTACTTTCGAAGGTGGAGCCTATGGGTGTGAAAAATAAAATAAAAGAGTTAAGAAAGCAACATCATATAACGCAAGTTGAAATGGCAAAGGCGATGCAGGTGACGCGGCAGACGATTGTGGCGATTGAAAATCATCACTATAACCCGAGTCTAGAGTTATCCCTAAAAATCGCCAAATATTTTGGAGTGAAGGTGGAGGAAATCTTTACGCTGGAGTAAGGGGAAAGAAAATAAATGATAAGTTTGAGAGATTTCAATTAGATTAAACGTTTAAATATATAAGGATTGGTTTTGGTTTATTAATAAGTATGGCATCGACGAGTGTATTAGCAACAAGGAATAGATAGAAAAAGGGGAACTGGGATGGAATTACCGGTGTTATGTGTCGCTACAGCTATATTTGCGCTTCTTTGGGGAATGCAAAACTTTTCTCGTAATCCAGTGCCAAGCATTTGTATTATGATTGGCACTGTAGGTTTATCATATTATTTATTAGTTTCAGCTCATTATCATAAAACAGCAACGAGTGTTGTCGTTGGGGCACTTATTTTATTTTGTGGGCGTGCTGTACAAAAAGGATTATTTCCGTAAAAGCTGTTTATACAAAGAGTATAAACAGCTTTTTGTATTTTTTTTACAAAAGACTTGAAAGTTACGTAACGTCATCTTTTATAATGAAGGGGAAGAGGTGATGGTAGTGATTTCAATACAAGAATTGACGAGAGAAACAGGGGTTACAGTACGTACATTACGTTATTATGATCAAATAGATTTATTAAAGCCGAGCGGGAAAACAGAAGGTGGGCATCGTTTATATAGTGAAGTTGACGTAATAAGGCTGCAACAAATTTTATTTTTAAAGGAAATGGGATTTTCATTAAAAGAGGCTGCGAATATGTTAGTAATAGGTGAGCTTAACTTAAAGGATTCTCTTGAAAAACAACTTCGGTTTGTACAGGAAGAACAAAAGAAATTTAATCGAATGGAGCGTGTTTTACAAGCTGTTGTTTATTCGGTAGATGTGGAGGGAGAACTTGATTGGAAAGTTATGTTTGAACTTATTCAGCTTTCTAAACAGTCTCCTCGTATACGTGAAATATTCCAAAATGAAGTGTTTTCAAAGGAAGAACAAAAGTTGCTTCACAATTTGCCGAATATGAGTGAAGAAGATCCGAATGTTTTAGAATGGGTAGATTTATTAAAGCAATTCCATACTTTTATGAAGGAAGGTAAAGAAGCTGCTAGTGATGAGGTACAAGGGGCAACGAAAAAATTAATGCAGAAGTGTTTAGAAATGACTAATGGTGACGAAGCGTTTTTAGATAAGTTATGGGAAGTTAGAAAATCGAAGGAAGATTCACAGAAAATGAGCATGTATCCAATTGAAGAAGAACTTTTAATATATATGGATGAAGCTTTTCGTATTTATGATGAAAAGGAGAAGGATAAATGAGTATACTCGCAGAATATCGTTGGTATTTTTTAATTGGGGCAGAAATTGTATTTTGGTTATCAGCTATCGGTTTCTTTTTACTCCGTTACGGATTCCGTTTGAAAAAGGCGAGCTTTATTATGGGAATTGTACTCCTCATAAATGAAGTGTTTATTTTAACTTTAGGGGTAGTGGACTATTATCAAACAGGAAAGTTCTCTAACTTTCAGATCATTACTGTAATTATTTTATTGTATGCAGTTTTCTACGGGAAAAAGGATTTGAAGAAGCTTGATATATTTGCGCAAAAGCTAGTTGCGAAATGGCGGAATGAACCAGCGCCAATTATGGAAGAGCACGTAGAATTAACAGGTATGGCCTATGCGAAGCAGGAAATAAAAAATTGGGTATTACATCTTGTTTTATTCGTTGGTGTGCACATATTCTTTTTCTTCGCGTATGGATTTATTCCATTTGAACAATGGGGTAATTGGTTAGAATCGGGAATCGTTTTAAATAAAGCTGCAAGCCGTGTGAGCCAAGTGTGGGCAATTATATTTTTAGTTGATACAGTGATTTCATTTTCATATGTGATTTTTCCGAAGAAGGAGAAAAGAAAAGAAAAGCTACTTTCATAGTTGAAAGTAGCTTTTGGGTATACAAATAATTTTTATAGGAGAGGATGACAATAGGAAAAAGAACCAGTTTTATATGTCTATTTCTCTTTAGTTTAGTAGCATGTTCACCATCTAACACTACAATTAATAAGAAGAATGATGTCATCGTAAAGGGAACCAGGATTTCCAATCTAGATAAATTCGAGCAGTTCGTTTTGAATGTGGAACAAGGGAAAGTTGATGAAATAAGAATTGTACAGTATACCGATGAAGGTAACCCGGTTTTTCAAACGTTAGAACATAGTGGGAAAGATATACTTTATGTATTAGATAGTAGACAAGACAAATTTGCTGGTGAGGATAAAGGCTTATATAAAGATAGCTGTAAAAGGATTGTTAAAGAGCAGTGTGAATTGCAAACGGCTTATAGGTTAATAGACTGTGTGAATGAAAATGGGCGCAATGGATATGATTTATTATATGTACCTGAAAAATAGAGTTAGTAGAGGAAGGAAGTTTTGACTCCTTCCTTTTTCTATGTATATATTGTCGAAAATTTTACCGAATATCTGTTCGTTTTTTTAGGTTTTTTATGGGTGTTCGTGGTAAAATAATAATACAGATTTTTATGAGGAGGTCGGATTTTACTTGGAACATCAATTTGAAATTATATCAGCGTATTCCCCGCAAGGTGATCAGCCGGTAGCTATAGAGAAGCTTGTAGAGGGAATTAATAGTGGAAAGAAAAAGCAAGTGTTACTTGGAGCAACAGGAACGGGTAAGACATTTACGATTTCAAATGTCATTAAAGAAGTGCAAAAGCCAACACTTGTCATGGCTCACAATAAAACGTTAGCAGGACAGCTATATAGTGAGTTGAAAGACTTTTTTCCGAATAATGCAGTTGAATATTTTGTTAGTTATTATGATTATTATCAGCCAGAAGCGTATGTGCCGCAAACAGATACGTTTATTGAAAAAGACGCGCAGATTAATGATGAAATCGATAAATTGCGTCACTCAGCAACGTCTGCATTATTTGAACGGGACGATGTAATTATCGTTGCGAGTGTTTCGTGTATATATGGTTTAGGTTCTCCTGAAGAGTACCGTGAGTTAGTTGTTTCACTTCGAGTTGGTATGGAAAAGGACCGCAATCAATTGCTTCGTGAACTTGTTGATGTGCAGTATGGACGTAATGATATTGATTTCAAGCGTGGTACATTCCGTGTGCGCGGAGATGTAGTTGAAATCTTCCCGGCATCACTTGATGAGCATTGTATCCGAATTGAGTTTTTCGGTGATGAAATCGATCGTATTCGCGAAGTAAATGCGTTAACAGGTGAAGTATTAGCAGAACGTGATCATGTAGCAATCTTCCCGGCATCTCACTTCGTTACACGTGAAGAGAAAATGAAGGTCGCTATTGAAAATATCGAAAAAGAATTAGAAGAGCGTTTAAAGGAGTTAAATGATAACGGTAAGTTGTTAGAAGCGCAGCGTATAGAGCAACGTACACGTTATGATTTAGAAATGATGCGCGAGATGGGCTTTTGTTCAGGGATTGAAAACTATTCCCGTCATTTAACACTTCGTCCAGCAGGTGCAACGCCGTATACGTTATTAGATTATTTCCCGAAAGATTTCTTAATCGTTATGGATGAATCGCACGTATCAGTGCCACAAGTAAGAGCGATGTATAACGGTGACCAAGCACGTAAACAAGTGCTTGTGGATCATGGATTCCGTCTGCCATCGGCTCTAGATAATAGACCGCTCATGTTTGATGAGTTTGAAGAGAAAACAAATCAAGTTATTTACGTTTCAGCAACGCCGGGACCGTATGAGTTAGAGCAGTCACCAGAAGTAATAGAACAAATTATTCGTCCAACAGGGCTTTTAGATCCACCAATCGATATACGACCTATTGAAGGTCAAATTGACGATCTATTAGGAGAAATTCAAGATCGTATTGCAAAAAATGAACGTGTACTAATTACGACTTTAACGAAGAAAATGTCAGAGGATTTAACGGATTACTTAAAAGATGTAGGAATTAAAGTGAACTATCTTCACTCTGAAATTAAAACGTTAGAACGTATTGAAATTATCCGTGACCTTCGCCTTGGTAAGTTTGATGTACTTGTCGGTATTAACTTATTACGAGAAGGATTAGATATTCCAGAAGTATCACTTGTAGCTATTTTAGATGCAGATAAGGAAGGGTTTTTGCGTTCAGAACGTTCGTTAATTCAAACGATTGGTCGTGCGGCGCGTAATGAAAACGGCCGCGTTATTATGTACGCAGATCGCATAACGAGATCGATGGGAATTGCAATTGAAGAAACGCAGCGTCGTCGTACTATACAAGAAGCTTACAATGAAGAGCATGGTATCACGCCGAAAACGATTCAAAAAGGCGTTCGTGATGTAATCCGTGCAACGACAGCGGCTGAAGAGACAGAAACATACGAAGCAACTCCTGCTAAGAAAATGACGAAAAAAGAGCGCGAAAAGACAATTGCGAAGATGGAAGCAGAGATGAAAGAAGCAGCAAAAGCGTTAGACTTCGAGCGTGCAGCTGAACTAAGAGATTTACTATTAGAATTAAAAGCGGAAGGGTGAAAAGAGTGAGTAAGAGCAAGGATTTTATCGTTGTAAAAGGTGCTAGAGCACATAACTTAAAAAATATTGATGTAACCATTCCGAGAAATCAGCTTGTCGTTGTAACGGGATTGTCTGGTTCGGGGAAATCATCATTAGCATTTGATACGATTTATGCAGAAGGACAGCGCAGATATGTAGAATCGTTATCTGCGTATGCGCGTCAATTTTTAGGACAAATGGATAAGCCGGATGTGGATACGATTGAAGGGTTGTCACCAGCGATTTCGATTGATCAAAAAACGACGAGTCGTAATCCACGTTCAACTGTCGGAACAGTGACGGAGATTTATGATTATTTACGTTTATTATTTGCACGAATTGGTACGCCAATTTGTCCGAATCATGGGATTGAAATTACATCACAAACAGTCGAGCAGATGGTAGACCGTGTTCTTGAATATCCTGAGCGTACGAAATTGCAAGTGTTAGCGCCTATCGTGTCTGGGCGTAAAGGAGCGCATGTGAAAGTACTTGAAGATATTAAGAAGCAAGGGTATGTTCGTGTACGTGTTGATGGTGAAATGCTTGATGTGTCTGAAGAGATTACGTTAGATAAAAATAAGAAGCATTCCATTGAAGTTGTAATTGACCGTATTGTTGTAAAAGAAGGAATCGCAAGCCGTCTTGCTGATTCACTTGAAAGTGCATTAAAGCTTGGCGGAGGCCGAGTGTTAATTGATGTAATGGGAGAAGAGGAACTTCTATTTAGTGAACATCATGCTTGTCCACATTGTGGTTTTTCAATCGGAGAATTAGAGCCGCGTATGTTCTCATTCAACAGTCCGTTCGGAGCGTGTCCTTCTTGTGATGGACTTGGTTCAAAGCTAGAGGTAGATTTAGAGCTTGTTATCCCAAACTGGGATTTATCATTAAATGAACATGCGATTGCACCTTGGGAACCGACAAGTTCACAATACTATCCACAACTTTTACAATCTGTATGTAATCACTACGGCGTTGATATGGATATGCCTGTGAAACATATACCGAAAGATTTATTTGATAAAGTGTTGTACGGAAGCGGGGAAGAGAAGGTTTATTTCCGCTATGTAAATGAATTTGGTCAAGTAAAGGAAAATGAGATTTTATTTGAAGGTGTTATTCCAAATATTGAACGTCGTTATCGTGAAACGAGTTCCGATTACATTCGTGAGCAAATGGAGAAATATATGGCAGAGCAAGCTTGTCCGAAGTGCAAAGGCGGACGCTTAAAGCCTGAGAGTTTAGCTGTTTTTGTTGGTGATAAAACGATTGCTGATGTAACGAAGTATTCTGTTCAAGAAGTACAGGAATTCTTCTCAAATGTGGAGCTAACGGAGAAGCAACAAAAAATTGCTCATTTAATTTTAAGAGAAATTCAGGAGCGCGTTGGGTTCTTAGTGAACGTTGGTTTAGATTATTTAACGTTAAGTCGTGCCGCAGGAACTTTATCAGGTGGTGAGGCACAACGTATTCGTTTAGCGACGCAAATTGGTTCTCGTCTAACGGGTGTACTTTATATTCTTGATGAGCCTTCAATTGGTTTACACCAGCGCGATAACGATCGTCTTATTCGTACATTGCAAGAAATGCGCGATTTAGGTAATACATTAATCGTTGTTGAGCATGATGAAGATACGATGATGGCTGCTGATTATTTACTTGATATCGGACCAGGTGCAGGTATTCACGGTGGGCAAGTTGTATCAGCAGGGACACCAGCTGAAGTGATGCAAGATGAGAATTCATTAACAGGGAAGTATTTAAGTGGTAAAGAGTTTATTCCAGTTCCACTTGAAAGACGTAAAGGTGATGGACGTAAAGTAGAGATTGTCGGCGCAAAAGAGAATAACTTAAAGAATGCGAAAATGTCATTCCCACTCGGTACGTTTGTAGCGGTAACAGGGGTATCTGGTTCTGGTAAAAGTACGATGATTAATGAAGTGCTATATAAATCGTTAGCGCAAAAGTTATATAAAGCGAAAGCGAAGCCAGGTACTCATAAAGAGATTAAAGGTCTTGAACATTTAGATAAAGTAATTGATATTGATCAATCGCCAATTGGTCGTACACCACGTTCTAATCCAGCGACGTACACAGGTGTATTCGATGATATTCGTGATGTGTTTGCACAAACGAATGAAGCGAAAGTGCGCGGATATCAAAAAGGACGTTTCAGCTTTAATGTAAAAGGTGGACGTTGTGAAGCGTGCCGTGGTGATGGAATTATTAAAATTGAAATGCACTTCTTACCAGATGTATACGTTCCGTGTGAAGTTTGTCACGGTAAACGTTACAACCGTGAAACGTTAGAAGTGAAGTATAAAGATAAGAACATTTCTGAAGTGTTAGGAATGACAATTGAAGATGGGGTAGAATTCTTCGCTAATATCCCAAAAATTAAGCGTAAACTTCAAACGCTTGTAGATGTAGGGCTTGGTTATATGAAATTAGGACAGCCAGCTACGACGTTATCTGGTGGTGAAGCGCAGCGTGTGAAGCTAGCTTCTGAATTACACCGTCGTTCTACAGGGCGTACGTTATATATTTTAGATGAGCCAACGACTGGTTTACATGCACATGATATCGCGCGTCTTCTAGAAGTGCTGCAGCGTCTTGTTGAGAGCGGTGAGACGGTACTTGTAATTGAACATAATTTAGATGTGATAAAAACAGCTGATTATATCGTTGACCTTGGACCAGAGGGCGGAGATAAAGGTGGACAAATCGTTGCTTCTGGCACGCCAGAGCAAGTAGTGAAAGAAGAGCGCTCGTACACAGGTAAGTATTTAAAAGAGATTTTAAATCGTGATAAAGCAAGAATGAAAGAGAAAATAAAAGAAGTAGAGTTATCGCAATAAGTGTATGAATAAAACCGGGTGGAAATGACACTCGGTTTTTATTGTATAGGGGGAGATGATGGAGTTTTTAGATGTGTTGCGAAAGAAGAATATGAAGGTAAGAAAGTTCCAAAAGTGGGGTGTATATTTTCGGAAGCGCTGGGAGAATAACTTTGCAAACCATTTAAGTGATGAAGAAAAAGAAGACATTTTCCTTTACGGAGATAAGTATGTATGTGGATATCTTTGGCACATATTTAGTTATGAGAAAAAGAAGTGCTTAGAAGGAACAGAAGCAGAGAGAGCGTTTCATAATGAAGTGAAAAAGGAGTGCTACATTTTCTACCAACACTGTGATGAGATACTATTAATAAAGGATGCGAGTTTATTACATATGGATGATATATTGTGTGAGACAGATGATGCGTATAAAGGTGATATCTATATTGTAGATAAAGATTTCACTTGGACTTTTGTAAAAACTCATGAACATAGATGGTGTGGTCCCTATTTCACAAAGAAATGTTGGTAGGTATACAAGCGTGAAGAGTAGAATAAGTTGATATAAGTGTTTGTATGATACTTGCGTTTCTTATCTATTAGCGTATGATGAAATATATATGTTTAAAAGGATGTGTAAGAAAATGAGATGGATTGTATCACTTCTTGTAAATAGCGTTGTGTTAATCGCTGTATCGGGACTTTTAAAAGGGATTGCACCAGACGCGTTTTACGTAGCAAATATACAAACTGCAATTATTGCGAGTATTATTTTGGCTGTTTTAAATGTGTTCGTAAAGCCGTTTTTAATTTTAATTACGCTACCAATTACTGTTGTAACTTTCGGCTTCTTCTTAATTGTTATTAATGCGATTACGTTAAAAATAGCAGATTCATTATTAGGAGATGCTTTTAATATATCAGGATTTGGTGTAGCGATTGTTGCGGCAATTTGTATTTCAATTTTTAATATGATTATTGAAAAGGCAATTGTGGAACCTCTATATGAAAAAAAGAGAAAATGACAAAAAGAAAAACATTTCATTATTCGTATGAAATGTTTTTTTCTATTTATTAGAAACCGTATTTCTTGTTTCCAGAAAAAAATGGTACAATATCCGGTAGAATGGAATTTTACATCAAACGAGACTGAACCCGCAGCGGAGTGGAGGTTTATACATATGCCAAAAGTAAGGACAAAAGATTTAATTGAACAATTTCAATTGGAGTTAATAAGTGGTGAGGAAGGAATTCATCGTCCGATTGATACAAGTGATTTATCACGACCTGGAATTGAAATGGCAGGATTCTTTACATATTATCCAGCTGATCGCGTGCAGCTTCTTGGAAAAACGGAGCTTACGTTCTTTGATACGTTAACGACAGAACAAAAACAAGAGAGAATGAAAGCGCTTTGTACCGAGGAGACGCCATGTATTATTATAACTCGTAATCAAGATGTACCAGATGAGTTATTACAAGCATCACGTGAATCAGGCATGCCTTTATTACGTTCTTCTCAAACGACAACGAGATTATCAAGTCGTTTAACCAATTATTTAGAAGGTAAGCTAGCACCAACAACTGCTGTTCATGGTGTATTAGTGGATATTTACGGTGTTGGTGTTTTAATTACAGGTCAAAGTGGTGTTGGTAAAAGTGAGACAGCTCTTGAACTTGTGAAGCGTGGCCATCGCCTTGTTGCGGATGATAGTGTAGAAATTCGCCAAGAAGATGAAGACACATTAGTAGGAAGCTCACCAGATTTAATTGAGCATTTATTAGAAATTCGTGGTCTAGGTATCATTAACGTTATGACGTTATTCGGTGCAGGGGCAGTGCGAAATTATAAGCGTATTACACTTGTTATTAATCTTGAAATTTGGGATCAAAAGAAAAATTATGATCGCTTAGGTCTTGATGAAGAGAAGATGAAAATTATTGATACAGAACTTACGAAGATTACACTTCCAGTTCGTCCTGGTCGAAACTTGGCTGTTATTATTGAAGTAGCAGCGATGAACTTCCGTTTAAAACGTATGGGAGTCAATGCAGCACAGCAGTTCTCAGAACGATTAATGAGTGCGATTGAGTTAGGGAATCAGGAGTAAACATTGGAGAGGGAGGTCATACATATGCTGTTAGGTTCTGTACCGCAGCTTGACCGCGTAGCTGTCCAACTTGGGCCGTTTCCTGTTTATTGGTACGGGATTATTATCGGTACAGGTGTGCTATTAGGTCTTTGGCTAGCAACTCGCGAGGGAGAAAGGCTAGGTATTCCAAAAGATACATTTGTTGACCTTGTATTAATTGCAGTACCGATCGCTATTCTATTTGCGAGAATGTATTATGTTATTTTTGAATGGGAATATTACGCGCAAAACCCGAGTCAAATTATTAATATTCGTCAAGGTGGCTTGGCGATTCATGGTGGTTTAATCGGAGCGGTTATTACCGGAATTCTTTTTGCAAAGCGACGCGGGGTTTCATTCTGGAAGTTGGCGGATATTGCTGCGCCAAGTATTTTACTAGGACAAGCAATTGGCCGATGGGGAAACTTTATGAACCAAGAGGCGCATGGTGATGAAGTAACGAGACAGTTTTTAGAAGGTCTTCATTTACCAGATTTCATTATTAATCAAATGTATATTGAGGGTGTTTACTATCATCCGACGTTTTTATATGAATCATTATGGAATTTTGTAGGTGTAATTTTACTACTTGCATTAAGAAAAGTGAATTTACGCCGTGGGGAATTATTCTTCACATATTTAATTTGGTATTCAGTAGGACGCTTCTTCGTAGAAGGCTTACGTACAGATAGTTTAATGCTAGGACCACTTCGTATTGCACAAGTAATGTCAATTGGACTTGTTGTTATTTCTATTATTTTCATTATTGTGAGACGAAAAATGGGGCAAGCTGATAAAAGATATTCGGAAAATTAGAGAAAAGTAGCATCTTATTGTAAGATGCTGCTTCTTTCATATTCAGGAAAGCGAAAGGACTAAGGCAATGAGAATAAATACAGTGTTATTTGATTTAGATGGAACTTTAATTAATACAAACGAACTTATTATTTCTTCTTTTTTACATACTTTAAATACATATTATCCAAATCAATATAAGCGTGAAGATGTGTTGCCATTTATCGGTCCATCTTTGCATGATACTTTCAGCAAGATTGATGAAAGTAAGGTTGAAGAGATGATTACAAGCTATCGCGAATTTAACCATGATCATCATGATGAATTAGTAGAAGAATATGAAACTGTATATGAAACAGTTCGAGAGTTGAAGAAGCAAGGTTATAAAGTTGGTATTGTTACAACGAAAGCGAGACAAACCGTTGAGATGGGATTACAGTTGTCAAAGCTTGATGGATTTTTTGATGTTGTCGTGACAATTGATGATGTAGAGCATGTGAAACCACATCCAGAGCCACTTCAAAAAGCGCTTGAATTATTAGATGCAAAACCAGAAGAGGCATTGATGGTTGGGGATAATCATCATGATATTGTCGGTGGTCAAAATGCGGGGACGAAAACAGCTGCGGTTTCATGGACGTTGAAAGGTAGAGCATATTTAGAAGCTTACAAGCCGGACTTTATGCTAGATAAAATGAGTGATTTGCTACCGATTTTGTCTAATATGAACCGTTCATAAAGGTCCAAGTAAGTTAGTAGAGGAGCGAGCTAAGTGCGACGGACAACGCGCTATCCTGTTTCAGGAGGAAATTCATTATGGAATGTGTATAAAACAGTGTCTTTTTGGAAGGTAATGAAAAACTTTATTATTATCCAAATTGCGCGTTACACGCCATTTTTATCTGTGAAGAATTGGTTGTACCGTACTTTTTTACGGATGAAAGTAGGAAAGAAAACATCATTTGCACTTATGGTAATGCCGGATATTATGTTCCCAGAAAAGATAACTGTGGGAGAGAATTCGATTATTGGCTATAACACAACGCTTTTAGCGCATGAATATTTAATTCGTGAATATCGACTTGGGGAAATCATCATTGGAAATGAAGTGATGATTGGAGCGAATGTAACAATATTACCAGGTGTGAAAATTGGAGATGGTTCGACTGTCTCAGCTGGCACACTTGTTCATAGAGATGTACCGAGCGGAGCTTTCGTAGGTGGAAATCCAATGCGTATTATTTATACGAAAGAGCAAATGACCGCAAGAGAAGGTTCATGGTGAAAATGTAACATTTCTCTTCTTTTTTTATGAATAAAAAGGAAATAATTGAGTAGAATATACTGTTTTGTTTTTTACGGAATCGTTTATACTTATAGATAGAAGAATGTGTGAACGAAGAAAACAAAAAACTGGAGGATATATGGGGAAAAATCAAAGAATATATAAGGAGAACGGACAAGTTATCTCTTTTAATCAGCTGGCGGACTTCTTTTATAAAAAAGGGATGAGAGCTTACAAAGGGCAAAAATTGCAAGATGCAATTAAATATTTTCGAAGAGCGGCACAAAGTGAGAAGGAGCCGTTTATTTTATGTCAATTAGCATCAGTATTATCTGAGGCTGGTGAATATCAAGAATCGAATCAAATCTTCTTAAAGTTAGTTAGATCTAATCCAGAACTTGAACAGTGCTATTATTTTATTGCAAATAATTATGCATATATGGGGTTATTTCAACAGGCGAAGAAATATGCGGATCGCTATTTAGAAGTTGCAAAAGAGAAGGAATTCGTAGAAGATACATTAGAACTTCTTGAGATTATGGAAGAAGAAGCAATGGGTGCGGAAGAGATTGAAGATGAAGATGATTTAATTGTTATGCAGGAAGAAGCGAATCGTTATATTCGCAATGGACAATTGGAAGAAGCAATTGCTACATTAGAAATTGTTACGAAAGATTATCCGGAATTTTGGTCAGGTCATAATAATTTAGCCATTGCACATTTTCAATCTGGCAATGTAGACAAGGCACTGAAGTTAACAGAAATGATTTTAGAAAAAAATCCTGGTAATATACATGCGCTTTGTAATACGCTTATTTTTCTATATTCAATTGGAGAGCATAAACAAGTAGAAGCGTTAGCGGGACAGCTAGTTTCAGTATATCCGATTTCATTTGAACATCGTTTGAAACTGGGAACCACACTTGCAACGATTGGTTATTTCGAGCATGCATATAAATGGTTCAAACTATTAAAGCGTCAAGGATACGAGGGAGACGTTAGTTTTTATTATTGGTTTGCATATTCTGCTTATATGGTGAAAGATCAGCAACTAGCTGAAAAAATGTGGCAACATGTCGTGGAATTGCACCCTGATAAAAAAGGAAAAGAACCGTGGAATGCGCTGAATTTAGCAGATGAAGGACAAAGTTTGCTATTTGAAGAATTACGAAAATCATTTCAGCAAAGTGCGACGTTAGAAGAACAAATGCTGGCTTTATATTTAATGAATGAATTATCAACGCCAGAGAAGGTTGGATTCTTCTTTGATATAACGCAAGCGAAGAACGGTGTTCCCATCGTATCACAACTTGCAAATTACTTCTTTTTACTTAATAGTCATAAGAGTATTCCAGCTGATTTACAACAATTTGAGCAGTGCGTACGAATCGCGGATGCATTATACAATTATACGAAAAAAGATGATGAATTAATTGAAGAGTGTTTACACTTTTGGTTTTGTACGTTCATACGTTTATATACATCTGGAGATATATTTACAAATGTGTACGGCTGGTCAGCTGCGATTGAATACATTGTACGCGGCGAACAAGGAAATAAAATGACACAGTCGGAGCTTGGAGATGTATATAATGTATCTGTAGCGACTGTCCGAAAGTATGTGCAAGCTGTTAAGCGTACGCACACATAAGATAAGCAAATCATTGGGAAAAAAATGATGCTAACAGTATAATGAGGGTAACTTAATTGTGTAGGAATGGATAGGAGTGAATAGTGTGTCAGAAGAAAAAATTTATGATGTCGTTATTATTGGTGCAGGACCAGCTGGTATGACAGCTGCAGTATATACATCTCGTGCAAATTTAAGCACATTAATGCTTGAACGTGGTATTCCAGGTGGCCAAATGGCGAACACAGAAGATGTAGAAAACTACCCAGGTTATGAGTCTATTTTAGGGCCAGACTTATCAAATAAAATGTTTGAGCATGCGAAGAAATTTGGTGCTGAATATGCATACGGTGATGTGAAAGAAGTCATCGATGGTAAAGAATACAAAACAATTATTGCTGGTAAAAAAGAATATAAAGCACGTGCAATTATCGTTGCAAGCGGTGCAGAGTATAAAAAAATTGGTGTACCGGGTGAAACAGAACTTGGCGGCCGCGGTGTATCATATTGTGCAGTATGTGACGGGGCATTCTTTAAAGAAAAAGAACTTATCGTAATTGGCGGCGGAGATTCTGCTGTTGAAGAGGGTGTATTCTTAACGCGCTTTGCATCAAAAGTAACGATTGTTCACCGTCGTGACACGCTTCGTGCACAGAAAATTTTACAAGACCGTGCTTTCCAAAATGAAAAAGTAGATTTCATTTGGAACCATACTATAAAAGAAATCAACGAAGCAAGTGGTAAAGTAGGAAGTGTAACACTTGTAGACGTAAACAGTGGAGAAGAGAAAGAAGTCAAAACTGACGGCGTATTCGTATACATCGGTATGTTACCATTATCAAAACCATTTGCTGAACTAGGTATTACAAATGAAAATGGTTACCTTGAAACGAACGAACGTATGGAAACGAAAATTCCTGGTATTTTTGCAGCTGGTGATGTTCGTGAAAAAATGCTTCGTCAAATTGTAACTGCAACAGGTGACGGTAGTATTGCAGCACAAAGTGCTCAACATTACGTAGAAGAATTATTAGAGGAATTAAAAACTGTATCAGAAAAATAAGGGATAATATACCTTGTGAGAAGAAAGCTACCGACAGGAGCTTTCTTCTTTTTTTGTGTGAAAATGTCAAAGTTTTGTCAAAAAATATTAGGATTATAAGCTTTCTTATTGATATACTGGACTTTACGGAAAAAATCACTATAAGAAATGAGGAATTTATTCAGTATGGAATGGCGTAATATATATCGTGGATTTTGTATGGGCGTTAGTGATTTAATTCCTGGTGTGAGCGGCGGTACAATCGCTGTTGTGTTAGGGATTTATGAACAACTGCTTGCGGCAATTAGTGGATTCTTTAGTCGTGAATGGAAAAAACATTTAGGATTTTTAATTCCCCTTGCAGCTGGTGTGGCAGCAGCATTTTTAACGTTAAGTCACGTTATTAAATATTTACTTGCAAATCATTATGAACCGACTCAATTTTTCTTCCTCGGTTTAATTATTAGTATATTACCGATGTTAATGAGAGAAGCTGATGCAAAGTCATCGTTTAAAGGTAAGCACATTGTTTTATTAATAGTTGCGGCAATTCTTGTTGCGATTACAGCTTTCTTTAAACCAGATAAGGCAGCAGATCCAATTACGACGTTAACAATTTTAAATGCAATTGGTTTATTTTTCGCAGGATGGATGGCGAGTATGGCCATGTTGCTTCCTGGAATTAGTGGATCGTTTATTTTACTAATTATTGGTGTGTATCCAACAGCAATTAACGCTTTAACTACACTTAACTTACCTTTAATCGTGGTTATCGGTGCTGGTGTTATGGTTGGGTTTGTTGTAAGTAGTAAAGGCATTAGTTTTTTATTAGATCGTTATAAAAGTATGACATTTGCGGCAATTATTGGACTTGTAATCGGTTCGATTGTAATTGTGTTCCCTGGGATTCCGACTGGCGGATTTTCAATTATAAGTTCGATTATTACCTTTATTTTAGGATTTGCGATTGTTACTTATTTCGGTAAGAAATAAGGGCTTTAATCCCCTTGGCGATAAAAATCGTTAAGGGGATTTTTTATGCTATTCATTGAATAAGCATTTACATTGCTTGTTATAGAAAGCTTTTTTAAAATTGTTGAGTTAACGAAAGAGGACTGGCTCCTTCGTTGTAGCAAACTGTTTTTGATAGTATAATGAAAGAAGTATGCAGTGAGGAATTTTACTGCAAGTAGCTGAGGTGAAGAAACATGCAAAGAGTGACAAACTGTGTGTTAATTAGAGATAATGAAGTACTCTTACTCCAAAAACCTCGCCGAAATTGGTGGGTTGCACCAGGCGGGAAAATGGAGCGTGGTGAGACTGTAAGAGATTCCGTTGTTCGCGAGTATCGTGAAGAAACAGGTATTTATTTGAAAAACCCAGCGTTAAAGGGGGTCTTCACCTTTGTCATCCAAGAAGGTGATAAAGTTGTTTCTGAATGGATGATGTTCTCCTTTTTAGCGACAGATTTTGCAGGAGAAAACAAACTAGAGAGCGAAGAAGGCATCATTGGTTGGCATACATTTGACAAAATTGATGATTTAGCAATGGCGCCAGGAGATTATCACATTATTGATTACTTAATTAAAGGAAATGGCATAATCTACGGTACATTTGTATATACCCCAGATTTTGAGTTGCTTTCATATCGATTAGATCCGAGTTAAACCGTCAAGGAGAGGATACGATGACAGAGAATAATGATATAAAAATGGTAATTATTACAGGGATGTCTGGAGCTGGAAAAACAGTAGCTTTACAAAGTTTTGAAGATTTAGGATATTTTTGTGTAGATAATTTGCCACCGATGTTATTGCCAAAGTTTATTGAACTTATGGCGGATTCAAAAGGGAAAATGAATAAAGTGGCACTTGGTATTGATTTACGTGGCCGCGAGTTTTTCGAACATTTATGGGGAGCGCTTGATGATTTATCAGAACGTACATGGATTATTCCTCATATTTTATTTTTAGATGCGAAAGATAGTACGCTTGTAACTCGTTATAAAGAAACGAGACGTTCGCATCCACTTGCACCAACTGGTTTGCCATTAAAGGGAATCGAAGCAGAGCGCGATTTATTAACAGATATGAAGGCACGAGCGAATATTGTGCTTGATACATCGGATTTAAAACCGAAAGAATTACGTGAAAAAATTGTTCACTTGTTCTCAACAGAAACTGAGCAAGCATTTCGTGTAAATGTTATGTCATTTGGATTTAAGTACGGTATTCCAATTGATGCAGATTTAGTATTTGATGTTCGTTTTTTACCAAATCCATATTACATTCCACATATGAAGCCATTAACAGGACTAGATGAAGAAGTTTCTTCGTATGTACTGAAATTTAATGAGACACATAAGTTTTTAGAGAAGTTGACGGATCTGATTACTTTCATGTTGCCTCATTATAAAAGAGAAGGCAAAAGTCAACTTGTAATTGCAATTGGATGTACAGGTGGACAGCATCGTTCTGTTACGCTTACAGAATACCTTGGGAAACATTTGAAACCAGAGTATAGTGTTCATGTATCTCATCGTGATGTGGAGAAGAGAAAGGGCCATTAAGGGATGAAAAAAGAGAGAAAGCCTAAAATTGTTATCATGGGAGGCGGAACTGGACTCTCTGTTTTATTAAGAGGATTAAAGCAATATCCTGTTGATATTACAGCAGTTGTTACAATCGCTGATGATGGTGGCAGTTCAGGTAGATTACGTGATGAGCTAGAAATTCCACCTCCAGGTGACATCCGTAACGTACTTGTTGCGTTATCGGATGTAGAGCCACTGGTGGAAGCTTTATTTCAGCACCGTTTCACAACAGGGGACGGACTGAAAGGTCATGCGTTAGGAAATCTATTGTTGGCAGGTATGACCTCAATTACAGGAGACTTTTTCCATGCAATTACGGAAACAAGTAAAGTATTAAATGTCAGAGGACGTGTATTACCAGCAGCGAATCAAAGTGCGGTACTTCATGCGGAACTTGAAGATGGAGAAATTGTAACAGGCGAATCAAAGATTCCTTATTACGGAAAGAAGATTAATCGTGTCTTTTTAACTCCAGAAGATGTAGAGCCATTGCATGAAACCTTGGCTGAGATTAAACGAGCTGATTTACTTGTTTTTGGTCCAGGAAGTTTGTATACAAGTATATTACCCAACTTAGTTGTTAATAAAATTGGGGATGCTGTTCTTGCTGCAAAGGCGAAGAAGGTGTATGTATGTAACGTTATGACACAAGCGGGTGAAACGATGGGATATACTGCTTTTGATCATGTGCAGGCATTACACGATCATTTAGGGCAACCATTTATCAATACTGCAATTGTAAATAACCGTGATATTCCTTGTGAATTACGTAAGTTATATGAGGAAGAAATGTCTACACCAGTTGTAGTGGATGAAGAACGTTTTGCTGAAAATAATATTGATGTCATTCAAGGTGGATTAGCGAAGTATGATGATCGTGTTGTAAGGCATGATACGTTAAAGTTAGCTTCGATTTTATATTCATTGTTATAAATATGCGTTGCCTCGTTTGAGGTAGCGCTCCTCATTCATATAGGACAAGAATTTTGTTCCATAATAATCGTATAAGGAGGTGTTGACTGTGTCATTTGCATCAGAAACAAAGAAAGAGCTGACGAACCTTGAAATGAAGGAATGCTGTGAAAAAGCTGAATTATCAGCGTTACTTCGAATGAATGGATCGCTTTCTTTTTCAAACCGTCGTCTATCTATTGATATTCAAACAGAAAATGCGGCAATTGCAAGAAGGATTTATACGCTTTTGAAAAAGGGATATGACGTAACGGTAGAATTACTTGTTCGTAAAAAAATGCGATTGAAGAAAAATAATGTATATATCGTAAGGCTTGTTGAGAAGTCTCGCGAAATATTAGCCGATCTTCATATCGTTCGAGATGACTTTTCATTTATTCGAAATATATCACAAGAATTGATTGAGAAGAAGTGTTGTAAACGATCGTATTTACGCGGTGCATTTTTAGCAGGTGGTTCAGTAAATAACCCAGAAACATCATCTTATCATTTAGAGATCTTTTCGTTATATAAGGAACATAATGATGCTATATGTGAACTGATGAACGGATTTGATTTAAATAGTAAGACGCTGGAAAGAAGAAAAGGGTACATTACGTATTTGAAAGAAGCGGAGAAAATTACGGAATTTTTAAATATTATTGGTGCTCATAATGCGCTTTTAAGATTTGAAGATATTAGAATCGTACGTGATATGCGTAATTCCGTAAATCGTTTAGTGAACTGCGAAACAGCTAATTTAAATAAAACAATTGGTGCAGCGCTAAGGCAGATTGAAAATATCCGCTATATTGATGAGACGGTTGGTCTTGATATATTGCCAGATAAACTACGAGAAATTGCGCAGCTACGAAGAGATTATCAAGATGTAACATTGAAAGAGTTAGGTGAGATGGTATCCGGGGGGAAAATTAGTAAATCGGGTATTAATCATCGTTTGCGTAAAATCGATGAAATTGCAGAGAAATTACGCGCGGGGGAAACGGTAGCAAAAAAATAAGAGGTTAAAGGGGAAATGGAGCTGTGGTTCAAAAACGAGTTCAGGTTTCATTAAAAAACGGTTTACAAGCACGTCCGGCTGCGTTGTTTGTACAAGAGGCAAATCGCTTTCATGCAGATATCTTCATCGAGAAAGACGGAAAGACAGTAAATGCAAAGAGCATAATGGGGATTATGAGCTTAGCAATTGGAACTGGTAGTATGATAACAATTACAACAGAAGGTTCAGATGCAGAAGAGGCTTTAGAAGCATTAGCTGCATATGTACAATAAGAAGCTATCGCGTATATGCGATAGTTTTTTTGTTTTTGCTGTTTACTTAAAGGGAGTTTTCGGGATAGGGGGTATGTAGGTGGTTTGTCCTTGTCGTAGATTGTCGGTAAATCGATATGTTGTGTCGAACCGTTGATATATTAAAAAAATCGTTGATATAATTTAAGTTTTGTTCGATATAATTGAAAAATCGTTGATATATTTATGGGGATACTGGATGGGGTATATTCATGCGGAGGCTTAACTATAAAAAAGCACCCTGTAATAGGGCGCTTTTTTATGTATCCAGCTTCAGCGGCTAGAATCTCCGGTTGTTTCGCTTTTACATTCGAGGCAAAAAGCGCCTCGGAATCAGGGGCTCCATCGCCCTGCGATTCTGAACGAGCCGCTTCCGCTTTTAAGTATTAACGATTTGTAAAGATCTTATCGATTAAACCGTATTCTAAAGCTTTTTCTGCTGTCATGAAGTTGTCGCGGTCTGTGTCGCGTTGTAGTACTTCAAGTGGTTGACCAGTACGGTCAGCAAGAATTTGGTTTAGTTTTTCACGTAAGAATAGGATACGTTTTGCAGCGATTTCGATTTCAGTCGCTTGACCTTGTGCTCCACCAAGTGGTTGGTGAATCATTACTTCACTATTTGGAAGTGCATAACGTTTTCCTTTTTCACCTGCTGCAAGTAAGAATGCACCCATAGATGCAGCCATACCGATACAGATTGTTGATACTTGTGGTTTAATGAACTGCATTGTATCATAGATTGCCATACCCGCTGTGATAGAACCACCAGGGCTGTTGATGTAGATGTGAATATCTTTTTCTGGATCTTGAGATTCCAAGAATAAAAGCTGGGAAACGATTGAGTTAGCTACGTTGTCATCAATTGCACTACCAAGCATAATGATGCGGTCTTTTAGTAGTCGAGAGTAAATATCGTAAGCGCGTTCTCCACGATTTGTTTGTTCAATTACTGTAGGAATTAAATTCATCTGTTATTTCCTCCTTCTAAAGCTTTCTTAGTCTTATAATACAATTATGGTCAATAAAGGTCAAACAAAACCACTTTAAATCAAAAAAATATGTAGTTGTACCATGAAATATTCGCTATGTTTTCGAAATTCCCTGCTTATGTATCTTAAACATCATAACCGAATTACATAAATTTAAACGTTATGGAAACTGGAGAAAAAAGAAAAGAACGCCTTTTAACTGAAGCGTTCTTTCGATAATTAGTCTTTTAAAAGATAGGTTACTTTATTTAAAATGTTTTCGATTTGTTTCGCGTTTTTACTATACATTTCGCTTGCTGATTTCGACTTTGTTTCTAGGGAAAATAGTTCAAGATCAGCATGACATTTTTTTAAAGATGCTAATAATAAAGGTTTGTTTTGAGGAGAAGGCATTTGGAGTTTGTCATTGTAAATGTCGATAGTAAGTTGTCCGTATGAATCCACTTGACCGAGAAAGACATTTTCAATAACAACACCGAGTTTTTCTAGTTCAGCATGTAACCAAGCGCGGTTATGTCCACTGGAGGATAGAGGTTCATCTAGTACATTTCCATCCATAATAACAGTTTGCGGTTCTTTCTCGTTTGGTACTTTTAAACCAATGTCTTTTGCTGTAAGTGGCTGAGAATCTTTCTTTAATAGTACATTTAATTCTCCGCTGGGTTCTAAGACAGCAAATTCGACTTCAGCTACGCTGAACGCACTTTTTCCTCGGAGTAGTTCAAGTAATTCGTCACTCGTATATTTTTCTTTCTTTAAGTTATCTTCGAGTATCTTTCCATCTTTTATTAATACGGTAGATTTCCCTTCAAAGAAATCCCGAGCTGTTTTGTTCTTTAAGGAGAGGATTCCTGTGAAAAAAGGTACCGCAGCGAAAATGAGTATCGCAAAGACGCCATGGAAAAATTTCGAATCGAGCCCTGTAGATACTTGGGCAGCGATGTCACCGATTGTCATTCCGGCAATGTATTCAAAAAAGGAGAGCTGAGAGATTTGTCTTTTCCCTAACCATTTCGTAATAGCGAATAAAATAATTAATATGAATACAGAGCGAAGAATGACAAGTGTCCATTCCGGCAGGTGAGACATAGTCATTTCCTCCAGTCTACTTAAAACCCTTTATATTGAGGTTCTTCACGTTCTAATACTGAAACTCTATTCTGTAAATCAGCGATGATGCTGTCCATTTCTAACATACATTCATGAAATACGCGTTTGGATTCGTCGTCTTGTGAATTTAATGAAAGCGAGCTTAAACTCGCTTGAGCTCCTCTTACACTAGCAAGGCAAGTTTTTACGCTAGCGATAACAGTCATACAAACACTCCTTATCCTTTCGGTTTAAATAATAATGCTCCTATGAAACCAAAAATAATAGCTGCGGATACGCCGGCGCTCGTTACTTTAAACATTCCGGTAATGACGCCAACGATACCATGTTTTGCAGCTTCTTCCATCGCACCATGAACGAGGGCGTTACCAAAACTTGTAATAGGTACAGTTGCACCGGCTCCAGCGAAGTCAATTAATGGTTCATACAAATTGAATCCATCTAATATTGCTCCGGCAACAACGAGTGTTGCCATTGTATGAGCTGGTGTTAGCTTGCCAACATCAAACATGAGTTGTCCGATTACACATATGAGTCCACCAATGACGAAAGCCCAGAAAAAAATCATTGCGTTGCACCTCCAAATTCAATCGAAACGGCGTGAGCGATACACGGAATCGTTTCTTCTTGTTGGAATGTAAGTGGAGATAGTAAAGCGCCTGTCGCAACGACAAGTATTTTTTTGAACTCTCCTCTTTTCATTCGATTTAATAAGTGACCGTACACTACGGTTGCAGAACATCCAGGGCCACTAGCACCGGCTATGACAGGTTGTCCTTCTCTATAAATGATAATCCCGCAATCTTGAAACTGCTCGCTCGTTACTTTTGTTCCATGCTTATGTAGTAAATCGTAAGCAATTTCGCGACCGACATGACCAAGATCACCGGTCACGATTAGGTCATAGTAAGAGGCATCGATTTGTCGTTCGCGTAAATGGGCTTCGATTGTATCGACTGCAGCTGGAGCCATCGCACCTCCCATATTAAAAGGATCTGTTAATCCCATATCAATAACTCGCCCAATCGTTGCAGAGGTTACTCTTGGACCATGTCCAGTATCGCTTAAAATAGCTGCGCCAGCGCCAGTTACTGTCCACTGTGCAGTAGGTGGTTTTTGTCCACCATATTCGGTAGGGTAGCGGAACTGTTTTTCTACAGCGGTGTTATGACTTGATGCACCAGTTAATAAATATTTTGCACCTTTTGCATTTACGATACTTGCTCCAAGTGCTAAACCTTCCATAGAAGTAGAACAAGCCCCGAATAACCCGAGATAAGGAGTGCCCAGTGTGCGGCAAGCAAAGCTTGTTGGAGTAATTTGATTAATTAAATCTCCTGCAAGTACAAATTGAATATCATCTTTACGAAGTTCTGCTTTTTCAGTAGCACGACTACAAGCTTCTTCGAATAAAATTTTATGTGCTTTTTCATAGGAATCTTGTCCAAGCCATAAATCTTCATGAAGGATATCGAAGTCTTCTGGGATGTTCCCCTTTGCCTCAAAAGGTCCACCAACGACTCCTGTTGAAATAATAACGGGTTTGTTTTCAAATACCCACGTTCGGTGTCCTTGTAACATTTATAGCCCTCCCCATTGAACAAGAATCGTTTTAATAAGTGCGATGACGAAAGCGGAAAATACACCAAATAAAATAACAGAGCCAGCTAATTTAAACATGTTACCGCCAACACCAAGAACAAATCCTTCCGTTCGGTGTTCGATACAAGCTGCAATAACGGAGTTTCCAAATCCAGTAACAGGTACAGCTGTACCAGCACCAGCAAACTGCCCAAAACGATCGTATATACCAAATCCAGTTAGTAACATAGAAATGAAAATAAGAGTTGCGACGGTTGGATTTCCTGCTGAACGTTCAGTGAAATCAAAATATGTGATGTAAAAAGTAGAAATGAGTTGTCCGATGAAGCAAATAAAACCACCAACGAAAAAGGCTTTTATACAATTTTTTAAGACAGGTCGTTTCGGTTCGCGTTCTTGCTCGAATTTTTTATACTCCTGTTGTACAGGTGTTAAGTTTTTATCTTTACTAGACATTGCAATCCTTCCTTTTCTTTTAAAAAGCGTTAAGTGTTAGACTCCATTTTTTTACCAATGAGTTTTAATTGCTTATTAATCTCATCTTTAGATACTTTTTTTTCTTTAATCTTTCTTTCGAGCTTTTCGAGTAACATAAAGATTTTTTTATCTGTACTTACACGAACATCGAAAGTAGGGTGCTCATCACTTAGCTGCTTTTGAAGCTTTTTACGAAGCGGTTTTAATCCAAACCTTTCGTGATGCTCAGGTGTAACTGCTATGTAGAGATCTAAATTTGAATTCACTGCTGTGCTTTTTATAATTTCATCCATAGCGAGAGCTCTTTTCTTCGCTCCTTGTGATATAGATTGATTAAAGGATTCCGTACTCGTCTTTGTTAACTTTGGACCTTTTTCTTTCTCCGTTTGTTTTGCTTCTTCTTTCACTTTTTTATCTAAAGGACTATTATCACATCCGGTAAAAGAGCTAAATAGAAGTGCAAATAATGCGGTTATGAGGCCGAGTTTTCGCATAATTATCATTCCATTTCTATTGCAATATGTAATGTGATAGAAAAAGGATGATTGCATATCATCCTTTTTCTATTTCACAGCAAGACGGATTCGTTATTGCTGTGAGTATTGTGGTTCTTCTTGTTGGACTTCTTCAACGCGTGGGTTTAAAGAATCGATAATCGTTTGTGTTTGCTGCGCAGCTGTTTGGAAAAGTTGCTTAGCTTGTTGGTTATCCGTATCAAGAGCGAATCCCTCTAAGCTAGCTTGTGCACTTTTTAATCCAGAAACAGTTTGCTTTAATTTTGTAATTACAGTCATTGAATGAAGCCCCCTTTGGAATATCAATTCAAAGATTATAATTTGTGAGTTGGGGTGAATTTATGATTGGAAAATTTAGGGGTGGAATATATTTTATATGTTTTTAGCTAAGGTGCATAAGGGAATGCGGGGATATTTTTATTGATTTAGATGGATTTTATTGCTATTATTATGAGAAGAAAATGAAGTGTTTTCTATAATCATGCGCCCATAGCTCAGTCGGATAGAGCGGTGGTTTCCGGTACCACGTCTGCCGGGGGTTCGAATCCCTCTGGGCGCGCTTTTAGATTTTTAAATAATTACATGTTTTTTCTTGAAACCTTGATATAACTGGACTTATATAATTTTGTAGGAACTATCTATTTCAAATAAACTTATACGTTTAGAATTATTTTTGCACGATTTTTGCACGTTTTATATAACTGATTGGAACAAATTCAACATAGTTTGATCAACAATTCTAGATTCCTTTTGTTCCATTTCATCTAAGACATGTGAATATGTTTGTAGTGTAATTACAATATCTTTGTGGCCAAGTCTTCTTGAAATGTATTTTATATTAACGCCATTGTATAAGAGTATAGATGCATGTGTATGGCGTAATGAATGACATGTTATCGGTTTAACATTGCATCTTGCGCAAATCTTTTTAAGAACTTTGTTTACAGCGTTATTTGTTATAATTTCCATTTGATTATTAATAAAGCACAAATTTTTAGTATTCCTTAAACCTGTTTTCAGAGCATGTTCTTTTTGGTATGTTTGTAAATCTTTTAACATACTCACTGTTTCCTGATCAATTGTTATTGTACGTACAGATTGATAATTTTTAGTGTTACCAAAGTCATTCTTATCACGATAATCCCAAGTCTTATTGATTGTAATTGTTCTCTCTTCTAAGTCTATACAGTCCCATGTCATCCCCATTATTTCACCAAATCTTGCCCCAGTGGCTATGGCAAAAAGAATTATATATCTTGAAATGTATTGTGGTGTCAAATTTGCGCGTAATTCATCCACTATGTTTTTCATCTCTTCTTGATTGATAAACTTTAATTCTTCTGATTTTGTTTCATTTTCTCCATGTATGATAGCTTTGTAAGTAGGGTCTCTATGCAAAATTCCATCTTCAATTGCATATTTTATACATGCTTTAACGCAGTTATGTTTTTTCTTGACGGTCATTTTAGCACGTTTTTTAGATAATTCATTTAAAAAGTTTTGATATAAAACCCTATTTAAGTCTTTCATACGGACACCAATAAAATGTTCTTCGACTAATTTTACAGATTGTAAAAGGTTTTTCTCATGCGATAGACTATGTTTTCCTTTTTTATATACCTCAAACCATTCTCGCATATACTCGGAGAATAGTTTATCTTCTGCATTTAAATTATGTCCACGACTTATTTTTTTTTCTAATTCACTTGCTGCAATTGCTGCTTCCTTTTTGGTCGAGAATCCACCTTGGGTTTTTGTTTTGTATTTATCTCCATCTTTATAAGAAACGCGATACCTCCAACCAGTTGCTCTTTTTTCAAAGCTTGCCAAGTTTTTCTCCTCCATTCAAAATAAAATTCACTAAAACTTTTGAATGTTTATATGTGTATCAGTTAAGAAATGAACTAAGTAATTTTTATGATAAAAAGATACTCCTTTTGTCATCCGGATATATTCAAATGCATCTATAACACAAGCCGTTGTAACTTCAAGCTCTTCTGCTATATCCCAAGGTGTTTGGATGCCTTTTTCATAGCATAGTATTAAAGCATCAATTGTAACGATTCGGAGGCAGCCTATTTTTCGGGCTTGGAATTCTTGCTGACGTTCGGTAATAGTTTCCTGTTTAATTATATTACCTATGCCTTTCTCAAAGTGAGCTATTTCCTCACTAACTGTTACGTACTTTTCTGCAATGGTTTGATTAAGATTATTATTGATATATATTTCACTACCAACACAAAGTCCACTTAACCCATTAGGCATCTCATTATTAAAGTTGAAAGTTATTTCTGGATATTGTGCTATAAGTGTTTCCAACTTGTTCATATAAATGCTCCTATTTTCTTTTACTTTTAACAAAATTAATGAAGTCCATTACCTCTTGTAGTTCTTCTTTGCTTAGATTATCTTCCATGTGAGCTGCGATTACCATATGACGATCATCTTCTGTTTCCTGATCCTTGTTTATAGTGATAATCCCTGATACATCATCATCAGTAATTCTTTCTCCTTTTTCCAGCTTTTCTGCTATCGTAAAGAAACTTTGGGGACTTACCTGTAATGCCTTTGCATAATTTTGTATATCTAACTCATCAAGTGTGCTATTTCTATTTTCATGACCAGATATGGTGCTTTGTTTATAACCAGTAATTTTTTCTAAATCTTTTTGAGTCATTCTTCTGTATTTACGTAAATATTTGATCGCAGGACCCAGAATATTTTTTTTCAATTTCAAGTTACCTCCATCCATTGATACGATAAGGATAGTATACTCTAAAATAACGCGTGATACAATAAAAATATTGTGCATCGTAATATTATTTTCGTGTATAGCTTGAATAATATCGAGATATGCGATATTATTTGGTCATCGGATAATTCGGAGGTGACACAATGACTGTTAAAGAAGAAATTAGAAAGAAATATTTAAAACCTAAACGAATTTTAAAAAGAGAAAGAATGGCACGTGATATCACGATTGCAGAAATGGCAATTGCATTGGGGATCAATAGAGACGCATACTCTGCGAAGGAAAAAGGGAAATTTTCATTTTCGGATTATGAGATGCAAGTTATTAAAAAAAAGTTAGGCTTACCAATTGAGTATCTTTTTTTTATAGATTAATATCGAGTATCTCAATATTTTGAGGGGGATTTTAAGTGGAAAAAGAAAAAACATGGTGGGAAATGAAAGATTTAAAAAAAGCTACCGGATATAGTTATGGTTGGTTAACACAAAATATTCTTTACAAACCTTGTTATAAAAAAATATTGGATATTAATAACGGTGGTTTTGTTTATTACCCAGAGTCTAGAGGGAAAAAGTGGTTGTTTATAGCTGATAGAATGCAAGAGTTTCTTGAAAAGCATTTTAATCAGATTGTGAGTAGATAAAAGCAAGTTAACTTACATATATCCATTAAGCCAATAAATCTTAAGGAGAGTGAAAAGCATGAACGGAGGTGAGTTAATTGAAAAATGGTAAAAAGCCAACAAAAAAAGAAAAGATTCATATTAAATCATACAATTTGAATCCTGATAATTGGTTGATTTTTAAAAAAGTAAGTAATGAATTGCATTTGGTGCATCGTAATACGAATAAAACTAAAGTTATTCCGAATTTGTAGAGGGGGAAATTAACATGAATCATTTAACAGTAGCAAACGAACAAGCATTAGTATTTGAAAACAACGGAAAAGTAGTAACAGATAGTCTAATGATTGCTGAAATGTTTGTAAAGACACATGACAATGTGTTGAAAGATATTAGAAAACAAATTGAATATGCGGGACCTGAATTTTCACTCGTAAATTTTCACGAGTCAAATTATGAAAATGAGCGTGGGCGAAAATACCTTAAGTATAACTTAACAGAAGAAGCTTTCACGTTGGTTGCAATGAGTTACAACACAAAAGAAGCTGTTCAAATGAAAATTAAGTTTATTGAAGAGTTTAAACGAATGAAACAACACATACAAAATCAGCAACAACTTCCTAAAGATCCAATGAGTATTCTTAAACTCACATTTAATGTTTTAGAAGGTCAAAAACAAGAAATTCAAGATATTAAATCAGATGTGAAGGATTTACGAGAAAATGCACCTTTATATGCTATTGAATGTGATGAAGTATCAAAGGTTGTAAGAAAGTTAGGTGTTCTTCTATTAGGTGGTAAAGAATCTAATGCTTATCGGGATGTTAGCCTTAGAAAAAAAGTGTATAGCGATATTTATAGTCAATTACATAGAGAGTTTGGGATTAGTAGTTATAAAGCTATTAAACGTCATCATTTAGATAGAGCGATTCAAATCATTAATGAAGAATATTCACTTCCAATCATTTTAGAAGAAGAAATTACAGCTACAAATGCACAAATAAATATGGCGGAAGTTCAGTAGGAGGAGCAATCATGCAACAACAAATTTTAGTAATTGTTACGAGTTTATCCAGTACACCAAATGTTTTCGGATACAAAACAAAGGATGCCGCAAAAGAAGGAGTTCAAAAGTTGATTAAAAAAGGAACGAGTCCTAATTCAATTATTGTCGCTCAAGAACTACCTATGAACATCGATATTCAAGTGGATGTTGAATTTTAAGAAGGAAGGCTTAGGTGAGAAAAATAATGGAAGTCATGATTGATTTAAATACATTTGCTGATGGAGCGCTTGCTGAAAGATTTCATCAAGAGTTTGAGCGTGTAATGGAAAATATGGCGGATTTAAATACTGATCCTAAAAAAGCAAGAAAGATTGTTTTAACACTTTCATTTGCTGGTGATAAAAAGCGTGATGTATGGAATTGTCAGGTTCAAGCCACTTCGAAACTAGCACCAACAGAAGCGGTAGAGTCTAAGATTCTATTAGATATGGACCAAAACGGAAATTTAGTTGGTCAAGAGTTAGCTTCCGGGATCCAGGGACAGTTTTATATGGATCTACAGGGTGATGTGAAAACAGATGTTGGACAACCTGTAGAAGAAGTAGAAAAGAAGGAACAAAATCAGGTTTCTGAAAAGCAAACGGTAGTAATCGATTATATGAAAAGTAAATCTAATTAAGAAAAGGGGAAATAAAAAATGACTATGACAAGAGAAGCAATTGAAAAGGTATTAGAGATTGGAACGATTGAAACACATAAAATCGGGGAACAAACTTATTCAACACAACGATTACATCTTGTACAAGAACCGACACCAGCAGAGATTACTGTTCGTAGTTTATCTGGTTTAGTAGGTTACGTGAAATCAGAATTTGACACAACAGAAGCTGTAATGATTCATATTGTAAACCCAACAACGGTAAGATGCTTTACTGCGGTTAATGGAGATAAGGCTAGAAGTACTTATATCGAAGCACAAGCATCCATTCCACGTTTTAATTTTGGAAGCTTTTATGACAGAGAAGAATTTAATATTGCATTGCAATCAGGTTTTGTACAAAACAATCATCGAGACATTGTTTTACAGGTAGTAGGTACGGTTGTAGAAAATGATGTTAAGGAAATTGGAGATGATGGTGTATCGCAAGCTGTAACAGTGAAAACAGGAGTTGCGAGTAGAGGGAATGCAAAAGTACCTAATCCAGTGCAATTAAGCCCGTATAGAACATTTGTTGAAGTGGAACAACCAGAAAGTAAGTTTGTGTTCAGAATGCGTGAAGGTGCACGTTGTGGTTTGTTTGAAGCTGATGGTGGGGCTTGGAAGTTAGAAGCGATGAATAACATTAAAGAGTATTTAAACGAAGCGTTGGCGCAAGAAATTGAGTCTAAAAAGGTGTTTGTTTTAGCCTAATGGATATTACAACGGTAGAAAGTACAACGAATGTCTGTATCTTTGGATTAGGGATTGTGATACTTGCGTATGGAGTTTATAAAGGTGGTACTTTCATTGAACAAAAGTTTGATGAAAGTGATCGCTTAGAAAGGGAGGCTTTAGATGATGGGAATAGAAAGCCGAGTTCTTCCGGAACATCTAGAAAAGGCTTTGGAATTAGAAGAGGAGCGTAGAGAGTGTATACAAAATCTGCATCTGTTATATAAACAAATGAACCAGGCAAATAAGGAAAGGAATAAAACTTTGTATCTTGAATTACATAATGCTTATCAGAAGCAAAGTATAAGAGATTTAGAGATATCAAAACAGTTATCAGCTATGTATTTTAAGAAACAAAAAAGTGATCGTGAAGCAGAAAGAACAGAGGTTTTTCGTGTAGCAGATCGTCTTGAAAAGGTTGGTGGCAGAAAAGAAGTAGTTGAAAGAATTCGCAAGAATGCATAAGAGAAGAACCCGCTGCAACGGGTCCTAAAGAAAAAATAATAATACGTATTATAACAATTAATTGATGTTTTGGAAATAGGAGAGGTAGGAAATATGGGTATTTTTCGAGTGAAAAAGGATACAAATTATTCGGTTATACACAATACGCCTTTGCGTGATGAAAATTTAAGTTGGAGGGCAAAGGGGTTATTGGCTTACATGCTTTCTTTACCGGATGATTGGACATTTCATGCTACTGAATTAAGTCAACATGCCAAGGATAGTGAGAAAACAACAACAAGTACCCTAAAAGAGTTGAAAAAGGCAGGGTATTTGAAGAGATATCCAATCCAAAATTCAGAAACAGGGAAAATTTCACATTGGGAAACCATTGTTTATGAGTTACCAACCATAGATACCAAAAACCATAGGGTGGATAAACCACCTAGTGGTGAAACCACTGAGTGGAAAAGCCACCCTATGGATGAACCACATGATGGTGAAACCACCGAGTGGACGAACCACCCTATGGAAAAATGCCGACTACTAAATACTAATTCTTTACTAAGTACTAATAATATACAAAATACTAATTATTATCATGATGATAATAAAGAATCGAAATCACATGTATTAGTCGATGAAGAATTTAAAGTCAGTTATAACTTTTTAAAAGGTGAAGGAATTCCATTAAGTGAAATTGCCATTACGGAATTAGGAGAATTTTGTGATTCATTTGGTAGCGAATTAATTAAACATGCTGCTCACAAAGCTATTGATGAAAATAAGCCAAAATGGAATTACATTAAGGCCATTTTGAAAAGCTGGGAAAAGCAAAAAGTAAAAACATTAGATGATGTTGCTGCATTAGATAGACGCTTTGAAATGAGTAAGAATAAGCGATTGAATGGTTCGGGACCAGGTCGTTCAAATAGAAAAGAAATTGTTCCAGATTGGTTACGCGAAGATGTTGATCCAACTAAAAAAGAAATCGAAAAGCAAAACTCGCAATCTATTGATGAAGAGCGTGAGAGATTGCAAGAAGTGCTAAACAAATATAAATCATAGGAGCGATTTACATGCTAAATCCATTTGAAGATGTAATTGGAGAAGAGTGTTATCAATGCGAAAATCCTTTTCCTGAATCTGATATGAGTAAAATATATATTTCTGGTTTGGAAAGGACTTTATGCAAGCAGTGTAGAGAGCAGCTTGAACAGCAAGTAAAAGTGTTAGATTTTCGTGTCATTTATGATCTACTAAAGGAATTAATAAAAGGGTTCGGCCGCGAGAAAGTCCGTCAATTCGATTTAGTAACTGCAAAAAGATACGTGATTGATAACGAAGTAGTTCTAACGATTGAAAAACGAGGTGGCAAGTTCAATCAAGAACCATTAGGTGAATTTGTTTCCTTATCTACTGAAGAGTTAATTGTAGTCATCGAATTTTTAATGCGAAAAATGAATCCTAATCTATGGATGAATGCTGTGATAGGGAATGTGTTAGATCAACAAATGATTATTACGCTTTCACCAATAGAAGGTGAATCAAATGACTGAACAAATCACAATAGACCATGATTTTATTTATGAGCCACTCATAGATACATACATGGTGGACATTGTTACAGAGTCAGGATTCAAATTAGAATTTTGTGAAGCTGAAACAAAAGAAGAAGCAGGATTAAAAATCCGTGAAAAATATCGTAAGAATGATAGTTTTAAGATTCGTAGTATTGAAGTTTCGAATAGGTCGTTAAAAGAAATTCAAGAACTTAATTAACAATTGAATAGGAGAAGATATTCATGCGGGATCCATATGATTATTATATAACTCCAGAAGAATACGAAATAGCAGAAAAAAATGGTGTTTGCGCAAGTACGTTAAGGTCTAGAATTTATGATCTTTGTTGGAGTAAAGAGAGAGCGATTAATACACCACCTATTAAAAATCATCTTTGGCGTGAAGTGAAAGATATAGCATTAAGTAACGGCATCGCTAAAAATACATTCGAAAAGCGAATAAAACTAGGGTGGAATTTAAATCGGGCGATAACGCAAAGACCTATGAATTCAAAAGAAATAGCAAAAATGCGAGAACAAAAGAAAAAACGTGTTTTTACAAATGAACAAATCAAAAGAGCGAGATTAAATGGGATTGGTTATTCGAGGTTATGGGAGAGGGTAAAAAAATATAGATGGGATGTGGAACGAGCGATTAATACTCCAATCCTGTCAAAATCACAAGTAGGAATAATGGCAAAAGAGGCATCACCTTGGTCTAAGATGGTAATTCCATCAAGAGAAGAAAGAATGAAGCGCAGGAAGTTAACTTATATAGCAAATTAGTTTGAATTCATAAATCTTGAATTAAGGAGAGATAGGGAATGAATTTACAATTTGATGAAAAGAATGTAGCTGCTGGTCAATGGGTTGTATGCGAATTGAAGGATAACAAAGTTATTACACAAGTGAAACGAGTGATTAAAGATACATTTAACAATAAAGTGGAATTATGGGGATCGTGGGGATGTGAAGGAGCAATACATGGTGATTGGGGCTACAATCATGCGAATAAATGTAGATATGCCACAGTTGAGGAAATCAACGCAGAAAGTGTAAGACGTGTATTTGCTCAAAAAGGGCGTAAGCCGAACGAGTATCGCTCAGGTGATGTTGTAACGGATGATGTGTATGCATCTCGTGTTTTACATGTAATAGATGATAGAGCAACTGTACAAATTATGAACTCGCATCAAATATATGAGGTTGCAATAGATAATTTAGAAATGCTATTTTTCGCTGAAGATATGGTTGGATAAAGCAAGTGAATAAATAGTTTGCTCAATCTCAAATAAAGGATAAGGGGATACATTTAAAATGCGATATGCAAGAGGCACTCAATATGGTTTATATGCATGTAAGGGTAACAATAAAGATTACAAATGGTTTAAAAAAGCTAGGAAAGGTATGGGAAATATAACTATTAAAGAGAACAAAACGTTATGGCCATACAAAGAAAAAATTGATCCAACGTTTAAGTGGGACAGAATGATGGGAAGAGTTTGTTGGTCATTTGTGAATGGGGATACGGAAACTACCATGTTTGCACTCTTAAAATATACAAAAATACCACGCTGGATTGCTGTGAAGATAAAGAGAGAGGAGTGATGCAATGTTCTCGTTATTTGTAGGAATTATAGTGTTTATCATGATGTTGTCATTTTTATGGATTGTAGCAGGTAAATTAGGAGTTTTTGAGTGTATTGGAAATGTAGTATTAAAAATTAAAAACATATTCAAGGAGGAAAAATAAAATGAATACAAAGAAAATCGTAGGTGCAGCAGTAGTAGGATTCAGTCTTTTAACAGGTGGAATTTTAACTGCAATGAGCGTAAAGGTGATTGACCAGGGACATGCAGGTGTTGTTTATAACAGAAGTACAGGAATTGAAAAGGAGACTTTAGGACAAGGGTGGCACTTAGTTTCACCATTTAAACGTGTAACAGCTTATCCTATTTCAACAGAAACGGTAAAAGTGGATAAATTCAGCGTACAAACCAAAGATGGTAAGCCTTTAACAGTGAGTCTATCTTATGATTACATGAATGATGCAGAGAAACTTCCTAAGATTTATAACAAGTTCAAAGGACAAGCTCCAGATGTGATTGAGAACGGGTGGTTGCAGACTCGACTTAAGAAAGCTACATTAAACGTTTTTTCAAACTATTCAGTTCTTGAGGTATTCCAGCATCAAGGGGAAATTAATGGAGCGATAGAAAAGGAATTTAGAAAAATGGTAGATACTACTGGATTCTTAGTAGATTCCGTTACGTTAGAAGCACCTAAACCAGACGCAAATACAGCGAAAGCGATTCAAGGAGTAGTAGACGCTCAACAAAACCTTGAAAAAGCAGAGATTGAGAAAAAGCAAGCTACAATCAATGCAGAGAAAGCCATTGAGGAAGCAAGAGGAAAAGCTGAAGCAAATGAGATTATTAAGAAGTCTTTAACTCCAGAAATTGTAGAAATTAAAAAGATAGAAAAATGGGATGGTAAATTACCACAAGTGAGTGGAGAAGCTAATCCGTTGGTTCAAGTTAAGTAAATTATATTCCCAGGACTTTCTGAAATGAGAGAGTCCTGGAATGTTATTAAATTTGAATTTTATTAGAACAGGAGAATGAGAGATGAAAAGTATCGATAAAGGATATATGAGCTTTGCAAGTGGTTTTATTGTAGGACCAACAATGCCAGAACGTGAAGGAGGATTTCGTCAAATTAATTGGGAATTATTAAAAGTTTTCATTGAAAAAAATAAAGAAGCTTTTCAATCTGTTGAAGCTGGGCTTGCTGAAGATTGGGGATGCACATCGGGAGAAGTTTGGAATAGCGATGAAGGATATATTCCACAAAATGATACGTATGTTTATGCTTCAAGTAGATGGGCAACACCTGCTGTTTCTGTAACTTATAAAGATGGTCGTGAGGAAACTTTTGAAATGTGGAAACAAGGTGAGGATTCGGATAGCTATTTTGAAGGGATTTAAGAAGAAATCTTTATTTGAGTAGAAAGAGAGGGAGTATCATGGGTTACGCAAATAGAGGAATGTCATTTGAGCTTTTATTAAACAATACATGCCGTATGTATAAAGCGGCGAATGTAGGAGTATTTAATAAGCGCCCTACACCAATAAAAGTGATAAAGACAGATAAGAAAGGCAATATAACTAAAAGTGCATGGGAAAGTAAATCTACAGTAGATTATGACGGTGTGTACAAAGGAAGAGCTGTTTATTTTGAAGCGAAATCTACTGAAAAAACCACGAGCTTCCCGTTAGATAATATAAGTAGACATCAAATTGACTATTTAAAGGATACACAAGAACAGGGAGCAATTTGTTTCTTTTTAATAGAGTTCAGAACGGATCAGGTTATTTATTTTGTTCCTGTTTCTGTAGTAGCAGAATACTATGAAGCTATGCTTTATGACGGAGGAAGAAAGTCCATTCCAAGAGAGGAATTTGAGAAAAGAGCGTATATAGTACCACAAACTAATAGAGCACCTGTTGATTATTTATATCATGTAGATAAGTTAGGAATGGTTACTATATGAGTCCAAAAGAAGCGAGGATGGAAATACTAGGATTAACAGATAATCATTGCCGTCAGTGTGACAATAAATGTTCTCGTGATTTTGTGTATTGTTGGACAAAGTGTGAAGTAGGGAAGAGATTGAATGAAATAGGGGTTGTTTTGGGTGGTAAAGTTTTTGTTAAAACATCCATACAAAGAACAGAAGACGAATGGAATAAAATTTGTAAAGAAACCATGAAACTTAAAGAACATGGAATGAAATATATTGAAATTGCTAAAAAGTTTAATGTGAGTTACGGGCATTTAAGAAAACAGTTAAATAAACGTAACATGAAGAAATGAGTTTACATGGTGAAAGAGGAAGCAGGTGAGCCAACCCTTGTTTGAATGGTTTAAAGATTATAAAAAGTTGGAAGATGAAATCATTTATTTAGAAAATAAATTGCATAGGAGTAAAAGAGAATTAATGCGTTGGAGTGTTGGTGATTTATCAAAGTATAAGTTAACTGCTGATTCAGATGGTGCGAAAATAGAGGAACACATAGCGGCTATAGAATATGAACTAGCGAATAAGATGAACGATCAGTACGACCTCAAAATATTAATTAGTAAGTTTGAAGGGCTAGAAAATAAAATTCTATTTGGTAAGTATGTGCAGCGAAAAACATTAGAATCTATAGCTAGGGAATTAGGCTATAGTAGTAGTTATGTATATCAGAAGCATGCTGAAATTTCTAGAAGGATAAAGCTTGCTGAGGAACTTACACTTTTCTTACAGTAAGTTTTACATATGGTATCTATTGAAAAAATGAATTATAGTAATAGCATAGAATTTTACGTAAGAGCGACTGGTGCATGGTTGCTCTTTTCTATTTTTAATAGTAACTGTAAAATTTGAATGGGTTGGTTACCGAATAAAGCTTTATGGATGTCTGTTTGAATGAACTGGCGTTTATAGGGCGAGTAAATAATTACAAAGAGAACTTTCGAATCTAATTGTGATTATGCAGGAATACAAAATAATTAAACGGTCCATAAGGAGAGCTTTTGCTCTTCTTTGAGCTGATACGTGCCTATCTTATAGTGTCGGTTCAAAGAAGAATAAAAAATGAATATGAGTAACAAATAGCTTATATAAAAAAGAGGACGCTTATGGCGTCCTTTATGGTGTATTCTTTTTATCTTTAATGCCCAAATGCATTTCCAAACCTTCTACAAGGATCTCGGAAAAATTAACGCCTTTATGAGTTGCGTATTCTTCTAACCAAGAAGGAAGAGTTACATTTTTTCTTTTATAAGTTGTTTTGTCTTTATTTCTAAGTGGTGGCATCCAAACATCAATTAAAAAAGAATTTTCATCTTTATCTAATTCTAATTTATCAATTGGTGTCGGTTCGGGAATTGATTCATTATCCTTTTCCATACCATATAAGTGAAGTCCTAATGCTTCTCTACCTTCCTTTAAAGCATCTTCTTGTGTATCTGCATGAGAAACGCAACCAGGAAGGTCTGGAAAGTAAATACCGTAACCATCTGAAGACTTTTCAAGGATAGCGGGATAAACGTAATAGTCTTTTTTCATAATTTGTTTTTATAACGATTTCTTGTATAATTAGGGAAAGCAAGGGGTGGTTTATAACCAACCCGCTTGCTTATAGATTGAGCGAAGTGTACCTTTTGGAATATCCTTGCACGGATGTTTCACAGTCACTTTGCCAATCTTAGAAGGATGTTTGAACTGATGGTGGCTGCCTTCAATGTTCACTATAAACCATCCTTCTTTTTTTAACCTCTTAATTACTTCCCTACTAGAAATCGTTATTACCTCCTTTCAACTTTCTATACTTATTATAACACGCATTGTGATGCGTATCAATAAATAAAGGTGAATTTCTCTGTTTTTTTATATTTTTTTTATGAATATATCAGTATATCGAGCACCCGAATTGGGTGCTTTTTATTATGTGAAAATTACATAGGTGGTGGATATCGTGGACGTATACAAAAAGCGTATTGAATCCTTAGATGAACTACATAAAGTTATGGAAGCGCTGGATACATTAGGGAAAGAGTACATAGTGCAAAAGAAAATTGAGTATAAGACTGTACCAATTAATAAACACAAATATCCGGTTAATGTTTGGTTTATTGAAGAGGTTAATACATCTAAAGTTATTTCTGATGGTAATGAAATAGTGAAACTTATTTGTAATGATTGTGGAACATCGATTACAGGGAAAAGAATTTTATTAGAAGGAAAATGTTGTATTCATAACTTAAAACATAATACAACAATCGTTTTATTAGATAAGGAGTGAGTAAGATGAATGAAGGGAAAAAGTATTTTAATAAAGCTAAATGTTTAGTATGTGGTCATATGGATAAAGTTTATTATCCATCTAAAGAGGAGTATCGAGAAGTAACGGTTTGTCCAAAATGTAATGGTGCTTTTGTAGATGTGTGGGTGATTAATAATTATAAACGACAATCAAATGATACAAAAAAGAATATTCAAGGATTAACAATTGAACTGAATGTTGAAACAACGGAAGCATTAAAACAAATGAAGGAAGTAACTATAGCTGCTAATGAATGTGTGGCTGCATTGGAGAAGTTGGAGAGATTAACAAATAAATTTTCCGGTTTTCCTCAAACAAAGATTTCAGTTCATGCTGATACAATTGCACAACGTATTAATAGTGATACATCAAGCATCAGGATTTAAAGCATGATTAAACCAATAGTAATTATTGTAGGCGCTGCCGTGATCTTGGTGGTGTCTTGTTTGTCGTTAAGGAAAGATAAGCGCAAACGTGTTGCATTTGATAGAGAAGGAGTGAGGTAGATGCAATTAACTAAACTTGAGAAGATAGGTATTGTTAGCTCAATCCTCGTAGCGGTAGGTGAGGATGCACTTGCTAAACATATTGACTTACAACGATTAGAAGAAGAGTTCGGACCGATAGTAAACGGTGCAACAGAGAAAGAGTGTGGAGAAGCAACATTAAGTGTACTAAATAAAATGATTGCTAGTTTATTAGAAGATAAGGGGTGAGGATAATTGGACAGCGTTTTAAATGGTAAGATTGCTGCGCTTGGTCTTATGCTCATTGATAAGAAAGCATATATCAAATACCTTAAACCTCTTGAAAAAGCGCATAAAAAAGCTGGAATAGATGTTAAGTATTACAAGCTGTATGGCGGGAAACCTATGTTTTATTCCGTGGAATACCTGAAACAAACATCAATAAAAGAATTACTAGAAAGAGACAGATGGAGAAAGGATTTAAGTGTAAGGGGTGAGGATATATGCAATTAACTAAACTTGAGAAAGCAATTGCGATTAGTACGCTTATACATTCGGTTGGGATAGATGATATTGAAGAGTATGTAGATGTAGAGAAGTTGCCAACCTTAATTGAAGTAATAGAGGGATTTCATAACAATCTAACACCAGCAGTAAAGAAAGAAGCCGATATAAGTTTAATGAACAAACTAATAGACGATCTATTAAGAAGTAAAAGGGTACAAAAGATTGTACAGTTTAGATGTAAAGCATGTGGATATACGGAACAGTATAGTGAACGAATAGCAAAATCAAAGGATGGATTACGCTGTAAGTGGTGTGCAGATGGTGGTGTAATGTGTAATGAAGGAATACAAAACCAAACAGCAGAAGCGTAAGTTCTATGACAGTGGTGAGTGGAAGAGTATACGTGAGCAAGTAAAGAAGCGTGACAACTATGAGTGCCAGGAATGTAAGCGCAACGGTCGAGTGCAAACGGACACCAATGAATACAGTGAGAGTGCCAAGCGTAAGAAGATTCAACTCGTTGTCCATCATATAAAAGAACTCGAACATCATCCTGAGCTTGCATTAGATATAAACAATCTTGAAACAGTCTGTGTGGATTGCCATAACAAGGAGCATGGTAGGGTGTTTATTAAGAAGGTAAACAAATGGGAGAATGATGAGAAGTGGTGAGTATCTTAGAAGCATGGAAGCGAATTGAAAGTCATAATTATGAGATATCTAATCATGGTAGGATTAGAAACCGAAGAACTAAAAGGGTATTAAAACCAGAATTACATGATGGAAAGTACTTGAGAATTAAACTAAATAAAAGACATTACAAAGTCCACCGATTGGTTGGGCTTTATTTTATTTCTAATCCAGAAAACAAACCAGAGATAAACCATAAGGATGGGAACAAACTAAATAATCATGTGGAGAATTTAGAATGGGTAACAACTAAAGAGAATGTTAAACATGCTATTGATAATGGATTAAGACCAAGGTTAGATAGTCGTACAGTTATCAATATATATTATGACTTCTGGGTTGAACACATGAAGATGTATGAGGTTATGAAAAAATATAATATAACAAAGAATATTGCTTGTTCAATTAAATATAAAAACAATTACCAAGATATACTGTCAAAGGTAAAACTTCAATTAGTAATCTTAAACTAATACCCCCCCTTATTTATTTTCACCTTTTTATCGTCTAAGGGGCACCGGAGGAGGGGGTCGTTTTTCCAGATTTTTGAGCTCTATCACATAGGACCCCTACCCAGTATGAAAATATGATTGAATCGAGGTGATAGTATGGCGGACATTGATGAGCGTGAGGTGCTAGTTAACAAAGAAAAAAATCGTTTAAAAAGATTATTTAAAGACATCCCACCCAGTAAGTTAAAAGTGGTTGAGGGATTAATTATTCAAGCAGCAAGATTACGAATTTTATTAAATGAGATGTGGATAGATATATCTGAGAATGGTGATTATGAAATGTTCTCACAATCTGATAAAACAGATCCGTATGAAAGAGAACGACCTGTTGCCCGACTATATAATACCCGCGATCAATCATATCAAAGAGTCATTAAACAACTAACAGATTTGTTGCCAGAAGGAAGTAATAAAAAAGAAATTAAGAAGTATTCGGCAAGTGATTTAATATGATTGTTCATGAGTATGTAAGGGAATATATAGAACTATATGAAACGGGAACAGTAGTATTAAATAAAGAGCGTATCATGCTTATTAATTACTTAAAGCAAGATATATTAACCCGTAATGATTTACATTTCGATATAGATTTAATTCATAAATGTGTAACTTTCATAGAAAAGTGGCATTTTAAATTAAATTCCTTTCAAAAATTTTTAATAGCATTTGTGTTTTTGTTTGATGAATATGAGGATGTTTATTTTGATCAGCATTTCTGGATGATGGCAAGGGGTGCTGGTAAAAACGGATTAATTAGCGCATTGACACACTTCTTTATTAGTGAATTGCATGGTATTGAGCATTATAATGTATCAGTAGTTGCTAATACAGAAAGGCAAGCTAAGACTTCTTTTATAGATGTTTATGAAAAGAATAAAAAGCATGAGATATTAGACGAACTGTTTGTATCAACAAAACAATTAATTACGAATAAAGCGACTCGTTCGACTTTTGAATTTCATACATCGAATGCAGGAAGTAAGGACTCATTAAGAGATGGATGTGTTATTTATGATGAGATACATAGGTATGAAAATAGCGATGTTGTAGAGGTATTCTCTAGTGGTTTAGGTAAAGTTCCTAACTCTAGGGAATTTTTTATTACCACAGACGGATTTGTTCGTGAAGGTTATCTTGACAAAATGAAAGAGCGAGCTATGAATATCCTGAAAGGGAAAGAAAAAGAGGATAGATTATTTCCTTTTATTTGTAAGTTGGATAATCCTGAGGAAGTAGACAATCCCGATATGTGGGAAAAAGCAAACCCGATGTTTAGTAAGCCTATGAGTCAATATGCTAGAGGTTTGTTTAAAAAAGTTATGCGCCAGTATAAAAACCTTGAAAATGACCCATCTAACAGAGAAAACTTTATGACGAAAAGAATGAACTTACCAGAAGTGGATTTAACGAAGTCTGTAGCCCCATGGGAAGAAATCATGCGTACTGGTTTTGAAGAAGATGGAGTAAGCCTTCGAGAAATTCCAGATCTAAGGCATAAAATAGCTGTGGGCGGGCTCGATTTTGCTAGTATCAAAGATTTTGCGGCAGTAGGGCTACTATTTAAGTATGGTGAAGATTATATTTGGAAATCCCATTCCTTTGTAAGGAAAGGCTTTTTGGATAAAGTGAAATTAAAAGTACCTATTAAGGAATGGGAAGAAAAAGGATTGCTTACTATTTTAGATGAGCCGGTTATTAATATCTCTCACATTGTAGACTGGTTTGTAAAAATGCGAGAATTGTATGGGGTTAATACAATAGTAGCCGATACATTCCGTCTGGATCTGGTTAAAACAGCACTCGAGGCGGAAGGTTTCATATTATTATATATCCGTAATCCGAAAGCGATTCATTCACTTTTAGCTCCAAGGGTTGAAACACTATTTGCTAATAACCATATTATCTTTGGAGATAACCCTTTAATGCGTTGGTACACGAATAACGTTTACGTTCATATCAAAAAAGATGGAAACAAAGAGTATTTAAAAAAAGACGAATTCAAAAGGAAAACAGATGGATTCCAAGCCTTTATCCATGCATTATGGCAAGCGGATAAAATTCTTGTGGATGAATTCGACTTTATGTTAGACGGTATTAAATTCTAATAAAGGGGGTGATAATCATTGGATGGTTGGACGCAGTATTTAAAAGAAATAGTGAAGTAGGATTTATGTTTGATGTGGAAATGTTTATCGAAAAGGCAAATAGAGTCCATATGAAGCGACTAGCGATTGATACATGTATTTCTTTTTTAGGAAGAACAATAAGTCAGTCGGAATTCAGAGTGAAAAATGGAGAAGAATTTGAAAAGGATGAGCTTTATTACCGATTAAATATTAGACCAAATAAGAATATGACAGCTAGTACTTTTTGGGAGAGTTTCATTTACAAACTTATTTATGATAATGAAGCTTTGATTATCCAAGCGGATGATGGTGATCTACTTATTGCTGATGACTTTGAACATAACGAATATGCTGTGTTTGAAGATACTTTTACAAATGTCACTGTAAAAGATTATCAGTTTAAAAGAAGTTTTAAACAAAGTGAAGTCATTCATTTAAGATACAGGAATGATAAGTTATCACCTCTTATCGATGGTTTGTTTACTGATTATGGTGATTTATTCGGTAGGATATTAAGTTCTCAAAAACGTAAGAATCAAATTCGCGGAACAGTTGACATGGACATGCTTGCGGCAAAGAGTAAAGAACATCAAGCGAAGCTTCAAGAATTTATTGATAACATGTATAAAGCTATTGGTGAAAAAGATGTTGCTATTATTCCGCAACAACCAGGTTTTAAGTATGCTGAAACATCAGGCGGAGGGAATTCTGGTCAGAGTGTGGAGGAAATCAATAAAGTAACGAATGGTTTCTTAAATCAAGTAGCAATGGCTTTTGGTATTCCAACTGCTTTGATATATGGCGAAATGGCTGATGTTGAGAAGCAAACGAAAAATTATATGCTTTTCACAGTGAAACCTTTATTAAAAAAGCTTTCTGATGAAGCAAACGTTAAATTTTTTGAAGAAGAAGAGTATCTTTCAGGTCACAAAATTGAAGTTAAAGCTGTTTCTTATCAAAGTATATTTGATCTTGCGACAAGCATCGATAAACTCATTTCTTCAAGTGCATTTACAGGGAATGAGATTCGATTAGAAGTAGGATATGAAGTTTCTGGTGATCCTAACTTAAATACACATCATATTACAAAAAACTATACGAAACTAACTGAATCTGAAGGAGGTGAGAATACAAATGACGGTGAAAATTGACGTGAAAGGGCCAATTATTTCGAATGATGAAGCTTGGATTTATGATTGGTTCGAAATGGATGCGACAAGCCCAGGTAAGATTACAAAACAACTGGATAACGCAAATAGTGAGGATTTAATTGTATCAATCAATAGTCCTGGTGGTTATGTAGATGAGGGTTCAGAAATTTACACAGCATTAAAAAATTATCCTGGTCATGTGGAAGTTCAAATTGTTGGTTTAGCAGCAAGTGCAGCTTCTGTAATTGCGATGGCTGGTGATAAAGTTCGAATTTCTCCAACAGCAAAAATCATGATTCACAATGCTGCTAAGTGGCATGGTGGAGATCACCGTGACATGGAAAAGGCGGCTGAGATGTTGAAAATAACAGATCGAGCAATTGTGAATGCCTACGTCATTAAAAGTGGTAAATCAGAAGAGGAACTACTTAATATGATGGCTGAAGAAACTTGGATGGGTCCGCAACAAGCATTAGAAAACAATTTCGCGGATGAAATCATGTTTATGGAGAATCAGGTTAAAATGACAGCTTCAACGGCTACTGCTGCCATGCTTCCGCAGAAAGTAATCGATGGCTTTAGAAATGGAACCATGAACAAAGGCCAAGGAATTACAAAAGAAGATTTAAATGCAGCATTATCAGGATTAAAAAATGAAATCCTGAATGATTTACAAAACAATATAGAAGAACAACCAAAGGAGCCGAATCCTAAACCTGTAAAAAACAGTGGGATTAAAGGGCTCCTTTTAAAATTATAAAAAACGGGGGAAACACATAATGGTTATTAAATTTAATAAATCTGAAGCATTTAATAAGGCAAAAGCAAAATTGACGGATACTTTAACTAACGCGGAAAGTACAGAACAAGAACAAACGTCAGCGTTTGAAGGTTTCTTTGATGCATTACAAACAGATGTAGCAAATACAGTTCGTGAACAAGTAAATAACGATATGCTTGATCGTTCCATTTTACAGCAACGTGGTCAAAATGTTTTAACTTCAGCAGAAACAAAATTCTTCAATGCAGTTGTTAAAGAAGGTGGATTTACAGATGGCTCAATCCTTCCTGTAACGACGCAAGAGCGTGTGTTTGAAGATTTAGTTACGGAACATCCATTATTAGCTGAAATTGGTTTGCAAGATTTAGGAGCAGTTACGAAGTTTATTTATTCTGATGCAACGAAGGCGTATGTATGGGGCGAATTATTCGGGGAAATCCGTGGACAAATTGATGCCATCTTCAAACAAGAAAAAATTGGCCAACTTAAATTAACTGCATTTGCAGCAATTCCGAATGATATGAAGGAACTTGGACCGGAGTGGATTGAACGTTACGTTCGAACTGTTTTAGTAGAAACATATTCTGTCGGTCTAGAATTTGGTTTTATTAATGGCGGCGGATCCGTAGCACATCAACCAGTTGGTTTAATGAAAGATGTTAATCCAGAAACAGGCGCTGTTACTGATAAAAAATCTTCTGGCAAATTAACATTTGCTCCGTCTGATAAAGGGGAAATTGTAGCAGGCGAACTTTATGAAGTAGTAAAAGCTTTATCTGTTGATGCCAAAGGGAAATCCAGAAAAGTATTAAATAAAATTGTAATGGTAGTTAACCCGATTGATGCGATTGGCGTACAAGCACGTAATACAATCCAGACCGCAACAGGTCAATGGGTAATGGCATTGCCTTATAACATTAAACCTGTCGAATGTGAGGAAGTTCCTGTTGGTAAAGCATTATTCTTTGTAAAAGGACAATATATTGCTGCAATCGCAGGTGGATACAAGCTAAAAGAATTTGATCAAACATTAGCTTTCGAAGATGCTACTCTTTATACAATTAAACAATTTGCTAATGGGAAACCGAAAGATAATAAAGCGGCTCTTGTTTACGATTTAGAAATTTCATTTACACCACCTGCAGAAACAAAAAACTAAATAAAGGGTGAAGTAAATGAGAAACGCAACAATTTCAGATGAAATATTGCAAGAGTTCAAAGAAAGGATGCACTTAGGAGATGAGGAAGACGATAACCTAAAGCGTATCCTTTCTACGTCCAATAAGGCTTTATTAAGAGTTTGTGGCGATTATGATTTAAATAATAACGAGGAGTTCAAGGAATTAGTCTTTGAACGCTCTCGTTATGCCTATAACGATGCCTTAGAGTATTTTGACAAGAATTTTTTAAGTCAGATTAATAGTTTAGGTGTTGATAAAGCGTTAGAAGAAATTAAATTGGACGGTGATTAATATGCGTCCTTTTCAGTATAAAAAACCACTGAATACAGGTGATTTTAGAAATCGAATTAGCATTGAGCAACCTGTAGTAATAAAAGATGAATTAAACCAAGTAATCGAAACATCTTGGCCAGAATTTAAAAAAGCCTGGGCGATGATAAGAACAGTGAAAGGATCTGAGTACATTGAAGCTTCCGCTTCACAAGCTACACGAGTTTATCGATTCGTAATTCCATACACTTCTGGTATTACGGAAGAAATGCGAATTAATATGAAAGGTCGTATCTTTGATATTATCGAACCACCAATGAATGATGATGAAATGTATCAAACATGGACTATTATCGCAAAGGAGCATGTTTAATATGAACGATTTTGCGGGAGAGCTTGCTAGAGAATTACAAAGATATGCAAATGTTGTGGAAGAAGAATTAACAAATGCACAAGAAGATGTAGCTGATATCGCTGTAGATAAGTTAAGACAAAATAGTCCTAAAAAAACAGGTGGTTATCGAAAAGGCTGGCGCAAGAAAAAAGTTGATAAAGCTGTTGTTATCCATAATACAAAAGGACAATTAACGCATCTTTTAGAAAATGGTCATGCGAAAGCTGATGGTGGACGAGTACCAGAGAAAGTACATATTCGTCCAGTTGAAGAGTATGTAATTGATGAATTGCCAAAACGTATTGAAAGGGCAATTGAATCATGACAGTAACATTAGGAGAATTTATAAAAATTCTTGAAGCTACAGGTTATCCTGTGGCTTATTCGCATTTCACAGCAACACCTGGTAATCCAGTTCCGGAGCCGCCTTATATCTGTTTTCTTGTGGATGGTTCAGCAAATTTAATGGCTGATAACAAGGTCTATCACAAGATAAATGATGTAAATATCGAACTTTATACCACAAAAAAGGACTTGGTTGCAGAAGCCAAGCTGGAAAAGGTTCTAGACGATCATGAAATACCTTATGACTCGTATGGGATTTTTATTGAATCTGAGAAATTATTTCAAAAAACATATGAAACGAGGTTGTTGTAAATGAATGAAAACAAGGTAACATTCGGTTTGAAAAATGTACATTACGTGCCATTTGATATTAAAGATTTCTTAGTTACATTTGGGACGCCAATTCCATTACCTGGTGGAGTTGAACTAACATTTGAGCCACGCGGTGATTTAATTGAATTCTATGCAGATGACATGCTTTATTATGCGGCAAGTAATAATCAGGGTTACGATGGAACATTAAGTATTGCTACTATCCCAGAAAAATTTGCTATTGATGCACTCGGTGAAGAATTAGACGAAACGGATGGTGTATTAAATGAATTGGCTGATGCAAAAGGAAAACCATTCGCATTATTATTTGAGTTTGATGGTGATGTCAATGCAACTCGACATGTTATGTATAACTGTTCAGCAAGTCGTCCAACACTTGCATCTAAAACAAAAACAAGTTCGGCTGAACCAAATACAAATGAACTGAAGTTTGTTTCTAGTCCAATTGTTTTAGCACCAGGGGGAAGACCTATGGTTAAAACGAAAACGACTGCTAAAACAACGCAAGCAATTTATAACGACTGGTACAAAAAAGTATATGTAAAAACACCAGCAGCACCTAAAGGAGCGTAATAGTAAATGGAAAAGACAATTACAATAGACGGAAAACAAGTCCGATTAAAAAGTACAGCAGCTACTGTTAAACGATATAAAGCACAATTCAGACGTGATTTATTTGCTGATATGTTTAAGTTAGGGATTTTGTCCCCTTCAAATCCTCAAGAGGGTTCACTAGCCACTATTGATTTAGCAAATGCAGATTTAAGTAAGCTAGATTTTGAAGTTGTTTATGATTTAGTTTGGTTATACGCAAAAACAGCAAATCCAGAAATTGCTGAGCCAATTACATGGTTAGACGGTTTTGATGAATTCCCTATCTCAGAGATTATTCCGGAAATTATGGATATGATTCAAAGTACGATGGGCGCAAAAAAAAAATAAAGAAAAGTAATGGAGAGCAAGGGACGTTCAGTGATGAAGAATTAACCACTGATACGTTCCTTGCTCTTTGTTATAAAGCGAAATTAACGCATTGGGATTTGGAAGTCATGACAATTGGAGATTGTTTTGATTATATTGCAGAATTCGCTGAAATGGAGAATCCAGACAAAGAAAAAGTCAGAAAAGCAAACCAAAAAGACTTTGATTCATTCTAAGAAAGGGGTGAAAGAATGGCTGGAGGAAAAATCAAAGGGATTACGATTGAAATTGGTGGGAATACGCAGCCGTTACAAAACGCTTTAAAAGATGTAAATAAACAGAGTGATAGCTTAGCGACCGAACTGAAAGAGGTAGAGCGCCTTTTAAAATTTAATCCTGGTAATGTGGAAGCATTAGCCCAAAAACAACAGTTGCTTACACAACAAATTGAAAACACTACACAAAAGCTCGATAAATTAAAAGAAGCGGAGCAACAGGTTCAAGCGCAATTCCAAAATGGAAAGATATCGGAAGAACAATATCGTGCGTTTAGACGTGAAATTGAATTTACACAAGGGTCACTTGATGGTTTGAAAAATAAGCTTGGTAATATGAAAGCTGAACAAGAAAATGTGGCAAGTTCAACAAGACAATTAGAAACGTTGTTTAGCGCTACAGGCAAAAGCGTGGATGATTTTGCAGGCGCATTAGGTAATCGTCTTGTAAATGCAATTAAAAGTGGATCGGCTACAAGTCGACAGTTAGAACAAGCAATTGGTCTTATTGGTCGTGAAGCTTTAGGAACGGAAGCTGATATTGAAAAGTTACAACGTGCGCTACGATCTGTGGATGCTGGGAATTCAATTCAGCAAGTACGAAATGAACTGAGAGATTTACAACAAGAAGCTGGGAGAACTGAGAAAAAGTTTGAAGGATTAAAAATAGGATTGGAAAATGTCATTGGTGGTATGGCAGCTGGTGGCGGTATTGCTAGTGCAGTCGAAAAAGCAATGGATATGTCAAAATTGAAAACTAAGATTGATATCACTTTTGATGTTCCAGAGTCTTCGAAAAAATCAGTGGAAGAAGCTATTAGGGGCGTTAGTACTTATGGTATTGACGCTGAAGAAGCATTAGAAGGTGTTCGCCGACAATGGGCATTAAATAAGGATGCTTCTGATGAAACAAATGCCGCTGTAGTTAAAGGGGCAGCGACTATTGCAGCATCCTATGCTGGAATTGATTTTAATGAACTTATACAAGAAACCAATGAGATTGGTGCAACGTTAGGTATTACTAACGAGGAAGCATTGGGGTTAGTTAATACGTTATTAAAAACAGGTTTTCCACCCGAACAATTAGATATTATCGCAGAATATGGGGATCAGATGATTCAAGCTGGATTTTCGGCTAAAGAAGTCCAAGGAATCATGTCAGCAGGAGTAGATACTAAAAGTTGGAATATCGATAACCTATTGGATAAATGATTGTCCCTATGAGTGGCGACATTCATAGAAAACTCCTTTAATTCAGTGGAACTCTCAAAAGAGACAATACTGAGCGAAGCCTTTAACAAAGGAACGTGCAACGACTAGCTGAAAAGCGTAGGGTGTAAGCTGATGATATCCGAAATGGGGAGCATCTTATATAAAAGATGATGATATAGTCTGGTCTGTATAGTGATGTACAGAAGTTCATAAGAGAACTGGCAGGATGTTGCGAATCCTGTTGAACATATCGGGTGTAAAAGAAGGTCGTATTAAAATGGCCGAATTTGGTGCGGGTGTAGATAAATCTATGCAAGAGGTTTTAGATAAAACAAAAATCTCGGCGGATCAGTTTGAAAAATGGGGTCAGGCAATTGCTGGCGGTGGTGAAAATGGACAAAAGGCTATGCTTGAAGCAACTAAGGCTTTAGCTGGTGTTGAAAATGCTACAGACAGAAATGCACTTGGCACGAAGATGTTCGGTACTCTTTGGGAAGACCAAGGGAAGAAAATTATCGATACCATTTTGAAAGCGGAAGGTAAACAAGTCGATTTAAAAAAAGGAGTAGAGGACTTACAGGGTGCTACTTCTAAAATAGATGCATCTCCAGCGGTTAAATTTCAACAAGCAATGCAAGATTTACAAGTTGCTCTTCAGCCTGTTCTTGCCGTTATAGCAGATCTTGTTTCTAAATTCGCTGAATGGATTTCTAATAATCCTGAATTAGCAGCAACGTTAACAGCGATTGCAGTTGCTATTGGTGTAATTGCAGGAGCATTCATGGCTTTAGCACCAATAGTTGCTGTTATAACAAGTATAGGATGGGCGATGACAGGGTTGGTTGCTATTATTCCGATAATAGTAGCACTTGTTGTCGCTCTAGGTGTTGCAATTTATAAAAATTGGGATGATATCAAACAATGGACCATTGATGCTTGGAATGCAATAGGAGAGTTCTTAGTAGGAATATGGGATGGAATTGTACAATGGGCAAGTGAAACGTGGAATAGCATTAGTGAATCTACATCGGAAGTTTGGAATTCGATTAAGGAATACTTAATAGAGTTATGGAATGGGATAGTTGAGTCTTTATCTGAAATATGGAATTCTATTGTTGAAACGACTACAGAAATATGGAATTCAATTGTGGAGTATTTGACTGGGATTTGGGATGGAGTAGTTGAAACATTATCGGAAGTTTGGAATGGTATCAGTCAAACTACTTCTGAAGTGTGGACAGCGATTAGTGAGTTTTTCATTAACACTTGGAATGGACTAGTTGCCTTTCTAACTCCTATTTTACAAGGAATTGCTGATTTCTTCTCTATGATTTGGAATGGCATTTCCACAGTGATTCAAACTGTATGGGGTTTTATTACTCAATACTTACAAGCAATTTGGACGGCTATTTTATACTTTGCTACGCCAATATTTGAAAGTATCAAGAATTTCATTTCTGAATGTTGGAATACCATTAGTTCTACTACAAGTCTTGTATGGGAAACAATTAAGAATTTCTTAGTTTCCTGTTGGAATGGGCTTGTAGCGTTTGTTATGCCGATTTTTGAACAAATCAAGTCCTGGATCATTGCTGTGTGGGATACAATCAGTTCAGCAACAATGTCTGTATGGAATGCTGTTAAGAGTTTCTTACAATCATGCTGGAACGGGTTAGTAGCTTTTGTAACGCCAATATTCACCTCAATAAAAGATTGGATTGTGAATACATGGAATACGATTAGTTCCACAACAAGTGCAGTATGGAATACGATTAAAAGCTATCTATCTAGCTTATGGAACGCAATTGTTTCCACAGCGAGTTCTGTATTCAATAGCATCAAAGAAGCCATTTCAACGGTTTGGAACATGATTAGTAGCACAAGTAGTAACGTATGGAATGGTATTAAATCAACCCTCTCAAACATTTGGGAAGGTATCAAGTCAACCGCATCTTCTGTCTGGAATGGATTGAAAGAAGCCATTATGACGCCTGTTCGTTGGGTAACAGATGCGGTTAGTGGGGCATTTGAAGGCATGAAATCAGCAGTATTAGGCGTATGGGATGGTATTAAAAGTGGTATTCGTACAGCTATCAATGGAATTATTCGTATCATAAATAAATTTATAGATGGCTTTAATACACCAGCAGAATTATTAAACAATATACCAGGAGTTAGCGCTCCAACTATTCCACATGTACCAATGCTTGCGAAAGGCGGAAAACCTGTAGGAGATGGCTCATTTATTACTGGAGAAAAAGGACCCGAACTGTTTACTAAAAGAGGGAATTCTATCACAGTTACACCGTTATCTTCAAAAGAAAGATCCCTCGGTATCACTGGAACTATGAATCAACTAATGAGTGATATGAGCCGGATGATGGCTAGTTCAATGAGTCAATTATCAGGGTTAAAGAGTGTTATGAGTGGTGTGTATGGGAATATGTCAAATAGTAGACAAGCTATGGCAGCTAGTGTTGCGAATCCAGTGATTAATTATTCTTCAGGATCATCTGGCGGTGGAGTCATTCCAATGCTTGGTGGAGATTTAGTTATTGAAGTACCTGTTAATTTAGAAGGAAGAGACGTGGCACGCGGTACTTATCGCTATACAACCGAGTATCAAGAAAGAGAAGCAAAAAGAAACTCAGACTTTTAGGTTTGGGTTTCTTTTATTTTATAAAGAAACGGGGTGTCAAAATGAGCTCTTTTACATTCAACAATCAACGAAAAGAATATATCCAAATAGAAAAAGGATGGAGTCCACCAACATGGGCGCCTTTAAAACGTAATTTCTTAAAAACACCTGGATATCCAGGCGCGAGATTATTAGGAATGGAAACAGATCCTCGTCCACTTCCTGTTCCTGTGGGAATTATCGTTCCAGATGGAACAGATTTAGAAACGTTAAAAGAAGAAATAGCAGCTTGGTTAATTACAGAAGAAGCAGTTGAGCTAGTTTTTGATGTAACTCCTGATAGAACATATTTAGCTGTGATTGATGAAGAGTTTGATCCTGATGATTTCGTTACGTTAGGTAAAGGCACTTTGAAGTTTATTTGTCCGATGCCTTATAAATTAGGACCTACTCGAACAGTAGATTTTCAAACAGGTGCGCTTGGGTTAACGGCAAATGTTCAAAACAAAGGAACTGTTCATTCTAATCCTATTATTGAGATTGACATTACGAAACCAAACACTTTTTTAGATGTATGGTTTGAAGATAAATATTCAAAGGAACCGGATTATTTTCGTATTGGAATGCCATTAAAAATGGAGCAATTGCCTGTAGAAAGAAATCAACGTCTTATATGGGATGAAATGTCCACAACTGTAGGGTGGAGTAAGGTTAGTTCTATGGAAGATGGTAATCCAGTTGGTGAAATGAAAACAGATAGTTACCAATTCTATTGTTCGGACTATGGATCAGGTAATGGATGGCATGGCGCAGCTGTTAAGAAGAGTATCCCTGGTGGGCCAGTACAAGATTTTATTATGCAAGCCCACGTTACATGTAAAAGTAAAACGATTAATGAAATGGGACGAGTTGAGATAGCGATACTCGATGAAAACAGCAAAGTTCTTTCAAAAATTGCCATGAATGACCTCTATTGGCAAGCTGAACAAAATTTTGGAACGATGGTAATTGGATATGATAATAAACCTGGAAAAACAGGTTTAATTTATGAGAGTGGTGATTATCCGAATACATGGAATCAGTATTATGGCAGGTTGTGGATCGCTAGAACCGGTAACGATTGGGAGGCTTATATTTCAAAATTTCTTCCTGGAACAGAAAAAGATGATTCAGAACGCTTTGCAAGGTGGACTGATAAAGACAATAAACATATGGAAAAAGCAGCTCAAATACAGATTAGTATCATGCAGTGGCAAGATGTTCCGCCAGTAGAAGCGATGACAGTTTCTGATTTGAAATTTTGGAAAGTGAATTTAAATAATCAAAATACACCGCCTTATATAGTCGATGTTGGTGACAAAGTCGTGATTGATACAGAAAACAGTCGTGTCAGTATTGAAGGGAAAAACGCTATTAACATAAAAGATATTTTTAGTAATTTTCCTGTTATCAATAAAGGTACTAATAAACTTGAAATTATTCCTTCTGATATAGGAACAGCAAAGGTTAAATATAGGGAGCGATTTAGATGAGGACACCAAGTGGGATACTTCATGTTGTTGATTTTCAAACAGAACAAATTGTTTCTACTATCCAATCTAAAGATTATTGGGATGATAAACGGCATTGGGAAATCAAGAACAATATTGATAAGTTTGATTTTACAACGGCTGATGGTACAGAACAAGCAGCTACACTCTTGCAACAAAACTTAGTGTTAAAAGAAGTGCGTAGCGGTGTTATTGTACCGTATGTAATTACTGAAGCTGAAAAAGTTTCTAATGATAGATCCGTAATTACTTATGCATCTGGTGAGTGGATTTTATTAGCAAAAGCAGGTGTTATCAATCCTCAACGAATTGAAGGGAAAACGGTCAATGAGTTTATTGACATAGCTTTAACAGGGACAAAGTGGAAACGAGGCCGTACAGAATACTCTGGTTTTCATACAATGACTATTAATGAACCTATCGATCCGCTTAAATTATTAAAGGATATCGCTTCTCTTTTTGATTTGGAAATTGTGTATCGTGCTGAAGTTGTTGGTAATCAATTCGTTGGTCGCTATGTGGATATGGTTAAGAAGCGTGGTCGAGAAATAGGTAAAGAAGTGACTCTTGGTAAAGATTTAATGGGAATCAAACGTATTGAAAACTCTCAAAATATTTGTACAGCGCTTATAGGGTTCGTTAAAGGTGAAGGAGATAAGATAATTACAGTTGAGAGTATTAATAATGGTTTGCCGTACATCGTAGATAATGATGCGTTTCAGCGCTGGAATGAAAAAGGAAAGCATAAATTCGGATTCTATACTCCAGAGACAGAACAAGATATCACTCCAGGCCGTTTAATGACTCTTATGAAAACAGAGATGAAAAAACGTGTAAACACATCTGTTTCTTATGAAGTTGAAGCACAATCAATTGGTCGTGTGTTTGGATTGGCACATGAGTTAATTAATGAAGGTGATACAATCCGAATCAAAGATACTGGATTTACACCCAAGTTATACCTTGAAGCACGAGCAATCGCTGGCGATGAGTCATTTAAAGATCCGATGCAAGATAAATATGTATTTGGTGATTACCGTGAAATTGTTGATCCAAACGAGGAATTACGCAAGCTCTATAATAAAGTCCTGGCTTCATTAGGTAGTAAACAAGAAATTTTAGATCAGCTAGATAAGTTGGTTAAAGAAACTGCTGAAACAGCAAATGATGCTCAAAAAGAATCTGAATCCGCTAAGAAAATTGCTGAAAAGGTCCAGGAAAACCTGAAAAATAATACGGTAAATATTATTGAAGCTAAAAACCCACCAATTGATAATCTTATAGTAGGTAAAACATTATGGCGAGATATTAGTAACGGTAAACCTGGTATTTTAAAAGTGTGGAATGGTAAAGGGTGGGAGCTTCTTATTCCTGATGTGGAATCAATTAAAAAAGATACACTGGAGCAGGTGAGTAAGGATATTAAACTCACAAAAGAAGAATTAAATAAGAAAGTGGAAGAAGCGCAAGAAGAAGCTACTGGGCAATTTAATACAGTAACAGAGGATCTTTCAAAAGTTACAAGAACTATTTCTGATGTACAAAGAGATCAAGGTGAAATTGATAAAAAAGTAACCCAGGTTGAACAGGATTCTGAGAAATTTAAATTGTCTATTGAAACATTAACGAAAAATAGTACTGAGACTACAAGTAAGGTCAACACCTTAGTAAGTGATGTGGACGGAAATACGAAAGTTATTTCAGAAGTTAAAGAAAGTGTAGCAAACTTTAATGACGATGTAAGAAACCTGTTAATCGGTTCTAAAACTTTTGATGGCGCTTTGACCTGGGCGCAAGCAGACAATCGTTGGTGGTTTAAATCAGCAGATAAAGTTAAAATTTCGAAGGATGTTTTTCAAGGTAATGTAGTTGTTGAAACACAAACATCATGGACTGCTTTAGCTTATAACTTCAAAGATTTGGTGGATCGGGGAGTTGTCAAAGTAGGAGATAAAGTAACCTATACAATTTATACTCGAGTAAAAGGTTTACCGGATGGCCAAGATTTACAACACACTTTCTATTTTGCTGCAGGGGCTACCGGCATCCGTCCAAATAAATCTACTAATCAATGGCAACGTGTAAGTGTTTCATTTGTAGTGACAGCGGTCATGATGGCATCAACGGGAACGAATAACGAGAGTCATTTTCGTATAGAACCTGACGTAAATCCTCCTGCTGGTTGTTGGTATCAGCAGAGTTCACCACAATTGACTATAGGCAGTAAAGATTATTCGTGGAGACCTGCTCCTGAAGATATTGCAGATGGTAATGTTTTCACCAAGATAACAACCGAGATCAAAGAAGAGGCTGGGAGAATCTCTAAAAAATTGGAGCAGGTTGAATCGCGTACAGTGGGTGTTGAAAACTGGCTAATCAATACTGGGCGAAATCAAAAGCCACAAACAATTGGAATGTCTGGAGGCGCACTAGTCAACAAAGCTGCTCAATCGTTCACTGAGGATTACATGATCGTAGAATGTACAGATCATACCGACTCTTTCTATCAATTCCATTTAGATAATACTAAGATGGGTGACTACGAAAAAGAGAAAGATATGACATTTAGTATCGATTTGCAAAATGATGTTCCTATTGATTTAATTGTATTCCAATTTATTAATGGAGTTTGGGCAGAAAACTTGTACAATAGATTCCCTGTTGCTAATTGGTCTAGGAGATCATTTACATTTAAAATTGATGCGAGGGCAACTGGATGGGGATTGCGATTAAGATTTGAAAGAAACGAAAATTCAAAGGGTAAGAAATTTCGTTTCAAGAAACCTAAATTAGAAAAAGGTTCTGTTCCTACAGGTTTTACAAAATCGACTTATGAGTTGGAGCAAAGTTTCGAGGGTGTAAAAGAGCGTATTGAAAAAACGGAATCTATCATTAATGATGCTGGTGATCGTAACTATGTACGTAATGGAGATTTCACACACTATTGGGCCGATAACGACCTGCAATGGGATAAGAACCTAAACGGTAATTTGCGCGCTGGTAATTGGGCAACAGGTTATAACGCTGGAACAACAGATCCTACAAAGGGTTATCATATGCACGTTAATGACAAAAAGTTTGGGTATCCTGTAGTTGCTGTTATTAACAAAAATGGTCAATTCGGTCAAGCTAAAAGGTGGCTTGGAATGCCTCAAGAAATGCCAGCTAGTTTCCGAAATGATTTCCAGCCAGGTGATACGTACACGATCGCTTTAGATGTATGGACGGAAACAGCAAATAACAAAATAGCGGTAGGATTACACCACTTTATTGAGGGTAACACTTCAATGGGCTTTCATAGTGGGGGGACGCCAGAATTAACGATCGAACCTGTTAAAAAATGGGTTCGTGTGTATGCAACAATGAAATTACATGATAAATCAGATATGAAAAAAGGTTTTAGCTTGTATATTTATGGCGATCGTTCTGCTGATGGTAGTGAATGCTACTTCAAAAATGTATCTGTGTTAAAAGGATCTATGCCGAAAGCATTCGCTCCGTCTCCGGAAGATGGGGTAAAAGAAAATGTATTCAGCCAGAAAGTAACGGAGATTACGAAGAACGCCGAAGGGATAACAAGTGATGTAAAAAAAATACAGGAAATACAAACTCAGCAAGGGCAAACATTGACTGAAGCTACTACAACGATCCTGCAACAATCTGAAGAATTGAAGCTAGCAATGAAAAAGAAAGATGTTGAAGCTTATGTAGGTGGTTTAGGTACTGTCAACGAGTTGCGTGATGCTAATTTTACGTTAGGACAGAAATATTGGTTTTGGAATAGCGGTAATGGGGCTACTGGTGCTGTTGATACGAGTTTAAAATACAAAGGTATGAATACATTTGCAATTACTGTTGCTGGCCAGACGCAAGATCGTTGGTGGGGACTTACAAGTCAATTCATTGAGTGTCAGGTTAACGAAGAGTTTGTTGCATCAGGTTATTTCAATACTGATGGGAAAACACCTATTGATAGTGGCGGTGCATTTATTGAAATGGAATGGTGGACTGCTGACAAAAAAACTCGTATTAAGACAGCTAGAACGAATATCACTGTTGTAAATCATACATGGGTTCGTGCTGTATGCACAGATAAAGCACCAGCTAATGCATCGTTTGTGAGATGGCGTTATTACGTTACAAGAAATGGGCGTTTATGGTGTGCTGCACCTATGTTACAACGTGGCACTATAGCTACAGAATTTTGGTTACATCCGAAAGATCAAACGGATGCTGACAAAATGATAGAGGATATTGCTAATAGAGTAGCAACTAAAGATTACGATAAAAAAGTAACCGAATTGGAAAGAAGTATCGCTACTAATGAAGAAGGCGTTACTATCATTTCAAAAAAACAGGAAAGTTTTATTAATGAGACCTATAATGCCTATGTAAAGAAAACAGAATCGAAGTTACAGGTATTAGATGAAGGGATCTTAGCACAAATTTTAAAAGACGGTATCATTACTTCTATTAATATGTCACCTGGTAAGATTATAATCGATGCTGAGAAACTGAATATTAATGCCGATACAATGGTGAAATGGTTAACTGCAAAAGGCATTGATACGAATCTTATTAGAATTGATGGTGATAAGATAACCATTGATAAAGATGGTGTAACTGTTAAAATGCTAGACTTCCTATTCCAAGACGAATGGGGCACAAAAACAACTGCGGTATCAAGACGAAACCTAATAGCAGATCCAGACTTTTCTAGTGTTACAAAGAAAAACATTGGCCATAACGATTATTATGGATTTGAAGGTGGATATGGCCTTACTTGGAAGTCGTGGGGAAATGTCGTAATAGAAAAGAATACACATATATTCGATTACGAGCAGATGGTGAATGCTGCAAGGGTAGATATGTATAACTACCCAGAAGCAATCGTGAATAACGGTATACATCCTGGTAACGAATATACAGCATCTGCTCATTTTAGAACTGCCATGATAAATGGCGTGCGTAAGACCGGAAAACCGAGAATACACGTATGCTGCGTTAAATTCCGAGATAACGTAAGTTACGACATATTGAGTGAACAAAAGATGGACTTCCCTGAGCCGTCTACATTCTACGGAGAAATCAGAAGGTATTCTTTTACTTTCAAAGTGCCAACAAACTATATTCCGCAACAACATGCATTGATTATTAAAGTTTGTTCTGGAAATGCTGACATGAGACAAGGAACAGCAATTTGTGTAAGTGGTGTAACGTTATACAGTGGCAAATATGCATCTATGTATAATTGGGATCGTGCTGCAGCAGAAAGAGCAGATGGTATTCAGCCGTTTAACGCAATTGCTGTAGGTGGTGTGAATAACAATATAGCTCCAGCACCAGACGGACAAACGTTTGATATAAGTACTGAAAAAGAAGTGAAAATCTTTAGGAATATACGAGCAATGCAGGGAATTAACTTAGGTGGCGGTGGATTCCAACAATGGGGTCATATTCGTTTTACAGACGGTAATATGGGATCGGGTTTTTATGCGAGTACTCCAAGCGGTTGGAAATTTAATGCACTTGGATAGAAAGGAGCAATAAGAATGAATGAGAATCAAATGATGCCACTTCAAGCAGGTGAAAGCTTTCCTTTTATGGGGAGGTTGGTGGATGCAGAGCGCACAGAGACAGGGGTTTTTGTTCAAATACCTGCTGATATGTTAAATAATGCAGGTATTCTACAAGGTATTAGCAGGGTTGAAGTATGGAGAGAGATGGATGGGACGGTAAAGTTTCGAATTGCTACGCTGTGTGAAATATGTAAACGCGGAGCGCGTTTATACCCACTAGATATGGGATTTGCGAAAAAGAACATTTGTTTAGAGTGTTATACATCACTTACAGGGAATTATCCATCTCAAGAACCGCCAACACCAACTAATGAAAATAACACACAAACAGAGCAGGAGCAGCAATAGCTGGTCTTTTTTTTATTGCTAAAAAAGGAGATGAAAAGATGGATCGTATTGATGTATTGTTAAAAGCTTTTATTGCCACTTTCGGTGGCTTCTGTGGTTACTTTTTAGGAGGGTGGGATACAACATTGAAAGTTCTAGTAATCATGGCAGCAATCGACTATATAACGGGAGTAATTGCAGCAGGATATAACGGAGAGTTAAAAAGTAAAGTTGGTTTCAAAGGCATCGCCAAAAAGGTGGTGCTTTTTCTTTTAGTTGCAGCAGCTACTCAAGCAGATGCAATTGTGGGTTCAAATAGTGCTCTTCGTGAAGCAACAATCTTTTTCTTTATCGGAAATGAGTTGCTTTCACTTTTAGAAAATGCAGGGCGTATGGGAATACCTTTGCCTTCAGCTTTAACAAATGCAGTCGAAATTTTAGGTGGTAAACAAAAACAAGAAGAGAAAAAGGGAGATGTTCAATAATGGAAATTAGAAAAAAATTAGTTGACCCAAGTAAATATGGTATAAAGTGTCCTTACACAATGAATCCGGAATTCATTACAGTCCACAATACTTACAACGATGCTACAGCAGAAAATGAAGTAGCCTATATGATTCGTAATGATAACCAGGTTTCATTTCACGTTGCGGTAGATGATAAAGAAGCTGTACAAGGTCTGCCTTTAGAGCGTAATGCATGGGCTTGTGGTGATGGAAACGGTTCAGGTAATCGAGAATCTATTAGTGTAGAAATCTGTTATTCTTTAAGTGGTGGAGCTAGATATTATAAAGCGGAAGACAATGCAACTATTGTTGTAGCGCAATTAATGAAACAGTATGATATTCCAATTCATAAAGTTCGTACACATCAATCATGGAGTGGGAAGTACTGTCCTCATCGTATGTTGGCAGAAGGACGTTGGAATAACTTTATTGAAAGAGTCCAAAATGCATACAATGGAGATGGTAAAATAACTCCTACGCTTATTCCACCGTCAACTAACGGGACGGGTATTGCATATATTGAGGGGAATGGCATTAACCTTCGTAAAGGTCCAGGTACTGGATACGGGGTTATTCGTCAATTAGGTAAAGGTGAGTCCTACGAAGTATGGGGACAATCAAATGGATGGTTAAACCTTGGTGGGGATCAGTGGATTTATAATGATTCATCATACATTCGTTATACTGGAGAAAGTACACCAACAAGTTCGCAATTAGTCAATAATGGTGTAGGAGTAGTTACTATTACAGCAGATGTATTGCGTGTTCGTAGAGGTCCAGGAACTAAATACGGCATTGTAAAAAATGTGTACCAAGGAGAACAGTATCAGTCGTGGGGATATAGAGACGGTTGGTATAATGTTGGTGGAGACCAATGGGTTTCTGGTGAATATGTGAAGTTTGAAAAATAAAACATATTACTGTACAAAAGAATAGTTTTATTAAAATGAATAATAAAAACCAGAGTGCTCTTGAGGAGTACTCTGGCTACATGGGATGCTTACTATACAAGAGGAACACGTGCGATTTTATTTTATGTAGTAACAGACTGAAATATGAGAAAAACACTCCTGCTGTTGTGAACGGGAGTGTTTTTCTGTATATAAAATGGCATCATGCCAGGAGCAGTTTATTATATGCTTCTAAAGTGCCTAACATGCTGTGAAAACAAAAAAACACCTTCTCCGGTAAGAAGGCGTCAAAAATGTGGTGATTCTCTAGATGCATAAATAATATATGCTAAATGAGTCATTTCTATGTAATTAAAATTTACTTTTAGATAATGCCTTTAATATTGGATTTATAATTCTGCTAATTAAACGAAATCCCCTGAATATAGAGCTAACAACTTTCATAACGTTAGAATCTCTTTTTATTTTAAACACCTACTTTCGCAATTCCGCTTGTAGAATAAAGTTTTCTTTTATACTACCTTTATATGTATACCTTATTTTATTCTTTTGATAAACCTTTGTATGATCTTTACTAAATACTGTTTCGTCACTAAGACCAAGTTCTTGTTTAACTAAATTACGTTCTCCAAAACTCAATGAATCATCTATTGTTCCTATTAATAATAAGAAGGCGAATTTGAAATCTTTTTGCTCAGTAAAGAAAGCATTTGGTGTCATAGCTAGCGAAGCCTTTTTAATATGTTTATCCTTATCGGTGTCTAAGAAGATAAAAATATTATTTGATAAACCGATTGAGGTTCTGCCATCTTCTAATACTTCAGTTGAATTAATTTTCAACTTTGTTTTTTCTCCCATTTCTTTCAATGCTTTTTCTACTCTTTGTTTGTATTCATCTACTGTTAATTTAGTTTCTTTATTTTCTGCAATCGCAGGTTTAGTGCTATCTTTTTTATTGCCACTAACACCAGCAGCAACAAAAATTATTATTAGTGCAGCAATAATCCAAACCCACCATTTTTTATAAAACGGTTTTTTCATATAGTTTCCCTCCATAGATTTATACCTAAATCATACCAATTTCATACAACAACTGTAAATGTTAGTTTGTAATATATTGACGAAACAGAACAGTTGTTCTATAATTTATGCAAACAAATGTTCTTGTGGAGGTCATCTTATGAATCACTTACTTAAGTGTTCGTTCAATCAAAAAATACCAATCGAATTAATTTATTTAAAGAGTTCTGGAGATTTCTCTCAAAGAACTGTAATTGTTAGGAAGATATATGAAGATCGTGTATTAGTGTATTGCATGCAAAAACAACAAGTTAGAATGCTGAAATTGGCTAATATACTATCAGTTGATAAAGTAAGAAATACATACCAATATGCTTAAAAATAAATAATGAGGTGAGGTCATATGTCAACAGCAATTCCAAAACCACCAAAGAAAAAGGCTACTAAAAAAGAACCTAGACCATACATGGATGAATTCGAACAACAAGAGGCTGCTGAATTAATTCAATTGGCAGTACAAGATGATACAGAATTAGTATTTACTGTGTATCGAAAATATAAAGAACCAGATGTTATCCGAGGTAAAATAATCAAACTTGAACAACAACTGAATAGAATTGTAGTGAGTGATGGACCGAATGCAATACATAAAATTCAATTCATGGATATTTTGAAAATCGAAACGCCTAGTTAATTTAGCTAGGTGTTTTTTTATATGGCCATAAATTCTTTATCGAAGTAGAACTTGTCCATTAAGTTGTTTACAATCCCGTTGAAATAAGCGAATTTACCCTTTTTTATTTTTATTCCGGATTTAATTTTCATAACAAATTCTTTAATAGCTTTTAAGCCAATAGTTAACTCTTGTTCTTTAGTAAATGCTGTATCACCTGTTGTATGGTTAACAATTTTATTACACTGTCTTACGACCTTCCACAGTTCTTGAATTGTTTTAGATTCACTGTAAAAAGAGTTAACTAAAGAAATAAAACGTTCTGGCACCCAATGTGCTACGAAATTAGCTTCTTTAATGTTTTCTTCTGAAATATTGCTATTCTCATTACTATTACGTTTGTTTATATCTTTTATATTTTGTTTTAAGGTTTTAGTAGTTGTTTTATTGGTGTGACATTTTTCTTCATTTTGAATATGAGCTTGTGTGACAACCTGTTCTTCCACAATGATTGGTTGAATAACAATGGCGTTGCTTGTTTGTCTCATATCGCTTTTACGCTTCATTTCTAGTTGTTTAATAATGCCTAAAGACTCTAAGTGTAGGCATACTCTAATAACCGTTCTACGGCTAATATTGAGGTCTTCAGCGATGTGTGTTTTTGTTCTGAATGATACGCCAAAGAACTTAGAAGAATAGTTGTGTAATTTATTTAATACAGCTAACTGAGTTTTATTTAACTGATCCGCAAATTTTTCTTTGTATGCACGAACAGTTTTATTTAATTCATCAATTGTTTTAAATGTTGCTAGGTTTTTATATGTTTTATTACCTGCAATAATTGTAATTCCTTGTTTCTTTTCCATAGTGGTTTGTCTCCTTTTTGGAAACAAAAAAGCAACGTCACCAATTTGGTAAACGTTGCTTAATAGACCCTGCATGATGTAAAATAGCTCATGAGAGTATAGCAAGTGTTTACCTGGCCTAATCAGGTGGACGGTATATAGAGTGTTCGTAGCACTTTACATACACGCTGTGCTCTTTTGTTTTGTGTAGATTTTGCACGCTGAAATAATTTTGCATGAATTTTGCACGATTACTTCTGAAAATCTAAAGGAGCCTTGATATAAAAGGGGTATTTTACTATTAGTTCGAATCCCTCTGGGCGCGTCAAAAAGTCCTAACTTATGTTTTGTAGGTTAGGACTTTTTTATTTATTCCATTATTCGAGGGCTAAACAAAATAAACTGATAGGAGTTTTATTTTATACGTGTACTTTCAAAATGCCTTGTCTCATTGCTTCTGTTAATGCTTCGGACCTGGATCCTACTTTTAATTTTTTGAAGATTTTTGTTAGGTTGTATTCTACAGCTCTTGAACTCATGTACAGTTCATCAGCAATTTGTTTATTGCTACTTCCTTTAGAGACGGATTCTAAGATTTCTAATTCTTTTTGTGTAAGAAGAGCGGTTTTATTTTCAATTTGTTGAGTTGTTATATCGTCTGTACGTAGTTGACGTAATAAAGAAATAGGAAGCAAAGTATATCCGTTTACAGCTGCACGAATTGCCATTAAAAGCTCTTGCTGAGATGCTGATTTACTAATAATTCCGCTGATACCAGAGTTTATTAATAAATTAAATTGGGATATGTATTCAAAACCTGTGTATAAAATGATTTTTGCATCTGTTTGAATATGTAATATTTTCTGGGCGAGTTCAATACCACTACAATTGGGCATATTCATATCCAAGAGATATACGTCAAAAGGTGTAGCGTCACTTTTTATAAGTGCTTCCTGTTCATTTAAAATATATTCTGCTTGCATATCTTCTTCTAATTCAATCATGCTCTTGGTTCCTTCACCTACAATTTGATGATCATCTACGATTAATACTCGAATCATTATTTACCACCTCGGAACTGTAATGTTTACTTGAAGTCCTTTTTTAGCTGCGGATACTATATGTATTTCTCCACCAATTGATTGAAGCCTTTCTTTTATACCAGAAAGCCCCATATGCTGCTTAGGGGAGTAGGGAGTGTCTATATTAAAACCTTTGCCGTTGTCTCGGTAGTCTAGGGAAATACAGTTATTCTCTTCCCATAAAAAAATCGATACGATAGTTGCCTCGGAATGTTTATCTGCGTTTGTTAGTAGTTCTTGAATGATACGATATAAAGATAAAATTTTGTCAAAATCGTAATAATGTTCTTGAATTGATTCATGATCAAATTGAATTTGAAATTGCACACGTAATTGTGTTTGGGCTAGCAATTCTCTTAATGCACCAATTAAACCAGCGTCTGATAAAAGTGATGGACGCAATTCATTACATGTATCGCGAATTTGTTGTATTACATCGTGCATACCGAAGTGAATTTTTTTTAGTTCATTTTTAAATTCTAGTGGAACGGATTTGTTTTTTAGTAAAGAATCTAGTTTACGGTACCATACGATTTGATCTTGTAATGCAGAGTCGTGTAAATCTGAAGCGAGTCGGCGCCTTTCTTGTTCAGAAATTTGAAAGAGTAGGCGTGATAAGCTTGCAGAATTTGTTTTGGATTCTAAACTCTCCTGCTCTAGAGAATGAATAATTTCATTAATGGTATACAAGTTTTCGTAAATAAGACGGACGTATGTCGTGACAGTGATGAACCATGATTTTTCATGCGTATTATATTTAATATTATTCACTTTTCTTCCAATCCAGATGTAGTGTTTTATATGTTTAGTAGAGTATAAGTAAATGCCGATGCATCCATCATCCTCTAATAAATCATTAATTAGTAATGCTGCCATACTCCATTTTTTCTTTTTAGAAAGTGTGAAATCTTTCGTTTGTCCATATCCGTTACAGAGTGTATATGTGTTGTCTTTCATATCATATTGAACAAATAGAATAAAAGAAGGTTTCAACATCGAAATGATTTCATTAGTGAATTTTTTCTCTAACTCTTCTGTTTTCATAATAGATGATAGCTGTGCGGTAAACTGTTCAATGTTTACGTATAAGTTTGTTTTAGTCCGAAAGAGGTGATTACGGAATGTAAAATCTAATCTTTCTTTTAATATGAGAAATAGAATGTTTAACGGAAAAATAATAATAAAACTTTGCAGTAGTCGAGAGAGAAAATTGTCTTTGTAATAAATGCTCCAGCTCGTAATGATTGCAATTAATAGAGTTGGAATTAGTGACAGAAATGCGTAATACCGTAAACGATCAAATACAAACTCTATATCAAAAATCTGCTTCGTCGCTACTAAATAAAAATAACCGATTGGAAGAGTGATTAGGAACATAGCTCCAATACCTGCTGAGAGAATCGGTGTTCTGAATATTGCATCTGGAAGAGCATAGAGTGTAACGAACGGAAAGAAGGCGATGGAATGAATCGTGAGCATTAATTTTAAAAATGGTTTATGTACTGTACTGTGATATTTGATATAGGCACGGATTAAAAAATATATACAAAAGATAATATTTATTGAAAGGTAAATTAGTTCTAATCCATCGGTATTAACTATCGGAAATGGAATGAACATCGTTAAATTAGAGAGTAATAGTAAAATAATGCCGATTGTAATATCGATTTTTAGAAATCTCATAGAAATAACGTATAGTTGTTTTTTCTTGAATAATTCATTCAACAATAAAATGAGAGACATAGGTGTACCTTGAAATACAATACTTAAAATAATGAGAGCGATAAAATCACCTTTACCAGATTCAACTGCGATTAGAAGACTTGAGGAAGTCATGAATAGAAACGTGATCAAAAAGAATGTTTCCCGGTTCAAAGGCTTCTTTGTATAAAGAAAAATAGATAACCCTAAACAAATAAAAGCGAGTAGGAATGGAAAGTATACAGAAATAATTTTGTCACGAGAATCAATAAAATGTTGTGTTCCTTTATAAGTTTGGGTGATATCGTCTTTTTTAATTTGTATTTCAGATGCATTTAGTGATTGGTTTTGATATCCAGGAAGTATTCCTAAATGAGGCTTTTCTTTATTTATCGAATAGATTATATCTCCTTCTTTTAAGTCCGTATGAAAAGCCCAACCGGAGGATTTAATTTTTGCTATTGTATATGTAGCTGAGTCTGTTTTAGAAATAAGCACTCCACTATATGGTTGGTTTATTTTATATAAGATATAGCCTTGTAAACAAAAATACAGGATAGTTACACATAAAATGAAAACGAAGTTACGTTGTATCTGCAACGGTTTAGACACCTCTCTTTGTAGGTATATCGTTTAATTTCTGAATATTTTTATAATAACATTTAAGAAGTTTTCATACAATCAATGTCATCTGTTGAAATTGCGGTGAACCACATAAGAGTGGTTCGCCTTTTTTACGGTAAATACAGTACGGATTGCGGACAATAGCATCAGAAAGAAGTCTATGATAAAGATACAACTTAACAAGTAAATGAAGGAGGCAATAGTGATGAAAAAGTTTTTGTTGATGGTAGGCGGGATTGCATTAGGAATGGCGGTTATTTATTTCGTAAAAAGCTAAAAGGGGATGTTATATATGGCATTTGAAATTCAAGGATTAAATAAAACATTTGGTGAATATAAAGCCGTTAATGATTTAAATATACGTGTAGAAGAAGGTGGAATTTTAGGGATGCTGGGCCGGAATGGTGCTGGTAAGACGACAACGATTCGTATGATCTTAGATTTAATCAAACCGGATAGCGGCCAAATTCTATGGAATAATCGCCCTTTTTCAAAGAAAGACCTATCTATTGGCTATTTACCAGAAGAGCGTGGATTATACCCGAAAATGAATGTAGTGGAGCAATTGGTGTATTTCGGAAAGTTAGAAGGAATGCCAGCTAATCTTGCAAAAAGACATGCGTTACAATGGCTAGAAAAATTAGAAATGACACCACATTTAAAGAAGAAAACAGAGGAATTGTCAAAGGGAAATCAACAAAAGATTCAATTGATTTCAGCGATATTGCATAATCCGGAATTCATCATACTAGATGAGCCATTTAGTGGATTGGATCCTGTAAATGCAGAGATGTTAAAAAATGTTGTGCTCGAGTTAATTGCGCAAAGAAAAACGATTATCTTTTGTAGTCATCAAATGGACAGTGTAGAAACGTTCTGTGAGGAAATTTGTATTATGAAAAACGGTCAACTTGTATTATCGGGTGCTTTGTCAGATATTAAGAAAAGTTATCAGTACAAATATATGACGTTGCAAACGGAAGGGGATATTGAACCTATTCTTAAGAAGAAAAATTTCAATTTTGAAAAAGTTAATCGTACGTTCATGATTAAAGTTAATGATGGAGAGGATGCATTTTCGCTGCTTGAAGATATTAAAACTAAACAATATATCCGAGATGTTTCTATTAAAGAGCCTTCTTTACATCAAATCTTTGTTGAAAAGGCGGGTGCATAAGTAATGAGGAATTTCTGGATTGTTTTAGGGCAAACTTACTGGGACCGTGTGAGGACGAAAATATTTATTGGGATGACATTATTATTAATAGGAGGAGGGATATTCTTATTCTCTTTTCCAACTTTAGTACAAAAGTTTTCTGGAGAGAAAGAAAAAGCAAAGGTTGTATTTATTTCTGAAGCACCTAATGTTACGGTGGATCAATCTAGTCTTAGTAAAGCTCTTCCAGAATGGGATTGGTCTTTAGGAGATAAAACAAAATTAAATCAATATAAGCAAGAATTGTTAGATAGGAAAGTCGAAGCGCTCTTTATATTAAAAGAGGGTGCGGGTGCTGAACCAGTATTAGATTACTTTATGAAGCTGGATAATCCTAAGTTGATTCAAAGTGCACAGGTATTTGTACAAAATCAGTATTTTCAAAGTGCGGTAGTTAAACAACAGTTATCAGAAGAGGCTGTGAAATCACTGACGATGAACGTGCAAGCGACAAAGCAGAACTTAAATAACGAAGAAACAAGTTCATTTTTACTAGTATATTTATTAGTAGCGATTATGTACTTAGCAATCACTTCATATGGAAATGCTATAGCGACAGCAGTTGCATCAGAGAAAGCCTCCCGTGTTATGGAAGTGATGGTTACAAAAGTATCTCCTGTCCATATGGTTTTCGGGAAAATTTTAGGAGTCGGTCTTGCTAGTTTGACACAGTTATTTATTTTCTTCTTTAGTATGGCGTTATATATTAAATCTGGAATTTTCAAGGTATCGGATTCGTTTTTTGGAGTGAATATTGATGTAAATATGATTACAGGTGAGCATGCTGCATATTTCTTGTTATATTTTGTTCTCGGTTACTTCGTTTATGCGGCACTTTTCGCGGTGTTTGGTTCTATGGTAAGCAGGCCAGAAGAATTATCCGGAACAACGATGCCGATTACTCTTATATTGATGGGAAGCTTAGTGGTCGAGTTGTTAGTAGTACTTGATAACCCTGAAGGGCTAGTATCAAGGGTGACATCATATGTTCCGTTTACAGCTCCAATTAGTATGGTAGTTAGGATTATTAATGGATCTGTTGGGAGTTTAGAAATTATTACATCTATGGTTGTATTATTGGCTAGCATCAGCTTAATTGCTATGTTTGCAGCGAAGGTCTATCCGAAAGGTGTATTAAGAAGTGGTAAGAGCCTTAAATTTAGTCAATTGTTAAAAAATAATTAATTGTAGGGGGGAATAAATAATGGGATTTTTTTCGAAAAGAAAACAAAAAATGATGGATAGTAGTGGCGAGAGAAGCGTGAAAAAAATAGTTGAGTTGTCTGTGGAAGAGATGAGAGGAATTCAAGGAGCGTCTAGTGAATCGAACGATTATCTCTATGATTCATATGTAATTAGGAATCAAAGTTCCTTAGCTTTAAATAAGAGGTTTCTTCCTTAATTAAGAATCGTAAAAGAGTAGTTAGGCATAGTGAAGTGTCACTATACCTAAACTGCTCTTTTTATTTTGGAATTGAACAGAGATAAATTTAATGTTGTTATATATAAAATTAAGAGTTACTATTAGTATGTGGTGACAAAACATGAGTTTATCCCGCATTAACGGGCAGTAAGACCCCCACCTCAAAATTCAGCGGAAGCAAAGAAGTTAGGTGGGGGGCGTCTACCCGTAAAAGCCCGATTGGTGAGGGTTGATTAAAGTTTCACTTTATTATTTTCTTTCAATATTATTCAAATTTCGGTTGTAAGTTGTAAATATCATTAATACATATAAATTAATAATATTTTGGAATGGGCGTCTGCGTGAGGATTCTCCTTTTACCAAACTTATTGTACAATAGAAACAAGGGGGAGATTAGTTTGAAGGCAAGTCTTTTACAAGAACAAAGCTTACGTTTGGCAATGACACAAGAGTTAAGGCAAGCGATTACAATGCTTCAGTATAATGTACAAGAATTATCGGAGTTTTTGTATGAGCAATCGTTAGAGAATCCCCTTATTGAGTTAGGTGGTTTTGAGAGGGAGAAGAAGAAGAAGAGCTCTAACAACAGTAAAAGTACCAGCAAACAAGTCGAGAATCAGATGGAAATCTACAGTGTGGATTCTACAACGATTCAGCAACATTTATTAAATCAAATACAGTATTATAAAATAGAAGAAGAAGAGCGAAAAATAGCTTCTTTCATTATTATGAACATGGATGGAAATGGGTATTTACAAGAAACGAATGAAGAATTAGCAGATCTCCTTTCTGCGCATATTCATGTAGTCGATCGCTCTGTAGAGATTGTCCAATCACTTGAGCCAGCAGGGGTAGGAGCGCGTAATATTCAGGAATGTTTAACCTTACAATTGAAGCGCTTACAAAGAAGAAATGGATTAGCGGAAGATGTTGTAGAGGAGCACTTTGCTTATTTCGTGAAGAAGGATTGGCGAAAGCTCGTTCATGTGCTGAAGTGTAGTAATGAAGAATTACAATCGGCGGTGAACTGTATTACATCATTGCAGCCGAAACCGGGCCTTGCGTATTCTTCGGATAAACCACTGTATATTGTGCCTGACATGGCAGTGAAAAAAGAAGGCGATCGCCTCGTTTTACAGATGAATGAGAGAAATATGCCGAGAATTGAAATTCACTCTGAGTACAGTGCGCTTCTTAATAATAGTGAAAGTGAAGTAGCGTCTTACGTTTCAGAAAAGTATCAGCATGTGCAATGGATTATGCGCAGTTTGAAACAGAGAAAACAAACACTTCTGCAAGTGATGACGATTATTATGGAAAAACAACGTGATTTCTTTTGGGAAGGTCCAGCGTATTTAAAGCCGCTCGCTTTAAAAGAGGTGGCGGAAGAGCTAAGTGTGCATGAGTCTACGATTAGTCGTGCAACAAGAAATAAGTATGTGCAAACGCCACACGGTTTATTTGAGATGAAATCGTTCTTTAGTAATGCAGTTTCGACGACAGAGGATGAGGCAGTTTCAACGAAGCGAGTGAAACAGTTTATTCAAACGCTTGTGGAAGCAGAGAATAAGAAAAAGCCACTCTCAGATCAAAAGATTTCAAAATTATTAGAAGAAGAGCATGAAATTGTTATTTCTCGAAGAACGGTGGCGAAGTATAGAGAACAAATGCATATCCCAGCTTCGTCATTGCGAAAAACAATCGGATAGGTGAAGAAGATGAAAGTTGTGCTGTATACAAAAAAGGATTGTGGTCTTTGCGTGCAGGCGAAACAAGTTTTGCAGGAAGTACAATGTGAATATTCTTTTCAAATTGAGGAAATAGATATATATGAAGATCATGACCTTTTAGAAAAATATCACTTAATGATTCCGGTTGTAGAAATAGACGGAAAACAAGTAGAATATGGTAACATTCACAAAGGTGTCATAATAAACTATATAAAGAATGCAGTTAAGAGTTGAATAAGTTTCTATCTCCTGTTACAATAATACACGTAGCAGGGATTATTTTTTTAACCCACGTGGGACGCAAAATGTCACTACGGGACGTAAGGTGACCACCGAGGGAAAATGAACCAATGTAGTGAGGAGAAAAGATATGCGCTCATGGATTCAGAACACAAAAAAATTATTACCTGATCTGCTACCTGTTATGCAAACGAGAATGCAAATTCTTCAATACATTAGGCTCATGCAGCCGATTGGAAGAAGAAACTTATCAGCAAGCCTCGGTATGACAGAACGAGTATTGCGAAGTGAAGTTCAAGTTTTGAAAGAACAAAACTTAGTTCACGTCGCTTCTTCTGGAATGACTTTGACAGAAGAAGGAACAGCTTTAGTTCTTGCTTTGGAAGACTTTATGAAAGAAATTTCCGGGTTAAAGGTTTTAGAAAAACAACTTAAGGAAACATTAGACTTGGATGAAGTTTTCGTTGTCCCTGGTGATAGTGATGAATCACCTTGGGTCAAACTGGAGATGGGCCGTGCTTGTGTGACTTGTATAAAAGACCGTCTGACAGCGAATAATATCGTTGCTGTGGCTGGAGGAACTACGCTAGCTGCTGCTGCGGACATGATGCAACTTGATTGCAAAGATTTACATATGCTATTTGTCCCAGCACGTGGTGGAATTGGAGAAGGTGTTGAATTAGAAGCCAATACCATTTGTGCCAAGATGGCGCAAAATACGATGAGTAATTATCGCTTATTGTATGTTCCAGACCATGTTAGTAGCGAAGCATATGCGTCTATTGTGACAGAGCCTTCCGTGAAAGAAGTTCTTGAGTTGATTCGATCTTCCAATATCGTCATTCATGGAATAGGTGATGCGTTAACAATGGCACGTCGCAGAAGTACTTCAGAAGCAGATTGGTTAAAGATTCAGGCAAGCGAAGCAGTTGGCGAAGCTTTCGGTTACTACTTTAATGAAGAAGGAAATGTTGTTCATAAAGTAAGAACAGTTGGTATGCAACTTGAGGATTTACAAAATGTATCTCACGTTGTTGCAGTCGCTGGAGGTTCTTCAAAGGCAAAAGCAATACAGGCTGTAATTAAACAAGGGCACACTTCAATTCTAATTACAGATGAAGGTGCAGCAAAACAGTTAACAAAGGGTTTTACCCTTTAATATAATCCCCCAAGGAGGAAATTCAAATGACTAAAATTGGTATTAATGGATTTGGACGTATCGGACGTAACGTATTCCGCGCAGCTCTTAACAACTCTGAGGTAGAAGTAGTAGCAATCAACGACTTAACAGATGCTAAAACATTAGCTCACCTTTTAAAATATGACACAGTTCACGGAACTTTAAATGCAGAAGTATCTGCTAACGAAAACAGCATCGTTGTTAACGGTAAAGAAATTAAAGTTATCGCTGAGCGTGACCCAGCTCAATTACCATGGAGCGACTACGGAGTAGAAGTAGTAGTAGAATCTACTGGCCGTTTCACTAAAAAATCAGACGCTGAAAAACACTTAGGTGGATCAGTTAAGAAAGTTATCATCTCAGCTCCAGCTTCTGACGAAGATATCACTGTAGTTATGGGTGTTAACCACGAACAATACGATGCAGCTAACCACAACGTAGTATCTAACGCTTCTTGTACTACAAACTGTCTAGCTCCATTCGCTAAAGTATTAAACGAAAAATTCGGCGTAAAACGCGGAATGATGACAACAATTCACTCTTACACTAACGACCAACAAATCTTAGACTTACCACACAAAGATTTACGTCGTGCTCGTGCAGCAGCTGAAAACATGATCCCAACATCTACTGGTGCAGCTAAAGCTGTAGCATTAGTATTACCAGAACTTAAAGGTAAATTAAACGGTGGCGCTGTACGTGTTCCAACTGCTAACGTTTCTCTTGTTGACTTAGTTGTTGAACTTGACAAAGAAGTAACAGTTGAAGATGTAAACGCAGCATTCAAAGCAGCAGCTGAAGGCGAATTAAAAGGTATCCTTGGATACAGCGAAGAGCCATTAGTATCTATCGACTATAACGGATGTACAGCTTCTTCTACAATCGATGCATTATCTACAATGGTAATGGAAGGTAACATGGTTAAAGTACTTTCTTGGTACGATAACGAAACTGGTTACTCTAACCGCGTAGTAGACTTAGCAGCTTACATGACTTCTAAAGGTCTTTAATTCTTAATTATATAAGCAATCAATGACAAAACGAGGGAGAGGGTTTGTTCCCTCTCTCTCTTCTTTCGTTTTAAAAGCAAATGTGTTAAGCTTTTGAATGGGTTTTGTCAATCCTAACTAGTAGTCGGAGGGAAATCCAATGAACAAAAAATCAATTCGTGACGTAGATTTAAAAGGTAAGCGTGTATTTTGCCGCGTTGATTTCAACGTACCTATGAAAGAAGGCAAAATTACAGATGAAACTCGTATCCGTGCAGCTCTTCCTACAATTCAATATTTAGTAGAGCAAGGTGCGAAAGTTATTTTAGCAAGCCACTTAGGCCGTCCAAAAGGTCAAGCGGTAGAAGAATTACGTCTTACTCCAGTAGCAGCACGTTTAGGCGAGCTTCTTGGTAAAGATGTTAAAAAAGCAGACGAAGCATTCGGACCAGTTGCACAAGAAATGGTTGCAGCAATGAACGAAGGCGACGTATTAGTTCTTGAAAACGTACGTTTCTATGCGGGCGAAGAAAAGAACGATGCAGAACTTGCGAAAGAATTTGCAGCACTTGCTGACATCTTCGTAAACGATGCATTCGGTGCAGCTCACCGTGCTCACGCTTCTACAGCAGGTATCGCAGACTACCTACCAGCAGTATCTGGTCTATTAATGGAAAAAGAGTTAGATGTATTAGGTAAAGCACTTTCTAACCCAGAACGTCCATTTACAGCTATTATTGGTGGTGCGAAAGTAAAAGATAAAATCGGTGTAATTCGTCATCTATTAGACAAAGTAGATAACTTAATCATCGGTGGCGGACTTGCTTACACGTTCGTTAAAGCTTTAGGTCATGAAATTGGTCTATCTCTATGTGAAGACGACAAGATTGAACTAGCTAAAGAATTTATGCAACTTGCAAAAGAAAAAGGCGTAAACTTCTACATGCCAGTTGATGTTGTAATCACTGAGGAATTCTCTGAAACTGCAACAACTCAAATCGTTGGTATCGACTCTATCCCTTCTAACTGGGAAGGCGTAGACATCGGTCCTAAAACACGTGAAATTTATGCAGATGTAATTAAAAACTCTAAGCTTGTTGTATGGAATGGACCAATGGGTGTATTCGAAATGACTCCATTCGCAGAAGGTACAAAAGCAGTAGGACAAGCATTAGCAGATGCAGAAGATACATACTCTGTTATCGGCGGTGGTGACTCTGCAGCAGCTGTTGAAAAATTCGGTATGGCTGATAAAATGAGCCACATTTCTACTGGCGGCGGTGCGTCATTAGAATTCATGGAAGGTAAAGAGCTTCCAGGTGTAGTTTGTCTTAACGACAAATAAGTAGCAGCCAAAGAAAAAGGACGGTGCAAAGCATGCGTAAACCAATTATCGCAGGTAACTGGAAAATGAATAAAACTCTATCTGAAGCAGTTAGCTTCGTAGAGGAAGTTAAAGGTCAAATCCCAGCAGCTTCAGCTGTTGATGCAGTAGTTTGCTCTCCAGCTCTATTCTTAGAGCGCCTTGTAGCAGCAACTGAAGGAACTGATTTACAAGTAGGTGCACAAAACATGCACTTCGAAAAAAATGGTGCATTCACTGGTGAAATTAGCCCAGTAGCACTTAGCGACTTAAAAGTAGGCTACGTAGTACTTGGCCACTCTGAGCGTCGTGAAATGTTTGCTGAAACAGATGAATCAGTAAACAAAAAGACTCTAGCAGCATTTGAACATGGTTTAACACCAATCGTATGTTGTGGTGAGACTTTAGAAGAGCGCGAAAGCGGAAAAACATTTGATCTAGTAGCAGGTCAAGTGACAAAAGCACTTGCAGGTTTAACAGAAGAGCAAGTTAAAGCAACTGTTATCGCTTATGAGCCTATCTGGGCTATCGGTACAGGTAAATCTTCTTCTTCTGCAGATGCAAATGAAGTATGTGCGCACATCCGTAAAGTTGTTGCAGAAGCTGTTTCTCCAGAAGCTGCAGAAGCTGTTCGTATTCAATACGGCGGTAGCGTAAAACCAGAAAACATTAAAGAGTATATGGCACAATCTGACATCGACGGCGCTTTAGTTGGCGGTGCTAGCTTAGAGCCTGCTTCGTTCTTAGGTCTTCTGGGGGCGGTAAAATGAGAAAGCCAACAGCTTTAATCATCCTTGACGGTTTCGGACTTCGTGAAGAAACTCACGGGAATGCTGTAGCGCAAGCTAAGAAACCTAATTTTGATGGTTACTGGAACAAATTCCCTCATACAACGCTTACAGCTTGTGGTGAGGAAGTAGGTCTTCCAGAAGGTCAAATGGGTAACTCTGAGGTTGGTCACTTAAATATTGGTGCTGGCCGCATAGTATATCAAAGCTTAACACGCGTAAACGTTGCAATTCGTGAAGGTGAGTTCGATCAGAACGAAACATTCCAAAATGCAATTAAAAGCGTAAAAGAAAAAGGTACTGCTCTTCATTTATTCGGTTTACTTTCTGATGGTGGTGTGCATAGTCACATGAACCATATGTTTGCTCTTCTTCGCTTAGCAGCAAAAGAAGGTGTGGAGAAAGTTTATATCCATGCGTTCTTAGACGGCCGCGATGTTGGACCACAAACAGCAAAAGGTTATATCGATGCAACAAATGAAGTAATTAAAGAAACAGGAGTAGGACAATTCGCGACTATCTCTGGTCGTTATTACTCCATGGACCGTGACAAGCGTTGGGATCGCGTAGAAAAATGTTACAGTGCTATGGTGAATGGTGAAGGCCCTACTTATAAATCAGCAGAAGAGTGTGTAGAAGACTCTTATGCGAACGGTATCTATGATGAATTCGTATTGCCGTCTGTAATTGTTAACGAAGATAACACGCCAGTTGCAACAATCAATGATGATGATGCAGTTATCTTCTATAACTTCCGTCCAGACCGTGCAATTCAAATTGCTCGTGTATTTACAAACGAAGACTTCCGTGAGTTCGATCGTGGTGAAAAAGTACCTCACATTCCAGAATTCGTATGTATGACACACTTCAGTGAAACTGTAAATGGTTACGTGGCATTCAAGCCAATGAACCTTGATAACACTTTAGGTGAAGTTGTTGCGCAAGCGGGATTAAAGCAACTTCGCATCGCGGAAACTGAAAAGTATCCGCACGTTACATTCTTCTTTAGCGGTGGTCGTGAGGCTGAATTCCCAGGAGAAGAGCGTATCTTAATTAACTCACCGAAGGTTGCAACGTATGACTTGAAACCTGAAATGAGCATTTACGAAGTAACGGACGCTTTAGTAAATGAAATCGAAAATGATAAACATGATGTTATCATTCTTAACTTTGCAAACTGTGATATGGTTGGCCATTCTGGGATGATGGAACCAACGATTAAAGCAGTAGAAGCAACTGACGAATGTTTAGGAAAAGTTGTAGAAGCGATTCTTGCAAAAGATGGTGTAGCACTTATTACTGCTGACCATGGTAATGCCGATCAGGAGTTAACTGCTGATGGCGAGCCGATGACAGCTCATACAACTAACCCGGTTCCTTTCATCGTTACAAAAAATGATGTAGAGCTTCGTGAAGGTGGTATTTTAGGAGATATCGCTCCAACAATGCTTACACTTTTAAATGTGGAACAACCGAAAGAAATGACAGGTAAAACAATTATTAAATAATTTGCTTATATAAAAAGGAGAGAATTTATTATGTCAACAATTATTGATGTTTATGCTCGCGAAGTCCTTGACTCTCGTGGTAACCCAACTGTAGAAGTAGAAGTTTACACAGAAAGCGGTGCTTTCGGACGCGCTATCGTACCAAGTGGTGCATCTACTGGTGAGCACGAAGCAGTAGAATTACGTGACGGTGACAAATCTCGTTACCTTGGTAAAGGTGTTGTTAACGCAGTAAACAACGTTAATGAAATTATCGCTCCAGAAATCGCTGGTTTCGATGTAACTGACCAAGCTGGTATTGACCGTGCTATGATCGAATTAGATGGCACTCCAAACAAAGGTAAACTAGGCGCTAACGCTATCCTTGGTGTATCTATGGCAGTAGCTCACGCAGCAGCTGACTTCGTAGGTCTTCCATTATACCGTTACCTTGGTGGATTCAATGCAAAACAATTACCAACTCCAATGATGAACATCATCAACGGTGGTTCTCACGCTGATAACAACGTTGACTTCCAAGAGTTCATGATCTTACCAGTTGGTGCTCCAACATTCAAAGAATCAATCCGTATGGGTGCTGAAGTATTCCATGCACTTAAAGCTGTATTACATGACAAAGGTCTTAACACTGCAGTAGGTGACGAAGGTGGATTCGCTCCAAACCTTGGTTCTAACCGTGAAGCTTTAGAAGTAATCATCGAAGCTATCGAAAAAGCTGGTTACAAAGCTGGCGAGAACGTATTCTTAGGAATGGACGTTGCTTCTTCTGAGTTCTACAACAAAGAAACTGGTAAATATGACCTTGCAGGCGAAGGCCGTACTGGCTTAACTTCTGCAGAAATGGTTGATTTCTACGAAGAGCTTTGCAAAGACTTCCCAATCATCTCTATCGAAGATGGTTTAGACGAAAACGACTGGGATGGTCACAAATTATTAACTGAGCGTATCGGTGATAAAGTACAATTAGTTGGTGACGATTTATTCGTAACTAACACTCAAAAACTTGCTGAAGGTATCGAAAAAGGTATCTCTAACTCAATCTTAATTAAAGTTAACCAAATCGGTACTTTAACTGAGACTTTCGAAGCTATCGAAATGGCTAAACGTGCTGGTTACACAGCAGTTGTATCTCACCGTTCTGGTGAAACTGAAGATGCTACAATCGCTGACATCGCAGTTGCAACTAACGCTGGCCAAATCAAAACTGGTTCTATGAGCCGTACTGACCGTATTGCTAAGTACAACCAATTATTACGCATCGAAGACGAACTAGGCGAAATCGCTGTTTACGATGGTATCAAATCTTTCTATAACATCAAACGATAATTGTAGAAAATAACGACAGACCGTGAGAAATCACGGTCTGTTTTTTTATGCTAAAATTGTTCACCAGTCATAAGTGACATGAAATGTTTGAAGAAGCGGTTATAATCAAAATCAATTGCTATTTGATGACTCGGCCAATCAATAAATGGCTTAGATTCTCCTAAAGAGCGAAATTCTCCAATGCTTGCCCCCTGCGCATAGGATTCTGTCATGACAACGATAGGTGATTTGTGATAGGTAAACATAGAGTTATCAAGTAAAGCGAGTATTGGCATTGTGTCATGGAAGGGGCTACCCTTTAAATGTGGTAGGGCGTCTTTATAATATCCGTAGTAATAATGATCGAATAAAGGTTTGACAAGTGGGGCTTTTCCTTTTGTTTCAATATACTCCGCCATCTCGGGTGTAATGACGGAATATTGGGTGACGTTTAATGGGTATATGTACATGTTAGCTGTAGATTGGAGGACTATATTAGCAGCAGTAGGATCGCCATAAAAGTTTGCTTCGGAAATAGGGGTAACATTACCAGGGTGTAAAAAGGCACCGCCCATTACGTAGTAAGATTTAACTTGCTTCATTAACTGTTTACATACGATGAATAAAATTGCTAGGGAGGTAAGTCTTCCTAAACTTACAATGATTAATTCATCTTTATACTGCTCAATAAGAGGAATAACTTCAAAAAAATTCTCCATTTCTCCGTTAGTCACATTCACCTTTGGAATAATTGGCCCAAGCCCCTGTTTCCCATGTACATCCGTAAAAAATGCAGGTGGGGCACCAGTAAGAGGACGTTCTGAACCACCGAATATCTTGATATTTCTATTCTTTGTTTCGTTATTAAAAAAATGAGCATTTTGTACGGCCATTTTTTTCGGGACATTGCCGTAATCAGCAACAATACCGATAATTTCTATTTCATCAATAAAGAAAGCTAAGAGCAGAGCCATCGTATCATCAATCCCAGGATCACAAAAAATGAGAACTTTTTTGGGCATATGTTCACCACCTATCTTGTTTATCCCGTACAAACCCGCTTGATGAAGGCTAACAATCAGTATGGATGTGGGAATCCTCATGGATTAAAGTTTCACTTTATATATATGTAAGCTTAAGGATAAAAAGATTATTTTATTGAAATAATAGTCTTATAAATTCAGAAAATAAAAACTTTTTATATTAGGTCAAGGTTTTTGACGTAATTTCTGTTTGGAAATGCAGTCATATCAAGGTTGTAAGCGTATAACATAGGCTGTTTTTGCTGTCAAGTTGATAAATTGCAGCTTTTTACAATTTATACTATGATAAAGATATTAACAGAAGATCGTATAAACATGAGGGATGATGAACATGAAATTTACAAAGATTCTTGTCCAAATTGCTGCTCTTTACGTGTTTTATATGGTTGGAACTTGGGTGCAAGAAATGCTAAATATTCCAATTCCAGGAAGTTTGATTGGGATGTTCCTCTTACTTGTTTTACTTAGCCTAAAAGTTCTTCCAGTGAAATGGTTCGATTTAGGAGCAGAAACACTCGTTGCTATTATGCCGTTTTTATTAATTCCGCCAACGCTTGGCTTAATGAATTACGGTGCTTTTTTTATGAGTAAAGGAATTTCTCTTTTCATTACAGTTGTAGCGAGTACATTTTTAATTATTATTGTCGCAGGACATACAGGACAATATCTTGCGAATAGGAAGGAAAGAGAGTCGCGATGAGCCAAATATTAATCGGAATCGGTTGGGTTCTTTTTACGGTGCTATTATATCAATTATCTAAAAAAATCTATAAATTATTTCCAACACCATTCACCATTCCAATGCTTGTAGCAACAGGATTAATGGCTTTCCTATTTATCGTGCTTGATATACCATATCAACATTATATGGAAAGTGGTGGTGGCTGGATTGCAAAGCTACTTGGACCCGGTGTTGTAGCATTTGCAATTCCTCTTTATAAACAACGTCATATTCTGCAAAAATATGTTGTACCGATTGCCGGCGGGGTATTAGTAGGTACAACAGTTGCAATCGCTAGTGATTTTGCCATTGCTTCACTTATGGGAACAGATAAAAGCTTAATCTTATCGTCTTTACCAAAATCGGTGACAATGCCAGTTGCGATGAGCGTTTCTGAACAAGTTGGTGGTGTACCTTCCTTAACAGCAGCTTTCGTTGTTATCGCAGGTATTACTGGAACGATTACAGGACCTCTCTTATTAAAATGGAGCCGTGTTACAAACTCAGTTGGTAAAGGTATCGGATTTGGATGTGCTTCTCATATTATGGGCGTTATGAGAGCGATGAAAAATAACGAACATGAAGGTGTTATTGGATCGGTAACAATGACATTAACAGCAATTTTGACATGTTTACTTGGACCGTTATTTGCAATGATGTTTATGTAATAGAAGAAAAGCGAGAGCGACTCTATAGCTCTCGCTTTTCTATAGGATTTATGCTACAGTTACAATAACTGAATCTTTGTAGGAGGTACGCCAAGTGCATACGTTATTATCCGTTTTACTTATTACTGTATCGATTTTAATGATTGTTATGGTACTTATGCAGTCTAGTAATAGCTCAGGCCTTTCAGGTGCAATTTCAGGCGGTGCAGAGCAATTATTTGGTAAGCAAAAAGCACGTGGAATTGAAGCGGTATTAAACCGTATTACAATCGTTTTAGCTGTATTGTTCTTTGTATTAACAATTGCTGTTACGTACTTAAACTTATAGAATTGAAAGAAGAAGCGTTAGTAAGATGTACTAATGGTTCTTCTTTTTTTGTTTTGCTATTTGAAAGATGTTTCTAATTAGATTATAGAAATATAAATATGGTACACTAGATATAGAAAGAATACGACTAGATTACAGAAGAGAAAGAGGAGAAGTACATGATGAAATTAGCATCTCCGAAACCATTTACATTTGAGGGTGGAGACCGCGCTGTTTTATTACTACATGGATTCACAGGGAACTCAGCTGATGTACGTATGTTAGGGCGTTTCTTAGAAAAGAAAGGCTATACTTGTCATGCGCCAATTTATAAAGGGCACGGTGTACCACCAGAAGAGCTTGTTCATACAGGGCCTGAAGATTGGTGGCAAGATGTAACGGAGGCATATCAGCTTTTAAAAGATAAAGGTTTTGAGGAAATTGCTGTTGTTGGATTGTCACTTGGCGGCGTATTTTCTTTAAAATTAGGTTATACAGTACCGGTTTTAGGTGTAGTACCAATGTGTGCACCGATGTATATTAAGAGCGAAGAAACGATGTACCAAGGTATATTGGCATATGCCCGCGAATATAAAAAGCGTGAGCAAAAATCACCAGAGCAAATCGAACAAGAAATGTTGGAATTCCAAAAGACACCGATGAATACATTAAAAGCATTACAACAATTAATTGCTGACGTACGTAACAATGTGGATATGATTTATGCACCAACATTTGTTGTACAAGCCCGTCATGACGAAATGATTAATACAGATAGTGCTAACATTATTTATAACGGTGTAGAATCTACGTTAAAAGACATTAAATGGTATGAAGACTCTACGCATGTCATTACACTTGATAAACAACGTGACGAGCTACATGAGGATGTATATAACTTCTTGGAGCAACTAGATTGGTAAGATCTAGTTGCCTCTTTTTTTCATAAGGAATTTTTTGTGAAAACTGTAAAAATCATAAGGGGAGTATTGAAGTTTCGCTTTATACATCCCCTATCTTTCGGATACACTAAATAATATAAGGTTTTAAAGGAGGTATTTTTGCTTGGAAGAAATTACACAAGAACATATTGATAAGTTGTTATTATTTATGAGAGAAGAAGCGTATAAACCGCTAACGATACAAGAGTTAGAAGAGGCATTTGGAATTGAAGGTTCTGAGGGCTTTAAAGATTTTGTAAAGGCACTTGTAATGATGGAAGAGAAGGGGCTTGTTATTCGTACACGTAGCAACCGTTACGGTCTTCCTGAAAAGATGAATTTAGTAAGAGGTAAGTTAATTGGACATGCACGTGGCTTTGCATTCGTTGTACCAGACGAGAAGAAAACGGGAGACGATGATCTTTTCATCCCGCCTACAGAATTAAACGGTGCACTTCATGGCGATACAGTATTAGCACGCCTTAGTTCTCAATCGAGCGGTTCACGTCAAGAAGGTTCAATTGTACGCATTTTAGAGCGTGGAACGAAAGAACTTGTTGGTACATATACAGAATCGAAAAACTTTGGCTTTGTTATACCTGACAATAAGCGCTGGACGAGTGATATCTTTATCTTGAAAAGTGCATCAATGGGTGCTGTAGAAGGTCATAAGGTAGTTGTGAAAATTACGAGCTACCCAGAAAACCGTTTAAGTGCAGAAGGTGAAGTTATTCAAATTCTAGGTCATAAAAATGATCCAGGAGTAGATATTTTATCTGTCATTCATAAACATCATTTACCTTTAGCATTCCCTGAAGAAGTGATGGAGCATGCAAACAGTGTACCAGAAACGATTTCAGAAGAAGATTTAAAGAATCGCCGTGATTTACGTGATCAAATGATCGTAACGATTGATGGTGCAGATGCGAAAGATTTAGATGACGCTGTTACAGTAACGAAGCTTGAGAACGGCAATTACAAGCTAGGCGTTCACATTGCGGATGTAAGTCATTACGTTCAAGAAGGTTCTCCAATTGATGTAGAAGCAGCGGAAAGAGCGACAAGTGTGTATCTTGTTGACCGTGTAATTCCGATGATTCCACATCGTCTATCTAACGGTATTTGCTCATTAAATCCGAAAGTAGACCGTCTGACATTATCTTGTGAAATGGAAATCAATAACTTAGGTGATGTTGTTAAACACGAGATTTTCCAAAGTGTGATTAAAACGACAGAGCGTATGACGTATGCTGACGTAAGAAGCATTTTAGAAGATGAGGACGAAGAGTTAATTAAGCGTTATGAGCCATTAGTACCGATGTTTAAAGAGATGGGGCAATTGGCACAAATTCTACGTGAAAAACGTATGCGCCGTGGTGCAATTGACTTTGACTTTAAAGAAGCGAAAGTATTAGTAGATGAAGAAGGAAAACCGACTGATGTTGTCATGCGCGATCGCTCTGTATCAGAGAAGTTAATTGAAGAATTTATGCTTGTTGCGAATGAAACAGTAGCAGAGCACTTCCACTGGATGAACGTACCGTTTATGTACCGTGTCCATGAAGATCCGAAAGAAGATAAGCTTGAGCGTTTCTTCGAGTTTGTAACGAACTTCGGATATGCGGTAAAAGGACGTGCGAATGAAGTGCACCCTCGTGCGCTGCAACAAATTCTTGAAATGGTTCAAGGACAGCCTGAAGAAGTAGTTATTTCAACGGTTATGCTTCGTTCTATGAAGCAAGCTCGTTACGATGCGGATAGTTTAGGGCATTTCGGTTTATCAACTGAGTTCTACACACATTTCACATCACCAATTCGTCGTTACCCAGATACAATCGTTCATAGATTAATTCGTGAATACATTATTAATGGTAAAGTAGACAATGAAACGCAAGCAAAATGGCGTGAAAAATTACCTGAGATTGCAGAGCACTCTTCTAATATGGAACGCCGTGCTGTTGAAGCAGAGCGTGAAACAGATGAGATGAAAAAAGCAGAGTATATGGTTGATAAGATCGGTGAAGAGTATGACGGTATGATTAGCTCTGTAACAAACTTCGGTTTATTTGTAGAGCTTCCAAATACAATTGAAGGTCTTGTACACGTTAGCTACTTAACGGATGATTACTACCGTTATGACGAGCAGCATTTCGCTATGATCGGAGAGCGTACAGGAAACGTATTCCGCATCGGTGACGAAATTACAATTCGTGTTATTAACGTAAATAAAGATGAGCGTGCAATCGACTTTGAAATCGTTGGCATGAAAGGTACACCTCGTCGTAAGTTCAAAGATCGTCCAGTCGTTATCGAGCAGCCAAGAACAGGCAGAAAGAAACGCGGTGGACGTAGCGAGCGCAGTAATGAGCGCGGCGGTGAACGTGGCACAGGTAGAAAATTTGACCGTGGTGGCAAAGGAAAAGGAAGAGGATCCGCATCTGCATCCACATCCGCATCCGCAAGTCAGCCAGGGAAAAAAGATGGTAACGGCAAGAAGAAAAAAGGATTTTTCGAAAACGTACCAGGATTCAAGAAGAAAAAGAAAAAGCGTAAGTAAGAAAAGGATGGCTTCGCTTTGATGAAAAGCGGAGCCTTTTCTTTTTTTATTGGTGGCTTGAGAACGAGCCACTTTCGCTTTTTATTAACATTTGTTACAATAGTAAAAATAGAGGAGGGACGTTATATGCCAAAAGGTACAGGTAAGGTTATTGCACAAAATAAAAAAGCGTTTCATGATTATTTCATCGAAGAAACATACGAAGCAGGGCTTGTCCTTCAAGGAACGGAAATTAAGTCGATTCGCGCTGGTCGCGTGAACTTGAAAGATGCGTTTGCACGTATACATAATGGTGAAGTATGGGTTCATAATATGCACATTAATACATACGAACAAGGGAATCGTTTCAACCATGATCCACTTCGTACGAGAAAATTACTTCTTCATAAAAAAGAAATTGATAAGCTAGCGGGCGCTGCAAAAGAAACAGGTTACGCATTAGTTCCACTTAGAATCTATTTGAAAAATGGATTTGCAAAAATGGCACTTGGTTTAGCAAAAGGTAAGAAACAATATGATAAACGTCACGATTTAAAAGAGAAAGAAGCGAAACGTGAAATTGCACGCGTGTTCCGTGATCGCCAAAAGATGTAATACAGATATTTACATTTGTAAAACCGCGCGCGTATGATATAATAACTTATGTAAGGTTGTTGCACATTGAAAAACAGCTCTTAGTAGCTATCACGATATTTTCTTCGTATGCTCCATTTTTATCATGGGGACGTTACGGATTCGACAGGGATAGTTCGAGCTTAGGTTGCGAGTCGAGGGGATCGGCCTCGTTAAAACGTCAAAGCCTATAATTGGCAAACAAAACAATCTTTCTTTAGCTGCTTAATTGCACTAAAGGTTCCTCCCTCCATCGTCCATGTGGTAGGGTAAGGGACTCAAACTAAGTGGACTACGCCGGAGTTCGCCGTCTGAGGGCGAAGGAAGAGAACAATCAGACTAGCAACTTGGAAGCCTGTCGATAGGCCGAAGAGTTTGCGAAATGCTAATATATCGACTACACTCGTAGAAGCTTAAGTGCCGATATTTTTGGACGTGGGTTCGACTCCCACCGTCTCCACCAATACATATTTGGTGGTTTTTTTATTTTGTGTGTGATTTGAACCATAAATTTGCCACTTTGGCAAGGTTATGGTTCTTTTTGTTTGCGGCAAACTTATGCTTCAAATTTTTATGTTTAGGGGTCAACATACATACCCAATAACCTATTGTTAAAAATAGCATTTTAAGAGCTATTTCTTACACACGATATGCAACAATTAAATACATGAAATTTTAAGGTATCCCCTAAAAAAAATATCTTTCACTGTGCTTATAAAAATTTAGCTTATCTTAAGGTACTAAAAATAAAGTGAGAGAAATTGCTGTCTACTTCCGATTATGTATTAAAAAGTTTAATATAGGGATTAAAAAATTATTTGACAATCTAAATATAAAAGGATATTATCTTACACTGTAAGATAATAAAAAAAGGAGGGGACTCAATGTTTTATAAAAAGTTGGCAGCAGAGTTTTTTGAATTTATGGTAAAAGCACAAAATAGATCGATGGGACCACTTGATACGCAAGAATTTTCTCGTGGCGAAATGGGAATCTTGGTGTATTTAACATTTAAAAAGGATGGAGTAACCTCTGGACAATTAAGTGAGGCTTTATATGTAAGTACTGGTCGAATTGCTACCGCTCTTAAAGGTCTTGAAAAAAAGAATTTAATTGAGCGTCGTACGGATTCTACGGATAAGCGTAGAGTCAATGTATATATTATGGAGGCTGGTAAACAAATCATCTTAGAGAAACATGAGCAAGCACTTAAGAAGATGGAGATGAAACTGCAAAAGCTTGGGAAAGAAGACGCACAGAAGTTTGTAGAACTTTCGAAACGTGTGTTCTCATAATCGTATATAAAACACCTTATAGACTTTAAAAAATAGGCAGTTTTCATGAGTATTATTAAATTTGCAGTTCAACACTGGACTGCATAAAAATTTATTATATATCTTACACTATAAGATAAAAGGGGCATTGATATGTTGAAAATATTTAAATATTTGAAAAGGAATGAATGGATACTTGTTCTATTTAGTATAGCATTCATTACGGTACAGGTTTGGCTGGACTTAAAGCTACCGGACTATATGGCTGAAATCACGACATTAATCCAAATGGAAGGTACGAACTTTTCTCAAATTATTGAACCTGGAGCATATATGCTACTCTGTGCAGTAGGAAGTATGGTTACTGCTGTTATCGTAGGATACTTTGCTGCTAAGGTTGCAGCGGGATTATCAAAACGTCTACGCGGATTAGTTTTTGATAAAACTTTATCTTTTTCGTTGGAAGAAATTAATCGTTTTTCGATAGCAAGTTTGATTACTCGTTCAACTAATGATGTTACGCAAATTCAATTTATTGTGGCAATGGGATTACAGATAATTGTAAAAGCGCCAATTCTAGCTGTTTGGGCAATCATGAAAATTTCAGGGAAAAGCTGGAAATTGACAACAGCGACGGGTATAGCAGTTGTCGTTTTATGCATGATGTTAGCTGTGATTATTCTATTTGCAATACCAAAGTTCAAAATCATTCAAACTCTTACTGATAATTTAAACCGTGTAACTCGTGAGAACTTGACAGGGATGCGCGTTGTACGTGCTTATAACGCTAAGGACTATGAAGAAAATAAATTTGAAAAAGCTAATATGGAATTAACAAAAACAAATCTTTTTGCAAATCGTTTAATGGCAATTATTGGACCAGGGATGACTGCAATTATGTCCGGTTTAAGTGTTGCGATTTATTGGATTGGTGCTTATTTGATTAACGAAGCACAGATGGTAAATCGAATTACAATTTTCTCGGATATAGTTGTTTTCTCATCGTATGCCATGCAAGTTGTAATGGCATTTATGATGGTAAGTATGATTTTTATTATGTTACCTCGTGCTACGGTATCAGCAAAACGTATTATGGAAGTACTTGAAACAGAAGCGAAAATTACAGATGGTACAGTTACAGAAGGAAAACCAGGTATTGTAGGAGAGATTGAGTTCCGCAATGTTAGCTTTAAATATCCAGATTCAGAGAACCATATTCTTCGTAATATTAGCTTTACTGCAAAAAAAGGAGAAACGGTAGCTTTTATTGGATCCACGGGGAGTGGAAAAACAAGTTTGGTAAATCTAATTCCTCGTTTCAATGATGTTTCTGAAGGGGAAGTATTGGTTGATGGCATAAATGTAAAAAATTATAGACAAGAAACTCTACACGATAAAATTGGTTACGTTTCACAATCGTCTGTGTTATTCAGTGGTACTGTAACTTCGAACGTATCCTATGGAGAATCTGGACATATGGATTCGTCACTAAATGCTGTCAAAGAAGCATTGGAAATTGCACAAGGGAAAGAATTCGTGGAAAAACTTGAAGGACAATATGAAGCGCAGATATCACAAGGTGGTACAAACGTATCTGGGGGACAAAAACAGCGTATATCGATTGCACGTGCAATTTATCGGAAACCAGAAATTTATATATTCGATGACTCGTTTTCAGCATTAGACTACAAAACAGACAGGGTTCTACGTTCTGCTTTAAGAAAAGAAACGAAGGATGCCACTACCTTAATTGTTGCACAGCGTATCGGAACAATTAAAGACGCAGACCGCATTATTGTGCTTGAAGAGGGAGAAGTAGTTGGGAATGGAACACATGAACAATTAATGGATAGCTGCGAGACGTATCAAGAGATTGCATATTCTCAGCTTTCGAAGGAGGAATTGACTGATGGCCAAAAATGATTATACCATTGGAGATCATGAAAAAAACTCAAAAAATGGGAGACAGATGGGCGGAGGGCTTAGTCCAATGGGTGGCAGGGCCCAAGGGCAAAAAGTAAACAATTTTAAAAAAACGATTCAACAGCTGATTTCCTACTGTAAGTCTTATGTACCCATTGTTATTTTTGCCTTAATATTAGCTTTTGTGGGTTCTGCATTTAATGTATATGGCCCAGATAAATTAAGTGAAATGACAGACCTTATCCAAGAAGGGATTAGGGGTGACATTGATTTAGGTGCAATCAAAAATATTGGAATCATTTTAGTGGTTCTCTACGGATTAGGCTTGGTATTTAATTATATACAAGGTTTTATAATGGCAACGGTAACACAAAAAATCACAAAAAAAATGCGTACAGAATTATCGCAAAAAATGAATCGAATCCCTTTAAGTTACTTTGATAAAATGAGTTATGGAAATATATTAAGCCGTGTAACAAATGATGTTGATACAATTGGCCAAACGCTAAATAATAGCCTAGGACAATTAGTAACGGCAATCGCAACTTTTGTTGGTGCATTAATAATGATGTTCTATACAAACTGGATTATGGCTATAACAGGAATTGTTGCAACCTTAATTGGATTTATTTTAATGACATTGATTATGAAGCGTTCTCAAAAATACTTTGTACAACAGCAGGCTGAACTAGGGAAAATCAATGGACATATTGAAGAAATGTATGCAGGTCACCATATCGTAAAAGCATATAACGGCGAAAAGGAAGCAAAAGAAGTGTTCCATACAATCAATGATCGTCTTTTTGATAATGCTTGGAAATCACAGTTTATGTCTGGGATTATGATGCCTATCATGCAGTTTATCGGGAACTTTGGGTATGTAGCAGTTTGTATTGTTGGTGCATTACTTGTGACAAATGGTGTAATTACAATTGGAACAATCGTTGCCTTTATGGTCTATATTCGTTTGTTCACACAGCCATTATCACAATTAGCACAAGCTGCAACGAATCTGCAATCTACAGCAGCAGCAAGTGAACGTGTATTTGAATTTTTAGAAGAAGAAGAATTATCAAATGAAAGTGAAAAAACACTGAGATTAGATAATGTCAAAGGAGATGTGGAATTTAAGCATGTTAAATTTGGCTATGATAAAGATCGTCTTATCATTAAAGACTTCTCTGCTAAAGTGAATGCAGGACAAAAAGTAGCTATTGTAGGTCCAACGGGTGCTGGAAAAACGACATTAGTAAATTTATTAATGCGATTTTATGAACTGAACAGTGGCGAAATTACTATTGATGGTGTTCCTATAAATCAATTAACTCGTGAACATGTGCATGATCTATTCTGTATGGTACTTCAGGATACATGGCTATTCGAGGGGACGATTCGCGAAAATATTGTCTATTCAAAGGAAAATGTTTCAGATGAAGAAATTATAGCAACATGTAAAGCAGTTGGGCTGCATAATACGATTAAAAACTTATCTAACGGTTATGATACCTTATTAAATGATAAAGCGAATTTATCAGCTGGACAAAAACAATTAATTACGATTGCCCGTGCGATGATTGAAAATGCCCCATTATTAATTCTAGATGAGGCTACGAGCTCAGTTGATACACGTACGGAATTATTAATTCAAAAAGCAATGGATCGTTTAACAGTTGGGAAAACATCCTTTGTCATTGCACACCGTCTTTCGACGATAAAAAATGCTGACTTGATCTTAGTGATGAAAGAGGGAGACATTTTAGAAACAGGAAACCATGAGGAGTTACTAGCAAAAGGTGGATTCTATGCGGATCTGTATAATAGTCAATTTGAATCAGTCTCTTAAGTATTGATTACTAACTTCTTTCTCAGGATCCTTGAGGCTAAAAGCTAGTGACTGAAGTACGAAGGTTTAGTAGGTAGGGCTAGAAATAGATATAGACTCTTTCCAGACCATAAAATTAATTTACTGGGTGAGGTTGGTTGAACAAAGACGAGTTTTGAGATTATTGCTCACGTAATTTAAATATCTTATGTTGGGCATACTATTCAGTTGTGCCATAGGTCAAAAAATTTAGCAAATATGTAAAGCTCCATTAAATTAAAAATGGAGCTTACTTTTTTTATACATTAAACCTTCAAAGTTTCAGGTGCTACATTTTCCGAATGGATATCATCTCCATTCAGTACTCCATGCATTTAGAAGCCAAAAAATCAATCCATTTCCTAATAAATTTTGGTTAAACCATCGTGACAACGTGTCATATTTTCCCTTTGACGTATGACATGTTGTCATGTACTATTGATTTACACCCAGTTGTGACACATTGTCACATTCTAGTTAGATTGGAGGGAAAAAATGCCTAAACAAACATTTTTTAATTTAGCAAGTGAAAAAAAAGAAGCATTAATTCAAGCAGCAATGAAAGAATTTTCAAGAGTTCCATTATTTGAAGCATCGATTTCCAATATCATCAAAGATGCTGGAATACCGAGGGGGAGCTTTTATCAATACTTTGAGGGTAAAGAAGATGTTTTCTTCTTTTTATTAGATGAATATTCCAAAAGAGATAATGAAAAATTCATTTCGATATTAAAAGAAAAGGATGGGGATTTATTTGACGCATACATTGAGTTATACCAATATATGCTAACGAAATTTCAAAACCTAGAAAATAGAAACTTTTTTAGAAATGCCTTTTTGAATATGAATTATAAAGTCGAAAATACATTGACTCGAAATGTGAACGAGGAAAACTATAAGAGTCGATTATCAGAAATCATGGTTTTAATAAATACAGAAAAATTGAACATTATAGAAGAAGGAGAAATATTTCATATCATGAAAATTATCATGATGGTGACATTTCAAAATCTTATTCAAAGTTTCGCAAAGGAAATCCCTTTTGATGAGTCGGTGAAAAACTATGCTTTAGAACTTTCTTTGCTTAAAAAAGGGTTTTATAAGGGGGGCGAATAAATGAAATTTTTAGAAGGCAAAGAAATGAGGGAATCCCAAATGGAAGATATGCAAAAATGGGGTCAGTTTTTATTACCTTATAAGTTTGCTTTAGACGAAATGAAAACAAAAATCACTATTATAGCTGAGGAAGCAAAATATTTAAATAATCACAATCAAATTGAACATATTAAGACCAGACTCAAATCTTTAGAAAGTATTCAATCAAAACTTGATAGAAAGAAAATTGCGCCTTCCCTGTTAAATACGAAAGAACATTTGTATGATATTGCTGGGATGAGAATTATTTGTCCTTTTGTAAGTGACATCTATGATATCTATTCGCAATTATCTAACCGAAATGATATCGAGATTGTACAAGTGAAAGATTATATCACAAACCCAAAACCAAATGGATATCAAAGTTTACATGTAATTGTTCAAATTCCTGTGACACTATCCAAAAGTGTAGAGAAGGTTTATGTTGAAATTCAGCTTCGCACCTTAGCGATGGATTTTTGGGCTAGCCTAGAACATAAAATTTATTATAAGTATGATAAAGAAATCCCTTGCTACCTTGAAAAAGAACTTAAAGAGGCAGCGGAAACAGTAAAATCTCTGGATGAAAAAATGAAAGATATCCATAAAAAAGTAAAAGATTTAAATTGTTAAACAATGCTATGGAACCAAGGAAAGGAAAGAGAATCTTTAAATATAGAAATAAAAAAAATTTGAGGGAGATGCATGCGTTTGGCCGAAACTGCACAAAGATAACTACAACATCAACGATTGCCTATGTTCCAAATTATTAAGCGGGCTATAGCTATAATCATTGGAGCGCTATTAATGGCCACAGGACTCGAAATTTTCTTAATTCCTAATCAGGTTATTGATGGAGGCATTACCGGAATCTCGATTATGCTTTCTCACCTCACCGGATTAAATTTAGGTATCTTCCTATTTATATTAAACCTTCCTTTTGTTTTCATGGGCCATAAACAAATTGGAAAAACATCCGCATTTTCTACTGTTTTTGGTATTTTAACTTTATCAATTTTAACTACACTTTTTCACTCAATTCCTGCATTTACAGATGATATTCTTCTTGCTACTATTTTTGGAGGCATGGCACTTGGGGTTGGTCTAGTCATTAGATATGGCGGGGCATTAGACGGTACAGAAATCCTGGCGATTTTAATTAATAAAAAGATTCCTTTTTCTGTAGGAGAAATTGTTATGTTTTTTAATGTTTTTATTTTAGGAGCTGCAGGATTCGTATTCAGTTGGGATCGCGCAATGTATTCCATTTTAGCTTATGTCATTGCATCGAAGGCAATTGATACTGTAGTTAATGGTTTTGAACAATCGAAATCTATATGGATTATCAGTGAACAGCAGGAAGAACTTGGCGAAGCAATAAATTCAGAATTAGGTCGTGGGGTCACATATCTTCACGGCGAAGGTGCTTATACGGGGGATAACAAAAAGTTATTTTTTGCATTATTAACCGACTTGAAGAGGCTAAATTAAAATCTTTAATTGAAGAACTAGATCCATCTGATTTCCTAGCCGTAGCAGATATTACAGAAGTACGTGAAGGAAGATTTAAAAAACGAGATATACATTAGTGTTAAAAATATCACAATATATGCCGCTTACAAGTTGATTTAGGTGGCTATCAATTGTTTGTAACTAAATTTACAAAGATATATCGCCACGGTAATTATAAAAAATATATAAATTACCATAAAACCCCAAACAATTTATTTATAATCCGTTTTATCAATTTCCTCCACGATTCTTTGCATAAGGAATTCTATTCCAATACATGGTATGATAAGTAGTGGTTCAATATTTAACCAAGTTAATTATAAATTAAGTTATATAAATAAGGAGTGTTTATTATGTCAAAAGTACTTTTTATTAATTTCCCCGGAGAAGGCCATGTGAATCCGTCAATTGGAATTGTAAGTGATTTGATACAACGAGGCGAACAAATTATTTATTATTGTATTGAAGATTATAGAGATAAAATTGAAAAGACAGGTGCAGAATTTCGAACATATGAAAACTTTATGCCAAAAAGAGATATTAATACGGATGTTAAACAAAAAGCTAATCAGTTAGATATGTTATTTAACATGATTTCTGCCATGGATAGAATAATAAAAGATATTTTATCCGAAATCGAAGGTGAACAATTTGATTATGTAATTTATGATCATCATTTTGCGGTGGGATATATTATAGCATCTGCTTTACAATTACCAAAGATTTCTTCATGTACAACGTTTGCTTTTAATGATTCTATTTCGTTATTCGGGAAAGATAATTCTGGGTATTCAGGCGGGAATGCTCCTTTGAATAAAAATTGTATAGACATTATTAACAAATGGAAAGAACAATACGGAGTCATGTACGATAGCTTCCCTGACATTTTAAGTAATCCAGGAGATATTACTATTGTATATACTTCGAAAGAGTACCAACCGTATGCGAATGAATTTGATGATTCTTTTATATTTGTCGGACCTTCCATCACACCGCGTCATGATGTGGGAGATTTTCCTATAGAAGATTTAAAAAATAAAAAAGTGATTTTCATCTCTATGGGAACTATAGTTAATCAACAACAAACTTTATATGAAAAATGCTTTGAAGCCTTTAAAGACATACCTGCAACAATTGTATTAGCAGTTGGTAAAAAAACAGATATAGAACAATTTAAAAATGTTCCTCCGAATTTTATTCTATATAAATATGTTCCACAATTAGAAGTATTAAAGCATACAGATGTATTCATTACACATGGAGGAATGAATAGTTCCAGTGAAGCGCTATATTATGGGGTACCATTAGTCGTAATACCTATTTCAGGAGATCAACCTTTAGTTGCTAAAAGAGTAACTGAATTAGGAGCGGGTATTCATTTAGACAAAACGAGCTTAACTCCAGAAATATTACGGGAAGAGACAGAAGCAGTACTATATAGAAAAGAATTCAAAGAAAATAGCTGTAAAATTAGGAACTCTTTCCAAATGGCAGGGGGATATAAAAAAGCAGTTGATGAAATTCTGCACGTTCTTTCAAAAACAAACTATAAGAAATAAATAATGGAACAAATCTAATGAATTATATGAACTATAAAGGAACTTTCTATATAAGGAAGTTCCTTTTTTATTGGTATCTTCATAAAAAAATTCTAAAAGAACTAGGATATATAAACGTAACTTAAAATAAATGGATCTTAGTGAGTAATGTACGACAATAAGAGTAAGCTGTTTAGGTTTTATCATTAACTATACAAACTTGGGGTTTTATAGGATAGAATCGTAACGAATTTTTGTTTTTTTATTGTACTTGTGGCAACCTTATGGGTTAATTAGGTACTCACGGCAACATTATACTTCTAATTTTTTGGTTATCTATTTTGAAAATGTGTTGTTCATGGCAATTTTATGATTCAAACCATGGTAATTTTATGGTTCAAATCACATTTTGTATGATCTGAACCATAACTTTGTCAGGTTGGCGAGGTTATGGTTCTTTTTGTTTGTGGTTGTATAGAATACTTAAGTTGATGGGGCGGTATCCCTGAAACAGAGAATAAAAAATGGTTATTGATGATAAACAGGTAGATACTATAGCTGCTAGTAAACGCCCAATTGGTGAGTGTTTATTAAAGTTTCACTTTATTCGAATCTTCATATGTTTTGTGTTTTTATCCATACCTATTGTAAGATTATATAGAGTTCTCCTAATAAGCTGTTTTAATGGATTATTTAGGAATTTTAAATTTATAAATCTTAAATTGTTTTTTCAGGATAATTTTTTTATCTAAATAAGTTATATTGAAGTAGAGGTGAACCATCGGTGAGGCAGGTGTTAGTAATTAAGAATGAAAGGTCTTTAGCGAAGAAAATTGTAAGCGGTCTAACGCAAGAAGGCTATTTCATTTTAAAACTTCACAATGAAAACGAAGGTTTAAATATAATATATGAACAAGATTGGGATATTATCGTATTAGATTGGGATTCATTAAGTATATCGGGACCGGAAATTTGCAGACAAATACGACTTGTTAAAACGACACCGATCATTATTGTGACTGACAATATTTCTAGTAAGGATTGCGTAGCAGGGTTACAAGCAGGAGCAGATGATTATATAAGAAAACCATTTGCGAAAGAAGAATTAGTAGCAAGGGTTCAAGCTATTTTAAGGAGAAGTGATTGTAACCAGCAAAATGAGACGAATTTTTTTCAGTTTAAAGATCTCTTTGTTGATGCATCTAGCAATATTGTGAAAAAGGGTGGCGAAAACCTCTCGCTTACTAAGCGCGAGTACGACTTACTTGTATTTTTAATCAAGAATAAAAACACAATATTGAGCCGTGAAATGCTTTTGAATCAAGTTTGGGGATATAACGTAGTAGTAAATCCAAATGTAGTAGATTTATATATTGGGTATGTAAGAAAAAAGTTAAAGTGCGAGAAGAAAGACAGATATATTCAAACGATACATGGTAGAGGTTATTCAATGACTGAATGATAAAATAAGGTAATAGAAAAAAGAGTAAAACTGTTTCATTCAGTTTTACTCTTTTTTCTATTGAATCTAATAATCAAATAGTTTCTTAGAAATATTAAAAGACGTAAAAAAATGGATTATAAAAATATTAGCTATTAATGAGCGTGTTTTGTAGAGGAAATCATGGTTAATCAACACGCCTGACTTCACATATTACTTTTTATGCCTGATTTTATGAATTCACACCATTCACAAGATTTTCACAGAATTAATGACTATACTAATTAACAGGATGTTCAAATGAAAATGATTATCAATAGCGATTCAATTGAATAAAAGTTACTTTCTAATTCAATCTATGGATGTCATCATTTTCGAAATAAATCACACTATAAGGAGTATACATATGAAAAAATCTATGCTTTTAAAATTAGTGAGTATTCTAGCAATTTTCACTTTAATGTTAGTAGCTTGCTCAGATTCAAGTAAAGAAACTTCGAAGGCTAATAATAAAGATAATGGTAGTGATAAGCCAAAAACGGTTGAAATCACTGATGCTCATGGAACTGTTAAAGTCCCTGTAAACCCAAAGAATGTAGTTGCTTTGGATAACAGAACTTTTGAAACTTTATCTGATTGGGGAATTAAATTAGCGGCTGCTCCGAAGGATGTAATGCCTGCAGATTCAGCATATGTAAAGGATAATTCAGTTCAAAATATTGGAAATCACCGTGAACCAAATCTTGAAATTATTGCAGCTGCAAATCCAGAACTTGTAATTGTTGGTCAAAGATTTGCTGGTCATTACGAAGAAATTAAAAAATTAGTACCAAATGCAGCTGTTATTGATCTTAATTTTGATGTTTCTGAGAAAGCTACTAAGCCTGGCGAAAACTTAGTAAAAGGACTTAAAGATTCTACAGTTACTTTAGGAAAAATCTTTGATAAAGATAAAGAAGCAAAAAAATTAGTAGCTGATTTTGATAAATCTATTGAAAACGCAAAATCTGCTTATAACGGAAAAGATAAAGTTATGAGTGTTATCGTTACTGGTGGGAATATTGGTTTTGCTGCTCCACATTCTGGTCGTGTTTGGGGACCAATGTATGAAATTTTCGGTTGGGTTCCAGCATTAGAAGTTTCTAATTCTACTGCAGGTCATAAAGGTGACGACGTTTCTGTTGAAGCTATTGCACAAACAAATCCTGATTGGATTTTCGTATTAGATCGTGATGCTGCAACATCTGATGCAGCTACTTCAGCTCCAGCTAAGGATGTTATTTCTAAATCACCTGCTCTTCAAAACACAACTGCTGTTTCTAAAAACCAGGTTATTTATGCACCAGAAGATACTTACACAAATGAATCAATTCAAACTTATATAGAGTTGTTTGGAAATATTGCAAAAACTTTAGCTAAGTAGTGTAAAGGAGTACGAAGCAGTGTCAAAAAATATAATTTCTAGGGTTGAGAATATTTCTCAACCCCAGTTTTATAATCACAATAAATTATGGACAAAACCTTTTATAATAGCGATTATAGTTGTTATAATTTTAGGGATTATATCACTGTTTACTGGAGTTTATGATATACGTGGACAAGAGGACGGAATGGAGATGTTTTTCATAACTCGTGTTCCGAGAACAGTTGCATTAATGCTTACTGGAGCTGCAATGGCGATGGCAGGGCTCGTAATGCAACTCATTACACAGAATCGCTTTGTTGAACCTACTACAACAGGGACTATTGAATGGTCAGGCTTAGGCCTGCTTTTTGTATATTTACTATTTCCTGCCCCAACTTTAGTTCAAAGAATGACTGGTGCAATCATTTTTTCTTTTATAGGAACTATGATTTTCTTTCTATTTTTAAGAAGAGTTAAGCTTCGTTCGTCTTTAATTGTCCCGATTATTGGATTGATGCTTGGAGCAGTAATTTCTGCAGTGTCTACTTTTTTGGGACTCCTTTTTCAAAAGACGCAAAGTATTGAAACTTGGTTCGTAGGTTCATTTGCTAACGTTCAGGTGGGAAGATATGAATATTTATGGCTGATTGTTATCATTACTTTTCTTATTTTTATGTATGCTAATAGATTGACTTTAGCTGGACTAGGAGAAGATGTCGCAACAAGCCTTGGAGTTAATTACAATAGAATTGTTCTTTTGGGGACTGCTCTTATCTCTGTTGCAGTTGGAATTGTTGCAGCTGTTATTGGACACTTGCCTTTCTTAGGATTAATTGTGCCAAATATCGTTTCAATGTTTAGAGGTGATGATCTTAGGAGTAATTTACCTTGGGTTTGTGTGATCGGAATGGGGTCAATAACTGCCTGTGACATCATTTCTCGAACAATTATACAGCCTTTTGAAGTACCTGTTTCTTTAATACTTGCAACAGTGGGAGCAGTCGTGTTTATTACTATTTTATTGAGACAAAGAAAACCAAGGAGGCTGCGATGATCACATTAGATTATAGAAATAAAGAAAATGTCGAAATCGATTCTAGCCTTCATAATGAAAGTAGATCGGCCAGTGCTTTTCGGTCTAAGAAGGAAGCAAGACGTTATTGGATTTTACTGATTACATTGATTGCTTTAGGTCTCCTTTCTTCGTATGGACTTTTAGTTTATAACAATCCAGTTCCGATAGATTCACCTTCTTTTATTCCAGTTGTTAAGAGAAGGATAGTAGCTATTGTTGCAATGATTATCGCTGCAGTTTGCCATAGCTTGTCGACAGTTGCTTTCCAATCTATTACGAATAATAAAATTATTACTCCTTCGCTTTTAGGTTTCGAATCACTTTATTCAGCAATTCAAACGAGTACAATATTCTTCTTTGGTGCTAGTGCATTAATAAATTTTAATGGAATTGGATCATTTTTATTCCAAGTTGTTGTTATGGTCTTCATGAGTTTGATACTTTATGGATGGTTACTTTCCGGTAAATACGGGAATTTACAACTTATGCTTTTAGTTGGAATTATTATTGGTACCGGGCTAAATTCTGTGTCAACTTTCATGAGAAAACTACTTGCGCCTTCAGAATTTGATATTTTACAAGCAAGATTATTTGGTTCTGTTAATCATGCAGACCCTGCATATTTTCCTATTGTAATTCCTATGATCATAATTGTAGCAGTATTAATTTTGGCTCATTCTAAGAATTTGAATGTTTTGTCACTAGGAAAAGATGTTGCTACTTCTTTTGGTGTTAAATATCAACCTAGTGTAATTTATACGCTTGTATTAGTAGCTATTTTGATGTCCATTTCAACAGCTCTAATTGGACCACTTACTTTCTACGGCTTTTTAGTAGCAACTTTGAGTTATCAGGCAGCGTCAACTTATGATCATAGATACATTTTTCCGATGGCTTTTGCTATAGGATTTTTAATAATGACGAGCGCATACTTTTTAATGTATCATGTATTCCATGCTCAAGGTGTAGTTTCAGTTATTATTGAATTATTTGGTGGAATCATATTCTTAACTATAGTTTTAAGGAAGAGGGCTTTATGATAAAAATTGATAATGTTAAAAAGTTCTATACTGATAAGGTGAAGATAGGACCTTTGGATATTGAAATACCAAAAGCAGGCTTTACTTCTTTAATTGGACCAAATGGTGCTGGAAAGTCAACGACACTTTTGATGATTGGCAGACTTTTAGATATGGATGAAGGTCAAATTCAGGTAGCAAATATGGATGTTTCTGAATCTAAATCAAAAGACTTAGCAAAAATTTTGACTATATTGCGACAAGAAAATCATTTTGTAACTAGGCTTACTGTTAGACAATTAGTTGGATTTGGGCGCTTTCCTTATTCAAAGGGAAGATTGACTAAAGAAGATGAGGTTATCATTTCTAAATATATCGATTTCTTAGATTTAACTAGTTTAGAGAATAGATATTTAGATGAGCTTTCTGGTGGTCAAAGACAAAGGGCATATGTAGCGATGGTATTGTGCCAAGAGACGGAATATGTACTTTTGGACGAACCTTTGAACAACCTTGATGTTGCTCGTTCTGTTCAAATGATGGAGCATTTGAGACGTGCAGCTAATGAATTTGGAAGAACAATTTTGACTGTTATGCATGACATAAATTTTGCAGCTAAATACTCGGATAAAATTTGTGCTATGAAAGATGGACAAATTGCTGCTTTCGGAACAGTAGAAGAGGTTATGGACCCAACACTTTTGACAGATATTTTTGAAACAAAAATAGAGATTATTAATGGTCCTTATGGGCCAATCGCAGTTTATTAGTTATAAAATGTCTTGCGTAGATTATGCAAGACACTCTAGTTGAAGTTGCTGTCTATATTTTATAGGCAGCAGCTTTTTTTATGTGATTACTCATAAAATGAAAAAGAACGCTTCACCTTTTCAAGTATGTACCAAACGGAAAAAATATCTCTGTATAACTTTTTAAAAGAATTCAGCTTGTTTTTTTATATGTAATATTGCATATCAGAGTGTATTGATAAAAGTGTAAGGGGTCACTATAATGAGGGCATAAAGATAAATCACATTTTCGTAGCAAGAAAAAGGAGGAAATAATATGGAAATCGCAATGGCAGTTTTAAAATTTGTAGGTGGCGTAATTCCGTTAATTCAAGAACTTTTAAAAGTATTTATGTAAGTTTATTAGTTAGCTATCATTTATCAATCATTATCATATTTTACTAAAAAAGAACGGGGTGATTTTTCTGAATATTAAGAAAAACACTAAAAGAAGAAAGTTCCTTGCATGTTTATTAGTTAGTCTATGCACTATTAATTATTCATCTATTTCCTTCGCAGAAACACAAGCAAGTAATGCAACTGATGTAACTAAAAATGCTAGTGGTATTGATACTGGTATAGCAAATCTTAAATATAATAATCAAGAGGTTTTAGCTGTAAATGGTGATAAAGTGGAAAGTTTTGTTCCGAAAGAAAGTATCAATTCAAATGGTAAATTTGTAGTAGTGGAACGCGAGAAAAAATCACTTACAACGTCACCAGTCGATATTTCAATTATTGATTCTGTAGTGAATCGCACGTATCCAGGAGCTGTACAACTTGCTAATAAAGCTTTTGCAGACAATCAACCGAGTTTATTAGTGGCTAAGAGAAAGCCTTTGAATATTAGTATAGACTTACCGGGCATGAGAAAAGAAAATACAATCACTGTCCAAAATCCGACATATGGTAATGTAGCTGGAGCAGTAGACGATTTAGTATCTACTTGGAATGAAAAGTATTCTACAACACATACGTTACCTGCAAGAATGCAGTATACGGAATCTATGGTTTATAGTAAATCACAAATAGCAAGTGCTCTTAATGTTAACGCTAAATATCTTGATAACAGTCTAAACATTGATTTTAATGCAGTTGCAAATGGAGAGAAAAAAGTGATGGTAGCGGCGTATAAGCAAATATTTTATACGGTAAGTGCTGAACTACCTAACAATCCATCCGACCTTTTTGATAATAGTGTTACTTTTGACGAGTTAACTCGAAAAGGCGTAAGTAATTCGGCTCCACCTGTTATGGTTTCAAATGTAGCTTATGGTAGAACGATTTATGTAAAATTAGAAACAACATCTAAGAGCAAAGATGTACAAGCTGCTTTTAAAGCCTTACTTAAGAATAACAGCGTTGAAACAAGTGGACAGTATAAAGATATTTTTGAAGAAAGTACCTTTACTGCTGTAGTATTAGGCGGAGATGCGAAAGAGCATAACAAGGTTGTTACTAAAGATTTCAATGAAATCCGAAATATCATTAAAGATAATGCTGAATTAAGTCTTAAAAATCCAGCATACCCAATTTCATATACAAGTACTTTCTTAAAAGATAATGCAACTGCTGCTGTTCATAATAATACAGATTATATTGAGACGACAACTACAGAATATTCAAGTGCTAAAATGACACTTGATCATTACGGTGCATACGTTGCTCAATTTGATGTATCTTGGGATGAATTCACATTTGACCAAAAGGGTAACGAAGTACTAACACATAAAACATGGGATGGTAGCGGAAAAGACAAAACGGCTCATTACTCTACAGTTATCCCTCTTCCACCAAATTCAAAAAATATAAAAATTGTAGCAAGAGAATGTACAGGTCTTGCATGGGAATGGTGGAGAACAATTATTAATGAACAAAACGTTCCATTAACAAATGAAATTAAAGTTTCAATTGGAGGAACAACATTATATCCAACTGCTAGTATTAGTCACTAGTTATAAAAAAAGCGCCCTATAAGTAGGACGCTTTTTACTCTTTCCAAAATTGTTCTAATAGAATGACAAGCATGGTACCCACAAGTAATAAGCCATTACTTAAAACATATTGTAAGGAAGAAGGAATTCCGCTAAATGCATTTTCTGGAAGAAACAATATTCCTAAACTGATTAATAATGAAATTCCTAATATAGTTAATCGGCGTTGATTTACTGCTTCACGTAAAATGGATTGAAATGAAATGCCTATTACTTGGACAAATGTTGCTAAAAGTGCAGCATTAGCAATAGGCCCTGGTAGCAAGGATATAAAGTTTACAATTGAGGGAATAAAAGAAATCCCTGCTAATATAAGACTTGCTATAAGGAACGACTTCACTTTTCTTTGTCCTGTTAGTTGGATAAATCCTGCTGATGCAGGTAATGGTACAATTCCAATTGTAGAGAACAACGACGAGATAATATGTGATATACCTCCGACCCATACACCACGGTTCAGTGTTTGCCTTTCATTTTCTTTAGATAATTGAGCCACTTGTTTTACAGCCGAAATAGCAGCGATTGTATTTGCAACTAAAAGAAATGTAAATAAAGTTGCAGTTAGAGTCATTCCAATATCGAATCTAGGTGTGTCCCAAGCAAATATCTCTGGTAACTTAACTAGCGTTGTGTGCGAAGGCATATGAGATGATTTTCCTAATACTGCATACAAAAGCCAACCGCATGAAATTCCAAGTAATACAGCGTAACTTTTCATCCATCCTTTCCCTTTAATTGATAAGAAAGTAATAAGGGCAAAAACAAAGAGAGCAATAGTAGCTGTTGTATAGTCAGGATGAGTTGCAGATCCTTGTAATCCTATCATTCCTTTTAGTAACACACCACTAAGCTGAAATGCTAAGATTAAAAGAAAAGTTCCTGTAACTAAAGGGGTAAATAAACGTAAGATTCGATGAACAAGCCCTGTTATACCAAGAATGAAGAGTAATATACCTGAAATAATTAATCCACCTTCTAAAAGTTGCAACACGTCTTTTACACTTTGTCCCTGATGCATAGCGATTTGTCCCAATATGACAAATATACTTACCCATGAACCGGCTGGCCCATCCGCGATGGGATAGCGATGCCCAAACCATACTTGTATAAATGAACTTATTCCTACAACTAAAAAAGTTCGCTGCATTAATGTTGAGACATCCTCTATTGGTAAATGGAATATGCCACCAATAATTATAGGTAATGCAATTGTATTTGCTAATAGAAACACAAACCATTGTAGAATATTAAAGCTCGTATCAAAGCATTTTTTATTCATATTATTCTCCTTTGCCGAAAAAGAATCTCATATTAAAAATCCATCCTTTCTACACAGTTAGATTAAAAAGGATGGATTTTGTAAATCTATAAAATCAATTTAATTATATAGATAGATTTTTAATTAATTACCATGCACGGAATGGTAAGAATTTACCGTTAAGTGTAATCACGATACGAGGATCGCCACCTTTTGGATCTTCTTGTGTATCAACACCCAAGTTGAAGTTAATTGCACTCATTACACCTTCGCCGGCTTTTTCTAAGATTAATTCTCTAATAGTTGGTGCATATTGTAACATCATTTCATATAAACGATATGCAATCGGGTCCGTAGGAGGCATTTCCATTACTTGACCGCGAAGTGGAACTACTGTTAATGCTTGAACTACTTCTTCATCTAATTCTAATAGTTTACCAATTTTTTCTGCTTCTGGACGTGTCATTGTAGCTTGTCCTAATAACGCTGTTACAACCCAAGTCTCAGAGTGTTCACTTATTTTTGCAATTTCTTCCCAAGTTAACCCTTTTTTAATTTTTGCCGCTAAAATTTTTTGCGTAGCTTCTTGTCTATTCATATCTAATACTTGTTTTTTCATATCTCATAACTTCCCTTCATATACGTGATAATTATTATTTTGTTTTACTATTTAACGCTTTATATCCATCAACCACTACATCTAGTTTACCTGTGTGAGGGTCAATAACTAAACCATGTACAGGAACATCTTTTGGGATAAGTGGATGATTTCTTACTAAATCAACATTAGCTTGCGTTGAGTCGCAAACATCATCGAATCCGAATAACCATTTTTCAAGGTCAATACCAGCATATTCAATCGCTGATAAAATTTCTGATGAAGCTACTCCGCGATCTAATATTTTTTGAAGTGTTCCTTTTGGATTCGTTTGGCTCGCGCCACATCTATGGTGTCCAATAAGGAAGATTTCATCTGCATTTAAATCGTATACTGACGCTACAACACTTTGCATAACACTATCGAAAGCAGAAGCAATTTTACCACCTGCATTTCTGATAACTTTTGCATCACCATCGTGTATATCTAAAGCTTTTGGAAGTAGCTCAATTAAGCGAGCATCCATGCAAGAAACAACAACCATACGTTTTTTAGGCATTTTTGTCGCTTCACGAGGAGCGTATTCCTTATTTTCTACAAAATGTTCATTGAACGATAGAATTTCTTGTAATAACATATTTGTAACCTCCTTTAAATCTAGATGTATTTTTTTGTTGTGTCCTCTGTGTTATAAGTAAATATAGCTGATAAATAATGTGATGTAAGAGGATAAACTAAGTATAGTGAATTGTATCGATAAGCAGAATAAGTTGGCGAAACACTTTCGGGCTTTCTACTTTCACGGTGAAAGGATTGGTTTATATCATTGATCAAACAGATTTTGAGATACTGAAATTATTAGGAGAAAACTCAAGAATACAATGGAAAGAACTTGGCCAAAAAATACATATGACGGGGCAAGCTGTAGGAAATCGAATTCGAAGATTAGAGGATTTAGGGATTATTGAACAGTATACAATTGCAATAAACCGAATCAAATTAGGGCAAGTAGTGACGGCATTTGTTACTTTGTTCGTAACAACAGCTAATCACCAAGAGTTTATGAATTTCTTTCAAGGAGAAGAAGGGATTTCTGAAGTACACCGTATAAGTGGTGAGGGGTGTTATTTATTAAAAACACATTTTGCTTCCAACGAAGACTTAGATAACTTTCTAGGACGACTATTAAAATACGGGAACTATCGTGTTAACTTATCAATAGGAAAGTTGAAATAAGGTTTCTTTTCTTTGGAGGAGATAGTAACATTATTTGCTAAACTTTATTTGTATAGAGATAATGAAGTCGTTTAATGTTTATCTTAAATAGTCAGAGCCTTACTACAATTTATGTGTAGTAAGGCTTTTTAAAGTTGTTATATTCAACAATTAAGCTGAAGTGTTGAGGGGGGATATGAGACGATTTCTTTCAAGAGAATCATAAATAATTTTGTCTTAAGAAAGATCTTGCAACTCAGTACAGGATCTTTAATTAAACATTTTTAAAAGCTAAATTGTGGTTTCATATCCCCTTTATAAGGTTCATGTTCAACGAATATAGTTATATCCTTACCAGCTTGGTCTTTACCAGTTCTTTTATACGTAAATTTATTCTTATTTAGTTCAGTAAGTTCAAGAGCAGCACCATATTTATTATTTCCAATTGAAACATGGGCTCTTATTTTATTTTCGTGTACAACATCGAAGTAGCCATAATCACCGCGGCTTTGACCTGTTTCGCTATTGAAGAACTCATATTTATTAGATTTGGCATCAAATTTTGCTAGACTTATAAAATTCGAATTAAACTGTGTTACATCGTTACCAGTTTCATCTAATACCTTTGTTCCGTGCCAAAGGGTGCCGCCCAAAATTTTATCTCCATCAACGTTTTTAACAATATCGCCTGTAGTCGTGTTCAGCTGCTTGTCCGGATCAGTGAAAGAAAGTTCTTTTTCTTTATATGGAATATGTTCAACGAAAACTTCTACATCTTTACCATTAGCGTCTTTCCCTATTCGTTTATAAGTAAATATATTTTTATTTAGTTTTGTCATGTCAACGACAGCTTGATACTTCATTGATTCTGAAATTAATATTCTCTTCTTCCCATCATTTGTGACAAAGAAAGTTCCTTTATCACCACGACTTGCACCTGTTTTAGCATCAAAAAATTCATATCTTCCTGACTTCGCATCATATTTTGCAAGACCAATGAAGTTTGCATTCTCTTTTGTTAAGTCATTCTTATCTTTGTCATACACTCGTGTACCTTGCCAATTTGTCTCGCTAAGAATATCAGCCATTTTTTGCCCTTTAGTTAATTTATTTTCCTTTTTTGTTTCTTTAGCAACTTGTTCTTGTTTTTGTTTACTATGATTTTCTTCAGCTTTAGTACCAGCACACCCTGTTAATGCTAATGTGAATCCGAGCAGTACGGATGATAGTGCTTTTGTTTTTTTGTTCATGTTTTATCGTCTCCTTATTTTATGATTTTAAGTAGCACGGTTTGCGATTATAGTAGCAGTGCGTCATATATGAACTTAGTTGCTACGTTTCTTATGTTAATACCCGACTATAAACTGCCTCTAAATAAAACATTAAAAAAAGATAAACTAATTCCTAAAAAATGTTCATATTTATAAAAAATCGCTAGCCTGTTGTAGTGCCTGCGAGTAATCCCAAAAATACATTATAATGAAGAAGGAAAGTCGCTAACAATAATGTAATTCCTAATGGAGCCAATCGATTGTATTGCAAAACTTTTGAGAAAAACTGTAGGGGAAATGAAGATTTTATAGAATTCGTTTCGTATAGGAAGGGGATGTCCATGTTTGATTCAACAGATTTTAAGATTATACAATTACTACAAGAAAACGCTAGAATGAACTGGAAGGAAATTGGGGAGATAGTACATTTGACTGGTCAGGCTGTTGGGAAACGAATTAATAAATTAGAAGAAGCAGGTGTCATTCAAAAATATACGATAAATATCGACAGGGCTAAGCTGGAAGGATCTATTATGACCTTTGTTACACTATTTTTGCATGCACCACACTATCATAATAAAATTCAAAACTTTTTTGGAAAAACGGATGTAATTACTGAAATGTATCGTATAAGCGGCGATGGGTGCTATGTCATGACTCTTCACACATCTTCGCATCAGCAATTAGAAGAGACTCTTGCAGATGTTTTACATTATGGTGATTATCGTATAAATACGGTCATTAAGACAATGGAAAAAAAGAAAGAATAAGATATTTATCCTTTCTTTTTTTTATGGGACTGTAATTTTTTATTTGCTTTTGTTTATAAAACAGTTTGCTGACATGACTGTTGCATAAATATCACCAAACTCTAATGCACTCATGAACGATTGATGAGCGTGTACTGCGGGGATTAGATTTCCTTGAAATTCTAAATCTTTTGTCGTACAAGCATCTTCAATTACAATACATTGAAATCCGAAGTCACTGGCAGCGCGTACTGTTGCATCAATACATACATGAGTCATCATACCGCAAATGACTAGTTGATCTATTTTTTCTGTCTTTAATGTTTCTAATAAATTTGTTCTTAAAAAACTGTTAGGGTGATGTTTTTGAATGACTCTTTCGTTAGCAATCGGTTGTACATTATTATGAATTTGAACACCTACTGTTTCGGGTAAGAAGAAAGTAGCTCCTTCATTGTTCGCAATATGTTGTACGTGAATAACTGTTTTATGCTTTTCGCGAAATACTTTCAAAACTTCTTTCGCTTTTTGTGCGGCTTTTTCAGGTTGATGTAATTCCATATTGCCACCTTCAAAGTAATCATTTTGTATGTCTACTAATAGTAACGCTTCGTTCATCGTTATTCCCCCATACTTAGTGATTCAGCACGTTATTTGTACTGTACCGTTATTATATAAATTGTAGCTATGCGGAAGTAATAACGTTATGAAACGATTTTAACGTATATAGTTTCATTGTGAAAAAAGTGAAAGTTGGTATAAGTACAAATGGATTTTGTGGAATTCACGGCAAAGTTATAGATAGAGTGGCGTTGTAGGATAAAAACCATAACTTTGCTGGAGGATCGGGTTATGGTTTTTTTTGAGGAAATGCGATTTTAAGTTTTTGCTGAAGGTGTTTTTCTAGGATATGCTGTGAGTGATTGGAGTGAGGTAATGTCGGATATTGTCGACCGATCGATATATTAGAAAAATCGTTGATATATTGTGAGCTATGATAGATATATTGAAAAAATCGTTGATATATTGTGAGTTATGATAGATATATTGAAAAAATCGTTGATATATTTGTAAAGGGGTGTTTGAGGTGATTGTGAAAGAGAGAAAAATGCCGATTTATATAAGACAGTTAGAAGCACTTCTTAGAAGGTTACCTGTACATCATCCGAAACGAAATTTAATTGGAGAAAACTTGGCAAAACACATGGCGGGGTATAAAGGAGAGCAAGCGATTGATTATCCGCTTAGTTTTATTTCTGAGAAAGAGTATAGTGTTTTACATGATGTTCGCTTATGTAATTATGATAAATACTTTCAAATTGATACTATTATCCTTTCCACAAAGTTTCTTCTTTTTCTTGAGATAAAAAATATAGCAGGTACATTAATGTTTGATGCAAAGTTTAATCAACTTATCCGAATAACAGAAGGAAATTCAGAGGGATTTCCAGATCCGGTTTTACAAATAAAAAGGCAAGAAATACAACTAAAGAAATGGTTAAACTCACATGGATTTTCCTCTAGTCTTCCAATTGAGTCCCTCGTTGTTATTAGCTCGCCTCGTACCATTATAAAATCTTCAGATGACAATTCTTCTTCATACAATTATTCATAGTGCCAATTTACCTCATAAAATAAAGTGGTTTGAAAGTAAATATAAGAGAAAAGTTATAGATAATGTAGATAGGCTCATTCATCAAATAATAGCGGAGCATTCTCCACTTCAACAAAATATACTTGAGCAATATAAAATAGAAAAAGAGGAGTTGCTAAATGGAGTACAATGTGAGAAATGCTTAGTTATTCCAATGGTTAAAGTTAAGAAGGGTTGGCGTTGTACAAGTTGTAAAGATTTTTCAAAAGTGGCACATGTGGATGCTATACGAGATTATGCATTGCTCATTAGTAAGACATGTACGAATGGTAATTTGAAAGAGTTCCTCAATGTTTCGTCGGGTATGGTTGTAAACAGAATTCTCCACACACTAAATCTTCCCTACACTGGAAACAACAAAGGACGAATATATGATTTAACTTCTTTACAATCGTAATTTTGCTATAATAAATAAGTACTTATACGAAGGGGAGTCTAAAGAGAATATGAAGTCATTTAATATCGATCATGTTATAGCTAGTGTTTTGCAATGGATATTAAATATAGCTTTAATTATATTATCCATTGTGTTATCAATTTTCTTAGTGAATGAGACAATTACATTTGTGCAGTATATTTTTTCGGCAAAAGAGTATACGTCTTATAAATTGGTTGAAAGTATCATCGTTTATTTCTTATACTTCGAGTTCATTGCATTAATTATTAAGTATTTTAAATCGAATTATCATTTCCCGTTACGTTATTTTATTTATATTGGAATTACGGCCTTAATTCGATTGATTATTGTGTCTCATGAGGAACCGATGGAGACGTTATTATACGCAGGAGCAATTCTTGTTTTAGTTATTGCTTTATACATATCGAATATGAGAGATTTGAGAAAAGAGTAGTAGTGCAGACGTAAGTTTGCACTACTTTTTTATGTGGAATTTTCCACCCTATGATTTTGGGGCTGTAATCAAATGAATAGTGTCAGGACATTCTAATTTATAAGTTACTTTGTTGTCTTCAATATCTTTCTTTATCTTTTGACATGTAGTATTCGAATATTGTATCTCTTGGTTTTCATTATGTTTCTCATTTGTTTTTGTGTAGTCGACATCATAATAGACGGAGGTAGATTCCTTTTCTTTTTTTACAGTTAAATCAATAATAATAGGCTCGTTCTTGTTATTAAATTTAGTAATTCTAACTGAATCGTCTTTATTTGAATTATAGTTTTTTACGAAAGTATCTAATTTCTCTATGTTATAAACTTCATCGTTTTTCTCAATAATATCACCACGTTTTTTGGAAGCCTCAAAAGTATATGTCTCGTTTTTATCGTTTTTTTGCTCATTATTAGTACAACCAATAAGAGTAAATAGGGCTAATGAGATTACAGATAACGCATACTTTCTATATTGTATTCTCATGGATTCAGCTCCTTTTCTTAATTTTTAACGATGATATATTTATAATTTTATTTTATCTTACTGAGCTTTTTGGAAAGCAAAAAGACTGTTCTTTTTTCGTTAAATTACTGTAAATACCTACATTCTTTATTAATTAGTTATAAATTTCGGCATAATATTTTTACATTAGTTTTTACATCTTGACCTTCAAGTTGCTTGAAAGTTTACAATGAAATTAGGGCGTTTGAAATCGAAAAAAATCGAGAAATTAAGTGAAGAGGTTTCTTTTACTTGGAGGTTATAGGAATGAATCAGGAATTGAAGTTACGTCCATTGGAACGAGAAGATTTAAAGTTCGTACACGAACTGAATAATAATGCGCATATTATGTCATATTGGTTTGAAGAGCCATATGAGGCATTTGTAGAGCTGCAAGACTTATACGATAAACATATACATGATCAAAGCGAACGCCGATTTATCGTTGAGAAAGACAATGAAATGGTTGGATTAGTTGAGTTAGTAGAAATCGATTATATTCACCGTAGAACAGAATTCCAAATTATTATTGATCCGAATTATCAAGGATATGGTTATGCAGCAGAGGCGACGCGTTTAGCGATGGATTATGCTTTCGCTGTATTAAATATGCATAAGATATATTTAGTTGTGGATAAGGAAAATGAAAAAGCAGTACATGTTTATAAAAAAGTTGGATTTATGGTAGAAGGTGAGCTTATCGATGAGTTTTTCGTTGATGGTAACTATCATAATGCGATAAGAATGTGTATGTTTCAGAAGCAATATTTTGAAAGCAAGTAGTTGAAAGATTCGGAAGTAATGTTGACGCTTCGTAAAACCGTATGCTAAAATCCCTTTTAAGTATTAAGGAAGGTGCAGAATATGCTTTATATAAAATTTGTAAAACTCATTAGAAAACTTTGCTCCGCACAAATGTATACGGTGAAGCGTTGTACGGAGCTTAATCAAGGGGTATAAATCCCCTATATTCATCGGCTGAATAACTTTTCTAAAAAAGTATAGTTTATCTATGCTTATTTCGTTATGGTTTTTCAGCTGGTGTATAAAATAGATTAAGGGGCCATAGACAATGCTTTGTCTATGGCCCTTTGTGTATATTATTCCGATGAGTCTTTACCGTAAATTGGAGTAGTATAGGAAAAACCACGAAGCAGAGGGCTAGTGTCGAATGACGCTATCTCTCTGCTTTTTTTAATTTCAGGAAAAGAGGAATAAAAATGAGTTTACTTAAAGTTGAAAGTTTATCACATAGTTTTATAGATAAAGTATTATACGAGAATGCTTCTTTTGATTTGCATAAAGGGGAGCATATGGGAATTGTTGGGCAGAATGGTGCAGGAAAAAGCACATTAATGAAAATATTGGTGGGGGAAATTATTTCTGATAAGGGAGACATAAAGTGGCAACCTAACATTCAAATTGGGCATCTTGATCAATACGCTGAAATTGATGAGGGTTATACCATTTCACAATATTTAAAGAGAGCTTTTTATGATTTGTATGAAATGGAAAAGAGAATGAACAAGTTATATGAAGAAAGTGCGATGACTGGAGATGAGAATCAACTACTAAAAGCGGCTGAAATGCAAGAGCAGCTTGAGGCTCGTGATTTTTATTCAGTAGACAGTATTACGAATAAGGTGGCAGCCAGTTTAGGTATTGATGCGATTGGGATGGATCGTGTTATTGGTGAATTAAGCGGAGGGCAGCGTGCAAAGGTAATTTTAGCGAAGCTCTTATTAGAAGAGCCTAATATTTTATTACTAGATGAACCGACGAATTTTCTCGATAAGGAGCATGTGGAGTGGCTTGCTAATTATTTAATGAATTTTGAAGGAGCATTTATTGTCGTGTCACATGATTTTGATTTTCTGGAAAAAGTAACTTCTTGTATATGTGATGTAGAGTTCGGAACGGTGAAGAAGTATTACGGAAAATATTCAGATTTTGTAAGACAAAAGGAGCATTTACGAAAAGATTATATTCGCCAATACCATGCACAGCAAAAGAGAATTGAAAAAACGGAAGAGTATATTCGTAGAAATATTGCTGGGGTGAATTCAAAAATAGCGCAAGGTCGTAGAAAACAATTGGAGCGTATGGAAAGAATTGCGCCACCAAGTTTTACTCATAAACCGTCTATTCATTTTCGGGAACTTCCCATTTCAGTTCAGACAGTTCTTGAAGTAAATAACCTTGAAGTTGGTTACGATTTTGCTCTTTTACCCAAGTTGAATTTTTCAGTAATGGGTGGGCAAAAATTTGTTATTACAGGTTTCAATGGAGTAGGGAAATCTACTTTATTAAAAACAATCGTTGGAAATATTGCTAGTATTTCTGGAGAGTTTCACTTTTCAGAGCAAATAAAGATTGGATATTATGAGCAAGATTTAAATTGGAGCGATGATTCTTTAACGCCGCTTCAAATTATTTCAGAGCAGTTTCCTAAACTGAATATGAAGGAAATACGCCATCATTTAGCTGCGTGTGGTGTGAAGGATACGCACGTTTCGCAAGAAATTCGTACGTTAAGTGGTGGTGAACAATCGAAGGTGAAACTGTGCGGATTATTACTATCACCTTGTAACTTCTTAATTTTAGATGAGCCGACAAATCATTTAGATGCAGAAGCGAAGGAAGCTTTGCAAAAGGCGCTAATTAAGTTTAAGGGCAGCATTATACTCGTATCTCACGAAGCAAGTTTTTATCTTGATTGGGCAGATAGCATCTTTGATATAGAGACAGGATTAGTTAAGGGGGTGGGAAACATATGAGTGAAAACAATTGGAAAACGAAAATTATATTATTTTTGACCGCTCAAACTATTTCGTTGTTCGGTTCCTCTCTCGTGCAATACGCGATTATATGGTATATCACCCTTACAACATCATCAGGAGTGATGTTGACCATTTCAACTGTTTGCGGTTTTCTACCACAAATTGCGATATCTTTGTTTGCAGGTGTTTGGATTGATCGTTATGACCGTAAAAAGATGATTATGTTATCGGATGGGGTTATAGCGATTGCGACGTTAGTTTTAGCAAGTTTATTTTTAACAGGATATAAAAGTATTTGGTTACTTTTTATTGTGTTACTCATTCGTTCAGCTGGAACAGGGGTACAAACGCCAGCTGTGAATGCATTAATTCCGCAAATCGTTCCGAAAGAGTATCTTATGAAAGTAAATGGAATAAATAGCAGTATTACATCTTTAATTATGTTTCTTTCTCCAGCAGCAAGCGCTGCGATTCTTTCTATTGCTGGCATTGAAACGACATTTTTTATTGATGTTATTACGGCTGTGGTTGGAATTAGTATTATGTTTGTTATTCAGGTGGAAGGACATGTGAATGTAGAGAGTAAGCAAAAATCTAACCTACAAGGAATTAAAGAAGGGTTCTCTTATTTAAAAGAAAATGTATTTATTAAAAGGCTAATCGTTTTATTGATTATCGTCATGATTTTAATAAGTCCAGCTGCTTTTTTAACACCTTTAATGGTAACTCGTTCTTTCGGGGCCGAAATGTGGAGACTTACTGCTAGTGAGATGACCTTTAGTGCGGGTGCGGCAGCTGGTGGCGTATTGATTGCGGCGTGGGGTGGTTTTCGTAATCGTATGCATACAACAGCGCTAGCTTGTGCATTATATGGACTGCTTATGATTGGACTCGGAATAGCACCGATATTTACTATGTATTTAGTATTTAATTTTTTAATTGGTATAACAATGCCGTGCTTCAATACACCAGTTACTGTGTTATTGCAGGAGAAAGTAGAACCATCGATGCACGGACGGATGTTTAGCCTTGTACAAATTGCGAATTCATGCGCGCTTCCTTTAGGAATGATAATATTTGGTCCGTTGTCGGATATGTTTAGTGTAGAGATTTTGTTAATTTATGCTGGGATATTCGTGCTATTTTGCGCAATGTATATTGTATTAAGCAAGAGGTTTGAAGTGTAAATATTTATAATTTAGAAGGTTTGCGAAGTGATTTAAGATGCTTCGTAAACCTTTTTGTTATTAGTTTAGTCAATAATTATTTATTGTTAAACAATAAATAATTATTGACTGTTAATGTTGTTTTAGATAATATGATGTTAACGATCTAAGGAGAATTACATGAGTAGAGGAGAATGTGAAATGAAAAATAAATACGTAGTAGCTATTTCTTTAATGATTTTAGCGATTCTTTCTTTAACTATACATGCTTCAAACAGTAAAATAGGAGCGGATGGATTCCTTGAAGAACCTTTCTTTTTCCTAGTACCGATAAGTTATGTATTGTTCCTTAGTGGTATTGGTGTATTACTATTTGGATTTATTACTTCAAAGCTGAAAAAGGGCAATAGATAGGAGCTACCAATAGGGACAAAACACTCACTATGAAATAGAAACATACCATATGGAAGAAAAAGAATAAGTGAGATGAATCATGATGAATCATTATTTTTATAATGGTAGACAAGTAGGAGCAGCTATTACGCTGGCTGGGGCACAAGGGACAATTCATGCTGTGAATCAGGCTATTCAAATGCAGCAACAAGCATATTTTGCACAAATGATGCAAAGTCAGTATATGCCGTATTCACAACTTCCGATGCAAATTGTACATTACGATGTACATCCAGCGGGTTTATTTTCCATTCCATATGGCGGGACATACTTCTTATGAAAGAAAGCGACTGGTTAGAGTCGCTTTTTTTTATATTCCGCCTAGCTTCATTCCAAGGAATGCGAAGAGGATACCAATTATGTAAGTAGCGCTTAAGTATAAGAGGAAAGTGCTAATATTTTTTCGATTGAGAAGCTGAACAGATTCTAATTTAAACGTCGAAAATGTAGTGAATGCGCCCATAAATCCAGTACCTAATAATAGTTGCCAGCCTGTAGTGACTCCGTTGCCAATTATATATCCAAGTAAAAATGCCCCTGTTATATTAATAAGGAATGTAGCAATTGGAAATTGTGTTTTATTTCTTTTCTTAAACCAATTGCTAATTGCAAATCGTGTAATCGCACCGAAAAATCCTCCTGTTGCTACTAATAAAGCTTCTATCATGAGTAATCACCATCCGTAAGAGATTTCTTAATTAAGAAATCTCCAAGTGTATAGCCAAGGCCAGACATAATGAGGCCACCAAGTATGCTACATGATACATATAAGAAGGCTATGCTCCACTCAGAATGATTGATCAATTGCACAGTTTCTACACTAAATGTTGAAAAAGTCGTAAAGGAACCGATGAATCCAGTCCCGATGCCTGTGATAACCTCTGAAGGTAAGAGGTTTAGCCGAGCGATATAAGTAGTTAGCCACGCTAAGAAGAAGCAACCGATTAAGTTAATGAGTAATGTTGCTAATGGAAATGAATGATGCCAAAATGTGGTGATATTAAGGCCTAAATAATAACGAGAAAGAGCTCCTAATATGCCAGCAATGCCAACGATAATATAAATCAATTTTCTCACCTCTTTAAATAGCTTGCTCAAAAAAATAGACTCCTACCAGTATGTATACTGGTAGGAGTCATTAGCTAAGCAGCGTTTATGGCGAACTCCATCGCCTATGATTATTACATATAGTGTACTAAATATATCGTTTAATTTCCAGTGAGGAGGTGGGTGTAAATTTTCTTTTTTTTTGATGTCTGAAGGTTTTTTAAGTAATTAAAATGGGATCGATTACTTATCAACTAAATATAGTGATATACAGTTTTAATTATGGTAAAATGTTTCTTATGTGTGTCGTTTTATTTCATTTGACTGAAAATAAAGAAAAATAAATTCGCGTGAAAAGGAGTCATTTATTTGAAGAAATTTTTAAAAATCGTATTTACATGTGTTTTAGTTTTAGCAGGCATTGTAGGAGGATTTCTAGCGTATATGACACTTACTAAAGAACAGCCTGCTGATGTTATAAGCTTGAAGGTGGAGAATAATAAGGAGCGCGTATTAGCGACTGGAAATGAATTTAAAGTTACAACATTTAATATTGGATATGCTGGGTTAGATAAGGACCAAGATTTCTTTATGGATGGTGGAAAGGGATCTGGTTCAAGTAGTAAAGAGCAAACGGAAACTAATTTAAAGAATATGCTTTCGTTTTTACAAAATGAGAATAGTGATTTTGCGCTATTACAAGAAGTTGATATAAAGTCACTTCGTTCATTTGATGTAAATGGACATGAATTTTTGAAAAAAGGATTACCTGATTATGTTTCGTCATTTGGCAAGAACTATGATACGAAATGGGTTCCAGTGCCAATAACAAATCCAATGGGATATGCGGAGGCTGGATTAAGTACGTTTTCTAAATACACTGTTCAAGAAGCGAAGAGGTTCCAGCTTCCTGGAATGGAGCCTTGGCCAAAGCGTTTGTTTGATTTAGATCGAGCAATTGTGGAATATAAAATTCCTGTTAATAATGGGAAACATGTTAGACTCGTAAATTTACATTTGTCTGCTTATGATGAAGGCGGGAAAATTAGAAAACAGCAAGTAGAGTATTTAAAAGAATATATGAACAAGCATTATGAAAATGGTGATTACGTAATAATGGGTGGAGATTGGAATCAATTAGTTTCAAACGCTCAATTAAGTGATCCGAAGTTTGTGAAAGAGCGTCCTGAGTGGTTAGTAGAGTTACCGAAGGACTTTACGGACGGTGGCTTTAAGTGGGCTGTAGATCCGTCTGTTATGACTGTGAGAGATGATGTAAAGAAATATGTAGAAGGTGAAAATTTCGTCACTATTATTGATGGCTTTATCGTTTCACCGAATGTAGAGATTGTAAATGTACAAGGGAAAGATTTAAAGTTTGAAAATAGCGATCATAACCCAGTGAGTGCGGTATTTAAACTGAAGTAATTGATATGTATAAGTAGAAGGTGGGGCTTCATATGGAGTGGTTAAAGAGGACTTGTTTTTCTAACCTTGAGAAAGAATCACAGAAAAATCATTTATTACTGTTTATAACGATTTGTAGTTTCTGCCTTGGGATAATCGCGATTGGGTATTATGGATATATTTTTACAGAGAGAGCAATAGCGTTTTGGATTTGTGGTATTTCTGTCGTTGCATTTGGAACGCTTTTTACTTTTATAAAAAGTATGGAATCAGCGTATAAATATATCATGACATTTATGTTGCTTACCATGTCTTACATCATGGTACAAGCTTTTAATGAAAGCCCGGCTGTATTTCAAATGGTCTATTTTACATTAGCTGTTTCACTTATTTATTTAAGTGAGCGCCTTATTTTAATTCTTGGCGGGGTAGCTGTTGTAATCACATTTATCCTTTGTAGCTATTGGCCGGAGCAATTTTTTGCTTATACAGCCTCGTCTGAAGCTGCTAATTTTGCAAGTTTGTTAGCGATTGTAACAATTGCTATGTGGGGCGTCACGAAAATTGGTTCTAATCTGCTCCTTCGTTTAAGTGATGAGAAGCAAGAAGTAATGAGAAAAGCTCAGGAGCTAGAAGAGACGCAAAGATTTATTGAAGAAACAGTTGTGAAACTAGATAGTAATTTCAATCATTTAAGGCAAAATATGAACACGTCGATGGAATCGATGAGTGAAATTAATTTTGCCTTTGAAGAGGTAGCAGTTGGTACGCAATCACAATCAGAGATGATGTATCGTTCGGTAGAGGTATTGAATGATATGGAGGGAAATATTGAACAAATCATCTCTCAAGTAAGAACTGCATCGGCTCGTGTGGATGAAAGCTTAGACATTTCAAAAGGTAGTGTACATACTTTAAGAAATTTTGAAGCTAACATGAGAAGTTTAAATGATGTTGTTTCACAGTCTGGAATTATATTTAGAGATTTAATGATGCAATCGAAACAAATTAATGAAATTGTAGATGTAATAACGAATATTTCAAGTCAGACGAGTTTGCTAGCTTTAAATGCAAATATTGAAGCTGCGAGGGCAGGTGAGCATGGAAAAGGTTTTGCTATTGTAGCGAGTGAAGTGTTAAAGCTTGCTGAAGAATCAAATCGTTCTGCGGGAAGAATTCAAGGGATTTTGAAGGAGTTTAGTAATCAAGCAAGTAAGGTAGAAGTGCAGGTAGAGAAGTCAGAAAGAGTACAAGAAGAGTGTAACGAAATGTTAGCAAGCGTTTTAACAAACGTAACTGATTTAGGGAAGTTTATTGATGCGATTAATAAAGTAATGCGAGAGGTTGTTGTTCATCAAGAAAGTTTCCAAGTTAAAACGACGAATATTGTAAAGGATGTTACGCATGCTTCTAACGTAATTCAGCAAACTTCTACAGCTACAGAAGAAGTGCTAGCGAGTGTGGAAGAAGAAAAACATCGAAATGATATATCGGTGAAGACGTTACATACTGTTAGCGAGCAAGTGAAGTTACTAGAAGATATTCTAGAAAAGTAATATTTCTTGAAAAGGGCACACTATGTGTGCTCTTTTTTCATTTAAATGAATACTTGATAGTAATTTAATTGCTTTTCTGCGCGTTTTCTGCCAAGCTTAAGGAGATAAAGTGAGACTAATACCTACTGATTATTAGTTGAACCTCGCAAATAGCGGGATAAAATACTTCAAAGAAAGAATTATATAGGTGACGAATATGATTGAAGTTAAGACTTCTGAACTTAGTGATGGAGAATTTAATAGAGGTGTATTTGCAACTCGTGATATTAAAAAGGGTGAGTTGATTCACTCAGCACCAGTTATCTCTTATCCGAATGAACAGCATGAACACATTGAAAAAACGTTACTTGCTGACTACGCATTTGAGTATGGGGTAAATCATACGGCATTCCTGTTAGGATACGGCATGTTATTTAATCATGCATATAATCCGAATGCAACGTATGAAATTGTCTTCGAGAATCATACTTTTAACTTCTTCGCGTATAAGGATATAAAAGCGGGAGAAGAAATTTTAATCAATTATAATGGTGAAGTGGATGACGATGAGCTATTATGGTTTGATAAGGAAAAAGAAGAGAACGAAAAATAATTTAATGAGTATAGAAAGAGCACATTCTGTGGAATGTGCTCTTTTTTCATTGATGTAAATAAAGTAAAAAGTACAAAAAAATACCACTTTCTTTTTGTATGGTATAGTAAGATACTGAGGGATAGTGCTTTGAAAAAGTCACATATTTTACAAATTGTTGTCTTTCTGATGACATGTCAAGTTTAGTAGTCCATTTGGGTTGCTTTATTATGCAATATATATTTTAATATGAGTGGCACCTCTTATAAATTAAGAGGTTTATAGGTGTCTCGAATTGATTTTGGGTACACTGTATCCACCACTTTAGGTTCTTTCATGTATGTGGGGATATTATGGGCCCGTATAACGGGATAAAATGAATATAGAAATAGAGGAATCGTAAAATGAATATGCAAGAGGTTTATAAATATTTAAGTACGGTATTGCCTGAAGGACATGTTAAACAAGATGAAATGTTAAAGAATCATACGCATATTAAAGTTGGCGGAAAAGCAGATGTTTTCGTTGCGCCTACAAATTATGATGAAATTCAAGAAGTTATCAAATATGCGAACGAATATAATATTCCAGTTACGTTTTTAGGAAATGGATCGAATGTCATTATTAAAGATGGTGGAATTCGCGGGATTACAGTAAGTTTAATTCATATTACAGGTGTTACTGTAACAGGAACGACGATTGTAGCACAGTGTGGTGCAGCAATTATTGATGTATCACGCATTGCATTAGATCATAATTTAACGGGTCTTGAGTTTGCTTGTGGTATTCCAGGTTCAGTTGGCGGAGCATTATATATGAATGCTGGTGCATACGGCGGTGAAATTTCGTTTGTATTAACAGAAGCTGTCGTAATGACAGGTGATGGAGAGCTACGTACTTTGACGAAAGAAGCATTTGAATTTGGATATCGCAAGAGTGTATTTGCGAACAACCATTACATTATTCTTGAAGCGAGATTTGAACTTGAAGAAGGTGTACGTGAAGAAATTAAAGCAAAAATGGATGATTTAACGTTTAAGCGTGAGTCAAAACAGCCTCTAGAATACCCTTCGTGTGGTAGCGTATTTAAGCGTCCACCAAATAACTTTGCTGGTAAGTTGATTCAAGACTCAGGACTACAAGGTAAGCGAATTGGTGGAGTAGAAGTTTCTTTAAAACATGCTGGATTTATGGTGAATGTTGATAACGGGACAGCACAAGATTACATCGATTTAATTCACTTCGTACAAAAGACAGTTGAAGAGAAATTTGGCGTGAAGTTAGAGCGAGAAGTAAGGATTATTGGAGAAGATAAGGAATAACGAAATACGTATGAAGATATGAATTATTTTAAAATAATATTTGGGTATTGTTGACAATTTGTTTTCAATTCAATATAATGGCTAATAATTTAACAAATAACATACGTTGAAAGAGCCCAGTAGCAGTTTGTCACTGTTAATGAGAGAGCTAGGGGTTGCTGGAACCTAGCACAAACAAACTTGCGAATTACACTCTGGAGTATCTTAGGTAATGCTAAGCGGACTAGCAATCGATATTATTGCTAAGAGTGGTATGAGTAGCTATGCTATTTATGCAAACTGGGTGGTAACACGGTGAATAATCGTCCCTATGTCTATCGTAGACATAGGGGCTTTTTTGTTTTTAAAAAATAAAGGGGATGACAAAAGATGAATATTATTGATGAATTAGAATGGCGCGGTGCCGTTAATCAGCAGACTGACGAAGAAGGCTTACGTAAGCTAATAGAAGAGAAAAAGATTTCGCTATACTGCGGAGTTGATCCAACTGGTGATAGTATGCATATCGGACATTTGATTCCGTTTATGATGATGAAGAGATTCCAATTAGCTGGCCATCATCCTGTTATTTTAATTGGCGGGGCAACAGGAACAATTGGTGATCCGAGTGGACGACAATCAGAGCGTCAACTTCAAACGTTAGAAGTGGTTCAGCATAATGTAGATGCGTTAACAGCACAAATGAAAAAGCTATTTGATTTTGGTGGAAATAGCGAAGTGAAGATGGTAAATAACTATGATTGGACACATGAAATCAATATTATTGAGTTTTTACGTGATTACGGGAAAAACTTTAGCATCAATAGCATGTTAGCGAAGGATATTGTAGCAAGCCGTTTAGATACAGGTATTTCTTTCACAGAATTCACATACCAAATTTTGCAAGCGCTGGATTTCCACCATTTATACACGAAAGAGGATGTTCAACTTCAAATTGGTGGTAGTGACCAATGGGGAAATATTACGAGTGGTTTAGATTTAATTCGTAAGTTAGAAGGTCATGAGGCGAAAGTATTCGGATTAACGATTCCGTTATTATTAAAATCGGACGGTACGAAGTTTGGTAAATCAGCAGGTGGTGCGGTTTGGCTTGATCCTGAAAAAACGACACCGTTTGAATTTTACCAGTTCTGGGTAAATACAGATGACCGTGACGTAATTAAATACTTGAAATACTTTACGTTCTTAACGAAAGAGCGTATTGGTGAATTAGCAGCGAAGTTAGAAGCGGAGCCTCATAAACGTGAAGCGCAAAAAGTGTTAGCGGAAGAAATGACGAAATTCGTTCATGGAGAAGAGGCGTTATTACAAGCGGAGAAAATTACAGCAGCATTATTTAGCGGAGATATTAAATCATTAACAGCTGATGAAATTGAACAAGGCTTTAAAGAGATGCCAACATTCCAGTCTTCAAAAGAGACAAAAAATATTGTAGAGTGGCTAGTTGATTTAGGAATTGAACCATCCAGACGACAAGCACGCGAGGACATTAATAATGGTGCGATTTCTATGAATGGTGAGAAAGTAACAGATTTGGGTACGGATGTTACTGTAGAAAATTCATTTGATGGAAGATTTATTATTATTCGTAAAGGGAAGAAGAACTATAGCCTTGTGAAATTAGGAGAATAGTTTGTGTGAAAGGGGTGGGAGTAGGAAGAATACTTCCACCCCTTTCATATACACAATTTAGACGTAAAATAATCAGTAAATTTAGACAATTAAAAGGGTTATATTATTCTTCTGCCGAATATATAAGTTAGAGAAAATTACGGATAAAAATAGCCCGAACCATGCAGGGCATGATTCGGGCTTATATTCAGATTAGTAAGCTAAGCTGAATAGACCTTTAATGTGTGATAAGTAACGAACGTTACTTGCTTCTTTCATTAATGATGCTGGTAAGCCTTTAAGTGGAGTATTGCTTGCTCCAATTGTAGCAACGGCATCTTTACGTCCTAGACTAGCAAGTGTTCCAGAGTTTACAGGTGCGAACTCTTCGAATGCTTTGCCCTCTAGTGCTGCGTATAAGTTGTATCCAATTAGCTCACCCATTTGCCAAGCGATTTGTGCAGTTGGTGGGTATGGACGACCGTCTGGAGAGAAGACAACAGCGCTGTCTCCAGCAACGAATACGTCTTTGTGAGAAGTAGATTGTAGGTATGCATCAACTGTTGCACGGCCACGGTTAACTTCAAGACCTGATTCACCGATTAATGGGTTACCTTGTACGCCACCTGTCCAAACGAATGTGTTAGCAACAAGTTTTTGACCGTCTTTTAAGTCGATTTCATTGCCAGCAACGTTTGTTACAGGAAGACCTGTTAAGAATGTAACACCGCGTGCTTCTAGGCTAGTAGTTGCACGTTCGATTAAGTGATCTGGTAATACTGGAAGGATTTTTGGACCTGCTTCAACAAGAAGAAGTTTAACTTCTTTTGGATTTACGCCGTGGCTTTTTGCAAGTTTAGGCATAATGTCAGCAAGCTCACCAACTAGCTCAACACCAGTTAATCCGCCACCACCGATTACGATTGTAGCATCAGCTTCGTTTTTCGTTTTCGCGTATTCACGAATACGGTCTTCAACGTGTTTGTAGATTTTGTTTGCATCAGCAGCAGATTTTAATACCATGCTGTTTTCTTCTAGTCCTGGAATACCGAAGTAAGCAGTTTTACTTCCTAAAGCAACTACAAGTGCATCGTAAGATAAAGTAGTGCCGCCAGCTAGTTTGATTTCTTTGCTATCAACTGAGAATGACTCAACTGTTGCAATTTTAAGATCGATGTCTTTGCCTTTGAAAAGCTTTGTAAGTGGCATTGCAATTGCTTGCTCAGCAACGTTACCAGCTGCAAGGCGGTGTAGTTCAGTGATGATTTGGTGTGTTGGGTATTGGTTAATCACTGTAACTTGTGCTTCTGATTTGCTGTAATATTTACGTACGTTTAAAGCGGCAAGAAGACCGCCATAACCAGCGCCTAAGATGACAATTTGTTTTGACATAGTATGATATCCCCCGTCTTTACTAATTGTTGTTATAAGTTAAATTATTTATTGTTACGTTCTGCACTAATTTGAAGATATGCGTTCACAAAGCGGAACATTTTTTGTGCTTGTGGATCTTTTAGTAATTTTAATAGACCGAATAGGCCGATAACTTCAGTACTTTCGTCAGCACGATCTTTCGCTTCGATTGCAGTTGCAGCCATGCTTTTCACTGTATCTTTTACAGGTTCTACAAGCTCTGTAATTGCACCAACAGTGTCGCTTTTTAATACTTCATCAGTAGCAACAGTTTGAGCGAAGTCATAAGACTTAGTTAAAATGTTAACAAGCTCAGTTAATTTTGGAAGCTGTTCTACTAGTGTTGTTAATGATTCTTGTACCTCAGGTTTTAACAACTGATCAAGTACATCAAGTTGTCCTTGGCTAGCAGAAATTTGTACAGTTTCTTGTTCTGGCTTTGTTTGAGTCATAGTTTCTGGCATCTCCAATTCTCCTTTACGATAGCAATACTCTTATTTTTTATAAGTAAGATAGTAAACGTTTACGAAACTTTATGCAAAGTTTCACAAAACACAATAAAATGCCTTTAAATATATGGCAGCAAACAAGCTGACATATATCTAAAACCATATTTTCTTACCTATTGTTTATGAACTGTCCGATACATGGCTTGTCCGCATAATGGAAAAGCTCCGCTACCGGAAAGTGTATATAATATATATCCTATATTATATACTATATGCACCTATGTTAACATAAAAATGATTCCTAATTATTTGATATTGAGTGTATAACCTAGTGCTGACAAGGTATGAAAGCGTATAAAATATTTTGTTTTAGTTAGAAATGTACATATATATATAGAAAAAAAGGAAAAAACGAACAAATTCATGTTCGTTTTTTCCTTTTTCCTATTATTCACCTTCTGCAATTAGTATCGATGTATTACCTTCTTTTTCAAGATGACATTCGCCCCAAGTACAAAGAGAGTCAAGAATTGATTCTAAAGACCAACCGTAATCAGTAAGGGAGTATTCTACTTTTGGTGGGACTTGGTTGTAGACTTTTCTTTGAATGACCCCGTCGTCTTCTAATTCGCGTAATTGCTGAGTTAACATTTTTTGTGTAATACCAGGCATTAAACGTTTTAGTTCACTCGTTCTTTTTGTGCCTTTCGTTAGATGACAAAGGATAACAACCTTCCATTTTCCACCGATAACCTCTAAAGTCGCCTCTACAGGAATATTGTATTTCTTCATATGAAACCCTCCTTTTATGAGTAAAGTAAGCTTAATAATACAAATGTTACTTTTTAGTACCTATAGCACTTTAAAGTACGTACTTTTTATCATGTTAAATATGTTTCATAATAGCACATGTAAGAAGCAAGTGAGTAGTACGGTACCTAAAAGTGACTATGTTACTTTTTGGTACCTATCGTACTTTAAAGTGCGTTCTTCAAAAAAGGAATGAAACCATTCATAATAGCATTTGTAAGTATAAAATATATTTTTTAGAAGATAAAAGGGCCTTTTTATCACACTATTATGATTGGATTTCTTGTAATAAGGAGGAATTCAATTGAGTTCATATACAGTACCGTCTTCAGAAGTTCAGACGAATCGAAGAAGTATGTTTGCTTTATTAGCACTAGCAATTAGTGCATTTGGGATTGGTACGACCGAGTTTATTAGTGTCGGTTTACTACCATCTATTTCGAAAGATTTAAATGTTTCGGTTACAACAGCTGGTTTAACCGTTTCTTTATATGCATTAGGAGTAGCGTTTGGTGCTCCAGTATTGACGTCATTAACAGCTAGTATGTCGCGAAAGACGTTGTTAATGTGGATTATGATTATTTTCATTATTGGCAATGGTATTGCGGCAGTAGCAACAAGTTTTACTGTGTTACTTATCGCGAGGGTTGTATCTGCATTTGCGCATGGGGTTTTTATGTCAATTGGATCTACAATTGCGGCTGCGCTTGTACCTGAGAATAAACGTGCAAGTGCAATAGCATTTATGTTTACTGGTTTAACTGTTGCGACTATTACAGGTGTACCAATTGGAACATTTATCGGTCAACAATTTGGTTGGAGGGCCTCGTTTATTGTTATTGTGGCAATTGGAATAGTTGCTTTAATCGCCAACAGTATGCTAATTCCTTCTAACTTAAAAAAGGGTACGTCTGTATCATTTCACGATCAATTTAAGTTGATTACGAACGGAAGACTATTACTTGTATTTATCATTACTGCATTAGGATACGGGGGAACATTCGTAACATTTACGTATTTATCTCCGTTATTACAAGAAGTAACAGGATTTAAAGCAAGTACCGTTACAATTATTTTGTTAGTGTACGGAATTGCAATTGCGATTGGGAATATGGTCGGCGGAAAATTATCAAATCATAATCCGATTCGAGCGTTATTTTACATGTTCTTTATTCAAGCGATTGTATTATTTGTTTTAACATTTACAGCGCCATTTAAAGTTGCTGGATTCATTACAATTATTTTCATGGGACTATTCGCATTTATGAATGTTCCAGGGCTACAAGTGTATGTCGTTATCTTGGCTGAGAGGTTTGTACCTAGCGCTGTTGATGTAGCATCGGCGATTAACATTGCAGCATTTAACGCAGGAATTGCTCTTGGTGCTTACTTGGGCGGTATTGTAACGAACTCGTTAGGATTAATTCATACGGCTTGGGTAGGCGGAATTATGGTAGTAGGTGCTGTGATTTTAACAGCGTGGAGCATGACATTAGAAAAAAGAGATCAAGTAAAATAAAAGGAGAGAAAATAAAATGAAAAACTTACAAAGTAAAACAGTATTAAATAATGGTGTAGAAATGCCTTGGTTCGGTTTAGGTGTATTTAAAGTAGAAGAAGGACCAGAACTTGTAGAAGCTGTAAAATCAGCTATTAAAGCAGGATACCGTAGCATCGATACAGCTGCAATTTACGGAAATGAAAAAGCTGTAGGTGAAGGAATACGTGCCGGTATTGAAGCGACTGGTATTTCAAGAGAAGAATTATTTATCACTTCAAAAGTATGGAACGCAGATCAAGGATACGAAGAAACAATTGCTGCATACGAAGAGAGCTTAAAGAAATTAGAACTAGATTATTTAGACCTATATCTTGTTCACTGGCCTGTAGAAGGAAAATATAAAGATACGTGGAGAGCGCTAGAAACACTTTATAAAGAAGATCGCGTACGTGCAATTGGCGTAAGTAACTTCCAAATTCACCACTTACAAGATGTAATGAAAGATGCAGAAATTAAGCCAATGATTAACCAAGTAGAATACCACCCTCGTTTAACACAAAAAGAATTACAAGCTTTCTGTAAAGAACAAGGTATTCAAATGGAAGCATGGTCACCACTTATGCAAGGTCAATTATTAGATAACGAAACATTACAAGCAATTGCTGAGAAACACGGTAAAACAACAGCACAAGTGATTTTACGTTGGGATCTTCAAAACGGAGTAATCACAATTCCAAAATCAACGAAAGAACACCGCATTATTGCAAACGCGGATGTATTTAACTTTGAATTAACAAAAGAAGACATGGAAACAATCGATGCGTTAAACGAAAATCATCGCGTTGGTCCAGATCCTGATAACTTCGATTTCTAAGATTAAAGTAAGAAAGAAAAAAGAGTGCTTTTATGCACTCTTTTTTGTGCATAAAAATATTTTCTAATTAAATACTACTTAGTATTAAGTTTGTTATTAAGGGGCTGTAAATATGAATATAAAGCAATCGTTCAAACTTTTAGCTATGTTTTTAAGTGTCTTATTTGTATTATTCCCACTTCAAAAAGCATTCGCAGAAGTTATGGACCATACAAAGTATGAAATGGATTGGAGTTATAGTAGGTCAAAGAAGAAACCAATTCGAACAGAACTTATTAAAACGGCAGATGGAAAAATTGCATTTTGCTTAAATGTAGACTTAAAATCTCCGAGCGGTCAAGACTTACCAGAAATGGGTAAAGTAGATATTAACGTGTACCGTGTACTGTTGAATGGATATCCACAAAAGAGCCCACAAGAATTAGGGGTATCTGATTGGAGAGAGGCGCATTACGCAACGCAGCTGGCAGTGTGGAATGCGTTAAAACAAATTGATGTTAATGATTTAGATTTCCGCAATAAAAATGTAGAGAAAGTAACGAAAGACATCGTTGCAAAAGCAAATGCTAGTGAAGAGTTACAAGAAATTACGATGAGTGTAACTCCTACAGAAGAACAAGAAGCAGTATTGAAAAATGATTTCTTTGAAACAGGTTTATATACAGTAGAAACAAATGCAAAAAGCGGAACGTATAAAGTGCAAGCAACAGGTGCACCAGCGGGCGTGAAATTTGCAAATGAAAAAGGCGAAACAAAAACAGAATTTAATGTAGGAGAGAAGTTCCGCATTTTAATTCCGAAACAAACACCAGCTGGTGGATTTAGCTTTAAAGTATCAGGAAATTTAACGAGATTACAAGGGATTGCGCATAAAGGTACATCTACTATTCAAAATGCAGTAGTATTACTTGAGCGTAGTGAAGAGAAAACGAGCCCTGAGTTAGCGGTAAGTTGGAAAAAGGCTGAGGCTCCAAATAAACCAAATAAGCCATATACTCCAAATGAACCGCATAAACCGAATCAAATTAAAAGATAGTGAAAAAAGCATTGGCATTTGCCAGTGCTTTTTTCTTGGCCTAAATTTTTGGTATGAAAAATTGCTATAGTATCCTCTTTTATAAGTACGAAAAAATTTTTAAAGGGTTAGAATTAGTCTGTTTTGGCTTCTTTACATCACTATAAATTATCCCGCTATTTGCTGTGCAGTAAGACCCCCACCTCAAAATTTAGCGGAAGCAAAGAAGTTAGGTGGGGGATGAACAAAACCCCCCACTGATTAAAGTTTCACTTTATAATGAAAATGAGAAATTAGAAAGAAAGAGGGAATTATGACTCTTCATATTTGTAAAATAACGAATGAAAATCGAAATGAAATTGCTAATTTAAAGGTAACCGGAGAACAGCATAAGTTTATTGAAAGTACAGTTTTAGATTGTTTAGTCGATGCTGACACAAAATATAAAGGTGATGCTGCTTCAGTAGGGTTTTATGATGGTGACATGACAATCGGATAAGCGATGTACGGTTGGTTTGAAGAAAAAGAGCAGGCTGTATAGTTAAATCAATTCATGATTGATAGTAAATACTAAGGTAAAGGTTATGCAAAAGCATTATTACGTTTGCTAATAGATTATTTGCAAAAAGAGTATGATCGAAAAGCTATATATTTAAGTATATATCCAGAGAATAAACTTTCCCAAAAATTATATGAATCAATTGGATTTCATTTAACTGGTGAAATTGAAGGTGAATGAGTAAATGGAAAAAGATTTATATGAAACGTATACTGAATCAATAAGAACCTGTCACAAAAGAGTAGCATCTTTTAAGACGGTTTTTTATTTTGAAATAATATTAAAGAATTAAAATCTTAACATTACGATTTTTGGATTAAATTCATAAAATTGTAATATTAATCTAATTCAAAAGTCTATCTAATGAGAAAGAAATCGTGTACAATTCGATATGGAAAAACCGTCCATAGATGGATAACTATAAATTAGTTGTTAAAAAAAGAGATATTTATACACATTTTTCATGTATAGACAACAATACTTGATAAAACTACCTTCCATCATTATTTTGACATGAAAAAGAGAACTCATCACAAAATAATAGAGAAAAGTGAAGGGTATCTTTAGTTAAAAATTTTATTATATAAGAAAGTGAATATATTTTAGAGTGAATGATGATAAGAGGTATCGGGGCACGAGATTAAGTTGTATATATTAAATGATTGTATAACGATAATTTGATTTTACAGTAAATAAATATATTTAGGATGGTTTGCACTACAAAAGGAATGGGGGACACAGATTATGTCGAAGAAAAAGAGTATTAGGGTATTAGTAGCTGGAATATGCATATCTACATTATTATCGCCATTAGTTTTTGAAGCATCAAAAGGATATGCGGCACCTTTGGAAGAGAATAAAGGTGGGAATTTAGAAGAGAGTAAAGGAAATAAGTTTGAGCAGAGAGTATTTCGGTTACCGGGTAAAGGTAATGTAGAAGAAGAGAAAGAACGCTTAAAACAGAAATGGAATTTATCTGTTAATGAACCAACTGGAATTTATGCAAAAGAAAATGAAGAAATTAACATTGAAATAAAAGGGGATCAATCTATTAAAGCCTTCATAGGGACACGTGCTTATGATAAGGAAACTCCAACAGAATTTGATTTGAAGCCTGGTAAAAATGTAATTTTATCTCCTAATGGAGGTGTTTTATACTTTTATAATTTAAATGATACAGGTGAGGTTACCGCAACTGTTACAAGCGGTGGTAGTCATTTTCCTTTGTTTATATTAGGAAAACATACGAAAAAAGATTGGGATGAAATGCTCAAAAAGTATAAAAACCCTTATGCAGTAGAATTAAAAGGTGAGAGAAGTTTAATTACTGCCAGTTATGAATCAGTACAGAAATACATGAAGGATACGGATCCGAAAGATTTAATGAAGGCACATGATAAAGCAATTCGTATTGAGAATGCATTATCTGGATTATCAGAAGATGGAGTGGGGGTTGCAAAGGCTGGGGAACATTATGTGCAGTTTATTGAAGCTAAATATCCGCTTGCAAGTAATAAGTATGCGTTTGATTATTATACGGGATATCCAGATGAAGAGATTCAAGACGTATTAGATATAGAGACGTTTAAACATGATGGTTGGGGAGCATGGCATGAAGTTGGCCATCTTCATCAACAAGTGCCTTGGAATTGGAAAGGTATGGGGGAGACAACTGTTAACATTTACAGTTTAGCTGTTCAGATAGCCTTTGGAAATAAATCACGAATGGAAGTAGATAAGCGTTATGATGAGGCGTTTGAGTATTTGAATCAACCAGCGGACAAAAAGAATTTTGATAAATCAGATCCGATTATAATGTTCTGGCAATTACATTTAATTTATGGAGATCAATTCTATCCGAAGCTTCATCAAATGTATAGGGTGTTATCGGATGCGGATTATCCCCTATTAGATCTAGGTGGAGTTATTACAGATAGAGAGAAGAAACAGTTATTTATTTACATGGCTTCAAAAGCGGCTGGACAAAATTTAATTTCCTATTTTGCAAAATGGGGATTACATGCAGAAGCGGATACTATAGAAAAGGTGAATAAATTACAATTACCTGAACCAAAGAATAAAATATGGTTATCGCGGGACAATAATCCTATTCGTGAAATGCAAGTTAAGCCATATAAAGTACCTTATGGTGAAGCGGTGAATACAGTACCAGATCTTATGATAGGTACAGATTTTGATGAGAAAAAAGCAAGTGAGCTTGTACAAAATTTAGGTGAGAATGTAAAGGTATCAGGAAAGATACGATGGTCTAAACACGAAAGTGGAAAGCAAACTGTACATGTAGAACTTATAGATGAAAATGAGAATTTAAACTCGATACCTGTTTCCGCTAATGTAGTATACGGAGATAGTATTATGTTCTTCGGTACATGGTATGGTGGAACGAATATTAAATCGATTGTTACATTAAATCATGAAGAAAAGAAATTTAGTACAACAAATTCTGAAGGTCCAATGCATACTTTATTTGCAGATGAGAAGTATATGGAAATGACTGTATATGATAAAACTGGAAAAGAGAAGAAAGCAGTATCTGTAAAAGCATCTGAAAATACAAAAGTATTTGCAGAACAATTCAATGGAATAACTTTTGAGTATGGTGATATAGTAAAAGTATATCAAAGGGAGTTTGATAGATTTAAAGTGTACAAAAAGAACGAATTCGTGGATACGGAGTATGGCGTTCATGAAGTGTTCTTTAAAGTTACAGAGCAAGGTTTTGAAAGAATGGAAACATTGCAAGAAGTAAAAGCCGTGCCACAAAAAGTAGTAATTGGAACAAATAGCGAAACGTTAGACGCGAAGAAGTTTGTTGAAGTGAGCGATGGAGAAGTAGTAGGTTTTGTAGAAAAGATGAATACAACAAAAATCGGCGAACAAAAAGTAAAAGTAGAAACGAAAGATCGTTTTGGAAATAAGAAAGTAACGGAAGTTCCTGTAGAAGTGATTTACGGAGATAGCATTATGTTCTTTGGTACATGGCATGGTGGAACGAATATTAAATCGATTATCACATTAAATCATGAAGATAAAAAGTTAAGTACAGTAGGTTCAGAAGGTCCAGTTCATACCTACTTTAAAGGTGAAAAGTATATGGGATTAACTGTATTTGATAAGGATGGAAAAGAGAAGAAGCAAATGGTATTAGAAGGGATGGAGAATACGAAAGCATTTGCAGAACAATTTAATGGGATGTCATTCGAGTATGGTGATGTAGTAAAAGTGTATCAAGCAGAGTTTGATCGCTTTAAAGTATATAAAAGCAATATATTAAATGATACAACATATGGTGTGAATGATGTGTTCTTTAAAATAACGGAACAAGGTTTTGAAAGAACAGAAAGAATACAGGAAAAGACAGTTTAAAAAAGGTATTTAAACCTCATGTAATAGAAAAGCTCGTAAAACATTTTGTTTTATGAGCTTTTTATTATATGGGATTCGTTAAAGAGTAGGTAAGAAGGTAATTCATTATTTTGCAATACCATTAATATAATAAAATTCAAATGTTGCAATTAACGAATTTTATTCACAAAATTGTAATATTATTCGTATTGAAAAGCCTATTAAACAAAGTAGAAAGCATGTAAAATTCAGTTGGAAAAACTACCTATAGATGGTCATATATGAAGAAAATGTAAGATTCTATTGTCAATCATGCTTTTAGATGTATAGATGACAAGACCGAAATGTATCTTTTACTATTCTCTTTTTATGTAGGAAGAGAACTCGTCACAAGTAGAGAGAAGTGAGGAGGATACAATACATAAAAGTTTTACAATGTAAGAAAATGAATACATGGAGAGGAATGCGGTAGTAATAGATACAGGTGCGAGAGGTATTAGTCTGTACATTAAATATTTTTATAAAGATAATAGGATTTTTAATTAAATGGATATATGTAGGATGGTTTGTCTAAAAAAAGGACAGGGGACACAGATTATGTCAAAGCAAAAAAAGAGTAGGGTATTAGTAGCTGGTATTTGTTTAGTTACGTTATTAACATCATATGGCCTTGAAGTGCCTAGGGTGTATGCAGAGATGTCGCTTGAAAATAAGGAGAAACAGCAAGAAGAGCGAGTGTATCAATTGCTGCCAAAAGGTGACGTGAAAGAGATACGTGACTTGCATAAACGTCAATTTAGTTTTTCTCCATATGAACCAACAGGTATTTATGCGAAACCAGGTGAAGAAATAGTTATTCAAGTAGGTGGGGATCAGCAAATTAAAGCTTATATTGGTACATATTCCTATGAAAATGAAAATGTATTAGGAGGACCTATCGAATTTAATTTAAATCCTGGTGAGAACAAAATTTCTTCTCCAAAGGGTGGGTTATTATACTTTTATAATTACAATAATTCAGGTGAAGTAACTGCTAAAGTGGAGCAAGGCGGAAGCACAAATCCTTTATTTATTTTAGGGAAACATACGACAAAAGATTGGCAGCGTATGCTGGCGGAGAACCTGAATCCATATGCGATAGAAATGAAAGGGGAAAATAGTTTATTAACTATGCACCCTGAAACTGTAAAGGAACATTTGAAGCAAGAAGATCCGACTGAGTTACTAAAGAAACATGATGAAATACTTAATATAGAGAGTAAAATATCAGGTTTATCAAAAGATGGTGTAGGTGCTACGAATAGGGGTAAACATTATGTTCATTTCGTTGAAGATTGGTATACAAAAACTCATATGTACGCTATGGAATATAGAACGGCCTATTCAAAAGGGAATTTAAAATCAGTATTAGATGTAGAAGAATTAACTGCTGACGGATGGGGACCTTGGCATGAAGTAGGTCATCAACATCAGCAGGTCCCTTGGTTATGGAGTGAGCTTGGAGAGGTAACTGTGAATATTTATTCTTTAGCAGTTCAAACGACATTTGGACATAAAACAAGGCTAGAAAAAGAAGGACGTTATGAAAAGGCCTTTGCATATTTAGATAAACCGGATGCGCAAGAGAAAATGGATGGATTCGAGAAATTAGTTATGTTTTGGCAACTGTATTTAGCTTATGGAGATCAATTTTATCCGAAATTGCACCAAATGTACCGTATGTTACATGATGTAGAAATGCCTAAATCTGATGACGAGAAGAAGCAGATGTTTATTTACATGACGTCAAAAGCAGCAGGACAAAATTTAATTCCATTCTTTGAAAAGTGGGGACTTACTCCAAATGAAGGAACTGTAGAAAAAATAAATCAATTACAATTACCTGATCTTGAAAAAGAAATATGGTTATCGACAGATAGTAATCCAATTCGAGAAAAACAAACTGAGCCATATGAAGTTCCATATGGTGAGCCAAATGATACAAAAATACAAAATGTAGCAGTTGGTACTACATATGATGAGAAAAAAGCAAACGAACTTGTACAAAATTTAGGAGAAAGTGTAAAAGTAACAGGTGTAATTATACAAGATAAACCTGGAATTGGAGAAAAAACTGTAAAAGTGGAAATTATAGATGAAAAAGGGAATAAAAATTTAATTCCAGTTTTAGTGAATATTGGCTACGAAAATAGTATAGTCTTCCAAGGTAATGGTGATGCGGTACGTTCTATCGTAACGGCGAATCATAATACGAAAAAGCTACAGGCAACATTTACGGATTCTAAAGTTCATTATCGCTTTGAGAATGAAAAATATATGGGAATTACGCTATATGATCAAAATGGAAATGAAAAGAAAGTTATTTCGGTAGAAGGGCAAGAGAATTCGAAAAATTTTGCAGAACAGTTAAATGGTATAGACTTCGCATATGGTGATGTTGTGGAAGTGTATCATGCAGAATCAGAACGATTAAACTGGTATCAAAATAACGAGTTTGTAGGTAAGGGAAAAGGGGAAGTAGAACAAAAGTTATATTTTAAAATAACAGAGCATGGTTTCGAGAGAATGGAAGCTCAACAAGAAGTAACAGCAGTACCACAAAAAGTAGTAATCGGAACAGAAGCTGAAAAATTAGATGTAAAAAACTTTGTTCAAGTGAAAGATGGAGAAGTAGTTGGATTTGTAGAAAAACCGGATACAACAAAAATCGGTGAACAAAAAGTGAAAATAGAAACGAAAGATCGTTTTGGAAATAAGAAAGTGACGGAAGTGCCATTGGAAGTAATTTATGGCGATAGCTTAGTCTTCCAAGGTGATGGTAATAATACGCGTTCTATCGTAACTGCGGATCATAATACGAAAAAGCTACAGGCAACATTTACGGATGCTAAAGTTCATTATCGTTTTGAGAATGAAAAATATATGGGAATCACGCTATACGATCAAAATGGAAATGAAAAGAAAGTTATTTCGGCAGAAGGGCAAGAGAGTTCGAAAAACTTTGCAGAACAGTTAAATGGTGTAGACTTCGCATATGGTGATGTTATTAAGGTATATCATGCAGAATCAGATCGTTTGAAGTGGTATCAAAAGAATGAGTTTGTAAGTAACGGTAAAGGGAAACAAGAGTTGTACTTTAAATTAACGGAAAAAGGTTTCGAGAGAATGGAAGCTGAGCAAGAAGTAACAGCAGTCCCACAAAAAGTAGTAATCGGAACGGACGCTGAAAAATTAGAAGCGAAAAACTTTGTTCAAGTGAAAGATGGGGAAGTACTCGGATTTGTAGAAAAACCGAATACAACAAAAATTGGTGAACAAAAAGTAAAAGTAGAAACGAAAGATCGCTTTGGTAACAAGAAAGTGACGGAAGTTTCATTAGAAGTGACGTATGGAGATAGTATAGTATACCAAGGTGTGGCTGATGTAACACGTTCAATTATTACGTTAAACCACGCTGAAAAGAAATTACATGCAACATTTACAAATGATGAGATTCATTATCGCTTTGTAAATGAACAGTATATAGGCCTTACGATTTATGATCAAAATGGAAATGAGAAAAAGCATGTAACGGCACAAGGACAAGAGACTTCAAAGAATTTTGCTGGGCAAGTAAATGGAACGGCATTTGAGTATGGAGACGTGTTGAAAGTATACCATGCGGAACCGAGTCGTTTGAATTGGTACAAAAAGAATGAGTTAGTTAAAAAAGAGGATGCAATGAAGGGGCAAGAAATATCCTTTAAGATTACTCCGAATGGCTTAGAGCAAGTGCAATAATAAGAAAAAGCTCGTAAAACATTATGTTTTACGAGCTTTTTTATTATTCAGCTTCAGAAACTACTGTGAAGCGTTCGTTTACATGTTTTGGGTTTTCGATTTCATCAAGTGCTGCAACTGCGAAGTCTTCGTAACTTACGTAGCTATCACCTTTTGAGTTAACAAGAAGATTGTCTTTGCCAGCTTTGTAAGAACCAGTGCGTTTTCCTAATGCGAATAGTGCAGAAGGGCTGATGAATGTCCAAGCGATATCATTTGTTTGTTGCAAGATTTCTAAGTTTTTACCTTGGTTTTGAGCTGTTGCAAGGTATTCGCTCGGGAAACCTTGTGTATCAAATACACGTGTTGTTTTTTCTTCGTCTACAAATAAGCTTCCTGCTCCGCCAACTACAAGTAATTTTGTATTTGGTGCACCTTTCACAGCTTCAATAAGTGCGTTTCCTGCATCTACGTGAAGGTGTTCTTGTCCTGCTGGAGCGCCGAATGCATTTACAACTACATCGAATGCTTGCAAGTCGTTAGATGTAAGAGAAAATACATCTTTCTCTAAAACTTTGATGTTTTCTTCTGTAATTTTTGCAGCATTTCTTACGATTGCAGTTACTTCATGTCCGCGATCTAATGCTTCTTTTAAAATACGACTTCCAGCTTTACCAGTTGCTCCGATAATACCGATTTTCATAATAAATCCCTCCAAAGTGTTTTGTTAACGTGTATATCTGAAAATGAATGAATGTATTGTAATTAGGTTTGTTACAACCTGATGTAACCATTATAGTTACAGTTATATATTTTTGTCAATGGTGTTGTTTATGAAATTATTTTTTGTTTAGTATGCACAGTTTGTAAAAGTAAAATCACAAAAGAACAATGCATCTACTGAAAGGTGCCTAATATTTGGAAGCCACAAGCTGTCGAAAAATGTTGATTTTTGAATATTTTTTGAATATAATTCGATTTATGGAGAAAAGGAGGGGTTAATTGTATGAATATTTTGGAACAATTCGTTTCGTCGACGAATACGATTCTTTGGTCATATATTCTTATTGCAATGTTAATTGGTTTAGGGCTTTATTTTTCTATTAAATTGAAATTCGTACAAATTACTCATTTAGGGGAAATGATTCGTTTAATGAGTGATGGACTAACTGGCAAGACACGTAAAAAGGGCAGCGTATCATCGTTCCAAGCATTTTGTATGAGTTCTGCAGCTCGTATTGGTATCGGGAACTTAGCTGGTGTAGCGCTAGCTATTTCTATGGGAGGACCTGGAGCGGTATTTTGGATGTGGGTTATTGCGATTATCGGTGCGTCTTCAAGTTTCGTAGAGAGTACGCTTGCGCAAATTTATAAAATAAAAGATGGCAGTGGCTTCCGTGGTGGTCCTGCTTATTATATGGAAAAAGGTTTAAATAAACGTTGGATGGGGATTTGGTTCTCTATTCTGATTACAATTAGTTACGGTTTAATTTTCAACTCAGTACAAGCAAATACAGTAACATTAGCGTTTGAAAATGCATTTGGTTTAGAGCGTTATATTGTTGGGATTGTATTAGCTGCATTAGTTGGGGTTATTATTTTTGGTGGTGTAAAAAGTATTGCACGTATGTCGGAAATGATCGTTCCGCCAATGGCGCTTATTTATATTGCAGTAGCGATTTTTGTTGTCATTAAAAACTTCTATTTAATACCAGATGTGTTTACGGAAATCTTTAAAGGTGCATTCGGTTTAGATTCAGCTGTAGGCGGTGGTATCGGTGCTGCGATGAAATATGGTATTCAGCGCGGATTATTTGCGAACGAAGCAGGTATGGGTAGTGCGCCGAACGCGGCAGCAACAGCTGATGTAACGCATCCAGCAAAACAAGGTTTTATTCAAACAATTGGAGTATTAGTAGATACATTCTTAGTATGTACATCAACAGCATTTATCGTACTATGTTCTGGTGCGTATAAAGCAACGAATTTAGAAGGTATTGAATTAACACAAAATGCATTAAGTTCACAAATTGGCCCATGGGCGAGCAGTTTCTTAGCGATTATTATTTTCTTATTTGCATTTAGTTCACTTCTAGGAAACTACTATTATGGTGAAACAAATATTGCATTCATTAAGCAAAGTAAAACGTGGTTAACAATTTACCGTATTGCGGTAGTTGGAATGGTATTATTCGGTTCTGTTGCGACGCTTCAAGTTGTATGGAATATGGCAGACTTATTTATGGGTCTAATGGTAATCACGAACTTAATTGCGATTACACTTCTTGGCCGATTTGCGTATGCGGCATTGGCAGACTATGTAAGGCAAAAGAAACAAGGGAAAGATCCAGTCTTCAGTGCAGATTCTATTCCTGGTTTAACGAATACAGAGTGCTGGGATAAGTCAGCGGTAACAGATAAAGAAAAAGCAGTGTAATTGAAAAGGTGAGCATCGAGGTAAATTCGATGCTCGCCTTTTTTTGTTGTAGTAAATGATGAAAAGGATGAGAGGTAATTATTAATATAACTTTTTTGTTTATTTCTCTCTCTCTCTCTCTCGTTATTTGTGGGGAACGTACTGTTTTAAAAGTATGACTGCTCGAATAGGATAAGTGATTGAATATTGGATAAATGCATGTAATGGCTATGTTTTTATGTGAAAAGACACGCGTGTTAAGATAGGTAACACACTCGTGTCACAAAACCTAACATAAACTTCTTGATTACTTAAAGTTTTTAGAATATAATTTTCTTATTGTTAGGAAGAGGGGGCAATGCAAATATGGATTTTTTAACTAAGGTAATTGGGGATGTAAATAATGTCCTTTGGTCATATATCATTATTGCGATGTTAATTGGGTTAGGACTCTATTTTTCATTTCGTGTGAAATTTGTCCAAGTTCGTTACTTCGGTGAAATGATTCGTTTGCTTGGGGATGGGGCAAGCTCGAAAACGAGGAAAGCGCAAAAAGAGAAGAGTGGTGTATCATCATTCCAAGCGTTTTGTATGAGTACAGCTTCTCGTGTAGGTACTGGTAACTTAGCTGGTGTAGCTATTGCGATCTCAGCTGGTGGTCCAGGAGCAGTATTTTGGATGTGGTTAATCGCGGTAATTGGGGGTGCTTCTGCATTTGTAGAGAGCACATTAGCGCAAATTTATAAAGTGAAAGATGGGAATGCGTTCCGTGGAGGTCCAGCGTATTATATGGAAAAGGGATTAAATAAGCGCTGGCTTGGAGCTATTTTCTCTGTTTTAATAACAGTGAGTTTCGGATTGATTTTTAACGCTGTACAGTCTAATACTGTAGCAGCAGCTTTTGATGGGGCATTCAAAACAGATAGTAGATTAGTAGGTCTTGTTATGGCTGGTTTACTTGCAGTTATTATTTTCGGCGGAGTAAAACGAATTGCTCGCGCGGTTGAAATGATTGTTCCAGTAATGGCAATTATTTATGTAGCAGTGGCATTATTTGTTGTTGTAACAAACATTACGGCAATTCCATATGTATTTAAAGAAATTTTCTTACATGCTTTCGGAATTAAAGAAGTAGTAGGTGGAGGATTAGGAGCTGCGATTTTATTAGGAGTAAAACGTGGATTATTCTCAAATGAAGCAGGTATGGGTAGTGCGCCGAACGCAGCAGCGACTGCAAACGTAACGCACCCAGTTAAACAAGGGTTCATTCAAACTTTAGGGGTATTTACAGATACATTATTAATTTGTAGTTGTACAGCATTTATTATTCTTTTATCAGATGTTCATAATGCAGCTGATTTAAATGGAATTCAATTAACGCAGCAGGCGTTAAGTCAACATATCGGTCCATGGGCTTCTATATTTGTAGCAGTTGCAATCTTCTTGTTTGCATTTAGTTCATTAGTAGGTAACTACTACTATGGTGAAACAAATATTGAATTCTTAAATGGAAGTAAAGTGCTATTAAATGCATACCGCATTGCTGTACTTGGTATGGTTATGCTAGGATCTGTAGCGACAATTCAAATCGTTTGGGATTTAGCAGATTTATTTATGGGAATTATGGCTGTTATTAACTTAGTAGCAATTGTATTCCTTTCTAAGTACGCTTTCGCAGCGTTATCAGATTATATTAAGCAAAAGAAACAAGGGAAAGATCCAGTCTTTTATGCGGAGTCTATTCCAGGTTTGAACAATACAGAGTGTTGGGATAAGCCAGCGGTAGCTGATAAAGAAAAAGCAGTATAATGAGGTGAGCATCAAGTGAAACTTGATGCTCATTTTTTGTTGGTTCGGCTATTTGTGTGAAGTGAAACTCCCGTTCATTAAAGTTTCGCTTTATAATGAAAAAGACGAACGTTCATGAATGTTTCATAATAAAATGTATTTTTTTAAGAAAAGTGCGGATATGAATTGTGATTTATGTTAGAATGGAAAATGCCTTTGAAATAAGAGGTTTTATGATCTTTCCTATCCGATTGAAGGTTTTGGAGGAGAAATGGAAAGTTCGGATTATTTCTTGTTTCGAATGGTCAGACGTTCAACGTTAATGAAGAGTTAAATGGAGGATTTTATTAATGAAGTTTGTTATGTTCCTTGTAGGATTACTCGTTGTATTTGTACTCGGTTTTCTTATAAGTGCCGATCGAAAGAAGATTAAGTATAAACCAATCGCAATTATGCTTATTATTCAGCTAGTATTATCTTATTTCTTATTAAATACGCAAGTTGGTTATATTTTAGTAAAAGGAATTTCAGATGGATTTGGCGCACTTCTTGGATATGCGGAAGCTGGAATCGTTTTCGTATTTGGTGGTCTTGTTAATAAAGGAGAGGTTTCATTCTTCTTAACAGCGCTATTACCAATCGTATTCTTTGCGGTTTTAATCGGAATTCTGCAACACTTTAAAATTTTACCGATATTTATTCGTGCTATTGGTACGTTGTTAAGTAAAGTAAATGGTCTAGGAAAACTAGAATCATATAACGCAGTAGCAGCTGCCATTGTTGGACAAGCAGAAGTATTTATTACAGTAAAAGATCAATTAAGTAAAATCCCAAAACATCGTTTATATACATTATGTGCATCTTCTATGTCGACAGTATCGATGTCAATTGTGGGTTCTTATATGAAAATGATTGAGCCAAAATATGTAGTAACAGCACTTGTATTAAATTTATTTAGTGGTTTCATTATTATTCATATTATTAACCCGTACGATATTACAGAAGAAGAAGATACACTGAAATTAGAAAATAAGAAGAAACAATCATTCTTTGAAATGCTAAGCGAATATATTATGCTTGGTTTCACAATCGCGATCACAGTAGCGGCAATGTTACTTGGTTTCGTAGCATTAATTACAGCAATTAATAGCTTGTTTGATTCAATGTTCGGTATTACATTCCAAGCTATTTTAGGATATATTTTCTCACCATTAGCATTCGTAATGGGCATCCCGCAGGCAGAAATGGTAACAGCGGGACAAATTATGGCAACAAAACTAGTATCAAACGAGTTTGTTGCGATGCTTGATCTTGGAAAAGTAGCTGGTGATTTATCGGCTCGTACAGTTGGTATTCTTTCTGTATTCCTTGTATCATTTGCGAACTTCTCATCTATCGGAATTATCGCAGGTGCAACGAAAGGTATCGATGAAAATCAATCAAATGTTGTATCATCATTCGGTCTACGCCTTGTGTACGGTGCGACATTAGTAAGTATTTTATCAGCGATTATCGTTGGTGTTATGTTATAAAGTGAAACTTTAATTAGTGGGGGGAGCTTTATCCCCCGCTGATTATTAGTTGAACCAATCGGGCTTTTATGGGCAGTTAATCACCCATCTAACTTCTTTGTTTTCGCTGAATGTTGAGATGGGGGTCTTACTGCCCGTTAAAGCGGGGTAAAAAAAAGGATGGCTCTAGCTCATAGCTAGGGCTATTTTTTTATGGTAAATTTACATGAAAAAACCAATTAATTAGGAATATATTAACATATAAAAATCTTTTAAAATTTATATTGCATTTCGACTAGATAACGCTTACAATTTGATTTGTAGGTGGTATCAATTTCAGACTTTCAAGTATGGTAGGAGAGAAGAAGCTACCTTTTATAAATTGCAATTTATGTAAACGCTTACTGATTTTAGATGACAGTTGAATAGTTTTTAGGGGTTTTAAATTTTTTTAACAACAATGGTCAGACGTCATTCGTTATACGTTATACGACCAATAACTCGTGGGAGAAGTGGGGGATTCACATATGAAAATAGTAATGTTTCTAGTCGGTTTACTTGTAGTGTTTGTACTAGGTTTCCTTATCAGTTCAGATCGTAAGAAAATTAAATATAAACCAATTGCACTTATGCTTGTCATTCAATTGGTACTTGCGTATTTCTTACTAAATACAAAGGTCGGATTTGTATTAGTAAAAGGGATCGCAGATGGATTTGGTTCTATTTTAAAATTTGCGGAAGCTGGGGTTAACTTCGTATTTGGTGGTCTAGCAAACGATGGACAAGCACCATTCTTCTTAACAGTATTATTACCGATTATTTTCTTAGCAGTATTAATCGGGATCCTGCAACATATTAAAGTTTTACCGATTATCATTCGTGCAGTCGGTTTCCTATTAAGTAAAGTTAACGGTTTAGGAAAACTAGAATCATATAATGCGGTAGCAGCTGCAATCGTTGGTCAAGGGGAAGTATTCATTACAGTAAAAGATCAACTAAGCAAATTACCGAAAAATCGTTTATACACACTTTGTGCATCTTCGATGTCTACAGTATCGATGTCAATCGTCGGCTCTTATATGAAAATGATTGATCCAAAATATGTAGTAACAGCACTTGTATTAAACTTATTCAGTGGATTCATTATCGTTCATATCATTAATCCATATGAAGTAAAAGAAGAAGACGATATTTTAGAATTACAAGAAGACAAGAAACAAACATTCTTTGAAATGTTAGGCGAATATATTATGCTTGGTTTCTCTATCGCTGTAACAGTAGCGGCGATGTTAATTGGTTTCGTAGCATTAATTACAGCAATTAATGGTGTATTCGATTCAATTTTCGGAATCACATTCCAAAGCATTTTAGGATACATCTTCTCACCATTAGCATTCGTAATGGGTATTCCAACATCAGAGATGTTACAAGCAGGACAAATTATGGCAACAAAATTAGTAACGAACGAATTCGTTGCAATGCTTGACCTTGGAAAAGTGGCTGGCGATTTATCAGCTCGTACAGTAGGTATTTTATCTATCTTCCTTGTATCATTTGCGAATTTCTCATCTATCGGAATTATCGCAGGTGCAACGAAGAGTATCGATGGCAAACAAGCAAACGTTGTATCATCATTCGGTTTAAAACTTGTATACGGTGCAACGTTAGTAAGTATATTATCAGCGATTATCGTTGGTGTTATGCTTTAATAAATTAAGAAAAGCAATGAGCGTAGGCTCATTGCTTTTTCAGGCTGTGGAGAAAGTCTTCTCCACAGCCTGTTTTTGTGTCTGAACCTCTTTTTATGTGTCAACACTGATAAAAAGAGGTAAAGGAGAGATTTTTTATGATGGGTGCTTTAAAAAATCATCGTGATGAACGTGTATCTGTTTCTGTAGAAGAGTTGGTTCCACAAGATCATTTCCTTCGTGCGATCGAAGCGACAATTAGTTTTGATTTTATTGAAGAGAAGTTACGCCCTTATTACTGTGAAAACAATGGACGTCCGTCAATCCATCCTATCGTTTTATTTAAAATGATGTTTATTGGATATTTTTACGGTATTCGTTCGGAGCGTCAATTGGAAAAAGAGATTAAAACGAATATCGCCTACCGTTGGTTTTTAGGGTTTTCTCTATCAGATACTATTCCAGATCATTCTACAATCAGTTGGAATCGTCGTACTCGCTTTATTCATACAAATATTTTCGAAGAAATTTTTGATGAGATCGTGAGGCAAGCGACAGAGCACCGGATGGTGGGAGGACGTGCGCTGATGACAGATTCTACGCACATTAAGGCCAATGCTAATAAAAATAAGTTTGTACATAAATATAAAAAAGAAAAGGCAAAGTTTTATATAGATGAACTAGAAGCTGCGGTAATTGAAGATCGTGAGGTACACGAAAAAAAGAATTAAAACCCAGAAAGGAAAGTGATACTCCCACTAAAAAAACTCGTATAAGTACTACGGATCCAGATAGTGGATTTTTAATGAGAGATGGAAAACCGAACGGTTTTCATTTCTTAGACCATCGTACGACTGATGCGAAGTACAATATTATTACAGATACTTATGTAACGGCTGGAAATATGGCAGATTCCGAGCCATATTTAGCGCGTCTACAAGCTCAAATTGATAAATTCGGATTTAAAGTGGAAGCTGTAGCTCTTGATGCAGGCTATTTTACAGGGTATATCTGTAAGAAATTATCGGAGAGAAATATATTTATGGTGATGGGGTATATTTTAGAGTATGCGACAACGGATCGTGAAGGATATTGTCACTATAAATCCAACCCAGAAGACTGCGCTGTTTGTCCGCTACGTGAGGTATGTTTTTCAAAGAAACAAAAACAAAAAGTTATCACTCATCATATATGGGAGAAATATAAGGATATCGCTAGAAAAAACAAACTAACAGTTACAGGGAAAAAGTTGTACAAAGTACGCTGTTCAACTATAGAGCGAAGCTTTGCGGACGCCAAAGAACTACATGGCTATCGATATGCTCGATTTCGGGGGCTGAAGTCTGTCCAAATGCAGGCTTATCTCACCGCAACTTGTCAAAACATGAAAAAAATAGCCCTCCATCTGACCAAAAAAGGTCTGGTGGAGGGCTATTTTTTTGAAACTCTATTATTTTATGTTGTTTTTATTCGCTAAAATCAAAATGATTCCAGAGTGTGGGGAACCCTAAAGGGTTTCCCAACACTCTGGAAAAGCAATGAGCGTAGGCTCATTGCTTTTTTGTTTAACTTGCTTTATCCAAATCTCTTTTAAAACGTGGTTTCTCTAAATAAGTTCCCAGTCTCCACACATATTCCACTGGACCCATCCGGTATTTCTGGAGCCAATAGGTGCTAACGAATAATTGAATCGTATAAATTCCAATGGTTAAAAGAATACCGAAGAAATAACCGATTTTACCGTATAAGCCAAATCCATATGCGTAAAAAATAGTTGTTGCGATAATAGATTGTGCTAAGTAATTACTAACGGACATTTTTCCCATGTTCGCCATGTAGGTTAGTAGACGAGATGCTTTTTTGTAATGGAATAATAAAATAATCGTACTTCCGTAAAAGAAGGTCATAGTTACTGGTGTAAGGCCATCTTGTAACATAATTAAAATCGGATGCTTTACGAACATAGCTAAGATTTTAATTGTAAAAGAGAAGAGACCAGTGACAAACCAGATTTTTTTGACAGCAGGTATATGTTTACTGACCTCAAATAGCCAGCCTTTTTTCCCTACATACATTCCGAGTAGGAACAGTGGAGACATAAAAATTATTGCGAAAACTGATATGAAAAATAATCCGAATGCACCGTCAATTCCCATGTAATCAAAAGGATTTTCAGTCAATCTAAAGTTGACGTGATCCATATAGCTTCCAGTTTGATGGACTTTATGTTCTTTTTCAGTATAAGGTGCGAAATCATTTATATTTGTAGATGGATCAGTTTGATAAGACATAAGTGTAGTAAGTGCGAGTAGAATAATCGCCCAAATAAGCAAAGTTTTCGGTTTTCGATTGATGAATATCATTAAAAAAATCCCGATTATTCCGTATGCAAATAAAATATCTCCCTCCCAAACAAAAGTGCCATGAATGTAGCCGAGTAGTAAAAGAATGATAATACGTCTTATGTATGTGGGGAAGAATTTTTTTCCTTTTACGATAATACTTTTTTGTAACAAAATAATGCTAAGCCCAAATAGAAAAGAAAATAGGGATATAAAGTTATGTGTGCCGAAAAATTGAATAAACCAATTAGCACCTTTATCAAGATCGCCAAATAGATAAGTTGGTTTTTCACTGGTGAAGAACCCAAATTGAATTAATGTCATATTGACTAGTAAAATGCCAAACAAAGCGAAACCACGAATTGCATCAACAGCTTCTACACGTTGATTCATTTTTCCTCTCCTCGTATATTCGTTTTTATATTGAAAATAATACCATTTTATATCTGGCACTATGTCAAATATGAGGAAATTTAAGGTGATTTTAAGATAGAGAGCAAACAAAAAAATCACCTTAATACATGTATTAAGGTGATTGAAATATTACTCAGCTGGAGGCGTAAATGTACGTTTCTCTAATTCAGCATCTAGCATAAACAGTGCGTTTGAATCGCTTGTAATACGTTTTAGTTTTTGGATGATGCTATCGAATGAAGCTTCTTCTTCAACTTGTTCGTCAACGAACCATTTTAAGAATGTAATTGTTGCATGTTCACGCTCATCCCAAGCGATATCAGATAAGTTGTAAATACGTTTCGTTACTTCACGCTCGTGCTCAAGTGCGACTTCAAAAGCGTTTAATACAGATTCGTATTCGTTATTCGGATTATCAAATCCAGTAATAATAGCGCGCTCTCCGCGGTCATTAATATAGTTGTAAAGCTTCATTGCGTGGAAACGTTCTTCTTCAGCTTGTACAAGGAAAAAGTTAGCGAATCCATCATAGCTCTCAGCTGTACAGTAAGCAGCCATTGCCATATAAGCATGGGCAGAGTAAAATTCAAAGTTCATTTGTTCATTTAATGCGTCGTGCAATTTTTTTGATAACATAAAATCCCCCTTAGTATTGTGACAAGAATATTATACCATAATTGATAATATTCTCATTTAGATACTTCGAACCTTTTCGAAAGCTTTGTGACGTGTGCGTCCATAATGTCTTGTAAGTCTAAATCATATTTTTGCGAAAGAATAATAAGGTTAGATAGTACATCGCCAAGTTCTTCTTTTAGTTCTTGTTTTAGCTCTTCTTCTGTTTTCGCATCTTCATCAGGGCGATCGCGGCCGATTTCAATAGCACGAACGACTCGTGAAACTTCCCCAACTTCCTCGTTTAAGAAATTTAAGCGAATAAAGGCATTATACTGTGACCAGCTTCGTTTTTCGTAAAATTCCTCAACCCATCTTTGAAATGCAACGATATCCATTTCTTCCTCATCTCCTCAATATGTTGTACAATGTTCATTGTATCATAACAATATATAGTTTCGGGGTGTAGGAATGAGAAAGATTTGTGTGTTTGCAGGTTCTAATTTAGGGGAGAGACCAGAATTCAAAGAGCAGGCAATTCAGTTAGGTAAAATGTTTGTTGAGAACGAGTATGAGCTCGTATACGGTGGTTCATGCGTTGGATTAATGGGGGAAGTAGCAAACGAAGTTCTTCGTTTAGGTGGACGTGTAACAGGTGTTATGCCACGCGGTCTATTCCGAGGAGAAATTGTGCATACAGGATTAACAGAATTAATTGAAGTAGAGACGATGCATGAACGTAAAGCGAAAATGGCAGAGCTTGCGGATGCTTTTATTGCGCTTCCAGGCGGATACGGAACGTTTGAAGAACTATTTGAAGTTGTATGTTGGTCACAAATTGGTATACATAATAAGCCGGTTGGTTTATTAAACATAAAAGGTTTTTACGGACCAATTTTGCAAATGGTTGAACGTGCAGCAGAAGAAGGATTTATGAATCCATCAAATAAAGAATTGATCGTTTCAGCTGAGACAGCAGATAAACTAATTCATGCAATCCAAAATTATGAGCGTCCTGTTTTGGGGACGAAGTGGAAGCAACTATCATAGCAAATACGGAAACACATGTCGTTTTAATTTAAGATGGCATGTGTTTTTAATTTGGTTAAATATGTTAATGTTTAGATGTAATGTTTTTGGGAAAGGAGAAATAGATGGAGGAGTTTGTGTATTTAAGGCCGGTTTTCAAATGTATATTAGCGGCATCTATACTTGTTATGCTAATTGTTTTAAGGCAGAAGAAAGAGCTGATTAATGAATTTTCACTTTGGTTTATCTCGGTATTATGTATCGGTGTTACTGCGATAACGTTGTTTATGTCCGGCTTTATCGTTGATGAGTATGATCTAGGTGGAGATCCACAATCGTTTTGTATGTTTATTACGATTGATTGTATTAGTGGTCTGAATTTCATTATTTATTACAGAAGGCAATAAAAGAGGCATTCCATATTACTTTGGAATGCCTTTATCATTTTGATTGCTTTGTTTTTTATATAGGTACCAGCCACCCCAGCCGCCACCAATTGCTACGACAACGAGGAAAGCATAGTCTTTCACCTCGACACGTATATTAAAAATATTAGCTATAAGTAAGAGAATCCCAACTGTTATCAACGCAAAAAATGCTCTAATTAAGTAGTCTTTCAACTGAACCGCTCCCGTCATTTAAGTAGTAAATGATGAATTTGGAAAAGCCTTTTGGATCTATTTTACTAAAGGGTGTTTCCTATATTTTAACATAGATGAGATTGTAATATAGTGATGAAAGTGGAGGAGAGGGGCGCTGATATTGTCTTGATTTGTCGGCAAATTGATATCCTTTGTCGAATCGTTGATATATTGCGGGTAATGATTGATATAATGAAAAAATCGTTGATATATTTCGAGTAATGATCGATATATTTGAAAAATCGTTGATATAATTTCGTGTACCGTTAAGTGCAACCATTACAGAAAAAAGCGACTCTGAGCGAGCCGCTTCCGCTTTTAAATCTATTATTGATTCAAGAACGCACGTAGCATCCAAGCGTGTTTTTCTAGTTCTGTGTAGATGCCTAGTAGTAGGTCAGATGTCATTTCGTCGTCAGAGTTTTGAGCAATTTCCATGCCTTTTTTCAGTTCGACTAGCATCATTTCGTAGTCTTTCATGATTGCTTCGACCATCCCTTCTGCAGTTTCTCCGTATGCTGCTTCTTGAATAGAAGATAGTTCTAAGTATTCTTTCATTGTTGCTACTGGTTTGCCTCCAATTGCTAAAATACGTTCTGCAATTTCGTCGATGTGAGTAGCTGATTCTGTGTAAAGTTCTTCGAATTTCTCATGTAATGTGAAGAATTGAGGTCCTTTTACGTACCAATGGAAGTTGTGTAGTTTTGTGAATAAAACGCTCCAGTCTGCTACTTGTTTGTTTAATACTTCGATTACTTGTTTGTTCATTATGATCAATCTCCTTTTGAGTTGTTATGTTATATCAATTACTAATTTATAATCATTATAATCTAGTAATTTCTATAAATCAACCCTTTTGCTGGAATTAATTTGAACAAATTATGAACTGTTGTAAATAAAAGGCCCTATTACGGTGAAGTAATAGGGCCTTTGTTTGTTAAACAGCCTTCTGTTTTTCTTCTACATCCTGTCCATCCCAGCACTCTGTATTCTGTAAACCAGGGATAGAGCTTGCAACGAAAACAGGATCTTTTCCTTGTTTCTTTTGCTTCAAATAGTCTACTAATGCAGCGTAAGCAAATTTGCTAAGGAATGAGATGGCAATTAAGTTTGTGAATACCATTAGTCCCATGAATAAATCAGCTAAACTCCAAACTGTTTTAAGAGCAGCGATTGATCCGAAGAATACCATTCCGACAACTGCAACACGATAAATCATTAACCATGTTTTGCTTTCTTTAATGAATGCAATATTTGTTTCACCATAATAGTAGTTTCCTAGTAGAGAACTGAAAGCGAATAGGAAAATAATAATCGCTAAGAAAGTGCTTGCCCACGGTCCGATTTGTGAACTTAAAGCGTTTTGTGTTAATTCGATACCTTCTAAATTTGATCCTTTGTAAAGTCCAGAACATAATACGATAAATGCTGTTGATGTACATACTAAGAATGTATCTACGAAAACACCTAATGCTTGAACAAGTCCTTGTTTTACAGGGTGAGATACATCTGATGTTGCTGCTGCGTTAGGAGAGCTACCCATACCTGCTTCTGTCGCGAATAAACCGCGCTGAATTCCGAACTTGATTGCTGCTCCAATACCACCAGCGATGGCTTGGTCTAAACCGAATGCACCGTTAAAGATTTCCATGAAAATGCTTGGTAACATATTGAAGTTGTTAATAACGACAAAAATAGCCACGCCGATATAAACGATTGCCATTGGCGGAACAATCATTTCTGTAATACGTGAAATGCTCTTAATACCACCAAAAATAATGACTGCAACTAATAAGGCTAATAGAGCTCCTACGATTGTTCGCTCTAGTCCAAAAGCATTTTCAAACGCTATTGTTACTGTATTCGCTTGTACTGAATTGAAAATTAATCCGTACGCAACTGTAATAAGAAGTGAGAACCAAACACCCATCCAGCGTTTGTTTAATCCTTTTTCCATGTAATATGCCGGCCCACCACGGAACCTGCTACCATCTTTTACTTTATAAATTTGAGCGAGCGTACATTCTACGAAACTAGTAGCTGCTCCGATAATTGCGATAAACCACATCCAAAATATTGCGCCAGGTCCACCCATTGAAATTGCTAGTGCTACACCGGCTAAGTTCCCGATACCGATACGTGCTGCTGCACTTAAGCAAAATGCTTGGAATGGGGAGATGCTATCTTTCTTTTTTTCTTTTCGATTAAACCCTTTACTAATTAAGCTGACCATCTCACTGAAATGAGTAATTTGGACAAATTTTAATTTAAAAGAGAAGTAAAGACCGAAGCCGATTAGCATTGCAATAAGAATATATGACCATAAAATATTATTCGTTACCTCAAGGAATCTGCTAAAGATATCAACCATATAATACACTTCCTTTTTTTCGTAATAAGAAAATTATATGCAAAAAATATACGAGAATCAATTTTTCTAAAAAATCATGTTACTTAAATCATTTTTGTGTTATGATTATGTTACATCGTAATATTTTTAGAATTATTTACATTTTAAAAAACTAAATTTAAAGCGAGAAAGTGGGGATAATTTGAAAGAAGATTCTTTATTGAAAGTAAGCCTTGAGAGTTTGAAAATGAGAAGTAATATGTTTTTTATCATTACATCTTTAAGTATCTTTTTAGGGGCAACTTATTATTACAATAAAAGATTTCCAAATCACAAATATCCTGAGTGGTTAGAATTTCTAAAGTTGATTGGATGAATAAAAGACAGAAAAACAGAAAATTAAAATAAATAAGTTATGGAGGAGCTAAAAATGAATATTAGAGAAAGTGAACTTCCGGGTATTGGTTATAAGTTTCAAATCGTTACGAAAGGTAACGAAAAGATGGTAATTGTCATTCATGATGATGGGCGTAGAGAAATGTATCATTTTGATTCAGACCATGAAGAAAGCATCTCAAGTATTTCACTACGTGACTCAGAGGCAAGGCAAATCGCAGCAATATTAGGTGGAATGGTATATAAGCCTAGGGCGTTAGAAAATGTTGAGATGGTTTTTGAAGGTTTAGCGATTGAGTGGTTCAAAGTGGAGAATACAGCTCCAGCAATCGGAAAAACAATTGGCGATCTTGAAATAAGAAAAACATATAGCGTAACGATAATCGCGGTTATGAAGAAGAACATGAAGAAGCTATTTAATCCAGGACCAGAAACAGTAATTGAAGAAGGAGATATGCTTGTAGTTTCAGGTGAGAGAGAAGAAATTAAAAAAATCATTAATGAATTACTTTCAAATAGGGGGGACTGACTAGATGGATACGTTAATTTTTGAAGTTGGTACAGCTTTAGTTTTAGTGGCAATTGCAGCGGTAATTGCTGGAAAATTTAAATTCTCAGTAATTCCTTTTCTAATTGTTCTTGGAATGTTAGTAGGACCGCATGCACCGACAATAGGTGTTATCGATCTCAAATTTATTGAAAGTGCAAGTGTAATTTCCTTCCTTGGACGGATTGGGGTTCTATTCCTTCTATTCTATCTAGGATTAGAATTTTCAATGAAAAAACTAATTAAATCTGGACGCTCTATTGCGATTGGCGGAACGATTTATATTTTAATTAACTTTTCACTTGGTTTGTTATACGGATTTATAATGGGATTCCCATTACTAGAAATCTTAATTATTGCGGGTATTATTACGATTTCTTCTAGCGCTATCGTTGCTAAAGTGTTAGTGGACTTAAGAAGAACTGGTAATAATGAAACCGAATTAATTTTAGGAATTATTATGTTTGAAGATATATTCCTTGCTGTATATTTATCAGTTGTTTCTGGTTTAGTACTAGGGGATCACGCTTCCTTCTTAGGCGCCCTTACTTCAATTGGAATTGCTTTAGGATATATGCTTCTATTCTTTATAGTAGCTAGAAAGGCTACGCCGTTATTAAATAAATTGCTCAATATTAGCTCAGATGAAATCTTTATTATTGTAGTATTTGCTTCGTTATTCTTCATTGCTGGTTTTTCAGAAACAATTCACGTTGCAGAAGCGATTGGGGCACTTCTTCTAGGATTAGTTTTCTCTGAGACAGAGCATAGTGATCGAATTGAACATCTTGTTGTTCCATTCAGAGATTTTTTCGGAGCTATTTTCTTCTTCAGCTTCGGGTTAAGTATTGATCCGTTCTCATTAGGCGGAGCGATATGGTTAACGTTAGGTGCTGTCCTTCTTACAATAATCGGCAACTTTGTAGCAGGAATGATTGCAGGAAGACAAGCAGGGTTATCTCATAAAGCATCAACAAATATCGGATTAACAATCGTTTCACGAGGAGAGTTCTCCATCATTATGGCTAATATCGGTATCGCCGGTGGTTTAATGTCAGTACTGAAACCCTTCTCAGCACTATACGTGCTTATACTATCCATTTTAGGCCCACTTCTGACAAAAGAGTCGAAGAATGTATATAAATTCTTAAATAAAATCTTTAAGTGGGATACGAAGACTAACTAAATTTAAAAAAATAAAGTACAAGATATTTCCTGCTTGTACTTTTATTTTTGCAATGAAAACAGTAAAGAGAGGTAAATGATGTTAGGAGAGTTGATTCATTCGGTTTTAGTTTTTTTAGAAGGACTTGGTTATTGGGGAATTATGCTTGGATTAATGCTAGAGGTTATTCCAAGTGAAATCGTATTGTCTTATGCAGGTTATTTAGTATCAACAGGAAGCATTACATTTTGGGGCGCTGTCGCGTTTGGTACAATTGGTGGTGTAATTGCACAACTATTCATTTATTGGATCGGTCGATACGGAGGAAGACCTGTTCTTGAGCGATATGGAAAATATATTTTAATTCAGAAGAAACATATTGATTATGCTGAAGATTGGTTTAATCGTTACGGAACTGGCGTTATCTTTACCGCACGTTTTATTCCGGTTGTGCGTCATGCTATTTCGATACCAGCGGGTATTGCGAAAATGTCACATGCTAAGTTTATTACGCTAACTACATTAGCTGTTATTCCGTGGTCAATTGTGTTTGTATATTTAGGTTTTAAATTAGGCACAGAGTGGGAAAGTATTAATAAAGTAGCTGGGCCATATGTGAAATACTTTGCACTTGCTGCTATTGTTTGTGCAATTGGTTACTTTGTATTAAAAAAAATGATGAGAAAAAAATGATTACGGAAAAGGAATCTATGTCGACATAGATTCCTTTTTTATCACGCTATTTGCCGGGCAGTAAGATCCCCCACCTCAAAATTCAGAAGTTAGGTGGGGGGCGGGCTGCCCGTAAAAGCCCGATTGGTGAGGGCTGATAATCAGTGGGGATGAACAAAATTCCCACTGATTAAAGTTTCACTTTATTGGCATTTTTTCAAGGATGAAAGAATACGTTTAATATTTACCATATTGTGGCATACATATAGAAAAAGGTTGCTTGGAAAGGGGAATAAAGAGAAATGGAACTCCAGTTTCAAAATGTATATCAACAGGTAGAGAATTGGTATGTGTTGGATTCGGAGCTTCATTGGGATGTCAAAAAGCTGAGAGAGGATTTGTTTTCTCTTATTGAAGCATGTAAAACACCCGTTATTTTTTGTGATACGTGTGATGCAAACGATGTGCTTCTATCATTAGGGGAAGAGGAAGAAGAATTTCTATTCCCAGTAGGTGGTTTTTATCATAAAGAAAAACAATTAATCTTCGTTTGTATGTGGGAAGAGTATGAGCAAGTTCTCAAAACGCTACTGCATGAATTTCGCCATGCGATGCAGCATAAGAGAGACATATTGTATGTGGGAAGTGAACGGTACGAAGAGCGGTGGATTGAAAACGATGCGAGGAAGTTCGCGGAGAGGAAATTGGATGAATATAAGAGTAGAAAGTTAATGTAAAGCATAGTGGAGAAATAGCGCTGTGCTTTCTTTGTGCTTATTAAAAATAAGTATTTGACTTTTATAAAGTTTAGTTCTAAACTAATGGTATAAAACGAGCGAGGTGATGAAATGAAAACAGAAGATAGACTAGGGCTACTATTATGGTTTCGTTTATCACGTTTTTATAATAAGAGTATTCGTGAGACGAATCAGCATTTGAAAAACTGGAATGTATCTGCCGCCCAGTTTGATGTGTTAGCTCAAGTTGGAGGACATGATCGTTTAACGCAGCAAGAACTTGGAAATAAGCTATTTGTTACGAAAGGAAATGTAACGCAGCTTTTAAATAAAATGGAGCAGCTTGAGTGGATTTCGCGTGAACAAGAGGGTACTACGAAATATATTTCTTTAACAGAAAAGGGAAGAGCTTTATATGAGGAAATCGTCCCACCTCAAGAAACGTTCCAAGCGGAGAAGTTTCATAATTTAAATATAGAGGAACAAAAGCAATTATTAACACTACTAAAAAAGTTACAGTAAGAAAAAATTTTAAAATAAATCTCGAATTCGAGATAGTATGAGGTGAAGGATATGTTTAGAAAAGTTGATCATAAAAATATGGGCAGAGCAAATCATGGTTGGTTAAATACACATTTTCATTTTTCTTTTGCCAATTACTATAATCCAAATAACATGAACTTCGGAGCGTTACGTGTTATTAATGATGATCTAGTAGCGGCACAAACTGGTTTTAATATGCATCCGCATCGCGATATGGAAATCATTTCGTACGTTGTAGATGGTGCTTTAACACATGAAGATAGCATGGGGAACCGCGGAACAATTGAGCGAGGACATGTTCAATATATGAGTGCTGGCACAGGTGTATTTCATAGCGAGCATAATTTAGGAAATGAAACACTACGTTTATTACAAATTTGGATTTTACCAGATCGTGCGGATCATAAACCAAACTATGGTGAGTTTAAATTTGATTGGAGCGAGCGTGAAAACGAATGGTTCCATATGGTATCTCCAGTAGAAGGGGAGGCACCAATTCAAATTCACCAAGATGCAAATTTATATTCTTTATCGTTAGATGCCGGAAAAGAAATTCATTTTCCTGTGCGAGAAGGCCGTCAATTGTATCTTGTTCAAATTGAAGGAAGCAGTGTAATAAATGGTGAAACGTTTGTTATGCGTGATGCAGCAGAATCTGTAGAAGAAGATATTCACATTCAAGCGAAAGGGCAATCACACTATTTAGCAATTGAATTGAAAAAACAATAAAAGGTTTATAGAAAAGAGGACATCTGATAGGATGTCCTCTTTTTTGATTGGAATTATCTGAAAAATGTTTCTCAAATTTTCGGTAGAGGTATCGGCTACAAAAATCAGAATTTTATAAAAGTGTCAAAAATCTTTATGGGAATGGGGAATGTTATAGTGAAAAAGCAAGTCATTTCATCAGCATTAGCGTTAACTGTTATCGCCGGGGGATTTGGAGCGTTTGGGGCAACGACAACGAAAGCGGAAGAACAAAAAATCCAATATCATCAAGAATTTAAAACACCTGCATACATAGGTGAAGAATGGAAAGCACCGGAAGGACTAGATAAAAAAGAGACGGTCTTTCAATACTTAGAGAGTAAGAAAGATATGTTTAAATTAGCAGGAAATATTGAAAAGCATTTTAATATCGTTGGAGAAGAAAAAGACGCTGAATCTGACACGACACATGTGAAGCTAGTTGAGAAACATAATAACATTCCTGTGTACGGTTCTGATCAAACTGTTACACTTGATAAAGAGAATAATGTAAAAGCATTCTTCGGACAAGTTATTCCGAATTTAGATGATAAAAATATCCCTGCATCTGCAAGCATTAGTGCGGAACAAGCAGAAACAATTGCAAAGGCAGATATTGAGAAAGAAATTGGTAAAGTAAAGAATTATGACGGTGTTAAAAAAGATTTATTTGTATATGAAAAGGACGGTAATTACTACCTTGCATATTTAGTTAAGGCATCGATTTCAAAACCAGCTCCAGGGTATTGGCATTATTTTGTTGATGCAACAAATGGAAATGTTATTGAGAAATATAATGCTGTAGATCACGTTACAGGGTTTGGCTACGGAGTATTAGGTGCTAGACAATCATTTGAAATTGCCCAAGATGAAAAAACGGGAGTATTCAACTTATTTGACGGTAAACGAGGACAAGGTATTCACACATTTGATGCAGAAAATATGGATGAAAACTTGTTTAATTTATTCTCACAATGGCTTGGATATACAGGCGAAGAAGTTGAAAGTAAATCTAAGTTCTTCGAAGATAAAGCTGCAGTTGATGCGCATGTAAATGCAGGAAAAGTATATGATTACTACAAAAAAACATTTAATCGTAACTCTTTCGATGATAAAGGTGCGAAGCTTATTTCAACTGTTCACGTAGGGGAGAGCTGGAATAACGCAGCTTGGAACGGTGTGCAAATGATGTATGGTGATGGCGATGGAAAAACATTCATTCCATTATCTGCTGGACTTGATGTTATCGGTCACGAATTAACGCATGCTGTAACTGAACATACAGCAAACCTTGTTTATAAAAATGAGTCAGGGGCGTTAAATGAATCGTTATCTGATATTATGGGTGTTATGGTTGAGAAGAAGAGTTGGGATTTAGGTGCTGACATTTATACACCTGGTAAACCAGGCGATGCACTTCGTTCACTAAAAGATCCAGCGTCTATTCCAAACCCATTAAAACCAGGTGAAGGTTACCCAGATCATTATAGTAAACGTTATACTGGAACAGCTGATAATGGCGGTGTTCATATTAACAGTAGTATTAATAATAAAGCTGCTTATTTAGTATCTGAAGGCGGAGATCATTACGGCGTGAAAGTAACTGGAGTGGGCCGTGAAGCGACAGAAAAAATTTACTACCGCGCTCTTACGAAATATTTAACTGCAAATTCTGACTTTAAAATGATGCGTCAAGCTGTTCTTCAGTCAGCTGAGGACTTATATGGTCAAAACTCTAAAGCTGTACAAGCTGTAACGAAAGCTTATGATGCAGTAGGCGTAAAATAATAGGTGAAAAAAACCTGACTAGAATGTCAGGTTTTTTTCTTTATCCCGCTATTTGCCGGGCGGTAAGAACCCCACCTCAAAATTCAGCGGAAGCAAAGAAGTTAGGTGGGGGCCTGCTGCCCGTAAAAGCCTGATTGGTGAGGGCTGATAATCAGTGGGGAATGAACAAAACCCCCAATGATTAAAGTTTCACTTTATTCCGCTAGTCGCGAATACCTAATGCGATTTTCGCCATACGTGACATACGTTCTTTCGACCACGGTGGATTCCAAACGACATTTACTTCTATTTCATTAACTTCAGGTACGTTTGTTGATAATACTTTTTTAACGTCTGATACGATTTGCCCAGCCATTGGACAACCGATAGAAGTCATAGTCATCGTAATGACAGCATTATTATTTTCATCTGCTGTAACATCATACACTAATCCAAGATTAACGATATCAACACCTAGTTCAGGGTCAATAACAGCTTCTAAATTAGCCAATAATTTATTTTCAAATGCTTCTTGTGACATAAGCAGCCCCTCCTACATTTTAATGATATCGATTCTCATTATAACGGAAATGAGCATAATGTGCAGGAAATGAGCTCAAAAAAAATATCCCTCTTTCAAACAGGGATATTTTTTGAAAATCTATTCTGTTTTAAAATGAGATACGAGTTGATCTAACTCTTCAACTGTTTGTTTCATTTTTCCAGCAGTTACTGTCATTTCATTCATAACGATAACTTTCTGTTCAGCAGATTGTGCCGTTGCGGCGGTTTCGCTGGATACTTCAGTCGAGATAGAAGCGATGTTATTAAGTGAAGCATTCATTTCTTCAGCACTTGCAGCCATCTCTTCAGCGGTTGCTGATATGTCTTGCATTTGAGTAGATACTTTATTTACTTGTTCTACAATTGTTGTGAAAGAAGTACCAGCTTCACGAATAACATTAATGCCTTCAAATGCTTCAGAACGGCCTTGAGACATCATAGAGCTAGCAGTTTCTGTATCATTTTGAATTTGATGTAGTAATTGATTAATGTCTGTTGCAGCTGTTTTAGATTGTTCAGCAAGTTTTCGAACTTCGTCAGCTACGACAGCAAATCCTTTTCCTTGCTCGCCAGCACGAGCAGCCTCAATAGAAGCATTTAAAGCAAGTAAGTTTGTTTGCTCAGCGATATTAGAAATAGATTGTACAGCGGTATCGATATATTTCGTATGAGTGATTAGACGTTCAACCACTTCTGACGTAGCATTTACAGCTTCGTGTATCGTTGTCATTTGTGAAACGGATTTTTGGATAACGGTACTTCCATCGCTAGCATGTTCAGATGTGGCAACAGCAAGTTCCGCTACAGATGAAGCAGATTCAGCAATACGTTGAACACTTACTGCCATATCGTCCATTGCAGTTGAACTTTCTTCCATACTAGAAGTTTGTGATTGAATACTTGCGTTTAAGTTAGACATTGAGCTTTGGACTCTTACTGTCGCCTCACGTGATGTATTCGTTTTTTCTAGCATGTTTTCAGAAGCGGTTTGTACTTCCACTGATGTTTTTTGAACACGATTAATGATATGTTGTAGGTTTTCTAACATTTTATTAAATGATGTTGCGATAGCACCGATTTCATCGTTGCTATTTACTTGCAGACGTGCCGTTAAGTCACCTTCTTGAGAAGCTAACTCTTTTAGTTTTGTATCGATTTGTTGAATTGGTTTCACAAGTTTACCAGAGAACCACCATGCAAGAATAATTGCAACGACAATACAAATAACAAGTGATAGAAAGACTGCATATTCAATTCCTACTGAAGATTGATCAATTTTTTCAATAGATTGTTCACGTAATTTAGCTTGCTCATTACTGTAATTTGTGAAATCACCAATTACTTTATAGACAGTGCCATTTTCTGTAGAAGCTACTTGTAAAGCTTCTTCCCATTTTTGTTCTTTTGCAAGAGTGAATACTTTTCCTTCAACGAACTTTCTCCAAGTGGACCCCAATTCCATTGTGCTTTTCACGGACGAAGAAACATTTGGATTAGAAAGAAGTTTATCTTTCGAATCCTCCAGACGTTTACTCATCTCATTAAACTTGTCTAATTCGACTTGATCGTGTTGTAGTAAATAACCTCTTAAAGCAGAGAGCTGTACTTGATAAGCATCTCCACGTTCTTTCAATTCTGTTGCCAGTGGAGAAATTTCTTTTTGTAATGTTTCAGCTTTACGAGATTGGTCAATAGCAAAAAATAAAATAAATGCTAAGGCGATACCAAATAAAGCGCAAATCGTTCCCATCATGAACATAAGTTTTTTTCTGATACTTACAAAATTCATATGATAAAAAGCCTCCTTTGTGAAATCTTAGTATTAGAATTAATTAATTTAAAAAATGAAAGAAAGCTTTAATCCAGTTGGAAGAAAGCTTTCTTATTTCCTTTAGGAATTATAGCAGACGGAATGAGAGATAGAAAGATATATTTTAAAGTGAAAAAAGAGAGACTGTAAAACTTTCTTTCCTATACCTTTGAGCTTGTGTCATTTTCACTTTAAGCGTTTGTTTTGAAATGAGAAACGAGAATTTCAAGTTCTTGTACGATTGTTTTCATTTCAGATGATTTGTTAGCCACGATACTCATTTTGTTTACTTGATCACCAGCTGAATGTGCTGTTTGTGATGTTTCTGCAGCAACTTCGTTTGAAATAGAAGCGATATTATTTAAAGCTGCGTTCATTTCTTCAGAGCTTGCAGCCATCTCTTCAGCAGTTGCAGACATTTCTTGCATTTGCGTAGAGACTTTGTTAATGTGGTTAACAATTTCTGAGAATGAAGATCCGGCGGTACGAATAACCGTAATTCCTTCAGAAGCTTCTGCTTGACCTTGTGTCATCATGTCATTTGCTATTTTTGTATCGGCTTGAATTTGATGCAGTAAATGGTTAATGTCGGTTGCGGCTAGTTGAGATTGTTCAGCAAGTTTTCGAACTTCATCGGCAACAACAGCGAATCCTTTGCCATGTTCACCAGCACGCGCTGCTTCAATAGAAGCATTTAAAGCGAGTAAATTTGTTTGTTCGGCGATATTCGAAATAGATTGAAGTGCAGTATCGATATGATTTGTATGTGTAATGAGTCGCTCAACTACTTGTGATGTAGCGTTAACAGCTTCGTTAATTGTATGCATTTGTGTAATAGATTTCTCAATGACTTTATTCCCATCATCTGCTTTTTCTGAGGTTGTGACAGCTAAACTAGTAACAGAAGAGGCGGCCTCAGCGATACGCTGAACACTCGTTGCCATGTCATCCATTGAGGTTGAACTTTCTTCAATGCTAGAAACTTGTGAACGAATATTGTGTTCAAGAGCATTCATAGTTTCTTGTGTCCTTGCGGTATTTTCCATAGAAGCGGTTGTTTCGATAAATACATTTTCGGAAGCTTCTTTTACACTTGTTGATGTTTGTTGAACTTGTTTTATTATATGCTGCAAGTTAGTGAGCATTTGATTAAAGGAATTTGCAATGTCACCAATTTCATCTTTACTCGTTACGTGTAATCTAGCCGTTAAATCTCCATCTTGAGAAGCTAATTCTTTCAACTTCTCATCAATTTGTCGAATTGGCTTAACGAGTTTACCAGAGAACCACCATGCTAATAAAATAGACGTTAATGTACATGTAATGAGTGAGAAGAAAATAATATATTGAATAAGTGATGAAGAAGACTCAACGTCAGCAATTAATGCGTCACGTTTCTCATTCTCTTCATTTGTATATTTATTAAAACGACCTAAAAGATCATTTACATAATCTGTTTGTGCTAAAGCAATTTTAGATGCTTCGTCCCATTTTCCTTCATGCGCAAGAGGTAGTACCTCATTATCTATGACGCTACGCCATTTTCCCCCCATTAAAATGGCTTCTTTCATTCCTTCTGGGAGCTTTTTGTCACTTGTTACTTTCTCTCTAGTATCAGCTAATTTTTTCCCTTCTCGGTTGAACTTATCTAATCCTTTTTGATCATGTGATAGCAAATATTCTTGTAAACCAGCAACTTGTGCCTGGAACCAATCGCCACGTTCTTTTAAAATCGTCGCTCTTTTCGATACATCATTTTTTAACGTTTCGATTTCACTTGCTTGATTCATGGCGAATGAAAGAATAACAATAAGAGCAATGCTAAATAAAGAAGAAATGCTTAAGAGTGTGAACAGTAGTTTTTTTCGAATACTAACATATTTCATCGTTACCCCTACCCTCATCTAAACTGTTTATTATGATTTATAGATATTTGGAGCGAAATTAATAAAAACATTATTATGAAGTTATTAATCTGTTCAATGAAAATTATAGCAGATAATGGAAGGAGTCAGATTGGTATTAGAAAAAGTTCTTAAAATGTATACATTTGCATATCATAAAATCCATAAATAAATATTAGAAATGCTATTGAAATTTGAAATAACATCATGTATACTTCTAATTAGTTGATAACGATTATCAGTATCAACTAAAACATTACTCTTCGTTATGTTGGTCATACCCCTTTTTGACGACGTAAGTCAGAGACGAAATGTTGAAATATCTTGTGTCCTATTCTACAGAATTATGGTAATCTCCAACCTCAACTTATATGCGCGAGCATGCAAAAAAGGATCCTATCCGTGAAGGGATCCTTTTTTGCATGCTCGCGCAATTATTGTATATAGACCAGGGATACGTCCTTCGATTCCTTCTGGTGCAGTAGAAGGAAAGACCCATCTTTGATGAGATCCATGTTCTTCAACTAGTTTTTCAATTTTAAAATGTTCTTCCGCGAGCGTTGTAATAATTTCTCCTAACGTCCAGCGACGGATGGTTGTTTTAGGTAGCGATTCTTTCTGTGCTTCTGTAAGAAGGATGCTATAAGCAACATCATCTTCAATTAATTCTTCATCAAAATAATTTCCATTGGCCTGAAATGATGGGTGGTCGACTCCTAATAATTTCGTGTAAACAGGATGATAGTCACGAAGGATAAGCATTCCATCTCCTTTAAGCATGGTAGCAATTTTTTGAAAGAGCGGTTTTAAATCTAGAAAGTAATGGAGTACACCAAGTTCCAGCAATACGATATCAAATGATTCGGAGAGCTGCACATTTAATACATCAGAAACGACATACTGGATAGAGACACCTGCTGCGTCCGCAAGTTCATTTGCATATTTTGCATTACTTGCTGAAATATCAACAACTGTTACGTTAGAGCCTAAAAGGGCGAGTGCGACAGCCTTATTCCCTTTTGACCCGAGTAAATTAATAATACGTTTTCCTTTCGGAGATTGTATGTAAGGTAAATAGTGATCTACTTCGCGCGCGGGGTCTTTCATGAGCTTTTTTGCATAATCAGCTGGCGCTCCATGGCGATTCGTCCAAGCTTCATAAGCAGCTGCATTCCAGCTTTTTTCATTACGTGTGCTTAATTGTTTTTGATTCAATCATATCACTCCTTTTGTGAACGTATAGTTATTCGGCAGGGGGATGGGATTTCCTTTTCTTTCTGGATAAAAGTTTGATTTTTCTGTGATTAAGTCGTACAATACTTGTTATACGTAAAAGCGTTGAAAAGGAAAAGTAGGATGAACACATTCTTTCCAGAGAGCTTCGGTAGCTGAGAAGAAGCAAGAATATTCATTTGAACAATGGCCTTTGAGCTTCGTCCTGAACTTATCAAATGATAATAGTAGGCGGCGACGAGAGTTGGTACTCGTTATCAAAACCACAGTATAAGAGCATATAGCTCCGTACTTGTTAAGGCTAATTATGTGAGTAATTAGCGAAATAAGGTGGTACCGCGACTGTTTATACAGCCCCGCCCTTATCTTTTTTTAGATAAGGGCGGGGCTTTTTTATATTTAAAAGGAGGAATGTAAGATGAGTATTTTTATTGGAGGCGCTTGGCCGTATGCAAATGGTTCGTTACACCTTGGACATATTGCAAGTTTATTACCAGGAGATATTTTAGCACGTTATTACCGGGCAAAAGGTGAGGATGTGCTGTATGTTTCAGGGAGTGATTGTAATGGAACACCGATTACAATTAGAGCAAAACAAGAAGGTGTGACAGCAAAAGAAATTGCTAATAAGTACCATGAAGAATTCCAGCGATGTTTTCGTGATCTCGGTTTTACGTATGATTGCTATACACGTACAGATAGCGAACATCATCATGAAACGGTTCAAAATGTTTTTTTACGTTTATTAGAAGAAGGACATATTTATAAAAAAACAGTGGAACAAGCGTACTGTAAAACGTGTACGCAGTTTTTACCGGATCGTTATGTAGAAGGAATATGTCCACATTGCCATGAAGCAGCAAGAGGCGATCAATGCGATGCGTGTTCAGCTATTTTAGATCCACTCGATTTGTTAGAAAAGAAATGTAAGTTATGTGGTAGTACACCATCCGTACAGGAAACAGAGCATTTCTATTTCGCATTGCATACATTTCAGGAGCAAATTAAAAGGGATGTAGAAATTGCCAAACAAACAGGGACATGGCGCGACAATGCGATTCAACTAACAGAGAGATATGTAAAGGAAGGATTACTAGATAGGGCCGTATCACGTGATTTACCAATTGGGGTACCAATTCCAGTAGAAGGGTATGAAGATAAGAAAATTTACGTATGGATTGAAGCAGTGACAGGATATTATTCAGCGAGTAAACATTGGGCTGAAGAAACAGGAAAAGATGATCATGAGTTTTGGAATAGCGATGCGCAAACATATTATGTACACGGCAAGGATAATATTCCATTTCACTCCATCATTTGGCCAGCGGTATTACTTGGAATAGGGGAGGAAGCAATCCCGCGTCATATCGTTTCGAATGAGTATTTAACAGTAGAGAAAAGAAAGTTATCGACAAGTAAAAACTGGGCAGTATGGGTACCAGACATATTGGAACGCTATGATCCAGATTCTATTCGTTATTTTTTAACGATAAATGCACCAGAAAATCGTGATACTGATTTTTCGTGGCGTGAATTCATTTACAGTCATAATAGTGAATTGTTAGGGGCATATGGAAACTTCGTGAACCGGACATTAAAGTTTATTGAAAAGTATTATGATGGCATTGTACCGAAGGGAACTATCAATGTAGAGCTGAAAGATAAAGTAGAAGGACTATATAAAAATGTAGGAGAGGCGATTGAGCAAACTAAATTTAAAGTGGCGTTAGAGACAATATTTGATGCAGTACGTTTTGCAAATAAATATTTTGATGAGAGGCAGCCTTGGAAAGAAAGAGAAGATGATTCAGTTTCATGTGAAGAAACGATTTATAATTGTATTTATCTTATTGCTAATTTTGCAAATCTCCTTGAACCATTTTTACCATTTTCAAGTGAAAGAGTTCGAAACACATTGTCGATTGTTAAACGAAATTGGGAACCGCAAAATACGTTGCCGAATAGAATTGATAGCGTACAGCCATTATTTGAGCGAATCGATGTAAAACAAATTGAGCATGAGATAGAGAAGCTGTATGGAGCGGTAAAATGAGATAGAGAAAAAGACCTTTCAAGTAAATGAAAGGTCTTTTGTTATGTAGTATGATTCTCTTTCTTATCTTTCAAAAAGAAAAGTACAGCAAGGATTACAAGAATAATAGCTGCAATATCATACGTTATTTTAAATGTAGTATTAAAGTTTAAGTACTCTACGAAAGGAGTTTTCACTGCTCCTGCATATATACAAACGGGAATGAGAAGTAAATCGTAAAATTTCTTTTCTTTCATATATCTTATTAGGAAGAAGATACACATAATAGCAAAAAATACGATGCTTAAAATAGTCATTTATACCTCCCGATAAATTTACTTATTTTAATTGCAGTTATATTTTTATCCCGCATTAACGGGCAGTAAGACTCCACCTCAAAATTCAGCGAAAGCGAAGAAGTTAGGTGGGATCAACTGCCCGTAAAAGCCCGATTGGTGAGGGCTGATAATCAGTGGGGGATGAACAAAACCCCCACTGATTAAAGTTTCACTTTATATAAATTCTGTATTTTTTTTCAAGCGCTATGCACGCGATTATGTTTCCTTTCTTTCCTAGCCGTAAGCAGCTGGGGAGTGAAAATTCCAAGCAATATAAAAATAATTCCAATCCACTGCATGAAGGTTACGACTTCATGTACAAGTGTAATAGAAGCGATAATAGCAGTTGGTAATTCAGCTGCACCTAATATCGTGCTAAGTCCTGTTCCAACTTTTGGTACACCTATTGAAAAACAAATGACAGGTACAACAACGCCGAATAATCCGAGGAAGAAAGCATATTTCCATAGACCAGCTTGCAGGGCACCATCTGTTAAAAAGGTCGGCGGGAAGAATAGGCATACGATAAGAGTCGCACTTGTTGTCATAAGAAAGCTTTTCGTATAAGGGGGAACATCTGTAGCAACGCGTCCGCTTGCAAAAACATAGAATGAAAAAGAGACAGCAGCTAATAGTCCAAAGATAATCCCTTTCGTAGAAAAACTTTGTCCGAGGCCTTCAAATATACCACCTGCAAACAATGTACCAGCAAATAAAATAAGGATAGATATGATCTTATCGCGGCTTGGAAATGTTCGATTTGCAATTGCTTCGATAATGACACCAATCCAAGTGAACTGAAAGAGTAGGACGACAGCGATAGATGCGGGTAGCTCTTCTACAGAAATAGCGTAGAAAATTCCAGTCATACTCATTGTTGTTCCGACGGTTAGTAATGAAAAGAATTGTTTTTTTGTTACTTTATGACGTGAAAAGAAAAGAACGAGTAGAAATAGTCCAATCCATCCGAAGACATATTGTCCTCCTAATAGTTGATGTGCTGAAAATCCACTTAGGAATCCGAGTTTGAAAATAGTTGAGAGTATGCCGTAGCTGCAAGCACCGAATAAAACGAGCAATGAATATTTAAACTTATCCATGAAAAATCCTCCTTTTAAGTAATAAAAAACGCCCGCTATCCAAATAAGGATAACGGGCGAACGAAACAGAGTAAGACACTCTACAAAATTCCGCCACTCACACATGAAGTATGAGTTTGGGGTATGTAATTATAGCGAATGTTACATTGCTTTTGGGAATACAATAGAGCATTTTACACCTTGAGCTGTGTTTTGTATCCCGTAAGGAAACTGATGTTTATCTAATATTTGTTTCACGATATATAATCCAAGACCACTACCTTGTACTAAACCGTGTTTATCAGGGTTTGCACGATAGAAAGGCTCAAATAAATGAGCAAGTTTATCTTCATCAATTTGTGAACCTGTATTTAATACTTCTAATGCGTAACCGTTTGGTTTTTCATAAAGCTTTATATATACGTGCTGATGGTCAATTGTATAATGAATTGCATTTGAAATAATGTTAAAAATAGCAGTTTGAATAAATTTAGGATCAGCTAAAATTTGTACGTCGTGTTTAATATTAGATTGTACATTTAATTGTTTTACAGATACAAAGTAATCTACTTTCTTCATAACATCCTCAATAATATTAGATAAAGAAATGACTTCTAAATTCGGTTTAAATTGAGGGTTTTGTATTTTGGATAATTCCGACATTTTTTCCGTTAATATGTTAATGTCTTGCATCATTTCATAGGAACGTTTTAAATATTTATCTCTATCTTTATAAGCTCCAATTCCGTGAATCATGCCATCTAGTTGTCCCATAACCGCTGCGATTGGTGTTTTTAATTCATGGGATACCATAGACATAAATTCTTTACGAGATTGCTCTAATTGTTGTTCCTTTTTGAGCTCATTTCTTAAATCTTGATTGCTTGCATGTAAATTCTTCACAATATTTGGTACTTGTGAAGCGGCTACTTGCAAATTAAAATCTGTTTGATCTGTATTTTTGTTAAGTAGCTTTTTATCTGAGAAATCAAGATTCATAATATCTTTTAAAGCATCGCTCATATATTGAAAAGGTTTGGCAATTAGTTTTGTATAAATTAAAGATCCGAGTAGTGATAATGCAAGCATTGTCGCGCCAATATGTGGAGCTAATTGCTGCAACGCATCTGCTAACTTTGGATTATCATTTGTATCATTTGTTTTACTTGCTGCATTTTGTGTATGTAAGGCATCATTATTAGCGGCTTTCTTTTCTGCTTCTGTAAGCGGATTAGAAGTGCTATTTTTCCCCGAAAGGTTTTGTGTATGTTCTTTTGCTTTTGCAGTTTGGCTAGGCTGCAAAAGGTGATTGATAGCTGTAGAAAGAGATTTATAATCTATAATAGAAGATTGGAAATTGGAAATGCTTCCCTCTGACACAGCTTTATTTTGATTCGTTTTACTTTGATTGTTTTGCTTATCTAAATCCGCCTGTTCTGTAGTCGGCGTTCCATTTTCTTTCGCAAAACGTTCTTTATCGTAGTTTGAAGCTAGAAAGTAAATAATTTGATAAAGACAAAGTGATAAAAGAATACAAAATAATAAGGTTTTGATGAAAATATTTTTGGTGATGTTGTCTTTGCTACGATTCGATTTTGTAGCCAATGCCTTTCACCGTTTTAATATAAGTAATTCCTAATTTTTTTCTTAAGTTTTTAATATGTGTATCTATAACTCTTACATCACCATAATGTTCATAGCCCCATACCTTATTCAACAAATCACTTCTTGATAATACTTTTCCTCGATTTTGCAGTAAAGTATAAATAATTTCAAATTCTTTTGTTGTCAATTCAATTTGATTACCATGAACATAAGCTGCATATGCTGTAGAGTTTAACATCAATTCATGGAATTGTAGTATAGTTGCAGCTTCTGCTTCCTTCGTTGCTGCCCTTCTTAATACAGCCTCTACACGCTTAATAAATACAGTGTAATGGAACGGTTTCGTAATATAGTCATCAATACCTAACTCAAATCCTTTAATTTCACTTTCTTCATTATGTAAGCCTGTTAACATAATGATTGGTACATCAGATTGTCCTCGCATAATTTTACAAATACTATAGCCATCTATATCTGGTAACATTACATCGAGGAGGACAAGATCGTATGAATTTTTTTGGAAAAGAAGAATACCTTCTGTTCCAGCACCAACTACATCAACAGTAAAGTTTTGTGCCATTAGAAATTCACGAATTAGTTCTTGTATATCTGGGTTGTCTTCAATCACCAGTATATGCGTCATAGTAACACCTCCTAAATAACGCTTTTTACTGCAATATTCGAATTCATCATTTTTCGAGTGACTCAGATTGTTTATACATATAATAAGCCCCCGCTATAAAATAATCATGAAGGTAGCAAGGGGAATAGTTTAGTGTTACTGAATAGTTCAGAATTACAGTAGTTCTATTATAGTATGTATTATAAAATTTATAAAACATTATAACTGTATAATTTTAATATCTACGTTTATCAATGTTTAGATATCAGCTAATCAAATCTATTCCTATTATATATGTAAATACAGTTGTTTTGCTACTGTAAATGAATAAATAAAATAAGCCAAGACATAAAATTCTTGGCTACACATAAATCTTGTTTTTGGGCTATTTTACAGTGACAGTAGCTTGCTGCTGAACGCGCTCAAATAACCAGTGTATATCATTGTTATACATACGAATACAACCAAGTGTTGTTGCTTTGCCGATTGCTTGATTATTGTTAGTTCCGTGAATCGCATAAGTTGTTCCGTAAGTTCCTGCCATATTTAATCCGAGCCAACGGTCACCAAGTGGATTACGTGGATCGCCGCCTTTAATTTTGCCTGTATAATAAGGACGGTTTTTAATTTTATTTACGATTTGAAAAGTGCCTTTAGGTGTAGGTGTTGCAGCTTTTCCAGTAGCGACAGTAAAACTTTTTATAAATTTTCCATCCTGATAATAATCCATTTTATTTAACTGAGTGTCTACGATTAATTGATCTTTCGTTGTAGCTGCCTCTGCACTAGCGAATGGAAGAGTTAAAAATCCTAATGATAAAAGTGCGCTTAATAATAATTTTTTCATTGTTATTCTCCTTTTACTATCGTAAGAGTCTTACATACAATGAAGTTGTAATCCTCGTAATGCTTTATTTACATTTTCATCTAATGTTTCAAAGAATGTAGTGATTTTGCTGTTGTGTTTGTTGTTATCAATAAGTAATCTTTCATTTAATAAAAGCTCACCACGTAGTCCAAAACTTTGAACTTGAATATTTAGCTCATCTTCATTTTCAGAGATGATTGGTAAGAAATAATGAAAAGCTTTTGTTGGAATGATGTAGCTTTTGCCAATCATGCTTTCTTGATTTGAATTAATCCATTTTTTCGTGACAATTTTAATATTCTTTTTTGAAACGATAAAAGATAGTGTTGTAGATTTTGTTAAACTTACGTCAAATTCACTTGTTTCACAGATTTGTAAATTAAAAACGGTTTCATTTTGATGAGATTCAACATTTGTATTAATAAAATCGTGCATTTTATATGCTTCCATTTCGTATTCACCCTTTTTTCAATTTCGAAAAACGACTTATATTTATTCAAATTAATGCTTAGTCATATATTGGTTAAATTTTTCAACAAATTCCGATATAATCTTACAATACGTATATGAAGCTAATATGAAGTTAGCATGAGTTTGTGATGGTTTTTTATTGAGAACAAAATAAGAGAGGTTTTTTAGTGCTAAAAAATGGATAAAATCTGCATGTTATTAATGCGCCTTTTCGCTATTTCGACTTGAAAAATGATTTTTACTAATTAATAAAGAACGGAAATCATTAGTGTGACCCTTACAAAAATGTAATAAAAATGTAAGCTATTGTGATAGTTATTTCGACAATTTTTTTATACAATAATAGTAAGAAGTTGTACGTGATTGAAAGGAGAGATGACATGGAATGGATTCATGAATTATTTCAGCAATACGGGTACTATGTTGTACTTGTTGGCTTGCTGTTAGAATATATTGCACTTCCGTTTCCGGGAGAGCCGACATTAGCATATGCGGGATTTTTAGCGCAGAAGGGTGATTTAAGTTTACCGATTTTAATCATTCTATCCTTTATTGGGACAAGTGTAGGAATGACGATTCAATACTTTTTAGGAAATAAATTAGGTATGCCTTTCATTCAAAAGTATGGAAAATACGTATTTTTAACACAAAGAAAAATTGATTTAACGAGAATGTGGTTTGATAAGTATGGGTACTTCCTGATTTTTATTGGTTTCTTTATTCCTGGTGTACGTCATTTCACAGGATACTTTGCAGGAATTATTAATTTACCATTCCGTCGTTTTGCCATTACAATTTATTCAGGCGCTCTATTTTGGGTATCATTCTTCTTAATCGGTGGTTACTGGTTAGGTGGAAACTTACATGATATCTTTGGAGTGTTAGAAGGTCATATCGGTAAAATCATTTTTGGAGTGATTGTGATTGTAGCGGTTACGTTAAGTATTCGTTTCCGTAAGCAGTTAAAACGAGTATTACTACAAAACGCAAGCTAATATGAAATCCATTCTATGTCAGAATTTAGGAAGGCAGTGCAAAAGCACTGCCTTTTTTATTTTATCCCGCTATTTGCCGGGCAGTAAGACCCCCGCCTCAAAATTCAGCGGAGGCAAAGAAGTTAGGTGGGGGCCCTGCTGCCCGTAAAAGCCCGATTGGTGAGGGCTGATTAAAGTTTTACTTTATATTCCAATCTATTTTTAACTTTCCTTTTAGCTGATTTCCGCTAACTATAATGTAATAAGTTCCTGTCTTAATTGCCGCGAAATGATATGTATTAGGGCCAGCTGGAGCTAAGTAATTTTCTTCCTCTTGAAATTCACTAGCCATTTTTACGTCTCCCATGTAGCCATTCGAATTTTCAGCTCGTGATTCAATGGTAAATTCTAATATGTCACCTCGTTTTAGTTCAATTGGGACTTTATGTTCACCACTAAAATGTTGAAAAGATGCTTCGAAAGAGTTATCTGTTTTTGTTTCGACCCATTGTTCTTTTGATGTTCCAAACCTTTCTAAATCTATTAAGTTGATTGTGATAAATATAATAAACATAATGCTTGGTACGAAATATTGTACCCACTTAAATTTTGTTGCTATGACTGTACATAAAAAGAAAGAAAGAGAACATACTGCTCCAATTGATCCGAGTAACAAGAACTGTATTAGACTAGCTTCTTTAAACATTAGGAAGGGAAGAAAAAATAAATAGCCGCAAAAAATATAAAGTAATATTGTCTTCAGTCTTGTATGTGTTTTTAATTTCAATTTATCGATACAAATAGAACAAACAATTGCATATGCAGCAAGAATAGGAACGAAGGGAACAAATAGTAGTTCTCGTAATCCAGCTAAGAAACTATATAATGTTTGTTGACTAGTTGTTAAGAGAAGCGTGCTAATAAGTGATAATAACAAGAAAGTCGCTGTAAGCTTAGTAAGAATATAGGAAAAAGTAGATATTTTATTCATATGTCACTTCCTTTGTTTAATATTTCACATTCATTATATAGGTTATTTCCATCATAATACATCTTTATTTTTGTCAATTATTAACGTCAAAATGACAATTATAATTGACAAAAATAAGGATATTATTTACAATTTTAATTAAATAAATGAAAAAGAGGGAAGACATGAAGCTTCAAAATCGAGTGAGGGAATTGCGAGCAAAGCATCGTTTATCACAAGGGGATTTAGGGAAAGCGATTGGATCATCACGGCAAACGATTAGTTTAATTGAGCGTGGGGATTATGCACCATCTATTGTATTGTCGTTAAAAATCGCACAAATTTTCAATGTATCGGTGGAGGAAATATTCACGTTAGTGGAGGGGGAAGAGGATGATGAAGAGTAAACGAAAAAAACAATTTGATTCTGTGGGGAAAATAGCGTTAAGTATGATGGGTGGCTTTTTAACGTCTTATATAGCTTTAAATTTACTCTCGGATGAACCGAGAAAATTATCATCCAATACATTTATAGGTCTATGTACTATTTTTGGAATCTTAATGATGTACTACACTTGGAAGAATACGCGTATGTTAGCGGAGGCACGCGATGAAGAAGAGAGCGTACAAGGCAGAAAATTAGGCATTATAAGTATATATTTACGTGTAGGTGATATAGTGACGCAGGCATGGTTTGTATATGCAGTTATTACATGTAGACGTGCACTGTTGCAGGATACTAATGTTTCATTTGCGGTGTGGAATTTAGTAGCTTCTATTGTTTGTTTAACTACTGTAGTGATTATCGGGCTCATAACAAAAAATCGTTATAATAAGCTATATCCTGAACAAGGTGTAACGTATATGGAATCTATGAAAATGTGGACGAAAAACGCAGATGAAGGATTAAAGCACATTGTGCATGAGGCTGGATATAAAGCGTATGAATTTACGAATACAATATTGGCATATGTATGGTGGGCTGCCGTTATATATACAGCTGCTAGTGATATCGATTTTGTGTTAATTGGTTTAATCTCATTTATTTGGATATTGCATCTCGGGAAGTTCATGTACGAAATGCAGAGAAAAATGATTTATTAAGGGGAGAAAAAGGTGGATATTTTAAGAAGGCCAGCTGGCTCAATGACAGTGGCGCTAATTCTGTCCATTTTATACGGAGTAATCCGAACTGGGAAATTAGAAGTAATTTTGAACCTATGGGCAATAGTTGGAATTGCATTGTTAGTGTTAGCCATTCATGAGTTAGGACATGTAGTATTTGGTGTAATAGTTGGTTTGACATTTAAATTTATGACAGTAGGACCCATTACTATTCAAAAAGAAAAAGGAAAATTACGCATTCGAGAAAATAAATTATGGGCGTACTTTGGAGGCGTTGCAACACTAGTACCACCTTCTATAGAGACACCTAACCTTTCGAAAAAATGGGCTTGGCTCACTTTAGGTGGACCCATTACGAGTTTACTATTTGGTATTACTTCCGGTTACATATACATGGTAAGTTATTATCAATATCTTTTATATTTTTCCTTTTTCCATTTTGCAATCTTTGCAGTTACAATTGTGCCGATAAAAGGAACACTTATGAGTGATGGGATGCAATTTCTTATTTTAATTAAAGATGATGAAAGAGCTAGAAATCATTTATATGAGATTCAAATATCGAGTGAGTTATTTAGTTATAAAAGACCGAAAGATTGGGATGAAAGATTAGTAGAACTTAGTGAGGAAAAAATAAAAGAGAATAAAGGCATAAGAGAGATAATGAGTAGACTTATGCTCGTCTTTTTTGCTCGTGCGGATCAAGAGGGAATGGAAAGAGCGATACCGTATATAAAACAAATTGTTCAACTACCTGTAACGAAAGAAAATAAGTTTTTCGTTAGTAGTTTTCATAGTTGGTATCTTTTATATAAAGCCCTTTATCAGATGGACAGTCTTTCTTTGCAAGAAGCAAAGGAACATGCAAAGGCCATTACAAAAATGGACCTAAACGGATATTACCGTACACAAGGAATTATTAAATATTTAGAGGGCAATATGGAAGCGTCCCGTATTTATATGAAGAAAGCTGATAAAGAATTAAAGAGTGCCGAGAAGAGTGAGATGGGATATTTACAATTAGAAAGAGAATGGTTGGAGCAGCTGAAAGAGAGGGTATCTTACGATGGGTGAGGTATCCTCTTTTTTATATGTCATCTTATGCCGTTCCATAAACAGCCTAGGGCGAGTAAAATAAGATAAGAAGAGCACAGCTTGGAGGAAGTAAATATGGAAATTTTATCAATTATTTTGATAGTCTTGCTCATTTATGTTGTTTTTAAAGTGGCATATGTAGCATTAAAGATACTCGCGATCCTATTAATTATCTTTTTAATCGTAGAGTTCGGCAGTAAGTTGCTTGGGGGATAGGGTATGTTGTGCATTTTGGATGTCTAAGGTTGTCGTTAAATCGATATCTTGTGCCGAATCGTCGATATAATGAAAAAATCGTTGATATAAGTGGAGAAACGATCGATATATTTGAAAAATCGTTGATATATTTTAGTGAATACGAAGTGGGGTATGTGGAAAAGAAGTTGCCGTTGGGTAGCTTCTTTTTATTGTAGTGCCGGTGTATGCAAACCAACATAAAAAAGCTGGAAGAATTCCTTCCAGCTTAAGAGTTACTTTCAATTTGGCGACCGCTATCTTCTTCATTGTCTTGTAATAGGTTGAATACGTCTGCTAAGCAGAATGCAATGAACCAAGTCCATAGACCGTGGAAGAAAGCTGAGCTTAATTGAAGTGGTAATGTATAGTTTGTCATTGAGTAGGAAATACATCCACCAACGATTCCAATCATTGTTAATAACATTGTTTTCTGAGCATTTTCTTCTGGATTGAAGAGGAAGTAAATGTATCCGCCTAAAATTGAAGCGCTTACAAGTGTTTCGATTCCATTAAAAATGATATTCTCTCCAAGCTGTGTGTTTGTCCAGAAACAAATCGTACCGCCGATAATAGCAAACAGGACAGCTATTGTATATCGTATATATTGATTCATATTTTCATCTCCCTATGTAATAAGATGATTTGGAAGTCAAAAAGGTAGGTATAGTATATTGAAGTGAGTTTTAATTGTACGTATCTTTTTATAAAAAGATCATTGAAGAGTAACTAAGATGATCGGTTGTTTAAACCGTTACGTGTATGGTGTCTGAAATATACCCGACTGCTCGTTTCTTTTTGCTTGTAAAATAAGAGAAACTTCCAAGTCTATATACTCTTTTTTTGTGAGTCTGCTTTCATTATAACACATTTAGGGACATAATAATAGAATTATCTGATTTTGTAATAAGTGTAAAAAATAAAAAGCGCAAGGAGATACCATTAACAATGCAGTTTAGTGGAAGAAGGATTTTAATTTATTATGATGAAATATGTAATCAAGGTGAGATCTAAGAAGGAGGCTTAAATACAATAAAAAATGTTTTGTAACATGAATGTAAGGGAGGGGAGCTAACTTGGAGATCACAACAGAAAGATTAATAATTAGACCTTTTAAGAGTACTGATTTACAGGATGTATTTGCTATTTATAATAATGATGATACATGTAAGTTCCTATTACATAATAAGTGGACTCATGAAGACATGCAGAAAAGATTTAATAAGAAGCTAGCAAACAATTTACTTACTGAAGAATCAATATTAAGTTTGGCAGTTATATACAAGACTAAAGTAGTTGGTGATTTATCCGTATGGTACACAAATATGAAGGACACTGTTGAGATTGGTTATAGTTTTTCAAATGAAGTAGCTGGAAGAGGTTTGGCAACAGAAGCAGTAAGTAGTTTGGTATTTAAATTATTTAATGAATGTAATGTACATCGTATACAAGCTAATCTTGATGCACGTAATACAGCTTCAAAAAAATTGTGTGAACGAATAGGCATGAGAAAGGAAGCCCATTTCATACAAGATTTTTGGAATAAAAATGAATGGACAGATAGTTTTGTATATGGAATGCTATCCTCCGATTTGTAGTAATAAACTTCGTGATTTTATTATGCTAAAGGGTGCGTTAGTTGAATAACAAAGGGCGTAACATAGTATATATGACTAATATGTTATGCCCTTTAATGTATTAACCTTTTTTATATACGTTTGAAACGGCCGACAATTTCAACTGTTTCAGTAATGTTCATAAATGCTTTGTTATCCACTTGACGGATAATACGTTTCATTTCGCCTAACTCATAGCGAGTCACGACAGTGTAAATCATTTTTTTCTTATGGTTTGTATAGCCGCCGACAGCGTCTACCATTGTCACCCCGCGTATGCCGTGATGTAGTAGTGCGCTTTTTATTTCCTCGCCTTTTTCTGTAATAGTCATTATCGTTAATTTAATATGTTTCGTATGCACAGCATCGATAACTTTGCTGACTACAAATCGACTAATTAACGTATAAAGTGTAATATCCCATCCGAAAATAAAACCTGCTGCGACAAGTAAGATTAAGTTGAATACAAATATGATTGCTCCAATTGAAACATCTCTATATTTCGCTACAATCAATCCAACAACATCAAAACCACCTGTTGAAGAAGCAAATCGGAATATAATTCCTGAAGCTGCTCCGCAGATAACACCACCGAATACAGAAGAAAGTAAAATATCGTCTGAAACTTGGTGTACCGGGATAATGTTCATCGCTAAAGATGACACAGCTACAAAGTACGCTGTTAAAAAGGTTGTCTTCTTGCCTAAGTAAAAGTGACTTAAAATAAGAAGAGGAATGTTTAGTAAAAAGATAAGTGCACCGATATTGTAGTGCATTAAATAACCGATAATCATCCCTACACCAGCGAATCCACCGCTAATCATATTATGCGGGATAAAAAACATATTCATAGAAATTGCATACAAAATAGAAGCTATAAAAATAACAACCAACTGAATCATAAATTCTAAATGAAATGTTTTAGCTGCTGGGAAGGATAAAAAGGCGGTGTCGGGAACGTAATCGGCGTCTCCTAGTTGACCCATAGTATGTTTCATCTCCATATTCATTTTTGATTACAAGAAGAGAATAAAGGTTTTTTCAAAAACTGGCAATAGTTTTATTATAATGCAAAAATTTTATAAATTTCTAATAAATCAAGCCTATTCATTGATGTGCGTGAATATACTAAAGAAAGCGAATACAACGTTTCTTAATTATTGTTTTCTTGAGAAAATATGCAAAATACTTTTTTTGAAAATAAAAGGAAATAGAGAATGTTTGCCTAATGTGCTAAAATGACCTTATTAAGGATGTGAAGCGATGGAATTTTTATTGCAGGATGCAATTTTATATATATCGTTTGTAACGACGGCACTTTGTTTATTAGAAGTTTTCTTCCTTGCTAATGTTTCTCGCTTTGTGCGTCAACAAGCATCAAGCGGTAGACAAAGAGCTTTTACGTTAGTTGATACATGTGAAGATAGTGCGGGAAATGTACCGCTATTTTCTATTTTTTATAAATATGGGATGATTCGTTCTGTACGCAGACAAGAATCAAGTGAAGAGAATGACGAGGTCGGTCCGTATACACCAATGTTTCGCTAAATAATTACGAAACATTGGAGGAATGAACATGTTAAAATCATACCGAGCTGTGCTCGTTAGTTTATCATTATTACTTGTTTTTGTTTTATCTGGTTGCAGTAATGCGGCCCCAATTGATGCACATAGTACTGGGATTTGGGATCATTATTTTGTATATCCAATCTCGTTTATGATTCAATTTGTCGCTCATCATATACCTGGAGCTAGCTTTGGGATTGCCATCATTATTATGACGCTCGTTATTCGTTCAGCAATGATTCCATTAGCTGTTTCGCAATATCGCAGCCAAGCGAAAATGAAGAAAATGCAACCTGAATTGCAGAAGTTAAAGAAAAAGTACGGTGATGTAGGCAAAGATCTTGAAAAACAAAAGCAGTATCAAAAAGAAATGTCAGAACTAATGAAATCAGGCGGTTGGAATCCACTTGCTGGTTGCTGGCCAATTTTTATACAAATGCCGATTTTCTCTGCTTTGTATTATGCGATTAGTAGAACGGAAGAGATTCGCACATCTTCGTTTTTATGGGTGAACTTAGGACATGCAGATCCATATCATATATTACCGATTATTGCAGCGTTAACGACATTTATTCAGATGAAAGTTTTCCAATCTAATATTACACCTGGAGAACAAGTACAGATGCTAAAGATGCAGCAAATTATGATGCCGGCAATGATTCTATTTATGGGGTTTGCGGCGCCATCAGGACTTGTATTGTACTGGATAACAGGTAACTTATTTACAATGACACAAACAATTGTATTAAGAAAAATAATGGAACGTGAAGAGTTACAATTACAAAAAGCATAGAGAAATACCGCTCATTACGAGCGGTGTTTTTTATTTGCATCGTTAAGGAAATTTTAAGAAACCAACATTACTATTGGCATTGTATACGAAAGTGTACATGCTTTAGAAATATGAAGGAGGAAATTTCCTATGAAGAAGAAAACAGTTGGGTATTTAGCGATTGCAGGTGCTTTATCATTCGGAATCATTGGAGGAGTCGGTATTCCGGCATTCGCGGCAACGAATACTCCAGCAGCTGAACAGTCTACAAAAACGGCGAAAAAGGATTTGGATGACGCTACAAAACAAAAAGTAAAAACAATTATGGACGATACAAAGAAACAGTTAGAGGAACTAGGTGTAAAGCTTCCGGAGAAAGAGAAGCGTAAAGACATGTTTGCAGGATTAGATGATCAGGCGAAAGCAAAAGCGAAGTCGATTTTAGAGCAAAAGAAGTTTGGAAAATTAACGCATGAGCAAGCAAAAGAGGAATTAACAAAGCTAGGCGTGAAAATGCCGGAGAAAGGTAAACATGGAGACATGTTTGCTAACTTAGATGAACAGGCGAAAGAGAAAGCGAAGTCGATTTTAGAGCAAGAAAAGTCCGGTAAATTAACACGTGAACAAGCACAAGAGGAATTAACAAAGTTAGGCGTGAAAATGCCAGAGAAGGGTAAGCATAAAGACATCCTTGCTGACTTAGATGAAGCAACGAAAGAAAAAGTGAAGTCAATTTTTGAACAAGAAAAGTCGGGGAAATTAACGCATGAACAAGCAAAAGAAGCATTAATAAAACTAGATGTAAAACTTCCAGAGAAAGAGAAGCATGAAGACATCTTTGCGGGATTAGATGAGGCAACGAAAGAAAAAGCGAAAGCGATTTTAGAGAATGAAAAGAAACAATTAGAGGCGTTGAATGTGAATCTTCCACATCACAAATTTTTTATGAAAAAAGATGAGAAATAATTGAGTGAAGTCGTATCTTTCGTGTGGGCAACCGGAAGGTACGTGCGAGGACCGATTTCTGTCAGCAGAAATCGGTCCCTTTTAATGATTCAATAAAATTTTTTTCATTGTTAGTATGTATCCAAAGACGCAGTAGAAGATTGCAAAACCGATAAACACTTCCGTATATTGATATTTACCCAATACGTAGAAGGAAAGAGTGGGTATAATAGCTACGGCTAAAACGCTATAACCAGGATACTTGTGCCGATGCATGATAGCGAATAGAACAGAAAGAAACGTAGCGATGATACAAAAGAAAGCAATCATTATTGGTACACCTCCTAAATGGATTGTACCATTTTTAGAGAAATAGAGAAGTTTTGTATCTTTTGTTATAATATAAGAAGAGAAATATTTCCTATGTTATATAAAAAAATATATTGATTTTTTCTAACAATTCAATATAATGAACAATAACTACAAAATTCGACATCAAGAAGTGATGATGAGGACACGATTAATTTTTTACGATTCCCAGAGAGGGAAGCCTTTGGCTGTGAGCTTCCTAATACGGAAAAATAGATTACCACCTCTGAACTGCAGCAGTGAACGAACATCTAGTAATTGCTTGCCGGCAAAAACCGTTATTTAGACTTGAGAAATTGGTGAAGTGTGTTACTTTACGAATTGAAACAAGGGTGGAACCACGAATACAACACTCGTCCCTTTTTAGGGAGGAGTGTTTTTTTATTTCATTTTTGCATCACACTAGGATTGGAAGGAGGATACGCAGCATGCATCATGATGAGAAGAACAAAATTGGTTTAACGGTAGCACTTTCTATCGTAGTAGGAACGATTATTGGATCTGGTGTGTTTATGAAACCAGGGAACGTATTAGATTACTCGGGGAGTTCTAATATGGCCATTCTTGCTTGGGTAATTGGTGGTCTGTTGACGCTAGCAAGTGGTTTAACAGTAGCTGAAATTGGAGCGCAAATCCCGAAAAATGGTGGGTTGTATACGTATTTAGAGGAGATTTACGGAAGTTTTTGGGGATATTTATCAGGTTGGATGCAAACAATTGTTTATGGACCTGCTATTATCGGAACATTAGGTTTATACTTTAGTTCTTTAATGATTAATTTTTTCTATTTAGATAAAGTATGGAATTTACCAATCGCAATTGGAACGGTTGTTTTCCTTGGCGTTGTAAATAGTATGGGAACAAAATACGGAGGTATCGTTCAAACAATCACGACAATTGGGAAGATGATTCCGATTGTGTTAATTGTTGTGCTAGGTTTCTGGAAAGGGAATAGCGATATTTTTAACGTAGTTGTGCCAATATCGGAAAATCAAAGTATCGGTATGGCAATTTTAGCAACGTTATTTGCTTATGACGGTTGGATTTTACTTGCTTCGATTGGTGGAGAAATGAAGAATCCAACAAAGTTATTACCGAAAGCAATGACAGTGGGGATTTTAATCGTAACAGCTGCTTACGTATTGATTAACTTGGCGTTATTAAATGTATTACCAGCAGCGAAAATTGTAGACCTTGGAGAAAATGCAACAGCGACAGCTGCTGGTATGTTACTTGGAGAATATGGTGGGAAAATTATTAGTATCGGTATTATCGTTTCTATTTTCGGTTGTTTAAATGGAAAGATTTTAACGTTCCCACGTATTCCAATGTCTATGGCAGAACGTGGACAACTTCCATTTGCTAAATTTATTGCAAAGGAAAGTCCGAGATTTAAAACACCAGCAAATGCGATTACTGTTGAAATCATTTTAGGAATTATTTTAATGATTATTAGTGATCCAAATAAGCTATCTGAGATTTCCGTATTCATTATTTATATTTTCTATGTAATGACGTTTATTGGTGTCTTCATTTTAAGGAAACGTAATAAGAATAAAGAGCGTGCATATAGTGTACCGTTATTCCCAATCGTACCAATCGTTGCGATTTTAGGTTCGTTCTTTGTAATCGGTAGTGCGATTATTAACGATCCAGTAAGTTGTTTCTTATCAATTGGAATTGTCTTTACGGGACTTCCGGTGTATTGGTACTTGAATAAGAAGAAAGAAACAGAATGATGGAAGGGTAGGCGTATAATACGCCTACCTTTTTTACTGTAAAAAAATTGTACTTGCGTCCACTTTCTGTTTTGGTTACCATAGTCGTAGTAACCAAAATAGAAAGCGTGGGGAAAGACTTGAATTTTCGTGTTTATATTTTAGCTATCGCGGCTTTCGTAGTCGGAACGGTTGAGCTAATTATAGGAGGAACGCTTGACTTAGTTGCCAACGACTTAGGAGTATCTATTAGCGCAGCTGGTCAGCTTATAACAATATTTTCAGTAGTATTTGCTTTGTCAGGTCCAGTTTTATTAGCTTTGACAGGGAAGTTTGAAAGAAAAAAATTGTATGTTGGAGCATTATCGATTTTCTTAATCGGAAATATTATTTCGGCATTTAGTGTGAATTACGGAATGCTAATGTTCTCAAGGGTTATTTGTGCGGCGAGTGGTTCATTAATTATTGCACTATCGGTAACACTTGCTTCTAGTGTAGTAGAACCGCATTTTCGTGCGCGTGCAATTGGAATCATTTTTATGGGAATTAGTGGATCACTTGTACTTGGAGTACCGCTTGGTCTTGTACTCGGAAATGCATACGGATGGCGTGCGCCATTTGTATTAATTTCGATATTAACAGTTATGGCAATTGCTTGTATTTCATTGTTCTTAACGAAAGTACCACCGACATCGGTATTATCAATAAAAGAACAACTTGCTACTTTAAAAGATAAAAAAATTGTAAGTGCACAGTTAACATCATTTTTGTTTTTAACGGGGCATTTAACATTGTATGCATATTTAACACCGTTTTTAAAAGATGTCATGCATGTTGAAGCAAATTGGATTAGTGTGTTTTACTTCATTTTCGGAATCGCAGCAGTAATTGGTGGCGGCTTTGGTGGCTGGCTTGCTGATAAATGGGGATCGAAGAAAAGTATTATCTCGATTATTATCGTATTTGCATGTGCAATCTTCATGTTGCCATTAATGACATTCTCATTCCCGCTCTTCATCATTATGATGGGACTTTGGAGTATGCTGAGCTGGGCGATTTCACCAGCACAGCAAAATTATTTAATTGAAATTGCACCGGAATCAGCTGGTATCCAGCAAGGTTTAAATAACTCTGCGCTTCATTTAGGAATTGCACTCGGTTCAACAGTAGGCGGAGTTGTTATTGAAAAATCATCTGTTATATATAACGCTTGGGTAGGCGGTGGCTTTATTATATTAGCACTGCTTTGCGCGGTTTTCTCGATTACGAGAGGACGCTCTACTCAGCTTGCAAAAAAAGAATCTATCGTTTGATAGGTTCTTTTTTATTTGTAAAAAATTGCAGGTTTTAGTAGAGAAATGGAGAAAAGGGTGTATAGCGAGGTGAGGTATATGTATACGAATTTTTCAATTATTGGTCTTCTAATTTCAATGCTCCCTTTGTTTCTTATTATTTTTGCACTTAGATGGGTTCGTTTCATCTATAAAAATTCAGAGAAACAGGTAGAGCAAAATGAGAAAATTATTGAGCTGTTGATGGATATAAAGGAACAGAATAAAAAGGAGTCTAGTTGAAAAACTAGACTCCTTTTTATTATTTAATTAGTACCTCAACTTCATCAACAAACTCTTAATTTCCTCATCTTCCATAAAGAGATCGTGGTGTTTTTGAGTAATCTTTGCAAGTGCAACGTCGTGATAGAAAAATTCTGTAAAGAACTTTACGAAAGGTTGTGACATTGTTTTCATCGCTTGCCATGACTCTTGTTCTACGCCAGCAAATAAAATTTCACGATCGTCAACGATGAGTAGCAAGTAGCGCTCTAATGCATTAGGCTCTTCAGCTGGGATTAGAAAATGCATGTTTTCTAAGTCTGTTTCTACTTCTCCAACAATAAGGGATTCAATTTGAACACCTTGTTTTGCTTTTTGTTCTAGTAAAGGAAGATATTCTAAAAGAGTATCATTCCAAGCTGAAATACGGATTGATTCTTTTGCACTTTCAATGAGTTCTTTACTTTGAACTCGAATAGAAGATTGCATCTTTAAGCTCCAAACACGGTCATCTGTAAATGATTTTTTTGATATATTTGTTTCCAGTTCTTTAATATTTGATTGAAATTCTGTCGTTAATTTTTCAATTGCTAGCTTTAGTGGTAATGCTGTATACAATTTTTTCTTTTCTGAAACAGAATCCATTACCATTCCTTTATCGATTAGGCGTGCTAGTACTTCATATATTTTTGCTTTTGGAACACCTGAATGCTTCACAATTGTTGTAGCATCTAATGGTTCATTGCTTGATACGACAACTTCATAAGCTTGGCTTTCATATTGTGAGAAACCGAATTTTTGTAACATAGTTCCCTCCGAACGAATGAGATTATATTTTAAGGATAATGAACTATTTGTTTTTGCACAAGTGGTATTCCTTTTTCTAATTGTATTAAGGTGAGAATTAATTTCAATTTTTTAATTTTATCTATTATACTTAATATAATGATTAATAAGTTTTTAATTTAATGCGAAGGGGATGCTGGGGGGAAGATGTTAAGAAGTTTACGTTTAAAAATTGCGGTAGTGTTTTCAGTTCTTATTTCTATGATGTTCGTAATATTGGGTACAGCTGTGTATCAATTACAGAAAGAAAAGGAAGTGCGTTCCTTAGACGAGTATTCTCAAAATGCGATGGATCTTGTGACAGAGCAACTTACGACATTTGTTCAAAGAACGGATGAAGATATGGGGTATTACGCGAACAGTGAGATGATTCGTAATATACTTCAAGGTGGGGTTACTCCAGAAGAGGAAGCGTTTTTAACGAAAGAGTTTGCGGAGTATAAAAAGAATCATCCTGGTATTTTAGATTTATATATTGGTACGAAAGATAAAAAAACATTAAGTGCCAATCTTGCTGAAGGTGGGCAAGTGCCAGAAGGATATGATCCAACGACAAGACCATGGTATAAAGATTCAGAGGCTGATGTAAAAAAGGTCCATTGGGGACAACCTTCTTATGAAATTGCAACAGGAAAGTTAAGTGTAGGTGTTTCTAAAGCAATTACAGCTCAAGATGGGTCTGTATTAGGCGTTGTTGCGATGGATGTATCGCTTGGGACGATTCAGAAGTTGCTTCACAATATTCAATACAATAATGACGGAGAAATGTTTATTATAAATGATAAAAATATGGCTCTTGTTTATCCAGAAAAGATAGGGAAAGATGTTTCTAAAGAGCCACTTATAAAGAGCTTAAATAAAGAGGTAACAAAATATGCGGTCACTACAATAAAAGGTGAAGATGTAGTTGTTTATAGTCAATCATTTGATACGATGAAATGGACGATAGGAATCTTTTATCCGAAAGAAACGATCGATGGGCTATTAAATAGTACGAGAAATACAGTTATTATAATGGCATGTATTAGTTTATTAGTTGGAATCGTAGCTTCCTACTTGTTCTCAAGAAGATTAGCAAGACCACTGCAATTATTAAAGAATCACGTTCAAAAAGTAGCAGAAGGCGATTTAACGCTGCGAATGAAAGTGACAAGTAAAGATGAAGTTGGAGAGTTGACGAAGCACTTTAATGATATGGTTGAACAAATGAATGAAATGGTAAGTAAAATTAAAAACAGCGTATCAACAGTGCAACAATCAACGAATAGTTTACATTATTTAACGAACGAAACAGTAGCGGCTAGTAGAGAAGTTTCAGGAGCAATGGATGATGTGAGCGGAGGAGCTTCTACTCTTGCGAATAGTGTGGATGAAGTTTCAGCTCAACTCGAGAATATGGCGGAGTCAGTGGAACAAATGAATAGCTCCGTTGGTGAAATAAAAGGAGTGGCTGGCAAAGCGGAAGAGGCATCTAAGCAAGGGTTAAATACAATGAGGAACTTAGTCCGTACAAGGGGGCAATCATCTTCGATTGTTGTTCATACAGAAGAAGCATCGGGTAAGTTAGAACAAAGAGTTGGATCGATTCAAAATGTGGTTGAGCTTATAAAAGGTATTTCAGATCAAACAAATTTGCTTGCTTTAAATGCTTCAATTGAAGCTGCACGTGCAGGTGAGCAAGGTAAGGGATTTGCTGTTGTTGCTGAAGAGGTTCGGAAATTAGCGGAACAATCAAAAGAGGCAACCGGAGAAATCACAACGATGATTGGTGATGTGCAAGTAGAAGTAAAAAGGGTTGTAGAAGTTGTAAGTAAATTGAAAGACATTGCAGATGTGCAAAATAAAGTGACGACAGAGGCAGAAATGGAGTTCCGCACAATTATGTCAGTTGTAAATACGATTAGTACTTCAGTTGAAAAAATTGTAGAAGAGGTACATAACATAGGTTACGAGCAAGGAGAAATTACAGCGGTAATGCATACAATTGCTGGTACGAGTCAAGAAAGTGCAGCTGTTTCTGAAGAGGTACACGCTGCAACGGAATCACAGGTTAATCATCTAGAAAAGGTAGCCCACACGATGGAAAGTTTGACAGAGCATATGAAAGATTTAGAAAGATTAGTTGAGCAGTTTAAAGTGGAAGAGTAACATATTAGTAAAATGATGAGGATTTCGGTAAAATAGACAATGGATATATAAGAAGCGATTATAGGAGGAAGACTACTATGGCAATTGTTGACGTATCGATTATTCCGGTAGGAACAGGTAATCCAAGTGTTAGTGAATATGTAGCAGAAGTACAAAAGGTGCTAGAGAAAAATGCGGATCGCGTGAAGTATCAATTAACACCGATGAATACAATTATTGAAGGAGATCTTCCTGTCATTCTAGAAGTAATTCAACAAATGCATGAAGTTCCATATACGAAAGGTGCACAGCGTGTTGCAACAACGATTCGTATTGATGATCGTCGTGATAAAGTAAGCACAATGGAGAAAAAATTAAACTCTGTTCGATCAAAATTATAAGAAAAAGCAGCGATCTTCGCTGCTTTTTTCATATAGGAGGTAAATAAGATGAGTGAAAAGTTTAACGAGCAGTTTGACGGTTTACTAGAGAAATACACTGAGCTGTTACTTGGCGAGAGTAATGAAGAGCGAAAAGAACAGGTAAAGAAGTGGGCACTTTATTCTTACATAGCGAAGACGATGCCAGCTTTAGTGAAGCATTGGAATGAAACTTATCCAGATGCGAAAGAAGAGATGGTGCAGTTGATTACGGATATTAAAAGGCTGAATGAAGAGAAGCGAAATGAGAAGTAAATAAAGTGAAACTTTAATCAGTGGGGGTCTTACTGCCCGGCAAATAGCGGGATAAACTTAGGTGATGCTACTTTAAGTTTTTCTTATTAATATCCTTATATAATTTACATGGAATATTAAGGGGTTTTATAGGCCTGTCGAATATTTTCGGTATGCCTATTTTTGCCCTAGTAAACCCGTTTTTTCTAAATGTCGAAAAATATTCCCTTCATATTTACATGCGAGAATATAGGTTTTTAAATGTTTTTATAGTATTTTATAAATTATCTAAATAATTATTTGTATCCAATAATTTTAAACAATGATATAATTTTGAAGAGGGGTAAAAAACAGATAAATTACAGTCATAGGGGTGAATTACATGGAACAATTAATGCGAAATTCGTTTCTTTTCTTATCTAAAAATAAAGCGCTAACAAAACTGGCTAAAAAGTACGGTTTACGCTTTGGTGCAGGTCGCTTCGTCGCAGGGGAGACGATTGAATTAGCGACAGCTGCCATTCAGGCATTAAATAAGCAAGGTCTTTGTGTAACAATCGATTATTTAGGTGAATTCGTTGATAATGAAGCGGAAGCAAATGAAATGGCTAACCAATCGATTGAAGCGATCCGTGCAATTGGAAGAGAAGGTCTTGATTCGCAGCTTTCTTTAAAGATGACTTCTATGGGATTAGATATCTCTGATGAAATCGTAATGAACAATATGCGCCGTATTTTAGAAGCTGCAAAAGAAAATGGTGTGTTCGTTACAATTGATATGGAAGATTATACACGCTGCGGAAAGACAATTGATATCTTTAAACAGTTAAAATCTGAGTACGATAATATTGGTACTGTTATTCAAGCTTACCTATATCGTACAGAAAAAGATATTGAGGACTTAAATGCTTATAAACCTAATTTACGTCTTGTAAAAGGAGCTTATAAAGAACCTGAAGAAGTGGCGTTCCCGGACAAGAAAGATGTAGATGACAATTATAAAAAGATTATTAAAATGCACTTATTAAATGGAAATTATACTGCAATTGCTTCACATGACGAAGCGATTATTGAATATACAAAAAAACTTGCTGAAGAACATAATATTCCAAGGGATCAATTTGAATTCCAAATGTTATATGGTATTCGTAATGAGCGTCAACTTGAGCTAGTAAAAGAGGGTTACAAAATGCGTGTTTACGTACCTTATGGAAACGACTGGTATGGATATTTCATGCGCCGTCTAGCAGAGCGTCCAGCAAACGTTGCGTTCGTATTAAAAGGTATGGTTAAAAAATAACCAAGGAGAAAATACTCCTTGGTTATTTTAATTGCTGAAATGCATAATGTGCCATTTTCTTCGTATCAGGATATAGTTGCGCGCGAGTAGAAGATAATACGACGTTAATGACGCGTTTACCGTCTTTTTCATCCACTGTTACGACTGTATATTTGCCAAGTGCCGATAGACCGCTTTTACTTCCAATCGCATATGGATCGTTATATAGTTCTTCTCGTCCGTAGTTTGCGATGTTTGGAGAGCGTTCTGAAGTATGTAGAGTTGTACGTGTTGAATTCATATATTCTAAAACAACTGGATACTTTAATGCTTCTTTCGTAATAATAGCAATGTCATATGGTGATACTTTATTTCCAAGTGCATCAGCACCACTTGCGTTCTTGAAAGTCGCATGCTTTGTACCGAGTTCCTTCGCTCTAGCATTCATCATTTTCACAAATTCATTTTTTGATCCTGCGATATGTTCTGCAATTGATTCAGCTATTGGATCTGCACTAATGATAAGCATAAGTTTTAATGCCTCATCACGCTTTAATTTTTCTCCAGCACGAAGTTTAATTTTCTTGCTTTGACTTTCTGTTTTAATTGCGTTTTCTGTAACTGTAATGTCTTCATCTTCTTTTACATTCTCTAGTAAAAGAAGGGTTGTCATCATTTTGGCTATACTAGCCGGATAAGAACGTTCGTCTTCGCGTTTCCCATACAAAATTTCACCTGTGTCTGCATCGATTGTAACTCCATATTGCCCAGTAATGTTAGGTTGATCAGCTCTTACAGCTTGTTGTCTTTGTGCATAAGAGAAGAAAATCATCCCTGTAAATAGTGTAGCAATCATTACAATCATAACTATTGTTCGTTTCATCATCGTTCCCTCTTTTGTTTTCCATATGTACAAATAAATTGGGCAGAAAAAGCAGCCATTAATCATTATGCCACGTTCTCTGCCCAAAAATATAGCGTTATTTTTCGCCCATATTATGCTTCTTATATTGTTGATTATTACTTTGGCGTCCTTTTTCAACACCGTGATTATGCGGACCTGCATTTCCAGTTACACTAGCTGCACTAATTCCAGCCTTTGAAGGGTTCTTCTTAAGTTTTGCCATATATATTCCTCCAGTTTCGTCAGATTATAAAAAGGAAAAGTGCATTTAAACAAAGAAAATACACATGTATAGCATAGCCAAATGAAAGAAAAATACTTATTTCAGAAAATTTTATCAATAAATATATTGCGAAAATTTAAACAGTATCATATATTTATTAGTAGAGGCTCACTCATTGATTGCGACTTATGTCGAAAAATTGAATGAGCATTCATTCAAGAATAGGGGGAGAATTGGATGTTCCAAATTAAAAAGGCTGCTGTTCTAGGTTCAGGCGTAATGGGTTCAGGGATTGCGGCACACTTAGCTAATATTGGTATTCCGACATTATTGCTTGATATTGTACCACCTGCGCTAACAAAAGAAGAGGAAGCGAAGGGACTTACATTAGAACATAAAAGTGTGAGAAATCGTTTTAGTAATACGGCTGTGCAAAAATTATTAAAGCAAAAACCAGCTCCTCTGACAGTGAAAGGAAATTTAGCACTGATTGAAGCAGGTAACTTAGAAGATGATCTTGAGCGTCTAGCTGATGTAGATTGGATTATTGAAGTAGTAGTTGAAAACTTAGATATTAAAAAGAAATTATTTGAAAAAGTAGACGCTGTTCGTAAACCGGGTTCTATTGTAAGCTCGAATACGTCAGGCATCTCAGTTGAAAAAATGGCAGAAGGTCGTTCAGACGACTTCCAGAAACACTTCTTAGGCACACACTTTTTTAACCCACCACGATATTTAAAACTTCTAGAGGTAATACCGACGAAAGAAACAGATCCACAAGTATTAAGCTTCATGAAACTATTTGGCGAAGACGTTCTTGGAAAAGGCGTTGTTATCGCAAAAGACACACCAAACTTTATTGGAAATCGCATCGGTACGTACGGTTTATTAGTAACTCTTCAAGAGATGATAAAACGCGGCTATAGCATTGGGGAAGTTGATTCTGTAACAGGCCCACTTATTGGTCGTCCGAAGAGCGCGACGTTCCGTACATTAGATGTTGTCGGTTTAGATACATTCGTACACGTTGCAAATAACGTATATGAAAACGTACAAGAAGAAGAGCGTGATGTATTTAAAGTACCAGCTTTCATGCATGACATGCTTGAGAAAAAATGGCTTGGAAGTAAAACGGGTCAAGGCTTCTTCTTAAAACAAGGAAAAGAAATTTTAGAATTAAATCCTGAAACGATGGAATACGAAGCGCGTAAAAAATTAAAAGCTGCATCCGTAGAGTTAAGTAAACAAGAAAAAGGATTAGCGAATAAATTGAAAGCGCTTGTATACGCGAAAGACCGTGCAGGAGAGTTGTTATGGAACATCATTACACCAACTCTTTTATACTCTGCAAAACTTCATAAAGAGATTGCTGACGATATCGTTGCAATTGACCAAGCGATGAAGTGGGGCTTCGGCTGGGAGCAAGGGCCATTTGAAGTGTGGGATGCAATCGGCGTTGAAAAGTCCGTTCAAAAGATGGAAGAAAACGGCGTAGTTGTTCCGACTTGGGTGAAAGAAATGGTAGAGAAAGGTTTCACTACTTTCTACAAACATGATAACGGAGATAGCTACTATTACGATAATGGCGAATATAAGCTAATCGAACGTAATAAAAAGGCAATTTCTCTTAAACAATTAAAAGCGAAAAATGGCGTATTAAAGAAAAATAGCGGAGCGAGCTTAATCGATTTAGGCGACGGCATCCTTTGCTTAGAATTCCATTCGAAGAGCAATGCAATCGGTATGGATATTACGCAAATGATTAACTACGCTGTTGATGAAGTAGAAAAGAATTATAAAGGTCTTGTTATCGGTAACCAATCGAAGAACTTCTGCGTTGGTGCGAACCTAGCAATGATCTTAATGGAAGCACAAGATGACAACTACTTTGAAATTGAGTTGGTTGTGAAAAACTTCCAAGATGCAATGACGAAAATTAAGTACTCTTCTAAGCCAGTTGTAGCAGCACCATATGGTATGACGCTTGGCGGAGGTACAGAAGTTTGCTTACCAGCAGCTAGCATTCAAGCTTCTAGCGAAACGTATATGGGCTTAGTAGAAGTTGGTGTTGGCTTAATCCCTGGCGGAGGCGGTAATAAAGAGCTATACATTAAACACTTAAATAAAATGCCAAACGGTGTAGAGTTTGACCTGCAAAAAGTTGCGAATAAAGTGTTCGAATCTGTAGCGATGGCGAAAGTTTCTACGTCAGCACAAGAAGCTGTATCGAACAACTTCTTAGGCGATAAAGACGGTATTAGTGTGAATGGTGATCACTTACTATATGATGCGAAACAGAAAGCACTTGCTTTATATGAAGCTGGCTATAAAGCACCAATCCGTAAAAAGATACCAGTTGTTGGTGAAACAGGATATGCAACTCTTGTACTTGGTGCAGAAGCAATGCATTTATCAGGTTACATTTCTGAACATGATCTTCACATTGCGAAGAAACTTGCATATGTCATTGCGGGCGGAAAAGTACCGTACGGAACAGAAGTTGATGAGCAATATTTATTAGATGTAGAACGTGAAGCATTTATTAGCTTAGTGAGTGAGATGAAATCACAAGCAAGAATGCAGCACATGCTTGTAAAAGGAAAGCCATTACGTAACTAATAACGAGGGGAGATATCGTTCATGAGAGAAGCTGTCATTGTTGCGGGAGCAAGAACACCAATTGGAAAAGCAAAGAGGGGTTCATTAAAAACAGTTCGTCCTGACGATCTAGGGGCATTAGTAGTAAAGGAAACGTTAAAGCGTGCGAATTATGAAGGACCAATCGATGATTTAATTTTCGGTTGTGCGATGCCAGAAGCAGAGCAAGGTTTAAATATGGCTCGTAATATCGGCGGATTAGCAGGACTTTCTTACGATGTTCCAGCTATTACGATTAACCGTTACTGTTCTTCAGGTTTACAAAGTATCGCTTACGGAGCAGAGCGTATTATGCTTGGTCACTCTGAAGCTGTATTATCAGGCGGGGCAGAATCAATGAGTTTAGTTCCAATGATGGGACACGTTGTTCGTCCGAATAGTCGCCTTGTAGAAGCAGCTCCAGAATATTATATGGGTATGGGACATACAGCAGAGCAAGTTGCTGTGAAATATGGAATTTCTCGTGAAGAGCAAGATGCATTTGCAGTAAGAAGTCATCAACGCGCTGCGAAAGCATTAGCGGCAGGTAACTTCGCTGATGAAACAGTATCTGTAGATGTAACGTTACGTACTGTTGGATCAAACAATAAACTGCAAGAAGAAACAATCATTTTCGCACAAGACGAAGGTGTAAGAGCAGAAACGTCGCTAGACATTTTAGGTAAATTACGTCCAGCATTTAACGTTCGCGGTTCTGTAACAGCTGGTAACTCTTCACAAATGAGTGACGGTGCAGCATCTGTACTATTAATGGATCGTGAAAAAGCAGTGAGCGATGGCATGAAGCCGCTTGCGAAATTCCGTTCATTTGCAGTAGCTGGCGTACCACCAGAAGTAATGGGAATCGGCCCAATCGCTGCAATTCCGAAAGCATTAAAACTAGCTGGCTTAGAGCTATCTGATATTGGCTTATTCGAACTAAATGAAGCATTCGCTTCTCAATCAATTCAAGTTATTCGTGAACTTGGTTTAGATGAAGAAAAAGTAAACGTAAACGGTGGTGCAATCGCACTTGGACATCCACTTGGTTGTACAGGAGCAAAACTAACACTATCTCTTATTCACGAAATGAAACGCCGCAACGAACAATTCGGTATCGTAACAATGTGTATCGGCGGCGGAATGGGAGCAGCGGGAGTATTTGAATTACTTTAAAAAGTGCAGGTGGCTCGTTTAGAACAGGAGGGCGTTGGAAGCCCTGACGAAGAGGCGTTTTTTGCCTCACAGGAAGGGGTGAAACGACCGACTGTTCTAGCCGCTGGAACTAGATTATGAAAAAAAGTGTAAGCGGCTCGCTCAGAATGTGAGGGGGATGGAGCTTCAGACGTAGAGGCGCTTTTTGCCTCGCAGGAAGAAGCGAAGCCACCGAACATTCTAGCCGCTGGAACTGGATTATAAAAAAGTGCAAGTGGCTCGCTCAGAACGAGGAGACGCCAATGCAAAGAATGGAAGCAACCAAGGTTCATAAAAAATAAAATTGAGAGCTAGCTTCTTTCAAAACGGAAGAAGCGGCTCATGAAAATATGAAGGAGGAAATTTTCATGGAAAAAACAGTAGGAAATGCGGTTAAAGGCGGTAGCTTTTTAGTAGATGAGATTACGATTGATCAAGTGTTTACGCCAGAAGATTTTTCATCTGAGCATAAAATGATTGCAAAAACGACAGAGGACTTTATCGTAAATGAAGTTCTTCCAGAGCTTGAATATTTAGAACAACATGAGTTTGATCGTTCTGTTCGTCTTTTAAAAGAAGCTGGGGAGCTTGGTTTATTAGGCGCTGACGTACCAGAAGAGTACGGCGGGATTGGTCTTGATAAAGTAAGCTCAGCGTTAATCGCAGAGAAATTCTCTCGCGCTGGCGGTTTTGCAATTACTCACGGTGCTCACGTAGGTATCGGATCGTTACCAATCGTATTATTCGGTAACGAAGAGCAAAAGAAAAAGTATTTACCATTACTTGCAACTGGTGAAAAATTAGCTGCATACGCATTAACAGAGCCAGGTTCAGGATCTGACGCATTAGGCGCAAAAACAACTGCACGTTTAAATGCAGAAGGTACACATTATGTATTAAATGGTGAAAAACAATGGATTACAAACTCTGCATTCGCTGACGTATTTATCGTGTATGCAAAAATTGATGGAGAGCACTTCTCAGCATTTATCGTAGAGAAAGAATATGCTGGCGTATCTACAAGCCCAGAAGAAAAGAAAATGGGTATTAAATGTTCTTCAACTCGTACGTTAATTTTAGAAGATGCATTAGTACCGAAAGAAAACTTACTTGGTGAAATCGGTAAAGGTCATATTATCGCTTTCAACATTTTAAATATCGGCCGTTATAAATTAGGTGTTGGTACAGTTGGATCTGCGAAACGTGCAGTAGAAATTTCAGCACAATATGCAAACCAACGTCAACAGTTCAAGCAACCAATCGCTCGCTTCCCATTAATTCAAGAGAAACTTGCGAATATGGCAGCAAAAACATATGCAGCTGAAAGCTCTGTATATCGTACAGTAGGTTTATTCGAAAGCCGCATGAGCACATTATCTGAAGAAGAAGTAAAAGACGGTAAAGCAGTAGCAGCTTCTATCGCTGAATATGCAATCGAGTGCTCTTTAAATAAAGTATTCGGTTCTGAAGTACTAGATTATACAGTAGATGAAGGTGTTCAAATTCACGGTGGTTACGGATTTATGGCAGAGTACGAGATTGAAAGAATGTACCGCGATTCTCGTATTAACCGTATTTTCGAAGGAACGAACGAAATTAACCGCCTAATCGTACCAGGTACGTTCTTACGTAAAGCGATGAAAGGTGAATTACCACTTCTTCAAAAAGCACAAAAATTACAAGAAGAGTTAATGATGATGATGCCAGAAGAAGTAGGCGATGAGCCATTAGCACTTCAAAAGTATTTAGTAACTAATGCGAAGAAAATTGGTTTAATGGTAGCTGGATTAGCGGCTCAAAAATACGGTAAAGCATTAGATAAAGAGCAAGAAATTCTTGTGAATATCGCTGACATCGTAAGTAACCTATACGCAATGGAATCAGCTGTTCTTCGTACAGAAAAAGCAATTAAAACAACTGGTCTTGAAAAGAATAAACAAAAAGTGTTATACACTGAAGTATTCTGCCAAGAAGCATTTAACGAAATCGAAGCAGATGCGAAAGAAACACTTATCGCAGTTGAAAACGGCGACATGCTGCGCATGATGTTATCATCATTACGTAAATTAACTCGCCACACACCACTTAACGTAATTCCAAAGAAACGTGAAATCGCTGCGAAAATTTTAGAAGATGAGCGTTATACAGTTTAATAGATGAAAGAGAACCAGTAGCCGATTGGCTACTGGTTTTTTATTGCTGAATTCTTGAATAAAGCTGTATTACATATGTATGTGTAAACAGCTCTTTTTATGGAGGTAAAGAAGATGAAGGTAATAAGCGTAGAAACAGTTCATCAAATCGCATTTTTACCGCGTCTATTTCCAATTAACTGTTACTTCGTTGAAGAAGAGACAGGATTAACTTTAATTGATGCGGCTTTACCGATTTGTGCAAAGAAGATTTTACAATCAGCTCGGAAAATAGGAAAACCGATTACGAATATCGTTATTACACATGCGCATGATGACCATGTAGGAGCACTTGATGCGATAAAGCAAGAGATGCCCGATGTTCCAGTCTATATTTCTAAGAGAGATGCAAGTTTACTTGAAGGAGATTTGTCATTGCAATTAGGAGAACCAGGCAAGCAGGTAAAAGTGGGTGTGTCAAAAAAGATAAAGACGATTCCAGATATTCTTCTTCAAGAGGGAGATAAAGTTGGTTCTCTTGTAGCGATTGGAGCTCCAGGTCATACACCGGGATCAATGGCGTTTTTAGACACAAGAAATGATGCACTCATTGTTGGAGATGCGTTTCAAACGAGAGGAGGATTAGCGGTAGCAGGACAGTTGAAGTGGCTTTTCCCGTTTCCTATGTTTGGTACGTGGGATGCAGAAGTTTCATTAGCAAGCGCGCAGAAATTGCTGGAGTATAAGCCGTCTTTATTGGCGACAGGACATGGGAAAATGATTGAAAATCCGTTAATACAAATGCAACGGGCGATTGAAGAAGCGGAAAGGAATTTAAGTAAAAAGAGCCTCTAATCGTTTAGAGGCTCTTTTTACTTAAATGATTATTTAGCAGGTTTTAGAAATGTATATATTGCTAATACGAAATTGAAAAACGTAAATACGAAAGGGTCTTGGCTTGGATCAGAATCATAAGTTTCTTGGCTTTTTGTAAGAAAGTCGTGGATTTTCATAATCATTGCTCCTTTGTGTTTAGTGTGTAAAGTTTATAAAAGGGTATTTTTAATTAAACTAATACTTACTAATAGAGTCGCACTAATAAATAGTAAGAAAAATGTAGTGTTACGATTTTTATAATTGTTAAGTGCTAAAAATAGAAAACAAATGAGAAATAACATATGTAAAGGTATAGAGGTGAATAGTGGTTTTAAAGTTAATACATCAATTAGTAATTTTATATATAGGATAGTGTAAATGATGAAAAAGATAACTTTAAATGTTCTTTGCATAGGCACCTCTGCTTAATATATTTGTAAATTATCAAGGTAACATAAGGGGGGGATTGTATTTTTCTGTAATTATAACATTTATTTGTATTTATAAATAGATGTGATGGATTTGAAATGTAAGAAAGCTTTTTAATGAATACGATTTGAAAAAAAACAGAATACTAAAGAAGAATGAAAGAAGAAAGGTAGGAGTATTCCATGCAAAATTTAACAGAGCTTGAAGTAGAAAATTTACGTCATTTGATCGGTGGACACGCAACAATTATTAACAAGTTGGAGCAGTATGCACAAACGTGTACAGATCCACAATTGAAACAAATGTTACAAAAGGATGCGCAAGATGCACGAAATACGAAACAGCAATTAATGACTTTCCTAGGATAGGAGGAAGCGGAACATGAATGAAAAAGATATGGTAAATGATTATTTAGCAGGATTAAATGCAAGTTTAACAAGCTATGCAAATTATATTGCTCAGTCTGATAATGAGCAGTTACATCAAACGTTAATTCAAATTCGTAATCAAGATGAGATGCGCCAACGTAATATGTATGAGTACGCAAAGCAAAAAAGTTATTACAAACCGGCAGCACCTGCGAATCCAATGATTGTGCAGCAATTAAAAAGTCAATTAAGTGCGGAATAACGGGATGACAAAAAACGGGCGAATGAAGTCGCTCGTTTTTTGTTTTGAGCATGTCAATAAATATAAAATAAATATTTTTCCAGTTGTAACAAATATGACGAAAATGGAATATGACAATTCACAAAAAGGACAAACACTTTGCTCGATATTTCACAAAGTATCCATGGTTTCTATCGTGAGAACCTCTATAATTAGGAGTGTAAAGAGCAAAAGAAATAGATTATATGATCAATTAGGAGAGATTGCTATGAAAAGACATACAAGAAAAATTGCAATTATCGGTACTGGATTAGTTGGATCAAGTTGTGCGTATTCTATTGTGAATCAAGGTATTTGCGAAGAGCTATTATTAATTGATATAAATCATGAACGTGCAGTTGGGGAAGCAATGGATTTATCACATTGCATTAACTTTACAAATACAAGAACAAAAGTATATGCAGGAAGCTATGAAGACTGCAAAGATATGGACATTGTTATTATTACAGCAGGGCCAGCACCAAAACCTGGACAAAGTCGCTTAGATACTTTAGGAGCGAGTGCGAAGATTATGGAAAGTGTTGTTGGCGGCGTAATGGAAAGTGGATTTGATGGTATTTTCTTACTTGCATCGAACCCAGTTGATATTATTACATATGAAGTGTGGAAATTATCTGGATTACCTAGAAATCGCGTAATCGGTACTGGTACATCACTAGATTCTTCTCGCTTAAGAACAATTTTATCTGAAATGCTACATGTAGATCCTCGTAGTATTCATGGGTATTCATTAGGAGAACATGGTGATTCTCAAATGGTTGCTTGGTCTCATGTAACTGTTGGTGGAAAGCCAATTCTGCAAATTTTAGAAGAACAAAAAGAACGATTTGGTGAAATAGATTTAGATGAAATTGTTGAGAAGACTGCAAAAGCTGGCTGGGAAATTTATAAACGTAAAGGAACTACTTATTACGGGATTGGAAATTCTCTAGCATATATTGCGAGTTCAATCTTTAATGATGATCACCGTGTCATTGCTGTATCAGCCATTTTAGAGGGTGAGTACGGTGAATATGATATTTGTACAGGAGTACCAGCTATTATTACTAGAGATGGTATAAGAGAAGTTGTAGAACTCAATTTAACAGAGGATGAAGAATCTCGATTCGCAAAATCAAACGATATTTTACGTGATTATATGAAAACAATTGGTTACTAACTTATAGAAGAAGGTGAAACAAATGAAGGAATATATAATGTCTCGTGTATTTAAAGCATCTGCTGGAATCGCACAAGGTATTTTCGTATCCCTCGGAATTGGTTTACTGATCGAAAATATAGGAAGAATTGTTGATATACCATTACTTATTACAATCGGAGTTGTTGCAAAATCACTAATGGCACCGGCAATTGGTGCCGGAATTGCTTTTATGCTCGGTGCAAACGGTCTTGTAATCTTCTCGGCGATGGTAGCCGGAGCGATTGGTGCCGGATCCATTTCAATTACTGAAGCTGGTCTAATTATTAAAACAGGTGAGCCAATCGGTGCATTATTAACAGCAACTTTAGCTGTATATATTGGTAAACGTTTAAGCGGAAAAACTGCGTTAGATATGATGCTCGTTCCATTTGCAGCAATATTAGGTTCTGGTTTAGTTGGTATTTGGTTATCTCATAATATTACTCCTGTTTTAAATGCAGTTGGAGCGTTTATTAAAGATAGCTCAGCTGGTAGTCCGTTTATTGCTTCTATCGTCATTGCAGTAGTTTGGGGGCTATTACTTATCTCTCCAGCTTCATCAGCTGCGTTAGCAATTGCACTTAGCTTAGACGGTGTTGCAGGTGGTGCTGCTCTTGCCGGATGCGTTGCTCAGTTTATCGGATTCTCTGTCATCTCAGCGAAAGAAAACAATTTAGGTGGCATATTAGCTCAAGCACTTTGTACTCCGAAAGTACAGTTGCCAAATATCACTAAAAACCCAATGATTCTCGTTCCAACTGTCGTCGCCAGTGCTATAGTCGGTCCAGTATCAGCATTAATTTTCCAACTGGAAGCAGGAAAGGAAATTGCAGGTCTTGGATTAAGTTCTCTTATCGCACCAATTAATTTAATTTCCAGCGAAGGATGGGAAGTTCTCCCGGCGATGGTAATTACTTATATCGTCATTCCAGTAGCTGTTTCTTATATACTTTACATTGCTCTTAAAAAAGCAGGTCGTATTCATTCTGGTGATATGACTGTACCGCAATCTTAAATTGAAAATCTCCTTAATAATAGATAAAAGCAGACTGAGAAGCCACAGTCTGCTTTTTTGTCATGTTACATTCTATGATTTTGTTTTACTGGAACTCTTATTGGTTCTTTGGCCAATAAGAGTTGAACGCCGAAGTAAAGTATGCTTGCAAGCGTCATTCCAGAAACGGCATCTACAAAGGCATGCTGCTTCGTAAATAACGTTGATAAAATAATAAGTGTACCGAAGAAAGTAAGGATGTAATATTCAAAAGCATGCTGTTCTCTACGCTTAAAGGCAGCTAACATAATTACAAATGTAGTAAGAACGTGAATGCTAGGGAAACAGTTTACCGGTTGATCGATACTATAAATATAGCGAACTAGTTCAGAAAATACATCTGTTCCAACGACAGTCGGACGCGGTACAGTTGTTTGCCAAAAATAATAAATAGAAAAACAAGCAAGCTTTCCAAAAATAACACTACTTAAAGTGACATAATATTGCTTTCGGTCAGCAAAGCAGTAATAAATAAGTGCGCCGTATAAGTATGGAAACCAAAGTAAATAAGGAATAATAAATGCTTTTACAAATGGAATCCAATCATCTACTACAGTTGTAACGTCTACTGCGTGAACAGTCGATTTATTTAATACGTCGTAAAGGGGACTTACGAGCACGAGTAGAAGTATATAACTTAACGGAAGAAAAGATGAAAGTTTAAATTTCTTCATGTTGATCTCCTATGTTTAGTAATGTAAGTAAATTCAATTGATTATAATATAGAAACGTGAATTGGGCTATCGATTTTACTTACACTTTCTTGAATTAACCTTACGTTTTTGTCACTTGACTAAAAAGAAGGAGAGGGTGCTAAATGAAGCGTTTATCGTATTTCTTATTTTTTATATTGATATGCCTAGTCGTTGCTGGGTGTGCAAAGGATAAAGAAGGAGAGAAATTAGAATATAACGGAAGAGCACTCGTAATTGGAGTTGTGGGAGAAAAACCGAAAGATACGTTTAGGAATATAAAGTTTGAGGAAATGAAGTTAGAGGAACTGGAACATAAATCAAAGGAAGTGGATGGTTTTCTAATAATGAAAGATCACTTTCAAGAAGCCTCAACAGAGCAGTATAAAAATGTATTTTCATCGCTAAAGAAACCAGTGTTTTTTATCGGTTTACAAGATAAATCATATTCAATTTTTATTACAAAAGGGGTAGAGTATAACAGTGCACGGAAAGATGTAAATGCTATGTATACGCAAGGGTTTGCGAATATCGGAAGTGGTGAAGGACAACAATGGGCAGTTGGTTTATCGAATGGTGGAAATACAGAAGAAAGTATTCATAATATGTATATCGTCGTATTTCAAACCATTGCAGATTATTTGAATAGATGATGAAGGAGCCTGTAAAAGAGGCTTCTTATTTTTTTAATCAAACGTTTGTTTAAGCTGTATGTTCGGTAGGAAGAAACCGATGTAACTCAATGGTTAACAAAGAGAAATGGAGAATTAATCAAACGTTTGTTTAAGCTGTATGTTCGGTAGGAAGAAACTCCTGTAGTTCAAAGGTTAAGAAAGAAAAATGGAGAATTAATCAAACGCTTGTTTAAGATATATGTTCGGTAGGAAGAAACTCCTGTAGTTCAAAGGTTAAGAAAGAAAAATGGAGAATTAATCAAACGCTTGTTTAAGATATATGTTTGGTGCAGAATCTAAAAAATTTATATATTTATTTTTTTCTTAACAAATGGCGGAAAAATAAGAAAAATTCGCAGGATTATTAAAAATTATCACGAAATAAGTAAAAGTTTAGCGAATAATGGTTTGAAATAATAAAACGTTTTCTATATGATAAAGGTAAAGGTTAGTAAAAAAGTAGGTGAATTTATGACAGTAACATTTTATTCATATCCAAAGTGTGGCACATGTCAAAAGGCAAAGAAATGGTTTGAGGCAAACGATGTAGCATATGAGATGATTCATATTGTTGAAAATCCACCATCAAAAGAAGATTTACGTAATTTACATGAAAAAAGTGAATTACCATTAAAAAAATTCTTTAATACAAGTGGAATGCGTTACCGTGAACTTGGTCTAAAAGATAAGTTGAAAGATGCAAGCGAAGACGAAATGTATGAGCTTTTAGCATCTGATGGCATGTTGATTAAACGTCCAATTGTAACAGATGGAACGAATGTAACACTTGGTTTTAACGAAGAGCAGTTTGAAAGTGTGTGGAAAAAGTACCAATAAGGTATTTTTACATAATTAATACATTCACTGGAGGTACAGTCATGAGCATTCCAAATAATTTACGTTACTCTGAAGAACACGAATGGGTAAAAACTGAAGGTAATGAAGTTGTTATCGGTATCACTCACTTTGCACAAGGTGAGCTAGGCGATATCGTATTCGTTGAACTTCCTGAAGTAGGTGCAACAATCGAAGCTAACGAGCCATTCGGAAGCGTAGAATCTGTTAAAACAGTTTCTGAGTTATACGCACCTGTAAGCGGTAAAGTTGTAGCAGTAAACGAAGAATTAAGTGACCAACCAGAACTTGTTAACGAATCTCCATACGAGGGTGCATGGATGGTTAAAGTTGAACTTTCTGATGCAAGCCAAGTTGAGAAGTTATTAACTGCAGAAAAATATGCAGAAATGACAAACCAAGACTAATTATAGTCGACTAAAGGACAGCCTTTGTGCTGTCCTTTTTTATTTTGTGTGAAATAATGAAATTCAAGTTATATGTAAATAAATAAGCTATTATGAGAAAAACTGTTTTGTGGTAAGGTTTCATAAGTCTTCACAATCTAAACGAGCCGCTTCCGCTTTTCTTTTGCAAAAATAAACAGGAAACAACATGAAAATAACGAATATACTATATACTAAGTTCAAGGTTATATAGTATATGGTGATCGGGTGATGACATATGATTTATGTAGAAAAAGTCATTATTGTAGAAGGTACATCAGATAGAAGAAAGATTGAATCTATTATTCGTGAACCGGTGGAAATTGTTTGTACAAATGGTACAATTGGTTTGTCGAAAATGGATGAGCTCGTTGATCAGTTTTTTGATAAGGAAGTGTATGTGCTAGTGGATGCTGATGATGCTGGAGAAAAGTTAAGGAAACAATTTCGAAAAGAATTTCCGCAAGCCGAGCATATCTATATTGATCGCTCGTACCGAGAAGTGGCAACTGCGCCATCTACACACTTAGCAAATGTATTATGGGGAGCCGACATTGACGTTTATACAGAATATTTACGGTAAGGAATGATAGAAGTGATTGATTGGACAGGAGCCGAAGCTACAGCCCTAATAGAGAACGAAGAAAAAACAGTATTATATGTATATACTCCAATGTGTGGAACATGCCAATTAGCAAAAAAGATGTTAACAGTCGTTGAGATGACAATTGAAGAGTTGAAAATTGGGATGTTAGATTTAAATTATGCTCCGCATTTAGCGAAAGAGTATGGGATTGAAAGTGTACCTTGTTTACTTGTTTTTGAAAATGGGACACTGATGAAGAAGATATACGCATTTCATTCGGTTGAATATTTATATACGGAATTAAAGTAGGCGGCAAAATTTTTGCCGCCTCGACATATTTCTTGGGAAATATGTCGAGATGCAGGATGGATACAGTATTTGTCGAGCGAAAATAACAGGATTGCTCTTTAGTGAGAGGGAATGGTATGTAATAGAAAGTGATATGAAGGATGTGATTTAGGGTGAGATTATATTCTTTGCTTCAATCATTTGTAAATTACGCTAATGGTCAATATCATTTAGAACCGCTTTTAAGACGAGAGGAAAAAACTGTTAATTTCCGTTTGGGAGATGAAAGTTGTTCGTTACAAATTTCAAGAGATTATATAGAGCTGGTACATGAGGAAAGAGGAACGGAACAAATCATTTGCTTAGACGAAAAGGATATAGAACAATTGGTTAATGGAAATGTACGATTGCAAATGTTAATGAACGATGGACGTGTACAGTATTCGGGAACGTATCGAACGATGCTATTAGTCGAATCGATGTTTCATATATGTAAACCGATGTCAGTAGGTGCTTAAAATTCTGAAGGTTCATTTTTTGCGAAAATTTCTGTTGACATGATGTTTGGATATTGATACAATTCAATTCATAAAATATAGATAATTTCATAAATTACAAATCAGACGAAAATTGAATCTGATTTCTCTTATCAAGAGAGGTGGAGGGACTGTGCCCTGTGAAGCCCGGCAACCGTCAACTTATGTTGAAATGGTGCCAATTCCTGCAAAGCAAATGCTTTGAGAGATGAGAGAGAGGGATAATGTTGTTATATACGCACATAAACCTTTCTGCTTCTCTAAAGCAGAAAGGTTTTTTTATTGTTTGAATGTGGAGGACATTCAAATAATAAAAGTAGTAATAACGGTGGACTACACGCATTAAACATAAAAAATTGCGGAGTCGATCAAAATAAAAAAGGGGTGAACATCATGATTCTATTAGAGAATGTAAAGAAAATATATAAGGCGAAAAGCGGTGATGTCACTGCTGTAGATAACGCCAATTTGAAAATAGAAAAAGGCGAAATATTTGGTGTTATCGGATATAGCGGCGCTGGAAAAAGTTCTTTAATTAGATTGTTTAATCAGTTAGAGAAACCGACTTCTGGCCAAATTACAATTGCCAATCGTGTTATATCAGCAATTACAGGAAGTGAACTTCGTAAGGCAAGGCAAGAAATCGGAATGATTTTTCAGCACTTTAACTTACTTTGGTCACGAACTGTACGTGAAAATATAGAGTTTCCACTTGAAATTGCAGGTGTTGATAAAGCGAAGAGAAGAAAACGTGTTGATGAATTAATTCATCTTGTTGGATTAGAAGGAAGAGGAGACGCATACCCATCTCAGCTGAGCGGAGGACAAAAGCAACGCGTCGGGATTGCAAGAGCATTAGCTAACAATCCACAAGTGCTTTTATGTGATGAAGCAACGTCAGCTCTTGATCCAGAAACGACAGATCAAATTTTGGATTTACTATTAGATATTAATAAGCGCCTTGGTTTAACAATTGTACTCATTACACATGAGATGCACGTAATTCGAAAGATTTGTAACCGAGTGGCGGTAATGGAGAGAGGAAAGATTGTAGAAACGGGTCCAGTACTTGATGTATTCCGTAATCCGAAGCAAGATATTACGAAACGATTTGTACAGCAGTTAACAGATTCTGAAGATACAAATGAAACGATTGAAAGTTTAATTGAAAAATATCCAGATGGAAAAGTAATTCGTTTGCAGTTTATCGGTGAGGCTGTAGAAAGGCCAGTGCTTCAACGATTAATGCAACGCAGTGATATAGAAGTTAGCATTTTGCAAGGGAATATCGCACAAACGAATAATGGTTCTTACGGTAGTTTAATTGTTCATTTAAATGGTGAGGAAATAGCGATCCAGCAAGCAATAGAAGGAATTCATCAAGATCAAGTAGAGCTGGAGGTGATTGCACATGGATAAGTTACTCGCAAATATTGATTGGAATCAAATGTTAGAAGCAACTGGTGAAACGTTATATATGACGGCAATCGCAGCTCTTGCGACATTTGTTTTAGGACTAATTTTAGGATTGTTACTCTTCATGACAGCAAAAGATAATTTATGGGAAAATAAATCAATTAATACGGTGATTGGAGCATTCGTAAATATATTCCGTTCGATACCGTTCATCATTTTAATTATTTTATTAATTCCATTCACAAAGATTCTTCTTGGAACAATTCTTGGAGCAAGTGCAGCTCTGCCGGCTTTAATTATTGGAGCGGCACCATTCTACGCGAGAATGGTTGAAATTGCACTTCGCGAAATTGATAAAGGTGTAATTGAAGCTTCAAAAGCAATGGGAGCAAAAACAAGCACAATTATTTTGAAAGTGTTAATTCCAGAATCATTACCAGCATTAGTATCTGGTATTACGGTTACGACAATTGCTTTAGTAGGCTATACAGCAATGGCGGGAGTTGTTGGTGCTGGTGGCCTTGGAACACTTGCTTACTTAGAAGGATTCCAGAGAGGGAATAACGATGTAACAATTGTTGCGACAATTTGTGTATTACTAGTTGTATTTTTAATCCAGTGGATTGGTGATAGTTTAACGACTCGAATAGATAAACGATAATAAAAAACGGGAGGATGTTTCAAATGAAAAAATTATTACTTACGGCACTTATTTCAACTTCAATTTTTGGGTTAGCGGCTTGTGGCGGGAAAGATAAAGATGAAAAGAAACTTGTTGTTGGTGCTTCTAACGTACCGCACGCTGAAATTTTAGAAAAGGCAAAACCGTTACTTGAGAAAAAAGGAATTGAGTTAGAAATTAAAAAATTCCAAGACTACGTATTACCAAATAAATCATTAGCGGATAAGGATTTAGATGCAAACTACTTCCAGCACATTCCGTATTTAGAGAAAGAAATTAAAGATAAAAAATATGACTTTGAAATAGCAGGAAAAATTCATTTAGAACCAATTGGTGTATACTCTCAAAAATATAAGAGCTTAAAAGAACTTCCAGACGGGGCGACAATCATTATGAGTAATTCTGTTACTGACCATGGACGTGGTTTAGCAATTTTACAAAAAGAAGGCATTTTAAAAATTAAAGACGGAGTAGATCCAGTTAGTGCAACTCCAAAAGATATTGCAGATAACCCGAAAAACTTAAAGTTTAAAACGGACATTGAGCCAGGTTTGTTACCACAAGTGTATAACAATAAAGAAGGCGACGCTGTTTTAATTAACTCGAACTATGCAATTGATGCGAAATTAAACCCAGAAAAAGATGCAATTGCAATTGAAGGTGATGATTCTCCATACGCAAACGTATTAGTGGTTCGTAAAGGTGATAAAGATAAAAAAGAGATTAAAGAGCTTGTAGAAGTATTGCATTCTAAAGAAATCGAAGACTTTATTAATAAAGAATATAAAGGAGCGGTTGTTCCTGTAAAAGAATAATTGCTGACAAGGCTGGTGTATGCCAGCTTTTTTATAACTACATAACTATAGGGGAGAAGGGGACATCATATGAAAAAGATTCTATTGTCAGTTGTTACAGCGCTGTCTGTATTTACATTAGCTGCTTGCGGAGGAAAAGAAGAGAATAAGCTTGTTGTTGGAGCTTCTAACGTGCCGCACGCTGTTATTTTAGAGAAAGCACAGCCAATCTTAGAGAAAAAAGGCATTAAGTTAGAGATTAAAAAGTTCCAAGATTATGTACTGCCAAATAAAGCGTTAGCGGATAAAGAGATTGATGCGAACTACTTCCAGCATATTCCGTATTTAGATAAGGAGATCCAAGAAAAAGGATATAAAATTGTAAACGCAGGAAAAATCCATTTAGAGCCAATGGGTATTTATTCTAAGAAATATAAAAGCTTAAAAGACTTACCAGATGGCGGGACAGTTATTATGAGTAATAACGTAGCGGAGCGAGGCCGTATGTTAGCATTGTTACAAAAAGGCGGCGTGATTAAGCTTAAAGATGGTGTAGATGTGGTTAAGGCGACAGTAAAAGATGTAGTCGAAAACCCGAAAAACTTAAAATTTAAAACAGATGTTGAACCTGGACTTTCACCGAAGTTGTATGAAAATAATGAGGGAGATGCTTTATTCATTAATTCGAACTATGCAATTGATGCAAAATTAAATCCAACGAAGGATGCAATTGCGATTGAAGGATCAGACTCTCCGTATGCAAACATCATTGCAGTTCGTAAAGGTGATGAGAAGAAAAAAGAAATTAAAGAGCTAGTAGAAGTGCTACATTCAAAAGAAATTCAAGATTTTATTAACAAAGAATATAAAGGTGCTGTACTTCCGATAAGTGAATAATTATAAGGAAAGGACTGGGAATTTACCGGTCCTTTTTTCTTTATATAAATAAGAAGAAAGGTGTATCATATAAAGGTGAGAAGGAAATACTTATATACATTTGTGAAAAAACGGTTACTTTTTTTCGTCGTTTGCGATATCATTTTATTTGATATAAAATTAGAATGAGAATAAAATGAGAATATGAACGTTTTAGGAATTTTTAAAATGTATATATAGGATTAATGGAGGTATTGAGATGGCTGGTTCTACATTAACGGTTAAAGACTTACACGTATCAATTGACGGCAAAGAAATTTTAAAGGGTGTAAACCTTGAAGTAAAAGGTGGAGAAATCCACGCAATTATGGGACCTAACGGAACAGGTAAATCAACTTTATCTTCTGCAATTATGGGTCACCCAAAGTATGAAGTAACAGAAGGTAGCATCATCATTGACGGTGAAGATGTATTAGAAATGGAAGTAGACGAGCGCGCGCAAGCGGGTCTATTCCTAGCAATGCAATATCCAAGTGAAATTAGCGGAGTAACAAACGCTGACTTCTTACGTTCTGCAATTAACGCACGTCGTGAAGAAGGCGATGAAATTTCTCTTATGAAATTTATCCGTACATTAGATAAAAACATGGAATTCCTAGAAATGGATCCAGAAATGGCACAACGTTACTTAAACGAAGGTTTCTCTGGTGGAGAGAAAAAACGTAACGAAATTCTTCAATTAATGATGATTGAGCCAAAAATCGCAATCTTAGACGAAATCGACTCAGGTCTTGATATCGATGCATTAAAAGTTGTATCTAAAGGTATTAACCAAATGCGCGGCGAAGAGTTCGGTTGCCTAATGATTACGCATTACCAACGTTTATTAAACTACATCACTCCAGACTTCGTTCACGTTATGATGAACGGTCGTATCGTTAAATCTGGTGGCCCTGAGCTTGCACAACGTCTAGAAGCTGAAGGTTACGACTGGATTAAAAAAGAATTAGGTATTGAAGACGAAACAGCAGAGCAAGAAGCGTAAGAGAGGAGCATAAACATGACAATCGGTACATTACCTTTCGATCAAGAAACAATCCGTCAGCGCGCAAGCGAAGTAAACGAAGCTGCTTGGTTGACTGAGTTCCGCTTACAAGCTCTTGCACAAGCAACAGAACTTCCAATGCCAACGCCTGATAAAACGAAAATTGAAAAATGGGACTTTATCGGAAAAGGCGACGCTGCTAAGCAAGAGCCTGTAAGTTCTTTAACAGAGCTTCCAGAAGCAGTGAAAAACTTAATCGATGAAAATAACAGCGTATTAGTACAACGTACTGGTACAACTGCGTTCGTTTCTTTAGCAGACGAAGCAAAAGAAAAAGGTGTTATTTTTACAGACATCGTAACAGCTGCAACAGAGCATGCTGAACTATTACAAAAGTATTTAATGAAAGACGGCGTGAAGGTAGACGAGCATCGTTTAACTGCACTTCATGCTGCATTAATCAACGGCGGTGCATTCGTATATGTTCCGAAAAACGTTGTTCTTGAAACTCCACTTCAAGCTGTATTCTTAGTAGACGGCGAAGAAGCTAACGTATATAACCACGTATTATTCGTAGCTGATGCGAACAGTACTGCAACTTATGTAGAAAACTATGTTGCAAATGAAAATGCTAAAGGTATTGCAAATATCGTAGCAGAAGTAATCGTGGAACAAGGCGCACAAGTTAAATTTGGTGCAGTTGATCTATTAGCAAAAGACGTAACAACTTACGTTAACCGCCGCGGTGTTGTTGGACGCGACGGCCGCATTGATTGGGCTCTAGGCCTTATGAATGACGGAAATACAATTTCAGAGAACGTTACAAACTTAATGGGCGACGGTTCATATGCTGATACGAAAACAGTAACAATTGGCCGTGGTAACCAAACACAAAACTTTACAACTAAAGTTGTTCACTTCGGTAAACACTCTGAAGGTTGGATTTTAAAACACGGTGTACAAAAAGATAGTGCAACATCTATCTTTAACGGAATTGGTAAGATTGAACACGGTGCATCTAAATCAAATGCACAACAATCTTCTCGCGTTCTTATGTTAGATGAGAAAGCTCGTGGGGATGCAAACCCAATTCTTTTAATCGACGAAGATGATGTAATGGCAGGTCACGCAGCTTCAGTAGGCCGCGTAGATCCGTACCAATTATACTACTTGATGAGCCGTGGTATTCCAAAACGCGAAGCAGAACGTTTAGTCATCCATGGATTCTTAGCACCTGTAGTAAATGAGCTTCCAATTGAAGGAGTAAAAGCACAGCTTGTTGAGGTAATTGAAAGGAAAGTTCGCTAATGAATATTCATGAAATACGCAAACAGTTTCCAATTCTTGATCAAAAAGTGAACGGCAAACAACTTGTATATTTCGATAGTGCAGCAACTTCTCAAAAACCAATTCAAGTCATTGAAACGTTAGAACGTTACTATAAAGAATATAATTCTAACGTGCATCGCGGTGTTCATACGCTCGGTACGAAAGCTACCGACGCGTATGAAGGTGCACGCGAGAAAGTTCGCAAGTTTATTAACGCGAAATCAATGGAAGAGATTATTTTCACGCGCGGAACGACAACTGCATTAAATACAGTAGCGGCTAGCTATGGTCTTGAAAATGTAAAAGAAGGCGATGAAATCGTTATTTCTTACATGGAGCACCATAGTAACATCATTCCGTGGCAACAAGTTGCGAAGAAAACTGGTGCAACTTTAAAATACCTTCCGCTTCAACCAGACGGTACAATTTCTTTAGAAGATGTTCGTCAAACAGTTACACCGAATACAAAAATCGTTTCTATTATGCAAGTTTCAAACGTGCTTGGAACGATTAACCCTGTAAAAGAAATCGGAGCAATCGCACACGAAAATGGCGCAATTATGGTCGTTGACGGTGCACAAAGTACACCTCACATGAAAGTAGATGTACAAGATTTAAACTGTGATTTCTACGCATTATCTGCTCATAAGATGTGCGGACCTACAGGCATCGGCGTATTATATGGTAAAAAAGAATTGCTGAACAATATGGAGCCAATTGAATTTGGCGGTGAAATGATTGATTTCGTAGATTTACAAGAATCTACTTGGAAAGAGCTTCCGTGGAAGTTTGAAGCAGGTACACCGATTATCGGTAATGCAATCGGACTTGGTGCGGCAATTGATTTCCTAGAAGAAATCGGTCTTGATAATATTGAAAAGCATGAACATGAATTAGCGCAATACGCTTTAGAAAGACTATCAGAAGTAGATGGCGTTACAATTTATGGTCCAAAGCATCGCGCTGGTCTTGTTACATTTAATATTGAAGACGTACATCCTCACGATGTAGCGACTGTATTAGATGTAGAAGGCATTGCAGTTCGCGCAGGACATCACTGTGCACAACCGCTTATGAAGTGGCTAAAAGCTTCTTCAACAGCACGTGCGAGCTTCTATTTATATAATACAAAAGAAGAAATTGATACATTTGTTGAATCGCTAATCAAGACAAAGGAGTATTTCACAAATGTCATTTAATAATTTAGATACGTTATATCGTCAAGTTATTATGGATCATTATAAGAATCCTCGTAACAATGGCGTGTTAGAAGATAGTGTTACTGTTAACTTGAACAATCCAACTTGCGGCGATCGTATTCAACTTACGATGAAAGTAGAAGAAGGTATTGTGCAAGAGGCGAAGTTTGAAGGCGAAGGATGTTCAATCTCAATGTCTTCAGCTTCAATGATGACACAAGCAGTAAAAGGTAAGAAAATTGAAGAAGCACTTCAGCTTTCGAAAATTTTCTCTGACATGATGCTAGGAAAAGAGTACGATGACAGCATCGATTTAGGAGATATTGAAGCATTACAAGGCGTATGCAAGTTCCCTGCACGTATTAAATGTGCAACATTAGCGTGGAAAGCGTTAGAAAAGGGCTTAAACGAAGATAAGTAATGTTAAAGGTTCCTAAAAATGAGGTTATCTAAGGAGGGACACACCAACATGGCGAAGCAACTGCCAGATATCGGCGATTACAAATATGGTTTCAAAGACAAAGACGTTTCGATTTTCCGTGCTGGACGCGGTTTAACAAAAGAGATCGTTGAAGAGATTTCACGTATGAAAGAAGAACCACAGTGGATGTTAGACTTCCGTTTAAAATCACTGGATAAGTTCTATGAAATGCCAATGCCACAATGGGGCGGCGACTTAAACGACTTAGATTTCGATGAAATTACGTACTACGTAAAACCATCTGAGAAATCTGAGAAGTCTTGGGATGAAGTACCTGATGAAATTAAAGCAACATTTGATAAATTAGGTATTCCAGAAGCTGAGCAAAAATATTTAGCTGGTGTATCTGCACAGTACGAATCTGAAGTTGTATACCACAACATGAAAGAAGACCTAGAAGCTCTAGGAATCGTCTTCAAAGATACAGATAGCGCATTAAAAGAGAACGAAGATATTTTCCGTGAGCATTTCGGAAAAGTAATCCCACCAACAGACAACAAATTCTCTGCATTAAACTCTGCAGTTTGGTCTGGTGGATCATTCATCTACGTTCCAAAAGGTATTAAAGTTGATACACCACTTCAAGCGTATTTCCGTATTAACTCTGAAAATATGGGACAATTCGAGCGTACGCTTATCATCGTAGACGAAGGCGCACATGTACACTACGTAGAAGGTTGTACAGCACCTGTTTACACTACTAACTCACTTCACAGTGCGGTAGTAGAAATCATCATTAAAAAAGATGCGTATTGCCGTTATACAACAATCCAAAACTGGGCGAACAACGTATACAACCTAGTTACAAAACGTGCGGTTTGTGAAGAAAACGCGACGATGGAATGGATTGATGGTAACATCGGATCTAAATTAACGATGAAATACCCAGCAGTTATCTTAAAAGGCGAAGGCGCTCGTGGTTTAACATTATCAATCGCGATTGCTGGTAAAGGCCAACACCAAGATGCTGGTGCGAAAATGATTCACTTAGCACCAAACACGTCTTCAACAATCGTTTCTAAATCGATTGCGAAGCATGGTGGTAAAGTAACTTACCGTGGTATCGTACACTTCGGACCAAAAGCGAAAAACTCTCGCTCTAACATCGAGTGTGACACGTTAATCATGGATAACCAATCTACATCTGATACAATTCCTTACAACGAAATCAAAAACGATTACGTTTCACTTGAGCACGAAGCGAAAGTATCGAAAGTATCAGAAGAACAATTATTCTACCTAATGAGCCGCGGTATTTCTGAGCAAGAAGCTACAGAAATGATCGTAATGGGCTTCATTGAGCCATTCACTCGCGAACTTCCAATGGAATACGCAGTTGAAATGAACCGCCTAATCAAGTTTGAGATGGAAGGTTCTATCGGCTAATATATGTATGAAGAAAGCGCCCTGCTGTGCAGGGCGCTTTTTTGTTTTGCGGATTTGTCTTGGTTTGGTAGAGGATACCCAGGTGGGTGTTCAGCTAAATATATCAACGATTTTTCAAGTATATCGATCATAAACGGGAATATATCAACGATTATTTCAATATATCAACGTTTCGACAAGGAATATCGATTTGTTGACAAAGTAAGACAAAAGAAAATCCTCACATACCCCAAACATTTTATAAGAACAGAGAACGACTAGGTTTAAGACAAAGATACTGACAAATCCACTTGAACAATCAACCACTGAATTTTATATTAAACTTTTTGAAAAATCCCCCTTCTAGCAATGAATTCAACAACTAAAAAAATAAAGTTTCTCATATAAAAAGGACAATCTTTTGCTTTTTCTCACAATGCGAGTACAATGTAAAATAGCAAGAAAAGACGAAAAATATTTACAGGATTATTGTGTGCGCATAGCGTAAATGGCAGTAAGGAACTGAGAGGAGGTTTTTTCTCTGAATATAAATAAAGAAACAATCATCCACCTTTATCATACAAACGATATACATAGTCATTTTGAAAATTGGCCGCAAATTTCTCGGTTTGTACAGGGAGAGAAAAAGCGAAGACAGGAAGCGGGAGAGACCGTTTTGACGGTTGATATCGGCGATCATGTGGATCGTTTTCATAGTATTTCGGAAGCGACGAATGGACTTGGCAATACGAAGCTTTTAAATGAGGCGTTATATGATTATGTAACGATCGGAAATAATGAAGGAATTACGTTAGCGAAGGAGCATTTGAATCGTCTATATGATGAGGCTGGATTTGAGGTGCTTGTCGCGAATTTATTTGAAAAAGAAGGTGTACGTCCGGAGTGGGCAAAGCCTTATAAATTACATACAACGACAGATGGGATTACGATTGCCTTTATCGGGTTAACGGTAGCTTATCCAGAGTTTTATCATATGCTCGATTGGCATATTGAAGATCCGCTTATCCATTTAGAGTCTATTTTAGAAGAAGTGCGAGATGAGGCTCATATTACAGTTGTCCTTTCTCATCTTGGAAAAAGCATGGATGAGTATATGGCAGAGCATTATGATATAGATGTTATTTTAGGGGCACATACGCATCATTTATTTGAGCGTGGCGTTCTTATGAATAATACGTTACTTTGTTGTTGTGAAAAGTGGGGGCGTTACGTTGGTCACGTACAGCTTACTGTGGATATAGAGACGAAGAAATTACTGAAAAAAGACGGTAGAGCAATTAAGACGGAACGGTTAGGGGCTTATAGCGAGCCGTTATCCACAATTGAAATACTGCAGGAAGAAAGTAAGCATATAATGGCAGAGCCTGTCGTTCATTTAAAAGAGTCATTACCGGTTGATTGGTTTCATGAGACGCCGTTTTCTCATATGTTAGCAAGTGCGCTGAAAACATGGTGCGGTGCAGAAATTGGAATGGTGAATGCTGGTGTACTTCTTGAAGGATTAGAAGAGGGTGTTGTAACGCGCGGAGATATTCACAGAATTTGTCCACATCCAATTAATCCGTGTGCTTTGAAAGTTCCAGGAAAGATATTAAGAGAAGTTATTTTGAAAGCACGTAAACCGAATATGGAGAATCTTGAGGTGAAAGGATTCGGATTTCGGGGGAAAGTGATGGGGAAAATGATTTACGCTGGTGTAGAAGTAATTCCAGATACGATTCCTGGGAATAAAATTTTATTAGAAGATGTATTGATTAACGGCGAATCGCTGGAGTTAGACCGTATATATACAGTAGGAACAATTGATATGTTTACGTTTGGATACTTATACCCAGAGCTATCCACACTTTCTAGCAAACAATATTATATGCCAGAACTACTTAGAGATGTGTTAACAGATATGTTAATAACTTATACATCTTCCGTTAAACTATAGGCTAGTTAACTTGTAACACTCATTTTTCTCTTGTCATACAGATAAGAAAGAGAGGAGTGTGAACTATGGTTAATGTGGAGCCAATTATAATTGATAATTATACGTTTATTGCAGTTAGCGTGAAACTTCCAAAGACGAATTTGCTAGCTGTAATGAGCGATAAAGGATATATTATGTGTGGTGCATTAGATGTAGGTCTTTTAAATGAGAAGTTAGGTGATCGAGGAATTATTGCTGGCCGTGCGGTTGGTGTAAGAACGATTGAACAACTTCTTGAAGCGCCACTAGAATCGGTAACGACTGGAGCTGAAGCATTAGGCATTTCAGCAGGAACGATTGGAAAAGAAGCATTATTAAAAATGAGATAAGCATATATCGTCCCTCCTTCTTGCATAGAAATGATATAAGAAGGAGGTTTTTTTATGAGTATATTTCGCTCGAAAAACTCGCGGTTTCGAAAGGGACCTATTGCCTTTCGGTATATACTGCTTATGTCGTTTATTCTTTTTGTTATATTACTTACGCAAGGGCTGTGGATTGTGAATAATAGTATTCAGCCGACCTTAATTAAATATGGAGAAGTAGAGACACAGAAAATGGCGACGGCAATTATGACGAAGGCGGTAAAGGATCGAATTAATGAAGGATTCGATGTGGATTCATTAATGAAAGTACAGAATGATAAAAACGGGAAAGTATCCACAATTAATTTAAATACAAAGCAAGTAAATGAAATCGTAACGTCAACGACCACGTACATAGAAAAATATTTGCAGCAAGTAGAACAAGGGAAGTTGAAGGAGCTAGGTATTTCTGAAAAAAACGGGGCGACTATGGCAGTTCCTTTTGGGCGTGTAACTGATAATGCGCTTCTTGGTAATATAGGACCAGATATTCCGATTCATGTCACGCCAATTGGGCATGTGAATACAGATATTAAACAAAAAATTGAGCCGCATGGGATCAACACTACAGCGATTCAAATTGTTATGGAAATGGAAGTAACGTTGCAAGTAATCATTCCATTTCATACGAAAGAGATAACAGTGAAACAAAATGTTCCGATTGCGACGCGTATCGTTCAAGGGGAAGTGCCTACGTATTATGGAAGCGGAAGCGTTGCTGTACCTGATAAAAAGAAAACAGATAGTTAATTGCATATAAAGTGAAACTTGAATCAATCGGGCTTTTACTGGATAAAAAATAACCGTAGCAATGCGCTACGGTTATCGTTTTGTATTTGCTCGTTCTTTGCGTTCCCAAAGGCTTAAATGCATATATGGATCGAAGGCCCATTCTGTATAGCCATTGTCTTTATATATGCCAAAATGTAAGTGGGGTGGGAATTTTCCGGCTGTACCAGGGGGTCCATAGCCAGTGCTACCAACAAATCCGATTACTTTTCCGGGCTCAACAATTTGTCCAAGCTGTATTTCTTTTGAGAACCCGCCTAAATGAGCGTAATAATGGTAATTGTTATGAAGGTCGCGAATACCAATGCGCCATCCACCAAGGCGGTTCCAACCTTTCGTTTCAATAATGCCATAGCAAGTCGATCTTACTGGCACGCCATATCCGGCAAAAATATCGGTTCCTTCATGAACTCGTCTGCCCCCAAAACTTCTTCCAGCACCGAAAGTACTACGGTAACTATGGTCACTACGAATCGGAAGAGGAAAAGCATTTCCTTCTAAATTAATACGTCCATAATGTTTATAAATTTGGGCGTATTCGCTAATTAAATCAACTGTTTTTGCACGTCTATAATATTCCCAAAGCATAATTTTAATACGGTCTTCTGACGTTCCTTGTTTCCTTAAAATAGTCGCTGCGGTATGCAGAAGATCACGGTCGCTATTTGCATTTGCAAATCCATCTTTGTCACCATCTAAACCTATTCCGCCAAATAGAGAAATTGTATGGGGGAGAGTATCGTTACTATTAACAGGTCCAGCCCATATTTCTGGTTTGAAATAAAGGGAAATGATGGCATCTGGTTTTTTTGGAATATCTCTTCTTACGCTCCGTATATTTCTTTCATATTGATCCATTGCAGCTAAGTAATACCATGGAATGCCTGAAGACTGCTCGGTTTCTTTATATAGTGCCATGCGCTTTTCGTATATGCTTTGCTGATTATCTTCACCGTAAGCGATGTTTTGGTGGAGAAGAAAACAAATAGAAAGCAAAAGAGAAATTTTTCGAAGCATGAAATAGACTCCTTTCACAACATCACTCTTTTTAGTGTGGGATATACGGAGTATTTCATTATAGGGAACGATTGGAAAAAATCTTAGAATCTTCATTTGAGCAAATCGCTTTCATACGTTAGAATAGATATGTTACATTGAAAGAAGCGAACACGGTAAACTATTTCATATTGTGCGGAGTTGATAACCATGACAAAACAAACAGAATATAAGCGCAAGCCCGAATGGTTGAAAATTAAGTTAAACACGAATGAAAACTATACAGGCTTAAAGAAAATGATGCGTTCTAAGAATCTTCATACCGTTTGTGAAGAGGCAAAATGTCCGAATATTCATGAATGCTGGGCTGTAAGAAAAACAGCAACATTTATGATTTTAGGTGCGGTTTGTACACGTGCTTGTCGTTTTTGTGCGGTTAAAACAGGCTTACCAACTGAGCTTGATTTACAAGAACCAGAACGCGTAGCAGATTCAGTAGTACAAATGGGCTTAAAGCACGTTGTTATAACAGCGGTTGCACGTGATGATTTAAAGGACGGCGGAGCAGCTGTTTTTGCTGAAACAGTACGAGCAGTACGTCGTAAAAACCCATTCACGTCTATCGAAGTATTACCATCTGATATGGCTGGGGTAGAAGAAAACTTAAAAATGTTAATGGATGCAAAACCAGATATTTTAAACCATAACATTGAAACAGTACGTCGATTATCTAACCGAGTTCGCGCTAGAGCAAAATATGATCGTTCATTAGAGTTTTTACGTCGAGCAAAAGAAATGCAGCCTGATATTCCAACTAAATCGAGCATTATGGTCGGCTTAGGTGAAACAAGAGAAGATTTAATTGAAGCAATGGATGACTTACGTGCAAACAATGTGGATATTTTAACTCTTGGACAATATCTACAACCATCTAAGAAGCATTTACCAGTTATTAAATATTATCCACCAGCAGAATTTGCAGAGCTTAAAGAAATTGCACTTAGCAAAGGATTTAGCCACTGTGAAGCTGGCCCACTTGTGCGTTCTTCTTACCATGCGGACGAGCAAGTACGTTCTGCAAAAGAAAAAACAGCAGAAGCTAAATAATGAAAAAAGAGAGCTAACGATTAGCTCTCTTTTTGTTTGTACTCTAAAACGGTATTTGGACATGTTAATAAAATCTTTTTTAATTCTTCTGTGGATAATTCAATTGTAAATTCAGGAACACCAGGTGTAATTAAAATTTTATCGTACGTATAAACGGAACTGTCCACAATAATTGTTACATCTTGTGAATAACCAAAAGGAGCTACACATCCTGGAGTACAGCCAGTTTCCATTCTTAGTTCATCAGGAGAACAGAGCGATAAGCGTTCTCCAGTTATTTCTTTCATCTCTCCTCGGTTAAGCCGAGTTCCTTCTAACGTAAAAAACACGTAAAAATTTCCAGATGTTGATTTTAAAAATAAGCTTTTACTTGGAGTACCTTGTAAGCCAAGTCTCTCACGTACAATCCGATCTGTCTCATAATCGAGTACCGGTTCGTGTTCGAACTTTTCATAAGAAACATTTGTTTTATGTAGTAGAGCAAGTACGTCTTCGTACATATGAAATAATACCCCTTTCTATTGTTAGAACAGTCTCTTCTCGTGGCGTCAACTGAATGTTTTGGAAAGGGATATTACTTGGACGATGCTTTCCATAAGCGTGTTATGATACATTGTTCGTCGATTGTAATTTCGTAAATATCAGGATTCGTTAAAGTTCTCCATTCATTAAAGCCAATCGTATGATCAAAATGCTTTAAAATGAGTGTAAGTAAATTGCCGTGTGTAACAAGTAGTGTTGTCGTATGGTTTAATTGTAAAACATCTTGAATAAGCGATATGGCACGGTCTGTTGCTTGTTTTGTTGACTCTCCGCCTGAAAAGGCAATATCTATGTTCGTAAAAGTGGATTCTAGTTTTTGCATCCAATCATCCATTGGAACGTTGCTCAATATGCGTTCAGTTAATCGTTCATCTTCTTGGATAGATAAGTTAGCTTGGAGCGCATAGGGCCGAATGGAATCGATAGCTCGGACAAATGGGCTTGAAATAATATGATCGATTTGTAGATGATTTTCTAAGAGGAATGTAGCAAGGGTGTTTGCTTGGTCTTTTCCATCGGTCGTTAATTCATCATCACGTTTTTGCCCAGTTGCTGAACAATGTCGTATTACAATAATTTTCTTCATAATTCATCCCCATCTTTCAAGTTGACGCTATATACTTCGACAAATGTGGAAATAATTCCTTTTTATTGGAAACAGCATATGGATTTAAATATGTGGAAAAGTAATGTGGATAATAAAAAATTGAGGTGCAATGATGAAAAAAATGATATGTATCGTATTCATTATTTGTTTTCTTGCGCAATTGTCCACAACATATGCAGAATCCAACCAAAAACTAAATTATCCAATCAATCGAAATAAGTCATTTGTGAGTGAGGATGTTTTTTATAAACAGTTAGATAAGAAAATCTATAAAGAATATAAAAATGCAGCATATAGTGTTCGGAAAAAAATCTTATTTAAAGAAGTGCCTGATGAAGAATTTTCTTTTAGGCAAAAAACAGCTGTCGGTTGTCGAAGTAGAGTGGTGCTTCAAGATTTTTTTGTTCACCCTGATCGCCAAGTTTATTTTTTCGCTTCTTTTACTCAAAATGAAGTAGAAGAGTTTCATAAGTACATCGTTATAGATGCAGAAACAAAGAGGGAGCTAAAGGAGGGCAAAAGTTATCATCATTGTGATAGTCCTTATAAAAAATAACCCACCAACCGGTGGGTTATTTTTTTACTCTGGTACACTCATTAATTTCTCTTTCATTTTGCGAATAAGAACGACAGCACCAATTGTACAGAGAAGTGTAATTCCTTCGGCAACAAAGATATTGATTGTCTTTGTTTGGTAAAGTGCCGCAAAGAAGTCTACAAATGCGTGGAATAGTATAGCGTATACTAGGAAGATATATTTCTTCTGTTTTACTGCGTATAAAACAAGCATTGTAAAGGCGATTTGAAGCACGAGTGCCATAATTCTTTCTAAGCTACCAAGGAAGTATAAGTAGGCAGGTTGCTGAATTAACATGTCTTGTAAAATGCTGAGTTCGGGTTTTTGTTCAATTAGTCGAGCGAAGCTACCATCGTTAATAGAATTAGCAAAGATTAATGCTTGTAATGCAGAAAAACCGCCAATTAAAATAGATTCAATTCCGCCGTGACCAATTCCATAAGCGAAGCCATCTTTATATTCTAGATATTTTTTTAGTAAGAAGAAGAAGGCAACGAAGCGTCCTAATTCTTCAAAAATACCAGCAGTCAATCCGCCATAAATTGCGAAGGCAAACGGATTTTCTAAAAATGGAGCGATTGTTGGATTACCGCGCATAAATAGGTGGAATGGTGTTTCAAGAATTTGGGTAAATCCGATAAAGATAAGAACACCAATGCCGACCACTTTCCAATTAATATTATATTTTTTACGGAAATAAACGAGTGCGATAATTGGGACCAGAATCGAGACAATGAGTTGAAATATGATGCTGGCAATTACAGTATTTGAAACCATACTTTCACCGCTTTCTAATATATGTACATATCTATTATGCATGAAATACGGGAGAGATGAAACTTTTAGAAAGAAAATGAATTTACTTATTGACTCTAACGTTGCGTCATACTTTATCGTATGTACTAAGGGGGAGATAAAAATGACAATGAGAGTAAAAGAAGTAGCTGATTTAGTTGGAATTAGTGTGCGCACACTGCATCATTACGATGAAATTGGGTTGTTAACCCCAGACGAGACGACAGAGTCTGGATATCGTCTGTATTCCAATGAAAATTTAGAGATATTGCAGCAAATTTTGTTTTTTAAAGAGCTTGGCTTCCCTTTGAAGAAAATTAAAGAAATTATCATGAGTCCATCATTTGATCGCGAAGAGGCACTACAGCTTCATAAGAAAATGCTTATTGAAAAGCGTGCCAGATTAGATAAGGTGATTGCGACGATTGATAAAACAATTCAGCATACAAAAGGAGAGATTGAAATGACGAACAAAGAGAAATTTGAAGGATTCGATTTCAGCCATAACCCATATGAAGAAGAAGCACGTGAAAAATGGGGAGACGCAGCTGTAGATAAAGCGAACGAATATGCAAAAGGTATGTCAAAAGAGAACCAAGAAGAGTTTAATACTATTTATAGAAATTTAGCGGTACTGAGACACGGTGCACCAGATTCTAAAGAGGCGCAGGCAGCGATCAAAGTATGGTACGATTACTTGCAAAACTTTAGTTACTATTCATTAGACGCTTTTAAGGGACTCGGTCAAATGTATGTCGCTGATGAGCGCTTCACGAAAAATATCGATAAGTTTGGTGAGGGGTTAGCGCAGTTTATGTGTGATGCGATGGAAGTTTATGCGGATCGTAATAAAAAGTAAAACAGGTGGAGATTTTCTCCACCTGTTTTACTTTTTAATCATATCATTTAAAGTTTGATCCCCCGTATTGTTCAAATGAGGATTTTTACTCATTTCACGTTTTAACATATCGAGGCTTTGCGTATATTCTGTATCATTTAATGCGCCAGATTGAAGGCCTTGAATTTGGGAAATCAACTTTTGGTCTGTTGATACATATGCTTTATAATAGCGAGGGACGATGGACAAAGCAGCTTTATATACTTGATTTGCTACAAGTTTCGGATCCGTTGTGTTTGCACGGTATACAACGAACACTTCATCATCAGTAACGAGTGTAGCAGCGTTTGTAACGTCAGGAAGTTTGACTGTCATGCTTGTAATCATTTCAGCGACCTTCTCCCGATTAATGGCCCCTACTTGTTTGTTAGATACTTCATGTTTTTGTTTAGAAGAATAACCGACTCTCGTGAGCCTTGTATTTGTATTTTCTGTATGATACATGTCGTTTTTATTGGAAACAAGAACACGGCTTCCTTCTTCGCGCTCCATTTCGGCTTTATTATTTGTTTGGCAGCCTGCAAATAAGGAAACAGTGAGAAGGGAAAGTAAAATTTGTTTTTTCACGATGTATCACCTCCTTCTCCATAGCATGTACTAATTTGCAATTTTTTGTATTTGAAATTGTTGGTTGTTATGCTTTGTGATACGATAAAAAGAAGAATGCTTAGAGAGGAAGTTAATGATGGAGCAAAAGCAAGAGCAAGAGATTCATGCTACGGTGAGCATTAATAATGTACAGTACGAAGTAATTAAAAACTTTCGTGACGGTTTTAGTGAAGAAGCATTTAAAGAGCGCTATGCAGAAATTTTAAATAAATATGATTACATCGTTGGGGACTGGGGATATGAGCAACTTAGATTGCGCGGATTCTTTGATGATAGTAACCAACGTGCGACATATGATACGAAAATTAGTACGTTAACGGAGTATTTATACGAGTACTGTAACTTCGGTTGTGCACATTTTGTACTACGAAAAGTGAAGAAATAAAAAAATCCTCTTACAATTGTAAGAGGATTTTTGGCATATGCTCGCTTACAAACAAATCGAGATATGATCACCTTCAGAAAGTATTGCATTTGGTTTCATTTGTTTTCCGTTCAATTGAATATCCCCATTTTTAATTTTATCCACAATGAGTGTACGGCTCCAATCAGAGATATATGTGGATAAGGCCTTATCCATTCGGTGGGAACCGAAAACGATATCTAATACGATCGTGATTTCAGCTATGCCACTTTCTCTATGTTGCGTAATGGAAATGGTAGTAGTTGTTTCTATTTGATCTTGCTGCGTCATATCGACTGTTTCAACATGTTCAGTAAATGCTTTATAAATACGAAGTTTTTGATTCCACGTGTGATCTTTCGGACATTTATAAATAGCAAAGCGGTATATATTTTTTCCGTTGGCGTTATGCCTACGAATATTTGTATCAGTAAATAGGGTAGTGCGTCTGCAATTTTTACAATATTTTTCGATTGTGTTTTGCTCGTTTTCATATAAACTCCAAGAAATTTGTACTTTCTGCATTTTCCTTCACCTCTTATTTTAGTGGTAAAGGAACGTAATACAGCTATTTGGATGTCTTGTAGTATGAAGACATGAGAAATAGACAAAAATAAAAGGAGATTCCCTTAGGAAGCTCCGTAAACATCATACTACAGATGCGTTACGCTCCTTTGTAATGGGAATGGGCAGACTACTCCCTTGAAAAAAGCATGGTGCTTTTTTGAGAGTAATGCTATCCAATTGCTGGTCCATTACAAAGTAGTTGTTGGCATACGTAGTAAACGTCCTTTCTATCCAAATAGATTTATTCTTAATTATAACATAGAAGATTGAAAATTCTAAACTCTTATAATGAAAAAACACCAGCTAAAATAGCTGGTGCATACGATGAATTATATAAGTTCAAATAAAAATGAGCGTAGTTCTTCTGCGATTTCTTCAGTCATAGAAAATGCGTGCTCTAAGTAGCCTGGTTCGTTTAAATCGTCAGCACCGATGATTGCAAATTTATTACTTTGCATATCAAGGACAATTGTTTTACCGTAATGACGATCGGAGTATAAAAGCGCTAAATCATGACGCTCATTTTCTCCCATAAAGCTAACGAAACGAGTTTTTGTAGCGACAGTGTCGTCGTACAGAAAGAAACGTTCTTCCATACACATGGCTCCTTTATTAAATATCTAAGTTTAAGTGTGGTTTATGATCTAAATGGTGATGCGTTTTAATGAATCGTACTGTTCTTGTTTTGTAACGCATTACGATAGAGTATGTTTCAGCTAAATCTCCGCCAAGGAATTTAACACCGTCTAATAACTCACCAGCAGATACACCAGTTGCTGAGAAGATTGCATCATCCCCAGATACTAAGTCATCTAGCATAAGAAGTTGACGAGGGTCTTCTAATCCCATTTCACGACAACGAGCTTCTTCTTCTTCGTTCATTGGAACTAAGCGAGCTTGCATTTCACCTTCAAGGCACTTTAATGCTGCTGCAGAAATAACACCTTCTGGAGCTCCGCCAATACCTACGAATAAGTCGATACCCGTTCCAGGTAGTGCTGTTGCGATTGACGCACCAACATCACCGTCACCAAATAATTTTACGCGTGCACCTTTTGCACGAACACGGTCAATAATATCTTGATGACGCTCACGTTCTTGAACGATAACTGTTAGATCGCGAATCTTTTTATTGTTAGCTTCTGCTACAATTTCAATTGTTTTTTCAATTGGATCATCTAAGCTAATTTTACCAGCTGCTTTTGGACCAACCGCGATTTTTTCCATGTACATATCAGGAGCATGAAGAAGGTTCCCTTTGTCTGCGATTGCAATAACTGCCATTGCATTTGCAAGACCTTTTGCAACGATGTTTGTACCTTCTAATGGGTCAACGGCGATGTCTACTTCTGGACCGTTACCTGTTCCTAGTTCTTCACCAATATACAACATCGGTGCTTCATCAAGTTCTCCTTCACCGATTACAACTGTACCTGCCATGTTTACTGAATCAAACATATCACGCATTGCTGTAGTTGCTGCATCATCTGCTTCGTTCTTCTTTCCGCGGCCCATCCACTGTGCGGATGCTAATGCTGCTGCTTCTGTTACACGGACAATTTCTAGTGCGAGTTCACGTTCCAAGATTCCATTCCTCCAATTTCAAAAATCATACAAATATAACTATAACAAATAACGGAGAAAAGGTGAATTCGAAAAATTGTCGATTTTTTCAGAAGAAAGCGTTACAATTAAAATGTAAATGCTTTAATTTCCAGGTAGGTGACATTCATGTATTTTGTAGACAGAAAGAAAATAGAACAAATGCTAGTATGTTTAGAACGAGCAACAAGTACATTTCAAGAGAAAAAGATATATGAAACCGAGTTTGAATTTTACGCATTAGAGCGCATAGCCCATCTTATTATTGATACTGTATTAGATGTAGGAAATGCGATGATTGATGGATTTATTATGCGCGATCCAGGAAGCTATGAAGATATTATTGATATTTTAATGGATGAGCGAGTGATAAGTGAAGAAGATGGACAAGGGATGAAAGAAATTATCCTTCTTCGAAAAATGCTTACGCAAGATTATATTCAAATGAATCATGATGAATTATATAAGACGATTCAAAAACATATTGCAGTGGTAGAAAAATACCCAGCAAATATTCGCAGTTATTTAGAAAAGGAATTAGGACCTGTATCTGCATTTGTACCAGAATAATTATGCTTATAAGATCCCCAGAGAATGCCTTTTGGGGATCTTATATTGTATGTGAGAAAGAAAAGGGAGAAGGGTGAAGTATGGGGGAAGCACGTACTACGAAAGACGAGATTGTACAATTGTTGAAAGTAAAGGGAGAGCACACAGTAGCGGAACTAGCTGACGTTTTAGAGATTACAGAAATGGCAATCAGAAGACATTTAAGTAATCTTGAGAAAGATGGACTCATTTATTCTAAGATGGTAAGGCAACATGTCGGAAGACCAACTTATTTGTATGGATTAAGTGAAAAGGGAGAAGATACATTCCCGAAAGAGTATAAGCAATTTGCGATTGATATGCTAGAAGATTTAGCTCGGATGGGCGATGAAAAAATACTTCAATATGTTTTAAAAGAAAGAACGAAGCGTATGGAAGAACAGTTGCAAAAGCGAGTGAGTAATCAAAAGAATTTAGCATATAAAGTGCAAGAGATAGCAGCTATGCAAGAGAAAAATGGTTATATGGTTCAAATAAAGAGAGATGGAGAGAAATCTTTCGTAATTGAAAAACAAAACTGTCCGTTAAAAGAAATTGCAGAGAGATTCCCACAAGTATGTAAAGATGAAAAAGAGATGTATAAGCGTTTATTTACGAACGCAGATGTGAAAACGCTAGCAAACATGTGCGAGGGCGATTGTAGTTGTTCTTACCAAATAAAAGAGAAAAAATGAACGTTATGGGGCGCTTTAAGGTAAAGCGTTTTTTTCTTTTGGAAAAGCGGGTAATATAAGAGTGGTATGATAAGGTGAGAACGTTAGCATAGAAGGAGAGACATAATCGATGTATAAAGGTTACTTAATTGACTTAGACGGTACGATGTATCGCGGGGAAGAACAAATTGAAGAAGCAAGCGACTTCGTCAAAGCATTAGGAGAGCGCGGCATTCCATATTTATTCGTTACGAATAACTCAACTCGCAAACCAGAACAAGTGGCAGAAAAGCTTGTTCGTTTCGATATTCCAGCGAAAGCGGAGCAAGTATTCACAACGAGTATGGCGACTGCGAACTTCATTTATGAACGTAAACAAGATGCAACTGTATATATGATTGGTGAAGAAGGCTTACACGATGCACTTGTGGAAAAAGGATTTGAACTTGTGGATGAAAATCCTGATTTCGTTGTTGTCGGTTTAGATCGTGACATCACATATGAAAAATTAGCAAAAGCATGTCTTGCTGTGCGTAACGGCGCAACGTTTATTTCTACAAATGGAGATATCGCCATTCCGACTGAGCGCGGATTATTACCAGGTAACGGTTCATTAACATCAGTTGTAGCAGTATCAACAGGTGTGGATCCAATCTTTATCGGAAAACCAGAATCAATCATCATGGAACAAGCGTTAAAAGTTCTTGGTATAGGAAAAGATGAAGCATTAATGGTTGGGGATAACTATGATACAGACATTTTAGCGGGAGTAAATGCTGGCATGCATACTCTTCTTGTCCACACTGGAGTCACAACTGTGGAGAAGTTAACAGAATATGAAGTACAACCGACGCAAGTTGTGCATAACTTGACGGAGTGGATTGAGAAGATGTAATGAAGAAAGCTGTTCCAAACTTTGGAACAGCTTTTTTTCTGATATTTGCGGGGAGCCCGATTGGTGTGGGCTAACATTCAGTTGTGACTAGTGTCGATTTTTGTAGGTAAGTCGATATATTTGAAAAATCGCCGATATAATCTGAGTTGCGCTGATATATTAAAAAAATCGCTGATATAATTTTATTAGAATGCACGATTCACAACATCTTTAACTTCTTCAAGATATTGTTTACGCACACTGTCATCCACAGACGGAACACTCGTATAGAATGTATGCTCAATTGTTTCAATGCCTGTAAATTCAAAAATACCAACATCCACTGTTTTCTTCATTGCGTCAAACATACCGCCTGCTGTGTATGCTTCTTTCGAATTTCCCATTGTAGATAATAATAAGCCCTTTTTACCGCTTAATAACTTTTCAATACCGTTTTCACCGTAAGCATAAGCGAAGCCGTGGCTAAATACACGGTCAACGTATCCTTTTAAAATAGCTGGAAGTCCCGCCCACCAAACTGGATAAATGAATGTAATGCTATCAGCCCAAGAGATATGCTCTTGCTCTTCTTTAATATCTTCTGGTGTGTTTCCTTGAGAAAACGAGATGAAATCGGAAGCGCCTAATACTGGATTGAAGTTTAATTCGTATAGATCGCGAACGCGTACTTCATGACCGTTTCCTTCTAACTCACTTTTTACCGTTTCTAAAATCGCATGGTTGAAGCTTTCTGTATTTGGGTGTGCATAAACGATTACATGTTTCATTTTTCTTCCTCCTATTTGTGGATATGTGAATAGTTATTTGTATATCTGTAACTATTATGGTTACTGCTTTTATAGAAGTCAAGTAATACATATGTATAAAAAGACGCCCGAAAATCGCCTTTTTATACCCCGCTCATACAAAGTACAAAGAAGACAAATAAAATAATGACAAGACCGATGCCGAAATTAAATACGAGAGTGCTATCCATATATGTAGCCTCCTTGTTTGAAAGTAAAAAGCACTCTAGTTAAGAGTGCTTTTTTATTTTGAATCTACTTTATAACTTTTAGAAAGTGATTCATGCGTGTAATGATTTACATTATTTTATGTATTTATACTTTGAAATGAGTAAGTCCTTGTTGGATATAGAAAAAAGACACTCGTTGGAGTGTCTTTTAAGATGACAAAATGTGCCAATTGCTTGAGGTTGATAAGACGCTAATTTCCGTGTTAACGCCTTTTCTTTAATCAAGAAGTGTAGCAACAGCGATTCAAATAAATTGTACCATTTGTTTAATTGCGGTGCGTATGCAATTGTGCATATTATGATCATGAGGTAGGTAATGAACTGTGAATAATTTGAAGTGATTTATTTACGATTTCTTCTGCGGCATATATGCCGATTGCGTCTGTTTTTAAAATATGAGGTTGTAAGTTATCATGCATTGCTCCTAATTCACCATGAAGTGGTGCGAAGGCATGATTCGTCTTTTCAAGCATGCATAAATCAAGTAAAGAATCCCCAGCTGTAATAATCGTATCTATTTGCAAAATTTCTTTTATATATTGCACGGCATCCCATTTGTTAATTGGTTTTGGTACAAAGTATAGCTTCCTACCTTGAAGTGAATGATTCCAGCCTTGTTTGTCTAACCAGGAAGTGAAGGATGATAATTCATCATAAGGAATGTTCTCCCGTTTAATGATGCAATAATGGAATAGATCATCAGCTGTTTTTTGTGATATAACCCAATCTTTATGAGCTATTTGCCCAAATTCCTTTAGTATGTCGTTTCTCTCTATACATTCAACCGATAGTCTTTCTTTTACTGTCCTGTTCCAAGTACCATCTTGTTTACCGTTATGAAGGATATTACCGCCGTTACTTGTAATGGCGTATTCGGGAATGATTTCGTTTTGGAATAAAGCAATCCGCTGAAACTGCTCAATAGTTCTTGTTGTAACTGGGATGAAATGTGAGTGCAGTTGTAATTTTTTTAGTAGTGAAATGGTTTTATGTGATATGAAAGAAATTTCTTTCCCATCTAAAGTTTCAATGAGTTGAATTGATTCATCTTCTATAGGGGCACGAAATGATTTCCGGGAATAAATAAGCGTTTGATCAAGATCACTGGCGAAAATCATAACGTTTCCCTCTGAAGAGGCTTAATGAGTCCGCAACATGAATAAGCCATATTCTCATAGATTTCAATTGGGACATTCTTTTCTTTAGCGAGAAGTAAAATATGCTTTAAATCGGGATTGTTTTGCTTACGTATTAAAATTTTCCACGGTATTCTCCGGAGTAATACGCGAGTTGTTTCACCGACTCCTGGTTTAATTAAGTTAATATCGTCAATTTCAAAGTGATTTTGGATAGACTGTATATCTTTTAATCCTTGCCAAGAGGGATCAGTGTAAGTTGAAGTAATATAACGTAATTGATTATCTATATGAGAATGAACAGAAGGGAATAACTCTGTTACCTCATCAACGAAGAAATTTGATAAGTCTTCTTGTTCTAGCTCTTTATAATATTTAACACCATGAAAATCATTTGGACCGATATAGGTGTCATTTAGTACAGTGCGGCTAATTAGTCCAGAGACTGTTGCATTTAAGCAAGCGCTAGGAATAAGAAAATCTTCACGTGTACCGTAAATTGAAGTACAGTAACCGGGATCAGCAAGCACAGCCATACAATGAGAAATGTGTGTATTATTTCGTTCGTTAAATGTGTGTACTGCATATTTTAATTCTTTTTTTATTGCACCTTTTCCAGTCCACCCATCAATGAATTGAATTGTTTCTTTAGGGTGATGTTCCAAAATATAATGGAGTGCATTTTCATCAATACCGCGTCCGCGAACAATAGAAATACAATAGTGAGGTACATCAAGGTTGTATTGATAGCGTATGTAGCGTTTGATAAGAATGCCAATAGGTGTACCAGCACGAGCTAATGAAACGAGGACAAGGTTAGTTCCTTTAGTTTGTATAATCTGTTCGGCGACAACTCCAACAGCGATGGCTAGTTTGTGTTTGTATTGTTGCAGGGAAGAAAAGAATAAATCCATATACGCTTTAGATGGTTTATATTCCATTGGTAACATTTCGGAATAATGTGTGCCAGCTTGAATTGCTTGTTCTCTAGTTTCCGTGGAACTTTCTTTCATTAAATCACTAATATCTTTTAATAGAAAAATAGCATCATTTGGATTGTAACTACTAATATGAGAATTTACTTTTACCATAATTATCAACCTTCCTTTTCTATGCTATTTGAAAATAAGACGATATGAATAAAAGGAATGACTGTTTGTAACTGCTGTAGAAGAGGAGACAGGGCTTCTTCCCCTAAATCACGCTCAATAAAAACAAATACTTCATCGTAATCATGAGGTGAAATATTATAAAAGTAATTTGTAATAGTAGAATCTTCAGGACTTGGATATGAGAAATGATTATGAATGGCGTAGTTCACATCATTTGAAACAGGATGGATAGGGCTTCTTGTTGTAGATTGATATAAAATATTTTCACCCATTTCAGCAGCAATTTTCATTGGGATATACATAAATTCACCTGTCCCGAGACAAAGTGTTCGTTTTCCAATTCTTTCTCTTTTAAAGTTTTTCCTGCTTCTTGAGCGAAAGAATGAATGTGTTTTTGTTCATATGCTGAAATGCCAAATCGCCCAGTATATTTTATATAATTTGATGTATAGGGTAATTTTGGGCAGGTAAGAATATGCTTTTTGAAATTAAGTTTACTTTCTTCAATTTGAATATCTGTTTTTGCAATATTCAATGGTTGGCCAGTTGTATGAATACTGCCTTCTAATAAAGAAATAACATGAATCTTAATTTGAAGTTCTTCTTCTAATTGTTTAAATTGTCTTCTATTAGTATGAGAACGCCAGTCTAATAAAGAAGCAATAATATATTCTTCCCGTGGGAATTTATTTTGAATCGATCTAATAATATTTAATGCTGTTTTTCCTGTTGTCATCTCATCATCTACGAGAACAATAGGATTGCTGTTTTGAAAAAAGCTTTCATCCACATAACAACGGTGCGATGTTGCATGAGAATGTTCTTCCTCAAATGTAATGACAGATTCTAGGTGGGGTATCGATTCCCTAGTTGTATGTACATACTTTGCATTTTGAAAGCATTGAAACATAGAATGACCAAGTGCTGTCGCTGTCTCAGCGAATCCGATGAATAAAACTTCTTCTTGCAGAGGATATTGATAACGAAATACTTCCTCTGGGATTTCATCAATTTCTAATGAAATGAGATTTAAAATTTCTTTTTGAAATGGATGAGAAATATTATGTAGTATTTCCATATATCTTGCAGCGAGAGCAACTCCACTTGATAGGGAGACTGCAGGTTTAATAGGAAGATGCTTTCCAAGGATTGTACTCACAAATAAAAAACTACGTTTCTTATTTATTCTCGCAGCCATTTGAAAAAGACTGTCTAGCGCTAAATTATATGGATTATCACGTACTTCTACATGAACTTGTATATTATTTAAAACGTTATACGTGTTGCTTTGCGTTTGTAATAAGGAGATCGGTGAATTGTTTGTTTTCATGTAGCACCCCGTAAATATTAGATTTTAAAATGGTTTTGCGAGCCCAACCATAATGAGGTTTTACTTCATTCATTTTGTTAGAAAAACTGCTTTTTAGCACTCCATTATACGTATCTGCATTTTGTAAAATTGATCTCGCATCTAAATAATCTTCCATTGTGACAATGTGCATTGCCTGTACAACTTTAATATGAGATGGGTGAATAACTGTCTTTCCGATTAAGCCATTTGCATGGTCAAGTGATACCTCTTGAATAAGCCCTTCTTCATGATCATTAGAAAAATATTCCCATACACATCCTGAAATAATATATTCATTTGTTGCCCTTGAGAAAACGTTAATAATGTCTGAAATACAATCACGGACAACAGTAATATGATAGATAGGTGTGTATTTATTGCGCCGAATACTAAATATACTTGAAAAATCAGTAGCACCAATACGTACATTTAAGATGTAATCGTGATAAGAATCTAGTAAATCTTTTATTTGTAATAATGATTCTGCCCGTGTTTCCTTATACATAATTTCTGGTGATTCTAAAATCGGCATGCCATATAGCGATAATGAGTATAACTCGTTTATATATGCAAGCTGATTGATATAAGTCTTTCCGTTAATAGGTGTGAATTTTGGAAAGACAAAACCACATAAACAATGAACAGCACTACCTAATTCAGTAACAATTGTCTTCATTTGACTGGGCTGTCGAACTCTAATAAAAAGAAGTGGGATGTCTGCTTGATTTAGTATGTTGACACTGACTAAGTTGGCGATTTGCTGTATTTGAACGACGATGTTTTGCTCTGCAAGTTGTACTTCCTCATCGCTGATAGCGTCCTCTAGACAAAGAATAATTGAGGTAGCATCCACATGTTTCTTTCTAATTATATCTTCTGCAATCGTTTCTTTCGTGCCAGGAGTATATAGTGTAGCCCCTAGTGCGTAAGCTAGTTGTTCTTTCCCTATATTTTTTGAAAAACTAAGAGGTTCTTTATAGAAAAAATTTTGCCGTTCTTCTGAGGAGAGATAAGAAAAGTAATTCACATTGTCACCACCTTATTTGTAATGATTCTGTTTAATCGTAACATAATAAGGAAAATCTTCCATAAAATGAAGCGAGAAATTAAAAAAGTATATTGAGAAAGATGAATTATAAGATGAATATCGAATATTGTTAATAGGAATATAATAGGGGGAAAGAGAAAGTGGATATACATAAGTTAACAGAGGAAGAAGCAAATGAGATAAATACGTGGACGTACGAGGAACCATATAGTTTATATAGTTTTTCAGGCGAGAAAGAAGTAATAGAAGAGCTATTAGATGGAACGTATTATGGCTGTTGTAACGATAATGGAGAGTTCATCGGCTATTTTTGTTTTGGAGAAAATGCACAAGTACCAGGTGGAAGAGATGCTCATTTATATGGTGGAGAAGATATGATTGATATCGGACTTGGCATGAAGCCAGATTTAACAGGGAAGGGCATGGGAGAAATGTTTTTTCAAGCTGGAATAGCGTTTGCTGCTAAGGAATTTAATTCGAAAATGTTTCGATTAAGTGTAGCAACATTTAATACAAGAGCGATTACGCTATATAAAAATATCGGATTTAAGCAAGGGCCTATTTTTTTGAGTCGTGGAAGAGAATTTATGCTTATGGAATACGAAAGACCGTCAGCATGAAACTGACGGTCTAGAAAACATTATTATTCCGAGTGATCAGCTCGGTGCGCTAAACGGCTTGAGGCAGCGGCAGCAATTCCGCCAACGATATCGTCAAGGAACGTGTGCACTTTTCCAGTTGATTTATCATTTAAGTATTCTAAAATACCAGGTTTTAATTTATCGATATATCCAAAGTTCGTGAAACCGATAGATCCGTATACATTCACGATAGAAAGTGCGATAACTTCATCAATTCCGTATAAGCCTTCATCACGTTTTACGATATCTTGTAACGGCTCACTTAGCATTCCCTTTTCAGCAAGGACATCAAGCTCGATACCAGTAATCAGTGCGTTTTGTACTTCACGTTTTGATAGTACACGTTCTACATTGTAACGGCATTCTGACATCTCTAAATTTGGATGATATTTTTTTTGAAGAAAATGAACAAGTTCAGCAATATCGTCAATTGTTACACCGCGTTCTTGTAATAGTTGTAATGCTCTTTCTTGTAGTTGATTTGATTCTTTCATGTTTATCACCTTTTTTTCTTTTTAGTATTTGTATACGTTTCGTTGCTTTATCATGTGCATAGGAATGAAAGGCGAGCACAAGCTCATATATATAAAGAAAAACCATAGGTGGCGACTGCGATGATTCAGCATATTTATGAGCATTATCACATGCATGTTAAAGAATTAATCCCCCTTGGCCCCTATAAAAGCTTTTGGATTCGCAACAAAATTTATGTACTTGTTCCAATTGGAGAAATGGAGGAAGAAGTACTTGTAGAGATGAAAAAGCTCAGTGATTATATGAACCAGCAAGGGGATATAACTGTAGCGACTTTCGTTCCGACTATACACGGCTACTATGTAAGTGAGATAGAAGAACAAAATTACTGCTTATTAAAAGGTATGCGCACGTTAGAACGACATGCTATGTCATTAGGAAGTGAGCTTTCTATATTCCATAAACGAGGTGCATTCTTTCCAGAAGAAATTGAGCAATTAAGCCGCATTGGTGAATGGAAAGCGTTATGGGAAAAAAGGCTCGATCAATTAGAAAAGTTTTGGCAATCACAAGTGATGAACCACCCTTCAGATGTATTCGATCAATTGTTTATTGAATCCTTCCCGTATTACTTAGGAGTTGCAGAAAATGCAATTCAATATGTTGTCGATACAGAAATGGATGATACGCCGCAACTAACGGATGCAGCAACAATTTGCCAAGAACGATTCACACCTTTATTATGGCATCAAACGAAGCGGCTCAAACTTCCTTTTGATTGGGTGTATGATCACCCAACTCGAGATATGGCAGAATTAATTCGCTATATGATGATAGAAAAAAAGAAAGACTGGGAGCAAACAATAATTCAATTTGTTACAGATTATGAACGCAATTATTCGCTATCCTCATTTGGCTGGCGCTTATTATTTGCAAGGCTCCTGTTCCCGCTGCACTATTTTGAAACGGTCGAACGATATTATCAAACTGGAAACGAAGAACAAAAAAGCATATATAGAGATCGCTTAGAAGCCATTTTACACGATGTGAACCGCTCAGAGCAATTTATGAAGCATTTTTATGGCTCACTTCGTTTACCAGTAGATAAGCTTGGGATTAGAAAATTAGATTGGCTATCTTAAACGTATAAAAAAGAGACCGCTGGAGGCCTCTTTTTTATACCACAATTTTATGTAATACATTATGCCCCTACCTGTTGATCTGTACATATATTTAAAACGAATTGATGTCTTTCGAGTTTTTCATTTACTTTACCCAATAATTCTTGCTGGATTTCTTTAAATAAAAATTGATAGCTTGTATTCCATGTTGGTATAACGGATGAAAGGCCTAATAAATACTCTTTTTTCTTTTCTAGTTCTTGAATTGTTAAAAAAGTGTTCCCCATTCTTGGCATGTGTCATCCCCCTATGTTTTCTTACTGTATATGTGTGAACGATTCACTATATAGTATTAATTATCGCATTTTTTGAGAAGGATTTCCAATTTTGTTTTATGATGTTAACGGATAAATGTGATTTGAATAAAAAAAGGAGACCCAAATGGGTCTCTTTTTAGGAAGCGGCTAGAACAGTCGGCCATTTCGCGCCTTCCTGTGAGGCAAAAAGCGCCTCTTCGTCAGGAGCTCCAATGACCTCCTGTTCTGAACGAGCCGCTTCCGCTTTTAGATTAAAATACTTGTTCTACTTCAATAACGCCTGGTACTTCTTCAAGTAACGCGCGCTCGATACCAGCTTTTAGTGTGATTGTAGAACTTGGGCAGCTTCCGCATGCACCCATAAGGCGTAGTTTTACGATACCTTCTTCAATGTCTACTAATTCAACGTCTCCGCCATCGCGAAGTAAGAATGGACGTAATTTATCTAATACTTCTAATACTTGTTCTTGCATATGTGGGTTTTCCATTTTTATCGACTCCTTTCATCAGTTTTATTATAATCAAGATAGAGGGGAAAATCTATTTTTTCTCTTCTTGTTTTATTGTCGAAATATTGTATCGTGTTTTTTCAGTATAGGGGTATGGAATAAGTTTGTAAAATGATGTGCTTATGTAATAAGACATCTGAATATACTGTTGGAACAAGAAGTGGGGGAGAAGAAATGGTTAATGTTCAAGTGTATGGGACGAAAGTAATTTGTGCGAGCTGCGTCGGAATGCCATCTTCAACAGAAACGTTTGAATGGTTACAAGCGGCAATTGGTCGTAAATATGAAGGACAAGAAAATAAATTTAATTTCGAGTATATTGATTTCCAAGAAGAACAAGAAGATGAAGATAAGAAAGCATTCGCTGAGCGCGTAGTGGAAGAAGATTTATTTTATCCGGTCGTTCTTGTAAATGGAGAAATTGTTGGAGAAGGAAATCCTCGTTTGAAGGATGTTTACGAAGAAATCGAGAAATATTTATAAAACAAGAAGTCTTTGCGAATTTGCAAAGGCTTTTTTTATTGGAGGGATAGATATGAAAAATGGAGTGAAGCATGCGTTACCGACGGAAGTACAACAGTTAATGGAGCGGTACACAGTAGAATTAAAAGAAATTTTTTTGGATGAAAAAATAGTCGGGGTATATATTTACGGATCCATCGCACTAGGTGCATTTTATAAGGAAACGAGCGATGTTGATTTTGTTACAGTGATAAATGATTCCGTGAATGAAGCTGAAAAACAGCAGCTTGTGGAACTACATAAGAAACTTAGTGATAATACGCTAGGTAAAAGAATGGACGGTATGTATATTCCGCTTGCTGACTTAGGGAAATACAATGATGAAATGAACGAGTACGTGTATTGTGCAGATGGTAAAGCTAATGTTGGTCATTGGGACATTAATGCGGTCACATGGTGGACGTTGAAAAATCAAGGCATTACAGTTACCGGAAAAGAAGCAGAAGATCTTCCGCTGCAAATACAATGGAATGATGTAGTAAATACGATGAAATACAACGTAGAACAGTACTGGAGTGAAAAGGCGAAGAAGCCATATTTATTTTTTATAGAAGAGTGGGTAGAATCAGCTGTCGTTACGATGGGACGTATTTTATATACACTAAATCATAAAACAATCGTTTCAAAAGATAGAGGATTGCAATACTTGTCAGAACGTTCAGCGGAAGAATGGGAGCTCTTATTAAAAGAAGTAGCGAGAATACGGCACAATCCAAAAGAAAAGCGAATGCTCTCAAGGTGGAGAAGAGCAGATATGACGAAGAGGTACTTACTGCATTTAATTGAGACGTGTAGAGAGAAATGGTAGGGACGAAAATGGACAATACAGTGGGGTGTATTGTCTTTTTTATGTTAAATTTGGTATATAATGGTTTAAAAAGTTTAATTATACTGGAGGGGATAGGATGAATATAGAATTAGCTACATATGAAGAAAAGAATGAACAAATGAGTATGCGCCAAGTAATTAGCATTCTATTAATTATTTTTGGGGTCATGCATGGAATTGGTTTTTTGAACCTTTTATATGATTCTTCCTTATACCCATGGTATGTAGATCATCTTATTCCACCTTTCACGTTTTGTATGATTATCGTAATGTATGCACCGGCAAGAAATTGCTGCTTACATTTAATAAAATCATTACAATTCAATAATTTTAAACACTATGTAACGATAGTAATGACAGCGATTGTAATGCTTATATATCTTGCAATATTAAATTTAGTTCTACCACATGGGCTTGGTGTGGATGAGTCTAGTATAGTAATAAAGCCTACTAAAAGTGAAATCATTTTATACGTAGTTGTACTCATGATTTTTGCACCGGTTTGGGAAGAACTTTTATTTCGAGGGATATTTTTCACGAAATTATCTCAGCGCTTTTCTATACTTACTAGTGCCGTTATAAGTGCTTGTATATTTACTTTAGGCCATCCCCTTACAGTAGGTAGTATTTTATATATTTTTGGTATGGGTATATGTTTAGCATACACATATAAGAAAACGAAGAATTTACTCGTTCCAATTGGGATTCATTTATTAAATAATTCGTTTTATTTATTAATAAATTTTCAACTATAAAAAGATGCCTTTTAAAAAGGATGTCTTTTTTATTTTGTAGTAGATAGAAAAGTATTTACAAGTATTGTGTAGAGGAAAGATAATAGAAAAAAATATGTGCATGGGGGAAGCGGATGAGTAAATATAAATTACATATAGATAAAGAACAATTATGGAAAGGGTGCATTTTAAATTCGATTGCCCATGCAATTAATGTAGCACATTGTCCAGATTTCTCACATGAAAGTTCATGGGACGGATTTAACTATAGTATGCAAGATACTCAAGGCGGACAAGGGACAATTACGTTTCATCCGAATTACACGATTGTATGTCTTCAAGATGTGAATAGTGAGAGAATTGATGAGTGGATTGATGCGAAAAATTATTTTGAAGGGGCACCTTCGGAAGTAATAGATATTGCGCAAGAAGAAGCACTTCAATACGTATTAGAAGAAGTAGAAGGCGAAACAGTTCCTTTTATTACAACTGCATTTTGGATTGAGGATAGCGGTGCGTATTCAATTGATTCATTTGAAGAGATGGAAGAGCACGGCGGATTCTTACTAGAAATTCCATTACTTGATACAGAATCAGCAATTGAAAGACTGGAAGAAGAGTATGAACTGACAGAGGAACAAATAGAGCTTTTACAACTCGTGTATAAGAAAAAAATCCAAAGTCCAAATGAGGAAATTAAGTTGTCTAAAGAAGAAGTAGCAATGATTGGGACGGAAGATAGCGAAGGATTGGAAGTTAGTAAGGACTCATTTGAAGAAATGAATATTACTTGGGAGTTGTAGGGGGAGATAACATGTTTCCGATTGGTGATCAGCCGAAGATTATGAAAGACTTAGCAAGTATAGCTGGTGATTTAGAAGAAGTAGCGATTGAGGGGAAAACAAAAAATATAGAACGACTAGCATCTTTGAAAGTTAAAAAATTATGGGTGTTCACAGTAAATCAAAAGCAGTTTGATCATATTCTTACGTATGTTTGTCCCGATATATTATACGTTTACGAAATGAGGGTCGAGGATTTAAGTAGCCTTCAGAAATTGTCTAATTTACAACAGTTGTATATGTGCTGGAATACAAAAGCGAAGACGTTATGGGATATTGATTATAATAAAAAACTCAAATCCTTACTAATTGATGATTTTTCTAAGTTAGAAGATTTAAGTGCTTTAAGTAAGTGCACACAACTCAATACCTACTATATGGGTGGTGGGATAAATACAGCGATGAAAGTACAAACTTTAAAACCACTCGCTGAATTACAGCAGTTGCAAAAGCTTACTTTGATGAATTTAAAGGTTAAAGATGATTCATTAGAACCGTTAATGCAATTGAAAAATTTAAAGGAGTTAAGCTTATCTAATCAATTTAAGGTGGAAGAGTATGCAAAGCTTTCTGTAGCATTGCCATATACGGTATGTGAGTCTTTTAAACCTTACGTATATATAAACGATGCAATAGATGGGAAAAATATAATGGTGACTGGGAGAAGAAGGCCAGTCCTTAATTCAAAAACGGATACTGTGAAGATGCAAAAGTATGAAGAACAATTTAAAAAGTTACAAGAGGAATATAAAGCACTAGTAGAAAGCACAATGTGAAATTACATTGTGCTTTCTACTAGTTTTTTCATATACATATCAACTTCGTGAAAGAATATGGGCTCTTTTTCCTCGGTATTCAGATGCACAGTGCAATGTAAATATTGCTGTAAATAGCGATTAGCTTGTTCGTGCTGTTTTAATTTGTAGAAAGAAAAACAGGTAAGAAGTAGAAACGCTTTTTCTTCTAATATTGGAACGACAGCTAGTATCGGAGTAATGGAATGTATATTTACTTCCACTAAATTTTCATAAGACGCCCACGTTTGAAACCAGTCGAAAATAGTAGAAAGGTAACTCGGAATGTTGATAGTTTCATGTGAAACATTATGCAATAACTGGTTCTGTTTGATATGCATAGGCTCTATTCTCGTTTGTAGAATGCAATCGAATATTGAAATGTTTTCTTTTATTTGTAATTGGTTCGTAATAAGCTGCGGGAGACCGATAGGGTGAACTCCTATATTTATATAAAAATCATCTCCAAACTGGCTTTTTTGTATGTTAATGAGCTTATAAAATCCGTTTTCAGCTTTGAAAAATGTATGTCTTTTTTTCTTAAAGCCGAGTGGTTTTAAAGTGGCGTGTAAATTTGTAATGAAATCTCGATCCTTTTTAGAGCGAGACTTATTCTTCGTCATATTCATACGTAGTTAAGTTTTGTAAGAAACTTTCAAAGTTAGGTGCTAATTCAATAATTTCCTCAAACTCATTATCGATAAATATAACTGGAGGATTTTCAGCTACATTTCGATAGTCTAATGCAATCCATGTATGTCCATCACCAGATAAAAGTACGATATTTTCAGGCATTTCCCATTCTCGAATTAAATAGCGACTCTCTAAAATACTAGATTCATTTTCATCAAAAGAAATACCATATAAACCAGATACATTAACGTGATCGTCTGCCCAAGAATTTGGCTTCGAAGTAGGGTGAGTATCAAGACGAAGAGTTCCCCCATTTTGTTCTTTTAGAAGGTTTATGTATGATTCTGGAAGCTTTACGTTCAGTACCTCTTCTGCTTTTTTGATTAGTTCGTCGTTAATGGGTGCTAGTTTTAAATAGTCATCTTCTGCCCAAATTGTACTCTTCATATTCGGTTACCTCAAATAATAGTTTTAAGAATCTTAAGTCATATATTATAGTTAGTTTAGATAACGCGCAATAGAGGGAGGGATGGAGTATGAATGTGTACGAATACCTTAATCACGTAAATTCTAAAGAAGATTTATTAAAATTCCTTGTATACCTCCAAAAGGATTTTAAAGTGAACAAAGATGAATGGGAGAATGTAGAGGTAGAGACTTATTTAGAGGCATTAAATGGTTGGTTAGGTGATTATGAAGGCGTTTATATAAATCAAGGGGAGAAGATTCCAGAAAATATTCCATGGAAGTTCATTGCTCAAATGTTACTTGCGGCAGCTCATTATGAATAAAATTAGATTTTTAAAAGATAGAATGGAGAAGATGTCATGATTAACCATAATAAAATTAAACAACTTTTAGCACATGTAGATCGTGCTGAGGATAATGAAATTGAGCTAGAGTATGAATCTGAACCTATGACGATAGAATTGTTTAATAGTGAAGAAATAGAAGAAGGGCAACTTGGTTATAGTTTTGATGAAGAAGGGCAAAGCTTAGCCGGGAATGAAGAAGGAGATTGGAAAGAAGGATGGATTGTAATCGGCATAGATTCATATCTTGGAGACCCGATTTTTGTAGATAGTAATGATGAGAATTGTCCAGTTTATACAGCTATGCACGGTGAGGGAGAATGGGAGAAAGAATGTATAGCGGAACGTATAGAAGATATTATTGAGAAAGTGAAGGGGAATGTGGGGTAAATAAACATAGTATTCCAACGTGATTAAGAGGGAGGAAATGTAGTATATATTCACTAAAAAAGATGTATAAAAATGATTTTGATGCATCCTTTTTAGTGAATATATAAAATAATTAACTTAGTGTATTAAAGGTATGATACATGATTATTTTAATATATTTAAAAGTAAAATGAAATAAGAAACGGATAATTGTCGGAATATATTCGATTTCCGTTCATTTTTATGAAATATGTGTACTTTTTGTTAGATTCCTTCATTTTGTACATATACAATAAATGTATATAGAAATAAGAAAAGGATGATGTACGTGAAGGACACTGTTTTACAAGAAACAATTTCTCCACAAGAATTACATAAAGTTGTTCAAAAGAATACAGCTTATTATGACTTTAAGTGGGGGAAAGTAGAAAATCCAGCGCAAGGGAATACATGGAATTGGGTAGCCTTTTTCTTCCCAACTTTTTGGTTAGCTTATCGTAAAATGTATAAGTTATTTATTATATTTGCGTTATTGGCTATACCTAGTATAGTTATACCCCCTTTTATAGATATTCCAGATGGGATTTATGTAACATTTAGTTTAGCTCTTCAATTAGGAATGATGATATTTACTGGATGGCAAGGAAACTGTTTATATTATAAGCATGCTGTTCGTGTTTTTCGTAAGGGAGAAGATGCGTCTGATCATGAGAAGGCGTATTTCTTACAATCAAAGGGTGGCGTTAGTGTAGCTGGTATGATTGGTTTACAGATTATAGTCGGGATTGTGTTTGGGTTAGCTGCGTTCGGGCTGTCCTTTTTACCAACTGAGCCGAATATTAAAAACGTTGTTCGTTCAAGTGATGAAGGGGTTACTTTAGAGATTATGACTGATAATCCAACTTGGAAGTTTGTGAAGAAAGAAAAAGATTATGACGTAGTAGAGTTTACTGGTTATGATTATACAGAGAAGAAAAACGTGAAAATTAAATTCGCTGTTTATTTCGATGAAGATTATTTCGAGTGGCAAGAGGTATATGAAAATAATAAAAAGTTAAGTGAAGAAGAAGTAGAAGAATATCAAATTTACATTGAAGAAAATAATTGGGGTTTCTAGAGGGAACTCGTTCATTTTGAAAAGAAGAATCTTGTGAAGGTTCTTCTTTTGTTTATTAGGGGGGAGAGAAATGATTTCAGCATTAATAGAAGCTCTAATAGAATCTATTAGTTTAAGTACGGGTTTACACACGAAAAAGATTGATGCTAACATACTTTACTTGCAGCAGTATGAATGGTTTCGAATGATATATGAAGACGAGAAGTATCGAAAGTTATTTATTACGAACTACAAAGTTCGCTAAGGGTTTGATTGCTCGTAAAAAAATAAAAATGCACAACGAAGATTTTTAAAATTAGTAGAAGAGCAAATGGAAAAAAGGCATACGAATTGAAATTTTGTAAAATACAATAAAAAATGAGAATTTGAGGTAGGGTTGTCAATAACGTGAGACTATGGCACTATAAAGAAATGCTATACAAATTTTATTTATCGAGATGTAAACATCAATTTTGATTTTTACGTATAAATAATGAACGGAGGAAATGAATTTATGGCTACTTTACCAAATTGTCCAAAATGTAATTCAGAATATACGTATGAGGATGGCGTTCTTTTCGTATGTCCAGAATGTGCTCATGAGTGGGGCCAAGACGCAGAAGCTGAAAATAATGATGGTGCAAAAGTTGTAAAAGATGCGAACGGAAACGTTCTTCAAGATGGCGATGCTGTTACTGTTATTAAAGATTTAAAAGTAAAAGGAACTTCTTCAGTTGTGAAGATCGGTACGAAAGTAAAGAGTATCCGTCTAGTTGATGGCGATCACGATATCGATTGCAAAATCGACGGTTTCGGAGCTATGAAGTTAAAATCACAGTTCGTTAAGAAGGCGTAGTAAATAGAAGAGGAGGCGAATAGCCTCCTCTTTTTATTATGTCACTTTTTGTCGGTAAATCGATATTTCGTACAAAATCGTTGATATATTCTGAGTTATGATAGATATATTTGAAAAATCGTTGATATATTGCAAGTTATGATAGATATATTGAAAAAATCGTTGATATAATTTCACTCACCGTGAACGGTGCATCATTTACCAAGCGAGAGGTACGATTCACTTCGCAGCATAGTCAACCTCTTTCAACTGACACCGCTTATTAAAGAACGTTTTATATCCAAGCTGTAAAAAGATAATGACAGCAAAGGCAGTACTTCCAGAAATACCGAGTATGATGGCAATTTGATATTGAATGGCTGTGAATGGTGATACACCGGATAATATTTGACCGGTCATCATGCCTGGTAAGCTTATAATTCCCATTCCGACCATAGAATTAATTGTTGGTAAAATAGCAGAGTCAAAAGCGTCTCGAATGAGCGGAGTAGCAGCTTCTTTCGGTGTTGCGCCGAGCATAAGTGCACCTTCAATTTGACCTCTTTGCGATTTCATATTGTTTAAGAACGTATTTGCTCCAAGAGAAACACCAGTCATGGCATTACCGACTAACATTCCCGTAATAGGGACGATATATTGCGGAGCATACCAAGGGTCATGACCGATAATAACAAAGATAAATAGTAGAAGTGGCCCAATTGATCCAGCGACCATGGAAAGGGCGGCTACTCGTTTTAATTCTTTAGACATTGGGATATTAACTCGTTTATAAATATTAAAAATTGCAAAGGTAGTAATAGAAGTAATGAGAGCAATTGTATAAAATGGATTACTGTTTTCAAATACGTATGTAAGGACATATGCAACAAGTACGAGCTGAATCGTCATACGGAATGTTGCGAGCGCGATTTGTTTTTCGCGAGGTATTCCTTTTAATTTTACAAGTCCAATTAAGATAAGGATAAAAATATAGGCAGCCGCCAGTTGCCAAATTTGGAGTTCAATAACGCCCTTCAATAGAGAGCACTTCCTTTCTAGTTGCACCGTTTGTTTTACTAATTTCAATAATGTCGTCTGCAATTTCTTCTGGAAGTTGTTGCGAGTGCGTGATGAAGATAACTGTTTTTTTCTTTTTTCGTGCTAGTTCAGTAAATTGTTTCATAACGCGGCGTTCTGTATCACTGTCTAGTGCTGAAGTGGGTTCATCTAATAAATAGACAGGCGGATCCATAAGTACAATACGAGCAAAGGCAAGTCTTTGTTTTTCACCGCCGGATAATGAGGTGGTGCTATCTTCTAATTGCTTGTCTAAGCTAACGGTTTGTAGTGCACTCCGCAGGGCATCATCATTTGGAAATGTTTTTTCAGCAAGACGAAGTCCCATTAATAGGTTGTCTTTAACGGTTCCATCAAAAATAGGTGGAGTTTGCCCAAGCATAACTACGTCACGACGTAATTGAATAGGCGGATAATCAGAAATTAATTTTCCGTTATATTCAATTGTACCGGATGTTGGAGATTGTAAATCGTTTAACATGCGGAGCAATGTACTTTTTCCGCTCCCACTCTCACCGATAATGCATGTGATTTTTTCATTTTTAATCTGTAAATAAGGAATGTGTAGGATATCTTTATATATAACGTCTTTTAATATAAACATAAATCGCTCCTTTCTGATTCTAGTTATATCGTATCAAAAAAGGGAGGATAATGGTTATAAAGAGCAACGTTTTTTCTTCATCTTGAGTTTTATTAATAAGTTAAGTAAACGATCTAATTCTTGGCTGAAAGAAATCACTTTATCATGAGTGAAGCCGTATCGTTCAACGAGATAGATTAACTCTTTCTTTTTCGCTTCTATTCGATTGTTTAGTTTCGATAAGTTCATAAGTTGAATGTAATGCCTCCTACAAAAGTATTTATCACATAAAAAATAAGACCGAATGAATTCGGTCTTAAAGGAAATAATAAGACAACTTACAAATAGCATACACTGTTTATCAATAGTTTTTAATATAAAAATGAAAAATAAATCATTATACATATTGAGAAAGATGTGTCTGATAATTTTTAAAAACTGATGCAAAGAGGCTGCCTACATAGTAGACAGCCTGTAAAGTATTAACCCTTATGATATTTGTACATCCAAAGAAGACCAGATTTTAATAATCTCGGTACACGTCCCATTAATGGTTGGTTTGCTAATAAACCAAAACCGTGCTTCTTACCAAGAGAACCGAGAACACCTTTTAATTTAATTACAGGTAGTTCGTCAGGAAGTGGTTCATTATTCCAACGTTTTAATAATATTTGGACAATTTGTTCTCCTTGACCTTCAGCAAGTTGGGCAGATGGTGCATGTGGAAGTGCTGCGCAATCTCCTACAACGTAAATGTGCTCGTTATTTGGAATATTATGATATTTAGTTAAGACAACCCGTCCGCTACCATCTTGTTCAACTGGAAGGTTTCGAACAACTTCATTTGCTTGAATACCAGCTGTCCAGACGATTGCATCACATTCAAGTGGTTCATCGTGGTTGTACACAATATTTGGTTCTACTTTTGTAATGTTAGAGTTTCGTATAATGTTAACTTTATGCTTTACAAACCATTCTTCTACATATCTACTTAATTTCTCTGGATATGGGAATAAAATTCTATCTTTTCGATCAAATAAATAGATTTTTAAATCAGAACGGCTTTCACGAAGTTCACTTGCTACTTCAACGCCACTTAAGCCAGCGCCAACAACAGCAACTGTTGCATTCGGTTCTAGACTATTTAATTGTTCATATGTCTTACGTGTTTGTTCAATCGATTGTAGACTGTGTGTATATTCCTTTGCTCCAGGAACGTTATGATATTTATCTTCACAGCCAAGTCCGATAATTAAATCATCATATTGGATTGCTTCGCCGCCATCAAGATGAACAGTTTTTTCTTCGAGATCAATATTTGTTATTGTGCCGTATTGAATATTAAGGCGTGGGTGCTCAGGAAACGGTATGCGAATATGAGTTTCTGAAATTGTACCCGCTACTAATGCATAATATTCAGTTTTGAAACAGTGGTATGGTACTTTGTCGATTAATGTCACTTGTACATCATCCGGAAGTTGGTTGCTTGGAAGTAGCCGCTGCAGAATTCTCATTCCCCCGTAGCCGCCACCTAGTATTACGAGGTGTTTCATGATGGATTACCCCTTTTCTGTTGAAATATCCCCTAATCATAAAATTATATATTAATAAAATATTTTGACTTTACTCAATCAAATTATATCGAATTTGTGAACAAATAACAATGCATGAATGAATACTCTGTTGTACAATAAGAAGAAAAGTAAAGTAAACTGTTTTTCCTTTGTAGTTACTCTTTCATTGGAAGTAGCATGTTATATAGAAGAAGTCATCTACTTTGAAGTGAAGTAATGAAGTAACTAAATAGTTTAGACTGTGTAACGAAAACAACAAGAAACAGCTTAGTTTTCTTCTTATAGATAAAGTGAAACTTTAATTGGTGGAGGTGTTCGTCCCACACTAATTATTAGCCTTCACAAATCGAGCATTTACGGACAGTTATCTCCCAACTAACTTCCTTGCATTCGCCGAATTTTGAGGTGGGAGTCTTACTGCCCGTTATGCAGGATAAAGTCAGAAGGTAATTTGTTTTGTAGTACAGGGGGGAGAATTTTGATTAAACCATTAATTGAATTTTGTGTAGGTAACCTTGCAAGTGGTTCACAAGCAGCTCTAGAAAAATTAGAAAAAGATCCGAATTTAGATGTAATGGAGTATGGTTGTTTAGGATATTGTGGTATTTGTTTTGAAGGACCGTTTGCACTTGTAAATGGTGAGGTTGTACAAGGTGCAACAGTAGAAGAGCTTGTTAATAATGTATATGAGTATTTGGATGAAAATCCAATGTTTTAAGGTGTTGCGAATGAGCAGCACCTTTTTCATTAGATAAAATGTTATTTCGTAGGGGAGGCTAATACTGATTATTAGCCTTCACCAATCGAAAATAGTGGGATAAATAAAAAAAAGGCCCTTTTTAGAAGGGCTTTTTTCTTACACAAGTTGTGTAAGAGTGGCTCATCGCCAAACGTTGTCAAATATGAGAAACGGGGGACATTCATATTGTGTTCTAAAAGCATGCATTTTATACTTAACATAACAAATTATTTTTGGAGTGAATATAAATGAGCCAATTTTCTTTTACAAAAATGCATGGTCTTGGCAATAGTTATATATATGTAAATATGTTTGAAGAGCAAATTCCTGAAGAAGATTTAGCTCTTGTGGCGGAAAAGGTTTCAAATATTAATACTGGTATTGGAGCAGACGGGATGATTTTAATTTGCCCTTCAGACGTAGCTCCTGTGAAAATGCGCATGTTTAATAATGATGGTTCTGAAGGAAAGAGCTGTGGTAACGGTTTACGCTGCGTAGCGAAATATGCGTATGAGCATAAACTAGTAGAAGAAACAATTTTCACAATTGAAACGTTAGCTGGTATTGTAACGGCTGAAGTAACAGTAAAAGATGGTGTCGTGACATTAGCGAAAATCGATATGGGAGCACCGCGTCTAACACGTGCAGAAATACCGATGCTTGGTGAAGGTGAAACACCATTTATTCGTGAAAACTTCTTATACAATAATCATCGTTATGCATTTACAGCTGTTTCAATGGGAAATCCGCATGCGGTTATTTTTGTTGATGATGTAGAAAAAGCACCTCTTACAACACTTGGACCAGTTCTCGAGACACATGAAATGTTTCCAGAGCGAGTAAATGTTGAGTTTATCGAAATTTTGAATGATGACGAGATGAACTTCCGCGTTTGGGAACGTGGATCTGGTGTAACGCAAGCTTGCGGAACAGGAGCGTGCGCTGCCGTTGTAGCTGCTATTTTAAATGGAAAGATGGAACGTGGTAAGGAAATTACAGTCCATTTAGCCGGCGGTGATTTAATGATTGCGTGGACTGAAGAAGGAAACGTGTTAATGAAAGGACCTGCGGAAGTAATTTGCCGCGGAGTGTATGAGTACAAGATAGAAGCGTAAAGATGTATAATAGAATGAGAACAGAAAGGATGGTGTATTTCATGATTGAAGTAACAGAACAAGCAGCTTTTCAAATTAAAGATATGTTAAAAGATGCTGAAGATGGAGAGAAGTACGTGCGCCTTGCTGTACACGGCGGCGGATGTACTGGCCTTTCTTACGGCTTAGGATTTGAAGTAGAACCAAAAGAAGACGACACAGTTCTTGAGTTTTTCGGTGTTGAATTTGTTATCGATACAGAAAGTGCTCCAATTGTTAAAGGAGTAAAAATTGACTATAAACAATCTATGCTTGGCGGCGGATTCACAATCGACAATCCAAACGCAATCGCATCATGCGGATGTGGATCATCTTTCCGTACAGCGACGAATGCTGGTAAGCCAGAAGAGTGCTAAGTTTTTAGCAGAAATAGAGAAAGACCTTTTTAGCGATGGGATAAAATCGTTAAGGAGGTCTTTTCTTTTGCCGTAAAAGCCTGATTGGTACGGGCTAATTAAAGTTTTACTTTATCTTTGCATAGATGCATGTATCAGCTAGTTGTTTACCGTCAGCTGAAAAATCTTCATTACGTAATACCCCTTCAAGTTCAAAGCCTAGTTTTTCAGGGATCATACGACTTTTCGTGTTATTAGATTCACATCGTATTTCAATCCTTCTAAATTTGAATAACTGAAATCCAAGGTTTGTTAACGCACTTACTGTTTCTGTCATATATCCACTGCCACTAAATTGCGTGTTAATCCAATATCCAATTTCGCATTTCGAAACCTTCCAATTAATTCGATGAAGGCTAGCCGTTCCAACAAAATCATTCGTCTCCTTGTGGTAGATAAGATAGCGAAAGCTTTCTCTTTTCAAAAAATCTATATGCGCATTTCTCAGGAGGATTTCCGTTTCTTCAACAGTAGGAATGGACTGGAATAAAGACAACCATTGCTTTAATTCACGAATTGAATCTTTAATAGCTTCGTGTACTACATTCCCTTCACCTGCTTGAAGTGGTGCTCGAAGAATGAGTCTATCTGTTTCTATTTGTAACGGAACATCTAATAAAATAGGATTCATATTATTTCTCCTCTCGAAACCTTTAAATTATGACAGAATGAAACTTATATCATAAAAAAACTTTCACCCAAAAGAAATAATCCTTGAGGACGAGAGTTGCAATTTATAATAAATGAATTGAAAAATACTTTATCTCACTAATAGAAAATCCCGTCACAGCATCACTATTAGTTATTATAGAACTGTGCGAAGTACAGGAATATAGTAAAGCTTATCTCCCATAAAGGAACCTCTCAAAAACGCGTAAACAATAAATATATATTCAATTCATCATTTAGAAATCCCTTTTCACATATTGAAAACTAAACTATCATTTGGTACAGCAGCATTAGGCTGTTAAACTAATGCATATGTTAATTAAATAAGGAATTATTATTTTTTAACCTGCTTTAAATTGAACGCATAATTCACGATTGATTATCTAAACGCAATCGCATCATGCAGATTTGGATCATCTTTCCGTACAGCGACGAATGCTGGTAAGCCAGAAGAGTGCTAAGTTTTTAGCCAAAATAGAAAAGACCTTTTTAGCGATAGAATAAAATCGTTAGAAAGGTCTTTTCTTTTGGCGTTACAACAGAAAATGCATGCAAAGTGACTTTTAAATTAAATTTTAATGTTATTATATACGGAATGTATGATAAGTATTGTTAATTCGAGTTTAATATTGTTCGTTTCGGACAATATTATGTAACAAAAATGTAAATGAATAGCAGAAATATACTATTTATTAGTTATATTTAATGTTAATATTTGTAACGAAGATGATTGGTGAGGGTTGATTAAAGTTTCATTTTATATAAAAAGGTGCATGAGGGAGAAGGCTATAGCAAGTTGTATAGAACTGAATAGTTCCGTATTAATTAAAATACGTTGATTACTAGATATTAAAAAAACACCAGGGGGATTAGAATGAAGTCATTTAAGAAAGTACTTATAGTAGGGGTGGCGTTGACTACAATATCGATTTTGGGAGCTTGTTCTAGCGATACAGACGTATTAACAAAAGTAGGAGTAAAGCAACCAGCGAAGGCGGAAGGTGACGTACTAAAAGATCAGAAGAAAACACCTATGACTACGAGCAAACGTGAAAGTATTAAAAATGAGGACGCTCCATCATCAAAGAAGCGTTATATTTCTCATGACGAATTTCAAAAGATTGAGGAAGGTATGACGTATACGGATATTCTTAATACGATTGACTACGGTGGTGAGAACATAAAACAGTATAATAACAATGAAAAACGCGTATTTTATACAGAAAAAGATACGGATGGTACATATGAAATTATGGTTGAATTAAATACATATGGTTACGTCGTGAATATTGAACGTAATGCTATAAAGGATCCAGATAAAGAGAATGAGGTATCTACGAAACGTAGTGAAGAGCCTGTAAAGGAATATGAAGAAAAAAACGATCGTGTACCGTGGTATAAAGATGTAAATAACGATTCGGCAGCAGTAAGTTACAATCACTATTTGAAAATCAAAAAAGGTATGCCCGCGAATCAGGTAAAAGCTGCAATTGGACAGCCACATGTGATTGAAAAATATAAATCTTATTCAGTATATGACTATACTGGTTATGGTGGAGAAGGATCATTACGTGTAATCTTTGAACCAAATGGAACTGTTACCGATGTAGTGGAAGACGGTTTACCACGATAATAAATTAGTTACGGGAAGAGTTGTAGTAAAGTTTTCGTTGATTTTATAAAGTTTTTGGTAGCATACCCGAATATAGGTGGAAAAATAATACTATTAGCTATGTTAACTATAGTATTTACCGAAGTTTCTTCCAAATTCAAAAGCGTTATTGTGAATGTTGTTGTCGTATTATTCTTGTTGGTATATACCGCAGTAGGGCAGCAATTGTAACTGGACGTAAAAGGACGCGGAGTAGTAGTAGCTTCCTTTTGAAAGAAGGAGGAAAATATGATGGAGGATATTTTTGAATTCATAGGGAGATACGTAATTAAACCTATTATTAGTTTAGTAAGATATCTTGTAATAGAGATTGTAATTGAGGGCGTAATAAACGGTATAAGGAAATTACGTGATAAGTGGCGAAATTGGCGTGAAAGACGTTATTGGCGGTAGTGTAGCTGATGAGGGTGCGAAACAAAAACGTTATACAGAAGTTATGAAGAAGTTTAATGAAATGATAGCATACGACCCGCATTTAGAATCCGTACTCGTTCCAATTGGTGATGGAATGACGATTTCTAAAGTGAAGAAATAATTATTATCTTACAAAAGTGTAATGTTCATGTCATGTTTTTGAATTTCTTCTTTAAGCTCCGGGCTTTAAGATAACAATATAAGAAAAAAACATGAGGTGAAGGAAATGAAAAGATATATTGCACTGTTTAGTATTTTAGTTGTATTCGCAAGTTTGTTAGTTGGTTGTGATATTAACCGTATGGGGAAAGATGAGTATTACGTTCAAATCACAGCTGATGGAATTGAAAAAAATGAGAAGTTTGATAACGGAGAGCCACATAAATATTTCGAGTATAAATTAAAAGGATTCGATAAAGGTGGAGAAGTAAAAGAATTAGAATTCACAGCTCCAAAAAATCTTCGTAAAGATGCATTCTTACGCGTATACAATTCAGATAAAAAAGGTGTAACAGCTTGGGAAGAAGTGAAAAAAGAAGAGCTTCCTGCGAAAGTGAAAGAAAAATTAAGTGTGAAATAAGACAGATAAAAAGGAATTGACGCACAGGGTCAATTCCTTTTTTGATTTTCAAAATCCTCTTCTGAAATGACTTTAAAGCCATGTCTTTTAAATAAAGCAGTTGTTACCCCGTAACCAGTTTGCTTATTCCCGTTAAATTCTCCAGTGTAAATCGTAGAACTACCACAAGATGGACTGCGTTCTTTCAAAATAATATATTCTGGGTGTAAATCTTTCATTTGTTCTAGAGCTTTATAAGCACCATTTACAAATGCTTCTGTGACATCTTCACCATCTTTTGTCATCACTTTCGCTTTTCCATCCAAAACGTCATCGCCATTCCCGCCAATAATTTCAGCGGAAGGACGAGGCGTTGGCAATCCTCCTAATACTTCAGGGCAAATGAGGACTGTATCTTCTTGTTGCAGTAACTCCTCTATTTTTGAAACGAGATTGTCATTGCCGTCATATCGACAAGCGATACCACCTAAACAAGCGCTAATTACGATCATATTTTCATCTCCATTAAAAAAATATTAAATTCCACGCCAAATTCTCTTCCTGCCTCTTACTTATAAATGAGGTGATATAAATGGGAAGCTTATATAATTTAATGAAACCATATAGTGAATTTCGAAGTAAAGAAGAGTTTAATACATATCAAAAACAAGTTTTGAAGTGCTACCGATTTCAATTGAATAAAACGGATGCTACCATTATTCATTTTTTAGGAAAGTATGCGGTGAATGAGAAACAAAAAACAGTAGGAGTCGCTTGTCCGTTAATGGAGACGATTGCGACTAATGTTGGAAAGAGTATTCGTACAGTACGCCGCTCAATTGCAAAGTTAGAGGAACTAGGAATTATAAAACGTGTTGCGACGAAAGAAAGGCATAAGCGCGGGGGATATAGTGCGAACTTATATGTTTTTCTTATATCTGCAATTGACCGCATGGATGACCGTATGAAAATGTCCGCTTGTAAAAGTGAGGAATATGCAGCTGGCTGTAGCAGAAAGGAACAAAAAAACGAGGGGGAAACAATTCTTTCTAAAAACATTCCACAAATAAAAGAGAATAGAAAAGTAACGTACGAGCTTGATGAGACGTATTGTCGCCATGATATACCGAAGCCTTTTATATACGCACTTCTGCCGATGACGAGTAATCCGAAGAAGATTAATATATTTTGGAGCAAGGTGGAACTTGCTTATAAGAAGAGCGGGTTACTAGAACAAGGTGTTTTACTAGAGCAAATATTAGCTGACGAAGAAGTGTATGGAAATTTAATTTGGCGCGTGAAAAGTGTTGTGAGAGCTTATAAATATGGGGAGATTCGTAAAGATGTTAGGGCACTTTTATACAGTACAGTGCGAGATTTATTTTTAGAGGTTGGATTAGAATGGGGAGCAGCACTGAGAAGAAGTAAGGGAATAACGTTATTTGATCCGTTTAAAAAGGAGCCATGCGTATAGCACATGACTCCAAGTAGTTAATCAAACTTTCTTACAACTGGAACACGAATCGCTACAAATAGTACGAAGACAATAACAGCTATTGCACCACTTTTCATAACGGTTACGATTGGAATTCCTATTGCAAGTGCAATGGATGTGAATGCATAAGAGAGCGGGATAAAGCCCATTGATGATAGCATAAGTAAACTCATTACGCGTCCCATCATCTCTTCTTTTACGGTTGCTTGAATCATTGCCATAAGCGGTACAATGGCCATTGCAATTGTAATACCATAAAACATGCCGGCTAATAATGCTTGCCAAAGTACGGTGCTAAAGTTGATGGATAAGAAGAATACACCAGACAGTAGCATCATGATAATACAAAATAGACCGCGTCTACGATTAATATTTTTTAAACCGACAATGACAGCACCGATTGCCATTCCGCCGCCTACAGATGCTTCTAAGTAACTAAACTGGAGCGAATCACCATGTAGCACGTTTTTAACAAAAAGCGGGAAACCAACTTGCATTGGGCCGATTAAAAATAAGTTTAAAAAAGCACTACAAATAAGGAAAGTTGAAAGGAATGGCGATTCTTTTACATATAAGATTCCTTCTTTAATGGAAGTGAACATACCTTTATCTGTATCTTTTAGTTCTGGCATCGTAAATTGTATTTTTTGAACGAGTATGGCCGCGACAATCAGTAATAAAATTGTAATGGAAAATATTGTCTCGTAGTTTGTGAATTTGATAAGAATTCCGCCAAGTACAGGGCCTAAGATGACCGATGCTTGGTTTGTCATTTGTGTAAGTGAGTTTGCTTGTGTTAAACGGCTTTTTTCTACCAATTCCGGTAAGATAGATCCATCTGCTGACCAGAAGAAAGCATCAGCAAGTCCAAAGAATAAAGCGAATAAAGCAAATGTATATAGTGTTACATCACCAACGATAAACCATGTGAGAATGGTTGCGACAAGAATCGCTCGAATAATATTGGAGTAAAACATAATGTTTTTTTTCGGGAATTTATCAGCTACAGCGCCGCCGATAATCATAAAAATAAGCCTTGGAACACTAAGAGCTACGAAAACAACACCGAGTGAAGCTTCAAGGTTTAATGTTTTTGCTATGTACCACGTTTGTGAAAAAGTAAAAAAGGCTAAAGCAAAGCTTGAAAAAAGAGTAGCCGCCCAAAGAAAAAGGAAATTCGTATTTTTTAATAACGGTTTTCCGCTTCCTTCTAAAGCAGTTTTATTTTGTTGTAGTTCCTCCATATTGCTTCCTTTCTATGTGACAAATTTAAACTAAAAAACCTGTAAACGCCTGATTGGTGAGGGCTAATACTCAATGGGAGATGCCCTTCGCTGAGTATAGTTTCACTTTATACAGTTTCTAATATTTCTATACTGCACTTTCTCATTGTAGACAATAATAATGAATTTGCACAGTAGCTATTTAACGACAAAAAAGAAGATACCAAATGGTATCTTCTTTTTTGTCGTTCAGGCTAATGCAATATAAATATCCAATTGTACGTTGGTTGGATCTGTTGCTTTTTCATCATAAAGCTCAAAGTCTGTTGTAAAAGCACGTTTATTTTCTTTCGACCATTTCCAAATATATTCCCAAGCTTCGCAAACGACTTCAGCAACTGGTCCCTTTCTCGTTGTAAATACCGCATACGTAGCGGCGGGTATTGTTAAAGTTGTCATATTTTCAGGAACGTCTTTTAGTGAAGAAACGGGCATACCGATTGTAAATGTATATGTACCAGTTTCATCTGACTCGTAGTTTGAATAGAAAGCGAGTGTTTCTTTCGTTTGTTGATTTGGGATGTGATGCATCATTTGTTCTTGAAAGTATCGGTTCCAAAGTTGTGGAATGTTTCCTTCAGTAGATGCCTCTTTTTCATTAGTCGTCGTAACCGAAACGCCGATTGCTTGGAAAGCTTCTTTTTTTACGATAATAGGTTCTTTCATCTTTAAAATATCCCCCTTATTGAATAGAACGTTTGTTCTGTTTTATTGTAACATATTTTGGAAGGATACGGTAGCACAATAATAAAAAACTCCTTCGCGTAAAAGGAGTTCTTTTCATTGCTATATTAAAACATACTTGAGCTATGCATCGGTTGAAGTTTTGCATTTGGATCGAAGTAAGCTTTTGCATTGTTTACTGCTGTCGGTGCTTCGCCAAATCCACAAGCGATAAGTTTTACTTTTCCTTCATATGTACAAATGTCACCAGCAGCGTAAATGCCAGGAATATTCGTTTCCATTTTTGAATTCACAAGGATGCTATTTTTTTGTATATCTAAGCCCCAGTTTTTAATTGGACCAAGAGAAGAAACGAAGCCGTAGTTTACAATTACGTCATCAACATCGATGATAACTTTTTCTTCAGTTTTTACGTGCTGAAGAACGACTTGTTCAATTTTGTCATCACCAATGAGTTCAACTGGAACATACGGTGTACTTACTTCTGCACGAGAATTCATTAAGTTTTCGACGCTATGTTCATGTGCACGGAATTTATCACGGCGATGAACGATTGTAACTTTTTCAGCAATCGGTTCTAACATCATCGTCCAGTCTACTGCTGAGTCGCCACCGCCAAATACTACGACGCGCTTGCCAGCAAATTTATTCATATCATCAACGAAATAATGTAAGTTTTTCTTTTCGTATTTTGCTGTACCTTCTAATTCTAAGCGGCGTGGTTGGAAAGCACCATTGCCGGCAGTAATAATGACTGATTTAGAATAGTGAGTTTGTTTATTCGTAACAAGTTTAAATATACCATCAGCTTGTTTTTCAAGCGTATCAACCGCTTCTTCTAAGCAAATGGTTGGATCAAATTTCTTCATTTGCTCTTTTAAGTTATCAACTAATTCTTGTGCACGCACTTTTGGAAATCCAGCCACATCATAAATGTATTTTTCAGGGTAGAGTGCGGATAATTGTCCTCCAAGTTGAGGTAAGCTTTCAATGATTTTTACACTTGCTTGTCTCATACCGCCATAAAATGCTGTGAACAGTCCCGTTGGACCACCACCAATAATTGTTATGTCGTAAACTTTTTGATTTTCTGCCACTTTCATTCCCCCTATAGATGGAATTTTGATATTGATTTCATATATTGTTCATATGTACACGAAAATCCTGCAAATGATGACACTTTCAAATAAATGATAGCATATTTGAGTTCATAATACTTCTGAAAACGACTGAATTGTGTGTAAGTTTTCGCATAGGTTCCTTTTTATTGTATAAAATATGCAGAAAGGAAAATACATGAAAAAAAGGCTGAAAAACCCTTGAAAACGCTATGTTATTTTAAAATATTGATAATTCGCCAGATGCTTGAATTCTGGAATAAAACCGACTAATATAGGGAAGTATTATGTTAAATTTCTATGACAAAATTCGTACGATTTTTTGACTGCGTTTTGTTATGATATAGAATGTGATAAATTCCACATTCTTGACAAATAGAGTTTTTAGTACTTGGTATTATTTCTCATTACTATTATATAAAGAAAAGGGTTGTGATTTGGTGAAGACTCCAAAAATCGTAGTTTTAGGTGCAGGTTATGGCGGGATGATTACGACTGTTCGTCTGCAAAAAGCATTATCTGTAAATGAAGCTGAAATTACGTTAGTAAACAACAACAGCTATCACTACCAAGCGACTTGGTTACACGAGAGCGCAGCTGGTACATTACAAGATGAAAAAATCTGTCTAGATATTCAAGACGTTATTGATACAAATAAAGTGAACTTTGTACAAGACACAGTAGTAGAAATTAAAGCTGCTGAAAAACGCATTATCTTAAAAGACGGCGAGTTAGAGTATGACTACTTAGTAATCGGTCTTGGTTTCGAATCAGAAACATTCGGAATTACAGGATTAAAAGAGCATGCATTCTCAATCGCTAACATTAATGCAACTCGTGAAATTCGTGAGCATATGGAAGCTAGTTTCGCTAAATATGCAGATGAAAAGCGCGATGAGTTAGTAACAATCGTTGTTGGTGGTGCTGGATTTACTGGTATCGAGTACGTAGGTGAGCTTGCAAACCGTGTTCCTGAACTTTGTAAACAGTACAATGTACCACGTGAAAAAGCACGTATCATCTGTGTAGAAGCGGCTCCAACAGCACTTCCAGGTTTCGATCCAGCATTAGTAGAATACGCTGTAAAACAACTTGAGAAAAAAGGCGTAGAATTCCGCATCGGTACAGCAATTAAAGAAGCAACTGAAGAAGGAATTATCGTTGCAAATGGCGATGATACTGAATTAATTAAGTCTGAAACAGTAGTTTGGGCTGCAGGTGTTCGTGGTAATGGTATTGTGGAAGAGTCTGGATTTGAAGCAATGCGCGGACGTGTAAAAGTTGATGAGTACATGCACGCTCCAGGATACGAAGAGGTATTCATGGTTGGTGATGCAGCGTTAATCATTAACGAAGAAATTAACCGTCCATACCCACCAACAGCACAAATTGCAATTCAACAAGGTTACAACATTGCACACAACTTAACTGTATTAGTTCGTGGCAAGGGCGAAATGAAAAAATTCGCATTTGATAATAAAGGATCTGTATGTTCTTTAGGTCATGACGATGCAATGGGCGTTGTTATGGGTAAAAAGTTAACAGGTTGGAAAGCTTCCTTCATGAAAAAAGTAATCGATAACCGCTACCTATTCTTATTAGGTGGACCTTTATTAGTTCTTAAAAAAGGTAAATTAAAGTTCTTTTAATATATAGTAGAAAAAGCAGAAACGGCTAAGCGCTGTTTCTGCTTTTTTTCGTATAATACATGTTTTCGATATAACAATAGAAAGATGGGGGAAATGTTTTTTTGAACATTGCCGTATCATGAAATGGATGAATCCAATGTTTTATTTTCTTCATAATTACATTCCTGTATCTTGATATTTTTTTGTTAACAGTATATCGACAAAATGGGTTTTTTCACTTTTTGAAAAAAGGAAATTTCACAGCAAATTAAAAAGTATAGTATAATATATAGAAAAGAAAGAATATTCTGTCCGTTCGGATGGAGGAGGATGCATCATGGGGAAGCGCGGGAAAGTATGGTTAGCTGTTAGTGGCCTAGTAGCTACAAAAGATGGCAGGTGGCTATTCGTTAAGAAGAAATACAGTGGGTTAAAAGGGAAATGGTCTTTACCGGCTGGTTTTGTAAATGAAGGTGAGACAGTTGATGAAGCTGTGAAACGCGAAGTGTTAGAAGAGACAGGCATTGTTGCTCATGTGAAGGGGATCATTGGTGTTCGATCGGGTGTTATTCGTGATGAAATTAGTGATAATATGATTATTTTCCTTTTGGAGCCTGAAGGAGAAAATATTATTGTACAGGAGAAAGAATTGTCTGAAGTGGCGTTCTTACATCCGGAGAAGATTGCGGACGATCCGAATACGTCTGTGCTTATTAAATATTTGTTAGAAGGAAGATCAGAACTACATCTTGAAGTGGACAAAACATTAAATCCAGGAGAACCATTTGGTTATACAGCTTATCACGTATTTACGGCATGTGCGAAGGAGAGGGAAAAAGAGTGAGTATACCGGTACTACTTATTTCAATGATGTTATTCTTTATTTTGTTCTTTGGAATTGGATTTTTACTCAACATGATTTTGCGAGCTACATGGGTAATGGTTATTGTGTATCCGATTGTTTGTATGCTTATTATTAATAAAGCGAGTATGTGGGATTATTTTTCAAAGCCGAAAGAGACATTTTCTTCATTTGGGACAAGTGTATCGCACTTAGGACAAGCAGACTTATTTATTCTATCTACTGGATTAGTAGGGGCTGCTTTAGCAGGAGTCGTGATTAAGAAACTTCGGAAAAGCGGATATCAAATGTTTTAATCTCCAATTCATTTGGAGATTATTTTTTTGCATATTCCTTCATCGTATAGGGAATGATTAACGATGAAGGAGTGTGGAATATAAAAATGTTAAAACGATATTGTATTCGCATTATGATGACTTGTTTACTTGCAATTGCATTATGCGTAACATGGAATGCTTTCACAGGAGTTTCTCTATTAGAGATTGTAAAGAAATATGAGGGAACGAGTGCAAAAGAAGTACATGCAGCAGAAGTTAAGAGAAATGTTGCTCCGAGTAAAGAAGTGATAAATGCTTTAGAGCAGGCAAACGACTGGTCTAAATATCGTTCAATTGAAATGACTGCAACAGGTTATACATCGGGGATTGAGTCAACTGGTAAGAGGCCAGGGCATCCAGAGTATGGTATTACATATTCAGGTGTTAAAGTAAAAAGGGATTTATATTCCACAATTGCTGCGGACTTACGCGTATTCCCGATTGGAACGATTCTCTTCGTGCCAGGTTACGGGTATGGTGTAGTAGCTGATAAGGGCGGTGCAATAAAAGGAAACCGTCTTGATCTATATTATGATACGGTGAAAGATGTTTATAGCCAATGGGGTAAGAAAAAAGTAAATGTGTATGTAGTAAAAGTAGGAAATGGTAAGTTTACAGAAGAAGAGTTAACGATGTTAAATCAAGACGAAACGATGCAAGTGTTTCGTGGTCAATATTTAAAACAAAGATAGTCTAGTCGTAATTACGCTAGACTTTTTTTCTTGGCTTATTTCATAACAGAGGAGATTTTACACGTCATATAACTGTAGTTAGAATTATCGCATTTTATCGAAAATAAAGTTATAATGGTGGTAGAGAAATTTAGGGGGTCTGAACATGTTTCAAGTACAAAAAGAATTAGCAGGTCATGAAGTAGTGATTGTTGCTCTATTTGAAGAAGAGAAAATGAGTAGTTTTGTACAAGAACTGGACAAAGCGTTTGAAGGACAATTACAAGTTTTACTAGAAGAGAAAGAATTATCTACGAAGAAAAAGGCCATTTCGAAAGTACATAGCTTAGGAAAAACAAATGTGAAACGTTATTACTTTGTTGGTTTAGGAAAGAAAGAGTCTTACACGACAGAAACGTTACGTGCGGCTCTTGGAAAAGCGTTTAAAACATTACAAGTAGCAAAAGTACAAGATGCAGCAATCTTACTTGATTCTTTCGTAACAGAGAAATTAGACGCGATTGATGTCGCTCATATTGCAGCAGAGGTACAAGGCCTTGGTACATATGAGTTACAAACGTATAAATCAGATAAAAAGGATCGTGTAGAGTTAGAGAAGTTCACGGCTATTACAGCGGAAGATGCACAAGAAATTGAAGCCGCATTAACAGTTGGCTACGTACATGGACGTGCAACAAATTCGGCTCGTACACTTGTAAATATGCCGCCAAACGTATTAACAGCGACAAAGCTTGCTGAGTATGCTGTTGAGTTAGCGGAGAAGTATGATATGGACTATAAAGTTCTTGAGAAAGAAGAGATGGAAGATCTTGGTATGGGTGCGTTACTTGCAGTAAACCAAGGTAGTACAGAGCCGCCAAAAATGATTGCTCTTATTTATAAAGGAAAAGAAGAGTGGACGGATGTCATTGGATTCGTTGGAAAAGGTATTACATACGATACAGGTGGTTATTCTTTAAAACCACGTGAAGGCATGGTTGGTATGAAAGGTGATATGGGCGGTGCAGCTGCTGTATTAGGTGCGATGGAAATTATCGGAGAACTGCGCCCAGAAAAAAATGTGATCGCTGTTATTCCTTCAACTGATAACGTTGTAAGTGGTACGGCATTTAAGCCAGACGATGTAATCAAATCTATGAGCGGAAAGACAATTGAAGTATTAAATACGGATGCAGAAGGTCGTCTAGCTTTAGCTGACGGTATTACGTATGCGAAAAAACTTGGTGCAAACTATCTTGTTGATGTTGCAACATTAACAGGCGGTGTAATTGTTGCACTTGGAAACTATACGACAGGCGCAATGACAAATAATAAAGAGTTATTTGAGCAAGTGCTAGAGGCTTCTATGGAAACAGATGAGCCAATTTGGCAACTACCGATTTTTGATCGTGATAAAGAACGTGTGAGAAACAGTAAGTTTGCTGATTTAAATAACTCACCAGGCCGTGAAGGACATGCGGTTATGGCAGGTACATTCCTAGGCGAATTCGCTGAAGATACACCGTGGGTACACTTAGATATCGCTGGAACATCAGAAACAAAAGGCGCGCACGACTTAGGTCCAGCTGGAGCAACTGGTGCAATGGTACGTACACTTGCAACACTTGTGGAGCGTTTCGGAGAAGAATAAGAGTATAAGTGAAGACTGTTCCAATATTTTGGAACAGTCTTCTTTTTTATAGGTTTGTTTATCCAGCTATTTGCCGGGCAGTAAGACCCTCAATTCAAAATTCAGCGGAAGCAAAGAAGTTAAGTGTGGATTGAGCTGCTCGTAAACGCTTGATTGGTGAGGGCTGATTAAAGTTTCACTTTATAAAGAAATCGTATACAAAATCCCATTTAAGGCAAAAGAAGTACGGCCCGTTTCTTCAGAGACAACTAATATAAGTGCATCACTCTTTTCTGATAAGCCAATTGCAGCTCTGTGACGTGTTCCCAGCTCAGGATCAACTTCTGTACTTTTCGTTAAAGGAAGAATATTAGCAGCTGAGACAATATGATTATTTTTTACCAGAACGGCACCGTCATGAAGAGGGTTACCTGGATAAAATATTGATTCGAGTAATGGTGCAGTTAAATGAGCGTTTAATGTCGTTCCAGTTTGAATGAAAGCTTCAAGCGTCTCGTTTCGTTCTACAACGATAAGAGCACCATGTTTTCTGGCGCTTAAATGTTGGATAGCTGTTGTAATAAAAGATGAACTTTCCGTATAAGGTGATAAATATGCTTGAATATAGTATGTAGCTGCCAATGTTTGTACATTTGCCAACATATGATGAATATCTTCCATTTTGCATAAAATGCATTCATCTTCTTTATCGATTGCGTTCCTCATAATCGATAGTTCTCTTTCAGCAATTTCAATCATTTGTTTTGTTTGTATTTTGAGCTCTTCTGACAAGCCCCATTCGTGCATAATCCTCATTCCCTTTAGTGGAGTATTTAACAATAGTGTATACAAATATTCCTAGTAAAATCCTGCTAGATTTTATAAAATATTGAGATACAGCATGTTTTTTTCATATAATAAAGGTATGACGAGCGAGAGGAGAGAGAAGAATGAATTGGAAACAAGAATTTAGTCGCTGGCTTTCTTACGCACAATTAGATGCAGAATTAAAAGAACAGCTAGAAAACATGAAGCAAGATGAGAAGAAAATCGAGGATAGCTTTTATAAAAATCTAGAGTTCGGCACAGGTGGTATGCGTGGTGAACTTGGTGCTGGTACGAACCGTTTAAACGTATATACAGTTCGTAAAGCAACAAAAGGATTAGCAAGCTTTATTGAAAAGTTAGGTGAGGAAGCGAAAAAACGAGGTGTTGTTGTAGCCTATGATTCTCGTCATAAATCACCTGAGTTTGCAATGGAAGTCGCTGCTACACTTGGTGCACGTGGTATCACAACATATGTGTTTGAAAGCTTACGTCCAACGCCAGTACTTTCTTTCGCAGTTCGTCATTTACATACAGTAAGTGGAATCGTTCTTACGGCAAGCCATAATCCGCCTGAATATAACGGATACAAAGTATACGGTGAAGATGGTGGACAGTTGCCGCCAAAAGAAGCGGATGAGTTAATAAGCTACGTAGATGCAATAGAAGATGAATTAACAGTTGAAGTCGCTGATGTAGAGCAATTAAAAGCTGACGGTTTATTACATATTATTGGACAAGAAGTAGATGATGCATATGCTGCAGAATTGAACAATGTCATCATTAATAAAGAAATGGTGGAAAAGGCCGGCAAAGACTTAAAAATCGTCTTTACACCATTACACGGAACATCAAATATTTCTGTACGCCGTGGTTTAAAAGAAGTTGGATTTACAGATGTAACAGTTGTAAAAGAGCAAGAGTTACCAGATCCAAACTTCTCTACAGTAAAATCACCGAACCCAGAAGAGCATGCAGCATTTGAGTATGCTATTCGTGACGGTGAAAAGGTAGGCGCAGATGTATTAATCGCAACTGATCCTGACGCAGATCGTCTAGGTGTAGCAGTCCGCAATCATAATGGTGAGTTCCAAGTATTAACAGGAAACCAAACAGGTGCTTTAATGCTTGATTACTTATTATCTCAAAAGAAAGAAAACGGAACGCTTCCAGAGAACGGTGTCGTATTAAAAACAATCGTAACGTCTGAAATTGGTCGTACAATTGCAAAAGCATATGGTTTAGATACAGTTGATACGTTAACTGGATTTAAATTTATCGGTGAGAAAATTAGACAGTATGAAGAAAGCGGACAATACGAATTCCAATTCGGTTATGAGGAAAGCTATGGTTATTTAATCCGTCCATTCTGCCGTGATAAAGATGCAGTACAATCTGTCCTATTTGCATGTGAAGTAGCTGCATACTACAAATCACAAGGGAAAACGTTATATGATGGTCTATTAGAAGTATTTGAGAAGTACGGTTTCTTCCGTGAAGACCTTGTATCGTTAACGTTAAAAGGAAAAGATGGAGCGGAACAAATCCAAGAGATGATGGCGACGTTCCGTGAGAATCCTCCAAAAGAAGTAGCAGGCTTAACAGTCGTAGCAGTTGAAGATTATAAAGCAAGCATCGTTACATCTTTACAAGATGGACATAAAGAAGAGATTCACTTACCGAAATCAAATGTGTTAAAATATCAATTAGAAGATGGTTCATGGTTCTGCCTACGTCCATCTGGAACTGAACCGAAGATTAAGTTCTACTTCGGTGTACAAGATAGTTCTTTACAAAATAGTGAACAAAAGTTACTTACTATTAAAGAAGACATTATGAATCGTTTATAATACAAAGTAATTTTAAGTAGTAAGGAACAAAAGGGAGCGAAATCTCCCTTTTGTTTTATGTAGGAAATGATTGCTATTAATTCCGACAGGAGAGAGGGTATTTTGTGATGAAAAAAGTAAGAAAAGCGATAATCCCAGCAGCTGGATTAGGAACACGTTTTTTACCAGCAACGAAAGCAATGCCGAAAGAAATGTTACCGATAGTAGATAAACCAACGATTCAATACATTGTAGAAGAAGCAGTGAAATCGGGAATCGAAGATATTATTATCGTTACTGGTAAAACAAAGCGCTCTATCGAAGATCATTTTGATAACGCATTTGAACTAGAACAAAACTTATTAGAGAAGAAAAAATATGAGTTGCTTGAAAAAGTACAAGCTTCTTCAAAAATGGTAGATATTCATTACATCCGTCAAAAAGAGCCGAAGGGACTAGGACATGCTGTTTGGTGTGCACGTAAATTCATTGGTGATGAGCCATTTGCAGTGTTACTAGGTGATGATATTGTCCAAGCTGAGAAACCATGTTTACGTCAATTAATGGATGAGTATGAAAAAACACTTTCTTCTGTTATTGGTGTACAAACTGTTCCAGAAACAGAAACACACCGTTACGGAATTATCGATCCATTAGAACAAGAAGGTCGTCGTTACCAAGTTCGCAATTTCGTTGAGAAACCAGCACAAGGTACAGCACCTTCAAACTTAGCGATTATGGGCCGTTACATTTTAACGCCTGAAATCTTTATGTTCTTAGAACAGCAACATGTCGGTGCTGGCGGTGAAATTCAGTTAACAGATGCAATCCAAAGCTTAAATGAAATCCAACGTGTATTTGCTTACGATTTCGAAGGAAAGCGCTACGATGTAGGTGAAAAGCTAGGATTCGTTCAAACGACAATCGAAATGGCTCTGCAACACCCAGAATTACGTGATGACATGGTTGCGATGATGAAGAAAATTTTAGAAGAACAAGCGAACCAAGAGTCTTAATAAAAAAAATGAGTTATTTCAGTATACTGAAATAACTCATTTTTTTATTAGGAAATCGTCGAATGAGAATGCTGATAAGCAGAACGACGCACAGCATAGTATATGCGAGGTGCGATAATAGCACCGATAATTGTAAATGCAATATCTTTTACTGCGAACCACATCATAATCATCCAAGCAGCTTTATAACTCATATTACCGCCCATAAAGAGATTGACTGCCCCGTACATGTAAGTAGTACCGATTATATAAGTTAAAATAATTCCTGTGAAAGAGGCAATAGCAAATGTAATGAATGTTGGTCTTTCTTTTTGTTCTACTAGTTTTCCCGATACGTAAGCAACGATAATAAATGCGATAATAAAACCACCAGTAGGATCTAAAAGTGCTCCAAATCCAGCTTTGAAGTTAGCAAAGATTGGTGCACCGGCTACGCCAACGAGCATATATACAGTCATGGATAAGGCACCAAGTCTACTTCCAAGAAGAAGACCTGCTAAAATTGCGAAAAATGGTTGCATAGATAATGGGATGCCCGCTACTTGCAGGAATGGTGCCCAAGATACAATATTTGCACCAATGGCCATAAGAGCGACGAACATGGCAGCTAATGCTAAATCTAAAACATGAAATCTCCTCATAATGTTAACCTCCTGTTGTTTTTAGGTTAACATTATCGTAGCGAAAATATTTACTTGTTGTCAATCAAAATATTTTGATAAGAAGGCTTCAAATAGTCTCTTAGCAACGTATATGGAATACGAAATTGCGGAATTCCACTTGAATACGGAGCAATCTCATATAAAGGGAAATAAATGACGAGATTGTCTGGCTCTAAAAAGAAGTGAAACTTTTTCATACTCATTACCTTTTCAGTTGCATCAGGAAAATAAATACTTTCATTTTGTTTAATTTGTCTTACAATCTCTGCACGGATTACATCTTTATATTTATCTTTTTGTTGAAATAAATCGTCTAAGTGCAGTAGCTTTTTTTCGTTTAAATCAAATGTATTTGCCTTCCACGTATAAAGACCATGTGCTCCGCCAGTATATTGATAGTAATTCACATATAGGCTAAGAAAAGGTGGTTTGTTTAATGAGACTTTATAATCGACATTTGCTACGTACGGATGAAATGGTGTACTAGATCCTTCTGTTTCTTTATAATATTTTTTTGCTTCTTTTTCTAATTTGTTTTTAAACTTGTCAGTGGATTCTTTGTAGTATAAATTGAGCTTATTTTGAAATTTAGAGTCAGAAAAGTTGTGAAAAGAAGGCCTATTTATTTGATATTCTATATAAGGTTTCTTACCTTTTTGCGTTACAGTCTTAACATCGATTGTCAGGTTAGATGCTTTGGCTGTTATTGCACAATTTGGTACAATAGTCAGCAAGGAGAACATAAGCAGTAATATACAAAATTTCTGTTTCATTTAGGTGAAGCCTCCTTATATAAGTGTTATAAGTAGTTTGAAAATAAATAGGTAAAATTATACATTTAATTAAAGTATGAGAAGGGGGAAGCGATATGGCAAAAACTTTAATGGATTCACTTGGAATTGAGTTGTTAGAGATGACAGAAGATAAGGTGGTTGCTACGATGCCTGTTGATGAGCGTACGCATCAGCCGTTTGGATTTTTGCATGGTGGTGCATCGGTTGCATTAGCAGAAACAGTGGCAAGTGTCGGTTCATATAATTTAATTGATCAAGAAAAATGTATTTGTTTCGGATTAGAAATTAATGCAAACCACATTCGCTCAAAGAAAGATGGAATTGTAACAGCGATTGGGACACCGATACATAGAGGACAATCGACAATGGTTTGGGATGTTCGCATTATTGATGAAAATGATGATTTACTATGTATATCAAGATGTACAGTAGCAATTAAAGAAAAACGTGAAAATTAAAAAAGAGGCGCTCTTATGAGCAGCCTCTTTTTCTTATAATTAGAACTGGATTTTCTTCTCTAAGAAACCTTTTAGTTCGCTAATTGGCATACGAACTTGTTCCATTGTGTCACGGTCACGTACTGTAACAGCTTTGTCTTCAACTGAGTCGAAGTCGTATGTGATACAGAATGGTGTACCGATTTCGTCTTGACGACGGTAACGTTTACCGATAGAACCAGTTTCATCAAAGTCTACCATGAAGTCTTTAGCTAATTCTGCGAATACTTCAGTAGCACCTTCAGATAGCTTTTTAGATAATGGTAAGATAGCTGCTTTGTATGGTGCTAAAGCAGGGTGGAAACGAAGAACTGTACGAGAATCGTTTTCTAATTGCTCTTCTTCATATGCATCACATAAGAATGCTAATGTTACGCGGTCTGCGCCTAAAGATGGCTCGATACAGTATGGTACGTAACGCTCATTCGTTTGTGGATCGATATAGTTAAAGTCTTCGTTTGAGTGTTCCATGTGACGTTTTAAGTCGAAGTCTGTACGAGATGCAACGCCCCAAAGTTCGCCCCAACCGAATGGGAATTTGAATTCAATGTCAGTTGTTGCATTACTGTAGTGAGATAACTCTTCTTCACCGTGGTCACGAAGACGCATGCTCTCTTCAGTCATACCAAGTGAAAGTAACCAGTTTTTACAAGTTTCACGCCAGAATGCGAACCACTCTAAATCTTCACCAGGCTTACAGAAGAATTCAAGTTCCATTTGTTCGAATTCACGTGTACGGAATGTGAAGTTACCAGGTGTGATTTCGTTACGGAAACTCTTACCGATTTGGCCAATACCAAATGGAAGCTTTTTACGCATAGAGCGTTGAACGTTTTTGAAGTTTACGAAAATACCTTGTGCTGTTTCAGGACGAAGGAAGATTTCGTTTGTGCTAGACTCTGTAACACCTTGGAATGTTTTGAACATTAAGTTGAACTGACGGATTTCAGTGAATTCTTCACTACCGCAATCAGGACATTTTACTTCATGTTCTTTCATTAAGTCAGCCATTTGGTCGAAAGTAAGACCGTCAACAACCATTTCGATGCCTTTTGCATCTAAAGCATCCTCAATTAATTTGTCAGCACGGTGACGAGCTTTACATTTTTTACAGTCGATCATTGGATCGTTGAAGTTACCAACATGACCAGAAGCGATCCAAGTTTTAGGGTTCATTAAAATAGCTGCGTCTAAACCAACGTTGTGTGGAGATTCTTGAATGAATTTTTTCCACCAAGCTTTTTTAACGTTATTTTTTAATTCGATTCCAAGTGGACCGTAATCCCAAGTGTTTGCAAGACCACCGTAAATTTCAGAACCAGGGAAAACAAAACCGCGATGTTTCGCTAAGTTTACAACTTGTTCCATTGAATACATAAGAAAATCCTCCTTTTGAAAGTTAACGTATTGGCGATGACATACTCTGATACTTTGGAAACGAGCAGTATATGCTAAAAAGAACATAAAAAAACGCTCATCCCAAGGCTTATTTGCCTAGGGACGAGCGTTTGCCCGCGGTTCCACCCTAGTTGATACACAAAAGGTGCATCCACTTTATCATGTATTGCTCGGGACTGCCGTTTCCTTGCGGCTTCAGGCTTTCACTATCCCTGAATCGCTTTTTATGCAAGTACTTATAAGTCCGTCATCGCTACTTATATTAATAATAATGAACATATTCTAACACGTTCTTTTTTAAATCTCAATAGAGGAACGCGTCTATCTATGATAGAGTCTCACCTATTTTTTCATTATTTATTCCGTAATTTTGTTTAATATGCTTAATTGCTTCACGCTTACTTAATGGAGCGAGTTCATTGTTTTGCACGTATTCCCAAACTACATCCGGATTTGTTTTTGCATATTCACGAAGGACCCAGCCAATCGCTTTTTGAATGAAAAATTCTTTTGAAGAATGTAGTTGTCCAATAATCCAGAAAAGAAGTTCTTCATCCATCTTTTGTTTATATTTCAGTTGGAATAAAATAGCGGCACGTTGTAACCATATGTTATCTGATGCAATCCATTTTGGAATATACGCAGAAATCAATTCTGGGTGTTTTAAAAAGATAGTACCTAAGAATGTAGGGACGATGCTATCGACAGAGTCCCACCAAGATTTTGTGACAATAAGTTCTTCTAAGAAGGGGATATGAGTTTCGTTTATATGCTTTTTATATTTTTGCATAATATCAAGTGCGGCCGCTTGGAATTCACGTTCTGGTAAGTCCCACAGCTCACGTACGATAATTTGAAAGTCTTTTTTATCTGGGAGAGTATGTATTTGAATGACGTCTTTTAACAATTGGCGTCTTTCCGGTGTTTGAATACCTAGAAATGGGAAGTGATTTTTCATATAACGAGCCATAGGTTCTGCTTTTTCAGGATTTTGATGAGCTGTAAAATGCTCTTGTAATGCTTTTGCAAATGGATGCATATGTGTTTCTCCTCTCTTATTCTCTTTCTTCTCTTATTATACAAAGAGTTTGGATAAATTTTAAAACATAACTTGCAATGTAATGAAATATGTTGAAAGTAGAGAGGAGAGGATAAGATGGAGGATCAAGGCGTACTAGCAGGTTTCTTTGCTCTTAGTTTTGCGTTTATTCTTGTTGTATTGATTTGGGCAATTATTGCGTATTTATTAACGGCTTTTGCACTGTATACGATGGCGAAAAATGATGGTGCAACGGATGGTGCTCTTGCGTTTATTCCTTTTTTAAATAGTAAGATATGGGGTGATTTAGCAAAAGACAAATTACCGGATTTCTTAAAAGAAGAAGCGGGATGGAAAGTATTCGGCATATATGTCGCGTGTTTCATTTTTAACTTCGTACCAATTCTATATTTATTAGCAACAGCTGTATCGATTGTGCTGTCTATTTATCTTATCTACGCAATTTTAGATAGATACGGAACGAATTCTATATTGTTTACGATTATTCATACAATCACATTTTCGGTTTTCTTACCGATTCATTTATTTATTATTCGAAATGAACCGGTGAGATATAAAGAGTAGATTTTTCGTTTCTGTTGATAAGTCGATATATTTTAGATATAAGTAAAAAAGCGCCCTGATTATCAGGGCGCTTTTTCTACTACATAAGGTAGCGTAAATAAATATAAATGTGAGAAATGATTAATGAAACGATCATAATTGGGAAACCGACTTTTAGGAATTCCATGTAACTAAATTTATGCCCTTCGCGGCTCGCGATACCTGCAACGATTACGTTAGCAGAAGCTCCGATTAATGTTCCGTTTCCGCCGAGACAAGCACCTAGTGCTAATGCCCACCATAATACATCGATTTGTGCGTCAGATGGTGATAAGCCTAGCCCAACTGCCATATCGTTAATAAGTGGAATCATTGTTGCGACGAATGGGATGTTATCAATTGTTGCAGAGGCGATACCAGATACCCATAAAATAAGGATGGATGCGTAAGAAATATCTCCGCCTGTTATACCAATTACTTTTTGAGCTAACATTTTGATAAGACCGATATCGATAAGTCCTCCAACAAGTACGAATAGCCCTGCGAAGAAGAAGATTGTTACCCACTCTACGCTTGCAAATACTTCTTCAATTTCATGCTCTTTCACACCAATTAACATAAGTACAGTAGCACCAGTTAAGGCAATGATAGCCGCATCAATATGGAAAATAGAATGAGTCATGAAACCTACAATTGTAAGTCCAAGTACCGTTAAAGATTTTTTCATTAATACTGGATCTTTAATGTATTGTTTTTCATCTAAGCTCATTAATTTTTTGACTTGTACAGGATCGGCAATTAATTGTTTGCGGTACATGAAGTAAAGTATTGTTGCTGTAACTCCAATAATAATAATTACGATTGGTGCTAGATTCAATAGGAAAGCATTGAAGTCTAAATGTTTATTGGCAGAACCAATCATAATGTTAGGTGGATCACCAATTAATGTTGCAGTTCCCCCAATGTTTGAGAAAATAATTTCAGAAAGTAAATAAGGAACAGGATTTACTTGCAGTATGCGCGTAATAGATAAAGTAACTGGAACAACAAGAAGTACAGTTGTAACGTTATCTAAAAATGCGGAGCCAAGCGCAGTAAGTAGGGAAAGGGAAATTAAAATTTTAATTGGATTTCCTTGTGCCCCTTTTGCTGCTTTAATGGCAACGTATTGGAAAACACCTGATTTACTCGTAATGTTCACCAAAATCATCATACCGATGAGTAGCGTAATCGTTCCCCATTCAATATGTTTCGTAAAGGCGTTATGTAAATCGACGACCCCCACAATTACCATGAGTGCTGCACCAAGAAGTGCGATGACAGCGCGATTAATTTTTTCAGAAATAATAATGGCATATGTAATTAAAAAGACTGCGATAGCAAAATAATACTGCCAGTTAGCGAGTTCTTGCGTTGTTTCGTGCAAAAATCTCATCTCCTTTCATTCATTTTTCTTAGTGTGTCAAATATTAACTAGATGAAACACACATAACGTCATTATAAAGTAGAAAAACTGCGGATGTAAATGAAAGGAGGGATTTTGTCATATTTTCTGCATAGGTCATTTTTTCTTATTTTTTAAAATATTTGTGGGCATTTGACATATATATAAGATACATCCAATCTGAATATTTAAAATGGAATTAGCATTCGAGCTTGTTCGTGTAGGAGTGTCAAATAGAAAGGAATGACAAAAATGATAAGGAAGGGATCGTATGGATGAACAACGATTTTTATTTTTAGACTTTGAGTTTACGATGCCCCAGCATAGAAAGAAACCGAAAGGATTTTTTCCGGAAATTATTGAGGTAGGACTCGTTTCAGTTGCTGGCTGTAAGGTGGAAGATACGTATTCATCACATGTCAGGCCGAAAACATTTCCCTCTTTAACGGATCGGTGTAAGAAGTTTTTAGGAATAAAACAAGAAGTCGTGGATAAAGGGATTTCATTTCCTGAACTCGTTAAGAAGCTTTCAGAATACGAAACGAAATGTAAACCGACAATTGTAACGTGGGGAAATATGGATATGAAAGTGCTGAAGCATAATTGTGAAATGGCAGGGATAGCTTTTCCGTTCTTCGGACAGTGTCGTGATTTATCGCTTGAGTATAAGAAGTTTTTTGGAGAAAGAAATCAAACAGGATTATGGAAAGCAATTGAGGCGTATGGAAAAGTAGGGACAGGGAAGCATCATTGTGCGCTTGATGATGCAATGACGACGTACAATATTTTTAAACTAGTAGAAAAAGATAAAGAGTATTTAGTAAAACCAGCACCTCCAACATTAGGAGAACTTGTTGATTTTTCAAAAGTGTTAAAGAAAGTGAGTACACAGTAACGACCAAATTGCACATTATGTAATTTGGTCGTTTTGTTTTTTAGAGTTTGTAGTCTTTCTTTAACTGTTCTAATGTTTCTAGACTACGCTCTGCAAAAGGTGAATCATCTTCAGAAAATGAATTCATTTGAGTTTCTAATGCTAATTTGAGTGAATCTGTATAATCCGGAATTTCTCCTTCATATTTCTTCACCATTTGTTCTGGAATGTTCGTTTGCTCACGAAAAGCTAAAGCACGTCTTTCGTGGAAAAATGGTACGTCAGCTTGTTTTACGTTATGTAAGTCACCTTGCACCGGATGTTTTAAAACAGCTAATACTTTTACGACGTAACTGCCAGGGCGGCTATTTGTAACTTCGCCAATGTATTTTCCTGTTTTATAAATACCAGTAACGATTTCGCCAATTTCAAATGTTTCTCTCATATTTTTCACCTCAAGTTTATAGTAAGGAAAGTAGGAGAAGGAGTCAAAGAAATCATTCACTTTCGGAACGCCCCTTGAGAATATGAACTGGTTCAACTATAATTTAAAGATATATAACAGAAAATTCTGATGTTTTTTGAATCCTATAATTAAGGAGTGTTCGTTATGATGCCTTTATATTTTCCAGAAGATAAAACAGAATATATTATTCCAGGGATTGTGTGCGTTCTATTTATTATCGGTGCTATTGCCACGTGGCGCATGTTTATTCGTATATCAAAAAGAGAAGCAGAGCGATTACAGAAAGTTGAAGAAAAACTATTAGCTGAAAAGAAACAGTAACGCATTTTTGTATGTTTCCCTCTATGCTCGGACAATCTAAGGGCAGAATATATTTTGGAGGGAATGGAATGAAGAAACGGCTTTTTTTCAGTTGTTGTTTATTATTTCTGATGGCAGGTTGTGACCAAGGAAAGCCGAAAGAAATTGAAGTGAAATTACATAATGCTTCAGGAGATGAAGTAGGGACTGCGAAAGTAGTTCAGCAAACAAGTGGAGTGAAAATTACGATTAAAGGGGAAGGTTTCACGCCAGGACCACACGGACTACATGTACATGAAATCGGAGAGTGTAAGGCACCTCGTTTTGAATCATCCGGGAATCATTTTAATCCTGATGATAAAAAACATGGTCTTCTTAATCCGAAGGGTGCAGAAAACGGTGATTTACCGAACGTAATTGCAGACGGTTCTGGAAAGATCAAGGCAGAAATCGACGCGCCGCACATAACGCTTGAAGAAGGAAAAACAACGATTCATAGAAAAGATGGAGCGTCTATTATTATTACAGAAAACGCTGATGATGGTATGACACAACCGACAGGTAAATCAGGTGATCGAATTGCTTGTGGTGTCATTGTAAAAAAAGCATCGGATATGAAGAAAAAGTAAAAGCTACCGTGCATGGTAGCTTTTTTTGTGAAACGTAATTGAAAAGATATGGATAAAGGAGGTTGTCCTAAAATGATTTATGACAGCCTCTTTTCTTATTATGAAAACGTATGACGCAGTCTGTTCAAAATTTCTTCTAAAACAGATCGTGGACAGCCGATGTTAATTCGAATATGTTCTTCGCCACCTAACCCGTATTTCTCACCAGGTTCAACGATGATTTTTCCTTTTTCCTCAAGTAATGCAGTACGCTCGTTTTGAGAAAGCTTTAGACGAGAACAATCAATCCATAATAAAAAGCTACCTTCTGGCTTCGTTACGGAAAGAGTAGGTATGTGAGTTTTAATATATTCACAAGCAAATTGAGCATTATCTTCTATATATAATCGAATTTCGTTTAACCAATCATTACATTCTGTATAGGCACTTTGCATCGCTGTATAAGCGAAGATATTTAACCCGTGGAAGCCTTGTCTATATTGGATAGCTGTAAAGGCGTGACGGAGTTTTTCGTTTGGAATGATAATAATCGATGCTTGTAATCCAGCGATATTAAATGTTTTACTTGGAGCCATACAAGTGATAGTGCGCTCTGCTAATTCTTCAGATAAGGAAGCGAACGGCGTATGTGTATGGTCTGCATAAATGATATCGGAATGAATTTCATCCGCGACAATGATTACGTTATATTTAGTACATAACGATCCGAGCTGCACAAGTTCCTCTTTCGTCCAAACGCGTCCGATTGGGTTATGAGGGCTACAAAGAAGCATGAGTTTGACGCCTTGCTGAAACTGCTTTTCTAAATGCTCGAAGTCTATCACATATGTATCATTTTGTTTCTGTAATGGACTCACGCATAACTGCCTGTTGTTTGTTGTGACCATTTCGAAAAATGGAGGATAAATAGGTGGTTGTACAAGAACGGCTTCGTTTTCCTTTGTGAAAGCCTGTATGCTCGTACTAAGAGCTGGAACGATTCCGGCGCTAAAGACAAGCCATTCTTTTTGAATATCCCAGTCGTATTGTTGTTTTGTCCAGTTACAAATAATATCCCCAATATTTTCGGGAGGAAGTGTATAGCCAAAAATCGGATGTTCGATTCGTTGTTTTAAGGCAGTTTGAATTGGTTTTGGTACTTCAAAATCCATATCAGCAATCCAAGCATGGATAAGTTCTTCGTTTTTATATGTATCCCATTTTATACTATGCGTTCCACGTCGATTGATTGCTTTATGAAATAGTTGCATACGTTTGCCCCCTTCTTCTGTAAAACCAATAAGTTATGAAAGTTCTCTCTCTTCTTATAGAATAGCTGATGTGATAGGATAAAGAAAAGTATTAAAAAGTGAAAAGGCGGGAAGCGAATGGGTACATATGAAAAGATGATAGAGGTTGTGAAGAATTGGGATCCGTTTCAAATGGGACCGGAGTTTTATGAAACAGAAGCGAGCGATGTTGTGAACGTCATAAGTGTGTTTGATGATCCAAAATACATCGCAAAGAAGATTCAACATATATACTTTATGTCTTTTGAGGAAGTACCTGCGCTTGAAAAATGTGAGAAATTAGCTGTGGAATTACTTGTAATAAAAGAAGGCGGAAGCTGTTCATTATAGGCTGTCGGAATTTCCGACGGCCTTTTTTATATTATCCCGCTATTTGCCGGGCAGTAAGACCCCCACCTCAAAATTCAGCAGAAGCAAAGAAGTTAGGTGGGGGCTAATTAAAGTTTCACTTTATTGCGCAGAAAAAGCGATAATTTCTTCATAAACATGTTCAGGCTTTTCTTCAGGTAGTAAATGTCCTGTATTTTCGTAAGAAATAAATTTTGAATTCGGTAAATCTTTGTGTAGACGATGACCTACATGTACAGGGACGACGCGGTCTTTTTCACCCCAAATGAGTAGTGTAGGTGTTTCGATTTTTTGTAATTCAGTTGAAGATAAGTCACCTTCACGGTCTCGTATCATGCGAGTTAAAGCGGGAAATATACGGTCGTCATAAAAAGGAGCGGAGTAACCTTTTTTCATTTCATCGTCAATTAATGAGTGATCATGAACGACATTCATTAAGTTATGAACAATGCCGCGTCTAATAATCCAGTTCTTTACGTATAAATGAAAGAACGGTAAATAAGAAGAGTATAGTAAAGGTAAGGTTGCGCGTGCTAAATAGCTAGAGCTGCATAGTAAAATCGTCTTTGAGATGAGTTCAGGACGTATACGGTTTACATAGAGAGAAATTTGCCCACCCATAGAGTGCCCAACTAATACAATGTTTGAGAGAGATAAATGTTCAATTAAATCAATAATGATCGTTGCTAAATTGTGATAAGAATACTTAAACAGATGAGACTTATCACTTTTTCCGAACGGTGGTAAATCAAGAGCAATGACTGTTCCTTCCTTCGATAGTAAGGGAATGAGACGACGGTAACTGAATGAGGAAGATAAAAAGCCGTGAACGAGTACGAAAGTAGGACGTTCTGTTTTATTATCATGTTCATACAATTCGTAATGAATAGTAGTGCCGCGAGTGGAAAAAGTGAAATAAGGACAAGTATATTCGTGATTCATTTTTTGTCACTCCATTGATTTTTGTTCATATCATCTCCAAGGAAGAAGAAAATATGTTAACAAAAAAAGGCAAGATGACGATGTCATCTTGCTTTTCGTTTATTCAGTATTACCCGCGAACAATATTAGGCGGTGTTTTTCCTTGCAATCCTGCAACTAAATTTTCAGCGGCGGTCATAGCCATTTGCTGCCTAGTTTTTAATGTTGCAGATCCGATGTGTGGTAAAGTCACAACATTTTGTAATGATAAGAGTGGATTATCTTTTTGAATCGGCTCTTGTGTAAATGTATCGATACCTGCTGCAAAGATTTTCTTTTCTGTTAAAGCATGGATTAACGCTTCTTCATCTACTGTTTTCCCGCGAGAAGCATTAATGAAGATTGCTGTTTCTTTCATTAATGAAAATTCCTTTTCTCCGATAAGGTGATATGTTTCATCTGTTAATGGAGTAAGAAGAACAATAAAGTCAGACTGCTTCAGTAGCGTCTGTAAATCACAATATGTAGCATCGAATTTTTGTTCAGCTTCTTCTTTACGACGGCGGTTATAGTAAAGAACATTCATATCAAATCCGAATTTTGCTCGTTTTGCAACTGCTTCTCCAATTCGGCCCATTCCGATAATACCAATTGTGCTATGGTGTACATCTAGTCCGAAGTGTTCTTTTCCAATTTCAGTGTTCCATTCACCATTTTTTACATAAGAATCGAGTTCGCAAACACGGCGCCCAGCAGATAACATAAGGGCGAAAACAAGATCAGCTACTGTATCATCTAATACGTATGGTGTATTCGTTCCGATAACATTTCGTTTTTTCATCGCTTGTAAATCAAAATTATCGTAACCAACAGAAATGTTGCTCACTACTTTTAAGTTAGGAGCTACTGTTAGTAATTCTTCATTAATAGCAGATCCGAAATTTAATAACCCATCTTTATCTTGTATTTTCTCTAATAGAACATCACGAGGTACTTTTTCATTTTGATCCCATTTTTCATAATCACAGTGTTCTGATAAATAGTTTTCTACAAATGTTGGAACTGGTTCAGCAATATAAACTTTTGGTTTCACGATTCCATCCCCTTTCGCTTTATCACGCATTTTTCCACTGATTAAAGTTTCACTTTACCCCGCATTAACGGACAGCAAGTCTCCCGCCTCAAAAAGCAGCTCAAGCAAAGAGGTTAGGTGGGAGAGCTACTGTCCGTAAAAGCCCGATTGGTTCAACTAATAATCAGCGGGGTGAAGCATTTCGCTGATTAAAGTTTCACTTTATTTTGACATAATTCAATAGAAAAATCTTCTTTTCAAACTGGAAAGGGTATTTGTATAATTTAGACACAAACGAAAAGGAAGGATGATTTATATGGTGACAGAAAAAGAATTAGAATTATTAGCTTGTCTTGAAAAGAGTAGTCGATTATCTGTAGATACATTAGCGAAGCTGTTAAATATAGAAGTAGAAGAAGTAAAGAAGATGGTTGCGAGATTAGAAAATGAAAAAATTATTGTGGATTATGTAACACATATTGATTGGACGAAGGTGAAAGAACATACAGGTTTAACGGCGATGATCGATGTGAAAGTTACACCAAAGCGCGGCGTTGGGTTTGATGCGGTTGCTGAACAAATTTATCGTTATTCAGAAGTGAAATCCGTTTATTTAATGTCAGGGACATATGATCTTTCTATTACATTAGAAGGGAAAACGATGGGGGAAGTAGCGATGTTTGTTTCTGAGAAATTAGCAACAATTGAATCTGTCGTTTCTACAACTACTCATTTCATTTTGAAGAAGTATAAACATGAGGGCGTTATTTATGAAAAAGACGATGATGATAAGCGAATTGTGGTGACACCATGAAGCAATTTGAACTATCCAGATCAGCAGAATCTTTAAAACCATCTGGTATTCGGAAATTTTTCGATTTAGCAGCAAATATGAAAGGTGTTATTTCCCTCGGGGTAGGAGAGCCAGATTTTGTTACACCTTGGAATGTAAGGCAAGCATGTATTCGTTCTTTGGAACAAGGGTATACGTCATATACAGCAAATGCAGGATTATTGGAGCTTCGTCAAGAAATAGCAAAGTATCTAAAAAAACAATTTGCAGTATCGTATGATCCAAGTAATGAAATCATTGTTACAGTTGGAGCGAGTCAGGCGTTAGATGTAGCGATGCGCGCCATTATAAATCCTGATGATGAAGTGCTCATTATTGAACCGAGCTTCGTTTCTTATGCACCACTTGTGACATTAGCTGGAGGAGTTCCGGTTCCTGTGGCGACTACGTTAGAAAACGAGTTTAAAGTACAACCAGAACAAATTGAAGCAGTTATTACAGCGAAAACAAAGGCGATTTTACTTTGTTCACCAAATAACCCGACAGGTGCAATGCTAAATAAATCCGAGCTTGAAGAAATAGCAGTGATTGTTGAGAAGTACAATCTAATCGTATTATCTGATGAAATTTATGCAGAGCTTGTATACGACGAAGTATATACAAGTTTCGCAAGTATTAAAAATATGCGTGAGCATACGATTTTAATTTCAGGATTTTCAAAAGGATTTGCGATGACAGGATGGCGCCTCGGTATGATTGCAGCTCCTGTTCAATTTTCAGAATTAATGCTCAAAATCCATCAATATTCAATGATGTGCGCACCGACGATGTCTCAGTTTGCAGCACTTGAGGCGTTACGCGCAGGGAACGATGAAGTAATTCGAATGAGAGATAGCTATAAGAAGCGTCGTAACTTCATGACGACATCTTTCAATGAAATGGGCTTAATGTGTCATGTGCCGGGCGGAGCATTTTATGTTTTTCCTTCTATATCTTCAACCGGATTATCTTCAGCGGAATTTGCAGAACAGTTATTGCTGGAAGAAAAAGTGGCCGTTGTCCCTGGTAGCGTATTTGGCGAAAGTGGTGAAGGATTTATTCGTTGTTCATATGCGACGTCGCTTGAACAACTTATGGAAGCAATGAAGAGAATGGAACGATTTGTAGAAAATAAAAAAAGGACAAAACGTAATACGTTTTGTCCATAAAAGGGGGGGAATACTAGAAAGCCATGTGTTAGTAGTCTATCCCAATATTGGAGAATTATACTTCTTTAAGGGAAATTTTTCATGAATTTTGAATGAGTTCTGTCATAGTGGTATAATTTACTAATATAAGGTATACGCATTCTAGATATCATTATCTAGAATGCGTACTAACCAATCGGATATTTAAAATAAATATATCTGCTTTGCTCTCTATAATTGTAGAGAGAATGGTAAACGTATGGGAGTGTTTCATATGTCAGAACAATATACAACAGGAGTGGTTGTAACAGGGAAAGTGACTGGAATTCAAGATTACGGTGCATTTGTAGCGTTAGATGCAGAAACACAAGGACTTGTGCATATATCTGAAATTACAAATGGATATGTAAAGGATATTCATGACTTTTTAAAAGTCGGCGATACAGTAGAAGTAAAGGTACTTTCAATTGATGAAGAGCACAGAAAAATGAGTTTATCGTTAAAAGCGGCGAAAAGAAAACAAGGAAGGATTCTTATACCGAACCCATCTGAAAACGGATTTAATACGCTGCGAGAAAAGTTGGCAGAATGGATTGAAGAGTCCGAGTTAACAAAGTAAAAGAGGAACGCATATGAGCGTTCCTCTTTTACTTTATCTTATGATATATATTTGCAAATATGATTGCATGCAATCATATTCGTATGTCGGAGGTGAAAGGACATACTGATTATCGAATTTCGTTTGTTTCTGGGTGCGTACCAAGATTTTCAGATGGTTTAAACAGTAAACCAAGATTGATAAGCCCAGATATACCAACGATGCCGTAAATAATACGTGCAAGAGCTGAATTTTGTCCACCGAAAATGGCTGCTACTAAGTCAAACTGGAAAAATCCGATTAGTCCCCAGTTCACAGCGCCAATTACAGTAAAGACTAATGCGATACGTTGCAAAGTACTCATGAAAAAGCCCCCCTTAATTGTGAAGCATGAGCAAGCGATGAGTTAATTAACTCTTTTATAGAATGGGGTAGTTATGTTGTTTTTATACATAAAAAATGTTCGAAAGAGGATGTATATACATCTATACCGAAAAATGCGAATTTTTATGCAAAAAATGAACTTTTTCTAAAAAATATATATTGGTTACGTTTACAATGGTTGAATCGCTTGATTTACAACTTCAGTTTCGCTAAAGTGAATACAGAAATACATATCCATAATTGGAGGGAAAAAGATGAGTACACATGTAACGTTCGACTATTCTAAAGCGTTATCCTTCATCGGTGAACATGAAATCACTTATTTACGTGATGCAGTGAAAGTAACACATCACGCAATTCACGAAAAAACTGGAGCTGGGAACGATTTCCTTGGGTGGGTAGACCTTCCGCTTCAATATGACAAAGAAGAATTCGCTCGCATTCAAAAATGCGCAGAAAAAATTAAAAATGACTCTGACATTTTACTTGTTGTAGGTATTGGTGGTTCTTACTTAGGAGCACGCGCAGCAATCGAAATGTTAAACCATTCTTTCTACAACACGCTTTCTAAAGAACAACGTAAAACTCCACAAGTGCTATTTGTTGGACAAAACATTAGCTCCACTTACATGAAAGATTTAATGGACGTATTAGAAGGTAAAGACTTCTCTATTAACGTTATTTCCAAATCAGGTACAACAACAGAGCCAGCACTAGCATTCCGTATCTTCCGTAAGTTATTAGAAGAAAAGTATGGAAAAGAAGAAGCTCGCAAACGTATTTATGCAACTACAGATAAAGCACGTGGTGCGTTAAAAACATTAGCTGATAACGAAGATTACGAAACATTTGTTATTCCAGATGATGTTGGAGGTCGTTTCTCTGTATTAACGCCAGTTGGTTTGTTACCAATCGCAGTAAGTGGCTTAAATATTGAAGAGATGATGAAAGGTGCAGCTGCTGGTCATGATGACTTCGGAACATCAGAACTAGAAGAAAACCCAGCTTACCAATACGCAGTAGTTCGTAACGCTTTATACAATAAAGGAAAAACAATTGAAATGCTTGTTAACTATGAGCCAGCACTTCAATACTTCGCTGAGTGGTGGAAACAGTTATTTGGTGAAAGTGAAGGAAAAGATCAAAAAGGTATTTTCCCATCTTCAGCAAACTTCTCAACTGACTTACACTCATTAGGTCAATACGTCCAAGAAGGTCGTCGTGACTTATTTGAAACAGTTCTTAAAGTAGGTAAATCTACACATGAACTAACAATCGAATCAGAAGAAAACGATTTAGACGGATTAAATTACCTTGCTGGTGAAACTGTAGACTTCGTAAACACAAAAGCATACGAAGGTACATTACTTGCACATAGCGACGGGGGAGTACCAAACTTAATCGTCAATATTCCTGAATTAAATGAGTACACATTCGGTTACCTTGTATACTTCTTCGAAAAAGCATGTGCGATGAGCGGCTACTTATTAGGCGTAAATCCATTTGACCAACCTGGAGTAGAAGCATACAAGAAAAACATGTTTGCTTTACTTGGTAAACCAGGATTTGAAGCATTAAAAGCAGAATTAGAAGAGCGTTTAAAATAATAAAAAGCGACCGGAAACCCGGTCGCTTTTTATTATTTTACAGAAAGATACATCAGTATATTCAAACTAAAGTGGGTATGCTAAAGGAAAAGTCTTGGAGGGATGGACTTGATTCCGATTCAATCAAATTTAGAAGGACGTACATATGCGTTATATAAGTTAGAAGAGATTATGAAACCACTTGGATATAGCATTGGTGGTAATTGGGATTATGATAAAGGATGCTTTGATTACAAAATTGATGAAGAAGATGGGTATCAATTTTTACGAGTGCCGTTTACAGCAGTAGATGGTGAACTAGATGTACCTGGTGTAGTAGTCCGTCTTGAAACGCCGTATATTCTTTCGCACGTATATCAAGACGAACTAGATGATAATGTGAATACTTTAACCGCTGGAACGAGTGGGATGGATCAATTTGCTGAACCGAAAGATCCAGATGGAGATGTAAAAAGAAAATATATCAATATTGGGAAAGTGCTCATGCAAGAACTAGAGCGTCATTTTATTAATGGTGAATAACAATGAGTATGTCGCTTTCGATAAGAATGAAGGTATGGACTGGGTTAATCATATATTGATCGTCGCGCTTTATACCTAGTAAGAGAATGTTTTGTTTTAAAAGGGTATAGCTACAATTTGCAAAGGTTTGTCCGGTGCAGGACGGAGAAAGCTCCATCAGTTGTAATTTGTTATCAGAGATTTCATCGTAAAGTGAGAATAGTACACCTGAAATAGAAGGGAATAAAAGAGAAGCGGTAAATACATAACTCGTTAATTTATTTCCTTCTATAATTTCTGACGCGCCAGCTCTCGTTGCATTTTGAATTTGTTCAGTAGTAAGTAGTTCGGCGATGCAGTAAATGTTTGGATTGAGTCCTTTCGCAGTTAAAATATTTAAAATGGACTGTGTATCTGCTAAGCTTTCGTTCTTTTCTTTATCCGCTGTTATTAATATGGTGTGTGCCGTTGCAATATTAGCCTTTAATAAAGTTTGATCGTGATGCGGACAACCTTTTATAAATTCTAAATGATGAAAGGGTTTTGGGAGTAAAGAAAGTGTTTCATCAATTAAAACGATATCAAGGTTTGGTTGTAGTACATGCATTTGCTTTACAACATGTTTTGCACGCTCATTCCAGC
>NZ_JAEKEJ010000025.1:0-1455000 GCF_016651175.1 Bacillus sp. TH13 | reverse complement strand
TAACGGAAAGCCGCAGTGAATAGGCCCAAGCGACTGTTTAGCAAAAACACAGCTCTCTGCGAAGCCGTAAGGCGAAGTATAGGGGGTGACACCTGCCCGGTGCTGGAAGGTTAAGGAGAGGGGTTAGCGTAAGCGAAGCTCTGAACTGAAGCCCCAGTAAACGGCGGCCGTAACTATAACGGTCCTAAGGTAGCGAAATTCCTTGTCGGGTAAGTTCCGACCCGCACGAAAGGTGTAACGATTTGGGCACTGTCTCAACCAGAGACTCGGTGAAATTATAGTACCTGTGAAGATGCAGGTTACCCGCGACAGGACGGAAAGACCCCGTGGAGCTTTACTGTAGCCTGATATTGAATTTTGGTACAGTTTGTACAGGATAGGCGGGAGCCATTGAAACCGGAGCGCTAGCTTCGGTGGAGGCGCTGGTGGGATACCGCCCTGACTGTATTGAAATTCTAACCTACGGGTCTTATCGACCCGGGAGACAGTGTCAGGTGGGCAGTTTGACTGGGGCGGTCGCCTCCTAAAGTGTAACGGAGGCGCCCAAAGGTTCCCTCAGAATGGTTGGAAATCATTCGTAGAGTGCAAAGGCATAAGGGAGCTTGACTGCGAGACCTACAAGTCGAGCAGGGACGAAAGTCGGGCTTAGTGATCCGGTGGTTCCGCATGGAAGGGCCATCGCTCAACGGATAAAAGCTACCCCGGGGATAACAGGCTTATCTCCCCCAAGAGTCCACATCGACGGGGAGGTTTGGCACCTCGATGTCGGCTCATCGCATCCTGGGGCTGTAGTCGGTCCCAAGGGTTGGGCTGTTCGCCCATTAAAGCGGTACGCGAGCTGGGTTCAGAACGTCGTGAGACAGTTCGGTCCCTATCCGTCGTGGGCGTAGGAAATTTGAGAGGAGCTGTCCTTAGTACGAGAGGACCGGGATGGACGCACCGCTGGTGTACCAGTTGTTCTGCCAAGGGCATAGCTGGGTAGCTATGTGCGGAAGGGATAAGTGCTGAAAGCATCTAAGCATGAAGCCCCCCTCAAGATGAGATTTCCCATAGCGTAAGCTAGTAAGATCCCTGAAAGATGATCAGGTTGATAGGTTCGAGGTGGAAGCATGGTGACATGTGGAGCTGACGAATACTAATAGATCGAGGACTTAACCATATAATATGAAGCAATGTTATCTAGTTTTGAAAGAATATAAAAAACTTGTTGACTTTAAAAGCTAAATGAGTTACAATAATTCTTGTCTTAAATGAATACAGTCTGGTAATGATGGCAGAGAGGTCACACCCGTTCCCATACCGAACACGGAAGTTAAGCTCTCTAGCGCCGATGGTAGTTGGGACCTTGTCCCTGTGAGAGTAGGACGTTGCCAGGCAAATGGAGGATTAGCTCAGCTGGGAGAGCACCTGCCTTACAAGCAGGGGGTCGGCGGTTCGATCCCGTCATCCTCCACCATTTAGCCGACTTAGCTCAATTGGTAGAGCAACTGACTTGTAATCAGTAGGTTGGGGGTTCAAGTCCTCTAGTCGGCACCAGAAAATCATGGCGGTTGTGGCGAAGTGGTTAACGCACCGGATTGTGGCTCCGGCATTCGTGGGTTCGATTCCCATCAGTCGCCCCATTTTTCTTAAAATATTAATATGCGGGTGTGGCGGAATTGGCAGACGCACTAGACTTAGGATCTAGCGCCTTTGGCGTGGGGGTTCGACTCCCTTCACCCGCACTTTTAATAAAATATCTCAAACATGTCTTGCGGAAGTAGTTCAGTGGTAGAATACAACCTTGCCAAGGTTGGGGTCGCGGGTTCGAATCCCGTCTTCCGCTCCAATTTTCAATATGACATGCCGGGGTGGCGGAACAGGCAGACGCACAGGACTTAAAATCCTGCGGTGGGTGACCACCGTGCGGGTTCGACCCCCGCCCTCGGCACCATATGCGCCCGTAGCTCAATTGGATAGAGCGTTTGACTACGGATCAAGAGGTTAGGGGTTCGACTCCTCTCGGGCGCGCTTTTATTAACGGGAAGTGGCTCAGCTTGGTAGAGCACCTGGTTTGGGACCAGGGGGTCGCAGGTTCAAATCCTGTCTTCCCGATATTCCCAAAAACATGGGGCCTTAGCTCAGCTGGGAGAGCGCCTGCCTTGCACGCAGGAGGTCAGCGGTTCGATCCCGCTAGGCTCCACTTATTTTAATATCATTTATGGCGGTGTAGCTCAGCTGGCTAGAGCGTACGGTTCATACCCGTGAGGTCGGGGGTTCGATCCCCTCCGCCGCTACCATAAAGGACCTTTAGCTCAGCTGGTTAGAGCAGACGGCTCATAACCGTCCGGTCGTAGGTTCGAGTCCTACAAGGTCCACCACTAAAGGTTTATATCTCGGAGGTATACCCAAGTTCGGCTGAAGGGATCGGTCTTGAAAACCGACAGGCGGCGAGAGTCGCGCGGGGGTTCGAATCCCTCTACCTCCTCCATTTTTCTTAAATTACATATTATATCATCGCGGGGTGGAGCAGTACGGTAGCTCGTCGGGCTCATAACCCGAAGGTCGCAGGTTCAAATCCTGTCCCCGCAACCAAATGGTCCCGTGGTGTAGTGGTTAACATGCCTGCCTGTCACGCAGGAGATCGCCGGTTCGACCCCGGTCGGGACCGCCATTTTAATAAGGCTCGGTAGCTCAGTCGGTAGAGCAGAGGACTGAAAATCCTCGTGTCGGCGGTTCGATTCCGTCCCGAGCCACCATTTTGAAGTCGCAAGCCGGCTTAGCTCAATTGGTAGAGCAACTGACTTGTAATCAGTAGGTTGGGGGTTCAAGTCCTCTAGCCGGCACCACTTTCAAAATGAGCCATTAGCTCAGTTGGTAGAGCATCTGACTTTTAATCAGAGGGTCGAAGGTTCGAATCCTTCATGGCTCACCATTTTCAATTTAATGCGGGTGTAGTTTAGTGGTAAAACAAGAGCCTTCCAAGCTCTGGTCGAGAGTTCGATTCTCTTCACCCGCTTTTCAATTATGGGCCTATAGCTCAGCTGGTTAGAGCGCACGCCTGATAAGCGTGAGGTCGATGGTTCGAGTCCATTTAGGCCCACCATAATTATTCCGCAGTAGCTCAGTGGTAGAGCTATCGGCTGTTAACCGATCGGTCGTAGGTTCGAGTCCTACCTGCGGAGCCATATTATAGAGAAGTACCCAAGTGGCTCAAGGGGCTCCCCTGCTAAGGGAGTAGATCGCGAACGCGGTGCGAGGGTTCGAATCCCTTCTTCTCTGCCAGAACTGGCCCGTTGGTCAAGTGGTTAAGACACCGCCCTTTCACGGCGGTAACACGGGTTCGAATCCCGTACGGGTCATACTAAAAGAGATAGCATAGTCTGCTATCTCTTTTTTGTTGTGTATAGATATAGAAGAAGCTATGACAGATTATAAATAATAAGTTTAAAATAGGATTACCTTTTCTCATACATAAGAAAAGGTAATCCTATTTTTTGAATATGTTTTAACTGTCTATTGAATGTTCATCTTGTTTAATAACAGCATGACTATATGCGGAGTGAAGAGTTTTGTAACCTAAAAGTGCAATAGTTAAGGCGAGGCCTCCTGCTATAATAGCCACACTAAATCCTGCATGGGCTCCAAAGTTATCAATAACTAAACCAGCTATTGCTGACCCTAGGGAGACTCCAATACCAAGTCCTGTAATTGCCCAAGTCATTCCTTCGGTTATTTTTGATTCAGGTACGATTTTTTCCACAAGCCCCATAGTAATAATCATAGTAGGAGCGACAGATAGCCCTGCAAAGAAAACAATAACTACCAGCCAAGCAATAGTGTTTACAAAAACTAGTGGCAGCATTGTTATCATGGAAAGTGTGACTGCTATTAAAAACTGATTATAGGGTGGAGTATTGAGTTTAAGCGTACCAAAAATTAGACCTGCAAGGCATGAGCCGATTGCATAGACAGAAAGCACAAAGCTAGCAGCCTACTGTGTTTCCTTGCTGTTCAGCAAAAGCTACACTAACGACATCTATTGTGCCAAATATAGTACCTATGGCGATGAGTGTGAATACTAGTACTCGCAAAGAACCAATTTTAAATACTGTTCCTTTGTTTGTAATGTCGTGAGGATGTACAGGAGGTTCTGTGCTTTTTTGTAGGGTGAATAGACATACCCCGATTGTAAGAAAAACAGATGACAAAAGTGGCCCTGCTTCTGGGAAGAACATAACACTTAAACTGACAGATAATACAGGACCAATTATGAAGCAAATTTCGTCGACGACCGATTCAAAGGAAAATGCTGTGTGCAATTTATGTGATCCACGGTATAGTTTAGTCCAACGTGCACGTACCATGGCTGACATGTTTGGCATACAACCTGCACATAAGGCGGATAGAAATAGCGTCCAATAAGGAGCTTCATATTTCGTACATAGAAGTAAGAGGATCGTAAAGAAAACACTGATACCTGTAGTCGGAAGAAGTATGCGAGATTGCCCTAATTGATCGGCCATCCGAGAAATATGAGGAGCTAGTAAAGCTGATGATAATGTAAAGGTAGCTGCAACAGCTCCAGCAAGCCAATAGTCACCACTTACTTGAGATAACATGGTAACAATACCAATGCCCATCATTGATATAGGCATCCGAGCTATAAATCCCGCTAATGAGAATCCTTTTGTACCAGGAGCACTGAAAATCTCACGGTAGGAATTAAACATGATCATCACCAAAGTATTTGACGTTTACATATACATTCTTCATTCTTTTAACTCCTCCTCTGGTTCATTAATACCTTCTATAAAAAGGGACAGTGAGTCAATGTAGGGTATAGGTAAGAAGTTATATTATCTTGTAAGCTAGAAATAATTGACATACGCACCGTATGCCAATATCATATTAACATACGGTGCGTATGTCAATTGAAATGTTTTATCTCTGGATAGAGAGATGACGTTTAGAGGAGTTATTCTTTTACATAGAGAACGATACTAATAATGCAATTCATTTTGAATAAATAGAATGAATAGAAGTAGGAGGAAAAGATGATTAAAAAAACAAGAGCAGAGATGATCATTGAAACACGTGCTAAATTGCTGAGTGCAGCAAGAGAGGCTTTTGGTACAGTGGGATATGTAAATACGTCTATGGATGATTTTACGGCATCTGTCGGTTTAACACGTGGTGCAATTTATCATCATTTTGGTGATAAAAAAGGATTGTTAGAAGCAGTTGTAAAAGAAATTGATATGGAAATGGATAATAAATTAGGGAAAGTATCAGATGAAGCGGAAGGAAAATGGGAAGGGTTTGTTGGGCGTTGTCGTGCATATTTAACGATGGCACTTAATCCAGAAATTCAGCGAATCGTACTTCGAGATGCACCAGCAGTATTAGGAACTAGTTATTATCAATCATCACAGTCACAATGTTTAGTAACGATGGCCGAGATGCTTCAGCAATTAATGAAGGACTGTATTATTGAAAAGACGGACTGTGAAGCTTTAGCAAGATTTATAAATGGCGGACTAGTGGACCTTGCTTGTTGGATTGCGAATTCTGAAGATGCAGAGGCACAGTTGTCTAAAACTTTGCATAGCCTATCACTTATATTGAATGGTTTATTATTAGAAAAGAATGCGTAATTTTAACGGATATTTTTTAATATATAGTAATGATTAAAAGGGAGGTGATAAAGTATAGGCTAATTCATTTATTTCACCGTATTCTATATAAGCTAATTGACGTCCATCTTGTAAGGGAATGATGTGATCAGTCAGTTTTAATCTTATAATGTGATTACATTTTTTGTGAATATTAGGATTTTGATTATAGAAAGTGAATTTAGTTACAGTGAGTAATTGAATCATACATTTTTATTCACAATCTAAAGAAAACACCTAATTTGGTATGGATTCCACACCCACCCCATCAACTTTACACTCTATGTGAAAAAGTTCACAAATAGGTCATAATTTGTGAAGTAATTCACAATGATACGTGCTACAATATGAATGTAAAGAAGTTAAACAACATTAAATTAGTATTTTAATTAATTACTTAAACAATCATAAAAAAATATATGTGAACAATAGAGAGGGGAAATTACCATGAAAAAAGGTATCAATCGTGTAGTATTAGTAGGAACAGGAGCTGTAGGTTGTAGTTACGCTTACTCAATGATCAACCAAGGTGTAGCTGAAGAATTCGTATTAGTAGATGTTAATGAAGCAAAAGCAGAAGGGGAAGCGATGGACTTAAGCCATGCGGTACCATTCTCTCCATCACCAACAAAAGTTTGGAGCGGTAGCTATGCAGATTGTAAAGATGCAGATTTAGTAGTCATCACTGCTGGGTTACCACAAAAGCCAGGTGAAACTCGTTTAGACTTAGTTGAGAAAAATACAAAGATCTTTAAACAAATCGTTCGCGGCATTATGGATAGCAGATTCGATGGAATCTTCTTAATCGCAACTAACCCAGTTGATATTTTAACTTACGTAACTTGGAAAGAATCTGGTTTACCGAAAGAGCGCGTAATCGGTTCTGGTACTACTTTAGACTCTGCTCGTTTCCGTTACATGTTAGGTGACTACTTAGATGTAGATCCACGTAACGTTCATGCTTACATCGTTGGTGAGCACGGTGACACTGAACTTCCAGTATGGAGCCACGCTACTATCGGTGTACAAAAACTAGAAACAATCTTAGCTAACAACGAACAGTACAAACAAGAAGACTTAGATAAAATCTTCGAAAATGTACGTGATGCAGCTTACCATATCATCGAACGTAAAGGTGCAACTTACTACGGAATCGGTATGTCACTACTTCGTGTAACTAAAGCGATCTTAAACAACGAGAACAGCGTATTAACTGTATCTGCATACCTTGAAGGTCAATATGGTGAGAAAGATGCTTACGTAGGTGTTCCAGCTGTTATTAACCGCGAAGGTGTACGTGAAATCGTAGAACTTGAGCTAAATGAAGAAGAAAAAGCGAAATTCGCTCATTCTGTAAAAGTATTAAAAGAAACTATGGCACCAGTACTATAATTAATTGCTAAATAATCCGGAAGTGGGGACCTGCTTCTTACTTCTGGATTTATATATAATTCAATATAAATTCCTTTTCCGGTTTCCCTTGTATATCCCCAATATACCCCTTTTGCTGGATAAGGGTCGTTTATAGAAAAAAGCACTCTACTTTACGTAGAGTGCTCTTTATTATTATTTTTTAGGCGTTAACCCCAATTTCTTTAAAATATCTGCCAGTGTACCGCTTTTTGATTTTTCTACAGGTGTTTGTGATTTAGATGCATCTGGCCCTTTTTTCAAGAAGTTCTTTTCAACGAAGCAAATATCTTTTTCGTCGACAATCCCATCTTTATTAAGATCTCCGTCTTTTACAGTTAGTCCTTTTTTACCATAGTTGCTAGTGATAATTTCAGCATCTTTAATATCGATTACTTTATCACCATTTACATCGCCGGCAAGGTTTTCGTCAGGTCTTGCATAATAATATTGGCCAAGCAGATTACCGTCTTTTTCAGTACCAAGTTTCGTTGTTAGGCGGCTTGAAATGAGTTACTTGATGTTTCTGAATCACTGAAATAGGCAAATACACCGCTGAATGTAAGGGATAAACCAAGTGAAGCAGTGACAACTCCAATTCCTACTTTTTGTTTTAATGACATAAGAAAGCCCCCCTAGTTAAATTTTTATAGCGACCGTTCGCAACAAGGATAAATAATTAAACATAGTAGTCCGCTATGAATTATAGTTACGAAAAATCGAAGTGCTTTATTGAGAACATGTATATGCTTATGAATTTTGCATTTCAATAAAATTGTGACAAAAAATGTTGAGAAACATTTTTTTATGACAGATTATTTTGTTTTAATTTTGATTGGAAAATAGCATGAAAAATAGGATAAACCTAATAAAATAAAGATTGAGAAAAAATAATAGACAGAAAAACAGAAGAATAATAAAGCGTTTTCAATGAATATTCGTCAAAATTCGATATTTTACACGGAAATGTGAGGAAAAACTAACGTTTTTAAGAAAAAAACGAATATTTTTTATAAATTAACAAGGATATTGCAGTTTTTCGCAGAAATAGTTAAAGTATAAAAAATTCTGTCATCTAAGTGAGGTGAGCATATTGAGTGTAATAAATTGTGAAGAAGTGAAACGAGATGAGTTTCATACAGAAAAGTACTATGAAAGTTATAACATCTTTGGCGCACATGTTGTGACGGAAGATGAGATTCAAGGGGTACGATTTACAGTGTGGGCTCCTCATGCGAAAGCAATGAGTGTTGTTGGAGATTTTAATGAGTGGGATTATGAGCAACATAAGATGCTACAAGTGACAGAAGAAGGCATTTGGTCCTTATTTATACCGCATATTGAAGAAGGAGAAATATATAAATATGCGATTAAAACGTTGACTGGTGACGTCATTTTAAAGGCAGATCCGTATGCTGTATATGCAGAAGTAAGACCGAATACGGCATCTGTAGTTTTTGATATAAAAGGATATGAATGGAATGATAAAAACTGGAATCGTAAGAAAAAGAAAAAATCGATTTATAAAGAAGCGATGACAGTTTATGAATTACATTTTGGTTCTTGGAAAAAGAAAGAAGATGGAACGCTGTACTCTTACAGGGAAATGGTTGAAGAGCTCATCCCGTATGTGGTGGAACATCAATTTACACATATTGAAATTATGCCGCTTGTTGAGCATCCATATGATCGTTCTTGGGGATATCAAGGAACGGGATATTATGCAGCGACGAGTAGATTTGGTACACCGCATGATTTAATGCATTTTGTCGATGAATGTCATAAATATGGAATCGGTGTCATTTTAGATTGGGTGCCGGGGCATTTTTGTAAAGATGCTCACGGTTTATATTTGTTTGATGGCACACCGACCTATGAATATAAAGATAAAGATGTACAAGAAAATCCAGTATGGGGAACTGTCAATTTTGATTTAGGAAAGAGAGAGGTACGTAATTTCTTAATTTCAAATGCGTTATTTTGGATGAGATATTTCCATATTGATGGTTTCAGAGTAGATGCAGTTGCGAACATGTTGTACTGGAATAAAGAAGGACAAGAGCAAAGTAATGAGCATGCTGTTTCATTTTTAAGAGAGTTAAATGAAGCAGTGTTTGCAGAGGATGAAGATTTTCTTATGACGGCAGAAGATTCAACAGCTTGGCCACTTGTAACAACTCCGACGTATGAAGGTGGGCTTGGATTCAATTACAAATGGAACATGGGCTGGATGAATGATGTGCTGAAATATATGGAGTGTGCGCCTGAATATAGGAAACACATTCATGAGAAAATGACGTTTTCTTTACTATATGCGTACTCTGAAAACTTCATATTACCGCTTTCTCATGATGAAGTCGTTCATGGGAAAAAGTCGTTATTAAATAAAATGCCAGGTGATTACTGGGATAAGTTTGCTCAGCTTCGTTTATTATATGGATATTTCTTTACTCACCCAGGAAAGAAGTTACTTTTCATGGGAGGAGAATTCGGACAGTTTGATGAGTGGAAAGATCTTGAAGATTTAGATTGGAATTTACATGATTTTGAAATGCATCGTTATATGCATGATTACTTTAATGAGCTCATAGCATTGTATAAGCGCTCAAAACCACTTTGGCAGCTTGACCATTCACCTGAAGGTTTTCAGTGGATTGATGCTAATAATAATGAGCAAAGTATTTTCTCTTTTATCCGCCAAGGGGATAAACAAGAAGATGCGTTAGTTGTCGTATGTAATTTTACGAAAGCTACATATGAAAACTATAAAGTAGGTGTACCAGATTTCGAGTATTATAACGAGATTTTAAACAGTGATGCACAGCAATATGGCGGTTCGGGGCAAGTGAATAAGAAACGTCTTAAGACGTTTCTAGAACCGTACCATAATCAAGCAGCACATGTAGAGATTACAATTCCACCATTTGGCGTATCCATATTACGACCAGTGAAGACGAGAAAGGGGAGCAAAAAACAAGATGGCTCAAAAACAAAAGTGCGTAGCGATGTTACTAGCAGGGGGAAAAGGTAGTCGTTTAAGTGCATTAACAAAAAATTTAGCCAAGCCAGCTGTTCCATTTGGTGGTAAATATCGCATTATTGATTTTACGCTAAGTAACTGTGCGAATTCTGGTATTGAAACGGTTGGGATTTTAACACAATATCAACCACTTGAACTTCATAATTATATCGGAATTGGAAATGCGTGGGATTTAGACCGAGTAAACGGTGGAGTCACAGTATTACCTCCTTATGCAGAGTCTTCAGGGGTGAAGTGGTATACAGGTACGGCAAGTGCCATTTATCAAAATTTAAACTATTTAAGTCAGTATGAACCGGAGTATGTTCTTATTTTATCAGGCGACCATATTTATAAAATGGATTACAGTAAGATGCTAGATTACCATATTGAGAAAGAATCGGACGTATCCATTTCTGTTATTGAAGTACCTTGGGATGAAGCGAGTCGCTTTGGCATTATGAATACAAATGAAGAGATGGAGATTGTTGAGTTTGAGGAGAAACCACAATTTCCAAGAAGTAATCTTGCATCAATGGGAATTTATATTTTTAACTGGGCAATCTTGAAAGAGTATTTAGAGATGGATGCAAGAAATCCTGAATCTAGTAATGATTTCGGAAAAGATGTACTTCCGCTTTTATTAGATGAAGGGAAGAAGCTAATGGCGTATCCATTTGAAGGATATTGGAAAGATGTTGGAACGGTGAAAAGCTTATGGGAAGCGAATATGGATTTACTTCGCGATGAAACATCGCTGAATTTAAACGATCGTAATTGGCGTATTTATTCTGTGAATCCAAATGAGCCACCTCAATATATTGCAGAAAAGGCAAAAGTAGAAGAATCGCTTATTAACGAAGGATGCGTCATTGAAGGGGACGTGAAGCATTCTGTGTTATTCCAAGGGGTGACGGTGGAAGAAGGTAGTATGGTTATTGATTCTGTCGTTATGCCAGGAGCAAAGATTGGTAAAAATGTTGTGATTGAAAGAGCGATTGTTGGATCAGAAATGGTTATCGAAGATGGCACAATCATTCGTCCAGAAAAGAATGTTGACGATGTAGTATTAATTGCTGAAGGGAAATAGAAAAGGGGGATGAAATGAATGGGAGAAAAAATGTTAGGAATTATTAATGCAACGGGAAGTTTTCCTTCCTTAAAGAAAGTAACAGGGCATCGTTCACTAGCGGCGTTACCGTTTGGGGGCCGTTATCGACTCATTGATTTCATGCTTTCAAATATGGTAAATTCTAGTATTCATAGTGTGGCAGTTTTTACAAGCCATAAAAACCGTTCGCTAATGGACCATGTTGGTTCAGGAAAACAGTGGGATTTAGATAGAAAAAGAGACGGACTATTTTTATTCCCGCCAAATTGCCAATGTGACCAAGATGAGTTTGGATCTTTTGCACACTTTAGAAGACATATTGATTATTTTCTAAGAAGCAGAGAAGAGTACGTTGTTATTACGAATAGCCATCTCGTAACAGCATTAAATTTTCAGGCGGTGTTAGAGCGACATATACATACGGCAGCTGATATTACGGAAGTTTGCCATGAAGGGGTTTCGCTTCAAACATACGTGTTGAAGAAACAATTATTGTTAGATTTATTTGAGTCATATAAAGATGTGGAGCAATATAGCTTATTCGATGTAGTGAGAGAAAAGCGCGGAAAATCATTGCATATTGCTACGTATGAGCATACAGGATATGTAGCTATTATTGATTCGATTGAAAGTTACTATAAACATAGCTTAGAAATTTTGCAACCTGCTATTTGGAAGCAATTATTTAAGAAAGAAGCACCAATCTTTACGAAAGTAAAAGATGAGCCACCAACTCGTTATTTAAAGGGTGCAGTCGTGAAAAATACAATGATTGCAAATGGCAGTATTATTGAAGGGGAAGTAGAAAACAGTGTTGTTTCCCGTTCAGTTAAAATTGGAAAAGGTTCAATTATTCGTAACAGTATTATTATGCAAAAGAGCCAAATTGGAGATAACTGTATAATAGACGGTGTTATTATTGATAAAGACGTGAAAATTGGCGACGGTGTCGTATTAAAAGGAAACACCGATGAGCCGTATGTTGTAGAAAAAGGAAGCGTACAAAACAGTACGATTAATAGTTATTCCTAAAGAATCAGTGGGGTTTTTTCCCCACTGATTAAAGTTTTAATTTAAATGAAAACTCGAAGGGAGGAAGCTGCAAGAGGAGTAATAAAAACTTTTCGCGCAGTGGGACAACAAGTGAATATTTTATTTGCAGTATCAGAATGTGTACCGTTTGTGAAATCGGGAGGATTAGCTGATGTAGCGGGTGCGCTCCCAAAAGAGCTGAAAAAATTAGGAGTGGACGTTCGTATTATACTTCCGAATTATAGTCTCATTCCGCAAAAGTTAAGAGATGGATGTACGTTACATAAAGTAATTAACGTCCCGCTTGGGTGGAGAAATCAATATTGTGGAATTTTAAAAGGTGAGCAAGACGGAATTACGTATTACCTAATAGATAATGAATATTATTTTAAGAGAGATTCTCTGTATGGTCATTATGATGATGGGGAGCGTTTTTCTTATTTCTCAAAAGCAGTGTTAGAGTGTATTCCGCATCTTGATTTTGAAGTGGATGTTCTTCATAGCCACGATTGGCATACAGCTATGGTGAATTTCTTACTACGTGAAAAGTATCAAGATAACTCATTATATGAGCGTATTAAAACGGTATATACGATTCACAACTTGCAGTTCCAAGGAGTATTTCCTCCTGAAGTGATGTACGACTTGTTAGAGCTTGGTGATGAATATTTTCATAGTGAGCAGCTAGAGTTTTATGGAAACATAAACTTTATGAAAGGCGGTATTATCGCTTCGGATCAAATTACAGCGGTGAGCCCGACGTATAAAGAAGAAATTCAATATGAATTTTTCGGTGAGAAGTTAGATGGATTACTGCGAAAATATAATGATAAGCTTAGCGGCATTGTAAATGGTATTGATACGAGCGTATATAATCCAGAAACCGATTCGTATATTAAGGCTCAGTATGATGCAGAGTCATTATATGAAAAGAGTGAAAATAAACGCGCTTTGCAGCGTTATTTTGGTTTGCCAGAAAAAGAGGATACACCAATTATTTCAATGGTAACGAGATTAACGAAGCAAAAAGGTCTTGATTTAGTACGCACTGTATTCCGCGAAATAATGGAAGAAGATGTACAATGTATTATTTTAGGTTCAGGTGATTCGGAATATGAGCAATTCTTTGAGTGGATGGCATATGAGTATCCGGAGAAGGTAAAAGTTTATATCGGATTTAATGAAGAATTAGCGCACCAAGTGTATGCGGGAAGCGATTTGTTTTTAATGCCATCGCTGTTTGAACCTTGTGGACTTGGACAACTTATCGCATTAGCGTATGGTACGATTCCAATTGTAAGAGAAACAGGTGGATTAAACGATACAGTACATTCTTATGATGAAGAAACAGGCGAAGGAAATGGTTTCAGTTTCACGAACTTTAATGCACATGACATGCTGCATACGGTTCACCGTGCAATTGAATTTTATCACGATAAACCAGTGTGGGAGCAGCTTGTAAAACAAGCGATGACTGAAGATTATAGCTGGGAGCAATCGGCTCTTGCTTATAAGGAATTGTATAAAAGTCTCATGGAATAACATGTAGGTGGTGAAAAAATGTTTACTCATGTTGAAAGTTTTAAATCAACTTTTCTAGAAAAGTTAGAGACGATGTATGGGAAAAGTTTCAAAGATTCTACAACTCGTGATCAATATAATACGCTCGGCCATATGGTACGTGAGTATATGAATAGTCAATGGATTGCAACGAACGAGAGTTATCGATCCGGAGAGCAAAAGCAAATGTATTACTTGTCTATTGAGTTTTTGCTTGGACGTTTGCTTGGAAGTAACATCTTGAATTTAGGTATTAGAGATGTATGCGAGCAGGGGTTATCTGAACTAGGGATTTCGTTACAAGAGTTAGAAGAAGTGGAAGCAGATGCAGGTCTTGGTAATGGTGGACTTGGACGCTTAGCAGCCTGTTTTCTTGATTCACTTGCATCTTTAAACTTACCAGGACACGGCTGTGGAATTCGTTATAAACATGGTTTGTTTGATCAGAAAATTGTCGATGGTTATCAAGTTGAATTTCCAGAACAGTGGCTTCTTCATGAAAACGTATGGGAAGTAAGAAGGCATGATCAAGCTGTAGAAGTAAGTTATTTTGGCAGTGTTGAACCGCTAGAAATTGACGGGCGTTTAGAGTTTAGGCATACAAATGCAGAAGTCATTATGGCGGTGCCATATGATGTGCCGGTAGTAGGCTATGAGACGAGTACTGTAAATACACTTAGACTTTGGAATGCTGAACCAGTTCCTTTCCCGCAAAACTGCAAAGATATTTTGAAATATAAGCGCGAAACAGAGGCTGTATCGGAGTTTTTATATCCAGATGATACGCATGATGAGGGGAAAATACTTCGTTTAAAACAACAGTATTTCCTAGTATCAGCAAGTTTACAAAATATCGTTCGAATGCATAGAGAAAGATATGGTGACCTTCGTCAACTACATGAAAAAATCGCGATTCACATTAACGATACACATCCGGTTTTAGCAATTCCAGAACTGATGCGTATTTTACTAGACGAAGAAAAGTTAACATGGGAAGAAGCTTGGCACATAACGACGCAGACGATTTCTTATACGAATCATACGACGTTATCAGAAGCGCTCGAAAAGTGGCCAATTCACATTTTTAAACCGTTATTACCGAGAATTTATATGATTATTGAAGAGATTAATGAACGTTTCTGTCATGAACTTTGGGAACGTTATCCTTATGAATGGCATCGCATTGAAGACATGGCAATTATTGCGCATGATCTTGTGAAAATGGCTCATTTAGCAATTGTCGGTAGCCATAGCGTAAACGGTGTAGCAAAAATTCATACGGAAATATTAAAACAGCGGGAAATGCGATTGTTTTATGAATTTTATCCAGATAAGTTTAATAATAAGACGAATGGAATTGCTCATAGGCGCTGGCTTATGAAAGCAAATCCACAGCTAACAAATCTCATTTCAGAGGCGATTGGAACAGAGTGGAAGAAAGAACCGATTAAGCTTCAATCGTTGCAAACAGTTCAATATGATGCTAGTTTCCAAGAGAAATTTGCAGAAGTAAAACAAGAGCGTAAAGAGATTTTAGCGGAGCGCATTCATAATACAATGGGGATTACGATTGATCCAAATTCTATTTTTGATGTGCAAGTGAAAAGACTACATGCTTACAAACGACAATTATTAAATGTTCTTCATATTTTATATTTGTATAACCGTTTGAAAGAGGATGCTAGTTTTACATTTTATCCGCGTACTTTTATTTTTGGAGCGAAAGCATCACCTGGCTATTATTACGCGAAAAAAATTATTAAATTAATAAATGAACTCGCAAGAAAAGTAAATAATGACCCGTACGTCAGTCAATATATGAAAGTTATCTTTCTAGAAAACTACCGAGTTTCTTTAGCGGAAGATATATTCCCGGCAGCGGATGTAAGTGAACAAATTTCAACGGCGAGTAAAGAAGCATCGGGAACAGGTAATATGAAATTTATGATGAATGGTGCAATTACACTCGGAACGCTAGACGGAGCTAACATTGAAATAAAAGACCGGGTCGGTGATGATAACTGTTTCATTTTCGGCTTAACAGCGGAAGAGGTTCTTCATTACTATCAAAATGGTGGATATCGTGCAAGTGATTATTATCACCACAATAGGCACATTAAAAAAGTAGTTGATCAATTAACAAATGGTTTCTTTGCACAATCGGGAGCTGAATTTGAAGCGATTTACGATTCTCTTGTTATTCAAAATGATGAATACTTCGTTCTGCGAGATTTTGGCCCATATGCTGAAAGACAAGAAGCTGTCGGTAGAGCTTATGAGAACCGAACAAAGTGGCTAGAAATGTCGATTTTAAATATTGCACAGTCTGGTCATTTTGCGAGTGATCGAACGATTTTGCAGTACAGCAATGAAATTTGGGGTATTGGTAATGCTGTTAAACAGTTTTAAAGAGGTTGCTACGTTGGGGGATATATTATCGATTTACCAACAAAAATGGATATTAATAAATAAAACGAGCTTACTTTTCTTAAGCTCGTTTTATTTATTTTGCTTAAGAAAGAAATGGAATAGTGGTATATATTATACCTGCCCCATCATACTCTCCTGTCGCAAAGTATGAAAATGTAAAGAAACCTGTGACCGTAAAAATTACAATAAGAAAAAGTGTGAAGATAAATTTTAACATGTAAGGTCCCCTCATCCAAAAATAACTTCATAGAGTATTATAGTATACGAATATTTTATTTCCAATTGTTTACTGGTTAAAAATGAGAAGTCAGACATGTTTTGTATGTTGTAATGGAATGATTATTTGTAATGGATTTTGTGTTTTTTGTAAATGTCATATTGTGATGGACGTGTGCATACTCCCAATCATGATCATTAAAATTTATGTTTCGGGGAGGGAGAAGTGGAACGACATCGAACAAGTTGACGAAACGAAAACTACTAGCTACTTGTAGTTTATAATAATTTCGAAAAGCGATATCTCCTACTTTTGGAGAAGCAAATGTATAAAGTCCATATTGTGCGAAGGCAGTATTTATACGCGCATCTAATATGTGTAATGTGGCAAGCGCACCACCTAGACTATGCCCAGTAGCTAGCAGTTTTTTATGTGCTGGCAATGATACGAGCATATCCATAATAGAATCACGGCAAGACTCATAAATAGAGAGAAAGCCGTGATGGACATTTCCTCCATTTAAAGCATAAGGATAAGGTTTTTGATTGACGAGAGAGTCAATAATCCAATCTGGGTCTGTTTGAGTGCCCCTAAAGGCAACGATAATTGTATCCTCAGATTCTAATATAAACCCGAACCATTCTGTTGTTTGAATGGCCTTTCCTTGAAAACCTTGTACATATTGAAAACCAGCTGGTATTTCGAAAATACCATTTTGTTTATATTGTTCATACGTTAACTCACAACAAGAAGCTAACAGTATGGCAGTGTCTTTATCAAAGGATAAAGGAGTACGCATTAAGGAAGCCCTCCTTAAGAAAAGGTATAGTTTAATATATGCAGTGAGGAACTTGATTCATTCTTTTGGAAAAAAGGCTTGAACCTACAGTTACGTGAGGGAGTATGATTTTTGTAAACATATTGTTAGGAGGAGTGTAAGATGAGCAAAAAGGAAGGCTGTTCAATTGGTGAGTTTTCAAAGAGAACAGGCACATCAATACGGACACTACAATATTACGATGAAATTGGACTACTTAAACCTGAAAAGAATGTTTGCTCTGGTCACCGTGTGTACAAAGGAAAAGATATATTAGATCTACAGAAAATAGTGAGTCTTAAAGTATTAGGATATAGCTTAGAAGAAATACGCGTTATGCTGAAAATGCCAAGTTTGAATGTAAATTTAAAAGAAACGTTGGAACAACAAAGAAAAGCCTTTGAAGAAAAGAGAAGACACATTGAAGTTTCGATAAAGGCGCTTGAACGAACAATGGTATGTCTTGAGGAAGATGAAGAGTTGGATAGTGACATATTAATGAGTCTAATTAACAGCATTCAAAAAGAAAACGAACAACGTTTATGGCTTGAAGGATATGTGTCAAAAGAATTGGCTGATGGATTATATAATAAGCCGGAAGAAGAGGGCATAGCACTTGATAAAGAGTTTGTGCGTTTAGCAAAAGAAGTGAAAAGGTTATTTGGAAGACAAATTGAGGATTCAGAAGTGCAAAAATTGGTTGATGAACATATGAAGGCGACTCTTAAGTATGTTGGTGAAGAGACAATGTATTCTTTAGGTAAATTAGAGAATGTAGAAGAACAATATAATAATATGATACCATCTCCTTACACGGAAGAAGAAGAGGCATGGCTTAATGAAGCGATGGAGTATTATATGATTCGAAATGGTATGTATAGCCCTCCGAAGTAAAAATAAAATGCCATATTCATAAACTTTAGAGAAATGCCTCCGATGTTTTTTTTGCATTGGAGGCATTTTTTTACTCTTTTCCATCTAAAAGGAAATCAAGTTCACCTAATATACTACCTTCAACAGTACTTTATAATGCTGGGCTTGTAAGAGGTTTGAAAAAATAGCCTGTATATATTTGAACGATGATTACCTATTTTCTTGTGTTTGTTCGCACTATATACCGAAAATTTCGGGAAACGAAACATATTATTTATCTGTTTGTTTTTGCTTTTTTTTCAAATACTCCGCACGCAATTGTTCAAGTTGCTGCTTTTTATCAAATTTGGCAGGCTTCTGTTTTTCATGAAACTTTGCCACAGCTACCTGACTTTTGGAATCTAATTGATATTTTCCCACTTTTTTCACCTACTTTTCTTGTGTTTAAAGAGAATCTATTCAACAAATATAATATACCTTATTTTACTGAAGTAAACCTTATTACTTTATTTTAACTGCTTTTTCTCGTTTGTAGACGTAAATTAAAACACCCTTTCACTGCATTACTGCAAGCAAGGGTGTTTTAATTGTAGTATTTTATTAGTCGATGGCCATGCCAACATAAGGGCCCTTTTTACTCTTTCCCATCCAATAAACGACCGATTCCACCTAATACACTACCTTCACCAGTACTTTGCGCTGCTGGGCTTGTAAGGCGTGCTGCTAATCGGCTAAGTGTTAAGGACTGAATCCAAACTGTTCCAGGACCTTCTAATGTTGCGAAGAATAAACCCTCACCGCCAAATAGAGCTGTTTTTACTTTTCCAACGAATTCGATATCATAGTTAATATCCTTTGTCATGGCAACGAGACAACCTGTATCAATGCGAAGTTTCTCACCAGGTTTTAATTCACGTTTATATACAGTTCCGCCTGCGTGCATGAAAGCGAGGCCATCACCTTCAAGTTTCTGCATGATGAAACCTTCACCACCGAAGAAACCAGTTCCTATTTTTTTTGTAAATTCAATTCCAATAGAAACACCTTTTGCGGCACAAAGAAAGGCATCTTTTTGACAAACGATTTTCCCTTGGTATTCTGTTAAATCTACAGGAATAATTTTACCAGGATAAGGAGCAGCAAATGAGACGTGGCGTTTGCCGTGCCCTGTATTTGTAAATACAGTCATAAACATGCTTTCACCTGTAACGAGACGTTTACCTGCTCCCATTAATTTTCCGAATAGACCGTTAGATGGGCCAGAACCATCACCGAAGATTGTCTCCATTTCGATGTAGTCTTCCATCATCATCATTGCGCCCGCTTCTGCGACAACGCTTTCCTTTGGATCTAATTCAATTTCAACAAATTGCATATCATCGCCATATAACTTATATTCGATTTCATGTGCTTGCATTTTTTCACCTCATAAATATGTAGTAATTATATTGTACAGAAGTTAAAAGAATTAGAACACTATAGTTTTGTTAATTTTCGAATAAAAATAGAATGAAAATTTAAGGTTATACTAGGATTATAAAAAATGATGGAATGAAAGTGTTCTCATTTGACGTTTTCGATATAGCATGATATAGTGAAAGCACTATTGAGCTACATAATGTGGTACGGAAATAAAGCACGTTGTATTAAAGGCTGTAAGCTTGTTATACATTCATGTCCTTTATATCCACCTTTTCATGTGGATTCATAGTTTCATTTTTATTTAGGAGGTACATGACATGCAAACAGGTAAAGTTAAATGGTTTAACGGCGAAAAAGGTTTTGGCTTCATCGAAGTTGAAGGCGGAGAAGACGTATTCGTACATTTCTCAGCTATCCAAGGCGACGGCTTCAAAACTTTAGAAGAAGGTCAAGAAGTTTCTTTCGAAATCGTTGAAGGAAACCGCGGACCACAAGCAGCTAACGTTACAAAAAACTAATTAGCTAGCGATAAAAAGCATTCCGATTTTCGGAATGCTTTTTTTATTCTTTGGAACTAGATTCATTTGAAGATAACTCGCCTTTGAAAGTGCGCTCTTCAAAGTCATCAAGCATTTGTTCATACTCTTCATGTTCTTCTGTGGCGAAAACTTGCGGATTTTTGCCATACATGTCTGTTCCTATAAAATTTTCAAAATCCTCTACATACCCAACATTTTCCTCGCTATTTACGTACATGCCATTATAGTTTTTGGAATCCTGTCTTTCTAAATCGGACGGTGTTTCTGATGTCCCGTAATTTGCGACATCTTGCCATGCATCTTCAGCATCGTATTCTACAGAATGATCTTCGTCGTGCTTGTGAAAAGAAGGAGCCAACACCTCTTCTTCAACTGGTCGCGTGTTCATATTTAATTTATTTGTAGTGTGCTGAATACACGTTGTAGCGGTTGGCATTGCCTCTAATCTTTCAAACGGAATTTTTTCACCAGATACTTCACAAATGCCGTACGTACCAGCTTCAATTTTTTGCAGAGCATGTTTTGTATCATCTAGTTGTTTATGCCAAAATTCGATGAGTCCGAAATCTTTTTCTCGTTCGTATAATTCTGTAGCCATATCACCTGGATGGTTGTCATAGCTAGACAGTTCTCCTACTGAATCGCGTTCAGAAGCACGATCTGTATTTTCATGAGTTTGTATCGTTTGCTCTAGTTCTTGTTTTTGTTTTTCTAAAATGGATTTAAATTGGCCTATTTGTTGTGGAGTTAACATAGTCGTCCACCTTCCTACAATTCAGTTTCTTTACATAGTATGAGCGTTGAGAGTAGGAATTATGAGATGAATTTCAGATATGAAAAAGGAGCCGCATAAGCAGCTCCTTTTATAGAAAATATCCAAGTAATAATCCGATTCCCATTAGGAAACCGAAGATTGTATTTGTTTTTGCTGTTGCAATCATCGCAGGTACCATTTCCATTGGAATGCTTTTGCCGATAAAGCCTTTCGTCGCTTTAAATGCTTTCGGTGCACTTAAAAATACGATAAGCATCCATGGTGATACGATGCCCACGATAATTAAAGCAATTGTCCAAATGTAGGAAACGATGAACATCGAAGCAAGTACACCAACAGCTCTTTCACGTCCCACGAGAATTGCTAACGTTTTACGACCGTTTTCTTTATCGCCATCCAAGTCACGAATATTATTAGCTAGTAAAATGGCACCAATTAAAATGGAGCTTGGAATAGATAGTAAAATGACTTCTGATGTTACAGTGCCAGTTTGAATAAAGAATGAAATCCCAATAATAATGACACCCATAAATAATCCGGCTGTCAACTCTCCAAATGGTGTATATGCAATTGGAAGTGGCCCACCTGTATAAAGATAAGCAACGGCCATACAAACAAGACCGATTGCAGCGAGCCACCAGCTAGAATTCATACAAATATAAACACCTAATAGTATTGCGATCCCGAAAAATCCAAATGCTAAGTTAAGCACCGTTTTTGGTTGAATGCCATCGCGAACGATAGCGCCGCCGATACCAACTGAACCTTCGTGATCGAGTCCTCTTTTATAATCAAAGTATTCATTAAACATGTTTGTTGCTGCTTGAATGAGAAGACAAGCAAGAAGCATCATAAGGAAAAGAGGAAGATGTATTTGATTTATACCTCCGACTTGCATCGCATAGGCTGTTCCGATGAAAACAGGAACGAAAGCTGCTGTTAATGTATGAGGACGTAGTAAACTCCACCAAATGCGCCAGCCTGTTTGCTTACTTGGCTTTGGCGCCGTAGGAGAGGAATTCGTTTCGACGTTCATTTCCATGTTGAATCCTCCTTTGGTCACATATTGTACACAACTAAGTGTAGAAAAAGCATCATTTAGTGTCAACGTTTATTTTCTAGGAAGAGAAGGTGAATTTCTCAGAAATGCTAAACGTTGACAGGCCTTTCGTTTGAGGTGTATCTTAAAATCAAGCGTAATTATGACTATTTTTCGCCCATAGGGGGGAGACAATTGTGATTCAAACGAAACAAATAGGCTTGCAAGAAGCTCTTAGTGCAGCCATTAAGCGTGCAACTGATGAAAAAATATTGGTTAGCTTCGTAAAACAAATAGACTGGATGGATCCGCTTCTGTTTTATGCAGCAGGAAAAAGGATTGCATTCGAAAATAGATGTTATTTTGCAGACCCAGTTCAGCATGTAATATTTTCTGGAATTGGCTCTGTTTTCACTATAGCAACTGCTTCTCACAAACGCTTTCAAACTGCTCGTGACGAGTGGGATAAAGTAAAAGAGAAAGCATTTGTACAAAGAGAAAAATACGAATTTGGAACAGGTCCTCTTTTATTTGGTGGATTTTCATTTGACCAAGAAAAAGAGAAAACGGACTTATGGAAAGAATTTGATGATACGACATTTTCACTACCAGCATTTTTATTAACTGTAAAAAATGAAAAAGCATGGTTAACAATGAATACATTCGTTTCAGCAACAGATTGTGCAGAAACTCTTTATAACGAAATTGTTTCTTTAGAAGAGAAAATTTTTGGGGAGAGTAAATGTGCATTAGAAGGATCGAAATTAACAGTTACTTCTAAAGTAGAAGTGGATCCGAAAGGCTGGATGGAGGCCATTGAGAAAGTACAAGATGAAATGAAGCTGGGGAACGTGCAGAAGGTTGTATTAGCGAGGGAGTTAAAAGTAGAGATGGATCATCATATTGATTCTGCTCTTGTCTTAGAAGCACTTCGTATTGGGCAACCGGATTGTTACGTATTTTCTTTTGATTATAAAGGAGCATGTTTCTTAGGAGCGACGCCAGAGAGGTTAATTCGCAAAGAAGATGAGAAGTTTACTTCGATGTGTCTTGCTGGTTCAACTGGCCATGGTCAATCTATAGAAGAAAGTAAGCGAAATAGTAATGCGCTTCTTCATGATGAAAAGAATTTAGCTGAACACGGTTATGTTGTGAACATGATTAGGTCGGTATTAAATGAGCACTGCGAATCCGTTAATATTCCGGAAAGGCCGGGCTTATTAACAACGAAAAACTTAATTCATTTATATACGCCTGTAGAGGCAAAAGGCGATGCGAGTCTTTTAACAATGGTAGAAGAATTACATCCAACACCAGCTCTTGGCGGGACACCTCGTTTGGAAGCGATGAAACTGATTCGTGATGTTGAATTGTTAGACAGAGGATTATATGGCGCACCGATTGGCTGGATAGATGATGAAGGAAATGGTGAGTTTGCGGTTGCACTCCGCTGCGGGTTATTAAATGGCGAGAAAGCATCCTTATTTGCCGGTTGCGGGATTGTAATTGATTCTGTACCGCAACTTGAATATGAAGAAACAAGTTTGAAGTTTAGACCGATGCTTGGTGCTTTGGAGGAATTAATGAAATGAACAATCATATAGAAGCATTATCATATTATTTAGGCGCGTTCGTGGATGAACTGACGCGTCTAAATGTATGTGATGTTGTCATTAGTCCAGGCTCACGGTCAACGCCGATTGCTCTACTAATGGAACAACATGAAGGAATGAACACATATTTACATGTAGATGAAAGATCTGCAGGATTTTTTGCGCTCGGTATCGCAAAAGCGAAAAAACGTCCTGTTGCATTATTGTGTACATCAGGAACGGCAGCAGCTAATTACTATCCAGCTGTATGTGAAGCTTTTCATTCAAGAGTGCCGCTTATCGTCTTAACGGCAGATAGACCGCATGAATTAAGAGATGTCGGTGCACCACAAGCGATGAATCAATTCAATTTATACGGTACATTTGTGAAGCAATTTACAGAGATGGCTCTTCCAGAAGCGAGTGAAGCGATGTATCATTACGCTCGCATGACAACGCAGCGTATGATAGCGAGTGCTTGTTTAGCGCCGCAAGGACCTGTTCATCTTAATTTTCCAGTACGCGAACCGCTTATCCCGGATTTCTCATTAGAAGATTTATGGGATAAAGGACGCGGGGAATATACAGGAGTAGTTCAGCAAGGGAACGTGACGATGCCGAGTGAATATGTAGATTCGCTTGTAGGGCGCCTTTCGCATATGGAGAAGGGGCTTATTATTTGTGGAGACGATAGTCATTCAGAACTCGCAGCATTTGCGGCAGAATTAGCTGAAAAAACTGGATATCCAATATTGGCAGATCCGCTTTCTAATATTCGTAGCGGACATCACGATAAAACGATGGTAATCGACTGTTATGACACATTTCTACGAAATGAACAGTTAAAAGAAACGTGGAAACCGGACGTTTTAATTCGCTTTGGTGGTATGCCTGTTTCCAAATCATTAACACAGTTCATAAAAAAACAAACGAAAGCAGTTCATATCGTTGTTGATGAATCTGGACAATGGAGAGATCCAGCTCTCGTTGCGACAGAAGTTGTCCAAGCAAGTGATATTGTATTTTGCAGTACACTAATAGAAAAAATGCCAGTTATGAAAAAGAATGATTGGTTCGGAATGTGGAAACATATAAACGAAAAAACGAAGGAAACGCTTCGTGAAATGGAGACATATGATACTGCATTTGAAGGGAAAGTCATTACGGATATTGTCCGCGTATTACCAGAAGGAGCAACGTTATTTGCAAGTAATAGTATGCCAATTCGTGATACGGATTCATTCTTCTTCACATCGGATAAAAATATTCAAGTGATGGCAAACCGCGGTGTAAATGGGATTGACGGAATCATTTCGACAGCTTTAGGAGCGAGCATTATTTGCGATCCGCTCGTATTAATTATTGGTGATTTATCATTTTATCACGATTTAAATGGGCTGTTAGCAGCGAAATTACATGAATTAAATATAATAATTGTCGTTGTAAATAATGATGGCGGGGGTATTTTCTCATTCTTACCACAGTATGAGAAAAAGGAACATTTCGAATCATTATTTGGAACACCAATTGGTCTTGATTATGAACACGTTGTTAAAATGTACGGTGGTTCATTTAGCCGTGTAAATGGTTGGGAAAGCTTCCGAGAAGAGGTACAAAAAGGAACGACTACAGAAGGTTTACACGTTGTGGAAATTTGTACGAACCGTGATGAAAACTTAATATTGCACCGGACATTATGGGCAAAAACGATGGACGTGATTACTACATCTTTACAAGGTGAATCAAAATGAACGTAACGCTGCAAGGTGTATCGTATGAATATGAAGTAGTCGGAAGCGGGGAACCACTTCTACTTCTTCATGGTTTTACGGGAAGTATGGAAACGTGGCGTTCTTTTATTCCTTCATGGAGCGAGCAGTTTCAAGTTATTGTAGTAGATCTTGTTGGGCATGGAAAAACAGAAAGTCCCGAAGATGTGACGCATTATGATATTCGAAATGCGGCAGTGCAAATGAAAGAGCTACTAGACTATCTTCATATTGAAAAAGCGCACATACTCGGCTATTCAATGGGTGGTAGACTAGCGATTACGTTGGCTTGTTTATATCCAGAGTATGTACATTCTCTTTTATTAGAAAATTGTACAGCTGGGCTCGAAAATGAAGCGGATAGAAAAGAACGTCGTGAAAAAGATGATCGACTTGCCGATAAAATTGAGCGAGAAGGCATAGAAAGTTTTGTATCCATGTGGGAAAATATTCCGCTTTTTGAAACGCAAAAACGTTTAGCAGAAAACGTACAAGAAGCAGTGCGAAAAGAGCGACTTGCTAACAATCCAAAAGGACTTGCAAATAGCTTGCGCGGCATGGGAACAGGGGCTCAGCCTTCATGGTGGAAAGAGCTACATAACTTGAAAATACCTGTTCTTTTAATGAACGGAGAATATGATGAAAAGTTCTTTCGCATATTAAAAAACATTGAAAAAAGCGTCTCGAACGCGAAATTTGTCAAAATTGATGGTGCTGGCCATGCAATTCATGTGGAACAACCGGAAAAGTTTGATACAATAGTAAAGGGATTTCTAAAAACTATGCAGTGATGCTTTTTTCAGCAAGAAGGAAGTCACACTTATAGATGAGATCAGACATACACAAGGAGGTAGTTGTAATGGCTATTGAATGGGTAAAAGAAGGCAATTACGAAGATATTATTTATTCAACATACAATGGTATCGCAAAAATTTCGATTAACCGTCCTGAAGTACATAACGCATTCCGTCCAAAAACGGTAATGGAGTTAATCAACGCTTTTGCACATGCTCGTGATGATGCAAATGTTGGCGTTATCATTTTAACAGGTGAAGGTGGACGTGCATTCTGTTCTGGCGGCGACCAAAAAGTTCGCGGTCATGGTGGATATGTAGGTGACGACCAAATCCCACGTCTAAACGTATTAGACTTACAACGTCTAATTCGCGCAATTCCTAAACCAGTTATCGCAATGGTAGCAGGTTATGCAATCGGTGGTGGACATGTACTTCATATCGTATGTGACTTAACAATCGCTGCAGACAACGCTGTATTCGGACAAACAGGTCCTAAAGTAGGAAGCTTTGACGGTGGATACGGAGCTGGTTACTTAGCTCGTATGGTAGGCCACAAGAAAGCTCGTGAAATTTGGTACCTATGCCGTCAATATAGTGCTGGGGAAGCGCTTGATATGGGCTTAGTAAACACAGTAGTACCATTAGAAGAGCTTGAAGCAGAAACAGTACAATGGGCACAAGAAATCTTAGCAAACAGCCCAATGGCACTTCGTTTCCTAAAAGCTGCATTCAACGCAGACACAGACGGTCTAGCTGGTATTCAACAACTAGCTGGAGATGCAACGTTATTGTACTACACAACTGACGAAGCAAAAGAAGGTCGCGACGCGTTCAAAGAAAAACGCAGTCCGGACTTCGGTCAATTCCCTCGTTTCCCTTGATGAAACCAAAAGCGAAAGCGGCTTGCTTAGAACAAAAGGGCGTTGGAACTCCTGACGTAGAGGCGCTTTTTGCCTCGTAGGAAGGCGTGAAACGACCGACTGTTCTAGCCGCTGTAGCTAGATGAGATCAACCGGAAACAAAACAACTAAGAGACTTGATGTCATATCAGGTCTCTTTCTTTCATGAAAGGAGAATGAGTAATGGAGACGATGCCTAATTGGTTAATACAGCGTGCATTTTTAACACCAGATCGCACTGCAATTGAAATAGAGGAAGAGAAAGTTACTTTCGTGCAGCTACATGAAAAAGTAGTATCTGTTTGTGAGCACCTCACGCATGTTGGAGTGAAGCGAGGGCAAAAGGTGGCTGTTCTGATGAAAAATGGTATGGAGATGATTACAGTTATTCACGCCCTATCTTACGTAGGTGCAGTAGCTGTACTTCTAAATACACGTCTTTCAAGAGAAGAGCTACTTTGGCAAATGGATGATGCTGAAGTTGTTTGTTTAGTGACGGATCAACAGTTTGATGCTAATGATGTTCCTGTATATTCATTTGCTGAAGTGATGCATGGACTGAAGGTAGAAGCCTCTATACAAGAAGAATTTTCTTTAGAAGAAGCGATGACAATTATTTATACGTCTGGGACGACAGGAAAACCGAAAGGCGTTATTTTAACGTACGGAAATCATTGGGCAAGCGCGGTTGGTTCTTCGCTTAATTTAGGTCTTCGTGATGATGATTGTTGGTTAGCTTGTATGCCGATGTTCCATGTTGGTGGGCTATCTCTTTTAATGAAAAATATTATGTACGGTATGCGCATTTTACTCGTTCCGAAATATGATGCTGATTTTATTCACAACGCACTTCAAACGAGGGACGTTACGATTATTTCTGTCGTATCAAAAATGTTAACAGATTTATTAGAGAGACTTGGAGAAGGGACATATCCAGCTTCTTTACGATGCATGTTACTTGGCGGAGGACCCGCGCCGAAACCGCTATTAGAAACGTGTGTGGAAAAAGGAATCCCTGTGTATCAAACGTATGGTATGACAGAAACGTCTTCTCAAATTTGTACGTTATCAGCAGATTACATGTTAACGAAAGTTGGCTCGGCTGGAAAACCATTATTCCAGTGCCAACTTCGTATTGAAAAAGACGGCGTAGTAGTGCCGCCACATGCGGAAGGCGAAATTGTAGTAAAAGGACCGAACGTAACAGGCGGTTATTTTAACCGTGAAGATGCGACGCGTGAGACAATTCAAAACGGATGGCTTCATACGGGTGACCTCGGTTATCTAGATGAAGAAGGATTTTTATACGTATTAGACCGCCGCAGCGATTTAATTATTTCTGGCGGAGAGAATATATACCCAGCTCAAATTGAAGAAGTGTTACTCTCTCATCCGGCAATAGCGGAAGCCGGTGTTGTTGGTATGTCTGATGATAAATGGGGACAAGTACCAGCTGCTTTTGTTGTGAAAAGCGGGGCGGTAACAGAAGAAGAAATTCTTCATTTTTGCGAGGAGAAATTAGCGAAATATAAAGTGCCGAGGAAAGCATGTTTCTTAGAGGAATTACCACGTAACGCTTCGAAAAAATTGTTAAGACGAGAGTTAAGACAATTAGTGGAGGAGATGTAGTGGAAATAAAAAAAGCGAAACTGTATATAACGGAAATGCCACTCGTAATCCCGTTTGCTGCGAGCTACGGGACTTACGAAAAGCGTGAGAGTATTGTTATTGAATTAGAGGATACAGACGGGTACATTGGATTTGGGGAAGTCGTTGCATTTTCTGAACCGTGGTATACGGAAGAAACGGTGAAGACAGCACTACATGTACTGCAAGACTTTTTGTTACCTGATTTATTAAAGGCTGAAATTTCTCATCCGAATGAGGTGCCGAGTTTGTTTCAACATATCAAAAGAAACCGGATGGCGAAGGCTGGAATAGAAGGGGCTGTTTGGGGTTTATATGCGAAGCGTCAAAAGAAATCGCTAGCGACAGTTCTTGGCGGAACTAGCACTGAAATTGAAGTCGGCGTTGTAATAGGGATCAATACAATTCCGGTTATGTTAAAACAAATAGAGAAGTACGCGGAAGAAGGATACGAGCGTTTTAAAGTGAAAATAAAGCCAGAGCATGATTACGAATTATTGAAAGAGATTCGTAAAGAGTTTCCGCATATCCCGCTAATGGCAGATGCGAATTCAGCGTATACATTAGCGGATACGGAGAGGCTGAAACGACTAGATGAATTCCAATTAATGATGATTGAACAACCGTTAGCGGATTACGATTTTCTTGATCATGCACAGTTGCAAAAGAAAATTGAAACGCCGATTTGTTTAGATGAAAGTATTCATAGTTTTGAAGACGTGCGCGTTGCGATCACGCTTGGCAGCTGCCAAATTGTGAACATTAAACCAGGGCGAGTGGGCGGATTAACAGAATCTATTCAAATCCATAATTATTGCATGGAGCATAATATCCCTGTTTGGTGCGGCGGTATGGTAGAGATGGGGATTTCACGAGCGCAAAATGTCGCTCTTGCCTCATTGCCTAACTTTACGATTCCAGGCGATATATCTGCTTCTAGTAGACATTGGGAGAGGGATATTATTTCACCGGAAGTGATGCTTGGGGGTGGGAAAGTAATGGTGCCGCAAAGTGTTGAAGCTGAGTATGAAGTAGATCGTGGAAGGCTGACGGAAATCACGAAGCAGCGAATTGTTTTTGAACGGTAAAGGAGAGCTTCCTTAGGCTGCCCGCAAATAGCGAGAGGATTTTGTCGTTAATTGTCGGTAAGTCGATATATTTCAATAATCGCTGATATAATTTGAGTTACGGTCGATATAATTGAAAAATCGCTGATATAATTTTATTTACCAAGGTTACTTTAACGAGTAGCCTTTTCGTATTGTACAAATTGGATAGACTAGTTTACAATCTAGCGTATAAAAATGGAATGAAAAAGGGGGAGTAAAATGAAGCGCATTTCAATTTTAATAGCTGATGATGAGGCGGAAATTGCTGACTTAATTGAGATACATTTAGAAAAAGAAGGGTACCATGTTGTGAAAGCAGCGGATGGGGAAGAGGCGGTTCATATTATTGAAACGCAGCCAATCGACTTGGTAGTTTTAGATATTATGATGCCGAAAATGGATGGTTATGAGGTGACGCGTCAAATTCGCGCGAAACATCATATGCCGATTATTTTTTTAAGCGCGAAAACTTCGGACTTTGATAAGGTGACAGGTCTTGTACTAGGTGCGGATGATTATATGACGAAGCCTTTCACACCAATAGAATTAGTTGCACGTGTAAATGCACAACTGCGTAGGTTTTTTACGTTAAATCAACCGAAAGTAGCGGAGAGCAAATCTGCTTTAGAAATAGGCGGAGTCGTAATTAATCCCGAGCGCAGGACGGTTGATGTGTATGGTGAGCAAATTGAATTAACGCCGAAAGAGTTCGATATTTTATATTTATTAGCGAGTCATCCGAAGAAAGTGTACAATGTGGAAAATATTTTTCAGCACGTATGGGCAGACGATTATTATGAAGGTGGAAATACAGTAATGGTACATATTCGTACTTTGCGGAAGAAACTTGGAGAAGATAAAAGAAAGGATAAATTAATAAAAACAGTATGGGGAGTAGGTTATACTTTCAATGGCTAATATGATGAAAAGTTTTCGATTTAAAATGATTGCCTTATTTGCGTTAAGTATGGTGCTTGCAGCAACTGTAACTTATATAATTTATAAAGGATTGCAGCTGTATTATAAAACAATGGTTCGCTACGAAGAGCCTTTAGCGCAATTTAGGTCAATGGTAAGGGAATTTGGAGACATTAACTTCTTTTTAATTTTCTTTATTCCGTTATCTGTTATCTTTTTCTTCTTTTTGACAAAACCGTATTTAAAATACTTTGATGAAATTTCTAATGGGATTCATCATCTTGCGAACGGTAATTTTACGAATAAAGTTCAAGTTTCATCAAATGATGAGTTTGGAAATATCGCGCGCGAAATAAATGTTGCGAGTGAAAAGTTAAAAGAAGCTGTGGAAAGAGGAGACTTTGCAGAAAGTAGTAAAGATCAGCTTGTTGTGAATTTAGCTCATGATTTAAGAACACCATTAACATCCGTGTTAGGATATTTAGATTTAATTCTTAAAGATGAAAATTTAACAAAAGAACAAATTAAACATTTCTCCACAATTGCATATACAAAATCGCAAAGACTGGAAAGTTTAATTGATGAGCTATTTGAAATTACACGTATGAATTATGGCATGCTAAAGCTGGATAAAAAGCCGATTGATATAAGTGAGTTGCTTATACAGTTAGAGGAGGAATTGTATCCGTTATTAGAAAAACATCATTTAGAAGCTAGATTGAACGTGGCTCCTCATTTACCGATGCACGGTGATGGAAAATTGTTAGCTAGAGTATTTGAAAACTTGTTAACAAATGCCGTTCGTTACGGGTATGATGGACAATTTGTTGATATGAATGGGTATGTTGATAATGGAGAAGTTGTCGTACAAATTATGAATTACGGAGATAGCATCCCGGAAGAAGATTTACCGTATCTTTTTGATATGTTCTATACAGGTGATAAAGCAAGAACTGAGAACCGTGGCGGGACAGGCCTTGGACTATTTATTGCGAAAAATATTGTCGAGCAACATAACGGTACGATTTCTGCTGAGAGCAATGTAGTTAGAACGATATTTGAAGTACGATTGCCAAAAGACGAGAATGTAACAATTTAATAAAAATTTAAACTTTACCCCACTTTTTATTTTAATAGTTTTTTCTATTCTATACGTAAGTTACGTTAAGGAGGAACTAGAAATGAAAAAGTGGGTATTTATTTCTTTTTTTATAGCATGCACAGTATGTGTAGGCGTTTATATATCACCGTTATTTCAAAAGGGAATCGATGTTAAAATTGTCGGAAAAGATGAGCTAGTAAAGGCGGCAAACACCGAGGGGAAAGAGATTACGAAGGAACAAATTTATAAGGGCGATTTATTATTAGTTAACAGGGATTATCCAGTAAAAAAAGATAGTATTAGGTCTGATATTATAAATGTAAATCATAATAGTGAATTAGTGAGAGGCTATGTAATATTTGATAGAAATCTTCGTTCATCAAAGGATGTTATGAAAAAGTTTTTGAACGTTGTCGATGCGGCTGGCAAAGAAAGTGTTAACCATTTTTTGATTAGTAGTGGCTATAGAGATTTCCAAGAGCAAAAACAGCTATATGAAAAAATGGGATCTGATTATGCACTTCCAGCAGGATACAGTGAACATAATTTAGGATTATCACTGGACATTGGGTCTACTCAAAAGAAAATGGAGAAAGCGCCTGAAGGAAAATGGATTGAAGAGAACGTATGGAAGCATGGCTTTGTATTACGTTATCCGAAAAATAAAAGTCATATTACAGGCATTCAATATGAGCCGTGGCATATACGTTATGTCGGATTACCTCATAGTGCGATTATGCAAAAAAAGAATTTCACACTAGAGGAATATTTAGAGTTTTTAAAAGAGGAAAAAGAGATTTCAACTGAAGTAGAAGGTAAGAAATATACTGTTTCTTATTATAAAGTTTCTGGGAATATGAAAGTGAATGTTCCAGCAAATAAGCAGTATGAAATTTCCGGGAACAATATGGATGGGGTTATTGTGACGGTTCAGGAATAGAGAAAAAGGCTGTGCCATTTGGGACAGCCTTTTCTTATATAAGAAAGAAATTGACGTTTTTTGTCGGTAAATCGATATTCCTTGTCGAATCGTTGATATAATTTCCTATACTATCAACATTTTGGAGGAGCATCTTTTTATTTACTTTTAAACATTATAACGTTATATTTACTTCACCCTTTTTTTGTGTTACGCTAAACGTGTGAAAGAGATATAAAAATGAAACTTTAATGTAAGCGTATTCTTATGGCTTCTTATAGAAAAGGGTGGAAATACAATGACAGAACGATTCGTACTACGTAATGTAAAACGTGTGAACGGGGAAGAGATTGACATTGTAATTGAAAATAATAAAATCGCACAAGTGACGAAAGCTGGTGCTGGCGAAGGTGGAAAGGTTCTTGATTACTCTGGTACTTACGTATCGAGTGGCTGGATTGATTTGCACGTTCACGCTTTTCCAGAATTTGATCCGTATGGCGATGAGGTGGATGAAATTGGCGTTAAGCAAGGGGTAACGACGATTGTTGATGCGGGTAGTTGCGGTGCTGATCGCATTGCAGATTTAGTACAAAGTAGAGAGCAGGCAAAAACGAATTTATTTGCCTTTTTAAATATTTCTCGCATCGGTTTGAAACGAATTGATGAATTATCCAAAATGGAATGGATAGATAAAGAGAAAGTAATAGAAGCAGTAGAAAAGTATAAAGATGTAATCGTTGGGTTAAAGGCGAGAATGAGTAAAAGTGTCGTTTGTGATAGTGGAATTGAACCGCTTCATGTTGCACGCTCTTTATCCCATAAAACATCATTACCAATTATGGTACATATCGGTTCAGCACCTCCTCGCATAGAGGAAGTTGTACCTCTTTTAGAAAAAGATGATGTCATTACACATTATTTAAACGGGAAAGAAAATAATTTATTTGATGAAGAAGGCAAACCGCTATCTGTGTTATTAGATGCAGTGAAGCGCGGTGTTCATTTAGATGTTGGTCACGGTAATGCTAGTTTTTCTTTTAAAGTAGCAGAAGCGGCGAAGCGTCACGGTATTGCCTTTAATACAATTAGTACAGACATTTACCGGAAGAATCGTATACACGGTCCAGTGTATAGTATGGCTCACGTTCTTTCGAAATTCCTTTACTTAGGGTATCCGCTAGAAGAAGTAATTGATGCGGTGACGAAACATGCGGCAGAGTGGCTGAAAAAACCAGAGCTTGGCCGTATTCAAGAAGGCGATATTGCAAACTTAACTTTATTTACGGTGAAAGATGAGAAGGTTACGTTAATTGATTCAGAAGGGGATCAGCGCATTGCTGAAAGAAGAATTGATACGAAAGGGGTTGTAATCAATGGGTCATTCATTGAATGCTAAGTACGGATTAAAAAGAGTGATTAATGCGAGCGGTAGAATGAGTATTTTAGGTGTATCCGCTCCTACAGATACAGTTATGGATGCGATGAAATATGGTGGACAAAATTATGTGGAAATTGCTGATTTAGTAGATAAAGCGGGAGACCATATTGCGAGAATTCTAGATTCAGAGGCAGCGGTCGTTGTAAATTCAGCATCGAGCGGAATTGCACTTTCTATCGCTGGTATCGTTACAGAAGGAAACCGTCGTAAAAGTGAAAGACTTCATCAAGAAGTCATCGCGAAAAACGAAGTGATTATGTTAAAAGGTCATAACGTTCAATATGGTGCTCCTGTTGAAACGATGATTTATTTAGGCGGCGGTAAGCTTGTTGAAGTGGGTTACGCAAATGAAGGGAAAGTAGAGCATATTGAAGATGCGATTGGTGAAAATACAGCAGCGATTCTATATGTGAAATCCCATCATGCCGTGCAAAAAAATATGATTTCTGTTGAAGAAGCATGGGAAGTTGCGCAGCGAAATAACGTACCACTTATCGTCGATGCGGCAGCTGAAGAGGATATTCAAAAGTATGTAAAGTATTCAGACCTTGCCATTTATAGCGGTTCAAAGGCAATTGAAGGACCTACTTCTGGTATTGTTGGCGGTAAACGAAAATATATCGAGTGGCTGAAAGTGCAATTACATTGCATTGGAAGAAGTATGAAAGTTGGGAAAGAAACGACTTTCGGTTTACTTCAAGCGCTTGATGAGTACGGAGTAAAAGAAGATGAGAGCCAGCAAGAAAAAGAGTTATTACAAGTACTTATGCCGCTAAAAGAATTAAATGGTGTAAATGTAACGATCGTTCAAGATGAAGCAGGAAGAGCAATCTTTAGAGCGCGTATTCATATTAACGAGAAAGAGTTAAATAAATCAGCAAAAGACGTTGTAACAGCATTACGCGAAGGGGAAATCGCAATTTACACACGTGATTATGGAGTAAGACAAGGATTCTTTGACATTGACCCACGTCCACTTCAAGGTGATGACATACATGTAATTGAAGAAAAAATGAGAGAAATCGTAGGGGGAAACTAAAATGACAAACATTCAAAAACGTTTTTATAAAGGCCGTGTAGCATTAAATGTATTAGCAAACAATATCCGAAATGCAAAAGACATTTTTGAAGCGGCAGAAGGTTATGTAGTAGTGGGAGTGTTATCAAAAGACTATCCAACAGTAGAAGAAGCAGTAACTGCAATGAAAGCATACGGAAAAGAAATTGATGACGCTGTATCAATCGGACTAGGAGCAGGAGATAATCGTCAAGCGGCAGTTGTAGCTGAAATTGCGAAGCATTATCCTGGTAGTCATATTAACCAAGTGTTCCCTTCAGTTGGAGCGACACGTGCAAACCTTGGCGGAAAAGATAGCTGGATTAATAGTTTAGTATCACCAACAGGAAAAGTAGGGTACGTAAATATTTCTACTGGTCCAATTAGTGCAGCTGGAGAAGAAAAAGCAATCGTTCCAATTAAAACAGCAATCGCACTTGTACGTGATATGGGCGGAAATTCATTGAAATACTTCCCAATGAAAGGATTAGCGCATGAAGAAGAATATCGCGCAGTTGCGAAAGCATGTGCGGAAGAAGGCTTTGCATTAGAGCCAACAGGCGGAATTGATAAAGAAAACTTTGAAACAATTGTACGTATCGCATTAGAGGCAAATGTAGAGCAAGTTATCCCGCACGTGTACTCTTCTATTATTGATAAAGAAACTGGTAATACGAAAACAGAAGATGTTCGTGAGTTATTAGCGGTAGTGAAGAAGCTAGTTGATCAATATGCGTAAGAAAATTGCAGCATTCGGCGAAGTAATGATGCGCCTGCAAGTACCTGGATATGAATTGTTGTCGCAAGCTAACACGTTAAATTACTCATTTTCAGGTACAGGTGTGAACGTTGCAGCGGCACTTTCTCACTTAGGGCATGAAGGGCTTCTTATTTCAACTTTACCGGAAAATTCGGTCGGAGATGCAGCTTTATCTTACATTCAAAAGTTAGGGATTCAAACGTCTCTTGTTTCAAGAGGCGGTAAATATGTAGGTATGTATTTTTTAGAAAATGGATTCGGTGCACGTGCAAGCCGCGTTACGTATTCGAATCGATTAGAAAGTAGCTTCAATACGGCGTCTGAAGAGATGTACCAATTTGAAGAAATTGCTAAGGAAATTGATATCGTTCATTTTTGCGGTATTACACTTGCGATGAATGATACGGTGCGCCATCATATGAAGTCTTTAGCGAGAGCAGTTAAAGAAAACGGAGGAACCGTCGTTTTTGATTGCAATTATCGTCCATCTCTTTGGGGAGAAGACGGATATGAGCAGGCGAAACCGCATTATGAAGAAATGCTGGGACTTGCTGATATCGTTATGATGAACGAAAAAGATGCAATGTTTGTTTTAGGAATGAAAACCGAAGAAACGGAGCGAGAGGCGCAACTTGTTGATCTTATTCCAAAGGTAGCTGAAACGTATCATATCGCTACAATCGCTGGTACTCATCGCTCTATTAACAGTGATAATACACATTCGCTTCGCGGGTTTATATGTAAAGATGGTGCGTTCACTTTTGCAAAAACACTTACGTTTTCTGTATATGATAGAATAGGTGCTGGAGATGCTTATACGAGCGGAATTATTCATGGCGAGATAAAAGAGTTCGCACCAGAGAAAGCTGTTTCATTTGCGTCAGCAGCTGGAATGCTAGCACATACAATCGTCGGTGATACGCCAATGTCATCAGAGAAAGATATACTTCGGACAATGACGGCATCAGTAGGTGATGTAGAAAGGTAGTGGGTGTAACAGTGAACGTAACGAGAAAAAAAGGACCATTATATTTACAAATAAAAAATATTATTCGTGATCGAATATTGCATGGTGTATATGCGATTCATACGAATATTCCTTCAGAACCGCAATTAGAGGAAGAGTTCAAAGTTAGTAAGATTACAGTACGAAATGCCATTAAAGAGCTCGCTCAAGAAGGATACTTGGAAAAGAAAAGTGGTAAAGGAACGAAAGTCATCCGTAATACTTCTGCGACAAAGTTGTCAAAGGGTAAGAAATTTACAGAAGTGTTAGTGGAAGAAGGATATAAAGTACAGAAGAAATTGCTGAAAGCAGAAATCGTTCATAATGAAGAAGGAACGGTACCATTTCGATTATTCGGTAAGGAGAGTTTTCGTATCGAACGTTTATATACGTTAAATGATGCACCGTACATTCATTATACGCACTATTTCTCAGCACACATGGCAAGTACAGATTTATCGGACTTTGATTTACAATCGCTTTACGATTTAGTTGAGGACCGAGGTATACATTTAGAAAACTTCAGAGATGAATTCGCAGTTGGACTCGCGCCTAGTTTTGTTGCAGAAGCGTTAGGCGAAAAAGAGGGGACAGCGTTATTAAAGCGTATGCGCTATTCTTACGATGAAGTTGGCGAAGTAATTGAATATAGCGAAGGCTACTACAATACAGAAATGCAGCATTATGTAGTGAATTATGACGTATAAAAGGAGGGTATTCGCTCTCTTTTTTTATAAAGTGAAACTTTAATCCCGCACCAATAAGGTGTTTACTGTCCACAAATAAGGGGTAAAAGTAAGGGGAATGAGAGATGGATATATACTTATTAATCGTCACGTTACTTGCAATCGCAATTGTTATTTTAGGGGTATCATGGTGGAAATGGCATGCATTTATTAGTTTAACAGTTGCGAGTTTATTTTTAGCTATTATGTCTGGACTGAATTTAACGAAAATAGTGACTGCCTATGAAACTGGTGTTGGTAGTGTACTAGGGCATTTAGTTGGTATTTTGGCACTTGGAACTATCTTAGGGAAAATGATGTCTGATTCAGGGGCAGGCATGCAAGTTGCAGATTTCTTTATTCGATTTTTCGGCGTAAAAAAATTACCTTGGGCTATGTTATTTGCAGGTTTTGTTATAGGGATTCCCGTCTTTTTTGAAGTAGGGATTGTCATTTTATTACCACTTGTTATTTCAATTCGAAAAACAACGAAGCAAAACATATTATTAATTGCTTTACCTGTTATTGCGGGATTATCTATCGTACATGGGCTAGTACCTCCGCATCCAGGGGCCATGACTGCAATTGGTATTTATAACGCGAACTTAGGAAAGGTGCTTTTATATTCATTACTTATCGCATTACCAACGGCTATTATAGCAGGCCCAATATTTGCAAAGTGGGTACATAAGAGGGTTATACCTGAAAATGAACCGGAGCTTGTTCGAGTTACGACAGTATCAACTGATTTGCCAAGTCGTAAAGTTTCATTCTTTATTATTTTATTACCAGTTGTATTGATGATTTTATCAGTAGTTGCACCATATATTTCATTACCGAAAAAGTTGACTGAATTTTTTGTGTTTATAGGAAGTCCAGTAATCGCCTTACTTATTTCATGTTTCGCAGCATTTTACTTACTCGGTATCAAACAAGGTATTAATAAAAAGATGATTAAAAAATTAACAGATGAAAGTTTATTGCCTGTCGGTTCTATTATTTTAATAATTGGTGCAGGCGGTGGATTTAAACAAATATTAATTGAAAGCGGCGTTGGAACAGCTATTGCACAAATGGCAGAACATATATCGTTATCACCAATTGTATTAGCTTTCATGGTAGCTGGATTAATTCGAATTGCAACAGGTTCAGCTACAGTAGCATTAACGACAGCGGCAGGGATTGTTTCACCAGTTATTCAGCACATGTCTGGTGTGAATTTAGAGCTTCTCGTTATTGCAACCGGTGCAGGTTCGTTAATGTTTTCTCACGTAAATGATGCTGGTTTCTGGCTTGTAAAAGAGTATTTAGGTTTGACGGTGAAGGAAACGTTTAAAACGTGGACGGTGCTGGAGACATTGTTATCATTTATTGCATTCGGTTTTGCCCTTTTGTTAAATATGTTTCTTTAAAAGATACCTAAATAGGTATCTTTTTTTTTGATTAAGCCCAATTTCTAAAACAAGCCCGTTTTTAGGTAAGCCAAGCTTCCTATTCGCCCTGAAAACATAATATAAATGGAATCCCCTCATTTAGAACAAGAGGAACTTGTTATGAATGATACTAAAGGAGGAATAGGGTAATGAGCGAAAAGTGTGAACACAGACATGATGATTGCGACCGTAGACGTGGATGCGGAGGCGGTTTTGCGCTTCTAATCGTATTGTTTATTTTATTAATTATCATCGGTGCTAGCTGCTTCGGCGGAGGCGGCGGTTGTGGCTATGGTGGTTATGGCGGTTACGGCGGCGGCTATGGTGGATATTGCTGCTAATTATTAAAAACTATTGAAAATGGCCTTGTGCAATACGCACAAGGCCATTTTATTCATATTTTTATATGCTGTGATAATTTATTAATGTACAGAGAACGGATTAAGAAGAAGAAAATAATCTCGATAATCCCGAAAAAGGTGAGTACGATACATGTCTCTTTTAGTAAGGAGAAAGAAAACATGCTTTGTAAAAACTTAACCGCAAATAACGTGTGAACACCAGCAACGATGTAAGGAACAAAAAATAAAATTCCTAATTGAATGGTTGCAGAGCGAAACATTTCTAATTCAGTTAAGCCAAGCTTTGTAATCGTAATATACTTTTGTCTTTCAGTTGTTAAGTCATTATACATACGGAAATATAAGACACTAGCCGCACCGATAAAGAAGATAAAACCAAGAAATGCCCAAATAAAGAATTGAGCAACTGCATTTCCTTTACCGTAAATGAGTTCATCCGTAGCCGTATGTATGAAGAAAGGAACTTGAGCTTTCTCTTCTGTATGCTTTTCGTAGAACTCACGTGCATCACCACTAATAACGCGTAACATATTTCTGGTTGGAACTATTGCATTTTCCCAGTTTTCTACGAAGTAGTTATAGATTACGGTTGTTTCAATATGAGGAATCATATTATCAAATACATAATCTTGTACGACAGCTAAATGTGGGAATGCAAAGGATGGTTCTATTCCCTTATTAATAAACCCTTTAATATGAAATTCTTTTTTATTAGATCCGAGTGTAATCGTATTTTGCTTTGCAAATGGATTAGATACGAGATCGAGAAGTTCTGGTGAGTGGCGAGAAATAATATACACTTCTGTAGAATCGATTGTTATTTCCGGTCTTTTCAATTGTTGGGCGATTGCGTTATAATCGCTCATCTTCATAAGCATAATATCTTCTTTTGAAGCTGTATCTTTTAAGACTGTAAACTTATATTTTTTGTACTGAAAATTACTAGTTGTAAGCTCCGTTTCAATTGTAGAAATATGCTTTTGTTCAAGGGAATTGTCACCTTCTGATGTATAAGTGAAGGGGACGGGATATCGCTCTAGTACTGATGCCTTCGTATTGTTATTAGCGGCGAATAACCCAATAATAATTGTAAATGCAAGTGCAGATAGCATAGAAACGATAAAGAGTACGTTAATATTACTACGGGTACGAGCAACTAAGTCCGAAATCCATAACATATTTATTTGTTTCAAATAAAACTTTCTACGCTTCTTTAAAATATAGATAAAAAGAAGAAATGTTTGTGAAAAGAATAAATATGTCCCGACTACTACGAGCGGTAAAATAGATAACATAATAAAAAAGACAGATCCATTTTGCACATTTTTTTCCGTTACGTAGCCTCGTGGATAACCAGCGATATAATAGCATAGCCCTAAACAAATTAAAGCGAATAAAGAGATGAGTATAGATGGTCTTTTTTCAGCTGGCATTTTCTTGTTCCCTTTAATGAGGTGGGCTGTTTTTCGAGTACGAATAAACATTGGTGTAAACGTAGAAACGATTAAAAATAAAATGATAAACGTTACGGTTGTAACGATAATCGCTTCTGTTGGCCAATATAAATAGAGACCTTTGGCATTTGTTAATTTCGAAGTGACTAATAAGAAAAAGTTAGAAAATACAAGGCCACCTTGAATGCCGATAAAGATAGACAATATCCCGATTATCATATTTTCAGTAAATAACAGTCTTTTTAATTGTCTCTGTGAGATACCGAGAATGGTGAGTATCCCGAATTGTTGCTTCCGTACATTTAAAAATGTTCCAATTGAATATAAGAGAAAGAAGAACGAGAACATAACAATCACAAGCTGTGCTGTACTAGCTAAGTTCATTAGAGGATCACGTTCTTGGAAACTTTGTACACTTTGTAACCGCGGGTGATACGCGTATACAGTAAATGAAAAGAAAACCATGATAGAAAAAGCACTACTTACAAAATAAGCGAAATATGCTTTAGAATTACGCGAGACATTTTTAAATGCAAATTGCCAAAATGTCATCCACGTCTTCCTCCTAATAACGCTAGAACATCTAATATTTCCTGATAAAATTTCTCGCGATATAGCCCGCGGTGCAGTTCGTTGTAAAGTTCGCCATCTTTAATGAAAATGACGCGGTTACAATAACTTGCGGCAAACGGATCGTGCGTAACCATTAAAATCGTTGCATCTTCTTCTTTATTTAATTTCGTAAATAGCTCCATTACGTCAATTGCCGCTTTTGAATCTAAGTTCCCTGTTGGTTCATCAGCAAGTAGAAGTGAGGGGTGATGGATAACAGCACGTGCAACTGCAGTACGCTGTGCTTGTCCTCCAGAAACTTCAAAAATACGTTTGTCCAAAATATGATCGATTCCAAGCTTTTTTGAAATGTTATCAAGCTTTTCGTCCATTTCTTTTAACGGAACATTATCTAACGTTAAAGGCAGTACGATATTTTCACCAATTGTTAGTGTATCTAGTAGATTAAAATTTTGGAAAACAAATCCTAACTCTTGGCGACGGAAAATGGCTAACTTCTCTCTACGAAATGTGTGCGGTTTTTTTCCGTTAATCACGACATCACCAGAAGTAGGGGAATCAATTGTAGAAATAACGTTTAAAAACGTAGATTTACCGCTACCAGATGGCCCCATGATAGCAACAAATTCACCTTTATCTACGTGTAAATTTATATTTTTTAAAGCGGTATGAGGTACTTTTCCCTCATACACTTTTGAGACGTTTTTTATGTGTAATACTTCTTCCATAATAATCACCTTTCTATTCTCTAAAACTTAATGTGTTGTGATAATTTTTGCATATAAAAGGAACGAATTAAAAGGAAAAATAAAATTTCAACTGTTCCAAAAATCAACAGTACGACTGTAATTTCAGCGAAGAACGAGAGATGTAATATTTCTTGTAGCATCTTTGTCGCAAACATCGTATGGATTGATGCCATAATGTAAGGTACGAAGAAAAGAATCGCAAGCTGAATTGTCGCTGAACGTTTCATTTCAGTCTCAGTTAAGCCTATTTTTGTAATCGTTATATATTTTTCTTGCTCACTTGTTAAATCTGTATACATCCGGAAGTAAAGAACACTGCCAGCACCGATAAAGAAAATAACTCCTAGGAAAGTACCAATTAAGAAGAACGAAGCGACATTTAGTTTTGTCTTATATAGAGAATCGCTCGCTTCACTTGCATGGAAAGGTGGATGCTCTGCTTGAATTGCTGCATTATCGGTGTCAATTTTTGTGATAAACGATGAACCGATATTATGTGCTTTTTCCCAATCTGTAACTTTGAAGTTATATACACTCATTTGTTTGGAAACGGTGGATAAGGCTTCTACATTTTCATCAGATAGTATGAGTAATTGGTATATTAAGCTGTTTGGGAATGGGCTATAGCTTTTGTATTCTTTCACTTGTAGTTGTAAATTGTTTTGAGTAAGTGTAAGTGTATTTTTCTGTTCTTTATTATGAAGCGTTCCAATAACTTGATCATCTAAGTCTTTCATAAGAATATAAGATTCATTCTTATTTACCGTGAGCGTTTCCCAATTTAAAGCCTTAGCAAGTACATTATAGTCACTTTGTTTAATGGCATAATAGAGCTGCGTGTTATCTTCAGCTGAAGATACTTCATATATATCTGTTTTAAATTTTGTATAAGTAAAGTGCTCTTCATTAAATTTCTGCTCTAACCAGTTTAAATGTTCATCAGCTAACGTATTTTCAGTATGCGATAAATAAGTAAACGGGAAAGGGTTTTGTCTAATCGCATCAAACTTTGTAAATTTCCCGAATCCATATAAGAATGTAATCATTGTAAAAGCGAGCGTCGATAGCATCGCCACAATAAAGAGCATATTAATATTCGTACGAATACGTGATGCTAGATCAGAAATCCAAAGCATATTAATTCGTTTCATATAAAACGTTCTTCGCATTTTTAAAATACGAAGAAGTAAAAAACTAATTTGTGAAAAGAAAAAGTATGTTCCAGCTGCAATAAGCGATGGGATGACAAATATACTAGAGACGGCATATAAAAGCCCAATTATGTCACCAAGCGACATAAAATACAGTGGATTTGCGGCTAACGCATATCCACATATTAAACAGGTCGCACCAAATAGAGAGATGAGAACGGATGCTTTTCTTTCTTTTTGTTTTGTTCCTTCTTTTAAAAGACGTACGGCTTTTCTCGTACGAATGAGCATCGGTGTAAAAGATGATACGAGAATGAAGAGCCCAAGAAAGATGATGATAGTTAAAACGATAGCACTTGTAGGCGGATATAAATATAAACCAGGTACGTGTGTAATTTTGGCGGTAACTAATAAAAAGAACTGTGAAAAGACAACTCCAAGTTGAATACCAAAAAATATAGAAAGAGCACCAATTAACATATTTTCTATAAATATGAGTCGTTTTAATTGTTTTTGAGATATGCCAAGTACTGTTAAAATCCCGAACTGTTTTTTTCGTACTTTTAAAAACGTCCCGATTGAATACAGTAAAAAGAAAAATGAAAAGAACACAATGACAACTTCTGAAATTGTCATTAATATGTTCAGAGCATAATTCACGTCTGTCATATGCAATTTCGGATGGAATAAATAAACTGCAAATGAGAAAAAGATTGCAATGGAGAACGCACTGCTTACAAAATAGGCAAAATAAGCTCTGGCGTTCCGCGTCACGTTTTTAAAGGCAAACTGCCAAAATGTCATTCACCTGAACCTCCTATTGGGATGAGCATGAAAAAGGAGGGATGAGATCCCACCTTCTCATGTGATAACTTTTTTAATATGTTAACCATTCGTATACTGTGATAATTTTTGCATATAAAGTGAACGAATGAATAAGAAAAATACGATTTCAACGAATCCAAAAATAATAAGAACGGCTGAAACTTCTTTGAACAGAGATAAACCAATTACATCTTGTAGCATTTTTGTTGCGAACATTGTATGAATGGATGCCATAATGTACGGAATGAAAAATAAAATACTAAGTTGAATGGTTGCAGATCGTTTCATCTCTGTATCTGTTACACCGATTTTAGAAATCGTTATATATTTCTCTTGTTCGTTCGTCAAATCCGTATACATTCTAAAGTAAAGAACGCTACCAGCTCCAATGAAGAAAATAACTCCTAAAAATGTCCCAATTAGGAAAAATGCAGCACTGCCTGATGTTATTTTGTATAACGAACCTGCTGATTCAAAGGAACGAATAAGGGGTCCTTCATACTGGGATTTATTTCGATCTTTTTGCACTTTTTCTATAAAATTATCAGCAATTTCATATGTCTGTTCCCAGTTTTGAATTTTGTAATTGTATGCTGATATATGTTTTACGGTGTTAGGTAAGTTATTTACGATAATATCAGGCAACACTATCGTTTGATATGAAAAGTCAGATGGGATTGCGTTTACATGCTCATAGCCTTTTACTCGTAATTTCGTATTTGTACTAGAGAGTGTAATGTAATCTCTTTTGTAGCTTTGCTCAAATTCGTTGAATATGGTGATATAAGATGTCCCTGTTAGCACATATGCTTCGTTATTATCCATAAATAGTTGTTTCATTCGTAAAGAATCTGCAAGTTTGTTATAGTCACTTTGCTTAATTGCGTATACGTCATTATAAATAGCTATATCTTTATCTTCTTTTAGTGGTGTTTCATATATATCAGCTTTTATTTTTTGATAAGGGAAATGCTCTTTTTGTAATTGTTGCTCAAGCCAATTTAAATGCTCTGTAACAAAAGGGTTCGCATCATAAGAAAAATAAGAAATTGGAAAAGGAGAAGTTCTATTAACTTCTAGCTTAATAAATTTCCCGAATCCATATAGAAACGTAATCATTGTGAAAGCAATTGTAGATAGCATTGCTACAATAAAAAGCATATTAATATTCGTTCGAATACGGCTCGCTAAATCCGAAATCCAAAGCATATTAATCCGTTTCATATAAAACTTCCTTCTTTTCTTTAAAATATAAATCAGTAAGAAACTAATTTGTGAAAAGAAGAAATATGTTCCGATTGTAACAAGCATTGGGATAACGAAAATACTTGAAACCATATATATAACACCGATTTGCGGGCTTACTGATACGAAATATTTAGGATTTCCAGCTAACGCATAACCACCAAATAAACAAATCGCACCAAATAATGAAACAAGTATGGATGGTTTTCTTTCTTTTTGTTTTCCACCATTTGTTTTTAAAAGGTGTACCGCTTTTTTTGTACGAATAAGCATTGGTGTGAATGCAGATACAATGATAAAAAGACTAAGGAAAACAATGGTTGTTAAAATAAACGCGTTAGTAGGACCGTATAAATATATTCCTGGAACATGCGTAAGTTTGGATGTTACTAATAAGAAAAATTGAGAAAAAACAACTCCAAACTGCATGCCGAAAAATATAGATAAAATCCCGATTAACATATTCTCCATAAAAACAAGACGATGTAATTGTTTTCTCGATATTCCTAAAATGGTCAAAACACCAAATTGTTTTTTTCTAACTTTTAAAAAAGTACCAATGGAATATAGTAAAAAGAAGAAAGAGAAAAATACAATTACTACTTCTGAAAATATCATTAATCCTGAAATTTCAGAAGTCATGTCAAAGTTTTGTAATTTCGGATGGAATAAGTAAACAGCAAACGAAAAGAACACAGCAATGGAAAAGGAGCTACTTACAAAGTAAGCAAAATAAGCTCTTGAGTTGCGCGTGACGTTTTTAAATGCAAATTTCCAAAATGTCATAGATTATACCTCCGGCTAGAAGATATAGAAGTAGTTGTATTGCAAAAAATGTATGAGAGTGAGTTCTCATACATTTTGCTTGCATATGTTACGATCATGCTTCGGTCACCTTCTCCGTATGTTCTGCTTGATTATTTGCAGCGTTGTGGAAGATGATTTTAATCGTCGTTCCTTTACCAACTTCAGAATCTAGTTTGACAGAGTGACCTAAATAATCACAAATTTTACTTACAATATAAAGGCCCATACCAGTAGATTCTCCGAATGCGCGACCGTTTTTCCCAGTGTAAAATGGTTCAAATACTCTTCGAATATCTTCTTGCGGAATACCAACACCTTCATCACGAACTTCTAAAATAATATCTTTTCCGTTTCGATAAGCAGATAAGAATACTTTCTTTCCGCGTTCACCAGAGTAACGAACTGCATTTGTCATTAACTGATAGATGATAAATTTTAGCCATTTCGCATCAGAAGCAACTTTTAAATCAGAATGGACTTCTAAAACAGGGAAGACACCATTACGAATGAATAGTTCTTTTAATCCGTTAATATTTTTTGTTACCGTATCTTTTAATGAAATTGTCTCAACATGGAAATCTTCATGGAAGTTATTTAACCTAGCCATGTATAAAGCCATATCAAGCCCTTGGTTTAGACGCTCTAATTCTTTTTTAAACTTTGGAATTAAATGCTCGTCTTCCATTTCTAGCACCATAAGCTGCATAACAGAAACAGGTGTCTTCATTTGATGTACCCAATGGTTAATAAATAATTGATGTTCTTGTTGTTTTACTTCATACGATTGTAGTTCTTTTTGGAAGAGGCGGTACTGCGTACGCACGAGTTCATTGACACCGTGAGGCATCGGAGCAGTTGCTCTTTCAATAAATGCATCTTCCATTTTTTCTGGTTGCTCACTTAATCTATGGTACATTCTACGATTGCGAACGTAACGGTAAGCGAGGAAACAAATAAATAAGTATAGGCTTAAAACGACGAAGTAAAATTTATTATTTTGAAATCCATCTACTGCATCATAAAGAACGAAAATGATACCGAAGTTTAATACGTACAGTAGGAAAAATGCAAAATGATCACGTAAAAATAACTTCATGCTTATTCACTCCAAGTTGCGTTAAAGCGATATCCAAGTCCACGTACTGTTTCAATAGAGTTCTCAATGCCAAGCTCATTAAACTTTTTACGAAGACGTGTAATGTTTACGTTTAATGTATTTTCCTCAACGAAACTTTCGTCATCCCAAAGCGCAGCTAATAAATCTTCACGGCTCGCTGTACGAGGAAATTTAGATAATAACATTTCTGCTAAAATTGCCTCTTTCTTTGTTAAAAGAACTTGTTCAGATCCAAAATGAATTTCTGGACGTTCAGGGAATAGTTTTAATCCTTCTACTTCAACGATACGTTCTGAAATATTTGGTGCATAATCACCGTAAATACGGCGTAATTGTCCTTTAATTTTCGCCATCACAACGTCGTAGTGGAATGGTTTTGTAATGTAATCATCCGCACCGCTTTCAATTGCCATAATTTGTTCCATCTCACCAGCACGCGCTGAAATGAAAATAATTGGACAAGTAGATTCATGACGAATTTGACGGCACCAGTAGAAACCATCGAATTTCGGTAAGTTTACATCAAGTAAAACAAGATGGGGTTTCACTGCGTTAAACGATTCCATAATATCATCGAAATTCTCCGCTACCACAGCCTCATAACCGTACTTCTGAATGTGAGATTGCAGTAATGATGAAATATTTGGATCGTCTTCAACGATTAAAATTTTATACATATGTATATTCCTCCTCAGAAAAACAATTGTAGCTATAGTGTATCATGTGTTTCAAGTCTTTTCATTATGTTGAAAGATAAGCTAGTAAACAGTATAGGTTAAAAGTGAGAAAAGTAAAAAGGGCGCTGGATACAATTGACAAATAACGGTAATCGGTTTAATATTTAGATAAATATCTAAATGTCTAATTATCGAAAGGAAGAAAGACATTGAATCAAGCATTCAAAGCATTAGCAGATCCAACAAGGCGAAAAATTTTAGACTTATTAAAAGAAGGTGATCTAACCGCTGGTGAGATTGCTGAACATTTCAATATGACAAAACCAAGTATTTCACACCACTTAAACGCACTTAAAAATGCTGAACTTATTCAAGATGAAAAGAAAGGGCAATTCGTTGTGTACTCTTTAAACACAACGGTCTTTCAAGATTTGTTGACTTGGGTGTTTACATTTACGAATAAGGGGGAAGAGGGGAAATGAAAAAACATCTTTTTGCAATCTTATTAATCGTTATAATTTGTTTAGCTTGGGCGTTTGCTTGGCCACATTTGCCGGATACAATTGCAACGCATTGGAGCGGTGGTAAGGTAGATGGGTATTCTTCTAAATTGTATGGAATGCTTTCTATGGTTGGAATTATGATTGTTTTATATATTTTTCTCAACCTGTTACCAAAGATTGATCCAAAGAAAGCAAACTACGAGAAGTTTTCTAAAGCTTTTATGATGATAAATAACGGGATACTACTGCTACTATTTGTAGGAAATATAGATATTATCACAAGTGGATTAGGATACAATTTATTCATTAATCGCGTGCCTGAATTATTAGTTGGTATTTTATTTATAGTCATCGGAAACTATTTACCACAATGTAAACCAAATTATTTTGTAGGTATAAAAACACCGTGGACGTTAAGTAACGAAGAAGTATGGAGAAAGACGCATCGCTTTAGCGGAAAGGTGTTTGTTGTATTAGGAATTATTATGATTCTAAGTGTTTTTGCACCAGTAACGTGGAAATCTTTCGTAATGGGTGGAATTATTATCGGTGCAGTAGGGCTCACGATGGGATATTCATATATTGCTTATAAAAAAGAAATAGGGGCTTAATAAAAAATTATGGGGGAGAGAGGATGAAAAGACACGTATTACCATGGAGTTTAATTATTGGCATTGTAATTGGATGGTATATTGTATGGCCACATTTACCAGAACAAATTCCACGTCATTATAATGCGGCAGGAGTAGTAGATGGATATTTTTCTAAAGTAGAAGCAAGTTCTGTTTCAATAGGTAGCATGATGTTGCTGTATTTGATATGGCTAGCTCTTGGGTATATTGACGTAACGAAAGATAAGTATAAACAGCATGCTAAAGTCCTTTCCGCAGTCCATTATGCAATTCTTTTAATAGGATTCGGTTGTAACTTATTTGCGCTATTAGCAGCGTCTAATTATATTGCATCGGGCTCAATTGCATTTAATTTTGGACTTGGAACATTGTTTCTTGTACTAGGTAATTACATGCAACAAACGAAGCCAAACGGGTTAGTAGGCATTCGAATGGACTGGACATTAGAAAATCCTGTAGTTTGGAGGAAAACACATAGATTTGCTTCGAGGGTATTTGTAATAGGTTCACTTTGTATATATGCCGGGGCTTTGCTTCCAGATCCATTTAATATTTTTATAGGGATTGGAATCATATTAATATGCATTATCGTATCAACAATAAAGTCATATAGTATTTATAAAGAAGAGTTGAAAATGTAAATAAAGCTGCTTTTCCTTTTAGGGAAGAGCAGCTTTGTTTTTAGGTTATTCAAATTACTATATTTAATAAGTTATATTCAAATTTTTAATTAACCAAGGCTTTATCAATGACAGAACTGTTATAGGTTGCATAGCTTTAGTGTGATCCATATCATTTCCTCTTAAGATTTCTATATCCCATCCAAGATGTTCTAACTTTTGTTTGTTTTTTTGAAGTATACCAATAATATCAACTACTACATTGCCAAAATTTTCAACGTAAACAATAGTGTCTTTTTCCCCAGAAAACGCTAATCTCGGAATGATTAGTTTATGTTGGATGTCTTGATCATCAAACTCCATCAAATTCTCGTACATTGTAACAAACTGTTTAGTTTGACTCATGTCGATCTTTATCTGTATGTTATCCCAATCAATTTTTTCAGGATTAATATGTGCTTGATCAATAACAGGAGAATTGTGATTATTCACAGCTTGCTCGTATGTTTTATTTGTTACTACCATCATTTCTTTATATGGACCATCTATTGGTGGAAACCCGCCCATGATTATACTGTCTAATCTATCCGTTCGAATGGCTAATTGTAATCCGGCTAAAGCTAACCAAGAGTAACCATAATAACTAAACTTATTAATATTCATTTCGTCAGCAATTGTTAATAGGTCTTTTATTATATTTTCAGGTGTGAGATTCTCTGGATTTGGATGTTGCAAACGATGGCCTTCGTAGTCAAAATATAAAATCTGAAACTTATCTATGAGTCCATCAATAAAATGTTTTCCAAATTCAGGATCTACTCCCCACAACTTTAAAGTTTCAGCATCTTGCCCATATACAGATTCTTTAGCAACTGGGAGCATGATTGTTCTAAATTTTGGATTTCCAACCAAACCAACCTTTAATACTGATTCGTCCGTAAGTTTTATGATTTTCTCCATTTCTATCACTCCTAAATTGTTTATACTAAAATCATATAACATTCATGCAATCTTCCGGATTTATGATTTTTTTCTCGTATATATAAGGATTTTATTTGAAATATGTTAATGTAGCACTTGAAGGTTTTACTTTAAAAAGGAGTTAATAAATGAAGACATATAGTCCTAAACAAATTGCGAATGTCTTAAATGTTAGCACAACAACTTTGAGAAGATATGAAGAACAAAATCTCATTCCTGTTGTGCCAAGAACGGAAAGTAATCACCGGTTTTATACATCGATACACTTTCAAGCATTTATTACCATTAGAGCATTATTAAAAGGATATGATATACCTATTGTTTATAAAGTTATGAGGATGATTAAAAACGTAAAGTTTGAAGAAGCACTTTGGTTAATTAATGAACAGCAATTCAATATTCAGGTGGAGAAAAAACGAGTAGAAGAAATACTAAACATGATTCGAAATGCTGATTTTACTAAATATAAAAATGTAGAGTTAAATGAACGCATGAGCATTGGAGAGGCTGCAAACATAGCAGGCGTAAATACTTCGGCTATCCGTCATTGGGAACATGAAGGGTTAGTCCACTCAGAAAGAAATAAAGAAAACGGTTATAGAATGTTTCCAATATCTGAACTGCGTAAAATACTGGTTATAAGCAGTTTGAGAAAAACCGTGTATTATATAGAAAATATGAAAAGCTTGCTAGATGATTTAGAAACATTACACTATGGAAAAATTGAACGTTCCTTTCAGTTGGCTTTAGAAAACTTGAACAATCAACTATTACTCCAATTTAAAGGAATTGAAGAACTGATGAAATATATACACTTTTACGAGTAAGCAAATATGTAAAAAGAGCTAGGCACAATGCTTAGCTCTTTTCCTTTTGTTATCACTTCTTCAAAACCGGTATCCAAATTTCACTTTTAAAGTTTGGAGAAGATATATCTTTCTGTTCATTCCACAATATCTCCGGTCCTTCCGCTAGTTCATAGTTCGAAGAAGGGAACCATTCAGAATAAATACGTCCCCATACATTTTGTAATGCATCAGGAAATGGACCGACAGCTTCAAATATAGCCCATGTTGAAGCTGCGACTTCAAGTTGCGCGAATTGCTCTGGACAATCCTTTGTTGTGGCTACTCCAATATAGTGATCGAGTTCGCCTTTTTCCTCCATTCTTCCTTCAGAAAAATTAGTGGAAGCACTAATAATTCCAGTAGGTTCAATGTTTGAAAGGGACTTTAATGTTTGAATAGACTCTGGGTTTAAACTTTTCCACATAGAAGCAATTTCTTCATTTACACCGTTAAAAACGATTGGTACTCGTTTTGTAATACCTATAATTCGAAAGGGGTCTTTTTCTTCAATTCGATAATTCATTTCATTTCCTCCTTGAATGGATAACTGGAAGGTCATTGGTGAATAAGCCTTCAAAGAATGGCTACTATTTCGGGCCTCTGAAGGTGTTATACCGTGCAAGTTTTGAAATGCACGAGCGAATGAATCTGGTGAGTTGTAGTCATATTTTATAGCGACATCAATGACTTTTACATTGCTGTTTTTTAGTTCAAAGGCAGCGAGAGTAAGACGTCTACAGCGAATATAATCAGATAGTGATATGCCTGCTAAAAACGAAAACATTCTTTTAAAGTGATACTCAGAACAGAGAGCTAGCCTCGCAACTTCTTTAAAATCAATTTCATTCGTAAGGTTACCTTCAATATAGTGCATTGCAGTATTCATATTTTTAAGTGAATCCATATTATGACCTCCTCTGTACATAGAATAACAGGAACGAAATAACCCCATCCGACATTTCGTGCACAACTTTGTAGGTGCATTTTTTACCTTACAAAATTGTAATGTTCCTGTAAGGAGAATGAATGGATGGTATGATATCCCAATGTTATAGTAGCAAAGTACTTTAATTCATTATGTTAACTTTTTGATGTCTTTACTTATGTGCCTTACATAACTGTCATGTTTGTGTAAGAAACATCGATAGTGGCAAGAGTAGAGAGTGTATATAGTTGAAAATAGAGAATAGAAGAAATGAGGGATGTCGAGATGAAAACAGTGTTAGAAGCAAAAAATATCGAAAAAGTGTATGACACGGGTGGTAATAAATTTGCAGCGTTAAAAGGTATTAACTTACAAGTAAAAGAAGGTGAATTCGTTGGAATTATGGGACCTTCTGGTTCTGGTAAGACGACTTTACTAAATGTTCTTTCTACAATTGATAATGCGACGAACGGTGAAATTTTAATTGATGGAAAAGATATTGTGAAGATGAATGATGATAAGTTAGCGTTATTCCGCCGCGATCATTTAGGTTTCATTTTCCAAGATTATAATTTATTAGATACGTTAACAGTGAAAGAGAATATCGCTTTACCACTTGCGTTATCAAAGGTGAAAGCGAGTGAGATTGATCGCCGCGTTCTTGAAATCTCAAAGAAATTCGGTATTGATCATATTTTAAGTCAGTTCCCATATCAAGTGTCGGGTGGACAGAAGCAGCGCTGCGCAGCATCACGTGCAATTGTTACGAATCCAAGTATGATTTTCGGAGACGAGCCAACTGGAGCGCTTGATTCTAAATCTGCAACAGATTTACTTGAAAGTATGAAGTCATTAAATGAATATGATAACTCAACAATTTTAATGGTAACGCATGATGCATTTGCGGCGAGTTATTGTAAACGAGTTATTTTCATTAAAGATGGTGAACTATATAAAGAATTGCACCGCGGTGAATCAACGCGTAAACAGTTCTTCCAAAAAGTCGTTGACGTAATGTCTTCTATTTCTGGAGGTATGGCTGATGACCTTATCTAGCATTGCCCTCCGCAACATACAGCGGAACTTTAAAGACTACTTTGTATATTTTGCATCAATGATATTTAGTATTGTAATTTACTTTACATTTAAAGCACTGCAATACAATTCACAAATGGAAAAAGCAGCGGAAGCTTCTAAAAAGATTAGTGGAGCGTTCCAAGTTTCAAGTGTGATGCTTATTATTTTCGTAGCAGTGTTCATTATATATTCGAACGGATTCTTTACACGTAAACGTAAAAAAGAAGTTGGCTTATATTCGTTACTAGGTATTCGGAAAAGACAAATTGGTAAAATGCTCTTTTATGAAAATATGTTAATGGGATTAATGTCATTAGTAATCGGGATTGCGATCGGTAGTGTCCTTTCAAAATTATTCCTTGAGTTATTAGTAAATATGATGGGATTAAATTTAAACGTTCATTTTGAAGTACCGATGGCTGCGATTATTGATACAGCAATTATTTTCTTTGTGATTATTTTATATACATCACTTCAAGGGTATCGTTTAATTTATCGCTTTAAGTTAATTGAACTTTTCCGCGCAGAGCGTGAAGGAGAAGCAATGCCAAAAGGATCCGTAATTATGGCGTTAATTTCAGTTTTCTTAATCGGCTCAGGTTATTTCTTAGCGTTAATGTTTATGAAGGCAGTTATGTATGCAAACTTTATGGCAGTCGCACTTTATATATTACTTGCGACAGTATTAGGTACGTATTTACTATTTATGTTCTTTACAGTATTCGTATTGAAACGTGCAAGAAATAATAAATCATCGTTTTATAACGGTATGAATATGATAACGACGTCACAGTTACTATATCGTATTAAAGGAAATGCAAAGTCACTTGCGACAATTTCTATTTTAAGTGCAGTAACATTAACGGCGGTTGGTACGTCAGTTACGATGTATTACAACACATTTACACAATCAAAAGCAGTTGCACCATACAGCTACTCTTATGAGAAGAAAGATGCAGAACTAGATAAGAAAGTAAATGCGATTTTTGCTGAAGAGAAAGAGAATCACCCTGTAAAAGATCAATTTGAAGTTGAGATGGTTCCTGTAAAAGGAAAGTTTGAAGGAGCTAAAGTCGATTTCATCTTTAATATGAACTACAGTATCTCAGAGAAATATCAATTTATATCTCAATCTGAATTCAACAAACTTGCGAAAAAAATCGATGCGGAAACAGTGAATATAGCTACTGGCGAAGCATTTATATATGATAGTTCTTATATGGAAGGGTATGAGTTTAGCCCTGAATATAAAGGAAATAAAGCGGTATTCCAAATTGGAAATGAAACGAAGACATTGACGATCCAAGGTGCAAATAATAATGCAATTACGAACTTAGGTGAATTAGTTGTTGTCGTTTCAGATGAAATGTATGAACAGGCGAAGCAAGCATTTGGAACACGTGTTGTAAAAAATATTGATGTAAAAGATGAAAGAAACAGTAAAGTATTAACAGAAAAATTAACAAAAGTGATGCCAGCTAGTGAATCAGAAATGGCACCACCATTTAGAGACTTCTATACTGGTTTCCATATGGGACTTGAAGCAACTGGACTAATGATGTTCATCGGAATGTTCTTAGGACTTGTATTCTTACTAGCAACAGGTTCTATTATTTACTTCAAACAGCTAACAGAAGCAAGTGCAGATCGTGAGCGTTACGTTGTCCTTCATAAAGTCGGTGTAACGAAACAAGAAATGAAAAAAGCTATTGCAAAACAAGTGAGCTTTATCTTTGCAATTCCACTAGTAATCGGAATTCTACACAGTTTGTTTGCATTAAAAGGTTTAGGGAACATACTACCATTTGAAATTATGATTCCGCTTCTAATTAGTATCGGAGTATACGGCGTTATTTATATCGGATATTACTTCTTAACAGTTCGCTCTTATTATAAGATTGTGAGCGCGAAGTAATGAAAGAGTTGTTTTATCTTAGTAAAAAAGCATCCGACTAACATGTTAGTCGAATGCTTTTTTGTCTATACGTGAGCTTTATTTTCGTCCGAACTATCAAACATGTCCATTACTTTAAAAATACCTTCCAATAGCAAGGTACATAGAATAGCGAAAATTAATACGGCATGAGGTGATAATTCAACTGATGTGAAGTTAAGGTCTGCCAACCAAAAGTAACCTACATAAAAACTTAGAAATGTGCTAACAGCCGAAAGTGTAAATCCTAAAAATCCTAATTCCTTTAATTTTTCCTCAGATAATTTACATAAACGTAAAACAATAGAGAAGAGAATTCCTACTATGAAAAATCCCATACATAATGCGAACAATGATATTATGCTTGGATACTTAACTTCATCGGGCATCCACTTTTTCATTCCCACTATTAAAAATGTAGGGACAAGAATAGGTAATAAAAGTGGTAGCACTATTTGTATAGCTGCAAATAATGCATTTGATTTATTATCGTTTTGATTATTCATAAAGCCTCCAAAAATGATTTCTATACTAATTTCAAATATCTTAGAGGATTCTAACATAAAAATAGTAACTTCGCTATACAAAATCGGAGTAGGAACATGATCATTCATGGTAAATAAACAAGCTGACTTATTTGTATATGTTTGATTCGCTTATCTTTGGAATTCAATTTTTTATGTTTGTTTATAGTAAAGATGAAGATTTCCTTCATCTTCATAAAATCTTAAGAAACTTCCTCAATTTTTATTAAGAAACGATAGTTATACTTAGAAACAAGTTAAAAACTATTGAACGAATGGGGAGAAGGTTACATGCAACTCATAACATTCTTACACGAATTTATTAAACATCCGAAACATACTGGTGCAATTGCGCCAAGTTCAAAAATATTAGCAAAGAAGATGGTAGATGTAATTGATTTTAATAGAGCGAAATGCATTGTAGAGCTAGGGCCTGGTACAGGAGCTTTTACGAAAGAAATTATGAAGAGAAAGAAGAAGGAGACATTATTTCTTCTTATTGAAATTAATGAAGTATTTTTCAAAGAGTTAAAGAGAAAATTTAAAGATGAGCAGAATGTGATTGTTATACATGGCTCAGCGGAAAATATAAAGAAGTATAGGGAACAATTGAATATAGAATGTATTGATTACATCTTATCAGGATTGCCTTTCACTTCTTTACCAGAAGAGGTTTCAAAGCGCATTTTAAACAGTGTAATGGAAACGATACATGAGAATGGAGAATTTATTACATTTCAATATTCACTTGTGAAAAAAGGATTTATACAGCATTTCTTCCCTGAAATTACACTAGAAAAAGTGTGGTTCAATTTCCCGCCAGCTTACGTCTTTAGCTGTAAAAAAGAGCCAAGGAGAGCATATGCATAATGGAGCTAAATGAATTAATGTCATACATTGAGCAGTATGGTTATTGGGCGTTATTTTTCTGTTTATGGTTAGGTATTATCGGTATGCCAATTCCAGATGAAATGATTGTAATGAGCGGTGGATTAGTATCATCGATGGGTATATTGGATTTGATTCCCGCCTTTTTACTAACGTATTTAGGCGTTGTATCCGGCCTTTCTTTAGGGTATATACTCGGGAAAATTTTTGGCATAAAAATACTTAATAAATTGATGAAAAAGAAAAAGACGAAGTATCTTTTAAAATCGCAAGAGATGATAGCAAAATATGGTCATTATGCATTAGTTATAAGTTATTTTATACCTGTTGTGAGGCATATCGTACCGTATTTAGTAGGAATGAATAACATGTCTTTTAAAACGTATGCGGTTTATTCATATGTAACAGGCTTTGTCTGGACGTTAGTTTATTTCGTACTAGGCTCAATATTTGGAAAGCATATAGAAGTGATAGTAACCCTTGCGACCGAGTACGGTATATATTTTGGTGGCATCGTTATTGTAGTTTGTAGTATTTCTTATATGTATATGCATAAGAAGAATGCCGTAGTGAGTGAAATAAAGCAACATTCATAGTTTGGTAAATGATGCTGGAGGAGATTTTGTGAGTAAAGGAACGATACTTATCGTGGACGATGAGAAGGAAATTAGAAAGCTTATCACTATCTATTTAAAGAATGAAGGTTATGAAGTATTACAAGCTGGAGATGGTGAAGAGGGTTTAGAAATAGTAAAGAAAAGAGACGTGCATCTAATCGTCCTTGATATTATGATGCCGAAGATAGATGGTATTCATATGTGTATGAAAGTGAGAGAAATAGCGGAAATGCCTATTATTATGCTGTCGGCAAAAACGCAAGATATGGATAAGATTTTAGGATTAACAACTGGGGCAGATGATTACGTAGCTAAACCATTTAATCCACTGGAACTCATTGCTCGTATTAAATCACAACTTCGGAGATATATGAAAATGAGTGGGACAAGTGTACAAGATGAAAATGAAATAGAAATTGGAGATATGAAAGTTAATATAGTAACACGGCAGGTCATTATTGCAAATGAAGAGGTGAAATTGACACCGAGAGAGTTTGAGGTATTAGAATTGCTTGTACGAAATCAAGGAATGGTATTAAATGCAGCACAAATTTATGAAAGAGTATGGAAAGAGCAAGCTTTCCAATCCGATAATACTGTGATGGTACATATTCGGAAAATACGTGAAAAGATAGAGGCGATTCCAAGGAAGCCTCGGTACATTAAAACGGTATGGGGAGTTGGCTACAAGATTGAGAAAGATATTTGAACCGATAATATGGATGAATCAAGTTTTAAAAAAAATGACAGGTAAAATAGTGAGTTATTTGGAAAAGAGCATACGGATACAGCTAATGGCTACATTTACTTTTTGTACGTTACTCGGTGTATTAGTAGGATGGTCTTCATCTTCTTTTTTTGAGGATGCGAATAAAATTTCTATCATTGATTATGCATCAGGTATGGAAGCCATTGATGGACAGACACAAAGGCTTGTTGAAAGTATGACCGGGGAAGGTAAGGAAATTAATATACAAGAACTGCTTGATCAATTGAATGACCAAAATCAACTAAAGATTTTAATAATAGACGAGGATGGAAAAGTCGTTTATAAAACAAAGGGAGCGCCGGAAGAACAAATCAATCTTCATGAGACGATGCGTAATGTGATGGATTTTAAAATGGATCAAGTACGATATGTAGAGGCGCAAAATTTAATTCAAGATGGAACTGAACAAAAGCGTAAGGAGTTTACAACTTTTTATCCGGTTACTGTTAATACCGAAAATATGTATATCATTGCAAGTGGTATACCACAAGGAAATGTGAAGTATATAGTGAATGATAGCAGTCCATTTCCATCTTTACTAGGTTTTATCACTTTTATACTATCTTTCTTTTATATAACGAAAAGGAAAATGAATCAGATTGAAGCGATGGCAGAAGGAGTAAGGGAATTTTCGAAAGGTAATTTACAATATAAAATCAAACAGGCAGGTCAAGACGAAATAGGTTTATTAACTTCTAATATTAATCAAATGGCAGAAAAGCTCTTGGCTAATATAGAAAAGGAAAAACAAATAGAGAAGCAAAAAAGTGAATTGATTACAAATGTATCACATGATTTAAGAACACCACTTACTTCTATTATGGGGTATTTACGTTTACTAGGTGATGCGAAATATGAAAATAAAGAACAGCATGATGAGTATATAAAAATTGCCTTTTCAAAATCAGAGCAGTTGAAGATGTTAATAGAAGATTTGTTTGAGTATACAAAACTAACAGATGAAAATATGGCGTTAGATTCGCAAGAAGTGTGTATAAATGAACTACTTGATCAATTAATAGAAGAGCTAGTACCACAAGCGGAGGAGCATAATCTTTTTTTTGTAAAAGAATTTCAGGAAGATCGTATATATGCTGTGGTGGACTCAGAAAAAATGGTACGTGTGTTTGAAAATCTTTTAATAAATGCAATTAAATACAGTATAGATAAAGCAGAAATTCGGGTTTTACTTCAAAGAGAAGAGCAGCATATCAAAATTTCTATAGCGAATCATAGTGAAGAATTTACAAAAAAAGAATTAGAGAATTTGTTTGAGCGTTTTTATAAAAAAGATCAATCGAGAAGTAGAGCTGTAGAAGGTTCAGGTTTGGGGCTTGCAATTGCAAAAAGCATTGTTGAATTGCACAAAGGAGAAATTCGAGCAAAACATGAAAATGGGGTTATTCAATTTATTATATTATTGCCAATTTAATTAGAAAAGCATTAGGAAATTTGGTTACATTTTAATAAGTAATAGTGCCACAATTGATTTAGAGGAAGTCCTTTAAGGGGAAGTATCTGAGAAGAGGAGAATAGAAAGTTTCATGAAAAAAATAAGCGCGTTTATCGTATTGATTATAGTTGGAGTTACATTACTTATAGTGAAGGGTGGACCTATTGTAGATCAACTCAATCCATTTATTAAAGAAGATATTTATTATGCTGTTGTTGATAATGATGGTAAATATGGAGCTGAAAACAAAGGTTTTGCTAGATGGGAATATAAATTCAAAGGATATAATGAATCTGGTCAAGAGCAAAAGATTGCAATGACTGCTTCAAAACATTTAAGAATAGGAGCATATTTAAAGATTAGATCTAAAGGAAGTTATGGTATGGAATGGGAAGAAGTACAAATAGATGAAATACCTAAGAAAGTAAAAGAGAAAGTACAAATACAACATAATTAGTTATAGAAATTATAAGTGGCATTCCATGGATAAGGTAACGAGCAAGCTTCGAAGATTGTAGTAGTATATGATAAGTTCTAAATTTTTTATAAAGAAGATAAAGTTTATCTTAACTTTATTTAAACTGCATTTCTTCTGTGTAAAATGACTAGTATTCTATAGTATGTAGATAAAAAATAGTAGGGAGTAGCAGGATAATTATGCAGGTTTCTAAGAAGAAAATATTATTATTTCTTTCAATTATTCTTTTTGCTTTATTGATGGTGTATGTATGTACAAATAATAAGCATGTCCAAAATATTGTTCATAATATAGAAGACATCTATAAAGTATATAGAGAGAATCAGGTATTGAAAGGGAAAATTGAACATCAAGAATCGTTAAAGAGTAAAGTGCAAATATTAAGTGAGGAGAAAGAAAACCTTACTAAACTTATCAACAAAACGAAAGAATTAAAGGAACAAGGAAAATACAATTTAATTCAAGCTACAATAGTAACTCGTGTAGCAGAAGAGTGGTATGGAGAAGTCACTATTGATAGAGGAGCACAACATGGTGTAAAGGTTGATATGGCTGTTATTACAGTGGACGGTTTTATCGGAAAGGTAGAGAGTGTAGATCAATATACATCTGTTGTGAAATTAATTACGAATGATGAACGAACGAATCGTTTAGCAATCACCCTTCAAAATAATTCATCCATTTTAGGATTTGTTACAGGGTATGATAAGAAAAAACAGGCCCTTCGAATTGATAATATCCCATCAGATAAAGTGAAAGAAATAAAAATAGGTGATAGCATTATTACCTCTGAATTGAGTCAGAAAATACCACCAGGTCTTGAAGTAGCAGAGGTAATAGAGCAAGAACAAGATCAATATGGTCTTACTTATACTATTTATGCAAAACCAAAGGCGAATTTATATGATTTAGAATATGTTATTTTAATAGAACCTAAATAATAGTTTTATGTAGTGCCTTTGAGAGGTGAATTAGAAACGAAGAGAATGAACGTAAAATAAAGAGTAAGAGGGATAAGGAAAAGTAAAACGGTACTAAATTTAATGATATATGGTTATATATTTATAATGTTTTATTTTATCTTTATCTCGGACAATTATAATGAAGAGGTAAACTGATGATAAGTGCAAAGTTATTAAGTATTACAGTCAGGCTTTTTTTGTACATTTTTAATATTAATTATTTATATAACCTCTTAAATAGGCTAGAAAACCTATATAATATCCTTCGACTTTATATGTGTAAATATATTATTTGAGCGTGAGAATATTGATGTCAAAAGGTATATGAATCGGATTATAAAATGTTTGATTTGCATATTGTAATGTTTTTTTCAGGAGTGTACATTACAAAAATGTAAGGATAATGTAAGAGGAATCAATATTGCTGTTTGTAGGGAAAAGATAAAATGATAGTTAGTGGCTATGAAAGTAGCATGATCGCAGCACTAGCCAAATGACAGGAGGCAATATGAAAACTTTAATATTTGAAGAGAACGTTGTACAAAGAGGGTATAGTAAAAAGATGAATGTAGTACACCACACTGTAGAAAAGCGTGGGTGTAGAGTGTGTTATTAAAACTTTCTATTTCTAGTATGAAAAAAATGATTAAGGATTATATCGTTTTATTAATAGGTCTTGTCATCTCAATTTCTATTTTTTATATGTTTCAAACGCTTGCGTTAAATAAAGAGTTTACAATGAATAACAGTATTATTGGTTCAATCGTATTTGTATTTCAAATAGGATCGATTTTGGTGGCTTTTATTACATTCTTTTATATTTTTTATGCAAACTCTTTTCTCCTTTCACTACGGCGGAAAGAACTTGGCATGTATCTTGTTTTAGGGGCCAAAAAGAGTAAAATCAGCCAACTTTTATTCTTTGAGACATTGTCTATGGGAATGATTTCACTAGCATTAGGGAGTGTATTCGGAGCTATTCTTTCCAATTTCGTTAGCAAATTTTTAACGAAACAATTGGAAATTTCAACGGAAGGTTATCAAGCATTTTATGTTCCGGCATTCAAAATAACATTTATATTCTTTAGTGCGTTATTTCTACTTACATCCATTATGAATGCGATTCGTATAGCGCTTAAAACGGAACTAGATTTAATTCGTACAGAGGAGCAAACGGAACACATACGAATGAAAGGACCAGCCACAATATTGTTACTTTTATGTAGTTTGCTAGGACTAGGTGTAGGGTATTATTTCGTAATTTTCGTAGGAATAAAGGGCGCTGGAGCCATTATACTTCCATTATTCACGATTACAATCGGGACATATCTTATATTTATTTCGTTCTTACCTATGATTGTTAATAGGTTAAAGAAAACGCGCTATTTAAATGAGAAGAAATTAAATGCATTTACATTTGCACAATTGCAGTTCAGGGTAAGTAGTTTGGCGAAAATATTAGGCACGGTAACGATGCTAATTGGACTAGGTGTAGGGGCAATGGCTGGTGGCATGTCTTTACAGAAAAACGTAATCCTTACAGCAGAAAGAATGTCAGGTTATGATATTACAATTCATGATCCAGAAGCAGAGGATTATAAAGCTATGGAAAAAATGAAAATTGTAGATAAAAAACAATATAAATACAAAGTTAATAATGAGGCTGTTTACTATTTAAAAGAAGAATTATTAGCGAATCCTCCACTGTTGTTTGGAAAGAAAGAGACAACACATATTACTGAACAACTTCCATCTTCGAGCTATAGGATGTTTAAGGGGGAGGAAGTTGATCCATCTATTTCTACGTTACCACTGAATTGGGATAAGAGTATGGATAGTGATTTTAGATCGAATATTTCTGTATATGATCGTAAACCTGTCTATATCGTCGATGAAAACCGTTATGAAGCAATCCAAGGGAATGAGCATACATTTTTTATTGCTAAAGTAGATAATATTTTAAGGTATAAAACAGAGTTAAAAGAGATGGATAATCGTCAAATCGAAAAAATAGCCGCTGCTATTAATAAGCCTAAGGAAGATGTATATTTACCAACAAACTATAGTGATTATGAATCTATGCTTGCCTTTTCAAAAGGAACTTCCTTTATGGGATTCTTTTTAGGCCTTGCTTTTTTAGCTATGATGGTAAGTTGTTTAATGTTTAAGATCCTTTCTGGAGCTACGAAAGATATAGGGCGGTATGAGATGCTTCGGAAAATTGGGGTACGTAAAGAATTACTTATACAATCTATGTATAAAGAATTAGGCATTGTATTTCTATTTCCAGCTATATTGGGTCTTATACACGTTTTGGTAGGAATGAATGTATTTACATTTGTTAAATTTTTTGTGGATCCATATGTGAATATTGGACTTCCGATTTGTATATTTATAATTATTTACGTTGTTTACTATTTGATCACTGTTCAATTATATAAGGGGATTGTCCTCCCAAAGGAAAAATAGAATATAGAATTCAAGGGTCTCAAACTTATTATAGTTTGGGACTTTTTAATATTATTAAGGGGAAATCAAGGAATCCCTCTACTATTTTTAAGGAAACACATCTATACATAGAGATTAGTGTAATTAATTACACTAATTGAATTTTTAAGTGAAATATATCGTATCTGCATTTTATATTTATATAGCTTGTTTAGTCTATGAATACACCCAAGCTGGTATTTAAAAAAGTATACAGGGAGAAAATGAAATGAGAAAGAAAATTTTACTAATTTGTGCGATGGATGAATTAAAAGTCAAACTTGTAAATTTTATTGGATTTCCTTTTATATTAATTTGGTTATTGAGCATATATGTGAACAGTAATCATTTGGATAGGAACTATGGTTGGAATGAGATTAGTAGCTTTGGGGATGGTAGAGAGACAGAGAAAAGAAGGTTTGTATGTGTATTGTCCTAAGTGTAATGTGAAAATTCAAAAAGGGGATTTTGCTCCTTTTTATTCAAAATGTAATTTATTTTTTTAGTAAATAATGATAGTTGGAATGAGTTTGAGATATTGAAAAAGCTTTGCGAGGATACGCAAAGCTTTTTCATATAGTGTATTTTCTTTCGATTCACATTGTAGATAAGGAGAAAGAGAATCCTCTATTTTCAGTTTATAAAAGGTGAAGAGGAAAATTTATTATAACTTTTGTAATAAGCGTTCGTTGCTTTCCATATCTCCTTTACATAAAGGACATTGCGGCTCTTCTTCTAACGAAAAGTTTTTACGCATCCACCCACGGCAGTTTTCTTCTTGACATTCCCATACAGCAATTGCTTCTGGTTCTTCTACAGGTTTATCATTTTTTCTCCAATACATGTGATCGCTCCCTTAAATTGAAAAGTTTTTCAGAAAAAACAAAAAAGGTTGTTAACGATTTTGTTAACAACCTTTTTATATTAGTTCATTATACTTTATTTTTTGAAAAAATGCGAAGGTTAGTAATTGTTAAAGTATAGCAAAATAAGGATTATAAATCATTGTTGAAAGCTTTGATAATAATTCAATTTGACACGGTGTATGCCGTCAACCTTCTCGATATTTTTCTAGCTCTTCTTCACGCTATTGTTTTGTTGACTTTGGAATTTCTATATCATCAATTAGGCGTTTCTGCTGTTGTGTCTTCCAGAATATGCTCGTTGTATGGAAGACTTTTTGTTTTGAAAACATTATGAAGTTTAATAAATTTATCCAGCATAAACGGGTAGTAGGGATCTCAACTCAGAATTTGGTTGGAGCGAAGAAGTTAGGTGGAAATAAAGGTTTTGAATATACAGTTAAACCTTATGATGAGAAGGGAGAAGAGAAAGAAGTAACAATTGATGGCGTAGATAAATTACAAAAAGGCTCGTACTGGCATGTCATTACAAGAGGGAAGTTTTTACATGATAAAGTAGAAATAGAGGTAGATAAAATTCCTGATGGTACGAAGGCGAAGTTAGGATTATAAAGATAAAACCGATTCTCAATGTGGGAATCAGTTTTATTATTTTATGGTAAAATGTAGAAGGGTATTGAGAGATATGCTACTCGTTGCTAGGCTTATATTAATTGGGGTTATGTGCAGTATGAGAATAGTATCCTTACATATGATAAGAATGAGAAAAGATAGAAGAGAGATATGTATATTGTCCAAAATGTAATGCGAAAATTCGAAGAGGAAATTCTGCTCCTTTTTGTTCGAAATGCAATGTAACATTTTAACTATATTAAATCCAAAACCACTTTGTATGATTTTGGATTTTTCTTTTTAAGAAAATATTAAGAAACCCCGTGACTATTTGTTAAGAAAATCTATTTATACTGAGTTCTGTTGCTTACAGGGAACATCAAGAATCATAACAGGAGGTTTAAATAGATGAAAACAATGTTAGAAGCGAAAGGGATTTCGAAAATATATAATACAGGTGGTAATGCATTTGAAGCGCTGAAAGATATTCATTTACAGGTGAAAGAGGGAGAATTTGTCGGTATTATGGGGCCATCTGGTTCTGGGAAAACGACGCTTTTGAATGTTCTTTCTACTATTGATACAACATCAAAAGGTGAGATTTTAATTGATGGAAAAGATATTGTGAAGATGAATGATGATGATGAACTAGCGTTATTCCGCCGTGATCATTTAGGATTCATTTTCCAAGATTATAATTTATTAGATACGTTAACAGTACGAGAAAATATTGCATTGCCTCTGGCCTTATCGAAAGTGAAGGCGAAAGAGGTAGAATCTCGCGTTGAGATGATTGCAAAGAAATTTGGAATAAATCATATTTTAAATCAATATCCGTATGAAGTGTCAGGTGGACAAAAACAACGCTGTGCAGCATCAAGAGCGATTGTAACAAATCCAAGTATGATTTTTGGAGATGAGCCAACTGGTGCGCTTGATTCAAAGTCAGCGACAGATTTATTAGAAAGTATGAAATCATTAAATGAAAAAGACCGTGCAACGATTTTAATGGTAACGCATGATGTATTTGCCGCAAGTTATTGCAAACGTGTTGTATTCATTAAAGACGGTGAATTGTATAAAGAGTTATATCGCGGGGAGCTTACACGTAAACAGTTCTTCCAACAAGTTGTTGACGTAATGTCTTCTATTTCTGGAGGTGCTATAAGTGAGCTTATATAGTATCGCTCTTCGTAATATAAAACGAAATTTTAAAGATTATTTTATATACTTTGCTTCTATGATTTTTAGTATCGTAATTTATTTTACATTTAAATCATTGCAGTATAATTCACAAGTTGGAGAAGCTGGCGACCGGGTTAGTAACGGATTTCAACTTGCGAGTGTCATGCTTATTATATTTGTCGCGATATTTATTATATATTCAAATGGATTTTTCACACGAAAGCGTAAAAAAGAAATAGGTCTTTACTCTTTACTAGGTATTCGGAAAAAAGAAATAGGCAAAATGCTGTTTTATGAAAATATGTTAATGGGTTTACTATCATTAGTAATTGGCATTATAATCGGTAGTTTACTTTCAAAATCATTTCTTCAGCTGTTAGTCAGCATGATGGAATTAGGCGTAAATGTTCATTTTGAAGTGCCGATTGGAGCGGTTATTGATACAGCATGTATTTTTTGTTTCATTATTCTTTATACATCTTTTAAAGGATATCGAGTTATTTATCGTTTTAAATTAATTGAATTGTTCCGAGCAGAAAATGAAGGAGAAGGAATGCCAAAAGGTTCTAAAATTATAGCTATTGTTTCTATATTACTAATTGGTTCAGGATATTTCTTATCAGTAACAGCTATTAAAAATGCTAACGGTGATAACTTTATGTCAATTGCTCTTTCCATTTTATTAGCGACAGTACTTGGTACGTATTTATTCTTTATGTTCTTTACTGTATTTGTATTAAAAAGAGTACGAAATAAAAAATCTAAGTTTTATAACGGAATGCAAATCGTTACGACATCTCAGTTACTATACCGTATTAAAGGAAATGCAAAATCATTAGCAACAATTGCAATATTAAGCGCAGTAACATTAACAGCGGTTGGAACTTCTGTAACAACGTACTATAACGCATATATGCAGGCGAAAAAATATATGCCGATTAGTTATTCTTACGAAAAGAAAGATGCTCGTGTAGATCGTAAAGTAGAGGAGATTTTAAAAGAGGAGACAGAAAAGAATGAAGTGATTCATCAATATGAGTTAGAAACAGTAAAAGTAATCGGTGAATTTGGTGATGATGTTTCAAATAAAGATGCATTAAAATCAAGAACGACTGAACTTATGGCTCAATCATCATTTAATAAAATCGCAAAATATTTAAATGAAAAAACAGTGGATTTGAAGAAGGCAGAAGCGTACGCATTTGATGTGATGCACGGTGAAGGGAATAAAGATACTGGCGTATATAAAGGGAAGAAAGGAATATTCCCAATTGGAGAAGTCGCACCAGTACAAATAATAGAAGTAAATGCGCGAAACATTACAAACTTATATGAGCTTGTAGTTGTCGTTCCAGATGAAGTGTATGAGCAGGCGAAGAAGACAGTCGGATCTCACATTGTACAAAACATTGATGTAAAAGATGAAAGAAATAGTAAAGTACTAACAGAGAAATTAAAACAAGTAATATCAAAAGAATATGCAGAAGGACAAGAACAGTTCCGTGACTTCTATACTATTTTCCGAGATGGCATTGAAATGTCAGGATTAATTATGTTTAGTGGTATTTTCTTAGGGTTAGTATTTTTACTTGCGACAGGTTCAATTATTTACTTCAAACAATTAACAGAAGCAAATGCAGATCGTGAGCGTTACATCGTTCTTCGAAAGCTTGGAGTAACGAAAAAAGAAATGAAAAAGGCAATTGCAAAGCAAATGAGATTTATCTTCTTCATTCCTTTAGTAGTAGGTATATTGCACACTTTATTTGCGCTAAAAGGATTAGCGACAGTACTTCCTTATGAAATTGCAGTACCGTTATTACTTAGTATTGGTGTGTATAGTATCATTTATATAGGTTATTATTTGTTGACGGTTCGATCTTATTTTCGGATTGTGAGTAAATAGAAAAAAGCGAAAGAGAACATAGTGAAAATGATGTTCTCTTTCGCTTTTTATATTACTATTTATGTCCTAAAATATGCTCAATCTCATGCAAACTTAATTTACTTGCCTTAGCAATCGTTTCAAGTGGTATACCAAGATCATACATATTTTTAATTATTTGAATTTTTCCCTGTTCAATCCCTTTTTCAATCCCTTTTTCAATCCCTTTTTCAATCCCTTTTTCAATCCCTTTTTCAATCCCTTGTTTCATTCCTTGTTTCATTCCTTGTTCCATTCCTCTTTTTATTCCTTCTGTCTCTGCATGGGCAAATTTTGCTGCTTCATCCATTAAAACTTTCTCCCTTGCGTCATAGGCTTGTCGGAAAGAAGAATCTTGACTCATACGTTCCCATTTATTTATCGCTTTTTGTAAAATAGGGTCTTGGTTCATAGCAATATCCTCCAATAGTTTAGTTAAGTGCTCATCCTCATTTGCTGAAAGCAATAAAAGCCAACGAACAAATGGATCTTTCCACGGATTTACTTTTTCTTCATGCCATTGTTCAGTTAACTTTGGAATTTCTATAATGTGGATTTCTATGTCTTCACTCAGGATTTTTTGTTGTTGTGTATTCCATAATATGCTTGTTGTATGGAAGGCTGGGTGTTCCGAAAACATTGCGAAGTTTAGTAAGTTTATGGTGATGGTTTTGTGAAGTGCACTGTAGGGCATCCCTTTTTGTAGTTGAGATGTGTATAGTCTTCCCCAATAATATAAACTGCGTTTAACCATATCGTGATTATTATTGAGTTGTATTTCTACATTAACTTTTGTTCCTGTGTCTAATGTCGCTGAAATGTCTAAAATAGATAACTTATCCTCTTCATATTCCCTGTGTAAATGTGGATCTTCTAGTTGTAGAGAAGCAATGGGCGACTCTAAAGACTCTTGTAACATAGCATTTAAAAATGCAATTAGAATATCTTCGCTACCATTCGTACCAAACAATTGTTTAAATGCAAAATCAATGCGTAAATTAACTAACTGTTGGTTGAACAAAGTTTGTCCTCTCCCTTATATGAAGGTGCTTCTTTCCTTCATTGTACATAAAAAGAACTAGAGTATGCAAACAAGCCATTCTTCTATTTTTTAGTAGTGTTATTAGAATGTCACAGGTAAGTATGGTTATGTTATACTCTAGTGAAATTAAAGAAATATTTTTGTTTATATCGAGGTGAAGATGATACATATGCAAAAAGATATTTTAAAACTATTAGATAAAAAGCAAAGTAAGTATGAATTTCCTGCCTTTGATAATGAATATATGGATATTTCGCAAGTGAAATTCTCTCTTTTCTTTAAAGATACTAAGGATTGGTTAATGGTGTTTCAACTTGTTGGGGTAGGTTCATTAGGTGTATATAATGATATTCAAGTATATGGAGATAGAATTACTTATTCAATGGGTGATGATTGCATTCTACAATTAAATAATGGCGATTATGAGTTGTTTGATGATGAAGGTGAATTTATACCGAATATTTATAAAGGCAGTTTAAAAATTCGCGAGCATCATTTTGAATATGAATTTACAGAAGAGGATTATATAAATAATGGAATAGAAGTACAAACGACAGAACATTATCCAACATACTTTATGCGTATGCTTGCTACTAATGAAGAAGTTAGAACATTATTATGGTGGAGTAAAGAAGAGATTTTGGAAGAGTTCGGTTTAGAAGGTAATTGGGAAGTAGCGTATGAAACGGAAGAATGGAAACATGTTGAAGACGAAAAAGTAAGTGAAAATGAATTCTTCCAATCAGTAGCCGCTGCAATAGAGAAGAAAGATCCAAGTATTATTGTGAAGAAGGATTCTAATACGCATTGGAGAAATTGGGTAGAGTTTGATTGTGACTGAAAAGGATAGGAGAAAGAATAACAAATGAAAAGAAGAAGAAAATCCGGAGAAAAAGTACAAATGCATCGTTTTGCACTACCTCTATGCTACGGAAGTGAAGCACCATATTATTATTACGAGATAGCGCCCCATGAAAGAGAGGAATGCTCCCATTTAACATCAGAACTTTGCGTAATGGACAATGAACATTACTTTATTAGAGGTTGTTTAGAGATTCCTATCATTGATTACCACGAAAATTTTATTTGGACTGTGTGGGTATCACTTAGTAAAGAAAGTTATGATGAAGTATTAGAGAAGTGGGATGAAAGAGGCCGAGAAAATAGTGATCCTTATTTTGGTTGGTTATCTGTAGAAATACCAGTTTATCCAGAAACACTAAATTTAAAAACAAATGTACATATAAGAGAAGTTGGAATGGCACCGTATGTTGAATTAGAGCCAACCGAGCATCCTTTAGCGATCGAACAAAGAAATGGAATTACTTTAGAGAGAGTTAAAGAAATAGAGGAAATGATCCAACAATATAACTAGATTAGAAGAGAAAAAACGAGTGCTAGCACTCGTTTTTTTATTACACAACCGCAGGATTATAAATCATCGTAAAGTGTCCTTGTAATAATTCAATGTGACAAGGTGTATGAAGCGAGCTTTCTCCATCTGTATCTACTTCTTTTTCTTCTTTCGTTTCAATATGAATGGATTTCGCTTTTACGTGGAAGATGTCATTTTCATTTGAGTCTTCAAATAGTTTCTTTCCGATGTAATCTTTAAATGCTTGAATACCTGTTGATTTGACTACGAAAATATCAAGTGTTCCGTCATCACATTTTACGTTCGGAATAAAGGATGGAATACCACCAAGATATTCACCATTTCCAACCATGACAAGGACAGCTTCGTCTTCATATACTTGTCCGTCATAAGTAATTTTTACTGGGAATGTTTCAGCATTTTTTACAGTTCGAATTGTGCTTAAATAGTAACCGATTTTACCAAGCTTTGCTTTTTCTTCTGCATCGATATTGTTTGATACTTCAGATACGAGTCCAATGCCCCAGAAGTTTAAGAAATGTTGTTCATTTGCTTTTGCAACGTCAACTGGTTTTATATGTTCTTTTGTAATAAGTTTTGCCGCTTCTGCAATGTTTTGCGGAACATCAAGTGTGCGAGAGAAGTCGTTGCAAGTTCCTCCTGGAATGATTGCAAGTGTAGGTCTAGTTTCGAGAGGTGCTAAGCCATTTGTGCATTCAAATACTGTTCCATCACCACCAAAGACGATAATTAAATCTACTTTACTAGCAAACTCTTGGCAATATTTTGTTGCATCACCTTGTTTTTTCGTATGAAGGATATGTAGATCAGGAAAAGCTGCGGCAAGAGGTGGTACGATTTTTGTTAAATTTGTATGTAAGTCACCTTGACCAGCTTTCGGATTTACGATGAGGAGTACTTTTTCAAATTTTGTCTTTGTCATATTTCATCTCTCCCTGTAGTTTGTAATGGAAAGAAAGGAGCTGTTCCCATGTATTTTAGAACAGCTTCTCCCTATTAATTGGATGCTAAGATTGTCAGTTATTGTCGGTAAGTCGATATATTTAAAAAATCGCCGATATACATTTTATGTACCATCAATTTTTTAAGTTATACGATTACTCCGTTACAACTGAAGCAATAAATGGTAAGTTACGATATTTTTCCGCACAGTCGATACCGTATCCAACGATGAATTCGTCTGGAATTTGGAAGCCAACATATTCAGCTGTTAAGTCCACTTTACGGCGTTCTGGTTTATCAAGTAAAGTACAGAACTTAAGTGCCTTTGGTTTATGCATAAAGAAGTGGTCTTTTAAGAAATGAAGCGTTAAACCAGAATCGATGATATCTTCTACGACAATTACGTTTTTTCCAGTAATGTTTACGTCGATATCTTTTAGTAGTTTCACTTTTCCAGTAGTTTCTGTTTGATTTCCGTAGCTAGATGCAGAGATAAAATCAATTGTTACATCGTTTTTAATGTGACGAATTAAATCAGCAGCAAATACGAATGAACCTTTTAATACTGCGATAACTACGATTTCTTCTCCTTCAAAGTCACGTTCGATTTGAAGTGCTAGTTCTTTTACTTTTGCTTGTAATTGTTCTTCAGAAATTAAAGTGTCTTTTATTTCAATATTCATTGTAATCCTCCTACAGTGTAAAACTTATGAACATTTCGACTGTAAAGGATAGAATAGAAAAAGTCAAAGGAGATAGTAATTTTTTACAAAGATAACGACAAAATCATCTGATGATATGATATACTAAGTACAATAAGAAAACGCTTCCATAAAGGGTGGATATGATGAAGAAGAAACAGTACACAAGTGTAACATTTATAAAAGCATTACTTTTAACAATTGTTCTTGGCCTGTTGGCTTACGTAATTGATGTACCTGCGATTCGTATTTCATTAATTGGAATGACTTTAGTGTTAGGAGCAATTTCGCACGGTATGATGTCGCAGCTAAAAGAAGCTGGACTTGATGATATGAGAGATCATATAGATAAAAAGTAAGAAACCTTCATTATATAGAGTGAAGGTTTTTTTGTTTCTTACAAAAATGTAAGGTAGTTGTAAGGCAAATCGATAGTTGCATAATAGCATTTTGGATAAACTATGGGTGTAAGGTAAAAGGCAAGCATATTTTAGGTAAATTAAGTTTTAGGCACTCTATATGTGAAAAAGGAGTAGGAGGGCATGGAGAAACGTTGGACGACCTTTTCTTTTTTAGCGACTAGTAACACCGTAATGCTAGATGGAAAAATGGATTTTTTGCACTTGTTTGATCGTGAAGATGATCATTCTTCTTCTAAATTTACAATGAAATGGAATAAATGGAGCGAAAGTTGTAGGTTTGAAGAAGAGGCCCCTAACGAAAAGCAAAAGATTATTTTAACAAACCCTATTAAAGCGTGGGTTGTTCAACGTCGTAAGTGTAACGTCAAAAATCACTTCAAGAAAACTGAGCCGAGACAATTAGTTATCGCTCCGGCCCGTTCTACTTCCAAATCACGCGAAAGTAACATGTAGATATTGAGACACACACCCGAAAAAACATCGTACATATTGCGATGTTTTTTCTTTTTCTACAATGAAATCTTTAAATGAAATATATTTCATCTGCATCTTATATTTATATCGCTTGCTTATTCTAGTAATACATCCGATGCGAGTTGATGTGAATAAAGTATAAGGAGAGAATGAAGATGAAAAAGAGACTATTACCAATTTGTGCAATGGCACTTTTAACAGTAGGATATTCTTCAGTAGCGAGTGCTTCTACTGGAACAGTAACAAAGGAAGAAGAAGCGCAAGTGCAACAAGATAAAGCTAAAAAAGAAGAAGCAATTAAGGAACAGCAAAAAAATGAAGTAGAGAAAAAACAAGCGGCACAAGTACAAGAAAAAAATAATATGGCTAAAAAAGAGGAAGCAATAAAAGCTGAGAAAAAGAGTGAAGAAGAGAAAAAGAGAATAGCGCAAGAACAGTTAAAAAATGATATGGCAAAAAAAGAAGCAGCGATAAAAGTCGAGCAAAAGAATGAAGTAGCTAAAAAAGAAGAAGCAAAGCCAGTTGTACAAGGTGAAAAATTACCAAACACAGCATCAAATAATGTAGCAATGATGGGATTAAGTGCATGTCTTGTAGCGATAGGTACATTATTTGGTTTGAATCGTCGCAATAAGGTTAAAGCGTAAATAAAATATTTTCCTATAAAGAATGGGATAATTTCATATATTAAAAATGGTAGGTTACTCCTACCATTTTTTGCATGGAGGGATGAAGAATGAAGTTACTCAATTATATCGGTATCATATTGATGGCTATAGGGCTATTCATGGGATCCTATTACGCTGTGGAATGGTATAAAGGAAAAAGCTCTGCCGGGCAATTAACGGCAGAAGAAATAAAGAGCCTTAAAAATATACAAGATACTCAACTTTCTCATGAAACACCTGTAACTTCTCAAGTGCCTTCTTCTCAAACAGAACATAAAGAAGGAGAAAAGGTAGCACTGTTAAATATACCGAAAATAAAGAAGAAGTTTTCTATATATTGGGGAGCGGATGATACGACTCTGAAAAAAGGAGTTGGTATGTTTGTTAGTGATTTAACGACAACCCCATCTGGAGGAGGACATACTGTACTGAGTGGACATCGAGATACTGTATTTACAGATTTAGGAGAGTTGAAAGAAAAGGATACCCTTGTTTTAGAGTATGATAATAAAACGTACACATATGAAATTCAAAAGACATGGATTACTCATGCGGATGATCGTACTGTTATTATAAAAAAAGAAGAACCGATATTAACACTGACAACTTGTTACCCATTTGATTATATAGGGGATGCACCAGATAGATATATTATCGAGGCGAAGTTAACTGGCAGTTATTCAAAATGAAATTATACTTTCTGAAAGCAGGAGGGGGATATATAAGTTATGTCAAAAAACATTTTAATTGTTGAAGATGAAGATATATTACGTGAAATATTAAAAGATTATTTTTTAAGTGAACAATATGTAGTGTTTGAAGCGAGGGACGGGAAAGAGGCTTTAGCTGTATTTGAAGAAGAAGAGGTTGATTTAGTTATTTTAGATATTATGTTGCCAGAACTCGATGGATGGTCTGTTTGCCGAAGAATTCGAAAGACGTCCGAGGTGCCTATTATTATGCTAACGGCGCGCGTAGATGAAGACGATACGTTACTTGGTTTTGAACTTGGGGCAGATGACTATGTGACGAAGCCGTATAGTCCACCCATTCTATTAGCAAGAGCGAAACGATTATTAGAAAGTAGAAAAGCATCGAAGAAACCTTTAGAGAACGAAGATGATATGTTATCGATTCATGGCATCCACGTCCATTTTCCGTCACGTACTGTTACTGTTGATGAGGCAGATGTTAGTTTAACGCATACGGAGTTTGAAATATTAGTGTATTTCATGAAAAACCAAGGAATTGTACTAACAAGGGAACAATTAATTTCAAGAATTTGGGGATATGAATTTGCTGGTGATGATCGAACGGTTAATAGTCATATTCGTAATTTAAGAAATAAATTAGGAGAGAAAGCAAAGTACATTACAACTGTAGTACGAACAGGTTATAAATTTGAGGGAACTGTATGAAGAAAGGAATTGTACTAAAATTATTTACTCTTACAACAGCATTATGTATGTTAATTTTAGCGACGATATTTATTGGACAAACGATATTTTTCAAACAATATTATGCGAATCGAAAAGTGGAAGATATTAAAGTGAATTTAAATTCCTTTGAGAAGAATTATTTAAACTACACAGGAACTGCAGAAGGAATCCAGAAACTTGAGCAAGACTTTTTTAGGGAAAATAATACGTGGATTACGACACTAGATCAGAATGGGAATTTAAAACATGTGGATGATTTTTATTTTGAGGTAACGATAGATCGTAGGCAACAAAAGAGCTTTGGACAACAACTATTCAAGATACCCTTACACAATCTCGTCAATATAGAGGAGATTGATAATAAATCATCAGAGCATTTTTTAGGACAAGAGATTTATTTTTCTGGAGTGAGAAAAGAAGATAGTTTTATTCCATTCTCTTTTTCTTTATCTAAGCAGAATTTAAGCGGATCTAATAAACCGTTAGAAAAAGCATTTCAGGAGAAAATAAAATTAGATGAGGAGAAAAAGAGAGCAGTTGGGGAGCAACTTGCTAAGGAAAAGAAACCAGCTGTCCAGGAAGAAGCTGCTCAGGAATTAGGCGTTTACATAGGAGGACGTGTTACAAAAGTACAGTTACCAGATGTAAACGGTCCTGTGAATCCAATTTATAAAAATAGCATATTTTTAGATAATATTAAGGGTTTTCAAACCGATTTATTATTAAAAGAAAGCAATAAAATACGATATACAACACAAACAATGGATTATGAAAAGAATGATATAAAATATAAATTATTAATTAAGCCAATAAAAGAAAAAGACGGATCAGTAGCATATATATATGCAATGGCTTCTTTACAGCCTGTAGATGAAGCTGTACAAATGGTGCAAGATTATTACATATACATCATTGCATTTGTAGTCGTTCTTATTTTTTTAGCTTCGTTTTATTATTCAAAGCAAATTGCCAAACCGTTATTAAAAATAAATGATACGACGAAGAAAATAGCGCATTTAGATTTTACAGAAAAAATACCGATTACTTCAAAAGATGAAATTGGTGATTTATCGAAAAATATTAATATACTTTCTAATAAATTAAATTCTCATATCGGACAGCTTGAACAAGATATTGAAAAGGAAAGAAAGTTAGAAAATACACGGAAAGAATTCATTTCTGGTGTTTCGCATGAATTAAAAACACCGCTGAGTATTATGAAAAGTTGCATTTCCATTTTAAAAGACGGGGTAGCTGAGCATAAAAAAGAGTATTACTTTCAAGCGATGGAGAGAGAAGTAGACAAAATGGATACTTTAATTTTGGATATGCTTGAGTTAGCTAAATTTGAATCTGGTACATATAAAATGAAAAAGGATTTATTTTATATTGATTCAGTAATTGAAGATATATGTGAATACCTTTCTGTGGAGATAGAGAAAAAAGAACTTCGTGTTCATAAAAATATAAGTCCATTTGAAGTGATTGCAAATCAAGGCCGGATTGAACAAGTCATCGTGAACTTCATTACGAATGCAATACGTTATACACCAAATAAAGAGGATATTATTATTTCGACAATAGATGATAAAGATCGTATAAAAGTGTGCATTGAAAATAAAGGTACTCACATTGAAGACGAACAATTAGATAAAATTTGGGATCGTTTTTATCGCGTGGATACAGCTCGGCAGCGTTCACAAGGTGGGACGGGGCTTGGGCTTGCTATTTCAAAGAATATTTTAGAACTACATGATGCTGAATATGGGGCAGGAAATACAGAAGATGGTGTGTTATTTTATTTCTATTTACCGAAGAAAGCGTAGACAATACAATCTGCGCTTTTTTTAAGTTATTTTCATATTATCTTTACCTAATCTTTATTTTTAAGAGATATAATCTTGTTAGAAAATGAGGTTATGTAAGGAGTAGATTAGCCGTGAATAGCAATTTACTAGGTGTGATGGTATTTATTTTTCTTTGTGCATTTATTGTATTTATTATTGATATTACTCACTGAGAATTTTGATATAAAAAAGGCGCTAGTTAAGCGCCTTTTTTTTGTGAATTCATTTGATAAGCACTAATGCTCTTGAATAAGCGTGGTGAAGTGAGAAATAAAAATATAAGTAAAACTGTACATAAAATAAAAGAACCAAGCATTGTACTTCCATTTACGATTAATGAATATAACACAGCCGATTGACCTTTCGGTGCATATTGTCCCCAGAAAATAATACCGGCAATAAAGTGACAGAAATAGCGAGCAAAGCTACCGATAAATGTGGCAAGGATAATGTAAACAAGGATTTTCTTACCATGGTTTTGTTTTGCTGAAGGTTTTTCTTTGCGACTACCTAAAGTTAATTGTTCATTGCTATTCTCATTAGATACTAGAAGTGCTTTTTGAATTGGACGATAGAATAAGCCAGCAAATCCAATAAAAGCAAAGGCAATGAAGTACTCAATAAATGCTTGAACAGGTGTTAAAATGTAAGCATCACCTACAATAATTTGTAATAATCCCCAAATTAAGCCACCTAAGAAAGCAGATTTAAAGCCCCAGCGATATGCAATAATAAAAATAGGAATCATAGCAAATGAAATGGAACCGCCTGTTGGAAGTTTAAGTGATAATGGTAAAATGTCGATAATCATGGCGAAGGCTGCAAGAATAGCAGATTCGATCATCGCTTGTAAATTGGTGTTACGCATGTTGTCTCCCCCTAAATCCAAGTTGTACAAAAAAGAATAGATATCATAGGAGGATACGAAATACGTAAATAAAAATGAGGCATGTATTTCGGACGTTTGCACAATCCCTGCGTAAGCATTAACTAACAGGTTCGAAGGGTCGGAACGAAGTGTTCCCTCTCAGCGACATGGCTCCCCCAGTGATAACGAGATTCTTTATTTGCTACCGTTTATTGTAAGCGAAATGGATGAGAATGGCAAACAAATACAGTATGACAATGATTGAAATAGAATTGTAGCGAAATGTTAATAAATATGAAGCAAAAGGGTATAGTACAAGAGAAATAGAGTGTGCTATAATTTTTCTGAAAATAATTATCATTCTCTTCTGAGGGGGAAGGTTATGAGCTTAGTAGATATTAAAATCGGTGAGAAAGTGTTAGTAAAAAGCGTTCAGTCGTTAGATCAATTATTAAAGAGAAGACTAGCTGCTTTCGGTCTTTCTGAAGGAAGCGAACTTCGTATGAAGCAGAAGGCGATGTTCAAAGGTCCTTGTACATTGGAGTGTCGTGGACAGTTAATTAGTATTCGTCATTGTGACGCGAAAATGATAAAGGTGGAATTAGCGTGAATAAGGTAGCTTTGCTAGGGAATCCGAATACAGGAAAGACATCATTATTTAATGCACTTACTGGTTCTTATGAGTATGTAGGAAACTGGAGCGGTGTAACAGTAGAAAAAAAGGTTGGTAAATTAAAAGATAGACAAGGAACATTAATTGATTTACCAGGTGTTTATGATTTAAATCCAGTTTCGCGTGATGAAGGTGTTGTAACAAACTTTCTATTAACAGAAGAATTTCAGCATATGTTAAATATTGTGGATTCCTCGCAGTTTGAACGAAATATGCATTTAACGTTGCAATTACTTGAATTTGGTAAGCCAGTTTCAATTGGTTTAAACATGGTTGATGTGGCGAAGCAAAGAGGAATTGTAATTGATGTAAAACGATTATCGGAACTCTTAGGTGTAACAGTTGTGCCTGTCGTTGCAAGAAGTGGAAAAGGCTGTGAAGAACTACTTGCGACTCTTAAAGAAAATGACAAAAAAGAGAAAAAGCCATTCCTTATTTCATATGGTGTACAAATGGATGAAGGAATTGGAGAAGTAATTGCTCTTTTAGAGACAGTGAATTACGAGCATCCGAGATGGCTAGCGCTTCAATTTTTAAGCAATAACGAAGTAGTAGAAAAAGAAATGAAAGCATTACCAATTTATAAGGAACTCATAGCCATTCGATCTCGCTTAGAAGGAAAACTTGATTGTACGTTAGAAGAGCACATTTACAAAACTCGTGAAGCGTATATTGAAAAGTTAAAAACAAATGTTATGGAGCATGAGAAAGAAGGAAAAATTCCTTTTTCAGAAAAAGTTGATAGATTAATTACACATAAAATTTTAGGACTTCCAATCTTTTTAGCAGTTATGTTTTTTATTTTTCAGGTTACGTTTACGTGGATTGGTACACCTTTATCGGATATGTTAGATGAGTTTTTTGGTGGCCAGCTTACGGATTGGGTGACAGCTGGACTTACAAGTATTGGAGCTTCTCATTTTATTCAAGCACTCGTTACAGAAGGTATTATTGCCGGTGTTGGTGCTGTATTAGTATTCGTACCACAAATCTTTGCACTATTCTTTTTCATTTCATTATTAGAAGACTCAGGATATATGGCGCGAATTGCAGTTGTTATGGATAGAATTATGGAGTTTTTCGGTTTAAACGGAAAGGCATTTATCCCGATGATTATCGGCTTTGGATGTAACGTTCCAGGTATTATGGCTGCGAGAACGATTGAACAGGAAAAAGAACGTTTACTTACCATTTTAGTAACACCATTTATGTCTTGTTCAGCACGATTACCTGTATATGCATTATTTGCGGGCGTATTCTTCCCGCATAGTCAGGCGACTGTTGTATTTTCTTTATATGTTGCAGGGATTGTTCTCGCGTTATTAGTTACAAAAATTATGTCTCTTACGATTTTGAAAGCGGAAAAGTCTATTTTCGTAATTGAACTACCACCTTATCGTGTGCCACAAGCGAAAACGTTATGGCTGAGCACCTGGGAGAAAGGGAAAGGGTTTGTTCGTAAAGCTGGTACATTCATCTTTGGTGGTTCGGTTGTTATTTGGTTATTAAACTATGCAGGTCCATCAGGATTTGGCGTTGATATGGGAGATAGCTACTTAGCGATGATTGGTGGATTTATCGCACCGCTATTTGCACCGCTCGGGTTCGGAACGTGGCAAGCTGCAGCATCCCTTTTAACAGGATTTTTAGCGAAAGAAGTTGTCGTTTCTACAATGGCAATTATTTATGCAGTTAAAGAAGATGTGCTTGGAAACGTAATGGGAGCACATTATACAGCATTATCGGCTTATGCATTTATGTTCTTTATTTTATTATACGTTCCATGTTTAGCGACGGTGGCTGTTATTAAACGTGAAACAGGATCAGCGAAATGGACGATTTTCTCAGTCGTTTACCCGCTTGTTGTTGCTTATGTATTAACGCTTATTATATACCAAGTTGGATCTTTACTAGGATTCTAAAAGGAGATGTATAATGATGGTCAATATTATAATTGGAGCTATCATTTTTGGTTATGCAGCATACACGTTAGTTAATTTTGTAAAGAGAAGTAAAAAAGGAAAATGCGCAGCATGTTCTTTAAATAAGTCATGTCAGTCGAAAACTTGTAGTCCGGATATGGAACAAGTTGCTCATAATAAATAGAAAAAAGCTTTGCGAATTTCGCAAAGCTTTTTTGTTTTACTTTTTAATTTTTACAAGTTGAGAAGCTTCTACGCCTTTGTAACCAGGAAATTCTTTACTTGGGTCTTTATCAAATTTTAATACACCTACAGATTTTTCATCACCTTTTACATTGCTGTAAGTTGCGTCATCAACAATCGCATACATATCTGTATATGCACGGCCACTTCCGATAATTGTGTTGCCTTCATATTTTAATTTTGCCCCATCAAGTGTAGTATTTTCTACTTTTTCTTTTGCAAATAATACACCTTGTTCTGTTGTTATAGCTGGTAATTTATCAAGTGGTTTCGTGTTGTCTTTTTCATCAACTTTGTTAAGTAACTCTTTTTTCACTAGTTCTTCACCAGTTTTCTTATCCATTACAAGAACTTTTTTACCATCTAATGTTGTCATTTTCATTTTATAGAAGTCTTTTTCTTTCACTTCTTTTTTGTTTTTATCTGTAATTTGCTGAACTTGTTCTTCTGAGCCATACAGTACAAAGCCGTTCGCTTTCTCTCCTAATAAAGAACAACCTGATAATGCTCCAAATGAAATTGCCGCTGCTAATCCGATTCCTACTAATTTTTTCATGATGACTTCTCCTTTTATCTGTTTTATAGTAAATACAATTTTTGTATTATTGCTTACATGTGAAGAAGCATGTTTGTTGCTTCTGGTATTAGTGTATAAGAAATATCGGAATGCAACTATCGAGTTAGCTTACAGTAACATTACAATAATGTAATTTAGTGAAAGTGCATAAAAATAAGTCAATTCTGAAGAGAATTAATGGGAATATATTAGAAATACAATATTTTATCTGGAATGTCATATTATATTGGCTATATTTTGGAAATAACATGTAAGGACATCTTTGTTTTGTTATAATAAACACATAGGCTGTAAAAATGAATATTCTTTACTGTAAAGGGAGATTCTTAAGTTTTCCAAGTAGTGAATTTGAAATATGAGGTATATCATAGGAGGAATTTAGATGTCTGTATTTAAACGATTAAGAGATTTAACAATGTCAAATGTGTATTCGTTAATTGAAAAAGCGGAAGATCCAGTTAAGATGACTGATCAATATTTACGCGATATGCAAGCTGATGTACAAGAAGCTGAGAAAAGTGTAGCAGCTCAAATCGCACTTGAGAAGAAATTCAAAATATTATTTGAAGAGCAAGAAGCACTTGTGAAAAAACGTGAAGAGCAAGCTCATATGGCTGTTCAAGCTAATAACTTAGATCTTGCGCGTCGTGCATTAGAAGAAAAACAAAATGCAGAGCAAAAGATGAATGAGTATAAAGCAAGCTACGAGCAGAATAAAGCTGCTGCTGATAATCTGCGTCTTAAGCTAGAAGAAATGCGCAAGCAATTAACAGAGCTGAAAAATAAACGTGAAACACTTGTAGCACGTGTAAATGCAGCGAAAGCACAGAAGAATATTAATCAGGCGATGTCTGGATTTGATTCAAATTCAGCAAAAGCTGGTTTAAGCCGTATGGAAGAGAAAGCTCTTCAATTAGAGGCTGAAGCGGAAGCAAGCGGTGAAGTTTATAAGAAAGAAAAGTCATTAGATGATGAATTCGCAAGCTTAAACAAAAATTCTGCTGTTGACGATGAATTAGCTCGTATTATGAAGCAGTATGAGAAATAATATAGAATAGAGACAAATGAACCGACATGTCTAAATATATTCATGTCGGTTTTCTATTATATTTAGAGGAGGTTTTGCAATGACATGGATGAATGTAGTTGCCATGCTTGTATGGACTGGAGCGAGTGCAGTACTTTTATTTGCAATTATGTGGGTTGATTCAATTTTTACAAAATACAATGATTTAAAAGAAATCAAAAATGGAAATACAGCTGTAACAACTCGTTTTATTATGAAATTATTTGCACAAGGGTACATTTTATCCCAATCAATTACGAAAGCAAATGACTTATGGCAGGCCCTTCTTGCTTCAGCAGTTTCTTTCGTTATTTTATTAGTGGTAGAAATGTTTATCGAATTCGTATTAAAGAAAATGGCTGGTTTAGATTTAGAAGAAGGTACGAAAGAAGGCAGTGTTGCTCACGCGATGTTGGCTGGATCATTACATATTGTTGGTGCACTTATTTTAGGTGCTTGTTTATAAAGAGAAAAGGAGGGATAGATCATGAGTTTATTTAAACGAATTAAAAATATAATGAAAAGCCCAGAGCCACCGAAGCCGGAAAAGAGTCTTTTAACGTTAGCTCCTGGCGATATGATTGAAGTTTCGTTAGTTATGTACGAATTGACCGGGAAAACGAGTATGCATTCTCGTAAAGAAATTGTTTTAACACTGCAAGATGGAAAAGACATTCGTTATTTAAAAATTGAAGACCGTGAAAATACGTATTACAAATTATATACACCAATTGATGGTCGCTTAGATTCAATTGAGGAAATTCCGACGACAATTGAAATGGATGATACTGAGTATCATATGGAAGAACAATATAACGGACGTGTTGTTGTGATGGGGAAAACACCATTCTCCGCTTCAGAGGAACAGTACGTATGGGAATTCCAATCAGATAATCGAAAATTATTGCGTATTGAATGGCAAAATGGTCGCACAATGATGTATGAGGGAGAAGCAATCATTCCTGCTGATGTACAAATTATAAGAGCAACGTAAGGGGGCGTAATCATGTCAAACCGATTGTTTACCATGATTAAATCGTTTGTAATCCCTATACTTGCTATCGTTATATTACTTGTTGTTGCTGGTTATGCCTTATCAGGTTGTCAAGGCGGGCAGACAAAGTCGATTCAAGACCGTTATCCACTTGAGTCTGTCGCAAAGGAAGGTAAACAAGAATCTTACGTGTATAGGGCCGCCAATCGGTCAGTTCCTGAAGTAGCGAAGGAACTCATTAACGAAAGAGAACCGAAGCAAGCATCTAAAGAAGACGAAAATCAAATGTTCCTCGTTTATTCTGATAAGATTTATAACCTGCAAAAGGATAAGGAGAAACCATCTGATACGTTAATTGAAATAAGTAATAAAGAATTTGTCCGTCAAAATTACCAACCGTCCTTCTTGCAAGGATATATTATGGGTAGCATATTAAACGATATATTCGGTTCAAGAAAATCATCGCCCGGTGATTATCGAGGATACAATGACAGACAAAATCATAAACCAGTTATTCCAGAGAGACCACCTACGAAAGAAGAAAAGAAAACCCCACCTCCAATTACGAAGGAAGGGAAAGGGTCTATCATTAAGCGAGGCGATAATGTAGATTCGAAACCATCAGTAGGTGATAAGGGAAGTATTACTGAAAAAGGAAGTAATACGACGCCCCCACCTTCTACTGGAAGTAAGGGTAAAATTACAAAAACACCAGGCGGTTCAAGCGGATCAGATGTGAAGCCGAAATCATCTATTAAAACGCCGCCAAGAAATACATCTCCTCCGAAAACGAGGGTTGGTGGTTCAGGAAAAATTACGAAGAGAAGATAGTTATAGAGGCCGAAAAGTGGAATTTGCTTTTCGGTCTTTTTTATTATGGAAATCAATTCCTTTTAACTGATACAATTAAGACATAAGGAGGGGATAGTATGACTATGTATAAAAGATTTAGTGTAATTATGTTCCTCGTATTATTCTTGAGTTTGTTTATTAGTACAACGATGAAATTTCACTTTATAGTAGGTATTTTATGGATACTATGTATATGTACTCTCTTTCTATATGTTCCGCTGCGCTTTCAAGAGGAAGTACCCGCCTTTCAAAAATACGTAGCATGGATTAAGAGAGGAAGAAGATGGGGAGAGTAAAATTATATCAGCGATTATTAAAATATAGCGACTTACCGACAAAGACTGCAACTTAATAATAAGAAGAGGGTGTGCCAAATTGTTGGCACACCCTCTTTTTCATAACGATTAATGAATATCACGTTTCTTGAAATTACCGCCTTTTACTTCTGCTACGTCATAAACTGTAATAAAGGCGTGTGGATCGATTTCATTAATAAGTTCTTTCATTTTACTTTCTTCTAAACGGTTAATTACACAAGAAATTTCTTTGAATTTCTCTCTTGAATAGCCACCGTATACTTCGTTATATGTTGCACTTCGGCCTAAACGATCGCGAATTGTTTCTACCATTAATTCAGGCTCTTTTGTGATAATTTTAAATGCTTTCGAACCACTTAAACCAACTTCAACGATATGAATCACTTTCGAAGCGATAAAGTAAGCAATTGCCGAAAGGATAGCTCCTTGAAGGCCGAATACCGTTGATACGAAAATAAATACGAACATGTTTAAGAATAAAATAAGGTCACTCGTTCCAAATGGTAACTTACGAGAAAGCAATACAGCAAGCATATCGATTCCATCTAATGCCCCACCGTTACGTAATGCTAGTCCCATACCAAAACCGATAATAATACCACCAACAACTGTAACTAATAATGTATCGCCTTCGATAATAGCTGGTATTCCGTGCATGACAACGGTACCTACTGCTAATGAAGCGATTCCAATAATAGAATAAATTGCAAAGCTTTTACCGATTTGCTTATATCCTAACCAAACGAAAGGAATGTTAATAACTGCGATTAGAGCTCCTAATGGCAATCCAAATAATCTTGAACTAACGATACTTAAACCAGTCACACCACCGTCTGATACGTTATTTGGAATTAATACTGCTTCTAATCCGTACGCTGTGATAAATGCCCCAATAATAATCATCAAAGCTTTCGAAGCAATTTTTAGCTTATTGGGCTTGTTTTTGATAATTTTCTCCATATAATTTCCTCGTTTCAAACTAGTTTCTTGTTTGTTACATAATTCACACCTAAATTTCATTTTAACATTTAATTTGAAAAAATTCTCCTTTAATGGATGTATGCAGGGAATATTATGACCATATTATTAATTTAAATACAACTGTAGAAGATTAGAGAGTGGTCATAATTTTAATATGAAAAAGTAGAATGGATAGTATGGATATATTTGGGGCACTAATCTTAGGGAGGGGATTCTGTGGGATACTGTACGAAATGTGGAAATGAAACGAACGAGGGCAACGAGTTTTGCGGACAGTGCGGGGAGAGTCTTAGCTATAAAACGGTAGAGGGAAGTTTTCCGAATAGCAGTTCTAATAGTAGTATAGAAGTTTTTTCTTTAGTTGGTTTCATCACTGGATTAATATCATGGTTTATAAACTTATGGGGGCTTATTGGTAGTGTAGCTATCGTATTTTCTATATTGGGTTTAAACAAAAAAGTGACGGGTACGAGTAAAACATTTGCTATTGTTGGAGTGATTTCTGGAATAATTAATGTGTTGTATGCTGTTACGTTATTTATTTAAATTTGATGAACGAAAAGGTATAAAAAAGTCCCCTGTGCATAAAGCATTCAGAGGAATTTTTATTTGATAGCTATTAAGAAACAATAAAACTAATTACTGTTAGGAATAAAGCGAAGCCTAAAATAGTTCCACATATTTTCATATGGCGCTTACGTCCCATAACAACAATCGCGACATATTCACGAATCATTGCGTTAGGCCAGTAATAAAATGCAGTTTTTGATCCGATTCCTTGGCTATTAAGGCCAGCTTGTCTTGCGTATATACCAGCGCGGAAAAGGTGGAAATTATTCGTTGTAAAAATACTTCTATACTTACCTTCTGGTTTTAAAGAATCCATAATTTCTTTAGAGAACAACATATTTTGATATGTGTTTACAGAGCGATTTTCTTGCACCGTATGTTCAAGAGGAATTCCTTTTTCAACAGCATAATTTTGCATCGCTTCTGCTTCTGGAAGGCCTTCATCTGGACCTTGACCACCAGAGAAAATAATTGTTGGTGGTGTATTCACAGCTGCTTGTTTCCAATAAAAGTCGATAGCTTTATTAATACGACTTGCAAGTAAAGGTGGTACTTTATCATTAATTAAGCCGCTACCAAGAACGATTATGAAATTTTGATTACGTCTTGGTCTGTTGAATTGGTATAAAAAATATGCGCTTAAGAAGTTAGATAAGTGTATAAAGAAATAGAAGCTTATAAGAGAAATAGCTGCAAAAATAGGCTCTAAATGCGATGAGACTAGACTTGCTGGATTTATGATAGGGAGTAACATAAAGAATAACATCCCTAAAGCAGCAAGGAGTGTTAAACAGTTAGTGAACCGTCTTCCTTCTCGCTTCATTAAAATTCTAGCATTAAGAAATAACCCAAACATTAAAGTAACAATACCGAAAGGAAGCATAATGAGAAGTGCTAAAATAGGTAAAATTATAATATAGCGTAGGACAGCATTATCTGAGTTCAAAGATACAATTACACAAAAAAGAAGGAAAAAACAGATAAAGGCATTAAATAAAAAACCATTTATTATTTTCCGCGGATCTTTTAAATACGAGATAAGAAAAATAATAAACAATATAAGAGGAATAATTCCAAAATACAGCATAAATATAGTACACCTCAATTTGTATAAGAATTTGACATACCTTTTATATTACATGATTTTATAAGTGAAAATGAAAGAAAAAGGATTTTGAATTTTCTCAATAAAATATATAGATATGTATGTTACAATATATTCAAAGCGATATATTAAAAGTAAAATGGTTGAAAAGGCACTCAGTAGAGTGCTTTTTCTTTTTGTATGCAATTGTGCATATTATATTTTTTTTCAAATGAAGAGGATTACAATATAAGTTGTAGACAGACTTTATAAACCAGAATTTAATACAAACATTTTCCTCTACTTTTTGTATCTAACAATCGTATAACAATAAATAATTCTGTTTTATAGTGTCTGTTTATAAAAGGTGTCTTTTTTGAAGGCGCCTTTTTGTTATTAGTATAGATAGTTTTCACTGTTAACATAGTGAAAACTATCTATACTAAACATTAGCAATCTTCCGTATAAATATTATCAATTTACTATATATTCCAGTGGTGTTAACCTACATATGAAAGGCTTTCTTTTTCAAAATATTACCCCTAATAAAATTTTGAAGAAGTCAACTGTCTCCAAACTTGTCTTTATGCTTAAGGAAAAAGCACTCAATTTGAGTGCTTTTTCTTATTGAAACATGCTATTTTTCTAGGCGATTTTCATAAAATAAAAGTAAAGAAATGAAAGTGGGTGACAAAATGCCAGCAGTTGTGGAAGGTGTTATTATTGAAAACTGCAATGGAACAATTAATGTAGGTGATAAATATAACGTACAGCCGATTGAAAAGACGAAAGCTTACAATGGATCGGGATCATCAAATACAGGAATGAAAGTACAAACGTTTAGCGGGATTAGTACGGCGGATGTAAGGGATAATGATGTGTATGATCAAGTTATTCAATCAACGTTATAATTTTAAAATGCAAAATTGCATAAAGTAACATGTTTGTTGTATGTTACACTTTAGCTGTGAGCTGTTAATGATTCTTCTGTATTATAGTTGTTAGATTGGAAATATAACATCTTATCGAAAATCATACATGAAAAAGACACTTCAACCGAAGTGTCTTTTTTTATTTTAGTGATACCCTTTAGCAGAGTCTTTATGAATTTTATTTTTAAAGATACTGTAGCTCCAAAGCTGATATCCAATAACGATTGGTACCATGACCATTGCAACGAAGAACATAATTTTTAAGTTTAATTGACTACCAGCTGCGTTGTATAACGTTGTACTGTATGCATCGTTAATACGAGATGGTAACATTCTTGGGAACATACCTGCAAAGCCAGTTGTCATAAACATTGCGATTGTTAGGCAAACGAATGTGAATGCAAGGCCAATTTTATGTTTGTACACCATAATAAGTGCGAGTACACTCATTAACATTGCAAGTACTGGAAGAATGAATAGTACCGGATATTCCGTAAAGTTTTGGAATAAGTTTGTCCGATTAGTAGTTGCTACATAGAAGATAGCTAAAATAATAGCTGCTGCCATTGAAAATGGTCTTGCTATTTTATAAGCACGATTAGATACTTCACCAGTCGTTTTAATCATGACCCAAAGGGCACCGGATACGACAAATATAGCAGTGAAGAAAAGACCACCTAATATACCGTAATGGTTTAATAAGCTAAGTAAATTTCCTTCATAGCCATTTTTTCCGATTTGTAGTCCGTAATACAGGTTAGCAAATGTAACACCGAATAAGAAGGTGATTAAGAAACTGCCAATTGTAAAGGCCCATTTACAAGTTTTTTGCCAAATTGGTGAATCATCTTTATGCATGAATTCCAGTCCAGCGGCACGAGCAAATAGTGCAAGTAATACTAAGAATAACGGTGTATATAGATAACTAAACATATTTGCATATGTGACTGGGAAGGCAGCAAATGTTGCGCCACCAGCTGTAATTAACCATACTTCATTACCGCCCCAGAACGGGCCAATTGCTTCTTGTAATTGATTTCGTTCTTGTCGGTCTTTCGTAACGAAAGGAAAAATCATTCCGTTACCAAGTGCATACCCATCAAGAATGAAGTAAACTGTCCAAATCACGCCCCATAAACCGAACCAGATGATTGCAAGCATATCATGAGACATGAGCCACACCTCCTTCAGTAGCAGGTTCTTCTAATGCTGCAGGTCCTTTTTTCGCGAACTTCAACATTAAGTATACGTCTGCGATTAAAAGTAAAGTGTAGAACAAAATTAAACTAATTAATGAGAACCAAATTTGTGGAACTGATATAGGCGATACAGATTCTGCTGTACGCATTAGTTTATATACTGTCCATGGCTGACGACCTACTTCAGCGACAATCCATCCTGCGTTAATCGCGATATAAGGAAGTAAGACAGACCATATTGTAATTTTTAAATAACGTTTTGAGTTTTCTAGTTTTCCTTTTCGGTTTAAATAGAAGCCGTACCAAGTTAATGCCATAAAGAACATACCAAGTGCAACCATTAAGCGGAAGCTATAATACACGAGGTTAACATTTGGACGTTCATCTTTCGGAATATCTTTTAAACCAACAATTTCGCCATCAAATGAGTTTGTATAGAAAAAGCTTCCGAGTTTTGGAATCGTAAGGAATTCAAAGTTCTTCTCATTTTTCACATCAGGAATTTGAACAATTGAGAAGCCTTGTCCTTTTCCAGTTTCCCAAACTGCTTCCATCGCAGCTCCTTTTGCTGGTTGATATTTAGCTGCTGATACACCAGATTGATGTCCCATAAACGGTGTAATTGTTGCGGCGAATAAACCTAGCATTAAACCAAACTTAAATGATTTTTTGAAGAATTCCACTTCGTTTTTACGTAATAAGTGATAGGCACTAATTGCCATAACGAAGAAAGCCCCTACGATATAACAACCAATGACAGTATGGAAGAACATATTCCAAGCATATGGATTTGTAACGAGTGCCCAGAAGTCATTTAATTCAGCGCGGCCGTTACGTACTACGTAGCCAATAGGGTTTTGCATAAAGCCGTTTGCTGTAATAATCCAAAGTGCGGAAATATTTGTTCCAAGTGCAACCATCCACATACAGAAGGCACGGAACTTTGGTGAAATTTTGTCTTTACCGAATAACCATATTCCCATGAAAGTAGATTCTAAGAAGAAGGCAACAAGTGCTTCGATTGCGAGAGGTGATCCGAAAATATCTCCCATATATTTGGAGTACTCAGACCAGTTTGTTCCAAATTGGAATTCCATCGTAATCCCGGTTATAATCCCCATTACGAAGTTAATTGTAAATAATTTACCCCAGAAATTTGCCATTTTACGGTATGTTGGATTCAATGTGCGGGCGTATTGAGTTTCCATACATGCTACTAAAATAACAAGTCCAATTGTCAAAGGTACAAATAAAAAGTGATAAAAAATAGTAATTGCAAATTGAAAACGACTTAGTAACAGAACGTCGGACATAATAAATATTCACTCCTTTTTTACATTATCTAAAATCAGTTTATAGTGAAAAAACGTTTAAAGTATGTGAGACTTGTTACAAAGGTGTGTGTATATTTTGAAAGAATTATGTCGATTACCTGAAAACATCCTATTTTTACTATAAAGCAATATCCTTTTTGAGTTTTTTAAATTTTGGTACACTATATAAGTAATGTAAATGAGAGAAAAGAGGGTTCTTTACTATGAAGTCATTAGAAGAGATTTTACAATACAATGAAAAATTCGTTGAAGAGAAAAGATACGAAGAGTATGAAACAGGAAAATTCCCGAATAAAAAAATGGTAATTATCTCTTGTATGGATACTCGTCTTGTTGAATTATTACCAAAAGCAATGAATATGCGTAATGGTGATGTGAAAATTATTAAAGTAGCAGGAGCTGTTATCTCACATCCATTCGGAAGTATTATGCGTAGTATTTTAGTTGCTGTATATGAACTTGGTGCTGATGAAGTTTGTGTAGTTGGTCACCACGATTGCGGTATGGCAAAAATTCAGGCAAGCAGTACAATTGAGAAGATGAAAGAGCGCGGTATAACAAATGAGAAATTAGATACACTCCGTTATTCTGGAATCGATTTAGAAAGATTCCTACAAGGGTTCTCTAGTGTAGAAGAAAGTGTAGAACATAGCGTATCAATACTTCGCAACCATCCATTACTTCCAGAAGAAGTACCTGTTCACGGTCTTGTTATCGATCCTGATACAGGAAAATTAGATCTAGTTGTGAATGGTTACGACAATTAAGAATTTACTTTGTCATCCTTTTTATCTGGGACAGGATCAAATCCTCCCGGGTGGAAAGGGTGACATTTTAATATACGCTTACAAGTAAGCCAAAAGCCTTTAAGTGCACCATGTTTTTGAAACGCCTCTAATCCGTAATGAGAACAAGTCGGATAAAAACGGCATGTTGGTGGCGTCATGGGAGAAATGAACTTTTGATAAAAGCGTATAATCCCAATAAAAATCTGTTTCATAACGGTCTCCTTTTCAGCATATTCTTAAAGTATTATAGCACGACTGTACATAATACTTTACTAATGTGCATTTCCGTTATATCATATTGGATATAACGGAATTAAATTAAAAGCGGGAGAGATGTTTTATGCCATCAGTAGAAAGCTTTGAATTAGATCATACGATTGTAAAGGCACCTTATGTAAGACATTGCGGAGTTCACAATGTAGGTAGTGACGGTATTGTAAATAAATTTGATATTCGTTTCTGCCAACCGAATAAACAAGCAATGAAACCAGATGTTATTCATACGTTAGAACATTTATTAGCATTTAATTTACGTAAATATATTGATCGTTATCCGCATTTTGATATTATCGATATTTCACCGATGGGCTGCCAAACAGGATATTATCTTGTAGTAAGTGGAACACCGACAGTTCGAGAAATCATTGATTTATTAGAACTAACATTAAAAGATGCGGTTCAAATTACAGAAATTCCAGCTGCAAATGAAACACAATGTGGTCAAGCGAAGCTTCACGACTTAGAAGGAGCACAACGCTTAATGAACTTCTGGTTAAGCCAAGATAAAGATGAACTTGAGAAAGTGTTTGGATAAAGAAAAACTGCCTGTGAAAAGGCAGTTTTTTTATTTGTAAAAGAGAAAAGTACAGGTTTTATAGAAAAACAATGAGTTTCACTTATGAGCATTTTTAAGAAATGAAAGGCAGTAGGTGAATATCTTAATGAGAGCTCCTGTTTGAAAAACAGGAGTTTTTTGTGTGAATGGAGTATTGACTTTAACGTATACGTCAAAGTTTATAGTGAAGATAAATAAGGCGTGAGGAGGAAACGATGGATAAGTATAGCATTGGTGAAATTTCAAAAGAAACGAATGTAACGACGAGAACACTTAGATATTATGAGGAAATTGGATTGTTAAAACCATCGTACGTTGCCGAGTCAGGGTATCGCTACTATTCAAAAGATGATGTGATTACATTACAGCAAATCACGACTTTTAAAAAGCTTGGTTTTAAGCTGTCGGAAATAAAAGAAGTATTAAAAGAAAAAAAGGGGATTTCAGAAGAAGAAAGATGGAAAAGTGCAATTCAAAATGAAATTCAAACAATACAAGCGGAAGTAAAAAGATTACAGGATTTAGAAAAGCAACTATATACAACATTTCATGCCATTGAATTAACAGGAGAGCTTAGAACAGAAGATTTAATGTTATTTATAAAATCAGTACAGGGAATTGATCAGAGGGAAAAGTTTAGGAAAAGGTATTTTACTGAGGAAGAAAAGCAAATCATTCAGGATTTACCAACGTTTGAAGAAGATGACGAAAGAATGAAAGAGTGGTTACAAGTATTAAGAGAAATTCGCCAGCGTATAAATGAACCAGTAGATTCACCAGAAATGCAACAATTGGCGGAAAAAGTAGTGACTTTTTCAATGCATGTATTTCAAGAAGATGAACAATTAATAAATAAGTATTGGGAATTAATTAGACCTGAAGAGGGAGAAATTGCAAAAGTATATGGACTTGATTCGGAAACAATGAAGTATATAGATGAAATGGTGGAGTATTATTTGAAAAAGGAGGAAGATAAATGACAGCCATGCAAAAAGAAAAGCTATATGGAAAGGAGCACGCACGATTAGAGCGGCAATACTTTTATAAACATGTGGGGATTTTCATTTTTGCACAGCTTCTATTTATTTTTATAGTAGGGCTTGTACCAGCTCAAGAGTTGCCAAGCGGTTCCTATTTCCTTCATATGAAAGAGTGGATTTTAAATAAACAAATTGGATTTTATAAAAATGAAACGATTAATACGATTACAAGTGTCTGGACATCAGTGCTTATTATTCATTTTATATGGGCGATGTCTTACATTCTTTTTCCGAAAAAGAAGCGTAATTCTTCGAAACAAGAAACAAGAGAAGAGATAAAAGAAGAAGTGAAAAAGAAAAAGGAGATTAGCATAAATAGGGCGTGGATGTATTTAGTATTTGGGGGCTTAATTGAAATATATTGGGCGACAGGATTAAAAACAAATTCAATGAGTATTTTGACACTCATTGCAATTTTAGTGAGCTTTCAACTACTAATTGAAGCAACTAAAAAAATTCCAATTGGTACGGCATATGCAGTATTTACTGGAATTGGTACAGTTGGAACGATATTAGTAGATATTTTATATTTCAAAGAACCATTTTCGCTCATCAAAATTTTCCTCGTTTGCTTATTGGCACTATTTATTATCGGATTGAAATTTAGTGGGAATAAGGAAGAGGTGAAATAAAGTGGCATGGATCTATTTAATTATAGCTGGGCTCTTTGAAATTGTCGGTGTAATTGGGATAAAGAAAGTAGCAAAAAATAATAGTTGGACGAATAATATTATTTTAATAGGTGGTTTTATTATTAGTTTTCAATTTTTAACGATGGCGCTTCAAGAAATTCAGTTATCGATCGCATATGCAGTTTGGACTGGAATCGGAACGCTCGGGGCAGCAGTTGTCGGTATTTTATTTTTTCAAGAACCTAAAAACGCTTTTCGGATTATTTGTATTGTTGGGATTATGGGGACGATTATTGGATTGAAAGTAGTGAGTTAAAGAAGAGCACACAAGCTCTTCTTTTTTATGGAAGTATGTCAGAAATCCCAACGAAGAAAGTGATTATCCCAACTATAAAACAAAAGATAGCTTTCGATTTTTGCTTTTGTTGTATTTCAGCAACTCCCGAAAGAATAAATGTGATGCTTAAAAGGATAAATACATAAGAGAAAAGAATAGAAATTCGTGTAAAAAGACTAAAAAAAGCAAGAATAAAAGCAATAGCAGATAGTAAGATTCGAAGGTTTGTTAGCATAGTATCCTCCAATTTATTAACTGTTTAAAAAATCCAAATTAGTGAGAGGTAATGGTCAGTAGGTGATTGGAAATTACATGTTATCTTTAGTGAAAGTAGTTCGATATTACAATGAAGAGCATAAGACTAGAAACGAAAAAATGCGAGATACCCATTGATTTTCTTCCGGATTTCAGTTCATTAATTCCTAGAAGAATAAAGAAACAACTGAGAGCAAATTGCATGTATGGGAGAAGTGTGAAGTTGTCGGTAGCAAGAGAATAAGTGCAAAGAGAGAGTGTGAGAAGCATGAAAAAATAGCGTAATCCAGTTAGCATTGTATACCTCCTTTAAAGAGACTATTTATCGAAATATTTCTGAGAAGCCAAGAAATAAAGCACCAGCTCCTGCTAACAGAGCAAGTATACTACCGCCTTTTTGCTGTTTTAAGTTTTCCTCTATACTAATAACGAAAGCCATCATCCCTAAAAAGATGAACATATAAGGCATAATTTCTCTATTACTAGTAAAGAAACTATAGATTGCTATACATAAAGCAATAAGTGATAAAGTAATCCGTCCCCCTTTTAGCATAAAAGACCTCCTCTATTTTATGTAGGTAATAATGAGAACAATCCAAATGAAAGCACCGGCAATAATACAAATAAGTCCAGTTGCTGACTCCTTTTTCTTTATTTGTTCAAATGCGATGAGAAACATTAAAGCCCCTAATAGAAATTGTGAAAGAGGTAGAAAATTATTTTGACCTGTATATAATCCAATTGCTGACATAACGATCACAGTGAGTGCGATTGTGATGCGGAGTATACGAAGCATACTATGAATCCTCCTTATTCTTTTTTGTATAAGGATTATCTTCTAGTTTATCGACGGAATGTTTATAAGCATAGCCTTTATTAATTGTCATGATGGAGAGTACGAGGATGAGTAGGACGATGATAATACCGATAATTAATATTTTGAACATAAAACCCCTCCTTTTCTTTATTTTACATAATTTTGTAATTGATGAAAACAATAGAAATTAAAAGGATGAAAGAAGGGTGTTACATGGAGACGAAAAAAACATATTATATATCAATAGGAAATGGTCAAATTTCACAAGTGAAGACGGCGGATACGTATAATTTTGAAATTTACGCAAATGATGAGGAAATTACGGAATTAAGAGAGCACTTCGATCAAGCATATGTAGAAGATTTAGGTTCATTTGTACGCTCCCACGTTCCATTTGTTGAGTATCATCACGATTCAAATAATGACCGATATGATGAACAACTACAAAAAGCATATAAAATGATTTACGATTTAGGAAATCATGAGACGAAAGAATTAGTCGCGCAAATGGGAATAATCAATGGATTGTAATTGGATAATATTATGCAGAAAAGCGAGAATATGCTACAATTTGTGGTAGGAAAAACTTGTAACCATCAATAGGGGAGTAATGGCATGTACAAATTTAAAGATTATTACCACAACACTGTACAATTATCGTTTGAACGTTATCCATTTTCTCCTGAGCCAAAGCATGTTTGGGTTGTATGCCGGTACGGGGATCAATGGTTATTAACACATCATTTACGTCGCGGTCTTGAATTTCCAGGTGGTAAAGTAGAACTAGGGGAAACACCGGAAGAAGCGGCAGTTCGAGAGGTTCATGAAGAAACCGGCGGCATAGTTTCTGATTTAACTTACTTAGGACAATACAAAGTATCTGGAAAAGACAAAATAATCATTAAAAACATTTATTTTGCAACAATTAGTGCGGTAGAAGAACATACGCATTACGAAGAAACGAAAGGGTCTGTTTTATTAAAAGACATTCCTGACAACATTAAAACGAATAGAAAATTTAGCTTTATAATGCGCGATGACGTATTAGCGCGTACGATGAAACATATAGAAGAAATCGGCTGTTTTACGAAGTAAAGTAGCCGGTTTCTTTTTTTGTGGGCATTATAAAAGATTACGCCATAAAAAATAGTGAGCGATTTGATTTAAGAAATTATTTATAACATATTTTGTTTTTTCAATAAAAAACAGAATTTTCTGTCATGGATAAGTCTTAATTGAAGGTAATATAAAATATAAAACTGGAATATCTTTTGAATTATTTGATTTTTTTTCCTTATAAACCAAATAAAAGTTAAAATGTTTATCAACATATTGGATATTGAACCAAAAAAAGGAAAACGCTAATATGAGTATATATTATCCAAATAGGTAACAATGTTTGATAGATCTCGTTGAAAAGAAAAGGGAGCGGATAAATATGAGTTTAAGAGATTTAGAGAATAAATTGAATGCTTTAAAAGTTACAGAGGAAATGGAAATTGAGTTAGAAACTAATGGTGTTCCTGTTTTTGAAAAACAAGGGGGATCAGGGATTAATTTAGATTTAACGATGCTGGGAGGTTCTAGGCCTCGTACAGATCAGATTTAATAGAAAAAATTAAGTGTAAAAAATAAAAAATAATATTCAACGAGATCTATGAGATATTGAAGAAATATAAAGGGAGGTAACAAAGTGAAAGTAAAATCTAACGAAAGTATTTTAGAGCCGCTATATTCTCAACCATCCTCTAAGCTTTATGAAGTTGCATGCGATGTGAATACACCTGCAATTATATATGATTATGCTGGTATGAAAGATGTAGTTGATAGAATACAAGAGGATCTGAAAGAACTCCCCCATGCAAAATTAAATCTTGCTGTAAAAGCTACACATACTCCTGAATTATTATCTTTATATGCGAAATGGGGACTAGGGTGCGATGTAGCAAGTCTAGGAGAATATGAGCTTGCAAAGAAGGCTGGTTTTACTGAGATAACTACGACAAATCCAGCTTATAGTTTGAAGGATATGAGAGTTTTCATGAATGAAGGGATTACTTTAGACATTGATTCTATTTCACAGTTGATTTTATATGGGGAACATTTTCCTAATACGAATGTTGGAATTAGAGTTAGAATTCCGCTACCAACTGAAATTGAGTCTGCAGCAACATTTGGAAAAGATAGTAGATTTGGCATAAATATTCTTGATGATAGATTGGAAAAAAATATAAAAAATTCAATTTAAATATAACAAGGTTACATGTTCATACTGGACAAATGACACCTCAATCGTTGCTCTATAAAGCTGATTATTTATTTGCCGTTGCAAGTTATCTTAGTAATGTCGAAGTTCTTGACTTTGGAGGAGGAATGTTTCATTTTTATGTTGATCGTGAAAAGGCTAGGAAAGCTATTTCTAGTTTAAAAGAGAAAGTAGTTAAGTGGCAGAAGGAAAATAATAGGAAGATACATATACGTTTTGAACCAGGAGGAGCGTTATTATCAGGTTGTGGATATCTAGTTACATCTGTGATGGCAAGCGAGTTTCATACCTTTTTTAATAAGAAAGTGATTACTGTGGACTCTTCTGCTTGGAATTTAGCCCCCTGGCATAAACCTAATCTTATTAGCCTAAATAAGAAGAATAAGAAAAAAGAAAAAATTTTAATTGCAGGAAATACCTTATATGAAGGGGACTTTTTTGGGAAAGATATAAACGGGAATATGATGGATTTTGAATTAGAGAATTTAGATGTTGGAGATAAAATTTTGTTTACTGCTTCTGGGGCATATACCATGACAAACTCTAGAAGGTTTAACTGTCTACCTTTGCCAGGTGAATATTTATTGTTGGAAAATCAATTAATTCGCATTAATCACTCTGGAGGAAGTCGATATGAATAAATATTATAGAGTAAAAAAAGTTTAATTATTAAAGAAGAATTAAATTATCTCACCTTATGGGATTCTAAAGAAGGCTGGGAAATAAATGTAGAACAAAGCTCCTTAGAGTGTATTAGGGCGTTTTATTTGCCAATAACAAGAGATGCTGCACATAAATTATTACTTAATCGGTTTGATTTAACAAGTGAGCTATTGGATTCAATGATAAACTCTTTACTTGAACAGGGGATAATTGAAGAGTTTACCCCGGAAGCAGAAACTTTTAGAGGAGGGAAAGGAGGTATGTTTAATTCAGAAGTGGTAACGCTGTCTGAATGTATGAATGGAACATGGTGCAATATAGCTTTTATAGGGATGCCATATGACCTTAATGTAACGTATAGACCAGGTTGTCGATTTGCACCAAGATATTTAAGGAAAGTAAGTGGAGCTGTATATCAGCATAACTCGCGGTCCTTATGCGGAGTTTATGATCCAATAAAAGGAAAAAGGATTTTTGAAAATGTAACAATGGCGGATATTGGCGATATTCAATCAATTGTATTTGCTAGAAATGGTAAAGAGTTCGATGCGTTGGAAGAGACTGTGTTTCGTTTGGTCAATCATAATGTTTTTCCGGTAACAATAGGGGGAGATCATTCAATTACTCTACCATGCCTAAAAGGAATAGTGAGAGCGAAGAAAATAGGTGTTATTCAATTAGACGCACATTCTGATTTTGGATTAAATAAGTTGGATAACTGGAGAGATTCGGTACACCACGGTAATTTTATAGATGCAGTTCTTGAGGAAGAGGGTATCGAAGAGGTTATTCAAGTTGGTATTAGACAGTTAGTTGAGAATCAGCTAACACATGAAAAGGTAAAACAATGGCCTGGAAAATCAATTTTGAATAATTTGAATGAATTTGGAGATGTGTTAAATAAAGAATTGCAATATTATATAACACTTGATGTAGATGTATTTGATTCAGCGGTAATTAAGTCTACAGGGACGCCGTTACCAGGTGGATTTAGTTATGATGAAATGATAGAAATATTAGAATTTATAGTTGGACAGGTAGAGGTTATTGGTCTAGATATAGTTGAATTATTACCAGAGGAATCTGAGACTGAGGGGATTACTATCTCAAGAATTATCATAAATATATTATCTAATATAATGGAGAGAAAATATGAGTATTTATCCAGAAATACCACAGTTGTTAATTAATAAAAACTTTGATATACAAACCCCTGCAATCATTTATGATGTTGAGGCAATTAAATATGTAGTGAAAAAAATAAAGGATAACATTAGTAAAATACCTAATACTCATATTTGTTTTTCTGTCAAAGCAAATAGGAATATTTCTCTATTGAAAACTTTAGTGGAACTAGGAATTGGTGCGGATGTTGCGTCTATAGCAGAGTTAGATGTTGCTAAAAGTGCCGGATTTCAACATATCTACGCTACCTCTCCATCTTTTTCAAGTAATGAAATAGAGGTTTTATACAAAAATGGAATTATCCCAGATTTTAGCACTGTATCACAACTTAAAGAAGCGCTGAAAAATGGGAGTGTTGAAAACAAGATAGGGTTGAGAGTTAAGTTTAAATTAGATTTACTAGATTCAGAATTAGAAACCACCTTTGGAGAACAAAGTCGTTTTGGTATTGATGTATTTTCTTCAGATATAAAAATGTTATTAAAAAAATATGGACTTAAAGTGAAGCAAATACATGTGCATTTGGGAGAGATAAGGAATTCAAATATAATGTCGCAAGTAGCGTTGGGAATGGAAAAAATGGTGGGAATGTTTCCGGAAGTCGAGGTTCTTAACTTTGGTGGAGGATTAACATATTTATATTCTGATGAAAATGAGGTTACAAAAACCTGGGATATCTTAGAAGGTGTAATTAAAAGGATAAATAAATTATTAAATAGACAAGTGAAAGTAATAATAGAACCTGGGATGTTGTTAATGGCCATGTGCGGATATCTTGTTTCGACAGTGCTTACTTCAGACGTAGAGGGGAATCATAGGATAGTTACTTTGGATAGTTCAGCATGGAATTTAATGTATTGGACTCCGCCTATCTTGGTATATACGTACACAAATAATCTTATAAAAGACATGCATAAGATTTGTGGTTCTACTTGCTATGAGAAAGACATATTCATTCAATCAAATTATAATGAACGTTTAGATATTGGGGATCGGGTGTTATTAGCTCCAGCTGGGGCATATGTAACTAGTATGGCTAGAAATATGCACGGTTTTCCCTTACCAGATGAGTGGATTCTTAATAATAATAGATTGTATAGAGTAGGAGGAAGAGAAGTTGGTGTTAACTGAATTTTCTAATTATATAGTTTTATTACAAGAAATAGAGGATTTAATTTCAATATATTTTTCTCTAGGTATGGAAGGGCATCCTTACTCAGCAAAAACAAATGGTTGGCTAGAATCCGCAGTTCACTTAGGTAGGCAAATTAGTGAAAAGAAAATTGGGACATTTGAAGATGAAATGCATCTGGAAAATTTAAGCATGCAATTAAGAGTTTTATGGATGGAATTTGTCCAATTTACTACTAATAAACATATGAAGTCACCTCCACTGGGAGAAGTAAAATATTTACCCTCACAAAATAAGATAGATTTTAGTTATGAAAGAAACATAGAGCCGGTTCATTTAGAAAGAAAAGCTAATTTATATCGTGAAAAACATGATGAATGGGAATGTGATCATGTTTTCGCTTCAAGTGGGATGGCTTGTATATCTACTTTTTTACAAAGTTTTTTTGGAATGTCAAAGCCAACACAAAAACAACCATTAAAATTATGCACATGGGGAGATTATTTTGAAACTCGTGTATTGCTAGATTTATACAAAAGGGATTCTATTGAAATTCAAAATTTTAAAACCCAAAAAGAATTTGAAGCAAGTATTAGTCGATTTGATCTTTTCTTTATAGAGCCGGTTCGTTATAACTGGTCATTAGAGGTGTTTAATTTTGTTAGCTTTATAGATAAGTTAACTAAGGATACATCGAAAAATTTAAAGGTTTTGATTATAGATACTACTTTAAACGGGAATACATTAAGAGTGATTGAGTTGTTAGAAAAACTCAAGGCTATTCCTAATTTAATATTTGTACATATTCACTCTTGTTTGAAGTTAGATCAGCAAGGTATGGAATTTTCAAATTGTGGATTATTAAGTGTTTATACAGTTAAGGAAAATAATCAAATACCATCAGCAAAGAATATTTGTTCTTATATTAGAAAAGTACGAACGTTATTAGGAACAGGACTAACTTATGAAGAAATTTCTTTATTAGATAATAAATTTTTCTTAAATAGAAAGGGATTTTCTATTTATTGTAATAGAGTATTTAAGAATAATGAAGATTTAGCAAAATCTATTTGTAATAAAGGTATTTTTAATAATATTGCATACCCATCTCTTATTTCTACAGAAAGTTGGGCAAAAGCTCCTTTTGTTGTTTTTCATTTAAAAGAAGATACATTGGAAAATTACGGTTGGTTACTTAGTATTGTAAATTATGAAGCGAAAAGGAAAAAAATCCCCTTTGTAATGGGCTCAAGTTTTGGGTTTAGAACTCATCGTTTTGAGGTGATAATTCCAAATTTAAAACAGGGAAAAGGATTATTTAAAGTGGCTATGGGGGTTAGAGAAGGTCCTACTAAAGAATATGTTATTAATCTTTTAATGAGAATATCTAAATATAAAAACTTAGAAGAATTAAAATTAGCATATCCCAAAGTTACTCCTATTAATTTAAAGGATATAAAAGCATAAAAGTGAGGAGAAAAAATGATAGAAGTTATAAAAGTAAAAAAAACGTATAAAACTAGAAATAAACAAGTAGAAGTATTAAACAATATCTCTTTTAATATTGGAAAAGGGGAGGTCGTTGGGCTCTTAGGTATCAATGGGGCTGGAAAAACAACATTAATAAAATGTCTATGCGGTCTTATAGAAACCAATGAAGGGGATATAAGGATTAATGGTATATCTGTAACACACAAAAATAAGAAAGCGCTGAAACATATTAGTTCTGTTTTAGAAGGTAATCGTAATTTATATTGGCGTCTAACAGTGAAAGAAAATATAGAATATTTTTTGGGGAATCGTGGAATATCCCGTGGTCATATTCAATCTCGAATAGATTACTTTTTAGAAAGATTCCAATTATACGAGAAGAAAAATGAACTTGTAAAAAATCTTTCTCGTGGTATGCAACAAAAAGTAGCTATTATTATTGCACTTATGGCTGATACAGAAATTCTATTATTAGATGAACCAACTCTCGGACTTGATGTGGAATCTAATAATGAAATAAGAACATTTTTAAAAGAAATCGTGAATACAGAAAATAAAACTATATTAATTAGCTCCCATGATATGAATTTAATTCAAAAGTTATGTGATCGAGTTGTAATTATTAGTAATGGAAGAATTATAACAAATGACACCGTTTTGAATCTAATGAATTTATTCCAAGTTAAGTCCTATCAATTTATTACCAGTATACATCTAAAAGAAACATACAGGCAAACTCTATACAAACTAAATGATTCAATTCACATAATTGAAAAAGATGGAAAAGATATTATTAAAGTAACAATATCTAGCAATGATGATTTTTATTCTATTATGAATTATCTAAAGCAATTTGATATTGAAATAGAGTCTATTGAGAAAGATCAAGTTAATTTTGAGGAAGTATTTTTGAAGCTAATAAAGGGTGAGGTGGCATATGGGTCTATATAATATCTTTATTTCCAATTTACGAAGGGAAGGTATAAATATGTTACGCTATCTTCCTAACACAATAAGTGAATTGGTTATATTTTACTTGGTTTTTCTTGGGTTTTTTTTAGGTATAACTTTAGTTGGTGATCCTAATACAATAGAGCATAACATACAGTTGGTAATTTTAAATTATGTTTTTTGGTTTCTTATTTTAACGGTAACACAAGGAATCGGTTGGGAGATATCGAATGAGGCAGGACAGGGAACATTAGAACAGCTATATTTAACACCGTATAAACTTTCTTTTATATTACTTACAAGGATGATAAGCACAATATTAATTAATTTGGTGACTATATCTTTTTTGTTATTTGGTGCTATGTTAACAGCAAATCAATGGCTAAATATTGATTTAATTTCTATATTACCTATTTTATGTATTACATTAATAGGCGTATTTGGAATTGGTTATGCGATAGCTGGAATTACAATGATTTTAAAACAGGTGGATTACATCTTACAATTATTTCAATTTATTATTATGGGTCTGACATTTATTCCGTTAACGGTAGCTCCCTTCCTAAAATACGGTCCGTTTATGTTAGGGTTACAATTGATTAGGGATATAGCCATAAATAAAAAATCATTGTTCTCTATTGGGGGAGCAGAGTTATTATTTCTTATAGTAAATGCATGTATCTATTTAGTTATAGGATTAATTGTATTTTGGAGATGCGAAAAAATCGCTAAAAACAAAGGTCTATTTGGACATTACTAGATAAAGGAGAAGAATAGATGACTAAGTATAAGAGAGAAAACAGAGAGTTAACTAAATTAGCTTCTTATATTGCGACTTTAAATCAAATACCAGAATATCATGTTGGTTATTGTGGGATACAAAAGGATGAAATAAAAAGCACTTTAGAAAATGAATTTTCTGACTGTAGTTTTGAAAAATCGTTTACTATTCTGTATGAGGATTTAGAAATTGTTGGAGCACTTGGTTTTGATGTAGATAGTGACACTAAAACAGCTGAAATTTGGGGACCTTTTATTCATAAAGAAGAGCAGTGGGAAAGACTAGCAGCAAAGCTGTGGAAAATAGGAGTATCCAAATTGGAAGGAAGTGTACATACATTTAATGGTTTTTTTAATAGGAAAAATAAAAATGTAAAAAAATTTATGAACGATTTAGTTGTGGATAAACAAGGAAAACATGTGATTTTAAAAATACACCCCTCAAATTTCGTGTATTATCCTAGTTTAGTAATAGAACCAATTACATCTGGGTTTTATGAAAGTTTTATTAAGTTACATGATAAAGTATTTCCAGATACTTATTATAGTGGAGAAGCAATTATTAATAGAATAAATGAGGAAAATAAATTATTCGTTTTTAAGAAAGAAGGCCTTTTGTTAGGGTATATTTATATTGAAGGGAGCCTGGAATTTAAAGAGGGAAATATAGAATACATTGCGGTCCATCCTTCGGTGCGAAATAAAGGGATTGGCTTAAAACTTTTAAACTATGGATTGTATGAATTATTTAGCTTTGTAAAAGTAGAAGAAATTTCTATTTGTGTGAATGCAGATAATGAACAAGCAATCCGTCTATACAGAAGCGCAGGTTTTTCTATTACAGATGAAATGGATTTCTACAGTGTAAAATTATGACACCTAGTAATGGAATACAATTTTCTTTATGATAAAAACGAAAAGTAAAATTAAAGTTAAAGTTGGTATTACGGATATGTTTATAGACTTTGTTTCGTACAATGCAAAAAAGAATATATAAATATAGATTCTTCTATTAATCCTAATTTTATATAAAAGAGGAGAAAATCTTTGTGGATTACGCAACATTTTAAAGAACATAAAGTAGGAAGCCGTAGCATAAATGCTAGGCTTTTTTTATAAGTAGAAAGAATGGGAAGAGAATAGAAAAAAATTCATGAGATAGAAGCTAAAATAAGGGAAGCACATCTTATCAACGTACAGTTTTATAAAAAATTTCTAGTTATAGATTAACCAAGTAAGCAACAGTTTACCGTTTAAGCTCCACCTCTAAAAACGAAAGCACCTCCAACAAATCATCTACGATACGTGAATGCTTAAAATTCCCCCAAAACGAATCTTTTTTCCAAACACCAAGAATCCCTACTTGTTCAGAACCAAGCACATCGTTTTCTGGATGATCTCCAACATAAAGACATTCTTCTGCCTTCACATCTAGTCTTTGCAAAGCACGTTCGAAAATTTCAGGATGAGGTTTTTTAATTCCTTCAGCTTCTGAAACGAGAATGGTGTTTGTATACGTATGTATATGTAGTGCTCGAAGGTTGCTCATCTGAAATTCAGTAAAACCATTTGTAATAATACCAATTTTAATGTTTCGCTGTTTTAACTGTTGAAGTAGTTCATGCGTGTTTTTGAAAGGAATACAATGATGTTGGAAGTTTGTAATATAGTCGTGTAGTAGTTGTTCTTGCGTTAAAGTAGTAATGTTGTATCCGGAAAAGAGAGTAGCATATACTTTATCCTTCCACGTATAGCCATTATTATCGAGTTCAAGAAATCGAGAACAATACTCTGATTTCTCTATGCTCTTCAAATGTGAGGCGAAGCGATTATATTGCTCACAAATAAATTGTTCTAAAGATTGGCGCCGATCTAATAGTGTTCCATCTAAGTCGAATAAGATTGCACGAATCATGGGAAGCCTCCTTGCAGTTTTTATAATTAATTATCGCATATTCGCAAAAAAATGATTATGATATTTTGTAGAATGGAATAATGGGGGATTGTATGAAGGAACTGTATGGCAAGTTAGTGTGTTGTATGATAGCAAGCAGTTTAGTTGCAGGATGCGATAGTGCTATCGAGGTTACGAAAGAAAAAGAAATTTGTAAAACAGAAGAAGAGTGCACGCAAATAGGAGATAAAACATTACAAAAAGTATATAAAAAGATAGAGGGACTTTCAGAACTTGAAAAAGTAGAGGATTATGACATAGAAGAGTATGAAAGTATGAATATGAAAGAGGCGGAACAGAAAAAAGAAGAGGATGAAAATTATTTCTTTTTAGCTTCTTATTATATCGATGATGATGAAATTGTAGATCCTTATTTTGAGAAATTGGATCGTAAGAGATTGAATAAAGCTTTTGCAGATGACGAAGTAGCAAAAGATGATTTGTTAAGCCAGCGGCAAGATAGAGAGTATCATGAAACTTTATGGGACATGTATCGCACTCTCATTCCAGTGAAATATCGTGAGAATATAACAGGGTTTGATCTAATAACGGATGGTTATGACGGCGTTGTTGCTCATGTCATGCCAAGTATGGATGACCCGAGAGATTGGTTGCTTAGTTTAGATGTGCTCGATTCTGGGGTGAATATAGATGAAGTGATGAAAACATTAATTCATGAAACGGCTCACGTATTAACGATTGGGCATAAACAAGTACCAGTGGATAGGAAATATTTAGAGGCGTTTGATGAAGAGAAAGACATTTCATCATATCGAAATAAATGTAAAACGGTGTTCTTGAAAAATGGATGTGCGAGAAAAACTTCGTATATTAACCAATTTTATGATGAATTTTGGAAACCAATTGAGCAAGAGTGGACAGAAAAGAAAGTAGAAGAAAGTGAAGAGGCACAAATTAAATTTTATAAAGAAAAGCATGATGAGTTTGTATCGCTGTATGGAACAACAAATGTAACGGAAGATATCGCAGATACATTTACAGCGTTCATTTTACAAGATTCAAAAAAAGTGAAAGAAGGAACAGAGTTAAAATATAAGAAAATTGCTTTCTTCTATCAGTTCCCTGAGCTTGTAAAAATGAGAGCGGAAGTGCTGTCAGGATTATATGATGTTTCGAAAACGATAGAACAACAAAGTGGAGACTAATGTGAGTTATGCGTTCGATATAGTTTCGTTAGAGTAAAGCGTGAAGAATTTTTAATTCTTTGCGTTTTTTTTATGTTGATAAAATTGAAAATTCTGTATTTTCATTAAAAATAAGAAGGAACTGGCGGTATAAAATAGAATTAGTATAAAAATGTCACAATTTAGACACAATTATAATGCGCGTGTTGTAGGGACTATAAGTTTACTCTCGAGGAGGTAATGAAACGTATGAAAACGATTCTTGCTGTTGCTGGTCTCATTTGGGTAATGTCTCACGGTTTTCCGATTTTTGAAGGGGAGCAAATTCGTAGTGCTTTGAATGAAAAGTTTAATGATTATCATGTGATAGATCGAAAAGATAATGTCGTTACAGTACGTGTGAAAGACTGTTTCCATACAGTTACGGTTGCGGATGGAAACATTACAAATGAAACGAAAATGTGTGATAAAAGGTAAAAGAAAGAAGCTGACTATAGCGCACTGTTTTGAGTCAGCTTCTTTTTCTTTTTCCAATTAGAATTTTTTCAAATGCCTCGACAAATACATACATAAGAGTTGCAAGAACACATGTGAGTAGTACGCTAAGTAAGACGAGTGTGAAGTTAAAGACTTGGAATCCGTAGCTAATTAAGTAGCCAAGTCCTTGTTTGGAAACGAGAAGTTCTCCGAAAATAACACCGACCCAGGATAAACCAACATTTACTTTTAACGTTGAGATAATTGCTGGAAAGGATGCAGGGAGAACGACTTGCTTATAACATTGCCATTTATTTGCGCCAAATGTGTCCATCACTTTTATATAGTTAGAATCGACTTCTTGAAATGCACTGTAAATAACGAGAATGGTAATGATGATGGAAATGATTACTCCCATTGCGATAGAAGATGAAATGTTTGGACCGAAAATAACGATGATGATTGGACCGAGTGCAACTTTTGGCATTGCATTTAGGACGACGAGATAAGGATCAAGTACGCGGGCTAGAAGTGGCATCCACCAAAGAAACGTTGCAATAATAGCACCAAGTACTGTTCCGAGAATGAAGCCTACTCCTGTTTCCAGCAATGTCGTCCATATGTGGACCCAAAGTGAACCGTCGATCCATTTCGTTAAGAAGAGATCCCAAATACTTGAAGGAGAGCTGAAGAGTAAAGGATCAATCCATTCTTTTTTGCTAGCTATTTCCCATAGTGCAAAGAAAAGAATAAGTAGTAAAAGTTGTAGAGAGCGAGCAATCCAAGCACGCCTACGTTCTTTCTTTCGAAATTGTTCATGTAGTTGTTTTATATTATCCAAGTCGTTCCAGCTCCTTCCATATATCTTGAAAGAGGGCTGGGAAATCGTAGTGATGGCGTGCTTCTAACGGTGATAAAGAACGGATACTTTCTGGGACGATAAAGGTTTTTGCGATTTTTCCAGGATTCGCTTGCAGTAAATAAATACGATCACTCATCGCAATCGCTTCTTCAATATCGTGAGTAACAAGTAGTGATGTTTTCTTATATTTATTTAGTAAGTTGAAAACGAGTTCTTCTAGTTTTAATTTCGTTTGATAATCGAGTGCGGAGAATGGTTCATCTAGCAATAAAATTTTGGGATCAGTTGCTAACGTTCGAACGAGAGCGGCACGTTGACGCATACCGCCGGATAGTTCACGAGGATATTGTCCTTCTACCCCATGTAAACCGACTTGTTTTAAAAGATTTAAAGTATGCCCTTTCATCTGTTCATCATAAATCTTTCGAATATGAAGTCCAAGCATAATATTTTCTTCAATCGTTTTCCAAGGGAATAAGTAATCTTGCTGCAACATATATCCCATAGATGAAGTTTTCGTTGTAATCGGTTCACCATCTAAAAAGACGATACCGTCAATTGGATCAAGTAGTCCAGCAATGATTGAGAGGAGCGTTGTTTTACCGCAACCACTTGGACCAAGTATAGAAATAAATTCGCCTTCTTCCACTTGTAAGCTCATATCTTCGAGAATAAGTTTGGCATTCTCTTTTGCAAAAAAGCAGTGGGAAACGTTACGTATTTGTAAAAAACTCATACACTTCGCCTCTATTTCTTAATAACGCTTTCGGCAATTTTTGTATTGACGAGCGCTTCATGTGGGACTTCTTTTTGTAATTCGCCAGCGTCTTTCATAATAGTTTGGAGCTGTTTCCATTCTTCCGCATCTAGTAGTGGATTTGTCGCATAAGAATGCTGCTTTTTATACCGTTCAATTACTTTGACTGTTATGTCTTTTGAAGTGTCTTTAAATAATGGGGAAACAGCATCAGCGATCTCTTCTGGACTATGTGTATCAACCCATTGCTGTGCTTTATAGAGAGCACGTGTGAACTTTTCAGCTGCAGCTTTATCTTTCTTTAAGAAACTTTCTTTTGCCATGAACGTTGTATAAGGAACAGTACCAGATTCATTTCCGAATGAAGCGACGATATAACCTTTACCTTCTTTCTCAAGTATACTTGCAGTCGGTTCAAAGAGCTGCACAAACTCTCCAGTACCAGATGCGAAGGCATTTGCAATGTTAGCAAACTCGATATTTTGAATTAAGTTTGTATCTTTATGAGGATCAATGCCATTTTTCTTTAAAACGTATTCCCCGACCATTTGCGGCATGCCGCCTTTACGCTGTCCTAAAAATGTAACACCTTTTACGTCATTCCAATTAAAAGAGTCTAGTTTTTTACGTGAAACTAAAAATGTCCCATCTGTTTGTGTAAGCTGTGCAAAGTTAATGATAGGGTCTTTCGCTCCTTGTTGATGAACGTAAATAGACGTTTCAGAACCGACCAGAGCAATATCAATTCCGCCAGATAATAGGGCGGTCATCGTTTTATCGCCACCAGCTGTTGTTTGTAGGTCAATATCTAGTCCTTCATCTTTAAAAAATCCTTTTTCAATTCCGACATATAACGGGGCGTAGAAGAGAGAATGGGTAACTTCGCCGACACGAATGTTTTGAGTTTGTTCTTTCGTACCTTCTTTTTTATTACTACAAGCAGCAAAAGTAAAAACAGCTAGTAACATGATGCAAAAAATCACGATTAATTTTTTCATTATATAACACCTCCTAGAAGTCACTCTACAAGCATGATATGTAGGTAAGTGCCTATATGTGAGTGTAGATAGCAGGAATTTTTTGGATGGTAAAGAAGTACAAATATAAGGGGTGATAAAATGGAGTACGAATACGATGATAGCGTACATTTACATCTTGATTATTTTGGGACAGAATGTGACATGGAATCGATTGCTTATAAGAGGAAGAATGAAGACGTATGGGATGTGTATTTTAATTTTGGAGTATACGGTATTCAGAAAGACGATGTAGAGTTAGGGAGGTTTATGGACGAATATGCTGGTCATTACGTTTTTTCTGTACATGCTCGCGATCTTAGCTGGGAATTTGGAAGTGCCCAGTTTGAAGAGTGGGTTTTGAAAAATCGGATAGTAGAAAAAACGCTACAAAAATAGGAGGAATTTTGTGATTGGATTTCTCATCTTATTATTTATTTTTGTGGCCGGATTTTTTATCATGCAAATGCTTATTTACCGATTTGCAAAGAAAAACATTCATAAATATACGAAAATAAAATGGTTTCATATGTGGCTACATATGAATATGAAAAAAGGTCCGAGATTAGATTTTTTTGATTTTGTAGTTATAGTACTCGTATGTATCGTATGGAAAATATGGCTGCTTCCTTTTATATAATACACATGCTAATCATTTTCTCTTTTATCATAAAATAACGAAAAGAACCTGTCTTGTGGAAGGTTCTTTTTTATAGTAATAGTTGTCAAAAACTTGCGTCTATAAGAAAAACAGCGCTTGTGAAAATGATTTTAGAATTTGTTTATTCATATCAGAAATCTCCTCTTTCTAAGTGTAGTTTTGTATTGTTATATAAGGAAAATAATATATACGACAAATTTTTACAAAAGAATATATATACTTTTGTTATGCTATGAAAGTTATTAATTTGTAATATATATAGGAGGATTTTTCATGTTGAAAAAAGTATTATTTTCTGTACTTATGGGCTTATGTGTAATTGCTTTAAGTGCTTGTAAAGGTGAGGAAGAAAAAGTAAAAGAAACAACAGATGAGCAAAAAATAGAAGAAGATAAAAAAGTGGCAGAGGAAGAAAAACGTAAGCAAGAAGAAGAGAAAAAAGCAGAGGAAGAAAAGCGTAAACAAGAAGAAGAGCAAAGAGCAGAGGAAGAAAAACGTAAACAAGAAGATCAGCAAAGAGCAGAGGAAGAAAAGCGTAAACAAGAAGAAGAGCAAAAAGCAGAGGAAGAAAAGCGTAAGCAAGAAGAGCGACGCAAACAAGAGCAACAGAAGGCTCAGCAACAACAACCTGTACAACAAGAGAGAACACAAAAGCAAGAAAATACAAAACAAATAACGGGCGGGAAACCAACACGATCACAAATTTCAGTTGGTTCACATGTAGTTATCCAATTAGATAATGATTATAGTAAAACAGTGAGTGGTGTTGTGAAAGATATTTTGACAAATACAGAAACACATACATATGGAATTAAAGTGCGATTACAGAATGGACAAATTGGCCGTGTGCAAAGTGTTGGGTAATAAGAAAGAGGTCGGCCATCTGTGGCCGACCTCTTTCTTATTATGCTTGGTTAGTGCGGAAGAATGGAAGCTTCTGCACAATGTGAATTAATCCGTATGCAAGAATTAAGCACATAAGAGGATTAATGAAAAATCCGTAGCGGTTAATTGCTAAGAATAAGTTTGAGAAGATAATGTAAATAATAGAACTTGCTACTAGCATCATAACGCGTTTATGTTTAAATGAATTTAGCATGAGGCACAAGCTGCTCAAGAATGTGCCGATGATAAACACTCTATGACATAGTTGCATAAAGTTATGAATACGGTATTGGTCTACAGCAGGAGCTGTTTTGAATAACTCAATTGTTTTACCGACAGTGAACCAAGAGAACCAATAAGTGAAGTCCGTCTTAAATCCATTCTTGATTAATTCTTTTGCGTATGCACCTTTGTCATCTAAGCCTTTAGCTCTCATTTCATTTACTATATTTTCATATCCAATTTTATTAAATGGATCTGCACCGGCAATTAGTGGATCTGCACCTTGGGTTGAGAATAAAATAAATTGGTTGAGTGCTAAATAGTTACGAACAACCCATGCGCCAATAATAAAGAAAGGTCCGATAAACCATAACAATCCGATTCGAATGGAGTCTTTAAATCCATATGTAAATAACACAACAAGAACAGGAATGAGCATCATTGGAGCTGGATTTGGACGGAACATAAGTAAAATTGAAACGACAATTCCAAACCATATATGGAATTTCACTTTATTGTATTTCCATGCGAGAACAAATACATATACACATAAAGCCAATAAGAATATGGATGGAACTTCTGTTAGCAATGTACGGAAGTATGTATAGTTACTTGGATAAATAGCGTATAAAATACTTGCAACAATTCCATAAATGTTTTTTTCGAACAATTCTTTTCCTATTAAGAATACTAATAGCACTGTACAAAGGTTCATGATCATGTTAATAACAGTTGCTACGTAATAGTAAGGAATTGATGTAATATCAGAAATAATCATAGCGCCAGCTAATAGTAATGGCTGACCTGGTGTGATATATGCATTTTTTCCTGGAACTTCACTAGGTTCTAAATACACATAACCAAATACACCATGCTTTAATAGTTGTTCAGCTGTTAACGAATAGTTAAAGGCATCATTTGCACCATATGTTACTTTGACTAACTCCCCATCCAATCCTGGCTGTTTTACTAAACAAAAAACGTGCAACAGGAAAGAAAGCGCCAAAATTGCATATACCGCTTTAGGCAAACTTTTAAACTTAGTAAGCAAAAATGAGCAACTCCTTTTTTATTAATTCTTTCGTATTTTCATGAGAAACCCTTAATAGTATTAATGATTTCCAAAACATAGTTATTATATCATAAAGTGGAATGCTAAAATGAAGTTTTTCAAGAATGAATAATTTGTATGGAAAATTTAACTGTTGATTAAGGAAATATTAAGACAATACATTTATGATAGAAGCAAGTATGCAGACGAAATATGTAATATATGTTATTTTAATAGAAATAGTTCTTTCGATGCGGGGAAATTAAGACATAGAAACGAGGGAATGAATTGAAGTATGGTTATACACTTTTTCATCTTCCGAAAAGAAGTATATTAATTTCTAGCATTATAAGTAGTATGGTGACTTTATTAGTAATAACTATGCTGTTTATGATTTTAAAGGTTTTTAATTTAGACATGATGAAAGATCATTTAAATCAAAAGCTTGTTTTAAGTGTTATGATGATTTTCATATGGGGCATAACATTTTATATTACGCATTTCAATAAAAAAGAGATGTCTATACCTAGGGCATCTCTGCGAGTGCATTTTATATTATTTTTGCTAGCTCATGCAGTAGCATTATTTTATATTGTAATGCAAGTTAATATGAGTTTCATAGAGACAATGAATTGGATTTACATTTATAATATGCAGTTTATATTAAGTTTTGTAGTAATTTATGCAATATATATTCTTGTATATAATTTAATAGGTAAGGTCTTTCTAAGTATGGTTTTATCTAGCTGTACGTTAGTCATTTTAGGTATTGTGAATTATTTGAAGCTTATTTTCAGAGGTGATCCGTTATATCCTTCTGATTTCACACAAATTACGCATATGCAATCTGTTATACCGATGGTGATGGACTATTTTAGCTGGGGTTATATTTTAATCATTATCGTAAGTATCGTAGTTTGTATTGTAGCGGGGATATATATGAGAAGGTATATTCAAAATGTAAAAATTCATCTAGGAATAAGAGCTTTATTAGTAATAGGATCTATTTTTGTTCTATATGCGTACGGTAATTTTGCGAATACATTTATGAATAAAGTATTTCAAAAATCAGGTGTAGATTTTGTTTTGTGGAATCAAAATGAGAACTATGCTTCAAATGGTTTTGTACTGGGGTTTATTAGCAATTTAGATACAACAGTTATGGAAAAACCAAAAAATTATTCTAAAGAAAATATGCTTCAAATAGCAAACGATATAAAAAAACAATATAGTGGAAATATAGGGAACCAAAAGAAAAAAGAGAAACCGAATATTATTTTTGTAATGAGTGAATCGTTTTGGGATCCGACGAAAGTAACCAACCTTTCTTTTAGTGAAGATCCTGTACCAAATTTACATCATTATATAGAAAACTTTCCTGGTGGACAAACTATTTCTCCTACATTTGGGGGAAATACGGCGAACGTTGAATTTGAGGCATTAACGAGTTATTCAATGAGTTTGTTAAAGCCAGGTTCTATACCATATCAGCAGGTTATTACAAATAAGAAAGAAATTCCATCAATCCCTACGGTGTTGAAAAAAGAAGGCTATTACACAAGTGCAATTCATTCATTTGGACGCACATTCTTTAAACGTGATGATGTATATAAGGTGTTAGGATTTGATAAGTTTAATGCAGATGACACGATGGAAAATGTGGATATTGATGGAGATTATATTAGTGATTTAGAGATGAGTAAAGAGATAATTGCTGAGTTAGAGAAACAAAAACAACCTACATTCATTCATGCAGTTACGATGCAAAATCATTTTCCCTTTACAGAGGGCCGATTTGGTGAAAACCTAATAGAAATTAGCGGGCTAGAAAATGAAGAATCAAAGGGAGAATTAGAGACGTATACAGAAGGATTAAGACGTTCAGATGAGGCTCTTCAATATTTAATAGAGCAACTAGATAATTTAGATAGACCTACATTATTAGTATTCTTTGGAGATCACCTTCCATCATTAGGAACAAATAAATCTTTTTATAAAGAAAATGGGTATATAACGAATGAAAAAACACCGAGTGAACGTTTAGCGATGGCGCAAACGCCGCTATTAATGTATGCAAACTTTGATATGCCAAATGATAATTTAGGTTTAGTAAGCCCAATTTATTTTTCTAATCTTATTTTTGATTATGCAGGATTAAATAAATCCTCATTTTATCAATTTTTATCGGGACTTTACAAGGAAATACCAGTGCTTAGAGATGAATTAAAAGTTGATAAAAATGGAGAAGTAATCAATGATTTAACAAAGAAACAAAAAGAAATGTTAGAGCAATATAAAATGCTTCAATATGATTTACTCGTTGGAAATCAATATAGCAAAGAAATCCTCTTTTAATAAAAGAAACAAAAAGAACTTGTATAACGATACAAGTTCTTTTTTCATAGTATTTAACGGGGTAACCAGACAAGCTGGGTTTAGGGAGTATTACTTGTACATTTAGTATATATGAAAATGTAATCGTTTTATTTGTGTATTTGTGAGAAATATGTGAATTTTATGTTTTGTAAAAAATCGATCATATTAACTTTCAATCTTGTATTGCAGTTGTTATGCATGTAAAAATTTTATCAGTTCTTTATTTAATTCATCCGCTTGATCGATTGGTGAACCATGGCCACTATTTGTAAGAGCGTGTAACTGAGAATTTTTAATTCGTTGTTGCGTAAGCTCAGCACTTTTGTAAGGAATAAGTTGGTCGTGAACGCCGTGGAAGATTTTTGTTGGGACGTTAATTTTATTTAAATCTTTCGTTACATCTTCATTTGCAGCTGCTTGTAAAATTTTGATAAGGGCATAAGAAGCGGACTGCATACCGAGATAAGAAAACCATTCAAGGGTTGCAGCTCCTAAGTTTCTATTGAAAAAGGATAAAGATACATCATTTAAAAATTTTGGTAAATTAGCATACATTTGATTAATGAGAGCATCTGCTTGTTCTTTCGGTACACCGTAAGGGGACTCTTGATTTTTAACGAAAGAGGGGGAGACAGCGTCAATTAATGCGAGCTTAGAAATGCGGCGCCCATTATAGCGAGACATATAGCGAATAGAAAGAGCACCACCAACTGAGAAACCGACTAATGTAGCGTTCTCTACTTGGAGTGCTTCTAGAACAATTGCGATATCATCGGCTAATCGATCATAGGTGTAACCAGTCCATGGCTTATCAGATTGCCCATTCCCTCGTATATCCATGGCGATACAGCGAAAGCCATGCTCTGGTAAAACATTGAGTTGATATTGATACATTTGATGATTTAAAGGCCATCCGTGAACGAAGAAAACAGTCTTACTACCTGGACCAGGATTAACATCTTGCACAAAAATATGCACATCTTTCTCGACAGTAACAAACATAAATGTCCCCCTATTTTATGAATATGCTCTATCCCAAAATCGTTGTTTTGTCATAGCTTTAATAAATTCATTTGCTAGTCGCGTAGGGTCTTGTTCTATTAAAACACCAGGCTTTCCTTTGATATTTAAAGATTGAATAATAGAAGAGCCGTTTTGGAAGAAGCCAATCGGCTTAAAGTGATTATATGATTCTACGACAAATGAACTTGCTTTGTTAAGAAAATGATCATCCATCTTTCCGCCGATAAGAAGTAATCCATCATAAAGGAGTGGTGAGCCTGTTAAGAAGGTATCATTTACTTCCCAATGTCCATTTGACGTTCCCTGCACTATGCCTAATCGTTCGGAAACGATCACTGGTTGAAGACCTACTTGTTTGAACTGATTTATTATATATTGTGCGCTTGGCCCATCATATCCATTTGCAACAATGACACCTACTCGTAATGTATTAGGACTAAAGGTCGTATTTGCCATACTGAGTGCTGGAGATGATTTTGTAACGTTGGATTCTTGCACATTTGGGACTTTTGCTCCCAGAGCTTCTGCAACTAAAGTAGCCAATTCTGTACTAATATGTCCAATCATATCAACGACTTGTTGGCGGACAGATTTACTTTTGACTTTTCCTAATTCAAAGGAGAAAGCCTGTATAATGTGGATTTTTTCGACGTGACTCATACTATTCCAAAATAAACGAGCTTGAGAGAAGTGGTCTTTGAAGCTAGCAGCAGTTTCCCTTGTTTTATGACCAGATACAGTAGAAGGATATGTAACGAATCCCCCCTTTGTCCCAGGTACAGTATAAGGAGAATTATTTGCTAAGGAATTGTTATGGTAGGCAACTTTTCCTTTGTCAATTATATATTTAGACGCACCATCTCTTTGGTTGTTATGAAATGGGCATATTGGACGGTTAATCGGTAGTTCTTGATAATTTGTACCAACGCGTGCTAATTGTGTGTCTGTATAAGAAAAGAGTCTACCTTGTAAGAGAGGGTCATTGGTAAAGTCAATACCACGAACGATACTTCCAGGGTGTAGTGCCACTTGTTCAGTTTCAGCGAATACATTATCTACATTGCGATTTAAGGTCATTTTCCCAATGATTTTAACGGGGAAATCTTCTTCAGGCCAAATTTTCGTTGCATCTAATATATCGAATCCGTATTTAAATTCGTCCTCTTCTTCTAAAATTTGAATGCCAAGTTCGTACTCAGGATAGTTTCCAGCATTAATATTTTCCCACAAATCACGGCGATGGTAATCTGGATCAGCACCACCTATTTTTTGTGCTTCATCCCAAATTAACGAATGAACGCCGAGCTTTGGCTTCCAGTGGAATTTCACGAATCGTGACTTTCCATTTTTATTAACTAAACGAAATGTATGAACGCCAAATCCTTGCATCATTCGAAAGCTTCTTGGAATTGTACGATCGGACATAATCCACATCATCATTGCAGCTGATTCTTGATTATTGGCGATAAAGTCCCAAAAAGTATCATGTGCTGTTTGTCCCTGTGGAATTTCATTATGCGGCTCTGGTTTAAGGGCGTGAATAAGATCAGGAAATTTAATGCCATCTTGAATAAAGAAAATGGGAATATTGTTTCCTACTAAATCAAAATTTCCTTCTTCTGTATAAAATTTAACGGCGAATCCTCTTACATCTCGATTCGTTTCATTTGCTCCTTTTGATCCAGCTACTTCAGAGAAACGAATGAAAAGCGGTGTTTTTTTTGAAGGGTCTTGTAGAAAGTGGGCCATTGTTAGCTCTTCTAAAGATTCATATAACTCAAAAATGCCATGTGCTCCGTATCCTCGTGCGTGAACGACTCGTTCTGGAATTCGTTCACGGTCAAAGTGAGAAAGTTTTTCTCGCATAAGGAAATCTTCTAGAAGGGTAGGGCCACGATCACTGGCAGTTAAAGAGTTTTCATCATTTGAAATTTTAACACCTGTATTTGTTGTCATCTCCTTTCCTTCATTTTCACGCGTGAAAGATTGGAGTTGTTCTGTCTTTTTATTTTTTTTGCCGTCCATAAAAAACACCTCCCATAATATACGTATTATTGTTTATGTTTTTTATGCTTGTATATAGCATGAAGATATTGCATGGTTGGGATGATTTTCCTCAAATGTTCGATTTATCTTTGTTTGTCTATGAAAATCATTTATTATAATAAATGGTATTCTTCGAGATATTATTTTGAAGGGGTGTTGAAGTGAAAGAAAGTTTTCTATCATATAAAGAAGAAGAAAGAAATGCAAAAATCCTTTTATGGGTGTTATATGTCATTGTTATTGTATATCAAATTTTCTATGCAATCGTATTAGAAGATAAATCAATAATGGATAAGGGATACAACATAATATGGCAAGTTATTTGCGGAGTAGCAATACTGTGCGTGAATATATATCTAGTGAAAAAAGAGAAGGCAAACCTTGTTAAATATGCATGGATATTTGCATACATAGGGATAGAAATCGCTAATATATTTTCGTATATTTTTTATAATAAGGCGGCGTTTGATGCGACAAATATAATAGAAATTATTCTCATTTTCTTTGTACCCATATTTTTAAATAAAAAATTTTATGTAATCTTACTTTCTTCTATTGTAGGAAAATATTTAATTTATTTATTTGTATTAGAGGAAATAAAAGCATTTATGTTCCTTATTATGTGTACACTTATGTTAATAGCTGCATATATCATTTTAAACCGATTTTTACAATATCTTTCAGCTGTAAAGGAAAGTATTGCGATTGCTAGTGAATCACAGAAATTAGCAGTAATCGGAAAAATGGCAGCGACGGTTGGACATGAAATTAAAAATCCACTCGCTTCATTAAAAGGATTTACGCAATTACAAAGAGAGAAGCATGAAGAGGATCCTGTTTATAAACGTATGATCTTTGAAATAGAAAATATGAATAATATGATAAGTGAGTTGATGGAAGTTGCTACATGCAAGCCTTCTATTTATAAGAAACATGATCTGGGAAAAATTGTATTACAAGCAACAACAACTCTTCGCGAAAAAATGAATGAATTAAATGTGCAGCTTATTTCTAATGTGGGAGAACAAACAATAGAAGTTGAATGTGATGAACGAAGAATAAGAGGAGTCTTTCTATATACGATAAAAAATGCTTTAGAAGCAATGGAGCAAGGTGGCATATTACATTTACGGTTAGAAAATAAAGGGAAAGAGTATGTGATGATCAGCTTAATTGATAATGGTCATGGTATTAAGCAAGAAAACTTAGCCCGTGTTACAGAGGCCTTTTATACAACGAAACAAGATAAAATTGGTCTGGGACTTACGGTAGCGAATCGAATTGTCGCCGAGCACCTTGGTGAGCTGCATATTTCAAGTGAAAGAGATACTGGAACGAGAATAGACATCATTCTCCCAAGGAAGTGTGGAAATACTGAAATCCAAGTGGAAGAAAAGCTAGGAGTTACCATATGAATAAAGGCTATATATTTAAAAATGAAGAAATAAAGGCGTTGAAAGTATTTTTAAGTTTATTTTTTATTATATTTTTTGTGTATGATCTTGCCTATGAATTTATCGTACCTTTAATCGCGGGAGAGCAAGAAGGCGTAGGAAAGTTTGAAGATGGTTTAGGTTTATGGCTTTACTTTTTGACGGTAGTATTGTTTTGCATTGGAATATACTTTATGAAATGGAAGAATGTTTTTGTGGTAAAGTATATTATTCTAATTGGCTATAATGTATTAGATTGTATCCATAACATTATGATTTATTATGGTAGCGATGCGGAATTTGACGGTGGAAATATAGTAGAAGTATTTTTTATTTTGTTCGCACCAATCTTTGTGAACAAAAGATATTTCTGGCTAGTTCCAGCGATACTTGTCGGGAAGTACGCTCTTACAGGAATCATTATTCAATCTTCTCTCGTTTTAATCCCAATGGCATTATATAGTGTATTTACTATCATATGTTGGATTATATTTTTGAGGGTTCAGTCTTACGTTCGTACGCTTGAGATGATGGACAAAGAAATAAAACAGACAGAAAAACTAGCAGCTGTTGGAAAAATGGCGACGGTTATTGGTTATAAGATTAGAAGACCTTTAGCAAACTTAAAAAAACTTGTGAATAAACAAGCAGACAAGCATCCAGAGGATAAAATTTATAGTGATATTATGAAACAAGAAGTAGATCGGATTCATATAATTGCTACAGAACTTAGTGGATTTGAGAAATCTAAATCACTAGAATCAGAAACTCATAACATACAAGAAATTATCTCTTATGTTATTCGAGTTATGGAAAAGCCAGCTTTAAAACAAGGAGTCCACATACAAGGTATTTACAGTAAAGACTTACCATCAATTACATGTGATGAAAAACGATTAAAACAGGTCTTTTTTAATTTAATTAAAAATGCAATTGAAGCAATGTCAGTTGGCGGAACAATTACGATTAAAGTTACTGTAAAAGATGGAATCATCATTCAAGTGAAAGATGAGGGATGCGGCATTCCGAAAGATAAAATTCCAAAGTTAAATGAAGCTTTTTATACAACGAAAGAAACAGGAACTGGTCTAGGTTTAGTAGTTACAGAAAAAATTATTAAAGACCACAACGGTAAAATGAGTTTTGAAAGTGAAGTTGGGGTTGGAACGACGGTTGAGGTTATGTTACCACTGCATTAAATAGAAAAAACATCACTTCCAAATAAGTGATGTTTTTCTATTTTATCTTGCTATTTGTGGATAGTAAAAATCTCATTTTATCGATAAAGAATGTATGATGTATTTCTAAGATCAAAATGTTTTTTTTAGTTTTTATTATGGATTTTCCAGTGAAAAATTTAGACTATAAAAATTAATTGTTTTTTTCTAAAAAAACTATTTTCTTTTTTGGGTTTTAATGGTATATTCAAAACACGATAAATAAATACCTATTTTTGGCACACTATTCGAAAGGATAGGTCGCAAAGCTAAGAGTCTAAAGTAATGAAAATTACTATGATAGTCTGGTTGCAGTTTGGATTTTCACACATAGTTGTATGTATGAAAATCGAAGAGGCAATTGGACTTTTTATTGTCTCAAAAAAAAATAAATGGGCACACTGTTCGAAAGGATAGGTCGCAAAGCTAAGAGTCTAAGGTAATGAAAATTACTATGATAGTCTGGTTGCAGTTTGGATTTTCACACATGTTGTGATGTATGAAAATCGAAAAGGCAACCAGGCTTTTTATTTTTTAGGAATACACATTATGATTGTAAACTTAGTCGATTAATACATTTAATGTTCGGAATATTCGGTAAGTAGAAAGCGAGGGAGGGAAGTACATTGCAAAATCAAATAGGGAAATTTGGGCGTATACTTCTCGCTGGAGGAATATTATTTACACAAGTTGGTGTGCTAGACTACTCTGCAACGAAAGTTTATGCGGTTACAAACGACGAGCAAGGACGTTTTATCGTTCATATGGATAAACAAGAAATAAAAGTTGATGAAAATGTAGTATTAAAGATTACAAATACAAATAAACAAGATGCTAATATCGAGCTGAAATTATCTAATGAACAGCTGTTCAATGAAGCAGAAACAAAAAAAATGAACGAAAACAATAAAGCGATTCAAAACATTTCAGTAACAGAAGATCATATTGTAAAAATTGAAAAGAATGAACAAAGTAATTTTATCGGTGACGTATATGTAGTCATTCAAATGAAAAAAGTTGGAGAGTACAAATTTGAACCGATAGTGAAGTTTGAAGGGAATGAAAAGAAAATTGAATCTCCTTCTCTACATGTTGTAGAGAAAAAAGAGGCTTTAAATGTAGCTATTTCTGATGAAAATCCAAAGGCTTCAGAGGAAGTTATGAAACAAGAAATAAGTGAAAAAGTGAAAGTATCGGAAGAAAATAAAAAACAAGAAATAAATTCTACTAATGCTGAAGTTCCAAAAGAAACGAAGACTTTAGCGAAAGAAAAGGTTAATGAAAAACTCGTACCAAAGGAAAATGAATTAAAAGAGAGCAATAGGATAAACGAAAATAAACAGGAATTACCTGTTATTCAAGCTGAGAAGGTATTAAAGAGCCAATCTCTACTAGCTGCTAGTCCTGTTACAAGTATTCTTAAATATCCAAATGTAAAGGTAATAAATAATAGAACAGGTGAAGGGCCTTCTATCTCGGGTAAATATGCTTTTAGATTTGTTTGGAGCCCACAAGTAACATATGAGGTAAAGGGTAGTAGCAATGACAGAACTGGTCAAAGTCAATATACATTTAGAAATTCAAATAGAGAACAGTACGTATTAATAAAAAAAGCTGGTGAATATCAAGGGAAATGGATTGATGTCCGTATTAATATTCACTCTATGACAGCTTCATCTGTAGATGTTAAAACACCAATAACTAAAGGTGATGCAAAAAACTTTTTACAATTATATGGGAACGGAAGGTCAGGACAAACTTATAATGCTTCCTTTGAATTTTATGAACACGGAACAAGTAAAAAAGTACCATTAACGGCAATGTGGAATTTCAAAAGGATAAATAGTTATAAAAATGTAACGTTACGTAATGATGGTAGTCATTTAACAAATTTATACGTGTATGATACGAGTTCAATTAGGTATCAAGACAAAGGGAATAATAAAATAGAGTTTTCTGGAACAGCAGGTCCAGTAGCTACTCCAGAAGCAGATATGACAATTACATTTGATAATTTAACAGAATTACCGCTAGAAGTTAGATTAAATGCTTCAGGTGTTAATGTATCATACGACCAATTAGCGATTGCACAAATTGAAATTCCAGCTCCAAGTGTAATAGGAGATATTGTGGAAGATAATTCCCGTCAACTTTCTTATAAGGTATATCAAAATATGCCTGCTCAATCGAAAGAGATTCACTATGCGAAATCTTTCGTATTAGAAAGTGAAGTGAATAAGGATTTTACTGTGAATGATGTTTCCATTCAAGATGTGGAGAGTGGAGATGATGTAAGTAGCTTCTTTGATATTAGCAGGAAAAACAATAAAGTCACTGCGGTTGCGAAAGCAAATGCGCTAAAAACAGAAGAATTCAACGGGAAAATTTACGAGATGACAATTACAGGTTCTCCTGTAAAAGGTGCTGATGTAATGAAATATTACAAAAATGGTTATCTTGAAATACCGGTGTCAGCTAAAAATTATTTAGATGGCGATAAGAATGGGCAAGATAGTAATCGAGATGGAGTCGCAAAAATAAGCTATAAAGGTATTCCAACTGGGAAACCAGTCCCACAAAAAGTAGTGCAAGGAACAGATTTAACAAAAATGGATATTTCTAAATTTGTGACAGATTTATCTGTAGATACGAATTTGGATGTAGATAAACCAATATCAGTAGTGAAGTTAATCAATATTCCGGATACCAAAATAATAGGGAATCATACTGTAACGGTTGTAATTGAAACGAAGCAAGGTGTACAAGCGGAGATTCAAGTGCCGGTTACTGTCGTTGATGGGACTTTAAAGTTAGTAGACGTACCAAAAGAAATTACATTTGGAGATTTAACAATTCCATCGAAAACAACGACATACGCACCGAAGGCGATTTCAAATCCTTTAAAGGTAACCGATGATCGTGTTAAAAAGCAAAAATGGAGTGTATATGTAAAGGAAATCACACCATTAACTTCAGCGCAAAATGACACATTGACAGGAGCATTGATTTACAAACGAAATGGAAAGGATACAACTTTAAGTACTTCTAGTATAGAAGCATTCTCGTATACTTCTAAAAACGACGAGGAGGTTTCATTAAATTGGAAGGAAAACGAGGGAATCCATTTACAAGTAAAACCAGGGCCGAATGTCAAAGCAAATACAAAATATGCTGGACAGCTAGAATGGACATTAACCGATGCTCCTCTCTAAAAATATATGAAATATATAAATTTTAGAAAGGAGAGAGTAATGAAAAAAATAGTTGGTATTATCGTTTCCACAGTTATATGTGTGCCGTTTCTTATGGCAAATGTAGTAACGGCTACAAGTACGAATTCAAAAGCGGGTATTACATTTTCGAATAGCTATACACCAAATACCTCAACTGATCCGACAAAGATAAATACAAAAAAAGAGACAGTTGATAAAAATAAAAATGGAGATAAATATTTACCGAAAACAGGAGGCCAGACACGGGACTTCAAACAATATATAGGATTGTTTTCGATTGTTTTATCTCTATATGTATTCAAAAGAATTAGGGGAAAGCAAGTGTATTCAAAATAAAAAATAGATGAAAACAGAGAAAAGGGGAAGGTACATATGAAACTAGCAAAATTAGCATTAATCGGTGCAGTATCATTAACATCAGTTGCAGCAGTAGGAACTTCAGCATTTGCGGAAGAGAAAGCAAATATGAAATCAAAAACAGATGTAACGTTTATTGAAGATACAAGCACAACAGATCCAAACAATCCAGAAAATCCAAATGAAAAAGTTACACCAGAGAACCCTGGTGACCATGAAATAGGAACAAAAGGTCCATTAAGTATTAACTACGTTTCTAACTTACACTTCGGCGAGCAAGTTATCTCTGGTAATGATCAAACGTACTTTGCAAAATTGGATAAAGTGAAACAAGGGAGCAAAACAGTTGAAGTACCTAACTTCGTATCTGTAACAGATAACCGTGGTACAAATGCAGGATGGAAATTGAAAGTAAAGCAAAATGCACAATTTAAAAGTGGTAATAGTGAGTTAACAAATGCAGCTTTAAGCTTAAGTAACCCAGCTGTAAATTCTGTAACTGATGCACAATATGCACCTACAACATTTAAAAATAAAGTAACGCTAGCTCCAGGTGGAGATGCGGTGGAAATTACTACTGCCGCAAAGAATAAAGGTATGGGTGATTGGACGACTGCATTTGGTAAAGGAACAGAACAAGGTAAACAGAGTGTGAGCTTATTCGTACCAGGTACGACGGCGAAAGAAAAAGGTGCGAAATATTCAGCTGAGTTAACTTGGACTTTAGAAGATACACCAAACTAAGCTTATACAAGATTGAAAATTAAGAATGACTGAATTTTAAAAAATGATTATAAAGGGGTATAAAACTATGAAACTAGCAAAAATAGCATTAATTGGAGCGGTAACACTATCATCAGTATCAGTAGGGACGTCTGCATTTGCAGCTGAGGAAGATGGCGGGAAATTAGACTCAAAAGCATTCATTAAATTCGAGAAAAATACAGATAAAATTGATGTTGTTAATCCAGAGAATCCAGATGAAACTGTAGATCCAGTTGATCCAGATAAAAAAGGTACAGATGGTCCACTAAGTATTGATTATGTATCTAACTTCAACTTTAAAACACAAAAAGCATCAGGGAATAACGAAATCTACTTTGCAGAATTAGATAAAGTAAAGAAAAAAGTAGACGGTTCTGTAATTGACGTGCCGAACTACGTTCAAGTAACAGATAATCGTGGTACAAATGCTGGATGGCATTTAACAGTAAAACAAAATGGTCAATTCAAAACTGCAGATGATAAAGCGTTGGATGGTGCGGCATTAACATTAAAAAATTCAGCTTTGAAATCAAATGCAGGTAGCGACGCACCAACAGCAGAACAATCTATCACATTAAATCCAAGTGGTGCAGCATCTGATTTAATCGATGCAAAAGAAAACCAAGGTATGGGTACATGGGTAAATACGTTTGGTAAAGATGCAACAGAAGCGAAACAAAGCGTAGAGTTATCTGTACCAGGTAAAACGAAAAAAGAACAAACACAATACACAACTTCACTAACTTGGGAACTAACAGACGCTCCTATGTAAGTAAGAGGAATTTTAAGATAAAAGAGGAAAATGAGAAGAGATAAGGGAATGGCTTTAACCTTGTCTCTTTCTTGTCTATAAAATGGATATGAAGGGGATTACATAAGAGATGGTAAAAAAACTATTTACTAGCTTACTATTAATTACATTCTTCATGGTAAACGCTTTTTCAGTATATGCAGCTGAAATGAAATTCGCTGTGACAGCAGTTATACCAGAAAATCAAATTGATAAAAATCAAACGTATTTTGATTTGAAAATGCAACCTGGACAAAAGCAAACAATTCAAGTCCAAATGAAAAATGATACGAATAAAGAAGTTGTGGTCGAATCGTTTGCTAATACAGCAATTACGAATAGCAATGGTATTACAGATTATAGTACAGTAGAACCAAAAATGGATTCTACTTTGAAATATCCGTTTTCTAAAATTGCTAAAATGCCAAAAGAAACGAAAGTCCCAGCTAACAGCATAGTGACAGTTGATATAAACCTAGAAATGCCAAGTGAGTCGTTTGATGGTGTTATTTTAGGTGGTTTATACTTTAAAGAAAAAGAAGATGAGAATGCAAAGAAAAAAGATGAAGGTGTGCAAATTGAAAATAAATATGCATACGCAATTGGTGTTGTTTTAAAAGAGATGGATGCTGAAGTAAAACCAGACATGAAATTAAACGAAGTAAAGCCAACACAAATTAACGGGCGTAACGTTGTTACTGCAAATTTACAAAACGTAAAGCCAGCAATGTTAAAAAATTTAAGTGTTGATGCAAAAGTATATAAAGAAAAAGGTAGAGACGTTTTATTTGAAGCGAAAAAAGAAAATTTAAGAATGGCGCCAAACTCAAACTTTGATTATGCTATTAGCTGGGAAAACAAAGCATTTGATCCAGGAACGTACCGAGTAGAAGTGAAAGCCACTGATGGCGATCAAAAATGGGAATGGACGAAGAAATTTACAATTGAAGGAAAGACAGCCGATAAGTTAAATGATACAGCGGTAGAAACGAAAAAAGACTACAAGCTATATTACATTATCGGCGGAGTACTACTGGTAATTATATTATTAGTTCTTGTGTTCTTCTTAGGTAGACGTTCTAAAAAAGAGGACGATAACAAAAAATAATATATTGATAGTGTAAAAAGAAAATAATGGATGTTTTACTATGAAAAATATATAATGGCTTTGTCTGTTATTTGTTGTAGTTCATTTATATTTCTATTTGTTGACCCGAATATCGGGTCTTTTTTTATGGAATGAATTGCTATATGTTAGTAATTAGAAAAATAGAATATACAGCACTCGCAGTAATTCCAGGGGTAATATAAAGGGATATAGCATCTCCTCTTGCAACTGGGTTTCCAGTTGTAATGCTATTCCAAGTTACAGTAGCGGGACCTACTGCTGGAGTAGGATTAAATACTTGAATTTGTCCTGCTCCGCTATCCGTTGGTTTAATGGAAAATACCATAGTTCCGGTAATTTTGTCAGTAGTAGTTAATGTAATAGTAGATAGGATGTAGCTAGAAGTAGGGGTTGTGAGGTTTGTTGGGACATTTCTGCAAATATTAATCGTATAAACAGCAGCAGGTAAATTATTTATATTTATAGACGCAGAAAAGCCAACAATACTACCGGCTCCAGCAGTGACATATGGAATAACATTGGAGTCAATTCCAGGAGAACCCGCTATACGTTGAAAACCAGCATTTGTTCCTTGAAAAACAATACTTTTTGCTGAAGCACTATCGGCAGATTCCGTAGGCCCAGTGTTCCCCATAGGACCAGTGATGCCGGTAGGCCCAGTGTTCCCCGTAGGCCCAGTGATACCGGTAGGAGAATTAAGTAGCGTTAGAGCCACCATTTCTCCTGCGGAAGCAAAATAACATCCACATCAAAATTTTCTTTAAACCAATCATACATCAATGTCTCTTTCACTAAATATTCAGAGGCAGAGTGTGACACACCAATTAGAGACATATTCGTTTCTTTTACATAATCCATAATGAGCGAGTATTTATGTCGGCCGTAATCATTGTCGATATGGCAATGGATTTCTCCTGTAATATATGCTTCAGCACCTTTTTCTTCTGCTTCCTTCATTAAAGATACAACATCGCCACATCCAGCGATAATTGCGATTTTTTTGATGGAATCATGTCGTTTACCTTCGAAGTCTGTGTAAGGAATCTGGAAGAGTTGTTTTAGATGTTTTTGGAGTGCTTCTGTTGATGTTTCATCTATTTCACAAATAAGGCCAATTGGTTCTTGTTCTGGACCTCCATATGCAAAGTCGTCCACTACAGTAGCGTTTAATGCTTTTGCAATTGAAATACTCGTTCCATGCGTTTGATGAAAATCCATTGGTACGTGACATGTATATATAGAAAGTTGTTTTTCTTTTATTCCTTGCAAATATTTTTCAGGAATTGGTATGAAACCGCGACCGGATCTTCCAAGCGGATCACCACACTCCATTACAAGGGGATGGTGCATAAAGAGTAAATCACCAGGTGTGGATTGTGAAATGAATGTTTCAAGAACGTCATCTGTAGGGAATACAGCTAAAAATACTTTGTTTACATTTTCAGATCCGTGCATCATAAGGCCGTTAAATAAATCTACAAAATTTGCTTCGAAAAATTGTTGCCAAGGAAATTTGATAGGATCATATACGGCTGGGATAAATCGACTAAAGGCACTATCTTTTCCGTATTTTTCAATTTGGAATAAGTGATCGAGTGATTGCTCTATTTTTTTTAAGGCTGGCATGTTTGATAATCCTCCTTAAGATGATTCTTGCTTTATGAGTTGTTTGTATTCTTCGTAGCAAAATAAGAAGCGGATAGGAAACAAATAAAACCTAGGATCCAGCTAATAGAAGGAGAATAGGGAAGTACATGCTGTAATAGCATTCCGCTAGAAATGAAGAAACTACTAAATAGACCTAATAACATGGGATATCGTTGTAGTTTGAACACGGATAGTAAACATCCTTTCTCCTGCATGAACTACTCATAAAAGCTCGAGTACTGAAACTTTATCACATACATTGTATATTAGTCTTAATTTTCTGTATATAACTTTTAAGAAAAATGGTGATACAATATATGAATGATAAGAGAAGAGAGGATGAAGATTAACATATGTACGTTACTGTAACAGAAGCAGCATATAAAAAGATTATGGATACGATTCCAAGTGAAGCGAAATATATAAAGTTATTTTACGATAATGAGGGTTGCGGTTGTGTCATGAGCGGAATCATCGATTTAGTAGCTGTAGCAGAGAAAGATGAGCGCGATGTGGATATTGAATCAAGCACAATGAACTTTATCGCTGATCGTACAAAGCTTGTATTTATGGACGATAAGTTAACGGTTGATTGGCATGAAGGTGGAGGAACTTTTCAGTTAAAGAGCCCAAGCCAGTTTTATAATCCAAATATGAAGTTACACGTTCGAATATAGTAAAGGAAAGGTGATTCCAAAATGTATTTTGGAATCACCTCAGAGTGTTGGGAAACCCTTTAGGGTTCCCCACACTCTGGAATCATTTTGATTTTAGCGAATAAAAACAACATAAAATAATAGAGTTTCAAAAAAATAGCCCTCCACCAGACCTTTTTTGGTCAGATGGAGGGCTATTTTTTTCATGTTTTGACAAGTTGCGGTAAGATAAGCCTGCATTTGGACAGACTTCAGCCCCCGAAATCGAGCATATCGATAGCCATGTAGTTCTTTGGCGTCCGCAAAGCTTCGCTCTATAGTTGAACAGCGTACTTTGTACAACTTTTTCCCTGTAACTGTTAGTTTGTTTTTTCTAGCGATATCCTTATATTTCTCCCATATATGATGAGTGATAACTTTTTGTTTTTGTTTCTTTGAAAAACATACCTCACGTAGCGGACAAACAGCGCAGTCTTCTGGGTTGGATTTATAGTGACGATATCCTTCACGATCCGTTGTCGCATACTCTAAAATACACCCCATCGGACAAGCAAATGCATTCATTTCTTCTACATATTTAAATTGGCTTTTTGGTACTTCTTTATTTCGTTTTCCAAATCGGCGATACCCCATCACCATAAATATATTTCTCTCCGATAATTTCTTACAGATATACCCTGTAAAATAGCCTGCATCAAGAGCTACAGCTTCCACTTTAAATCCGAATTTATCAATTTGAGCTTGTAGACGTGCTAAATATGGCTCGGAATCTGCCATATTTCCAGCCGTTACATAAGTATCTGTAATAATATTGTACTTCGCATCAGTCGTACGATGGTCTAAGAAATGAAAACCGTTCGGTTTTCCATCTCTCATTAAAAATCCACTATCTGGATCCGTAGTACTTATACGAGTTTTTTTAGTGGGAGTATCACTTTCCTTTCTAGGTTTTAATTCTTTTTTTCGTGTACCTCACGATCTTCAATTACCGCAGCTTCTAGTTCATCTATATAAAACTTTGCCTTTTCTTTTTTATATTTATGTACAAACTTATTTTTATTAGCATTGGCCTTAATGTGCGTAGAATCTGTCATCAGCGCACGTCCTCCCACCATCCGGTGCTCTGTCGCTTGCCTCACGATCTCATCAAAAATTTCTTCGAAAATATTTGTATGAATAAAGCGAGTACGACGATTCCAACTGATTGTAGAATGATCTGGAATAGTATCTGATAGAGAAAACCCTAAAAACCAACGGTAGGCGATATTCGTTTTAATCTCTTTTTCCAATTGACGCTCCGAACGAATACCGTAAAAATATCCAATAAACATCATTTTAAATAAAACGATAGGATGGATTGACGGACGTCCATTGTTTTCACAGTAATAAGGGCGTAACTTCTCTTCAATAAAATCAAAACTAATTGTCGCTTCGATCGCACGAAGGAAATGATTTTGTGGAACCAACTCTTCTACAGAAACAGATACACGTTCATCACGATGATTTTTTAAAGCACCCATCATAAAAAATCTCTCCTTTACCTCTTTTTATCAGTGTTGACACATAAAAAGAGGTTCAGACACAAAAACAGGCTGTGGAGAAGACTTTCTCCACAGCCTGAGGTGATTCCAAAATGTATTTTGGAATCACCTTTTTTATTTTATAAGTCGCTATTATTGTCGATTTTTGTTGATAAGTCGATATATTTGGGAAATCGCTGATATAAATGGAGTTGCGCTGATATATTTGGGAAATCGCCGATATAAATGGAGTTGCGCCGATATATTCAGAAAATCGCCGATATAATTTCATTTACCAAAACGTTTCAATAGTAAAAAGATTTTTTCACATAATGAAATGTACATGTGATTGAATTTTCTGTATAATCTTCTTTGCGGAGGGGATACGCATGAGAAGATGGGGAATTGAGTTGTTAATTTTAAGTGTTGTTATTATTTGGGGGATTAACTATACAATTGCGAAGTATGGACTTTTAGAATTTACAGCAATTGAGTTTACTGCACTTCGCATGATGGCGGCGGCACCGCTTCTGTTACTCCTTACCTTTTTTATTGAAAAGTCGGTTTATATGGAGCGAAAGGATATACCTAGATTAATTATCGTTAGCATTGTAGGTATTGTACTGTATCAAACGTTATTTATGGAAACTGTCAAATATACATCTGCTACAAATGCCTCTTTACTCATTTCTATTTCACCTATTTTTACAACTGCATTTGCGATTTTCTTGAAACAAGAAAAGTTTTCTTCTCGAAAGTTAATCGGTTCTATGACTGCCTTTGTTGGTGCAGCATTAGTTTTAGTAGCAGGACATTCGCTTACTAGTTCTTTTTATGGCAATGGAATTGGACTTATTACATCAATATGCTGGGGGCTTTATCCTGTTTTAGCAGGACCATTAATTAAAAAATATTCAGCATTACGTGTTACAGCATGGTCTGCATTAGTGGGTGCGATTCCGCTATTATTGTTAAGTGGTCCACATGTGTTTGTCATGCTATTTCACATTACTCACGAAATGACACTATTTGCTTTACTATATTCTATTTTCTTTGTAACAGTATTTGGTCTAGTAATGTGGTATGTTGGTGTTCAAAAAATTGGGGCGTCACATACGACGGTATATATGTATATAACGCCGCTTGTAGCTGTTTTATTTGCAGCTGTCTGGGCAAATGAATATGTATCGTTTCAACAGATCATCGGTGGAATTATCATTTTTGTCGGTCTATGGTTTGTGAAATCGGAGAAAGTAAAAGTTCATTCTATTGCAGGGGAACCTATATCAAAATAGGAAAACAGATCACCTATGATCTGCTTTCCTATTTTTTTATTTTTGGTAAGAAGATGAGAAATAAGATAGCAGTAATAAGTGGAATTAAGTTTAAAAATGGAATACGGAAGAGTGTAATAAGAATAATACCTGGAAGAAGAACACCGAGGACAGCGTAAAAAATGCTATGGTTTTTCGTGTACCAATACAATGAAAGTCCGATAAGTGCAGGGATAATGAGGTGAATGAGAGCCATTAAAAAATAAATCATTAGACGCCCCCTTTATTTGTGTGCTTATTACATCATATCCGTATGTTCATAAATTGATATCATTTTTTTCATAAATGGACGAAAAAAGTTTGAAAAACCGTCACAAAATATGAGAATATGATGTTTGAAATCTTGTATAATATTATTTTCTAAAAGCATTTAAACAACATAAACATACTGTTTATGTTGTTTTTAATTTGAGTGAAATGGATGTAAGGAATATGAATTTGAAAGAAATTTTTTGTTGGATAGATAAGAACGAATGAAGAGAGGTACAGCATGATTAGTATGTCACTAAGATCATTTAAAATCCAATCGTATTATATACTAGGTATTTTGTTACTAGGTTGGATGTTAACACCGTTTTCAGCACACTTTTTAGGCGCTGGAATTGGGCTTATTGTAAGTATGTATTGCGTTTGGCTTCTAGGGAGAAGAATTGAGAAGCTTGGAGATAGTATTGTAAAGAAGACGAAAGCACCGACACTCGGTATGTTTAACCGTTTTGCAGCTGCCATTTTGGGTGCTATTATTATGTACGAAATTGAGCACCACATGGTTATGTGGGCATTTGCAGTAGGGATTATGGGTGGTTATTTCTTAATCGTTGTGAATTTAGGATACTATAGCATGAAAGATGAGAAAGAACTAACAAAGAGCTAAAAGAGATAAAAAGATAAAAGACTTCTTTTTAGATGGAATAGATGATCCAGCCACGAATAGAAGCGGTCAGGGCCTTTTTTAACCCCATACGATGTGAAACTCGAGAGATGTAGCGAGTAGTGATATAATGTATATATTCGAAGCTGTAATTTTATAATCTAAGTCACAGATGAAGAGATTAGCGTTTCACTTTATATAAGATATAGAAAGAAGCTTGCGTTTTCACGTAAGCTTCTTTTTTATGTAAGTGTGTGTAACCGTTAAGCCGCATTGGGTTTTGTCGGTGAGTACGCGAAACTTTACGGTTACACGACACTTATTCATATGAGTAAAGGGTCATTCCAACAGAAAGTTTTAATTTAAGCGATTGGACCGCCTAAGTTAATAATATCTTCAGAAACGCTTTCGAACTTTTTGAAGTTCTCTTTGAATTCATTTGCAAGCTCGATTGCTTTTGCTTTGTAAGCAGCTTTATCAGCCCAAGTTTGTTCAGGCATTAACACTTCGTCAGGTACACCTGGTACGTGAAGTGGAACTTCAAGACCGAAGATGTCATGTTTAGCTGTTTCAGTTTTTGCAAGTTCGCCGCTTAATGCTGCTTGAATCATTGCACGAGTATAACCTAAGTTCATACGTTTACCAACGCCGTATTCGCCGCCAGTCCAGCCAGTATTTACTAGGAATACTTTTGCATCGTGTTTCTCGATTTTTTCACCAAGCATTTCAGCGTAGCGAGATGCATCAAGTGGTAAGAATGGTGAACCGAAGCAAGTTGAGAATGTAGCTTGCGGAGATGTAACGCCGCGCTCTGTTCCTGCTAGTTTACTAGTGTAACCACTTAAGAAATGATACATAGCTTGCTCTTTTGATAACTTACTGATTGGAGGCAATACGCCAGATGCATCAGCAGTTAAGAAAATGATTGTATTTGGGTGTCCAGCAACACTTGGTAGTACGATATTGTCGATCGCATGCATAGGGTATGCAGCACGAGTATTTTCTGTTAAAGTAGTATCGTTGTAGTCTGCGATACGCGTTTGGTTATTAATGATAACGTTTTCTAAAACAGATCCAAATTTGATTGCATCGAAAATTTGTGGTTCTTTCTCGTGAGAAAGGTTTACACATTTTGCATAGCAACCGCCTTCAATATTGAATACACCGTTATCAGACCAACCGTGCTCATCATCACCGATTAATTTACGGTTCGGATCAGCAGATAAAGTTGTTTTACCTGTTCCAGATAAACCGAAGAATAGTGCTACGTCACCTTCTTCACCTACGTTTGCAGAGCAATGCATAGAAAGAATATCTTGTTCAGGTAGTAAGAAGTTCATAATAGAGAAGATTGATTTTTTCATTTCTCCAGCGTATTCTGTACCACCAATTAGTACAATACGTTTTTCGAATGAAACCATAATGAATGCTTCAGAGTTTGTACCGTCAACAGCTGGATCAGCTTTGAAGTTCGGTGCAGAAACAATTGTGAACCCTGACTCATGAGTTGTTAATTCTTCTTCAGTTGGACGAATGAATAATTGATGTACAAATAAATTGTGCCATGCATATTCATTAATAACTTGAATTGGTAGGCGGTAATTGCGGTCAGCGCCTGCAAATCCTTTGAAGACGAATAACTCTTCTTTTTCTTTTAAGTATTCTAAAACTTTAGTATATAATTTATTAAAATGTTCTTCAGAAATCGGTTGGTTCACAGCTCCCCAAGCAATTTTGTCAGCAACCGATGCTTCTTTCACAATAAATTTATCTTTAGGAGAACGTCCTGTATATTTTCCTGTTGAAGCAGAAACGGCACCAGTAGAAGTTAATTTCCCTTCATTTCGCATTAATACTTTTTCCACTAATTGCGGAACACTTAGTTGAATCTGTGCATTGCTTCCGTTCAATAATTCGTGTAAACCAATTTGGACATTCACAGTACTCATATTTATATACCATCCTTTTCATTTAATGAAATATTTCTCGTAATCCCCAACAAGAGTATAACACAATTATATAAATAATGTATACTATTTATTTCTTTTTGTTTGTGTGAATGCATTATTTCCCTATTAATATTTCATTTCAGGCGTATTGAGAAAAACTTTCAGGAAAATGTGAATATTAATTGACAAATGAATATCATTTCTTTAGTATAGGTTGGGACGGATACTCTCTTATCCCGAGCTGGCGGAGGGACAGGCCCGATGAAGCCCAGCAACCTCACTTGTATTGATAAATGCAGGTGAATAGGTGCTAAAACCTGTGCGAGGCTACAGGTCTCGAACGATAAGAGCGAAGGGCAAAAAGCAGTATGCAAGTAGCAAATTAAACCTTTCCTCTATGTAAAGTAGGAAAGGTTTTTCTGTATGCTTGTGTGGGAGAATAAATGTATGTCGCAGTTTGTGGCAAATTAAGGATGAGTTCCGTACAATATATACAATTACTGTAGGGAGGTTTACCACATGACAAAAAAACGTCATCTGTTCACATCTGAGTCTGTAACTGAAGGACATCCAGATAAAATTTGTGACCAAATTTCTGATTCAATTTTAGATGCGATCTTATCAAAAGACGCAAATGCACGTGTAGCTTGTGAAACAACTGTAACAACTGGTTTAGTATTGGTAGCGGGGGAAATTACGACTTCTACTTACGTAGATATTCCGAAAATCGTTCGTGAAACAATTCAAGGCATTGGTTACACACGCGCAAAATACGGATTCGATGCAGAAACTTGTGCTGTTTTAACATCTATCGATGAGCAGTCTGCTGACATCGCTATGGGTGTTGACCAAGCGCTAGAAGCACGCGAAGGTCAAATGACTGACGCTGAGATTGAGGCAATTGGTGCAGGAGACCAAGGTTTAATGTTTGGTTTTGCATGTAATGAAACACAAGAATTAATGCCACTTCCAATCTCGCTTGCTCACAAATTAGCTCGCCGTTTAACTGAAGTACGTAAAGATGATACATTATCATACTTACGTCCAGATGGAAAAACGCAAGTTACAGTTGAGTATGATGAAAATGGTAAACCAGTACGTGTTGATACTATCGTAATTTCTACACAACATCACCCAGATGTTACATGGGAAGAAATCGATCGCGACTTAAAAGAGCACGTAATTAAAGCTGTAGTACCAGCAGAATTAATGGATGGAGAAACAAAATTCTTCATTAATCCAACTGGCCGCTTCGTAATTGGTGGACCACAAGGTGATGCTGGTTTAACAGGACGTAAAATCATCGTTGATACTTACGGTGGATACGCTCGCCACGGTGGCGGTGCATTCTCTGGTAAAGATGCAACAAAAGTTGACCGTTCTGCAGCATATGCAGCTCGTTATGTTGCGAAAAACATCGTAGCAGCTGGTCTTGCTGACAAAGCAGAAGTACAACTTGCATACGCAATCGGTGTAGCACAACCAGTATCAATTTCAGTTGATACATTCGGCACAGGTAAAGTATCTGAAGACGTATTAGTAGAACTAGTTCGTAACAACTTCGATCTTCGCCCAGCTGGTATTATTAAAATGCTAGACTTACGTCGCCCAATTTACAAACAAACAGCAGCTTACGGCCACTTCGGACGTACTGATGTAGATCTATCATGGGAACGTACAGACAAAGCTGCAGCTTTAAAAGAGCAAGCTGGTCTATAATATATGAAAAAAAGCTTTGCGCGGTGAGCGCAAAGCTTTTTTATTTTGTTTTACTTACAATTTGAATACATGAACTACAATATACTTCTCCATCTAGCTGAATATATTTTTTCATATTAGTCATGCCACTTGTTGGAAATGGCATATGAATCCAAGCCTTTTCATACGTTTGTATTTCCTTTTTACATGATTTACAAAGGGTGGGTTTCTTCTGGAACATATGTAATCAACCGTTCATTTGACGTGCTTTACCTGCGCAAAAGGCACTGCTTAGTAAAAATAGTGTGGCGAATATAATGCTTACTAATGTAGCGTATGGAATTGCGCCTTTTAAGGAAAAGCCGACAGTGATTGAAGCGATGAATAAGAGGATAAATGTTGTTGTTAATTTTTTATATAGTTCCATAATATGTAGACCTCCAATTTAATTTTTAGTACAAGTTTTAAAATTGAATTCTATTATGTAGAAAATATAAGGAGTAGCTAAAGATGTGTAGTCTAGGAGTATAAGAAAGTGTACTTTCCTTTTTGTGGGTTAGTATACTTATATTGTATCATGGCGCATGATTGGCTTCATACATAATTGTGTAAAGATATGTATGATAAAATGAAGAAAAGTCTTTAAGAAAGGAAAGATAAAAAATGAGTGTAACTGAACATAAAAAACAAGCTCCAAAAGAAGTGCGTTGCAAGATTGTTACGATTTCCGATACACGTACGGAGGAAACGGATAAGAGCGGACAACTATTACATGAATTGTTAAAAGAAGCGGGCCATACAGTGACCTCTTATGAAATTGTAAAAGATGATAAAGAAAGTATTCAGCAAGCAGTGTTAGCTGGTTATCATAAGGAAGATGTAGATGTTGTATTAACAAATGGCGGTACTGGTATTACGAAACGCGATGTCACAATTGAAGCAGTATCAGCGTTATTAGATAAAGAAATTGTTGGATTTGGTGAGCTGTTCCGTATGATTAGTTATTTAGAAGACATCGGAAGCAGCGCAATGTTAAGTAGAGCGATCGGCGGTACAATTGGGCGCAAAGTAGTTTTCTCGATGCCAGGATCGAGCGGAGCAGTTCGCCTTGCGATGAATAAATTAATTTTACCGGAATTAGGCCATATTACATTTGAGCTGCATCGCCAATGAGTAAGTGGGCTGGAATTGTATTAGCAGGTGGTATGTCGAGTAGATTCGGTGAGCCGAAAGCGTTAGCAATTTGGAAGGGAACTACTTTTGTTGAGCATATTGTGAAAGTGATGGGAAATACCTTGCAAGACATTGTAGTAATCAGCCATACTGATATAAAAGAGCGAGTAGAGCAATTCGTACAAGTTCCTGTTATAGAAGACATTCCGCACTATAAAGGAAATGGACCGCTTGCCGGTATTGTATCAGGTATGGAATACATAGAAGCAGATTGGTACGCTATTATGCCTTGCGATGCACCAAACGTTTCGCATGAATGGTTTGCCATTTTACTAGAGCAAACGAGCAATGAATATGATGCGGTTGTACCTATTATTAATGGAAGAAAACAACCGCTACTTGCGGCGTATCATAACCGCGTGAAAGAAAAGATTTATGCTTTACTTCAGGAAGAAAAAAGAAGTATGGGCCAGCTTTTATCACAATGTAATGTGAAGTATGTTTCTGGAGAAGATGTACAAGCGAATGCGGATTGGTTTATAAATGTAAATACGAAAGAAGAATATGTGCAGGCTCAAAAAGACCTTTCAAATGAATGAAAGGTTTTTTGATATACAGAATTGGGGAACAATTGCTGTATAAAGGTATGTGAGTAAGTTGATTTTAAGGGGAATTCTTAAAATCATTATACAGTTTAAAATACTGTATAACCATATATTAATTTTTATGGGTTTTTATTACAAGTCTGTTTAGTTATGTTTATTTTTGATATAATTAATATAGAAATAAAACAATGTTTAACCTTATGTATCATTTATTAAACTAAAATTTATGACCATGTAATAAACTCCCTTCGTTTTTTTGAAGGGAGTTTTTCTATTTAAGCAAGCAACTCTGATGCGTTATGCTGCAGGACTTCTTCATATTGGTTAAGCAAACCGCGAAAGATCTCATCCCAGCTCTTTGATTTCGCAAAAGATGAAGCTGCTATTCCCATCTGCTCAAGTTTTTCTTCATTTTGTAATAAAAAATAAATGGATGATAGAAATGCATCTTCATTTTTAGGCGGACAAAGAACTCCCGTTTTTCCATCTGTAATAATATTTTTAACCCCGCCACTATTTGCACCAATGACAGGTGTACCGCATGCGAGTGATTCAAGTACGACATTTCCGAATGTTTCAGTAGCTGATGGAAACACCATTATGTTAGAACAAGCATATGCTTCAGCTAAATCTGCACTTTGTAAATAGCCAGTAAAAGTGATATTTGTTTTCGGAACAGCTTCACGTAAACTTGTTGCTAGAGGACCGTCTCCTGCGATGAGCCAATGAATATCGTTTCGAGTATGTGCTGTTTTAACGATAAGGTATTGCAGTGTATCAATATCTTTTTCAGGAGCAATTCGTCCAACATAGGAAAGGACATACTTCGCTGTAATATTATATTTTTTTCGGAATAGGTCTGTATTGTAAGCAGGATGAAAGAGTGTGCAATCTACACCACGTCCCCATATAGAGAGGGTCTGAAAGCCTTTGTTTTTTAATTGATGTAATGTTTCAAAGGAAGGTACAAAATTTTTTTGCATATGACTATGAAACCATTTTAAATAGTTCCACAGCATATTGGAGAGGAATTCGATTTTGTAATAACGTAAATAGGCATCGAAATCAGTATGATAAGAACCGACAACTGGGATGTTTAACTTTTTTGCATAATACAATCCACAAAGTCCCATGTTGAAAGGTGTGGCAATGTGAATAATGTCAGGTTTAAAGGAAAGTAGTTCCCGTTTAATGCGCGGAGTAGGAAAAGAAAAACGACATTCTGGATATAATATTGTTAACGGGATACTTCTCATCTTATTCACATTCGCTACAAAATTATCTTCAGCTGTATGCTGAGGGGCGAAAACAGAATAGGCGATCTGTTCTTTCTGAAAATATTGTGTTAATCGCTCTAACGTTTTCGCAACCCCGTTAATTTGTGGCGTAAAAGTATCGGTAAAAATGGCGACTCTCATCATATCACTCCTTTATGTGAAAAGTGGGATGAATTGATAAAAAGAGATGATGCCAGAGCAAGTGCCAAGGCACATACCGACGAATACATCTGACGGATAGTGAAGCCCTAAATAAATACGTGAAATACCGACGCATAATGCTAACGGTAATAGGAAAGCAAGTAAGCTTGGATTATAGCAAATAAATGGAATGAAGACAGAGAAAACGGCTGTTGTATGACCAGACGGGAAAGAGTGGTCTTTTAATGGATGGACTGGATATTTTGCATCCTGAATTGTTAAATAAGGACGTTTTCGCGGATACCACCTTTTTAATATTTGCACAGGAATATGGCTAATTGCTAACGAAATAGCAGTTGCAATTGCAGCTTGATGCAAAGTTCCCTTTGCGAAAATTAAAAAGAAAAGTGTGAGTGCGATGGAGAAAGTCGCGCCACCGATATGAGTAATATTGCTGAAAAAGATATTTAATGTTTTTTGATCAAAGTAGCGGTTAATTCCTCTGAAAATGTAACATTCTATTTTATATAATCCACTGACCTTCATGAAAATTCTCCTCCCTCATCTACATATATATGGAGATATTAGCTTTTATTTTAATAAGATTTTGTTGAGGGAGTAATAATGTTTTGTAAAGAAAAAGTTAGATTTTATATAAAAAAAGCTGCCAATCTTATGGCAGCGGAAATTTACTTCTGTAATGATTTATAATATTGACCTTTTTCAACGTATTGCGTGCGAATACGCTCCATATCTTTACGGTCTTCTTCTGTTAATTCACGAATGACTTTCGCGGGACGACCGAAAGCTAACGTGTTCGGCGGAATTTTCTTTCCTTGTGAAACGAGGCTTCCAGCGCCGATAAAAGCTCCTTCGCCAATTTCAGCACCATCTAATATAATAGATCCCATTCCAATTAAAGCATCTTTCTTAATATGGCAACTATGTAAAATGACTTGATGCCCAATTGTTACGTCGTTTTCTAAAATAAGAGGATACTGCGGGCTTTGGTGAAGTGTACATTGGTCTTGTACATTTACTCGGTCTCCAATGATTGTCGGTGACACATCACCACGGATGACTGTATTAAACCAAATACTTGATTCCTCGCCAACGGAAACATCGCCTGTAATCGTAACATAGTCAGCGATAAAAGCACTACTCGCAATTTTCGGTTTTTTTTCTTTGTAAGGATATATCATGTAAAGTCTTCCTTTCCTAGAGACTAGTTTTAGTGTATCAAATTATGAGAAAGAGTGAAATGGAGGAGAGCCGTATGTGGAATTATGAAGCGGAGGAAGCAAAAGCTGTCATTGTTATTGTGCACGGCGCAATGGAATATCACGGACGTTACGAAGCAGTTGCGGAAATGTGGAATCATATCGGCTACCACGTCGTGATGGGGGATCTTCCGTCACATGGAACGACTTCAAGAAATAGAGGACATATTGATTCATTTGATGAATACATAGAGGAAGTTAAATTATGGGTGAAAGAAGCAAGAAAGTATAGGTTACCTATTTTTCTATTCGGTCATAGTATGGGTGGTCTTATTGTCATTCGTATGATGCAAGAAACGAAGAGAGAAGATGTAGAAGGTATTATTTTGAGTTCGCCTTGTTTAGGGGTAGTGACTGGACCCTCTGCTCCGCTTCAATTTGCTTCAAGAATATTAAATGTTGTGGCTCCAAAATTGCAATTTGCAACGAATCTTACGGTGGAAATGTCAACACGTAACCATGAAGTGAGAGATGCAATGGAGAATGATTCTTTGTTCTTGCGCAAAGTATCAGTACGTTGGTATAGTGAATTGATTAAGTCTATCGAAATTGCTCATAAAAAAATAGATGATTTTCCAGATGTTCCGCTCTTGCTAATGCAAGCTTGTGAGGATAAACTTGTAGATAAAACACGTGTCCGCACTTGGTTTGATAATGTTAAAATAAGTGATAAGGCTTTTAAAGAATGGCCGAATTGTTATCACGAGCTATTAAATGAGTATGAGCGTGATGAAATTTTGAGTTATATTCAGTCATTTACTGAAATGCATGTCAATAATATAGTAAAAACAAACAAATAAATCATTATTTGTACATTTAATAGAGGAGATGAAGGAAGAAGTGAACGTACCGAGTAATCCCATAACGCTCATGGCGAAAGTATACCGTGATGTGTTTCCGGTTGTACACCATGAGCTAGCGATGTGGAAAGAGCGTGCCTACCATATTCCGAATGATGAGCTTCATAGTCAGGCAATCGCAAGTATTGAGCATAAAACGTTTCATTGTGAGGGCGGTGGCATTTTAGCTCTGCTAGCAAATGAACACCGAGAAGAATGTATTCGTTTTATCGTAGCGTATCAAACGATCAGCGACTATTTAGATAATTTATGTGATCGCAGTACATCACTTGATCCAAATGATTTTGCAGCACTGCATGAATCGATGTTAATGGCATTATCACCTGAAGTAGAAGGTGGCGGTAATTATTATCGTTATCGTGATGATCAAGATGATGGTGGTTATTTAGATGAACTTGTTGAAACATGCCAAGATGTTTTAAAGAAAACGAAGCACTATGACAAAATTGCTCCTGTTCTGCATGAACTTGCTTGTTATTATTGTGATTTACAAATTCATAAACACGTGAAGTTAGAAGAAAGAGAGCCGCGCCTGAAAACTTGGTTTGAAGCACATAAAGAAAACTTACCTGAGATGAGTTGGTTTGAATTTTCAGCATGTGCCGGTTCTACACTTGGAATTTTCTGTCTTGTAGCATATGCATTTCATGATGAATTACATGATGAAGATATTGCGAAAATTAGACAAGGGTACTTCCCTTACGTACAAGGACTTCATATCTTACTTGATTATTTCATCGATCAAGAAGAAGACCGCATAGGCGGGGATTTGAATTTCTGTAGTTATTATGAAAACGAGCAAGCTATATTAGATCGTATGAAACACTTTGTAGAAGAAGCAGAGAAGAGCATTGGTGATTTGCCTCATGCGAAGTTTCATCGTCTCATAAGCCGAGGATTACTTGGTATTTATTTATCAGATCAAAAAGTATCAGCACAAAAGAATATGCACAAAATGGCACGGCGCATTGTAAAATACGGAGGCCTCACTTCACGATTCTTCTATTGGAACGGGAAGATGTACCGAAAGAAAATGGCGCAGTGACGAAGAAAACCACTCATGTAGAGTGGTTTTCTTTTCATTATGATCGTATTTTTGAAAATACATATATAAGAAGTTCAATTGCGAAAATAACTAAAACAGATAGTCCGAATAAAGGCATGACAGCGCCTAGTATAACCATCAGGATAAAGAAAACGAGTACGCTTTTCTTATCTCTTTGCTTTGGAGGTGCTGCTAATTTTCCTTTCGGCTTTCTTGCTAACCACATTTTTACTCCGTAATAAATAAGAAGTAGTAGAGATAATGTCGTTAGTAAGCATAATATTTTATTTGGCCATCCAAATAAATGTCCTTCGTGAAGTGGGATACCGTAAGTGAACCATTGTGCAAGTAATCCATAATCACGATAGTCCGTTTTTGAAATGAGTTTCCCGCTATATTGATCAAAGTAAGCTGTTATCTCTTCATTTGGTGCAACATGCATACCTGTAATACCAGAACCGCTCGATTTCGAAATAGTAAATACACCTTTCGTATCAGCTGGTAGTGAGATCACATATGGCTTCTTTATTTCAATTCCTTTTTGTAATTCATCGATAGAAATTGCTTTCGGTTCATTTGAATTCGATTCAGGTGGAGCTTCTTTTCTTGTTGCCCACGGCAATTCTTTTACCTTTGATTCAGGCGGTGCCATGTACAATTTTGGATATCCGAGTGATTCATTAGAAGATGCAATTTTATAAATTTGGTTCCCCATAAATCCTGACCACGGCAATCCAGATGCGACTAGCAGAAAGAGAGGAATTGTAAATATAATACCGATAATAGAATGACGTCTTTTTGCTTTTTCTCGCTTATTGGATGATGGTGTATTTTTGAATTGGCGTATACTCATGTACAATCCGGTTACGATTAAAAAGATTGTCCAGCATGCCGCAAGTTCTACAGTATAGTTGACGACAGTGCCACCAACTAAAAGAGAACTATGTAATTCCCGCATGATATTGGCAAACGTTTCACTTGCGTTTTGATCCCCAACAATTTGATTATTACTATCTAAATACACATATTTTTGTTGCCCAGTATACTCATTTGCAATCGTAAGTCTTGTATTATAATCCCCATTAAATTCACTAATTTTCGCCACGCTATAATGGGGATATTTTTTCTCTGTTAAGAGAAGCGAATCAGCCATCGAAATAGACTCTGTTTGGGCACTCTTCCCAAAATATAAATCTTTATAGATGAAATCTTCAACCTCTTCCCGAAATAAATACCCAATTCCGCTCAGTGACAAAGTAATAAGAAGCGGTGTAATAAAAAGCCCTGCATAAAAATGCCAACGCCAAAAAATGTAATGAAGCGAACGATTTACTTTCATACTTTCAGTTCCCCTAACCTTCCCTATATGAATAACTACTTATTTAATATAGCGAGATTAAGTGTGGATACTTTGAAAGAATTGTGAAGAATGTTAAAAGTTTTTAGGGGTTTCAACAAACATAAAACACATTTCAAAAGGAAGGTGTTCAATGTTTATAAATGTTTCTTCTTATTTGATAAATACATTTCAACAACCGCATCAGCAAGACATTGAGCAGAATCAACAAAATCCTCATCCGCCACAACGTTCAAATCAGTACATGCGATAATAGCGGTATCTACTTCAGCTTTTAACTGTACAACGAGCACACTCCATAATTTTCGAGCTTCTTCAATTTCTCCGCCTTTAATACAAGTAATAATTTGATTAATGCTTTCCTGCCATTGTTCGTTATGAATGTACTCTATATTACGCTTTGCAATCCCGTCTTGATAAATACCAGCTTGGATTGTCGCTTCTGTTGCGAGAAGCGTGACTCTTTTTATATTTTCAGGAATTGTTTGTAACGTCTCATCGACGATATTTAAAATCGGAATGGAAAGAGAATGTTGTAATTCCTCAAAATAAAGATGCGCCGTATTGCACGGCATAGCAATAAATTCTACGCCAGTACTTTCAAGTTTTTGTGCTCCTTCAATAATCGCTTTTTTCATCGCTTCGTGATCAATAGGGCGATCCATGTAAAACGGTGTTGGGCACGAATAGATCATCATATGAGGAAAGTCCATATCATGTTTTGCTCCGTATATTGTTTGACACTTTGCTACAACTGTATCGACGAATGGCCCAGTCGATTTTGGTCCCATTCCTGCTAGTATTCCGATCATTGTTTTGTCTCCTTTAATATGTAATTAAAAACGTTTTTTGCGAACGATAAAAAGAAATAAAGTAAGTAATAAAAATGAATATAGGATAGCCCAAGCTGTGAGCCATAGTGTGTGAGTCAGTATATTAAATTTGTATTGTCCAAGCATTAGAAAGCTTTCGACAGGTGGTAAAAACCATAGTAACTCTTTTTTAAACCGGATGGAGGCGATCGTTATAAGTAATATAAATGTCAGGCTAAGCCAAGCTGTGCTTGCTTTTTGAATCATATTTCTAGTAAATAAAGTTGCAATTGAAATTCCTAGTATAGAGAAAGACATGTGAGCGAGAAATCCGACTAGAAATAAAGAAACTGTCATTTCTTCATTAAACATTTGCAAAATAATTGGGTAGATTATGGATATAAAAGATAAAACAGTACAAATGAGAAGAGCCGTAATGTATTTACCAACATATAGTGCAGAAATATTATTTGTGTGAGAAATAGTAATTTGTTCTTGTACAGGGTCTTCCGTATGAAAAATTGTGACTGTAATCCAAGCAGATAATAAATAAAGTGCGAGTGCCGTTTCTAAGTATGTCGGTACAATAGGAGTCGGTTTATATGTATATACAAAAAGTAAGCTCACAAAGTACATCGCAATAGGAGGGACGTACTTATACGATTTTGTATAGTCGAGAAAATGGTAACGAATAAGCGCGAACATAATAAACCTTCTTTCGATTTAAAAGTTAGGTTGTAGCAGTGTGATAGATGCTTTTTTATGTAATAAAAACTGAAGCATTTCGTTTGTATATTCTTTTTCGATTTGTAATTGAATAAGGTTTTGATTTGAATTGTATGCAACGTGTATAAAACCAGATTGCTTTTGTAGTTCTATCGCTGAAAATGTGTCGTGAACGATTGCCTCAATATAGATTTGTTCCGTTAATTTTTGTACAAAAGTATCTGCTGTGATTGTATGATTTGCTAACGTCACAATTCTATCGGCGAAGTTTTCTAATAGTTGTTTTTCATGACATGTGAAGAGTATAGATATACCTTGTTGTTTTAATGATAGTAAAATATGTTCTAATTCTTGCTGAGAGTTAGGATCGAGCCCAGAAAGCGGTTCGTCTAAAATTAATAAATGTACGTCCGTAAGTAATGCTTGCATAATGCCTGTTTTTTGTTTCATACCTTTTGATAAGTTTCGTACAACGGAATGCCTTGCATGATGTAAGTGAAAAGACTCAAGGAGCATCGGAATTTTATTTCTTACATATGTTGTTGATAAACCGTGAATGCAGCCGAGATGATATAAATAATCTTCTAATGTAAAACGAATACCTTCAGGAAAATATTCAGGTACATAACCGATTTGTATATGTTCTTTCCTTTGAATTGTCCCTGTTGTAGGTGAAATAAAGCCTGCAATTATTTTGAGTAGAGTACTTTTTCCAGTCCCGTTCCCGCCAACAATGGCGAGTGCTTCTCCTTCTGGAATGGATAAATCAATGTTGTCTAGTATAAGTGATTTGCCATACTTCTTTTGAATTCCCCGTAGTTCTACTAGCAAAGTTCTACCCTTCTTTCTTCGGATATTGTATATATCCATTATATAGGAGGATAACAAAAAGACGTGCGGTGAATGCACGTCTTTTTTTGTTACGTTTTGTCGAACAATCGATATATCCGAGAAATCGTTGATATATTGTAAGTTATGATAGATATATCGAAAAAATCGTTGATATATTATCGCTTTTCAATCGCCACAATAAATGGCGGGTTATTTTGCTGGTTAATGAAGCCATATCGTAGTACGTGAGCTTGTTTTTGGTCTAGTTTTTCAGCAAATGTAAGTACAGCTTCGCGTTCTAATTGTCCTTCTGGATGTCCGTGGTAAATGACAAGAACGATGATACCTTCAGGTGCCATTACTTCTAATAGTTGTTCGATCGCTGAGATTGTTGAGTTCGGTTTTGTAACGATATGCTTGTCTCCGCCTGGAAGGTAACCTAAGTTGAAAATTGCGCCTGTTACTTTTCCTTTTGCATCTTCTGGTAATACGGATAGAAGAGTATCGTGACTATCGTGAACTAAAACAGTACGTTCAAAAAGTTCTTTTTCTTTTAGACGAGTTGTTGAGCTTTCGATTGCCTCTTTTTGAATATCAAATCCAAATACTTTTCCGCTATCTCCAACGATTTCAGCTAGGAAGCAAGTGTCATGGCCGTTTCCTAAAGTGGCATCTACAGCGTAATCGCCTTCTTTTACTGCCGTTTGCAGAAGCGAGCGAGCAAACGGTAATACACGTTCTAATTTCATTTTTGTTTCTCCTCATTTGCATATTTTCCTTGCCAGCTTCCGCGGCGTACAAATTCTGCATCGATGGAATTTAATACTTCCCATTTATTTAAGCTCCACATTGGACCGATCATTAAATCAGGTGGACCGTCACCTGTGATACGGTGCACAATTACGTCTTTTGGAATAATTTCAAGTTGATCAACAACGAGACTTACGTAATCTTCAAGAGAAAGGAATTCTAGTTGTCCTTTTTCATATTGCTTCACCATTGGCGTTCCTTTTAATAAGTGAAGTAAGTGGATTTTAATTCCTTGAACATCAAGCTTGGCTACTTCACGAGCTGTTTCCATCATCATGTCGTAATCTTCAAGTGGAAGACCGTTAATAATATGAGAGCAAACTTTAATGCCGTGCTTACGTAATTTATTTACACCTTCCACATAAGACGGATAATCGTGAGCGCGATTAATAAGATTTGCAGTACGTTCATGAACGGTTTGTAGTCCGAGTTCAACCCAAAGGTACGTACGTTTATTTAAGTCCGCTAAATATTCAACAACATCGTCCGGTAAACAATCTGGACGAGTTGCGATAGAAAGACCGACAACGTCTTTTTCTGCTAGAAGCGGTTCGAATTTTTCTTTTAACACTTCAAGTGGAGCATGTGTATTTGTGTACGCCTGGAAATAAGCTATACATTTTCCGTCTTTCCACTTTGAGCGCATTTTTTCTTTCATTTCATGATATTGCGTTATAACATCATCGCGGCGATCGCCAGCGAAGTCACCAGATCCAGCAGCACTGCAAAATGTACAACCGCCATAAGCAACTGTACCGTCACGGTTCGGGCAATCGAAGCCAGCATCTAATGAAACTTTAAAGATTTTTTCACCAAATTCATTTCGTAAATGATAATTCCATGTATGATAACGTTTATTATCGTTTGTATATGGAAAAGGGTTTTGAACCTTCATTACTTTCCCTCCTAAGCCGAGTCAAAATAACACAAAATCCATTATAACATACTCATAAGGTTCATAAGGAAGGGACACACTAAAGGGGAATTGAAGCAAGGAGGGACAATTATGGCAGAGCGTCAATCACTTGAATCGTATATTACACAAGCGGAACAAGCGGTGGAATATGCGAAAGAACAATTAGACCAAGGTATGAGACAAGAGCATTATAATACGATGGAGTATTCGGATGCGCAGTTGCAATTAGAACAAGCATATAATGATTTACAAACGATGCAACAACATGCAAATGATGAGCAACGTGAGCAGCTAAATAGAGCACGCATGGCAATTCGCCAACTGCAACATCAAATGATTATTACACCGCACTAATAAGGAGTGAATGTAATGGCGAAACGTTCAGATCAAAATAATCCAGAGCAAAAAACGCAAAATGGACATAACGCTGAATTTTCGAATGAACTTGATCCGATTGTTCAAGTAAAACAGCGTAATAGTAAAAAAGGACAACCGCAAAAATCGAAGCAATCAGAGTAAACCAGGTCGCAATATGACCTGGTTTTATTTTGTTATATGACAATAATGTAAGATTACCGTAAGGTTTGTCGATAGTTGTGAGCAACTTTCTTCAGTAGAGTAAGGAAGGATTAAATTTTATACAAGGAGTTGCTTTATGGGGAACAATATTACAAACAAGCGAATTGATGAGTTAGATTACATTCGTGGCTTTGCACTACTAGGGATTATTTTAGTAAATATTCTCGCACTACTTAACATTAAAATTCCAGATCCTAATACAGTGAATGCTAGCTATCAAAGATTTTTATACTTATTTGTAGAAGGTCGTTTCTTCTCAATCTTCTCATTCTTATTTGGAGTGGGATTCTATATCTTTATTTCAAGAGCGATTGCGAAAGGGAAGAATGGCTATGTTTTATTTTTACGTCGCTTAGTAGCATTATTTATTTTTGGTCTAATTCATCAAATGTTTCAGCCTGGAGAAGCATTAGCATTATACGCAATTTGCGGGTTAATCGTTTTACCGTTTTATAAAGCGAAAAAAGAAGTGAACTTAGTACTAGGACTTATTTTGACAATTGCCTTCAGTGTAATGGGAGTTAAAGAGTTATTACCACTTGGCTTAATTTTATTGGGGCTTGCTGCAGGACAATATCGTGTATTTGAAAATCTCACGCAAAATATAAAGAAAGTCGCTATTTTTACAGGTATTATGTTTGTTTTAAGTGTCATAGCTGTATGGTATCAATATGGGCACGTTCCTGCTGAACCATTTATAAATATGATACTTGAGAATGAGGATGGAACAATGAATGCTGCAAGCCAATTTTTAAAAATTGGTGTTACAGTTGGACCGATTATTTCAGCTTTCTATGTTGGAGCATTAATTTTATTACTTCAATTAAAACCAATTCAAACATTGTTAGCACCACTGAAATATTATGGCCGAATGGCTTTAACGAATTATATTGGACAAACTGCAATGATTTTAATCGCAGGAAGTGTATTTAACTTTGCAGAAAACTTAACGTACATGCAGACGTTATATGTGTGTATTGCAATTTATGCAATTCAAATTGTATTTAGTGTAATTTGGATGAAGGTCTTTAAAATGGGGCCATTAGAATGGATTTGGCGAGTTGTTACGTATTGGACGGTAACACCTTTAAAGAAATAAAGAGAAAAGTGGGCTGTTCCTTTTGTGGAGCAGCCTATTTTTTATTGTCATCTTATTCGGTAAGGCGATATTCCTTCGCGAATCGCTGATAAAAGTGGGGAAATCGCTAATAAAATTTTCATTTATCAACGAACCTTACACACTCATCTTTTTTATATTACAAAAGTGTAAGGTAAATGTAATGTTAACAAATAGCAGTTCACTTCCAAAAAGCGCAAAATAGGTAATGGAAAAACAAGCGTAGGAGGATATATATGACGAAACCAGTTGTAGACGTGAAAAACGTCCAAAAAGTGTACGGTAAAAAAGGTGAGAACCAATCACATGCGTTAAAAGGTGTTTCATTCTCAATTCAAGAGGGTGAGTTTGTAGGGATTATGGGACCATCTGGTTCTGGTAAAACGACATTATTAAACGTAATTTCAACACTTGATAAAGCAACGGGCGGCGTTGTTGAAATTGCGGGCACGGATATTACGAAAATGAAACAAGGTGAGCTTTCTGATTTTCGTTCACAAAAGTTAGGATTCATTTTCCAAGACTTCAACTTATTAGAGAACTTATCTATTTATGAAAATATTGCACTTCCACTTTCTCTTCAAGGTGTTTCATCACGTAACATTGGACCAAAAGTAGAAAAAGTAGCGGGTATGTTAGGGATTACAGAAATTCTTCAAAAGTATCCATCTGAAGTATCTGGTGGGCAGAAACAACGTTCAGCAGCAGCGCGCGCACTTGTGCATGAGCCAGCAATTATTTTAGGGGATGAGCCAACAGGAGCTCTTGATTCTAAAAATGCAGCGAGCTTACTTGATGCGATGACAAACTTAAACAAAGAACAAGGCGTATCTATTATGATGGTTACACATGATCCGTATAGTGCAAGTTATTGTCAGCGAATTTTATTCATTCAAGATGGTGAGCTGTATAAAGAAATTCATCGCGGTGGTACACGTGAAGAGTTTTATAAAGAAATTTTAGATGTGCTTGCGGACCTAGGCACACAAAAAGCGTAAGAAAGGAGGTTCTAGAGCATGTTATTCAAACTTTCCATGTCGGGGCTGAAGAGTAAGCTGAAAGATTATATCGTCTTACTTGTTGGTCTTGTCATGTCTATCTCAATTTTTTATATGTTCCAAACGTTAGCGCTGAATAAAGCGTTTATCGAATCTAACTCAGTTATTCAATCAATTGGATTCGTATTCCAAGCAGGTTCATTTTTACTAGCTATTATAACGTTCTTCTATATTTTATATGCGAACTCGTTTCTACTATCTCTTCGTCAAAAAGAGTTTGGTATGTATATGATGTTAGGAGCAAAAAAGCATAAAGTTACATTACTTATGTTTATTGAAACGATTGTATTAGGTGCTGCGTCTCTTGCAATCGGAATTGCGGTTGGTGTAGGACTTGCAGAAGGTATTGGTCAATTATTAATGAAACAATTGGAATTTGCTGGTGAAGGCTATAAAGCATTTTACCTTCCATCTATGACTGTTACTTGCATCTTCTTCTTTGCGCTATTTGTATTATCAGCAATTATGAACAGTATTAAATTATCACGTATTTCTGTACTGCAACTTGTACATGCGGATGCACAAACAGAGCGTGTTGCGGTAAAAGGAAAAATGACAGGTGTCGTTGCAATCCTTGCTGTTATTTTATTAGGAATTGGCTATGCATCAATGATTTACATGGAAAAACTAAGAGAAATGGGAATCCTTATTGCATTAATTACAACAACAGCTGGTACTTACATGCTATTTGGATCACTTCTTCCAGTTATTATGAAAAAGTTAAAAAGTAATAAAAAGCGTAGTGAAAAAGGGCTTAACGCTTTTACATTTGCTCAATTAAATTTCCGCATTAATAGTTTAACGAAAGTACTTGCGACAGTAGCGATGTTAGTAGCGCTTGGAGCTGGTGCGATTTCAGGTGGTATGGCGTTTAAAAATAACGTTATAAAAATGGTTGATGGTTTAGTAATATATGATTCAGTAGTTCATAATCCAACAGCTGAAGAGAAGAAAATTTTAGATGGTATATCATTTAAAAATAAAGCTGAGTACCGTTATAAAGTAGACGACAAATATATTTATTATGTAAAAGAAGATTTAGAGAAACATAAGCCATTTATTCGAGATGGTGTAGGTAAAGAAAGTTTCGGTAAATATAAAGAAATTTCAGGAGAAGCTCCAGTAGGTACAGTAGCAGGAGTGAGATCAGAACAAGATAAAAATGAAAAAGCAATGCCTGAAGAATGGGATGAGGCATTTAGAACAATCCAACCATATTATATATACCAAGATCGTGCCATTAAAGTTGTAGATCAAAAAATGTACGATACTGTAAATGGTAAAGAAGGAATCGTATTTACTGGAAAAACAGACGATTTCGTAGCATACACAAAAGAATGGAAAAAAATTGACGAGTTGCAGCTAGCTAAATATAAAAATGTAAAAGCTGAACAAATGGATAGTAAATATCAAGCTTATAGTGGGTTCTATGGCATTGCGAGTGGAACAGTATTTATGGGATTCTTCCTTGGAATTGCGTTCTTAGCAATGATGGCAAGCTGTCTTATGTTTAAAATTCTTTCTGGTGCATCAAAAGATATTACGCGTTATCAAATGCTTCGTAAAATCGGTGTGCGCCGTGAGTTATTAACGAAATCGATTTATAAAGAGTTATTCTTAGTATTCTTATTCCCAGCAATTGTGGGTATCGCTCACGTATTAGTTGGTATGAATATTTTCGGATTTATTTTAATCGATCCGTACTTCCGTATTTGGGTACCAATCGTAATTTTCGTAGTTATTTATGCGATTTATTACTTCATTACAGTTCAATTGTATAAAGGAATTGTTCTTCCGAAAGAAGATTAATAATAAAAACCGAGCAAAAACGCTCGGTTTTTATTATTTTCAGAAAAAACACTTTAATGTTACTGAAATATATAATATAATGTAAATAAGTAACGTAATATGAAAGTGGAAGCAGCTGGATAAGGAAAGGAGGAATCCAATCTATAGAAAGAAGCTGAACTTTTATCCCCTATTTCTTTTCTAACCACAACGTATTTGTACAATCGTAAATTTCCAAATTGAAAATTGCTTGGATTACAAAAGTATATTGTGAAAATAATGGATAATACATGGAAATCTCATAGCATGATAAGGTAAAATGGACAACATGATGAGAAAATTACCGTTCATAAGATGAGGAGAATACATGTATGGAAGTTGTAGAGGCATTAAAAGATATAAGCCAAATTGAGGCTATGAAAAAATATTTAAAAGAGCACTCCCAGCGAGACTATCTTTTATTTGTTATTGGAATTAACACAGGATTAAAAATTACAGAACTACTTAGCATGAAATTTGAAGATGTATTAAATGAAGACGGGACTGTTAAAGAGTTTTATTCTCTTCCTGTGAAAGATGAAAAATTTAAACAAGATATTTATTTAAATACAAAAGTAAAAGAAGCGCTTTTAGATTACGTACAATCTATTGGCGTTAAAAGAGAAAATTACGTATTTCAATCTAATAAAACGCCAAATTCAATTACGCGCCAACAAGCGTATCGTGTAATTCATAATGCTGCAGAAGCAGTTGGAGTTGTTGGTAAGATCGGAACGAATTCAATGCGAAAAACGTTTGGATTTCATGCGTACAAAAGAGGGATAGCGATTGCGCTATTGCAAAAACATTTTCATCACGCGACTCCATCAGAGACGCTAAAGTATTTAGGTATCTCAAAGGATGAGACCTTTAAAACGGAGATTGATGTCGATTTATAAAAGCCGTAACTAAAAAAATTAGGAGGCGGAAAATATGAATATTAGAGAGAGTGAACTGCCGGGTATTGGATGTAAGTTTGAAGTGATTACAAAAGGTAATGAAAAGATGGTTATCGTTATTCATGATGATGGCCGAAGAGAAATGTACCATTTTGATGCTGATCATGAGGAGAGTATTTCAAGCGTCTCGCTTCGAGATTCCGAAGCGAGACAAATTGCAGCTATATTGGGCGGAATGGTATATAGACCACAAGCTTTAGATACGATTGAAATGGCTTTTGAAGGGTTATCAATTGAGTGGTTTAAGGTGGAAAATAATGCACCAGTCGTACAAAAAACAATTGGTAGTTTACATGTCCGAAACGCATATAACGTAACAATTATTGCCATTTTGAAAAAGAATATGAAGAAGTTCTTTAATCCAGGCCCAGATTCTATCATTGAAGCTGGCGATATGCTCGTATTATCAGGCGAAAGACATGAAGTAAAAAGAATTATTAATGAGTTGCTTTCAGTAGGAGGGGATTCATAATCGATGGATACTTTAATCTTTGAAGTTGGAACTGCGTTAGTATTAGTCGCTTTTGCAGCTATTCTCGCTGCAAAGTTAAAGTTCTCGATTATTCCGTTTCTCATTATACTCGGTATGTTAGTGGGGCCTCATGCCCCAGATTTAGGGCTTATCGATTTAAGATTTATTGAAAGCGGAGAAGTTATTTCCTTCCTCGGCCGTGTTGGCGTTATATTCCTCTTATTCTATTTAGGCTTAGAATTCTCAATTAAAAAATTAATTAAATCAGGAAAATCAATTGCTTTTGGGGGAACTGTTCATATATCGCTTAATTTTATATTAGGTTTACTTTACGGATATATAATGGGTTTCCCCTTATTAGAAACATTAATTATTGCTGGGATCATAACAATTTCATCGAGTGCAATTGTTGCGAAAGTAATTGTTGATTTAAGAAGATCTGGTAATAAAGAGACGGAGCTAATTTTAGGAATCATTATGTTTGATGATATCTTTTTAGCGGTATATTTATCAGTCGTTTCAGGATTAGTACTCGGAGGGGCAACGTCATTTGTAGGTGCTCTTACATCTATTTTAATCGCGGTAGGGTATATGCTACTATTCTTTGTAGTTGCTAGAAAAGCTACGCGATTTTTAAATAAAATGTTAGATATTTCATCCAATGAAATTTTTATTATTGTAATATTCGCTATTTTGTTCTTTGTAGCAGGATTTTCAGAAACGATTCATGTTGCAGAGGCGATTGGAGCATTATTACTAGGACTCGTCTTTTCAGAAACGGAGCATAGTGATCGGATTGAACAGCTCGTTGTTCCGTTTCGTGATTTCTTTGGAGCTATATTCTTTTTCAGCTTCGGTTTAAGTATAGATCCATTTTCACTTGGAGGAGCAGTGTGGTTGGCATTAGGAGCAGTTTTCATTACTCTTATCGGTAATTTTACCGCTGGAATGGCTGCAGGGCGTAAAGCGGGATTATCGCATAAGGCTTCTACGAATATTGGTTTAACACTTGTATCACGCGGAGAGTTTTCCATTATCGTCGCGAATATTGGAATTGCGGGCGGCTTAATGGCAACGATTAAACCATTCTCAGCCCTGTATGTTTTAATATTGGCATCGTTAGGACCTTTGTTAACGAAAGAATCTGGGAGAATATATTCAGTATTAGATAAAATATTTAAATGGAGCGCTAAAGAACGTGCGAAGCGAGAAAAAGAAGTTGGATAATATAAATAAGGGAGACTGCATGAAGTTCATGCAGTCTCCCTTATTTATATATTGTTACTGATGTCGTTTTTTGTCAGTAAGTCGATATAATTGAAAAATCGCTGATATATTTTCATGCAGCAACCAATATAATTTCATTTACCGACGAACCATTATCTGAATTTCATCAACTATTAATCAGTTGCCTTCCTATTTAAAAACGACTACAATTTTACTGTTATATATATGAACGAAAAAAATAGAATAGGAGGGGAAACTATGCCAAGGAAAGTATGGCTATTAGTAGCTGGGATGATTATTAATGTCACGGGTGCTTCTTTTTTATGGCCTTTTAATACAATTTATTTGCATGATCACCTAGGAAAATCTTTATCTGTGGCCGGAATGGTATTAATGATCAACTCGCTTACTGGTGTAATCGGAAACTTGCTCGGTGGTGTTTTATTTGATAAATGGGGCGGCTATAAATCAATTTTAGTAGGGATTGTGATTACACTTGTATCAATTTTAGGTCTTGTGTTCTTCCACGGTTGGCCGTTATATGTTGTGTGGCTAGCGTTAATCGGCTTCGGTTCTGGAATGGTCTTCCCATCGATGTATGCGATGGTCGGTACGGTTTGGCCAGAAGGCGGCAGACGAGCATTTAATGCGATGTACGTTGGACAAAACGTTGGTATTGCGATCGGAACAGCATGTGGTGGATTAGTTGCTTCGTATCGTTTTGATTATATTTTCTTAGCGAACTTTATTTTATACTTTGTTTTCTTCTTAATTGCTTTTATTGGATTCCGTGGTATGGAAGACAAGAAGGATCCAGGAGTGCAAAAAGAAGTCGAAATGAAAAAAGGTTGGTCACTTACACCTGGATTTAAAGCACTTCTTATCGTGTGTGTAGCATATGCTTTATGCTGGGTTACATACGTACAGTGGCAAGGGGCGATTGCAACACATATGCAAGAATTGAATATTAGCCTTCGTCACTATAGTTTATTATGGACGATAAACGGAGCAATGATCGTTTGTGCGCAGCCGCTAGTTAGTATGCTAATTCGCTGGATGAAGCGTTCTTTAAAACAGCAAATTACGATTGGAATTATCATTTTTGCGGCGTCATTCGTTGTATTAAGTCAAGCGCAGCAATTTACGATGTTCCTCGTTGCGATGGTAACATTAACTATTGGTGAGTTATTTGTATGGCCTGCGGTTCCAACGATTGCAAATATACTTGCACCAAAAGATAAATTAGGGTTTTATCAAGGGATCGTAAATAGCGCGGCGACTGTAGGGAAAATGTTCGGGCCGGTCGTTGGCGGAGCGATTGTGGATTTATACAATATGGAAGTATTGTTTATAGCAATCATGGTAATGCTTGTAGTAGCGCTTATAGCAACGAGCATTTATGATAAACGAGTAAAAGTAGAAGAAACAGTTGAAGAAAAAATTGCAGTTTAGTTTGACGGAACATGTAACATGTTTTAGAATATATTTAAATAAAATAACCTTTTGAACAAGGGAGATAGCTCGGCTGTCTTAAGACGAATTCGTTAGTTATTAAAAGTAACGAATAACCGAGAAGCCCGCTTTAAGTAAGCTTTTTAGAGATACTAAGTGGAGGGTAGTTCACATTAACTCATATGTGTAATAACAGTGAGAAGGAGTAGTAGTAATAGAAGCGGGTTTAGAGAGTTGACGGTCGGTGCAAGTCAATCCACGTTTCGTTATGAACTCGCCTTTGAGTTGCAGTTGTGAAACTAATAGTAGCAATTGCCGTTAATCCACGTTACGGATCTAAGCGAATGTATATTTTTACATTAATTTAGGGTGGTACCGCGGGAATCTATAACCTCTCGTCCCTTTCTAGGGATGAGAGGTTTTTTGTATTTTGGGCGGTGAAAATAAATAGAATTTCAAGGAGGGTATCTCATGAGCTTTAATCATCAAGATATTGAGAAGAAGTGGCAAGGGTACTGGGAAGAGAATAAAACATTCCGTACGCCAGATGAAACAGAAAAACCAAAATTTTATGCACTAGATATGTTCCCATATCCATCAGGTGCAGGCCTACACGTAGGACATCCAGAAGGTTATACAGCGACAGATATTTTATCTCGTATGAAGCGTATGCAAGGATATAACGTTCTTCATCCAATGGGATGGGATGCATTCGGTCTTCCAGCAGAGCAATATGCACTTGATACTGGAAACAGCCCAGCTGAATTTACAGAGCATAATATTAATACGTTCCGTAACCAAATTAAATCACTAGGTTTCTCTTATGATTGGGACCGTGAAGTAAATACAACAGATCCAAACTACTATAAGTGGACACAATGGATCTTCTTAAAACTATTTGAAAAAGGCTTAGCTTACGTTGATGAAGTACCTGTAAACTGGTGTCCAGCACTTGGTACAGTACTTGCAAACGAAGAAATCATTGATGGTAAGAGTGAGCGTGGTGGACATCCAGTTGAGCGTCGTCCGATGAGACAGTGGATGTTAAAAATTACAGCTTACGGAGATCGTCTATTAGAAGATCTAGATGAACTTGATTGGCCAGAAAGTTTAAAAGATATGCAACGTAACTGGATCGGTCGTTCTGAAGGTGCAGAAGTACACTTCAATATCGATGGTACAGACGAGAAGTTCACAGTATTCACAACGCGCCCTGATACACTATTTGGTGCAACATACTGTGTACTAGCTCCGGAACATGCACTTGTTGCAGAAATTACAACAGCAGAACAAAAAGAAGCGGTAGAAGCTTACATTAACGCTGTAAAAATGAAGAGTGACCTAGAGCGTACAGAACTTGCGAAAGAGAAAACTGGTGTATTCACTGGTGCTTACGCAGTTAACCCAGTAAACGGTGAGAAATTACCAATCTGGATTGCTGACTATGTTCTTGCAACTTACGGAACAGGTGCTGTAATGGCAGTTCCAGCTCATGATGAGCGTGACTATGAATTCGCATCAGTATTCAATCTTCCGATGAAGGAAGTTGTAAAAGGCGGAGATATTACGAAAGAAGTGTACACAGGTGATGGTGCACACGTAAACTCAGCATTCCTTGATGGATTAAATAAAGAAGAGGCAATCGCAAAAATGATTGAATGGCTTGAAGTAACGAGCGCAGGAAATCAAAAAGTAACGTACCGTCTACGTGACTGGTTATTCAGCCGTCAACGTTACTGGGGTGAGCCAATTCCGGTAATTCACTGGGAAGATGGGACAATGACAGCTGTGAAGGAAGAAGAATTACCATTAGTTCTTCCGAAAACAGAAAACATCCGTCCTTCAGGTACAGGTGAATCACCACTTGCTAACATTGACGAGTGGGTAAATGTTGTAGATCCTGAAACGGGTAAAAAAGGTCGTCGTGAAACAAATACAATGCCGCAATGGGCTGGTAGCTGCTGGTATTACCTACGCTACATCGATCCAAACAATAGCGAAGCACTTGTAGATCCTGAAAAAGTAAAACAATGGCTTCCAGTTGATATTTATATCGGCGGTGCAGAGCACGCTGTACTTCACTTACTATATGCTCGTTTCTGGCATAAAGTATTATACGATATCGGTGTAGTTCCAACGAAAGAACCGTTCCAACAATTATTTAACCAAGGTATGATTCTAGGTGAAAACAACGAGAAAATGAGTAAATCAAAAGGTAACGTTGTAAATCCTGATGATATCGTAGCAAGCCACGGTGCAGATACACTTCGTCTATACGAAATGTTTATGGGACCATTAGACGCTTCAATCGCTTGGTCTGAAAATGGTCTTGATGGAGCTCGTCGTTTCCTAGACCGCGTATGGCGTCTATTCATTCAAGATAACGGTGAATTAAGCGAGAAAATTACTGATGCACCAAATAAAGAGCTTGAAAAAGCTTATCACCAAACAGTGAAGAAAGTAACAGAAGACTATGCAGAGCTTCGCTTCAATACAGCGATTTCTCAAATGATGGTATTCATCAACGATGCATACAAAGCTGAAACACTTCCGAAAGAATATGTAGAAGGTTTCGTAAAAATGATCGCACCAGTTGCACCTCATATCGGGGAAGAGCTATGGAGCAAACTTGGATACAATGAGACAATCACATATGCAAGCTGGCCAACATTTGATGAGTCTAAACTTGTAGAAGATGAAGTTGAAATCGTTGTTCAAGTTATGGGTAAAGTTCGCACAAAACTAACAATGAGTAAAGACGCATCAAAAGAAGAAATGGAACAACTTGCACTTGAAGCAATTCAAGACCAAATTGAAGGGAAAACAGTTCGTAAAGTAATTGTTGTTCCTGGAAAACTTGTTAACGTTGTTGCAAACTAATTAACGCTAAATAAAAGCTCAGAGCATTTAGGCTCTGAGCTTTTTTGTGTAGAAAATCATCTATGGATTAGATTAGTCTAAGTTTTTAATTATTCCATTACGTACAAATAAAAGAGCGGAATTCCCATACAGACAAACACCTATTTTTCTATAGGAAATATGATAAAAAAGGTAGGCTAAATTGAGTAGAAGAGGTGAAAGGAATGAAAGGGATGGACAATAATGCACCACATGGCTTCTTCGGAGGTGGATCGGATAGTTATGAACAAATGATGTTAATGGGAGGAGGACAACAAGGATACGGTGGAATTCCGAGCTGGATGGGGGGAGGCGCGGGCGGATTTCCAACATCGGTAGCTGGCATGCAAACTGAAATGCCTACATCAATGGGAGGCTTTTCGACATCAGGGGCTGGAATGCCTACAATAACAGGGGGATTTCCAACATCAGTAGCTGGTGTACAGACAGGAATTCCAGTAGGAGCACCAACTACATTTCCTTCTTTCGTTGGAGGAGTGCAGACAGGATTTCCGGTACCAGGAATAGGTGTTGTAGCTGGAGGAATAGGTGGGTATCCGCAAGTTGTTCACGGACATCATGGACATCACCACCATCAAGGTCAACATGGACATCATGGACACCATCAGCACCAAGGGCACCAAGGACATCATGGACACCATCAGCACCAAGGGCACCAAGGACATCATGGACACCATCAGCACCAAGGGCACCAAGGACACCAAGGACATCAAGGACATCATGGACACCATCATCATCAAGGCCAACACGGTCACCATGGACACTATCATCACCAAGACCACCAGGGTCATCAGCAACAAGTACACCACCATGGACACCACCACATTCATCCGCAAGCTGTTCTTTATCAAACGCACCAAGGCCAGCACGCTCATCATGGTCACCAAGGGCAACACGGTCATCAAGGGCAACACGGTCACCATGGTCACCAAGGGCAACACGGTCATCAAGGACAACACGGTCATCAAGGGCAACATGGTCACCATGGTCAACATGGTCAACAGCACCAACAATACCAACAATATCAACAATATCAACAGCAACAATCTTCTCCTTGGACAGGTGGAATTGGAGCAGGAGGAGCAGGGGCAGCAGCAGGAGCGGCTAGCATTAGTGGAGCAGCAGGACACGCGGGACACGTGGGTCATTAATAAATTGCAGAAAAAAAGAAATAATAAAAAACTGCTAGGAAATCCTAGCAGTTTTTTTCAGCTTCTTGGCGTTGACGTTCGATTTCAGCACGAAGTTGTGGCTCTGGCGCTTGCCAGCCTTCTGGTTTTAGAATTTTGCCATCGCCTTCGCGGAATCGAGGTTTCCCATCAGGGAATAATTTTGCCATGTTTGCGTTATTTACAATTTCGAATCCTTTATCTGGACGTACGCCCATTTCGGCAAACGTTCCAAATGCAAAGTAAATAAGGTCAATCAGTGCATCATATTGATCTTCAACAGTCGTTGCTTCTAGAAATTCTTCTAGCTCTTCTTGCATAAAACTCGCACGGATTTTTGCGCGCTCTTCTGTTAATTTTGTTGGGGTATTTGTTACAGGATGTCCGAATACTTCATGCATTTTCGCAACGAGTTCGTATCCTTTATCTAAACCTTTTTCGTTTGTCATGTTGTTTCATCCTTTCTTACGTTATGCCGAAGTTTATTGTAACATAAGGTGATTATGAAATGAAAAGAACATCTTATAGAAATAAGATGTTCGCTCGTTATTCTTCTTTCTTAATTAAAATAGATAAAATAAGATCAATGCCGAATATACCGATCAGTAACATTGGTATAACGGCAAGCAAGTAACGTGTGAAGGAAACATTTTTCAAGTATGTATGAGCAAATAAAAAGACGCCGAGAAATAAAATACCATTTAAAATAGGCTTTACTAATTTTTTAGACATAAGCTCCCCCATAAATATCTTCTCTCTCTATTTGATAATAAAAAACTCCTCTCTCCGTTGTATCATGCTGGAGAGAGGAGTTCAATCATTTCTCATTCAATTACACCAGAATTTGTAATATCAACGGTGTACTTTACTTTAATTGGCACATCTTTGTACATTTTTCGCCACTCTTCTAATTTAAATGGGCGATAATGTTGTCTATATTTTGCTCCAAGTCCAAGGGGATCAACATTTAAGGATTTAAACTGTTTAATTAGTTTTGTAGCTTTTGCATCTAACTGTTTCTCAACCGCTTTCGCTATTTTTTGCGTGTTCTTTTTATTTTCTAAGTTGAATTTTCGAGATAATTCTTGAATACGAGCTTCCATTTTTACATGAATATAGAAAGAAGGTTTTCCATTTTTTGTATTTACTTCGTAGGTAGGAACGGAACGAATGTTATTAATCATTGCATAGCCAGGATTGGTTTTAAATTCATGTGAGTCCAAGCGGTGTTTTTCTAGCAGTCCTTTGAAAACAAACATATCGTGATACTTAATTGTTCCGACCAACTTATCCTTTTTCAAAAGACCGATACCAGTAATTTTTATTTTATCACCATGTTTTTTTAGGATAGGCATATAAGAATCTTGTCCTTCACGGTAGTACCTGAAGGCACCTAAATATAAATTGTCAGTTGGCAAAGGCCCAGTGTCCATATTATGTTCTAACATTTTTTTTATATAAATCGCAACATTGTAAGAGGTACTATATTTTCCTTTAAATAGTTCAGTACCACTGCCTTCTAATAGTCCAACATACAGTGAGTTACCAATATTCACATCACGAATTAATGTGTCAAAGGAAGTTGATAATCCTTTTTTAGCAATCTTTGTTGTGAATAAGGCAACACGCATTTGCCCGCTTGCGAACGGTTGCGAAGATTCTAAAGATGTATCTGCCTTTACTTGTTTTACTGCGTTTCCTGTTCCTTCATAAACTTGAACTTTATTTCCCTTTTTTTGTATGGGACAAACAAATGTAACTTTTACTTTATTATCTTTTGCTGTATCGAAGGCAGCTCCTTGAATGAGCTGAACATCATCAATAATATTTTTTTGTAAACAACCAGTTAGACTGAAGATACTGATGCAAATAAGAAGTATTAATTTTTTTTTGGTTTTGTCCATTTTTTTTTCACCCACACAATAATAAATAGAATTGGGATATATATATATATAAGCCAAAAACTAACTTTAGATGTATTACTAATAAAATCATTAATATCATGCCTATTTGTTAAAAGTTGTGAAACAACTAAGGTAATAAGCATAAATGCAATTAAAATACCTCGTTGTTTTACACGAAAGATTTCATGCGTTCCTCGAGTAGCGGCCCATAAAGGTAGAATAAAGCTTGTAATAATAACGAGAGCATAACCGGAAATAGCAATATACTCAAGTCGCTCAATAAAAGGAAGCTTAATAACTTGTGTCATTGAGAGTTGAGACCAAATTGTTTTGAGTAGTTGTTTTTCGCTAAAGAATGTAAAAGCGAGAATCGTACTAAATAAATATAAGAAGTTAGAGAATAATGCACCATATTGTGCAAATTTATGAGATTTTTCTGGTTCTTTAACAAACGGATAAACCATAAGGAAAATTTCAAATCCTGTCATACTATAAATGGATAGTTGAGCTGCTTTCAAAATATCTGTAAAAGAATGTGAAAACATTGGAAGTAAATTATCCCAATGTGAGAATTTCAAAATGAAAAGACTTAGAAAAAGATAACCTAATGTTCCACCAACGGAAATAACACAAATTCCTGTAATGACGCGGAATCCTGATGAAATAATGTAATAACTTATTAAACATAAAAAGAAAGTGAGCATCCAGGTGGATGCGCTAGGAAACATCCACACTTGAATAATTTCGACATAGGTTCGAACGACAGAAATACTTACAATAAAAAAATAAGCCATAAAGATGAGACTAATACCATTTCCAATCCATTTTCCAAAAATCTGTTTGTGTAAATCAATTAAGTTTCCTTCTGTATTTTTTAATGAATAATACATCATCCAGATGAGAATATGAATGATAATTCCTGTGAGGAGAACTCCTATCCAGCCGTCGTATCCGGCGGCTTTTGCTATAATTCGAGCGAAGCCGAGAACGCCAGCTCCAAATTGTGCACCGTGAATTAAGAAGAAAACAAAGATAGGAGATATTTGATATTTTTCTTGAACTTTACTCATCAATGCACCTCATTTCTTAATCATCAAAGTCCGATCTATGTTTTGTTGAAATCCCTTTTGCTGATTTTTTTACATGTTGTGGTCTTGCTTGTACATCTCTTGTATCAATCATTGTTAAAGGAAAACGAATCCAAGAGTCCTTAACGGATTGTTGTCTTGTCGGATAAAACAAAGCGTACGGCTTACGTAAGGAAGTAAGCCTGAATAGATGCGTAAATAAGAAGATAAATCCAAGAGAAATACCGAAGAGCCCTCCTACTTCTGCGAATGCTAGAAATGGGAAGCGTAGTAATCGAACGGCGTTACCCATTTTATAAATAGGCGTAATAAAGGAAGCAAGTGCTGATAAGGCAACGATAATTAATAAAATATTACTCGTTAAACCAGCTTGTACAGATGCTTGCCCGATTACGATACCGCCTACAATACCGAGAGTTTGACCAACTTTCATCGGTAACCTTGCGCCAGCTTCTCTTAATAAATCAATTGCGAGTTCTAAAAAGAGCGCTTCAATTAAAGGTGGAAACGGTACTTGTGCCCTTGATAAAATTAAAGTTTCAAGTAAATCACTTGGAATGAGTTCATAATGATAATTTAAAACTGCAACGTATAACGGTGTAGCACAAATTGAAAATAGAACAGCGATAAGGCGTAAAATGCGTGAAAATGTAGCGTATAGCCAAGAGACGTTATAGTCTTCTGGTGAAATGAAAAAATCAAAATATGATACTGGTGTAAGTAACACGCTTGGGGAACCATCAACAAAAATAGCGATTTTTCCATCAATTAGTGCTTTTGTAACTCTATCAGTACGCTCTGTATTGATATAGAGAGGGAAAATCGACTTTTCTCCCATTAATTCTTGGATATAAGCACTATCATTAATTTGATCATATTCAAGAGCACGCAATGATTCTTCTAGAAAATCTACATTCTCTTTTTCAGCGAGGTTGTCCAAATACATCATGACAACCTTTGTTTTTGAAAACTCTCCAACAATCATTTCTTTTGTCTGTAGCTCTAAAACAGGAAGGCGTTTTCGTACTAAATTAATATTCGTATCGATAGCTTCTACGAAACCTTCCTGAGGACCAATAACTGTCGATTCATTTAATGGAGGACTTGGCGCCCGGTAATTATCAATTGCAATGTTTGCAAGCATGCACTTTTGATCTTGCTGGTTCAGTTGAATAATCGCATGCCCCTTTAAAACCATGTCTTCAATTTTTTGTAAGTCATTCGTAATTGTAATGCCGCTCATCGGAATATGTTCTTTTAGTTGTTCTAGAGAAGCACAATGTTTTTCTAAAAGAGTGGGCATTAAATATTTCTGTAATTTCTCTCCATCAAGTGAAGGGCGATAGTAAGAAATCCAATAAGGCATCGTTTCATCGTCAGATGTATGGTAATTAATAAAATCACTAGACTTTTTAAGTTTCTCTATTAAATCTTGTAGAGAATGAATACGGTCTTTTTCTGGTTTGGTAAAGTCATAAATACTATTACCTCCAGAGCTTTGTTGCTTACTTTGAGAAGAATCATCTTGTTTAGAGCTTTGTTGCTTATTCTGAGAAGAATCATTTTGTTTAGAGCTTTGTTGCTTACTTTGAGAAGAATCATCTTGCTTAGAGTTTTGCTGTTTATCTTGAGAAGAGTCATCTTGCTTAGAGTTTTGTTGTTTCTCCTGAGAAGAGTCATCTTGCTTAGAGTTTTGTTGTTTCTCCTGAGAAGAGTCATCTTGCTTAGAGTTTTGCTGTTTATCTTGAGAAGAGTCATCTTGCTTAGAGTTTTGCTGTTTCTCCTGAGAAGAGTCATCTTGCTTAGAGTTTTGTTGTTTCTCCTGAGAAGGGTCATCTTGTTTAGAGTTTTGTTGTTTCTCCTGAGAAGGGTCATCTTGCTTAGAGTTTTGCTGTTTCTCCTGAGAAGAGTCATCTTGCTTAGAGTTTTGCTGTTTATCTTGAGAAGAGTCATCTTGCTTAGAGTTTTGCTGTTTATCTTGAGAAGAGTCATCTTGCTTAGAGTTTTGCTGTTTCTCCTGAGAAGAGTCATCTTGCTTAGAGTTTTGCTGTTTCTCCTGAGAAGAATCATCTTGCTTAGAGTTTTGCTGTTTATCTTGAGAAGAATCATCTCGCTCGTTATTTTTACCTTTAGTATGTTTCATACTTCTAGTCTGTTCGTTGTTATCGTCATCTGGATTGTTAGACTGCTGCTTCCAGTTATCGGCTTCTTTTGCCTCTGTTGTATTTGATTTTTTTTTCTTACGTAACCAATTCCAAATCATATGTATGCCCTCTTTAATTGTGTAATATAGTGCTATTTTGTGGCTAATTTTGTATATTATTCATTTATTTATGAAAAGAAGAAGGAGATTAGTTTGCATAGAAAAAAACCTTTAGTAAGCAGTTCATACTATAACGGGGAGAGGGAGAGGCTGTGCAAATTGTAAAAAAGGAGAAGTTTGTTTTAAAAGAGTTTACGTTTGAAAATGGCAGGGAAATGCCTGTTCAAATGGGATATGAGACATATGGTACGTTAAATAGAGAAAGGTCAAATGTGATTTTGGTTTGTCATTATTTTAGTGCAACAAGTCATGCGGCAGGAAAATATACAGTGCATGATGAGGAGTCTGGTTGGTGGGATGGGCTCATCGGACCTGGAAAAGCAATTGATACAAATAAGTATTTTGTTATATGTACGGATAATTTTTGTAATGTGCAGGTGAGAAATCCATATGTGATTACAACAGGACCGAAATCAATTAACAAAGAAACTGGAGAAGAATATGCTATGGATTTTCCGTTTTTTACATTTCTTGATGTGGCTCGTATGCAATATGAGTTAATAAAAGGTATGGGAATTTCAAGGTTACACGCTGTAATCGGACCGTCGGCGGGGGGAATGATTGCACAACAATGGGCGGTTCACTATCCATATATGGTAGAGCGGATGATTGGCGTTATTACGAACCCACAAAATCCAATTATTACGTCAGTAAACGTAGCACAAAATGCGATTGAGGCAATTCAACTGGATCCAAGTTGGAAAGATGGAAAATATGGAGAAGAGCAGCCGATAAAGGGGCTTCATTTAGCAAATAGAATGATGTTTATGAACGCGTTTGATGAGCATTTTTATGAAATGGCATTTCCTCGTAATAGTATAGAGATAGAACCTTATAAAAAGTTTTCTACACTAACATCATTTGAAAAAGAGATAAATAAAGCGACATATAGAAGTATAGAGTTAGTAGATGCAAATTCGTGGATGTATACTGCGAAGGCAGTTTTATTGCATGATATTGCATATGGGTTTTCTTCACTAGAAGAATCTCTTTCTAACATAGAAGCGAATGTACTTATGATTCCGTGTAAACAAGATTTGCTTCAGCCGTCTCGTTATAATTATAAAATGGTAGATATTTTGCAAAAACAAGGAAAATATGCGGAAGTGTATGAGATAGAAAGTATAAATGGGCATATGGCAGGAGCATTTGATATTCATTTATTTGAAAAAAAAGTTTATGAATTTTTGAATCGGAGAGTATCTAGTTTTGTGTAGAAGACAAATGATGGGGAAAAGGTGCAATGTTTGTAGTAGGCACCTTTTTTTACATAATTTGTAGACGGAAAATATATGTAGCGATTGCTATACCGAAAAACGCTATGCTAAGCAATAGAAATAAGAATGACATTTCTTGTGGGGATTTTATTTTTCTATTATTTTTCATACTAAGGGCAATAATTGCAGCGAGTAAGAACACAATGCCCATAATGAAAAGAAAAAGCGTCATTTTAATCGACTCCTTTCATAAAACAAGTATATTGAGGATACAATGTGCTAGTTATGTTTGTAAAGAATAAGTTTTGCGAGAAAATTGAGAAATAGCTTTTCGATTCTTTGCGTTCTTTCTTTTGCATGCTAAAATTGGTAGAGAATGTTTGTGGAAAAGAAACTAAAGGTTTTATTGTATATAAGGAGGAACTACATATGACAGAAGTTAAAACAATTACTACAGAAGAGGTACAAGAGCGTTTAGAAAATGGAGAAACGTTATTTCTAGTAGACGTAAGAGAAGATGAAGAAGTAGCGGCAGGAAAGATTCCAGAAGCTGTACATATTAAAATGGGCGATATCCCACATAAAGTAGAGTTCTTTAATAAAGAGAATGAATATATCTTTATTTGTCGTTCAGGAATGCGCAGTGAAAATGTATGTCATTATTTAAATGAGCAAGGATTTAAAACAGTGAACATGGTTGGCGGTATGCTTCAATATGAAGGTGAAACGAAATAGTTAATAGTTAAAAACTTGAAACGAGTCTGTTTCAAGTTTTTTTTTTTTGCATACAGTATAAAAAAGGAGGAGGGGTAAATGGGGATTAATTTGCGTAAAGTAAAAATTATTAATAATACAGGAGCTGTTAATGTCGGCGACTGCTATGATATCTCGCCTTTAGCTGTGGCGAAAGTATATGCAGGTGCTGGAGGATCGAGTGCTGCTATTTTTTTAAATGGAAAAAGGCAGCCAGAAGCGGTGATTAGAACATCGGTATTCCTTCCGCCTTTGGCAACGAGTACACGTACATTAGGTTCGTAAAGGAAAGGTAGAGTGTAATTATGCCTGCGCATATAAAAGAGTTTGTTATTGTGAATAACACTGGGAATATATTTACAGGTGATAATTTGAGTGATACTTCATTTACTGCTTCGAAATCATATAGTGGTTCAATGGGGTGCACCTGGATTGATGTTGTTACAGTAATAGGGACGGAGACAAAACTTTGTTTACAACCAGGAGATTCGGTGACGACGACATATACAAGGGGCACCCCTGCTGGTACTGTAACAGGAACAAATATGGGGCAAAGTGTAAATACATCGGGTATAGCGCAAGCTGTCCCTAATACAGATAATATGGATTCAATTGCAGGACTCCCTTAAGGAATTAAGGGAGTTTTATTTATTTGAAATAAAAATAGTCTTGGAGATTATTTTTGTAAATAGATTAAGAAGAGGTTTATTTATTATGAAAAAGACGTTTTGTAGGTGGTGAAAGTGTGAAGAATCGTGATAATAAAGGGAAACAACAATCTAATTTTAGAATCCCACCAGAACTTATTGGTCCTACTTTTCCTCCTGTTCCAACTGGATTTACGGGTATAGGGATTACTGGTCCAACAGGTCCACAAGGTCCGACTGGACCGCAAGGACCGAGAGGATTTCAAGGTCCAATGGGAGAGATGGGTCCGACTGGACCTCAAGGTGTGCAAGGGATTCAAGGTCCAGTTGGACCAATAGGTGCAACTGGACCAGAAGGGCAGCAGGGACCAGAAGGATTAAGGGGGCCACAAGGGGAAACGGGAGCGACAGGTTTACAAGGTGTGCAAGGAATACAAGGTCCGATTGGTCCGACAGGAGCGACAGGAGCGCAAGGGATACAGGGAGTACAGGGATTACAAGGGCCGATTGGAGCTACTGGACCTGAGGGAACTCAAGGAATCCAAGGAATACAAGGGATACCGGGAGTAACTGGTCCTCAAGGAATTCAAGGAGTCCAAGGAATACAAGGGTCACAAGGACCAAGTGGAAGTACGGGATCAACGGGAGCAACAGGTCAGGGGATAACTGGCCCGACTGGAATAACAGGTCCAACAGGGATAACTGGACCATCTGGAGGACCTCCTGGTCCGACAGGGCCAACTGGTGCGACAGGGCCGGGTGGTGGACCGAGTGGAAGTACAGGCGCGACTGGAGCAACAGGTGCAACTGGAAATACTGGAGCAACAGGTCAGGGGATTCCTGGTCCGACGGGAAGTACAGGAGCAACAGGTGCGCAGGGGCTACAAGGAATTCAAGGAATCCAAGGGCCAATTGGCCCAACAGGTCCAGAAGGTCCGCAAGGAATTCAAGGTATTCCTGGTCCGACGGGAGTAACTGGTGAACAAGGAATCCAAGGGGTTCAGGGTATTCAAGGGATAACGGGAGCAACAGGAGATCAAGGTCCACAAGGTATACAGGGGGCTATAGGTCCTCAAGGGGCCACAGGAGCAACAGGAGATCAAGGTCCACAAGGAATACAAGGAGTACCAGGGCCATCAGGAGCAACAGGACCACAAGGAGTTCAAGGGATACAGGGTCCAATGGGTGATATAGGACCAACAGGTCCAGAAGGCCCAGAGGGACTTCAGGGCCCGCAAGGAATACAAGGAGTACCAGGGCCAGCTGGAGCAACGGGTCCAGAGGGGCAACAAGGGATACAAGGCATTCAAGGACCGGTAGGAGCAACGGGTCCAGAAGGTCCACAAGGAATTCAGGGAATTCAAGGTGTGCAAGGGATAACGGGAGCAACAGGAGTACAAGGAGCAACTGGAATTCAAGGGATACAAGGGGAAATAGGAGCAACGGGTCCAGAGGGTCCCCAAGGAGTGCAAGGTGCTCAAGGGGGGATTGGTCCAACAGGTCCGATGGGTCCCCAAGGAGTGCAAGGAGTACAAGGCATTCAAGGAGCGACGGGCGCACAAGGAGTGCAAGGTCCACAAGGAATTCAAGGAATCCAAGGTCCGACGGGGGCAACAGGAGATACGGGAGCAACTGGGGCCACAGGGGAAGGCACTACAGGCCCAACAGGAGTAACAGGTCCAACAGGGGTAACAGGCCCATCTGGAGGACCAGCAGGACCGACCGGCCCAACGGGGCCATCAGGTCCGGCGGGAGTAACAGGTCCATCTGGTGGACCACCTGGCCCGACAGGAGCAACCGGGGCGACAGGAGTAACAGGAGATACTGGGGCGACAGGCTCAACTGGAGTGACAGGAGCGACAGGAGAAACGGGAGCAACCGGAGCGACGGGAGAAGGACCGACCGGTCCAACAGGAGTAACCGGTCCAACAGGGGTGACTGGCCCGTCAGGAGGACCAGCAGGACCGACCGGCCCAACGGGGCCATCAGGTGCGACGGGAGTGACAGGTCCATCAGGTGGACCACCTGGCCCGACAGGAGCAACAGGTGCGACAGGAGTAACAGGAGATACCGGGGCGACAGGCTCAACTGGAGTGACAGGTGCGACAGGAGAAACGGGAGCAACCGGAGTGACGGGTTTACAGGGTCCGCAAGGAATCCAAGGTATTCAAGGAGAGATAGGTCCAACCGGTCCACAGGGTATTCAAGGTCCGCAAGGAATCCAAGGAGTAACGGGGGCAACCGGAGCACAAGGTCCCCAAGGAATTCAAGGCCCACAAGGCGACATAGGTCCAACCGGCCCACAAGGAATTCAAGGTCCACAAGGTCCTCAAGGAATTCAAGGAGCGACGGGGGCAACAGGAGCACAAGGCCCACAGGGAATCCAAGGTCCGCAAGGTGACATAGGTCCGACCGGCCCACAAGGCCCACAAGGAATTCAAGGCCCGCAAGGAATTCAAGGTCCAACGGGAGCTACAGGAGCAACGGGAGCTACAGGTCCCCAAGGAATTCAAGGCCCACAAGGAATTCAAGGCCCGCAAGGAATTCAAGGTCCAGCGGGAGCTACAGGAGCAACGGGAGCGACAGGTCCCCAAGGAATTCAAGGCCCGCAAGGAATTCAAGGTCCAGCGGGAGCTACAGGAGCAACGGGAGCGACAGGTCCCCAAGGAATTCAAGGCCCACAAGGAATTCAAGGCCCACAAGGAATTCAAGGCCCGCAAGGAATTCAAGGTCCAACGGGAGCTACAGGAGCAACGGGAGCTACAGGTCCCCAAGGAATTCAAGGCCCGCAAGGAATCCAAGGTCCAACGGGGGCTACAGGAGCAACCGGTTCCCAAGGTCCAACTGGAGATACAGGTCCTCAAGGAATCCAAGGTCCAACCGGAGCTGGAGCCACTGGAGCGACTGGAGTCAGTACAACTGCAACGTATGCGTTTGCGAATAATACATCAGGAAGTGTTATTTCTGTTTTGTTAGGTGGCACGAATATTCCGTTACCAAACAATCAAAATATTGGACCAGGAATAACCGTTAGTGGTGGAAATACTGTATTTACAGTTGCGAATGCAGGAAACTATTATATAGCCTATACAATTAATTTAACGGCAGGATTACTTGTAAGTTCCCGTATAACTGTAAATGGCAGTCCGCTTGCGGGAACGATAAACTCCCCGGCAGTGGCTGCAGGTTCATTTAGTGCAACAATAATCGCTAACTTGCCTGCTGGAGCTGCAGTTAGCTTACAATTATTTGGAGTAATTGCGTTGGCTACATTATCTACAGCGACGCCAGGGGCTACTCTAACTATTATTAGATTAAGTTAATAAGCAGAAAACCTTGAAACTTTTATGTTTCAAGGTTTTTTTATCCTTGTATCTGGAAGTAAACCTCGTTAACCATGGGGAGTGGATACCCTTTAATTATTTAAAGTTTCACTTTATCCCTCGAGCTGCCTGTAAAAGCCCGATTGGTGAGGGCTAATAATCAGTGGGGGATGAACAAAACCCCCCACTGATTAAAGTTTCACTTTATTCACTTGAGCAAAAACATCGCAGTTCGAAAATATATTATAATAGAATGAAAAGAGAGAAATTTGGCAGAAAGGGAGGGTGGCGATGCAGGAGATGGTTACAGATTTTTTTGGACGCCCACTTCAAGATTTGCGTATATCTGTCATTGATCGTTGCAATTTTAGATGCACATATTGTATGCCAGCGGAAGTTTTTGGGCCAGATTATGCTTTTTTGAAAGATGAGTTTTTATTGACGTTTGATGAAATTGAACGTTTGGCAAAACTATTTGTTAGCATCGGTGTACGAAAAATTAGACTTACTGGTGGCGAGCCACTGCTGCGTAAAGATTTAACAAAACTTATTGCACGTCTCGTAAAAATTGAAGGGTTAGTAGATATAGGGTTAACGACAAATGCAATTCATTTAACGAAACAAGCAAAAGCATTAAAAGAAGCTGGATTACATAGAGTAAATGTTAGTTTAGATGCAATAGATGACGATGTATTTAAGGACATTAATGGCCGGAATATCAATACGAAACCTGTTATAAAGGGAATTATGGCTGCAAAAGAGGCCGGGCTTGATGTAAAGGTAAATATGGTTGTGAAAAAAGGGATGAATGACCATCAAGTACTTCCGATGGCTGCTTATTTTAAAGAGCAAGGAATCACACTTAGGTTTATTGAGTTTATGGATGTTGGTAGTACAAATGGATGGAACTTTGACCAAGTCGTTACAAAGCAAGAATTAATTGAAATGATTCATAGCGTGTATCCACTTGAGCCAGCTGAAGCGCATTATTTCGGTGAAGTTGCGAAGCGATATCGTTACGTTGGAACAAATGTCGAAGTCGGTTTTATTACTTCCGTTTCAGAGTCATTTTGTTCCTCTTGTACGAGAGCAAGAATTTCGGCAGATGGAAAGTTTTATACTTGCTTATTTGCGACAGAAGGATTGGATGTAAGGGAACTTCTTAGAGGAAATCTTTCAGATGATGAGTTAGTAAGCGTTATACAAAATGTATGGATGCATAGAAAAGACAGGTATTCGGATGAACGGACAGAAGAAAGTGCAAAGAATCGTCCGAAAATTGAAATGTCTTATATAGGAGGATAAGAAAGGGGGCTATCGTATGCAGGAGCGATATTCAAGACAAATATTATTTTCTGGTGTTGGAGAAGAAGGACAGAGAAAAATTAGAGAGAAGCATGTGCTTATTATCGGCGCTGGTGCTCTCGGTGCAGCGAATGCAGAAGCAATTGTTAGAGCAGGTGTTGGCAAAATAACAATTGCGGATCGTGATTATGTAGAATGGAGTAATTTACAAAGACAACAATTATATACAGAAGAAGATGCAAAGCAATACAAACCAAAGGCGGTAGCAGCGGCAGAGCATTTACAAGCGATTAATTCTGAGGTGAAAATAAATCCGGTTGTGACTGATGTAACAGTGCAAGAAATGGAAGAGCTAGTGAATGATGTAGATTTAATATTAGATGCGACAGATAATTTTGAAACGCGTCTTCTCATTAATGATATTTCACAAAAGTATAATATTCCGTGGATATATGGTGGTTGCGTCGGGAGTTACGGAGTAACGTATACAATTTTACCAGGAAAAACACCGTGTTTTCGCTGTTTAATGGAGCATCCGGCGAGCGGAGCAACATGTGACACAGCAGGTATTATACAACCGGCAGTACAATTAGTAGTTGCGCATCAAATTACGGAAGCGCTGAAAATATTAGTAGAAGACTTTGGGGCGCTTCGTGAAACGATGTTATCGTTTGATCTTTGGAATAATCAACAGATGGCATTTAAAGTGAATAGGCAGAAAAAAGATACTTGTTTATCTTGCGGAAGGTTACGTACATATCCGAGTTTAACATTTGAAGCACAAACAAAAACAGAAGTGTTATGTGGGCGAAATACAGTACAAATTCGCCCAGGTGTGCGGAAGAATTTTAATTTAGAAGAAATTAAAAAGCGCTTACAAAGAAGTGTAGAGATAAAGGCGACACCTTATTTATTATCATTTCCGGTAGAAGAATATCGTTTTGTTTTATTTACAGATGGCAGGGCGTTTATTCATGGGACGAATGATATGAATGTAGCGAAAAGTTTATATGCAAGATATATAGGTTGAACCTAAAGAAAATCCTTTAGGTTCAACGGAGAGAGGATTATGAATTTCTCGTATAATCTCCACTTTTTCCACCTGTTTTTTCAAGTAAGTACGTTTCGCCGATAATCATACCTTTATCGACAGCTTTACACATATCATACACAGTAAGAGCGGTAGCGGAAGCAGCTGTTAAAGCTTCCATTTCAACACCGGTGCTACCTTCTGTTTTAACCTTTACTTCAATGAGTAAACGATATTGTTCTTCTGATTGTTTCCAATCAAAAGAAACGTCAACACCTTTTAATAATAAAGGATGGCACATTGGGATAATATCAGAAGTTCGTTTCGCAGCCATAATGCCTGCGATTTGCGCAACTGCTAGTACGTCACCTTTCCCAATTTCATTGTGAGAGATTTTATCGTAAATTTCTTTTGTAACGACAATGCTAGAGCACGCAATTGCTGTTCGAACGGTTGCTTTTTTGTCACTTATATCAACCATCTTTGCGCGTCCTTGGTCATTAAAGTGTGTGAATGAAGACATGGAATTCCTCCTTGAAGTAATTTCTATTTAATATATAAAGTTTAATCGAGATAAAAAAAATTGCAAATATGAGGTGAGAAACGATGATAGAAAAACGAATTCCGATTCAAGTTGCTGAGGCAGTAGAGAGAGTAATGGAATATGCGAAGAATGGTGAAGTAGAAGAGGTTTCTATTACGGAAAGTTATGGGAGAATTCTTGGGGAGGATGTTGTCTCTGATCATGACGTTCCTCATTTTGATCGGTCTCCTTACGATGGTTTCGCAATTCGAGCAGAAGATACGGAAGAAGCGAATCAAGAGAATGCGATTGAGTTTGAAGTAATAGGGGAAATCGGGGCAGGATCTGTTTTTTTAGATGAAGTAGCGCCTTTTAAAGCGGTTCGTATTATGACGGGAGCAGCTATTCCAGAGGGTTGTAATGCAGTCGTAATGCTAGAGCTGACGGAGGGTTTTGAGAAGAACGGAAAAACATATATGAAGGTAAAGCGTCCGTTTAATAGTGGTGACAATGTGTCATTTAAAGGGGAAGATATAAAACAAAATCAAGTTCTCGTTAAGAAAGGCGTTGCAATTAATCCAGGTGTTGCGGCATTACTAGCAACGTTTGGATATAGCACTGTAAAAGTTGTAAAACAGCCTGTTGTCGGTATTGTAACGACAGGAAGTGAATTATTAGAAGTACATGAGCTGTTAGAACCAGGGAAAATTAGAAATAGTAACTCGTATATGATCGCAGCTCAAATTATGAAAGCTGGCGGGAAAGTTCGTTATTATGGTCAACTCGCGGATGAGTTAGATGCATGTTTTACAGCTGTTCAATCAGCGATGGATGAGGTCGACATTTTAATTACAACAGGCGGTGTATCAGTAGGAGATTATGACTACTTACCAGCTATTTATGAAAGATTACAGGCGAATGTACTCTTTAATAAAATAGCGATGAGACCAGGAAGTGTAACGACAGTAGCTGAAGTTGATGGAAAGTTACTTTTCGGCTTATCAGGGAATCCATCAGCTTGCTACGTAGGCTTTGAGCTATTTGTGCATCCGGTTATAAAGACATATTTGTATGTGAAAGAACCTCACATATATATAGCAGATGCTATTTTACAAAAAGATTTTCCGAAACCAAATCCGTTCACTCGTTTTGTAAGAGCAAAGGTAACAATCGCGGAAGGGGTATTACAAGCGATGCCGGTCGGTTTAGATAAATCGAGTGCGGTCTCTTCACTTGCCGATGCGAATGCTTTTATTGTATTGCCTGGAGGAACGAGAGGATTTGAAGCAGGGATGAAAGTATCTGTATTGTTGTTAGAGCACTCTGAGGGATGTGATTGGCCATGGGCAAAGCCCCTTCAATCTTACAAATAGTAGGGTATCAAAACAGCGGAAAAACGACACTTGTAGAGAAAATTGTGCATGTGTTAGCTGAAAGTGAAATGAAAGTTGCTACAATTAAACATCACGGGCACGGAGGTTTTCCGGAAGTAGCGCAAAAAGATAGCGAACGACACCGTAAAGCTGGTGCTATCGTAAGTGGTGTAGAAGGTGCTGGATTGCTTGCACTTTCTTCACTAAGAAAGAAATGGTCCTTGCAAGAAATTATTCGCTTATATGAGTTTTTTGAAGTGGATACAATTTTAATAGAGGGTTATAAAAAAGAGAACTATCCAAAAGTAGTGTTACTTCGTTCTGCGGAAGACGTTGAGCTTTTACATAAAGTAGAAAATATAGTAGCGATTATTACGTGGTATGATGCCCCGGCAAATATACGAGAAGAATATAAAGTATTTCATATAACAGAAGAAGAGTTGTACATAGACTGGTTTTTACAAACGGTTAGGAGTGCGAAATGACAAATATATATTATGAAGTAATTGATACAGAGATCTCGATTGAAGAGGTAACGAAGAAAGTAATTCGACGTGAATGCGGTGCTGTTACAACATTTATTGGAACGGTTAGAGAGTTTACGAAAGGCCGTCGTACATTATACTTAGAGTATGTTGCTTATAAGACGATGGCAGAAAAGATGCTAGAGAAAATTGGTCTGGAAGTGAAAGAGAAATGGCCAGGTACATATGTTGCGATTACACATCGCATCGGTACGTTGCAAATTTCTGATATAGCGGTTGTTGTTGCTGTTTCAACACCACACCGTAAAGCGGCTTATGAAGCGAACGAATATATTATGGAACGCATAAAACAAATTGTTCCGATTTGGAAAAAGGAGTTTTGGGAAGATGGTGACTCATGGATTGGTGATCAATTAGAAAAAACACCATATCCGGCGGGAGAGCCTGGGAAGGAGCTATAAGCATGATTCGAGTATTGTTATTTGCGCACCTGCAAGAAGAAGCAGGGACAAGTGAATTACGAATAGAGAAAGAAAATATTACGGTTGCACAGTTAAAAGATGTTGTTGCGAAAGAATATAATGTACCAGTTTCAGAGCCAATTATGGTTGCGATTAATGAAGAATACGCAAATGAAGATGACAGGGTCCAAGATGGTGATGTTGTTGCACTTATACCACCAGTGAGCGGTGGTTAATATTGGATTCATTAAAACGACTTTCCTACATAGGGAAAGTCGTTTTTTTATGGCAGTTTTGAGAACACTAATCTATAGAACAAGGAGGGAACTATGAAAAAAATATGTGTAGTTATCATAATGCTATGTGCGGCCTTTTTCTCTTCTCCAAGTGATTCTCTCGCGAAAGAATCAAGAGAACAGCTTTTAGAGAGTGCATTATCAAATAGGTACTATTCAGTTATTAGACAAGTGACAGAAGATCAATATGAATGTGTTTCAGTTATAAATATAAAGCGTCTCGGCAAGAAAGATGAATTTGTTCCTAGGTATGAAGTGAAGCTACAATTTCTTACATTTCAAGGAGCGCATAATCCGCCGAACGATAAAGTTACGCTTACTTTGGAAGATCATTTAGATCACGTAAAGATAAAGAAAGTGGAGCGAGAAAAGAAGGTTTCTGACGCTATTGCAGAAAAAGTTTGTGAACGGGAAAAAGAAAAAATAAAAGCTCACTCTAATGACTTAGAGTGATAACCTATGGCATTTAGTAAAGAAAGGTAATGAGTGATGGATATATTTTTAGCAATTTTACCAGCTATATTTTGGGGAAGTATTGTGCTATTTAACGTAAAACTGGGCGGGGGACCGTATAGTCAAACGCTCGGAACAACGTTTGGAGCACTTATTTTCTCAATTGTTGTTTATATTTTTATGAAGCCAGTATTAACACCTACCGTTATCGGAGTTGGAGTTGTGTCAGGTTTATTTTGGGCGCTTGGTCAGGCGAATCAATTGAAAAGTATTGATTTAATGGGTGTTTCGAGGACGATGCCAATTTCAACAGGACTTCAATTAGTCGCGACGACTTTATTTGGTGTTATCGTATTTCATGAATGGTCCACGACAATATCGGTCGTCCTTGGGATTTTAGCGCTCGTTTGTATTATTATCGGTGTTATTTTAACATCGCTTCAAAGTGAAGAAGAAAAGAATGCAGAGCAAGCAGCAAACTTTAAAAGAGGTATCGTAATTTTATTAATTTCAACAGTCGGTTATTTAGTTTACGTAGTAGTGATTAGGTTATTTAACGTAGATGGTTGGTCGGCTTTGTTGCCACAAGCAGTTGGTATGGTGTTAGGTGGGATTTTGCTTACCTTTAAGCATCATCCATTTAATAAATATGCAATTCGAAATATTATTCCAGGATTAATTTGGGCAGCTGGAAATATGTTTTTATTCATTTCGCAGCCGCGTGTTGGAGTCGCAACAAGTTTCTCGCTATCGCAAATGGGAATTATTATTTCCACGCTTGGTGGGATCCTTATATTAGGTGAAAAGAAAACGAAACGCCAATTAACGGGTATCGTTGTCGGTATCGTTTTTATTATCGCAGCCGGAATTATGTTAGGTATAGCCAAAAGTTAAAGGAGGTATGGAAATGTATAGTGATTTAGCAGGGAAAGTTGTCGTTATTACAGGATCAGCAACTGGTCTCGGAAGAGCGATGGGAGTGAGGTTTGCTAAGGAAAAAGCGAAAGTGGTTATTAATTATCGCTCACGAGAATCAGAAGCGAATGATGTGTTAGAAGAAATTAAAAAGGTAGGCGGAGAAGCGATTGCTGTAAAAGGTGATGTAACGGTCGAATCAGATGTGGCGAATCTCATTCAATCTGCTGTGAAAGAGTTTGGTACGCTTGACGTTATGATTAATAATGCAGGGATAGAAAACGCGGTACCGTCGCATGAAATGCCGCTTGAAGATTGGAATAGGGTAATTAATACAAATTTAACAGGTGCTTTTTTAGGAAGTCGTGAAGCGATTAAATATTTTGTAGAACATGATATTAAAGGGTCTGTCATTAATATGTCTAGTGTTCATGAGAAAATTCCGTGGCCACTATTTGTGCACTATGCAGCAAGTAAAGGCGGTATTAAACTGATGACAGAAACGTTAGCGCTAGAATATGCGCCAAAAGGTATTCGAGTAAATAATATTGGGCCAGGTGCAATTAATACGCCGATCAATGCAGAAAAATTTGCTGATCCTAAAAAACGTGCTGACGTAGAAAGTATGATACCGATGGGCTATATTGGAAAACCTGAAGAAATTGCAGCAGTAGCAACTTGGCTTGCTTCATCAGAGGCGAGTTACGTAACTGGAATTACGTTATTTGCAGATGGTGGAATGACTTTATACCCATCGTTTCAAGCTGGGCGTGGGTAATATGAAAAGGACAAAGAGTTTATCTCTTTGTCCTTTTTTTACAAAAAAAATAGCGTTTGGCTATTTAAAATTTAATGATTAATTGTATCTTGAAGAAATTCTGTTGCTTGATGTTCAGTAACATTTTGTACGAGCGCGACTTCGCTGATCATCATCTTTCGTGCATTATCTAGCATTTGTTTTTCGCTCGCATTTAATGCTCTCTCTTTATTACGGCGAAGTAAATCCCGAACCACTTCTGCGCTATCTTGTAAATTGCCATTTTTCATTTTTTCCATATTCATTGTATATCTTTGTTTCCATGAGAGTGATGGGTCTGCCTCCCCGTTTTGAAATTCAAGAAGTATATCATCTAACGTACCTCGATCAACGATATAACGAATACCTGATTTTTTTAATTGATCCATCGGAAGCATTACTTGCATATCTTTACTAATGATGCGTATCACACAATATTGACGTGAAGTACCTAATATTTCTTTCTCTTCAATTGCTTCGATGATTCCTGCACCGTGCATTGGATAAACGATTTTATCACCAATTTGAAACAAATCATCCACCTCCATATGTGGTAACCACTTTTAATGATAGCACACGTATGTAAAAATGTCAAATTTTATATAATAACATAATATTTATATTCGAGTCAATAATGTAAAGTGCTTTTTTTATGTTTTTTTGGGGATTTTATTTATAGTGATTTTTTTAGAAAAATAGTACAGGTGAAGAAAGAAGGCATATCCACTTATTTTTAAGCATAAAATGTAAAAGCGCTAATACAATATACCTAAATCCGTTCTTTGCAAAGGAGGGAGAGAAGGTGGGGCGCACAATAAAAATTGATATTACAAATAAAGTTGTAGCTAAATTTAGACCAAATTATTTGGAATTATATACGAGTAAATTTATGATAGGTAAGTTTTATGTCTATACTGAAGATAAAGAATATGTGTTAGAAGACGGATATATATATGAGAATGGAAAGTTTTATCGCATCATAGATACGCACCGTGGCAATAATCAAGCGGCGGAGGGCTGCGATCTAGGACGGTGTTAACATGATTCGTGTGAAAGTGTTTGATGAAAGTCACGAAAAAGACTTAGAAGATGCTGTAAATGTTTTTTTGAAAAAGATTGATGATAGCAACTTTGTAGATATTAAATATCAAGTTGGTGTTTCCATTAACGACGATGAAAACCAAATTTATTGTTTTTCAGCAATGATCGTTTATAAAGCATAAAAAAGAGCTGGGTGAGCCAGCTCTTTTTTATGCTTTATGTTGGGACAACATGTGTCGGTAATACGTTCATAATAGATTGGGTTGCGCCTAATTGCTTGGTCGTTAAAAGAGGCTCCCCTGTTTCGTGATTTTGGGCATCTTTACACATACCAAGGTGATAACGATCACCTAAAAATGGATCAATATAAAAACCATTTTTGAATACTTTATCATTTGGATGTTTTTCATGGTGAATATCAGAGCAGTTAATGCAATAGAACATAGCGTTCAACCCCTTTTTATTTTGTTTGAAAAAAGTGAGTTGGTAGTCATTTCGCTCCTAAGGAAATGTTGAGGAGAAGAGAAATAACTACCTACTCAAATGGTGGGCATATTCCTTCTGATTTGTCATATCTCGCGTATTGTCCCTGAGGGAAGGAGGAGAGACGAAGTACGCATGATATAAGTAAGGCGCTTCTTTCAATATGAATGATGGAGTTTCATGTTGAGAGAAGTTTTTATTTTGTATTGCCTTTGTGAGTATATTATGAGGAAATGCTAAGAGGGTGTTTGTCCTGTTGAAAAAATGTTGAGAATTTCTCAACAGTAAAAGAATTAGCGTTGACATGAAACTAAAAGGTGTTATATTATCAAAGTGTAACCAAAAGGTGTTATGTTATAACGCCGAGTAAAGGAGAATGAAAATGGAACAACAAAATACATTAAATGATATTAAACAAACAATCGTTTTTAACGCGTCTATTCAAAAGGTATGGAATGTAGTATCAACTGCAGAAGGGATCGCGTCATGGTTTATGCCAAATGATTTTGTATTAGAGGTAGGACATGAATTTCATGTGCAATCACCATTTGGGCCATCACCATGTAAAGTGTTAGAAATTGATGAGCCAAACCATTTATCTTTCTCATGGGATACAGATGGCTGGATTGTTTCATTTAATTTGAAAGACTTAGGAGATAACAAAACAGAATTTACGTTAATTCACGGCGGCTGGAAACATCCTGATGAAATTCTTCCGAAAGCAAATGCGAAGAGTTCTATTATTCGCGATAGAATGAGCGGTGGTTGGGTAGCGATTGTAAATGAAAAACTGAAAAAGGTTGTCGAAGGCTAAGTGTCCTCGTCAGCAGCGAAATATGATGTATTTCAAGCAATTGCTGATCCAACCCGCCGAGAAGTAATACGGTTATTAAGTGACAAAGAGTTACCGATTTCCAAAATAACGGATCATTTCCCGATGAGTCGTACTGCGGTTGTAAAGCACCTTCATATTCTTTCGGAAGCGAATTTAGTAAGTGGAAGAAAAAGCGGAAGAGAGAAGATATATCGTTTGCATCCAGAACCATTAGAAGAATTACAACAGTGGCTCTCGTATTATGAACGTTTTTGGGATAATAAATTATCCATGCTGAAACATATTGTGGAGAATGAAGAATAAAAAAAGGGTGACCAAAATGGTCATCCTTTTTATTGTTGCTCACTTGTTTGTGTAGCTGGCTTTAATAAAAGCCAAGCGATAATTAATGTAAATACTGCTAATACGAAAGTGCTCATATAAATGACGTGTACGCTTGATGCTAATGCGGATTGCGATTCGGTTACTACGTTTGCTGTAGTACCGCCATGTCCACCAGATACAAGATCAAGATTTTTAATACCACGTGCGTGAATCATCGTATTGAAGATTGTACCGAATATTGCAGCACCTAACGTTTGACTAAATGTATTAATAAATGTGTTTAAACCAACAGCTGTTCCGCGTGTATGAGCTGGTACGGCTGCTTGAATTGTTACCATGTAAATTGGTGTCACAAGCCCCATGCCTAAGCCGAATAATCCGACTGCTACATAAATAAGGAACGATGGTGAATTGGTTGATAGTGTAAATAATAAGAAGGTAGCGACTGATAAAATGCTAGCCCCAAGTAAAATGATTTGTTTCGTTTTTAATTTGCCTACTAAGTTACCAGAGAAAATAGCGCCAAATGTCCACATAACAGGGATTGGCATTAAAATAAGTCCAGCTTCTGTAGCATTTTTCCCTAATACACCTTGGCTCCAAATTGGAAGGTACATTGTAATACTAATAATCATTGCGCCAGCAATAAGAGTTAATATATTTATCGTAGATAATGTACGGTTAGAGAAAAGTGTTAAAGGAATTAATGGTTCCGGAGATTTTTTCTCGATGAACAAGAAAATAATGAATGAAATAGCGGCAAAGATTAATAGGCCGATAATTGTCATGTCTCCCCAGTTTTGCTTACTGCTACCTGTTAATAATGCATATAGTAGAGCGATTGTACTTAATGAGAAGACTGTTGCACCAAGATAATCGATATGATGTTTAGCAGGTTTAATAGATTCTTTGTAGTAAATTACAATCATTAAGCAAGCGATAATTCCGAATGGGACGTTTAAGAAGAAAATATAACGCCAAGAAAGAGAATCAACTAAAAATCCACCTACTAACGGTCCGATAACACCGGATACACCCCAAACGGCACTCATCCAACCTTGTGCTTTCGCGCGGTCTTTCGCTTCGCTATATAAGTCTCCAATAATCGTCATTGTGATTGGCATAACAGCACCAGCACCGATACCTTGAAGCGCGCGGAAGAAAATTAATTGTTCCATCGATGTAACGACTCCGCAAAGTGCAGAACCGACTAAAAAGATTGTAGCCCCGATTAGTAAAACCTTTTTACGACCGAATAAATCAGCGAGCTTTCCGTATATTGGAGTCGAAACAGCTGTTGCAAGCATATAAATTGCATATACCCAACTAACAAGTTCGACGCCTGACAAATCACTCGTTATACGAGGGATTGCTGTACTAACAATCGTTCCTTCTACCGCAGAAAGAAACGTCATTAACATTAAAGACATCATGACTTTTTTTCTCATTTGTTTTCCCCTTACCCTTTTTTAAATATTCAACAATATAAAATATAAAGGTACTAAGGTAAATAAAGCAACAAAAAAGCAATGGAAAGTTACATGGAGCAGATATTTGTCGCTTCTTGTCGGTAAGTCGATATATTTGAGAAATCGCTGATAAATTTGGAAAATCGCCGATATAATTACAGAATCGCTGATATATCTGTGGAATCGCCGATAATGATTTCATGGCAGTATTAAAAAAGAAACAGGAATCCCTGTTTCTTTTTTAATACTGCATTTTCGCGTTTTCTCCAGCAGTCGTTCCAGCAATTCTACCAGTAACAAGGGCTGATGTAATATTATAGCCACCAGTATAACCGTGAATATCAAGAACTTCTCCGCAGAAATATAAGCCGTTCGTGAATTTAGAAGACATTTCTTTCGGATTAATTTCTTTCACGGATACACCTCCGCCAGTAACGAATGCTTTTTCAATTGACTGCGTACCATTTACATTTACAGTAAACTCTTTAAAGTCTTTTACAAGTGCACGAATCTTTTCGTGAGAAACTTGTCCAGCTTGTTCACTACCGTCAATTTCATTTTTTTCCAATAAGAATAGGAAGTAACGTTCAGGGACATAACCTTTTAAAACGTTTTTAATTCCTTTTTTCGGATCTTCTTTCATTTGTTTCAGCATGCGCTGAAATAGTTGTTCACTATTTTCCTCTGGCAATGCATCAATACTCATTTGTATTGTATTCGTTTTAAACTTTTTCAGTGCTTTCACGACGAATTGACTACAGCGAAGAGCAGCAGGACCAGATAGGCCGAAATGAGTGAAGAGCATGTCCATTTTGTGAGAAATGATAGCTTTTCCTTTCGGGTTTAATACGCTTAAGTTTATATCACGTAAAGCAAGACCTTGTAATGAGCGATCACGTATAAACGGCTCGTTTGAAAGAATAGGTACTTCTGTTGGGAATAATTCTGTAATTGTATGACCTGCTTTTTCAGCCCAAGCGTATCCGTCTCCAGTGGAACCAGTTTGAGGAACGGATTTTCCGCCAACAGCGATAACGACGTGATTTGTTTCTAACACTTCGCCTGTTTGCAGTACAACTGCTTTCGTTTGACCATTTTCATATTCAATCGTTTCAACAGGCGTATTTGTACGGATTTTTACACCTAAGTTTTTTAATCGTATTAAAAGTGCGTCTACAACAGATTGCGCTTTGTTTGACACGGGGAACATGCGACCGTGGTCTTCTTCTTTCAATTTAACACCAAGATTTTCGAAGAATGTAATAATATCTTCATTATTAAAAATAGAAAAAGCGCTGTATAAGAAGCGACCGTTTCCTGGTATATGTTTAACAATTTCATCAAGTGGTAGACGGTTCGTTACGTTACAGCGCCCGCCACCAGAAATTGCAAGTTTACGCCCGAGTTTATTTCCTTTATCAAGAAGCAAGACATTTGCGCCTTCTTCTGCAGCACCAATTGCAGCCATTAGCCCAGAAGGACCGCCGCCGATGACAATAACATCATAATGCATAATATATCGACCTCATTTTCTACATTTCCTGCCTAAAAGAATAGCATGTTTTCCCTTAAAAGAAAAATAGAGTGAAGTACTGCTTAATGAGAGAATTGTGGTACAATACAAAAGTTAGAGTTCAGCACTATCCTGCTATTTGTAGGCGATAAGACTAAAACCTCAAGATTTAGGAGAAGTAAATAGGGAGTCTGTTAGCCTGTAAATGCTCGAATGGTTCAACTAATAAGGAGTAGGAGAGAAGTCTCCAACTAATTATAGTTTCACTTTATGTAGATGTAGGAGGATTTTTGTATGTCCGATTCGAAATTTCTGCGCGGAACGCTTATTGTTACGCTAGGGACATTTTTAGTAAAGTTCTTAGGCATGATTTACGTCTTTCCGTTTCATGCATTAGTAGGCACAGAAGGCGGAACGCTCTATACATATGGATACATTCCATATACGATCTTTTTAAGTATCGCAACGGCAGGTGTGCCGCTTGCTGTTTCAAAATTTGTTTCCAAATATAATGCGCTTGGCGATTATAAAACGAGCCGGAGAATGTTCCGCTCGGGAATGGTTATGATGATAGTAACAGGAATTCTTTCGTTCCTAGTACTGTACATGACGGCACCGTTGTTTGCAGAAGCGATGCTTGGTAAACAAAGTATACACAATAATGTAGGAGAAGTTACGACGATTATTCGTCTTGTAAGTTTCGCACTTATTGTTGTACCAGCAGCGAGTTTAATTCGTGGTTATTTCCAAGGTCACCAGTCTATGGGACCAACTACCGTTTCACAAATTATTGAACAAATTATTCGTATCGTCTTTTTATTAGCAGGTAGTTTTATCGTTATTAAAGTACTTGGCGGTACAGTTGCAACAGCAGTTGGAGTAGCAACATTTGCTGCGTTCGTTTCAGCGGTTGGAGCACTCGGTGTGTTAATTTGGTACTGGTTAAAACGTAAAAAATATTTGGATCAATATTTAATTGAACAAACTGTACCAGAATCAACAGTAAGTACTGTTCAATTGTTTAAAGAGTTATTCGCATATGCGATTCCTTACGTTGTAATTGGGTTAACAATTCCTTTATATCAACAAATTGATACATTGACATTTAACTCAATTATGCAGGCGATTGGTCAAGGGGATATCGCAGAGCGAGCGCTTGGTATTTTCACAATGTGGACGCATAAGTTAATTATGATTCCTGTATCACTTGCAACAGCGTTTAGTTTAACGCTTGTACCAGCAATTACAAAATCATTTACTGAAAAACAATACCGCTATTTGAAATTACAAATTACACAAACATTCCAGGCAAATATGTTTTTAACATTGCCAGCAGTTATCGGTATTTCAACACTTGCATATCCAATTTACACTGCTTTCTATGACTCAGATCCATTAGGTGGACAAGTATTAATGTGGTATGCACCAGTTGCATTGTTATTTGCTTTATTTACTGTAACAGCGGCAATTCTTCAAGGGATTAATCAGCAAAAGCATGCGATTGTCGCGCTTGTTATGGGTGTTATTTTGAAATTTGTATGTAACGTAATCTTTATTCGTTATTTCGGTACAGTAGGAGCAATTCTAGCGACCGCAGTTGGTTTCTTAGCTTCTGTTTGGTATACAAATCGACAAATTAAAAAATACGCACACTATTCATTCGGTGTTGTATATAAAAGAACATTCCAAATTGCAGTACTGACACTTATAATGGTCGTTGCTGTAAAACTATCACAATGGCTTCTATCCTTCATGATTTCGCCTGATGGCCGTATTGGTGCTCTTATAACAGTTGCGATTTGTGCAGGTATTGGTGGTCTTGTTTACGGATTGTTAGCAATTCGCACAGGAGTACTTGAAAGAGTATTTGGCGGAGAAGCATTAGATAAAATTCAACGTAAACTTGGTAGTAGATTTAAAATAAAGTTGAAATCAAGAGGGGCGTAATTACGTCCCCTTTTCTATGATAAATAAAGAAGGTGAAAAGCGTGAGATTAGATAAATTATTAGCGAATATGGGATATGGAAGTAGAAAAGAAGTAAAGAAATTATTGAAGGATGGCGTTGTGAAAATTGATGGAACGCCAGTAAAAGATGCGAAAGTTCATGTAAATGTAGAAGAGCAAGAAGTTATGATTCACGGTGAAGTTGTGGAATACAAAGAGTTTGTTTACTTAATGATGCATAAACCACAAGGTGTTATTTCAGCGACGGAAGATGATAACCATGAAACAGTAATAGATTTATTAGAATTAGAAGATGCAATCTTTGATCCGTTCCCAGTTGGACGACTTGATATCGATACGGAAGGTTTCTTATTGATAACAAATGATGGGAAGTTATCACATCAATTATTATCTCCGAAAAAGCATGTGCCGAAAAAATATTATGCACACGTTGCAGGAGTAGTAACAGAAGAGGATGTAAAAGAGTTTGCTAAAGGTGTTATCTTAGACGATGGCTATGAAACAAAGCCAGGTGCGCTTACAATATTGAAAAGCGATGATATTTCCGAAATTGAGCTTGTGATTACAGAAGGGAAATTCCATCAAGTGAAGCGTATGTTTGAAGCGGTAGGGAAAAAAGTAGTCTATCTAAAGAGAACAGAGATGGGTCCGTTAGTATTAGATGAAGAACTAGAACTTGGACAATACCGAGAGCTAACAGATGAAGAAGTAGAAATGTTAAAAACATATCAAGTAGATACTGAAAAGTAGTACTTTTATAGGCGCAGAAAAGACCCCTTTCTAATAGTTAGAAAGGGGTATGTATTTATTTACATACAATTATTTTTCGTTATGAGGTCATTCTCACTTTCTTTCCTGTTGTTGTCCACTTACCGCGGCAAGGGCTATACACGAGTTCATTAAACTGCAACACATTTAGATCACGTTGTATCGTTCGCGGTGTGATCCCGAACTCATCTACAAGGTCTTTCGTCGTTACCGTTCCGTTTTCATTGATGTACATATAAATTGATTTAATGCGTGTTAGCATACGAGTAGTTGTAGGTTTCAAGAGAAAACCACTCCTCTACTAGTTTTTTTGACCCCATTCAGGAAAGAAGGTCGTTACTACCATTGTACTCTACATGATAAAATTCATGCTTTAATCTACTTAAATTTTACAAAAGTTTAACAAAAATTCATATAGAAAAATATTGGTAGTTGACATTGTATATATGGTCAGTCAACTAACACATAAAATTCTACGTAAAACGCCAAATTCCTGCAAAATTTTTTGAAAAAACAAAAGAAAAACTAATAAGAAATGTCTGAAATATTACAATTGTTCGGTATTTATTTTTCGTGTATGGCATAAGGGATTTCGGTTTGCTATGATGAAAGAGATAATATAGTGAAGGATGGATGCGTGATGTCAGCGATTAATTGGACAGAAGAAGTGGCAAAACGAAAAGATGATTTAATTCGTGATACACAACAATTTTTACAAATTAAAAGTGTATGGGAAGAAGAATCGGCGAAAGAGGGCGCACCATTCGGTGAAGGTGTAGAAAAAGCGCTATCTTTCATGTTATATAAAGGAGAAGCTGAAGGTTTTGCTTCTAAAAATTTAGAAGGATACGCAGGTCATCTTGAAATGGGACAAGGAGAAGAATTAGTAGGTATTCTTTGTCACGTTGATGTTGTACCAGAAGGAGATGGCTGGACGACTCCCGCATATAGTGCGGATATTCGCGATGGAAAGATTTTTGCACGTGGTGCAATTGACGATAAAGGCCCAACGATGGCAGCATATTATGCGATGAAAATTGTGAAAGAATTAGGCTTACCTCTTTCAAAACGTGTTCGTATGATTATAGGAACAGATGAGGAAAGCAATTGGAAATGTGTAGATCACTACTTTAAAAACGAAGAAATGCCAACAATCGGTTTTGCACCAGATGCAGACTTTCCAATTATTAATGCAGAAAAAGGAATTTCTGATATACAAGTTGTGCAAAATGGAAGTGAAGAGAAAAAAGGTACATATGAACTTGTTTCATTTGATTCAGGGCGCCGTTTAAATATGGTTCCTGATTTTGCAGAAGTGGTTATTACAGGAGAAGATGTAAATGCACTTACAGTAGCATATGAAGAATATTTACAAACTGCTAAAAAAATAGGGAAATCGACTATAGAAGGAAATACAGTGACATTGCAAATAAAAGGAATTTCAGCGCACGGATCTACTCCTGAAAAAGGAGAAAATGCAGGTTTATTATTAGCAAACTTCTTAACTACAGTTTCACTTGATGGAAAAGCAACTGCATTTGCGACATTTGCAACAGAAACATTTACTGGTGATATTTTTGGTGAAAAAGCTACTATTGCTTATAAAGATGAAATTAGCGGTCCGTTAACAGTGAATGTCGGTCGCCTTTCTTATACGAAAGAAAATGGTGGTAACTTAGGTCTAAACGTACGTTACCCGGTTACAACTAACTTTGAAGAAACAATTGCGAAGTTGAAAGAGTATGTTGGTACGCATGCATTTGAAGTAGCTGACTATTCTAATTCACGCCCGCATCACGTTGATAAAGACCACGTATTAATTCGTACGTTGCAACGTGTATATGAGGAACAAACAGGTGAAAAAGCAGAACTATTAGCAATCGGCGGAGGTACTTATGCTCGCTCATTAAAAGCTGGTGTGGCATTTGGACCGCTATTCCCTGGAAAAGAAGAACTTGCGCATCAAAAAGATGAGTACATTGAAATTGAAGACTTATTAAAAGCAACAGCAATTTATGCGCAAGCAATTCATGAACTAGCGAAGTAAAGTGAAACTTTAATCGCCGATATATGAATAATGACCGCTCTCTACTTTAGAGGGCGGCTTCTTTTTAATTGAATGAGATAAGAAAGAAAAGCAACAATAGAAAGAAGGAGACGGTGTACATGGATAGGCATTATTTTGTCGCAATTACGTTACCAAATCATATAAAAGAAGTGCTGTCTAACTATAAAGAGGATACGAATGAGGAATTACGATTTCGCTCGTGGGTACATAAGGAAGATTATCATATTACCCTTTCCTTTTTAGGAGGTGCGACAGAAGAACAGTTAAAAGGGATAAAGAATGGATTACAAACACTTACAAAAACAAAAGAACTATCGTTCACGTTACAAGGTTTTTCAACGTTTGGTAGAGAAGATCAGCCCCGTATTTTTTGGGCGAAGGTAAGTGAGAATCACGATTTGTTTCAGTTGCAAAAGCAAGTACATGCCATTTGTGAAGAAAATAGTTTTTCTCTAGAAACACGCCCATATCATCCACATATTACTGTTGCTCGTAAATGGATAGGAGAAGAAAAGTTTCATTTAGAAAGTATAAAAGAAGTACCTGAAATATCATTTCAAGCAGATACAATTACTTTATACGAATCCCACGTGAAAGAAACCCCGAAGTATAAATCGATTGCTGAAATAAAATTACAAAAATAGAATGGTGAAAACGTTTTTTATGCAGGTGAATATACTATAGAGAAGAATGGAGTTACTGTATAGAGTCTTGTTGATAAGAAAAGCCTTATCATTTGCAGCTCATTTTATCTCGCTCATTAAAGTTTCACTTTATTTTAACTTTGAGAATGATGGTGATTTTTTTATGTTGAAAGTAAAACGTCCATTTGATGCCTATTTAGATGAAATGAATAAAATTACAATTTTGCTCCCACATGCGTATGGAACAAGTCGGACATTTCGTTTGCAAGAAGGAAGTAATGTGAAAGATTTACCGATTGCTCATACTATTGCGCTTCCAGATGCAACGAAGTATGAGTGCTTTATAGAAGAGCCGCTAGATGTGGGTAAGTATTATACAGTACGAGATGAACGGAATGAAGAAACGGATTTACAAATAGGTGCTGTTATTCGAACAACAATTTTCGATGAAAAGTATTATTACGAAGGTACAGATTTAGGTGCTGTGTATCAAAAAGAAGAAACGACATTTAAAGTATGGGCTCCAACCGCAAGGCTTGCGAAAGTAAGAATTTATAAGAGTGATAAAGAATATACCGATCATGAAATGTACAGAGAAGAAAACGGAGTTTGGATTCAAACATTACAAGGTGATTTAGACGGAGCACGCTATACATTTCTTGTTTGTATTAATTTAATATGGAACGAAGCTGTGGATCCTTATGCAAAGTCGGTGACGGTAAACGGAAAACACGGTGTTGTTATCGATTTAGAAAAAACGAATGTAACAAGACGAGAGCAATTACCACCATTACACGCAATGACAGATGCCATACTGTATGAACTGCATATTCGTGATGCCACTATTCATCAGGGCAGTGGAGTGAGTAAAAAAGGAACATATAAAGGGCTAATGGAAGAAGGGACAACAGGGCGAAATGGGACGTTAACAGGGTTGTCTCATATAAAAGATTTAGGTGTTACACATGTTGAACTATTACCTTTATATTGTTTCGGTGGTGTAGATGAGGCGAATCCTTCGTCCGCCTATAATTGGGGGTATAATCCATTATATTACAATGCACCAACAGGATTTTATGCTACAAATCCCTCTGATCCGTATAACAGGATAGTTGAGTGCAAACAACTAATTGAAACATTTCATGAACAAGGTATTAGGGTGATCATAGATGTTGTATATAATCATGTTTATGAAAGAGAGCTATCATCATTTGAAAAGCTTGTTCCAGGATACTATTTTCGTCATGGTGAAGATGGTATGCCTTCTAATGGGACGGGAGTCGGAAATGATATAGCGTCTGAACGGAAAATGATGAGGAAATTCATTGTAGAGTCTATTTTATATTGGCTTACTGAATACAATGTCGATGGATTCCGATTCGACTTAATGGGAATTTTAGATGTTGATACAATGAATATGATAGAAAAAGAAGTGCGAAACATAAAACGAGATGCTTTGCTATTAGGAGAAGGATGGGATTTACAAACACCGCTTCCTCTTGAGGAAAAAGCAACGTTAAATAATGCGAAGAAAATGCCACATATCGCGCAGTTTAATGATCAATTTCGTGATGGGATAAAAGGGAGTACATTTCATATAAACAAACGTGGTTTTGCATTTGGTGGGTCTGTAGACTGTAATCATTTGCAGTATATTGCAGCAGGAAGTCTTTTAAGTATGAAAGAAACAGGGCTGTTTCTAGAGCCGGCGCAAAGCATTAATTATGTAGAATGTCATGATAATATGACGATGTGGGATAAACTAGTGCGCAGTAATGAAGAATCAGAAGCGATTTTGAAAAAACGTCACCTGCTAGCGAGCGCAATGGTTATTCTTTCACAAGGCATTCCTTTCTTACATGCAGGACAAGAGTTTTATCGTACGAAGAAAGGAAATGAAAATAGTTATAATGCAAATGATGAGATCAATCAATTAGATTGGGATCAAAAAGAGAAAGAGATAGAGACCGTTAACTATATAAAAGGTTTAATTGCGATTCGTAAAGAGCATGGGGCATTCCGATTACAAAACGCAGACCTTATAAAAAAACATATGACTTTTTTACAAACATCTACAGAAGTACTTGCATACCACCTGCAAAATGTAAAATCATTTGGGCCGTGGAAAGAGATTGTCGTTTTATTTAATAGCGGTTTAGAAGCTAAAACGGTGCAACTTCCGAAAGAAGCAACGTGGGATGTGCTAGTAAATGAAAACGAAGCGAAAATAGATCCAATTTCTTCATTTAGAGGAAAGGAACTTAGGCTCCCTCCAATTAGCACGTATATATTGACGATAATGTGACAAATCGCTACTTGACGATGAGAATGTAATAAATGTAGAATTGACAAAGGTGACGATTTTGATAAGTTGTCATTCTATGACAGGTTTTGTAAAATAAAATAGAGGATTTTTGGCTTAGGCTAATTTTTCTTTTCATTTACAGTAAAATATATGAATCCACAACATGTGTAGAAATGTTGCGGTTTTTCTTTTCATAACTATAAAAGATAAGGATTTGTTAACGGGTAATGAATATGGAATGGTTGGAACAATTATTAGGAAAAGAGTGGAGTCTTGTACCGGCTGGTGGAGTAACGGGCGATGCGTATATTGCGCAAAACGGACAACAGAAGTTATTTTTAAAGCGGAATACATCGCCCTTTTTAGCGGTATTGTCAGCAGAAGGAATTGTTCCAAAATTACTTTGGACAAGAAGGGTAACGAACGGTGATGTAATTTCTGCTCAAAAATGGCTTCCGGGACAGAAGCTAGAGCCAGAGGATATGAAACTAGAACGTGTTGCGAAACTTTTGAAGAAAATTCACTCCTCTAAAGCGCTTGTACAGATGATTCAAAGACTTGGGAAGCAGCCGCTTCACGCACAAGAGTTATTACAACAACTGCAACTCGTTTTAAGAGGAGATATAAGGGATGATGAAACAATTCAGCAAGGCCTTCAATATTTAATGGATTCATTAAAAGCTATTGAATACAACGAATTCGTTGTATGCCATTGTGATGTAAACCATAACAACTGGATATTGTCGGATGAAGATGAGTTGTTTTTAATTGATTGGGATGGAGCTGTAATTGCTGACCCAGCTCTAGACCTTGGTATGTTATTATATTGGTACATTCCGCGCCAGGAGTGGAGTGAGTGGCTCGGTTTTTATGATATTGAAATGGATGAATCGCTGCTTAGGCGCATGAGATGGTATGTGATAGCACAAACGATTTTGTCTATTCAATGGCACACAACAAAAAAACAGCAAGCAGAAGCTGAATATTGGCATCAATATTTACAGCAACTACTTGCTTCAGAATAATACTTAAGAAAAATTGTCCATTCCAGCAATCCACTGAGTAAGTTGTTCTTGATTATTGGAAATATGGTTGTCCAAATTAGAGGAAGATTTACCCGATTGACTATAAGAATATACATCGTTTAGCATTGTTTTAGCGTCACTACTTATATTATCGTTTGCGAGTAACGATTGAATGAGGCGCTCTAATTGCTCGCATTCTGAAACTGTCCCGCAGCAATCACTTTGGTGGTTGACTAAAATATCTTTCAGCACTTCTAATTGATGTTGTTGATTAATTGGCATGAACGGATCATCCTTTCGATTGTTTTTCTCTTCAAATGTAAGAGAAAAAGCTGTTTCGTCATGGAATGTTTAATGCTGTATGTAGTTTTTATCAAAATGGTACATCTTATACTTGAAAGAAACGGACCGAGTGCTCGTACGTACTTGGTTTTTTGTTTGGTAGATTGATTAAAAAAAGAAAGAAGGAATTATTCCTTTAAAATAGTTTTGTAAAGAGAGGGAGACATCTATGCGTTTAAGACATAAACCATATGCAATGGATCGAATTAACGAGTATTCACATATCGTAATCGGAAACCCAGAGGAGCGCGCTGGTAACTGGAAAGAAGTATTTGGAAATGAACAACCAATTCATATTGAAGTAGGTACAGGTCGTGGCCGCTTTATGTATGATATGGCAAAAGCGAATCCACATATTAATTATATTGGAATTGAAAAATTCACAAGTGTTGTTGTAGATGCACTTGATAAATTAATTGAAGAAGAAGTGCCGAACTTAAAGTTAATTAATAAAGATGCTGAAGATTTAACAGTTTTCTTTGCAAAAGGTGAGATTGATCGCGTTTATTTAAATTTCTCAGATCCATGGCCAAAGAAGCGTCATACGAAGCGTCGTTTAACGTATAAAACGTTTTTACGTAATTATGAAGAAGTGTTAGTAGAAGGCGGAGAAATTCATTTCAAAACAGATAATCAAGGTTTATTTGAATATTCTCTTATGAGTATGGCTGAGTATGGTATGTTACTAACGTACTTAAGCTTAGATCTTCATAACAGTGACTTTGAAGGTAACATCATGACTGAATACGAAGAGAAATTCTCTAGTAAGGGTCATCGTATTTACCGAGTTGAAGCAAAATATCGTACAGAGCCTATGCAGTAATGCCATAGGTTTTTTTATGTCTAAAATAATCAGAATTTTATGTTAAGATTAATTAAAAGGGGGATGTGTAATGGAACATTTACAAATTGGAGATATAAAAGTAACGTGGTTAAAAGGCGGAAATACACATTTAGATGGAGGGGCAATGTTTGGTGTTGTGCCGAAAGTACTTTGGTCACGTAAATATAAACATAATGACACAAATCATATTTACTTACGAACAGATCCGTTACTTTTACAAACGAAAGATGGAAATATGCTCATTGATTCAGGAATAGGAAACGGTAAGTTGGATGAGAAGATGAAACGAAATCAAGGTGTAACAGAAGAATCATCGGTGTATGAATCATTAGAAAAATTAGGATTAAAGTCTGAAGATATCGACTATGTCTTAATGACACATCTTCATTTTGATCATGCATCTGGTCTAACAAAATGGGAAGATGATCACCTTGTACCGGCATTTCCAAATGCGAAAGTTTACGTAAGTGAAACAGAATGGAATGAAATGAGGAATCCAAACATTAGATCACGTAATACATATTGGAAGGAAAATTGGGAGCCAATTGTAGATCAAGTTGTTACGTTCCAGCAAGAAATAGAAATTACAGATGAAATTAAGATGGCGCATACGGGTGGTCATAGTGATGGACATGCAGTTATCGCTTTGGAGAGTCAAGGGGAAACGATGCTACATTTAGCAGATCTCTTGCCGACGCACGCGCATCAAAATGTATTATGGGTAATGGCATACGATGATTATCCGATGACCTCGATTGAAAATAAACAAAAGTGGATGAAGTATGGTGCTGACAAAGAGGCGTGGTTTACGTTTTATCATGATGCATATTATCGCGCTGTGAAGTGGAATGAGGAAGGGCATATCGTAGAAAAAATAGAACGGAAAACGAGTATAGAAGCTTAAAAAGAGGAGATTGTTCCATCATATTTGTTGGAGCAGCTTCTTTTTTATTATCGGATTTTGTCGGTAAGTCGATATATTCGGAAAATCGCTGATATAATTTTAATCAATACCCACAATTTCAAAAAAATAAGAGGTTCACCTAATGGGAACCCTCCTTTTTATGCTGCTATAACCTCTAAAACAGTACCTGTTTTAGCATCAACTAAAAATTCAAATCGTTCTTGTATATCATCTAACATTGTTGTAAGACCGCCGCGATAAACTTCATATGCGACATCATATTTTTCAAATGTCTCTGGAACCATATGTACCCAAGAGCCAGTAATTTCACCTTTATGACTTAATGCTTGTTTCACCATTTTCAATGCTTTTTCTGAAGAAATATGGGATTGTTCTTGTACTTTGTTTGCAACGAGATAACCAGCTGCGAATCCAAAGCCAAGACCTGCTACTAAACCTTTCCAGCTCATATATTCACCTCAATTCTATAAAATAAAAATAGTGTACCAATAATAATTATAAAGCAAATACAGTTAAAAAAGAAGAAACTAGAAACATTTCGAAAATTTCGTTACAATAAAAGAGGTATTCTACTAAGGTTTGAAAGAAGGGGACTTCGTGAATAAAGAGACATTACAATTATTTCGTACGTTAACAGAATTACAGGGTGCATCAGGTTTTGAACATGATGTACGCCGTTTTATGAAACAAGAATTAAGCAAATATGCGGATGAAATTGTACAAGACGGTTTAGGTAGCGTATTTGGTCTGAAAAAAGGGGACGAAACTGGCCCGCGTGTTCTTGTAGCAGGTCATATGGATGAAGTAGGTTTCATGGTTACGCAAATTACGAAAAACGGAATGCTTCGTTTTCAAACGTTAGGCGGCTGGTGGAGCCAAGTTCTATTAGCACAGCGTGTACAAGTTATGACGAAGAATGGTCCTGTTATTGGGGTTGTTGGTTCTATTCCTCCTCATTTATTAAGTGACGCGCAACGTGCAAAACCGATGGATATAAAAAATATGTTAATTGATATAGGTGCAGATAGTTATGAAGATGCGATTGAAATTGGTGTAAAACCAGGACAACAAATCGTGCCGATTTGCCCATTCACACCGATGGCAAATGAGAAGAAAATTATGGCGAAAGCTTGGGACAACCGTTACGGATGTGGTCTTGCAATTGAATTGTTAAAAGAATTAAAAGATGAAACATTACCAAACACATTATACTCTGGTGCTACTGTACAAGAAGAAGTAGGCCTTCGCGGAGCGCAAACTGCTGCAAATATGATTCAACCAGACATTTTTTATGCGCTTGATGCAAGTCCAGCAAACGATGCATCTGGTGATAAAACGCAGTTCGGTCAATTAGGAAGAGGTGCTCTTCTTCGTATTTACGATCGCACGATGGTAACACATAGAGGAATGCGCGAATTCATTTTAGATACAGCAGAAACAAACAACATTCCGTATCAATACTTTATTTCACAAGGTGGTACAGATGCGGGCCGTGTACATACAAGTAACTCTGGTATCCCATCAGCAGTAATTGGTGTTTGTGCACGCTACATTCATACACATGCTTCAATTTTACATGTTGATGATTATGCAGCGGCGAAAGAATTAATTACGAAGCTTGTAAGAACAACGGATAAAACGACGTTAGAGACAATTAAGAATAACGCGTAGAGAAGAAGGGCTGAAGAGCCTTTCTTTTTTTGGATTGAATAGATGACCCATCCATGAGTGGGAGCGGTCAGTGCTTAATGGGCGATCGAATGGTGTATTAAGAGCGCGGGTAGGAAGTGAGAGAAAGACTATTTTTGTGTTCGAGGTCTGTAATTGAGGAAAGCTACCTTTCTTTTTGGATTAAATAGATGCCCAGCGGTGTGTGGTGGCGGTATGTGCTCGAATGGTGTATTAAGACCGAGGATAGGAAGAAAGAAGAAGCCTGTTTTTTTGTTTAGGACCAGTAATATTGTGGAAAGCCATCTTCTTTTATAGGTAGAAGGGATTCCACGGTGGTGTGTGATAGTGGTTGGTATTTAATATGTTCGGAAGCAGATATTGGAACAAAATGATGAATTTTTATAGAGGTGAACGAAATGAAGGTAGTAGTTGGATCGAAGAATAAAACGAAGGTTGGCGCTGTGGAGAAGGTTTGGAAAGATGCTGAAATTACATCTCTTTCTGTTCCTTCAGGAGTAGCAAATCAGCCGTTTTCAGATGAAGAGACGATGCAAGGAGCGATTAATAGAGCGAAGCGAGTGCTAGAGGAAGGAGAAGCTCCAATTGGTATTGGGCTAGAAGGCGGTGTGATGAAAACGGAGCACGGTTTATTTATGTGTAACTGGGGTGCGTTAGCAACAAGTGATGGGAAAGTATTCGTGGCTGGAGGAGCGCGTATTAAGTTACCAGACGATTTTTTAGCACCTCTTGAAGATGGCAAGGAGTTAAGTGAAGTGATGGAAGAGTTTGTACATAGAAAAGATATTCGTAGTCACGAAGGTGCGATTGGTATTTTTACAGATGATTATGTCGACCGCACGGAATTATTTGTACACGTTGTTAAGTTACTTGTTGGGCAATATAAGTATGACAAAAAGCAAGCATAAACCTTGCACCATGCGCGATGTATGGTAGTATAAAAGAAAGATTATAAAATGAAAAATGCACCCGTTAGAGGAGGAAATATAGATGAAGTCATTAGAAAGCATGGAGCAATTCCAACAATTAAAAAATGAAGAGAATGTAGTCTTTATGTTCTCAGCAGAATGGTGCCCAGACTGCCGCTTTGTAGACCCATTTATGCCAGAAGTAGAAGAGAAATATAGTGATTTCTCATTTTACTATGTAGATCGTGATGAGTTTATTGATCTATGTGTAAAATTAGACGTATTTGGCATTCCGAGCTTTGTAGCGTACAATAAAGGTGAAGAAACTGGTCGCTATGTAAACAAAGATCGTAAAACACAAGAACAAATCGAAGAGTTCATTGAAGGTTTAAAGTAAGGCAATTTGCCAATTGAATTGTAAAACAACCTCTACCTTCGCGGGGGAGGTTATTTTTTTGGAAGGGAGGAAAAAGAGATGAAGATGACAAGTAAAAAGATGAAAGAAGAGTTAATGAAGAAATTATCTCGTCCAGAATGGGACTTTCAGTATGATAGCGAGAAAGAGGTTCTACGTATAGAACAGAAAGACTCGAAAAAAGGTATTAACGTATCGCTTCCAGGAGTTGTGGCAAAATGGGAAGTGAACAAAGAAAAGGCAATTGAAGAAGTTGCTTATTACGTACAAGAAGCGCTAATTGCGATGCATAAAGAAGAAAATAGCGGAGCAAAAATTTTACCTGTTATTCGTTCTACTTCTTTCCCGAAACAAGCAGAAGAAGGAAATCCGTTTATTATGACGGATCATACGGCGGAAACACGTATTTACTATGCGTTAGATTCGAATAAAACGTATCGACTAATTGATGAACGTCTATTACAAAAATTAGAACTTACAGAGCAACAAGTGCGGGAAATGGCATTATTCAACGCACGCTCATTAGGTTATGAATTTAAACAAGATACAGTAGCGGGGAATACATTCTACTTTTTAAACACAAATGATGGGTATGATGCGACTCGTATTTTAAACGAATCGTTACTACAATCGATGCGTGAGAAGATTTCTGGTGACATGGTTGTTGCTGTTCCTCACCAAGATGTATTAATTATTGCTGATATCGTCAACGAAATCGGTTATGATATTATTGCACAAATGACAATGAAATTTTTTGCCGAAGGGCATGTTCCGATTACATCACTTTCATTCGTATATGAAGATGGAGAATTTGAACCAATCTTTATTTTAGCGAAAAATCGGAAGAAGACAGATGGAAAAGAGAAAGGATGAACGAAGTGAACGTTTTTTACAACCTTGAAGGAATTGGTGACACTTTAATTGTTGCCTTACAAGATATTACTTTAGAGAACCGTACTTTTGATCGCAAAGGAGATGTTGCACGCGTATACGATCGTGAAAGCAATGTAACAGCAGGATTCAACATCTTTAATGCATCTTCTTACTTAGAAGTAAAAGAAAAAGGAAACCTTACATTAACGAAAGAGCTTGTAGAGAAAATCAACGAAATTTTAGCGAAGAATGGCTTTGAAGAGACAGTAGAAGCAGATCTTTCTCCGAAATTTGTTGTAGGCTATGTAGCTGAAAAAGAAAAGCACCCAAATGCTGATAAGTTAAACATCTGTAAAGTAGAAATTGGTACAGAAACATTACAAATCGTATGTGGTGCACCAAACGTTGATGCAGGACAAAAAGTTGTCGTTGCAAAAATCGGTGCTGTAATGCCAAGCGGTATGTTAATCAAGCCAGCTGAGCTTCGCGGTGTTCCTTCTTCTGGAATGATCTGCTCTGCACGTGAATTAGAGCTTCCAGACGCTCCACAAGAAAAAGGTATTCTTGTATTAGAAGATAGCTTTGAAGTTGGACAAGAATTTAAATTTTAATTGATATAAGAAAAGAGAGGTTGTCCTTTTGGGCAGCCTCTCTTTTTTGTCATTTTTGTTGGTAAGTCGAAATTTCGTGTTGAATCGTTAATATATTGAGAGTTGTGATAGATATACTCCAAAAATCGTAAATATGATAAAGGTGTCACCTTTTGTCTTAAAATCTATATTGTATTTTATAAACAAACTAGTTAAAATTTAGAAAAATAGAAGGGGATAGACGTATGAAACAACAACCAAAAATCGCAGAACTTCTAAAACGAATTGAAACTTCAAAACAGCAAGATGTTGAGCTAGGTACTTATGAAATATATGTGTTTAGTGAAAGTGAATTAGAAAAAGGACAAATCGGTTACCGATATGATAAACATAAAAAGTCATTAATAAGTGAAGAAAACGGAAAGTGGCAAGAAGGATGGATTGCAATTGGATATGAAACGGATATGGGCGATCCAGTTTTCGTAAATATAGATGATGACGCTTATCCAGTTTATACTGCAGAACGTGGTACAGAAACATGGCAGCCAGTTTATATTGGAAATATGGATGAGATTATAGGGCAATTATAAGAAAAACTTTGAATCCGGTGCAAAGTGATGGGAGAGAAGTATGAAGTATATAAAAATAATGAGCATGATTGCATTCATTGGAATATATATGGCCGGTTGTTCACAAGAGCAGTCGAAAAAAGAAACTACATCTTCTATACAAGAGAAAAACAAAGATACCAAAGAAGACGCACCGGTAGAAAAGCTGCAAGAACAAGAAAAGAACGAAGAATCGCAAGCAATTAAAACGAATGAGCAAGTGGAGCATAAGCAGGAGGAAATGCCGGCTGAAGAAAAGATAGAGGAAACTACACCGGTGCTGCCAACTGAGCAACCAGTGCAAAATAATGAACAAAAAGTAGAGAGTAATGAAAAACAAGAGAAGTTTCTTGTCGTTATTGATCCAGGGCATCAACAAAAAGCGAATTTAAATTTAGAGCCGATTGGGCCAGGGGCAACAACACAAAAATATAAAGTGACAGATGGTACAACTGGTGTTGTGACGAAAAAAAGAGAGGCCGTACTTGTATTAGAAATGGCTTTCGTATTAAAAGAAAAGTTAGAAGCAAAGGGAATGCAAGTATTAATGACGAGAACGTCACAAGACGTTGATATAAGTAATAAAGAACGGGCGACATTCGCAAATAATCATAAGGCAAATTTATTTTTACGTCTTCATGCAGATGGTTCTGAAAATCCAAACCAAAGTGGATTTGCTGTATTGACGCCAGCAGAAGACAGTCCGTATACGAAAGAGATTTATGCGGAAAGTCTTCAAATCTCTCAAATGATTGTAAATAAAATGAGGGAGAACCAGCAAGTGAAAGTAAATGGAATTAAATTCAGGGATGATCTTTCTGGATTTAATTGGTCCAAAGTACCTGGTGTACTATTAGAACTTGGGTTTATGTCAAATCTTGAAGAAGATAAAAAATTATCTGACCCGCAGTATGTAAATTCTTTATTGCAAAGTGTAACGGATAGTATAGATGCATATCGGAAGCGTAAAGCTTAAGCGCAGTCTTACATGAAAGGCTGCGTTTTTCCATATGAAACACTCGTAAATTAGAATATTGTGGATAAATATGACATGCTTAATTTTACCTGCACTTTTTGCCGAATGCTGATACAATAAAGGATGTTACTATTTAGTAGAAAGAGTGGTAAGCATGTTAGATTGGATGAAAAAGTTGTTTAACAAAGAGGAAGAACAAACAGCGTTGAATAAAGAAGTACAAAAGCAAATTGAAAGTCAGCCGAAAATTCCTCGTGTAAACCACTACACTGAAGCAAGAGAAGCACAAATGGCAAGTAGGAATGCAGGTAAATGCCGTTTTCCTTTAGTACCGGATAATGGGTTCGATGAAGAGGATGAAAGAGAAGTAGATCGCTTCGAAGAACAACCTGTTCAAGGAGTAACATATGAAGAACCGACTGCTCAAAGAGGAATACAGGTGGAAAGAAGCAGACGACCGTATGTGGAAAAGGTAGTTTCTACATATGAAGAACCGGAAGTACAATATGAACCGGTGCGAGAGGCTGTCGTTAAAAAGGCATCTGCACCTTCGCAAGAGAGTAACCGTAGACCATTTCGTCCAACAGAAATGATTTCGCCAATTTATGGATATAATCGTCCTTCAGTAGAGAAAAAGGTTGAAAAGCAGGAGGAAGTAAACGAAAGAGAAGATCTTGAAATATCTGTAGAGGGCAAAGCAGTTGTTGATGCATGGTTAGAGAAAAAAGGATATACATTATCAGATTTCTCAGAAGGGCAAGCAACGTCTTCTTCGCCTAGTCATGAATCGGTTGGCCAACAGGATAAAAAGCAAGAAAAATCAGTTGTTGATCAATGGCTAGAGAAAAACGGTTATGAAATCGAACGCCAAGAGCCTTTAGTAGAAGAAAAAGAAGTGATTCAAGGAATGAGTACACCGCAGGAAGTTTCAGCGGATGAATTACTTCATAAAACAGTAGCTGAGCAGATGGAAAGTGCTAAGCTAGAAAAAGATGTAGTGGTGTTAAACGAAAACAATCTACAAGAAGAATTAGTGGCTTCTAAAGTAGAGCACGAGGATACAATATTATCAGAAGAAATTAAACGTAATACAGAAATAAAACAACCTACTATTGAAGTAGAAAAGCAAGCTCCAGAAGAATCAGTGATTGTCAAAGCAGAAGAAAAACTTGAAGAAACAATCATTGTGGAAATACCAGAAGAGCTAGAAGAAGTGGAAGTAATTACAGAAACAGAAGAGCTAGAAGAAGTAGAAGTAATTGCAGAACCAGAAGAGCCAGAAGAAGTAATTGCAGAAACGGAAGAGTCAGAAGAAGTAGAAGTGATTGCAGAAACAGAAGAGCTAGAAGAAGTAGAAGTGATTGCAGAAACGGAAGAGTCAGAAGAAGTAGAAGTGATTGCAGAAACAGAAGAGCTAGAAGAAGTAGAAGTAATTGCAGAAACAGAAGAATCAGAAGAAGTGGAAGTAATCGCAGAAACAGAAGAATCAGAAGAAGTAGAAGTGATTGCAGAAACAGAAGAATCAGAAGAAGTGGAAGTAATTGCAGAAACGGAAGAGTCAGAAGAAGTAGAAGTGATTGCAGAAACGGAAGAGTCAGAAGAAGTAGAAGTAATTGTGGAAACGGAAGAGCTAGAAGAAGTGGAAGTAATTGCGGAAACAGAAGAATCAGAAGAAGTGGAAGTAATTGCAGAAACGGAAGAGTCAGAAGAAGTAGAAGTAATCGCAGAAGCAGAAGAGTCAGAAGAAGTGGAAGTAATTGCGGAAACAGAAGAGCTAGAAGAAGTAGAAGTGATTGCGGAAACAGAAGAGCTAGAAGAAGTAGAAGTGATTGCGGAAACAGAAGAGCTAGAAGAAGTGGAAGTAATTGCGGAAACAGAAGAGCTAGAAGAAGTAGAAGTAATTGCGGAAACGGAAGAGCTAGAAGAAGTGGAAGTAATTGCGGAAACAGAAGAGCTAGAAGAAGTAGAAGTGATCGCAGAAACAAAAGCGCCTGTAGTAGAGACATTTGTAGCACTTGAGGAAATTCAGCAAGAAGATGAAGTAATTGAACAAAAGAGTGAATTCATACATGTAGCTGAGGCTGATGAACAGACAAAGAACGATGTTCAAAGCTTTGCGAATGTTTTAATTGCAGAAACAGAAGAAAATAAACGAGTTGAAGAAGAAGCACCGGTCGTAGAAGAGCAATCAGTTGAAGAAGAAGTGCCGGTCGTAGAAGAACAACCCGTTGTAAAAAAAGAAGAACCAAAACGTGAGAAAAAGCGTCATGTACCATTTAATGTTGTTATGTTGAAACAAGATAGAACACGATTAATGGAAAGACATGCAGCTAGAGCAAATGCAATGCAGCCTTCTGCTAATGTACGAGTAGAGAATAAGCCAGTACAACAAGAGGTAGCAGAACCACAAGTGGAAGAACAACCAATGCAGCAGGTGGTAGTAGAATCACAAGTGGAAGAGCAACCAATGCAGCAGGTGGTAGTAGAATCACAAGTGGAAGAACAACCAATGCAGCAGGTGGTAGTAGAATCACAAGTGGAAGAGCAACCAATGCAGCAGGTGGTAGTAGAATCACAAGTGGAAGAGCAATCAGTGCAGCAAGTAGTAGCAGAACCACAAGTGGAAGAGCAACCAATGCAGCAGGTGGTAGTAGAATCACAAGTGGAAGAGCAATCAGTGCAGCAAGTAGTAGCAGAACCACAAGTGGAAGAGCAACCAATGCAGCAAGTAGTGGTAGAGCAAGTACAAAAGCCAATTTCAAGTACGGAAGTACAAGAGAAAGCATATGTTGTAAATCAAAGAGAGAACGATATGCGAAATGTATTGCACACACCACCGACATACACTGTTCCGCCATTAGCGCTGTTGTCGATTCCACAGCAATCAGCGTTAGATAATACAGAATGGTTAGAGGAGCAGAAAGAGTTATTAGATACAACGTTTAATAATTTTCATGTTGGAGCACATGTTATTAATGTATCGCAAGGGCCAGCAGTAACTCGTTTTGAAGTGCAACCAGACCCAGGCGTGAAAGTAAATAAAATTACAAATTTAAGTGATGATATTAAGTTAAGTTTAGCTGCGAAAGATATTCGTATTGAAGCGCCGATTCCAGGGAAGAGTGCGATTGGAATTGAGGTTCCAAATAAAGAAAGTAAGCCAGTATTTCTTCGTGAAATTTTAAGAAGTCCTGTATTCACAAAGAGTGAATCACCGCTTACTGTTGCGCTTGGACTTGATATTTCAGGTGATCCAATTGTAACAGATATTCGAAAAATGCCGCACGGACTTATTGCGGGTGCAACGGGTTCAGGTAAAAGCGTGTGTATTAACGCGATTTTAACGAGTATTTTATATAAAGCGAAACCGCATGAAGTGAAGTTAATGTTAATTGATCCGAAGATGGTTGAGCTTGCACCATACAATTCTGTTCCACATCTTGTAGCACCTGTTATTACGGATGTAAAAGCAGCGACAGCGGCTTTAAAGTGGGCAGTCGAAGAGATGGAACGCCGTTATGAATTGTTTGCGCACGCTGGTGCTCGTGATTTAACTCGTTACAATACGATTGTAAGTGAGCGAGAAATTCCAGGAGAAACATTACCTTATATCGTTATTGTCATTGACGAGTTAGCCGATTTAATGATGGTAGCACCTGGTGATGTTGAGGAAGCGATTTGTCGTATTGCGCAAAAAGCACGTGCTTGTGGTATTCATTTATTAGTAGCGACGCAGCGTCCATCTGTAGATGTTATTACAGGTTTAATTAAGTCAAACATTCCAACGCGTATTGCGTTTACTGTATCATCTCAAGTTGATTCGCGTACGATTATTGATATTGGAGGCGCGGAGAAATTACTTGGCCGTGGTGATATGTTATTTTTAGGGAACGGTACATCTAAGCCAGTTCGTGTACAAGGTGTATATGTATCGGATGATGAGATCGAAAAGACAGTTGATCATGTGAGAAAGCAAATGAAGCCGAATTACTTATTTAAGCAAGAGGATTTATTAGCGAAAACAGAACAGGCTGAGTCGGAAGACGAATTGTTCTTTGAAGCATGTCAATTTGTTGTAGAACAAGGGGGAGCGTCCACATCTTCTGTACAGCGAAAATTCCGCATCGGTTATAATCGCGCGGCACGTCTCATTGAGGAGATGCAATCGCAAGGAATTATTTCTGAAGCAAGAGGGACGAAGCCAAGAGATGTCCTTATTTCTGAGGATGAATTTGCTGCTATGCAGGAAACGAATGTATAGTCCACGGTTTTGCTGTATACTAATAGAAAATGTTGGATAGTAAAGTAGGGAGTAAAGCGACATGAAAGAAATTGAATTAAAATTAAAAGGTGAAATAAATCGACTAACAAATAAAACATTTAAATTTGACGAACGAGTTGGAGAAGGTTGGTTCTCCGCCGTTTACTTTTTAAAAACTAGAGAAATTATTGAAGAATTTCGCCCGAAAAGTGTTGTAACGATGCAATTTTTCCAAAAAGAAAATGCAGTTCTTTGCGGAACAGATGAAGTAATTGCATTGCTACAAACATTCGCTAAAAATCCTGAGGAACTTGAAATTAACTCTTTAAAAGATGGCGATAAAATTAGTCCATTTGAAACAGTGTTAACAATTCATGGTCCTTATGAGAATTTCGGATTTTTAGAAGGTGTTATTGATGGGATTTTAGCTCGTCGTACATCGGTTGCAACAAACGTATATAATGTTGTCCAAGCTGCACGTAGTGTAGATAAAGAAAAACCAGTTATTTTCATGGGAGATCGTGACGACCATTATACACAACAAGCTGGTGACGGTTATGCAGCATACATCGGAGGTATGAGCGCACAAGCGACGCATGCAATGAATGAATGGTGGGGCAGAAGTGGTATGGGAACAATGCCTCACGCATTAATTCAAATGTTTAATGGTGATGTTGTAGAAGCGGCAAAAGCATATCATAAGAAATTCCCAGAAGATGAATTAGTTGTACTAATTGATTACAATAATGATGTTATTACAGATGCACTTCGTGTAGCGCGTGAATTTGGATCAACATTAAAAGGTGTGCGTGTAGATACGTCTCGCACAATGATTGATCAATACTTTATTCGCCACCCAGAAGTACTTGGAACATTTGATCCACGTGGTGTAAATCCATCGCTTGTATTCGCACTTCGCAAGGCGCTTGATGAAGAAGGATTCCAGCATGTAGACATCGTTGTAACTGGTGGATTTGATGAAAAGCGTATTCGTGAATTTGAAGCTCAAAAGGTACCTGTTGACATATACGGGGTAGGGAGTAGCTTGTTAAAAATGAATATAGGCTTTACTGGTGATAATGTAGAATTAAATGGGAAACCAGAAGCAAAAGCTGGTCGTAAATATCGTCCCAACCCACGTTTAGAGCGTGTTCAATTAGAAAAAAGAGAAGAGATGTAAAAGAGAGAAAAACTGATAGGTGATTGACCCTATCAGTTTTTCTGTTATCATAGTATAGCGGCTTCTTTTTTGCTATAATGGACTTGTTATGGACATATAAAGAAGTACGTACGAGTTTATCCTGATAAGTGAAGGGAAAGAATAACTTCACTACATCAAAAATGTATGATGATTACCAAAATAAGAAAAGATTCATATACTGTCTTATAGATAGGCCGTTGTATTAGTTCGAAATGTTGGAGGTTCTTTAAGATGACAGTTTACCATTTTGTAGGAATTAAAGGAACAGGAATGAGTTCATTAGCGCAAATTCTTCATGATATGAAGCATACTGTTCAAGGGTCTGATTATGAAAAGCGTTTCTTTACACAAACAGCGTTGGAAAAGCGTAGTATCTCGATCCTTCCTTTTGATAAGAATAATGTAGAAGAAGGACAAGTGATTATTGCAGGAAATGCATTTCCTGATACGCATGAAGAAATTGTAGCAGCAAAAGAATTAAACATCCCAGTCCATCGTTACCATCACTTCTTAGGTGACCTTATGAACCAATACACAAGTGTTGCTGTAACTGGTGCACATGGAAAAACATCAACAACTGGTTTGTTAGCCCATGTAATGCAAGGTGCACACCCGACATCTTACCTTATTGGAGATGGAACAGGGCATGGGGTAGAAAATAGTAAGTATTTTGTATTTGAAGCTTGTGAGTATCGTCGTCATTTCTTGTCTTACAATCCAGACTATGCAATTATGACGAATATTGATTTTGATCATCCAGATTATTTTGCAGACATCAATGATGTATTCAGTGCATTCCAAGAGATGGCATTGCAAGTGAAAAAAGGCATTATTGCATGTGGAGATGATGAAGAACTTCAAAAAATTCAAGCGAAAGTACCTGTTATTTTCTATGGATTTGGAGAAGATAATGATTTCCAAGCACGTAACATCCAAAAGAGAACAGATGGCACGATATTCGATGTATTCGTTCGTAATACGTACTATGACACGTTCAAAATTACAGGATACGGCAATCACAGCGTATTAAATGCGTTAGCAGTAATCGCGCTTTGTCACTATGAAAACGTTGATGTAGAAGCAGTAAAACATCAATTAACAACTTTTGAAGGCGTAAAACGTCGCTTTAATGAAAAGCCGATGGGAGAGCAAGTAATCATCGATGACTACGCACACCATCCGACAGAAATTAATGCAACGATTGAAGCTGCTCGTCAAAAACATCCAGAGCGTGAAATTGTCGCTGTATTCCAGCCACACACATTCTCACGTACAGAAAAGTTCTTAGATGAGTTCGCAGAAAGCTTAAGTAAAGCTGACCAAGTATACTTATGTGATATTTTCGGATCAGCACGCGAAAACAAAGGTGAATTAACAATCGAAGATCTGCAAAAGCGTATTGACGGTGCAGAACTAATTACAGATACAACAACGGATGTATTAAAGAAACATAAAAACGGCGTTCTAATTTTCATGGGCGCAGGTGACATCCAAAAATTCGAAGCAGCTTACGTAAAAGAAGTTCAAGTTGCAGAGAAATAATAGAAAAGACGCATAGCTGTGGCTGTGCGTCTTTTTTGTTGTGTTCAATTTTTATCCCGCTATTTGCCGGGCAGTGAGACCCCCACCTTAAAATTCAGCGAAAGCAAAGAAGTTAGGTAGGGGTCGTGCTGCCCGTAAAAGCCCGATTGGTGTGGGCTAATAATCAGTGGGGGATGAACAAAATCCCACTGATTAAAGTTTCATTTTATTTATGTATTGACCTAGAGCTAACTCTAGGTTGTAAGATGAAAATGTAAAAACAAGGGGGAGAGAACATGTATAAAAACGGCGAAGTAGCAGAATTAACAGGGATGGGCATTCACACTTTACGCTACTATGAGAAATTAGGTTTATTACCACCACCAACGCGAAATAGCGGTATTCGTCAGTATACAGAAGGTGATGTACGTTTATTAAAATTTTTATATTCATTAAAACAAACTGGGATGTCATTAGAAGAGATGGCTGAATTTGCAAGTGATGGGTGCATTATAGAGGAAATTAGGCAGAAGAAAGAGGAAGTACCAGCGAAAGTAAAAAAGAGAATTTCCATTTTAGCAACTCACTTGGAGCGATTAAAAGAACAGCAGGAACAATTGCAAAAAGTTGTTCAGCTAACGGAGGAGAAGTTAGAAATTTATTACGGTTTTCTAGAAGAAAAAGACTTGGAGGCCGGCAATGAAAAATAAAGTATATGCGCAGTTATTAGGTTTTGCAATATTTACTGGTGGGACATTTAATGCTTCGAAATATGCGGTGCAGTATTTCGAAGCAATTCATATAGCAGCATGGCGTTTTGGGATTGCTGCATTTGTGATGTTATGTTTGTTAAAAATACGAAAAGATTTTGACTTGGAAGTATGGATGCAGAATAGGACCTATTACCTTTTGCTAGGTATTGTTGGTGTATTCGGTTTTAACTTCTTTTTCTTTTCAGGAATGAAATATACAGAAGCTATTGATGGTGCACTTATTATGGCGACAAATCCTCTCGTTACGACGCTGTTAGCAAGTGTCATTTTACGAGAGAAAATAGTGAAGCGCCAAGCAATTGGAATGTTACTTGCACTAATTGGAGTTGTTTTTGTACTTACACAAGGTTCGTTTACAATACTACAACATGTATCATTTTCAAAAGGGGATTTTTATATTTTATTAGGGAATATTTGCTGGGCGTTATACGGCGTGCTAGGCAGAAGGTTTATTAAAACTGGTATTCCAATACAAACGACGATATATACGATGACTATTGGTGCACTTGCCTTTATTATCATATCTTCTACACAAAAAAGTATAGTACCAGTTTTAGAAATTCCTTTGTTTGCATGGGGAGCGATTCTCTTTATGGCAATTGGAATGAGTGTGCTTGGTTACTTATGGTGGAATAATGGAATTGCTCAAATTGGGGCAGCAAGGACATCTTTATTTTTTAATCTAGTGCCTGTTGTTACAATGCTTATTTCTTTTATTGAAGGAGTCAATATAACACCTGCACAATCTGTAGGAATGATATTAGTTGTTACGGGAGTATTGTATTCTTCTGGTTTTATACAAAGAAAATCAAAAGAAAGTGTGAATATTTAACATTTTGCATCCACAAATGTTAGAATAATAAGAAAACTAAAAAGGGGACTAAAAAAATGTTCACACTCCGAGTAGACGACGAAATTGAACTACAATTATTAGAAAAACATCATAAAGAGGAATTATATCAATTATTAGATCAAAACCGTAATCATTTACGAAAATGGCTCCCTTGGGTGGATGGGATGAAATCTGCTGATGCTTATGATGAGATTTTTCCGATGTGGTTAAAGAAATTTGCAGAGGGAGACGGTTTTGAAAGTGGTATACGTTACAAAGGAAAGCTCGTTGGGATGGTGGGTATTCATCCAGTAAGCTGGGGGAAGAGAGCGGCGAGTCTTGGGTATTATCTTGCAGAAGATGCTGGAGGAAAAGGCGTTATGACGCGTAGCGTGAAGGCTGTGCTTCAATATGCATTTGAGAATTTAAAATTAAATAAAATGGAAATCCGATGCGGTGTTGAAAATGTGAAAAGTCGTGCTATTCCAGAGCGTTTAGGGTTTAAGTTAGATGGTATTTTACGAGATGAAGAATGGTTATATGATCATTTCCATGATGTCGCTGTATATAGTTTATTAGCTTCAGAGTGGAAAGAAATTCGATGAACGAGAAGATTCGTATTGTTCCGTATGAAAGTATGTTTCAAGAGGAAGTAGTAGATCTTATCGTTCATATTCAGCAAAAAGAGTATAATGTTCCCATTACGAAAGAAGAACAACCGGATTTACTTCAAATAGAAACATTCTATCAAAAGGATCACGGAAACTTTTGGGTAGCACTTTATGATGGGAAAGTAGTTGGAACAGTAGCTTTATTAGATATTGAGAATCATCAAGTCGCGCTAAGAAAAATGTTCGTACAAAAAGAGTTTCGTGGAAAAGAATGGGGCGCGTCACATATGTTGCTTCAAACAGCAATTTCATGGGCTGAGGATAAAAAGTTGAAAGATATTTATTTAGGAACAACAGTAAAATTTTTAGCGGCACATCGCTTTTATGAAAAGAATGGTTTTCAAAGTGTGAGTATAGATGAGTTGCCGAAAAACTTTCCAGTGTTACAGGTAGATAAGAAATTTTATAGTTACATTGTGAAAAAGGTCATCTAGAAATGGCCTTTTTCTATGAAGCAAAATGGAAATAGTGGTATAATTTGGATTAGGGGGTGTAGGTATGAACTTTCCAATTCAAAGAAGTAAGTCAGTAGTCATTTTCGTTTGTCTTACGTTAGCTTTTATGTGTATATATCCAATTGTCATGCTTTTCACTAATAAAGCGCATTGGATGTCAGCGTTGATTGGGATGGGTTTATGCTTCATTGTAAATGTACCACTTGTTTGGGAAGTATTTATTAAAAAACATAAAATAGAAAATGGCGTATTAAAGTACGGTATTCTAAATGATGATGTTGTATTAAAAGATATAAGAGTTGTTCGTCAAGTTGGAAAGTATCTTGAAATTACGACGAATGCATATAAAGTACATATGGTTGCGATGCCGCAAGATATGGGTGAATTCTTGGCGCTTATCGAGAAAGAAAATCCACATGTGAAAATGGAAATGGTAGGGAAGAAATAAAAAAACGCTCGGATATAATTCCGAGCGTTTTTCATTATTTTAAGTTCTCTGGATTTAAAGCTTCTAGTTCAGGTACAACGAAGCGTCCGTCTTTACGGATTAGTACGTCGTCGAAGTAAATTTCGCCGCCGCCGTATTCAGGGCGTTGGATGCATACTAAGTCCCAATGGATGTTCGAGTTGTTACCGTTCCATGCATCGTCGTAAGCTTGTCCAGGAGTGAAGTGGAAGCTGCCATCGATTTTTTCATCGAATAGGATGTCTCCCATTGGATGTAAGATGTATGGGTTTACGCCGATTGCGAACTCACCAACGTAGTGTGCGCCTTCGTCTGTATCGAAGATTTTGTTAATGCGTTCTGAATCGTTTGCAGTTGCTTCAACGATTTGACCGTTCTCGAACTTAAGTTGTACATTTTCAAATGTATAACCGTTGTAAGGAGATGGTGTGTTGTAAGAAACTGTACCGTTAACAGAATCACGAACTGGTGCAGAGTATACTTCACCGTCTGGAATGTTTAAATGACCTGAGCATTTAATTGCTGGAATGTCTTTAATAGAGAATGTTAAGTCAGTTCCAGGACCAGTTAAACGAACTTTATCTGTTTTATTCATTAATGTAACAAGGCTATCCATCGCCTTATCCATTTTACCGTAGTCTAAGTTACATACTTCGAAGTAGAAGTCTTCGAAAGCTTCTGTACTCATTTTAGCAAGCTGTGCCATAGAAGCATTTGGGTAGCGAAGAACAACCCAACGTGTTTTTGGAACGCGAATGTCTCTATGAACTTTTTTACCAACTGTTTGGCCATGAACTTTCATGCGCTCACTTGGAACGTCAGCTTGTTCATTAATATTATCGCCAGAGCGAAGACCGATATAAGCGTCCATGTCTTTCATTACGCTTGCTTCATATGCAGCGATTTGTTCGAAATGTTCTTCAGTAGCACCCATTAATAAAGAGCGATCTACTTGATGATCTTTTAAAGAGACGAATGGAAAACCACCAGCTGCATATGCTTCTTTTACAAGTGCAGTTACAAGTTCTTTTTGTAAGCCAAAGTTTTCAATTAATACTTTTTCACCTTTTTGTAAGCGGATAGAGTAGTTAATTAAATTGTATGCTAACTTTTCAATACGTGGATCTTTCATATGTAAAGCCTCCCTACTAATTATGTATCCTCTCCTATTGTAACCTACTTAGTGGAATTTGTTGAATGATTTATGTTACAGTTAACGAATAAGTATGAAAATTCTAATGATGAGATAGGGATTAGAATGAAACGGAAAATGATTGTATAATAGGAGAAAGTATGAAAAAGATAAAGGAAGTGATGAAATGCAAGTTCTTTTATATGTAAGTGCGGCTATTATCGCGGTTGCTTTCGCAGTATTAGTTGTGTATGTATGCAGAACGTTGTTATCGGTTCAGAAGACGTTAGAAAACGTTGCAAGCACGTTAGAAGGTTTAGAAAAACAAATGCAAGGAATTAGCGTAGAGACAGAGCAATTATTACATAAAACGAATGCGTTAGCTGATGATATTCAACAGAAGTCACAGTCATTAAATAAAGTGGTAGCGGGTGTAGATGGGATTGGAACGACAATCCAATCTTTAAATACGAAGCTTCGTAATGTATCAGACTCTGTAACGGACGAAATTGAAAATAACGCTGATAAAGTAGCGCAAGTTGTACAGTGGAGCAGTGCGGCGATTGAAGTATACAATCATTACCGTGCGTCGAGACAAGAGAAGAAGGTTGAAAAAGAAGAGCGTAAATTAGAAAGAATTGAGAAAAGCGCTGAAAAGAAAGAGAAGCGCTCTAGATTTCGTATGAGAGGTGAATCGTGATGAATATGACAAAGCTTGAAACAATTGAAGAGCTTGAAGTCTTAGTAGAAAAGAATGAGCCGTATGTTCTTTTTAAACATAGTACGACATGCCCGATTAGTCACGGTGCATACACAGAATTTCAAGCGTATTGCAGTGAAGAAAGAGAAGTGCCAGCGTATTACTTATACGTACAAGATGCGAGAGATGTGTCAAATCGTGTTGCAGAACAATACAGTATTAGACATGAATCACCGCAAGTGTTATACATAAAAGATGGGATGGTAGTATGGAATACATCTCATTGGAATATTAAAAAAGATGCTTTAGAAGAGAATATAAAGTAAAAAGAAGCAAGCTAAAGGTGCTTGCTTCTTTTTTTGTTTTTGTTGAAATATATTTAGTGGTACACTATTAATAGTTCAAACTAAATAACTAGATTGTTGAAAGTAGGTTTTAAGTAATGAAGAAAATGGCATTATCCTTCGCAGTCGTAAGTTTATTACTGGGAGCTTGTAGTAACAATAGTAATACGATTAGTAAGAAGGATGAAGTTATACAAAAAGATACAAAAGAAAAAAGTATGATTCCGAGAACTGCTGTTTCTAAAGATTATTATAGAACTGTTATTCCTTTAAAAGAACAAAAGGTTATTAATACAGCTAATATAAAAACAAATTCTAAATTGGATTTAGCAGAGTATGAAAATGGTTTAATAAATATTGCAACGCAGCAATTTGATACAGAGAGTCACGTACTGCAATTAAATCAGTATATTCCAGAGAAACTAGTTGATGAACTAGTTGCGAAAGTAGAAGCGCCAGTTTTGACGAATATTATAGAACAAGACTATTTCGGAAAACAGAATTCAAATGAATTAAGTTTATCTGGTGTTATGATTGGCTTAGCTATGTCTTCAAGTGTATCGAATGAAGAAGCTATGTCTAAAGGGTCTGAAGTTGCTAAACAACTTATTGAAGCTATTAACAAAAATGATAAATATAACAAATCTCCAATTACGTTTGCTATCTTTAAGCAAGAAAGTACAAGTTCTTTAAAAAATGGTACGTATATTGCTAGTGCTACTGTTCAAAAGAATGATACGAACCTTGGAAATTGGAGTACAATTGATGAAAAGTCGTATTCATATCCTTCTGATGAATTTACACAAGCACATGGAGAAGATAATACAAAAATAAATAACTTTGCTAAGGAAATAAAAGGTTTTTCTAATGGAGATTTTATTCCAGTCAACGCAAAAGTTTCTTATAAGAAAGATCAAATGGATACATTAAATATGAATATTGTTATTAAATATAACGGTAAAACAGAATTAATGGCTCTTACCCAATTGGCTGCTCAAGGTATGTTAGACAAATTGCCTAAAGATGCGAAAGTACAATTACAGATCAAGTCCGAGAGTAAAATTGAGGCCGTTATTATAAAAGAGAAAAACAGTGATAAACCGTTTGTTTCCTTCTTGTAAAAAAGACAGTATGTAAACTGTCTTTTTTTATTTTAAATGAAAATATAAAATGTTTTTTGATGGTAATTCATTGCTGTATATCGTGTGACAATCGTATATGTATCAACTATAATAAGTTATCTTAAAAAAGTAATATATAGGAATTTGAAAGAGGTGGCTTTCTTATGGCATCACAACAATTAGGTCGTTTACGTTCTGAAATTGATCAACTTAATTTACAAATATTAGAGTTACTAAACGAAAGAGGTCGTCTCGTACAAGAAGTTGGTAATTTAAAAGAAGTATAAGGTGTGAAACGTTTTGATCCTGTACGTGAAAGAAATATGCTGGATTTAATTGCAGAGAATAATAATGGTCCATTTGAAACTTCGACTTTACAACATATTTTCAAACAAATTTTTCAAGTTGGTTTAGAGTTACAAGAAGAGGATCATCGTAAAGCAATACTTGTTTCTCGTAAGAAAAAAACAGAAGATACGATTGTTGAAATTAATAGTGAAAAAATTGGTGACGGAAATCAGCATTTTATTATGGGACCGTGTGCAGTGGAAAGTTATGAACAAGTACGTCAAGTTGCTGAAGCAATGAAAGAGCAACGCGTAATACGCTTGATATTTCCGCTGTACCGATTTTAAAGAAAGAGGCACATTTACACCTGTCGTTGTTGATGTAACGCATTCTACAGGGAGACGTGACCTTCTCTTACCAACTGCAAAAGCAGCGATGGCAATTGGTGCAGACGCAATTATGGCTGAAGTAGATTCAGATCCGGCTGTAGCTTTATCAGATGCGGCGCAGCAAATGAATATACCGCAGTTCAATGATTTTATGAATGAATTAAAATCATTTGGAAGTAAATTATAAGAACTTTTAATGAGCTGTTCCAAAAAGGCATTTTGGGACAGCCTTCTCTTATTGTATAGCGACTGTCATTGTCGATTTTTGTTGGGAAGTTGGTATATTAAAAAAATCGCTGATATAATTAGAGTTGTGGTCGATATATTTGGAAAATCGCCGATATATTTCGAGTTACGGTTCATATATTCGAAAAGTCGCCGATATAAATTTCATTTACTATCGTACTGCTTAAAATAAGATTTCTACTTAGGAAATATCTATTTTTTTACAAAAAATGCCCTTTTTTCATAAAAAATACGAAAATACGAGAAAAGAAGCGAATTTTTTCGAAACTTTTGCGGGAAAATATTGTATGAGCCTGCGTTTATATCGTATCATTAGTAAAAGGAAGAACTCGGGACGATTGGTGGCATCTGCAAATAGAGTTGATGTCTTTTTTTCATTCAAGTAACCGATACATAAAAATAGATAACAAAAATAGAAGGAGTGTGCGATGAGATGAACGTAACAATCTATGATGTAGCGCGCGAAGCGAACGTTTCAATGGCTACCGTATCACGCGTTGTGAACGGTAACCCAAATGTAAAGCCTACAACAAGAAAGAAAGTATTAGAAGCAATTGATCGTTTAGGATACCGCCCAAATGCGGTAGCACGTGGACTAGCAAGTAAGAAGACAACTACAGTAGGTGTTATTATTCCTGATATCTCAAATACGTTTTATGCAGAACTTGCACGTGGAATTGAAGATATCGCAACAATGTACAAATATAACATCATTTTAAGTAACTCTGATCAAAACAAAGAGAAAGAGTTCCATCTATTAAATACGATGCTTGGAAAACAAGTGGACGGAATTGTTTTCATGGGTGAAGATATTACAGACCTTCACATTGAAGAATTTAAAAAATCTCCAGTACCAATTGTATTAGCAGCGTCATTTGATGAGCAAAATGAAACGCCATCAGTAAATATTGATTATACACAAGCAGCTTACGATGCAATGAAGCACTTTATCGAGCAAGGACATAAACGTATCGGTTTCGTCTCTGGTCCATTCATTGATAAAGCGGGAAGCGCGAAGAAGTTACAAGGTTATAAAAAAGCTTTAGAAGAAGAAGGTATTTCATATGATGAAAATCTTGTAATCGATGGAGATTACACATATGACTCAGGTATCGAAGCATTCGAAAAGCTTTGGAGCAATGATGAAAAGCCAACAGCAATCTTCGTGTCTTCTGATGAAATGGCACTAGGTGTAATCCATGCAGCACAAGACGCTGGATTAAACGTACCAACTGATGTAGAAGTACTTGGTTTCGATAATACACGCCTTGCATTAATGGTTCGTCCGCAGCTTTCAACAGTTGTACAACCAATGTATGATATCGGTGCAGTAGCAATGCGTCTATTAACAAAGTATATGAACAAAGAAAAAGTGGAAGATCACACTGTTATCTTACCTCACCGTATCCAATTTAGAGATTCAACGAAGTAAGTATAAAAAAGCTCACAGCGATTGCTGTGAGCTTTTATTTGTATTCAGGATAATATTTTTCAATTACTGTATCTACAGTTTCATTTTTCTTAACGTGTAAAAATCTTGCGTACAATTCTTTTCCAGTTTCAAATGGCGTATCGTCTAATTCAAACACATGTAACACTTTTCGGAACGTCCATGTGATTTGCTCATCATACATATTATCGTATGTGTGCTCCGATTGTATAGCTATCTTTTCACCTAGTTCATGAGCTTCTTCTAAACTGTTTGCTTTAACAAGAATAATACTTTCTTCAAAAAGTATATCGTGATTCTCTTCATAATGCTCATCCATTTTCGTAGGATGAGGCTCACCAGAATGAACAGACTCAAACAATAATTTTACAGCGTACATATTATGCTGCATGTTTCACTTTATAAATAATACTTGCGATAAGCGAAGCAGGTATTGTAAATACGTTACTTTGATAATGGTAATGTACTTGGGATTCTTCATAAGACATGTTGTCATATAGTTCGTTTTGTGAGACACTCATTTTTTTCTGTTTTTCTTTGAGCATTTTAATGTAGTTGTATTGTATTGGGACGAGAATGATGAAATAAGCTAATACGATTAGTGAAATCCAAATCATTATGAACACTCCCTTACAAAGAATATTTATATATGGTAATTATATCAATTTATATGAAAAATATCCATTTTTTTATATAAATTGATTCTTTTTTAAATGAAAAAAATTCTTCTTGGTTTCGTAAATCATGTTCAAGGCATGTTTATGCATTGCGTTTAAAACTTTGTATTAACTGTTCTAATCTAGAAGGATCATATTGTTTCACGTTGTTGGCAATAATACTTGCATCTTTGTCTAAGTCAACTGTAATATAATCGAATCGCTCTACTTGTTTAAAAACTTTATAATATTATATTAGAATTTATTTATTAAAAGACTTCTCTATAGATTTTATTATTCCGTGTTATATGTCACATAAGTGCAAATTTAACTATTATAGGGCAATGTCATGTATAATAGAAAGAAAAGGCTTGTGAGGGGGGAAAAGAGATGATCGTTCTTTGGATAATTACGCTTTGTATGACTGCTATTTTTGCATATATGACGTTAAAACAAAATGGTTTAAAGCGATTTGTTCCAGGAAGTATTCTTGCAGGAATTGCCCTTATCACGTATGTAATTTCTATTTTTATTGAAAGTGTATCAGTAGATATGAGCACAAGTTTAATGTTTATTGGTATTACACTATTTGCAGGTAGCATTATGGTACTTATGGTTGCTGGTATTATTTTATTTATTCATATGAATTCGGAAACGTTATAGCATATAGAAAAGGCATGTCCCGAGGGACATGCCTTTTTATCCGTTCAATTATGCTCTATCTTTAGAAGAATTTTGTTGTTTTAATAAGTCGCGAATTTCGCCAAGAAGAACTTCTTCTTTTGTTGGTTCTGGAATTTCTTCCTCTTTTTCGTCTTCTTTTTTAGATGTTAGTTTGTTGAAAACTTTAACAAACATAAAGATAGAAGCTGCGATAATTAAGAAATCAAAAATTGTTTGGATGAAGTTACCATACATAACAGCTGATTTACCGTATCCAAAGTGCAAATCTGTAAAGTTAACGCCACCTAATACCATACCAAGTAATGGTGTAATAATGTCTTTTACTAAAGAACTAACGATTTTACCGAATGCAGCACCGATTACAACCCCGACAGCTAAATCAACGACATTCCCTTTGAAAGCGAACTTTTTAAACTCGTTCCACATGTGTCAATCCCATCCTTTCCACGATTCATTATGAAATTTATAATTCCTATCAACATATTCTATAGAAATTTACGAGAGAAATAAAGGGGAAATGGGAATGAAAGTAAATTCTGAAAAATGTATCCGTTTTAATTTTTGTTTACATCATCTAGTAAAGATTGTAGCATTTGCTGCGTTTTTAATCCTTCTAATCCATCTACAACAGGCTTTGTATCTCCGTGTACACATTCAATAAAATGATGAACAGCATCTTCAAAACCACGTTGTTTTAACGTCGTATCCCATGATGGAGAACCGCTTTGTGAAACTGAGTTTTCCTGTTCAATTTCAAATGTATTCATATTTTTTACGCGAATGATTTTCCCTGGCGTTACAAGTTCAATTTGTTCTAAATTTGTACCGGCATGGCGATGCATTGCAGTAGAAAGTAACAGTCCACTTGGAGTTGTATATGTATGATGTCCGTAAAGAAGTTCATTCTTTTCATTGATTTGCATCATATTGTGAACGACGTTAAGGTCATCATTAGCGAACCAGCGAGCAGTATCTACAATGTGTAAATAATCATCTAACATAGTGAAGTCGTACGTATATGGCCCGACTTTATTTGTGCGATGCTTTTCAATTCGAATCCATGAAATATCATGAGCCTGTTCTTTGGCAGCGACATACATAGGAACGAATCTGCGATTAAATCCGACCATTAACTTTCGGTTATACTTCTCGCTCAACTCGACTAGTTGCTCAGCTTGTTCCACAGTAGCTGCTAACGGCTTATCAACATAAACGTCGATTCCTTTTTTCAAAAGCTCAGAAACGATTTCATAATGCGATGCAGTTGAACTATGAACGAAGATTGCATCACATTCCGAAGCTAACGTTTCAATAGAATGAAAGTCTTGAATTCGGTATTGCTGGCAAACTTGTTTTCTTTTCTCTGCGTTAGGTGTAAACGCCCCGACAAAGTTCCAATCTGTTTCTTTTGTAAGTGTTGGAAGATAGGCCTTTTGCGCAATGCTACCAAGTCCAATCATCCCAATTTTAGGTTTATTCATATGTATTCCCACCCTATTAATATTGATGTAACGGCTTAAATGTAGCATAGGATGGGGGAGGAAGGCAAAGATAAGCTTTTTACTTATTCCCTTCTAACAAAATCTTCTCTATCTCTGCAAAATTATGAGCGCGAGCATGCTCTAACGGGGTAACACCATCATTATCTGGAATATTTACATCTGCACCGTGCTCAATAAGAAGGCGAATGACTTGTTGCTGTGTTTCGTTTCCGTTACTTAGTACGATGGCTTCCATTAAAGCTGTCCATCCTAGGTTATTTACATGATTTACATCAATATTTGTTCGAGTGAGGATTTCTTTTATAACGTCAATATAGCCATGTTCTGAGGCTGGGATAAGAGCTGTTCCGCCGTAACGATTTGTAATCGTAGGATCTGCACCAGCATCAATTGTTAGCTTTAAAATGTCTAAGTAACCTTCCGCACCGGCGTATAGAAAGGGATTGTTTTTCATGTCATCTTGGATATTTACGTCAGCACCAGCTTCGATAAGTGCCTTTGCAGTTTTTATATCATTTTTGTATGTAGCAATCATAAGAGAGGTACGTCCTTGATTATCCGTCGCATTTATATTTGCACCTTGTTTTAGTAAAGATATAACAGTATTCGTTTCATTTTTTTCAGTAGCTGCTAGTAGTGCAGTCTCCATGTTTGTCATCTCCTTTTTTACTTCTTGTTCTTGCGAGCATCCGTGTAAAAAAATTACGCAACATATCATACTGAATGTTTTTTTGAACATGGAATTTCAACCTCCTAATCTCAACTGTAAAATAGGAACATTAAATTTTTATAAACTGACGCTAAAATTACTATAAAATCGCTTGAGTATTTGAACATATATTTTTATGCTTATGAATATGAAGGATGGGTAAAGTGAAACTTTAATCAGTGGGGGCATCCCCACTGATTATTAGCTCACACCAATCGGGCATTAACGGGCAGTTTTACTACCTGTTAATGCGGAATAAAGTGAGGATGTAAATTATGTCTATTAAAACAAGGTTTTTATTTTCTTATATTGCTGTCATTCTTGTTTCTATTACGCTCATATTAGTCGCGGGATTTTTAATTGTTTTTTCAATAACAGGTGATTTGGAAGCAGTGAAAAATTTCTATAAAAGTTCTTACATTCAAAAGCCGCTTACACCAGAAGAAGAAAATGCCTATCTTGAATTAAAATTAGCGGCAAAGCAACATCAATCTCAATTATTAGATGAATCGTTCGTTTCATCAATTGAAAAAGAAGGTGTGAAAATAATTGTAAGAAAGGGAGAAAACATTTCTTATGCTAATAAGGGATTTGAAAGTTCGACTTTAACAGAAGCCCTTCCGAAATTTGAAGCGGCAAATATTAATAGTCGTGGTACAACCGAACTAGGCGATACATTTTATCGATATGTAAAATTTGATTTTTATTTTCCCGAGAAAGAAGAAGGGAGTATATTTGTACTAAAAAAGCAAAGTTCATTTGTAGATCTTACACAAAAGTTATTTCCAATCTTATTCGTATCGCTTTTACTACTAGCCATTTTACTCATTGGATTATTAAGTTACCTCGTTTCAAGAAGTGTAATAAAACCAATTTTTGTATTGAAAGGCGCAACGGAGAAAATTAAAGAAGGAAATTTAGATTTTCAAATACCAATTACATCACACGACGAAATAGGGCAATTAAATCAAGGGTTTGAGGAAATGAGGAAGAGATTAAAAGAATCGATAGAGATGCAAACACAGTATGAAGAAAATCGAAAAGAGCTTATTTCAAACATCTCTCATGACTTAAAAACACCGATTACATCAATTATAGGATATGTAGAAGGAATAAAGGACGGGGTAGCAAATACGCCAGAAAAAATGGATAAGTATTTAACAACTATCCATACGAAGGCAAAACATATGGACACACTCATTGATGAACTATTTTTATTTTCGAAGCTCGATTTGAATCGAGTTCCATTCCAGTTTGAAACAGTTGAATTAAATACGTTTATGCAAGAATTAATAGAAGAGATGCAAATGGATTTAAGTAAAGAAGGTATAGAAGTTAACTTACAATTACATGCATCAACACTATATGTAACGGCCGATTGTGAAAAGATAAATAGAGTGATATCAAATTTAATTCATAATAGTGTGAAATACATGGATAAAGAAGAGAAGAAAATTACTGTAACAGTATCGAGTGATAATAATAAAATTATTGTGAAAGTGATGGACAACGGATCAGGTATAGAAGCTGATACATTGCCGTATATCTTTGAACGTTTTTATCGTGCAGAGCAATCGCGGAATTCTAGCACAGGTGGAAGTGGACTTGGTTTAGCAATAGCGAAGCAAATTGTTGAAGAACATGGCGGGGAAATTTGGGCGGAAAGCGAGCTTGGTAAAGGCACAAGCATTTTCTTCTCATTGGAAAAAGTAGAGGAATGTGGTGAGTAAATTGAAAAGAATTTTATTAATAGAAGATGAAGTAAGTATTGCAGAATTACAGCGAGATTATTTAGAAATTAATGATTCCCAAGTTGATGTAGAGCATTCAGGAGAAATAGGTTTACAAACAGCTCTGCAAGAAGACTATGATTTAATTATTTTAGATATTATGCTTCCGAAAATGAACGGATTCGAAATTTGTAAACAAATACGTGCTGTAAAAGATATTCCGATTCTACTTGTTTCAGCAAAAAAAGAAGATATAGATAAAATTCGCGGACTCGGATTAGGAGCGGATGATTATATAACGAAACCGTTTAGTCCAAGCGAATTAGTCGCAAGAGTAAAAGCGCATATTGCTCGTTATGAAAGATTATTAGGAAATGTAAATAAGCAACGTGATACGCTATACATTCACGGAATTTCTATCGATCAACGAGCGAGGAAAGTTTTTATAAACAATGAAGAAGTGGCATTTACAACGAAGGAATTTGATTTATTAACATTCTTTGTCACACATCCAAACCAAGTATTAAATAAAGAACAGTTATTTGAACGCATTTGGGGATTAGATTCCGCTGGTGATTTAGCCACTGTTGTCGTTCATGTTAGAAAGTTACGTGAAAAAATCGAAAGAGACCCTGCCCACCCGCAATATATTGAAACAGTGTGGGGAGCTGGTTATCGTTTTAATGTGTAGGGAACCTGCCGAGTTATTGGTAGGTTTTTTATATGTTATTTGAACGAAAGGAGAGAATAGGAAATTTATGTTAAAATGTAAAGAGAGATAAAACATAGGAGAGTGTGAGAGGGCGTGCTACATTTTGGGGGATACATTAAAAGATAATAAATCAAACAAGGTTTTAAAGATTGGAACTAATATGGTACTTATCTTATTAATTATTGGTGCAATACAAATGTTTTATGATGAAGATTCTACGAATGATCATTTCGGTTGGTTATTTATGATGGTCTTTTTTGCAATTAAAATAATTTCTAGTTTTATGATAAGTTTAAAAGAAGGAGATAAAAAGTCAGTATTTATTGATTTAGGTTTAGTGATTTTTTCTGTTCTTCTTTTGGTTGTTACTAGTGTGAAATATTTCTTTTGAAAAAGCTCATAGTCTTATAGAGGCTGTGAGCTTTTTGTTGGAAAATTAGCTTGCGACCTTAACATACTATTTTAGAGTTCCTTGTTGCAATGATTTATAAAATGTTTGAGTAGTAGAAGTAAACAGAGTCGTTTCTTCTAAAAAAGGATAATGGTTGCTGTTTTCGAATGGAATGAAGATAGAATTACGTATCCCATCATGTATCTCGATAGAATATTGAATTGGACACTGTACATCATATCTTCCGCATATAATAAGTGTCTTTGTTTGGATGGAAGGTAAATACTCTCTTAAATCAAATGACGGATATTCATTGGCGAAAGCGTTCATCCGGCTAGCGGACATAGTTTTTTGGATTGGTTTACAAAAATAAGAGTTGTAGTTTTCTGGTTTATGCAGTGATAATTTTGTTCTCTCAGTAGATAGTTCTTTTCGTTCTTCACTTGTAAGGTGAGGGCTTTTTAAGTTTTCGATGAGTTTTTGCATATAATGAAACTGTGGATGTGCTGGGTGATAAATGCAGAATGGTATTTCGGTATAGTTACTTGCTGCAGCTCCAACGATGACTAATGATTGTAAGGAATTTGGATATGTAATCGCATATAAAAGTCCAAGCATACCACCTGTCGAATGACCAGCGAAATGCCATGTTGGGAGTTGTAAAGCTACCCGTATTGCTTCTAAATCGTGAACCGTTTCAATCATACTTAATTCGTTTTCTGACTGGGCGGTTACAGAGCTACCAGCATCTCGTAAATTAATGAGAAATACACGCTGCGTAGCAGTGAAAACATCTGCAAAGTAATCACCAGTTTCATTAAATTGTGAATAGTGATGTGTAATACAAAGCGGTTCGCCATTTCCTTTTGTAAAGAGTTCAAATGTGCCGCGTTTTGTGGGGATCATTTGTTGTGTCCACATAATATCACGTCCTTTTTTCATAAAAGTTGGACCAGACTGTTATAAAATGAAAATATATCAGCGATTATTAGAATATATCGGCGCAACTCGGAATATATCAGCGATTATCAAAATATATCGGCGTAACTCGGAATATATCAGCGATTATTAAAATATATCGACTTGCCGACAGAAAACGACAATAATAGTAAGCTTTAAATAAAAGGAGGCTATTCAAAAACGAGCCTCCTTTTCCTTTAGTATAAAGATTTTGTCATATTATTCCGAATAATTTCAAGGGATTTCGCTACAGTTAATGCATTTTTTTCTTCAATTTCTGGTTTACGGGGGATAGGTTTATACATGTTGTCTGGATCTTCCCATGTGAGGGGAAGTTCTGTTTCTGCTTGTCCTTTCCAAGCTTCAATCCATTCTGGAGGGAGATAACCTGAGATGTTTTGGATGTTGTTCATTTCGAGCCAAATGAGTGCCCAAGCTCTTGGAACGACGCGCCAGTGATCATAGCCACCGCCGCCGACAGCGATCCAGCGACCGTCGCAATATTCATTAGCAATTTCACGAGCGAGCTTCGGTATTTCGCGGTAAATATTCATTGTCGCACAAAGATGTGTAAGTGGGTCATAATAATGTGCGTCAGCACCATTTTGCGTTAAAATAATATCCGGTTTAAAGTACGCTGCAACTTCTTTTACAACAGTTCGATATGCTTCTAAGAACGATTCATCTTCTGTAAAAGCATCGAGTGGAACGTTAAAAGAATAACTATAACCATTACCTTGTCCACGTTCGTTTACAGCGCCAGTTCCAGGGAATAAATAGCGACCAGTTTCATGCAGTGAAATGGTGCATACGTTAGGGTCATCATAAAACGACCACTGTACGCCATCACCGTGATGAGCATCTGTATCAATATATAAGACGCGTAAACCGTATTTCTTCTGAATATACTTCATTGCTATGGAGCTATCGTTATAAATACAAAAGCCAGATGCCTTGCCACGGAAGCCATGATGTAAGCCGCCTCCTAAGTTAAGCGCGTGTTTTACTTTTCCGGAAAGAACAGCATCGACAGCTGTTAACGTACCACCAACGAGCAATGCGCTTGCTTCGTGCATATTTGGGAACATCGGTGTATCTTCTGTTCCGAGTCCATATGTCATCGCAATTGATTTTTCTAACTTTCCTTCTCCAGCACGTTTTACCGCATTTATGTACTCCTCTGTATGAATGTAGGCAATCTCTTCATCTGTAGCCATCCGTGGTGAGATGATTTGAGAGGGAGAGATGAAACCGCCCTTTTGTAATAAATCATACGTAAGTGTGACGCGCAGTTGGTTAAAAGGATGATCAGGGCTAAATGAATAGCCCCGAAAGTCATCCGAATAAATAAACGCGCTACTCATGCTTGCATCCCCATGATGTTCGGCCATAATACGCGATAGCCTTCTGCTTCAAGTGCATCAATCACTTTTAGAGGATTCATCGTTTGAATGCGGAAAACAAGTACTTTATCATTCTCATCTTTTGCTGGATAGACGAGAACGCTCACGATATTTATTTGTAAATCACTAAAAATAGCAACGACTTTTCCAAGAATACCAGGTTCGTTTTTTACTTGAATTTCAATTTGTGAACTCGGTTGATGTGCCCCTGTTAATTTCACTAACGTGTGCAGTACTGTAGATTCTGAGATGATACCAACTAACTTACCAGCCTTTGTAACAGGAAGGCAGCCGATTTTATTTTCAAAAAATAAAGTAGCAATTTCCTCAACGAAATCGAGAGGGTGGCAAGTCATTACAGGATGTTTCATAATAAGTTCGAGCGGTTGCTGTAGCATATCGAGTGAAACTTGTTCATCTAGAATAGACGGACTTGCATCTCTTACATCCCGATCAGAAATAATGCCTACGACGTGATTATTTTGATCGACAATTGGAATGTGCCGAATGCCTTTCGTGCGTATCGTTCGGATTGCTGTTTCGATTGTATCGTTTGGATGCAGTGTAACTACATTTTGATTCATAATTTCTTCTACAATCATTCCAGTTGCCCCCTTTATTAATACATAAAACGATTGTGAAAACGTAGACGGTCAAAAGCTTGAATAGAATCCGTATCAACGCGTTTACCGATGCGGACCATTAAACAGTTGGCAGGATGTGAACAAATTTCAGGATCGTCTGTAGCCATCCATTGTAACCCGCCGGCATTCATCATCTTCTCCATTACTTTTCGGTATTCCCAAACATTTAATCCTGTTTGTTTCAAATCCCAGTGCCAATAATATTCAGTCGTCAATATAATGTAATCTTCCATATAATCGTCCATCATAGAAACCTCTAGTAAGTTCTTTCCGACAGAACTCCCGCGGAAGGCTGGGACTACTTCAATGGCCCCAAGCTCAATTAAGTTTTCTATTTTTCCTTCTGACCATCGTTCAAGTGGATCAGGATATAAATATGTAACATATCCAACAATCATTTGGTCATGTCTAGCAATAATGAGTCGAGCTTCTGGTAATTTAGAAATTTCGACAATTGCTTTATATTGCTGTTCTGCAGGACGAAATGCAACTAAATCTGGATGAAATTCATACATTTCAAGATTATGTGTAGAGACAGGACCTTCAATAATTAAAGTGCCTTTCGCTGTTTTTAAGTTTCTAGCATTGTATATTTTTTTATGAATCAATGTATTGCTCACCACCTTGAGGGTTTGTGAATCTATTAATATCGTACTTTATAATATATGCGATGTGAATCGAATTTTGTCATTAAAAATTTGTCTAAAAATCAACAAATATACTGAAAATTTTAAATAATATCATTATAATAGATAATAGAATACATAGGAGGGGGATGTAAAGTATGAAAGTAGAAACGCTTCCTGTCATTAAAGGAGAAAATAATTTGCCGAATTATGATGAGGCATACGCGAATTTTAACTGGGAAGAGGTTAATAAAAATTTTACTTGGAATGAAACAGGCCGAGTAAATATGGCGTATGAGGCAATTGATAAGCATGCGAAATCCGATCGAAAGAATAAAGTAGCCCTTTATTATCAAGATGGATCGCGAAAAGAGAAATATACATTTAAGGAAATGAAGGATTTTTCTAATAAAGCAGGAAATGTCCTGAAAAACTATGGCGATGTAGAAAAAGGCGATCGCGTTTTTATTTTTATGCCACGTTCTCCAGAGTTATATTTCGCACTTTTAGGTGCAGTGAAATTAGGAGCAATTGTTGGACCGCTATTTGAAGCATTTATGGAAGGCGCAGTTCGCGATCGTTTAGAAGATAGCGAAGCAAAGGTGTTAATTACAACGCCTGAATTGTTAGAGCGCGTACCATTAAATGATTTACCAGCTTTAAAAACAGTTTTCCTTGTTGGAGATAATGTAGAAGAAGGCGGTAAAACGGTAGCGTTCAATCCTTTATTTGAACAAGCTTCAAAAGAATTACATATTGAATGGTTAGGCCGTGAAGACGGTTTAATTCTTCACTATACGTCTGGTTCTACTGGTAAGCCAAAGGGTGTGCTTCATGCGCAAAATGCAATGGTTCAGCACTATCAAACGGCGAAATGGGTATTAGATTTAAAAGAAGATGACGTATATTGGTGCACAGCTGACCCGGGCTGGGTAACGGGAACAGCTTACGGCATTTTCGCACCGTGGTTAGTCGGAGCATCAAATGTTATTTTAGGTGGACGATTTAGTCCAGAAGCGTGGTATGAAGCACTGCAAGATTACGGTGTGACGGTTTGGTACAGCGCACCAACAGCATTCCGTATGTTAATGGGAGCTGGACAAGACGCAATTAAAAAATATGACTTATCACAAGTTCGTCACGTATTAAGCGTTGGTGAGCCGTTAAATCCAGAAGTAATTCGCTGGGGTATGAATGCATTTGGACTTCGTATTCATGATACGTGGTGGATGACAGAAACAGGTGGACAAGTTATTTGTAACTACCCTTGTATGGAAATCCGTCCAGGTTCAATGGGTAAACCAATTCCAGGTGTGAAAGCAGCGATTGTTGATAATGAAGGAAATGAAGTGCCTCCTTACACAATGGGTAACTTAGCGATTGCGAAAGGTTGGCCATCTATGATGCGCGGGATCTGGAATAACCAGCAAAAGTATGAATCTTATTTCATGCCGGGAGATTGGTACGTATCAGGCGACTCTGCCTATATGGATGAAGATGGATACTTCTGGTTTCAAGGACGTATTGACGATGTAATTATGACGTCAGGTGAGCGCGTTGGTCCGTTTGAAGTAGAAAGTAAATTAATCGAGCATGCTGCTGTTGCAGAAGCTGGTGTAATTGGTATTCCTGATCCGGTGCGCGGCGAAATTATTAAAGCATTTATCGCACTTCGAGCAGGATACGAACCATCTGATGAATTAAAAGAAGAAATTCGTCAATTTGTAAAGAAAGGCCTAGCAGCTCATGCAGCGCCACGACAAATTGAATTTAGAGATAAATTACCGAAAACGAGAAGTGGTAAAATTATGCGCCGCGTATTAAAAGCGTGGGAGCTGAATTTACCAACAGGTGACTTATCAACGATGGAAGATTAAGAGAGGAAGGTCTGAACGAAAAATGTTCAGGCCTTTTTTTTTTATGATATCATGAACTTGTATATATAAGTTAAAGGGGATAGTATGATGAAACCAGAAAAGGAAAAGATGATACTAGGAGAAATGTATATACCGGCTGATCCAGTTTTAGTACAAGAAAGAGAGCAAGCACGTATATTAACGAGAAAATTAAATGATACGCCAGAAGAGCAATTGAAAGAGCGTAGCGAAATCATAAAAGAATTATTCGGAACGACAGGAGATAATATTCATCTTGAATCTTCTTTTAGATGTGATTACGGCTATAACATTCATGTCGGTGAAAATTTTTACGCGAACTTTGACTGTACGATTTTAGACGTATGCCCGGTAACAATCGGAGTGAACTGTATGTTAGCTCCAGGTGTTCACATTTATACAGCAACGCACCCGCTTGATCCGGTAGAGCGTATAAGCGGATCAGAATACGGAAAACCAGTTACAATTGGCGATAACGTATGGATTGGCGGAAGAGCAATTATTAATCCAGGTGTAACAATTGGAGACAATGCGGTGATCGCATCTGGTGCTGTCGTAACGAAAGATGTGCCTAATAATGTAGTAGTTGGCGGGAATCCTGCAAAGATTATAAAAAAACTAAAATAATATTTGAACGAAGTGCCTTCCTCGTCTGTATACATTTATGAAAGAATAGATGAGGGAGGCTTTTATATGTCTAATAAATTACTTCTTACTTTTGCTTTAATTGGGATTATAGTTGTATTTTCTTGTGGTCTTTTCTTACCGATACCAATTGGATATAGAGTATCAATGCTTACAGCTGGAGTTATAATGGGTGTTATGTTTTCAATCATTATTCCATTTGATAGAAAACATATAGTACGAAAAAAAGGGAATAAAATCGATTTTACAAAAACAAAAGTTTATTTTCGCTGGAATGTATTTGATACGATTTCTGTTTGTCTGGCATTGTATGCATGCATATGTGTGCAAGCGTTAAATACTTTAGTTGCAATGGGATTTACGATTCAAAACCCATATGTGCAATTTTTTACAAATCAATCACAATTGTGGATTTTTATTGCGATTGCATATTTAATTTCCCGTATTTCATTAACGTTAAAAGGAATAAAGGAGATCAAAAATCATGGCGCAGATTGGGATTGAGGAGGAGCTCATGCTTGCGTATCAAAGTGGAGATAAACAAGCGGGAGAAAGACTATATGTTTTAATCAAACCAGCGCTATACACATTTTTATATCGATTTAACCGAGATGAACAATTAAGTATCGATCTTGTGCAAGATACGTTTTTGACGCTAGAGCGTAAGAAACATATGTATGAACTTGAAAAAGGTAAAATAAAAACGTATTTATTTCAAATTGGTTATCGTCTTATGATTAATAAGTTAAATAGGAGAAAAAAGTGGCGTACGCTTTTGCCATTTTTAGTGCCGATTCCGGAAAAAGAATTTTCTCACGAAGATCGGCTTACAGTAAGAGAAGCAATTTTGAAAGTTCCAGAAGAGCAAAGAGCGGTCCTAATCCTTTCTTATTATCATGACATGCAGCAAAAAGAAATTGCAGAAATATTAAACATTCCGATTGGAACAGTGAAATCGAGACTTCATAACGGAATAAAGAAATTGAAACAATTGCTGGAGGTGGACGAAATTGAGCGAAAATCCCTTTAAGAGTGAATATAAATTAAAACAGCATTTAGATAGTGACCATGTAGAAGTACCGGACTTTCCAAAAACGGTAAGTCGCTTCGATCGATTAATCGGATTTCTTGGTTCTCCAGCGAAAGATCCTGTAGAGGCGACCATTGGGAATGATTTATCGGTTGTGTTTCATGTATCGTTATTAGTTGGGGTTCCAATTCTTTCTCTTATTACGATACTCTTTATGGCGTTGTAAAGGATTGACAAGAAGAGAAACCGGACCTCTATTTGACACGCCTATATAAATGATGGTATAAAGAAAAGTATATGAATAATTGAGCGTGGAAAGGGAGAAGTAGTGATCATTTCCCTGTTTTAGAGAGCTGATGGCCGGTGAAAATCAGCACATAGATGATCGCGAATTACGCCCCTAGAGCATCTTTTTTCGATTGAATTGTATTCAAAAGGGAAAAGACGGTGCTAAGCCGTTATGTAAATAAGGTGGTAGGCTTTTTTGCCTGCAACTAGGGTGGTAACGCGATAATCAAAATCGTCCCTTATTTGAAGGGGCGATTTTTTTATGTTTTCAACCTTCACGCCAGTAATGAACTTAAAGGAGAGTATGTAGGATATGGGTATTTTACAAGATCTTGAATTTCGCGGTCTAATTAATCAGCAAACAGATGCTGAGGGCCTTGAGCAATTATTAGAAAAAGAAAGCGTTAAATTATACTGTGGTTTCGATCCGACAGCAGATAGCTTACACATCGGTCATATGTTACCAGTATTAATGTTACGTCGTTTCCAATTAGCTGGTCACCAACCAATCGCACTTGTTGGCGGTGGTACTGGTATGATCGGCGACCCAAGTGGTAAAAAAGCAGAGCGTACATTAAATACGAAAGATACAGTTGCTTACTACACAGAAAGCATTAAAAACCAACTTTCAAACTTCTTAGAGTTCGAAAACGTGGACAACCCAGCAACGATGGCTAACAACTATGACTGGCTTGGTAACTTAGATGTAATTTCATTCTTACGCGATATCGGTAAAAACTTCGGTTTAAACTATATGTTAGCAAAAGATACAGTAGCATCTCGTTTAGAAACTGGTATTTCATTCACTGAGTTCAGTTACATGATTTTACAATCATACGACTTCTTAAACTTATACCAACACCATAATTGCCGTCTGCAAATCGGTGGTAGTGACCAATGGGGTAACATTACAGCTGGTCTTGAATTAATTCGTAAATCAGAGGAAGATGCGAAAGCATTCGGTTTAACAATTCCACTTGTTACAAAATCTGACGGTACGAAGTTTGGTAAAACAGAAGGCGGCGCAATTTGGTTAGACCCAGAGAAAACAACTCCTTACGAGTTCTACCAATTCTGGATTAACACAGATGACCGCGACGTTGTTAAATACTTAAAATACTTCACATTCTTATCTCATGAAGAAATTCTTGAGCTTGAAAAGCAAGTAGCTGAAGCGCCAGAAAAACGTGCAGCACAAAAAGCATTAGGTGCAGAAATGACAAAACTTGTTCACGGCGAAGAAGCATTAGAGCAAGCGATTAAAATTTCAGCTGCACTATTCAGCGGTTCTGTAGCAGAACTAACTGCAAGTGAAATCGAGCAAGGATTCAAAGACGTACCATCTGTAGAACGTACTGCAGAAGATACAGTATTAATCGACTTACTTGTCGAAAGCAAAATCTCTCCATCAAAACGTCAAGCACGTGAAGATGTAACGAACGGCGCAATCTACGTGAACGGTGAGCGTACACAAGCATTAGACTACGTTGTAACAGAAAACGACCGCATCGAAGGTAAATTCACAATCATTCGCCGCGGTAAGAAGAAATATTTCTTAATTCGTTACTAATAAATAAAAAGCTTTGAGGAATTTCCTCAAAGCTTTTTTGTTTTAATCTCCTTTTCGAGTTCATACGGAAATCACATGTAAGCGGTATGATAAACGTATAACAATTAGAAAGGAGTGGTAAAACGAAATGTCACTAGAAGCTTTGATTATTTTTTCTTTGCTAAACGCGGGTCAACTTGCAGAGAATTCGAAGGTTGATATACATAAAGAGCAGAAAGATGCTTATGTATATGTTCAAAAAGAGGAAAATAAATAACTTTAATATATATATAAATAAAAGCTACTCGAAGTAACTGTTTTGGTTTCTTCGGTAGCTTTTTTGTATGCATAGGATTCAAATTTAGTAAGTGAGCTATTTAATAGAGGGTTTGTAGAAGAAAAAAATATAATTAATGTGAACTGATAAATTGATAAAAATAAACCGTTATAAACAGGAGGATTTGTATGGAACATAGTGAGGCATCTCAAAGATTGTTACTTTCAGATTGCATGGATTCTATAATTACTATCCAAAAGTTAGGGATAGATGAACAGTTTACCCCGATAGGTTATGATAATCTATTTAGTCATAAAACAAGTAGTGACTCCTAAAGGGAACGTTTAGATAATTTAGTGTATAAAATCAAAGAAAGGTTTATCATGATATTAATATTTTCCTTTATTAAAAACAGCCGTTTCAAGTATTGACTTGAGAAGGCTGTTTTTTTGATTTAATCTTTTAAGTCCCCCTGTCAAAAAATAAAATTTGTCCTCTGGGGAGGATAGGTAGCGTAGGGGCACATCAATAGTTGCACTATTTTTAAAAAAATGAAAGGGTGGTGAAATGTCTACGAAACTCTGTAAGTATTACATAATAAAAGCCACAACTCATGAAAAGACCTTCTAATATATTGTTAGTTTATTTGATTAATATTCTTTGTCCACTTTTCGTAACTCTGACTGTGTAAGTCCATATGTCTATGTTGTACAACCTGCTAACAACATAACAGGAATAGCTAAGGCTAATAGTTTACGTTTCATTGACACATATACCCCTTTGTGTTATTTCTTTTTACTTAGTTCTTTTGTTGCTTTGTCTACTAACTCAGAAGCTTCGTCTAAATCCTGTTTAGCGAATTCAATTGTATCTTTATCATCCTTTTCTAAACCTGCCTGTATGTTTTCTACCCCTGATTTCGAGAATAACATTGCTTTACTTATGTTTATCGGTGCTTTATTGTCTTCAGCTAACTTATAATCTAATTTATCAATCTTATCAATTAATTCGAAATAAGGTTTCGATAACTCTTTTAACTTTTCAGCCTTCTTCTTATTAGATTTTCTGCTATCTATAAGGTCTTTTATTTCTTCCGTTTGTTCAGTGTAATCTTTAAGTAAGTATGTTGCATTCTTACTATAGTCTTCTTTCTTGTTTTCTTTAACAGAAGCTTCCATTACTTCGTCTTTCTTTTTATCGTTTGACTCACAACCTACCCCTGTTATTAACAACATTGGAATCGCTAAAGTTAATAGTTTACGTTTCATTTTTTCATACCCCTTTAGTATTTATTATTCTGCTTCACTTACACTTTGTATTTCCGCAAGACCTTGTGCGATACTCGCAGCTAGTTAAAGTGCTGTACTATAGTTATCACTAGATGTTTGATTAAATTCATATAGGTGTTCTAACTTTTCTTTCAGTTTTACCTCTCATGACTGCAAAAAGATTTGCCATAGCGTCCAGACCTGAGATTGGCATAGCTTGATCGATTGTTTCCGTACTTGCTATCATTCGATCGATTTCTCGAATTTGTTCTAATATCTCCTGTTCGATAACATCTGTAGAAGCTACCTGTGATTGAAAGCCTCTTGGAAAAGCATCATTTTGAAGGATTAATTCTTCGCATAAGTAAATGCTTCTTTGTGCTAACGGACGAAAGGTTTGTAAGAAATATGCTTTTGCACTGCTATATGTTTGTCCTTGTAGAACAGTATCCAATGCAAAAGCGTCAATAGAATGAATAATTTGTTCCATACCTTGAATAGTAGCGATACATAAAGAGTTCATACTTTCTGTTTGAGCTTGTACTTCACCGAGATGCATATTTAAAGACACGAACTTTCCCTCCCCTTACAAGAAAATAATACCAATTTAAGGGAGGGGTTGTAAACGGAATATTCTAATGATTTAACGATTAAAGAGGTACTCGTTTATTAAGTTTTTTAATCTCATTCGGATGCTCGAGTGATGAAGAGGTTTTTAAGGTTGAATGTAAATAGAAAAGGGAAGATATAGATTATGTGCAAATAAATACGTTGTAAAAATAATGTTAACAAAAGGAGAGTACAGCAAAGAAAAATGAGTTATGGGATAGAATGTAGTGTTTTTAAGTGTTAGAAGAAGGGAGAGTTTTTTATTAATGTGGATAAAAAACGAATGAAATTCTAGAGAGAGGGTTAAGTTTTATTAACTATAGACTTGCAGTTCTTTTTTATTTTGTTACATTGGTCTGTTTCTATACATATAATCGGGTTATATTCAATAAAAAAAGCCCAGGCCCCTTGATAAACAAGGTTCCTAAGGCTTTTAATACTACTCTTTTCAGAGTACCGAGATTAACGAGAGTAGAACTCTACGATTAATGCTTCGTTGATTTCAGCTGGTAACTCAGCACGCTCAGCGTGACGAGTGTAAGTAGCTTCTAATTTGTCAGCATCGAAAGTTAAGTATTCTGGTACGAAGTTGTTAACTTCGATCGCTTCTTTAACAACAACAAGGCTGTTAGATTTTTCGCGAACGCTGATAGTTTGGTTAGGCTTTACACGGTAAGATGGGATATCTACGCGAGCGCCATCAACCATGATGTGACCGTGGTTTACTAATTGGCGAGCTGCACGACGAGTGCGAGCTAAGCCCATACGGTAAACTAAGTTGTCAAGACGAGCTTCAAGAAGGATCATGAAGTTTTCGCCGTGCTTACCAGGCATTTTACCTGCTTGGTCAAATGTGCGACGGAATTGACGCTCAGTCATGCCGTACATGTGACGAAGTTTTTGTTTCTCTTGTAATTGTAAACCGTATTCTGAAAGTTTCTTACGTTGGTTAGGACCGTGAGGACCTGGTGCGTAAGGGCGTTTTTCTAATTCTTTTCCTGTGCCGCTTAGAGAGATTCCAAGACGACGAGACAGTTTCCAAGCTGGACCTGTATAACGAGCCATAGTTGACTCCTCCTTTAAAAATGTTTTTATTTACGTAAAATAAAAACAGACGTAATCGATATTTACGGGCATTTTGTTTTCATGTACCTTCGCTCCAGCAGCAGGGAGTTACGAGATACACCTCCGTAGAGGAACAAAATACAAACGATAAACTCACATTACAAGGCTGCCTTTTTATTTTACACAAACGCTATTATATCTTTTACCCAGAGTTTCGTCAAGCGAGTACGTTTTTGTTTTATGCATATAAATTTTGGAAATTAATATAAGAAGGAATTTAAAACAATATAAAAGAAGAGATAGAAACACAAATAAAACGCTTACATAAAATGTAGTAAAAACGTTCATCAGTTTTTTACTGGTGAATATGCGGTAATAAAAACATAAAGGGGATGTTTTTATGAAAAAGAAGCATATGGAGACAGCGTTAATTCATCACGGTTATACACCTGAGGAACATAAAGGAAGTTTAACACCACCTTTATTTCAAACCTCTACGTTTACATTTGAGACTGCGCAGCAAGGAGAGGCGAGTTTCGCAGGAGTGGATCCATCTTATATTTACTCACGGCTTGGAAATCCAACTGTGAAATTATTTGAAGAACGTATGGCGGTGTTAGAAGGAGGAGAAGAGGCACTTGCCTTCGGATCTGGTATGGCAGCTATTTCAGCGACTTTAATCGGTTTTTTAAAGGCTGGAGATCATATTATTTGTTCAAATGGATTATACGGATGCACGTACGGTTTTTTAGAAGTGTTAGAAGAAAAATTTATGATTACGCATTCGTTTTGTGATATGGAGACAGAGGCTGATATTGAAAATAAAATTCGCCCAAATACAAAGCTTATTTTCGTTGAAACACCAATTAATCCGACAATGAAATTAATTGATTTAAAACAAGTGATTCGGGTTGCGAAGCGAAAAGGCTTACTTGTTATTGTTGATAATACATTTTGTTCACCTTATTTACAAAGACCGCTTGAGCTTGGCTGTGACGCTGTTGTGCATAGTGCGACAAAATATATTGGAGGCCATGGTGACGTTGTAGCGGGCGTAACAATTTGTAAAACGAAAGCATTAGCTGAAAAGATTCGCCCGATGCGAAAGGATATCGGCGGTATTATGGCGCCGTTTGATGCGTGGTTATTATTACGTGGGTTAAAGACGTTAGCAGTAAGAATGGATCGTCATTGTGATAATGCAGAAAAAATTGTATCGTTCCTAAGAAAACATGATGCGGTAGAAGGGGTTTGGTATCCAGAAGGGGAGTTAGCATCTCGTCAAATGAAACGCGGGGGCGGTGTTATTTCTTTTTCAGTAAAAGGCGGAAAAGAAGAGACGCAAGCGTTTATTAATGATCTTCACTTTATTACAATTGCGGTGAGTTTAGGAGATACAGAAACGTTAATTCAGCATCCAGCAACGATGACGCACGCTGCGATTCCGGCTGAACTAAGAAAAGAAATGGGCATTTTCGATAATTTAATACGCTTATCGGTCGGTCTAGAATCGTGGGAGGATATCGTTTCTGATTTAGAGCAGGCATTAAAGAAAATATCTACTGTTAATCAATAAAAAAAGAGTGAGCTATCGGTTTTGTACAGGACGTACTAAGTCGATAACTCGCTCTTTTCTTTTTACATATGTTTTAGGAGTGTCTCCACAAACTTTTCTAAATAGCGCTGATCTACTTCATCAAAACGATTTTTTTCAGGACTATCAATGTCAAGTACACCAATGACAGCTCCTTCTTTCACAATCGGTACAACGATTTCCGAATTAGAAGCACTATCGCAAGCGATGTGACCTGGGAATTGGTGAACGTCCGCTACAAGCTGAGTTGTTTTCGTTTCAGCTGCTACGCCGCAAACGCCTCGTCCAAATGGAATGCGTACGCAAGCAGGCATTCCTTGGAACGGTCCAAGGACAAGCTGATTTCCTTCTGTTACATAAAAGCCAACCCAATTAACGCGATCTAAAAATTGGTTTAATAATGCGGACGCATTTGATAAGTTTGCGACTACGTTTGATTCGCCAGTTAATAACGCATCCAGTTGTTTAATTACTGTCTCATATTGCTGCACGCGAGATCCTGCATAACTTTCTTTAGTAAACATGGAAACAGCTCCTTTTTTATCGAGATGTGTAAAATATTAGCAAAATACGATGTATTTCACATGACTTTGTCGATAGAAAATTAAAGGAATTTGTCTTAAAAGTCAAGAAATTTAAACTATAGCTGTTCATTGAGAGGAAGTGAGCGCATGAAGCAGACGAAACAAAAAGTAATTGATGCGGCAATATCGTTGTTTAATACGAAAGGTTATGATGGAACGTCGGTGCGAGACATTGCAAAGCGAGCGGATGTGAATGTAGCGAATATTTCATATTATTTTGCTGGGAAGCAAGGTTTATTAGAACAGCTTATTACTGATTTTTTAGAAGAGTATATTCATGTGATTGAAATTTCGTTTGAACAGAGAGAGTATTTGTCGGCTAAAGATGTGATGGTGCAAATGGTGCGTGGGATGTTACGATATCAATTTGAAAATAGAGAACTAACACGTTTCTTCTACCGAGAGCTTTCGCTTGATACGACATTAATTCGTGAAGTGATGACCGTTTATTTTTCTAAAGAAAGATATTATATAGAGCAAATTATTAGGCAAGGACAAATAAAACAAGAATTTCAGAAAGTATCATTTACAATGTTTATGACGCAATTAAAAGGCATGATAAATATGCCGTTTTTATATCCACAATATATATCAGAAGTACTGCATTCTTTCCCGTCTGAGACATTTTTCATAGAAATGTACACGAAAGAGATTGAGCAATGGATGGAACAAGCATTATGTAAAGCGAATATGTACCATGAATGGCCAAGAGCTGTTCATATGTGAAGAATCCCCACCTAACGAACTGAGGTGGGGAGTTTTATGTTTATTTTTCTTTGCCATAAATTGTTACATAATAGCGCGATAATTGTTAACGTTGCTCCAGCGATTTCAATTTTATCGACTGTATAACCTCGAAAGATAGAACCGATCAGTGCAAGAATAGGAACTAAATTCATAAATAATATGCCGTTAATAGATGAAATATAGCGATTTCCCATATTCCAGCAAAATACAGCGATAACTCCTGCGATAATCGACATATAAAAGAGCTCAAAACGAACGCTCACAACTTTACGCAGTGACGGCATAGTAACTATATTTGTGTACGTTAAGAAAGTAACAATAACGATGAGTGAAATGGAGCCAAATAAACAAGTTAATGTCGTGTACCTAAGTGGTGACCAGGATTGAAAACGAGCACCTCCGTTTGTATAAATGACCCAGCAAGTAACGCCGCATAGCATTAATATGTTTGTCGATAAGTGGCTTGCAGCTCCAAATAATAAGTGAATATTTCCTTTTGAAATGACAAGCATAACACCAAGTAATGCAACGAACATACAAAGAAATGTGTAGTTTTGTGGGCGACGATTTTTCGTTACCCATTGCAGTGATAAGGCGATCAGTGGCATAAGAGACTGAATCATAGCTGCATGAATTGCTCCGGAAGGTCCAGCAAGTTGTTGTCCGTAGAAAACGAGAAAACCATATCCTGCGAAACCGACTGTCCCGTAAAAGAACAGAGAAAGTGTTCTTTTTTCTAAGCGGAGTGAAGTCTTCCCTTCAGTAATTAATAGCAAAATAAGAAAAATAATAGCTGCTGATCCATAGCGAATCGTTGTGAAGAAGAACGGATCGATAAATTGCAGAGCATTTGCCATTACAGGAAACATAAATCCCCAGGCAGTGACGGCGAGTAAGCATAGAAAGGATCCGAGTAGCATTTGTTTTTTGTTCAAGAGTATCTTTCCCCTTTGCATTTCGTTATAGTAAGTTGATGAAATAAGTATAAAGAGTAATTGTTTATAGGAGGAAATATCGATTTCTTATAACGGTTATAACTTTTTGTTAGAGGTGTGTACGATGGATTTGGAGGCAGTACGATCGTTTATCGAAGTGAAGCATACGCGAAGTTTATCAAAGGCAAGTAAAATTTTACATATATCTCAACCAGCGCTTAGTAAGCAAATTCAAAAGTTAGAAGCGGATTTAGAGGTTACTTTACTTAAGCGTTCTGCGCAAGGAGTGGAGTTAACGGAGGCAGGAGAGTTATTTATAAAAAGAATGCTACCGATTTTGGAACAAATAAATGAAGTGAAAACAGAAATGAGGGGGTATCAAGAGAACCGAAAGTTTTCAATTGGTATACTACCGAGTTTAGCAGAGCATTACATATTAGAGTGTAAAGATGTATTAGGTGATGAGTTCGAAGTAGAGTGGCAAATCGGACATACGGAAGTATTAAGAGATTTATTTAAAGCGCGGGAGATTGACGCGATGTTCATTGATTCAGTAGTAGAAGGTGCTACGTATATAAAAGAAGTGCAACAAGAGAAAATTGTTTGTGCCGTTTCAAATAATCATCCGTATAAAGAGAAGAAAGTCATTCAAATAGAAGAGCTGCAAAATGAAAAATTAATTGTATATCCAGAAATATGCGATGTAAGGAAAATGATTATGAACATGTTTCATGAGATAGGTGTAAAGCCAACTATAGCTGTGGAAACATCTTACGCAGAACCGATGCTTACAATGGTAAAAGCTGGACTTGGTATCACGTTACTTCCAGAAAGGGCAGTAGAGCAGTCTGTAAGGCAGGGAAATGTACATGTAATTTCTGTTGAACCACCACTCATGCGGAAAATTTATTTCGTATCTCATACGAAAGATTGTTTGTTATTACAATCATTTGAGGATAGGTATTGAGGTAGGCGGAATATTGAGAAAGATTACAATCGCATTGAAAGAAACATGAAATTTTAAAAAAAACTAGGTCAAAAACAAGCCATTACATGGTATGATTAGTACATTGTTAGTTGTTAAATATAGGGGAATTCCCTTTTTATACATAATGCCTTCCATTTCATAAACGGAACGGACAAAAAAAGAGATATAACTAGGAGGCTTTTTTGCATGGATTCTATCCTGACGATCGTTATCATTGTAGTAAGCTCTATTCTAGTGCTGCTCATGATAGAGCTTGTGATAAGAAATCGTTCATATAAAGATATTGAAGCACTGGAGCAGTGGAAACAAGAGATAAAAGATAAACCTGTGGCAGATGAACTAAAACGGGTAAAAGATTTAAACATGACGGGTCAAACAGAAGAACTGTTTGGTAAATGGCGTGAAGAATGGGATGAAATTGTATCAACAACCCTTCCGAAAGCGGACAAAGATTTAGCGCAAGCGCGAAAATTCGCCTCGCAATTCTCCTTCCGAAAAGCAAAGCATGCGATGAACGAATCCATAAGTGGTTTAGATGACGCTGATAATCGTATTACAGGTGTTTTAAATGAATTACAGCAATTGTTAGAAAGCCATGAGAAAAATAGCTCGGAAATTGAAGGGTTACGTGATACATATCGTAGTATGAAAAAGAGTGTTCTTGCTCATAGACATATGTATGGAGCAGCAGAGCAGAAAATCGAAGAGATGCTAGACGCTGAATCTAATAAATTTAAAAGCTTTGAAGAAGCAACAGATAATGGTGACTACTTAAAAGCGAGAGAAATTGTTATTAGTTTAGAAGAAGGTTTAGCAAGTTTAGAAATCATTATTCACCAAATTCCAGATTTATTAGTAGAATGTCAAGCGACGCTACCAGTTCAACTGGAAGATTTATTACAGGGTCATAATGATATGGTAAGACAAGGTTATGTATTAGAGTATTTGGAAATCCCTAAAGAAGTTCGTGATATGACGACACAACTAAACACATGTTTAATGGATATACAGGAGCTTCATATAACAGAAGCGGCTGAAAAAGTGGAAGACTTAAAAACTCGTTTAGATGGTTTCTATGATCAACTTGAGCAAGAGGTGCATGCGAGACATTATGTGGAGCAAAAAACACTTTCTGTTTATGAAGACTTAGAAGAAATACGTATCGAAACGATTGAAACGAAAACAGAAACACAACTTGTGAAACAAAGCTATCAATTGCAAGATAAGGATATTGAATCTCAAAAAGTAATTGAAAAGCAAATGCACATTTTAACGAAACGTTTTGAAATGCTACAATTACGCGTTGCTGAACAAGATATTGCCTTCTCTATTATTCGTGAGGAACTAGAAGAGGTTTATGAGCAATGTGAAACGTTAAAAGTACTTCATGCAGAATATAAAGAAATGCTGCAAACGATGCGTAAAGAAGAATTTGAAGCGCGTGAGAAGTTACAAGAAATGCGAAATACTATTTTCGAAACGAAACGCTTTATGCAAAAGTCGAATTTGCCAGGTCTTCCAGAGAGTATTATGGAAGATTTAAAAAGAGGGCAAATGGCAATGCGAGCTGTATATGAACAATTAGAAGTGAAGCCGTTAAATATGAACGCTGTAAATAGCAGTTTAGAAGAAGCATACACAACTGTGAACGGTGTAGCTGAAATGACAGAAGAGTTAATTGGACAAGCGTATTTAGTTGAAAAATTAATTCAATACGGTAACCGTTACCGCAGTCATGATGAGAGCCTTGCAGAAAGCTTAAATTATGCGGAGAAATTATTCCGTGAATATCAATACGATGCAGCTTTAGAACAAGCCGCTTCTGTACTAGAGCAACTTGAACCTGGTGTTGTTCAAAAAATAGCTGAATATGTAGACAATGAACAAACCCTTTCATAAAGGGTTTGTTTTTTTGTGTAATTTTGCAGGCGATGTTGCTATAATGAATAGCGGAATACAGCAAGGTTATTCGTTTCAAAATAAAGTGAAACTGTAATCAGTGGGGGATTCATCCTCCACTGATTACTAGTTGAACCAATCGGGCATTTACGGGCAGTTGATCTCCCACCTAACTTCTTTGCTCTAGTTGAACTTTGAGGTGAGAGTCTTACTGCCCGTTAATGCGGGGTAAAGTGAAACTGTAATCAGTGGGGGGGATCTCACTAATTATTATTATTCACTAATCGGGATAAAACGGAACCTCTGCGTAGTCTTAGCGTAATGACACGTATTTATGATATGATTATATGATGTGATAGCGCTGAAAGGGGAAGAACGATGATCTATTTTGATAATAGTGCGACGACGAAGCCATATCCAGAAGCCCTTCAATCGTACGTGACGGTTGCTGGGAAATATTTTGGTAATCCTTCTTCTATTCATTCGCTTGGAGGAGAGGCAGAGCGTCTATTAACACAATCAAGAACGATTGCAGCGCAGCTTCTTCACGTTAAACCTTCTGAAATTATTTTCACATCAGGTGGAACGGAAGGGAACAACCTTGCGATTAAAGGGATAGCGATGAGGAATCGTTCGCGCGGCAAACATATCATTACAACAAATATTGAACACGCGTCTGTGTTTGAGGCATATAAGCAATTAGAAGAACTCGGATTTGATGTAACATATTTACCGGTTAACGAGCACGGTGTTGTATCGGTAGAGGATGTAAAACGAGCACTTCGTGAAGATACGATTCTTGTATCAATTATTCATGTGAACAACGAAACTGGAGCAATTCAGCCCGTTGCTGAAATTGGAACTTTATTATGGAATCATCCGAAAATAAGATTCCATGTAGATCATGTACAAGGGATAGGAAAAGTACCGCTTGATTTATATGCTTCTCATATTGATCTTTGCTCAATATCTGGACATAAATTCCACAGTGTAAAAGGAACGGGTCTTCTTTATATACGTGATGGCGTAAGATTAGATCCGATTTTATCAGGTGGTCAACAAGAGCTTAAGTATCGCTCTGGTACAGAGAATTTACCTGGCATTGTAGCGATGGTGAAAGCACTTCGCATGACAATGGAACAAGTGAAAGAGAAGGTAGCTCATTTGCAAGGTTTACAAGCGGAGCTTGTCAGCTTCTTTAAAGGGATGGAAGATGTGACGATTAATACATCGCTTGCATATGCAGCACCGCATATTTTAAATGTATCATTTGTTGGTTTAAAACCAGAAGTAGTCGTTCATGCTTTAGAAGAACACGGTGTATATGTGTCAACGAAATCAGCTTGTTCTTCAAAAGCAAATGAAGTAAGCAGAGTGTTAGTGTCGATGGGAGTGCCGCATGCAGCAGCTGCAAGCGCTATTCGTATTAGTTTGGCACCAGACAACACGATGGAAGAAGTAAAACAATTTGAAGGTATTGTAAAAGAGACAATGCCAAAATTATATGAAGTGATGAGGTAAAGAAATATGATGACATATGAATATATTTTAGTGCGTTACGGAGAAATGACGACAAAAGGTAAGAACCGTTCTAAATTTGTAAGCACATTAAAAGATAACGTGAAGTTCAAACTGAAAAAGTTCCCAAATATTAAAATTGATGCAACGCATGACCGTATGTACATCCAGTTAAACGGTGAAGATCATGAGGCAATCTCTGAAAGATTGAAAGACGTATTTGGTATTCATAAGTTTAACTTAGCGATGAAAGTACCATCAGAATTAGAAGACATTAAAAAAGGTGCATTAGCAGCTTTCTTACAAGTAAAAGATGATGTGAAAACATTTAAAATTACAGTGCACCGTTCTGATAAGCGCTTCCCAATGAAGACGATGGAGTTACTTCCAGAAATCGGTGGGCACATTTTAGAAAATACAGAGGATATCACAGTAGATGTTCATAATCCAGATGTGAATGTACGTATAGAAATTCGCAGTGGTTACAGTTATATTATGTGTGGTGAGCACATGGGAGCTGGCGGTTTACCAGTTGGCGTTGGTGGAAAAGTAATGGTACTTCTTTCTGGTGGTATTGATAGCCCGGTAGCAGCGTACTTAACGATGAAACGCGGCGTATCTGTGGAAGCAGTTCACTTCCATAGCCCACCTTTCACAAGTGAGCGTGCAAAACAAAAAGTAATTGATTTAGCACAAGGGTTAACGAAATACTGTAAACGTGTAACGCTGCACCTTGTTCCGTTTACAGAAGTGCAAAAAACGATTAATAAAGAAATCCCATCTAGCTATTCAATGACGGTTATGCGCCGTATGATGATGCGTATTACAGAGCAGATTGCTGAGGAGCGTAATGCACTTGCAATTACGACTGGTGAAAGTCTTGGACAAGTAGCAAGCCAAACATTAGATAGTATGCATACGATTAACGAAGTAACAAACTACCCAGTTATTCGTCCGCTTATTACGATGGATAAATTAGAAATTATTAAAATTGCTGAAGAAATCGGCACGTATGATATTTCAATTCGTCCATACGAAGATTGCTGTACAGTATTCACACCAGCTAGCCCGGCGACGAAGCCGAAGCGTGAAAAAGCAAATCGATTTGAAGCGAAATACGATTTCACACCGTTAATCGAAGAAGCTGTAGCGAACAAAGAAACAATGGTATTACAAACAGTTGAAGTAGTGGCGGAAGAAGAAAAATTCGAAGAACTTTTCTAAAACCATAAATTACCATATCTAAAATGTGTATGAAGTCATGTTATTTATCACACTCTATACTCACAAGGAGGTGATATAACATGGCACGTAGCACAAATAAATTAGCGGTTCCTGGTGCTGAATCAGCATTAGACCAAATGAAATACGAAATCGCTCAAGAGTTTGGTGTTCAACTTGGAGCGGATGCAACATCTCGCGCTAACGGTTCTGTTGGTGGCGAAATTACAAAACGTCTAGTTTCACTAGCTGAGCAACAATTAGGCGGTTACCAAAAATAATCCCATATACGATGGCTTAGAAAGAGCGGGTTTTCCCGCTCTTTCTTTTTGTTGTTCATATTAGTATAAATTTATTTCGACAAAAGCATAAAAAAATTGTCAAAAGAAGAGGGTTCAAAATTTACTGAAAATTCTTTATTATATAAGGGAGGCATAAAGAAAAAGGAGGATGTTTATGAAGAGAGAGGAATTGTTGGCACCACCATCTTATAATTTAGTTTCAGAAATAGAGAAATATACAGATGATAAAGAGAAGCTTGCTTTAATTTGGCAAGATGATAAAGGGAATAGACGAGAAGTTACATATTTTGAATTAATGCAAGGTGCGAACAAAATTGGAAACGCTTTTATAAAAAGTGGCTTACAAAAAGGGGACAAGCTCCTTATTATGATGCCACGTTTAATTGAAGCTTACATGACGTATATCGCTGCGATTAAAGCAGGATTTGTTGTAATTCCGAGTTCGGAAATGTTGCGTAAAAAAGATATCGAATACCGCATTGAACACGGAGAAGTAAAAGCCATAGTAAGCTATGAGCCGTACATTGGACAGTTTGATGATATAGAAGCAATGGAATCTCTTCAAAAATTCGTCCTGAGCGAGCAGTCAGTAGACGGATGGATCAATTTAAAAACAGCATTAGAAACAGAAAGTGACATGTTAGAAATGGCGAAAACAGATAAAGAAGATATGGTCTTTTTATCTTACACGTCAGGGACGACAGGAAACCCGAAAGGTGTCGTTCATACGCACGCGTGGGCATACGCTCATTTACGTACAAGCGCCCCAAATTGGCTCGGAATTGAAGAGAATGATGTTGTATGGGCAACGGCTAGTCCAGGGTGGCAAAAGTGGATTTGGAGCCCGTTTTTAGCAACTCTCGGTTCAGGGGCAACAGGATTTGTGTACAACGGTAAGTTTGAACCGAAAACGTATTTAAATTTATTAGACGATAATAAGGTGAATGTGCTTTGTTGTACACCGACTGAGTATAGATTAATGGCAAAGGTAGAAGATTTAAGCCAGTACAATTTAGAGGCATTACATAGCGCTGTATCCGCAGGTGAGCCGTTAAATAGAGAAGTCATTGGAACGTTCCAAAAGCACTTTGATATTACAGTAAGAGACGGCTATGGGCAAACGGAAAATACACTACTTGTTGGTGTAATGAAAGGGATGGATATTAGACCAGGATCAATGGGGAAACCAACGCCAGGTAACCACGTCGATATCGTAAATGAGGAAGGTATTCCAGTTAAAGTAGGCGAAGTTGGTGATATTGCAGTTCACATTGAAACGCCAGCACTCTTTAAACAATATTATAAAGACGATGAGCGTACAGCGATGCAATTCCGCGGTGATTATTATATTACAGGTGATAAAGCGAAGAAAGATGAAGACGGTTACTTCTGGTTTGAAGGGCGCGGTGATGATATCATTATTAGCTCTGGTTATACAATCGGGCCGTTTGAAGTAGAGGATGCGCTTGTAAAACATCCTTACGTAAGAGAATGTGCGGTTGTCGCAAGTCCTGATGAAATTCGCGGAAGTGTCGTGAAGGCATTTATCGTATTAAGAGAGAATATAGAAAAGAACGAAGAAACGTTAATTCCAACACTCCAACAACACGTCAAAGAACTCACTGCACCATATAAATACCCTCGCAAAATTGAATTTGTAGATGAACTACCAAAAACGATTTCTGGAAAAATTCGCCGTATTGAACTTAGAAAACAAGAGATGGAGATTCCGTCAAAATAATTTTGCAAACAGTGAAGTAAATAGTTGAATGAAATGCAAAACAATGATAATATGAAAACGAACACAAGTTCGATTTTAAAAACTTAAAAAAGAGGTGTCCGTATGATTTTAGGTATTAATCCGTACTTAGTTTTAGATGGTAGTGGGCAAGAAGCTGTACAGTTTTATAAAGAGGCTTTAGATGCAAAAGTAGAAGTCATGCAAACTTTTGGTGACATGCCTGAAAATCCAGAATACCCGATTCCAGCTGAAGCGAAAGAGCGCGTTTTACACGCTACTTTAAAAGTTGGTAATACGGATCTTATGATTTCTGATACATTCCCAGGTCAAGGGCATGCAATCGGATCTCAAGTAACAATCGCAATTCAAATTAGTAATGCAGAAAAAGCAAAAGAAGTATTCGATAAGTTACAAGAAGGTGGAGAAGTTATCATGCCACTTCAAGAAACATTCTGGAGCCCAGCATACGGACAAGTAAAAGATAAATTTAATATTGAATGGCAAGTTACAACGTCTACTACTGAACAAAAGTAATTTTTAGAAAAGCACCATGTTTTGAAATGGTGCTTTTTTTTATACAATAAAAAATAAAGGAGATGGGATATATGGGAGAAATTTGGTATGGCGGCACCATTTACACAATGAGAGAAGAAAATGAAAAAGTGGACGCTGTTTACGTTGAAAACGGTACGATTGTTGATGTTGGAAGTAAAGAAGAGTTAGAAAACCAATATGCCGCGGTTACATTGCACGATTTAAAAGGCAAAACAATGATCCCAGGTCTCGTTGATAGTCATATGCATCTTATTGGGCATGGAGAGAGATTACTCCGTCTAGATTTATCAAATTGTACATCTTATGGTGAAGTGCTTACTCTTGTTCAGAAGCGAGTGGAAGAAGCTCCAAAGGGCTCTTGGATTATTGGAGAAGGATGGAATGAAAATAACTTTACAGATACGAAAGATGTTCTTGCGCGTGATTTAGATGAAATTTCGAAAGAACATCCCATTTTATTAAAGCGAGTTTGTCGTCACGTTACATGGGTGAATTCATACATACTGCAAGAAGCGAATATAACAGAAGCGACGCAAGATCCAAAAGGCGGGAAAATTGGTAGGGATTCATCAAATAAGTTAACAGGGCTTTTATATGAACAAGGGCAAGAATTAATTAAACATGTTCAGCCAGAAATTGATGAAGCTTATTTACAAAGAGCTCTGCAAACAGCGATTAAAGATTGCTGGAAATACGGACTTGTTGGCGGGCATACGGAAGATTTAAATTATTATGGTGGTTTTAGAAAAACATATAATGCGTTTTCTCACGTTATAAAAGAAATGCCATTTAAAGCCCATTTGCTCGTTCACCATGAAGTAGCACATGAACGAAAAGAATATGAAAATGAACATTATATTGAATTTGGGGCAATGAAAATTTTTTCTGACGGTTCTTTTGGCGGAAGAACAGCATTATTAAGTGAACCGTATGAAGATGCGAAGGAAACGAATGGGGTTGCAATTTTCTCAAGTGAAGAACTTGCAGAATTAGTGAAGAAAGCACGAGACTTACATATGCCAGTTGCGATTCATACTATCGGTGACTTATCGCTTGAATATGTCATTGATGCACTCGAATTATATCCACCAGCAGAAGGGTTACGTGACCGTATTATTCATTGTCAGCTTGCTCGTGAAGAGTTGATTGAAAGAATGAAAAACTTGTCGGCTATTATCGATATACAGCCAGTCTTTCTTTCCTCAGATTTCCCGTCAGTCATTGAAAAACTAGGCGAGCGTCGTCTTCGTTATGCGTACGCTTGGAAGACGTTACTGGAAGCAGGATTACGCTGCAACGGTGGGTCTGACGCACCAATTGAACAAGTGAATCCGTTTTTAGGCATATATAGCGCTGTTACACGCAGAAGTTTTATTGACGATGTATGCTATATGCCTGAGGAAAGATTAACGGTATATGAGGCTGTTTCTCTATTTACAACAGGAAGTGCCTATGCAATCGGAAAAGAAGCGAAGCGAGGGCAAATTACAAAAGGATATGAAGCAGACTTTACGATATTAGACCGTAATATTTTTGAAATTGAGGCAGAAGAAATGAAAGAAGTACAAGCAGAAATGACCGTAATAGATGGCCAAGTTGTCTATAGAAAAGGTATGTAAAAATATATGAGCGATTATTGAAATATATCGACTTACCGACAAAAATAGCAACTAATAGTTAGAGAAATAAATAACCGCAGAATTATGGGATGCCATAATTCTGCGGTTATTTTAATTCTATAAAAACGTTCTTTGTACTTTTTCCCAGAAAGAGTTGTTTTTTAATTTAACTGTTTTAATTTGTTTATCGCTTAAGCGTACAACAGCTTTTTCCACTTGTTTAATGCTAAGCGCTTCGTTATCCATGCCGATAACAGGATAATCGTTACCGTCTGGTCGTAGTTTTAAAGTTAATGTACGTTCGTGATTTAAAATGAACGGTGAACCGAGCGTACGGTAAGTGTTGTTATTTAATGATGCTAGTTCGCTTACTTGGAAACATGGGATAAGCGGGTCAACAACTGCACCATGCAATGATTTATTGTAAGCTGTACTTCCAGTTGGGGTAGAAACAACTAAACCATCCCCTCTAAATGTTTCGAAGTATAAATCATCAACGTAAACATCTACAACGAATGTTTTAATAATGCTAGAACGTAATGAGAACTCATTTAAACAATAGAAAGATGTACCATGATCTACATCTACCTGAATTGTTGGATATTTGCGCACTTCAATTTCATTTTTTGTAATTTCTTGAAGGGCTGTATCAATGTGATCAATGTGAAAATCGCAGTAGAACGAAGTTTCATCTTTCGTAGAAATCCCTGCGTATAAGCAATCTTCTCTAAAACCAGTTTTACGAACGGCTTGTAAGAAGGTTGCATCATCTCCAACACTGACGATAGCGTTTGCATTTTTTGAATGATCTAATATGGTAAATCCATTCTCTTCTAAAATACTATAGATTGGTTTCATTTTTTCAACGAACGTTGCCTTGTCATCACCATAAAAGAAAAATAAATTGCGACGATCTGCCATTATGTATCCCTCCACTGCAGTTGAATTTTCTGTTTTTCGTGCTACATATCATTAGAGTCCGTTCCCTGATGATATGTTCAAATAATATATTTCGATACAAATTGTCAAAATACCTTTTTATTTTTAGAAAAATTTTTATATTCAATCTTATAAAACTCTGTTTAACGATGAATAAACTTGTCGATAATGGGTACGGAGTGAAAGGATGATACGTATGAAGTGGCTCGTAATTGGAATAATAATTCTTCTCCTTTTTATTTTGCTTATACTATTGTCGAAAATATCGCTTAAGGTGACATTTTTATATTCAGAAATGGAAAAGCAATGTTTATTTCAAGTGAAAATATGGATGATTCGATATACATTTGATGTGTTGGAAAGAATTGAAAAACAGCAGAAAAAGACAGGACAGAAAATCGAAAAAGCTGAAGAGGACGGCGGACTAGATAATAAAATTATGGCGCAACTTGACAGTATTGGGGAACTGATAAAAAGGCTTCAAAAAGTTCATACTATCGTTAAAGATTTTCTCAAACGAGTGAAAATCAATGGTTGGAGATGGCATACGCAGATTGGAGCAGGCGACGCAGCTAGTACTGGAATTGTCACTGGATATGCATGGGGGACAAAAGGAATGGCTGCTGGAGTTGTCGGACAATATATGCATATTGTCGATGTACCAGAATTTGAAATTACTCCTGTTTTTCAAGGGAAGGGATTTGCATCGAGATGCGAGTTAACAGCATCTTTTCGTATATTTCGTGCTATAAAAACGGGTATCAAATTACTCACGTTTATGAGAAGACAAAGATCTGGTACGAATGAAAAATCAGTTCAAGCATAGGGGGGATATAAAGTGGACCATCCAATTCAAGGTTTAATGACAACCGCAATGCAGCATTTAAAACAAATGACTGATGTAAATACAATTGTTGGTGATCCGATTAAAGCGGCAGATGGAAGTGTAATTCTTACCGTTTCGAAAGTTAGTTTCGGATTCGCCGCTGGTGGAAGTGAATTTGGTAAAGTAGAACATTCAGGCCGTCATCCATTTGGCGGGGGAAGTGGTGGAGGAGTTTCTATTAATCCTGTTGCTTTTCTTGTAATAAATGGAGATGGTGTGAAAGTATTACATTTAGATAAGCAAACGCATGTCATCGATAAAATAATTGAATTAGCGCCACAAGCTGTTGATAAAGTGAAAGAAATGATGGATAAACGAAAAGAAGATGATCCTGAATTTCAAATTTAACGAATAAAGAAGCTAATCAATAGGTTAGCTTCTTTTATTTTTTTGTAAATAAAGCGATTTTATTTGCATTATCGATAGGGACAAACTATCATTTACATTGTACATATTTTGTTTAAATAAGGGAGGATTTTCAAGTGGCAAACGTAACTTTTAAAGGTAATCCAATGACTTTAGTTGGAACAGAAGTTAAAGTTGGCGATCAAGCGCCAAACTTCCAAGTATTAGCAAACGACTTATCTCCAGTAAGTTTAGAAACATACAAAGGCGAAGTAAAATTAATTAGTGTTGTACCTTCAATCGACACGGGTGTGTGTGATGCACAAACACGTCGTTTTAACCAAGATGCAGCAGGTATTGAAAACGCGAAAGTATTAACAATTAGCGCTGATTTACCATTCGCTCAAAAACGCTGGTGTGCAGCAAACGGTTTAGAAAATGTTGTTACACTTTCTGACCACCGTGACCTTTCATTCGGTGAAGCTTACGGCTTAGTAATGAAAGAACTTCGTTTACTTGCTCGTGCAGTATTCGTAGTAGATAGCAATGACAAAGTAGTTTACGTAGAATACGTAGGCGAAGGTACAAGCCATCCAAACTATGAAGCAGCATTAGAAGCAGCTAAATCTGCAAAGTAATGTGAAGGAAATGACCTCTTATAAAGAGGTCGTTTTTTCTCATATATCGCTGCGTAACGGTGCCGATATATGAGAAAAAACGTTATATCATATATAACTTGAGAGGGAGCTCTTTACAGGAGGTCGCTTTTTCTTTTTGGAAAAAATCACTTTGTGGTATGATATGAGTTATGTGTAAAAGAGAGAAGGAGGAATGTACGTGAGTCAGACAGTAGAAACATTATTTTCTATTTTTGATTCTTCTGCGGTAGTTTTACGTAAAGAATTAGATGTGACATATTTGGAGGCGCTTGTAGAAACAGGTGATAACTTGTTTGAGGGAGCGATTTTACAAGAGGAATTATCCGAATCGGCAATTGAAAGGCTGAATCGTGAATATAGTACGTTTAATGAAGAAACATATAAAGGTGAAGAAATTCGTAAAGCATTTCAGTTAGCCATCTTAAAAGGAATGAAAGAAGGCGTACAAGCCAATCATGAAATGACGCCTGATGCAGTTGGAATGTTCATGAGTTACTTATTCCATAAATTTATGCAAGGTCAAAACGAAATTACAGTTTTAGATCCTGCAATTGGAACAGGAAATTTAATGACTACAGTGTTTAATAGCGCCAAAGAAGGACTAACAATGAGTGGATTTGGTGTAGAAGTGGATGAAGTGCTAATTAAACTTGCTTTAGTAAATGCAAATTTACAAAAGCATGCAATCGAATTCTTCCATCAAGATGGACTAGCACCACTTTATATCGATCCAGTTGATGCAGTCGTTTCAGATTTACCGATTGGTTACTATCCAAACGAAATCGGTGCAAGTGAATATAAATTAAAAGCAGATGAAGGAATGTCGTATGCTCATCACTTATTTATTGAACAAAGTGTGAAACATACGAAAGAGGGCGGGTACTTATTCTTCTTAGTACCAAACTTCATTTTTGAAAGTGACCAAGCACCAAAATTACATGCATTTATTAAAGAAACATGCTTTATTCAAGGGTTATTACAGCTTCCTGTTTCCATGTTTAAAAACGAGAAAAATGCAAAAAGTATATTTGTTCTCCAAAAGAAAGGCTCTAATGTAACAATGCCAAAACAGGCGTTATTAGTGGAGTTGCCTAAATTCTCTAACATGAAGGCGATGGAGAACATTATGGATCAATTAAATACTTGGTTTGCAACACATAAATAAAGTTGGGTATATGTAACAGAGTTAGTGATTCATGTAGTACAGTTTTATATAATATGTCATATTTTTAAATATATACTAGATTTAACTGAATTTTTTTGAAATCTGTAATATATATTTTTTCTTGGTGTTACAATTTTTTCACTTGAAATATATGTCGGACGATGTTTAAATTAAAATCGTGAGTATAAAATTTGCTAATGATGAAACGTTTTCATATTTAGTAAATTTGATTAGATAAAATCGAGCGGTTTGTGGAAACATCCACACAACTACCAAGAGAAAAAGGGGCGAAAGACTAGATGTCAAAAATCATCGCGATTAACGCAGGAAGCTCTTCCTTAAAATTCCAATTATTTGAAATGCCAAGTGAAACAGTATTAACAAAAGGTTTAGTAGAACGTATCGGTTTAGAAGATAGTATCTTCACTATTACTGTAGATGGCGAAAAACAAAAAGAAATTACAAACATTCCAGATCACGCAGTAGCAGTTAATATGCTTCTAAAAAAATTAACTGAAAACGGAATCGTTAAGTCTCTAGATGAGATTGGCGGTATCGGTCACCGTGTTGTTCACGGCGGCGAAAAATTTGCTGACTCTGTTCTAATTACTGATGAAGTATTAGCTGATATCGAAGAATTAAGCGATTTAGCACCACTTCACAACCCAGCAAACATTGTTGGTATTAAAGCATTCCAAGAAGTATTACCAAACGTACCAGCAGTAGCAGTATTCGATACAGCATTCCACCAAACAATGCCGGAATCTGCATTCCTATACAGCTTGCCATATGAGTACTATGAGAAATTTGGCATCCGTAAATACGGTTTCCACGGAACTTCTCATAAATACGTAACTGAGCGTGCGGCTGAATTACTAGGTCGTCCACTTGAAAGCTTAAGCTTACTTTCTTGTCACTTAGGTAACGGTGCAAGTATCGCAGCAGTAGAAGGCGGTAAATCTATCGATACTTCTATGGGCTTCACTCCACTTGCTGGTGTAACAATGGGTACACGTTCTGGTAACCTTGACCCTGCGTTAATTCCATACATCATGGAAAAAACAGGCCAAACAGTAGAAGAAGTAGTTAACGTATTAAACAAGAAGAGTGGTATGTTAGGTCTTACTGGTTACTCTAGTGACCTACGTGACATCATTGCGAAAGAAGAAGAAGGCGACCACCGTGCGAAAGTAGCACTTGATGTATTCGTAAGCCGTATCCACAAATACATCGGTTCTTACACAGCTCGTATGAAAGGTGTCGACGCAATCATCTTTACAGCTGGTGTAGGTGAAAACAGTGCGATTATTCGTGAGCGCGTATTAGAAGGCCTTGAGTACATGGGCGTATACTTCGATGTAAAACGTAATAACGTATTCGGTGAAGAAGCATTCATCAGCTTCCCACACTCTCCAGTAAAAATTATCGTAATTCCAACTGACGAAGAAGTTATGATCGCTCGTGACGTACTACGTCTTGGAGATATTGGTTAATATATAAAAAGAAAGACGAGATCCTATAGGATTTCGTCTTTTTTCTTTTGGATGTATTTTAAAATTCCATCCGGATATAATATTTTTTCTTTCTGAATGAATGCCTTAATAGGAATCCATTTCGCATACGTTACTGCTTGCTCATCTTGTATATTTAATATTTCCATTTCATATAGTGAGGTGTCTAATAAACGCAAAGAATATAGTTGAATGATTTCATGACCAATGCCCCCATCTAGATGAAAGACATTTTCTAAGCAACCTAAATAATTGGTGATTTCTATCTCCGTATGAAGCTCTTCTTTAAACTCCCGAATAACAGTATGTGCTGATTTTTCACCAAGTTCAATGGAACCGCCAAGAGGACGATAATATGTTTCGCCTTCTGTATAATATTCTTGTACGAGAAGGCGATCTTGATGTACAGCAAGACCGAAAGCTTTTGCACGTGGATACATAATAGAATCACTCCTTATTTGTTTTGTATAAGGACGATTATAATATATGGTGTGATAAAAGTATCGTGTATTTAAGTGTGCGGTCTAACTGTAATTCCATCAAATAAGTCTTTCCAAAATGCTTCATTGTATTGGTATACATCCATAATAGGACATTTCATAACGCAAGTATGTTGTAATCCCCAATCTTCTTGAGTGATAGTTGGTATATCGGCAGGAATTAGTAACAGGACAGAGAATGTATGTGTAATTATTTGAGATAAAATTTGTTCTAGGGAACATGATTCTTCGTATGTTCCTCCAGTTCGAAGAAATAATATGGATTCTGCCGTTTCAATTGTAGTTAGAAAACGATTAGTTCGATGTTCGTAGTTTAACTTAATTTCTGTATAAGAAGGCCAAGTAGTTGGTGTGTTTACATCTGTTTTAAAGTCATGACAGGAGTCAATTTCATAAAGGTTGTCCCTTCATCTTAATTTTGCATCATCATCCCAAAATGAGATGAAGGATAAATTTTCTTAATTTAAAAAGCGGTCAAATCGATTTTGGAATAATAAATTTACTTTCGCTAATGAAGGACTTAGCATAAAATCAATAACACCAAAAAATGGTGATAATTCTAATTGATATAATGCCCAAGTAGGCCAGCAGTTTTTTCCTAAGCTGAATTCTGCGTTATAATTTTGTTTTAGATTGGATAGATTCATGTGAAGCATCTCATCCTTTTTGCTATTATTTTATGTCACTCATAAAGGGTATATAAAAAGAGATATACAAGCATATTTGTAAAGAATAAGCAGAAATATGTTACAATAGAAAAAAATCGAACGAGGTGGTTGTTACGATGCGATCGAAGCGAGAACAAGCCATTTTAGACAATATAAAAGAATGGGAAGCGCAATTAGTTGAGCAAGAAGCGACCGATTTTCAAAAAGTGTTTGATAAATGGTTACATACTACAGTTGCGAAATTACCTGAGAAAAAGCGAAAAGAATTCTTCACGAAAGCAGATGGATGGCTCTTTCATTTGCATGCATTTATTCAAAGTTCACAAGCACAGTTAGATGCACGTAATCGGATTTTAGGAACATCGAGATTATTTGATGAATCGATTGAACAGCTTGAAGATTTGAAAGCATTATCTATTGATCAGTTAACATACATAGCAGAGCAGCAAACAGCACGTCATCGTCTATATTCGTTTGTGCAAGGCGGGGCGACAGGTGCTGGAGGTTTATTATTATTAACGGCAGATTTTCCGGTTATGATCGCGTTAAATGTGAAGGCAGTCCAACTTATTGCAACATCATTTGGGCATGATGTGAACAAGCCTTATGAAATGATGCTTGCGTTAAAGGTGTTTCATGCGTCATTACTACCAGGAAGACTTCAGCAATACGCATGGTACAATTTATTGCAAGAGCTGGAGCAAGAAGATTCGTTCTTTTATGAAGGAGACGAAGCAGTGCTACAAACAGCTTCTACTGAAGTTGTGTTAAAACAAATTTTGAAGACATTTTCGATTTATGCTCTTCGTCGTAAATTATTCCAAGGTATTCCGGTAATTGGAATGGCAATTGGATCTACAGTGAACTATCGTTTAACAAGAAACGTTACTGAATTTGCAAATAGATTTTATCAAGTGCGCCATATAGTCGAGAAAGAAAAAAGAGCATAAAAAAAGCGAGAGGCCGAAGCCTTTCGCTTTTTTAATTTGTTGCATGTTTTTTGGACATTGGAACAGATACTGGCTGCTTTTCTGCTGTTTTTTCTGTTTTTGGATAATAAATTAAATCCAATGTTTTTGCCTGTACGGCAATCGAAAGAATAGTAAAAGCAATTTCTGTCCAATTTAAATAATATAATGAAAGCGCAAGAACAATCGCGTCAAAGACGAAGAAAATTTGCCCAATTGTAAAACGAGTTCGTTTACTTAATACAATTGTTAAAATATCGTCTCCACCGGTTGCACCGCCAAATCGCAATATAAAACCGAGTCCAATACCAGCTAACGCACCGCCAACTATTGCAGCTATAAATAAATTATTTGATAAATCTACCGTAAATGGAGAATAATTTTCCATTAAGGAATAAAATAATCCGAATGAAATAGAACCTAAGAATGAATAGCCAACCATTTTTCTACCCAAAAATGAAGCACACAGTAAAATAATTGGGATATCCATTAATACAGTTGAAATAGATGGTGAAATATCATAAAAGTTTTGAATGAATAGTGCAATTCCTACAAAGCCACCTTCTGTTAAGTGGTTTTGGAAGTGAATGTGATATAGCGCTGCTGCTAAAATAAATGAACCGATTAAAACCATAAAAATTTCTTTAATAATTTGCCGACTTTGGATGTTCCTCATCGTTATTCCTTCTTTCCGTAGTTAGTAGTCCTTTTTGTGTTGTAAACTAACTACGAGCTCACATGTAGCTTTCAGTTAGTTTACGAAAAAACTAACTACGCTATATGTCGCTGAAGAAATAACGAATAATCCTCTCGTCCATCAATTCTCCCTACCTTCGTTTTAGTTTAAGTCTTAAAACGACTAAACAAAACGTGGAGTAGGATTCGTCATTTAGCAATCCTGCTCTTCTTTGTTTTGTTTAGTTAGTAACAATTAAGTCCTAAACAAAACGCTATGTGTAAGAAGAGTCTTTTTTTTGCCAAATTATCCTTCGGGCAATCATAATTTCCCCACTCTCGTATTTTTTTCGCTAGACTAAAGTATCTGAGCTGAAAAATACGCTACGTGTATGATTCGTCAATACGATGCCACATGCTCCTTCGAGCGATCATGATATCAAAATCCCTTCCTTCAAGATTTATACTATTATATCATACTTTTAAAAAATGTATGCGGATGGAAACCGACAATAAACGGAGGGAATCTACAAAAAATGTTATGTTTAAATATTTTTGTAGCAAAGCCTAAGTTATTTCAGAGGATTGGACAGTTTGTAACGGTTTGTCCAATAAGTAAGAAAAAAAGGGTTTTATTCCGTTGTGTTCTTTTCATCACTTTTATCTTTAAAAAATGCATCCCAACTAATTACACTTAAAAAAGTTAAAGCGATAATAACGAAAGCACGCATAAGCTTTAGACCTCCTTTTGTACATAGTATATGAATCATTCGATTCGAAATGTGTCATTTTTTTACAACTCTTAACTATTATGAGAGTATATTAATATAGATAGATGAAGGGGAGAGTGAAGATATGCTAAAAGACATGTTCAAAAGAAAAGAATTAATATGCGTTTCATGTCAGAAAAAAATTCAATATGAAGAAGAACTTGTTGCTTTTGTAAAGTTGCCGAAAGAAAGAAGTATATTAGTTGGTCCATTTGATGTGTGTTTGGCGAAAACAGCACAAGAGATATATTGTAAATCATGTTACGACAAAAAAGCATGACCCAAAGTAATTGAGGGGCATGCTTTTTTCATTGGTGTGCTTTCCCCTCAGATACATTTTGAGTGAGTCGATACCAAAGCCAAAGGTCATTAATGATGGAAGCAAGATCGGCAATTTCTGAATTTAGTTTACAAGAAACTTCGAAGTCTTCTTCGTTATTTAAATGATGTTGTTTTGTATTAATATAGTGCTCAAGTTCTTTTATACGATCAGGAATTTTCCCGCGAATTTGTTCCCATTTTAGTAAAATAGCATGCTGCATTTTTTCGGGGATATCTTCCCAATCTTCTTGTAAATGCGGAATTTCAATTCCTAGATGATTATCGTATAAGAAATACTTTTCCATAAGTTCACCCCCGTTTTCCTGCTTATATTGTACAGAAAAACAGAAAGAAGTTCGACGAAATTGTTTGAAAAAATTTGAAAATGACTCTTGATACATTTTGTAAAAGGTGTTAAAGTTTGAATTATTATAAAAGAAAATGAATATTTATTCTTTAGGGGGATGCAAAATGGAGAAGAAAAAAGTTGTATTAGCATATTCCGGAGGTCTTGATACTTCCGTTGCAATTAAATGGTTACAAGAGAAGAATTATGATGTTATTGCACTTTGTTTAGATTTAGGGGAAGGAAAAGACTTAGGGTTTGTGAAAGAAAAGGCACTTTCAGTTGGTGCAATTAAATCATATATGGTGGATGTCCAAGAAGAATTTGCGAATGAATATGCATTGATGGCGATGCAAGCACACACATTATACGAAGGGAAATACCCTCTTGTCTCTGCATTATCTCGTCCGCTTATTGCGAAGAAATTAGTAGAAATCGCAGAACAAGAAGGTGCAACTGCAGTTGCACATGGATGTACAGGAAAGGGAAATGACCAAGTTCGTTTTGAAGTTTCTATCCAAGCATTAAATCCTTACTTAGAAGTGATTGCGCCTGTACGTGAATGGAAGTGGTCACGTGAAGAAGAAATTGCATATGCAAAAGAAAACGATGTACCAATTCCGATTCATTTAGATAGCCCGTTTTCAATCGATCAAAACTTATGGGGACGCAGCAACGAATGTGGAATTTTAGAAGATCCATGGGCAGCACCACCAGAAGAGGCATATGAAATGACATTAGCATTAGAAGATACACCGAATAAGCCAGAGTTTGTAGAAATCGGATTTGAAGCAGGTGTACCGACGACTTTGAATGGTACTGCATATTCACTTGCAGAATTAATTAAAACGTTAAATGCACTTGCTGGAAAACATGGCGTTGGACGTATCGATCACGTAGAAAATCGTCTTGTCGGTATTAAATCTCGTGAAGTATACGAATGCCCAGCAGCAATGACGTTAATCACTGCGCATAAAGAGTTGGAAGATTTAACACACGTAAAAGAAGTAGCACATTTTAAACCAGTGATTGAACAGAAAATAACAGAACTTATTTATAACGGTTTATGGTTCTCTCCTTTAAAACAAGCGCTTCATGCATTTTTACAAGAAACGCAAAAGAATGTAACAGGTACAGTGCGTGTAAAATTATTTAAAGGTCATGCGATTGTAGAAGGACGTAAATCTGAATACTCTTTATACGATGAAAAATTAGCAACATATACTGCCCAGGACGAATTTAATCATGATGCAGCAGTTGGATTCATTTCATTATTTGGTTTACCGACGAAAGTATACAGCCAAGTGAATCAAAAGAAGGTGGAAGCGTGAGCAAACTTTGGGGCGGACGTTTTACGGAAGAAGCGGAAGCGTGGGTTGAAGAGTTTGGAGCATCCATCTCCTTCGATCAACAATTAGTAAATCAAGATATAAAAGGGAGTATTGCACACGTAACGATGCTAGCAAAGCAAGGCATCGTTACGAAAGAAGAGGCAGAGAAAATAAAGATAGGTCTTCAATATTTATTGAAAGAAGCAAAAGAGAATAAGCTACAATTTTCAGTAGAAGCAGAAGATATTCATTTAAATATCGAAAAGATGCTAATTGAACAAATTGGCGAAGTAGGAGGGAAACTTCATACAGGCCGAAGCCGTAATGATCAAGTAGCAACGGATATGCATTTGTATTTAAAAGAAAAGATAGAACATATTATAAAAGCTACAAAGCAATTGCAAACTGTTCTTGTTCATCAAGCAGAAAATAATATTGAAACGATTATGCCTGGCTATACGCATTTGCAACGTGCCCAGCCGATTTCATTTGCTCATCATATTCTCGCTTACTTTTGGATGTTAGAGCGTGATGTGAATCGTTATGAAGATTCATTAAAGCGTATTAATATCTCCCCATTAGGAGCAGGAGCGCTAGCTGGGACGACATTCCCGATTGACCGAGAATATAGTGCGGAGCTTCTTGGATTTAATGGAATATATGAAAATAGTTTAGATGCAGTAAGTGATCGTGATTTCATCCTGGAGTTTTTAAGTAACTCATCTATGCTTATGATGCACTTATCGCGCTTTTGTGAAGAACTTATTTTATGGAGTAGCCAAGAGTTTCAATTTATTGAAATGAGCGATCAATACGCAACTGGAAGCAGCATTATGCCGCAAAAGAAAAATCCGGATATGGCGGAACTAATCCGTGGTAAAATAGGCAGAGTATACGGTAATTTATTCAGTTTACTTACAGTAATGAAAGGATTACCGCTCGCTTACAATAAAGACTTGCAAGAAGATAAAGAAGGAATGTTTGATACAGTAAAAACAGTAGAAGGATGCCTTCATATTATGGCGGGCATGCTTGAAACGATGACTGTAAACAAAGAAAAAATGGGGCAAGCTGTGACGCAAGATTTCTCCAACGCAACAGAAATTGCCGACTATTTAGCAAACAAAGGACTACCATTCCGTCAAGCTCATGAAATTGTTGGGAAGTTAGTGCTATATTGCACACAAAAAGGAATTTATTTATTAGATGTCTCGCTTGAAACATATAAAGAAATGAGCTCTTTATTTGAAGAAGATTTGTATGAAGTTCTTTCACCATATGCGGCTGTAAAGCGCCGTAATAGTGCTGGTGGGACAGGGTTTGAACAAATCAAAAACGCTTTGGAAAAGGCGAAGGGGTTAACGAAAGAAGTTATTAAGAATTGAGTTGGGAAGTACGCCAGTCTATTAAAGTCTGGCGTACTTTATTTTTTACTAGCATTTAAGTTACAATGTAGTGAAAAATAACAATTTAGGGGAAGTCTATGAAGAAAATAGTGTTTATTATTGTACTGTTAATTAGCTTAATTGCAAATGCTAAAGTGTTTCTTTTGGACAAATATATGTATGTTGGTGAAAAAGAAAAGCGAGAAGAAGCGATTATCGCAACGATGTGGCATTTGCAAGATAAAGGATATAAAGAAAGTGATATTGCATACATAAAACCAGCCTTTTATAGCAAAATTGGTTCATACGGTATGAATGTGCAGTTTAAAGATGCACCAAATGAATCATATACATATAGAGTTTTAAAAGATGAGAAAACAAATAAACTAACTGTACACCAGGATAGCAATGAGCCAGGTGGTATGGGCGGGAAGCATCAAGAGCTTAAATAAAAAAACGACTGATGGCATTCGCCTGCAGTCGTTTTTCTTTTAATCATACTTATGTCGATCTTCTGTAATTCGAATATACTCAATATCCATCAAATCACGAAGTAATGCACCGTTACTTAGTTCAACGCCATGTTTCTCTTTAAAATGAGTGCGAATCGTATCTAGCATTTCAATTTCTTTGCCGTTCACGTCTAAAATAATGCGTTCAGAATCATCCATATAGCATCCTCCTTTTTTACACATATATATTTTGTCCGTCTATTTCTAAAAAATGTATGTTAACGTAATGTTAGGAAATAAGAAAGGGATGAAAAATGAGACGTATTTATCCCGCATTAACGGGCAGTAAGACCCCCACCTCAAAATTTAGCGAAAGCAAAGAAGTTAGGTGGGGATCAACTGCCCGTAAAAGCCCGATTGGTTCAACTAATAATCAGTGGGGGATGAACAAAACCCCCCACTGATTAAAGTTTCACTTTATTTTATAGGGCTAATTTTGTACACGTTAATTGTATTACACGTTGCATTCCCAAATATCTTTTCATTTGAGGATTTAGAAACAGTACACGTTGCGATATTTATTTTTGCTCTATTTGTAGTAGATTGCTTTATTTCTATATGGCTTTCGAAAAGAAATGGAATGGAAAAAGAGAAAACGTTCATTTTGGATGATGACGTACTGTTTGTCTTTAGTGCTTGCTGCTGCTTTTTTTAGTGAACATATTAAATATTGGATTTGGAGCGTTCGTATTCGCATAATATTTTTTTATGCACTTTCTTCCTTATATGAAAGAAAAGCGAGGAGAAGAGGAAGACCAGCTTGTAGAAGAAGCGAGAGAACAAGAGAGTAAGAGAATTGAAGGAGATATAAAGAAACTTGGAGAACAAAAGTGGTATTTAAAATCAAAAATCATATACGCTCTTTGCTTTATTACGCCGCCAATTGGCTATTTGTACGTTTTCTTACTTCGTAAAAAAATGACAGAAGGTGCAAGGCAAACGTACTTAATGGTTGCGAGGATTATGATGGCATTATGGTCTTTGAAGTTTCTTCGGCCTTATGTGTTGGCAATTACCGTTGTTGTCGTAGCATGTCTTGTGTTTATAGTGAAGTTTATAAAATGAAAAACACCAAGCCTATGTGAAGTGAACCCCGAAAACGGGACACCAATCAAAACACCTAAACCACTTGTTCCCTAAATTCTTTAGGGGATAGGTGGTTTAATTTTTCTTGAATTCGCACACAATTGTAGTAATGAATGTATTCTAGCACAATCTTTCGCACAGTTGTGTTGGATACTTTTGTTATCTTTTGTGAATAGAAAGCTTCACTTTTTAAATGACCAAAGAAGCTTTCCATGACGGCATTATCATGGCAATTTCCTCTCCGGGACATGCTGGTGATCATGCCGTTTTCTTTGGCATACGCTTGAAATTCTTTTGCTGTATAAATACTTCCTTGATCCGAGTGAAGAAGGACATCTTTTACTTTTCGCCCTCTCATTGCTTGTTTCAATGTTTTCATCGCTAATGTCAGTGTTTGTGATTCGCTGATGACACAACTAATAATTTCACGATTAAAGGCATCCATGATCGTTGATAAATACAAGGTACGCTCTCCAAATAAGAGATACGTCACATCCGTAAACCACTTTTCATTTGGTTTGGATGCATCGAATTGGCGCTCCAATCGATGAGGGGCTACCATTGGTTCCGCACCATTGATATATTTCTTTTTCTTCCGACGCACTTTTGAAAGAATATGATTTTGTCTCATGATTCGTAATACTTTTTTATGATTGACACACAGTCCCATTTTTCGAAGAGTAGCGGTCACTCTTCGATATCCATACCGGAATTTATGCCTAAGACAGACGTCCTTTACTCTTTCTTCTATATCATCTTTCAGATCTTCCGTTCGTTGTAACCAACGATAAAATGTAGAACGGGGTAATTCTAATACGTTACACAAGTCTTTTACCGTTATTTTTGTTTGTACATTTCTCCATAAAGTAACTACAGTTTCTGGTTTCAGCCCCTTTCGATTTCCAGATACTTTCCCCATACAAGTAATTTTGTTTTTAGATGTTTATTTTCTAAACGTAGCTGTTCTAATTCACTGAGCTCTTTTGGTCCTTTTCCATAAGAATATTGTTTTCCTACAGGTTGTTGAAAACGATACGTTTGATCTGTACGATACCATTTCATCCATGTCTTAATTTGGGAAACATTTTTAATTCCGAGTTTCTCCATAATTGCACGATTTGAATAACCGTCTTTCTTCATTTCAATGACTTTCCACTTTGTTTCTTCTGGGTAATGAACTCTTGTCTTCAAACGAAAAACACCTCCAATGAATTTGCATACTTAGTATGCGAATTCAGGAGGTGTTTTTTCATGTACCACTATTCGGGTTCACTTCAATGTGGACTTGGTGTTTTATCTATAAATTAAAGCTCACCTTGTTCCTCATCACCACGAACAACAAGGACATCGCATTTCGCATAGCGAATAATATGTTCAGAGACGCTACCGATTAGGAAACGCTCAACAGCATTTAAACCAGTCGCGCCACACATAATTAAATCTACTTTATGGTTTGGAGCGATTTCTTTTGAAATTTTAGATTTAGGGTTACCAAATTCTAATACAGTTTCAATTTTTTCAAGACCAGCTTCAAGCGCAGTTTTTTTGTAGTCTTCTAATAAGTCTTCTGCAAATAGATTTGCACGTTCAGCAATTGCACGGCTATAAGCCTCTACTGCTGAGTACGCTTTTACATCAACGATATGAGCAATTGTTAATGTTGCATTATTGCGCTTTGCGACTTGAATTGCTTTTTTAAAGGCTTTTTCTGCTTCTTTAGAACCATCCACCGCGATTAAAATATTTGTATATGTATTATTCATAGTAAATTCCTCCCAATCTGTTTTATAACTGTTTACAACTTAATTATAAAACAAATTTTGGTAACGTGCTTGCCAGAAACGTTACAGAATTTTGAAAACTCTGTTTCAATTCATTTTAGTTGTAATTGGAGCGAGAACTTGTTACATATGAAGTATAGCAATTTAAAAGGGGGCAGTTTTGTGAGACATGCGCTCATTACAGCCGGTACGAAAGGTTTAGGAAAGCAAGTAACAGAAAAGTTATTGGCTAAAGGCTATTCAGTAACAGTAACGTACCATAGCGATATCATGGCTATGGAAACGATGAAAGAAACATATAAAGATGTGGAAGAGCGTCTACAATTCGTGCAAGCGGATGTCACGAAAAAGGAAGATTTACATAAAATAGTAGAAGAAGCGATGAGCCGTTTTGGCAAAATTGACTTTTTAATTAATAATGCTGGTCCATATGTATTTGAACGAAAAAAGTTAGTTGATTATGAAGAAGATGAATGGAATGAAATGATTCAGGGAAATTTAACAGCGGTATTTCATTTATTAAAACTTGTCGTTCCGGTCATGAGAAAACAGAACTTTGGCCGTATTATTAATTACGGATTTCAAGGGGCGGATAGTGCACCGGGATGGATTTATCGTTCAGCTTTTGCCGCAGCGAAAGTAGGACTTGTTTCATTAACGAAAACAGTTGCTTATGAAGAAGCGGAGTATGGTATTACTGCGAACATGGTATGTCCTGGTGATATTATAGGCGAGATGAAAGAGGCAACTATTCAAGAAGCACGTCAGCTGAAAGAGCATAACACACCGATTGGTAGATCTGGAACAGGTGAAGATATTGCAAGAACCATTTCGTTTTTATGTGAGGACGATTCCGATATGATTACCGGTACAATTATTGAAGTGACTGGTGCAGTGGATGTTATTCATAGACATCGATAGAATAAAATAAGATGAAGTTTCGAATAATTGGACAGTTTATCCATTGTGCTGAGAGGTGCGGATAATACTGTCCTTTAATATAAAATTAAATCTATCGGAAAACTCGTGTTATTTTTTTGTCAAATATTGAGATATTATGTTAAAATATAAGAGCGTAGAAAGCGCTTTAAAAAATGATTCAGGGGTCATTTCATAACTCAAGGGGGAACTAATCATGCGTATCGGTATTCCAACAGAAATTAAAAACAATGAAAACCGTGTGGCAATGACGCCAGCGGGAGCAGTACATTTAGTACAAAATGGTCATGAAGTTTTTGTTCAAAAAGGAGCAGGTTTAGGATCTGGCTTTACGGATGAAGAATATGTACAAGCTGGTGCGAAACTTGTAGAAACTGCTGAAGAAGCATGGAATCAAGATATGGTTATGAAGGTAAAAGAGCCAGTAGCAAGTGAATACGGCTATTTCCGTGAAGGTTTAATTTTATTCACATACTTACACTTAGCTCCAGAACCAGAATTAACGAAAGCATTAATCGATAACAAAGTTGCATCAATCGCATACGAAACAGTACAATTAGACAATCGTTCTTTACCATTACTTGCACCTATGAGTGAAGTAGCTGGTCGTATGTCTGCACAAATCGGTGCACAATTCCTTGAGAAAAACAAAGGTGGTAAAGGTATTTTACTTGCAGGCGTTCCAGGGGTAAAACGCGGCAAAGTAACAATCATCGGCGGTGGTCAAGCTGGTACAAACGCAGCTAAGATTGCAGTAGGTTTAGGTGCAGATGTAACAATCATTGACTTAAGTGCAGAACGTCTTCGTCAATTAGATGATATTTTCGGTAACCAAGTAAAAACATTAATGTCTAATCCATACAACATTGCAGAAGCTGTTAAAGAATCTGACCTTGTTATTGGAGCAGTATTAATTCCAGGTGCAAAAGCGCCAAAACTTGTAACAGAAGAAATGATTCAATCAATGGAACCAGGTTCTGTCGTTGTAGATATCGCGATTGACCAAGGTGGTATTTTCGAAACAACTGACCGTATTACAACTCACGACAACCCAACTTACGAAAAACATGGCGTTGTTCATTATGCAGTTGCTAATATGCCAGGTGCGGTTCCACGTACGTCAACTCTTGCATTAACAAACGTAACAGTACCATATGCAGTACAAATTGCTAACAAAGGCTACAAAGAAGCTTGCTTAGGCAACACTGCATTATTAAAAGGTATTAACACATTAGATGGTTATGTAACATTCGAAGCAGTTGCAGAAGCTCACGGCTTACAATACGCTGATGCAAAAGAGCTACTTGAAAAAGCTCCTGCTTTATCATAATAGAAATACATTTGAGACCTTCCTTTTCGTGAGGAGGGTCTTTTTTATATGGGGAAATAACATGTGAATAATTGTTATTTATCCCGCATTAACGGGCAGTAAGACCCCCCACCCAAAAATTCAGCGGAAGCAAAGAAGTTAGGTGGGGGATGAATAAAACCCCCACTGATCAAAGTTTCACTTTATTGGTGTAAATCGATTTTTATTATGATAATTTAGAATTGTATAATAAAAAAGAGGGGATTCTATGGGGAGCAAAAAGAGAAAGCGAAAGCAAGCTAAAAGACAAAAGTACATAAAGAAAAAACAGGAGCAGAACATACCTTTTTCACAAAAAGTAGTCATTACGATAGAGAAATCATTTCGGTATATTTGTATGGCTCTGTATGTAATTTTGTGTATGTATTCATTTGGAGTGTTTTACAGTTTTGAGATAACTCCTAATATTATTGAGAGTATTTTAGTATTTATCCTTGTTGCAATAGAATTAGTCTTATTCGTTATATTTTTTGATACAGTATGGCCTAGTCATGAAAGTAAAAAAGATAGAAAAAGAAGTGAAAAATCTTCATACGCTTCAAGCTCATCAAGTGGATTCGGTGACTACAGTAGCAGTGATTGTAGTAGCTCAAGTGATGGTGGAGGAGATTGCGGAGGTGGTGGAGATTAAGGTGATTTTTCAGAAGAACGACTAATGAAAGGATGAGACGAAAGATGGAAACTGTGAACTTAATAGAATTAACAAAGGACATTCAAGATCAACATAAAAACTTCGTCGTTTCAAATATAAACAGTCATTGCTTACGAATCGCTGTATTTACTGGTGAATATGATTGGCACTATCATTCTAATTCGGATGAATTATTTATTGTGCTAGAGGGAGAGTTACTTATTGATTTTGAAGATGGAGAAACAGCGGTTTTAAAGCCAAATGATTCTATTTTAATTCCAGCATGTACGATTCATAGAACGAGAGCATTAAAGAGAACGGTAAATCTTTGTTTTGAACATATAGAGGCTGATACGACTAAAGTGGAGCAATTATGAAAAAATTATCTGTAGCTGATTATAGAAAAGTTCTTCCGGTTTTAGAAGGTAATACAAGAACGACGACGTTTGCTTATGCGGTATGTGATCAAATGATAGATGGTGAGGTTTTTATAAACGGGCAATTAACAGCAGGATTAATTATTACAGCTAACGGTATCTATTATTTATTTGGTGATACGGATGATCAAAATTATAACGAAGAGTTATTTTCATATTTAAAAACGGCTATTGAAAAAACAGAGAAGAGATTTACACTCTTCACTTCGAGTGAAGAGTGGGAAATGATGATAGAAGAGCGTTTTAGTAATGTACTTCGGAACATCCCGCGAATGAAATTTCAAAGCGTAACCTTTGAAGAGAGCCAACGAGATTTTAACAAAAATACATATGAAGTGAAGCGTATTGATAGAAGAGATATAGAGCGCAGCAGTGAATTTAAAGAGGAGTACTACAAAGAATATTGGGGATCAAAAGAAACTTTTTTGAACAGTGGTTTTGGATTTTGTATAGAACAAGCTGGAATAATTGTAGCTGAATGTGTCTCAATATTTAGCGGGAATGGTTATGCTGAAATAGATATTACAACACATGAAGCGCATCAAGGGAAAGGATTAGCTCAAGCTGTTGCAACACGGTTCATTGAACATTGCATGCAAAATGATATTATACCGAGCTGGGATTGTTATGTAGACAATATTCCTTCGCGAAAATTAGCTAGTAAATTAAGTTTTTATCATCCAATAGAATACAGTTTGTTTGTACGTAAGAAAACGGGGGAATAAAAATGAATGTAGAATTAACAAGATTTAAAGTTAAGCCTGGTAAGAGTCATCGAGTAGATGAATGGATGCAGCTTCTTAATGACAATATGAAAGAAGTACTTTTGACATTAAACGACGAAAAGATGTACGTTGAGACAATTTTCCGGGAAATAAGAGATGGAGAAGAGTACTTATATTGGTATTCTGTGCAAGGAGAAGGTGGTATTTTTGTCGAAAATTCGCATCATGAAATTGATAAAAAGCACTTAGCATTTTGGTATGAATGTATCGATGAAGAAGCACCGTCTATTGATATGAAAACAGAAGTTGTTATGATTCAAGATTTTGTGAAGGAAGCGATGAAATAATAGAATAGTATTTCAGAGAAGCGCATCAAAATGGATGTGCTTTTTATTATGGAATTTTTTTTAGAAAAGCTGTATACATTTTACGCTCTCAAACGTTGAGTATATAGAGAGGAGAGCCGAATGAGTCATGATACGTTTGAATCGTTATTAATAGAGAAATCAAAAGCTGTGTTTGGATACTTAATTAAGATTGGAGCAGATAGAAAAGAAGCAGAAGATATTGTGCAAGATACGTTGTATAAAGCTTTATTGCTTATGGAGGAAATACCGTTAGGACATTTAGCACCGTGGCTATTTAGAGTTGCAATCAACCAGCACCGAGATTTGCACCGGAAAGAAAAAAGACTAAATCCAATCGCAATTGAATCAGTCGTTCTTATTGGGCAAAAGTCATTAGATGAAGTGCTTTTAACAAGTGAGTTACAAGGAGAAGTACAAGAAATATTGGAGACGATGACGGAGGATTATCGTCATATTTTACTGTTGAAATATGAGTATGAACTATCTTATAAGGAAATTGCCATTTTATTAAGTATGAAAGAAGATACAGTAAAAACAAGCTTGTACCGTGCAAGAAATCAATTTAAAAAACTGTATAGGAGGAGAAATGATGAGTCGGAAGGACTTTAATTTGAATATGAATGATAAGCAGATGAAGACTTTGATGAAGAGAGCGAAGAGGAAGCAGTTTTGGAGAAACTGGCTTATTTCTATTTGTGCGTCCATTATGGTTATAGTAACTTTGTTTTTGGGTGCAGCTTACTTTTCTCAGCAAACATTTAGAAAAATGGAAAGAGAAATGAATGCACTACATATGGTTCAAGGGCCTAATATCCGTTTCAGCGGAAGCATGTATTTAAGTCTTGGTATGACAGGAAGTACAGTAATATATAACTCTTATAAAAATATAGCTGGTCAACCAGTGAAATGGGTAAATGATATATACGAATCTGGTATATGGAGTTATAGTATGAAGCATTACAATGGTGAACTTGTTAGTCTAGATGAGGAAAAAAGGGGTGAAGAGGCTGTTACGATGCCAGATTATAATGTGCAAACAATGCAGAGGGAAATGAGGTTTTATTTACCTTTCGTTACTTATAAAAATTATGTGGATGACCTGAAAAATATTGGAGATTTGCAAAATAAAGTTGCAGAAGTAGCCTTATCTTTTGATAAATCGTATACAGCTGAACAAATTACTGAGATGCTTCCGAAAAGTGTACAGCCAGTTTGGTTTTGGGTAGATACATATAATGAACAGAAAGGTGATTCTTATGTAGGGTTAAAAGATCCTAAAAATGGCGCAATATTAAATGCGGAAATGGCTAAAAATGTTTTTGGATTTGAAGGAAGTTATGCAAAAGTAAAAGAGGATGTGAAAAACGATTTAATAATAAACTCAAAAGAGTTTCTATACCAAATGAAGTATTTAGCAAAAAATAGTGAAGGTATACCAAGTGATTATTTTGAACAATATTATAAAGAAATAAAAAACACCAAACCAAAAGACCTACCAATATACGGTGTAGTCGTAACAGGAAAAACAGAGGATTTACAAAGTTTACAAGGGTCACCGTATATTAAGGCTGCTGTAAGAGGTGTAACAGTTGAGAAATATTGATTACAAGTAATTAATGTGAATAATCAGAAAATTTATGTTATAATATGGGAAAAGGAGGTTTATATGAGGCAAATACATGGAGCAATTTATATTTACATAACAATGTTTTTCGTGGCGATATCCTATGGATTGGGGCACGTGTATTCGCATCCTATACTCACTTTTTTAAGTGGAGCATGTATGGCGTTTGCGCTTCTTGTCCACCTTTTCTCAGTTTGGATCGTGAAATTTCAATTAAATATTAGTGAAATAGAAGAAGGCACTTTTTGAGTGGCCTTCTTTTTTAATAATATTTTGGAAGCTCTTGTAGCAATTTTTCAATTTCGAATTCGGTTTCTTCACATATAGAAAGTGTGCGTAGTCTGAAAAATAAGCTACGTAAGAAAGATTTTGTATTTCCATATAGAAACTCGTACGATTCAATAGGTAGTGCTTGTTTTTGGACCGGTAATTGAGCTACTAAGTCACGAAGGGCTAATATGAGTATTTCTTCTTTTAGGCCATTTTGCAGCATTGCGACAATCGGATAAACGAGACGCTCGTCTTCTTCATATTTGTAGTAAATAGAATGGACAAAAACTTTGTTTAACAAAGTTTTTAATATCTCTTCGTAATGTAAAGTTTCTAGTTTAGGACTATGAACAAGCGCCTCAAATGTATCGGAAGCATGAGCGATACTATGTGCCCAGCCGTGATCTGGAACATATCCGCGGAAATCATGTTCATTGTTCATATATAGAATTAATTGATCTTTTACAGTTAAAATATCATTCTGTGATAAGAAATTATGAGTTGTATCTGCATCTATAATGAGTGCAATTAATAAGGTCGTAAATGCGCGAGTAAATACAGCATCTTCATCATCTGAATGAATCTTATACAATAAATATTTTTCACCGATGCTTTCTAATAATAGTTTCTGTAACTGTGTGTGTGAAAGGTAGCGATTTTTGATGAGATGATAAAAAGTAGAGTAGATGAGTTTGTCCCTTAAATAGCTATCAGTATCGCCAATTTGCTCAAGCATATTGAAACTTAAAGAATCAATGTTAAGTGTGTTATCCAGTATGTAATTATTATTACGAATTTCTTCTAACCGTTGTTGTAACATATAAACCTCCTATTTTAGAAAAATCTGTATTTTTATAATATAATAAGAGGAAGAAATAGACAATAAATAAGTGCATTTGAATGGAGGGGGCATTATGAAGAGAGCATTATTCTTTTTCATTAGTATTTTCTTTTTAGGAAGCTGTTCCATTTCGTATGTTAATTTTTCTAGCGAGAGCAAAAGTTGGACTGGACAATATAAAGGGCATATTAAGGATGACAGTGAAGATGGAATGTTTACGTTTCAATATAAGGGTGGGGATGGAAAGACAGAATTTAAAAACTTAGAGATTGCTATTAATGGAGCCTTTAGTACAATGACAGAAACGTCAGAAAATCATAAAGGAGAAAAGGTTGAAATGAAATCTTCTTGTGTAAGTTGTGCACCTCTATCTAAAGATAAACCGATAGAAGTTGTGATTAAATGGGATGATAAGTATGAAGAGAAGATGGTGTTAAATTTGAAATAGCCTAGAGTAAGGAGTTAAAAATGAATAGGCATATGAAAATTGTTATGTTTTTAAGTATATTTCTAGTCATATTATCAGCGTGTACTACAAAACAAGTAGAGCAAGTAACTGTAAAAGAAGTGCCTAAAGAAGGGTATATCATATTAAGAAATGACACGGTGTTTTTTGCCGATGATAAAAAGTTTAACACAAAAGTAGAGTTACAAAATTATATAGAACAACAAATGAATAAAGACCATCCATCACATATAGTCTTGAGCTTTAAGGACAAATACGCATATAAACAGTTAAAAACAGGGGATAAAATAAAAGTATGGTTTTCTCAAATACTTGAAAGTTATCCAGCAAAAATGATTGTAGAGAAATTTGAAATAGTAGAGAAATAAAAAAAGGCAGCAATCACGCTGCCTTTTTTCTTATTTCACAAATTGTAATTCTTTCGGGAATTTCGTTAAAATTTCTGACCCGTCTTTTGTGATGTAAATATCATCTTCAATACGAACGCCACCTACGTTTGGTACGTAAATACCAGGTTCGATTGTGAAGACCATACCTTCTTTTAATGGAGATTCGTTACCAGTTTTTACATCTGGATATTCGTGAACGCTAATTCCAAGTCCGTGACCAAGTCGGTGTGGGAAGAAGTCTCCGTAACCTGCATCTGCGATAACAGAACGAGCAGCATTGTCGATTGCGCCAAGTGTAACACCTGGTTTACATGCTTCAACTGCTTGTAGTTGTCCAGCAAGTACAGTGTTGTAAATGCGGGTTTGTTCTTCAGAAATCTCGCCGAATGCTACTGTACGTGTAATATCAGAGCAATACCCTTCAATGATTACGCCTAAATCAAATAGTACGAAATCACCGCGCTTCATTTTGTTTGCGCCAGGAATACCGTGTGGAAGAGCAGAGTTTGCACCGGCTAATACCATCGTATCAAATGACATTTTATGTATGCCTTTTGTTTTTAATTCGTGTTCAATAATTGCTAATACTTCTAGCTCGCTGCGGTTTTCTTTAATTGCATTTACACCAACTTCAACAGCATAGTCTGCCATTTTAGCTGCTTCACGTAAAATAGAAAGTTCTTTTTCATCTTTAATTAAACGAAGTTCGCGAACTTTCTCCTCTGCCGATTTGAACGCTGCATTTGGGAATAATTTCGTTAACTCTTCGTAGCGCTCTACGTTTAAATGTTCTTTTTCAATTGCAACTGCATTTGCATTGATGCCGCGGTCTTTAATTGCTTTTGCAATCATATCCCATGGTCGATCAGTATCAGTGAATCCGATAATTTCATGTGCCCAGCCAGCGTTACGTGCTTGACCTTCTTCCATTTTAGGACAAATTAAAATAGGTTCTTTTTCTTGGAATACAAACATACCAAGTAATCTTTCATGCGGTTCACAGTGGAAGTTCGTCATGTAGAAGACGTTCGGTGTAGAAGTTAAGAACGCAGCTTCTACATTTTTTTCTTTTAGCCATTGCATTAAATTTTCTAATCTAGCATTCATTGATTGGCACCTCCGAGATTTCAATTACATGTATAACTTTACATCGGATGAAAGCGTTATGACAAGTAAATAGATGTTAGAAAAGACAGGGAATAGAGAAATCATGTAGAATAAAAAGTGTGAATGTAATAAGGGGAGGAATGTAATAATGAAAGTATCTTATCATGGACATTCAGTTGTGAAAATTGAGGTGAATGGAAAAGTTATTTTAATTGACCCGTTTTTAACAGGAAATCCGAAAACAGATTTAAAAGCTGAAGATGTCAAAGTGGATGCAATTCTTTTATCGCATGGACACGGTGATCATGTTGGAGATACAGTAGAACTTGCGAAGAAAAATAATGCAGTTGTTGTAGCGCCATTTGAACTAGCAACATTTTTAAGTTGGCAAGGTGTAAATACACATCCGATGCATATTGGTGGTTCACATGAATTTGACTTCGGAAAAGTGAAGTTTACACAAGCATTCCACGGCTCTAGTTATATTGACGAAGAAAATAAGACGATTACATATACAGGTATGCCAGCAGGTATTTTATTTACAGCAGAAGAGAAAACTGTATATCACGCAGGAGATACTGCACTATTCTCTGATATGAAGTTAATTGGGGAATTAAATAAAGTTGATCTAGCATTTTTACCAATTGGTGATAATTTCACAATGGGACCAGAAGATGCTGTACTAGCGGCAAAATGGATTAATGCGAAAACTGTTGTACCGATGCATTACAATACGTTCCCAGTTATTGAACAAGATCCATATCAATTTGTAGAAAAGCTACAAAATTGTACAGGGAAAGTATTAGAAGCTGGAGAAAGTATTACACTATAGAAAAGAAACCCTTCATTTGAAAAGAAAAGTGAAGGGTTTTTTACGTGTGTAGGACAGCTTTTAATGCTTGTATTTGTTTTGGTGATTCTTTTCTTTTTGTACGTGGTTGTTTAGGTGTTTCATTCAATTCCATCGCAACTTGTTTCCCATCTACGAAAGCTAAAAATATAGCACATACAACCTCTAAAAATTTTTTCATCATGTGTTCGCTCCTTTGTCTTATTTCTTGTCTTCATTGTATAGGGAATCAAGTGGGCGAACTATCGAATGAGATGACAATAGCATTACATTGTTGTCATAGAATGACTGGTGGAATGTAAGAGTCATTTTGTTATAAAAAAAATAGTACAGGTATGTAAAGAGAGAGTGTAACAGTTTTGAAAATATAGTATACTGAAAGTACAACACATGAAGAATTTAGGGAAAAGAAAGTATGGTGAAACCATTTGGCTACCAAGCATAACCAAATTTTAGAACATATTAATAGCCTGCCAGTAGGGCATAAAATTTCTGTAAGACAAATTGCGAAAGATTTGAGTGTAAGTGAAGGGACAGCTTACCGTGCAATTAAAGATGCAGAAAATAAAGGATATGTTAGTACAATTGAACGTGTCGGAACAATTCGAATTGAACAAAAGAAGAAAGAGAATATCGAAAAACTGACATATGCAGAAGTCGTTAACATTGTAGACGGTCAAGTACTTGGGGGCAGAGAAGGACTACATAAAACATTAAATAAATTCGTAATCGGAGCTATGAAATTAGAAGCGATGATGCGCTATACAGAAGCTGGGAATTTACTCATTATTGGTAACCGTACGAACGCACATCAATTAGCACTAGAAGCTGGAGCCGCTGTATTAATTACGGGCGGATTTGATACGGAAGATCATGTGAAAAAATTAGCAGACGAATTAAAGTTGCCGATTATTTCAAGTAGCTACGATACATTTACGGTCGCAACGTTAATTAACCGTGCAATTTATGATCAACTGATTAAGAAAGAAATTGTACTTGTTGAGGATATTTTAACACCAATTGAAGAAACATTATATTTAAAGCCGCATGATACAGTACAGCAATGGCATGCATATAACGAAGAGACAATGCACGGAAGATATCCAATTGTCGATGAAAATAAAAAAGTGCTAGGAATCGTAACTTCAAAAGATATGATTGGTGTAGCGAAAGAAACACCAATTGATAAAGTAATGACAAAACACCCAATTACAGTGAATGGTAAAATGTCTGTCGCAGCTGCGGCACGTATGATGGTGTGGGAAGGAATTGAATTACTTCCTGTCGTTGAGGAAGGAAATAAACTGCAAGGTATTATTAGCCGTCAAGATGTACTTCAGGCACTGCAAATGATTCAACGTCAGCCACAAGTTGGAGAAACAATTGATGATATCGTAACGAATCAATTTATGACGCCAAAAGAAGCGAAGAATGAGCATCTATATCAATTTTCAGTGACGCCGCAAATGACGAATTCAATCGGAACGTTATCGTACGGTGTATTTGCAACAATTGTGACAGAAGCGACAAATCGCGTCATTCGTGCGCAAAAGAAAAGCGATTTAATTGTTGAAAACTTAACGATTTATTTCGTAAAGCCGGTTCAGATTGATAATGTTGTATCCGTTCATCCGAAAGTATTAGAAATTGGCCGTAAATTTGGTAAGGTCGATGTAGAGGTGCATCATGAAGGTAATGTCGTTGGAAAAGCATTACTTATGGTTCAGTTAATCGATAAATAAAAAGATGGAACAAATCGTTTTGATTTGTTCTGTCTTTTTTTGTTGTTTTAAATTTGTAAGGCATGATTTTAGATGGGAGTTTTAGTGGAATAGGTATGAGATGGAGTGGAAAAGTAACGCAAGAAAAGACAGAATAGTAATTCAATTATGCCGTATATTGTGTTATGATTATATTGTAAGAAAATGGATTTCTGGAAGGTGGTATGCAATATGTCATCAACAGTACTCTTTTTTGGTAGTATCGCACTATTTTACTTTCTTGTGATGATACCGATTCAATATTTATATTTACAAGGTTTACATGAAAAAAAGAAAAAAACAGGATTATCTCAGCGAGAGCTATATGAAAAAATGTCTTTTGGGGAAGAACAATTACATCTTCATGTGCAAGGCAATCCATTCAATATCCCTTCTGCGTTTGTTGCATATATGATTTTGAAAGTTAAGGGACGTAAAAAAGCATCACAATATTGATGCTTTTTTTATGTTGCTTCATAGACTTCGGCTTCTTTAACTGCTAATGGTAAGAAGTGTTTGTATTGGCGAAACCCATTAAATACACTTGCACTACCAAATAGAACGAATAAAACACCAACGATAATACGAGCGGTTGAAAGTTCTAAAAAGAATTGGTTTACCCCGAAAAATAAAACGAATGAACCGAGTGCCATTGCGGATTTTCCTGAGAGCCAACCTTTTTCCATTGGGCGGTTTGTACGAAAGTATTTTGTTTTGTAAAAGAGGTACAACATAAATGAGACGATAATACAGAAGACTAATACTGGCATAATGAACACTCCCATCGCTTTGTGAAAAATAATAGAAAAGAAAAAGAAATGTCTAAACTTTCTAACTTCTATTATAAAGCAATTGTTCGCATGTATGAAATACTTTCCGTTATAATGGAGGATAAAGTGAAGAAGTTGATTAAAAAGGAGATTATACATATGCATGAGCAAATTTTAGGAGCAATTAAAGAATTTGATACAATTATTATTCATCGCCACGTGCGTCCGGACCCAGATGCATTAGGTTCACAGGGTGGCCTTGGTACAATTCTACAAGAATCGTTTCCAGAGAAAAATATTTATACGGTTGGGTACAATGAACCGTCGTTAGCGTACTTACGAGTAATGGATGATATTGAAGATAGTGTATACGAAAATGCGCTTGTTATCGTTTGTGATACTGCGAATCAAGAACGTGTTGATGATCAACGCTATACAAAAGGGAAGATGTTAATTAAAATTGATCATCATCCAAATGAAGATCCATATGGAGATATTACGTGGGTAGATACGGCAGCGAGTTCTACAAGTGAAATGATTTATGAGTTTTACACGTATGGAAAAGATAAAGGATTAAAAATAACAAAAGAAGCAGCTCGCCTTATTTTAGCTGGAATTGTTGGGGACACAGGTCGTTTCTTATTCCCGAATACAACAGCAAAAACACTTCGTTACGTAAGTGAGCTTGTTGATATGGGTTTGAAATTCACAGATTTATACAATGAAATGTATAAGACAAAAGAAAAAATTGCTCGTTTAAACGGTTATATTTTACAAAACTTTACGATGGTAGAAGAAGGAGCAGCTTACATTAAATTAACGAAAGAAGTATTAGAAGAGTTTGATGTACTTTCTTCTGAAGCATCTGGTGTTGTTGGAGCACTTGGCAATATTGACGGATTAAAGGCGTGGGTTCTATTTTTAGAGGAAGACGACGTAATTCGTGTTCGTCTTCGTTCAAAAGGACCAGTTATAAACAAATTAGCAATGCAATATAACGGTGGAGGACACCCGATGGCTTCTGGTGCGAAGGCATCTTCTTGGGAAGAAGCGGATCGTCTTTTTGCTGATTTACGTGAGATTTGTAAATAAGAGATTATATGTTAGAACGAAAAGAAGGAGTGGCGCTAAAGCCCTCCTTCTTTATTTTTCTTTCTCTATAGTAATGCTAATTTCAAGCACTGTATCAAAAGATATTGTATCGACTTTAAAACGGTATAGCCGATCGTAATGTTTGTACGTCTTGTTTTCGATTACCTTTTTGAGTAGGTCTTTATTTTTTGCGATACTTTGAATGTTTTTCGTTAAAAGATGCTGGAGATCATTATGGATAGATGTAGTCATATTTTCGAGTGTAAGATTGTCTAAATCGTATTTTTCTCGATTGATAAGTTTTATTTTAATCTCTTGAATGGTTAAGAGCCGTTTATTTTCAGTGTTCAATTTTTCTTGATCTTCGAGAAGGACGTGGAGTTTGGCTTCTTGTTTTTCTATAATTTCTCTTTGTTCTGCTATTTTACTAGCTTGTTCTTCTTGAAAAACACCGTATATGTACAAAAAAATAAACCAGCTCAACACGCCTCCAACAGCAGCACCAGCTAAAACTAAGTACCATCTTTTTGCTGTATTGGCACTTGGTACTCTCATACATGTTCCTGCGTTAGCCATTTAATAATAATGAGACCTGTTTGCATACCACCAGTTGCGAAAAAAATAAGGAGAATTTGTTTTACGATATCTTTCATATCTCCGCCAAAGAAACTTCTTTCAAAGCTATAAAAGGTATCGAATGTTCCGCCGATTGCTGCAACGAGTGCCCAAATTCTTAAATTTTGGGCGAATTGATTAATGTAAGTTAGAGCTGGTTTTCCGATAAGAAACGCACCAAATCCACCAATTAATGAACCGCCAAGTATAACCCCAAAGGCAATAAAATAACTAATAATAAGCAGAGAGAAAAAAGTATGTTCTCTTACATCCATCGTCATTCCCCTTTCTTCTTCATATATATGGACAAAGTATAAGAAGTATGTTTTGATTTCCGCTTTCCTCATCACCTATAATAAAAGTAGTCAAATAGGTAAAGAGAGGGTACAACAGTGAAGTTTGTGCATTTACAATGTCAAACCGTTTTTAGTTTATTAAAAAGTGCTTGTAAAATTGATGAGCTTGTAGCCAGGGCGAAAGAACTTGGTTTTTCATCGCTGGCTATTACGGATGAAAATGTTATGTATGGCGTTATTCCGTTTTATAAAGCATGTAAGAAACATGGTATACAGCCTGTTATTGGATTAACCGCTTCTATTTTTAGTGAAGAAGAAGAAAGGTCTTATCCGCTTGTATTACTTGCTGAGAATGAAATAGGTTACCAAAATTTATTAAAGATTTCTAGCAGTATTATGACAAAGTCCAAAGAAGGTATTCCTAAGAAGTGGCTTGCGCATTATGCGAAAGGATTAATTGCTATTTCACCAGGTAAAGATGGCGAAATTGAGCAATTATTACTAGAAGACAATGAGAGTCAGGCTGAAGAAGTAGCTCGCACATATCAAAATATGTTCGGCCATTTTTATATGAGTTTGCAGCATCATGCAATTCAAGATGAGTTGCTTTTACAAGAGAAGCTACCTGAATTTATTAGTAGGGTTAATATTGCAGTCGTTGCAACAAACGATGTGCGTTATATCAATCAAAGTGACGCACTTGTTCACGAATGTTTACTATCTGTTGAAAGTGGAACGAAAATGACTGATCCAGATAGGCCGAGGCTGAAAACAGATCAATATTATTTAAAATCATCGGATGAAATGGAAGCACTATTTTCCCATGCGCCGGAAGCGATCCAAAATACAATAAAAATTGCAGAGCGTTGCCAAGTAGAAATACCGTTCCATGTAAATCAACTTCCGAAGTTTCCTGTTCCGTCTAACGAAACGAGTGATATATACTTGCGTCGTGTTTGTGAAGAAGGTTTGCGGAAACGATATGGTGCGCCGAAAGAAGTGCATATAAAGCGTTTGGATCATGAATTAAATGTTATTTCTCGCATGGGATTTAGTGATTATTTCCTCATCGTATGGGATTTTATGAAGTATGCACATGAAAATCATATTTTAACAGGACCAGGTCGTGGATCGGCAGCTGGTTCACTCGTCTCATACGTATTAGAAATTACAGATATTGATCCGATTGAATACGATCTATTATTTGAAAGGTTTTTAAATCCTGAACGTGTGACGCTTCCAGATATTGATATTGATTTTCCAGACGTAAGACGTGATGAGATGATTCGCTATGTGAAAGATAAATACGGTCAGCTTCGTGTTGCGCAAATTGTAACGTTTGGTACGCTTGCAGCAAAAGCAGCAATTAGAGACATTGCCCGCGTAATGGGGCTTCCGCCGCGAGATATTGATATATTTTCAAAACTTATCCCATCAAAGCTCGGTATAACGTTAAAAGATGCATATGAAGAATCACAATCACTTCGTGAGTTTATACAAGGGAATCTTCTGCATGAGCGTGTGTTTGAAATCGCAAAACGTGTAGAAGGTTTACCACGTCATACGTCTATTCATGCGGCTGGCGTTATTATGAGTCAAGAACCGTTAACAGGCAGTGTAGCAATTCAAGAAGGACATAACGATGTTTATGTTACGCAATATCCAGCCGATGCGCTAGAAGAACTTGGGTTGCTTAAGATGGACTTTTTAGGGTTACGTAATTTAACGTTACTTGAAAATATTATAAAATTTATCGCGAACAAAACTGGGAAAGAAATCGATATAAGAAACTTACCTCTTCAAGATGAAAAGACGTTCCAATTATTAGGGAGAGGGGATACAACAGGTGTATTCCAGCTTGAGTCAGGTGGTATGCGAAATGTACTTCGCGGGTTAAAACCGAATGAGTTTGAAGATATCGTAGCTGTTAACTCGTTATACAGACCGGGGCCGATGGAACAGATACCGACCTTTATTGAATCGAAACATGGAAAAAGAAAAATTGAATATTTACATCCGGATTTAAAGCCAATTTTAGAAAGAACATACGGCGTCATTGTATACCAAGAACAAATTATGCAAATTGCATCGAAGTTAGCAGGGTTTTCGCTCGGAGAAGCAGATTTACTGCGCCGTGCAGTGAGTAAAAAAAATCGTGATATTTTAGATCAGGAACGTAAGCATTTTGTCCAAGGGTGTTTGCAAAATGGTTATGATGAGATGTCCGCTGAGAAAATTTATGATTTAATTGTAAGATTTGCGAATTACGGTTTTAACCGAAGTCACGCTGTAGCTTACAGTATGATCGGATATCAGCTTGCCTATTTGAAAGCGAACTATACGCTGGAATTTATGACGGCATTATTATCAAGCGCAATTGGAAATGAAGATAAAATTGTACAGTATATACGAGAAACGAAGCGGAAAGGCTTTCACGTTTTGCCGCCGTCTCTTCAGAGAAGTGGTTACAACTTCCAAATAGAAGGGAATGCGATACGTTACAGTTTACTTTCGATTCGAAATATTGGAATGGCTACAGTGACGGCATTATTAGAAGAACGAGAGAAAAAAATGTTCGAAGATTTGTTTGAATTTTGTCTCCGTATGCCGTCAAAGTTTGTGACGGAGCGCAATTTAGAAGCTTTCGTCTGGTCCGGATGTTTTGATGATTTTGGTGTTTCGAGAACGAATTTATGGAAAAGTATTAAAGGGGCATTAGAGTACGCGAATCTCGCACGTGATTTAGGAGATGCTGTTCCAAAATCAAAATACGTACAAGGAGAAGAGCTATCTTTTATTGAACAACTAAATAAAGAGAAGGAAGCACTTGGCTTTTATTTATCAAGTTATCCGACAGCGCAGTATGTAAAGTTAGCAAAAGAATTAGAAATTCCATCTCTCGCTCAGGCGATGCGACACAAGAAAAAAGTACAAAGAGCTATTGTGTATATAACAAGTGTGAGAGTGATTCGTACGAAAAAGTTTCAAAAGATGGCATTTATTACATTCTGTGATCAAAATGATGAAATGGAAGCAGTCCTCTTCCCGGAAACGTATATACATTTCTCGGACAAGTTACAAGAAGGAGCAATTGTTTTAGTTGACGGTACGATTGAGCTAAGAAATCATAAGCTGCAATGGATTGTAAATGGGCTATATCCGCTAGAGGAAATGGATGTTTATGAAGAAAAGAAAGACGCATCTGTTTACGTGAAATTGCCGTCTCAGTATGAGAAAAAGCTTTTAAATCAGGTTACGAAAATATTGTTCGACTATTCAGGTTTTGCGAAAGTACTAATTTATTATGAAAAGGAACATAAAATGGTACAATTATCTCGGAGTTTATCGATTCATCCAAGTGAAGAATGTTTAGGAGCACTTCGTGAAATTGTCGGGGAAGAAAATGTAGTTGTGAAAATATAATGGACAATTTCCCTACACTTCGATTATTATAGTAGTAGTGTTCGTGGTCAGACCACTTGGAGAAATTGATATCAGCAAGATTAATTTGAGGAGAGTGGATAGTTTGTCAACACTTCGTGAAGAAGCACTTCACATGCATAAAGTGCATCAAGGAAAATTAGAAACTGTATCAAAAGTAAAAGTAGAAAATGCAAAAGATTTAAGTCTTGCATATTCTCCAGGGGTTGCAGAACCTTGTAAAGAAATTTATGACGATAAAAGTAAGGTATATGAATATACGATGAAGGGAAATATGGTAGCAGTTGTGACAGACGGAACAGCTGTACTTGGTCTTGGTAACATTGGACCTGAAGCATCTCTTCCAGTAATGGAAGGTAAAGCTGTATTATTCAAGAGCTTTGCTGGTGTAGATGCATTCCCGATTGCCTTAAATACAAACGATGTAGATAAAATTGTTGAAACTGTAAAATTAATGGAGCCAACTTTTGGCGGCGTTAACTTAGAAGATATCGCAGCACCAAACTGCTTCATTATTGAAGAGCGTTTGAAAAAAGAAACAAATATTCCTATCTTCCATGATGATCAACACGGAACAGCTATCGTAACAGTAGCAGGTCTTGTAAATGCACTGAAATTAGTTGGAAAGAAAATGTCTGACATTAAAGTTGTCGCAAATGGCGCAGGTGCAGCAGGTATTGCAATTATTAAACTTTTATATCGCTATGGTGTACGCGACATTATTATGTGTGACCGTAAAGGGGCAATCTATGATGGTCGTCCTACAGGTATGAATCCGGTGAAGGATGAAGTTGCAAAATATACAAATAAGAATCGTATAGAAGGTTCTTTAGCTGATGTTGTACAAGGTGCGGACGTATTCATTGGTGTATCTGCAGAAGGTGCATTAACAGAAGAGATGGTTCGTACAATGAATGACAATGCGATTATTTTTGCAATGGCAAATCCAGTTCCAGAAATTATGCCAGAATTGGCAAAAGCAGCGGGCGCAGCTGTTGTTGGAACAGGTCGTTCTGACTTCCCGAACCAAGTAAATAATGTACTGGCGTTCCCTGGTATTTTCCGCGGTGCACTTGACGTACATGCGACACAAATTAACGAAGAAATGAAGATGGCAGCTGTACAGGCTATTGCTGAGCTTGTAGCAGAAGATGAGTTGAATGCAGACTATATCATTCCAGCACCATTTGACGCGCGTGTAGCGCCTCAAGTAGCGGCTTACGTTGCAAAAGCAGCAATGGAGACAGGAGTAGCTCGCCGTCAAGTAGATCCAAATGAGATCGCTGAAAAAACAAAACAATTAGCGCTGATTGGTAAAGAATAAGCGAGGAATTTCCATTGACATCATCAAATACAAAAGTATATCTCGAAATTGTAAAAAAAATCCGTTCCATTATGGAAGAGGATGGATTGGTAGCGGGGGATCGTTTGCCGTCTGAGCGTGAGTTAAGTTCACGCTTAAACGTAGGACGTTCCTCTGTAAGAGAAGCATTGCGTGCTTTAGAACTGGTAGGATTGATTGAAACGAGACGTGGTGAAGGGACGTTTATTCGAAACTTTTATGATAACGGCCTTGTACAATTAATTGCTCCGTTCTTACTGCAAGATGAGAAAACAATTCGTGATTTATTACAAACGAAACGATTGCTTGAGAAAGATATGATTCGAATTGTATGTAATTTACCGAAAGAAACATTTTCTAAAGTACTAAGTAGATTACACCAAGTACTTGAAGGAAATGAAAACTCAATCCAAACGCTTCATCAAACGTTCTTTAAAACACTTATTGAACAAGTCGATAATTATTTACTATATCGCATTTGGATGATCGTAAATGATTACGTAGCAACTCTTTCTTGTAAAGTTTCAAGAGATTCTATCGATATGTATAGAAAGCTTTATGCTACTTTGGAAGAAAAACAAGAAAATGATGCACTAAAAATTTACGATGAATTAGTAGAGAATATACAGTTTCACTCGTAATGTATAAAATTTGTCGAAATGACCATGACACGTTATGACAAACATTCTACCGCGTAGCGGTTAAAGTTAAACGTAAAGAGTGAGGTTATTAGACAGATTGAGAAGATAAGGCTAACATCAAACTTTGGTGTTAGCCCCATTTTCTTCTTACGCTAACCTTAGCTCTCAACGAAGGGGGTCAAATTGTGCTAAGAGATTTATTCGTGAAAAAGAAAAAGTACGCTGCAATACCTTCAGAACAAGTACGAAAAGATGTACCAGATGGCGTTATGACAAAATGTCCGGAATGTAAAAAAATCATGTATACGAAAGAACTTCTAAAAAATTTAAAAGTATGTGTGAATTGTGGATATCATCATCCTATGAATGCATGGGAACGTCTTGATAGTATATTGGACGAAGGGTCATTCCGTGAGTATGACAAAGAAATGGTTTCATTAAATCCACTCGAGTTTCCAGGTTATGAAGAGAAACTAGAGAGCGATCGTAAGAAGACTGAATTGAACGAAGCGGTTGTAACTGGTGAAGGAACAATTGATGACATGCTTGTTGTTGTTGCAGTAATGGATTCTCGTTTTCGAATGGGGAGCATGGGCTCTGTAGTAGGAGAGAAAATCGCCCGTGCGGTTGAAAAGGCGTACGACTTACAAGTTCCATTTATTATCTTTACTGCTTCGGGTGGTGCCCGTATGCAAGAAGGTATATTAAGTTTAATGCAAATGGCAAAAACAAGCGTAGCTTTGAAAAAGCATAGTAATGCAGGAGGATTATTTATTTCTGTTATGACTCACCCGACGACGGGCGGGGTTTCAGCGAGTTTCGCTTCACTTGGTGATTATAATCTTGCAGAACCAGGTGCACTTATCGGATTTGCTGGTAGACGTGTAATTGAACAAACGGTGCGTGAGAAACTACCGGAAGATTTCCAAACGGCAGAATTCTTACTAGATCATGGTCAATTAGATGCGGTGGTGCATCGTGATGATATGAGAGAATCGCTTCGCAAGATTTTAGAAGTTCATCAAGGAGGGGGAATGGCTGTATGGCAGAGCTAGAATTTGAAAAACCAGTTGTTGAGCTAAGAAATAAGATTCGTGAACTGAAAGACTATACGAAAAACAGCCAGATGGACTTCAGTGAGGAGATTCGTATTTTGGAAGACAAGCTAGAAAATTTAGAGGAAGATATATACGGTAATCTGAAAGTATGGGACCGTGTTCAAATTGCTCGTCATGCAGAACGACCGACAACGCTCGATTATATTGAGCACTTATTTACTGATTTTTTCGAATGTCATGGAGATCGTCTATTTGGCGATGATGCAGCGATTGTCGGCGGCATTGCGAAATATAAAGGGATGCCTGTAACTGTAATTGGGCATCAGCGCGGAAAAGATACGAAAGAAAATATTCGCCGTAACTTTGGAATGCCTCATCCAGAAGGATATCGAAAAGCATTACGCTTAATGAAGCAGGCGGAAAAGTTCAATCGTCCTATTATTTGTTTTATTGATACGAAAGGGGCTTATCCTGGTAAAGCTGCTGAAGAACGTGGTCAAAGTGAAGCTATCGCCCGCAATTTATTTGAAATGGCAGGTTTAACTGTACCTGTTATTTGTATTGTTATCGGTGAAGGTGGTAGTGGCGGTGCGCTGGGCCTTGGAGTTGGAGATTACATTCATATGCTAGAAAATTCCACTTATTCTGTTATTACACCAGAGGGTGCAGCGGCAATTCTTTGGAAAGATGCAGGAAAAGCAAAGGAAGCTGCAGAGGCAATGAAAATTACAGCAGCAGATTTGAAAGAATTAGGTGTAATTGATGAAATTATTCCAGAGGCAAAAGGTGGAGCTCACCGTAATCTTTTGAAACAGTCAGAAAATATAGACTTAATGATTAGAAAAACTTTTGAACAATTAAACGAAATTTCGAAAGATGAATTAATCGAAAAACGTTATGAAAAATATATGAAAATTGGGCAAGTTTCGTTTTCAAACGCTTCCATTGGGATAAAATAATAAAAGCGTGCGTTCCTCTTCGCGAATGCACGTTTTTATTATGAAAAGACACATCTTCTCCATTGTGTTTTTATATTTTTTCGTGTTATTTTATTATAAGGCAAATAATCTTTATGAGGTGAGTACAAATGAAACGTATTGGTGTATTAACAAGTGGTGGAGATTCACCTGGTATGAATGCTGCCATTCGTGCAGTTGTTCGTAAAGCGATTTTCCATGATATTGAAGTATATGGTATTTACCATGGATACGCTGGATTAATTTCTGGTCACATTGAAAAATTAGAACTTGGTTCTGTTGGCGATATTATCCACCGCGGTGGTACGAAATTATATACAGCAAGATGTCCTGAGTTTAAAGATCCAGAAGTACGACTAAAAGGTATCGAGCAATTAAAGAAACATGGTATCGAAGGACTTGTTGTTATTGGTGGAGATGGTTCTTACCAAGGCGCTAAAAAATTAACTGAACAAGGATTCCCATGTGTTGGTGTACCAGGTACAATCGACAATGATATCCCTGGAACAGACTTCACAATTGGTTTCGATACAGCTTTAAACACTGTTATTGATGCAATTGATAAAATCCGTGACACAGCTACATCTCATGAACGTACATATGTTATCGAAGTAATGGGACGTCACGCTGGTGATATCGCATTATGGGCTGGTTTAGCTGATGGTGCAGAAACAATCTTAATTCCAGAAGAAGAGTATGACATGGATGATGTTATCGCTCGTCTGAAGCGCGGTAGTGAACGTGGTAAAAAACACAGTATTATCGTTGTAGCTGAAGGTGTTGGAAGTGCAATTGACATCGGTAAGCACATTGAAGAAGCAACAAACTTTGATACTCGTGTAACTGTATTAGGTCACGTACAACGTGGCGGATCACCAAGTGCACAAGACCGTGTATTAGCAAGTCGTCTTGGCGCAAGAGCAGTTGAATTATTAATTGCTGGTAGAGGTGGACGTTGTGTAGGTATTCAAGATAACAAACTTGTTGATCATGATATTATCGAAGCGTTAGCTCAAAAGCATACAATCGATAAAGATATGTATCAATTATCTAAAGAATTATCCATCTAATCGGCGTAATGTCGGATATTTGGGAACGGTTTCATAATTTTCGGAGGTGCAATATGCGTAAAACTAAAATTGTATGTACTATAGGTCCTGCTAGTGAAAGTATTGAAAAATTAGAGCAATTAATTGAAGCAGGTATGAACGTTGCTCGTTTAAACTTCTCTCATGGTAGCCATGAAGAGCACGGAGCTCGTATTAAAAACATTCGTGAAGCTTCAAAGAAAACTGGTAAAACAGTTGGTATCTTACTTGATACAAAAGGTCCAGAAATCCGTACTCACGACTTCGTAGACGGACAAGCTGAGCTTGTAACAGGTGCAGAAGTAGTTCTTTCTACTGAGCAAGTATTAGGTACTGCAGAGAAGTTCTCTGTATCTTATGCTGGTCTTTATGACGATGTAGACCCAGGTTCTCGCATTCTAATCGATGACGGTCTTATCGAACTAGAAGTAATCGAAAAAGCTGATGGAAACATCCGTACAAAAGTTCTTAACAGCGGAACTGTGAAAAATAAAAAAGGTGTTAACGTACCAAACGTAAGCATTAAGCTTCCTGGTATCACTGAAAAAGACGTAAAAGATATCATCTTCGGTATCGAGCAAAAAGTTGATTTCATCGCAGCTTCATTCGTACGTAAAGCGTCTGACGTATTAGAAATCCGTGAATTATTAGAAGAGCATAACGCTCAATACATCCAAATCGTACCAAAAATCGAAAACCAAGAAGGTATCGACAACATCGATTCAATCTTAGAAGTTTCTGACGGTTTAATGGTAGCTCGTGGTGATATGGGTGTAGAAATTCCACCAGAAGAAGTACCATTAGTACAAAAACGTCTAATCAAAAAATGTAACGTGTTAGGTAAACCAGTTATTACTGCGACACAAATGTTAGACTCTATGCAACGTAACCCACGTCCAACTCGTGCGGAAGCAAGTGACGTAGCTAACGCAATCTTCGATGGTACAGATGCAATCATGCTTTCAGGTGAAACAGCTGCTGGTCAATACCCGGTAGAAGCAGTAACAATGATGGCTAACATTGCAGTACGTGTTGAAAAATCATTACAATACGAAGATATGTTCAAAAAACGTATTAAAGAGTTCACTCCAACAATTACAGATGCAATTAGCCAATCTGTTGCGCATACAGCACTTGCTCTTGATGTAGCTGCAATCGTAGCTCCAACAGAAAGTGGACATACTGCGAAAATGATCTCTAAATACCGTCCAAAATCTCCAATCGTAGCTGTAACATCTGACGAGCAAGTAGGGCGTCGTCTTGCGCTTGTTTGGGGTGTACAAGCATTTATGGCTGAGAAGCGCGCGGCTTCAACTGACGAAATGCTAGATACAGCAATTCAAACAGGTATGGATGCAGGTCTAATCGGACTTGGAGATACTGTAGTAATTACTGCTGGTGTTCCAGTTGCTGAAACTGGTACAACAAACTTAATGAAAATCCACGTTGTTGGTGAAGAAGTTGCTAAAGGACAAGGAATCGGTCGTAAAGCTGCAAAAGGTAAAGTAGTTGTAGCAAAAACAGCTGCTGAAGCTGTAGCGAACGTAAACGAAGGTGATATCCTTGTTACAACAAGTACTGATAAAGATATGATTCCTGCAATCGAAAAAGCTGCTGCTTTAGTTGTAGAAGAAGGTGGCTTAACAAGCCATGCGGCTGTTGTAGGCGTATCAATCGGTATTCCTGTTATCGTTGGTGTAAGCGGCGTAACAGTAACTTTAAAAAATGGCCAAGAAGTAACAGTTGATGCAGCACGCGGAATTGTTTATAATGGACATGCGGAAGTGCTATAAGTAATACGGAGAGAAGGATCGGAGTCCTTCTCTTTTTTTTTACACAAAAACGAGATGGAATTAGCTTAAAATGCCTAGAATTGCTTTTGAAAGCTGTTTGTTATGGGTTTTAATATGAAAGGGTATCTATATTTCATATGATGTATATAGGCGTTGTGAGGGCGTTAAAAGTGAGTTGAGAGAGAGGTGTAGAACTATGAAGTGGTTACTATTCTTGTTTATTTTAATACCGGCGATTGAGATTACGGTCTTAATTGGATCAAGTCATGTAATAGGATTATGGTCTACGTTCGCTATGATTGTATTTACAGGTGTTGTAGGTGTGTATTTGGCGAAAAGACAAGGATTTAAAGTGCTTGGAGAAATTCGATCTAAGTTGAATAGAGGGGAAATGCCAGGTGAGGCAGTACTAGATGGTATTTTTGTATTTGTAGGAGGTATTCTCTTGGTGCTTCCTGGGTATGTGACAGATGTGCTAGGGTTTATATGCGTGATCCCTATTACGAGAGCTTTATTGAAGCCGCTTGTTATGAAGTGGATGGAATGGAAATTTAGAAAGAACTCTACTATTATCATTCAGAAATAGCACTTAGATTATAACGATCTAAGTGCTATTTTTTTGTCTTGTAAGAGGAGAGGAACTTTGTGATTGAAGTTTGGCTTTATCGCACCGTTTGTGGGGTGGATTTCTATCTCAAAGCTGTGCTGCTCGTAAGTGTCTGATGCGTGGGGGATGAACAAAACGTTCGCTTATTATATTTGCTATATAATTTTCGTTTGAACTCTTGTTGTGCTTCTATTAAACGTGTGATTTTTAAGTGCTATTAATTTGGATGAATAAGATGGAGAGAAATGCAGCTAAATTAAAGTTTTGCTTTCGTATATAAATGAACGATTGGTGTAAAGAATTCATATAAAAGGCGAGGATTGTAGTTGAAGCCTTATTCTATGCTATTTTGTATATTTATTCATTTACATAAAAAGTAATAAATGTAAGTAATAAATATAGATAAAATAGAATAAAAATGTATTTTTGATTAGAAAATGTGTTTTTTTATGCAAAAAAACAAGAGGATTATCCTTTTTTGGGTAATACTCTTGTTACATGTGAGTAGTGTGAAAAAATAAGTGAAAGGAATAATCAGTGGGAAATTCCCACTGATTACAGCTTGTTTTTTATATGAATTAGAAACTTTTATTTTGAAGGTGAACCTTTAATATATTTCCACAAGTCATGGAAGACATTAGCTTTGTGTAATGTATTAAGTAGTACTAAGGTGACTGGGCCGATGATTAATCCTAAAAAGCCAAAAAGCTTAAAGCCGACAAATAGAGCGACGAGTGTTGCTAATGGATCGAGACCGATGTTAGATGAAAGCACTTTCGGTTCCATAATTTGTCTTTGGACAATCACGACGATGTATAAAATGAGAAGACCAATGGCGAATGCGGTATCGCCAGTGAAAAATACGTATATAACCCATGGAACGAAGACTGCGCCTGTTCCTAAATATGGTAGTAAATCTACAACTCCTGTAATAATCGCAATAGTAATGGCGTATGGTACGCGTAATATTAAAAGGCCGATCAGTACAATGACGGTTGTCATAGATACGAGTGTAAGTTGTGCTTTCACAAAACCAAATAAAGCTTTTTTTAAGTCGACAAAAATAGTTTTTCCGTAGCCATGTACACGATTTGGTAGTAATTTTCTTGCTTTTTGAGCAAGACGGTGCCAATCGTAACTAATGAAGAAAGTGGCTAATAAAATGAATACAAGGACAGTTAACGTTGTTGGCAGTGCACTAATGAAATTCGTTAATCCGCTTATAATGGCGGTTAAAAGTTCTTTCATTTGTGTTGTTGCTTCTGTTCCTAAGTTTTGAATGTTTTGTGTAATTGTATAGCGCTGTGGTTCTCCAAGATGATTAAATTTAGAGATTAAATCATCGTAGAGAGGCATAATATGATTAAGTGCAAATTGCTGAGCGAATGTAACGATATCCGGAAACTTTACTGTAACAAGTTGGAGTAAGTATGTTGTGGCAGATATTGCTTCAGTCACAAGATATGTAACAAGTCCAACGATAGCTCCAAATACGAGAATTAAGCTAACGAGTACTGCTAGTGCGCGAGGAAATTGTAGTTTTTGATTAAGGAAATTGACGACAGGATTAATCAAATAAGCAAATGCAAAAGCGATAATAAAAGGATAGATAAGCCCTGACATGTATAGTAATACATAGAACCCAGCTATCGTTGCTACAATGACAAATATGAGTCGCAATATCGTATATAGTAAGTTTCGGTTCAAAGATGTATACCTCCCATTCCGATTTGGATTATCCTAATTCGTTCAACTTATAACTAACGTGCTCTGCTGATTAAAGTCTCACTTTATCGGCAGTAAATCTCCCGCCAAAGCCCAATTGATGAAGGCTAATAATTAGTGGAAGATGCCCAACTGATCAAAGTGTTACTTTATGTTATAGTGGAATGATGGATTTAGCCTGCTTTTTTCGGTATATGAATGGCTGTGAAAGCCTATTGGTGATGCTACTACTATATGGTAAAAACTTCATTTTCTCTTCTTTTTATTTTACCTGTTTCTTATTAGAAAAGAAAGAAGAGACGACTGTTTTCAAAAATGTATACATGCTTAAATTTTTTTGGTGAAAGTCTCTTTTTTAAATTTTAAAATGTATAAAAAATTGAAGGTGTTATCGATAAATAGGCATCTGTATAGCATGTATAACGATAGGTTTAAAGGTATTTTTGTTTTGAAATGAGTTCATTATTTTCAGAAAGGAAGTGTAAACATGATTAGTCAGTCAACGTTATTTTTATTCATACTACTTATTATAGGACTTATTGCTAAAAACCAATCGCTTACTGTAGCTATTGGTGTGTTATTTCTATTCAAATTTACGTTTTTAGGAGATAAGGTCTTTCCTTATTTACAAACGAAAGGAATTAACCTAGGTGTAACGGTCATTACAATAGCGGTGCTAGTACCGATTGCGACGGGGGAAATAGGTTTTAAACAACTTGGAGAAGCGGCGAAATCGTATTATGCGTGGATTGCTTTAGCTTCAGGTGTAGCAGTCGCTTTGTTAGCGAAAGGCGGCGTGCAATTGTTGACAACGGATCCTCATATTACAACTGCGCTTGTTTTTGGGACAATTATAGCGGTTGCGTTATTTAATGGGGTTGCTGTTGGTCCGTTAATTGGGGCTGGAATTGCCTATGCGGTTATGAGTATTATACAAATGTTTAAATAAGGAATTTTATAGTAATATAAAATTTTTGAATTCTTTCTGTTCACAAAAGTCAGATAATTGTTTATAATAGGATTAGAAACTTTGAAAAGTTACATAACAGCAGAGACTTTACACCAGATAAAATAAAAACAACATAAAACAATTTTATAATGATATTGTTTTATGTTGTTTTTATCATAAAACTCTTCGGAATGTGTTTTCCTCACTAACTTGTTGTTTTGAGCGTGAGGATTCGGGGAGACATTCACGCTCATGCTTTCCATGTAAACAATGGACAATAAGAGGGGAACATCGCAACAAATTTGCATGATCGTGCATTTTGCTTGCCTAAAGAGTGAACGGGCGTTCATAATTCATAAGGGGAGCAAATAGATATAAGGAGCAAGGTTGGGAGAATTTTCAGGAAAAGGAGAGAATGTCATGACTGTTATTCGAGGTTTAGAAGGGGTAGTAGCAACAACATCATCTGTGAGCTCTATTATTGATGATACATTAACTTATGTTGGGTATAATATTGATGATTTAGCTGAGAATGCTACGTTTGAAGAAGTAGTGTACTTATTATGGCACCGCAAGCTTCCTAATGAAAAAGAACTAGCGGAATTTAATGAAATTGTATCTGAATACTATAAAGTTCCAGGTGAGATTTTAACATATTTGAAACAAGTAGATTTAAAAGTTGCACATCCGATGTCTGTTTTACGAACTGCAATTTCCATGCTATCATTATACGATGAGAGCGCTGAAATTATGGATGAAAAGTCTAATTATTTGAAAGCGGTTAAATTACAGGCTCAAGTGGGAACTTTAGTTGCTGCTTACGCGAGAATCCGTAAAGGTTTAGATATTGTTGAGCCAAGAAAGGATTTATCATTAGCTGCAAACTTCTTGTACATGTTAAATAATCGCGAGCCAAATGAAGTTGAAATTGAAGCTTTTGATAAGGCGCTTGTACTTCATGCAGATCATGAGTTAAACGCTTCTACATTTACTGCACGTGTTTGCGTAGCTACACTTTCAGATGTATATTCTGGTATTACAGCAGCAATTGGTGCATTAAAAGGTCCTCTTCACGGTGGGGCAAATGAAAATGTAATGAAGATGTTAACTGAAATTGGCGAAGAAGAAAATGTAGAGTCATATATTCATAATGCTCTTCAAAATAAAGTGAAAATCATGGGCTTTGGCCATCGTGTGTATGAGCAGGGTGATCCACGTGCAAAACACTTACGTGAAATGTCTAAGAGATTATGCGTGCTTTTAGGAGAAGACAAATGGTATAATATGTCTATCAAAATTGAAGACATTGTAACAAAAGAAAAAGGTCTTCCACCAAATGTTGATTTCTATTCAGCTTCTGTATACCATTGTCTAGGAATTGACCATGACTTATTTACACCTATTTTTGCAATTAGCCGTATGTCAGGCTGGTTAGCTCATATTCTAGAACAATATGAAAACAACCGTTTAATCCGTCCGCGTGCTGATTATAATGGACCAACGCATCAAGTGTATGTTCCAATTGCACAAAGATAAGCGAAAAACACTATTTCGATAGTGAAAATACGCTTTCAAAAGTCTGATTTTTTCGGAAAGATGTAATGATTAGAATATTTTAATTTGACTAACGGTTTGAACTGAGGGGTTATTCCCTCAGTTTCATACATATGAAATTTCAAACATGGGGGTTATCACATTGACGACAGGTGAAAAAATTACTGTAACTAATGGTGTTATGAATGTACCAAACAATCCGATTATTCCATTTATCGAAGGAGATGGAATTGGTCCTGATATTTGGGCAGCTGCATCTCGCGTAATAGAAGCAGCAGTTGAAAAAGCTTATGATGGTGAGAAGAAAATCGTTTGGAAAGAAGTGCTTGCAGGGGAAAAAGCATTCAACCAAACAGGCGAATGGTTACCAGAAGAGACTTTAAATTTAATCCGCGAATATTTAATCGCAATCAAAGGTCCACTTACAACTCCAGTTGGCGGTGGTATTCGTTCTCTAAACGTAGCACTTCGTCAAGAATTAGATCTATATGTATGTCTACGTCCAGTTCGTTATTTTGAAGGTGTTCCTTCACCTGTAAAACGTCCGGAAGATACTGATATGGTTATTTTCCGTGAAAATACAGAAGACATTTATGCTGGAATTGAATATGCACAAGGATCTCCAGAAGCAGAAAAAGTTCTTGCTTTCTTAAAAGAAGCAATGGGTGTTAATAAAATCCGCTTCCCAGAAACATCTGGTATTGGTATTAAACCAATCTCAGAAGAAGGGACAAAGCGTCTTGTTCGTGCTGCAATTCAATATGCAATTAACGAAAAACGTTCTTCTGTTACATTAGTTCATAAAGGAAACATTATGAAATTTACAGAAGGTGCTTTCAAAAACTGGGGTTACGAAGTAGCGGAACAAGAATTCGGCGACAAAGTATTTACTTGGGCTGAATATGATCGCATTGTTGAAAAAGATGGTAAAGATGCAGCGAATAAAGCGATGGCAGACGCTGAAGTGGCTGGAAAAATCATCGTAAAAGATTCTATTGCAGACATCTTCTTACAACAAATTTTAACTCGTCCACGTGAGTTCGATGTTGTTGCAACAATGAACTTAAATGGTGACTATATCTCTGATGCACTTGCTGCACAAGTAGGTGGAATTGGTATTGCACCTGGTGCAAACATTAACTATGTGACTGGACATGCTATCTTTGAAGCTACACATGGTACAGCTCCAAAATATGCAGGTTTAGATAAAGTAAACCCATCTTCAGTTCTTCTTTCAGGTGTATTATTATTAGAACACTTAGGATGGAATGAAGCAGCGAAATTAGTAACAGATTCAGTTGAGAAAACAATTGCATCAAAAGTAGTAACATATGACTTCGCTCGCCTAATGGAAGGCGCAACAGAAGTGAAATGTTCTGAGTTTGCTAATGAGCTTATTAAAAACATGGATGTAGCGATAATCAAAAACGCATAATTAAAGCGGGGGGGTAAATTATGACAATCAAACGCAAGAAGGTTTCAGTCATCGGTGCAGGATTTACAGGAGCAACAACGGCATTCTTATTAGCACAAAAAGAACTTGCAGATGTTGTATTAGTGGACATTCCACAACTGGAAAATCCAACAAAAGGGAAAGCGTTAGATATGTTAGAAGCGAGCCCAGTACAAGGTTTTGATGCTAACATTATTGGAACATCTGATTACGCAGATACTGCTGATTCTGACGTTGTCGTTATTACAGCAGGTATTGCACGTAAGCCTGGTATGAGCCGTGATGACTTAGTAGCAACGAACTCTAAAATTATGAAAAGTATTACGCGCGACATTGCAAAACATTCACCAAATGCAATTATTGTTGTGTTAACAAATCCAGTTGATGCAATGACATATTCTGTATTTAAAGAAGCGGGATTCCCGAAAGAGCGTGTAATCGGCCAATCGGGCGTATTAGATACAGCTCGTTTCCGTACATTCATCGCACAAGAATTAAATCTTTCTGTAAAAGATATTACAGGATTTGTTCTTGGTGGACATGGTGACGACATGGTACCTCTTGTGCGTTATTCTTATGCAGGCGGTATTCCGTTAGAAACGTTAATTCCGAAAGAGCGTTTAGAAGCAATCGTAGAACGTACACGTAAAGGTGGCGGTGAGATTGTAGGCTTATTAGGAAACGGTAGTGCATATTACGCACCAGCAGCTTCTTTAGTTGAAATGACAGAAGCAATCTTAAAAGATCAACGCCGTGTATTACCAGCTATTGCGTACCTTGAAGGTGAGTATGGTTATAGTGACCTTTACTTAGGGGTACCAGTAATTCTAGGTGGTAACGGAATTGAAAAAATTATTGAATTAGAACTTCTTGCAGATGAAAAAGAAGCGTTAGATCGCTCTGTAGAATCTGTACGCAACGTAATGAAAGTTCTTGTTTAATAATTGAATAGTAGTGAAAAAGATTCGGGATCCCGAATCTTTTTCTACTATTTACCGAATTGTTTTTTTGAAATAATATGAAAACGCTATCATTTGTAATATCCTATAATGAAACTGTAGATTTATACTATACATTGCCCTCATCATAGTAAATTTCGGATAAGGTATCGTTTTTAGTAGGATAATAAGGTGAAAAAATCGGAGGGGATTGTAACATGTTAAAGAAAAAAGTTCAAATTGGTCGTAAAATGGATGAAATTACAGTAGGAGAGAAATTATCTATCACTGAAAAAATTGAGGATAAAGATTTGTTATTGTACTTAGGGTTAACGAATGATGCCAATCCATTATATATTCAGCATGATTACGCATCCCAAACTCCGTATGAAAAGCCGATTGTACCAAGCATTATGCTAACGGGGATGATTACAACGGCGGTTACGAAATATTTACCGGGTCCAGGAAGTCATATTACTAGGAAGGACCTTACGTTCGTGAAGCATGTTCACCATTATGAAACGTTACAAATCCACTTTGAAGTTGTGGCTGTTTCTGAGGAGGAACATACAATTGATATGCTTGTATCTGCTCATGATGAAAAAGGAGAAACTGTTGTAAAGGGTTCATTAACAGTAACGCCACCTTTTAAATCTGTTTCCATTATGGAAAAAGCATTAGATAATTTTTAAAAGATGAAAATATGAATAGCGCTAGCATCCTTATTAAAAGGATGCTAGCGCTATTTTTAGTTGAAAAATCCTTCTTTGAACCCTTCAGCAAATTCTGAGCAACCCGTTTTAATCGTATCCCAGCTCGGAGAGTTGAAAGCAAGGATACATGTGACTGCTAAAGATAGAATGGGTAGTATTAGTCGCATAATAGACCTCCAAATTATATTAATTTGTATATTGAGATTAATCATATAACCATCGGTAATTGAAGTCAATGAAAGGAGTGATTCTTTTAGGTGAGGTGGAAAAGAGAGGACGTTATCTTTGAAACGATACGAGAAGCTGAAGTGTGGGTCGATTCGATCGCAAATGAAATGTATGGAAGAGTATTTGATGGATATGAAACACTAGACTATAAAATTGCATACGCTCTCGCGTTTTTCCTAGCACAAAATCAAGATTTTATCCCGCATTAACGGGCAGTAAGATCCCACCTCAAAATTCAGCGAAAGCAAAGAAGTTAGGTGGGGAATCAACTGCCCGTAAAAGCCCGATTGATTCAACTAATAATCAGTGGGGAATGAACACCCCCACTGATTAAAGTTTCACTTTATAGTTCATACGGAAGTGAGCTTTAAAGAAGAGAGAGTAATCTATAAAGTTTGGCAAAATCCTGTGTAGTAGTTGCAGGTGAAGCGTAATTACGTCTGTTTTCTCAATTCTACACAAACGATCTCCATGAATAGACAATTATATTGAGAGGGACCTTGTTTTCTAGTATGATGAGAATAACGGGGAAAATACTAGGATGAAGAAGGTTTCAAGTCTATAACTTGGAGGAAAAGAATGAACAATCGTATTTTAGTAGTTGATGATGAGGAATTTATCTTAACTTTAATTGAATTTAATTTACAACAAGCTGGGTTTGAAGTTATAACAGCGATGGATGGAGAAATGGCGCTTCAAAAAGCGACAACAGAACGCCCAGATTTAATTATATTAGATTTAATGCTTCCGAAAATGGATGGTATGGAAGTGTGTAAAGAATTACGATTGCAGCGCGTTATGACGCCGATTTTAATGTTAACGGCAAAAGATGATGAGTTTGATAAGGTGCTAGGCCTTGAACTTGGGGCAGATGATTATATGACGAAGCCATTTAGTCCAAGAGAAGTTGTTGCTCGTGTGAAGGCGATTTTGCGCCGCACGAAATTACAACAAGAAGAACAAGTTGCAGAAGCGCCAGATGAAGATAGCATCACAATTGCAGAACTTAAAATTTTACCGGAGTTTTATGAGGCTTATTTCCAAGGAAGAAAGCTTGAATTAACACCAAAAGAATTTGAACTACTTGTGTATCTCGCGAAAAATAAAAGTCGCGTGTTGACGCGTGATCAATTATTAAGTGCTGTATGGAATTACGATTTTGCTGGTGATACACGAATTGTTGATGTTCATATTAGCCATTTGCGCGATAAAATTGAACAAAATACAAAAAAACCGACGTACATTAAAACGATACGTGGTTTAGGATATAAATTAGAGGAGCCAAAAGGGAATGAATAAATTTCGTTCCAGGCTTCTTTTTACATTTGTTTCTCTTATTGTATTTATTTTAGTTGGACTAGGCTTATTGCTAGAAACTGTGTTTGAAAACTACTATATAGATCATGCTAAAGAGAGAATGGTAAAAGAAACGGAGTATGTTGCGGCGTTAGCAGAAGAGCAAGGTTTTGATAATGTCCTAAAAAATCCATACGTATTTGAAAAGTTAGAAGAAAAAATACCAGCTTCTATCGTATTTGTGGATGAAAAAAAGAAAGTTCAATATAGAAAAGGACAAGAATTGGCATTTAGTCCAGAGACGATTCAAGAACTTTCTTCGGAAGTGGCAAAACAACGAAGTAAAGTGATTACGAAAGAGACAGATCGAAAGAATGAATTTTATCATGCGGTGTTCGTTCAAGATGTAGAAGGAAAACAAGGATACATTTTGGTGAAAAGTACAATCGATCCTTTAAGAGACGTACATCAAAAAACGTGGGGATTATTAATTACCGGATTTGTCATTGCTTGTCTCGTAGTTGTATTTTTGGGTATGAAAATTACAGGGCAATATATTAGGCCAATTGAATCAGTTACGAAAGTTGCAATTGAATTGGCAAAGGGTAATTATAAAGCACGTGCATACGAAAGTCATTCGGATGAAACTGGAATGCTGAGTAAAGCAATTAATATTTTAGCTCGAAATTTACAAGAGATGACACTTGAACAAGAAATGCAGCAAGATCGTCTGCATACGTTAATTGAAAATATGGGAAGCGGAATGATTTTAATTGATAGCCGCGGATATATAAACCTTGTAAACCGCTCTTATAAGGAAACTTTTCACGTAACAGATGAAGAATATTTAGATCGCTTATATTATGAATCGTTTCATCATACAGAAATTATTGAGCTTGTAGAAGAAATCTTTATGACAGAAGTGAAAGTGCGTAAACAAATGTTATTGCCACTTGGAATTGAGCGGAAGCACTTTGAAGTATATGGAGCACCGATTATCGGGACAAACCATGAATGGAAAGGGATTGTTCTCGTATTCCATGACATAACAGAGTTAAAGAAATTAGAACAAATGAGAAAAGACTTTTTAGCGAATGTTTCTCATGAATTAAAGACACCGATTACTTCTATTAAAGGTTTTTCAGAAACACTCTTAGACGGAGCGATGGATAATAAAAAATTCTGCGAACATTTCTTGCACATTATTTTAAAAGAAAGTGAGCGCATGCAAGGGTTAATTGAAGATTTATTAGATTTGTCGAAGATCGAACAACAAGGATTTAAATTAAATATGGGAACCGTTGACATGAAGGGGCTGCTTGAAGATATTCATATGGTGCTTGATAATAAAGCAGGAGAAAAAGAAATCTCTTTACAAGTGAATGTATTAAAACGTGCCTCTGTTATTGGAGATCCAAGTCGTCTGAAACAAATCTTTATTAATTTAATTAATAATGCGATCGTATATACACCGGCTGGAGGCGTTGTTTCAGTAGAGTTAGCGGAAGATAAATATAATGCTTATATAAAAGTATCGGATACTGGAATTGGTATTAGTAAAGAGGAAATTCCGCGTATTTTTGAACGCTTTTACCGAGTGGATAAAGCGAGAAGTAGAAATACTGGTGGTACAGGCCTTGGATTATCAATTGTAAAGCATTTAGTAGAGGCGCATCAAGGTACGATTACAGTAGATAGTGAAGTTGGAGAAGGGACAACGTTTACAGTTGTTTTACCGAAATCAGCAACTGAAAAATAGGATGAAGGATGTTTACAATATATTAACAATAGCTTAATTAAATATTAATAAAGCTCTGTTAATATAATACATGAAAACCCCTTCATCCAAGGAGTAATTTTGGACGAGAATAGTTAAACTGTTCTCGTCACTTCCCTTTATGCCAATATAAGTCTGTTTTATATATGAAAGAAAAGAACCGTTATTTTTCTTCTCTCTATTAGTCATGTTAATATAGAGAGAGGAAAGGAACGGTTTTTTTCTGTGAAAAAAATCATTTCAAATTTGCATGGGGAGGTTTCTGATTTGGAAAAAAAGGTCGTATTAGTAGATGGTAATAATATCGCGTATCGTGCTTTCTTTGCACTACCGCTTTTAAATAACGACAAAGGTATACATACGAACGCAATTTACGGTTTTACAATGATGTTAATGAGAATATTAGAGGAAGAAAAACCGACGCATATGTTAGTAGCATTTGATGCGGGTAAAACGACATTCCGTCATAAAACATATAGTGAGTATAAAGGCGGACGTCAAAAGACCCCACCTGAATTATCAGAACAATTCCCGTTTATTCGTGAGATGCTTGATGCATTCAACGTACCGCGTTATGAATTGGAAAATTATGAAGCGGATGATATTATGGGAACGCTAGCAAAAGAAGCAAGCGAACAAGGAGCAAGTGTAAAAGTTATTTCAGGAGATAAAGATTTACTTCAACTTGTTTCTGATAACACGCTTGTATGTATTCCGCGAAAAGGGATTACGGAAGTAGATGAATATACGAAAGAAGCTTTATTTGAAAAATATAGCTTATCACCAAAGCAAATTATCGATATGAAAGGTTTAATGGGAGACCAATCAGATAATATTCCGGGTGTACCAGGAGTTGGTGAAAAAACTGCGATTAAATTGTTAACACAGTTTGGAACGGTTGAAGAAGTGTATGACAATCTAGATCAAGTAAGCGGGAAGAAATTAAAAGAAAAACTGGAAGCAAATAAAGACCAAGCTCTTATGAGTAAAGATCTTGCAACTATCATTACAGATGCGCCGATTACAGTGCATGTGGATGATATGGAATATAAAGGATATGAAGCAAGTGATGTCGTTCCAATGTTCGAGAGTTTAGGATTTACATCTCTTTTAAATAAATTAGGTGTTACGCCAGAAGAAACGGCTCCAGCTGAATTAGATGATATTACATTTGAGATTGTGGAAGAAGTTACAGAAGAAATGCTTCAGCAAGATAGTGCGCTTATTGTTGAAGTGCAAGAAGATAACTATCATAAAGCAGATATTCAAGGTTTTGGTATTCAAAATGAAAATGGTTGCTACTTTATTCAAAAGGACATTGCTCTTAAGTCAGATGCATTTAAAGACTGGCTTGCAGATGGAGAGATGAGAAAGCATACATTTGATGCGAAGCGTGCAATCGTTGCACTGAAATGGAACGGTATAGATATACAAGGGGTTGACTTTGATCTATTAATCGCTGCTTATTTACTTGACCCGGCTGATACAGATAAAGATTTCCGTACTGTAGCGAAAATGAAAGAAACGCATGCTGTGAAATCTGACGAAGAAGTTTATGGAAAAGGCGCGAAGCGTGCTGTTCCAGAGTTAAAAGTAGTAGCGGAGCATGTAGCTCGTAAAGTGCATGTATTATATGATGTAAAGCAAACATTCGTTGAAGAGCTAGAGAAGAATGAGCAATATGAACTGTTTACAGAGTTAGAATTACCACTTGCGCGTGTATTAGCTGATATGGAAGTAAAAGGTGTAAAAGTTGATACAGAGCGTCTTCGTAATATGGGAGAAGAACTTGCAGGTAGATTAAAGGAAATGGAACAGGAAATTTATAAGCTTGCGGGAACAGAATTTAATATTAATTCACCGAAGCAGCTTGGTGTTATTCTGTTTGAGAATTTAAACTTACCGGTTATTAAAAAGACGAAAACAGGTTATTCTACGTCAGCTGATGTACTAGATAAGCTTATGGATCACCATGAAATTATTCCAAACATTTTACATTATCGTCAATTAGGGAAACTAAATTCAACTTACATTGAAGGTTTACTGAAAGTTGTACATGAAGATTCATCTAAAATTCATACTCGCTTTAATCAAGTGTTAACGCAAACAGGTCGATTAAGTTCGACGGATCCGAACTTGCAAAATATCCCGATTCGATTAGAAGAAGGAAGAAAGATTCGTCAGGCATTTGTTCCATCAGAAGAAGGTTGGATTATGTATGCGGCTGATTATTCACAAATCGAGCTGCGTGTATTAGCTCATATTGCAAATGATAAAGGGCTAGTTGAAGCATTCCAACATGACATGGATATTCATACGAAAACAGCTATGGATGTATTTGGCGTTGAAAAAGATGAAGTAACTTCAAATATGAGACGACAAGCGAAAGCTGTTAACTTCGGAATTGTGTATGGTATTAGTGATTACGGTCTTTCGCAAAACTTAGGGATTACAAGAAAAGCAGCAGCGGAATTTATTGAAAAGTATTTAGAAAGTTTCCCTGGTGTACAAGAATACATGGAGGACATCGTAAAAGATGCGAAACAAAAAGGATATGTGGCTACATTATTAAATCGCCGCCGTTATATTCCAGAAATTACAAGTCGTAATTTCAATTTACGTAGCTTTGCTGAGCGTACAGCGATGAATACACCAATTCAAGGTACTGCAGCAGATATTATTAAAAAAGCGATGATTATTATGGCAGATCGTTTAGAAGAAGAAGGCTTACAAGCGCGTCTTCTTCTGCAAGTACACGATGAATTAATATTTGAAGCACCAAAAGAAGAAATTGAAAAATTAGAGCAGCTTGTACCTGAAGTAATGGAGCATGCAATTGAACTCGCAGTTCCGCTGAAAGTTGATTATTCTTACGGTCCAACTTGGTACGACGCAAAATAAGGAAGTGATGAAATGCCTGAATTACCAGAGGTTGAAAACGTCAGACGGACACTTGAAAATCTTGTAACAGGAAAAACGATTGAAGATGTTATTGTTACTTATCCAAAAATAGTGAAACGACCGGATGATGCAGAAATCTTTAAAGAAATGCTAAAAGGTGAGAAGATTGAAAATATAAAGCGAAGAGGAAAGTTTTTGCTTCTATATGTAACAAATTATGTTATTGTTTCACATTTGCGTATGGAAGGAAAGTTTTTACTACATCAAGAGGATGAGCCGATTGATAAACATACGCACGTCCGTTTCTTATTTACAGATGGAACTGAATTACATTATAAAGATGTGAGAAAGTTTGGTACGATGCATCTCTTTAAGAAAGGTGAAGAGATGAATCAAATGCCTCTTGCTGACTTAGGTCCGGAGCCGTTTGATGCTGAATTGACACCGCAGTATTTACAAGAAAGACTGCAAAAGACAAATCGTAAAATAAAAGTTGTGCTATTGGACCAGCGTCTTTTAGTAGGGCTTGGAAATATATATGTTGATGAAGTTTTATTCCGTTCTCAAATTCATCCGGAACGAGAAGCTTCTTCTTTAACAGTAGAAGAAATTGAGCGGATTTATGAGGCTACCGTTACAACGTTAGGTGAAGCGGTAAAACGTGGCGGAAGTACAATTCGGACGTATATCAACTCACAAGGGCAAATTGGTTCATTCCAAGAACTCCTAAATGTATATGGAAAAAAAGGAGAGCCGTGTGTAACTTGTGGTACGATATTAGAAAAAACAGTTGTCGGCGGGCGAGGAACGCATTACTGCCCAATTTGTCAGCCTAGAATATAGAAAAGAGATAACATCGGATAGGCATTTGTCATATACATACAGCAGAGCTATGTATAAGGGAGGAGCTTACCGATGTACCTTTATTTATCTCTTATTTTATTAGCTTTTACATTAAGCTTAGATAGCTGTAGTGTAGGGCTAACATATGGGTTAAGAAGCGTAAGAATTCCACTAAAATCAATTATAATTATCGGAATCTGTTCAGCGGCTGTTATGCTTGTTTCAATGGGAATTGGACATATGATCGCGAAAATATTTTCACCTGTTATCGCAACGCGTATCGGTGGGCTTGTTCTTATTGGAATAGGGATTTGGGTGTTATATCAATTTTTTCGAAGTGAGAAAAAAGAAGAACCGAAGCAAGAGGAGAAGGTCTGGAAATTAGAGATTGCCTCGCTAGGGCTAGTAATTCAAATTTTACGGAAACCGACTGTAGCAGACTTTGATAAATCAGGCACCATTTCTGCAGGGGAAGCATTACTTCTTGGTATCGCTCTTTCTGTAGATTCATTTGGTGCTGGAATTGGTGCATCTTTATTAGGGTATGCACCCGCTATGATGGCGATATTAGTTGCAGTTATGAGTTCTTTGTTTTTATTTATTGGAATGAAACTTGGGACGGTTTTATCGAATATGAAGTGGTTACAAAAATTTACATTCCTGCCTGGAGTATTACTCATTATTATTGGAATTTGGAAAATGTAAGTATGGGCGTGGAACATTAGTTTCGCGCCTTTTATTATGAGGAGGATTATGATGACAGTAGTAATTGGATTAACAGGAGGCATTGCAAGTGGAAAAAGTACAGTGTCTCAAATGCTTCGTGAATTGAGCATACCAGTTATTGATGCAGATATTATTGCGCGAGAAGTTGTAGAGCGAGGAAAACCAGCATATAACAAAATAGTAGAAGTATTTGGAACGGAAGTGTTACAAAAAGACGGAGAACTGAATCGGCCGAAATTAGGGAGTGTCGTTTTCTATAATGAAGAAAAACGATTGCAGTTAAACAAAATTGTTCATCCTGCAGTACGTGAGGAAATGAATAGACAAAAGGAAATGTACATAAAAGAAAGTATGCAAGCGATTGTGTTAGATATCCCTCTTTTATTTGAAAGTAAATTAACAAGTCTCGTTGACCGTGTTTTAGTTGTAGCAGTTACGCCTGATACACAATTAGAACGTTTGATGAAACGAAATGGTTTTTCGGAAGAAGAAGCAACGGCGCGTATTCAATCTCAAATGCCGTTAGCAGAAAAAGTGAAAAATGCAGATGAAGTGATAAATAATGATGGCACAATTATGGGAACGAAAACACAATTGCAGGTAATTTTAAAGAAATGGAACATTATTGACTAAAAAATTGTGAAATTAATGAAAATGCTTAGTGACATATCCCCTTTTTGTGTTATACTATTATTGGGATTGGAGATAAATAGTATAACGCATTCAAGGGGGATAACATATTATGACTCGTGTGGCAATTAATGGATTTGGACGTATTGGGAGAATGGTATTTCGTCAAGCAATAAAAGAAAGCGCATTCGAAATTGTAGCAATCAATGCAAGCTATCCATCTGAAACGTTAGCACACTTAATTAAATATGATACAGTTCATGGCAAGTTTGACGGAACAGTAGAAGCATTTGAAGATCACTTATTAGTTGATGGAAAAATGATTCGCCTTTTAAACAACCGCGATCCAAAGGAATTGCCTTGGACAGATTTAGGTGTTGAAGTTGTAATTGAAGCGACTGGTAAATTTAATTCAAAAGAAAAAGCAATTCTTCATGTTGAAGCTGGAGCGAAAAAGGTTATTTTAACAGCGCCTGGTAAAAATGAAGATGTAACAATTGTAGTTGGTGTGAATGAAGACCAATTAGATATTACAAAACATACTGTTATTTCAAATGCATCTTGTACAACAAACTGTTTAGCGCCTGTTGTAAAGGTGTTAGATGAGCAGTTCGGAATTGAAAACGGTTTAATGACGACTGTTCACGCTTATACAAATGACCAAAAAAATATTGATAACCCACATAAAGATTTAAGAAGAGCGCGTGCTTGCGGACAATCAATCATTCCGACAACGACAGGTGCCGCGAAAGCGCTAGCAAAAGTTCTTCCGCACTTAAACGGAAAACTTCATGGTATGGCACTTCGTGTACCAACGCCAAACGTGTCTCTTGTTGACTTAGTAGTAGACGTAAAACGTGATGTGACAGTTGAAGCTATTAATGAAGCTTTCAAAACGGTTGCAAACGGTGCGTTAAAAGGTATTGTAGAATTCAGCGAAGAGCCTTTAGTATCTATCGACTTTAATACAAATACACACTCAGCTATCATTGATGGTTTATCTACAATGGTAATGGGTGATCGTAAAGTGAAAGTACTTGCTTGGTATGATAACGAGTGGGGCTACTCTCGTCGTGTTGTAGATCTTGTAACGTTAGTTGTTGAAGAGTTAGCGAAACAAGAAAATGTGCAACACATTTAAGTGAATAAGGGAGAGGGCAAGGCAATACTTGCCCTCTTTTTTTATTTTTTTCTGAAAAGGAAAAAAATTATATGAGTATATTTTAAAAAGTGGACATACCACGAAACGTTGTGATTGCTGCATTTGTGAATCGTTTATTTTTTTTAGGGAAAAGTAAAGAGGAAAATATGACAGAAAATCGAAAAAACTGTTGTTGCAAAATGAAAATAAACAAAGTATACTAACACTCGTAAACTTAAGAGCTGAGGTACGTAGTCACTACTTAAAGGGTTAGGACCTCTCTGGACTAACTTTCCCCCGTGGTAGTGGAGCAAGCCAAATTGCAAATTAGTTTTCAATTCGAACAGTTAGAATAAATTTACAAGGGGGAACTGTAGAATGGATACTATGGATACGATGGGTCGTCACGTGATCGCTGAACTTTGGGATTGCGATTTCGACAAGCTTAATGACATGCCGTATATTGAACAATTATTTGTGGATGCAGCACTAAGAGCTGGTGCTGAAGTGCGTGAGGTTGCTTTTCATAAATTTGCACCACAAGGTGTAAGTGGAGTAGTAATTATCTCGGAATCACATTTAACAATTCATAGCTTTCCGGAGCACGGTTACGCGAGTATTGATGTTTATACTTGTGGGGATCGTATTGATCCAAATGTTGCTGCAGAATATATTGCAGAAGGTTTAAACGCGAAAACGCGTGAGAGCATCGAGCTTCCTCGAGGCACTGGTAGCTTCGAAATTAAGCAGAGAGAAACAAAAGCTCTTTAAAAAAGAACATAATTGATTTAAAATGTAAAGAGGTGTATAATGCACCTCTTTTTTAGTTTATAAAAAAGAGGAAATATAACGTACTCGTTAGTTGAATAAATTGTACTCTTGCAAATGAGGTAGTGCCCTATATACCATCTTATTTTTAAGGATGAGATGATAAAGTGATGCGCTTAAACTTAAAGTGGTAAGAGAGTTAGAATGAGTTATATAATATTGTATATATATTTTAGGTGAAGTGAGTAGAGAAAAATAAAGAGTATAGTGTAAAGGAGTGAATGAATTGCGTTGTCCATCCTGTTCTCATAATGGTACAAGAGTGTTAGATTCGCGTCCGGTAGACGAGGGGCGCTCTATTCGAAGAAGGAGAGAGTGTGAAAGTTGTTTAAGTCGCTTTACGACCTTTGAAAGGGTAGAAGAGTCACCTCTTATCGTTGTAAAAAAAGAAGGCACACGAGAAGAGTTTAATAAAGAAAAGATTTTACGTGGTTTAATTAAAGCGTGTGAAAAAAGACCAGTATCTTTAAGACAATTAGAAGAAGTAACACAAAGCGTGGAACGTGAACTGCGTAATTTAGGTATATCAGAAGTGAAAAGTGATATGATTGGTGAAATTGTTATGGAAGAACTTCGCGATATTGATGATGTTGCTTACGTACGCTTTGCTTCTGTATATCGTCAATTTAAAGATTTAAATGTATTTATTGAAGAATTAAAAGATATACTGCAAAAAGAAAGAGAGTAGAAGTTGTATTTTATTCTCTTTACATACCGTAAGTAATAGGATAAGAGAGCTAGAAGCGTAAGCTAATAGCTCTTTTTCACTAAGAATTTATATAATGAAGATAGGACGAATGAAGTAGAGGATAGATTGGATGAGAGAAAGGAAAAGCAAGAATGGAAAAACAGTCATGGATGGAGCTATTGCCGATTGATCGTTATAAAGTAAGTGCGAAAGGGCTACTGCATAATTACGACCGAAAAGTATTAACGATGTTGTATCAGCCGTTAATAGGTAGTAGAGCTTTTAGCTTATACATGACACTATGGGGGGAGCTAGAGCAAGATCGTGTATTTGGAAAAGAGAATACGCATCATTCCCTTATGGTGACTATGCAAATGCAACTTCCTGAAATATATGAGGAACGAGTAAAGTTAGAGGCAATTGGACTTTTGAAGGTATATATTAAGAAAGAAAAAGATATTCGAATGTTCATATATGAGTTGCAACCACCTTTATCTCCGAAGCAGTTTTTTGATGATATTGTTTTAAGTATCTTTTTATACAATCGATTGAGTCGGACAAAATATAATCAAGTAAAGCAATATTTCTTAGAAGAAGAATTTGATTTTGCTTCTTATGAAAATGTTACGCGTTCTTTCAATGATGTGTTTGGTTCGTTTAATCCAGGACAGCTTGAGCATGCGCAAGAAGATCTTCGTATTCCAAAAACGACAACTATGCCAAGTAACGAGAAGGGAGACGCTCCGAAAGTTTGGAATGATTTCTTTGACTTCTCTTTATTTGTAGATGGATTGTCCGCTCTTGTTCCTAAAAAGTCGATTACAGATCAAGTGAGAGATTGCGTTATAACACTTGCTTACGTGTATGGTGTAGATGTGTTATCGATGCAAAATATCGTTCTTGGTGCGGTGACAGAGATGCAAACAATTGATATGGAAAGGCTTAGAAAAGGAGCACGCGATTGGTATCAATTTGAAAATGGTCAAGCATTACCGGTATTAAGTGAAAGAGTACAGCCTCATGCTGCACGTACGATGAAAGAGAAAGAGCCTTCATCGCAAGAGGAGATGCTAATAAAGCAGCTAGAGGAAATCTCGCCAAAACAACTATTGAAAGAGATTTCTGGTGGTGCAGAGGCAACGAAAGCGGATTTGCAAATCGTTGAAGATGTCATGATTAATCAAAAATTGACACCAGGAGTTGTGAATGTACTTATTTATTACGTTATGCTACGCTCAGATATGAAACTTGCGAAAACGTATGTCGAGAAGATTGCTGGGCATTGGGCACGTAAAAAGGTCGGTACAGTAGCGGACGCGATGGAGTTAGCGAAAGAAGAGAACCGTCAATATCAAGAGTGGGCTGAGACGAAGAAAAAAGGCCGTACGGCGAAGAAAACGGTACGGAAAGAAATGGTACCAGATTGGCTTAAGGAAGAAGAACCGAAAGAACAAGAGAAAGAAACGGCGAAGAAAGATGTAAGTGTAGAAAAAGATGCAAGTACGTTAGAAGATGAACGAAAACGATTAGAAGAAGTGTTAAAAAAATATAAGCGTGATTAATAGAAGAGAATGAACGCTCTTTGAGGTGAGAAAATGGAGCATATTCAAAATTCATTTGCAAAATTAATGGGAAATGAAAAATTTAAAAATAGATATGAAGTATTAAAGGCAGAAGTAATGGCGCATCCGCGTGTGAAAGAATTTATAGACGAACATAAAGGTGAAGTAACGACTTCTATGATTGAGCGCAGTCTTGTGAAGCTATATGAATATATTGGACAAAGTGTAGGTTGCGTGGATTGTCCGGATTTAGGTTCATGTAAAAATATGCTGCAAGGGTACGAGCCAAAGCTTGTTATTCAAGGAAAGATGATTGATATTCAATACGATCGCTGTGTTAGAAAAGTAGCGCATGACGAGAGAAAGAAATATGAAAAACTCGTTCAAAGTGTATATATGCCAACGGATATTTTACAGGCAACTATGGAAAACTTAGACCCTTCTGATTTAAATGCACGTATCGATGCAATTGGTGCAGCGAATGAATTTTTAAGTACATATGAACCAGGTAAAAAAGCACAAGGTTTATATTTGTACGGTAAATTTGGTGTAGGAAAAACGTACCTTTTAGGAGCAATTGCGAACGAGCTTGCTCGAAAGAAAATAAGTTCGATGCTCGTATACTTCCCAGAATTTTTACGTGAAATCAAAAGTTCGATTCAAGATAATTCGATTGGTGAAAAGATTGATGCGGTTAAACGCGTACAAGTTTTAATGTTAGATGATATCGGGGCAGAAGCGATGTCAAGCTTTGTGCGTGACGATGTGCTTGGTGCAATCTTGCAATTCCGTATGTTAGAAAACTTACCGACGTTCTTTACGTCTAATTTTGATTTTAAACAACTGGAACACCATTTAACGTATACACAGCGTGGTGAGGCTGAAGAAATGAAGGCAGCACGTATTATGGAACGAATTAAATATTTAGCGAAACCAATTCCGATTGGTGGGAAAAACCGTCGTCATAAGTAAAAGAGCAAGCTGAGAAGCTTGCTCTTTTGTATTATAGTGATATTTTCTTTTCAAATATGAGGTCGAAATATTCAGGTTGTCCAGAACTGCCAATCGTAGGGGCGACAATCTGTACGAACCTCCAGTCATCTCTAGCATGTTCTTGAATAATTTCTTGGTAGTCTTCAGCTAGTTTTGAGCGAGTGAGCCCCCAATGGAATTCGACTTTTACGAATTTATATTCGAACATTCAGATACCCCCTTTTAGTGATAAATAAAGTATACAATAAAAAATTCATAGTAGCTTGTATCATTTTTTTCTCTCTCCCTTAATATATATAAAATTAGCAAGCCATATTGAGTGGATTTTCTAACGATAGGAAATGTAATTCTACTAAGAGTGAACTTCCACGGGACGGACTCTTATAGGATTTGTAACGTATAGATACAGTCCTTTAGAGCAGGGATAAAAGGGGGGACAAAAGTGATTGAAATTTGCTTCGAAGAAAAAAATGATGCTATGCACGTATATAGACAATTGCTGAAAAGAGCGGAAGTGTTATATAAGGAAACGAGTGTGTATTTACAGGAGCAAAAAGTGGTGATTCACATACCAGTACGTGAATCGAATTATATTGAAAAAATCTTATTGCCAGTAATGGTGTATTTCATTGTGAATGTGAAACAAAATGAGTGGATTTATACGATCTTAAAAGAAAAGTTTTTTTATGAAGAACAAGAAGAATGTCATCAAATATTGCACATGGCACATGAGATTTTAAAGGGAAGAAGAAAAGGTGTAGCTCAGGATTTAACGCGTAACGCATTTGAGTCATATATTAAGTCTTCTTTAAATAATTGGCTTTGTGATCCGCTCTCATTCTCGTTTTCATCATATATCCGTTTTCGTCTTCGTACATATAGGGAAATGGTGGCTAAACTTGCGGAAGTGGCAATTGATGAGTATAAGATGGAGCAAGAATACCAAATGTTCATTGAAACGCTTCGGCAACAAGTGAGTAGCCGTAAATCACGCTTGTCCTGCGTGCATCTTATTTTTGATGAAAGCTTTATCTTTTATGATGATAAAGGTAGACGTTTAAAACAGGAGAAGTTGGTCCAATATATAGATGAGGAATTATTAAAGCAAAATGATGTATATATTGATACGAAAGTAATTGCGCCGCTTCTTTCTATTTCGCCCAAAAAGATTTATTTATATACGAAAGAACAAGACCATAATATGATTATTACTTTGCGAAATGTGTTTCAAGAACGGGTCCAATTACATGGATTACATGATTTTGAGCGCAATGTGAAAAATTTAAAAAATAAAGGTAACGCCCTTGATTTTCTAAGTTTTTGAGCATATAATTACCTACATAAATGAAATATATCGAAATGTCATGATGAGGACATGAGTAGTTTTCTACGATTTTCAGAGAGGGAAGCCTTAGGGTGTGAGCTTCCTAGTACGGGATTATTACTTACCACCTCTAAACTTTAGCAGTGAACGATTCTTTTAGTAATTGCTAACGGACAACACCGTTATGTTGAACTTGAGCAATTAACGATCATGTTAATTGGAACAAGGGTGGAACCACGAATTCAACACTCGTCCCTTTTTATGGGATGAGTGTTTTTTATTTTGAGAAAAAGAGGAGTGACCAGTGATGGCAGATGTAGTTAAAATTACTTTCCCTGATGGAGCTGTGAAGGAGTTTCCAAAAGGCGTAACAACTGAAGAAATCGCAGCTTCTATTAGCCCAGGCTTAAAGAAAAAAGCTGTAGCTGGAAAATTAAACGATGAGATGATCGATCTTGTTACACCAATCGAAGAAGATGGTGCAGTTTCTATTATTACATTAGATTCTGAAGATGGCTTATATATTTTACGCCATTCAACAGCCCACCTTTTAGCACAAGCGTTAAAACGTTTATATAAAGATGTTAAGCTTGAGCTTGGCATTGGCCCAGTAATTGAAAATGGCTTCTATTACGATATCGATATGGAAGAAGCAATTACAGTTGAAGACTTCAAGAAAATCGAAAAAGAAATGCAAAAAATCGTGAACGAGAACTTAGAAATCGTTCGTCATGAAGTACCACGTGCAGAAGCACTTCGTCGCTTTGAAGAAATTGGCGATGAGTTAAAATTAGATTTAATTAACGACCTTCCAGAAGATGCAGTTATTTCAATCTATGAGCAAGGCGAATTCTTCGACCTTTGCCGTGGTGTTCACCTTCCATCTACAGGGAAAATTAAAGTGTTTAAATTATTAAGCGTTGCAGGTGCTTACTGGCGCGGCGATAGCAATAATAAAATGTTACAACGTATTTACGGTACTGCATTCGTTAAGAAAGCAGAATTAGATGAGCATTTACGTATGCTTGAAGAAGCGAAAGAGCGCGATCACCGTAAATTAGGTAAAGAATTAAAACTATTTACTAATAGCCAAAAAGTAGGACAAGGTTTACCACTTTGGTTACCAAAAGGTGCAACAATTCGTCGTATTATCGAGCGTTACATCGTTGATAAAGAAGCAAGCTTAGGTTATGATCACGTATACACTCCAGTATTAGGAAGCAGAGAGTTATATGAAACTTCTGGTCACTGGAACCACTACCGTGATGGCATGTTCCCATCAATGGAAATGGATAATGAAGAATTAGTTCTTCGTCCAATGAACTGTCCTCACCATATGATGGTTTATAAAAATGATATTCACAGCTACCGTGAATTACCAATCCGTATTGCGGAACTTGGAACAATGCATCGTTATGAAATGTCAGGTGCGTTATCTGGATTACAACGTGTACGCGGAATGACTTTAAACGATGCGCACATTTTCGTTCGTCCAGATCAAATTAAAGAAGAGTTAAAACGTGTTGTAAACTTAACTCTAGAAGTATACAAAGATTTCGGTTTAGAGAACTACTCATTCCGTCTATCTTATCGCGACCCAGCAGATACTAAAAAGTATTATGCGGATGATGAGATGTGGGAAAAAGCACAAGGTATGTTAAAAGAAGCTATGGATGAAATGGGTCTTGATTACTATGAAGCTGAAGGTGAAGCGGCATTCTACGGTCCAAAACTTGATGTTCAAGTTCGTACTGCTCTTGGAAAAGACGAAACACTTTCAACTGTACAATTAGACTTCTTACTTCCAGAACGCTTTGAATTAACTTATGTTGGTGAAGACGGTAAGCAACATCGTCCAGTTGTAATTCACCGTGGTGTTGTATCAACTATGGAACGCTTCGTAGCCTTCTTAATTGAAGAATACAAAGGTGCATTCCCAACTTGGTTAGCTCCAGTTCAAGTACAAGTAATTCCAGTTTCTCCGCAAGTACATTTAGACTATGCGAAGAAAGTACAAGACGAATTGCGTCGTGCTGGTATCCGTGTTGAATTAGACACTCGTGAAGAGAAGATCGGTTACAAAATCCGTGAAGCACAAATGCAAAAAATTCCGTACATGCTTGTAGTAGGTGACAATGAAGTAACTGAAAACGGCGTAAACGTACGTAAATATGGTGAACAAAAATCAGAAACAATCGCATTAGATGCTTTTGTTGACATGATTAAAGTAGAAGGAAAACGATAAGAAAAAGCCGCGGTATACCGCGGCTTTTTTATGTAATATACTTGAGGGGAATTAGAAAAAATAACCATGTAACACTTATCATAAAAAAGTATTGCAAGTATGTTAGTTGTTTGTTACAATATTTCTTGTTGTTAGTAAAACACATCGCGTCTTCTTGACAGACGTCATGTCCTATGATAAACTCATCAAGGATAATAGAATATTGTTTTGTGGAACAAGTAGAAGCACCCGCTTCTCACCTGATGGACGCATTCGCAGTTAGCAGGTAAATGTATTTCTTACTTAAGATTTTACAAGTGTGGGTGTCGTATGCCCGCACTTTTTTTGTCGGGTTCTATGACTACAAAATATGTTCTGAGAAAACCTTGGAGGTGGCTTACTATTAGCAAGGATATGATGATTAACGAGCAAATTCGTGCACGTGAAGTACGTTTAGTTGGCGCAAATGGCGATCAACTTGGAATCAAGTCTCGTAATGACGCTTTAGACTTAGCTGCAAATCTTAATCTTGATTTAGTATTAGTTGCTCCAAATGCGAAACCGCCAGTATGCCGCATTATGGACTACGGTAAATTCCGCTTTGAGCAACAGAAGAAAGAAAAAGAGCAGCGCAAAAATCAAAAAGTAATTAGCATGAAAGAAGTTCGTTTAAGTCCAACAATTGATGAACACGACTTTAACACAAAACTTCGTAATGCTATCAAGTTTTTAGAGAAAGGCGACAAGGTTAAAGCGTCAATTCGCTTTAAAGGACGTGCCATTACTCATAAAGAAATCGGTCAACGTGTTTTAGATCGCTTCTCAGAAGCTTGTGCTGAAGTTAGTACAGTTGAATCTAAGCCTAAAATGGAAGGACGCAGTATGTTCTTAGTTTTAGCACCGAAAAACGATAAGTAATAGATAGAGGAGGAAATACCTATGCCTAAACAAAAAACTCATCGCGGCGCTGCAAAGCGTTTCAAAAAGACTGGATCAGGTAAACTGAAACGTTCTCACGCTTACACAAGCCATTTATTCGCTAACAAATCTACAAAAGCTAAACGTAAACTACGTAAAGCTGGTGTAGTAAGCGCTGGTGACTTCAAACGCATTCGTCAAATGCTTGACAACTTAAAATAAGTTCGGCTGATATATAGAACAATTAGGAGGTAATATTATGCCAAGAGTAAAAGGTGGTACAGTTACTCGTCAACGTCGTAAAAAAGTTATAAAATTAGCAAAAGGTTACTACGGTTCAAAAAATACATTATTCAAGGTTGCTAACCAACAGGTTATGAAATCTCTAATGTATGCATTCCGTGACCGCCGTCAAAAGAAACGTGACTTCCGTAAATTATGGATTACACGTATCAACGCAGCAGCTCGTATGAATGGTCTTTCTTACAGCCGCTTAATGCACGGTCTTAAAAATGCTGGCATCGAAGTTAACCGCAAGATGCTTGCTGACTTAGCTGTTCATGACGAAAAAGCTTTCGCTGAATTAGCAACAGTTGCAAAAAACAACATTAACTAATTAATTAGTTGAAACCTTAGAAGAATTTTCTTCTAAGGTTTTTTGTTTGTATTCAGAGAGAAGTTTGAAGTTCTAAAGATTAACGGATGTGTCGTTATCGATATGACAAAATTAATATAAAAACTATAGCGGTATAGAAGAATATATATGTGAAGTCAGGATAATCCTCCTGGCTTGTTTCAATTCTGCTCTTTTGGAAAGAAGAGTATCTTTCCTAGCCGAAACGACACTGCTATAATGGAAAGATGATATGGAACTTTCATCAGATGAACAATTTAAGAGCGATGACTGAAACGTATTTGTAAATTAAGGACAAGCTATTTTATAAAGAGGTAGATAGCTGACTTATTCATAAGAACTGAAACATAATAATGAACTTTGAGATGGAACAACATTGTTGCGTAAAATGCGATGTTGGAGGAGGACAATAGAATGGACTTACTACAACTATTTAAATTACAAAAAGAATTAGATGACCGTATTGCAAAAGAACATGACTTACAACCGAAAAAATTGTTAAAAGAAAAAATGTTAGCTCTTCTTGTAGAAATTGGAGAACTTGCAAATGAAACACGTTGTTTTAAATATTGGAGCAACAAACCAGCTTCGGAACGTGAAGTAATATTAGAAGAATACGTAGATGGTTTGCATTTTATTTTATCAATCGGAATTGATTTAGGTATTGATAAAAACTTCCTATTCTATAAATGTGCACAAACGAATAAAACACAAGTGGAAATTTTCTTAGACACATACGCGAAAGTAATTCGTTTTACAGATCAACCATCTATTACAAACTATATTGAATTATTTACGAGCTATCTTCGACTTGGACAAGCACTTGAATTTGAGCAAGAAGAGATTGAAAAAGCGTATTTAGATAAAAATGAAGTAAATCATCAGCGTCAAACACAAGGATACTAATTTAATTTTTGAATATTTCAATTTAATTATTGTATAATGAATTGACTGAAGAAAAAGGAGGGTGTTGGCAATGACAAAATTAGACGCGACATTGACAATGCTAAAAGAATTAACAGATGCACGTGGTATTGCCGGTAACGAGCGTGAACCACGCGAAGTAATGAAGAAATATATCGAGCCATTTGCAGACGAGCTTTCTACTGATAATTTAGGAAGTTTAGTTGCGAAAAAAGTAGGGGAAGAAAACGGCCCGAAAATTATGGTTGCAGGTCATTTAGATGAAGTTGGCTTTATGATTACGCAAATTGATGACAAAGGTTTCCTACGCTTCCAAACGGTGGGAGGCTGGTGGTCACAAGTTATGCTTGCACAGCGCGTGACGATTGTAACGCGTAAAGGAGATGTAACAGGTGTAATTGGTTCAAAACCACCGCACATCTTACCTCCAGAAGCACGTAAAAAGCCAGTTGAAATTAAAGACATGTTCATCGATATCGGTGCTTCTAGCCAAGAAGAAGCAATGGAGTGGGGCGTACGACCAGGAGATCAAGTTGTACCTTACTTTGAATTCCAAGTGATGAAGAATGAAAAAATGTTACTTGCAAAAGCATGGGATAACCGAATCGGTTGTGCGATTGCAATTGACGTATTAAAACAATTAAAAGATGAAAAGCATCCAAACGTTGTATACGGCGTTGGAACTGTACAAGAAGAAGTTGGTCTTCGTGGTGCAAAAACATCTGCGAATTATATTAAACCAGATATCGCGTTCGCAGTAGATGTTGGTATCGCTGGAGATACACCGGGTGTAACGTCAAAAGAAGCGCAAAGTAAAATGGGCGATGGACCACAAATCATTTTATATGATGCTTCTGTTATTGGACATACAGGTTTACGTGATTTCGTAGTTGATGTTGCTGACGAATTACAAATCCCGTACCAATATGATTCAGTAGCGGGCGGGGGAACTGATGCGGGTGCGATTCACATTGCTGTAAACGGTATTCCTTCTATGGCAATTACAATTGCAACGCGCTATATCCATTCACATGCAGCGATGTTACACCGTGATGATTATGAAAATGCAGTAAAGTTAATTGTAGAAGTTATTAAACGTCTTGATAAGGATGCTGTACATAACATTACATTTAATTAATAGAAAAAGCGAAGGGGATTTTCCTTCGCTTTTTTATGTTTTAAAAAGGTCGTTCTAATCCTGCTGCAGTATGAGCACCTAAAATAATTAAACGAGTTAATTGCATCGCCATAAAATGCGGGGTATATATCATTCCTCTTTTTAACCATGACATAATCATTCCGATGTGAGCCCCTGTCACATAACTAATCAAAATATCACGAGGAACCATAAGATCTTCGTCATCTGGTTGTGAAATAGACAAGCTTAATGTTAAATGCACTTGTATTGTTTTCATCATTTTATAAGAGTAGTTTCCGGTAGCTTTATCCCCAAGCATAACGTTATAAAAGTTTACATTTTCTGCGATATGTTCGAATAAAGCCAGAAATGTAGGATGAGGTGAATCGAATGTAAGTTGAAAATCTTCTTTATTTCTATTTTTCGGTTTAATTACTTCTGCTAGCTTCTCTAACATTTCTTCAATACTTTTGTCTAATAGGTCATATTTATCATGGTAATGGCTATAAAATGTAGCGCGATTTACAGGAGCGCGTTCTGCGATATGTTGCACAGTTACATTTTCAAAGCCTTTTTCGCCTACTAAAGCGACAAAAGCATCCTGAATGAGTTGTCTCGTTCGCTTTACACGTGGATCATTTGTATTTTTAATAGACATTTTACTTCTCCTCGTTTAATTTTCTATACTTAAACAACATATTGGTATTATATTGTTGTTTAAGCAACATTTCATACGTAAATTGTCGGTTGTAGATTCAAAATAATTATTTATAATTATAAACGATAGTCCTTCAGAAATCAGCACCGCTCGCAGGCAGATAAGTTTCGATTTACGCTGCAGATGGTGTGATTTTTTTGTTAAAAGGTTAATATAATTAACAATTAAACAATCTAAACAATAAGGACATAAATAGTTTAGAAAAAAATTATATGCGATATAAGGAGAGGAATGCAATGAATCAGTTTCGAAGAATGGTAATTATCAACATTATCACATTAATTGTACTAGTTGGCGGCGGTATTGGCGGTTATTACTATTACAACCAAACGGAAAATTACTTAAAAACAGACAATGCAAAGATCGATGGAAAGGTAATTCCGGTTGCTTCACCAGTAGCAGGGAAACTAACTGACTGGAAAGCTGAAGTTGGAAAAAATTACAATGAGAATGATAAATTAGGAGCTGTTACTGTAACAGCAGCTAATGGAGAACAAACAGTAGATGTAACAATTCCACAAAATGCAACGGTTGTACAATCAAACGCAACAACAAATGCTTTCGTTGGAGCAGGTAGCCCGATTGCTTACGCATTTGATATGAACAATTTATGGGTAACAGCAAACATTGAAGAAACAGATGTTGATGATGTTCAGAAAGGTCAAGACGTAGACGTGTATGTAGATGCATACCCAGATACAACGTTAACTGGGAAAGTAGAACAGGTTGGTTTAACAACAGCAAATACATTCTCGATGTTACCATCAAGTAATGCAACAGCGAACTATACGAAAGTAACACAAGTAGTGCCAGTTAAAATTTCATTAGATCATAGCAAATCAGTAAATATTGTTCCTGGAATGAATGTGTCAGTTCGTATTCATAAGTAAGGGGGAGATGAGATGTCCTCAATTGCAATTGTAGGATATGCACTATTTTGTATAATCGTCTTCTTCCTTGTAAATCGTCTTTTACGAAAGAAAAAAACGAACGTGGGAGAAGAACAAGTCCCAGCCGTAAGTAAAATAGAAGTAAGTAAGCTAGAAGCAGTAGAGAAAGAAAGTGAACAAAAGCAAGAAGCCGAAATTTCTAATGTAGTTGAATTAGAAACAGGCAAGCAAGAAGAAGTAAAACAAGAAAAAGAAATGCCGAAAAAACAAACGTCTATGCCTATAGAGAATGTAAATGTAAAAGCAGTTGTAACAGTATTAATTCTCGGCATGTTCGTTTCTATTTTGAACCAAACAATCATTAACGTTGCATTGCCTCCGTTAATGAATGAATTTAACGTATCAACTTCAACGGCGCAATGGTTAATTACAGGGTTTATGCTTGTAAATGGTATTTTAGTGCCGATTAGTGCCTTTTTAGTTTCACGATTTACGTATCGTAAATTATTTGTAGCGGCAATGTTATTCTTCACAGTAGGATCTATCATTTGCGCTACATCAGGAAACTTTACAATGATGATGACGGGCCGCGTAATTCAAGCGGTCGGTGCAGGTATTTTAATGCCAGTTGGCATGAACATCTTTATGACGTTGTTCCCGCCTCATAAGCGTGGGGCAGCGATGGGATTACTAGGTGTTGCAATGATTTTAGCGCCAGCTATTGGGCCAACTGTAACAGGCTGGGTTATTGAAAACTATAGCTGGAACTTAATGTTCTATGCGATGTTTATTATTGGTTTAATTATTACGTTCCTATCTTTAAAATTCTTTACACTCGCTCAACCAGTGTCTAAAACAAAATTAGATGTATTTGGTGTAATTAGTTCGAGTATTGGACTAGGTAGCTTACTGTACGGATTTAGTGAGGCTGGAAATAATAGTTGGACTAGTGCAGAAGTTGTTATTTCACTTATCATTGGTGTCATTGGTTTAGCGTTATTTATTTGGAGAGAGTTAACAACAGACAATAAAATGCTTGATTTACAAGTATTTAAATATCCAGTATTTACTTTCACTTTACTAATTAATGCAATTGTAACGATGGCGTTATTTGGAGGTATGTTATTACTTCCGGTATATCTGCAAAACATTCGCGGCTTTACGCCAATCGAATCAGGTTTATTATTACTCCCAGGATCATTAATTATGGGTATTATGGGACCTATTGCAGGGAAACTATTTGATAAATACGGTATTCGTCCGTTAGCGATTGTTGGGTTAGCTATTACAACGTTCGCGACATATGAATTTACGAAGTTATCAATGGATACGCCATATAGCGTTATTATGATGGATTATATTATACGTTCAATTGGTATGTCATTCATTATGATGCCAATTATGACAGCTGGTATGAACGCACTGCCGATGAAATTAATTTCTCACGGTACAGCAACGCAAAATACGTCAAGACAAGTAGCTGGTTCAATCGGAACAGCAATTTTAATCACACTTATGACGCAACAAACAACTGCTCACGTAGCAGATTACGGCAACATGTTAACAACATCAAACCCAATTTTAGTTGATAAAGTACACGGTATGGGGCAAAGTTTAGCAGCGATTGCCGGATCGGCTCAAGCAGGAGATGCGATGAGCACACAACTATTATATGGACAAATTTCAAAGCTATCTGCAATTAACGGTATTAACGATGCCTTCTTAATTGCAACGATACTAGCAGGTATTGCTTGGGTGTTATCGTTCTTCTTACAATCAGGCAATAAACCAAATAAAAAAGCAGGGAATTAATTTCCCTGCTTTTTTGTCTTTTTAAAGAGTTAAATATAAAAAAATGATAACCAGTTACGGAGCACAGCCCTGTTATAAACAAAATCGTTCCCATAGCAAGAATACTTGATATTTGTCTGCCGCTTATAATAGCTAATAGTCCGGCTAAAGAGAAAAAACTCCAATATAAAGTTCCTGAAATTGGAACCATCCCCTCTAAATGTATTCCAGAACCTATACAAATGATAGGAACAACGATAAGAGATATGCTAATTAAACCAGCTATAATAGTAAGTAATTTACGATGTTTCATGCCAGCAATAATTAAAAAAATACCAACGATAAATTCCCATACCATCAAAGTAAGAGCTAAAATCATCCAAGTTAATATTCCGACCACTGCTGTATTACCTCCGATTTGTAGGTTTCTAAAAAATATTATATATAGAATGAATCACCTACAGACACGAGTACCCAGAAAATAACCCCCAGTAGTCCCGTAATAAAAATAATAAATCCTATGTTGCGTATACTTTTAATTTTTACTTGTAATCCACTTAATCCTGCCGATAATCCAGTTAAAGAAAACAATATCCAGTATAAAGTAGTTGAAATAGGGAGGATTGTCTCGCTATTCACCCCCATGCTCCAAAAAACAAAAGGTAGCGTTACAAAGGAAAAGCTAAGTACCCCCCATTAAACCAACAAATAATTTACGATGTTTAATACTAGTAATAATTAAAAAAATACCACCGAAAAATCCGCATAAGACAAGAATTGGCATATAAACAATCCAAAGGAAGCTAAACATATATAATCTCCTTTTATGTAATGAGTTATATTTTACTACATCAGGTTCATTTTGGATATTATTAATAAATATGTATAAATTGATAGAAATGGGTAGTAATGATACGGATTATCAAAAAGTGCTAATCGAAGAAGAGTTTGAAGTTGTGATAAAAGAGTAAAAAGAGGTATCGTGATGATACCTCTTTTTAACTGAAGAATGCCAACGTATTATTTATAATATGAAATAACATAGCTGGAAGAATGGATTTTGTTTTCTTACATAAAATAGCCATTAATAATCCCATGAAGAAAGTAATTACCATTACTCCAAGTGAGTATGTATGAGCGATACCAAAGAAGAAACTTGTTAAGACTGCTGCAATCCAAAATGGAAAGCGTTCAGAGAAGAAGTGAAGTATAAAACCACGGAAAATAAGTTCTTCAAAAATTGGTGTGAGTATTGCAAATCCCAGAAGTAATAGTATTTGATATTGCTTAAAAACGTCTAAGTTTAGTGCGGAAGATTGCTGCTTTGTTGCGTCTTGGAATACATAATTTAATAAGAAGTAGTTGAGTATGATGTTTATAGCGAAGAAAAGAAGTAAATATACGTATGTGCGCCATTCTTTCAGTGCTTTAAAGTTAAAAGAGTTCAGTAATAATCTTTTCGCAGGTTTGAATTTAAAAATAAAGAATAACAACATGGCTAGTTGTAACCCTATACTTGCGGTGTTTGCAATAGATTCATACAGGGCAATTTGCTTTTTATTTGTAAGACCAGCCGTATAAATTGTTAAGGGCATTATTGCTAGGAACAAGGTAATGAGTCCAGTTCCGAAAAAAGCGAATAAAACGGAGCTAATAAATTGTCCCCATGACATAGAGTGTTTCTGTTCATCAGAAAGTTGTGTAGCGGATTGCATTTGTGAAATCACCTCTTTATATTTGTATATTTAATTATAAAGTAATCTGTTTTTGAATGTAACATTTAAATATTACATTCAAAGGTGTATTTTTCGTAAAATAATAAAAGAGGTATCACCCTGTAGTGATGCCTCTTTCTCATTGATAACTATGTTCTGCCTTGTTATTCAATTTTGCTTGCTCTATTTGCAATTCACGCTCTACCAATCGATCTAATTGCTGAATAGCTTTCAGTGCTTTTTCATAAGAGATAGTTCGGTAATGGTGCGCTCCGCCTGGTTCTTCATCTGCTTCGTCTGCCCATTTAATAATGCTTTGAAGAGATGTTCTTTCAATTTCTTGTTCCACTAAGAAAGAATCTGTATGCAGAAGAATCGCGATAGAAATTTCTTTTGCTAGTTTTGGATGCTCTCCCAATCTAATAAGCAATTTATGTGCTCTTTCTGCACCTTTAATTGCATGGATATCATTCTTTTTATATAAGTCATAGTCCCATTCGCCACCTGTGTACCACGTATGATGTCCGATATCATGAAGGAAGCCAGCTTTTGTGGCAGCATCGACTGAGGCGTGATGCTTTTTGGCTAGGTGAAACGCATGGTAAGCGACAGCGATCGCGTGAACCATTCCAGAACGATTTACGTATTTTTGTGTAATATGGTGTTTAAAAATTTGTTCAAGCGTAATACGGTGCATAAAACATTCACTCCTTTTATCTAATGATGTATACGAAGAAAAAACGATTGGTTTAAATGTATTTTGAACATTGTACTCCATCATAGTTCGTTAGTAAAGTAGAAATGTTTAGGAGAAGAAAAAATTTTTCGTGAAAAAAATCACCTTGGCTTATGCGAAGGTGATTTTTAAATTGCTTATTTTTTTAATCCTTGCTCAAGTGTTTCTAACATTTCATGTTTTTCATTTTCATCAGCATTTTTCCAAATGACTTCGAATAAAACGCCAAGACCTGGAAGCATTTTTTCTTCACCGCTTTGAATTGCATCGACAATTGTTTCTTGTAATTGATCTTGTGAATTTCCAGATACATTCGCTAATACGGCACCGCGTAAATTAAAACTCATTGTTTTCACCTCTTCTTCAGAATTGAAACTGACGTTAGTTTTTGTTCTTTTTTATGTAAATATGTATGAAAAATAGGCTATAATGATAAGACAAGAAGAGAGGGAAATACATATTATGAAAAACATTGATTCAATACAAAATCCGCGTGTAAAGCAGTGGAAAAAGCTGCAAACGAAAAAAGAACGCGATAAAAAAGGTTTATTTTTTGTAGAAGGATTCCACTTAGTCGAAGAAGCTTTGAAGGCAGGAATTGTAACAGAACTTATCGTTTCAGATCAGACAGACCTTCCGAGAGATTGGACAGTTAATGATGTGGAAATGTATATCGTGCCTGAGGCTATTGTAAAAATACTTCGTGAAACAGAAACGACGCAAGGTGTATTTGCTGTTTGTGAGAAGCATGAGAAAGAAGTAGCTCTTACTGATGGGAAATTCCTTTTATTAGATGGCCTGCAAGACCCAGGTAATTTAGGGACAATTATTCGTACAGCTGATGCAGCTGGTATTCATGCCGTTGTGCTTGGAGAAGGTTGTGTTGATGTTTACAATAGTAAAGTACTCCGCTCTACACAAGGTTCTATTTTCCACTTGCCAATTGTAAAAGGGAACTTAGAAGAATGGGTAGACAAGTTAAAAGAAAATAACGTTCCTGTATATGGAACAGCTCTTGAAAATGGAGTTCCGTATGGTGAAGTAACTCCGGCCGGAAGTTTTGCATTAATTGTTGGAAATGAAGGAAATGGCGTACGCCAAGAAATTCTTGCAAAAACGGATCAAAACTTGTATATTCCGATTTACGGCGGGGCAGAATCATTAAATGTTGCGGTTGCAGCAGGGATTTTAACGTATTATTTACAAAGCCCAGTTGCGAACAAATAAAAAACTTCTTATAATAAGTTGAAGTACATTATATTAAAAGTTAAATAACGAAAAACGTTGATAGAGAAGAGTAGCTTACAAAATCGCCATATAGGGAGAGAATGCCGTAGACTGAAAGCATTCTTATGGTAGACGGAAGTGAATTCACCTCTGGAGTTGACGCCAGGACCATGTATATGTAAAGGCGTTCCGGTCAGAATTGATCGTTATAACTAATGAGTGGGCAGACTTGTTCTGTCAATTTAGGGTGGTACCGCGAATTTACCTCGTCCCTTTTTGGGAGCGAGGTTTTTTTATTTTTAAAATTAGGAGGGTTCCAAAATGGAAGCACGTTTAAAAGAGCTAAAGCAAAAAGCGTTAGAGCTTATTGAAGAAGCGAAAGAGCTAAAGGGCTTAAACGACGTACGCGTAGCGTATTTAGGAAAAAAAGGTCCAATTACAGAAGTATTACGCGGCATGGGAAAATTATCAGCAGAAGAGCGTCCACGTATGGGAGCATTAGTGAATGAAGTACGTGAAGCGATTCAAACGCGTCTAGAAGACAAAATTAGCAACTTAGAAAAAGCAGTAATTGAAGCGAAATTAGCTACGGAAACAATTGATGTTACATTACCAGGTCGTCCTGTTGAAACAGGTTGTCACCATCCGTTAACAGCTGTTGTTGAACAAATTGAAGATGTATTCATCGGTATGGGTTATGAAGTAGCTGAAGGAACAGAAGTAGAAAAAGACTACTACAACTTCGAAGCACTAAACTTACCGAAAGATCACCCAGCACGTGACATGCAAGATACATTCTACATTACAGAAGAAACGTTACTACGTACACATACATCTTCTGTGCAAGCACGTACGATGGAAAATAATAAAGAAAAAGGCCCAATCAAAATTATTTGTCCTGGTAAAGTGTATCGCCGCGATGATGATGATGCGACGCATTCACATCAGTTCATGCAAATTGAAGGCCTTGTAATTGATAAAAACATTCGTATGAGTGACTTAAAAGGTACACTGCAAGTATTCGTGAAAAAGATGTTCGGTGAAGATCGTGAAATCCGTCTTCGTCCAAGTTTCTTCCCATTCACAGAGCCATCTGTAGAGATGGATATTTCTTGTATGATGTGTCATGGCAAAGGTTGCGGCACTTGTAAAGGAACTGGCTGGATTGAAATTCTAGGCGCAGGTATGGTTCATCCGAACGTACTTGAAATGGCTGGTTATGATTCAAAAGAATATCAAGGTTTCGCATTCGGTATGGGCGCAGAGCGTATCGCAATGTTGAAATACGGAGTAGATGACATTCGTCATTTCTATACAAATGATGTACGTTTCTTACAACAATTCAAACGAGCGTAAGGGAAGGAGAGGATAAATATGTTCGTATCATATCGTTGGTTACAAGAGTATGTAGATATTAAAGATGTAACAGCACAAGAACTAGCAGACAAAATCACGAAAAGTGGTATTGAAGTAGAAGGCGTTGAAGTATTAAATAAAGGTGTAAAAGGTGTTGTAGTTGGTCACGTATTAGAATGTGAAAAACACCCAGAAGCTGATAAATTAAGCAAATGCTTAATCGATATCGGTGAAGAAGAGCCAGTTCAAATTATTTGTGGAGCTGCTAACATTGCAAAAGGTTTAAAAGTACCAGTTGCAAAAGTTGGAGCTGTACTTCCTGGTAACTTCAAAATCAAAAAAGCAAAACTACGCGGTGAAGCTTCTCACGGTATGGTTTGTGCTCTTCAAGAGCTTGGTATTGATGGAAAGTTAGTTTCAAAAGAATACGCAGATGGTATCTTCATCTTCCCAAGTGACGCTGAAGTTGGTGCAGATGCACTTGAAATTTTAAACTTACACGATGAAGTACTTGAGCTTGGCTTAACACCAAACCGTGCAGATTGCCTAAACATGTTAGGTGTTGCATATGAAGTAGCTGCTATTTATGGCCGCGAAGTAAAACTTCCAGCTATCGACTTACAAGAAACAGCAGAAAAAACTTCTGATTATATTTCTGTAAGTGTAGAAGCGAAAGAAGAAAACCCGTTATACATTGCAAAAATGGTTAAAAACGTAAAGATTGGTCCATCACCAATGTGGATGCAAACTCGTCTTATGGCAGCTGGCATTCGTCCAATTAGCAACGTAGTTGATATTACAAACTACATTTTAATGGAATACGGTCAACCGTTACATGCATTCGATTACGATAAATTAGGTTCAAAAGAAATCGTTGTTCGTCTTGCAAAAGAAGGCGAAAAAATTGAAACGTTAGATGATCAAGAGCGTACATTACAAAGCCACCATCTTGTAATTACAAACGGCACGAAAGCTTTAGCTGTTGCTGGTGTAATGGGCGGGGCGGATTCTGAAGTTACAAATGAGACAGTAAACGTTCTAATTGAGTCTGCATACTTTGCAGGTCAAACAGTACGTCGTACATCAAAAGACTTAGGTCTTCGTAGTGAATCAAGTGCACGTTTCGAAAAAGGGATCGACCCAACACGTACATTTGAAGCAATTCAACACGCAGCTGCCTTAATGGCGAAATATGCTGGCGGTGAAGCACTTGAAGGTGTAGTAGAAGCTGATAACTTACAAGTACAAGAGCGTACAGTATCTGTTACTGCTGAAAAAGTAAACCGTGTATTAGGTACAAATATTTCTGCGAGTGAAATGGGTACAATGTTCGCGAACTTGAAATTCCCATTCACAGAAGTAGAAGGAACATTCCATGTAAATGTACCAGCACGTCGTCCTGATATTACAATTTCAGAAGACTTAGTAGAAGAAGTGGGCCGTCTATACGGTTATGACCACATTCCAGTTACATTACCTTCTGGAACGATGACTCGTGGTAAATTAACATTAGCACAAACGAAACGTCGTAAAGTACGTCGCTTCTTAGAGGGTGCTGGTTTATATGAAGCAATCACGTATTCATTAACGAGCGCTGACAAAGCGAAACAATACATGATTGAGCCAAACGAAAAGGCTCCTGTAGGTCTTGCACTTCCAATGAGTGAAGAGCGTAGCCAACTTCGTTTAAGCTTAGTGCCACAATTGCTAGAAGCAGTTTCATACAATGTTGCTCGTAAAAACGACAGCGTTGCTTTATACGAAGTAGGTTCTATCTTCTTACCAACAGAAGCAGGAGAACTTCCGAAAGAAGAACAACACCTTGCAGGTGTTATGACAGGTCTTGCTCTTCACCATGCATGGCAAGGTGAGAAGAAAGTAGTAGACTTCTTCGTTGTGAAAGGTGTACTAGAAGGACTATTCGACGTACTTGGCGTTTCAAACCAAATCACATATGCACCAGCAAAACGTGAAGGTATGCACCCAGGCCGTACAGCTGACATCGTATTAGATGGCGAAGTAATTGGTTTCATCGGTCAATTGCACCCAGAAGCAGAAAAACAATTAGATGTGAAAAATACATTCGTATTTGAACTATCTCTTGTAAAAATATTCGGTGCAGACGCTGAAGAAACTTACTACTCAGCAATTCCGCGTTTCCCATCTATGACACGTGACATGGCTGTTGTAGTAACAAAAGAAACAAAAGCTGGTGAAATGAAGCAAGTCATTGCTGAAGCTGGCGGAGAACTTTTGAAAGACGTAACACTATTCGACTTATACGAAGGTGAAAAAATGGAAGAAGGCAAGAAATCACTTGCATTCTCTATGACTTACTTCGATGCAGAACGTACGTTAACAGATGAAGAAGTAACAGAAGCGCATAACCGTGTATTAACAACGGTAGAAGAGAAATTTGGTGCGGAGTTACGTAAGTAATTAGAAAATTGCCGGATTCATTCCGGCAATTTTTTTATTGCACAATCGTCGACAGATGTCGGTAAGTCGATATATTACAAAAATCGCTTATATATTTTCTGGCATCTTGCATCTTTCTCTCGAATGTAGTACATTAATTTTAGTTTAACAAAATGAAAGACGATGATAAGGAAAAGTAGTATATACTATAATCCAAAGCGAGTCAGGGGCGGTGAGAGCCTGATGAGGCGGTATATGTGAAGAACACCTTGGAGTTGCTAACCGAAATTGAATTTTGTATTCAAGAGTAGACTTAGACGGGAAGCCGGCCTGTTACAAACCGGGAAGTATGTATTACATACGAGTTAAAGTTGGTCTTTATGACAAATTGGGTGGTACCGCGAAGTTTAACCTTTCGTCCCTTTATGGATGAAAGGTTTTTTTGTATTTAAATATATCAGCAAAGGAGAATTTCACTATGGAAAACACATTAGTAAAAAGTCTGTATAGAGATACAGAAAAGTATGCAGGTCAAACAGTACAAGTATCAGGGTGGATTCGTAACTTACGTGATTCAAAAGCATTTGGTTTCATCGAATTAAACGACGGTAGCTTCTTCAAAAGCGTTCAAATCGTTTTCGATACAGAATTAGAGAACTTTAAAGAAATTGCAAAGCTGCCACTTAGCTCTTCAGTGAAAGTAGAAGGTAAAGTAATTGCAACGCCTGGAGCGAAGCAACCATTTGAAATTAAAGCAGAAAAAATTGATATCGAGGGCTTATCAGATTCTGATTACCCACTTCAAAAGAAGCGTCATACGTTTGAATACTTACGTACAATCGCTCACTTACGTCCAAGAACAAATGCATTCTCTGCAACGTTCCGCGTACGTTCTATCGCAGCATTTGCGATTCACCAGTTCTTCCAAGAGCGTGGATTCGTACATGTTCACACACCAATCATCACTGGTAGTGATACAGAAGGTGCTGGCGAAATGTTCCGCGTAACAACACAAGATTTAAACAACGTACCAAAAGGTGAAGACGGACAAGTTGATGAATCAAAAGACTTCTTCGGTAAAGAAACAAACTTAACAGTAAGTGGACAGCTGAACGCTGAAGCGTATGCATTAGCATTCCGTGATGTATATACATTCGGACCTACATTCCGTGCGGAAAACTCAAACACAACTCGCCACGCTGCTGAGTTCTGGATGGTTGAGCCTGAGATTGCATTCGCTGAGTTAGGCGATGTAATGGATCTTACAGAAGATATGCTGAAATATGCAATGAAATATGTATTAGAGCATGCACCAGAAGAAATGGACTTCTTCAACAGCTTCGTTGATAAAACAGTTCTAGAGCGTATGAACAACGTGATTAACTCTGACTTCGGTCGCATCACATATACAGAAGCAATTAAAGTACTTCAAGAATCAGGTGCTGACTTCAAATACCCAGTAGAATGGGGTATTGACTTACAAACAGAGCATGAAAGATACTTATCAGAAGAAATCTTCAAACGCCCTGTATTCGTAACTGACTACCCGAAAGACATTAAAGCGTTCTACATGCGTATGAATGAAGATGGAAAAACAGTAGCTGCTACTGACCTTCTAGTTCCTGGCATCGGCGAATTAATCGGCGGAAGTCAACGTGAAGAAAGAATGGACGTTTTAGTAGACAGAATTAAAGAATTAGGTATGAACGAAGAGGACTACTGGTGGTACTTAGAACTTAGAAAATACGGCGGTACAAAACACGCTGGATTCGGTCTAGGTTTCGAGCGCTTCCTAATGTACATCACTGGTATGGCTAACATCCGTGACGTAATTCCATTCCCAAGAACTCCAGGTTCTTCTGAGTTCTAAAATATGAAAAAAGCGAGAGGATTTCCTCTCGCTTTTTTGTTTGCATAGTTTATGACCCCGTAGCAAAAAGTAACGCGAAGGGGTGAATATAAATGAGTAAAAAAGTGAAAAAAGATCATTCAAGGTCAAGCCTTGGTTCTCCAGAAGTAGAAGGACAAGGAACGACGACACATGAAACAGGTTCACATAAAGTACCTTCATCAAATAAGAAGCAGAAACGAAGCTAACATAAAAAAGGAGAGTCTTGGCGACTCTCCTTTTTTCATGTATTACATCTTCTTATCGTTAATTTCTTTTGTAATGTTATCGACATCTTTGTCTAATCGATCGAAATAGAAAAACCACAGTAAACTTATGAACACGTAATAGATGGCCATCACGCCAAGATTATCAGATATATTTTCAAATGTAGATTTAGTAGTGAAAAAAGCTCCCCAAATGGTAGAAATAGTGAAGTAAGAAAGAGGACCTACGATGTGTACGAAAGCATAAAGTACCGTTTTTACTTTTACAGCGTTCATATGAAAAACCTCCTTTTTCTAATCATACATTCAAGTTCCTCACAGAAGTGTTGTAGTTTTGCTGGATTATGTATTAACAAGCGGGCATCGTGTTTCCCGATAAACCTGCGGATCCGAAAGTTTAATGAAAAAGATCGACCATAACGCTCTATTAAATCGTTGAACTCTCGTTGTTCACTTAGTAGCTGAATGTTTTCCCTAATTTCGAACTGTCTTTCATGTGGATCACCTAGTAAAATATTTAGAATCATTTGTAGAAGTAGCAATGTAGATCCCCTCCTATGTTGGAATAATCTGTATATTATAATTGTAACAAAACTATAAGGACAATAGTAGGATGAAACAAAAAACAGGAGTTTGTAGGCTCCTGTTTTTGTCGATACTATTTTAATAAGCGAAGCGCCTTCTCCGTATTAGCGAAATGCAGTTTCACAAACTCGGGTAATCGTTCTTTACCAAGCTTTTGAATTAATTTAGCAGCAGCGATATCAACTTGTTTACCAGCACCTTTTGGAAGTGGCATACCAGCTTTTTTACTTAGTTCGTCAAACTGTTTTACGAATGAGTAGCGAGCTAAAATAGAAGCAGCGGCTACTGCTAAATGGACGCTTTCACCTTTCGTAGCGAAATAAACATTTTCACGCTGTACCTGTTTTTGTTTTGCTAAATATTTATAGTATGTATCAGGTTGTGTGAATTGATCGATTAAGACGCCTTCAGGTTTTGTAGGTGCCATTTTCGCTAATAAGTTTGTAATAGCTTTATTATGTAGCAAGGCTTTTAACTTACCTTGGTTGTTTCCTTTATCAAATAGCTCGTTATATTTTTCATTATGAAGGACAAGAGAGCTGTAAGGAACAACGTGTAGAAGTTGTTTCGCAATGGCAGTAATTTGATCGTCATTTAAGTTTTTAGAGTCTTTTACACCAAGTTCTTTTAGTAGTGGAATTTGCTTCGCATCCACATATACAGCAACGACTGTCATCGGTCCAAAGAAATCTCCCGTACCAACTTCATCAGACCCTACAATAGACATTGTACCGATGGAAGCAGGCGGCGCATAACGATGGGAATCGACAGATTTTTTTACAGCTGTTTTTGGTGTTTGAGAGACAGTTTGCCAACGAGCAGCTTCTGCTTCAGCGCGGCCTCCTTGGAACATTACTTTTCCAGATTTATATGCTGTAATCGTGCAAGATGGTACCTTTGCCATGAAGATCCCGCCTTGCGGAGTTTTCGGGCTAAGCGAATGTTTATATTGTTGTTTCATGTCTTCAATTACTGTAGAATTTGTTTGAATTACGATAGAATTTGACATAATGGTCGCCCCTTTTTTTATATTGTTATTTTTATCATATCGGATTGTTCTTTCTGTTTCCATATTATGAAGGTTCATGGTATGATAAACTTTAGGATTCTGTACGTGATTGGAGGCCGGTGAGTTGTCACAACAAAAGGGAAAGAAAAGTCGAATTAATGTAGAAATCTATGGTCAACAATATTCAGTTGTTGGCGATGAAAGTACAAGTCATATCCGCATGGTAGCAGCGATTGTGGATGATAAAATGCGCGAACTCAATGCCAAGAATCCTTCGCTTGACACGAGTAGACTAGCGGTATTGACGGCGGTAAACGTCATACACGATTACATAAAATTAAAAGAAGAACATGAGAAATTGAAAGAAAGTATGACAAAAAAAGGAATGGAATAACATGATTGATATTATTATCATTTTACTGCTTGTTATGGGATTTTTCCTCGGCTTACGCAGAGGGTTTATTCTGCAACTTGTAAAGTTAACAAGCTTTATTATCGCATACCTTGTTGCATACTGGTACTGTAAAGATTTAGCGCCAGCACTTGCGAAATTTATTCCGTATCCATTTGATAAAAACGTATCTGTTCCAGAATGGATTGATGCAAATAATATTGAGACAGTATTTTATCAAGCGCTTGCGTTTATCATATTGTTTATTATCACTAAAATTGCACTTTCATTACTTGGTAATTTGTTAAATATGTTTGCAGAAATACCGGTTTTAAAGCAAGTAAATGCGTTTGCGGGGGCAATCCTCGGATTTTTAGAAGTATATATTATTTTGTTTGTCTTAATTATCATTGGAAACATACTTCCGATTGAACAAGTACAAACACCATTACAAAAATCATCAATTAGCAAAATAATTGTAGACGATACACCGATTCTATCTGAAAAGGTGAAGGAACTATGGCAGACAGGTAGCAGAGTATAACTTCTCTTTTTTCGGAAAGAGAAGTTTTTTTCTATGAAAGAAAGGCGGGGCAATGATGAAAGTAAATAAAAAACAAGTTATCAAATTATTAGAGACAATCGGGCTTTTTATGGAACTAAAGGGTGCGAATCCATTTAAAATATCTGCATTTCGTAAAGCGGCAGCAGCATTAGAAAGTGACGATCGTAGTCTTTCTGAAATTGAAGATTTCACAAAGATTCCAGGCATCGGAAAAGGAACAGCAGCCGTTATTCAAGAATATATAGAATCGGGAACATCTGAAGTATTACAAGAACTTGAAAAAGAAGTACCAAGTAGCTTATTGCCGTTATTAAAACTACCAGGTCTTGGTGGTAAAAAGGTGGCTAAGTTATATAAAGAGCTAGGCGTTATTGATATGGAGACGTTAAAAGCTGCTTGTGAGGAAAATAAAGTACAAGCTTTAGCTGGTTTCGGTAAGAAGACAGAAGAGAAAATATTAGAAGCAATCGATCAAGTAGGCTCTCGTCCAGAGCGTTTACCAATTGCGATGGTATTGCCTATTGCCGGGGAAATAGAGGAGAAATTGTCGAATATTGCTGAAGTAATTCGTTTCTCTCGCGCTGGTAGTTTGCGCCGTGTTCGTGAAACAGTGAAAGATTTAGATTTTATCATTGCAACTACAGAACCAGCAGCGGTACGTGAGCATTTACTACAATTCGATAATATGATTGAGGTAATCGCAAGTGGGGATACGAAAGTTTCTGTTCGTCTTCAATATGAATATGATATTTCAATTGATTTCCGCTTAGTAAAACCAGAAGAGTTTATTACAACACTTCACCATTTCACAGGATCAAAAGACCATAACGTAAAAATGCGTCAAATCGCAAAAGATAAAGGCGAGAAAATTAGTGAGTACGGTGTAGAGAACTTAGAAACAGGTGAAGTGAAAACATTTGAGACTGAAGAAGACTTCTTTGCTCATTTCGGTCTGCCATTTATTCCGCCAGAAGTGCGTGAAGATGGAAAAGAAATTGAATTAATTAAAGAGTATCCGAACTTAATTCAGTTTTCCGATATACAAGGTGATTTACATATGCATACAACTTGGAGTGACGGTGCTTTTTCTATTGAAGAAATGGTACAAGCGTGCCGTGCTCGTGGATATAAGTTTATGGCGATTACTGATCACTCGCAATACTTAAAAGTAGCGAATGGTTTAACGAAAGAGCGTCTTCGTGAGCAAGCGAAAGAAATTGAACGTATGAATGAAAAGTATCCAGACATTACAATTTTACGCGGAATTGAAATGGACATTTTACCAGATGCCTCGCTTGATTTTGATGATGAAGTATTAGAAGAATTAGACTATGTCATTGGAGCGATTCACTCTAGCTTCTCACAAGACCGTGAAACGATTATGAAGCGTCTGCGTACTGCACTTGAGAATAAACATGTTACAATGATTGCCCATCCGACAGGACGTCTTCTCGGGCGTCGTGAGGGTTATGATGTAGATACAGATTTATTAATTGAACTCGCAAAAGAAACAAATACAGTTTTAGAATTAAATGCGAATCCGAACCGTCTAGATTTAAGTGCGAAATTATTAAAACAAGCACAAGATGCTGGTGTGAAAGTAGCGATTAATACGGATGCTCATACGCTTGAAATGTTAGAAGATATGGAAACAGGTGTAGCAGCAGCACGTAAAGGTTGGATTCAAAAAGATAACGTGATTAACACGTGGGATATTGAACGTTTATTAGACTATATTAAACGTAATAAGTAACACAAGGGGGACCTGCAACATGTTAGAAAGAACGTTGCGTGTATTAGAATACAATAAAGTAAAAGAACAATTACTTGAACATACAGCATCTTCACTTGGTCGTGACAAAGTGAAGCATTTAGTGCCGAGCACTGATTTTGAAGAAATTGTAGAAATGCAAGATACAACGGATGAAGCAGCGAAAGTCATTCGTTTAAAAGGTAGTGCACCATTAGGTGGCATTACGGATATTCGTTCAAATGTGAAGCGTGCAAAGATTGGAAGTATGTTAAGCCCGAATGAACTACTTGATATTGCGAATACGATGTATGGTAGTCGTAATATGAAACGTTTCATTGAAGATATGGTTGATAACGGTGTCGAGCTTCCGATTTTAGAAACTCATGTCGCTCAAATTGTATCTTTATATGATTTAGAAAAGAAAATTACAAATTGCATCGGTGATGGCGGTGAAGTAGTCGATAGCGCGAGTGATAAACTGCGTGGTATTCGTACTCAAATTCGTACTGCGGAAAGCCGTATTCGTGAAAAGTTAGAAAATATGACGCGTTCTTCAAACGCGCAAAAGATGTTGTCTGACTCGATTGTAACGATTCGTAACGAACGTTACGTAATACCAGTAAAGCAAGAATACCGCGGCGTATATGGTGGTATTGTTCACGATCAATCTGCTTCTGGACAAACGTTATTTATTGAACCGCAAGTCATTGTAGAATTAAATAACGCACTGCAAGAAGCACGAGTGAAAGAAAAACAAGAAATCGAACGCATCTTATTAATGTTAACGGAAGAAGTGGCAGTAGAAGCCGATATCGTTTTATCAAACGTAGAAGTAGTTGCAAATCTTGATTTCATCTTTGCGAAAGCTTTTTATGCGAAGCGAATTAAAGCAACGAAACCAATCGTAAATAACAAGCGTTACATGGATTTAAGACAAGCACGTCATCCGCTTATCGATCCAGAAATTATCGTGCCAAATAACATTATGTTAGGTAAAGATTTCACGACAATTGTTATTACAGGACCGAATACAGGTGGTAAAACAGTTACGCTGAAAACGGTTGGTATTTGTGTATTAATGGCGCAATCTGGCCTTCACATTCCAGTAATGGATGAATCAGAGATTTGTGTATTTAAAAATATCTTTGCTGATATCGGTGATGAGCAATCGATTGAACAAAGTTTAAGTACGTTCTCCTCACATATGGTGAACATTGTAGATATTTTAGAAAAAGCTGATTTTGAAAGCTTAGTTTTATTCGATGAATTAGGTGCTGGAACAGACCCGCAAGAAGGTGCTGCACTAGCAATTTCGATTTTAGATGAAGTATGTAATCGCGGTGCTCGCGTTGTTGCTACGACGCATTACCCAGAATTAAAAGCATACGGATACAACCGTGAGCAAGTTATTAATGCGAGTGTTGAGTTCGATGTGAACACATTAAGCCCAACATATAAATTATTAATCGGTGTACCAGGTCGTAGTAACGCCTTTGAAATTTCGAAGCGTCTTGGATTATCTGATCGCGTTATTGACCAAGCCCGTAACCACATTAGTACAGATACAAATAAAATCGAAAATATGATTGCGAAGTTAGAAGAGAGCCAGAAGAACGCAGAGCGTGACTGGAATGAAGCAGAGGCACTTCGCAAACAATCTGAGAAACTTCATCGTGAGTTGCAACGTCAAATTATTGAATTTAACGATGAGCGTGATGAAAAACTATTAAAAGCGCAAAAAGAAGGGGAAGAAAAAGTCGAAGCTGCGAAGAAAGAAGCAGAAGGTATTATTCAAGAACTTCGTCAATTGCGTAAAGCACAGCTTGTAAATGTGAAAGACCATGAGCTTATTGAAGCGAAGAGCCGTCTAGAAGGAACAGCGCCAGAGCTTGTGAAGAAGCAAAAAGTAAACGTGAAAAACACTGCGCCGAAACAACAGTTACGTGCAGGCGATGAAGTAAAAGTATTAACGTTCGGTCAAAAAGGTCAATTACTTGAAAAAGTAAGCGATACAGAGTGGAGCGTACAAATCGGTATTCTGAAGATGAAAGTAAAAGAATCTAATATGGAATACATTAACACACCGAAACAAACAGAGAAAAAAGCAGTCGCAAGTGTGAAGGGTAGAGATTACCACGTTTCATTGGAACTTGATCTTCGCGGTGAACGTTATGAAGATGCAATGATGCGCGTTGAAAAATATTTAGACGATGCCCAGCTTGCAAGTTATCCTCGTGTATCAATCATTCACGGTAAAGGAACAGGAGCGCTTCGCCAAGGTGTACAAGATTACTTGAAGAAGCACCGCGGCGTGAAGAATTACCGTTACGGTGACATGGGCGAGGGAGGCCTAGGCGTAACAGTTGTCGAATTAAAATAGAAAACAACGAAACAAAGGGGAAACCATTATATGTTTATGGACAAACTTGCAAAAGTATTGTTAGCTTGTTGTGGAATATTTTTGGTGATTGGGGTTATTTATTTAGTTGTTTTTGCGAAGTGAAAAAGCGTCAATCGTGGCATAATGATATTGCCATAGATTGACGTTTTTATTATATATGAAAAGGAACAAAACATGAAAATCAACCAATACATAAGCGAAGCAAAATCCTGCTCAAGACGTGAAACAGATCGCCTTATTAAAGCTGGACGCGTGGCTATTAATGGCGAAATATGTACGCACGGTGCACTCGTGAGCGATGGTGATAGGGTAACGATTGATGGGCAAGTTATTGTAAAAGAAGAGAAAGAAAAAGTGTATATCGCATTCCATAAACCAGTCGGAATTACTTGTACAGCAGCTGATCATATTGAAGATAATATTATTGATTATATCAATTACCCAGAGCGAATCTTTCCAGTTGGGCGATTAGATAAAGCATCAGAAGGACTTATTTTATTAACGAATGATGGCGCGATTGCCAATCAAATTTTACACGGTGATCACGAACACGAGAAAGAATATGTTGTCACAGTCGATAAACCTTTTACGGACTGGTTTATTGATGAGATGTCCAGCGGTGTAAAGATTAAAGATGGTATGACGAAGCCGTGCAAAGTGACGAGAGTCGATCAATCAACATTTCGTATCGTTTTAACGCAAGGAATGAACAGGCAAATTCGTAGAATGAGTCGTGCTTTCGGATTTACTGTAATAAAGCTAAAGCGAGTGCGCATTATGAATATAGAGCTAAATGAGCTTGGAGTAGGAAAATGGCGGAACATTGCAACTGAGGAATTAGAGATATTAAAAGGGCAGTTATAGGGAGGAAAAATTTTCTCCCTATATTTTTTTGTCAGAAAAAATAAAACTATTGATTTTTTAAAAAATAGCCCATATAATAAAAAACAACAAGTTTCGACAAGATATTTTATAAAAGTAATGATGAGGACATGAGTTGTATTTTACGATTCTCAGAGAGGGGAGCCTTAGGCTGTGAGCTTCCTAATACGAAAAGACAAGCTTACCACCTCTAAACTTCAAGAGTGAACTGCATGCATGATGCATTGTAATTCTTGACGGATAAAACCGTTATCAATTTACACGAGCTATAAAATGAGCTTATTTTGCTATAAATTCATTTTATTAGAATAAGGGTGGAACCACGATTTCAACACTCGTCCCTTTGTTAGGGACGGGTGTTTTTTGCGTTCTTTTACGGGGAAGTATGCTTGAAAGAGGATATGTGACGGATTATATTTCAGAATATTTTGTCAATTAATTATTTTAGGAGGTTAGTAGAAATGAAATCATCTTTAAAGTTTTCAGAGATGTTTGCAATAAGTTTAATGTTATTTGCACTGTTTTTTGGTGCAGGTAATATGATTTTTCCACCAGCGTTAGGGCAAGGTGCTGGAACGGACGTATGGATCGCGCTGTTTGGTTTTATCGTAACAGGCGTTGGACTACCTTTATTAGGCGTAATTGTTATAGCTTTAAAGGGAGATATTAATGAGCTAGCAGGACGTGTACATCCTATATTCGCACTTGTTTTTATCACTGCCATTTATTTATGTTTAGGCGTATTCGTAAGTGTGCCGCGTACAGGAACAGTAGCTTATGAGATGAGTGTTGCACCGTTTTTACCAAGTGAGATAGCAGGTCAGTCATATCCACTTGTTATCTTTACACTTATTTTCTTTGCAGTAACTTTCTATTTAGCTTTAAATCCTTCGAAATTAGTGGGGCGTATTGGTAAAGTGCTAACTCCAATATTATTAGCTGTTATTGCAATTATCGTAGGTAAAGCACTTATTACACCAATTGGAGAATTTGGTGCACCGACAGAAGTGTATAGTGCTCCTCTCTTTAAAGGATTTATTGATGGATATTTAACTTTAGATGGACTTGCAGCACTTGTATTCGGAAATGTTGTAATTCATGCGTTAAAAGAAAAAGGCATTACAAATAAAAATAGTATTGCAAAAGTAACAATCTTTGCAGGATTTATTGCAGCGCTTGGTCTACTACTTGTGTATTTAGCGCTTGCTTATCTTGGAGCTTCTAGTGTGTCACTTGGAATGGGCGCAAACGGAGGAATTATTTTAACAAATGTCGTGAAGCATTTATTTGGCAGTTACGGAACTTTATTACTAGGGATCGCAATTACAGCAGCATGTTTAACAACTTCTGTAGGTATTGTTGCAGCTTGTGGTGATTACTTCTCTTCCTTATTACCAAAGCTTTCTTATCAAAAAGTCGTTTTCATTTTCTGTGTATTAGCATTTATGGTAGCAAATCTTGGGTTAACTCAGTTAAATGCATTAGCATTACCAATCTTAATCGCTATTTATCCAATTGGAATCGTACTTATCGTATTATCACTTGTTGAAAACTACGTTCGTCTTCCATTAGCGATGTATGTGGGGGGGATTGTAGGAGCATTTGCAATCAGTTTCTTTGATGGGTTACACAATGCAAACCTTCAAATTGCAGCGCTAGCACCTATTTTAGATAAGATTCCATTATATAGTGTAGGAATTGGTTGGTTAGTTCCAGGCATAATCGGTATAGGATTTGGTTATATAGTTTCTAAGTTTCAAAAGCAGGAAATTGCTGTAGAAAAATAGAGAAAAGAGGCTTTCTATAATAGAAAGTCTCTTTTTTTGTAGAAAAAGCCATATATAGAGAAATTCAGATATTAAAAATTTTATACGTAATATAGTTGACAAAAAATTTATGAGTAGGCTAAGATTGACTTAGTTGTGGAAATATTGGAAGGGAAGTGAGGGATAAGGGGTTTCTATAACTATAGTGTTGTTATGGGAAGAGGTGAAAGAAGGGGCGAAGAGATAGTTTATTTTTTTTGATTTATATTGAGAATGATAATCAATAAAAAAGTTTTATAATTTTTTCTCAGTTTCTATGCCTTTGTATAAGGAATAGGGTGAGATATTATTTTTAATATTCAATGAGAATGATAATCAATAATACTTATGTTACATAAAAGAATGCTAATTAAATAATAGGTAAAAGAGATTATTTTTTTCTTATAAATTGAGAATAATTATCATTTTCAAAAAGTGAAATGAAAGATAACCAAGGAGGAAACAAGAAAAATGAAAAAGGTTTCTGTATTACCCGCTTTTATTATAACGTTCGTATGTATGCTAGCTTTTCTTGTAATGCCATACGGAAATGCTTCAGCAAAACTAGCTGATGGTACTTACGATATTAATTACGTAATTCAAAAAGCGGAAAATGATTCAGCTTCAATGGCAAATGACTATTTTGAAAAGCCAGCAAAATTAGTAGTGAAAAACGGTGAGATGAGAGTACAAGTTCCGATGAATCATAGTGCTTGGATTACAGAATTTAAAGCACCAGAGAACGGGAATTTTGTTGATGCGAAAGTTGTTAGTAAAGATGAATCGGCAGATAAAAGAACAGTAGAGTTTAAAGTAGATGATTTATCCAAACCGGCAGCTGTAAAAATTCATGTTGTTGTACCAAATGCAAACTATGACCACCACTACACAATTCGTTTTGCTTTTGATGCAAATGTAAAAGCTGTAGGTGGCGATAACGGCGTAGCTGCTACTACAAAAAATAATGATCAAGCGAAAACAGATACACAAGTAAAAGAAGAGAAAACAAAAGTAGAGAATAAGGAAGCAGCTAAAGAAGTGAACAAAGAAACAAAAAATGAAAATGGAAAAGCTGAAAAAACAGATAACCCAAAAACAGGCGATGAAGCACGTATTGGATTGTTTGCAGCGTTAATTCTTATTTCAGGTGCTTTCTTAATTCGTAAAGTGAAGTTGAGTAAATAAATCTTTTGAAGGGTGATGAATATATGTTTAAACAATTTAAAATGATTATTGCCGTATTTGCTGTTTTATTTACGTTTATCGCAACACTAGGTTTACAAGATGCAAAGGCTGCTACAAAACTAGCTGATGGAAAATATAATATTGCTTTTACTGTATGGAAAGGCGATAAAGATGAATCGTCTAGAATGAATAGTTATTTTGAAAGCCCAGCAACATTAACAGTTAAAAATGGAAAACAATATGTTTCATTTAAAGTGAAAGATAGTGCTTCTATTAAAAGTTTCCAAGTAGAAAAAGATGGTCAATTTGTAGAAACAACCGTGTTAAGTGAAAACAAAAAAGATAATACTAGAGTTGTAGAATTTGAAGTTGCTGACTTGTCAAAAAAACTAAATGGCAAGGTGAAAATTAATATTCCAATTATTAATTATAATGCTTCGTATGATATTCGCTTTGTATTTGATGGGAATAGTATTAAATAATTTTCAAAAGGGAGAGTCGTTCCATTGAACAGGTATACAAAAATTATTGTTGCTATGTTTTTAATGATATTTACATTCGTATCAACATTACAACCACTTGCAGTTCAAGCAGCTACCAAGTTGGCTGACGGTGAATATTCAATTGGCTTCAAAGTTTTAAAAGATACATCAGATGAAGAATCAATGATGAATCAATATTCAGTAAGCCCGGGAACTTTAAAAGTGAAGGATGGGAAAAAGAAAGTATCCTTTACATTAACGAATAGTTCATGGATTACGAAGTTTGAAACAGAAAAAGCAGGTAAGCTAGTTGCGACAAATGTAATTAGTGAAGATAAAGAAAAAGATACAAGAGTAGTAGAATTTGATGTAGAAGATGTAGAGAAGGTATTAAATGCAAAAGTAAAAGTAGATATTGATTTTTTAAATTATCATCATGAGTACGACGTTCGTATTGCATTTGATCAAAATAGCATTACACCAATTCATGTAGAAAAACCAAATGAAAAAGAGGACCCAGCTAATAAGCCAGATCCAAATGAAACTACCGATCCAGGTCAGAAGCCCGACCAAAAGCCTGACCCAGATCAACAACCAAATTCTAACACAATTACAGATGGTGCGTACAGCATTCCATTTAAAGTGTTAAAAGATCAAACAGATGAAGAATCTAAGATGAATACTTACATGGTAAATCCAGGAATATTAAAAGTAGAAAACGGTAAGAAAAAAGCAATTGTAACATTAAAAAGTAGCTCATTAATTAAAAATTTCCAAACGGAAAAAGATGGCGCATTTGTTGATGCAAAAGTAGTGAGTGAGGATAAGGAAAAAGATACAAGAGTAGTAGAGTTTGAAGTAAACGATTTGTCTAAAAAACTAAATACAAAAGTATTTATCGAAATGGCATCAAGAAATTATAAGCAAACGCATGATGTACAACTTTTATTTGAACAAGATAAACTTGAACAAATTAAAAATGAAGAGAAACAACCAGAAGTAGAAAAACCAGAAGTAGAAAAACCAGAAGTAGAAAAACCAGAAGTAGAAAAACCAGAAGTAGAAAAACCAGAAGTAGAAAAACCAGAAGTAGAAAAACCAGAAGTAGAAAAACCAGAAGTAGAAAAACCAGAAGTAGAAAAACCGGAAGTAGAAAAACCAGAAGTAGAAAAACCAGAAGCAGAAAAACCAGATGCTGAAACAATTAAAGATGGTGAATACAGCATCAATTTTAAAGCGTTAAAAGATCAAACAGACGAAATTTCAATGATGAACACATATACAAAAAGTCCAGGTGTGCTAAAAGTAAAAGATGGTAAGAAGTATGTATCATTTACGTTAACGAACAGTTCTTGGATTACAAAATTTGAATTTGAGAAAAATGGTTCGTTTGTTGATGCAAATGTAATAAGTGAAGATAAAAAAGTTGATACACGCGTAGTGGAAGTAGAAGTACCAGATTTATCGAAAAAGTTAAATGCAAAAGTAAAAGTAGATATCGATTCAATGAATTATCACCATTTTTACGATATTCAATTTGCATTTGATAAAGGTAGCATTAAGCCGTTAGATAACCAAGGCGGAAACAACAACCAAGGTGGAAACGACAATCAAGGCGGAAACAACAACCAAGGTGGAAACGACAATCAAGGCGGAAACAACAACCAAGGTGGAAACAACAATCAAGGCGGAAACGACAATCAAGGCGGAAACGACAATCAGGGTGGAAACAATAACCAAGATAATAACACAACAATTGATCCAAAAGCTCTTAAAGATGGTGAATACAGCATTGGCTTTAAAGTGTTAAAAGATCAAACAGATGAAATCTCAATGATGAACACATACACAAAAAGCCCAGGTGTATTAAAAGTAAAAGATGGTAAGAAATACGTATCGTTTACATTAACAAATAGTACATGGATTACGAAATTTGAATTTGAGAAGAATGGTTCTTTCGTTAATGCAAAAGTGTTAAGTGAAAATAAAGAACAAAATACAAGAGTAGTAGAAGTAGAAGTAAACGATTTGTCTAAAAAATTAAATACAAAAGTAAAAGTAGATATTGATTCAATGAATTATCACCATTTCTACGATGTTCAATTTGTATTTGATCAAGACAGTATTAAAGCTTTAGGGAATCAAGGTGGAAACGACAACCAAGGAGGAAACGACAACCAAGGCGGGAATGACAACCAAGGTGGAAACGACAACCAAGACGGGAATGACAACCAAGGTGGAAATAATAACCCGAAAGTAATAGTTGATCCGAAAAATTTAGTAGATGGCCAATATGATATTACATTTAAAGTATTAAAAGATAAAACAGATGAGATTTCAAAGATGAATGACTATGTTGTAAATCCAGCGAAATTAATCGTAAAAGATGGTAAAAAATACATTGAGATGACGCTGAAAAATAGTGCGTGGATTACGAAATTCCAAACGGAAAACAAGGAACTATTCGCTGATGCGAAAGTAGTAAGCGAAGATAAAAATGCAAATACGCGAGTAGTACAGTTTGAAGTAGAAGATCTATTTAAAAAATTAAACGCAAAAGTAAAGGTAGACATCGATGAGATGAACTACCATCATTTCTACGATGTACAAATTCAATTTGATACAAATAATATCGGCGCGTTAGGAACTATTAAAGAGGAACCGAAAAATGAACCGAAAAATCCAGTGACTACACCGAAAGTAGATAATATAAAAACAGTAGGTACTCCTGATTTTAACCGAAATGCAGATGGTCAGAAGAAAAAAGAAGATACAAAAAATGATTCAAAAAAAGAGAAAAACTCAAAAACTGCAGATACAGCACAACTTGGTTTATACATGGTGTTACTGCTAGGTTCACTTGCTTTACTAGTTCGTAAATATAGAGCAGGTAGATTGTAATTTTTGGAGTCTTGATGCATGTTCGCGTGCATCAAGACTTGTTTCATATTGTATGGAAGGGAGTGGTGATTGAGAGTGAAGAAAATCGTAAGTGTACTAATGGCTATCATTTTGTTAATGAGTATAGCAGGGTGCTCATCACCAAAAAAAGAAACAGCAAAGCAGGTAAAGAGTGAGAGTAAGGAGCGCGTTGTTGCAACAACAGTGGCTGTTACTGAAATTATGGATGCGTTAGAAGTAGATTTAGTCGGTGTTCCAACAAGTTCTAAAACTTTACCAAAGCGATATAAAGGTTTACCTGAAGTTGGGAATCCAATGAGTCCAGATATGGAAAAGGTAAAGTCATTAAAGCCTTCAGAAGTGTTATCTGTGACAACACTTGAATACGAATTAAAGCCAGTTTTTGATGGTGTGGGTATGAAAGCAACCTTTTTAGATTTAACGAGTTTAAAAAATATGCAAAGTTCTATTAGCGATTTAGGTAAGAAATATGGACGTGAAAAACAGGCTGAAGCAGTAGTAACTAAGTTAGATAAAAAGGTTGCTAGCATTCAAAAGGAAGTAAAAGGAAAGAAAGAACCGACAGTGCTTATTTTATTAGGTGTGCCGGGAAGTTATTTAGTAGCAACAGAGCATTCTTATATTGGAGATTTAGTGAAACAATTAGGTGGTAAAAATATTGTGCAAGGTGAACAAGTAGAATATTTAGCTTCTAATACAGAGTATTTAAAGAAAGCCGATCCAGATATTATTTTACGAGCAGCTCATGGTATGCCTGATGAGGTTGTAAAAATGTTTGATAAAGAATTTAAAACAAATGATATTTGGAAACACTTTGCTGCGGTTAAAAATAACCGTGTTTATGATTTAGAAGAGCGTTTATTTGGAACGACAGGCAATTTAGCAGCAATTGAAGCTTTAGATGAATTGAAAAAAATGATGTATCCGTGATGCATTTTAATATAAAGGAAGAGTAGAATGAATAAAAAAACTTGGAGTTTCCTCATTGTTACTGCATTGCTCATTGTTATGACATCATTGTCAGCGATGAAAGGGAGTTTAGAAGTAGGTATTGTTGAACTTGTACAAGGGATATTTACAGGTGGAAATGAAGATGTTGAAGTCATTAAAGATTTACGTTTCCCGCGTATTATTATTGCGCTGTTCACTGGAGCGGCTCTTGCTGTTTCAGGGGTGCTTTTTCAAGCTGTTATGAAGAATCCACTCGCTGATGCTGGGGTAATCGGTATATCTTCAGGAGCAAGTTTTATGACACTCGTTATTATTACTTTGTTCCCGCAATTCTTTTTCTGGACCCCCGTATTCGCCTTTTTAGGTGGTGCGCTTGCGTGTTATCTCGTTTATTCGTTTTCATGGAAGTCAGGGTTAAGCCCACTTCGCATTATTTTAATTGGTATTGCTATTAATGCGATGTTTACTGGATTAAATGAATCATTCGTTACGATTTGTGGGTATTTTATTAAAAGTATTAAGCAAACGACGACTTCTAACATAACAATGAAGACGTGGGGCGATGTAGAAATAATGGTGACTTATGGAACGATTGGTCTTATTCTTGCTCTGTTCGTAGGAGCTTGGTGTAACTTATTATCGCTACAAGATAAGACTGCGAAAAACTTAGGCTTGCACGTGACGAGAGTTCGTCTTATTATTTCTGCCATTGCAGTACTCTTAGCGGCAGTATCAACAGCGATTGCAGGTGTTATTGCTTTTGTAGGATTACTAGTTCCGCATATTTCAAGACAATTGGTCGGTTCAGACCATAAAGTATTAATTCCATTTTCTGCTCTTGCAGGGGCGTTATTAATTTTGACAGCGGATACGATTGGAAGGTTAATTGTGCCACCTAATGAAATTCCAGCAGCAACAATTATGGCGGTTATTGGTGGTCCATTCTTAATATTCTTGCTTAGAAAGAGTGATAAAGTTCATGGAAATTAAAAATGTAACCTTTTCATACGATAACGTAACAAATCGTTTAAAGTCTGTTAGTAGTGAAATAGAAATTGGGAAAATTACAACAATCATTGGCCCGAATGGATGCGGGAAATCAACATTACTTAGTGTCATGTCTAGAAATCACGTTCCTAGCAGTGGAGAAGTAATACTTGATGGGAAAGCGATTAGTGAATATAAACCGAAAGAGCTTGCTAGAAAGCTAGCAGTTGTCCACCAACAAAATGAGGCTCCAGCAGATATTACAGTGGAAAAGCTAATAAGCTTTGGACGTATGCCATATAAAAATATTTTCTCTCCGCAAACAGATGAAGATAGAGAAGCGATAGAGCGTGCACTAGTATGTACGAATTTACAAAGTAAGCGTGATAAGCCAATCTATGCTTTATCCGGTGGAGAGAGGCAGCGAGTTTGGATCGCAATGACATTAGCTCAAAATACACCAATGATTTTCTTAGATGAACCGACAACCTATTTAGATATTTACTATCAGCTAGAAATATTAGAATTAGTGAAAGAGTTAAATGAAGTGTATGGATTAACGATTGTAATGGTATTACATGATATTAATCAAGCCATTCGTTATAGCGACCATATTATCGTTATGAAAGATGGAGAGATCATTACGAAAGGTAATCCTAATGATGTAATAACAGAAGAGATGGTTAAAGCAATATATGGTGTAGATGTCATTGTAAAGCAGGATGAAGATACTGGATTGTATATGGTACCTATGGGAATCTAAAGGCTGAGTATAATCCGTTTTGAGGTGATAATTTGAATAGCAAGAACGGACGGAAAAAGAATTCTTTTTTTCAACGCATACTTACAATTGCGTTTTTAGGAGTCTTTTTCTATTCAATGTATGAGTTGGGTGGGATTTTCATGGATTATTATGAAAATCGTAAAGTAATGGCTGAGGCACAACATATTTATAAAAGAAGTCCAATGGAAGAAAAATCGGAAGACGGAGAGGTACGTAAACAGTTTCAGGATCTCCAGAAAATTAATCCAGAGATAGTCGGATGGATTACGATGGATGATACACAAATTAATTATCCAATCGTTCAAGCAAAAGATAATGATTACTATTTGTTTCGTAATTATAAAGGTGAAGATATGAGAGCGGGAAGCATTTTTATGGACCATCGTAATGATGTGAAATCTCAAAATCGAAATACGATTTTATATGGCCATCGTATGAAAGACGGTTCTATGTTTGGTAGTTTAAAAAAAATGTTGGATGAAGACTTTTTCATGTCCCATCGTAAATTATATTACGATACATTATTTGAAGGATACGACGTTGAAGTTTTTTCAGTATACACGACAACAACGGACTTTTATTACATTGAAACGGATTTTGAAAATGATGCAGCATATACATCGTTCTTAAAGGAAGTTCAAGAAAAATCACTGTACAAAACGGATACGGAATTGACGGCTAATGATGAAATCGTAACACTTTCTACTTGTGACTATGCGCTTGATCCAGAGGCTGGAAGGCTAGTTGTACACGCAAAGTTAGTAAAAAGAAATTAAAGAAAAAAGTATAGAATATGAGAAGTGATAGATAACGCTTCTCATATTCTATACTTTAAAAAAGAACTGTTTTTACTGTGCTGCAGCCATTGGCATACGTACAACTTTTACATCATAGTAAGCAATTTTATTATCAAGAATATATTCTGGCATTCCACCTTGATGTGAGTGAGCATCTTTAAATGCGGCGCTCTTTGTCCAACCTTGGAAATCTTCTTTTGCATTCCATCGAGTGCTAATTGTTACCTCATCATAATCAACTGTATTTTGCGTTAAAAGAACTTCTAGACCTAAAAAGCCTGGCATCGTTTCAACTTTACCTACTTTATTAAAACGCTCAATTAATTTATGTCCATTTCCCTTTGTAATTTTAGCTGTATTTGTAACAATAATCATGTTTATTCCTCCTATAAATGTAGCTATATTTTCAAGAACTCATATACATTAAATGATAATGAAAATCATTATCATTGTCAATGGTAAATGTGAAATATATAATTTTTTTCTATTATTTTGGACAGTGAGATTTCCATTTCAAAACGTAGTAAATATGTGGCGGTTAAGTGCGAGAATAAGCGAGTTGTACTAGCAAAGCAATAATATGGTATAGTGAAACGAGGCTGTTTTTTCAGGCTTGTTTTTTAAATGCTTCCTATAGAGAAAGCATGCAAATGGAAAGGAAGTTATTATATGCAATCAGAAGTAACTATAAAAATAAAACCGAAATTTATAAAAGAAATTAAAAGTGGATATCCACTTATTTTAAAAGATGCAATTCAAAATTTAAACGATGTTCGTGAAGAAGGGACAATCATCAAAGTAGTAGATGAGAAGAACAACTTTGTCGGAAAAGGTTATTATGGAAAACAAAATAAAGGATACGGCTGGATTTTAACGAGAAAAGAGAGTGAACAAATTAATCAATCTTTCTTTGAAAGTAAAATCAAATCTGCCTTACATAAACGAAAACAATTTTATAAATCAAGTGATACGACAGCATTCCGCGCCCTAAACGGTGAAGGTGATGGTCTTGGCGGACTAATTATCGATTATTATGACGGCTACTACGTAGTAAGTTGGTATAGTGAAGGGATTTATACTTTCAGAGATGAGATTATAGCAGCTCTGCAAAAAGTAGCAAACTTTAAAGGCATTTATGAGAAAAAGCGTTTTGATACGAAAGGGAAATATATTGAGGGTGATGATTTCGTAGCAGGAGAGCGCGGTGAGTTCCCGCTTATCGTAAAAGAGAACGGTGTGAACTTCGCTGTTTATTTAAATGACGGGGCAATGGTTGGTGTATTTTTAGATCAACGTAACGTTCGAAAACAAATTCGTGACAAATATGCAAAGGGAAGAACAGTGTTAAATATGTTCTCTTATACAGGTGCTTTCTCTGTATTTGCAGCGCTTGGCGGAGCGAGTAAAACGACGAGTGTTGACCTTGCAAATCGTAGTTTAAGTAAAACAATTGAGCAGTTTAGTGTCAATGAAGTTGATTATGAAGCACAAGATATTATTGTAGAAGATGTATTTCTTTACTTCAAATATGCAGCTAAGAAAAAGATGAAATTTGATATGGTTGTACTTGATCCTCCAAGCTTCGCCCGATCAAAAAAATATACATTTAGTGCAGCAAAAGATTATAAAAATTTATTGAAAGAAACAATTGCTATTACAGAAAATAATGGTATTATCGTTGCTTCTACAAATTGTAGTGCATTCGATATGAAAAAGTTTAAAGGCTTTATCGATACAGCCTTTAAAGAAATGAATGGCAAATATAAAATATTAGAAGAACATTCTTTACCAGAAGATTTCCGTACCATTGATCAATTTAAAGAAGGAGACTACTTAAAAGTAGTTTTCATCGAGAAAATTAAAGGTTAATAAAGAAAAGGAGCTCGAGTTTACTTGAGCTCCTTTTCTTATTGAACGATATTTTGTACTCTACCGACTTGCCCGTCCTGCAATCGCACTTTAATGCCATGTGGATGGGAAGGGGAGTTTGTTAAAATATCTTTTACAATGCCACGTGTTAATTTGCCTGTTCGTTGATCTTGTTTTAATACAATATCAACTTCAAGACCGGGTGCGATATTAGAACGTTTTTGTCCGTTCATTTACACACCTGTACGTCTACGTTGGTTGTTTGTCTTCTTTGTTTGTTGGTTTTGTAATTTTTTCGTTTCTTGGTTTTGATTTTTTGCATTTTGACCATTTCCATTTCCTTGCTTTTTCTTAGCAAGTTGTTCACGCATTAAATCAGCTAAGCTTACTTTTTTGTTTTCTGACATGATAAGTCTCCTTTATATAAAGTTAATTATGAACTATCGTAGTAAATTTCATCATATCATTGTTATGGAAGGAAGGGAAGTTGGTTTGAAAATTCATATTATTCTTCACAGTGTTCATTCGTTACGATACAATTAGCATGTTAATGTTTGTAAAAAGGGGATAGACATATGTCACATCATATTTTATTAGTGGAAGATGATATTTCAATTCAAGAGATGGTGGAAAAGTATTTAATAAAAGAGGGCTTTCAAGTTACAATCGCGTCTGATGGAGAGGAAGGCGTGAACACATATTTAAAAGGTTCATTTGATTTGATTATCCTCGACATTATGATGCCGAAGCTAGATGGATTAGAGGTTGTACGTATTATTCGTGAAAAAAGTGCAGTTCCGATTTTAATGATGTCAGCAAAAGATACAGATGTTGATAAAGCTGTCGGATTAGGACTTGGAGCAGATGATTACATTTGTAAGCCGTTTTCTATGATTGAATTGGCTGCACGTGTAAAAGCAGGTATTCGGAGGTCTACGAAATACTCGGCTACAGAAACTATAGAAAAAATGATTCAAATTGGTGATTTAACAATTGATGCAATTAATTTTACTGTAGAAAAAAACGGGAAGCCTCTCAAACTTACTTTAAAAGAATTTGAGATTTTAAAGCTATTCGTAAAGAACCAAAATCGAGTATTTACAAAAGCGCAAATATATACGTTAGTTTGGAATGAAGAGTATTACGGTGACGATAACGTTATTAATGTTCATATGAGAAGATTGCGTGAGAAAATCGAAAGTGACCCATCTAATCCAGAATATATTAAAACGTTATGGGGCATCGGCTATAAGCTGGAAGTAATGTAATATGATCAATTTGTTAATAGGTATTATTTTTATATTGTTATGTGTTATTTATATGCAATATAAAATGAGAAAAAATAGTAGTGAAAATTTACGATACACATATGAAAAGTTAGAAAGTATTGTAAATGACAAAACAGGCGAGACGTTACTCGTTATGACAGATGATCTAGAATTGCAAAAATTATTAGTGGCAATTAATCAATTATTAGATGCAAAACAGAAAACGAATGCAGATCATGCAAAAGTAGAAATTTCGATGAGAAAAATGCTTTCAAATATTTCGCATGACTTGAAAACACCACTAACAGTTATTCTTGGATATACAGAAATGTTAAATAAGGATAAAACGATAAATAAAGAAGAACAACAAATATTACTTGAAAAAGTGCATACGAAAACACTAGAAGTGATGGAGTTAATTCATAAGTTTTTTGACTTGGCAAAATTAGAATCTGGTGACAAAGCAATTGAAATGACAAAAGTAAATATGAATGAAGTTTGCCGCGAGAAGATTTTATCTTTTTATGATTTAGTGACGACGAAAGGTTTTCAGGTTCATATTGATATACCAGAAAGAAATATATACGCACTTGGAAATGTAGAAGTATTAGGTAGGGTATTGAATAATTTAATATCAAATGCGATTACATATGGAGACGATGGAAAGGCACTTGGTATGACGTTAAGAGATGATGACACGAGTGTGTATATAGACGTATGGGATAAAGGAAAAGGGATTGATGAATCTCATATTGATAAAGTATTTGAGCGTATGTACACACTTGAAGATTCAAGAAATAGATTGTACCAAGGAAGCGGTCTAGGATTAACGATCACGAAACGGCTTGTGGAAGCGATGGACGGAAAAATTCACCTTTCTAGTAAACCGTATGAAAAAACAATTTTTACAATTGTATTAACAAAGATGCAGTTTTAGCTTGTAGAGCAGTAGATTCTACAAGCTTTTTTTCAGCGTAAGGAATTTGTAAGAAACGGGTAAGAAAAAAGAGATTTCCGTTGTCTATTATAGAAATATAGAGTATTGCGAAAGGGGAAAGTAACATGACATATATATTAAAAACAAATCAGTTAACGAAAGTGTTTAAAGGGAAAGAAGTTATTTCCAGTGTTAACATGCATGTGAAAAAAGGAGAAATTTACGGTTTTTTAGGACCAAACGGTGCTGGTAAAACAACGATTATGAAAATGATTACAAATTTAATAAAACCGACGAGTGGTGATATTGAAATCTTCGGTGAGAAATTAACAGATACATCTTATGAAGTATTAAAAAGAATGGGGACAATTATTGAATACCCAATCTTTTATGATAAATTAACGGCGAAAGAAAACTTAGACCTGCATTGTGAATATATGGGCTACTACGATAAAAATGCAATTGACCATGCTTTACATTTAGTGAAACTACAAGGGATAGATAATAAAAAAGTAAAAGATTTTTCATTAGGAATGAAACAACGACTCGGTATTGCAAGGGCAATCGTGACAAAGCCAGAATTGCTCATTTTAGATGAACCAATTAACGGTTTAGATCCAATTGGTATTAAAGAGTTACGAGAGTTATTTAAAATGCTCTGCAAAGAATATGGCATTACATTATTAGTTTCTAGTCATATTTTAGGTGAGATGGAACTAATGGCGGATACAATTGGTGTGATTCAAAATGGAAAACTAATAAAAGAAGTTTCAATGAAGAGTATTAACGGAAAACAAACAGAGTATATTGAAATTACTGTTCCTGATGTGAAACGTGCAGCTTATATTTTAGAAGATAAACTTGGTATAAAAAATTACAAAATAATGAGCGGAAACATGATTCGGGTTTATGAAGTGGCGGTGACACAGCAAGCCATTTCAAAAGCACTTATTATGAACGATGTGGAAATTGAAAGTATTAATAAGAAACATAGTTCCTTAGAAGAATATTTCTTAAATGTAATGGATGGAGAAGGTATTCATGCTTAATGGACTGTGGCTGAACCTGGTAAGTGGATTTATCGTAATGCTAATAAGTGGAATTTTATATTATAGAAAACCAGAGCGGAAATGGTTGTTAATTCTACTAGTGATAGGAACGTTAAGCTTCGTTACTGCTGGAATTAGAATGTTAGCAGCATAAAGACAGTTATATAAAGAATGGAGGAGTGGTTTGTATGCTTAGATTAATAAAGCTCGAATGGAAGAAACATAAATTATCTAGTTACTTTAAAGGGGTAGCAATTTGTATTATAGCAATTTTCGCTGCAGTAAGCCTTATGGCGTGGGGAATTAAAGCCGAGGGGGACGTGCTCTTCTTTGACTTCACGCAACAAATGGTTTTAATAAACACTTTTATTAGGATAACATTCATTATTTTTAGTTCGGTCATTTTATCACGTTTAGTAATTGATGAGTATAAGAACAAAACAATGCAACTACTATTTATGTACCCATTGCAACGAAAAATGCTAATGAGAGCGAAATTAACAATTGTTTTTTGTTTTTGTTTTGTGAGCACGATTATCGCTACTTTCAGTATCAGTTTGCTTGTATATTTTGTGAGTCCAATGATGGGACTGATTGAAACACCAGCTACGATAGGTGAAATAATATCTATCGTTCCAACTACTTTTATAAGTGCATTTATGATATCTGGTATAAGTTTAATTCCTTTATTTTTTGGGATGAGAAAGAAATCGACACCCACAACAATTACTTCTGCAGTAATAATCGGAATGCTAATTAGTAGTAACTTTGGTCCTGGAAACGGTCAAGTAAGTCTGTTTAATTTTATAGCTATCCCAATAGTGCTCTGTTTATTAGGAATTTTCATCAGTTATCTTTCATATCGTAAAATCGACAAGATCGATGTGGCGTGAAGCAAGCTTAAAACAACAACGAACTGGGGTATGAATAGTGAAAAAAATGATAGTAATTGCAATATTATTCATTACAATTGCTAGTGTAGTTTTTGGTATTAAGGTATTTCAGGGGAAAGATTTTAAGAAAGAAAAGTCTTTTGAGATAAATCATATAAAAGAAATAGAAGTGGACAATGAAAACTGGAATCTTGAATTTAAAAGTACAGACGCTAATAAAATAGTAATTTCCGCTCAAGGTGAACAAGCAGATAAAGAGATAGATCCCGTCAAAATAGAAAATGATGAAAATAAAATTGTGATTAGGCAAAAACAAAAGGTGCACAGATTTTTTTATGGTTTTACGTTTAGGAAGAAAAATAGTATATCTATAGCGATTCCGAAGAAAGAAATAGATAAAATTGTATTAAATAATAAATCGGGTGATGTGAAAATAAACGATATAGTAGTAAAAAGCATCGTGACAAAAGGAAAATCTGGAGATGGAATGATTACAGGATTATCGGCAGAGAAGGGTGAATTTACATCCGAAAGCGGAGATTTAATGTTAAAAGATAGTTTATTACAAGAAGTAAATATAACTTCCACTACTGGAGATAATTATGTAAAAAATGTAAAAATGAAAATATGAACATCAATTCAACATCTGGGGAAGTATTACTGAAAGATATGACAGAAGGAAAGTCATTATTTGTAGAAACAAAATCAGGGGATATTGGCGTACGGTATAAAGGTGTCCCGGCATCATTGAAGCTTATGGCTAAAAGTAATTCGGCTGACGTAATAGTGGATTTAAAAGGACTTAAGAAAGATAAAAGTACAGAAAAAATAAAAGAAGGAACTATTGGTGATGCAAAAAATGAAGTGAAGATTTTAAGTAAAACAGGGGTCATTTATATTGATTAAGTCTTAGGAGGAGGGAGGACCATCATGCTACGTCTTATGAAGCTAGAACTGAAGAAATTTAAACTTGGCTGGTACGTGAAGAGAGCAGTAATTGCAAATCTTGCTATACTGGCATTATTGATTTTTGTTAGCATCGTTTCTCAAATAGAGGGAGATCCAGAAATAAGAGATCCGCAGGCGATTTTGTTAATGGCTAGTTCAATAGTGAGAGCAACATTTATTATTTTTGGCGCTGTACTAATAGCTAAGTTAATAATTGATGAATATAAAAACAAAACAATATTATTGATGTTTTCTTATCCAATTAATCGAAAGAAAATAATGATTAGTAAGTTGGCTATTACAGCAATATTAACATTCATAACAGTTATTTTATCTAATATTTTTGTAGTGGGAATTTTCATTGGAATAGATAGTTATTTTTCGATTCTTCCTAATTCATTCGCAGTAGATCAATTGATTCAAGAAGGGATAAATCTCGTTCCTTTAGCCATTGCCACTGCTGGAATAAGCTTAATTCCTCTATACTTCGGAATGCGTAAACGTTCAGTGCCAACTACTATTGTTTCGTCTATTATCGTTGTGCTAATCGCAATTAATAACCCACCAATATTTCCTATAGCGACCTTTCTTCCTCTTCAATTCGCATTTGCAGTGATTGGTGTGGCGATTGCTTATTATGGAATTAAAAATATTGAGAGGGAAGATGCATTATAAAGTTTCACATGAAACAAGTTACAGAAAAAGACAAGATATGTAAACATCTTGTCTTTTTTGTCGTTACATTTTAGGAACTTCCATTCCAGCCGCAGCCCATTCTTCTTTTGCAGGGCCATATACGCCAGGAACTGTTAAGCCAGCTTGTCGCATTAAAACCGTCATTTGTCCGCGGTGGTGATTTTGATGATTAATGAGTGTCATTAAAAATATAGAATTCGGCATAGGGCGACCAAAGAAGTCATTAATAGTAGCTAAGTCTTTATCAGTCCATTTACTTTGAAGTGTTTCAACAAAAGCCGCGTTTACTTTACGGTATTCATCTGCAATTGTTTTTGCAGAAGTTGGAACAGGATAATCTTTCGATTCTCCTTCAAACTTTAGCCCTGTGCCAGATAGTATAACAGGAATTGCCGTCACGATATGCCAAGCAACTCTTCCTAAAGTCCAATGTTCAGGTGCAATCTCTTGTGATAAAGATGCATCGGTTAATGAATCAAGCATTTTCTGAGTAGACTCTGCTTCGTATGTCCATGATTGTAAAAAGCCTTCAATTGTTTGGTACATTATTGTTATCCCCCTCTACTTATGTTCATAGATTAAGTTCGAGAAGAAATGACAAGTTCCCTTTATGTTTTAATGATAGTATTTAAAATTTTATATATAAATTTTATGATACTATTGAGTGTATATAGAATTATATTAATTTAGGGGGATATGATGAAAAGATTGATTTTAGGAATCATAATTTTATTTTTAATGGTAGGATGTAGCAATGAAACCTATAAAAAAGCAATGGATCAAGGGAAATTGGCGTTAGCGAGTAAAGAATATGACACGGCAGTAGCATCATTTGAGCTAGCATTAGAAGAGAAAAAGGATGATAAAGAAGCAAAGGTATTAAAAGGCCAAACTACTAAGATGATAAGTTCGATAAAAGAGAAATCGAGTGGAAATATAGAACAAGCAATAGGTTTGTTTCAAGAAGTAGAAAAGATGAAAGATGGTTCCACAATCCTTCAAAATCAAGCGAAAGAACAAAAAGATTTGCTTATAGAGCATAAAGAGTTAAAAGGTCAATATATAGGTCAATTGGAAAAGGCAGAGAAGTTAAAGAATGATAAAAAGTATGAAGAGGCTAAAGGGATAGTAAATAAAATTTTTAACGATACTGGTCAAAATCAACAATTTATTTCGGAAAATCAACGGGCCCAAGAGCTGAATAAGCAAATCGATGGCTTACTAACTCAACAAGCAGAAGTCAAGAAAAAAGAGGAAGAGTTAAAAAATGAAAAGAAAAAAGAGGCTGATATTGGAAAGTTAAAGGGGTCTTGGATGTCATCAGAAAGTACAGACAGGCCAGTTGGGTTGGAAATAGAATCTATTAATAGTGAGAAAACAGGCGGAGAATTTATGGAACATAATATTTTTGGGAAAGGGACTACTATAGGAGACTTTCGAATATTAAGTGTGGACCAAGGGATTATTTCCATAGAGCTTGTATTTTTAATGGGAGAAAGAAAACAGAAGGTTGATTTGAAACTTGAGGAGAACACATTAACTGTACATCATGAGTTTATGGGAGGGACTAAATCTGTGAAATTAGTGAGATCAGAGTAATTTATCCCGCTATTCACCTGCAGTAAAATTCCCACCTCAAGATTCGGCTGGAGCAAAGAAGTTAGGTGGGAGATCCACTGCTCATAAAAGCCCGATTGGTGTGGGTTAATAATCAGTGGGGATGAAGAAAACCCCACTGATTAAAGTTTCACTTTATTTAGTATATAAAAAGGAGGCTTCTAAAACGAAGCCTCCTTTTTAATTAACTTTCTTCCCACTCTTCCTCATCAACCATAAGAAATAAGGTGCTCCAAGTACAGCAACGACAAGTCCAGAAGGAATTTCTTTCGGATATGCAATTGTTCGGCCGAGTAAGTCAGCAATGGAAAGAAGAATTGCTCCAAACAGTGCTGAGCAAACGAATAGTCTTTGATGATTCATACCAACAACAATTCTTGCTAAGTGAGGTGCGACAAGGCCTAAAAAGGCAATTGTACCGACAGCAGCGATATTTACTGATGCAAGTAGTGTCGCTAGCACAATCAGAGCAAGACGTGTTTTATTTACTGGTTGCCCAAGTCCAGTTGCTAAATCGTCTCCAAGTACGAGAACGTCAAGTTGTTTTATTAAGAAAAAGATAATGAATACAAGAATTAGAGATGGATATAGAATGATATTTTCTAAGTGATTCCACCCTCTTGCATACGTACTGCCAGATAACCATGTTAAAGCAGCGGCAACATTCAAATTGGCTCTAACGATAAAGATTTGAATAATTGCTGAGCCAAGTGCAGAAATACCAATCCCTATTAAGGCAAGAGCTGTTGGGCTAAACCCTGATTTCCATGAGAAGAAGAGGACAATTCCAACTGCAAGTAGTCCGCCAATAAATGCACCAATTGGTAGGAAGAAACCAGGAAGTGCAGGAAAGACATACATAACAGTTAAAGCACCAACACCAGCTCCCGATGAAATACCAATAATAGAAGGATCGGCAAGTGGGTTTCGTAATATACCTTGGAAAACAAGCCCACTTATTGCAAGGCATGCACCAGCAATAGCGGCAACGAGCATTCTTGGTAAACGAAGATTCATCATCATGTTTTTGTCAAATTGTGTTAATTGACCTGATATAACATTAGTAATGCTTTCGATATAAGCGTTACTACCGATTGTAACACCAAGAGCAATCGTCACAATACAAAGTGTGATAGATATAATGATTACCTTTTTATAAGAGTAATAGCTGGAGCTAGCTCCAGCTGCATTCGCACCATTATCATTCATATATTGTCTCGACTTCATCATTCGATAGACTAAGTAAATAAGCCAAGGAGATCCAATCATTGCTGTGACTGCCCCGACAGGAAGTTCTGCACCGGTTGGATCTATTAGTCTACCGACAACATCTGCTCCAAGCAATAATACTGCCCCCCATAAGAAAGAAGAGAGAAGAAGAGTAAAGTGTTGACGGTATCCGATCAGGCGCATTAAATGAGGTGCAACTAAGCCGACAAATCCAATTGGTCCAACAACAGTAACAATTACTGCTGTTAAAAAGATTGCAGCAATGAAGGCGATAAGACGTGTTACTGCTGTTTTTTCACCAAGAGAAACAGCAACATCATCACCAAGTAAGAGAATGTTGAGTTTACGAGACATAAATAGTAAAACTAGGAAAGAAATAATGATAAATGGAAAAGCAAATTGAACGCCATCCCAGTTATTTTGAATAAGAGAGCCAGCTCCCCATAAAAATAAACCAGCTGTTTCATTTTCATAGAACAGTTGCATCGTTCCGGTAAAGGCAGAAAGCATTAATGTAACGACCATCCCAGCTAATGCCATTCTAAGTGGGGTTCCCTTTTTTCCACCAGAAATACGGTATACAAATAAAGCAGTAATAGCACCGCCGATAAATGTGAACAGAAGAGAATTAATTTGCAAGCCTTTTGGTAAGAAAATTGTAGCCGCTACTAGAAAGAAATATGCGCCAGAGTGAATACCCATTGTACTGGATTCAGCAAGTGGATTTTTCGTTAACGTTTGTAAAATAACCCCAGATGCAGCAAGAGCACCTCCAGCTAAAATGGCAATTACAGCTCTAGGTAATCGAAGCATGATTAAAGTTTGATGTTCTAGCGATTGGTTCGGTGAGATAAGAGCATCAATAATCATACTATAGGAAATGTTTGCTTGACCTTGTCCGATATGAATAAAGAAAAGGAGGAGCAAGAGAGCTGCTCCTCCTCCGAATACAAGACTTGCTCGAAGTGTATGTTGTAGGCTATTCATCGTGTAATCACTTCTTCGCTGTCATTACATCTGCTACTTGTGTTGCTAAAGATGTTGCAGACTCAGGACCACCGAAAATCCAAGTGTCGCCTTTTAATTTATACATTTTGTTTTCTTTTTTGAACTTTAATTCTTCCCAAGCAGGGTTGCCTTTTAGTTGCGTGTCAAAAATGTTATCTTCATCCGCTACAATGTAAATGAAGTTTGAATCTTGTACACTTTGTAATGATTCTACAGTTGTTTGTTTGAAACCATCTGGCTCAGATTTTCCTGCTTCAAAAGTATTTGTTAAACCTAATTTTTTTGTAACTTGTAAAGCTAAAGAATTGTCAGTTAAGATACGGAATGTTGGTACGTTTTTAGCAGTAAATGCTTGTGCCATTGCGATGTTTTTATCTTTTAAGTCTGCTTTCTCAATTTTTGCTTTTGCATTAGCGAAGGCTTTATCCATATCAGCTAATACTTTTTTACCTTCTTCTTCTTTTCCAACTGCTTTTGCAATTTGTTTAAATGTTTCTGTCATTTCAGCAAAGTGATCGTTATTGCTTGTTGATGGATCAAACATAACTGTTGGTGCAATTTGCTCTAATTCATTTTTAATTGCTTTACCACGGAATGAAGCTGTGATAATTAAATCTGGTTTTAAACGGCTAATTTCTTCTAAGTTTGGTTGTTGACGTGTCCCTACATCTACAACATCTTTACTTGGTTTTGTTTTTGTATTTACCCATTTATTATAATTCTTAATGTCTGCCATCCCTACTGGCTGAACACCAAGTGCTAATAAGTCTTCTGAATATACCCACTCAAGTACAACTACTTTTTTCGCTGGTTTATCTAACTTTGTTTCCCCTTCAGCGTGTTTAATTGTTATAGCTTGATTTTTATTGTCCGCTTTTGTTTCCTTTTTCTCCTCTTTTTGCTGTCCGCATCCAACAGCGAATAGAAGAACTACTATGAAAATACTGAGAATTTTCTTCATCTTCTGCCCCCAAATTAAGTGTTTTTTGTAACTAGCACCATAAATGAAAATGGTTATCAATTACAACACCAAAATCATACTATGAGGATAATTTAAGTGTCAATATTTTTTTAAAATTTTGACTAAAAATAACAAGTTATATGGATTTTTATATATTATAGTCGCTATTTATGAAGAATCATCCTCTTTACTAAAAAGATTGGCGAATGTGGAAAGTTTAAATGGGAACTTGGCTGTGTACGAAAGCGTAATGTGTATGGTTAATAATCTGTGGAGATGGGGCGAAAGTACAAGCAAAAGGAGAGTGAATTGCATGTAATAATTACTAGAATGTATGGAGGAAATCTGTGTTTTATCCCCCACTAGGCAAAGTATTTCTTTGTTATTTAGATAGGTGTTTTTAATTCGGTGATTGCGCTAAAAAAATCGAATGTAAAGGAAGTGATCAACATGTCTTCATGGAGCAATAACATAAATGGATATTGTGGGTGTAATAATCAAAATGGTGTACATGTTGATTCATGCTGTTTTAGTTGCGATGGGACAGTTCCTAAGGTTGGTCCAACCGGTCCGACGGGGGCAACAGGAGCAACAGGTGGCACAGGCCCAACGGGGGCGACAGGAGTAACAGGCGACACAGGCCCAACGGGAGCGACAGGAATAACAGGAGCAACAGGCCCAACGGGAGCGACAGGAATAACAGGAGCAACAGGCCCAACGGGAGCGACAGGAATAACAGGAGCAACAGGAGCAACGGGTCCAACGGGAGCGACAGGAATAACAGGGGCAACGGGAGCAACAGGCACAAGTATAACGGCAACATACGCATTTGCAAATAATACGTCGGGTACAGCAATATCGGTACTACTAGGTGGAACAAATGTCCCGCTTCCAAACAATCAGAATATCGGTCCAGGTATTACAGTGTCTGGGGGAAACACAGTATTTACGGCTGCAAATGCAGGGAACTATTATATTTCATATACAATTAATATAACGGCTTCATTATTAGTTAGTTCAAGAATTACAATTAATGGGGCACCGCTTGCTGGGACTATTAATTCTCCTGCATTAGCAACGACATCATTTAGTGCGACAATTATTACGACCCTTGCGGCGGGGAGTGCAATTAGTTTGCAATTATTTGGTTTGTTAGCTGTTGCGACATTATCAACAACTACCCCAGGAGCGGTATTAACGATTATAAGATTAAGTTAATGACAAACTCTCTTACTCTTTTAAGATTAGGAGAGTTTCTACATATAATAAGAAGTTAATGAAGTAAAGCATAGTTATATAAAAGTCAGAATATTATGATTGTAACGTTATGGTGACTATAATATAATGAAAATAACCATCATGAATGAACATTCATTTATTTTTTATGTATTTGAAGGGGGAATGAAGGTGGAAAAAACATGGTTGAAAAGTTATCCAGAGGAAATTCCTAGTACGATTTCTTATGATATTCAGCCACTTCATGGATATGTAGAACAGATGGCTTCTCGCTATCCAGAAAAGAAAGCGCTTCATTTTTTGGGGAAGGATATTACGTTTTCGGACTTCCATGATAAGGTGAAGAGATTTGCAAATTATCTTCAAAAGCTCGGTGTGGAAAAGGGGGATCGAGTTGCTATTATGTTGCCGAATTGTCCGCAAGCTGTAATTGGTTATTACGGTACATTACTTGCGGGAGGTATCGTAGTACAAACAAATCCACTGTATACAGAAAGAGAATTAGAATACCAGCTTCATGACTCGGGAGCAAAAGTAATTCTTTGTCTCGATTTAGTGTTTCCAAGAGTAACGAATGTTCAATCTGCTACAAAAATTGAGCATATTATCGTAACTCGTATTGCGGACTTTTTACCATTCCCTAAAAATCTATTGTATCCATTTGTGCAGAAAAAACAGTCGAATTTAGTTGTGAAAGTATCAGAGAGTGAAATGATTCATCTTTGGAATTCAGTAGAAAAAGAAGTGAATACGAATGTTGAGGTGCCTTGTGATCCTGAAAATGATCTAGCTCTTTTACAGTACACAGGAGGAACAACCGGATTTCCGAAAGGAGTTATGTTAACGCATAAAAACCTCGTTTCTAACACTTTGATGGGAGTACATTGGTTATATAATTGTAACGAAGGTGAAGAAGTCGTCCTTGGGGTTCTTCCATTTTTCCATGTTTATGGTATGACAGCTGTTATGAATTTAAGTATTATGCAAGGATACAAAATGGTCCTTATTCCAAAGTTTGATATGAAAATGGTTTTTGAAGCGATTAAGAAGCATAAAGTGACATTGTTTCCAGGGGCTCCAACTATTTATATCGCTCTTTTAAATAGCCCGCTTTTAAAAGAATACGATATTTCTTCTATTCGTGCTTGTATTAGTGGATCAGCACCACTGCCAGTAGAAGTACAGGAAAAGTTCGAAAAAGTTACAGGTGGTAAACTAGTAGAGGGATATGGTTTAACAGAATCATCTCCGGTTACACATAGTAATTTTTTATGGGAAAAGCGAGTGCCGGGTAGCATTGGAGTTCCGTGGCCAGATACAGAAGCAATCATTATGTCACTTGAAACTGGTGAGGCATTACCACCAGGAGAAATAGGGGAAATTGTAGTGAAAGGTCCTCAAATTATGAAAGGATACTGGAATAAGCCAGAGGAAACAGCGGCTGTATTGCAAGATGGCTGGCTCCATACAGGTGATGTTGGCTACATGGATGAAGATGGATTCTTCTATGTAAAAGATCGCAAGAAAGATATGATTGTCGCGAGTGGATTTAATGTGTATCCTCGTGAAGTTGAAGAAGTATTATATGAGCATGAAAAAGTGCAAGAAGTAGTGACAATTGGAGTTCCAGATCCGTACAGAGGAGAGACAGTTAAAGCATTTGTTGTGTTAAAAGAAGGTACGGAGTGCTCTGAGGAAGAATTAAATCAGTTTGCACGTAAATATTTAGCGGCTTATAAAGTGCCGAAAGTATATGAGTTTAGAGATGAATTGCCGAAAACGACAGTAGGGAAAATTTTACGCCGTGTCTTAATGGATGAAGAGAAGAGAAAGAATGAGGATGAGCAAACGGGCTAAGGCCCTTTCTTTTTGAAAAATAGGATTGACACTTTTCTAAATAGTCAGTATTATAAGAATATGAATGACTATTCATTCAGTCATCTTCTTGAAGGGGACAGTAAAGTGAAGAAAAATAGACCGAAATACAATCAAATTATTGATGCGGCAGTCATTGTGATTGCGGAGAATGGGTACCACCAAGCGCAAGTTTCTAAAATCGCAAAGCAAGCTGGGGTAGCTGATGGCACGATTTATTTATATTTTAAAAATAAAGAAGATATATTAATATCCTTATTCCAAGAGAAGATGGGAGAATTTGTCGAAACAATTCGTCAAAAAACAGCAGGAATTGAAAGCGCTGTATCGAAGTTATTCATGTTGGTAGAAACGCACTTCTTGCTGTTGTCACAAAATGATCCTCTTGCTATCGTTACGCAATTAGAGCTGAGGCAGTCCAATCAAGACTTGCGCCTTAAAATAAATGAAGTATTAAAAGGCTACTTACAAGTTATGGATGAGATTTTAGAGACTGGTATAAAACAAGGTGAATTTCAAGCAGATTTAAATGTTCGCGTGGCAAGACAAATGATCTTTGGAACAGTAGATGAAGTTGTGACCAATTGGGTAATGAGCGATCATAAGTATGATCTGGTCGCACTTTCAAAAACGGTACATGGGCTACTCATTGCAGCTTGTGGTTATCGTCAATAATGGGAGGGATCATGTTGAAATTCCTATCTGTAAGAGTTGAAGATCATATCGCGGTGGCGACGTTAAATCACGCACCAGCAAATGCGATGTCTTCACAAGTTATGCATGACGTTACTGAATTAATTGATCAAGTGGAAAAGGATGATAACATTCGTGTTGTTGTTATTCACGGTGAAGGACGTTTCTTCTCGGCAGGAGCAGATATTAAAGAATTTACATCTGTTACTGAAGCGAAGCAAGCAACAGAATTAGCACAGCTTGGACAAGTTACGTTTGAGCGTGTTGAAAAATGTTCAAAACCAGTTATTGCGGCAATTCATGGAGCGGCACTGGGCGGCGGCCTTGAGTTTGCTATGTCTTGCCACATGCGCTTTGCAACTGAAAGTGCAAAACTTGGTTTACCTGAATTAACACTTGGATTAATTCCTGGCTTTGCAGGTACACAGCGCTTACCACGTTATGTTGGGAAAGCAAAAGCTTGTGAAATGATGTTAACAAGTACACCAATTACTGGTGCAGAAGCATTGAAATGGGGACTTGTTAACGGATTGTTCTCTGAAGAATCACTTTTAGATGATACGCTTAAAGTCGCAAAACAAATTGCTGGAAAAAGTCCAGCAACAACTCGTGCTGTACTAGAGTTATTGCAAACGACCAAATCGTCTCATTACTATGAAGGTGTACAACGTGAATCACAAATTTTTGGTGAGGTATTTACGAGTGAAGATGGAAGAGAAGGTGTAGCTGCATTTTTAGAAAAGCGTAAACCTTCATTTAATGGCAGGTAGTTCAATTATTTTTTTAATATAAATTAACAGAAAATTAAAATTGATAGAATCTTTCTGAAAAACAAGGGGGTAAATGGAATGAACATCTACGTACTCATGAAACGAACATTTGATACAGAAGAAAAAATCGTAATTAAAAACGGTGCAATTTACGATGGCGAAGCGGAATTCATCATCAACCCTTACGATGAATATGCAATTGAAGAAGCAATTCAAGTAAGAGACGCACAAGGTGGAGAAGTTACAGTTGTAACAGTCGGTGGCGAAGATAGTGAGAAAGAACTTCGTACTGCATTAGCGATGGGCTGTGATAAAGCGGTATTAATTAATATTGAAGATGATGTAGAAAATGGTGACCAGTTCACGACAGCAAAAGTGCTTGCTGAATATTTAAAAGATAAAGATGCAGATTTAATTTTAGGCGGAAACGTTGCAATTGATGGTGCATCTGGACAAGTAGGTCCACGCGTAGCTGAAGCGTTAAATATTCCGTACGTAACGACAATTACAAAACTTGAAATTGACGGTACAAACGTGAAGATTGAGCGTGATGTTGAAGGTGATACAGAAGTGATCGAAACTTCATTGCCGGTTTTAGTAACAGCACAGCAAGGTTTAAATGAACCGCGTTATCCATCGCTTCCAGGTATTATGAAAGCGAAGAAAAAGCCACTAGAAGAAGTAGAATTAGATGATTTAGATTTAGAAGAAGATGATGTGGAAGCAAAGACAAAAACAATTGAAATCTATTTGCCTCCTAAGAAAGATGCAGGAAAAGTGTTACAAGGCGAGCTGCAAGATCAAGTAAAAGAACTTGTATCGTTGCTCCATACAGAAGCGAAAGTAATCTAATAAAATACGAAATTATATATGCAGGAGGGAAAATCTATGGCTCGTAAAGTATTAGTAATGGGTGAAGTTCGTGATGGATCGCTACGTAACGTTTCGTTTGAAGCGGTAGCAGCAGCAAAAACAATTGCAGAAGGCGGTGAAGTAGTAGGTCTTCTAGTTGGAGACAGCGTTGCCTCTTTTGCAAATGAATTGATTCATTACGGTGCAGATCGCGTTGTGACAGTTGAAAATGATAAATTAAAATCATATACATCTGATGGTTATGCACAAGCGTTTTTAGCTGTACATGCTGAAGAAAATCCAGAAGGTATTGTCTTTGGACATACAGCACTTGGTAAAGATTTATCACCAAAATTAGCAGCGAAGCTTGAAGCTGGTTTAGTTTCTGACGTAACTGCTTTAGAGGTTGAAGGTGGAAATGTTATCTTCACTCGTCCAATTTACTCTGGTAAAGCATTCGAGAAGAAGATTGTAACAGACGGTATCTTATTTGCGACAGTTCGTCCAAATAACATTGCAACTCTTGAAAAAGATGAGTCTCGTAGTGGTGACGTATCTTCTATTACAGTTGATGTGAAAGATTTACGTACAATCATTCAAGATGTTGTCCGTAAAACTGCAGAAGGTGTTGATCTTTCTGAAGCGAAAGTTATTATCGCTGGCGGACGCGGTGTGAAGAGTGAAGAAGGATTTAAACCATTAAAAGAGTTAGCTGACGTACTAGGCGGCGCTGTTGGGGCATCTCGTGGTGCTTGTGACGCTGAATACTGTGAGTACTCATTACAAATTGGTCAAACTGGTAAAGTTGTTACGCCAGACTTATATATTGCATGTGGTATTTCTGGTGCGATTCAGCATTTAGCAGGTATGTCTAACTCAAAAATAATCGTTGCGATTAATAAAGATCCAGAAGCAAGTATCTTCAAAGTAGCTGACTACGGTATTGTCGGTGACTTGTTCGAAGTTGTACCTCTTTTAACAGAAGAGTTTAAAAAGTTAAAAGTACATTCATGATTTAAGTACCCTTGAGTTCCAAGTGAAGTACCCCTATATATAGAAAAAGGTGAGAGATCCCCTGTCTCTCATCTTTTTAGTATTTAATCCGTATTTTTATATAGTATAAAGGAACATTTTTTTGTTACAATACATAACGATACATATTATTCGCCACGTATATAAGTTAATGATATACTCTTGGTAGAATATACTTGAAGGAGGAAATAAAATGGCAATTGTAAACGCAAATGACCAAAGCTTCGCAGCTGAAACTAGCGAAGGTGTTGTATTATTAGATTTCTGGGCACCTTGGTGTGGACCTTGTAAAATGATCGCTCCTGTATTAGAGGAAATCGATGCAGAACTAGGCGAAAAAGTAAAAGTAGTAAAAGTAGATGTTGATGAGAACCAAGAAACTGCTCGTCAATTCGAAGTAATGAGCATTCCAGCTCTTTTCGTATTAAAAGACGGTAAAGTAGTTGATCAAACGTTAGGTTACAAACCGAAAGAAGCGTTAGTAGAATTAGTTTCTAAACATTTCTAAAATAAAAAAGCTACCAGTTGGTAGCTTTTTTTATTTTCTTTTTTACAGTCTTTCCGTTACAATAAAAGAACGTATGTTGGGTGTTTGGACATAGTATGTTTTCAAGGGAAAATAAAAATGCTAAGTATGTAGAAATGGAGGGAGACGAGTGCACGAACATTTGAAAGAGAAGTTGGCTATTTTACCAGATCAACCTGGTTGTTATTTGATGAAAGATAAGCAAGGAACGGTTATATATGTTGGAAAGGCAAAAGTGCTTAAAAATCGTGTGCGCTCGTACTTTACTGGTTCACATGATGGGAAAACACTGCGGCTTGTAGGAGAAATTGTTGATTTTGAATATATTGTAACCTCTTCGAATTTAGAAGCACTTATTTTAGAGTTAAATCTAATTAAAAAATATGATCCGAAATATAATATTCAATTAAAAGATGATAAAACATATCCTTTTATTAAAATTACAGCGGAGAAACAACCGCGCTTACTCATTACTCGAAATGTAAAAAAGGATAAAGGAAAGTATTTTGGTCCTTATCCAAATGCACAATCTGCTCATGAAACGAAAAAACTGCTAGATCGTATGTATCCACTTCGGAAATGCACGAATATGCCAGATAAAGTTTGTTTGTATTATCATATGGGTCAATGTCTAGCGCCTTGTGTGAAAGAAGTGACGGAAGAACAAAATAAAGAAATTGTAGATGAAATTATTAAGTTTTTAAATGGTGGACATAAAGAAATTCGTTCAGAATTAGAAATAAAAATGTATGAGGCCTCAGAGAAACTAGAGTTTGAACGTGCAAAAGAGTTGCGTGATCAAATTGCTCATATTGATGCGATTATGGAAAAACAAAAGATGATTATGAGTGACTTAGTGGATCGCGATGTGTTTGGATATGCAGTGGATAAAGGATGGATGTGTGTTCAAGTTTTCTTCGTTCGAAAAGGCAAGCTAATTGAACGTGATGTTTCTATGTTTCCGATTTACGATGAACCAGAAGAGGGCTTTTTAACGTTTATCGGTCAATTTTATGAAAACAGTAGTCATTTTAAGCCGAAGGAAATTGTCGTTCCAGGAAGTATAGATTCGGAATTAGTAGAGCGCTTTTTAGAAGTGGAAGCGACACAGCCGAAACGTGGTAAGAAAAAAGACCTTGTAGAATTAGCAAATAAAAACGCAAAAATTGCTCTTGAAGAGAAGTTTTACTTAATCGAACGTGATGAAGAACGAACGATTAAAGCGGTAGATCATTTAGGGAAGCAGCTTGGAATTGAAACACCGTATCGTATTGAAGCGTTTGATAACTCAAATATTCAAGGAACAAATCCCGTTTCTGCAATGATTGCTTTTATCGATGGGAAACCAGCGAAGAAAGAATATAGGAAATATAAAATTAAAACGGTTCAAGGGCCAGATGATTATGAGTCTATGAGGGAAGTTGTGAGACGCCGTTATACAAGGGCGCTTAAAGAAAATTTACCTTTACCGGATTTGATTATTATTGATGGCGGAAAAGGCCACTTGGCGGCTGCAAGTGATATTTTAGAGAATGAGCTCGGATTATATATTCCGATGGCAGGTCTTGTAAAAGATGACAAACATAAAACCTCCCATTTAATTATTGGAGATCCCCCGGAACCTGTGATGCTTGAGAGAAATAGCCAAGAATTTTATTTATTGCAGCGTATTCAAGACGAGGTGCATCGATTTGCGATTACATTCCATCGTCAATTACACGGGAAATCTGTCATTCAATCAGCATTGGATGACATTCCAGGAATCGGTGATAAACGGAAAAAGGTATTGTTAAAACATTTTGGTTCATTAAAGAAGATGAAAGAAGCTTCTGTAGCAGAATTTGTCGAAGCAGGTATGCCAAAAAATGTTGCAGAGACGATTTATACGTATTTAACAGATAAGAAGACGTTGTAGTTTACAATGTCTTCTATTTTTTGTTATAATTTCTGAAGATTTAAAATAAATTGATGTGAATGAAAATACAAAAAAGTCAACTAAACTGATATGTCTAGTTGACTGTAGGTAATGCTTACACTTCAATGAGATCTTTTATATCCCATTTCACAAGAAATGTAATAGAGTCAGAACGTTTTTTCTTTTCTTCGTATGACTCTGCAACGACGTTCCGTTGCTTTTGAATTTGTTCAGCGATGAATCCAGCTTCTAGTTGATAAGAAGAATGCCTTTTTTGTTTTTGACGTTCTGCAATGAGTGTGCCTTTAAGTTGGAACTGCATTTCACGACGCTTATGTTCAATAATGCTTAAAGTGCCCCAGCCAGCCTTTTCAAAGAACTGAATGACTTCTTCAATTGTTTCTAGCGGATATTTTCTTGCAAGGTTTCTACCAGACCAGTATAAAATACCATCTAAATCGTTGCCGATTAAATCAGGTAGTAATTCTTCACGTAGCAATTCATAAGCGAAGGCGTTCAATGAAACATCTTCTAAAGATGTTATATCGATTGTATTTTTACTCACAATATTCCCCTCTTTCTATAGGGATTATTATATAACATTTTTCATTTATAAAAACAGATTTTTCTTTAGGGAAATCTGAATATCTAAGAAGAAAAAAGAATTGGCAAATTATATGCAAATTATGTATACGTTTTCTTGACGCTTCGACAAAAATAGGGGTAAAATGAACTTGTTATCAAATTATGCTGAAATATTTCGAATAATTTTTTCAGTTTTTCTTATGCCAATAGTGAAAAAACATTATTGTTATAAATTAATCTGAAAACAGCAGTCAAACATTCAAGGGGGTAATGGGGACATGAAAGGCCGCGAGTATACGTTTCGTAAGTGGCACTCATTAATGGGGGTCATCCCGGTTGGTGTCTTTTTGACGCAACATCTAATTGTAAACAACTTTGCAACAAGAGGAGCAGAGGCTTTTAACAAAGCTGCAGGCTTTATGGAGCTCCTTCCATTCCGGTATGCGCTAGAAATTTTCATCATCTTTTTACCGATACTGTACCATGCTATATATGGCTTATATATTGCATTTACAGCTAAGAACAATGCGGTTTCTTACGGTTATTTCCGTAACTGGATGTTCGTCTTCCAAAGAATTTCAGGTATCGTTACGCTGATTTTCATTTCTTGGCACGTCTGGGAAACTCGTATTCAAGCAATGTTAGGTAAAGAGGTAAACTATGATATGATGGCAGATATTTTAAACAATCCAGCTATGTTTGCATTCTACTTAGTTGGTGTTGTTTCAACAATTTTCCACTTTGCAAATGGACTATGGACATTCTGCATCAGCTGGGGAATTACAGTATCTCCACGTTCACAAAGAATCTCTACTTATGTAACATTAGCTATTTTCTTAGGTCTATCTTATGTAGGTGTGAGTGCATTATTAGCGTTCATCGATCCACAGCTAGCAAATCAGTAAGGAGTGGGAGAGCATGAAAGGGAAACTTATAGTAGTCGGCGGTGGCTTGGCTGGCTTAATGGCAACGATTAAAGCGGCAGAAGCAGGAGTAAATGTTGAACTGTTTTCTTTAGTACCAGTAAAACGTTCACATTCTGTATGTGCTCAGGGCGGAATTAACGGTGCCGTAAATACGAAAGGTGAAGGGGATTCTCCATGGATCCACTTTGACGATACAATTTATGGTGGGGACTTCTTAGCGAACCAACCACCAGTTAAAGCAATGTGTGAAGCAGCACCTGGTATCATTCATTTAATGGACCGTATGGGTGTTATGTTCAACCGTACGGAAGAAGGACTTCTTGATTTCCGTCGATTTGGTGGAACGCAACATCACCGTACAGCATTTGCTGGTGCAACAACTGGACAGCAATTACTTTACGCATTAGATGAGCAAGTACGTCGTCACGAAGTAGCAGGACTTGTAACGAAATATGAAGGTTGGGATTTCTTACGAGCTGTTGTTGATGATGAAGGTGTGTGCCGAGGAATCGTTGCACAAGACTTACAAACTATGGAGATTAAAAGTTTCGGAGCTGATGCCGTGATTATGGCAACAGGGGGCCCTGGTATCATTTTCGGAAAATCAACAAACTCCATTATTAATACAGGTACAGCAGCGTCTGCTGTATATCAGCAAGGCGCATATTATGCAAATGGTGAGTTCATTCAAATTCACCCAACGGCAATTCCAGGAGACGATAAATTACGTCTTATGAGTGAATCTGCACGTGGTGAAGGTGGACGTGTTTGGACATATAAAGATGGTAAACCATGGTACTTCTTAGAAGAAAAATATCCGGCTTACGGAAACCTTGTACCTCGTGATATCGCAACGCGTGAAATCTTTGATGTTTGCGTAGAGCAAAAACTAGGTATTAACGGTGAAAACATGGTGTACTTAGATCTTTCTCATAAAGATCCGAAAGAACTAGATATTAAACTTGGTGGAATCATTGAAATCTATGAGAAATTTACAGGTGATGATCCTCGTAAACTACCAATGAAAATCTTCCCAGCTGTTCACTATTCAATGGGCGGACTATGGGTTGACTATAAGCAAATGACGAGTATTCCAGGTTTATTTGCAGCAGGTGAGTGTGATTATTCTATGCACGGTGGTAACCGCCTTGGTGCAAACTCACTATTATCAGCAATTTATGGTGGTATGGTAGCAGGACCAAACGCAATTGAATATATGAAAGGTCTTTCTAAATCATCAGATGCTGTTTCGTCTACTGTATATGAGCAAAATGAATTAATCGAAACAGAGAAATTTAACAATATTTTAACGATGGATGGTAATGAAAATGCATATGTTCTTCATAAAGAGCTTGGAGAATGGATGACAGATAACGTTACAGTAGTTCGTGAAAATAAAAAGTTATTAGAAACAGATGCGAAAATTGAAGAGTTAATGGCTCGTTACAAACGTATTAACATTAACGATACAGCGAGATGGAGTAACCAAGGTGCTTCATTTACACGTCAACTTGCAAATATGTTTGAGTTAGCACGTGTTATTACAATTGGCGCATATAACCGTAATGAGAGCCGCGGGGCGCATTACAAACCTGAATTCCCAAATCGTGATGATGCAAACTTCTTAAAAACTACGATGGCAAAATTTGAAGGAGAAGGAAATGCACCAGCATTCCATTACGAAGACGTTGATGTTTCATTAATTAAACCACGTAAACGTGATTATTCTTCAAAACATGATGTAGCTGCTAAGGGTGAAGAGAAGGGGGATAAACAACATGTCTGAGAAAACAATCCGCCTCATCATTACGAGACAAGATGGACCAGATGCACAAGCGTTTGACCAAGAGTTTGAAATTCCATATCGTCCGAATATGAATATTATTTCGGCGCTTATGGAAATTCGTCGTAATCCTGTTGATTCAAAAGGGAATCAAACAACTCCGATTGCATGGGATATGAACTGCTTAGAGGAAGTATGCGGAGCATGTTCAATGGTTATTAACGGAAAACCACGTCAATCATGTACGGCTCTTATTGATCAATTAGAACAGCCAATTCGCTTAAAGCCGATGAAGACATTCCCAGTTGTACGTGATTTACAAGTTGACCGCAGTCGCATGTTTAATGCTCTAAAACGCGTTAAAGCTTGGATTCCAATTGATGGTACGTATGACCTAGGTCCAGGACCAAGAATGCCTGAGAAAAAGCGTCAATGGGCTTATGAGCTTTCAAAATGTATGACATGTGGTGTTTGCTTAGAATCATGTCCAAACGTAAACAGTAAGTCTGACTTTATTGGACCAGCGCCGTTATCACAAGCTCGCTTATTCAACTCACATCCAACGGGTGAAATGCATAAAGCAGATCGCTTACGTGCAATTATGGGAGATGGAGGACTAGCAAACTGTGGTAACTCTCAAAACTGTGTGCAATCATGTCCGAAGGGTATTCCTTTAACAACTTCAATTGCGGCATTAAACCGTGATACAACAATTCAATCGTTCAAAGATTTCTTTGGTAGCGATAATAACTATTAATAAATATTGCCTCTTCATCTTGAAGGGGCAATATTTATAACTATATTTTTCAGTTTATTCTGTTTTTTTTGAGAGGAAGGGGAGATAACGTTGAAGAGAATTTCTTATATTGAAGACTTCGAGAAATGGGAAAGTGGTTTTTTATTTTACAATCCTGTAAAGGTTCGTTTTGGTGAAGTAGATATGTTTGGACATGTAAATAATGTCGTTGCTTTTACTTATTTTGAAGAAGCTCGTATCGCGTTGTTTAAAGAACTTGGATTTATGCAAGAGTGGACACATGCATCATCAGACACGATGATCGTTGTTGCGGATTTACAATGTAATTTTATTAAGCAAATATATTATGATGAACAGTTGAAGGTGTATGTAAAGGCAGGATCGGTTGGGAATTCTTCTTTAGATTTACATTATATGGTGAAGAATGCAGAAGGAGAGGTTTGTTTAGTAGGCCGTGGAATGATGGTTCAAGCGTCGAAAAAAACAGGAAGAGGCGAACCATGGCCTGAAGAATGGAAGAAGAAATTACTACAATGATAGAGTGAAAGAAAAATAAGAGAGCAATTTGCTCTCTTCAGAGTGTTGGGAAACCCTTTAGGGTTCCCCACACTCTGGAATCATTTTGATTTTAGCGAATAAAAGCAACATAAAATAATAGAGTTTCAAAAAAATAGCCCTCCACCAGACCTTTTTTGGTCAGATGGAGGGCTATTTTTTTCATGTTTTGACAAGTTGCGGTAAGATAAGCCTGCATTTGGACAGACTTCAGCCCCCGAAATCGAGCATATCGATAGCCATGTAGTTCTTTGGCGTCCGCAAAGCTTCGCTCTATAGTTGAACAGCGTACTTTGTACAACTTTTTCCCTGTAACTGTTAGTTTGTTTTTTCTAGCGATATCCTTATATTTCTCCCATATATGATGAGTGATAACTTTTTGTTTTTGTTTCTTTGAAAAACATACCTCACGTAGCGGACAAACAGCGCAGTCTTCTGGGTTGGATTTATAGTGACGATATCCTTCACGATCCGTTGTCGCATACTCTAAAATACACCCCATCGGACAAGCAAATGCATTCATTTCTTCTACATATTTAAATTGGCTTTTTGGTACTTCTTTATTTCGTTTTCCAAATCGGCGATACCCCATCACCATAAATATATTTCTCTCCGATAATTTCTTACAGATATACCCTGTAAAATAGCCTGCATCAAGAGCTACAGCTTCCACTTTAAATCCGAATTTATCAATTTGAGCTTGTAGACGTGCTAAATATGGCTCGGAATCTGCCATATTTCCAGCCGTTACATAAGTATCTGTAATAATATTGTACTTCGCATCAGTCGTACGATGGTCTAAGAAATGAAAACCGTTCGGTTTTCCATCTCTCATTAAAAATCCACTATCTGGATCCGTAGTACTTATACGAGTTTTTTTAGTGGGAGTATCACTTTCCTTTCTAGGTTTTAATTCTTTTTTTCGTGTACCTCACGATCTTCAATTACCGCAGCTTCTAGTTCATCTATATAAAACTTTGCCTTTTCTTTTTTATATTTATGTACAAACTTATTTTTATTAGCATTGGCCTTAATGTGCGTAGAATCTGTCATCAGCGCACGTCCTCCCACCATCCGGTGCTCTGTCGCTTGCCTCACGATCTCATCAAAAATTTCTTCGAAAATATTTGTATGAATAAAGCGAGTACGACGATTCCAACTGATTGTAGAATGATCTGGAATAGTATCTGATAGAGAAAACCCTAAAAACCAACGGTAGGCGATATTCGTTTTAATCTCTTTTTCCAATTGACGCTCCGAACGAATACCGTAAAAATATCCAATAAACATCATTTTAAATAAAACGATAGGATGGATTGACGGACGTCCATTGTTTTCACAGTAATAAGGGCGTAACTTCTCTTCAATAAAATCAAAACTAATTGTCGCTTCGATCGCACGAAGGAAATGATCTTGTGGAACCAACTCTTCTACAGAAACAGATACACGTTCATCACGATGATTTTTTAAAGCACCCATCATAAAAAATCTCTCCTTTACCTCTTTTTATCAGTGTTGACACATAAAAAGAGGTTCAGACACAAAAACAGGCTGTGGAGAAGACTTTCTCCACAGCCTGAAGAGAGCAATTTGCTCTCTTATTTTTTGTCTTCCATCGCTTCTTCTAATGTTAAGTGATGTTTATATAGGTATGTAGCGTATGGATTACCAACGTAGCGTAAGTGCCATGGTTCATATGCATATTCTGTTGTATCTGTTTTATCTTCTAAGTAACGAATGACAAAGCCGAATTTATGAGCGTGTTCCGCGACCCAGTTTCCTTCTGCTGTCTCTCCGAAGATAGGCTCTAATTGAAATTTAGCTGTTTTTGAACTAATATCCATTGCTAAACCCGTTTGGTGTTCACTTGTACCAGGAATTGCGCTTACTGAATTAGCTTCAGCTTTTCCTTGACGTCTAACGTATGTATCATGCAACGATTTTTGACGTTTGTATGAACGATAACCAGATACAGCTGTAAGATCAATCCCTTCTTTTTTTGCAGCTTTGAACATGTTTTCAAGTGCCTCTGCAGCATCTTTGCGTAGTAGCGTTTTTTCTTTATCTTTTGGACTAGTGAATGGTACGTTTGGTCTTGTTAAGTCTTCAGGAGTGTATCCATCTGGTAGTTTTCGATGTTTATTAATTAAGACAAGATTAGATTTTGGATTTGTTACAACTGAAAAGTCATTGTCTATTTTCTTTGCATTATGATCAGCTTTTGGAAAAGCAGGAATCTCTTCTTTTGGGTGGTTATTATGTTTTTGACTTTCGACAGCTTTCGCTTCATTATGTAGTGGTGATTTAGAACCAAAGTAAGCGAAAGATGTGATACCGATTACAATAGTAGTGGCAGAAATAATTATTATCTTTTTCATAATGCCTTGTAATCACAGTCCCTTCTTAATAAAATGTGTATCTTTTTTTATTATAAGTCTAGTTTGTTGGAAAAGAAATATCAGAGTCATAACGTAATAGAAATGCAAAGAAAATGTCAGAAAATGTGTAAATTTGTAGTATTTTTTTATATAATTCATTTCTTATCTTTCATGAATTGCATTTTTTATGTAATATATATACATAAGAAGATGTAGCGATTATCGAGAATAAAGAACTTCTTGTATAGACTAGGAGTGAATGGGAATGGATTTTGCAACAATTATTGGACTTATTTTAGGATTTTTAGCAGTGGTAGTAGGGATGGTCGTCAAGGGCGCTGACGTAACAGCCTTATTAAATCCTGCCGCAGCATTAATTATTTTTATCGGTACATTTGCTGCAGTATGTATTGCATTTCCGATGAATCAACTAAAAAGGGTTCCAAAACTATTTAAAGTTCTTTTTGGTTCAAATAAAAAGGATTTAAGTTATGAACAGTTGCTAGAATTATTTGTTCATTGGACATCTGAAAGTAGAAAATACGGTATTTTGTCTTTAGAGCAACAATTAGACAAAATTCAAGATGAATTTCTTTTGCGCGGTATGAAATTTGTGATTGATGGCGTATCCGCAGAAGATTTAGAGCAAATTTTGGAATCTGAATTAGAGGCAATTGAAGAAAGACATGCAAAGGGAGCTGCTATTTTTTCACAAGCTGGTACGTATGCACCGACATTAGGAGTTTTAGGTGCTGTTATCGGTCTTGTAGCTGCGCTTGGTAACTTAACTGATATTGAAAAGTTAGGTCATGCTATTTCGGGTGCATTTATTGCAACGATTTTTGGTATTTTTTCAGGGTATGTATTATGGCATCCATTTGCAAATAAGTTAAAGCAAAAATCTTCAGCTGAAATTGAGAAAAAACGTTTAATCATTGATTGTTTATTAATGTTACAAGAAGGTACATATCCGTTTATTATGAAGAACCGCATTTTAGGTGCACTTTCTGCAACTGAGCGTAAAAAGCTAGAAAAAGGAGCAGAAAAAAATGCGGAGTAAGAAAAATAGAAGAGGCAAAAAGAAAAAACATGATGAGCATATCGATGAAACGTGGTTAATCCCATATTCTGATATGTTAACGTTGTTATTTGCATTGTTTATCGTTTTATTCGCAATGAGTAGTATAGATGCTGCGAAGTTTAAACAGATGGCAGTTGCTTTTCGAAGTGAATTAGCCGGGGGAACAGGTAACAAAGAATTTTTAAGTGATCAAAAGCCAAATGATGAAAAAGAATTATCGGCAAGTAGCCTTGAGGCAGAACAAGCAAAAAAACAAGAAGAAGCTAGAGCTAAAGAAAAAAAAGAGATGGATGAATTGAAAGCATTACAAAAAAAGATTGATCAATATATTAATGAAAAACAATTATCCTCTTCTTTTCAAACTAAATTAACTGAAAAGGGATTAATGGTGACAATATTAGAAAATATACTGTTTGATTCGGGGAAAGCAGATGTGAAATTAGAATCTTTAGGGATTGCAAAAGAGATGTCTAGCTTACTTGTTTCAGCGTCACCTCGTGAAATTACAGTATCCGGTCATACGGATAATGTCCCTATTGCCAATGCACAGTTTGCGTCGAATTGGGAATTAAGTACGCAGCGGGCAGTTAATTTTATGCAAGTATTACTGCAAAATAAAGAATTACAACCAGAAAAATTTAGTGCGATTGGTTACGGAGAATACCGTTCGATTGCTCCAAACGATACACAAGAAGGAAAGGCAAAGAATAGACGTGTGGAAGTATTTATCTTGCCTTTAACAGAGAAAGTAAAATAAAGAGGATGGCGAATGCCATCCTCTTTATTTTACTTCAAATGATTTTAAGTTGTCGCGACGGATTTTATCCTTTTCTGCATCTGATTTTTTGAAATCATAATCATATAAAGCGCCTTCCCAATCGCCATACATTGGATTCGGGAAAATAATGAATTTCTCACCAAATTGTGCTTTTGAATCTTCTACTGTTTGGTTACGATCTTTTACAGATTTTCCATCAAAACCTGTGAAATCAGATAAGTTATCACCGAAGAATAAGACAATATCATGAGTTTGAGAAACGAGTTCACGGCGTTTTTCTTTTCCTTTTTCTTTCGGATCTTGTAGTAATATATGTTCTTTCGTTGCTTGAGGAGCACCTACACGCTCAAGATTTTTAATTGTTGCATCTAGTTGGTTCGTTTTACGATTTGAGATGTAGTAAATATCTACACCTTTAGACTCTGTATATTTTAAGAAATCAATTGCGCCTGGAAGGGCTTCAGCCTCAGCTTTGTTAATCCAATCATCCCATTTGTAAGGATAACCTTTGCCTGTTTTTACGCTCATTGCTTGATGAGGACTGTTATCTAAAACAGTTTCGTCTAAATCAAGTACGATAGCAGGTTTTTTCTCTGTCCCTTTTGCAAGAACTGCATCAAGTTTTAATTGACCAATGTTGTACCCTTGATAGTAAAGTGCTTTCGTTTCACCAGCTGTTTGATACCATAAATCAGCCATTAATTGTTGTTCTGTTAATTTTACTTTCTCTTCTTTCGCCACTGTTTTCTCTGGTGTTCCTGAACATGCTACAAGTGATGTAGATAGAACCGCTACAGATAATAAAGTGGTAATGCTCCTCTTCATCTTCATATGTATCCTCCTCGATGTTAGAAAATCATTTTATATTATATATTAAAATATAATATTTTTATATGAACATTTGCATATTGTCTTTTGTATATATAGTAGTATGTCCTATATTAGAAAGATGAGCAAAATAATAACAGTTGTTTTGACAAGTTTAATTGTCGTAATGACAATTATAATTGACAAAGAGAGTTTTATTATTTACAATTTTAACTAAATAGAACAAATGATGGATTAATGACGGTGTTTACATATAAGAGGATGAAGTGTAGAGCTATATTTTGTCTTGAATAAACATAGTCTTTGAAAGAGAGTACGAATAATACTAAAGGGGAGGCTTTAAACTTTGAGTTTACAAATTCAAAACTTAACGAAACAATTTGGGGAATCAAAAGCTGTTAACGGTTTACAAATTTCGTTACCAAAAGGTGAAGTACTAGGGTTACTTGGACGAAATGGTGCAGGGAAAACAACAACAATCAAAATGCTTCTCGGATTATTAACGCCTAATGAAGGTTCGATTACGTGGGATGGAAAAGCATTTGGGAATAGTGGCGTAACAATTGGGTATTTACCAGAAGAAAGAGGTTTATATACAAAAAGTAGAGTAATAGATCAGCTGCGATATTTTGGTAGATTAGAAGGAATGTCGAAGAAAGAAGTAGATCACGCTATCGATCACTGGTTAGAGCGTTTAGCGATACCAGAATATAAATTTAAAACGGCTGGAGAGCTTTCAAAAGGGAATCAGCAAAAAATCCAATTAATTGCTGCTCTTCTTCATAATCCGGAACTTCTCATTTTAGATGAACCATTCAGTGGCCTTGACCCAGTTAATGCCGGGATGTTAGCTAGTATTATTGAAGAACAAGTACAGAGCGGAAAGACGATTATTTTATCAAGTCATCGTATGGAACAAGTAGAGGCTTTTTGCCAACATGTATGTATTTTGAAAAAAGGTGAAGCAGTCGTAAAAGGACAGCTAAGTGATATTAAGAAAGAATACGGTTTCCGTAATTTAACGATTGAAGATACAGTAGAGAATGAAACGGGATTAGAAGCTATACATGTATCGTATGAAAAACAACAAGGCCTTCTTTATGTGAAAGTACAAGGCGATGCGGAAGCTCTCAAGATTTTGCAACAGTTGCAAGAGCAAGGTGTTAGCTTACGACAATTTAAAATGTTAGAGCCGACGTTAAACGAAATCTTTGTAGAGAGGGCGAAATAACGATGCGTAAATTTTCTCACGTATTTTCATTTTATTTTAGGGAAGCGTTTTTATCTAAAAAATCATTAATTACGAGTGCGATTTTATTTTTAGTTGTGTTTGGGATTTTTGCATTTAATCATTTTACTTCAGGCGATGATAAAAATAAGGATAAAGATAAAATTGCAGTTGTAGTAGAGAGTTCCACATATAAAGTACAAAAAGATGAGCTAAATAAGCTATTGCCATCAGCAAAAATAGCGCTTGGTTCAAAGGATGATTTTGATAAACTGCATAAGCAAGTAGAAGAAGGCGATTTAGATGGTCTATTCCATGTGACGGAAAAGGGTGGGGCTCCATCGATTACATATATGTATAATGGATTTCCAAGCCAAGCAACTTCTGCAATTATGGCAGGATATTTAAAGCAACAATATACGATTGTGACGATTGCCAAAAATAATGTTTCACCAGAAATTGCACAGCAATTACAAACAGAAATTCAAGTAAAGCAAGAAGCGATAAAAGATCGTACATCTTCTTTCGGAATTGCCTATTTCTTTACATTTGCTTTATATATGTTTATTGTAGCGTTTGGAAATACAATCGCAATGAATATTGCATCTGAAAAGGCGTCACGTGTAATGGAAGTAATGCTTCCGAAAGTGAAGCCTCTTACAATGATGTATGCGAAAATTTTAGCGGTTGTTTCAACGGCGTTATTGCAACTTGTCATATTGGCGTGTGGTTATCTTATTCCATATTTGTTGGGTTGGGTTGATTTAGAAAGTGCCTCACTATTTGGTATTCCAATTGACTTTACGAAATTAGATGCAAAGGTTATCAGCATGTTTCTTGTTTATTTCATTACGGGATATTTACTTTATGCGATGATGTATGCTGCTGCTGGAGCTGTCGTGTCTAAGACGGAGGATTTACAAGCTGTATCTTTCCCGGTAATGATTTTAATTATGGCTGCATTCTTCATTAGTATTAAATCATTAAGTGATCCGAATAGTACTATCGTTGTTGTAAGTTCTTACGTTCCATTTTTTACACCGATGGTTACCTTCTCACGTATTGTAGCTGGTGAAGCAGGTATGCTAGAAATTACGATAACATTAGCGGTCTTATTGGCGACAATTGCGGTATTAAATGCTGTTACAAGCCGCATTTACGTAAACGGCGTAATGAATTACTCAGATAAAGTGAAATTTAAAGATTTAGCGAAATTTATAAAGCGTCAATAATGAGAGAAAAGCATGATTTCCTATTGAAATCATGCTTTTTCTTTATGTATAAATTAAAAATAGTATATAATAATAAGAGTCGTCTTTTAATAGAATGAATAAAAAGGAGGGTGTGCAGATGGGGATTAGTAGTCGTTTTACAGTAGGTGTTCATATGCTGACATTACTTGCGATAGATCGAAACTCTCGCTGTACCTCTGAATGGATTGCCGGTAGTGTGAATACAAATCCAGTTGTGATTCGTCGCATTACAGGAATGTTGAAGAGAGCAGGACTTGTTGATGTACAAGCTGGTAAAGGTGGTACGACACTTGCTCGAGATTTAGAAGAAATTACATTACTTGATGTATATAAAGCAGTGGAAGTTGTAGAAGAAGGACAGCTATTTTCCTTCCATGAAAATCCCAACATTGAATGTCCAGTAGGAGCTAATATTCAATCAGTATTAGAAATTATTTTAATGCAAGCGCAAGAAGCGATGGAAAACGTACTTGCAAATGTAACGGTAGATCAATTAGTTACAAATTTAAAGTCTAAAATGAAAGAATAAAAAAGCGAGCTTCCTCATAATGAGGGCTCGCCTTTTTTTATTCAGAAACATTGAAAATTCTATTTTTCAGTATTTAAAATGAATTTACCTACGATAGCTGCGAAGATACCACCAAGAATTGGTGCTACGATGAATACCCATAGTTGAGAAAGTGCTTCTCCACCAACAAATAAAGCTGGTGCGATACTACGAGCTGGGTTAACAGATGTTCCAGTTAACGGAATTCCTAATAAGTGAATTAAAACTAATGTGAAACCAATTACTAGTCCCGCTAAAGAAGAACTGCCTTTTTTACCTGTTACAGCCACGATAACTAAAATGAATACGAAAGTTAAAATGAACTCAACTAAAAATGCTCCAGATAAACCAAGAGTTCCGAAACCATTTTGTCCTAAATTATCTAAAGGTGTTTTAGCAGATTTTAAAATTGTTACTAACGTTGCAGTTCCTAATAAACCACCTAAAATTTGAGCTAATACATAATAACAAAGTTCCATAGCGTTCATTCGTTTGTTGATGAACATAGCTATTGATACTGCTGGATTAATGTGACATCCAGAAATTGTTCCGATGCTATATGCCATAGCTACAATAGATAGACCGAAAGCCATAGCGATTCCTAATGTTCCAATTCCTTCAATTCCGCCGCCAGTGACAGCTACTCCAGTTCCGAATAATACAAGTACAAATGTACCAATAAATTCAGCGATTGCTTTTTTTAACATAATTTACCTCCTATTAATGCGCATGAAACGTATTATAACATAAGTTTTAGTATAAACAGCCAATGAAGTACTATTCTGATAAGGCGAAATAGGGGGACAATAAAAAAGAGTATGGTTCATCTCTATAGAACCATACCTTTTTTTATGCTGATTTTTTCTGTTTAACGACTGGAACAGAACGGTTTAAAATACTATTTGCAACCATTCCTAACATAATAATAATCATTCCAATGAGGGAAAGTCCTCCAGGGAATGAACCATTTAAGAAAATGATTTCGCCAAGCACGGTAAATACCATCGTTCCAGCTTGTGTTGCTTCAACTGCCCCGAGTAAGGCGAGGTTATCTTTTGCTAAGTCAGTAGCAAAGAAAAATGTCATCGTTGCAATAACGCCGGAACATAATGCTAATAAAAGCCCTTGAAGCATTTGGCTGGATGTTGGAATGCCAGTAGTAGAAAATCCATATATACCAAGCAAAATTGTTATAGGAAGACTTCCAATAGCCATTCCTAATACACGTTGGAACGTATCAAGGCGTCCGCCAACAAGTTCCATCATTTTTCGGTTACCGAACGGATATAAGAAAGCGGCTAATACGACAGGTAAAAAACCTGAAATGAACTGAGTCATTGTAATATGGCCTGCGGCAGTTGCTTGCATACAAATTACACCAAGTAAAATAAATAATGCAACATATAAGCTACGAAGTGGAATTTTTCCACGTACAAGTTTCGTACCTGATTTTGTTTCTATTTTCACGAAAAATAGTGGTGATAGTAGTAAACCAGCTAAAATCGTAACTTGCCAAGTTCCAGCAACGAGCCAAGCTGGAGAAAAGACAGCTGCGAAACTTAATAAAGAATAAAAACCAATACCTGCAACGGAACCCCATCCGATCCATGCTAATGGATGTTTTTTTAATTCTTCCCATAATCCCCTAAAGTTTTTGCGAAATAAAACGATAAGGAATAAAATAGGAAGAGCAAATAAAAAACGGAAGGAAGCTGTCCAAGCCCAGCTCGTTCCAGATACATTCATTGCTCTATTAATAATAAAGGTTGCAGAAAAAAAGGCAGATGATAAAAGACCTAATAAAATTGCGCGCATAAAGTATAGCACTCCTTTCGAAAATAAATAATTATGTATAGTATAATATACTTTAATTAAATAAAAGTAAACTATTTTATACTTTAAGGTGGTTTTATATATGAAAGAAAATGAAGATATGCAAACGAAAGAAGTCATTCAACAAGTTGGACAGTTATTGAGACAAATTCGAAATGAACAGAAATTAAGTTTAGAAGAATTAGCTCATAAAACAGGAGTGAGTAAATTAACATTAGGAAAAATTGAAAGAGGGGAAACAAATCCGACGCTAGCTGTCATTTGGAAAATAACGAAAGGGTTATCAATTCCTTTATCCAGATTGATGGTTGTTGGAGAACCTGTAGCTGTTGCGCGCTGTGGAGAAGGATTTGCAGTAGATGAAGGACAAGCGTGGCATTTAGAAACGATGTTCCGTTATACGAAAGAAACAGGGATGGAAATGCACCGTGCTTGTTTACGATCAAATAGTATATATAAACCAGAAGCTCATCATGAAGGTGCGATTGAGCTTGTAACGGTAATGAAAGGGAAAGTGTCTATTCAAGTGGAGAATGATGTATACGAATTAAATGAGTTTGATTCCATCCAATTTGAAGCGAATAAGAAGCATGTTTATAAAAATGAAGAAGAAGAAGTGGCGGTATTACATTTAACGATGAAATATTCTTCATGAAAAAATCACCTATAGGATTCTATAGGTGATTTGCTCTTCTTAAGTATATGAAATGATGCCATTAGTACGAGCGTGGCATAAATAATAAACAAATGAAATAAACTAAAAATCCTGTCCCAAAACATAAAACAGCAATAACCCAAATGATACGAATAAGAGTAGAGCTAATATCAAAATATTCTCCTAAACCACCACATATACCAAATAGCATTTTATCAGTTTCGGATTTACATAACTTTTTTGACATATTCCAATCAACTCCTTTTTATATCAAACTGCATACTTTTATTCTATATGGAAATTTATGAGAAGACTATGGGGTTGTATTACATTTTTTTTTGAGAGACGATCATATTAATTGTCTTAATTTTCAGTGGATATTAAACTTGTAGTTATGAGGTGATTTTTAATAAAGGGTGGGGAAATAGGGATGACAGTATATTGGTTGACTAATGTAATGCTTGAATCAAGATATACATATGAAGAAGAGAGAATTTCACGAACAGAAACAGAATTATGTAGTTTACTCATTGAAGATGGACGAATTAAAAAAATTATAGAAGGGGTTGTTCAAGAGGAAGATATAGTAACGCTTGATGCTAAGCGCTTATTAATGTTGCCAGCTTTCGAAGAGATGCACATTCACATTGATAAAACATATTATAGTGGCCCCTGGAAAGCTTGTAAGCCAGCAGAAAGTATTTTTACACGTTTTAATGAAGAAGAAAAAATTTTACTAAAGCAATTAGCAACTGCTCAAGATAGAGCGGAAAATATGCTAGAGTTACTACTGCGAAATGGTGCAACGAATATTAGAACGCATTGTAATGTTGATCCGATTATTGGACTTGGTAATTTGGAGGCGACGTTAGCGGCATTAGAAACATATAAAAATCGATTGTCTGGTAGAATTGTTGCGTTTCCGCAACATGGATTATTGCGCAGTAATTCTGTGCAACTCGTGAAAGATGCGATGCGTATGGGTGCTCATCTAGTCGGAGGAGTAGATCCAGCTACAGTGGATAATGATATTGAAAAATCATTACATACAATTATGGATATCGCAGTAGAATTTAATGCGGATGTTGATATTCATCTACACGATGCGAATAATCTTGGAACGTTTACGATGAAGAGATTGGCAAGTTTAACAGAAGAAGCAGGGTGGCAAGGGCGTGTAACAATTAGTCATGCACTTGGACTTGGTGGTGTTACTGATAAAGAGGCTGAAGAAGTGGCAGAAAGACTCGCAGCTGTAAATATTGATATTACTTCAACAGTACCAATTGGTAAACAAGTAATTCCAATTCCGTTATTAGATAAAAAAGGTGTTAAAGTTTCATTAGGAAATGATAGTATTACAGATCATTGGTCACCGTTTGGAACAGGTGATATGCTTCAAAAGGCAAATCGATTAGCAGAGCGTTTTGGATGGAGTGACGAAAGGTCTTTAGGAAAAGCAATTCGCTTTATTACGGGAGGAAAAGAAACGTTAAATAATGAAGGGAAGCGGGTATGGCCGAATGTAGGGGATGAAGCGAGCTTTGTTTTGACAAATGCGACATGCACTGCTGAAGCGGTAGCACGCCAAACAGAAAAAAGTTTAGTCGTGTATAAAGGAAGTATTGTTGTTGGAAGCTTAAATGAGGTGGAATTAAATAATCTTGTGTAGAAGAATCGTTTAAATACCTTGGAGAGGGTTCTAATGGTGAATATAGAACTCTTCTTTTTTATTCTTACAATATATTTTTTATAGAAAAGCTAGAAGGGATGGGCATTTTGGACAATCAACATAACCAAAATCATATTATGGGAACTTTGCAATGGTTTATATTTCTATTAGCAAATTCAATCGCACTACCAATTGTCGTTGGCGGATTATTTCATCTTACGACGGAAGAAATATTTTATTTAATGCAGCGTACGTTTTTTGTAGTTGGTATATCTTCTTTCTTACAAGGATGGATCGGGCATAGATTGCCAATTGCGGATGGACCAGCTGGATCTTGGGTTGGTGTATTTACAGTACTTGCTTATGCAACTGTCGGGCAGGATCAACTGCATAGTACACTGCAAATTTTAGAATTAGGAATGATAATCTCCGGTGTTATTTTAATAGGATTAGGAGTAACTGGTTTTATAGGACGTATTTTATTTTTATTTACGCCAGTTGTGACAGGGACGTTTTTACTTTTATTATGTTTACAATTAAGTGGTGTATTTTTAAAAGGAATGCTAGGAATTACAGCTACTATTTCTCAAATCGATGGATTTACAGCGATAATCGCGTTTAGTATATTTTTGTTCGTTATTATACTGTCTAATTTTGGAGAAGGTTTTGTCAAAAGTTATGCAGTTTTAATAGGATTAATTAGCGGGTGGATTATTTTTCTCATTGCAGGAAAAGTGACGGTTCCATCTCAAGTAACTCATTTTGTGCAACTTCCACAAATATTTGCTTGGGGACTTCCAAAATGGAATACTGGTATGGCAGTATCCAGTTTCGTTATGGTATGTATTTTAGTTTCAAATACAGTGGCAGCTATTATAGCGATTAATCAAGCTACCATTCATAAAGCAACTATTGAACAAAAACAGTTGAAGGATGGTACGTGGGTTGGAGGGATTTCACATATCATTTCCTCCGTATTTTCAACTGTAGGTGTCGTTCCGTTACCAGCAACGGCAGGATTTATACGCTTAACAAAACAAAAATATATACGATCGTTCTTAATGGCATGTGCGTTACTAGTCGTAATGTCTCTTTTTCCAAGTATTATTCGTTATTTAGCATCTTTACCATCGGCTGTCGCATCGGCTGTTTTAATGGCTTCGTTCGTACAATTAATTGGAATTGGATTTAATAATATAAAACAAGTGCCGATGAGTGAAAGGAATGTAACGATTTTAGGAGTGGCAGTATTATTTGGAAGCGGCGTTATGTTTTTACCGTCTGGAGCACTCCAATCCTTGCCGTCTGTTATGCAATATATATTCGGTAATGGTTTATTTGTAGGTACGGTTGTAAGTATATTGCTAGAACAAATATGGCGCGTTGGAAAGTGAGTGGATAAAAAGAGTGTACGCAATGTATAAAAGTCTAAAATAACATGGGAAATAAAGCCCATTTTTATTCACCACCTGCACATTTCGTTCATACAATATCTTGACTAAATAAACACCCAACTTACACATACACAGCTCTGGCTTAAGCAAGGAGGGTTATACCAGTTGAAGGAAAAAGCGTATCAATCTAAACCTTTACTCACAAAGAGAGAAAGAGAAGTATTTGAATTACTGGTTCAAGATAAAACAACGAAGGAAATTGCAGGTGAACTTTTTATAAGTGAAAAGACAGTTCGTAACCACATCTCAAACGCAATGCAAAAGCTAGGGGTTAAAGGACGTTCACAAGCAGTTGTTGAGCTTCTTCGCATGGGAGAGCTCGAACTATAAGAAAGCAGCCGACTTTTATATAAAGAGTCGGCTATTTTTCTGTTTGTTTCACTTGCTATATGAATGATAAGAAGATTACATACATAAATAGGTAATAAGGAGGGGATATGTTGAAAAGGATACTGTTAGTTTCAACAAGTGCTCATGATATGAATGGACACCCGACTGGTTTGTGGCTTGAAGAGCTCGCAGCTCCTTATCATTTATTTAAAAAGGCTAAGTTTGATGTTGATATTGTGTCGATAAAAGGCGGAAGAGTACCTATAGATAGAGTGTCTATTCCGAATGGTATACCTCGCGAATTCAAGTACGTTGCGTCTTTATTGCAAAATACGAGACCGATTTCAAATGTTCATTTTTCGGACTATGATGCGGTTTTATTTGGTGGTGGGCACGGGGCGATTGTAGATTTTCCAGGTAATCCATATGTAGCAAATTTGATTGAGAATATGTATAACAATAACCGGATTGTAGCGGCTGTTTGTCACGGAGTAAGCTCCTTAGTCGGTGTGAAAAATAAGGATGGCTCGTTTTTTGTTGCCGGTAAGCGTATAACAGGTTATACAAACGATGAAGAAAAAGCTGTACATTTAGAAAAGCGCGTTCCGTTTTTGTTAGAAAGTAAGTTGAAAGAAGAAGGAGCTTTGTTTTATATAGCCCAAAATTTTACGTCACATGTGGTAGTAGATGGACATTTAATGACAGGACAAAATCCACAGTCTAGCGTGGAAATAGGTAAGGCTATAAAAAGGGCTGTAAATAAATTATAGAAAAAGTACCCGCTACTAACAAAGGTAGTGGGTATTTTTATCCCTCTATTTGCCAGGTAGTAGGACCGCGATTGGTGAAACTTTAATCAGTGGGGGATGAACAAAACCCCCACTGATTAAAGTTTCACTTTATTCTAAAATTTCCGCCTCAAAATTGGTTTGTAACCGTCCAGTTGGTGATAATTGATTATAGTTTTTTATGTATAGTATATGAAAATGTAATAGACTAAAAAGGCATAATGAGTATAATAACTTCATTTATAATCATTCGTGAATTTGCTATACTATTTTGTATGGACAAAAGGGGAGGCTCTTTTAAATGAGAAAAGTCGCATGTGCAAATACTTATATTAATAAAATCAAGCCCGTTATTAGAAAGGCGAGTTTTAGCCAATTGAAAATAGATGAAATTGCGAAATATATGGATATTAGTAAAGCTACTTTATATAAACGTTTTTCTTCGAAAGATGAAATTATTGAGGCGGTAGTAGAGGATTTCATGAACTATCTACTCGAAGGTGATGCGTATAATCAAGATGAAAGTATGTCATTTACAGAACGGTTCCAAAAGACGTTTATCCATTCTTTAAAATGTGTGACATATATTTCTGATGTCTTTTTAAATGATTTAAAAGAAGCATATCCGCATTTGTCGGATCAATTAGTCGCTGCACAACAAAATCGTAATCATAATTTGCAAATGTTTTTTGAAGCAGGTATGGAACAAGGTTATTTTAATAAAATGAATGCACAATTATTTATGGTACAAGATGATGTGATGTTAAGACGTATTATAGATCATTCTTTTTGTATTCAGTACGATATTACGTTAAAGAAAGCGATACTTGATTTTTATCAATTAAAGAAGTATCAACTTTTTAAACCAGAGTATATAGAAGCAATTGATGACTCTGAAATTGAAAAAGAAGTTATTGCTATTTTGCAAATGATTTCGTAAAAAAAAGCAGATCTCCCTTAATAGAGGGAAATCTGCTTTTTTAGTACATATTATTTTTGCAACTGTTTTAATACTAATTCGGCTACTGGACCACCTGAAGCTGGGTTTTGACCAGTGATAACACGATTATCTTCTAGAGCATAAGCTTCCCACGGTTGTGCGGCTTTTTCGTAAAGTCCTCCATTTTTAATGAGTTCATCTTCTGTTAAGTATGGAACGAATTGATCTAGTTCAGCTAATTTTTCTTCTTCATTTGAAAAGCCTGTTACCTTCTTCCCCCTAATTAAACGATCCCCATTACTTAATGTAATATGAAATAAACCAGCAGCTCCATGACAAACGGAAGAAACAATTCCGCCGTTTTCATAAATATTGCGGCTAATATTTTGAAGTTGTTTATTTTCTGGGAAGTCCCAAATAACCCCGTGACCACCTGCGTAATAAATAACAGCGTAGTCTTCTGGATTCACTTCACTCGGTTTCATCGTAGAACCGAGGCGATTCATAAACTCTTTCTTTTGATACCATTCCCAATCGACGCTCTCCGCCATTGCTAAACTATGTGGATCAATTGGTGTATAACCGCCTTGTGGGCTGACATAATCGACTTCGTAACCCGCTTCTTCTATTTTTTTACGAAATGTACAGCTTCACCAAGCCAAAGTCCGGTAGCCCTATTTAAATTTGGATATTTTTCTACACTTGTTAATACAACTAATATTTTTTTCTTCATCATAATCCTCCTATAATGTCTCTTCTATATAAAAGTTCTGTATTCGTTTCGTTTTATTAAGCTAAAAAATGCAAATTTGAATAATCATGCCAGTCCTCCTTATATCGGATTCGAAATTAGTGTATAATAAATTTTGAACAAAGTAAACTAAAAAGGTTAAATCAGTTTACTTTGTATATTTTTCGTTGACAAACTGTAATGCTGAAACTATGATAGTTCCATGAATATCGAACAACATTCATGTTTCGTGTCGAATTCACTTTATCGCGCTATTTTCTGGGCAGTAAGACCCCTACCTCAAAATTCAGCGGAAGCAAAGAAGTTAGGTGGGGGATGAACAAAAACCCCACTGATTAAAGTTTCACTTTATCGCGCGATAAATTAGTACCTTTTATACATTTAATGAAGTTGTTTAGTGGTGATACAACATTTAAATAACTTCATTTTTTCATCTATAGTTTGACAGTTTTAAAATTGCAATCAGGAGAGTGTTACACATGGGGAAAGATATAAGTAACCATTCGAAATGGTTTGTTTTTACATTATGTTTTATTGTTTTGTTAGGACCGATGAACGCTGTGTTATTTAATGTAGCGCTAGAGGATATTGCCAATGATTTATCAATTAGTCAATCGAAAGTAAGTTGGGTTGTAGTAGGGTATTCTTTAGTTGTCGGTATTGGTTCGATAATATATGGAAAGCTAGCTGATCGTTACAGTGTAAAAAGACTATTAATTATTTCTATTATCATATTTGTAGCTGGTTCTATTGTTGGGTTTGTGAATCAATCTTATGAGATTATCATTTTCGCAAGGATAGTGCAGGCGAGCGGGGGAGCAGCGTTTATTGCGCTCAGTATGATTGCGGTGGCAAAATTAGTTGCTCCAGCTAAAAAACCGAGTGCGTTAGCAATGATTAGTTCTTCTATTGCATTAGCGGTTGGTATTGGACCTTTAGTTGGTGGGGCAATTACAAATACGTTAGGGTGGCCGTATTTATTTTTATTTATGGTTATTTCAATGATTGGTATTTTCTTGCTCGTAAAATTTATGCCAGAAGAGGCGCAACATACCGATGAAGTGTTTCGCTTTGATTTCATTGGAGCAGTTTTATTATTTGTAGTGATTACGACCATTTTATTAGGAGTGAATATTAATAGTTGGCTTTTTGTGTTATCTGTTGCTTTCCTATTTTTATTCAAGGTTCATATGAAGAGAACAGAGTCGCCGTTTATTGATATTGAGTTGTTTACAAATAAACCATTACTTCGTTTAATAGCAGTCGGATTTATCATTAATGTGGCGTTATGTGCTAGTTTATTATTATTACCATTACTGTTAGGAAGAGGACACGGATTGTCTCCATTCATTATTGGAATTGTATTGTTTGTTGCATCTCTCTTTGGTATTGTATCTAGTGTTATTACCGGAAAGATTATTCCTTCGTTTGGGAATGTGAGGATGATGTATGTAGCGTCTGTAGTTATGATCATGGGCTTTTTAATTTTAGGGATTATTCCGGACGGGAACTTACTCTTTATTTTATTTGCGGTTATTTTAACATTTATGAGTTATTCGGCAATTCAAGTATCATTAAACACATTTATACCGAAAACATTAAATCCAGCTAAAGTTGGAGTTGGTCTTGGTTTATATAATTTAATTAACTTTTTTGGTATGGCATTTGGACCAGCTGTAGCGAGCGAAATTATGGAATCTACAAATAGTTATCGATTGAATTTTATTTTGATTGTCATTTTAATTTCTGTTCATTTCTTCTTATTAATGGGAATGTCTTCTTTTCAAAAAAAGATGGAGCAATGAATATGCACTTTATATAGAAGAAACCGACTTTCTTATAGAAGGTCGGTTATTTTTCTGTCTTGCAAATTACGAAAAAAGGAGCAAAATAAAAAAGGTCCTAGTCTATACACGGGCAAATGAAAATTTTCATACAGAAGCATTTGAAGTGAGCGAACTTAAAGTGTGTAAAATATAATGATAAACATAAAAGATGATGAATGAGAAAACGGGTGATGAAGTTGAATAGAGCAATCGGTGTTATCGATTCAGGAGTTGGCGGTTTAACAGTAGCGAAGGAATTAATTCGTCAGTTGCCGAAAGAGCGTATCATATATTTAGGAGATACAGCACGTTGTCCTTATGGTCCACGTTCTCGAGAAGAAGTGCGTCAATTTACGTGGGAAATGACGGAGCATTTACTAGATTTAAATATTAAAATGTTAGTTATTGCGTGTAATACAGCAACTGCAGTTGTATTAGAAGAGATGCAAAAACAATTACCAATTCCAGTAGTAGGAGTTATTCACCCAGGATCACGTACAGCTTTAAAAGTGACAAACACGTATCATGTTGGGATTATTGGAACGATTGGAACTGTGAAAAGTGGTGCATACGAAGAGGCGTTAAAGTCTATTAATAACCGTGTTATGGTAGAAAGTTTAGCTTGTCCACCTTTCGTTGAACTTGTAGAGAGTGGGAATTTCGAAAGTGAAATGGCGTACGAAGTTGTAAGAGAAACGCTGCAACCACTGAAAAGTACCGATATTGATACACTTATATTAGGGTGTACACATTATCCGATTTTAGGACCTGTTATTAAAAAAGTAATGGGAGATAAAGTACAACTAATTAGTTCTGGTGATGAAACAGCACGTGAAGTAAGTACAATCTTATATCATAGTAAAATGTTGAATGAAGGAGAAGAACAAAGCGATCATCTCTTCTTAACAACAGGAAAAATAGGCTTGTTTAAAGAAATTGCATCAAAATGGTTCGGTCAACCGATTGAAAATGTGAAGCATATTCATTTAGAAAAAGAATAATAGTAGAATTCATATAAGTAAGCTCCTGAGAAATCAGGAGTTTTTGTTTATCCCGCTATTTTCCAGGCAGTAAGACCCCCCACCTCAAAATTCAGCGGAAGAAAAGAAGTTATGTGGGGGATGAACAAAACTCCCGCTGATTAAAGTTTCACTATATAAGAGGCACAGCTTGTTCTAAAATGTGAAACGGCTCGTATACATAATAGTACAAACTTAGATTTTAGGGGGGAATGGCATGCCTAAATCCACTTTTAAATGGGTTGTTGGTGCTACTGTGAGCGCTGTTTTACTAACAGGGTGTGGCTTTATAAATCAGGAGAAAGCAACTGAACAAATTGATCCGCCAAAACAAGTTACGTATACAGAGGGTGGGAAGAAAGAAGTAGCTAAAAAAGATAAGCAAGGGCAAATGGTAAATAGAGAACTATACCTTGTGGATAAAAATGGTTATGTTGTACCACAAACGTTAGCTATACCTACTCCGAAAGCAAATGAGACTGTGAAGCAAACGTTAGAATACCTTGTGAAAGATGGACCAGTAACGAATTTATTACCGAATGGGTTTCGTGCAGTCATTCCGGCGAATACAACGATGACCTTAGATTTGAAAAAGGACGGGACGGCAGTTATTGATTTCTCTAAAGAAATGAAAAACTATGCGAAAGAAGAAGAGCGTCAAATCGTTGAATCTATAGCGTGGACGTTGACGCAATTTACAGAGATAAAACAAGTGCAGTTCCAAATAAATGGTGAGAAATTGGCAAAGATGCCTGTTGGTGGTACACCGCTTGGTGAAGGAGTGAGCCGTGCAAATGGTATTAACTTCGATGATGAACAAGTAGCAGATGTAACAAATACAAAACCAGTCACACTGTATTTTATGGCGCAAAATAATAATAAACAGCAATATTACGTACCAGTAACGCGCCGTGTTGCAGAAGGAAAAGAAAATGATTATGCAGCAATTATAGATGAGCTTGTAAAAGGTCCGATTCATCAATCGCTCCTGAATGATTTTAATCCAGGCGTTAAGCTTATTACGAATCCGAAATTACAAGACGGAAATCTTACATTAAACTTTAATGAAAATATATTTGTAAACCCAGATAAAAATATGATTTCAAATTACGTATTGAAGTCGTTAGTTTTATCTTTAACAGAAAAGAAAGGTGTGAAAAATGTTTCTATTGAAGTGAATGGAAAAGCAAATCTTATAGATGAAAAGGGCGGAAAGTTGATAAAACCTGTAGATCGCCCAGAAAACGTGAATACAGGTAGTTTTTAATCTTGAATAATTTGATATACTTAAGTAAGAAAGGAGAATTGCTTTTTGGGTTCTCCTTCTTTTATTGTATACATATCATACATTTAAATTTGGCTATACTAACGAGTAGTAATTAAGAGGAGGTTATTTTTATGCGAGTAGATGGTAGAGAGAAAACAGAATTACGCCATATACATATTCATACGAATTATTTAAAACATCCAGAGGGATCTGTATTAATTGAAGTTGGGGATACAAAGGTGATTTGTTCAGCGACAATTGAAGAGCGTGTACCACCGTTTATGCGTGGAGAAGGAAAGGGCTGGGTAACAGCTGAATACGCGATGATTCCGCGTGCAACAGAACAACGTACAATTAGAGAGTCAAGCAAAGGGAAAGTAACAGGACGTACAATGGAAATTCAGCGTCTAATTGGACGAGCATTACGTGCGGTAGTTGATTTAGAAGCGCTTGGCGAGAGAACAGTTTGGATTGACTGTGATGTTATCCAAGCAGATGGTGGAACGAGAACAGCGTCTATTACAGGTGCATATGTAGCGATGGTACTAGCTTTTGAGAAGTTATTACAAGCAGAAAAAGTATCTAAAATTCCAGTAAAAGATTATTTAGCAGCAACGTCAGTAGGGATTGTTGAAGAGCAAGGTGTTGTTTTAGATTTAAACTATGCAGAAGATTCTAAAGCAGACGTTGATATGAACGTAATTATGACTGGAAAAGGCCAATTTGTTGAAGTGCAAGGAACTGGAGAAGAAGCGACGTTTAGTAGAGCGCAGTTAAATGAACTACTTGATGCTGCGGAACAAGGCATTTTCCAACTGATTGATATGCAAAAAGAAGCTTTAGGCGACATCGTATCTCATATAGAGTAGAGGTGGAAAGTATGAAACAAGTTGTTGTAGCGACAAAAAATATGGGTAAAGTACGTGAGTTTGCTGAGTTATTTGAGCGATTTGATTTAGAAGTGAAATCATTACACGATTTTCCTCATATTGAAGAAGTCGAAGAAACTGGTGAAACATTTGAAGAAAATGCGATCTTAAAAGCGGATAGTCTAAGTAGACAGTTGAATTCGATCGTAATTGCGGATGATTCGGGTCTTATTGTAGATGCTTTAAACGGAAAACCAGGAGTGTATTCAGCGCGTTTTGCTGGTGAACCGAAAAATGATCAAGCAAATATCGATAAAGTGTTACAAGAATTAAATGGCATTGACTTTGAAAAGCGTAAAGCTCGTTTCTATTGTGCATTAGCAGTTGCTTTCCCTGAAGGTGATAAAAAGCCTGTCATTGTAAATGGGACATGTGAAGGATTTATTTTAGAACAACGCCGCGGAGAAAATGGTTTTGGATACGATCCAATCTTTTATGTGGAAGAATATAAAAAAGCAATGGCGGAATTAAGTTCAGATGAGAAAAATGCTATTAGCCACCGTGGTCGTGCTCTTCGTAAGTTAGAAGAAAAAATCCCGGAATGGTTTTTAGGAGAGTAAGGGAGAGAGTGTGATGAAAGCTTTAATCGTAAGCGATAGTCATAGCTCTGTGAAGGAATTACAGCAGTTGAAAGAGAAATATGAAGGGAAAGTAGATATCATGATTCATTGCGGTGATTCAGAGCTAACGCCTGCTCATGAAGAACTGCAAGGTTTCCATGTTGTAAAAGGAAACTGTGATTATGCTAACTTTCAAGATGAAATTGTAACTGATGTAAATGGAATTCGCTTCTTAGTTGTGCATGGACATCGCCATAATGTGAAAATGACATTACAAACGCTAGCGTACCACGCTGAAGAAGTGGGAGCGCAAGTTGCATGCTTCGGACATTCTCACGTATTAGGTGCGGAATTAATCGACGGCGTTTTATTTATTAATCCAGGCAGTATTTTATTACCACGTCAGCGTGTAGAAAAGACATTTGCTTTATTAGAAATGGATGAAAATCAAATGGAAGTTCGTTTTGAAACATTAGAAGGACAACTAGTTGAACAAGCAGTTTTTAAAAGAGGATAATAAAATTTATCCTCTTTTAAAAAAGGTGTTGACTTTATGTATGGTTATACATATAATAAATATTGTCGATAGGGCAACGGCGCTAACGAAGAAAAGAAAATAACATATGCGGGTGTAGTTTAGTGGTAAAACAAGAGCCTTCCAAGCTCTGGTCGAGAGTTCGATTCTCTTCACCCGCTCCATGTCCCAGTAGCTCAGCCGGATAGAGCATACGCCTTCTAAGCGTACGGTCGGGAGTTCGAATCTCTCCTGGGACGCTAAAAAAACCTTGTTATCTTTTGATAACAAGGTTTTTTGTTTGTTTAAAAATTGATATATGTGCAAGAAGTGTAAAAATATAACGTAACATATGATAATTATTATATACAACAGATTAAAGTGTATTAATAAAAGAGCGCCATTTATGCGCCCTATTCCTCTTATTTAATTTAAAGAATCAATAGGTTTATGATGGAACTCAAATCCATATCCAGATTCTCTTAATTGTTTACTTACAATATTATAAAACTCTTTACCATTCTAGTAAGATTGAGCAGCCGTTATCGGAACTTATCCCTGATAGTGTGTTACAATTAATAGAAGCGGAAAACGAAGATCTCCAATTGACTGGACGTGTGATTAGTTGGACAGTTTAAGAAGGTTGTATAAAAAGGGAGATGGCGCAAAGATGGCGAGAACAAAAGAGAATGATTTAACGGAGAAATTGGCAGAAGGTCAACGGAAATATGGTGACGGCAACTTTACAGTACAGAACATCGGTGATGAAACTAACCCGAATTGGACTGTCGTAAAAAATGTGAGGAAGGGATCGGCAGGCATTCGCGAAGGAGAAGATATATTAAGACTGCGATCAAAATATATAAAATAGTACGGAAATGGGCGGAGCCGGAGTTCGAATCTTTCCTGGGACGCTAAAAAAACCTTGTTATCTTTTGATAACAAGGTTTTTTGTTTTAAATTAGTTATTAATAAACTTCTCAAATACAAAACCATAATCTTTCACATTGTATTGTTTCTTCGTATCAACAAGCCAGTTAAAGGCGATCTCGTTCATCTCTTTAAATTGCTCTGCTAAGTTTACTTGTGCGTTTGAAATACGGCTGAAAGCATTAGATGCCATATCTAAACTTTTATGTGCATATTGTAATGTAATGTCGTTGTCGTATGAAATTTCTTCAATTTTAAGTAAAGCCTTATATAAATCTTTTAATTCTTCAATATGTTTTTTATGAACATCAATTGAGTAATGCTCATCTCCCATTTGAAACTTAATTTCTATATCTAAATCAATCGTTCCTGCAGTTTCAAGTGCTACGTTTTTAATTTGATATTTACTATAGCTATAGCGGCGCAGTGTGCGTTTTTTACTTGTTGCGCTTGTACCATCTAGGTGGAGTAATCCTTTGTTTGTGAAGCAATATTCATCTGATTTGGATTTAATTAGAAAATAAATTTTCTCTCCATCTTCGTGCATCACGTAATCATCAGCGTCAACTTTATCGTAATCTTTCGGTGTAATGACAGAACCTACATCGCTTAACCCTAAAACATCAGCAGCTACTTTTTTGAACATATATAATCCCCCTTGTAAATTAAATTCTTAATTGTACAAAAATATATTAACATGATTTTCATTTTTTGTTTTCTTGTAATACGAAAATATCTGAAGGTAAGTTAAGAAAAGTAACGCATAATTATTTTGATCCTAAATTATTTAGTAAATCTATTAGTCTAAGAGTCGATTCGCCGAAAAGTAACCAAGAGAAAAAAGCTAATTTTGCAAGTGATTATAGAGAAATTTCGTGAAAGCACCTCGAGCGATATGAGGTGTTTTTCAATCCCTTTTTGAAATCTTACAATTCTGTAAGGTAACTGTAAGGTAGTTCGATGGTAAGAAATTGCTAATCTTTTATAATGAAGATAACAACGATAAAACGAGGAGGAAGAAATGATGAAAGGATTAGTTGTAACGGGCTTAACGGTTGCTTTTGGATTTGTAGCGTATGAGAAATTAACGTATGTAGTTGATGTTGTGAAACATTTGATTGCTTAGAGAAAACAGCTATGAGAGGGAAAGGGAATGAGTGAATGAATGGAATGGTTATTTGGAATTATAGGTACTTGTAGTGTAGTGTTATTGTTCTTTGTCCCAAGTGGTATACTTAGTTCGACAACAAGTTTGTTCTTCTTAAGTTTGTTTGCTTGTACGATGCTTATTATTATGTTTTTAATGAAGCGAAGTAAACCAATCTTCTATTTTAGCATGATTGTTATGGCAATTATTGTTCTCCAAATTATTACCCTTGTAATATACCCCACAATTATAAAAGCTTTCCATTAATGATGAATCCTCTGCGCTTGTTGCTGGGGATTTTTATTTGTACAATTTTAATTTTTAGTAGAGATTTACTCGTATCGGAATGTAAAAATTAAATATTTTTATATTTCAAACAAATGGTTTAGGGATGTTGTGTTCTCATTACGCATTTGATATATTTACTTTGAACATAATTAAAATCAAGAAAAAGAGGCGGACGTATGGATAAAAAAGAAAATACGGTCGTATTGTTTCCACAACTATCAGAGCGCTATATTGATGAAGGGTTTTTAGCGCTGAAAGAGCGGGAATTCGAAGATGCATTGCGTTGTTTTGAAATATTACGTCAGTATAATGCGGAAACGGAACAAACGGAATTAGCTTCAGTTATTTGTTTACTCGAATTAAAACGTATGGAAGAAGCGAAAGAAAAATGTGAACAGTTGCTTAAAATAGGAGTTGTCTTATTTGGTGATATTCTTGAAACGTACGTAACTATTTTAGTTCAAACAAATGATTATGAAGGTGTTATTGAAACTGTTGAAAAGGTTTTACAAACGAAAGATATAATGCCTGATCAAAAGGAAAAATTAGCGCAGCTTGCTTTATTTGCAGAAGGTATGCTAAATGAGGGAGACGCATCGCTAGTGGATTCAAACTTTGAATTGGATGAGTTTACTAATGAAATTTTTGGAGAAAACTTTGGACAGAAGCTAAGAGCGATTCAGCGACTTTCGTTAAAAGATTTAGATCTTGCATTACCTGTTTTAAAGAAATTTTTAATAGACGAAGAGCAGCACCCCTATTTGAAAACTTCTATTTTGTATAAAATGATAGAAAGTCAGGTGGAAGAAGAAATAGAGGTAGAAAAGTTTGGAAATACGATTAAGGTGATTCCAGCATTTACAGGTCATAATGAGGAGCAATCCAATAACATTATACATAAATTATCAAGCCGATTAGAGCAAAATTATCCCGATATATTTGAAGCGATGGTTACATATTGGAAAGAGTTGCAAATTAGCGTTTTCCCATTCGCTCTATTAATGGATAAAGAAGAGATTTGGTCAGCTGTTTTAGAGAGAATTGGAAGAAAGCGTTTCGGATTGGCTATTGATGAAGAAGAGCTTATGGCAGCATATAATATCGAATTGGAAGAGTTTCATATTGCCTATCAATGGTTATTACGTGTTGAAAGAGAAGGATATTTGCCCGTATAATTATGAAAAAGAATCGTTCAGTTCTTGAAACGAGCATATTCTATGTTATAATGTAAGGGTTGCAAAAGGCAGAAATCTGCCTGTTTGTAAGAGAAGAGAAGTGCAATTCTCTTACTTAATATGTTTCATATTATTCTCGAACAAAATATACCGTAGTTGTCTTCTGGACAATTAGTAGATTGGAACATTATATCTGAAAGCTTTTGCTAGAGGGTTATTTGTGTATTTGTTATTTCAAAAAAGAGATAATGAAGATTTTAATCTATAGAGGTATGTGCATACATTATTATAGTTGGAGGGAAAGAATAAATGTCTACAAAATGGGAAAAATTAGAAGGTAACGTTGGCGTTTTAACAATCGAAGTTGATGCTAAAGAAGTAAACAACTCTATCGACGCTGCGTTCAAAAAAGTAGTAAAAACAATTAACGTACCAGGTTTCCGTAAAGGAAAAATGCCTCGTCCATTATTCGAACAACGCTTTGGTATTGAATCTTTATACCAAGATGCTTTAGATATCATTTTACCAAAAGCATACGGTGAAGCGATTGAAGAAGCTGGTATCTTCCCAGTTGATCATCCTGAAATCGACATCGAGAAGTTCGAAAAAAATGCTAACCTTATTTTCACTGCAAAAGTTACAGTGAAACCTGAAGTTAAATTAGGTGAGTACAAAGGTTTAGCAGTAGAGAAAGTTGAAACAACTGTAACTGACGAAGATGTAGAGAACGAATTAAAATCTTTACAAGAGCGTCAAGCTGAACTAGTTGTTAAAGAAGAAGGAACTGTTGAAAACGGTGATACAGCTGTAATCGACTTCGAAGGTTTCGTTGATGGCGAAGCATTTGAAGGCGGAAAAGGCGAAAACTACTCTCTAGCAATCGGTTCTGGTACATTCATCCCAGGTTTCGAAGAGCAAGTAATCGGTCTTAAATCTGGTGAGTCTAAAGACGTTGAAGTATCATTCCCAGAAGAGTACCATGCTGCTGAATTAGCTGGCAAACCAGCAACATTCAAAGTAACAATTCACGAAATCAAAACAAAAGAACTTCCTGAGTTAAACGACGAGTTCGCTAAAGAAGCAGACGAAGCGGTTGCAACTCTTGATGAATTAAAAGCAAAACTTCGCACAAACTTAGAAGAAGGCAAAAAGCACGAAGCTGAGCACAAAGTACGTGACGAAGTAGTAGAATTAGCTGCTGCTAACGCTGAAATCGAAATTCCAGAAGCTATGATCAACACTGAGTTAGATCGTATGGTTCGTGAATTCGAGCAACGTTTAAGCCAACAAGGTATGAACCTTGAGCTTTACTACCAATTCACAGGTACTGACGCTGACAAATTAAAAGAGCAAATGAAAGAAGATGCACAAAAACGTGTAAGAATCAATCTTGTTCTTGAAGCTATCATTGAAGCTGAAAACATCGAAGTTACTGAAGAAGAAGTAACTTCAGAAGTTGAAAAAATGGCTGAAATGTATGGTATGCCAGTAGACGCTATCAAGCAAGCTCTTGGAAGTGTAGACGCTTTAGCTGAAGATCTTAAAGTGCGTAAAGCTGTAGACTTCTTAGTAGAAAACGCTGCATAATAAAATAACAAGGCACGATTTTAATCGTGCCTTGTTTTATAAATATAGAAATATATTTATAAAACTTTTCGATGGAGAAGGAAAAGTTCCTTTACAAGTCGAATATACATATTTCAAAAGTTTTAAAATTTTTTTATTTGTACATAACTAGTCATATTATTTGTATTTCTCGCCACGTAGTGACATAATATGTATTTACATACGATACATTTATCGTGTACATACGAAGGCAAGAGGTTAGCACTTTGTAAGGGGTGTGAAAATATGTTTAAATTTAATGATGAAAAAGGGCAATTAAAATGTTCTTTCTGTGGTAAAACACAAACGCAAGTTCGAAAGTTAGTGGCAGGTCCAGGTGTTTACATTTGTGACGAGTGTATCGAACTTTGTACTGAAATTGTACAAGAGGAGCTTGCGAAGGACGAAGAAGTAGAATTCAAAGATGTACCGAAACCGGTAGAAATTCGTGAAATCTTAGATGAGTATGTCATCGGGCAAGATAGCGCGAAAAAAGCACTAGCGGTAGCGGTATATAACCATTACAAACGCATTAATTCTAACAGCAAAATTGATGATGTAGAATTAGCGAAGAGTAATATCGCACTTATCGGGCCAACAGGTAGTGGTAAAACATTACTGGCACAAACGTTAGCGCGTATTTTAAATGTTCCATTTGCAATCGCGGACGCAACATCTTTAACAGAAGCTGGATATGTTGGGGAAGATGTAGAAAATATCTTACTAAAATTAATTCAAGCAGCTGATTATGATGTAGAGAAAGCGGAAAAAGGAATCATTTATATTGATGAGATTGATAAAGTGGCACGTAAGTCCGAAAATCCATCAATTACACGTGATGTATCTGGTGAAGGTGTGCAGCAGGCACTTCTGAAAATTTTAGAAGGTACTGTAGCAAGCGTTCCACCTCAAGGTGGTCGTAAGCATCCGCACCAAGAGTTCATTCAAATTGATACAACGAACATCTTATTCATTTGTGGTGGAGCGTTTGATGGCATTGAGCCAATTATTAAACGTCGCCTTGGTGAAAAAGTAATTGGATTTGGTTCTGAGAAGAAAAATGCTGATGTAAATGAGAAGCATGTTTTATCTCACGTATTACCAGAGGATCTTTTAAGATTTGGTTTAATTCCAGAGTTTATCGGTCGTCTTCCAGTTATTGCGAACCTAGAGCCACTTGATGAAGATGCTCTTGTTGATATTTTAACGAAACCGAAAAATGCACTTGTTAAGCAATTCCAAAAACTATTGGAGCTTGACGATGTTGAGTTAGAGTTTGAAGAAGGTGCACTAATCGAAATTGCGAAAAAAGCAATTGAACGTAAAACGGGTGCCCGTGGACTTCGTTCTATTATTGAAGGCTTAATGCTTGATGTAATGTTCGAACTTCCATCTCGTAAAGATATCGAGAAGTGTATTCTTACAAAAGAAACAGTAGCTGATAATGAGCCGCCAAAATTGGTGTTACAAGACGGTACTGTACTTGATACAAAAACATCTGCATAATGCGAAAGGGAAACAGCAATTTTTATAATTGCTGTTTTTCTTTATGTTTAGCTATGTTCTTCCGCGGAAATACTAAGAGATAAAATATTGCGGGAGGAAATAAATAATGAGCTGGACAAATATATTTTTAGTTGTTCAACTTGTTTTTGGTGTAATTGTCGGATTGTATTTCTGGCATTTACTTCGAAATCAACGAACACAAAAAGTTTCAATTGATCGAGAATCGAAAAAAGAATTAGAACAGCTTCGTAAAATGCGTGAGATTTCTTTAACAGAGCCGCTAGCAGAAAAGGTGCGTCCTACAACCTTTTTAGATATTGTAGGGCAAGAGGACGGGATTAAGTCGTTAAAAGCGGCTCTTTGTGGTCCGAATCCGCAACATGTAATCATATATGGCCCGCCAGGTGTTGGGAAAACAGCGGCAGCACGTCTTGTATTAGAAGAAGCGAAACGAAATCCTAAATCTCCATTTCGTACGAATGCAACATTTATTGAACTTGATGCGACAACAGCTCGGTTTGATGAACGTGGTATCGCAGACCCTTTAATTGGTTCGGTACATGATCCGATTTATCAAGGTGCTGGGGCGATGGGGCAAGCAGGTATTCCGCAACCGAAAAAAGGTGCTGTAACAGATGCGCATGGTGGTATTTTGTTTATTGATGAGATTGGTGAGCTCCATCCGATTCAAATGAACAAAATGTTAAAGGTGTTAGAAGATCGAAAAGTATTTTTAGAAAGTGCGTACTATAGTGAAGAAAATACGATGATCCCAACATATATACATGATATTTTCCAAAAAGGCTTACCGGCAGACTTTCGCTTAGTTGGTGCAACGACACGTTCGCCAGAGGAAATTCCTCCTGCTATTCGGTCGCGTTGCTTAGAAGTATTTTTCCGTGAATTAGATACAGAAGAAATTCAAAAAGTAGCGAAAAACGCTGCGGAAAAAGTGGAAATGCAAATAGGTGAAAATGGTATTGAAATGATTGGGATGTATGCAAGAAATGGACGAGAAGCGATTAATCTCGTACAAATCTCTGCTGGTATGGCGATAAATGAAGAACGTTCTTTCATTAAAGATGAAGATATAGAGTGGGTTGTTCACTCAAGTCAGCTTACACCAAAATACGAAAAGCACATTTATCCGATTCCAAGGATTGGTCTTGTAAATGGTCTTGCTGTATACGGACCAAATACAGGTGCGTTATTAGAAATTGAAGTAACAGCAATTCCGGCGAAAGATAAAGGATCGGTAAATGTTACCGGAATTGTAGAAGAAGAAAGCATTGGTAGTCAAACGAAATCGATTCGTCGGAAAAGTATGGCGAAAGGCTCTGTTGATAATGTATTAACAGTACTTCGTTCGTTAGATGTGTTGCCAGAAGGATATGATATACATATTAATTTTCCAGGTGGTATCCCAATTGATGGACCTTCTGCAGGAATCGCTATGGCAACAGGTGTATATTCTGCGGTGCATCGCACATATGTAAATAACGAAGTAGCGATGACAGGTGAAATAAGTATACACGGAGAAGTAAAGCCTATTGGTGGCGTGTATGCAAAAATAAAAGCTGCGAAAAAAGCGGGAGCTAAGAAAGTCATTATTCCTGCTGAAAATATGCAACCATTTTTGTATACGATAAAGGGAATTGAAATTATTCCTGTCCGTAAGTTAAAAGAAGTATTTGAGCTAACGTTTATGCAAGAAAATACGCATAGAGAGCTAGATGTACATACTAACGTAGACGAAACAGATGCACAATCTATGTAAAAATAAACAATAATAAAATTTGCCAGACTTCGTTTAAGTTTGTATGCTTAATCGGAGTCTTTTTTCTTTTCGTGAGGTAGAAAAACAAGCTATTTACAATTGCGAGGAATCTCAGCAATTGCATCTAGGTGTATTGTAATATAAAATAGTTGAACAGGAGTTTAATTTATTATGGAGGTGCTATGTCTAGTATGAATACGAACGAAAGAATCGTGCCCCTCCTACCATTAAGAGGCGTTCTCGTATATCCAACGATGGTTTTGCATCTTGATGTAGGACGTGATAAATCGATACAAGCACTAGAGCAGGCGGCAATGGATGAAAATATCATCTTTTTAGCAATGCAAAAAGAAATGAATATCGATGATCCGAAAGAAGATGACATATATAGTGTAGGTACAGTGGCGAAAGTCAAGCAAATGTTAAAATTGCCGAACGGTACGCTTCGTGTCCTTGTGGAAGGTTTACATAGAGCAGAAGTAATAGAGTTTATCGAAGAAGAAAATATAGTACAAGTGTCTATTAAAACGGTAACTGAAGAAGTAGAAGATGATTTAGAAGAGAAAGCTCTTATGCGTACGTTACTGGAGCATTTCGAACAATATATTAAAGTTTCGAAAAAAGTTTCAAATGAAACATTTGCAACGGTAGCTGATGTAGAAGAACCAGGGAGATTAGCTGATCTAATTGCTTCTCACTTGCCGATTAAAACGAAGCAGAAACAAGAGATTCTAGAGATTGTATCTGTAAAAGAACGATTACATACACTTATTTCAATTATTCAAGATGAACAAGAGTTACTTAGCCTAGAAAAGAAGATTGGGCAAAAAGTGAAACGTTCAATGGAGCGCACGCAAAAAGAATATTTCTTACGTGAGCAAATGAAGGCGATTCAAACTGAACTTGGCGACAAAGAAGGTAAGGGCGGAGAAGTAGAAGAACTTCGTGAAAAAATTGAACAGTCAGGAATGCCTGAAGAAACAATGAAGGCTGCGCTGAAAGAATTAGATCGTTATGAAAAGTTACCAGCAAGTTCTGCGGAGAGTGGTGTTATTCGCAATTATATTGATTGGTTATTAGCGCTTCCGTGGACAGAGGCAACAGAAGATATAATTGATCTTGCTCATTCGGAAGAGATTTTAAATAACGATCATTACGGTCTTGAAAAAGTGAAAGAGCGTGTACTTGAATATTTAGCTGTACAGAAGTTAACGAATTCATTAAAAGGACCTATCCTTTGTTTAGTAGGCCCTCCTGGGGTCGGCAAAACTTCGTTAGCGCGTTCAATTGCAACATCATTGAATCGTAACTTTGTCCGTGTATCTCTTGGTGGTGTGCGTGATGAATCTGAAATTCGTGGTCACCGCCGTACATATGTTGGAGCAATGCCAGGACGCATTATTCAAGGTATGAAAAAGGCGAAAACAGTTAATCCAGTCTTCTTATTAGATGAGATTGATAAAATGTCTAACGATTTCCGTGGAGATCCATCAGCGGCATTACTTGAAGTATTAGATCCAGAACAAAACCATAACTTCAGTGATCATTACATTGAAGAACCATATGATCTATCGAAAGTTATGTTTGTAGCAACCGCTAATACACTTTCAAGTATTCCAGGTCCATTACTTGACCGTATGGAAATCATTTCGATTGCTGGCTATACAGAACTTGAAAAAGTACACATTGCTCGTGAGCATTTATTGCCGAAACAATTAAAAGAGCATGGCTTACGAAAAGGTAATTTACAAGTGCGTGATGAAGCGCTTCTTGAAATTATTCGTTATTATACACGTGAGGCTGGTGTTCGTACGCTAGAACGTCAAATTGCAAAAGTTTGCCGTAAAGTAGCGAAAATTATCGTTACAGCAGAACGTAAACGTATCGTTGTGACAGAGAAAAAGATTGTTGATTTACTTGGTAAACACATATTCCGTTATGGGCAAGCTGAAAAAACAGACCAAGTTGGTATGGCAACAGGTCTAGCTTACACAGCAGCAGGCGGCGATACACTTGCAATTGAAGTTTCTGTAGCGCCAGGAAAAGGGAAACTAATTTTAACGGGGAAACTTGGGGATGTTATGAAAGAATCAGCACAAGCTGCGTTTAGTTATATACGCTCTCGTGCAGAAGAGCTTCAGATTGACCCGAATTTCCATGAGAAAAATGATATTCATATTCATGTTCCAGAAGGAGCAGTTCCAAAAGATGGACCGTCAGCAGGTATTACGATGGCAACGGCACTTATTTCTGCACTAACAGGTATTCCTGTAAGTAAAGAAGTAGGTATGACAGGTGAAATTACACTTCGTGGTCGTGTATTACCAATTGGTGGCTTAAAAGAAAAAACATTAAGTGCTCACCGCGCAGGCTTAACAAAAATTATTTTGCCAGCAGAAAACGAGAAAGATTTAGATGATATTCCAGAGAGCGTAAAAGAAAACCTTACGTTTGTGCTTGCATCTCATTTAGATGAAGTATTGGAGCACGCATTAGTAGGAGTGAAACAATGAAAGTAACAAAAGCAGATATTGTAATTAGTGCTGTTAAACCAGAACAATATCCAGACAGTGATTTACCAGAAATTGCATTAGCAGGTCGTTCAAATGTCGGGAAGTCTTCCTTTATTAATAAAATTTTAAATCGTAAAAAGTTAGTGCGTATTTCTTCTAAACCAGGAAAAACGCAAACACTGAACTTTTTCTTAATCAATGAGATGATGCATTTTGTTGACGTTCCAGGTTATGGATATGCGAAAGTGTCTAAATCGGAGCGCGCGGCATGGGGGAAAATGATTGAAACGTACTTTACAACGCGTAAGCAATTAGACGCAGCTGTATTAGTAGTTGATTTACGTCACCAACCAACAAGTGATGACGTGATGATGTATGATTTCTTAAAGCATTATGAAATCCCAACAATTATTATTGCGACGAAAGCCGATAAAATCCCGAAAGGGAAATGGCAAAAGCATTTAAAAGTTGTAAAAGAAACGCTTGCTGTTGAAATTGGCGATGAAATCGTTCTATTCTCTTCTGAAACAGGACTTGGAAAAGAAGAAGCGTGGAAGGCAATTCATAAAATGACAAAAACAAAAAACGCGTGACGAATGTCGCGCGTTTTTTTCTTTATATAAGCTGTTAACGTACGTTTAATGTAACTTCAATATTACCTCGTGTTGCTTTAGAGTAAGGACATACACCGTGAGCCGCTTCTACAAGTTCTTTTGCTTCGCTATGTGAAACGCCAGCGACATGTACATCAAGCACGGCAGATAGGCCAAAACCACCGTCTGTATCTTTTCCGATAGAAACGTGAGTGGTTACTTCTGTACTTTCTACTTTCATACGTTTTGTACGAATGACAAGTTGTAATGCACTATCAAAACAAGCTGCATAACCAGCTGCAAATAGTTGTTCTGGATTTGTTGCTTCTCCGCCTGCACCACCTAGTGCTTTCGGCATTTTTACATCAAGATTTAATATGCCATCATCTGAAACTACTTTCCCATTTCTTCCACCTGTTGCTGTTACTGAAGCAGTATATAATTTATCCATATTTATTCCCCTTTTCCATTATTAATTGTTTTCATTGTTTCAATTAGTTTATTTAGCTCAATTAATAAAGAGCGATATTCGTGCTCTGTAATTCCTAAATTTGTAGCCATCGTTGTCGGTAATGAGCAAGCCTTTTCCTTTAAATCTTTGCCTTGTTCTGTTAATTCAATACAAACTTTTCGCTCGTCTTCTTTGGAACGAACACGTTTTACAAGTTTTAATGATTCCATTCGTTTTAACATAGGTGTTAACGTACCGGAATCTAAAAATAGACGTTCTCCAATTTCTTTTACTGTTAGTCCATCTTGCTCCCATAGTACGAGTAAAGTAATGTACTGGGGATACGTAATACCCATCTCTTCTAAATAAGGTCGATAAAAACGAGTAACCTCTCTAGAACAGGCATAAATAGAAAAACAAAGTTGGTTATCTAGATGCAAAGAGTCCTCTGTCATACATAACTCCTTTCTAATTAAGTTGTGCGCAATTTAATTTTGTAAAATCAATATAACGAAAAATAAATAAAATGTCAAATACATTGTATTGAGAAAGTGTTTGCTACATTTTGGAACAATCATACATATTTTCCTTCATGATGAAAGAAGATAGGAAAGATGATGTTATAATTTATATGGAATAGTTTCCATCACTTGATTATGAGGACTTTTTTGGTAACGTACAAATAGAGTTATTAATTTATAATCATTATAAAGTAGAAGGTTTTTTATTAGTTTACTGAATCTCCTTTATTACATACGGAGAATAATTAAAAAATAATCGGTTGTTCACACGATTGTCAGATTCATAAGAGGAAAGTTGTATTATGATAGTAGATAAAGTGATAAAACGGGTGAAGGGGGACATGCTGCGTGCATATTCTTGTTGTTAGTGTAAATTATCGAACAGCCCCTGTAGAATTTCGTGAGAAACTCACATTTCAGGCAGCAGAGCTAGAGCGAGCAATGACTACATTACAAAATCAAAAGAGCGTGTTAGAGAATGTCATTGTATCAACTTGTAATCGCACTGAGATTTATGCTGTTGTCGATCAATTACACACGGGACGGTATTATATTAAGAAGTTTTTAGCTGATTGGTTTCAGCTTGAAATAGAAGAAGTCGCGCCATATTTAACTATTTTTGAACAAGATGGTGCAATAGATCATTTATTCCGCGTAACGTGCGGTTTAGATTCGATGATAGTCGGAGAAACGCAGATTTTAGGTCAAATAAAAGATAGCTTTTTAGAAGCGCAACAAGTTAAAGCAACAGGCACAATTTTTAATGAATTGTTTAAGCAAGTCATTACATTAGCAAAACGTGCCCACTCAGAAACAACAATCGGGGAAAGTGCAATGTCTGTTAGTTATGCTGCTGTTGAGCTTGGAAAGAAAATATTTGGCGAGTTAACAAATTGTCATGTGCTTATTCTTGGTGCTGGTAAAATGGGCGAACTTGCACTGCAAAACTTATATGGAAGTGGTGCTCGTAAAGTAACGGTTATGAATAGGACGCTTTCGAAAGCAGAAGTAATGGCTGAGAAATATATGGGACATGCAAAATCGTTAAGCGAATTACAATGTGCATTATTAGAAGCAGATATTTTAATTAGTTCAACTGGTGCATCTGAGTATGTCATTACGAAAGAGATGATGACAAAGGTGGAGAAAATGCGCTCTGGTCGTCCTTTATTTATGGTTGATATTGCAGTACCACGTGATATTGATCCAGCGATTGATGAGTTAGAAGGTTCTTTTTTATATGACATTGATGATCTGCAAGGAGTAGTGGAAGCAAATCGTGCTGAGCGTTTGAAAGAAGCGGAGAAAATTCAATTTATGATTGAAGAGGAAATTGTTCTATTTAAAACGTGGTTAAGTACACTTGGTGTTGTTCCATTAATATCAGCTCTTCGTGATAAGGCACTTGCAATCCAAAGTGAAACGATGGTAAGCCTAGAGCGAAAAATACCAAACCTTAGTGATCGTGAGAAAAAAGTCATTAGTAAGCATACGAAAAGTATTATTAATCAATTATTAAAAGACCCAATTTTAGTAGCGAAAGAAATAGCTGCTGAAGAGGGAGCGAGCGAAAAATTAGCGTTATTTGCGAAGATTTTCGATTTAGAAACGGAAGAAGTAGAGAGTCGTGCGGAAGAAGTAGAACATAAAAGAGTGTGGACACCATCCGTTCCATCTTTATAATTTGGAAGGATGATCGGATGAGTTTTTTAAATAACAGTATTATTTATCATATTGCAATTATTTTATATGCTTGTAGCATTAGTTTATATTTTATAGATTATTTCCAAAGTAACCGAAAGGCGAACCGATTTGCTTTTTGGTTACTTTCGATTGTATGGGTATTGCAGTCTATTTTTATGTTGCTTAGGGCGACAGATTCAGAAACGAACCCCATTTTAACTTTATTATCAGGGATTTATTTTTATGTTTGGTTATTGATTACGATGTCGTTAGTCATAAATCGATTTATGCGCGTTGACTTTTTAGTCTTCTTTACAAATGTTGTTGCATTTGGCGTAAGCGCTTTTTCTATTTTTACACCGCTCGGAAAGATGTCGCCAGTACTTGCAGAGCAATTAGTTTCGGAACTTGTATACGTGCATGTTGGAATGGCGATTATTTCTTATGCAACGTTTACGGTATCGTTTATTTTTTCTATTATGTATTTACTGCAATATCGCCTATTAAAAAAGAAAAAGTGGAATGCGAGATTAAGAAGGTTAGGGAATTTACCGAAGCTTGAATCTACGTCTTACGGATTAAATTTATTTTCTGTTCCATTTTTCTTACTAGCAATTTTATTAGGGTGCATATGGGGATATACAAAATTGGATAATTTTCATTGGTATGATACGAAAGTAATTGGTTCGTTTGTCGTTCTATTTGTATATTGTGCGGGCTTGTATTTAAGAGCGGCAGATGTGTTGCAAGGGAAGAAAATTGTACTGTGGAATGTAGGGGCCTTTCTCGTAATGCTAGTTAACATTTTTTTATTAAGTAGTTTATCTAATTTCCACTTTTGGTATTTATAATGAGGAGAGAGAATTATGCGCAAAATTATTGTAGGGTCACGAAAGAGTAAGCTAGCATTAACACAAACAAACTGGTTTATTGATCAGTTAAAAGCACTTGGTTTACCATATGAATTTGAAGTGAAAGAAATTGTCACTAAAGGTGATGTGATTTTAGATGTTACTCTTTCAAAAGTAGGCGGAAAAGGTTTGTTCGTTAAAGAAATTGAGCATGCGTTACTTACGAAAGAAATCGATATGGCTGTACATAGTATGAAAGATATGCCAGCCGTACTTCCAGAAGGGTTAATGATTGGCTGTACACCAAAGCGTGTTGACCCTCGTGATGCTTTTATCTCAAAAAATGGAGCATCGTTTAAAGAGTTAGCGGAAGGTGCTATTTTAGGTACGAGTAGTTTAAGACGTAGTGCACAACTACTCGCTGCGAGACCAGATTTACAAGTGAAGTGGATTCGCGGAAATATCGATACACGTTTACGTAAATTAAAAGAAGAGGATTACGATGCGATTATTTTAGCGACAGCTGGATTACAAAGAATGGGCTGGGATGATGAAGTTATTACAGAACATTTAGATGAAACGTTATGTGTACCTGCTGTAGGACAAGGTGCATTAGCGATTGAATGTCGTGAGGATGATAAGGATTTATTGCAGTTGTTATCGCATATTAATGATGCGATAACAGAAAGAACAGTGGCAGCGGAGCGAGTATTTCTTCATAAACTTGAAGGTGGATGTCAAGTTCCAATCGCTGGATATGCAACCCTTAAAGAAAACGATACAATCGAATTAACAGCTCTTGTTGGCTCTATGGATGGCTCTGTTTTATTAAAAGAGACAGTAGTAGGTACTAATCCTGAGGAAGTAGGATTAGAAGCCGCGGGCCGTTTAATTAAACAAGGCGCCAAAGAACTCATTCTTGCTGCAAATAAGGAGCAACAATAAATATGAACGCTCTCGCTGGAAAAACGGTATTGATTACACGTGCCCAGCATCAAGCGAAACAAATGAGTGTAGCAGTGAAAGAAAAGAGCGGAATTCCATTGGAAATTCCGCTTTTGCATATGGAAGGTATGTCTCATATGCAAATTCAACATATTGAAGGGCAGCTACATTCGTATGACTGGGTTATTTTTACGAGCAGAAATGGTGTAGCTTTTTTTCTAGATAGTTTGAACAAGAAACTACCGCTAACCATTAAAATCGCTGCGGTAGGTGTGAAAACAAAATTAGAGTTAGAAAAAAGGGGCTATCAAGTTCATTTTGTTCCAACTTCATTTGTTGCAGAAGCATTTGCAGAAGAGTTTCTAAAAGAATTAAGTGGAAACGAACATATTTTATTTCCGAAAGGGAATTTAGCAAGAGATGTAATACCAGTTAAACTTCGGGAAATTGGTGTTTCTCTAGATGAGTTAATCGTATATGGTACGAAAGTGAATGTAGAAAAAAAGCAAGAGCTTATAGCAGCGTTGAAGTTAGGGAAAATAGACATTATTACATTTACGAGCCCTTCAACTGTTACTAGTTTTGTTCGTTTACTTGAGGGTACAAACTGGAGAGAATGGACAAAAAAATGTACAATTGCTTGTATAGGACCTATTACGGAAAAAGAGGCAAGTCGTTATTTTCCGTCTGTTATTGTGCCGAAAGAGTACACTGTAGAAGCATTACTACAATGTGTTTGTGAATCTATAAAATGAAAGAATGGGGATAGAAATCTATGAACTCTTTACAATTTAATCGTCATCGTCGTTTAAGACAAAGCGGTAGTATGCGTGCACTTGTGCGTGAAACGTTTTTACATACGGAAGATTTTATTTACCCTATTTTTGTATTAGAAGGTGAAAATGTTCGTAATGAAGTTCCTTCTATGCCAGGCGTATATCAAATGTCTTTAGATTTATTGCAAACTGAAATGCAAGAAGTTGTTGATTTAGGTATTCGTTCTGTTATTGTATTTGGTTTACCTGCTGAAAAGGATGAAGTTGGATCATCAGCATATTGTGATCATGGAATTGTACAACGTGCTATTCAACAAATTAAAGGCGATTTCCCCGAGCTAGTAGTAGTTGCGGATACATGTTTATGTCAATTTACAAGTCATGGTCATTGCGGTGTAATTGAAGATGGTATTATTTTAAATGACGAGTCTCTTGCAGTTCTTGCGAAAACAGCTGTAAGTCAAGCGAAGGCAGGAGCGGACATTATTGCGCCATCAAACATGATGGACGGCTTCGTAACAGCAATTCGCCATGCATTAGATGAAAATGGTTTTGGACACGTGCCAGTTATGTCGTACGCTGTGAAATATTCATCAGCATTTTATGGGCCATTCCGTGATGCTGCGCACGGTGCGCCGCAATTTGGTGACCGTAAAACATATCAAATGGACCCAGCGAACCGTATGGAAGCATTCCGTGAAGCGGAATCAGATGTAATGGAAGGGGCTGATTTCTTAATTGTAAAGCCAGCTCTTTCTTACTTAGATATCATTCGTGATGTGAAAAATAACTTTAATTTACCAATCGTTGCTTACAACGTAAGTGGTGAATATTCAATGATTAAAGCGGCAGCGCAAAATGGTTGGATTAATGAAAAAGAAGTTGTGCTTGAAAAATTAATTAGCATGAAACGTGCAGGAGCAGACTTAATTATTACGTATCATGCGAAAGATGCAGCAAAATGGTTGCAAGAAGGAGGAGCTAAATAATGAAAAAGTTTGATAAGTCAATTGCAGCGTTTGAAGAGGCGCAAGACTTAATGCCTGGTGGCGTAAATAGCCCAGTTCGTGCCTTTAAGTCTGTTGGGATGAATCCGTTGTTTATGGAGCGTGGTAAAGGCTCTAAAGTATATGATATTGATGGAAATGAATACATCGACTACGTATTATCATGGGGGCCTTTAATTCATGGTCATGCAAATGATCGTGTTGTTGAAGCGTTAAAATCTGTTGCTGAAAGAGGTACAAGCTTCGGTGCACCGACAGAAATCGAAAATAAATTAGCGAAACTTGTTATTGAGCGTGTACCATCGATTGAAATTGTCCGCATGGTCAACTCTGGAACAGAAGCGACAATGAGTGCACTACGTTTAGCTCGTGGTTATACAGGCCGTAATAAAATCTTGAAATTCATCGGTTGTTACCACGGTCATGGTGATTCGTTATTAATTAAAGCTGGTTCTGGTGTGGCGACTCTAGGTTTACCAGATAGCCCTGGCGTACCAGAAGGTGTAGCGAAAAATACGATTACAGTAGCTTATAATGATTTAGAAAGTGTGAAATACGCTTTTGAACAATTCGGTGATGATATTGCTTGTGTAATTGTAGAACCAGTGGCAGGGAATATGGGTGTTGTTCCTCCGCAACCAGGATTTTTAGAGGGACTTCGTGAAGTAACAGAACAAAACGGTGCACTGCTTATTTTTGATGAAGTAATGACAGGATTCCGTGTTGCTTATAACTGTGGACAAGGTTACTACGGTGTAACACCTGATTTAACTTGTTTAGGTAAAGTAATCGGTGGTGGCTTACCAGTAGGAGCGTACGGTGGTAAAGCAGAAATTATGCGCCAAATTGCGCCAAGCGGACCGATTTATCAAGCTGGTACTTTATCAGGTAACCCACTTGCAATGGCAGCAGGTTATGAAACGTTAGTACAGTTAACGCCAGAATCATATGTAGAATTTGAGCGTAAAGCTGAAATGTTAGAAGCTGGATTACGTAAAGCAGCTGAAAAACATGGCATTCCACATCATATTAATCGTGCAGGTTCTATGATTGGTATTTTCTTTACAGATGAGCCCGTTATTAATTACGATGCAGCAAAATCTTCAAACTTAGAATTCTTTGCGGCTTACTATCGTGAAATGGTAGAACAAGGTGTATTCTTGCCACCATCTCAATTCGAAGGTTTATTCTTATCGACAGCACATAGTGACGCAGATATTGAGGCGACAATTGCAGCGGCTGAAATTGCAATGTCAAAATTAAAATAATGTATTAGAGAAAAATCGCTCTCCATAAGGGGAGCGATTTTTTTTATTCATAAAGTAAGCTTTCCCTACATAAATCTGTAATGACATATAGTTTGGGAGGGGGAAAAGAAGTGGCTGCAGATCATTCGTTACGATTTTCATTAAAAGAATCTGTTTGGTTCCAAAAGGGACAGGAAGTCGATGAACTTTTGTCAATTTCGTTAGATCCAGACGTTGAGATAGAAGAGCTTGATCATGAAGTAATCGTGAGAGGGCAATTAGATTTAACGGGAGAGTATGTTGCAAGGCAAGATGATTCGGCGTATTCACTAAGAGAACTATCGCCAGCAAAGTCAATTGATTATGTAGAAACAAGGGAAGATGGGGTTAATGAACTTGTTCATTCCTTTCCGCTTGAAATATCAATTCCGAGAAATCGAGTGAAAGTAATTGAAGAACTATATGTATCAATTGAGGAATTTGATTATGAATTAAAGGAAAATGGTTGCTTACAATTATTAGCGGATATATCTATTACTGGTTTATGTGATGAAGAGAGAAGCGAGGATGAAGAAGAAACGGTGTATGCTGAGTTAGAAGAAGATTCAGCGCAAGAGGATGAGAATAGACCGGCGCCGCATGTAGAAGAACCAACATACAAGGAATCAGATGAGTGGGAAGATTACGCATTTGAACCGTTCCAATTAGAGGAAAGAAAAGAGCAGGAATTAGAAGAAGAGAAAATAGAAGAACATGAATTTGTGGAGCGTGAAGAGGAGCAAGAAACAACGCCGCAATTTGAATTGTTCGGACGAAAAGATTTCAAGAAAGAAAAAGCGAAAAAGCAGGAAGAACAAGAAGAAGAGTACTCACAGCGAGATGAAAATGCGCTTTATTTAACAAAACTATTTACGAAAGAACCGGAAGAGGAATTTACAAAGTTAAGAATGTATTTCGTGCAAGAAGGGGATACAATTGAATCTATTGCAGACCGTTATGAAACATCGGTACAAAATTTGTACCGTGTCAATCAAACAGAAGATATATTTTTAAATACGGGGCAAATTATTTATATTCCCGTTTCAAGAGTAAAGGCGAAATAAAGAAGTGAGTGTTTTCACTCACTTCTTTTCTTAGAAGCTATGTTTTGAATAGAAAGGGTTATTCGTATGGATATTGAATTGCGAAATCACTATGAACCTATCGTGAGGCAATATAGATTGGATACGCAGCATATGGAAGAGCACGGAAGTGTAATGAAAATTTATACGAATCAAGGTCCATATGCACTTAAGAAAATAGAAGGCAGAAAGTTAGAGCGGAATAACTTTCTGCATCATATTCAATATTTGAAGGAGAAAGGTTTTTCAAATTATGTACCTATATACCATGCGACGGATGGAAATTATATTTTAAGTGACGGGACGTATAATTATTATTTAATGCCTTGGTTAGAACGTGCAGAAGGAAATGGTGAGGACAATGATCAATACCATAAAATGTTTCAGACACTCGGAACGTTGCATCAAAAAACTGTGAAGGAAGAAACGTATACGGAAGAAGATTTAGAAAAACATTATACAACTATATCCAATCGCTGGGAAAATGATGGTGAGATGTTAGAAGAGTTTCTCGTAGAATCTGAATCAAAATGGTATATGTCCCCGCTTGAATTGCAATATTGTACGTACTATCATCATGTAATGAGAGCGCGTGAATTTGCAACGAAGCAATTAAATGAGTGGAACGATGCGATGAAAGAAAAAGATAAAACGCGTATTACTTTTGTGCATGGTAACGTGTCACTTAATCATTTTTTATTTGACTATGAGCGGAATGGCTATTTTATTAGTTTGGAAAAATCGAAGTTTGCAACGCCTGTGCAAGATATAGTAGGTTTTTATTCACGGTCTTTAAACACATATCCAATCGCAAGAAGTGATCGGTTTGAATGGTTTCAAATGTATCAAAAAAATTTTCCGTTTACGAAAGAAGAGCAACTTCTCATGTTTGCTTATATGACGTACCCATCACAATTTATTCGACAAATCGGTTCGTATAGAAAAAGAAAAGATAATCGCAACGAGGAAAATGAATTGCGGGAAGTAAAGAGTTTGCAACAATCGCATTGGCTCGTTAGCAATATAGAATATTTCCTATCACAATTACAAGCTGCCCAGCAAGGGAACGGGTAAAGTAAAACTTTAATCAGCGGGGCTCCCGCCTAACTTCTTTGCTTCAGCTGAATTTTGATATAGGGATCTTACTGCCCGCAAATAGCGAGATAAAGAAGATAAGTAGAGAATGCTACTTATCTTTTTTTGTGCGCCCGAAAATTCATAGACTTAAATTTATCTTGACGAATAAGGTTTCGTTTTTTACACTATTGTATATAATAATTAACAATCATATAAATGCCTTGAAGGGGAAGAGTATAACATGAAACGTCTTCAGAGAGGAGAATCATTAGCTGGGAGATTCTCTAGATAGTTATGTTAGAAGGTAGCCCTGGAGCATCTTTTCTGAACGGAATAGTTCTCATTAGGAAAAGACGGATTTGTCCGTTATCAAATTAAGAGTATAAGCAAATTATGAATTTGTTTGTAAATAAAGGTGGTACCGCGATGTCCCTCGTCCTTTTTTGGATGAGGGACATTTTTTATTTTAAGGAGGGAAAATAATGTCAAACACGGAAAAGAATTTACCAACTAAATATGATCATATGTCCGTTGAAGAAGGCCTTTATCAGTGGTGGCTAGAAGGCAAATATTTTGAAGCAACAGGAGACGAGAAGAAACAACCGTATACAATTGTAATTCCACCTCCGAACGTAACTGGTAAGTTACACTTAGGTCATGCTTGGGATACAACTCTTCAAGATATTTTAACTCGTACGAAGCGTATGCAAGGTTACGATGTGTTATGGCTTCCAGGAATGGACCATGCTGGTATCGCAACACAAGCGAAAGTAGAAGGAAAACTTCGTGAAGAAGGTATTTCACGTTACGATCTTGGCCGTGAGAAATTCCTTGAAAAAGCTTGGGAATGGAAAGAAGAATACGCTTCTCACATTCGTCAACAATGGGGGAAAGTTGGTTTAGGACTAGACTATTCTCGCGAACGTTTCACATTAGACGAAGGTTTATCTGATGCGGTTAATAAAGTATTCGTTCAATTATACGAAAAAGGCTTAATTTACCGCGGTGAATATATTATCAACTGGGATCCAGCAACACGCACAGCTCTTTCTGATATTGAAGTAATTCATAAAGAAGTTCAAGGTGCATTCTACCATATGAACTATCCGTTAACAGACGGTTCAGGTCACATTCGTCTTGCTACAACTCGTCCAGAAACGATGCTTGGTGATACAGCAGTAGCAGTTCATCCGGAAGATGATCGTTACAAACATTTAATCGGAAAAACAGTTACACTTCCAATCGTAGGCCGTGAGATTCCGATTATTGCTGATGAGTACGTAGAAAAAGACTTCGGAACAGGTGTTGTAAAAATTACACCAGCTCATGACCCGAATGATTTTGAAGTAGGTAACCGTCATGACTTACCACGCATCTTAGTAATGAATGAAGATGGATCGATGAACGAAAAAGCTGGTAAGTATAACGGTATGGATCGTTTCGAATGCCGTAAAGCATTAGTGAAAGACTTACAAGAGGCTGGCGTATTAGTAGAAATCGAGCCTCATATGCATTCAGTAGGTCATAGTGAGCGTAGCGGTGCAGTAGTTGAGCCTTACTTATCAACACAATGGTTCGTAAAAATGGCTCCACTTGCAGAAAAAGCAGTAGCACTTCAACAAAAAGAAGAAGAAAAAGTAACGTTCGTACCAGAGCGTTTTGAAAACACATACTTACGCTGGATGGAAAACATTCATGACTGGTGTATTTCTCGTCAATTATGGTGGGGACACCGTATTCCAGCTTGGTATCATAAAGAAACTGGTGAAGTATACGTAGGTACAGAAGCACCAGCAGATATTGAAAACTGGAATCAAGATAATGACGTACTTGATACATGGTTCAGTTCAGCGCTATGGCCGTTCTCAACACTTGGTTGGCCGGATGAAGATTCAGCAGACTTTAAGCGCTACTATTCAACAGATGCATTAGTAACTGGTTATGACATCATCTTCTTCTGGGTATCTCGTATGATTTTCCAAGGTTTAGAGTTTACAGGCGAGCGTCCATTTAAAGATGTATTAATTCACGGTTTAGTTCGTGATGAGCAAGGTCGTAAGATGAGTAAATCTCTTGGTAACGGTATTGACCCAATGGATGTTATCGAGAAGTACGGTGCAGATGCAATGCGCTATTTCTTATCAACAGGAAGTGCACCAGGTCAAGATTTACGCTTCAGCATGGAGAAAGTAGAATCTACTTGGAACTTCATTAATAAAATTTGGAATGCATCACGCTTCGTATTAATGAACATGGATGATATGAAGTATGAAGAAATCGATTTAACTGGTGAAAAATCAGTTGCAGATAAGTGGATCTTAACTCGCTTAAACGAAACAATCGAAAGTGTAACACGTAACATGGATAAATATGAGTTCGGTGAAGCTGGACGTTCATTATACAACTTCATTTGGGACGATTTCTGTGACTGGTACATTGAAATGGCGAAGCTCCCACTATACGGTGAAGATGAAGCAGCTAAGAAAACAACTCGTTCTATTTTAGCTTACGTATTAGACCAAACAATGCGTCTATTACACCCATTTATGCCATTCGTAACAGAAAAAATTTGGCAACATTTACCACACGAAGGCGAATCTATTACAGTAGCTGCGTGGCCAACAGTTCGCGAAGATTTACAAGATACGGAAGCTGCGGCAGAAATGCACCTTCTAGTTGATATCATTCGCTCTGTTCGTAACATCCGTGCAGAAGTAAATACGCCAATGAGCAAAAAAGTTCAAATGCAAATTAAAGCAAAAGATGAGGCTGTACTTGCTCAACTTACGAAAAACAGCTCTTACATTGAGCGTTTCTGTAATCCAAGCGAATTAACAATTCAAACAGATTTACAAGCGCCAGAAAAAGCAATGACTGCAATCGTATCAGGTGCAGAGTTATTCTTACCATTAGCTGATCTTATCAATCTTGATGAAGAGAGAGCTCGTCTTGAGAAAGAACTTGAGAAGTTCGATAAAGAAGTAGAACGTGTACAGAAGAAACTTTCTAACCAAGGTTTCGTAGCGAAAGCTCCTGCGGCAGTTATTGAAGGAGAGCGTGCGAAAGAGCAAGATTACCTAGAAAAACGCGAAGCAGTTCGTCAACGTCTAGTAGATCTTGAAAAGTAAAAATGTTTTTAGAGACTCACTATATTGGTGAGTCTCTTTTCTTTGCGTATAATAGAACTATGAAAGTTGTCTTTTGAAAGGGGAAAAGCATACGTGATACATACATACGAAGAAGCGATAGGATGGATTCATAGCCGATTGAAATTTGGAATTAAGCCAGGATTAGAAAGAATGAGATGGATGCTAGAAGAACTCGGAAATCCAGAGCGTCATATAAAATGTGTTCATCTTGCTGGTACAAATGGAAAAGGTTCAACGTTAACATATATGCGCTACATGTTAGAAGGCGCGAAATATAAGGTAGGAACGTTCACCTCTCCTTATATCGAAACATTTAATGAACGCATTAGTGTGAATGGGACACCAATTGCAGATGAAGAGATTACTGAACTTGTAAAGATGGTAAAACCAGTCGTGGAAAAACTAGATGAGACGGATTTAGGGGAAGCGACGGAGTTTGAAATTATTACTGTTATGGCAATTTGTTATTTCGGTAAAGTCAATTTCTGTGATGTTGTTTTATTTGAAACAGGGCTTGGTGGACGTTTTGATTCTACTAATGTTATACACCCTGTTCTCACGATTATTACAAATATCGGTCACGATCATATGCATATTTTAGGGAATACACTAGGAGAAATTGCATATGAAAAGGCGGGGATTATTAAGTCTGGCGTGCCGGTAATTACTGGTGTGCAGGACGAAGAAGCTTTGGAAGTCATTCAAAATGTTGCAAAGGAAAACCATGCAAACCTATACGAACTTGGCAAGCATTTTACAGCGTTACATAAGCAGTCTAAAGAAGATGGGGAACAGTTTGATTTTACTTGTCCTTTTGCCGCATTTGAAGATTTGCAAATCTCAATGAAAGGCATTCATCAAGTAGGAAATGCAGCGCTAGCACTTATGGCAGTCATGTATGTAAAAACATATCTATCATTTTTAATTGAGGAAGAGGAAATAAGAACGGGATTACGGGAAGCGTATTGGATTGGGCGCTTTGAAAAGCTGCAAAGTAACCCGGATATTATTATAGATGGTGCCCATAATCCAGAAGGTATTGAAAGCCTTGTGAAAACAGTAGAAGCGCATTACAAAGATAAAAATGTAATAGTTTTATTTACTGCCCTTGGTGATAAACAATTGCATAACATGGTAGGCCAATTAGAAACCATTGCAGATGAAATTATTTTTACAACATTCGCCTTTGATCGTGCTATCTCTGCTGATAAACTTGCATCATATTCACAAAAAGAATCAAAATTAGTTTTTGAAAATTGGAAAGATGCAATTGATACAAAAGTTGAAATGATAGGAGAAAATGATGTTTTCATCATAACAGGTTCTCTTTATTTCATTTCTGAAGTTCGAAAATATATTCGCGAGAAAAACTAGATAGTCTTTGCTATCTAGTTTTTTGTTCTACAAATGAAGTCAAAAGCATACATATAAGATAAATATATAGGGTTATTTGGCGAATTTCTCTGACAAATATCTCGTTTTTTTGTGAAAGGAATATGATATGATGCGGACAACGATAAGAGGTGAGGTGTGAGTGTATGGACAAGCAATCACGAACGATCTCAGTGAAAGTGAATGGAACAGAAGCGAAGTATGAGGAAAAGAAGAAAGATGAATTTGAATGGATGGTAGTAGAGGGTGAACGACCGAGAAATGTTGTTCCGTTTCAAAAAGCGAAATCGATGTCTGTGGAAAAATACCGAAAGAAGTGGAGTAATACATTAATTGCAATCGTTGCAACCGCAATTATTATCGGTACGGCGTTTGGAATGGGGATGCTTCATTTACTCACCGGACAAGGAACGACAGGAGGAAGTGAAGTAACAGCTTCCCAGCCGACTGGGAATGGAGAATCAAAGGTGGGTGGAACGGCAGGACAAACATCAGAACCAAAAGAAGAAAAACAAAAAGCACAGGCAGGAGCGTCATTGGATCCGATGAAATTATTTTTTGTTCAAGGGGGGCTTTATTCTTCTGAAGAAAAGGGACGAGCAGCTCTTGAAGAATGGAAAGGCAATGGGGGCATTGGAGCTTTGAGACCGAGCGGGGATAAGTATGCAATAGTTGTTGGTATTGCTAGCGATGAACAGGCTATAAATCAATTAATGACTCAGTATAAAAATGATGGTGTCTCCGTTTTAAAAAAGAACTGGGATATAACAGATAAAGCGTTGCTGAAAGATGATAAAGAAGTAGGAACATTTTTAACAAAAGTGCAGCCATTATACACTCATTTAGCAAAATATGCTTCTAGTGTACAAGTTGGTGGAAAAAGCAGCGCAAAAGATATAGAAGCAATTAAAAAAGAATGGAAAGCGATTGAAAAAGAGGGGAAAAGTATGAAGCGAGAAGAAGCAAAGAAACTGTATATGTATACGTCGATAGCTGTACAAACAGTAAAAGATGGGAAAATGGATAAGGAATCTTTGGCGAAATTAAATCAAGTTATTATTGATGGCTTACTCTCGTATGAAAAAATTGTTTCGTAGAAAGTGAAATGATAGGATAATAAAATGAGTAAGAAAGAAGTACATGTACTTCTTTCTTTTCTTTTGAATTTAGAGCAAAGTGCTTTCTCTATGACAGGAATATAATCGTATGCAATAAAGAATTGTTATTTTAGTTAGAGAAATTAATATTTCTTTCATTTGTGGACAAACTACTCCTTTGATACGATTGATATAAATTGTTCTGCTTCATGTGAGAAAGGAAGGAGAAAATATGAAAAAAATAATTTTAGCTTCAGGATCACCTCGGAGGAAGGAATTGCTTGAGTTAGCTAGCATACCATTTGAAATCATTGTAAGTGAAGTAGAGGAAACAATTGGTGCATATTCATCGCCTTCTGATATTGTAATGTCGCTCGCCTTGCAAAAAGCATCAGCGGTGGCAGAAAATAATAGTGATTACATTGTGTTAGGTGCAGATACAATTGTTACATATGAGTCGCGTATTCTTGGTAAGCCTTCTAATGAGGATGAGGCGAAAGAGATGTTACAATTATTATCAGGGAAAACACATGAAGTGTATACAGGTGTTGCGATTATATCAAAAGAAAAAACGGTTACTTTTTATGAGCGTACAGAAGTTACGTTTTGGGAGCTAACAGAAGAGGAAATTGATACATACGTCGCGTCGAAAGAACCTCTTGATAAAGCCGGTAGTTATGGGATTCAAGGTAAAGGATCTATTTTCGTTCAAAATATTCAAGGGGACTACTATAGTGTAGTTGGCTTACCAATTGCACGTCTCGTTAGGGAATTAAAACAATATGATATTGATGTAACCCATGCGTAAAATTGCATGGGGTTTTCTTTGAGAGAACAAATAAAGGAGTGGAGAGATGAACGGTATTCGTGATGTTGTAAGAGAAGAACAGCCACGGGAGCGTTTATTGTTAGAAGGTGCCGGAAGTTTATCAAATCGAGAGCTTCTCGCAGTATTACTCAGAACAGGTTCTAAAGAAGAAACAGTGTTAAAGTTATCAGATAAAATTTTACACCAATTTGATGGCTTACGTATGTTGAAAGACGCAACATTAGAAGAGCTAATTAGTATACATGGTATTGGGATTTCAAAGGCATCGCAACTTATGGCAGCCTTTGAACTAGGCAGAAGAATGGTGCGTTTAGAATATCAAAATAGATATAGTATTCGAAGTCCAGAAGATTGTGCGAAATACATGATGGAAGAAATGCGTTTTTTACAACAAGAGCATTTTGTTTGTTTATATTTAAATACAAAAAATCAAGTTCTACATAGGCAAACGATTTTTATTGGAAGTTTAAACACGTCAATTGTACACCCCAGGGAAGTTTTTAAAGAAGCCTTCCGTCGTGCAGCAGCCTCTATTATATGTCTTCATAACCATCCCTCAGGAGATCCCACGCCGAGCCGTGAAGATATTGAAGTAACAAAACGTTTAGTAGAATGCGGCCAGATTATCGGAATTGAAGTGCTAGATCATATTATAATAGGTGACCATAAATTCGTGAGTTTAAAGGAAAAAGGTCATATTTAAGACTATGCTTTTTACTTATTTTGTTTTATAATGTGATTTATGAGTTTTTTGTAGAAATTTATCTACAAAAAGGATAAAGATATAAAAAACGTACTGTTTTTATAATATAAAGTAAGAAAAAATGAGTCCGTGAAAACAAGAAAGGAAGATAAATAATATGTTTGGATTTGGTGGATTTACTCGCGATCTTGGAATAGACTTAGGAACTGCGAACACGCTTGTATATGTAAAAGGAAAAGGTGTAGTTTTACGTGAGCCTTCAGTAGTTGCGTTACAAACTGATACGAAACAAATCGTTGCTGTAGGTAGCGACGCAAAACAAATGATTGGTCGTACACCAGGGAACGTTGTGGCACTTCGCCCGATGAAAGACGGTGTAATTGCTGATTATGAAACAACTGCAACAATGATGAAATATTACATTCAACAAGCTCAAAAATCAAACGGTTTCTTCTCACGTAAGCCGTATGTAATGGTATGTGTACCATCTGGTATTACAGCTGTAGAAAGACGTGCAGTAATCGATGCGACTCGTCAAGCGGGTGCTCGTGATGCTTATCCTATCGAAGAGCCATTTGCAGCAGCAATTGGTGCAAACTTACCTGTTTGGGAACCAACTGGTAGTATGGTAGTTGATATCGGTGGTGGTACAACAGAAGTTGCAATTATTTCTTTAGGAGGTATTGTAACAAGTCAGTCAGTTCGTGTTGCTGGTGATGATATGGACGATTCAATCATTCAGTACATTAAGAAAAGCTATAACTTAATGATCGGTGAAAGAACAGCTGAAGCATTAAAATTAGAAATCGGTTCTGCAGGCGAGCCAGAAGGTATCGAGCCTATGGAAATTCGCGGTCGTGATTTAGTAAGTGGTTTACCAAAAACAGTACTAATTCAGCCAGAAGAAATTGCAGATGCATTAAAAGATACAGTAGATGCGATTGTAGAATCAGTTAAAAATACGCTAGAAAAAACTCCACCTGAATTAGCGGCTGATATTATGGACCGCGGTATTGTATTAACAGGTGGCGGGGCATTACTACGTAATTTAGATAAAGTAATTAGTGAAGAAACAAAAATGCCAGTTCTTGTTGCAGAAGACCCATTAGATTGCGTAGCAATTGGAACAGGTAAAGCATTAGACAATATCGATCTTTTCAAAACTGCTGCTCGATAATATTGCAAAATAAAAATCAGTGAAATTAAGAGGGTGTGAACGTGCCACAGTTTTTCTTAAACAAAAGATTAATTGTTTTGTTAGTTAGTATTATTCTTCTCGTGGCATTGATTGGAATCTCATTGAAAGAACGGAACAGTTTAACATGGCCAGAGCAGTTTGTTAAAGATACTGTCGGTGTTGTAGAACGTGTATTCCAAAAGCCAGCGAAATACGTAGCTGGATTCTTCGAAAATGTAGAGGATGTAAAGCGCACGTATGAAGAGAATAAAGAATTAAAAGCAAAATTAGATAATTATGCAGGTCTATCAGGTAAAGTAAAACAATTAGAAGATGATAACAAGAAGTTACAAGAGTTAACTGGAAAAAAAGAGTTGCTGAGCGATTATACTGAGATTCCAGCTACTGTTGTTTCTCGTAGTTCAGATAAATGGTACGATTTAATTGGAATTGATAAAGGGGCACAGCAAGGAATTAAAAAAGATATGGCTGTTATGACTTCACAAGGTTTAGTTGGACGTGTGAAAAGTGTATCTCAGTTTACATCATCAGTAGAGTTATTAAGCTCTATGAGCCGAACAAATCGTGTATCTGCTATTGTACAAGGGCAAGAAAATATCTTTGGTTTAATTGAAGGTTACGACAAAGAAAAACACTTACTTCTTTTCACAAAGATTGGTTCTGATGCAAAAGTAGAAAAAGATCAAATGGTTGTAACATCTGGACTAGGTGATATTTTCCCGAAAGGTCTTGTAATTGGGAAAATCGTTGATGTACAACCAGATGCATACGGCTTAACAAAAACAGCTTATGTAAAACCTGCCGCTGATTTAAATGACGTAGAGCATATTATGGTTGCTAAACGTAAAAAGCCTTCAGCGCCATTAGAATAGGAGGGGGAGAAGAGATGATGAAGATTTTAAAAAGAGCAGCTCTTCCTCTTTTGCTCCTTTTTGTGTTTCTATTTGAAAATATGTTTGCTACCATTGTTCCAACAAATGTGTTTTGGAAAGAGAGTATAGCAGCACCGCATTTCTTTATAATCGTCTTATGTTTTATTACAGTGTATTATAGTCCGGTCCAGGGGATTTATTACGGACTATTATTTGGTTTCTTATTTGATACCGTATACACAGAACTTGTCGGTATATATATTTTTGCTTATCCGATTTTAGCTTATTTAGTTTATAGTGTGATGAAAGTACTGCAATTGAATTTATTTATTGTTGTTTCCATCATATTAGCTAGCGTTGTAGCACTAGAGTATTATGTGTATGGATTTTTAACTTTGTTGGGACGTACTCATATGCCAGCGTATGTCTTTTTCACAGATCGTCTCCTTGCTACTTTATTGTTAAATGCTATTTTCTTGTTGATAGTTTGTTTCCCACTGAGACGATATATATTGCGTCTTTCAAAAGCGATGGAAGAAAAAGAAAAAAGGATTTTCTAATTTTATGTCGAATTGAATCGGTGGGGTGAACTTTAGTGGAAGAAAAAAAGCAACAAAATGTAACGATAAAAGGGACAAAAGATGGGATAACGCTTCATTTAGATGATTGTTGTTCATTCTCTGAATTGTTGATAGAATTAGACGAAAAACTTTCTACACATTACTACGATGGTGATGGACGCTCTTTAATTGAAGTGCATGTGAAAGTAGGAAATCGTTATTTAACAGAAGTCCAACAAGAAGAGATTCGTACGTTAATTCGTAATAAAAAGAATCTTGTTGTGGATTCAATTGAAAGTGATGTTATCACTAAAGCAGAAGCAATAGCTTGGAAAGAAGAAACAGAAATTGTCCCTATTTCCAAAATTGTTCGCTCTGGACAAGTTTTACATGTAAAAGGAAATTTGTTGTTAATTGGAGATGTTAATCCAGGCGGAACGGTTATCGCTGGGGGGAATATTTTTGTTGTAGGATCATTAAGAGGAATTGCACATGCTGGGTATTATGGGGATTCGGATGCTGTAATCGCTGCATCTGTTATGAACCCGATGCAACTTCGAATTAGTGATGTGGCAATGCGGGCTCCGGAAGAGAAAGAAGACGGAGCGGAGGCGGCAGAATGTGCGTATATTAATGAGAACAATCACATTGTTGTCGATCGCCTGCAACTTCTCACTCATCTTAGACCTAATTTAACAAAGTTAGAAAGGGGAATTGTATAGCTGTGGGAGAGGCAATAGTAATTACATCTGGAAAAGGCGGAGTAGGTAAAACTACAACGTCTGCGAACATTGGTACGGCCCTAGCGTTATCTGGAAAGAAAGTGTGCTTAATTGACACAGATATCGGTCTTCGAAATTTAGACGTAGTAATGGGGCTGGAAAATCGTATTGTATTTGATCTTGTTGATGTCGTTAAAGGGCGTTGCCGTTTACCTCAGGCTCTTATTAAAGATAAACGTTTTGATGATCTTTATTTATTACCTGCAGCACAAACGAGTGATAAATCAGCGGTAACACCTGAACAAATGGATGAATTAATACAAGTATTACGTCAAGATTATGATTACATATTAATTGATTGTCCTGCGGGGATTGAGCAGGGATTTAAAAATGCGGTAGCTGGTGCGGATAAAGCAATCGTTGTTACGACGCCAGAAGTATCCTCAATGCGCGATGCGGATCGTATTATTGGGCTTTTAGAAAAAGAGGATATTGAACCACCAAAACTTGTTATTAACCGTGTACGTAGTCATATGCTTCATGAACAGGATATGTTAGATGTTGATGAAATTGTACGTACATTGTCAATCGAGCTTCTTGGTGTTGTCGAAGATGACGATGAAGTTATTCGAGCTACAAATACAGGTGAACCTGTGGCGTTGCAACCAAGCGGAAAAGCAGCGTTGGCTTATCGTAATATTGCAAGACGCTTGTTGGGTGAGAATGTACCATTACAAGCATTTGAACAAGAAAAGGTATCGGTATTTGCAAAGGTAAAAAACTTCTTTGGAATCCGTTAAAAGCACTTCGCACATATGCGAAGTGCTTTCTTTTTTCTTCACACGAATATCTTTCTTTCTTAGCTCATACACATGTACAAACTGTATACAACTGTTTCTATTGAAATTAGCTTACGGAAAGAAAGGAGACAGTATGAAGAATAGACGCGTAGAAGAAATTAAAAAGCGGATTGCGAAAAGGAAGGCCGAGCAAGAAAGGATGGAGGAAGAGCAGTATTTTACCGGAGGAAATTTTGGTAGCGAAACAGTATTTATTGAAGAAGGAGAAAAGGAAATTCACCCTTTATTTCGAAAGGAAGTCTTTTTCTTCAAAGTTTTATTATCAGCAATATTAGTTCTTTCGGTTGCTATTTTATATAAGAATGCCCCGTCTTCGTTCGATGGTGCTAAAGCTGTTACAGAAAAAGTGATGAAAGAGGAATTTCAGTTTGCTACTGTAGCGAAATGGTATGAAAAGCAATTTGGAAAACCGCTTGTATTTTATTCACCGAATGAGAAAAAAGAAGGGAGTATTCAGCAAAAAGATTATGCAATTCCTGCTTCTGGAAAAGTAATGCAAGGGTTTCAAAAAAATGGTCAAGGTGTATTTGTCCAAACAGCTACAAATGCAACAGTTGAGTCAGTGAATGAAGGATTAGTTGTTTTTGCGGGTAAGAAAGAGGAACTTGGAAATACAGTTCAAATTCAACATGCAGATGGTACGGAGTCATGGTATGCAAACTTAAACGATATGTCAGTGAAATTATATGATTACGTTTCAAAGAAACAAAAAATTGGAACGGTGAGTAATGATACAAATGATAAAAATGGAAAGTTTTATTTCGCGATAAAAAAGAATGAAAAATTTATTGATCCGATCCAGGTGATATCATTTGATTAAATATAGGGACGTTTTAACGAAAATTTCCGTGCATCCATTATTTTGGGTTATCATTGTCATTGGTATTTTTACTGCACGTTTTAAAGAATTAATACTGTTATTTTGTATTGTTCTTATTCATGAACTTGGGCATGCTTTTGCAGCAGCGCACTATAATTGGCGTATAAAAAAAATTCAGCTTTTGCCGTTTGGTGGCGTGGCTGAGCTTGAGGAACATGGTAATAAGTCGTTGAAAGAGGAACTTGTTGTCGTAATTGCAGGACCGATTCAACATGTTTGGATGATGCTAGTAGGTTATATATTGTTTGAAGCTGGTTGGCTGAACGCGGATTTATATTATTTCTTTATGTGGAATAATATAATTATTTTAGCGTTTAATTTACTCCCTATTTGGCCGTTAGATGGCGGGAAAGTATTGTTTAATATACTATCATATCGTTTTCCTTATTTACAAGCACATGAAAAGATGATGAAATTGTCATGTGTTTTTTTTGGTGTAATATTAGGATGGCAGTTACTCTGGAATAGCAATAATATTATGATGTGGGTACTACTCATGTTTTTGGCAGTGTCGTTATATCAAGAGTGGAAACAAAGACGATATGCCTTTATGCGTTTTTTATTAGAACGTTATTATGGGAACAAAAGAGGAATTGAAAAGATTGCACCTATTGAAGTGCAATCAGAAGATCATTTATATAAGATATTCACAAAATTTCGTAGAGGATATAAGCACTCTATTATCGTCCATGGAAAATATAAAGAACATTACACATTAGATGAAAATGAACTGCTCTATGCATATTTTACTGAAAAACGAACAACTTCATCAGTTGAAGAATTAATCGGTTAGTGTTGACGATAGCACTAACCTTTTATTATTGTAAAAGCAAAGAAGATTATAAAGTGAGGAAATAATTTTGAAAACGTTATATGTGAATTACGCTGGATCGGAAAAGCGCGTTGCAATTGAAGAGAAGAAAAAAATTGTTGAGTTTTTATGGAAACGTAATGAAGAGCAAGAGATTGTTGGGCATATTTATGCCGGACGTATCGTAAGAACAATCGCTGGAATGAACGCAGCATTTGTAAACATCGGTTTAGAAAAACATGCGTATCTTTCATACGATGATGTACCATCTTGTTATCGTATACATGAAGGGCAAGCGATTCTCGTACAAGTTGTGAAAGAGGCAATTGATACGAAAGGGCCTAAATTGACAGCGAATATAGAATTTACCGGGAAATATGTCGTTTATATGCCGTTTGATGAGATGCGCGCTGTTTCTCGGAAAATAAAAAATAATAAAAGAAGACAACAGTTACTCCAAATTGAGGTAGAAGGAACGGGGGGGTACATTTTCCGCTCTGCTTCTGAAAAAGGAGCGATTGAAGAAATACAAGCTGAAATGCAAATGTTACAGCAGTTATATGAAGAGCTACAAAGAAAAGAGGGCCAAGGAAAGGCGCCGTTATTACTTCATCGACCGGCCACCTTTTTAGATCGTGTATTCCAAGAGAATCCGATTGAAACAATTGAAAAAGTAGTTGTAGATACAAGAAGTATAGTAAAAGAATTAGAGGAAAAGATTGGAAAAGAAAAAGTATCTTTTTATAATGAAAAATCTTCAATGTTTAACCATTTTGGAATAGAGCGTGAAATCGAGAAAGCACTTCAAAAAATTGTATGGCTCCCGAATGGTGCTTATTTAATTGTGGAACAAATGGAGACGATGACTGTAATTGATGTGAATACGGGCAAGTTTACTGGAAAACAGAATTTACAAGATACAGTCCTTCGTACAAATGAAGTGGCAGCTGAAGAGATTGCACGTCAATTAAGACTGCGTGATATCGGTGGTATGATATTAATTGATTTTATTAATATGAAAAGAAGAGAAGATAAAGAAATGGTAAGAGAATGTCTCATGGCTGCTATGCAAAATGATCGCACATATACAAGAGTGCTTGGGTTTACAGAGTTAGGGATTTTAGAGATGACACGTAAACGTAAGAAACATTCTTTACGCGACGTATTACTAGAAGAATGTGTACCGTGCAAAGCGACGGGGTATGTGATGTCATATGAGACAATTGCGTATGAGTTAGAGAGAGAGCTAATTACATATGGCAATATAGAGGATGAGGCAGTATTAATCGCTGCACCTAAAGACTTGCAAAAACAATTTTTGCAAAAAGAATTACAAAAAAATATTCCATTTGAAATTTATTTCAAAGATGATATGATCGAAAAGTATGCAATTGTCCGTTTTGGAAGTAAAACAGAAATTGTAGAGCGGAAAAAATAGTTAGCAGAACATTTATTGACAACCGTCTATGATTCATGATAACATCTTTATGTTATAGTTTATAGCACCTAAACGGCTATATGCTACAACCGCACAAGACAGGTTCCCTAAAGGCATATATGTCTACCTCGTTTTTGGCGAGTCTTAGTAATTAAGAGGAGGTGCAAGTATGTACGCAATTATCGAAACAGGTGGAAAACAAATTAAAGTTGAAGCTGGTCAAGCAATCTACATTGAAAAATTAGATGTTGAAGCTGGTGAAACTGTTACTTTTGACAAAGTTCTTTTCGTTGGTGGCGAAAACGTTAAAGTTGGTAGCCCAGTTGTAGAAGGTGCAACAGTTACTGCGAAAGTTGAAAAACAAGGTCGCGCTAAGAAAATTATCGTTTTCAAATACAAAGCGAAAAAGAACAATCGTAAGAAACAAGGTCATCGTCAACCTTACACTAAGCTAGTTGTTGAAGCTATCAACGCTTAATCCAGGTTAACATGATTAAAATTACGATAAGTCGCACGAAATTAGGAAGTATCCAATCATTTAAAATGACTGGACATGCCGATTATGCGCCACATGGACAAGACCTTGTCTGTGCTGGAACTACAGCGGTTGTGTTTGGTTCTATAAATGCAGTGGAAGAACTTTGTAATGTGCAGGCAACTATTGAACTCGGAAGTGATGGCGGATTCTTAACGTATGAATTGCCTAATGATTTAGACGTTCATACAGTAGAAAAAGCACAGATACTTTTGGAAGGATTGGTTGTTTCGCTTAAGACGATCGAACTTGATTACGGAAAGTATATCCGTTTAATAGAAAAAGTGCAGGAGGTGTAACGTATGTTAAGATTAGATCTTCAGTTTTTCGCATCTAAGAAAGGTGTAGGTAGTACAAAGAACGGTCGTGACTCTCAGTCAAAACGTCTTGGTGCTAAACGCGCAGATGGTCAAACGGTTTCAGGTGGTTCAATTCTTTACCGTCAACGCGGTACAAAAATTTATCCAGGTGTTAACGTTGGTCGTGGTGGCGATGACACTTTATACGCGAAAGTTGACGGCGTAGTACGCTTTGAGCGTCTTGGCCGTGACCGCAAACAAGTGAGCGTATATCCTGTTGCTCAAGAAGCATAAGAACTCACGGAAAACTCTAACCTGAGTGCAGGTTAGAGTTTTTCTATATTAAGGGGTATCTAAATGAATGAAAAATGGACAATTATAGATGCATTGCGCCATTCAAGACATGATTGGCTCAATCGTATGCAGATGGTGAAAGGAAACCTTTCCCTTGGAAAAGTGGAAGAAATTCATAGTCTCATCGATCGTTTTGTCCAAGAAGCGAGACAAGAATCCAATCTGATGGGGCTATCAATGCCTTTATTTTCAGAGTGGATTTTAACATATAATTGGAAACAGCAGCCGTGCTTATTGGAGTACGAAGTATTAGGGAAATTACATAACTTATCTCACTTAGATGAGACTGTATGTACATGGACGAATCAATTTTTCTCGATGCTTCAGCATAGTTTAGACGTATATGTTGAAAATTATGTTTGTATCACAATTGAATGTGACGCGGATAATGCTCGTTTCTTTTTTGATTTTCGTGGTAAGCTAACGAGTGTAGAAGAACTACAGAATTGGCTTGCGACCCAAAACAATAAATGGTATTCCATTTCTTATACAGTGCGAGACGAAGAAGTCTCAGTTATATTACAACCAATTGAAAAAGTGTGGTGAAATAATGTTTGTAGATCAGGTCAAGATATATGTAAAAGGCGGCGACGGTGGTAACGGTATGGTTGCGTATCGTCGTGAGAAGTATGTTCCTAAAGGTGGCCCAGCAGGTGGCGACGGGGGTAAAGGTGCAGATGTTGTTTTCGTAGTTGAGGAAGGCTTACGTACATTAATGGACTTCCGCTACCAACGTCATTTCAAAGCTGATCGCGGTCAGCACGGAATGAGTAAAGGTCAGCACGGACGTAAATCTGAAGATTTAATCGTAAAGGTTCCACCAGGAACAATAGTAAAAGATGAAAAAACTGGTCAAATTCTTGCCGATTTAGTAACGCATGAACAAACTGCTGTAATCGCAAGAGGTGGCCGTGGTGGCCGTGGTAACTCACGTTTCGCAACAGCTACGAACCCAGCACCAGAAATCGCTGAGAACGGAGAACCAGGTCAAGAACGTGATGTCATTCTAGAACTTAAAGTACTAGCAGATGTTGGACTTGTTGGATTCCCAAGTGTAGGTAAATCTACATTATTATCTGTTGTATCATCAGCACGTCCGAAAATTGCAGAGTATCACTTTACAACAATCGTTCCGAATCTTGGTGTTGTTGAAACTGGTGATAACCGCAGCTTCGTGATGGCTGACCTTCCTGGACTAATTGAAGGCGCACATGCTGGCGTTGGACTTGGACACCAATTCTTACGTCATATCGAGCGTACACGTGTAATTGTACATGTTATTGATATGTCTGGTTTAGAAGGCCGTGAGCCATATGAAGATTATGTTACAATTAATAATGAATTAAAAGAATACAATATGCGTTTAACAGAGCGTCCACAAGTTGTTGTAGCAAACAAAATGGATATGCCAGATGCAGAAGAGAACTTACAAGCATTTAAAGAGAAAGTGGGAGACGAAGTAAAAATCTTCCCAATTTCAGCTGTAACGAAACAAGGTGTTCGTGATTTACTATTTGAAGTAGCGAACTTATTAGAAACAACACCAGAATTCCCAATGTACGATGTTGTCGAAGAGTCTGAAGCAAGTGTAATGTATAAATTTGATGCTGAAAGTCTTAAATTTGAAATTACACGTGAAAGTGACGGCACATTTGTTATTTCTGGTTACGATATCGAGAAGACATTCAAAATGACAGACTTCTCACGTGATGAATCTATACGTCGTTTCGCTCGCCAAATGCGCGGAATGGGTATTGATGAAGCGCTTCGTGCACGTGGTGCAAAAGACGGAGATATTGTAAAAATTCTTGAATATGAATTTGAATTTATCGACTAAGACTGCCGAAATATGGCAGTCTTTTTTTTATCCCACTATTTGCCCGTAGAACCTCCACTGATTAAAGTATCACTTTATATTGCAATAGTTAGATTATTATAGGAAAAAATCCCCACTAAATAAATTTTCAATTTATAATGGAAAAAGGAGTAAATGTAGAAGAATTCTTTTATGGGGAGAAAAAGAGCATGTATAAAATATTAATTGTAGAAGATGATGAGAAAATCGCGGGAATATTAGAGGAGCATTTAGAAAGGTATGGCTATCAATCATTTAGAGTAAGTGATTTATGTCATATAAAAGATGAGTTTGTAAAAGTAAATCCTCATCTCGTGTTACTTGATATTAATTTACCGTACTTTGACGGTTTTTATTGGTGTCGTCAAATTCGTACTATATCGAATGCGCCGATTATTTTTGTTTCTGCAAGAACAGGGGAAATGGATCAAGTAATGGCGATTGAAAACGGCGGCGATGATTATATTACGAAGCCATTCCATTTAGATATCGTAATGGCAAAGGTGAAGAGTGCGCTTCGCCGTGGTTATGGAGAGTATGCTTCTGCTGCTGAGAGTGATTGTTTAGGTGTAAATGGACTGTTGTTATTCCCGTCCCAGCATATTGTTGAGTGGCAGGGACAACAAACTGAACTGACAAAAAATGAGTTTTACTTATTAGAATGTTTAATGAAACAGGTGAATCAGTATGTAACGCGCGAAGAACTGTTAGAAGCTCTATGGGATGAAGTAGCATTTGTGGATGATAATACATTAACCGTAAATGTAAAACGTGTAAGGAAGAAACTAGAGGAGTTAGGCATTAAAAATGCAATTGTAACGAAACGTGGATATGGTTATGCGCTTCTTACGGAGTGGGGCGAAGGGCATGAAGGTTAAAAATTACCTCGTGGATCGCTTTCCTTTAATTCTTTCTTATATTGTTAGCCTTTGTTTATTTGGGCTCGTTTTGCAGTTGCAAAGTCTTTTAGAAAAGAAATCCATTGATTGGAGTACGTGGTTATATGGACTTTTATTAGGAACAGTTGTGTTTACTGTATACCTCATTTACGATTATCGAAAACGGAGTGTGTATTTAAAGAGGATCGAAAAGTATGTTACTGGCGGAAATACATTACATGACTCTTTACTTATTGATGAATCTTATACATCAGAGCAAGAAATGGTCGTTGAATCTTTTACGTTATTAAGACAGCAATATATGAATGAAATTCATAAACAGCATGCGAAAGAGCAACAGCAAATGATATTTATGAACCAATGGATTCACCAAATGAAAACACCAGTATCTGTTATTGAATTATTGTTGCAGAAGTTTGGCAAAGAGCATCGTGAGGCAAGAGTAACAGTTGAAAGTATCCGTGAAGAAAATAACCGTATACTAAATGGGTTAGATTTAGCGTTACATATGGCAAGACTAGAGCAGTTTGCGAAAGATTATAAGGTAGAAGTAGTAAATGTTATAGATATCGTGCGAGGTATTATTAATGAAAACCGAAAATCCTTCATTCAATCGTCTGTATTCCCGAAAGTGATGTTTGAAGAAGATACTTGTATGGTTGCATCTGATAGAAAATGGCTGAGCATTGCTATAGGTCAAATTGTTGTAAACGCAATCAAGTATACCAAAATTTCAGCGGTAGAGAAAAAAGAAATTCAATTTCAAATTGAAGAGAAAGATCAAAAGGTGTTATTACATATTAAGGACAATGGAATTGGTATTCCAGAGCAAGACGTAAAGCGCATATTTGACCCATTCTTTACGGGAATAAATGGACGTAAAACGAGAGAAGCGACTGGGATGGGCTTATATATTACGAAGGAAATTTGCGATAATTTACATCATGGAATGTATGTTCAATCGGCTGAAGGAGAAGGGACAACATTCACGTTCCAATTTGCAAAAGATGAAGAATATCATACATTGATGAGAAAAATGACAAAACTGTAAGATAACAAAACGTTTTGTAAGGGAAATCACTCGTTTCTTTTTCTTATTTTTCTTATAGTAAATGTAAGAAGAAAACACATAGGGGGATTAGAAATGAGTGTTCTTGAAGTAAAAGGATTAACGAAGGTGTACCAATCAAAAGGTTCAGTAGCGACGACTGCTTTAAACGATATAAATTTTAAAATAGAAGAAGGCGAATTTGTAGGGATTATGGGTCCTTCAGGAAGCGGGAAAACGACGCTTTTAAATTTATTAGCAACAATTGATAAGCAAACTTCAGGTCATGTACTTGTAAATGGTGAAGAAATTAATCAAATGCGTGCTGCCAAATTAGCGGAGTTTCGCCGTACACATTTAGGATTCATCTTCCAAGATTTTAACTTACTTGATACGTTATCCATTAAAGAAAACATCATTTTACCACTTGTAATGGCGAAGAAATCTGTAAATGAAATCGATGCGAAAGTACTGGAAATTGCGAAGTTTTTAAACATCGAAGAAATTTTAAATAAAAAAGTATACGAAGTATCAGGCGGACAACAACAACGCGCAGCAGCAGCGAGAGCAATCATTCATGAACCGACGTTAATTTTAGCAGATGAGCCAACTGGAAACTTAGACTCAAAGTCAGCGAAATCGCTAATGGGCGCTCTGCAAGATTTACACGAGCAAAAGAAAGTAACGATTGCAATGGTTACGCACGATCCAGTAGCGGCTAGTTATTGTGAACGTATCCTTTTCATACGCGATGGAGAAATTTTCTCGGAAATACATAAAGGAAGAACGAAACAAGCCTTTTTCCAAGAAATTCTGGACGTACTTGCGATGCTAGGAGGAGAATATCATGAACTTTCGCCAGCTCGCGCTTAATAACGTAAAAGGAAATTGGCGTAACTATAAAGCGTTTCTTATAAGTAGTTGTTTATCGATTGTCGTATTTTTCATGTATGCTTCTTTTATTTATCATCCAGATGTCGTAAGCGGTAATATTAGTATGAGAACGATGATCACAAAAGGATTAGAATCGATGAATTATATTGTGGTCATCTTCTCGGCACTCTTTATTTTATATGCAAATTCAACGTTTTTACGAGCAAGAAAAAAAGAGTTTGGTCTACTAACATTAATAGGCGGAACGAAATCGCAGCTCGGCCGAATGATTATATTAGAGCAACTGATGTTAGGTAGTATTGCAATTGTAGTTGGTATTGGGGTTGGAATGCTTTGTTCAAAATTATTTTTCCAAGCGTTAAGCGTATTATTGAAAATAGATAAGACACTTCCACTCGTTTGGAATAGTAAAGCAGTTTTTATTACAGCTGGTGTATACTTTATTTTATTTTTAATCCTATCATTGTTTAGTGTTTGGACAGTAGGACGCTTGCAAATTATTGATTTATTAAGAGAAGCAAGAAAGCAAAAAGTAGAGCCGTTTGCATTTACATGGTTAAGTGTAGTTGGTATAGGATGTATTATTGCTGCATATGTGCTTAGCTTCCAAGTAACGTTTCTGAATTTCCTCATCCTCTTTTTACCGGTTGTAGGACTGACAATTGGCGGAACGTATTTACTATTTACACAAGGAAGTACAGTCGTATTAAAAGCATTGCAAAAACGAAAACAATCTTTTTATACGTACCCAAATATGTTCGTCCTTAGTAACCTTATTTATAAAATGAAAGATAATGCTCGTTTTCTATTTGTAATTTCTATTATTACGGCGGTTGTATCCTCGGCAGTTGGCACGCTTTACGTATATTTTGAAAATTTGAGTGCGAAAACGGTAGAACTTACACCACACGCTATTTCATATGAGGAAAAGGGGTTAAGTACGCATAGCCTTATTAATGAAGAAAAGGTACAGGAGCTTGTGAAGAGACATGGGTTTGAAGATGCGCGAAAAGTAACCTACGTTAAACTACCGGCAACACAGAAAATAACGTTGTTTAATAGTGAACATGAAGTACCGATGACGATTATTTCAGAAAAAGAATATAATACGGAAGTGCGCAAACAAAAGAGAGAGCAACCTACAGAAGTTCATAATGCACTGGGTAGTGCAACAATGGTTATGGTTGATATGTCAAATGAACTGATGAAGATAGACCGCACGAAACCGTATGAATTTACAATTAACGGACAAAAGCAGTCTGTTCAATTAAATAAGCCAACGCAGTATTCTGTTTTTAATGATAGTGAATATCTCGTTGTAAATGATCAAGATTTTGAGAAATATGCAAAACTCGTACCAGATGAAGAAAAGACGAAATATTACGGTTATTATATTGAGGATTGGAAAAGTACAGAAGATCTTGTATTAGATTTGAAAAATGAAATTGCACCAGAAAAGCAAGGAGAATTGAGAAATTCAGTGTTTGCGTATAAGGATATAAGAGAAGGTGGAGCAATTACAATGTTCATCGGTTTCTTCGTAGCGGTACTGTTCTTCTTCTTTGCTTGTAGTATGACATACTTTAAATGGTTTAACGATAAAGAACAAGATCGTATTCAATTTAAATCGTTAAAGAGAATCGGTATGACAGATAAAGAAATTCGCAAAATTGCGATTCGACAAATGGGAGTTATCTTCTTTATCCCAATTTTAATCGGTTCCATTCATAGTGGAGTTGCTCTTCATACGTTAGGGAAAATGCTTTATATTGATTTGTGGAAATCAGGTGCGCTTGTAATTGGAGCATACATTTTAGCTTCTGCTATTTACTTTATGATCGCGCAAAGAGGATATTTAAAACACGTAAAAAGCTAGGGGAATCTCTAGCTTTTTGCCTATGTAGTAAGTTACAGGAGGACGATAGATGAACATTCGGCAACTAGCGCTGCAAAATATAAAAGGAAATTGGCGTAATTATAAAGTGTTTTTCTTAAGTAGTTGTTTTGCAATATTTGCTTCTTTTGCATATATGTCTGTCATTGTACATCCGTATATGCAAGAGACGATATGGTATCAAAACGTACGCTGGGGACTTATCATATGTAATGTTATAATCATTTCTTTTTTCGTCATATTTATTTTGTACTCTACCTCTATTTTCATAGAAGCACGTAAGAAAGAATTAGGGTTATATATGTTAATGGGAGCAACGAAGTCTAACGTAATAGGAGTGATTATGACCGAGCAAATTTTAATCGGGGTCTTCGCGAATATTTTCGGTATTGGGCTTGGTATGATATTTTTAAAACTCTTTTTTATGGTATTTAGTATGTTACTTCGACTTCCGAAAGAACTTCCTGTTATATTTGACGTAAGTGCGATTGGTGTAACATTTATTACATATATGGTCGTTTTTATTCTGTTATCTTTTATAAGTGCTTTACGTATATGGAATATAAAAATCATTCGGTTATTGAAAGAATTTCGAACAGATAAAAAAGAGAAGAAAACATCCAAGTGGCTTTGTATATTCGGCTTTATTTGTTTAGGGATAGGATATGCGTTAGCGCTACAAGTGACGATGGCTACGATAGCAATATACTTTTTCCCTGTGTCTATACTTGTCTTTTTTGGAACGTATTTTTCTTTCGCGCATGGTGCTACCCAAGTGTTAGAGATGATAAAGCGAAATAAAAAGATTATGTATACATATCCGTATTTATTTATAGTGAATCAATTGTCACATCGAATGAAGGAAAATGGTCGCTTTTTCTTTCTGATGTCTATGGCAACGACGTTTGTAGTTACGGCAACAGGTACGGTGTTCTTGTATTTTTCTAGCATGCAAGATATGTGGCGAACTGGAGGGGTACACTCGTTTTCGTACATAGAAAAAGGTATTTCTACTTATGAAGTCTTTGAAGAAGGTGCGGTTGAAAAATTACTGAATCAATATGGGTATGATGATTTTCAATATATGAGTTTTGTTGGAGTGTATGCATCCTTTCAGTCTAATAAAGGAGAAACAACAATAGCACCGCTTATAAAAGAAAGTGATTATAACCAAGAAGCGAGGAAACAAAAACAGAAAACATATCATCCTAAAAAAGGTACAGTGACACTCGTTTATTATAATAAATACAATAATTCGAATGTATATAATCAAAAAGAGATTCAATTGCAAGTAATGAATCAACCATATCAATTCGTATTTAACGGTCAGAAAGAAGGGGTTCAATTTAACTATCACCCTTCGTACATTAATGGTCTGTTCTTCGTTATGAATGATGAAGACTTTGACAATATAGCAAATAAGGTTCCTGATTCTGAAAAGATGATATATAGAGGCTACACATTATCAAATATCGAAAAGACGAAGAAATTGAATGAAGATTTACGGAAACATATGAAACAAGATAATAATAATGCATTTCGAAGTAATATGGAGTTATATGTAAGTATGAAAGAAGGCGGTGATATTACTCTATTTATGGGCTCGTTTATTAGTATATTATTCTTTCTTACTTCATGTAGTATCGTGTATTTTAAATGGTTCCATAATATTGCATCGGACCGAAAGCAGTATGGTGCACTCTCTAAACTTGGAATGACGAAGGAAGAAGTATGGAAAATTTCTCGTTGGCAATTATGTATGCTATTTTTTGCGCCAATTATAGTAGGGAGTATGCATAGTGCAGTTGCGTTATATACGTTTCATAATACTTTCTTTATGGATGGATCATTAAAAAAAGTAGGTTTGTTCATTCTGTTTTATATCGTAGCATGTATCATTTATTTCTTCTTCGCTCAAAGAGAATATAAGAAACATTTAGACTAGCAAATGCTAGTCTTTTTTTAATATTCGAAATTTACATAGAAGAATATAAAAAAGTATGGTATAACAGTAAGAAAACGAAAAAGAGGGGAAAAGACGATGATTCGAGTAGGATATTTAGGACCAGAAGCAACATTTACAAATATGGCGGTGAGTCGTTTTTTTCCGGAAGCAGATCATGTACCGTATCGAACGATTCCAGATTGTATAGATGCAGCTGCAAATGAAAATGTAGACTTCGCAGTCGTACCGTTAGAAAATGCAATAGAAGGTTCAGTGAATATAACGGTTGATTATCTTGTACATGAGCAGCCGCTTTCTATTGTAGGAGAAATTACAGTGCCAATTCAGCAGCATTTACTTGTACATCCGCAGTATGCAGAAGTGTGGGATGAAGTATATGCGGTGCATTCTCATCCGCATGCCATTGCACAGTGCCATAAATTTTTAAATGAAGAATTAAAAGGAGTAACTGTTCGAGATATGACATCCACAAGTGCCGCTGCGCAATATGTGAAAGAACATCCTGAAGAAAAAATTGCCGCTATTGCAAATGAAGCAGCTGCAGAAAAATACGGATTAACGATTGTAAGACGTAGCATTCATACGCATAAAAATAATCATACACGCTTCCTCGTGCTCCATAAGAAAAAGAAAGCGATACTTCCAAATAACGGAGAAAACCGCGGAGAGAAAACGACGCTTATGATAACGTTACCTGCTGATTATGCAGGGGCACTATACCAAGTGCTATCAGCTTTCGCATGGAGGAAATTAAATCTATCAAAAATCGAATCTCGCCCGATGAAAACAGGCCTTGGCAATTATTTTTTCTTAATCGATGTCGATAAAGCATACGATGATGTATTATTACCAGGCGTAACGATGGAACTTGAAGCACTCGGCTTTTCTGTTACTGTGCTGGGGAGTTATTCTTCTTATTGGTTGTAAGATGTAGACGGAATGTTGGTATTTGTCTAATCGTCAATATCATTTCATTGCCTAGTATATTTTTTAATAGATTAATAAAATCCCACCTGCAGAAGGTGGGATTCTTTATTTTAACTTCGCAAGACGATCTTCTAACTGACCACGCCAAATATCAGCTAGTTCTGGAAGAGCAAGAATTTTTTCTATGCCATCTTTATCTTTTCTATTATGAAAATAGATTTCGTTAGAGAACAACACAGAAATATTGCTCGGTTGACGTTCTAGTAATGTAATTTTAGAATCTTTACGTACAGTACCTTCTTGAAGAACACGGCATAGGTAGCCAGTAAATCCAGTTGCTACAATGCGCGGTAAAATGCCAGGAATACCGAGGCGTTTTGAAATAGTGCTACAAGGTACTCTTGCTTGTGTCACTTGAATGATTGCTTCACCTAGTTGATATGTATCTCCGATGCAAACATCACGCTCTAACATATTTGTTACGGTAATGTTTTCGCCAAATGTGGAAGCTGGAAGCGTAGTTTGAAATTCCTCTTCCCATAGTGCGTAATGCTCGTGTGGGTATACACAAACAGCGCGATCAGGACCGCCATGATGTTTTAAATCTGCTACGTCATCGCCGAGGAATCCATCTTTTGAGAGGAAAGCTTCTTCTGTAAGTTCCTTACATATACCAGTAATCATTTCTTTATCTTCGCTATATTTCATTTGTTTCGGTTTGCCAATGCTAAAGTGAACGAGTTCAATTCCCATAAGTGATCTCCTTTACGATTGATTACAATATTATAGCATTAAAAAAGCACAGAGAATTATAAAAACTCTGTGCTTTACATTAATAAACGAGAAATCCTGCTTTATCCAGTGCCTCGCAAGCAGCATCTAACTTTTCTTTAGAATCGGCCTCAATTGTATGTAAGTGAATACCATCTGTTAGTTGCGAAAGGTAAGAAGCATTTGTGTTTTCTATTTTTTGTAAATATTGTTCTACATCAAAGCGATTACTTACCATAATAGATGCTGTTAAATCGCCGTATACAGGATGCTCAACTTTTACGTCTTTAATCGTAACGCCGTGATCAACAAGCATTGTAAGTTCTTGACGTACTTCTGCTGGTTTGTGCTGGCATACGATTACGCGTTCAAAAGCTTGTTGTTTCTCTTGTGGCTTTAAATATAAATAGCCTTGAGCAGTCGCAATAATTGGTTCGTTTCGTGCTTTAAGCAAGGAAATATCTTGCACGATAACTTGCCTACTTACGTTTGTCTTCTTCGATAGTTCATTCCCAGATAACGGCTCATTTGCAGCGAGAAGCCACTGAAGGATAAGCTGTCGTCTTTCTTCACCTAAAATCTTTTTTTGTTCATTTTGTTTCATTATGATTTAACACCTCTATAAAATTGATTTCCAATTGTGTGTAGTGCATGAATAGTAGTATCAATTTGATCTTTCGTTGTTTGTTGTCCGAAAGAGAAGCGGACATATTGTTTGGCCTCTTCATACGTTTTTCCAATTGCAAGCATAGTTTTCGAAGGTTCTTGTTTACCGACTTGGCAAGCACTTCCGGTGGAAATGGCAATACCATGACGATTACATTCTAGCATAGTATATTGACCTTCGATTCCTTTTATTGTAACCCCAACAATATGTGGTAAACAAGAAGTAGAATGACCTTCTACTTCAATTTCTAGCGGAAGTGTTTGTATTTGCTCTAAAAAGTAGGATCGTAACTCTTTAAAACGTAAACTTTCTTCCCATTGAGTTTTTAATATATTTTCAGCAGCTGTTAAAAAAGATGCGATGCCGGGAACGTTCACTGTACCTGGGCGAAATCCTTTTTCGTGAGAAGTTCCTGGAAATACTTGTTCCCAGCGAGATTGCGGATTTATGTAGCAAGCGCCGACACCTTTTGGTCCGTATATTTTATGTGCTGAAACAGAAAGACTATCAATCCCCATCTCAAAAACATGGATAGGCAGTTTACCAAACGTTTGCACACAATCCGTATGAAATAAAACATTATATTTTTTCAAAATTGCCCCGATTTCTGTAATGTTTTGAACGGTTCCGATTTCAGAGTTTCCATGCTGTATACTTGCTAGCACAGTATCTTCTGTAATAGATGCCTCTAAATCTACTAAACAAATGAGTCCGCTTTTATCAACAGGAATTTCAGTGATCGTATAGCCTTTTGATTTTAGAGATTGAAAATAACTTCGAATGGATGCATGTTCCATAGGTGTCGTAATAATATGCTTCTTATTTCGGGCATTTAGAAGTGATTGGATCGCAAGATAGTTTGATTCTGAGCCACCGCTTGTGAAGAATACTCCTTGTTCTTTTCCACCAATCATTTCCGCGAATGTTTTTCGGCAAACTTGTAATAAAGAAGAAGCCGTTCCTCCAATGTCATGTAAACTTTGTTCATTTCCGAAGTATTGAGAAGCTGCTTTCATATATGTTTGTAACGCTTCCTCGCTCATAGGTGTAGTAGCTGCATAGTCAAGATATATCATCATGTAAGTTCCTCTCTCTAGTAAGAGTTACATTTCTTTTACTTTTTAAATGGTAGTGAAAATAAGAATTATAAAAAAACTCTTGTCATTATTTTAAAACTATGTAAATATAGGTGTCAAGACAGTTGAAAAGTGTAAAGTAGGAGGCAACAATTATGCCAAGTGCAGATGTCTTAATTATTGGAAGTGGCGTTGCGGCACTTCGTGTTGCAAAAGAGATTTGTCACGAAAAGAATGTGATTATTATCACAAAGGAGACGAAACGTAATAATAATACACATTTAGCTCAAGGTGGAATTGCCGCAGCGGTAGCTACATATGACAATCCTAATGATCATTTTGAAGATACGTTAGTAGCAGGGTGTCATTATAATAATGAAGAAGTGGTCCGTTATTTAGTCGAGGAAGGGCCGAAAGAAATTAATAACCTTATTGAAAGAGGAATGAAATTTGATGGAGATGAAACAGGTCCTCATCTTGGAAAAGAAGGAGCGCATCGAAAACGTCGTATTTTACATGCAGGTGGCGATGCAACAGGAAAGAATTTATTAGAGCATCTTATTCAAGAAGTAGCTCCATACGTTACGGTAGTGGAACAGGAAATGGTGCTCGATTTTATTATAGAAAAAGATAAATGTGTTGGGGCTTTAACTCGTAACAATAAAGGAGAACTGAAACGTTACAATGCAGTTTATACGGTGTTAGCTTCAGGCGGTATTGGCGGTTTATACGCCTTTACTTCTAATGATGAGACAATTACAGGCGATGGACTTGCAATGGTGTACCGTGCAGGCGGAGAACTTGTAGATTTAGAGTTTATACAATTTCATCCGACGATGTTATACGCGGGTGGGCGTTGTTCCGGCCTCGTGTCCGAAGCTGTTCGCGGAGAAGGAGCTGTCCTTATAAATGGCAAAGGGCAGCGTTTTATGATGGATATACATTCCGAACAGGATTTAGCGCCTCGTGATGTAGTCGCAAGGGCTATTCATGAACAGCTACTTGCGGGTGAAAAAGTGTACTTAAACATCGAAATGATTCAAAACTTTGAACAACGCTTTCCGACCGTGTCATCGATATGTAAAACAAATGGAGTCGATATAAATAAAAAGCTTATTCCAGTCGTGCCCGGTACTCATTTTCACATGGGCGGCGTGAAAACGAACTGTGATGGAGAGACGTCTATTCCGAACCTATACGCAGTCGGTGAAGTAGCTTGTAATGGGGTTCATGGTGCAAATAGATTAGCGAGTAATTCATTATTAGAAGGTCTTGTGTTTGGAAAAAGAATCGGACGACACATTTTATCTAGAGAGACAAAAGAAAAGGTGAACATGCTAGCCGAAAAGGAAGCGAAGTTTATCGTTCTGAATCATTTACCGACGAAAGAAGAAATACAAAAATGCATGATGAAATATGTTGGGATTGTGCGAACAGAGCAAAGTTTATCTTATGCGAAGAGATGGCTTAGTAAGTACGGTGTTCGAAATATGATATTACAACATGATGTTCTTACGAATGAAGAGATAACACTTATTAATATGTTAACGGTTTGTGAGCTTATAGTTGTGTCAGCCCTGCAAAGAGAAGAAAGTATTGGTGGGCATTACCGGAGTGATTATCCAGATAGAAATGTAGGAAAGAAAGAGATTGTTCGAGTAAAGAGAAAACTACAACTTGTGTGATGAGGGGAAGAGGGGCTTTATGAACACGATAAAAGTGAAAGAAGCATTAAATCGATTTTTTTTAGAAGATATAGGAGAAAGAGATGTAACATCTCAGCTTATTTTTCCAGATAACTTGCTTTCAAAAGGAACGTTTCTTTCGAAGGATACAGGGGTCTTTGCAGGACGTTTAGTAATTGAATCGGGATTTAAATTAATTGATGAGAGAATTGAAGTAGAGCTTCATAAAAAAGATGGGGATCTTGTAGAAAAAGGCGAAATCATTGCAACTGTGCAAGGTCCAATTGCATCGTTATTAACAGCAGAGCGCGTTATATTAAATGTTATCCAGCGTATGAGCGGAATAGCGACGATGACGCGTAAAGCGGTTCTTGCTTTAGATAGCAGCCATACACGTATTTGTGATACGCGAAAAACAATGCCGGGGCTACGTATGTTTGATAAGTATGCAGTCGTGTGCGGAGGAGGATTTAATCACCGTTTCGGTTTATATGATGGTGTCATGATCAAAGACAATCATATTGCCTTTGCTGGTTCTATTACGAAAGCTGTTACATCGCTGAAAGAAAAATTAGGACATATGGTGAAAGTAGAAGTGGAAACAGAAACGGAGGAGCAAGTGAGAGAGGCTGTAGCGGCTGGTGCGGATATTATTATGTTTGATAACCGTACGCCAGATGAGATTAGAGAGTTTTCAAAGATTGTACCAAGTGCCATCGTTACGGAAGCATCAGGAGGCATTACAATTGAAGATTTATCGAAATACGGAAAAACAGGGGTAGATTATATTTCACTTGGAGCGTTAACACATTCAGTGAAAGCACTTGATATTAGTTTCAATATTGAAGGGTAAGGAAAGTCGCTTAGAGGGGGAGAAAGGAATATGAGTATTTTAGAAAAAGTGCAACCAATTGAAACGATGTTACCGGAGCGTTATCACAAGATGTCAAAAGAAGATATGGAAAAGCGTGTTCATGAAATTAAAGAAAAAATGGGGAAAATGTTATTCATTCCAGGACATCATTACCAAAAAGATGAAGTGGTACAATTTTCAGATGCAGCAGGGGATTCACTTCAGCTTGCGCAAGTTGCAGCGAGCAATAAAGACGCAAAGTATATTGTGTTTTGCGGGGTGCACTTTATGGCGGAAACAGCAGATATGTTAACGACAGATGATCAAATCGTTATTTTGCCAGATATGCGTGCAGGATGTTCGATGGCAGATATGGCAGATATTGAACAAACAGAAAGAGCGTGGAAAGAGCTCACGAAATTATTTGGAGATACGATGATTCCGTTAACGTATGTGAACTCTACAGCTGCAATTAAAGCGTTTTGTGGTCGTAACGGAGGAGCAACAGTAACTTCTTCTAATGCAAAGCAAATGGTATCTTGGGCGTTTACACAAAAAGAACGTCTCGTCTTTTTACCGGATCAACATTTAGGAAGAAATACAGCGTACGACTTAGGTATCGCGTTAGATAAAATGGCAGTATGGGATCCGCATACTGATTCTTTAGAGTACGATGGAGATATAGAAGAAATTCAAGTGATTTTATGGAAAGGTCATTGTTCAGTTCATCAAAACTTTACAGTGAAAAACATAGAGAATGTACGAAAAAATCATCCGGATATGAATATTATTGTACATCCAGAATGTTGCTATGAAGTTGTAGCTGCTTCAGATTATGCAGGGTCAACGAAATATATTATTGATATGATTGAATCAGCGCCATCTGGTAGCAAATGGGCGATTGGTACAGAAATGAATTTAGTGAATCGAATTATTCAGCAACATCCAGATAAAGAAATTGTTTCGCTTAATCCATTTATGTGTCCATGTTTAACGATGAACCGAATTGATCTGCCTCACTTATTATGGGCACTTGAAACGATAGAAAGAGGAGAAGAAATTAATGTTATTAGTGTAGATAAACAAGTAACGGCAGAAGCGGTTCTTGCATTAAATCGTATGTTAGAGCGTGTGTAAAGCAACGGTATTCCCGTTGCTTTTTTTCATGCACATAATCATAACGAGAACGAAATGGGCATACATTGTTGTGAAGAAATCATTGCGATTTTTTTATGCTTATTCCACTTCAAATGATATTGAAAATCGAAGAAGTGATGAAAGTGAAAAGAAGTTAACGTTATTTAGAAAGAGTTACTTCATGAGATTTGTTACTTATAGATAAGTTATACAGGAGGGGGAAAATTTGAAAATTCATATCGTGCAAAAAGGGGATACCCTTTGGAAAATTGCGAAAAAGTACGGAGTGGATTTTGATACACTGAAACAAACAAATACACAACTTAGTAATCCTGATCTAATCATGCCAGGTATGAAAATTAAAGTGCCATCAAAGAGTGTTCATATGAAACAACAGGCTGGAGCAGGCTCAGCGCCTCCAAAGCAATACGTAAAAGAAGTGCAGCAAAAAGAATTTGCAGCAACACCAACTCCGCTTGGAATAGAAGATGAAGAAGAAGTTACGTATCAATCAGCACCAATTACACAGCAGCCAGCTATGCAACAAACACAAAAAGAAGTGCAAGTAAAACCGCAGAAGGAGATGCAAGTAAAGCCGCAAAAAGAAGTACAGGTGAAGCCACAGAAGGAGATGCAGGTAAAGCCGCAGAAAGAGGTGCAAAAAGAACAGCCAATTCAAAAAGAAAAACCGTCTGTTATTCAAAAACCACCTGTGATAGAAAAACAAAAACCGGCGGAAAAAGAAAACACGAAGTTTTCGGTAAATGTATTACCGCAGCCGCCACAACCACCAATAAAACCCAAAAAAGAATATAAAATTTCAGATGTAATAAAAAAAGGAAGCGAGTTAATTGCTCCTCAAATTAGTAAAATGAAACCTAACAATATCATTTCTCCGCAAACGAAAAAAAACAATATAATATCGCCGCAAGTGAAGAAAGAGAATGTAGGGAATATAATATCGCCGCAAGTGAAGAAAGAGAATGTAGGGAATATAATATCGCCGCAAGTGAAGAAAGAGAATGTAGGGAATATAATATCGCCGCAAGTGAAGAAAGAGAATGTAGGGAATATAATATCGCCGCAAGTGAAAAAAGAAAATGTAGGGAATATAGTGTCACCGCAAGTGAAGAAAGAAAATGTAGGGAATATAGTGTCACCACAAGTGAAGAAAGAGAATGTAGGAAATATAGTGTCACCACAAGTGAAGAAAGAGAATGTAGGAAATATAGTGTCACCACAAGTGAAGAAAGAAAACGTAGGGAATATAGTATCGCCAAATGTATCGAAAGAAAATGTAGTTATTCCGCAAGTCATACCGCCAAATATTCAAATGCCAAATATAATGCCAATTATGGATAACAACCAACCACCAAATATGATGCCAATTATGGATAATAATCAAATGCCGAATATGATGCCAATTATGGATAACAACCAACCACCGAATATAATGCCAATTATGGATAACAACCAACCACCAAATATGATGCCAATTATGGATAACAACCAAATGCCGAATATGATGCCAATTATGGATAACAATCAAATGCCGAATATGATGCCAATTATGGATAACAATCAAATGCCGAATATGATGCCAATTATGGATAACAACCAACCACCAAATATGATGCCAATTATGGATAACAACCAACCACCAAATATGATGCCAATTATGGATAATAATCAAATGCCGAATATAATGCCAATTATGGATAACAATCAAATGCCGAATATAATGCCAATTATGGATAACAATCAAATGCCGAATATAATGCCAATTATGGATAACAATCAAATGCCGAATATGATGCCAATCATGGATAACAATCAAATGCCGAATATGATGCCAATCATGGATAACAATCAACCACCGAATATGATGCCATATCAAATGCCGTATCAACAGCCTATGATGCCGCCGAATCCGTATTATCAACAACCAAATCCATATCAAATGCCATATCAGCAAGGAGCTCCGTTTGGACCGCAATATACGTCTATGCCAAACCCGAATATGATGCCAATGGATAATAATATGCCGCCGCTTGTGCAGGGTGAGGAAGATTGTGGATGCGGAGGAGAAAGTAGACTATATAGTCCACAACCAGGCGGTCCGCAATATGCGAATCCTTTATATTATCAACCAACTCAATCTGCATATGCACCACAGCCAGGAACGATGTATTATCAACCAGATCCACCAAATGTATTTGGAGAGCCCATTTCAGAAGAAGAGGACGAAGAAGAAGTTTAAAAAGGCGGGAGTATTCCCGCCTTTTTTGCATGCGTGTTAATTAAGGAAATGAAGGGTTTTTATGAAGTGCTAGAAAATTCCCAGTGAAATATTAACAGTGTAAAAACCCTCTCTGTTACTCATCATAAGAGGGAGCTTTTCAGAAGAGAAGCTCATTCTAACAGAGGGGGTTTTTGTATTGAATACGAAAGTAAAAGTGATTGCTGCTTCTTTGTTAGTTACCAGTGCATTAGCTGCATGTGGTACACCAAAAGATAACAATGCAATGGATGGACGTAACTACAATTACGAGCGTACATCTTATAATGATACACACCAGTATCGTGATAATGTAACGCGTAATGATCGCTATACAGATTATGTAACATATAGAAATGGTCGTAACGATACAGGATATAACAATTATTACCGAGATGTAAATTACAACGGTCAAATTGCTAATCCGCATCCAACACGTAATATTACAATGAACAATTCATACATTAACAATGATGGTAAAACAGCAGAAAAAATTACAAATCGTGTGAAACGTATGAATAACGTGGACCGTGTGTCTACAGTTGTATATGGAAACGATGTGGCGATTGCGGTAAAACCGCGTAATACAGTGACAAATGAAACGGCGATGGCGAACGAAATTCGTCAAGCTGTTGTAAATGAAGTTGGAAACAGAAACGTATATGTTTCTGTAAGAAATGATATGTTTACTCGTGTCGATGCAATGAGCACACGTCTACGTAACGGTACAGTTACAAACGATTTTAATCGTGATATAGGAAATATGTTCCGAGACATTCGTTACGGTTTAACTGGTACTATGCGATAGCAAAACAAAAGAGGAAGGGATAGCCCTTCCTCTTCATTCATCGTTGTCTTGTAAACGACGTTTTTTAATAAAATAACTAACGGAGTAAGAAACTAAAAAGCATATGAGGAAAACACTACCTGTTAGAATAGCTTCAAATAGAGGTCTTTCAGGACTGAAAATGATATAAATAATAGTAATAATAATTCCAATGAGAAGAGAGCGTAAAACAAGCTTGTAATAAGGGGTTAATTTTATTTCCTTTTCGCCTTCTTCTACATCGATTGAAACACTTAACTGTAAATAAGCAAGTAAAATACTCGTAAGCATAAATAATAGCCATAATGGAGATTTCGTAATTTGATTAGTTCCTTCAGTGAATCCGATATAGCCTAAAATTCCAACTATCCCAATGTATTGAAAAAGAAAGGCAATACGTATGTTTTTTAACGTTTGAAGAATGAGACGTTCATCCTTTATTTTTTTCACAATATTCATCCCCTGCTTATTATGATTTCGCTTTTACATTAATTGTAACATATATATTACAATTATCAATTTATAATTTACATAAAATAATTTGGATGAAAGAGGAAATAAGATATTTTTATAAACATGTTGCACTTATACTTTATTAATGTTATATTAGCAAAGCGATGAGCTAATTTACGTAAGACGAGAGATATGCTTAAGTGCTAAACACGCGAATGTGGTCGCCTGGTCTCTCGCCGTAAACGCATCAAGACGCCTGCTTTGCAGGCGTCTTTCATTTTATATAAAAGTAAATGATACATGCAGATGAGGTAAATCCCTATCTGCATTTTTTATTTTTTCGAAAGAAATGTAATATGGATAAAACCCCCATTTCCGGAAAAACTACTAATGAAAGTTTGATTTTGCCTAGAAGAGGTGAACGGAAATGAAATGGATACTGATTGCGATGCAAGCTTTCGTTATGATGTTTTGTTTCGTTTATGAAACGAATGTGAAGGCGGAAGGGCCAGTACCAGAAGTAACGAAAAAAGAACCCGAAGTTACAATTTTATTAGAGCGTATGTATGTTGATGGAGAAGTAAGTGAGGAAATACTTACAGAAAAAGTGGTGGATTTAGAAAAGTTTTTACAGCAGTATAAAGAATGGCAGCTCGTTGATCGTGATGATATACAAATTGTATTGCAAAAGAAAGTTGATGATATTTCTCCGTTATTGAAAACGAGCGGTTATTTTGGCGTGTCAGAGGAAGGGATATTACAAATTTTCAAAGGTGTACCGAAAAGTGATAATGCGATTCATTCCTTCTTCCAAATTGATATGAAAAAGCTTGAGAGTTATGAGCGTGCGAAATTGAAGCGTGGTATTCGGATTAAATCAAAAGAAGGTTTTGTAAAAACGATTGAAAAAATGAAGCAATACGCAGTGCAAAATAAGAAAAAAAGCAGCTCATGGTGAGCTGCTTTTTCTTACTTATTCTTAGCTAAAATTTCTTTTGCGATTTCATCGATTAGCATATCTTTTCCGATTGGATTGAATGCTTTCGTATTGAAGATTTCATTTGATACTTCATATACGTGATTGTTTTTAACCGCTTTATTGTCTTTCCAAACAGCACTGTTTTTGTAGTCTTCGTAAACTTTATCAGCTTCGCCGCCGAAGTTTACAATAAACATTTGGTCAGGCTGGAATGCAACTAGACCTTCTAATGATACTTGCGCCATCGTTTGTTTTAAATCCGTACCTTTTGTTGCTGGAAGCTTTAAGTCATTAAAGATGATGTCACCGTATCCGAAGCTGCCGTATACGCGGAAGTTTTGTGGTGTAACTGCAACGAACATAAAGTTCTCATCTTTTGTTTTGTCTTTAATTTTTTTAGATAAAGAGTCTGCTTTCTTATCGTAGTCTGCAATCCATTTGTCTGCTTTCTTCTCTTCGTCAAATAGCTTACCTACTTCTTTAAATTTACCACGCCAGTCTTCTAAGTTTGTTTCTAGAACAACTGTAGGTGCAACCTTTTCTAGTTGATCATAAATTTTTAATTGACGGTTGTTTAAAATAATTAAGTCTGGTTTTAAAGCAGTAACAGTTTCTAAATCAACTTTAGGTGCCCAGTACCAGCCTACTGCTTTTACTCCATCTAACTTATCTGTTAAGTGATTTTGGATTTTATCTTTATATGTATTTGCTGTACCAACAGGTTTGTGTCCAAGAAGTAATAGTTCTTCTGTTGATCCAGATAAGTCAACAATTCTCTTTGGATTTACTGGAATTGTTGCTTCACCTTTAGCATGTTTTATAACTTTAGTTTTCGGTTGTTCTTTTGCTTTCGATTCTTCTTTTTGAGAAGAGCAGCCAACGATAGAAAGAACAACAAGCATAATAGTAAATAAAATAAATAGCTTACGTTTCATCCTGATGTAACCCCTTTAATTAGTATTGATAATCATTATCGACCTCTGTATATTAAGGTGCTTTAACCTTTCTGTCAATGGAAAATAACAGAAGTTTCAAGTGGAGAACATTTGTTGGGGCAGTCTCGCTTTTCTATCATTAAATATGTTAAAATGGAATACATGATTTAAGAGGGAGAGATCGTATTTTGTTTGAATATGTTACAGGTTACGTGGAGTATGTAGGGCCGGAATATGTCGTAATTGATCATAATGGAATTGGTTATCAAATTTTCACACCGAATCCGTATGTATTTCAAAGAAGTAAGCAAGAAATCCGTGTCTATACATATCATTATGTGAGAGAAGATATTATGGCACTTTACGGGTTTAAAACACGTGAAGAGCGTTTATTATTTACAAAGTTGTTAGGCGTGTCTGGCATTGGGCCAAAAGGCGCTCTTGCAATTTTAGCTTCTGGTCAAACAGGACAGGTCGTTCAAGCGGTTGAGCATGAAGATGAGAAGTTTTTAGTGAAATTCCCAGGCGTCGGAAAGAAAACAGCACGCCAAATGATTTTAGATTTAAAAGGAAAACTAGCAGATGTCGTACCAGATGCATTTGTTGATTTATTCTCAGACACAGAACGTTTTGATGAGAAGAAAGGTTCATCAGCTGAGCTTGATGAGGCACTGGAAGCTCTGCGCGCACTTGGATACGCAGAACGCGAAGTTTCTCGCGTTGTACCAGAGTTATTAAAAGAATCATTAACGACGGATCAGTATATTAAAAAGGCACTTAGTCTTTTACTAAATGGTAAGAGGTGAGTATAATGGACGAACGTCTCCTTTCAGGGGAATCTGCATATGAAGATTCGGATTTAGAATATTCATTACGGCCACAGACGCTCCGTCAGTATATTGGCCAAGATAAAGCGAAACATAATTTAGAAGTATTTATTGAAGCGGCGAAAATGCGTGAAGAAACGTTAGATCATGTGCTTTTATATGGACCACCAGGTCTTGGTAAAACGACGCTTGCAAATATTATTGCAAATGAGATGGGCGTTAATGTTAGAACAACTTCAGGTCCGGCAATTGAAAGACCAGGAGATTTAGCTGCTGTATTAACAGCGCTTCAGCCAGGAGATGTATTATTTATTGATGAAATTCATCGTTTGCATAGATCAATTGAAGAAGTATTGTATCCTGCAATGGAAGACTTTTGCCTTGATATCGTAATTGGAAAAGGGCCTTCAGCACGTTCTGTACGGCTAGATTTACCGCCATTTACACTAGTTGGAGCAACGACCCGCGCCGGAGCATTATCGGCACCGCTTCGGGACCGATTCGGTGTACTTTCAAGGTTAGAGTATTACACAGTAGATCAGCTTTCTGCGATTGTTGAACGTACAGCAGAAGTATTCGAAGTTGAAATTGATTCGTTAGCTGCACTAGAAATTGCAAGGCGTGCTCGTGGTACACCTCGTATTGCAAATCGTCTTTTAAGACGTGTACGTGATTTCGCGCAAGTTCGTGGTAACGGAACGGTTACGATGGAAATTACACAAATGGCATTAGAGCTACTGCAAGTAGATAAATTAGGTTTAGATCATATTGATCATAAATTACTGCTTGGTATTATTGAGAAATTCCGTGGTGGTCCAGTTGGATTAGAAACGGTTTCAGCAACAATTGGAGAAGAATCTCATACGATTGAAGATGTGTATGAGCCGTATTTATTACAAATTGGCTTTTTACAACGAACGCCAAGGGGCCGAATTGTAACGCCGCTTGCGTATGAACATTTCGGAATGGAGATACCAAAAGTATGACGGAGATGCCAAAGCTACTTATTACAGCGGGGATCTTACTCATTGTTGTTGGATTAGCTTGGAAGTTCATTGGAAGGCTTCCAGGCGATATTTTTGTGAAAAAAGGAAACGTTACCTTTTATTTTCCTATCATTACATGTATTGTGTTAAGTATTGTATTATCTTTTATTATGTATATAATAAATCGATTCAAATAAGAAATAGGTGGATATAGCTATGGATATAAATCTGTTTGATTTTCATTTACCAGAAGAACTTATTGCACAAGTCCCGTTAGAAGATCGTGAAACATCAAGATTAATGGTGTTAGACCGTGAAACAGGTGATATTGAGCATAAACATTTTACGGACATTCTTTCCTACTTACATGAGGGGGATTGCTTAGTTTTAAATGAAACGAAAGTTATGCCTGCTCGTTTGCATGGTGTGAAAGAAGATACAGGCGCACACATTGAAGTACTTCTTTTAAAACAAGAAGAGGGCGATAAGTGGGAAACGCTTGTAAAGCCAGCGAAACGTGTAAAAGAAGGAACTGTTATCTCTTTTGGCGAAGGAAAATTAAAAGCAACTTGCACAGGAACTGCAGATCAAGGTGGACGTCAGCTTGAATTTTCATATGACGGCATCTTCTATGAAATTTTAGATGAACTTGGGGAAATGCCACTTCCTCCATATATTAAAGAGACGCTAGAAGATCGCGATCGCTATCAAACAGTATATGCGAAAGAAATCGGTTCAGCAGCAGCGCCGACTGCGGGACTTCACTTTACAGAAGAGTTACTTGAGAAGTTAAAGCAAAAAGGCGTTCAGTTAGCATTCATTACACTTCACGTAGGACTTGGAACATTTAGACCAGTTTCTGCAGACACGATTGAAGAACACCATATGCACGCAGAATATTACCATATGTCTGAAGAGACAGCAGCATTATTAAATCGTGTGAAAGAGAATGGTGGACGTATTATTACTGTAGGTACGACATCAACTCGTACGTTAGAAACAATTGCAACAGATCATGACGGTAAGCTTTGCGCCGCTTCTGGATGGACAGATATTTTCATGTATCCGGGATATGAATTTAAAGCAATTGATGGTTTAATTACAAACTTCCACTTGCCGAAATCAACATTAATCATGCTTGTAAGTGCATTTGCAAATAGAGATAATGTACTTCATGCTTACAATGAAGCAGTAAAAGAAAAATATCGTTTCTTTAGCTTCGGTGATGCAATGTTCGTTGCATCTCACGCTAAAATGAGAAACAAATAAAAGGAGTAAGTTATGACAGCAATTCGTTATGAATTTATTAAGACATGTAAACAAACGGGTGCCCGTTTAGGTCGTGTGCATACACCGCACGGTTCATTTGATACACCAACATTTATGCCAGTTGGTACACTTGCGACAGTTAAGACAATGTCACCAGAAGAATTAAAAGCAATGGATTCTGGCATTATTTTAAGTAATACGTATCATTTATGGCTACGTCCAGGTCATGAAATTATTCGTGAAGCAGGCGGCTTGCATAAATTTATGAACTGGGATCGTGCAATCTTAACAGACTCTGGTGGTTTCCAAGTATTCAGTTTAAGTGACTTCCGTCGTATTGAAGAGGAAGGCGTTCACTTCCGTAATCACTTAAATGGAGATAAATTATTCTTATCACCAGAAAAAGCGATGGAAATCCAAAATGCATTAGGTTCAGATATTATGATGGCATTTGATGAGTGTCCACCATTCCCGGCTACTTTTGAGTATATGAAGAAATCTGTAGAGCGTACAAGCCGCTGGGCAGAACGTTGCTTAAAAGCGCATGAACGTCCGCAAGATCAAGGTTTATTCGGTATTGTACAGGGTGGAGAGTACGAAGAGCTTCGTCGTCAAAGTGCTAAAGACCTTGTTTCAATGGACTTCCCTGGTTACGCTGTAGGTGGTTTATCTGTTGGTGAACCGAAAGATATTATGAACCGCGTGCTTGAGTTTACAACACCACTTCTTCCAGATAATAAGCCTCGTTACTTAATGGGTGTAGGTTCTCCTGACTCGTTAATCGATGGCGCAATTCGTGGTATTGATATGTTTGACTGCGTACTTCCAACTCGTATTGCTCGAAATGGTACATGTATGACAAGTGAAGGTCGCCTCGTTGTAAAAAATGCGAAATTCGCAAGAGACTTCGGTCCGCTTGACCCAAACTGTGATTGCTACACATGTAAAAATTACTCTCGTGCGTACATTCGTCACTTGATGAAATGTGATGAAACGTTCGGAATTCGTTTAACGTCTTATCACAATCTTCATTTTCTGTTAAACTTAATGGAGCAGGTGAGACAAGCTATTCGTGAAGACCGTCTTGGCGATTTCCGCGAAGAGTTCTTTGAACAGTATGGCTTTAATAAACCGAATGCTAAAAACTTCTAATACATAATTTAAAAGGAGGAACAAAAAATGAATGCAGGTATGATGAATATCGTTATGATTGTTGCGATGTTTGCGATTTTCTATTTCTTATTAATTCGCCCGCAACAAAAGCGTCAAAAAGCAGTTGCTCAAATGCAAAACGAATTAGCAAAAGGTGATGCTATCATAACAATTGGTGGCTTACACGGTACAATCGAATCAGTAGATGACACGAAAATTGTTATTAAATCTGGTGGTTCACACTTAACTTTCGATCGCAATGCGATTCGTGAAGTTGTGAAAAACTAATGTGGAAGGCCCTGCATGAAATGTGCAGGGCCTTTTTTAGTTACTTTGCTTTGATATATTTACACCGAAAATACCACCGAGTGTACTCGCACCCATTAATGCTAATTGATAAAGTAATTGTGAGTTCGATAAAGTTTGAGAAAAGCCTAAATAGTTAACTAGAAAAACGAGTATAGTGAACGTGAGACCTGTTGTGAGACCTACTAGCCACCCTTTCCCCTGTGCTTTTTTTCCAGCAATAAAACCAGACATAAGCATAGATAAAAGAGCGAGTATAAAAATAGTAACGGCTAATGTCCCTTCGTTTATATTCGTAAACTTTAATAAAAGAGCCATAATCATGCTAGTAAGAGATGCGAGAATTAATAGTGTAGTAATACCGAATCCGATTGCAGTGGATAATTTTTTCGTTCCATCCATTTATACATTCCCCCTTTTTAATACAAGCATATTTTCCTTTTGTCTAAGTTAGACTAGTTTCTTTTTTATAGGGGAGTCTATACGTAAAAAAGGAGATGTAGAAATGGAATGGATATCAATAATTGGACGGACAATGCTTTTGTATATCATCATCTTAATTATTTTTCGTCTTATGGGTAAACGTGAGATAGGAGAGCTAAGTGTATTAGATTTAGTCGTATTTATTATGCTTGGAGAAATGGCTGTAGTAGCAATTGAAAATACCGATAAATCACTTTGGCATCAATTAGTTCCGATGACTTTTCTTATGTGCATCCAAATTATTTTGTCAGTCATTTCCCTAAAGTATCAACGCTTTCGGCATTTAATAGAAGGTGAGCCGGCTATTCTTGTAAACGCGGGAAAGATTGATGAAAAGAAGATGAGAAAGCAACGTTATAATATAGATGATTTAATGATGCAATTAAGGGAGCAAGGAGTTGGAGATATTCGGGATGTAGAATATGCTATTTTGGAACCGTCTGGGAAGTTATCTGTCTTTCAAAAACAAAAAAATAAACAAGATGTATTGCAGTTTACTCTTCCTCTTATTATTGATGGAGAAATTCAATCTAGTCATTTACAAATGATTGAGCATACAGATGAATGGCTTATTGAGAAATTAAAAAACTTAGGTTATAACGATGTAACACAAATTTTATACTGTAGTTTTCAAAACGGAAAATTTTTTGTTGATGTAAAAGAAAATTAGAGATTTATCCTTTGAAAGAGTAAGAATGATTAGTTTAACTAATAATCAGTGGAGATTACCCCACTGATTAAAGTTTCAACTTATTTCAAAAATGAAAGTTTCCGAATGATAGGGAGACGACTTAACTCTTCTTTTCGAATGAGTTTGAAAGTGAAGAGAAGTACGATATAAACAATTGTTGTTAAAGTGATTTCCCATAATGTTTGTATGCCAAGGGAATGAGAGAAAATAATATATTTATGAATATAAAAACCGAAGGCGCCTGCGATACCGATGGCAAGTCCGCCGAAAATATAGTCTTTTGCGTAAATGGTAAATGTAATCTTTTTTAAAACAGTAGCGTAGTGAAGAAATGTTACTGTTACAATATTTGCAGCGATAGCGAGAGCAACTCCCATCATTTGAAATTCTGGCCTTGAGGCTAGTACAAAAATAACAATTAATTTCACGATGGCGCCAATAAATGTATTCATCATTGCAGCTCTTGCTAAGTTTAAAGCTTGCAAAACAGAGGTCAGTGGACTTTGGAAATAATGAAATAAAAAGCAAGGTGCAAGAAGTTGAATGAATGCTGTTGCGCTGTCTGATCCGTACATAAGAGTTAAAACAGGAGAAGCGAATACATATAATATAACGACAGACCATCCGCCGGTAATTAATGAAATTCGAAGTGCTTGTTGTAAGCGGTGCTCCACTAATTTATGTTGTCTTTTTGCCATCGCTTCACTAATAGAAGGGACGAGCGCTGTAGAAAGAGCGTATGTAATAAAGGCGGGTAGTGATAGAAGCGGGAATGCATAACCGTTTAACATGCCGTATTGCTGGGTTGCAACAGAAGCAGCGACACCAGCGATTGCTAAGCTTTGCATAACGACAATAGGTTCAAAAAAATATGAAACGGAGCCGATTAAACGACTTCCTGTAGTGGGAAGAGCTATATCCATAAGGGAATAAAATGTTCCTTTGCTCTCCTTTACAGTAGTGAAAAATCCAGAGCGTATTGATAAATGTTTTTCGCGCTGAAATAACGTGAGTAAAAATAGTAAGGATGCAACTTCACCGAGAACAGCTGATAACATAGCACCGGCTGCAGCATATTCTACGCCGTAAGGTAAAAATAATTGAATGCATATAGCGATAATGGTAATGCGGACAACTTGTTCTAGAACTTGTGCATAAGCGCTAGGTTTCATATTTTGTTTCCCTTGAAAGTAACCGCGCAAAACAGAAGAAATAGCAATAACAGGAACGACGGGCAAAATGGCTATTAATGGATAGTACGTTCTTTCGTCGGTTAATAATGTTTTTGCTAAAATAGGTGTGAGGAACATAATTCCGATTGTTAATATGATACTAATAACGGATGTAACAGCTAGTGATACAGTTAATATTTTTTTAACTCTTTGTTTATCGTTCACAGCTTCCGCTTCTGCTACAAATTTTGCGATTGCGACAGGAAGACCGATTTGTGTTAATGTAATTGCTAAAATGAATGTAGGAACGGCCATCATATAAAGACCAACGCCTTCTTCACCTAAAATACGTGCCATTACTATACGATTGATGAAACCGAGTATTTTTGTAATAAATCCGGCTATCATTAAAATAAATGCGCCTTTTAAAAAGCTTTGTCTCGTCATGTTCTTCTCCTACCTTCTCAAAATCAATGGAATGATTTACAATAATTTATATGCACGTACGAGACAAGAATGACAAGCATTTAAGAGAGTGAACTATGATAGCGCTCTTGAAAGTAGTTATTGCTGTCCATTAGAGCGGGATTAAAGCGACTTTTTCGTGCTGAAATAAGAAGGAGATGTTATAGATGTTAGATAAAGAGGCTTTGGTAGAATCATACCGCGGACAGTTACAAGTCGTTTTAGAAAGTAAAGTAGAAGAGTTTCACATGTTCGGTTACGACCGAGTGACAGATGATGATATTTGGAAGTTTCTCAAAGTGAAAAAGTGGAAAAAGATAGACAGTGATGTTAGATTATATGAATTGGTAAATGATGTATTAAGAGTAAGTGCTAATGAGTATATGACATATTTAACTGTTGAAGCGTACCAAGCGCCACTTTGGTCATTTGATGAGTACGAAAATAAATAACCGACTGCAATTGGTTTGTTCTTCCTTTTGCAGTATAATGATAGGTATTGATAATGAGGAAATAATTATGTCTAAGATCATATATAAAGGGGGTAGTGAAGAGAGAAAATAAATAATGGAAGTGTAGGTATTGTGAAAAGCTTACCGACACAGCTAGTGAGGAGCTAGCAAAATTATAGAAAGGAAGTCTACTAACTAGGCGCATGCACACGTATAAAAGTGAATCGTAAGAGATTTATTTAAAGTGTTAGTAGCAGAAAGAGGGTACATATGGCAAAGCGTGGTACGAGAATTGCCGCCTTTTTCCTCATCGTCTTATTAATCGGTGGAGTAATTGGTGCGGCAGGAAAAGACATAGCAAAAGGAATTAGTCTAGGACTAGACCTTCGCGGTGGTTTTGAAATTCTGTATGAAGTAAAACCAGCCAAAAAAGGTGATAAAATCGATCGAGACGTACTTGTAAGTACAGTAGGTGCTCTTGAAAATCGTGTCAATGTTCTCGGTGTAAGTGAGCCGAACATTCAAATCGAAGGGCAAGATCGAATTCGTGTACAGCTTGCTGGTGTACAAGATCAGCAAAAAGCACGTGAAATGTTATCAACACAAGCGAAATTAACATTCCGTGATGTGGATGATAACCTTCTTATGGATGGAACGGATTTAAAAGGCGGCGGAGCGAAGCAAACATTTGATGAGCAAGGCCGTGCGAGCGTAAGTCTTACACTAAAAAGCGCTGAAAAATTCCGTGAAGTAACTGAAAAGATTTCAAAAATGCCACCACCAACGAATTTAATGGTGATTTGGCTTGACTTTGAAGAAGGAAAAGATTCATATAAAGCAGAATCTGCAAAACCGAATCCGAAGTTCTTATCAGCGGCAACAGTAAGCCAAGTATTTAACCAAGCTGAGGTATCTATTGTAGGTGGAAACTTCACAGTTGAAAGTGCGAAACAACTTTCATCTTTATTAAATGCAGGTGCACTTCCTGTTGATTTAAAAGAAATGTATTCAACATCTGTTGGAGCGAAATTTGGTCAACAAGCGTTAGAGCAAACGATTTTCGCTAGTGCGATTGGTATCGCTCTTATTTTCTTATTTATGCTTGTATTCTACCGTTTACCAGGACTTGTAGCGGTTATTATGTTAGGTCTATACATTTTCGTTACATTACTTGTCTTTAACTGGATGCATGCAGTTCTTACGTTGCCAGGTATTGCGGCGTTAGTGCTCGGGGTAGGTATCGCAGTTGATGCGAATATTATTACGTACGAGAGACTGAAAGAAGAGCTGAAAATTGGTAAGTCCATGATGTCGGCATTTCGTGCTGGTAACCATCGTTCATTAGCAACAATTCTAGATGCAAACGTTACGACTCTTGCAGCAGCTGGTGTATTATTCGTTTATGGTAATAGCTCTGTAAAAGGATTCGCAACAAGTTTAATCGTAAGTATTTTAGTTGGTTTTATTACCAACGTATTCGGTACTCGTTTCTTACTAGGTTTACTTGTAAAGAGCCGTTACTTTGATAAAAAACCAGGATATTTTGGTGTGAAACAAAAGGATATTATTCCATTAACAAAAGGTGTAGTACATCCGCCAACGAGATTTGATCGTATTAACTTCGTAAATATCGGTCATAAATTCCTTATCTTCTCGATTGTAGTTGTAATTGCGGGTGCAATTATCTTACCAATTTTTAAATTGAATCTTGGTATTGACTTTGCAAGTGGTACACGTATTGACTTGCAATCAAAACAAGCCGTTACGGTGTCTGATGTTCATAAAGATTTTAAAGAATTGAACATTGATGTGAAGGAAGAAAATATTGTACCGACTGGAGATGACAATAAAGGTTTCGCAGTTCGTACATTAGGTGTTTTATCAAAAGATGAAATTGCGAAAACAAAAACATTCTTCCACGATAAATATGGTACAGATCCAAACATAAGTACAGTTTCACCGACAATCGGGAAAGAAATTGCACGAAATGCATTTATCGCTGTACTGATTGCTTCTGCAGTTATCATTTTATACGTAAGTATTCGATTCCGATTTACGTATGCGTTATCTGCAGTGCTTGCGTTACTACATGACGCATTCGTTATGGTTGTTATGTTTAGTATTTTCCAATTGGAGGTAGACTTAACGTTTATCGCTGCAGTACTAACAATCATCGGTTATTCTATTAATGACTCGATTGTTACATTTGATAGAAATCGTGAATTATACAAACAGAAAAAACGAGTACGCGATATAAAAGATCTAGAAGAAATCGTAAATGCAAGTATTCGCCAAACGCTTGGTCGCTCGATTAACACCGTATTAACAGTGTTATTCCCAGTAATTGCACTGCTTATCTTCGGTAGTGAGTCACTACGTAACTTCTCGTTTGCGTTACTTGTTGGATTAATTGTAGGTACGTACTCTTCTGTTTTCGTTGCTTCTCAAATTTGGTTAATGCTTGAAAACCGTCGTTTGAAAAGAGGTAAAAACAAGAAGAAGGTTGAGAAAGTAGAATCTGAACCGCAAGTATAGAAAAGATGATGTCTCTTTATGAGGCATCTCTTTTTTCGTTTGTGGATACAATAAGATAGCAACTTTTTAACGGAAATAATATGGAAGAAAGTGGTGGTGTTATCGCTGTTTTTGTTAAAATAAAAAGATAGGTTAAGAAAAGAAGGGATTTTAATTATGGAAAAAGATGAACGTTTTAAACAGGCCGAGTTTGGTGCTATTGTCGGGATCGTTGGTAATATTATATTAGCAATTGTAAAGGCGGTAATTGGTTATATTGGGAACAGTAAAGCACTGTTAGCAGATGCGGTGCATTCTGCATCAGATGTAATTGGTTCGCTAGCTGTACTTTTTGGATTGCGAGCGGCAAAGCAGCCACCTGATGAAGATCATCCGTATGGTCATGGTAAAGCGGAATCGATTTCAGCGATTATTGTTGCGGTATTATTATTTATTGTGGGACTCGAGATAGCGATTTCTTCTATAAAAGCTTTTTCGCAGGAACTAGAACCACCGAAAGGAATTACGATTTTTGCTGTTGTTCTTTCGATTATCGTGAAAGAAGGAATGTTCCAATATAAATTCCGATTAGGGAAGAGGGTAAATAGTGATGCAATTATTGCAAATGCATATGAGCACCGTTCGGATGTATTTTCTTCAATTGCAGCTTTAATCGGTATTTGTGCAGCTATAATCGGTGGTAAGCTTGGTATAGACTGGCTTGTATACGCTGATCCGATTGCAGGATTAGCTGTTTCACTTCTTGTTGTAAAAATGGCATGGAGCATTGGAGCGGAAGCAATTCATGCAACGCTTGACCATGTTCTTCATGAGGAGGATGTTATTCCGCTTAGAGAAGCAGTTCTTCAAGTAGATGGTGTGAAAAAAATTGGTTCTTTATATGCACGGGAGCATGGTCATTATGTTATTGTCGATATTAAAGTGTCTGTAGATCCATACATTACTGTAGAAGAAGGACACCGCATTGGAAAACATGTGAAAGAAATACTTATGAAACAAGATAATGTACAAAATGTATTCGTACATATAAATCCGTATTCTCCAAATTAAACATTATTAACATTTTAGTATATAGATATTGCATCGTAGTTTGCATTATATTGTCACCCCTTAATCTGTCTTGTATAATGAACAGGTTAAGGGGTGATTTCGTGTTACAACCGAAGACGCGTTGGAAAGAAAAAGAATATAATGACGAGCGAGTGAGTGAATTAGCAAGTAAATTACAGTTATCGCCACTTGTCGTTTCATTATTCCTCGGTAGAGGACTAGATACAGAAGATAAGATTTTAGATTTTTTAAATACAGAAAATCAAGAATTTCATGATCCATTTTTATTAGAAGGAATGGATAGAACGGTAGAACGTGTAAATAAGGCGATTCAAAATGGAGAGCAAATATTAATATTTGGTGATTACGATGCGGACGGAGTAAGTAGTACGACGGTTTTATATCTTGCTCTTCAAGAATTAGGTGCAGAAGTAGAATTTTACATTCCGAATCGTTTTACAGAAGGGTATGGACCGAACGAAGAAGCGTTTCGTTGGGCGCATAGCGCAGGTTTCTCACTGATTATTACTGTCGACACTGGCATCGCAGCAGTACATGAAGCGAATGTAGCGAAGGAGCTTGGAATAGATCTAATTATTACAGATCACCATGAGCCACCGCCAGAATTGCCAGAAGCACTTGCCATTATACATCCGAAATTAGAAGGTGGCGTATATCCGTTTCACTATTTAGCTGGTGTAGGTGTTGCGTTTAAAGTTGCGCATGCACTATTAGGCCGTGTGCCAGAACATTTATTAGAGATTGCAGTAATCGGTACAGTAGCCGATTTAGTATCACTTCATGGTGAAAATAGGTTGCTAGTGAAACGCGGTTTAAAACATATGCGTATGACGAAAAATATCGGACTAAAGGCGCTATTTAAAGTTGCTAACGTTTCGCAAAGTGAAATTACAGAAGAGAGTATTGGCTTCTCAATTGCACCGCGTATTAATGCGGTCGGACGTTTAGAAGATGCTACGCCGGCTGTACACCTTTTACTATCAGATGATCCAGAGGAAGCGAAAGAGTTGGCCGAAGAAATTGATGAGCTGAATAAACTGCGAAAAGATATTGTAAAGCAAATTACAGAAGAGGCTATCGCTGAAGTTGAAAATAACTTCCCACCAGAAGAAAACAAAGTATTAGTACTTGCAAAAGAAGGCTGGAACCCAGGGGTAATTGGAATTGTTGCTTCTAAATTAGTTGAACGTTTTTATCGTCCGACGATTGTATTAAGCATCGATCCTATAAAAGAAACAGCAAAAGGCTCAGCGCGTAGTATTGCAGGATTTGATTTGTTTGCAAACTTATCAGATTGTAGAAAGTTATTGCCACACTTCGGAGGGCATCCGATGGCAGCGGGAATGACGCTACATATGAATGATGTAGATGAATTACGTCGGCGCTTAAACGAACAAGCAGATGCAATTTTAACAGAAGAAGATTTTATTCCAATTACAGCAGTTGATGTTTTTTGCAAAGTAGAGGATGTAACGCTAGCGGCAATTGAAGATATGCAAAAACTAGCACCGTTTGGTATTGGAAATCCGAAACCACGTATTGCAGTGAAAGATGCAGAGTTAGAAAGTATTCGCGCAATCGGATCAGATGGTTCTCATTTAAAAATGGCTCTTCGTGATGGACAAGCAACACTGGATACAATTGGATTCGGTTTCGGTGCATATGCGAAAGAAATCTCTCCAGTTGCAAAGGTATCTGTAATAGGGGAAGCCTCCATCAATGAATGGAATAATTTTAAGAAGCCACAACTAATGGTACAAGATATTGCTGTAGAGGCGTGGCAATTATTTGATTGGCGTAGTATGCGTAATGCAGAAGCAAATTTAGCAGAACTTCCGAAAGAAAAAATAACAATGGTGTATTTTTCTGAAGAGGTATTGAATAAATTTTCTTTAGAGGACTATAAAGAAAAGCTTATGCATGCGTCAGAAGTAACGCATTTAGATGATCAATACATCGTGTTACTCGATTTGCCAAAAGGAACAGATGAATTACGTGAGTTATTTAAAGTAGGATTCCCAGCGCGAATTTATACGCTGTTTTATCAAGAGAATAACCATTTATTTAGTACAGTTCCTACGAGAGAACACTTTAAATGGTACTATTCTTTCTTAAACCAAAAAACACCATTTTCTTTAAGGCAATATGGAGAACAACTATGTCGTCATAAAGGTTGGTCAAAAGATACAGTAAATTTCATGACACAGGTGTTTTTTGAGTTAGAATTTGTTACAATAAAAGATGGCGTCATTTTTATGGCAGACAAAAAACAAAAGCGTGATTTAATTGAATCGAACACATATCGTGAGAAAATGAACCACTTACAATTAGAAAAAGAATTGGTTTATAGCACATATCAGCAACTATATACATGGTTTGAAACGATTCGTAATCATAAAGAAGTAGAACAGTTAGGGTAAAGGATTTGTATTTACAAACCTTTTAGATCTGAGGAGGATTCAGAAATATGGATTTCAAGCAACATATCGCAATTGTACCGGATTATCCGAAAGAAGGTATTGTGTTCAAAGACATTACACCTTTAATGAATGACGGTAAAGCATACAAAGCAGCAACAGATGCAATCGTTGAGTACGCAAAAGAAAGAGATATCGATGTTGTAGTAGGACCAGAAGCTCGTGGTTTCATTATCGGTTGCCCAGTTTCTTATGCGTTAGAAGTAGGATTTGCACCAGTTCGTAAATTAGGAAAATTACCACGTGAAGTAATTACAGTTGACTACGGTAAAGAATATGGTAAAGATGTTTTAACAATCCATAAAGATGCAATTAAGCCAGGTCAACGCGTATTAATTACAGATGATCTATTAGCTACAGGTGGAACAATCGAAGCGACAATTAAGTTAGTTGAAGAGCTAGGCGGAGTTGTAGCAGGGATTGCATTCTTAGTAGAGCTTACTTACTTAGATGGTCGTAAAATGTTAGATGGTTACGATGTATTAGTATTAGAAAAATACTAATCACTATATAGGTAAAACTACGGTGATAAAAAGTACCCGTGAATCTCTTGGAGAGGAGCGGGTACTTTTGTATAATTGAACAAAAAATCATGGTGAAATGTCAGTAAAATCTTTTCCTTTTCACAATTCACAATCATTGGGTTATAATGATAGAATATAATTTATTCTATTAAATAAAGATAAAGTCAATTTTCAATAAAAGGTGATTCGATGGCAAATGAGCAGGTACTAACAGCTGAACAGGTACTCGAGAAAGCAAGTCAATATTTAGCGGATGAAGATATTGAGCTAGTGGCACGTGCCTATGAATATGCACGTGATGCGCATAGCGAACAATATAGAAAATCGGGTGAACCGTATATTATTCATCCGATTCAAGTTGCAGGTATTTTAGTTGATTTACACATGGATCCAGCTACGGTATCAGCAGGTTTCTTACATGATGTAGTGGAAGATACAGAGATTACGTTAGAAGATATTGAACGGGAATTTAACAAAGAAATTGCTATGCTTGTTGATGGTGTTACAAAGCTTGGGAAAATCAAATATAAATCTCACGAACAACAACAAGCAGAAAACCATCGCAAAATGTTTATTGCAATGGCTCAAGATATTCGAGTTATTTTAATTAAACTAGCTGATCGTCTTCATAACATGCGTACATTGAAACATTTGCCTCAAGAGAAGCAGCGTCGCATAGCGAATGAAACGTTAGAAATCTTTGCACCTTTAGCACATAGACTCGGAATTAGTACTATTAAATGGGAGCTAGAGGATACGTCACTTCGCTATTTAAATCCACAGCAATATTATCGTATTGTAAATTTAATGAAGCGTAAACGTGCAGAACGTGAAGAATACTTAGACGAAGTAATGACTGGTATTCGTGAGAAATTAAAAGAAGTTGCAATTCAACCTGAGATTTCTGGAAGACCGAAACATATTTACAGTATTTATCGTAAAATGGCACTGCAAAATAAGCAGTTCAATGAAATTTACGATTTATTAGCTGTACGTGTTGTTGTAAATAGTATTAAAGATTGTTATGCGGTGCTTGGAATTATTCATACGTGCTGGAAGCCGATGCCAGGTCGTTTTAAAGATTATATTGCAATGCCAAAAGCAAATCTATATCAATCTCTTCATACGACCGTAATTGGACCGAAAGGTGATCCACTTGAAGTGCAAATTCGTACGAAAGAAATGCACGAAATTGCAGAATTCGGGATCGCGGCACACTGGGCGTATAAAGAAGGAAAAACAGCAGAAACAACAGGTACATTAGAGAAGAAACTCACATGGTTCCGTCAAATATTAGAATGGCAAAATGAAGCTTCTAATGCAGAAGAATTTATGGAGTCATTAAAAATTGATTTATTCTCTGACATGGTATTCGTCTTTACACCGAAAGGCGATGTAATGGAATTACCACTTGGATCGGTTCCGATTGATTTCGCGTATCGTGTCCATTCGGAAATTGGGAATAAAACAATTGGTGCAAAAGTAAACGGTAAAATGGTGACGCTGGATTATAAATTAAAAACAGGCGACATCATTGAAATTTTAACGTCGAAACATTCGTATGGCCCAAGTCAAGATTGGGTAAAACTTGCTCAAACATCTCATGCAAAAAATAAAATTCGTCAATTCTTTAAGAAACAACGTAGAGACGAAAATATTGAAAAAGGCCGTGAACTTGTTGAAAAGGAAGTACGTGGTCTAGAGTATGAGATGAAAGAAGTATTAGCGCCTGATAACTTAAAACGCGTCGCTGAGAAATTTAACTTTGCAAATGAAGAAGATATGTTTGCAGCAGTTGGATATAGCGGAATTACAGCTTCGCAAATTGTTACGCGACTAACGGACAAGTTCCGCAAACAACGCGAAGAAGAAGAGATTGTTGAAGTTAAAGAAGTTCGTAAACCGATGAAAATTCGAAAATGGGATTCTGGTGTAAAGGTAAGCGGTGCTGATAATTTATTAATCCGTTTATCGAAATGCTGTAACCCAGTTCCGGGCGATGATATCGTTGGGTATATTACAAAAGGCCGAGGCGTATCGATTCACCGCCGTGATTGTGTAAATGTTCATACAGAAGAAGCTGTAGAACGATTATTAGAAGTAGAGTGGGAAGGTAGCCCTGAAAAAGAAATTGAGTATAACGTTGATATTGAAATTTCAGGTTACGATCGCCGTGGTTTATTAAATGAAGTACTGCAAGCTGTTACAGAGACGAAAACGTACATTTCAGCTGTTTCTGGTAGAAGTGACCGTAATAAGATGGCGACAATTAATATGTCAATCTCAATTCGTAACTTACAACATTTGAAAAAAGTAGTAGAACGCATTAAACGTGTTCCGGAAATTTATGCAGTACGACGCATGATGCATTAATAGGGAGTGTAGAAAGATGAGAGTTGTTTTACAACGATCAAAGAAAGCGTCTGTCACGGTAGACGGTGAGATCGTAGGACAAATTCCGTTCGGTTTAACATTACTAGTTGGCATTACGCACGAAGATACAGAAAAAGATGCAACTTACATTGCGGAAAAAATTGCAAACTTACGTATCTTTGAAGATGAGAGCGGAAAGATGAATCATTCTGTACTTGATGTAGAAGGACAAGTTCTATCTATTTCGCAATTCACATTATACGGAGATTGTCGCAAGGGGAGACGTCCAAACTTTATGGATGCTGCGAAACCTGACTATGCAGAGCGTTTATACGATTTCTTTAATGAAGAAGTTCGCAAACAAGGATTGCATGTAGAAACAGGGAAGTTCGGAGCAATGATGGACGTTTCTTTAATCAATGATGGTCCGGTGACCTTAATTGTAGAAAGTAAATAGTGTTGATAAAAAAGAGAGGATTATATAATCCTCTCTTTTTTATACATTGTTGTATGTTTTGTTCATTTATCATAGGATTAATTTGAAGGGGAATAAAAGGAAAAGAAGGTGTAGTATGCTTCAAGAATTTAATATAGCTTTACGTTTTATGCTAGAGTTATGTATTCTTGGGATTGTTGGATACTGGGGGGTTCGAGTAGGAACAACAACAGCTATAAAAATTACACTTGCTATTATTATTCCGATTGTTGTTGCTGCCATTTGGGGGTTATTTGGAGCTCCACATGCAGAATGGGAAATACAAGGTATATTACATGTATTATTAGAAATTATCGTATTTGGAGTAGGTGTTGCAGCGTTATATCATTTGAAGCATCATATGCTAGCAAGTGGACTGGCTATTGTTATTGTTGTAAATCGAATACTAATGTTTATTTGGAATCAATAGCTGTTTCAGTTATGTATAACTCTCTAATTAATATGGAACAATAAAAAGTAAAACATCTATATTGAATGTGAGGGATATACGTATGCGTATGAATGAAAAAGGGCATTCTGTTACAAATGGTGCAAATCAACTGTTTAACGTAAATTTTCATGATTTTATTTCAAAAGAGCAAAACAATACTTCAATGGAGCTTGCTTCTGAGTTTGGGATTTCTCTTCAAGATGTAAAGCGTCTAAAGAAGCAGATTGAACGCTCTTAGAGTACTTGACAATCCTACTCAACAAACGTATAGTAATTTTATATTTACATATGAATATAACCGTTGATAGAGAAGAGTAAATGAGACACACATGGAAAGAGAAGAAATGTCTTAGGCTGAAAACATTTCTGCATGATGACTGATTGAATGACACTCTAGAGGTTTCAACTTGAACGGCATATATGCTTAGTAGGGATGAACGCACATTTAAGCGTTATTAAAAAAGTGGAAGCATACGTGCTTCAATTAGGGTGGCACCACGGGTATAATACTCTCGTCCCTACTGTTCAAACAGTAGAGGCGGGAGTTTTTTTATTTTTATTAAGATTAAAACAATTTGAGGAGGAACTGAATATGTCTATTCAAATCCCACGCGGAACGCAAGATATTCTTCCAGGCACTGTTGAGTTATGGCAGTATATCGAAGGGCAAGCACGCGAAATTTGCCGTCGTTACAACTATAAAGAAATTCGTACACCAATTTTTGAACACACTGAGCTATTTTTACGTGGTGTTGGTGATACGACAGATATCGTACAAAAAGAAATGTACTCATTCCAAGATCGTGGAGAGCGCAGTTTAACATTACGTCCAGAAGGTACTGCACCTGTTGTACGTTCTTACGTTGAAAACAAAATGTTCGGTGATGCAACACAACCAACGAAATTATACTATATCGGTCAAATGTTCCGTTACGAAAGACCACAAGCAGGTCGCTATCGTCAATTCGTACAATTTGGTATTGAAGCAATCGGTAGTAACGATCCTGCAATTGATGCAGAAGTAATCGCACTTGCTGTAGAGTTTTACCGCGGCATGGGCTTGAAAAATATTAAAGTTGTATTAAACAGTTTAGGTGATGCAGCGAGCCGTCAAGCGCACCGTGATGCGTTAATCGCACACTTTGAGCCACGTATCGGCGAGTTCTGTTCTGACTGTCAATCTCGTTTAGAAAAGAACCCTCTTCGTATTTTAGATTGTAAGAAGGACCGTAACCATGAATTAATGGGAACAGCACCATCTATTACAGAATACTTAAACGAAGATTCAGCAGTATACTACGATAAAGTTCAAGAACTATTAACGATGATGGATGTTCCATTTGAAAAAGATCCGAACTTAGTACGTGGTTTAGACTACTATCAACACACTGTTTTTGAAATTATGAGTGAGGCAGAAGGTTTCGGTGCGATCACTACATTAAGCGGTGGTGGCCGTTATAACGGACTTGTACAAGAAATCGGTGGACCAGAAATGCCAGGTATCGGTTTTGCAATGAGTATTGAACGTTTAATTATGGCGCTAAAAGCTGAAAATATTGAATTACCACTTGAACATAGCATTGATTGTTACGTTGTAGCGCTCGGTGAAAAAGCGAAAGACCATGCTGCAAAAGTTGCGTTCAATCTTCGTAAAGCTGGATTGTCAGTTGAAAAAGATTATTTAGATCGCAAAATGAAAGCACAATTTAAATCAGCAGATCGTCTAAAGGCGAAATTTGTAGCTGTATTAGGAGAAGATGAGCTAGATAAAGGCATCATTAACTTAAAAGATATGGCAACAGGTGAACAAGAAGAAGTAGCGTTAGATGTATTTGCTTCATACGTAGCAGAGAAATTAATATAGGGGGAACTTACAGTGGCTGAAAGAACACATGCATGTGGAAAAGTAACAGTAGAAGCTGTTGGACAAACAGTTCAATTAAAAGGTTGGGTACAAAAACGCCGTGACTTAGGTGGATTAATCTTTATCGATTTACGTGACCGTACAGGTATCGTACAAGTTGTATTTAACCCAGAAACATCAAAAGAAGCGTTAGAAGTAGCAGAAACAATTCGTAGTGAATACGTATTACACGTAGAAGGTACAGTTGTTGAACGTGGTGAAGGCGCAATTAATGACAATATGGCAACTGGTCGTATTGAAGTACAAGCAACAAAAGTAAATGTACTAAATGCAGCGAAAACAACGCCAATTATCATTGCTGATGATACAGATGCATCAGAAGATGTGCGTTTAAAATATCGTTATTTAGACTTACGTCGTCCTGTAATGTTCAACACATTCAAAATGCGTCACGACGTAACAAAAACAATTCGTAATTTCTTAGATACAGAAGAGTTTTTAGAAGTCGAAACACCAATTTTAACGAAAAGCACGCCAGAAGGAGCTCGTGACTATTTAGTACCAAGTCGTGTACATGATGGTGAATTCTATGCATTACCACAGTCACCACAGTTATTTAAACAGCTTCTTATGGTCGGCGGATTTGAGCGTTACTATCAAGTAGCACGTTGTTTCCGTGACGAAGATTTACGTGCGGACCGTCAACCAGAATTCACGCAAATCGATATCGAAGCTTCATTCTTAACACAAGATGAAATTTTAGATATGATGGAGCGTATGATGAAGAAAGTTATGAAGGATGCAAAAGGTGTAGAAGTTAGTGCACCATTCCCTCGTATGAAATATGCTGATGCAATGGCTCGCTACGGTTCTGATAAGCCAGATACACGCTTTGAAATGGAACTAACAGACTTATCTGAGTTTGCAGCAGGTTGTGGCTTTAAAGTGTTTACAAGTGCTGTAGAAAGCGGCGGACAAGTAAAAGCAATTAATGCAAAAGGTGCTGCAAGCAAATACTCTCGTAAAGACATCGATGCATTAACTGAATTCGTGAAAGTATACGGTGCAAAAGGTCTAGCTTGGCTTAAAGTTGAAGAAGACGGCCTAAAAGGACCGATTGCGAAATTCTTCGGTGAAGAAGATGCAAACGTGTTAATGAGTACATTAGAAGCTACTGCTGGTGACTTATTACTATTCGTAGCAGATAAGAAGAGCGTTGTTGCAGATAGCTTAGGCGCACTTCGTTTACGTCTAGGTAAAGAGCTTGAGTTAATTGACGAAAGTAAATTTAACTTCCTGTGGGTAACTGATTGGCCACTTCTTGAGTACGATGAAGATGCAGATCGTTACTTCGCAGCTCACCACCCATTCACAATGCCATTCCGTGAAGACGTTGAGCTACTAGAAACAACACCAGAAAAAGCGCGTGCACAAGCATATGACCTTGTATTAAACGGTTATGAGCTTGGTGGCGGATCACTTCGTATTTACGAGCGTGACGTACAAGAAAAAATGTTCAAAGCACTTGGATTCTCACAAGAAGAAGCGCAAGAGCAATTCGGATTCTTATTAGAAGCATTCGAATACGGTACACCACCACACGGCGGAATCGCATTAGGTTTAGACCGTCTTGTTATGTTACTTGCAGGCCGTACGAACCTTCGTGATACAATTGCATTCCCGAAAACAGCAAGCGCAAGCTGCTTATTAACAGAAGCTCCAAGCCCAGTTGCAGAAGCGCAGCTTGAAGAACTGAACTTAAAATTAAGCTTGAAAGAAGAGAAGTAAGAATAGGGTCTAGATGGTTATACTATAACCGTCTAGGCTTTTTTTGAGAGGAAGTTTAAAAAAGTCCGGTTCAGATGGAGGTCGCATTTCGTCGTTACTTATGCTAGTCCGGTGTACACTATGTTTTCATTTTCGAAATATGTATTTTTAGGAATTCTATAACTTTTTCTATACAAATAGTCGGAAAAACGCTAGAATACATGGTAGACCATTTTTGTAATAGGAGTGTAGAGCTGAATGTTACATCAATTTTCACGTAATGAATTAGCCTTCGGTAAAGAAGGACTTGAAATATTAAAAAATAGTACAGTTGGTATTTTAGGAATTGGCGGCGTAGGGTCATTTTCGGCAGAAGCGTTAGCACGTTCTGGCGTAGGGCGTCTCGTATTAGTTGATAAAGACGTTGTAGATATTACAAACGTAAACCGTCAAATTCATGCTTTAGTATCTACTGTTGGACGTTCAAAAGTAGAATTAATGAAAGAGCGTATTGCAGACATTAATCCAGAGTGTGAAGTAATTGGACTAGAAATGTTTTATACAGATGAAACATATGAAGAGTTCTTTAAACACGGTTTAGATTTCGTAGTAGATGCATCTGATACAATTACGTTCAAAATCCATTTAATTAAACAATGTTTACGTCGTAAAATTAAAATTATCTCTTGTATGGGTGCTGCAAATAAAATGGACCCAACTCGTTTCCGTATTGCGGATATCTCTAAAACACATACAGATCCAATTGCGAAAGTAATTCGTACGAAGCTTCGTAAAGAGGGTATTAAAAAAGGTGTAAAAGTTGTCTTCTCTGACGAAAATCCAATCGTAATTCGTGAAGAAGTACGTAAAGAGATCGTACCAGACGAAAATGCGAAAATTCGTAAAGCGAAATTACCACCTTCATCAAATGCATTCGTACCATCTGTGGCAGGCTTAATTATGGCAAGTCACGTTGTACGTGAACGTATTAAAAACGTAGAAGTGAAACGTGTGGGGCAAGAATAAAGTGAAAGCATATATCCATTTTGGATATATGCTTTTTTATATGTATTAAAGAAATATAGATATTTGCATTACTACTAGTTCAAATGTGAGCAAGGCTAGTAAGTAATGATTATATTTACCCAATCTATTTTGGGCGTTTCTTTGTATGACAGGGAGGAATGTTATTGTCAATCTTTGTTGTTAAATCGATATCCTTTGTCGAATCGTTGATATATTGCAAGTTGTGATAGATATATTCGAAAAATCGTTGGTATAATTTCATTTACCGATATATATGGTTCACCGAAAACAAACAAGGATGTCACTTAGTTAAAAAAGTGACATCCTTGTTTTTAATTCTCTGCAGAATAAATAATATCTAAATTCCCGTTTTGATCGGTTTTGAAAATCGGGGCAATTTGATCTTCTTGCTCTTCGACTGAAACAAGTTTTCGAGCACGATCCATAATTCTAACAAGCATTGCGTAATCTTCTTCGATTGCTTGTTGTTTTTTTGTGAGTACCGCTAATTTTGCTTCAAGTTCATTATTCGTTTTTTGTAGGGAAGTGAGCTGATCTTGTAATACATCATTTTCAGTTTGCAACTTTTCGATTGAAGGGTTATTATGTTCCATGTTTTGCAAAAATGAGATGACATTTTGCATTGTAAGTTCCTGTTTACTTGGCGTAATATCTTCTGAAAACTCAGCATCGATTACGAGTTGTTTCGTTTTCGTGAACTGATTTTTTTCTATTTTAGCTTCAGAACGCTTTAATTCTTTACGTTGTTTTTTTGCAATCTGCACTGCATCTTCGTAATTCGCTCGTACTTCAGCATTCCATCTAAAGCCACAAGCTGCTGAAGTGCGGTTCAACGCATCGCCGACTTCATCAAATGCTTTTATTTGTGTACTTCCGCTGCGAATATGTCGTAAAACAGTTTCTGCTAAAAGGAGATCATCTTCTTTTGTCCATGCATCTTGACGTGTTTTCATAAGCGAAGCCTCCATAATGGTGACGTTTTCGTTTATGTTACCCTTTATTTTTCGTTTTATTCGAAGTTTGTAATCTTTCATAAACAGTAGAAAGTGCTTGCTCAAATTTTCCTGTCGTTTTCGGTTTATAATATTGCTTGTTTTTTATTTTATCAGGTAAGTATTGTTGCCTTATCCAGCCGTTTGGATGGTCGTGTGGATATAAATATCCAATGCCTCTTCCAAGTGATTCTGCGCCTTTGTAATGACTATCTTTTAAATGGCTTGGAATGTCACCTGTTTGACCGTTACGTAAATCGTGTAATGCAGCATCAAGTGCTTTATAAGCTGAATTTGATTTTGGTGATAAGCATAGCTCGATAACGGCATTTGCAAGTGGGATGCGTGCTTCTGGGAATCCGACTCGTTCAGCTGATTCAATTGCAGCTAGTGTACGCGGTCCAGCTTGTGGGCTAGCAAGTCCAATATCTTCATAAGCCATAATAAGAAGGCGTCTGCCAATACTTTGTAAATCACCTGCTTCAATAAGGCGTGCTAAATAATGGAGCGCTGCATTTACATCACTTCCGCGCACTGATTTTTGAAATGCTGATAATACGTCATAATGAGCATCGCCGCCTTTGTCGTGAACGAAGCTCTTCTTTTGTAAGCATTCTTCTGCAATCTCGAGTGTGATTTCAGCCGCTTGATCGTCTGTAGTAAAGCTGGATAATACAGCAAGCTCAAGTGCGTTATAAGCGGAACGCATATCACCACCAGAGGCGTTTGCAAAGTGATGTAGTGCTTCATCCGTTACCGTTACAGCATATTTTCCAAGGCCTTTTTCTTTATCTTCTAAAGCTCTTTTTAACCCAATTAAAATATCATCTTCTGTTAGTGCGTGTAATTCGAAAATTTGACATCTGCTTCGAATAGCGGAGTTTATTGCATGGAATGGATTACTTGTCGTTGCACCAATTAAAGTAAGAAGTCCGCTTTCTAAATGAGGTAATAGAAAGTCTTGTTTTGCTTTATCTAGACGGTGAACTTCATCTAAAATTAAAACGAGGTGTCGATGCATCTTCGCTTCTTGTACGACAACTTCCATATCTTTTTTATTGTGAGTAACAGCGTTTAATAGACGAAACGGGGTACCGGTACTTCCTGCAATTGCACTGGCAATGGATGTTTTTCCTGTACCTGGAGGACCGTATAAAATCATAGATTGAAAATGATTTGCTTGGACCATTCGCCATAAAATCTTTCCTTCACCAACTAAATGCTGTTGCCCAATAATTTCTTGAATATTTTTAGGGCGCATTCGATGTGCGAGTGGTTGTTTCATTTAGACCGTCTCCCTTAATATATAATCTCGTTCTATCGTATCATTTTTTTCTACGGAGTTTGAAATAGGATGTTGTTTTATGGGAAAAATGAAGGTGAATATTTTCATTTTTCTTTCAATTGTAATAATTTCCGAGTTTTTCAATGTGATTTTATGTTATCATTTTGATACACAAGTTGAAATTTCTTATAATACTATATTATGCTATAATTTCATAGGATTTTAAATTGTGTTCTTTTTATAAATAAGATATAACCAATAGAAGTGAAAATTTGAAAAGAGGTGCAAAATAGATGAAGATTTCAACAAAGGGCCGCTATGGCTTAACAATTATGATCGATCTTGCAAAAAAGTTTGGTGAAGGTCCAATTTCATTAAAATCAATTGCGCAGGCGCATGACTTATCCGAGCATTACTTAGAGCAATTAATTTCACCACTTCGTAACGCTCGTCTTGTAAAGAGTACGCGAGGTGCATATGGTGGATATGTATTATCTGATCAACCAGCTAACATTACAGCTGGGGATGTAATCCGTGTATTAGAGGGACCGATTAGTGTTGTAGAAATGATAGAAGAAGAAGAGCCAGCACAGCGCCAGTTATGGATGCGTGTTCGTGATGCGGTGCAAGAAGTGTTAGATAGTACAACGTTAGAAGATTTAGTACGTTATGAGGAAGAAAATCACGGGGGCTATATGTTTTACATTTAATTCCTTGTGAAACGATTTGGAAAGAAGGAGATTTAATGGAACGCATTTACTTAGATCATGCTGCGACATCTCCGACTCACCCAGAAGTGGTCGAAAAGATGATTCCATATATGACAGAAATATTCGGGAACCCGTCTAGTATTCACTTTTACGGACGTCAAACTCGTCACACAGTAGATGAGGCGAGACGAGTGTGTGCACGCAGTATTCATGCGAATCCGAATGAAATTATATTTACGAGCGGTGGTACAGAAGCTGATAATTTAGCGCTTATAGGTGTAGCACGTGCGAACCGTCATAAAGGTAACCACATTATAACGACGCAAATTGAACATCATGCGATTTTGCATACGTGCGAATTGTTAGAGCGTGAAGGGTTTGAAGTGACATATTTACCTGTCGATGAAACAGGGCGCATTCAAGTTTCTGACATACAAAAGGCATTAACCGAAGAGACGATTCTTGTATCTGTTATGTTTGGGAATAATGAAGTAGGGACAATGCAACCAATTGTGGAAATAGGAAAGCTGCTGAAGGAGCATCAAGCTTATTTCCATACAGATGCGGTACAAGCTTACGGTTTGGTAGAAATTGATGTGAAAGAGTTTGGTATTGATTTATTATCCATTTCAGCCCATAAAATTAACGGACCAAAAGGTGTAGGGTTCTTATACGCTGGTGCAAATGTGAAATTTGAGCCGTTATTAATAGGCGGAGAGCAAGAAAGAAAACGCCGTGCTGGTACGGAAAATGTGCCTAGTATTGCTGGGCTTCAGCATGCAATTCTTATTGCTGAAAAAACTCGTGAGCAAAAAAATGCCCAATATGAAGAGTTTAAAGATATAATGGTATCTGTCTTCAAAAATGAAGGCATTACTTTCGAGGTAAACGGAAACTTAGAACATCACTTACCGCATGTGCTCAATGTAAGTTTTACAGGAATGAACATTGAACCGTTCCTTGTGAACTTAGACCTAGCTGGCATTGCAGTATCAAGTGGTTCTGCTTGTACAGCTGGTTCGATTGATCCATCACATGTATTAGTAGCGATGTTTGGAAAAGACTCCGATCAAATACGTTCATCCGTACGCTTTAGTTTTGGACTTGGAAATACGAAAGAGCAAATTGAAAAAGCGGCGTACGAAACAGTGAAAATCGTGAAGCGATTAACACAAAATTAGTATGGGAGGTGACATGATGAACAAACTACCTCACGAAACACGCGTTGTCATCGGTATGTCCGGTGGCGTCGATTCATCTGTAGCAGCACTTTTATTAAAAGAGCAAGGTTATGATGTAATCGGAATTTTTATGAAAAACTGGGATGATACAGATGAGAATGGTGTCTGTACAGCAACTGAAGATTACAATGATGTAATTGAAGTGTGTAACCAAATCGGTATTCCGTATTATGCAGTAAACTTTGAAAAACAATACTGGGATAAAGTATTTACGTACTTCTTGGATGAGTACCGAGCTGGTCGTACACCAAATCCAGATGTAATGTGTAATAAAGAAATTAAATTTAAAGCATTTTTAGAGCATGCAATTGCGCTTGGTGCTGATTATGTAGCAACAGGCCATTATGCACGCGTTGCTTATATGGACGGCGAATATAAAATGCTTCGCGGCGTTGATGACAATAAAGATCAAACGTACTTCTTAAATCAATTAAGCCAAGAGCAATTATCAAAAACAATGTTCCCGTTAGGTGAATTAAAGAAACCGCAAATTCGTGAAATGGCGAAAGAAGCTGGCTTAGCGACAGCGGCGAAAAAAGATAGTACAGGCATTTGCTTCATTGGTGAGCGTAACTTTAAAGATTTCTTAAGTAACTACTTACCAGCGCAACCAGGTGTGATGCAAACATTATCTGGTGAAGTGAAAGGGAAGCATGACGGTTTAATGTATTATACAATTGGACAACGTCATGGACTTGGAATTGGTGGTAACGGTGATCCATGGTTTGCTGTTGGGAAAAACCTAAAAGAAAACATTTTATATGTTGATCAAGGATTCCATAACGAACTTCTATATGGTGATGAAGTTATTGCTACCAATGTAGGATGGGTAAGTAACAAAGCAAAAGAAACAGAATTTAAGTGCACGGCGAAATTCCGTTATCGTCAAGAAGATAATAAAGTAACGGTTCAAATCGTTGATGAAAATACAGTTCGTATTCTTTGTGATGAGCCAATTCGTGCAATTACACCAGGACAAGCAGTTGTTTTCTATGATGGAGATGAGTGCTTAGGCGGTGCTACAATTGATGAAGTATACCGTAGTGCTAAGAAATTGGATTATTTAGGATAAATGAGAAGCCTCTGCCGATTAGCGGTTAGAGGTTTCTTTTACATAAAGCGAATTTTCGTTCGCTTGGAAAATACATTCTTTGTTATAATTTGTTGTAGAGGTGAAGGACATGTCAAACAAACTTGAAACAGGTATTCAATATATGCAAGAAGGAAATTGGGAAGAAGCAGCTAAAAATTTTACAGAAGCAATCGAAGAAAATCCGAAAGATGCGCTTGGATACATTAATTTTGCAAATTTATTAGACGTATTAGGTGATAGCGAGCGAGCGATTTTATTTTATAAACGTGCACTAGAGTTAGATGATAAATCTGCAGCTGCCTATTATGGTTTAGGAAATGTATATTATGGCCAAGAGCAATTTACTGAGGCGAAAGTTGTATTTGAACAAGCAATGCAAGCTGGATTACAATCAGCTGATGTAACATTTATGTTAGGTATCACACATGTACAGCTTGGAAATGATCGTCTTGCACTACCATTCTTACAAAGAGCAACAGAATTAGATGAAAACGATGTAGAAGCTGTATTCCAGTGCGGACTTTGCTTCGCGCGACTAGAACACATTCCAGAGGCGAAACCTTATTTTGAAAAGGTATTAGAAATGGATGAAGAGCATGCAGATGCGTATTACAATTTAGGTGTTGCGTACGTATTTGAGGAAAATAATGAGAAGGCTCTTGCTTTATTTAAGAGAGCAACTGAAATTCAGCCAGATCACTTTTTAGCTGGTAATGGTGTTCGTTTATTAGAGCAAGAAGTTGAATAAGGTGAAAATATAGTTAATGGGTAGTTATCTCTCATCTAAAGAGGTGGGGGATGTACTGCTCATTAAAGTGAAAATATCGGAAAGGAGAGGCAAGATGGGAAATCAACATGCAATGGATTTGTTTGAGGAAGAGAAAAAGTTTATAAAAGCGCAAGTTCTTCATACCATTTTCCACAACGAAGAAAACCTCTATTCCGTTGTCAGTATGAAAGTCATTGAAACGAATGAAACATATGACGAAAAGAAAGTAATGATAAACGGTCATTTTCCCCGCATGCATGAAGATGAAGTGTTTACATTGACAGGTCACTTTAAGGACCATCCAAAGTATGGAAAACAATATTTGGTTGAAACATTTAAAAAAGAATTGCCGCAAACAAAAGCAGGTATGGTGCAATATTTAGCGAGTGATTTATTTAAAGGGATAGGAAAGCGTACAGCTGAAAAAATTGTGGACCATCTCGGGGAACATGCTATTTCTAAAATTATGGATGACCCTGAGGCGCTAAATGGTGTTGTTAACAAACAAAAATCTCAGGAAATATATGAGACAATTGTTGAACATCAAGGATTAGAGAAAGTAATGAGCTTTTTAAATGGTTACGGTTTTGGAACGAAACTGTCTATTAAGATTTACCAGCAATATAAAGAGATGACATTAGAAGTGATTCGTAATAACCCATATCAGCTTATTGAAGAAGTGGACGGGATTGGATTTGGAAGAGCGGATGATATAGGACGTGCGTTAGGGATATCGGGTAATCATGATGATCGTGTACGTGCGGGATGTTTTTATACGTTAGAAAATGTATCATTACAACTTGGCCACGTTTATATGGGGAAGGATCAACTTGTAAGAGAAACGATGTCACTTTTGAATAACCAAGAAGGAAGAGTGACAGAGGAAGATATTATAGGTTGTATTGAAATGATGCAAAGTGAAGGGAAAGTTATCATAGAAGAAGAACGAGTATATTTGGCCTCGTTGTTCTACTCTGAAAAAGGCGTTGTAAAGTCCATTCGCAGGCTTATGAACCAAGAAGAAACACCTTCATTTCCTGAAGCCGAGGTGTTAAAAACATTAGGTGAAATTGAAGAACAGCTAAACGTGCAGTATGCACCGTTTCAGCAAGAAGCGATTCAAACGGCACTTCATAAGCCGATGATGTTATTAACAGGTGGACCAGGAACGGGGAAAACAACTGTTATTAAAGGGATTGTTGAAATGTATGCATCATTGCACGGATTATCGTTAAATCTGAATGAATATAGTGATGATAATCCATTTCCAATACTATTAACAGCTCCAACAGGAAGAGCAGCGAAGCGGATGAGTGAATCGACAGGACTTCCAGCTTGCACAATTCACCGTTTGCTTGGCTGGACGCCAGAAGGATCTTTCCAGCGTAATGAAACGGATCCTGTCCAAGGTAAGCTCCTTATTATTGATGAATTTTCAATGGTTGATATTTGGCTTGCAAATCAGCTATTTAAGTCGCTACCGACGAACATTCAAGTTATCGTTGTAGGTGATGAAGATCAGTTGCCATCTGTAGGACCTGGACAAGTATTAAAAGATTTATTAAATGCAGGCGCAGTTCCGACAGTGAAGCTTACTGAAATTTATCGTCAAGCAGAAGGCTCATCTGTTATTCAACTTGCCCATGCAATCAAAGACGGCACGCTCCCGCCAGATTTAGCACAAAATAAAAAAGATCGTTCATTTATCAGCTGTACAGGGGCTCAAATTGTTGAGGTTGTGAAAAAAGTTTGCGAAAATGCTAAAACAAAAGGATTTAGTGCAAGGGATGTCCAAGTATTAGCACCGATGTACCGCGGGCCTGCTGGTATTAATGTATTAAACGAAGCATTGCAACAAGTATTTAATCCGAAGAGGGAAAAGAGTAAAGAAATTGCTTACGGTGATGTTGTATACCGAAGAGGCGATAAAGTACTGCAACTCGTTAATCAGCCAGAGAGCCAAGTGTTTAATGGTGATATTGGAGAAATTGTTTCGGTGTTTTATGCGAAAGAAAACGTTGAGCAACAAGATATAATTATCGTTTCATTTGATGGAATTGAGGTAACGTATACAAAGCCCGATTTAAATCAAATTACGCATGCATATTGTTGTTCCATTCATAAATCACAAGGTAGTGAATTTCCGATTGTTATTATGCCGATCGTGAAAAGTTACAACCGTATGTTACGTCGTAATTTAATTTACACGGGCATTACAAGAAGTAAGAAGTTCCTTATTATTTGCGGGGAGGAAGCAGCTTTCAAATCTGGTGTAAATCGGCTTGATGATGCAATGCGTCAAACAACTTTGGCTAGTCGCTTGCAGGAATCACAAGGAGAAGTACAGATGGTCACAGTTAATGGCGAAGAAATGGACGTGGAAAACATTTCACCGTATGATTTCATGTAACAAGGTGAAATTATATAGTGAAACTTTCAAACGCATAGCGTTGAAAGGCTCCAGCAATGTATAAACGAATGCAGTTTGGACATAATGGCGAATAGAATCTGGGAGTCTGTAAGGAGATGAAAGCCATATGTTCATTTGTCCAAATTGCAAAGGGAAAGACATTGGAAAAATAGGTGTCAACCAATTTTATTGCTGGAATTGTTATATCGAATTATCGGTTTCAAAGGGGAAAATCCATACACATCAAGTTGAGGAAGATGGTTCATTAAGCTCTCTTGATGATTTATTTGATGAGAATGAAAGAACGATCGGATAACGAAAAGGGGGATTTACTTTGAATCTACGCAATTCATTAATCGCATTAGGTGTTGGAGCTGCAGCATATCAATATGCTCGTAAGCAAGATGTATTTTCAAAACGCAATATGAAAAAAGCACGTAAGATGATTAAGTCTTACTTATAATCATTTCGATAAAGTGAAAAACTCCCTTATTGACGAGGGAGTTTTTTTATGCGCTCATATGCAAATAAAAAAGTCCGATTTCTGAGAAAAGATAAGATAGACCGTAGCAGCCAACGCCGAGTATTCCATACTGCCATAATTGCTTCGCTTTTTCTTTACGTGAGGAACGAATAAAGAACCCCTTCCAAATACCAAACCCGATACAAATCCATTCAAGAATCATAAAAAGTGTTGATAATCCAAGCATAAACAAAACCATAATTAGCCCTCCTGATTATATTAATTCATGCTGTATTCTCAGGGGTGGTTGTCCTTATTATGTTATTTATATGTACGTCTTTAAAAAACAGTATGGTCCGTATGAAAAGATTTTAAAAGTTTCGCACATAACCTACCCCATTTATTTTCAAAATAAAGGTGGAGGAGGTTTTTCATGTGAAGAATCTTAAAATCATTTGGATATATCGTTTAGGATTATTGTTACTTGTTTTTCTTTGTTTGCTCGTCTTTTTAAAAATTAAGCCACTATGGGCACCAATTATTTTTGTATTTAAAGTAGCAATCACGCCATTTCTTATCGCTTGTTTTATTGCGTATTTATTGCACCCTTTAATTGAAAAAATCCATAAGGAAGGGATGCCCCGTACACTTGCCATTTTGCTCATTTATATCCTTTTCTTTGGCGGAATTGGTTATGGGATTTATAAAGGAACGCCAGTCGTTATTAAACAGCTACAAGAGATTAATGAACAATTTCCGCAGTTTACAAAAATGTACGATTCGTGGATGGATGGCGTTACAGAACAAACAGCGAATTTCCCTTCGTTCATTCATGAAAAGGTGAAACAACTTTTTGTGGGTGTGGAAACGAAGATTCAAGCGCTTTTAAATAAAGTGATGAGTACAGCTCGTGGTGTACTCGATTCATTGCTTATTATTTTCTTAATACCGTTCATTGTATTTTACATATTAAAAGATTATGGTGAGTTTTATCATATCTTTTGGAAACTAGTCCCAAGTAAATGGCGAGGTACGGGGCAAATGCTTGCGAAAGAAATTGATAAGTCACTTGGAAGTTATATTCGAGGACAGTTATTTGTTTGTTTAGTATTAGGGGGAGTATCAGCTCTTTCTTTTTGGTTTATCGGTATGAAATATCCATTATTGCTTGGCATTATTATTGGGGTAACGGATATAATCCCGTACTTCGGTCCTATTTTAGGAGCGATCCCGACGTTAATGATTGCAGCAACAGTATCAACGAGTTTACTTATTAAGGCGGGGATCACGATTGCTATTTTGCAATTTGTGGAGAGTAACATTTTATCGCCTTACATCGTTGGTAAGTCACTTCGTATGCATCCCGTTATTATTATGCTTGCCTTACTAGTTGGGGGAGAGGTAGCTGGGATTGTAGGATTACTAATATCGGTTCCCATTTTAGCAGTTATTCGCACCGTCATTGTTCATGTGAGGCCTCTCTTGAAAAAAGAAGATGTGTAAGTATAGAAGCCCTCTATGTAAGAAATAGAGGGCTAATCGTATATTTATTTAGAAATCTGCTCGTGTATCTTATGAACGAGGGAGCTCACATCATTTGTTTGAATATGTTTTATTTTTTTCCATTCGTTATCATACATAAATACAATTTGATTGTTGAAAAGACGCTTTTGTTCTTTTAAATTAGAAATTTTTGCGAAAGAGTACTCTTCAAATATTGGATTGTTACTTACATCTGGTCCATAAAAGAATAGCCTTTTGTCCGTTAAAATCAATAGGCCTGGTCTCGCGACGGAACGATAAATAAATATGTCTAATGAACATGCTGCGTAAAATAATATCGTTTCGTCAGTCGCTAATATGTTTTTAGCTTTGCTAAGTAAGGTTGTCATTGTGATCGCCCCTTTATTTTATTAACAATAATTTAATTATAGCAAAAAAAGTAATATTTAGAAATTTTTAGAAATTATTCTTATAAGGAGATTCCGATTTGTTAATAAACGCATAATATATGAAAAGGCTGTTAAGAATGAATAGTAGAATACTTATGATTAATAAGCAATTAATACAATATAAATGATTATCTACATTGACAAACTTAAGAGAATTCTATTATATTTAGTCATATAATACATTAAATCAATGACGGAACAAGTACGTTACAGTCCATTTATAGAGAGAAGCTTCCATATGGCTGAAAGAAGCTTTAAATGAAGGGTAACAGAAAGCTAATCCTGAGAGCAGCTAATCACTGCCGTCTTGCCACGTTACGGCACCATGAGGTGATGAATTGATTGTTCTTGTAATCAATTCATAATTAGGGTGGTATCGCGAGTTAACTCTCGTCCCTTTTATAGGGACGGGAGTTTTTTATATTTAAGGAGGAAAATACAATGAAACAACTAACAGGCGCACAAATTCGTCAAATGTTTTTAGACTTTTTCCAAGAAAAAGGACATGCAGTAGAACCTAGTGCATCACTAGTTCCACATGAAGATCCATCTCTTCTATGGATTAATAGTGGTGTAGCTACATTAAAAAAATATTTTGATGGACGTGTAATCCCGCAAAATCCACGTATTACAAATGCTCAAAAATCAATTCGTACAAACGATATTGAAAACGTAGGGAAAACAGCTCGTCACCATACATTCTTTGAAATGTTAGGAAACTTCTCAATTGGTGATTACTTCAAAGAAGAAGCAATTACGTGGGCTTGGGAATTCTTAACGAGCGACAAATGGATTGGATTCGATAAAGAATTACTATCAGTTACAATCCATCCAGAAGATGAAGAAGCATTCACAATTTGGAATGAGAAAATGGGCGTTCCAAAAGAGCGTATTATCCGTTTAGAAGAAAACTTCTGGGATATTGGTGAAGGACCAAGTGGACCGAATACAGAGATTTTCTATGACCGCGGGGAAGCTTACGGTAATGACTTTAGTGACCCAGAATTATATCCAGGTGGAGAAAACGAGCGTTACTTAGAAGTATGGAACCTTGTATTCTCTCAATTTAACCATAATCCAGACGGTTCATATACACCACTTCCTAAGAAAAACATTGATACAGGGATGGGTCTAGAGCGTATGACATCTATCGTTCAAGATGTGCCTACGAACTTTGATACAGACTTATTCATGCCGATGATTGGTGCAACAGAATCAATTTCTGGTGAGAAATATCGTAATGGCGATTTAGAAAAAGATATGGCATTTAAAGTAATTGCTGACCATATCCGTACAGTAACATTCGCTGTTGGTGACGGTGCTCTTCCATCTAACGAAGGTCGTGGTTATGTATTACGTCGTTTATTACGCCGCGCTGTTCGTTATTCGAAGAAATTAAACATTAACCGTCCATTCATGTTTGAATTGGTACCGGTTGTTGGAGAAGTAATGAAAGACTTCTATCCAGAAGTACTTGAAAAGAAAGATTTCATTGCGAAAGTTGTGAAAAACGAAGAAGAGCGTTTCCATGAAACACTTCATGATGGTGAAGCAATTTTAGCTGAAGTTATTGCAAAAGCAAAAGAAGAAAAAACAACTGTTATTTCTGGAGTAGATGCGTTCCGTCTATATGACACATACGGTTTCCCAATCGAATTAACAGAAGAATATGCAGAAGAAGCTGGTATGACAGTTGACCAAGAAGGCTTCGAAAATGAAATGGAAAAACAACGTGAGCGTGCACGTGCTGCTCGTCAAGACGTTGACTCAATGCAAGTTCAAGGCGGTGTACTTGGAGAAGTTAAAGTAGCGAGTGAGTTCGTTGGTTACGGTACAGTTGCAACAGAAAGTAACGTTGTTGCACTTGTGAAAAACGGTGAATACACAGACAGCTTACAAGCTGGTGAAGAAGGACAATTAATGCTTGATGTAACACCATTCTATGCTGAGAGCGGTGGACAAATTGCAGACCGTGGTTACCTTCTTGCTGACGGCGTGAAAGTTCTTGTAAAAGACGTACAAAAAGCACCAAATGGTCAAAATTTACACAAAGTAGCTGTGGAAGAAGGCACGTTAACGAAAGATGCAGCTGTGAAAGCTGTTATCGATACGAAAAACCGTAGTAGCGTTGTGAAAAATCATACAGCAACTCACTTACTACACCAAGCATTAAAAGACGTACTTGGAACGCATGTTAATCAAGCAGGTTCTCTTGTAACTTCTGAACGTCTACGCTTTGACTTCTCTCACTTCGGTCAAGTGCAAGCTGACGAATTAGAAAAAATTGAGCGTATGGTAAACGAGAAAATTTGGGAAAGTATTAACGTTGAGATTTCTCAAAAATCAATCGGAGAAGCAAAAGAAATGGGCGCAATGGCATTATTCGGTGAAAAATACGGAGATGTTGTACGCGTTGTACAAGTTGGCGATTACAGCTTAGAGCTTTGCGGTGGTTGTCACGTTGATAATACAGCTTCTATCGGTATTTTCAAAATCGTTGCTGAGTCTGGTATCGGTGCAGGAACTCGTCGTATTGAGGCGGTAACTGGTAAGTCTGCATACGAATTAATGAACGATCAAGTAGGTTTATTAAAAGAAGCAGCAGGAAAAATGAAAACAAATCCGAAAGATATTTTAACAAGAGTTGATGGTCTATTTGCTGAAGTGAAACAACTTCAAAAAGAAAACGAATCTCTTGCTGCGAAATTAAGCAATATCGAAGCTGGAAACTTAACTGATTCTGTAATGACAGTTGATGGTGTGAATGTATTAGCAGCGAAAGTAAATGTTGCAGATATGAACAACTTACGTACGATGATGGATGATCTAAAAAATAAATTAGAGTCAGCAGTTGTTGTATTAGCATCTGTTAATGACGATAAAGTAAACATCCTAGCAGGTGTAACGAAAGACTTAATTAGCCAAGGTTACCATGCTGGTAAACTTGTGAAAGAAGTAGCTTCTCGTTGCGGCGGTGGCGGTGGTGGCCGTCCTGATATGGCACAAGCAGGCGGTAAAAACCCGGCTCAAGTCGAAGAAGCTTTAGCATTTGTACAAGAGTACGTTAAATCTGTTTCAAAATAAAGAGATAGTAGTGTACAATGGTAGGGAGAGGAGAAGTTCTTCTCCCTATACTTACTATATAAGTGAGGTGCTTGAAATGGACGGTTTTGATAAAACAATGAAGTTTAGCATTCAAGATGAAAAACAGAGTGTCCATGTAAATGATGTACTTTTAACTGTGTATGATGCACTTCAAGAAAAAGGCTATAATCCGATTAACCAAATCGTCGGTTATTTATTAAGTGGAGACCCAGCATACATACCTCGCCATAAAGATGCACGAAGCATCGTTCGTAAGCTTGAACGTGATGAAATCATTGAAGAGCTTGTGAAGTCTTACTTGAAACATCATCGTGAGGAGTAGTTTATGCGGATATTAGGTTTAGATGTAGGTACAAAAACAGTCGGAGTTGCAATGAGCGACGAAATGGGCTGGACAGCACAAGGATTAGAAACAATTAAGATTAACGAAGAACGAGGTCACTTTGGTTTTGATCGTATTTCTGAGTTAGTAAAGCAGTACAATGTGGACAAAATAGTAGTAGGTTTACCTAAAAATATGAATGGTACAATTGGTCCACGTGGTGAAGCGTGCCAACAATTTGCAGAAAACCTACGAGAGCTGTTACAATTAGACGTTGTAATGTGGGACGAGCGTTTGTCGACGATGGCAGCGGAACGTCTACTCATTTCAGCGGATGTAAGCCGTAAGAAGCGAAAACAAGTAATCGATAAGATGGCTGCAGTCGTAATCTTACAAGGATTTTTAGATAGTAAATAAGAGGTGACCAAAATGGAAGAAAATCAAATTACAATTGTAGACGAAAAAGGTAACGAACATTTATGTGAAATTATTTTCACTTTTGATGCTGAAAAATTTGGTAAAAAATCATACGTAGTCTTCTCTCCAATCGGTGAAGTAGACGAAGATGGAGACCCAATTTATGATGCAATGGCTTATGAGCAAAATGAAGAAGAGGGCGGAAGTTTACTTCCAATCGAATCTGAAGAAGAGTGGGAAATGGTACAAGAAATGTTCAACACTCTTGCTGATGAGCAAGAAGCTGAATAATAAGTACTGAAAAGATGGACGACATACAGTCCATCTTTTTTTGTATTTATATGTAAAATGAAAGATTTTTTGTCGAAACTGTGTAATCCTTTGTAGTATAATGAGACGGATTGTAGAAAAATAAAATGGATACTAAAAAAGATAGGCGAATTTGTTGTGGCTTTCCATCATGCTGTATAGAAACATATACATATGGTCTACAATTGAATAAGGAGGAAGAGTTTTGATAGAGAATCAAGTGAAAAAGAAGCGTAGACGCATCTTTTTATTTTCGATTATTGCACTGCTTTTAGTTTGTGGTTCAGTCTATGCGTATATTTCATCCGCATTAGGACCAGTTGATAGCGGGAATAAAAAAGAGATTGAAGTAGAAATTCCGAAAGGATCATCTACAAGTAAAATTGGAGAAATTTTAGAAGAAAAAGGCGCTGTGAAAAACGGTACAGTTTTTAGTTTTTATACAAAGGCTAAATCGAAAAGTTTACAAGCAGGTACATATTTATTAAATCCTTCGATGAATGCTAAAGATGTTATCGAACAAATGTCATCTGGCAACGTGCATCGTCCAGCTCTTTATAAAGTGACGATCAAAGAAGGAGCCCAAGTAACTGAAATTGCAGAAACGATTGCGGCAGAACTAAAGTGGAATAAAGATGATGTTACGCGTCAATTAAACGATAAAGCATTTATTCAAAAAATGCAGCAAAAGTATCCGAAGTTATTAACGGATAAAATCTTTGATAGTAATATTAAATACCCATTAGAAGGTTATTTATATCCTGCGACGTATTCATTTTATAAGAAAGATACGACGTTAGAAGAAATCGTAATTCCGATGCTTGAGAAAACAAATGCAATCATTGTTCAAAATGAGGCAAAAATGAAAGCGAAGAACTGGGATGTTCATCAGCTTTTAACATTATCTTCACTTATTGAAGAAGAGGCAACTGGTTTTACAGATCGTCAAAAGATCTCTAGTGTCTTTTATAATCGTTTAGCGAAAGGTATGCCGCTTCAAACGGATCCAACGGTATTATATGCACTTGGAAAGCATAAACAACGTGTATTATACGAAGATTTAAAGGTAAACTCACCGTACAATACGTATGTTGTAAAAGGATTGCCGGTAGGGCCGATCGCAAACTCTGGTAAACATTCAGTGGAAGCTGCGTTAGAACCTGTGCAAACAGATTATTATTATTTCTTAGCTGCACCAAGTGGTGAAGTGTACTATGCCAAAACATTAGAAGAGCATAATGCATTAAAGCAAAAATACATTACGAAAAAACAGTGAAATGGGGAGGGATAGCGAAAAAAGTCGCACATCCCTCTTTTTTGTGGTAAAATATATCGGGTTAAAAACTGGCAGAAGAATCGTTTTTAATATCAAAACGGGACATACAAGCTAAGGGTAAAACTGGCTTGTATTTTTATTGCATTCTATGTGGGAAAAGACGTCATAGAGGCACTTCTCCATGTAAATAAGGAGGACCATTTATGGAGGATGCAGTTAACGAGTACCTATTATCATTTATTGATCCGAAAGATAAATTAATTCTTGAAATGGAAGAATATGCAACAGAAAATCATGTGCCGATTATGGATCGACTTGGAATGGAATTTATGCTGCAATTTTTACGTTTAATTGGACCGAAAAGCATTTTAGAACTTGGAACAGCAATCGGTTATTCTAGTATTCGTATGATGCAAGCTATTCCAAATTCACGTATTGTGACAGTTGAGCGCAATCGTGAGCGATATGAAAAAGCACTTGAATATATAGAACGTTCCCCAGTAACAGATCGTATTTCAGTTATTTACGGTGATGCGTTAGAGACAGGTGAACAAGTAAAAGAACACGGGACATTTGACGTTATTTTTATTGATGCAGCAAAAGGACAGTATCGTCGCTTTTTTGACTTATATGAACCGTTATTAAATCCTGGTGGCGTAATTATTTCAGATAATGTTATGTACCATGGTCTTGTAACGACAAAAGAGAAAATTGAAAACAGACGTACACGTGGTTTAATCCGTCGTATTAAGACGTACAATGAGTGGCTTATGAACCATGAAGGATACGATACAACGATTTTCCCAATTGGTGATGGAGTAGCTGTTAGTAAAAAGAGAGGGTGACCAAGGTATGAAGAAACCTGAATTGTTAGTAACGCCAAGAGCGGTGGCGGATATCGAACTTCTTGCGAAAGCAGGAGCAGATGCGGTAATGATCGGTGAGCAAAAGTTTGGTTTACGTTTAGCAGGGGAGTTTTCACGTGAAGATGTAAAACAAACTGTGAAGATTGCACATGAAAATGGTGTGAAAGTATACGTAGCCATGAACGCTATGTTCCACAACGATAAGGTAGAAGAATTAACAGATTACGTTTCATTTTTAAATGAAGTAAATGTAGATGCAATTGTTTTCGGAGATCCAGCAGTATTAATGGCTGTTCGCGAAGTAGCGCCAAATATGCAGTTGCACTGGAATACAGAAACGACAGCAACAAACTGGTTCACTTGTAATTACTGGGGACAAAGAGGAGCGAAGCGCGCTGTATTAGCTCGTGAGCTGAGCTTAGATGAAATTGTTGATTTAAAAGAAAATGCTGAAGTGGAACTAGAAGTACAAATTCACGGTATGACTTGTATGTTCCAATCGAAGCGTTCATTAGTAGGAAACTACTTTGAGTATCAAGGACGTAATCTTGACATTGAAAAGAAAAAATATGAAGAGAATATGTTCTTATATGATCCAGAGCGTAACAATAAATATCCGATTTATGAAGATGAAAATGGTACTCACATTATGAGTCCGAACGATATTTGTTTCATCGATGAATTAGAGGAACTAATCGAAGCTGAAGTTGATAGCTTAAAAATCGAAGGTGTACTAAAAAGCTCTGAATACATTATTGAAGTAACGAAGAAATATCGTCAAGCGATTGATTTATGCGTAGAAAATCGTGATGCATATCATGACGTGAAAGATGATTTATATAAAGAAATAGAAGAAATGCAACCAGTAAATCGTCCGTTAGATACAGGATTCTTCTTTAAAGAAACGGTTTACTAAACGAGGAGGGTGTAGGAAATGACTGTACAAGAAATTTCACGAGTGATCGATGGCAAACGTGTTATTGTGAAGAAACCTGAACTGTTAATCCCTGCGGGTAACTTAGAAAAATTAAAAGTAGCTATCCATTACGGGGCAGATGCTGTATATTTAGGTGGACAAGAATTTGGTCTTCGTTCGAATGCAGGTAATTTTACGCTAGAAGAAATGGCAGAAGGCGTTGAGTTTGCAAAGAAGTATGGAGCAAAAATATACGTAACAACAAATATCTTTGCACATAATGAAAATATGGACGGGCTAGAGGAATATTTAAAAGGGATTGAAAAAGCTGGCGTAACGGGAATTATCGTTGCTGATCCGCTTATCATTGAGACTTGTAAACGTGTAGCGCCTTCTGTTGAGGTGCATTTAAGCACACAGCAATCACTATCCAACTGGAAAGCAGCACAGTATTGGAAAGAAGAGGGTTTACATCGTCTTGTATTAGCTCGTGAAGCAAGCTATGAAGAAATGAAAGAAATTAAAGAAAAAGTGGATATTGAAATTGAAGCATTCGTCCATGGTGCAATGTGTATCGCATATTCAGGAAGATGTACATTAAGTAACCATATGACAGCGCGTGACTCTAATCGTGGCGGTTGTTGCCAATCTTGCCGCTGGGATTATGATTTAGTTCAAACAGTATCACAACATAAAGATGCAAAAGAGCTTCCTCTATTCCAAGAAGAAGATGCTCACTTTGCGATGAGTCCAAAAGATTTAAATTTAATTTTATCAATTCCGAAAATGATTGAAATTGGAATCGATAGCTTAAAGGTAGAAGGACGTATGAAATCAATCCATTACGTAGCGACTGTAGCAACTGTATATCGTAAAGTAATTGATGCTTATTGTGCGGATCCAGATAACTTTGAGTTTAAACAAGAATGGTTAGATGAGCTTGATAAATGTGCAAATCGTGATACAGCTCCTGCATTCTTTGAAGGGGTTCCAGGACATCAAGAGCAAATGTTTGGAAATCATAGTAAGAAAACAACGTATGATTTTGCTGGTTTAGTGTTAGATTATAATGAAGAAACGGGCATCGTAACGATTGAGCAACGTAATCATTTCAAACCAGGACATGAAGTGGAGTTCTTTGGACCAGAAATAGAAAACTTTACGCAAACGGTGGAGAAAATTTGGGATGAGGATGGAAACGAATTAGATGCAGCGAGACATCCGTTGCAAATCGTGAAATTCAAAGTGGATCAACGAGTGTATGTGAATAATATGATGCGCAAAAGCATACTTCAATAAGAAAGAGTGATAGTCGAATGGGGACGAATAAGCCTGTTGTAATTGGAATTGCTGGTGGTTCGGGATCAGGTAAAACGAGTGTAACGAAAGCGATTTTTGACCATTTTAAAGGTCATTCTATTTTAATCTTAGAGCAAGATTATTATTACAAAGATCAAAGCCATTTACCAATGGAAGAGCGTTTAAAAACAAATTATGATCATCCGCTTGCGTTTGATAATGATCTGTTAATTGAACATTTGCAGCAGTTGCTTGCATATGAGCAAATTGATAAGCCTGTATATGACTATACATTGCATACACGTTCAGAAGAAATTATTCCAGTTGAGCCGAAAGATGTAATTATTTTAGAAGGAATTCTTATTTTAGAAGACCCACGTCTTTGCGAGTTAATGGACATTAAATTATTCGTTGATACGGATGCTGACCTTCGTATTCTGCGCCGCATGCAGCGTGATATTAAAGAGCGCGGTCGTACGATGGATTCAGTTATTGATCAGTACGTAAGTGTTGTACGTCCAATGCACAATCAATTTATTGAGCCTTCTAAGAAATTTGCGGATATTATTATCCCTGAAGGTGGACAAAACCATGTTGCAATTGATATTATGGTGACAAAAATTGCAACAATTCTTGAACAAAAAGTAAATTTGTAATAGCATAGTAAAAGATATACGGTAGGAAGGGATTTTTTCCCTTCCCATCGAATACAATGAAACATGCAACCTCATCTATATATAGGTGAGGGCATATTTATATCAACTTTCCATACATATCTTCTTTATATAAAGAAGAATTGGAAATACGGGGTTGTATGTGACAACTCCGCTAGTGCAAGGGTACTAGAAACCTCCGCTAACAATGGAAGCGGAGGAGTTTTCATATGGAACTCCTCTTTTTTTCGGGGGATTGGTATATAAAAGGAGTGGAAAATATGTCAACAGAAAAAACATACCCTATGACGCAAGAGGGTAAGCAAAAACTAGAGAACGAACTTGAGCAATTAAAAACAGTAAGACGTAAAGAAGTAGTAGAACGTATTAAAATCGCACGTAGCTTCGGGGACCTTTCTGAGAACTCTGAGTACGATGCAGCAAAAGATGAGCAAGCGTTCGTAGAAGGACGTATTACACAATTAGAAAATATGATTCGTAACGCAGTTATCATTAAAGATAATGGCGAAGTATCTACTGTTGTTACATTAGGTAAAACAGTAACATTTAAAGAATTACCAAACGGAGATGAAGAAGCGTACACAATCGTAGGTAGCGCGGAAGCTGACCCATTTGAAGGAAGAATTTCTAACGATTCTCCAATCGCAAAAAGCTTATTAGGTAAGCAAATTGGTGAGAAAGTAACAATCCAAACACCAGGCGGAGAAATGCAAGTAGAGATTGTCTCTGTAAAATAATAAAAAAATCACTCGTGTAAAAACGAGTGATTTTTTTATTTGTATAAAAGATGAAACACTCCGTCCAAACTATAATAGACGAGGTGTTTTTTTATGAAAATAAAACGGAGAATTACAATTGTTTTAATTTGTTTTATGGGCATTATGTTTTTATTGCTTTGTCGTTTAATTCAAATCCAAATTATAGATACAGAATCATTTACTAATCGTAAAATAAATTTAATTGAAAAAAGTGTTACGCAACGTACGCAATCCATTGCAGTAGACGATGGACGTGGGCAGTTTATAGATCGTAATGGTAAAGAAATAGGTGAGGAAAAGTATCCTGTTTTAATTGTTTTTCCATTTTTACAAATAAAAAATGACATGTTAGAGAAAATCGCGCATATCATTGGTGTGTCGAGACAAGAGATCAGAAGACAAATGAAAAATAAAAAAAATGCATTTATACTGCAAGGGGAAACTGCTCCATTTCGAGTGACACGAGAGCAGATGGAGAAGGTGAATCAATTACATGTACTAGGTATTGTAGCAGCTGAAGTGCGATTAAAACAAACTGGGGAGATAAATCATTTAATTGGTGATGTGGGGGAGAACGAAAGAGAATTTCAAAAGCGATATGGAGAAGTGAAAAAAATTTCAAAACAAACGCCGATAGGTATTTCAGGGTTACAGCAATCATTTGATGAATTTTTATTGACTGATGGAGAGGCAAAAGTATTGTATCAAGTAGATCGGCAAGGAGAACCAATTTTCGGAAAGCAAGCGAAATATACTTCACCAGGAAATCCATTTTACCCAGTTAGGATTCAAACTACTTTACATAAAGGATTGCAGCAAAAAGCAGAAGAAGTGATTGAAGCAAATGAAATAAAGAAGGGGGGATTAGTATTACTTGATGTAAAGACAAATGAAATATTAGCGATGGTCAGTAAGCCGTCTTTACAAGTAAGAGATAAGAATTTATATAAGACTACACTTGAAAATCAAATGTTAACGCCACATTTTCCAGGCTCTGTTTTTAAAACAGTAGTTGCAGCTGCAGTCATTGATCAAAAAGTAAATTTGTTTAATCGGACATTTAATTGTAATAAAGATTTATATGGTGAAAACGACCCACAAGTTATGATGGGTACACTTAACTTCAAAGAGAGCTTTGCTAGGAGCTGTAACAGGGCATTTTCCGAGTTAGGTAACGAGCTATTACAAAAGGATAGGACGGTGCTAGAAACATATGTAGCAGCTTTAGGAGCACATGAAAAGGTTGGATGGAAAGGTTCTGTATTTCATACACCTCATTTTGAGCAAATGCCAGAAGAGAAAGGCACTACTATTTGGGGGAATGAAGAAAACAAAAATAGTAAAAAAGCGGCAGAGCAAACAGCGATTGGACAGAAAGATGTACGTATATCACCTCTAGCAATTGCAAATATGATGGCGACGATTGCGAGGAATGGAGAAAAAATGGAAGTGAAAGCTGTTGAAAAAATAGTATATAAAAATGGAGCGGATTTTTTTACATTTGAGAACCATACGTTACATGGAAAACAGCTTTCGTATGAAACAGTGAAAACATTACAAGAGTTATTAAGAGGCGTTGTAACAAGGGAGAAAGGAACAGGAACGGCATTCCGTTCGCTGCCGCTAAGTGTCGCTGGAAAATCCGGGACAGCGCAAACAGGGAAAGGGACGAGGGTGAATCGCTGGTTTGCAGGTTACTTTCCGTATGAGAATCCAAGATATGCTTTAGTTGTTGTTGATCTAGAGACTGATAACAAAGTGAATAAAGTCACACCTATTTTTAAAGATATGGTAAGAGAAATCTATCAATTGGAGAATGAAAAGTAATCTTGCAATTTATAGTGAATTGTTTTCATTTCATGAAAATATCATTGTAAATGTTCAACCTTTCTAGATTTAATGTTACAATAGCAATTAGGAAAAACTGCATGGAGGTTTGGAGAATGGCAGGAGGATCAAGATTCCAACAGAAACAACAAAAACGTCGTCAAAACGGTGTTTTAAATATTGCAATCGCTATTGTATTACTATTAGTAGCTATTGTAGCATATCAATTGTTCGTTCCTAGTACGAAAGAGCAAGCATCTTCTACTGATAAGAAAGTCTCTCAACAAACAACAAAGAATGAGAAAGCTGGAAAATCAGAAGATAAAGAATCTGCTAAGAAAAAAGAAAAAGAACAAGAGCAAGCAGAAGCTAAGCAAAAAGCTGAAGAAGAGAAGTTAAAGGCTGAGGAAGAAAAGAAAAAAGCTGAAGAAGAAGCGAAAGCTAACGAGAAAGTATCAGCTGAAAAAACTGTATCCAAGGCAAAAGAGGCTTACACAAAACCTTCTTGGAAAGCTGTAGGAACAGAACAAGGTTCATCACCAGCGATGACGTTTAAACAGGGGTCATCAGATTGGAATGAGATGCAAAATGCAATTGCTGCAGGTATTGAAGTACCGAAGGAGCAATTAGTATTCCATTTTGTTGGAAGAGACAAAACTGGAAAGAGCAAAGCTTATGGTGACGTTCAAGATAAGCAAAGTGGAAAAAGATATTACGTAAATATTGATTGGGTAGATAATGAGGGCTGGAAACCAGTACTTGTTCAAACTCTAAACTAAAAAAGAGAGGCTCCTTAGGAGCTTCTCTTTTTTAGTTAACGCAATTTCTTTAATTTAAAATGAACAACCGCGCTATAATACGGTCTTTTGCTTTCAGGATCCATAACCATTTGATGTGAGATGTGATGAACTTCAAGCATAAGTGCTTTATTATTATCGATTTGTTCACTAATTTTTCGTTCTAAAGAAGCTAAGTCTCCCGCTTCAAAAAATTCTACTTTATCTTCTAACATTTCAAAGGTAAATGACATGAAGACGGCCCCTCTCCTATGTAATCAACTATAGTGTAACAAAGAAAAGAAGGAAATACCATGTACATTTCAATTGACATTTTTAGAAAGAGGGAATATCATACTGATAAAACCGATAAGAAAAAGGGGAATTTTTATGGGCACAGAATTTAATGGTTTATTTGATGAGTGGGCTCATACGTACGACTCATTCGTACAAGGCGAAGATATACAATATAAAGAAGTTTTCGCCCATTATGAGAACATTCTAGAGGATGTAGTTAACAAGTCATTTGGTAATGTATTAGAATTTGGTGTCGGTACAGGTAATTTAACAAATAAATTATTACTTGCTGGCCGCACAGTTTACGGTATAGAACCGTCGCGTGAAATGCGTATGATTGCAAAAGAGAAATTGCCAAAAGAATTTTCGATTACAGAAGGTGATTTTCTTTCGTTTGAAGTCCCAAATTCAATTGATACCATTGTAAGCACCTATGCATTTCATCATTTAACAGATGATGAAAAAAATGTAGCGATTGCGAAGTATAGTCAATTGCTAAACAAAGGTGGTAAAATAGTGTTTGCTGATACGATATTTGCAGATCAAGATGCATATGATAAAACTGTTGAAACAGCAAAACAAAGAGGTTTCCATCAATTAGCAAACGATTTGCAAACGGAATACTATACACGTATTCCAGTTATGCAGACTATTTTTGAAAATAATGGCTTCCATGTAACGTTCACGAGATTAAATCATTTCGTTTGGGTAATGGAGGCAACTAAGCAATAGAAAGAGGGATTAGATTGAGAATTGCTGTAATTGGAGCAATGGAAGAAGAAGTACGTATTTTACGTGACAAATTAGAACAAGCAGAAACAGAAACGGTTGCAGGTTGTGAATTTACGAAAGGACTATTGGCAGGACATGAAGTAATCTTGTTAAAGTCTGGTATTGGTAAAGTAAACGCAGCGATGTCAACGACAATTTTATTAGAAAAATATAAGCCTGAAAAAGTAATTAATACTGGTTCAGCTGGTGGATTCCATCATTCTCTAAACGTTGGTGATGTAGTTATTTCGACTGAAGTTCGTCACCATGACGTAGATGTAACAGCATTTAACTATGAATATGGTCAAGTACCAGGAATGCCGCCTGGATTTAAAGCTGATGAGGCGTTAGTTGCATTAGCTGAGAAATGTATGCAAGCTGAAGAAAATATTCAAGTTGTAAAAGGTATGATTGCAACAGGCGATTCATTTATGAGTGATCCGAACCGCGTTGCAGCCATCCGTGATAAATTTGAAAATCTTTATGCGGTAGAAATGGAAGCAGCAGCTGTTGCACAAGTATGCCACCAATATGAAGTTCCGTTTGTTATCATTCGCGCACTTTCTGATATTGCTGGTAAAGAATCCAATGTTTCATTTGATCAGTTTTTAGATCAAGCAGCTCTTCATTCTACAAACTTTATCGTAAAAGTGTTAGAAGAGTTAAAGTAATGTAACAAAAAGGCAACTGTCTCATATAAAGAAAATACATACAGTTGCCTTTTCTTTATTGGCAAACAAGGGGGAGAACACGATGAATGTATATCGTGGAGTTCATGAGTTAATTGGTCATACACCAATTGTAGAAATTACTCGTTTTTCACTTCCGAAAGGGGTCCGCTTATTTGCAAAGCTTGAATTTTATAACCCAGGCGGAAGCGTTAAGGATCGTTTAGGAAGAGAATTAATCGAAGATGCGCTAGAAAAAGGGCTTGTTACCCAGGGTGGAACAATTATTGAACCGACTGCTGGGAATACTGGTATTGGACTGGCACTTGCAGCATTAGAACATGATTTACGTGTTATTGTTTGTGTACCAGAGAAATTTAGTATTGAAAAACAAGAATTAATGAAAGCACTAGGTGCAACGGTCGTGCATACACCGACTGAGCAAGGAATGACCGGTGCAATTGCAAAAGCAAAAGAATTAGTAAATGAAATACCGAATTCATACTCTCCAAGTCAATTTGCAAATGAGGCAAATCCTCGTGCATATTTTAAAACATTAGGTCCTGAACTGTGGGACGCATTGAATGGAGAGATTAACATATTTGTTGCTGGAGCAGGAACTGGCGGTACGTTTATGGGGACTGCATCTTATTTGAAAGAAAAAAATATAGATATTAAAACAGTTATCGTAGAGCCAGAAGGATCTATTTTAAATGGTGGTAAGGCTGGTTCACATGAGACCGAAGGAATTGGACTTGAATTTATCCCGCCATTTTTGAAGACATCTTATTTTGATGAAATTCATACGATTTCTGATCGAAATGCATTTTTACGAGTGAAAGAATTAGCGCAAAAAGAAGGACTTCTCGTTGGAAGCTCTTCAGGAGCAGCATTTCATGCGAGCTTACTTGAGGCAGAGAAGGCAGCGCCAGGTACAAATATTGTAACCATTTTTCCTGATAGCAGTGAGCGCTATTTAAGTAAAGACATATACAAAGGATGGGAATAAAAAATGAGAGCAAAGACAAAGTTAATTCATGGTATTCACATAGGAGAACCTTCGACTGGATCTGTAAACGTACCGATCTATCAAACAAGTACGTACAAACAAGAAGCAGTTGGTAAGCATCAAGGATATGAATATTCACGTACAGGTAACCCAACACGTGCAGCTTTAGAAGAAATGATTGCCGTATTAGAAAACGGTCATGCTGGATTTGCATTTGGTTCTGGAATGGCTGCTATTACAGCAACAATTATGTTGTTCTCAAAAGGTGACCACGTTATTTTAACAGATGATGTTTATGGCGGAACGTACCGCGTTATTACGAAAGTATTAAACCGCTTCGGTATTGAGCATACATTTGTAGATACAACAAACTTAGAGGAAGTTGTAGAAGCGATTCGTCCAAATACGAAAGCAATTTATGTGGAAACACCAACGAACCCACTACTAAAAATTACTGATATTAAGAAAATATCTACTCTTGCTAAAGAGAAAGATTTATTAACAATTATTGATAACACATTCATGACGCCATATTGGCAGTCGCCGATTTCTTTAGGAGCAGACATTGTACTTCATAGTGCAACGAAATATTTAGGAGGTCATAGTGACGTAGTTGCAGGTCTAGTAGTTGTAAATAGCCCACAACTAGCAGAAGACCTTCACTTTGTACAAAACTCAACAGGAGGTATTCTTGGACCACAAGATAGCTTCTTACTACTTCGCGGTTTAAAAACATTAGGAATTCGTATGGAAGAACATGAAACGAATTCACGCGCTATTGCTGAATTTTTAAATAATCATCCAAAAGTAAATAAAGTATATTACCCAGGTCTTGAATCACATCAAAACCACGAATTAGCAACAGAACAAGCAAATGGATTTGGTGCTATTATCTCGTTTGATGTAGATAGTGAGGAAACATTAAATAAAGTACTTGAGAAACTGCAATACTTTACACTTGCTGAAAGCCTAGGAGCAGTAGAAAGTTTAATTTCTATCCCATCTCAAATGACACATGCATCAATCCCAGCAGATCGCCGTAAAGAATTAGGAATTACAGATACATTAATTCGTATTTCTGTCGGTATTGAAGATGGTGAAGATTTAATTGAAGATTTAGCACAAGCGCTAGCATAATAAAAATGCACTGCTAATGTGGAGCAGTGCATTTTTATTATGTTAATTTGTGAAATATTTCACAAATTAGACATACACAAACGAAATGAATTCATGTATATTGAATTCATGAAATGTTATTCATAAATAAACTTGTGAAATATTTCACAAACAATGAGATTCATGTAGGACGGTAACTCTATTTTTTTTCGCTAATCGGGACTTATTATGACCTGTAAGGACTTATAAAGACCGTGATAACAGAATAGGAGGAAATTTACATGGTAGTCAAAGAGAAAGTTGTAAATGAAATGCAAGAGGTAAAAGAGATGATTGATACGTTAGTAAATAACGGTCAACAAGCTTTACAAGCATTAGAAAGTTTTACACAAGAGCAGATTGACAACATTGTTCATGAAATGGCACTAGCGGGTGTTGATCAACATATGCCGCTTGCAAAATTAGCTGTTGAAGAAACAGGCCGTGGTGTCTATGAAGACAAATGCATTAAAAATATTTTTGCCACTGAATATATTTGGCATAGTATAAAGCAAGATAAAACGGTAGGAATTATTCACGAAGACCCTCATGAAGAAATAATAGAAATTGCAGAACCTGTCGGTGTAGTAGCTGGGGTAACGCCAGTAACGAATCCAACGTCGACAACAATGTTTAAAGCGTTAATTGCGATAAAAACGAGAAATCCAATTATTTTCGCATTTCATCCTTCTGCACAAAATTGTTCTGTTGCAGCAGCGAAAACCGTATATGATGCAGCAATGAAAGCTGGTGCACCAAAACATTGTATTCAATGGATTGAGAGACCGTCTGTTGAAGCGACAAAACAATTAATGAACCATGATGGTGTGGCGCTCGTTCTAGCAACTGGAGGCGCTGGTATGGTGAAATCAGCTTACTCTACTGGAAAACCAGCGCTAGGCGTTGGTCCTGGTAATGTACCGTGTTATATAGAAAAATCAGCACATGTAAAACGAGCTGTGAATGATTTGATTTTATCGAAAACATTTGATAACGGTATGATTTGTGCATCAGAACAAGCAATCATTGTCGATAAAGAAATCTATGATGATGTTAAAACAGAAATGATCGAAAACAATTGTTACTTTGTAACAGAAGAAGAAAGAAAAAAATTAGAAAAGCTTGTTATAAATGAAAATACATGTGCAGTAAATAGTGATATTGTAGGGAAATCAGCACAGTATATTGCCGAATTAGTTGGGCTTACTGTTCCTGAATATACAAAAATGCTTGTAGCTGAAATTCAAGGTATCGGAGCAGCATATCCGTTATCTCGTGAGAAACTGAGCCCAGTATTAGCTTGTGTGAAGGCAAATTCATTAGAAGAAGGACTTACATATTGCGAAGACATGTTAGACCTCGGCGGTTTAGGACATTCAGCGGTTATTCATTCTACAAATAAAGAAGTGCAAAAGCAATTTGGATTACGTATGAAAGCTTGCCGTCTCATTGTAAATGCACCTTCATCACAAGGTGGAATAGGGGATATATATAACGGATTTATTCCGTCACTTACACTTGGTTGTGGTTCATACGGAAAGAATTCAGTTTCCAAAAATGTAACGGCGACTCATTTATTAAATATAAAAAGGCTGGCAGATAGAAAAAAGAATATGCAGTGGTTCAAATTGCCACCAAAGATTTATTTTGAAAAACATGCTACAGCGTATTTAGCAAATATGCCTAACATTTCACGCGCATTTATTGTAACGGATCCTGGAATGGTTGAACATGGCTATGTCGATACAGTCGCGCACTATTTACGCAAGCATGCAAATGATGTGAAAGTTGAAGTTTTCTATGAGGTCGAACCAGATCCATCAGATGAAACTGTCTTTAAAGGTGCGGAAATGATGAGAAGCTTTCAGCCAGATGTAATTATCGCACTTGGTGGTGGTTCAGCTATGGATGCAGCAAAAGGGATGTGGTTGTTCTATGAGTATCCAGAAACAACATTCTATGGCATTAAACAGAAGTTTTTAGATATAAGAAAACGCACATGTAAATACCCAGAATTAGGAAATAAGGCACAGTTTGTTGCGATTCCAACAACATCAGGAACAGGATCAGAAGTGACACCATTTGCGGTTATTACAGATAAGAAAAATAATATAAAGTATCCGCTCGCAGATTATGAATTAACACCAGATGTAGCAATTGTTGATCCACAATTTGTAATGACAGTACCACCACATGTAACAGCAGATACTGGTATGGATGTTTTAACACATGCAATTGAGGCGTATGTTTCTGTTGTGGCAAATGACTATACAGATGGATTAGCATTAAAAGCTATTGATCTCGTATTCAAATATTTACCAAGAGCATATAAAGATGGAAATGATGAAGAAGCACGAGAAAAAATGCATAACGCTTCTGCAATTGCAGGGATGGCATTTGCAAATGCTTTCCTCGGTATTAATCACAGCTTAGCACATAAGATTGGACCAGAATTCCATATTCCGCACGGACGCGCAAATGCCATTCTAATGCCGCACGTAGTCCGCTATAATGCTATTAAGCCAAGAAAACACGCATTGTTCCCAAAATATGAGCACTTTGTGGCAGATGAACGCTATGCACATATAGCGAGAATGCTCGGGCTTCCAGCAAGTTCGGTAGCAGAAGGGGTGGAATCACTCGTCCAAGCAATTATTGAGCTTGGAAAAAGCTTAAATATTAATATGAGTATTGCAGGACAAGGAGTAGATAAAGAGCAATTTGAAGAGGTTGTTGGAGTATTAGCAGAAAGAGCTTTTGAAGATCAATGTACAACTGCTAATCCAAAGTTACCGCTTATTTCAGAGCTGAAAGAAATTTATATGGAAGCATATAAATGTGAGTAATGGTTATGAAAGAGCCGCAGTAAAGCGGCTCTTTTTTTGTTGGAAAACATCTCCCTGAATGGCTGTATTTACTGGTCTTTCAGTTTCATAGAATATGATACAGTGAAATAGAGGAGTGAGAATATAATGAAAGAATTACAAGGAAAAATAGAAGATTATACTCGGTTCGGACAAATTCTTCTAGCTGTAAGTACATTGTTAATGGTTGGCTTTTTGATTCCGAATGGAGCAAAAGAGACAATCCAATTTTTTGTTATGATGGGGAGCATCGTTATATTTTTAAGTTTATCGTTCTTTTTCTTTCAGCGTGTGAAAGTGATGCGTGACCAGCTAGAGGAAAATGAATGTGAATAACATTATTAACTAGAGCGCGGCGAAAAGAAAGAATCTTTTTGTCGCGCTTTTTGTTTTTTGAAGAAAAATGTATGCGTTTCATGTTGACAATGATAATCCTTATCAATTAAAGTAGAATAGTAGTTAATGATTATCATTATCAATTAGAGGTGAAGAAATGAAAAAATCTATTACGCTATTTACAGCGATTTTATCTATTTTTTTCTTGTTAATAGGTTGCAGTGCCAAAGGGGAAGAAAAAGCGTCTGCAACCAAAACAGAAAAAGGAAAAGAAAAAATCGAAATTACCGATCTGTCAGGGAGAAAGGTAACATTCGATAAAGTACCAGAAAGTTTTGCAACATTAAGTATGGGGGACATGGATATTATTCATGCTTTAGGTGGAAAAGTAGTAGGTCGTCCGGATACGAAATTAACTCTTCCAGAGGAGTTAAAGAAGGCAAAAGTAATCGGGAATGCACATCAACCGAATTTTGAGCAAATTGCTAGTTTAAAGCCCGATGTACTTGTTGCTAACAATGGATTCCAAAAGAACGTGCCAACGGTTGAAGGACAAGGAACGAAAGTAATCATTTCTTCTGCGAATTCTGTACAAGATATTCAAAAGAATATTGAATTATATGGAACGGCAATGAAGAAAGAAGATAAAGCAAAAGAACTTAATCAAAAAATCAATAATCAAATGAAGAAATATGAGAAAAAGAGCGATGTGAAAGCATTGCTAGTGTATGGTGCACCAGGTACTTATTTAGCGGCATTACCAACATCTTTATCAGGTGATATTTTAGAAAAAACAGGCGGAAAAAATATTGCTTCTGATTTTCCAGAAATGAAAGAATATCCGCAATATGCACAGCTAAGTGTAGAACGTATTATTGAGGCGAATCCAGATGTGATTTATTTAATTACACACGGAGATCCAACAAGTGTGAAAAAAGCATTCGAAGGCGAAATGATGAAAAATGAAGCGTGGAAAAATTTAGATGCAGTAAAACAAAACCGCGTAGTTATTTTGCCACCTAATTTATTTGGATCTAATCCTGGGACAAAAGTTACAGAAGCAATGGACTTTATGTATAAAAGTATACAAGATGTAAGGAAATGATACGTATGGAAAGTAGTGAAGTAGTAAGAGAAAAGGAACATCCTTTTGCGAAAAAAAGATGGATAATAGCAGTTACTTTAGTTGTATTAACAATCCTAGGCCTCTTTTACGGTCTTTTCGCAGGAAGTTTATCCTTTTCTGTACGAGACATTCTAACAGGTATACAAGATGAGGGTTCGACAGTACATCGAATTGTATGGGATCTTCGCATACCGAGAGTGCTCGTTGGGTTTATAGTAGGAACATGTTTAGCTGCATCTGGTACACTTCTGCAAGGGGTTATGAGAAACCCTCTTGCAGATCCTGGTATTATCGGAGTTTCATCTGGGGCAGGCCTTGTAGCAATTGTCATCATGATTTTATTCCCACAGCATCTAGCTTTTTTACCACTAGGGGCGTTTTTAGGAGCTTTCATAACAGCGATGGTTATTTATGCTTTATCATGGCAAAAAGGGGCACCACCTTCAAGAATCGTCTTAGTAGGGGTGTCGATCAATGCATTAATTGGTGCAGCAACGTCAGCATTAATGTTATTACATAGTGACAAAGTACAATCCGTGTTACCGTGGCTAGCGGGTGGTATTGGTGGTGTAAGTTGGGCACATTTAAACATGATTATTTATTATGCAATATTCGCCATTATATTAGCTTTCTTTGGTATTAAGCATATTCGAGTGTTAATGCTTGGAGATGAAATGGCAAAGTTATTAGGACATAACGTGGAAAAAAGTCGGTTTTATTTAATCGTAGTAAGTACATTATTAGCTGGAATTGCAGTAAGTGTATCTGGTCTTATTGGATTTGTCGGTCTTGTCGTACCACATATGCTACGTTTATTAGTTGGAAATGATTATAGATATTTGCTACCTTTATCATGCCTTGGTGGCGGTGTATTACTTGTTTTTGCGGATGCAATAGCTCGAAGTTGGTTCGATCCAATCGAATTGCCTGTTGGTATTTTACTGTCCTTCTTAGGTGGTCCGTTCTTCTTATATTTAATTCATAGAGGAGGAAAACAACGTGATTTCCGTTAACAAAGTGTTTTACGCACACTCTGAAAGATTTCAAATGCAAAATATGAATGTACATATTAAGGCTGGGGAAATCGTTAGTTTAATTGGTCCGAATGGATCGGGAAAATCTACTTTGCTTCGTTTAATAGCAAGGCTACTGAAACAAAGCGAAGGGGACATCATTTTAGATGGGAAAAACATTCATATGATGAAGAGTGCTGATGTAGCGAAGCAATTAGCAATGTTACCACAAATGCATGATCATCAATTAGATTTAACAGTGAAAGAACTAATTGAGTTCGGAAGAGGTCCACATAAATCATGGAGTAGCCGCTTAAATAAAGAAGATGAAGAAATTGTTGATTGGGCATTGTCTGTTACAAATCTTGAAGGGTATGAATATCGTCTTTTACATTCTTTATCAGGAGGGGAACGGCAACGTGCTTGGATTGCCATGACGCTAGCGCAACGTACAAATGTCTTATTATTGGATGAACCAACAACCTTTTTAGATATCGTTCACCAGTTGGAAGTAATGGAACTTGTGAAACGATTAAATGAGGAGTTTGGAATGACAATTATAATGGTTTTACATGACATTAACCAAGCTGCTCAATATAGCGATCGTTTACTCGTATTAAAGCGAGGAAAGATTCAGTATGATGGTATACCAGAAGAAGTGCTATGCCATGAAATGTTTCAACATGTATTTGGCATAGATGTAGATATCTTTCAAGGAAGTGACAAGCCGTTTTTTACACCGAAACGAATTTCTAAAAGGGGAGAAGAGCGATGCAAACAGAAGAGCGTATTACCACTGAATTAGTAAGAGAATTTGTTATGGCAGCTCACGGGGATTTAGAGAAAGTACAAGAGCTATTGGTTGAATCGCCAAGCTTACTTCACGCCTCTTATAATTGGGGTGGATCAGATTGGGAAAGTGCGTTAGGGGCATCGGCACATGTAGGTCGTAAAGATATTGCTCTTTATTTACTAGAAAAGGGTGCTCGGATGGATATTTTTGCAGCAGCTATGCTTGGTGAATTAGAAGTTGTACAAGCTATTTTAGTAGCTCAACCAGAAGCATTGCGTGCATCTGGTCCTCATGGCATTTCTCTTCTTCAGCATGCACGAATGGGTGGAGAGAAATCTAAGCGTGTATATGATTATTTAGCAATACTATCTTAATGAACTAAGGAAGTTCTTATGTGCGGTAAACTTTTCACTTGACACAATTGAAAAGTTTACCGCCCGTTAGAACGGGATAAGTATCTAGTATATTTGAAAATCCTACACCCCCTCAACTGTAGTTTTCTTAATACTAGTTATGATATGGATGCAGTAGACAAAATTTGTCTACTGCTTTTTTTAGTCGTTGAGAATGAATATTCTGTATTTTATTGTGGGTTCATTTATCCCGCTATTTGCGGGCAGTAAGACTCCCGCCTCAAAATTCAGCTAGAGCAAAGAAGTTAGACGGGAGATCCACTGCCCGTAAACGCTCGATTGGTGAGGGCTGATAATCAGTGGGGGTGAATAAAATTCCCCACTGATTAAAGTTTCACTTTATAATTAATAGTAACATTTCGTATGCAAACAAAACATGATCGTGAAATTAAGAACAAATTAGTGGAAAGGAGTGCAGGCATGTTTCATACAGATCGTTTACAAATTCGCAAATATACAATGGATGATTTACAGTTCTATGCTTCACTATGGGGGAACGAGAAGGTAATGCGCTATATTGGAAATGGGACGTTAAAAACATATATACAGTGTAAAAAAAGTTTGGAGGAGTGGGTCATTCCTAGCTATAAAAACGGTCTCGGTTTATTTGTATTGATTGAAAAGGAAACGGGAACAAGAATTGGTCATGCAGGGCTGGTAAAGCAGCAGATTGATGGAAAAGAGGAAATTGAAATTGGTTATTGGTTACTTCCTCAGTATTGGGGAAAAGGGTATGCAAAAGAAGCGGCGGCAGCATTTCGAGACTACGGTTTCCAAGCATTACGAATGAATAAATTAATTTCTCTCATTAACCCGAATCATCCCGCCTCAATATTTGTTGCTAGAAAGACAGGGCTCAGCTATGAGAAAACAACTTTATTTCATGGGATGGATGTTCTTGTTTATTCCATTAAACGTGTCGGATGAAAAATTACTTTTTTAAAGGTAAATTGCATTTTTTGAAGAATGGTATATGAAAATAAAGGGGGGATTACATGTACATTTATCATAATGGACTTATTATTCGTGAGGGAACGAGTAGCGTACCAGCATATGCAATTAAAGCATTGTTTGAAGATGCCGGTTGGAGTAATGATAATATCCCTTCTTGGCAAATTGAAAAATTTACGATAGCATTTGAAAATTCAACATGGGCTTTCACAATTTGGGATGAAGAAGAGATGATTGCAATGGTTAGGGTCATTTCGGATGGAATTATGATCGCGAACATAGTAAATTTAGTTGTGAAGTGTGAATATAGAGGGAAGGGATTAGGTAAGAAGCTTGTAGCTCTTTGTTTGCAAAAACTTCCCCACGGTGACTGGTTTGCGCATACATCTGCGAACAATTTTGATTTTTATAGAAGTTGTGGATTTGAAGTTAGAGAGCTATCGAGAAATGGAACATGTGCGTACTATGGATATCAAGCCGCGAAAAGAGATGGTCACCGATAAATGAACGGAAAGTAAAAAAGTATAGCGAGGTAATTTTGAGACTTTTGATAATAGAGAATGGATTGAGGCTCTTTTTATGATAAAATGAAAGAAAATTCCGTTTATTATTAGGGGGATAAAAATGAGTATAAAAGTTGGGGATGTATTTAAATATGAAAGAAGATTTACTGAGGAGGAAGTTTTTGAATTTGCAAATATTACAGGTGATAAAGGTAGACACCATATGGAATACGATGAAAACGGAAGACTAATGGTTCATGGTTTATTGACTGCTAGTATCGGAACAAAGGTGGGCGAAGAGTTACATTACATAGCAAGAGAATTAGTAAGTGAGTTTATTAGACCAGTTTTTACAGGAGATACGATCACTTGTGAATTAACTTTAACAAATATTGAGCAAATGGAAGGTTATAAAAAAGTTTCAATCGAGTCAGTTTATCGCAATCAGCATGAAAAGACGGTACTAGTTGGGACAAGTTATGGAATTATAAGGGGATAAAAAAAGAAGCCTGTTAATCAGGCTTCTTTTTTATTATTTAGTAAACACGTTTTCGATTTTCCGCATAACTAGAGATAAGTAATAATGCAGTTTCTTCTCCTATATTACGAACAATATGAGGAACGCATGCATTCCATGAGAAAGAATCACCTTCTTCTACAATTGCAATATCTTCACCGTGCTGAACTTCTAGTTTTCCACGTAATACAAGGTGACATTCTTCCCCTTCATGGGCATTTGGTGAGTTTTCTTTCGGGAATCCAGTAGGGATTTCTACTAAAGATAGGCGAAGCCCCCCTTGCTCCGCAACATGCTCAATTCTTTGCTCATCTTTGCCGTATACACTGTATTTCCGTTCTTCTTTTTTGACAATTTTTAAGCGATCTTTTTGTTCTAATAATAAATAGGGAAGGGGAACATTTAAAAAATTGGAGATCGTTTCTAAAGTTGAGATAGATGGTGATGTCTTATTATTTTCAACCTGACTCATAAAGCCTTTAGAAAGACCTGTTCCCTCACAAATTTGTGCAATTGTTATGCCTCTACGTTGACGAATTTCACGTATTGCAGAACCAATATTCATAAAATCAAGCTCCTTTTTGTAAACAACTATTTGTATCATAGCAAAAAAAATATATTTTTTCCCAGTGAAAATGAATTGACGAATAAAAAAAATTAGTGTATGTTTTGTAATGTAAATAAAAGTTTTGTATAAGGAAACTATAAAGGAGAGAATGAAATGAATCAACATATTGGTAACTTAATTATTCGTATCGTGTTAGGGGTAACATTCTTCATGCACGGTTTAACAAAATTCCAATCAGGAATTGACAATATTGCAGGGTGGTTTACAAGCATTGGTTTACCAGGAGGACTTGCATACGGTGTAGCAACATTTGAATTAGTTGGAGGTCTATTATTAATTCTAGGTTTAGGTGTAAGATATATTGGATTATTATTTGCACTTGTTATGGTTGGAGCAATCGTAAAAGTGAAATGGTCAACTGGTTTATTGGGAGATGGAAAAAATCCTGGTTTCGAATTAGAACTTGCATTATTAGCAATGGGTGCATACTTATTTGTTGCAAAAGCTGATGGTTTTGTAGATAATTTCTTAAAAGAAAAAATGTCAAAGAAGAACTAATTTAAATGGGGGGGCTAACAAGATGAGTTTTCAACTTCATCCCGATACAACACTTGATGTTGTTCATTTATACGTATCTAATGTAAAGAAATCACTAGAGTTTTATACGGAAGTACTAAGTATGAAGGTGCTAAAAGAAGAAGAAGCAGTTGTTACATTTGGGAATGAAAATGATGAACCACTTCTTATCATTGAAGAAAAGAAGGAAGCCTTTCCGAAGCAAAGAGGAAGAACAGGGTTATATCATTACGCAATTTTATTACCAAATAGACAGGATTTAGCGAATGTTCTTCGTCATCTTGTAGAAATGGTATATCCGCTACATGGCGGAGCCGATCATTACTTTAGTGAAGCCCTTTATTTAGCTGATCCAGATGGAAACGGAATTGAAATTTATCATGATCGACAAAAAGAAGTTTGGCGTGATGAGAATGGAGAACTCCCATTTGTTAGTAACCCGTTAGCTGGTGAAGAATTATTACAGCAAGGAAGTACATGGAGTGGATTTCCAGCTGGTACTGTGATGGGGCATATTCATTTCCATGTAGCTGATTTAGAGGAAGCGAAACGTTTCTATGTTGATGGTCTTGGTTTTGAAGTAACGATCCCAGCTCGTAATGGAGCGTTGTTCGTATCTGCAGGTGGTTATCATCACCATATCGGTTTAAATACATGGCAAGGTGAAGGGGTACCACCGCAAATGCCAGGTTCCATTGGTTTGAAATATTTCACAATTGTACTAGTGGATGAAAAACAAAAAGAGCAAGTATGTGAAAGCTTAAAAAATATTGGCAAGATTGCTACGTACAAAGATGGAATATTACAAGTCGAGGATCCATTTGGACATTGTATCCATTTCAAAATAAAAGGAGAAGCCTAAAAAGGCTTCTCTTTTTTATTTTCTTATAATTGCTTTTTCGTTTTGTAAAAATAGCTCATCAAATTGTTTTGCAAGCTCAAAATCTAGTTTCGTTAAACCTTTTGCATTCCAAGATGACAAAGTAATAATAACTGCTTTATACTGGATAAGGATAAATGGATGGTGATTATGTTCTTCTGATAGTTTGGCGGCTTCAGAGACAAATTCGACTCCTTTTAAGTAGTCGGAAAACATATATTTTCGTTCAATCCATTTCTCATCTTTTACCATCCATTTATCTACCTTCAATAATTCCTCGTGAACTTCTTCTTCAGTTAATCGTAGCATCATTTTTCACATCCTTTACTGGAAGTAACGCAAGACCATTGTTAATAAGGCGTGTTACAGCTTCGTCAGTTGTGAAAGTAGAAAGTTGTTGTAGTAATGCTGCTGATGTTTCATGCCCTTTGTTATGCTCTAAAAGTAACTCTAATACTTCAAGGCGCAGCAACCATTCTTTCGCATAAAATTTATTTAATACTTCTTGAATTGCTACTAATTGATCGATATGAGCGTCGTGTAAAATCCCCTCACTTCGAATATCTCGCACTGTTTGATACATACGTTCAAGTTCATTCAGTACAAGTGGAGCAGGAATTTCTTGAACTTCTTCATCCATTGGGAAAAATGCTGCGGCATCTGCGGCACCTGGGAATACTGAAGTGATTTGTGAGCCAACAGCCATATCAAATGCGCCCCATGAAGCATCAAATAAGACGCGGGCGTTATAAGTAACTGTGCAATCGATAAAGGAAATAAGAGCAATTTTCGTATCGTTTTTTACAATATCTGTTACTGTTCCTTTTACATGAATACCACTTGCAAAAGTAAACGCAGCGATATTTCCAATTGTAATTCCTAATGATTGTAGTTGTTCGTCTGTGCAGTTTTCTAATGCAATATTTTCAGTGAGTAATCCAATCGGTGTTCCAAATCCGTCACTGTGTACAGAAGTAGAATGATTTGCTAACTGTTTATTATGAAGCGCTAATGCCGTTGGCGAATTTGTTCGCATGTAAATTAATTCACCTGCATCGTTTTTAATTGTCTCGCTAAATGTACCTGTAATTTGTAATCCACTATTTAGCTCAGCTGTTGCATAGTTCTCAGAGCGAATTGCTTTTTCTAAACCTTCTTTTCCACCTGTTTTAAAGGCCATTGTTTTAGAAAATGTTTCAAGCGCATCTGTTAGCTCTTCAAAGGATTCACAAACAAATAGTTGTGGTTGCATTTTTGTTACGTCATAAGTTGTCCCTGTACATGCTTCAATAGAAAATGGAACTTTTTCTACAGCGTCTGTTAAGCAATGTTTGCTTTCGCCAACAGAAGAAAGGAGACCAGCACCATATATTTTTGGATCATCTATGTTTCCAATCAATCCGTATTCTACTGTCCACCAGAAAAGACGTGAAATTTGTTCAGCTTCTGATAAACCAGAAACTAAGTTTTGTTTTTCAATTACAGCATTTTCAGCAGCCTTAACTTCATCAGGAGTAGAAGTAGGGCTTTCTTTTACTATTGTTAATGTACGAACAGCTTCAAATGCATCATGTTCTTCTTTTGTAGAGAAAGCTTTTGCACCAATTTGCCCAAAACGTTTCACATATTTTGCATATGTAGGATCAAGTAAAATCGGTGCGTGTCCTGCGGCTTCGTGTACGATATCTGGAGCTGGTGTGTACTCGATATTTTCTACTTTCCGAATATCTGTTGCGATCGGTAGTAGTCCGTGTCCTTGAAAATCGAAGAATGCTACGCCGGGAATAAGTCCGTCAATCGTTACAGCGCCCCAGCCACTTGGTGCCAAACACTCATTCATGTCTTCTACTTTTGGAATTGCATCTATATTAATACCAGATGATTGTAGTCCGTTCACATAGGCTGGATGAGCAACGTCTTTTAAGAAGCTATGATTTTGTCTCATAATATAACGCCACACAGCGTGATTCACCGGTGTGTATTGATCATAATGTTGTGTGGATACGAATGGTTTTAAATGCGATGGAATTTCTGTTTTCTTTGTCATTTAGACATCCTCCTTTTTTTCAATAAAATTGAATATTGATTTCGTATAGCTTGTATCACCTCCTTTCATTTTTTGTAAGCGCTTATAAAATTTTATCATAAGATTCGGAATTATTTAACATTTGTTTCTGTGAGAAATAGAAAAAGCCCCTATCGGAAAATCCGATAGGGGCGAAAGAATCGCGGTACCACCCTATTTGTAAGTGAAAATATACTTACATCTCAATTAATGATAACGGAAAAATTCCGTCTTTTCCTTCATGCAGAAAAGCACTACGAAAAAGAAGCTCCAGAATTGTAATTCATACTTATATATGTGCTAATTTCCACCGACCATTAGCTCTCTGTAACAGGGATATAAGATACTACTGCGATTCTTTCAACGCGTATATATGAAATTGTGTAAGAGGATGGACGCAAAAAAGTCCCTATCGGAAAATCCGATAGGGACGATAAAAATCGCGGTACCACCCTATTTGTAAACAACTAATTGTTTACCACTCACTTTAAGATAACGGAAAGATCCGTCTTTCTCTTCATGCATAAAAAGCATTACGGGAAAGAAGCTCCAGAATTGTAATTCACGCTTGTATATGTACTGATTCGCACCAACCATCAGTTCTCTGAGACAGTGATATAAGTCGCTACTAGTATTCCTTCAAAGCCGATATATAATTCGTTCAACTAAACTATGTTTTGTATTATAAAACTATATTTAAAAAATTGTCAACATAAATTTTTTATCCCATGTTAACGAGCAGTAAAACTCCTACCTCAGAATTCGGTGGGAGTAAAGAAGTTAGATGGTAGACTGACTGCTCGTAAACCCTGATTGGTGAAGGCTAATAATCAGTGGGGATGAACGAAATCTCCACTGATTAAAGTTTCACTTTATTTCACTTCTAAATTAACATTTAAATTAGAGGTATTGCCAGCTGCATCAGTTGCTACAATGTGAATAGTATTTTTTCCTTTTTGTAATTGAGTGCGATTGAAATAAATGTCATAGCTTTTCTCCCAAGGGTTCAGGAATGCCTGTTCCCATACACCATTTCCATTAATTTCATATTGCATTCTCACTGGAATACCAGGTGCTATCCAACCAGATTCTGACATCCAATCTAGTAGAATATCATCAACTTTTCCTCTAATTACGAGATTTTCTTGGTCAACCTCGTGTGTTAACTTAGGTGCAGTTCGATCAAGAAATACAGCAGCTGTTTGCTTTGTTTCTCCGCCAGAATTAGAAGCAACTGCTTCAATTTGATATAGCCCGTCAGCTAAAGGAGTGCCATCTGCTTTTGTACCATTCCATTTGAAAGGTTTATACCCAGGAGTTGCATTTTTAGCTTGATGGATAATTCCTTGATACGTTACACGTTCTTTCGTAACTAAATTTGCATGCAATGTGACATCATCCACAGGCGCAACTAAATAGTAGTTGATGAGATTATCATCTAGTACGTGGTCGCCATTTGGGCTAAAAGTAGAATTAATAATTTCAAGTCCATCGATACGTTTATAATCTTTAGGATCGATACTAAATGTGAATGGAATTCGAATTTCTTCTTTTGCCCCTTGTTCTTTTACATATACATTTCCAGTATACACACCTTGTTGTAGTGAGCTATCTACAGTGATAGTAAATGGTTTTTCGGTACTACTATTCGGTTGTATGCTAATCGATGAAGGGACAGAAGCTTTTACTTTTGTTTTTGTGTTTGCATCTAGTAATTCTACACGAGTTGAAAAACTTTTCTTTTTACTAGAAAGGTTTTGTAATGTAACATTTTGCGTCAGTTTTACTTTTCCGCTATTGGGCTTAATAAGACCAAAGCTGACATTGTTAGGTTTTACTAATATATTTGTTTGAGTTGCTTTCGGAATGTTAATTAAACCAGATCCTTGTGCCATAACAGGGTATGTATTTTCATTGACATCATGTAATGTTTTTGCATTGTTGGCAAGAGCCGCTTTCAATTGTTCTGTCGTCCAATTAGGATGCATTTGACGCAAGAGGGCAACCGCTCCAGCTACTTGCGGAGCAGCCATACTTGTTCCGTTATGCGATTCATAGCCGCCTCGCGGTACTGTACTAGTAATTTGTACTCCAGGTGCAACAACATCAGGCTTTATTAGCCAACTTCCTTGTGATGGTCCTCTTGAACTAAAGTTACCGATAAGTTCGGTTTGCTTTGGTTGTCCGATTTTTATATTTTTCTTTCGTTTTGTAATTAAAGTTTTTAATTCTTCCCCATTTGTATTGGATAATTGTATTACTGGGACAGCTAGATGTTCACGTGAAAAATATTCCGGCATCATATTAATTTCTTTTTCGCTAGAGATTAATAACACACCAAGTGCACCAGCTTGCTTCGCTTGTTCTGCTTTTACTAATGTACTAGAAGTACCTTGTAAAATAAGTGCGAATTTCCCTTTCACATCTTGTTTTGCATAATCACCTGAATTGCCATAACCAACATATACAAGAGGGGAATCATTTCCTATTGGAAAATCGGATTTTGATAACGGTAACCCTTGATATGTTTTGCTGGAACCAGCTACTTGGAATGTTGGAAACGGGATAGAAACTGTAGATGCTCCAACAGAAATGACACTACTTGCGTTACCGGGAGCATCAACAGACCAAGGTTTTGGTCCGTCATTTCCATTTGAAACGACAGCAGTAACACCAAGTTTCGCTGCTCGTTCTAACGTTAATGTTACAGGCTGATCAGGTACATTTAAATCCTGCCCAAGGGAGAGGTTTAACACATCCGCACCATCTTGAATCGCTCGCTCAATCCCTTGGATAATATCATCTGTTGTACCAGTTCCACCGTCATTCATTACACGATAGGCTAGAATAGAAGCGTTTGGAGCAACGCCTTTAATTTTTCCGTTACCCGCAATAATTCCAGCTACATGAGTACCATGTACGTTACCATCCATTGGATCGTTATCTTCATCAACCGTGTCATATCCACCGATATAATTTGCCTTTAAGTCAGGGTGTGTATAGTCTACGCCAGAGTCGATAATGGCTACTTTCATGCCTTTTCCATCAAGCGGTTTGCCAGATGGATCTTTTAAATTCCACGCTTCAGGTGCACCAATTGTCGGTCCACCGATATTTGGTGCTTCTTCGTTAGTAGCACTTTTTGATGTTTCATGCAATTTATATGTTAAGTTCGGATAGACTGCTTTTACTTCAGGTAAAGAGGCAAGAGAGGTAATTTGATCTCCAGGAACTGAAATAGAGAATCCGGAAAATAAGGTATTATACACTTCTTTAATTTTTGCACCAGGTGCTTTTTCTTTTATTTTCTTAGTCGTATCTTCTTGTGCTTTTTTTAGTTCAGCATGATAAGACTGCGCATTACTATTTTGTAAATCTGGAGCATGCTGAATATTACTTTGAGCAGCGAGAGGAGCATGTTGCAATTCTACAATTACTGATATTTCTTTTGTTGTTTTCGTTTCAACATTTTGAGCAATTTTATGTTCTCCCCACTGTTCAATCGTTGTTTTTAATTGTGGACTAAATTGCGTCTCCTTTTGTAGTGATTCAGCATGAGCGCTTAAAGCTCCAAAACTAGAAAAGACAAGCGCCATACTTAATAGTGTAGATGTAGTTTTTTTCATTGATACTCCCCCTAATAAAAAAGTGCCAATATTCAGAAGTGAAATTTTACATTGTAGTCGAAAATTATAAATGTAAATGTTGGCTGAACTATACTTTCGACATAATTCATACCAATCCTCTATGAATTGAAAATTGCTTGGGAAATTTTTTCTGATTATGTCGAATCGATATTTTTCACATATTGTAGGGAGAAAGTGAGGAATGCTATGAGGAAAATGGAGTGATGGTATGAAAAGGCTAATAGTAATTGGTAGTGTAGTGTTGTTTATGTTTTTATGTTCTATAACTATTACTAGTGCAGAAAGTAGTAGTGTGAAAGTTGCTTTTATTCGTCATCATAATCTTTGGATAAAAGTTGATGGAAAAGAAATACAAATTACAAAAGGAGAGTACATAACAGGGCCAAAGTGGTCACATGATGGAGAGTGGCTGGCATATGTAAAAGGAAAGAAACAAAGTATGCTTGAGTTATATCGGCTAAAAGATGGAAAAAAAGTTATACCGTCGCACTCAGAAATATCGAATTATAAATGGTCACCAACAGAAAATATAATTACATTTATATTTGCAGGTACATTAAATACATTTGACGTTGAAAAAAAGAATGCAGATTTTGAAAATGTATCAGCGGGTGTAGGCGATTATGCATGGTACCCTGATGGAAAGAAGTTTCTTGTATCCTCTGAAGCACATTTACTTCCAACAGGGTGGACAGGAGCTCAGCTATATGAAGTGCAAAAAGATGCAAATAAAAACCCGCACAAAATGAAGCATTTGTATGCATTACCAAATGAACATGATGATTTTCTAGCGCTAGTTGCAAGTGGGTTTAAGTGGTCACCAGACCAAAAGTGGATTTCATTTTTAGCGGTACCGACAGCTTCATGGTCAGCTGATAGTAATACACTTTGCTTAGTTCGAGCAGACGGTAGTCGGTTTGAAATAGTAGATCAAATGCTATTAAATACACAATGGTTCAAATGGGCGCCATCAAAAAATATATTGGCTTATATTGAAGGGAGCGGGAGAGTTGCATTAGAGAATAAACATTTAAAAATAAAAGAACTGCCAGCACTCCAGCAGCAAACATTTACGCCGAAAGGATATGTCGATTGGGATTTTACATGGAAGAACGATAATGTAATTATCGTTTCACGAGCAAAAGAGGGAGGGTTTGAAACTCTGCCAGAAAAAAGGCCATTCCCATCTTTATATGAGATAAATAGCACAAGCGATAAACAATATCAAATTACAAAGTCATCTAATAAGCAAGGCGATTATCATCCAATTTTCATGAAGAAGAGCAATCAATTAATATGGATACGTTCAAATCGTAAGAAAGCTGATATATGGCTAGCTCATAGCGATGGAAAATATGAAAAGAAATGGATTGAAAATGTAGATGTACCAGAGTGGTATTATGAGAAATGGAATTGGGAAAATATTATCTCGGTGAAAGAAGAATAAAAAAACTGCCTAAAAGATCATTTTAGGCAGTTTTTTATTGTTATTTATGTGTTTTATTTGGCTTTTTTTTCGCTGGGTTTCCGTTCCCTTGGCGCTTTCTATTTTGTTCATCTTTTGCTTGTTTTTCATGTAGTGTATCTAAAAATTCATTCGAGTTACTCATGTTTATATCTCTCCTTTCATTTTGTCATGATTACTATAACCATTTAGGAGTATAATCATGAGTTAGAAATTAGGCACTTAATTTTCTTCGATAATGTAAGTAAAATATTCCATACATAACAAATAGCATGAGTAAAACTTGTATCTCTACATTTTCTTTTAAAAAAGCTGCGATAGGGTCTGGTAAGTACGGTGATTTATCGTTTGTGCTTAAACCTAACCATTTATTTAAGAGGCTAATGGTACAAAATATAAAAATACCGGACCAGCTTGCCGTAATTGCTTTTTGTTTAATTTTTGTTTCACGTCCATCATCTGTAATCCAAGGATTAGCAGTTTTATCACTACTAAAGAAGCCGTTTATATATCCCCATACAATCATTCCAATAAAGACAATTATCCATTTCATATATGTAATTCTCCTTTCGATGTAAAAAGTATTTTACATGTTATATTGTAATATTTTACAAATCTAGTGTCAAACCTTTTTTACATATCGGTTTTCATACAGCAGGAATAAAGAATGCAATAGGGAAGAAATATGTGTGAGGATTTTTATAGTAAGAGGAGGCTGAATATGAAACTTGTTTTTGTTCGGCATGGTGAAGGTGAACATACAACGGATTTACCGGAAAGCTTGCAAGTGTTTGACCCACCATTGACGAGGGTAGGAAAGGCTCAAGCTAAATTACTTCAACGTGATGTATCATTACAAGAAACGGATATATTAATTGTTAGCCCTACACTTCGAACTTTGCAAACAGCGACAATATGGAGTGCGAAATGTAGTTGTCAAAAAATCGTTCATCCATATGTATCCCCGCGTATTTTTCCTTATCGAGAAGGCGCGAAAACATTACCATGCGATCGCATAGTAGATCAGGATATGATAAAAAAGTTATTTCCACATTTTTCGATAGAGAAAAGCTCAAATAATCAGTTATGGAAGGAAGGTATAAACACTATTTCAGAGAATAGTTTTCAGCAAATAGTAGATGAATTTCTTCTTTGGTGTTATGGACTGGGTGCTGAAAGAATTTGCATTGTATCTCATGATGGAACAATTACAGCATATAGACAATATTTACAGAAAGTCGTTTTAACTAGATCAGATTTTTTGAAAGAAACAGGTATATATGAAATGGATTTATCCCATAAAAGTCTGATTGATAAGGGCTGATTATAGAATGGGGGTTGTATGTTGAATATTGCATTAGTAGTTGGTTTTAATTCGGATTTAGAGGCGCAATCAATCCGAGCATCTCTTGAATATTTTGGTGCAAGGGTTGTGACATATTGGATTGGTAGACCGAAAGATTTTGTGGAAGTTCTTTCTGGAAAGAACTTATTTAACGATATTAATTATATTATTTTTTGCTTTCATGGTGAAGAAGGGAAGTTTGTCATGGAAGAGTTAGGCGAAGAAGTATATGAACAAGATGAACCGAGAGGGTATTTTGGTGCAGCAGAAATTTATAAATATGCAAAATTGCATAATACATATATTGTAAATAGCGGGTGCAAGTTAGGGGAGCAAAATCTAGCAAAATCTTTTTTACATAGTGGTGTGAAATCATATATTGGATCGATTAATTATGTAGATGGAAATGCAGCACTTATGTTTACTATACGCTTATTTTATGGGGTTATTAATCATGGGAAAACGTTAGAAGAAGCGTTTCAAGAAGCGAGTTTAATTGATGAGGAGACACATACATTTCGATTCTATAATTAGTGTGAAACACGTTTATTCTATATTCGAATAAACGTGTTTCACATTTAACTCACAATTTTTTTACATTTTTTTCAATGAAAATGATTATCACCTGTGGTATGATATGTTCAAGTTTTTACAGGTAATAAAAGTTACTATATAAACGTTAGTTTTTAATGTTTCATACACATGTCATGAATTATTCATAATTAACGTTTTAAAAATAAGTAACTAATGTTATTATATTAACTGTAACTAACTTAATTACAACTTTAGGAGGAAGATATGGTTATTCAATTTTTAAGAGAAAACAAAGCAGTTTCTTTTGTATTAGCAGTAATTCGAGTATATCTTGGTTACACATGGTTAATGGCTGGAATCGGTAAACTACAAGGAAAAGGATTCGATGCAACAGGTTATTTGCAAGGCGCAATTGAAAAATCTAAAGGCGCACAACCGGCTGTTCAATCTTGGTGGGCATCATTCTTACAAGAGTTTGCAATTCCAAATGTAGATTTGTTTAATACGCTTGTAACATGGGGAGAAATTTTAGTCGGAATTGGTTTAATTGTAGGCTGTTTAACAAAAACAGCGGTCTTTTTTGGTCTTGTAATGAACTTTTCCTATATGTTTAGTGGGTCAATTGGTGTGAACCCTGAGATGGTTATCTTATCTATGTTTGTTCTTGTTGCCGGTATGAACGCTGGGAAATTTGGAATGGATGGCTTCGTTATCCCGAAAGTATTAGGATCAAAAACTCAAAAACGCCAAAAGCAAGCTGCTTAATATATGAAAACGGGTATCTCACAATGAGATACCCGTTTATGTTATTTTTCAACTTTGATCGGATTGTTCTTAAAGAAGTCTTGTACATACCCGACAAATTCTTGTGGTTCTTGGCGAAATGGTGCATGATAACCTTTTTCAATAATATGTAAAGTGCTATTTTTTAAGAATTGATGATACGTTTCTCCTTCTTTCCAAGAAACGCTACTATCATTTCTGCCCCATATAATTAAAGTTGGCTGTTTCATTTCATTCGCATTAATTTTAAGACGTCTAGGCCATAGTTTCATTTTGTTATAATGTTCTTCATCATTACGTTTGAATTTCACTTTGCTCTCATCATAATCTGTAATAGAAGAAACGGCATTTAAATCAGTCGACAATTGTGGTTTTGGTGAGCCTTGTTTATTAACGAATGTATGAGGGCCACCTGTAGCATCAGTTAAAATAAGGTGAGTAACTGCTTCAGGATATAAATATGTTAAATTTAGAGAAATTTCTCCCCCATGGAATGCCCCAGTATTGCGAATGAATCATATCCTAGTTTTTTCATTAATTTATAATACAAATTTGCATGAGTTGGAAAAGAATAATAAAAATCCATTGGCTTAGATGAGCGCCCGAATCCTAAAGCGTCTACAGAAATAATTGTATGATCTTTTGCTAAATCGGAGTAAATCTTTTGAAAACCATCTGATGACCCTCCAAAGCCATGAATCATAAGTAAAGGTGGCTTTTCATTACCAATCTTTTTAAAGTAAATGGTTTGACCATCTATTTCTACCATTTTTTCCTCGGTAGCTAGTTTCGCTGTAATTGTATTTTTAACTTGCTTTACTTGTTCTACTGGCTTTTCTGCTGCACTACATCCTACTAATAGTGTAAGAGTAAGACAACCTACCATAAAATAGCTAAATCGCTTCAATTAGGTGTCTCCTTTCTAACATAACGCTGTATCTATCATAGCAAATAGCATATTACGATTTCCAGGAAGTTGGCTACCATTTTTTATCATAAGAGGTGAAAGGAGCGTTTCTTGGAAATTTTCTGCTTGAAGAAATTTACGAAATGTAAATTGTGAGTGTGGGACATCAATTCGTACTATACCATTCCAACATTCACATATCTTTTTTAATAATTGAATAGCATCTTCTTCTTGCTTGGCGATAAGTGGATTGATACATAATATATTGCCCTTTTGTATGCATAATGAAAAAGCTTCTATACAGTTATTTCTTTCAATTTTAAAAGAGTGTACGGCCCTTGGTAATAGCAAAGAGTAAAGTAGAGAACGATTCATACCAGTTGCAATTTGATCCAGAGAAGTAAGAGATATAAGGTCTTCTTCTTGTACTTGTTGTAAGTGAGAAGGGTACGTCTTAATAGTTTGCTTTTCAAAACGATGAATCGTTGTTGCTGTTTGAAATCCGCATGATGTGTATAGAGGTTCGCCAGCTTTTGTCGCAATAAGTGCAATTGGTTGTTTTGGATGAATTTGTTCCAAGCAATGATTTAGCAACATGCGCCCTATTCCACGTCCTTGAAAATTAGGGTGAACGATTAACATACCAATGGAAGCGAAGTTACTTGTAAAGGGAAATACTCCTCCAGTCGCAATGAGTTTGTTTTCATGAATGTAACCTACAAGTGTGCCGATAGAAAGATACATTTCGAATTGTTTTTTCATAAAAATTTCATCGTGTAACCATCCAACAGATTTGCAAAGATTAAGTAATTCAAAAATAAAAGATTCATTTAGCTTTACTATTTTCATAAAGGCTCACCGCATTTCTATTTATTTTCATAAAAATAGAGTCAAAATGTAAAAAAAGAGATTTACGTTAAATGAAATCCAACTTGTTTATATTTAAATTGTAAAGGGAGGGATGATTGATACAAAAAGACAAACTTATACAAATTATAACTGATATTTACATAAGTTAACAAAAAATTTACATACAGCTAATTTTCTCTTAATAGTCTTCCATTAAATTTGATAGTGGGAAATGAATAACCTAATTAGGGGGACAAGACAGTGAAAAAATTTGTGAAAAAAGCATGGCCATTTGCAGTTGTGGCATCATTAGCAGTTACTTCGGTAGCAACATGGAATTTTACTCGTTCTAGTGAGGTTAATGCAGATGAGAACGGAAGCAATGCAAAGATTAAAAATGTTATCGTATTAATTGGGGATGGTATGGGCCCTTCATATATGACGGCTCACCGTTATATGAAAGATAATCCAAAAACCTTTGAAATGGAATCTACAGAATTTGATAAGCATCTTGTAGGAACACAAAAAACATACCCAGAAGATGAACATGAAAATATTACAGACTCTGCATCGGCAGCAACAGCTATGTCAGCAGGGATTAAAACATATAATGCTGCAATTGCAGTTGATAATGATAAAGCGGAAGTGAAAACGGTTCTTGAGCAAGCGAAAGAAAAAGGGAAATCAACGGGACTCGTTGCAACTTCTGAAATTACACATGCAACACCAGCTGCTTTCGGTGCGCATGACATTAGCCGTAAAAATATGGACGCAATTGCAAATGATTATTTTGATGAGAAAATTAAAGGGAAGCATAAAGTAGATGTTATGCTTGGCGGCGGCGTAAAGAACTTTGTTAGAAAAGATCGTAATCTTACAGAAGAGTTTAAGAAATCTGGTTATAGCTATGTAACGGATCGAGATCAATTGTTAAATGATAAAAATGATCAAATTCTTGGTTTATTTGCACCAGGTGGATTAGATAAAATGATTGACCGCAATGAGAAAACACCTTCATTAGAAGAAATGACTAATGCAGCGATTGAGCGTTTGAACAAAAATAAAAATGGTTTCTTCTTAATGGTGGAAGGAAGTCAAATCGACTGGGCTGGACATGATAATGATATTGTTGGTGCAATGAGTGAAATGGAAGACTTCGAAAAAGCTTTCAAAGCAGCGATTGAGTTTGCGAAAAAAGATAAAAATACGTTAGTTATTGCAACGGCAGATCACGCTACTGGTGGATTATCTTTAGGTGCCAATGGCGAGTATAACTTTAAAGTAGATCCAATTAAAGCTGCAAAACGCACACCAGACTTTATGGCAAATGAGATTGCAAAAGGTGCAAATGTAGAAGAAACATTGAAAAAGTATATTGATTTACAATTAACTCCAGAAGAAATTCAAGCTGTAAATGATATAGCTCCGTCAAAAGATGTAACAAAGATTGATAATGCAATTGAAGATATTTTCAATAAGCGCTCGGTTACAGGCTGGACAACAGGTGGACATACAGGGGAAGATGTGAACGTGTATGCATTTGGTCCAGGTAAATACTTGTTCTCTGGCGTTCAAGAGAATACAAATATAGCGAAACGTGTCTTTGATATTGTTGGTGGCGGTGATCCGAATAAAGGAAGACGATAATTAAGAGCGAAAGTGAGGCGAACTGCCTCGCTTTTCTTTTTAGGAGTTGGAAATATGAAAAAAATATTTGCGAAATTAAGATTCCTTCTAGCATTTGTAGTATTACTAGTTGGATGTCAACAAGAAGAGAATAATGTAGCACAAAAATCTACTACTAAAAAAACTGAGGAAAAGGTACAAATAACAAAAGAAGAAGAGAAATCTATTCAAGATATTATTAATACATTTGTGCGAACGAAGAATGAAAAGAATCTTGCAGAACATATGGAGTTATTTTCAAAGAAGATGCCTAGTGCTGAAGACTTAAAAACACAAAAAGAAGCCGCGTTTCAAAAGGGAAATAAGAAAATTGAATTGGAACATATAGATATGAAAGTTAGTAAAGTAGGGTATGTTATTGTTGAAACGAAAGAAAAGGAAGTAGACGACAGTATCACTCTTCAAAAGAAAGTACAGTATGCTCTTGGAAAAGAAGATGATAAATGGAAGATTGAAGAGGTTCGAACGATAGAGAAAAAATAACGTGAAACTTTAATAAGTGTGGAGTCGTACTTCCCAAAAATTATAGAAAAAAGGTTCTCATTGGTGAGAACCTTTTTTTTATAGTGGTAGCATAATTTGATTTGAGCATGCCTCAATATCATCAATATCTTGACGAATTGTGGCCATTTTATTATCAAGATCTTCAGCTTTCATTGCTGCATCATGTAGTTCATCTTTTAAATACTCCGGTATTTTCCCTTCATATTTATAATAAAGTTTATGTTCTAAACTTGCCCAAAAGTCCATTGCCAGTGTACGTAACTGAATTTCTGCAAATACATCTTTTGTACCAGAATTTAGTGATAAAGGGTATTTAATAATCATGTGTAAACTTTTATATCCGTTTCGTTTTGGGTTAGCGATATAATCTTTTACTTCAATGACTTCCATATCTTCGCGTTTTTGAATGACTTCTTTCAAATGATAGATATCTTCTACGAAGCAACATGTAATACGAATACCAATAATATCTTGTAAATGTGTTTGAGCGTTTTCAACTGTTGGTAATAAGCTTTTGCGTTCTAGCTTTTTAATAATACTTTCAGGTTGTTTTAGTCTTGTTTTTATATGTTCAAACGGGTTGTAATCCTCTAGAAATTGAGCTTCCCGGTTCATAATTTCAAATTTAGTTTTTAACTCTTCTAAAGCAAATGTATATGGTAATACAAAAGCTTTCCAGTAGTTAACTGTTGATTGATTATATTCCATTTATATACACACCTTTTCCTATTTACAAGTGAGGTCGTTATTATACTAAATACCAAATCATATAAGCACAAGCAGCAAATGATGAGATCATAAAGCGATATTTAGTTTTCATACTTTCAACTCCTTTCGAGTAAGATTCTATATAAATAAACGTGATTGTTAATAAGTTCACTATGTACAATTTCTATAGTAATAGATTCGTGTGAATTTCGTATGAACTAATTGTTTCAGCTTTTTGTCTTTTTTGCTGTGAATCTTAATTATGATTCAGATGTAAAGTGTTTTTATTTGATTTATTCATTTGTATAAATTAATGTATATTTAAATTTGTGGTTATTAAGGAGGATATATGGTGAACTTTGAAGAATTAGCAATTGCTAGACGTTCTGCGATGAAATTTATACAAGGTATAGAAATCTCTGATGAGGATTTTAAAAAAATATTTGAGTTAACTAAGCTTTCTCCATCTTGCTATAATTTGCAGCACACACATTATGTTGTAATTCGTGATCAAGAGCGAAAAGAAAGATTAAAAGAATTAGCATTCGGTCAATATAAAGTATCGAGTGCATCAGCGGTAGTGCTCGTTTGTGGTGATAAGAGAGCATACCAAAATGTCGAAAATATTTACTTCGGTATGAAAGTTTTAAAAATGATTGATGAATGCGAATATGAAGATACAATTAGGCAAACGAAAGGCTTATATGAAGGAAAAGGAGAGCGTTTCATGGAGGATGAAGCGCTTAGAAACGCTTCATTAAGCGCGATGACTTTTATGTACGCAGCTAAATATTATGGCTATGATACATGTCCAATGATTGGTTTCGATGAAAAAGCAGTACAAGATGAGTTAAATATGCCAGAGCATGTAATACCTGTTTTAATGATTACGATAGGGAAAAGTGATACGGCTAAAGTTCGTCCAAGAGGATATCGAAAGCCAATTAGTGAGTTTGTTACATACGAATCGTTTTAATAAAATTTATTTAACTATAAAAACAAGGGGATTCTAAATGGAATCTTCTTGTTTTTGCAATTGACAAATAGAATGAAGTTTTATAATATATAAATCGTAATCATTACGTTTTAGTTGCGATCTTTGAAAGAAAGGAGAATTGCATATGCGTGTAAATATAACATTAGCTTGTACGGAGTGTGGTGATCGTAATTACATTTCTAAAAAAAATAAGCGAAACAACCCAGAGCGCATCGAACTTAAAAAATATTGTCCACGATTAAAGCGAGTAACGTTACATCGTGAAACGAAGTAGAAGACTAGAGATATCTCTAGTCTTTTTGGTTAATAAATTTGGTTTTGTTTGTTATAATTACCTTAAATTGTAATGTTGAGGAGGGGAATAATGAATCAAAAAGATAAAGAGAGAAAAGAGCAAGTGGCTCATATTATAGAAATTCCGGATGAATATAGTCTTGTTGTAGATGATCAAGAAGGGGTTGATGACCCGTACCATCTATTGTGGTGGGGACATAAAGATGATGAGGAGAAACAGATACAAATTACATTAAATAGACATACTGATAATTTAATTGAATTTAGGATAGATGATGGAAATTATTTTTCAAGTGGTAAGGAAGCGATAGAGGAGAATAAGGCAAGAGAGATTGCAAATACATTCTTGAAAAAATATACAAAAGAAGGATATGAATTCTATACATATGTAACGGTTAAGGACGACAGGCGCGGTTGGAAAGAAGTAAATTATATGCAAGCAGTGAATAGCTATCCCTTGCCGAATACAGGGTGTGTTGTGCGAGTGCACCCTTCAGGTAATGTTGTGCATTTTCATTACAATGGAAAAAAAGCTATAGAGAAAAAACCGTTATGGCCAAGTGAGATTGTTGAGGCGAATATCGTTTTAGACAACTTAAAGGCCAAACAAGATATGAGGCTTGTATTTGTAGATTTAACACATTCTTTATGTAAATATGAAAATGGAGAAGAAGTAAAAGGGTACCACCTTATGTATGTACCAGAACCTAGTCATGTATTTATTGATGCAAGTACAGGTAAAGATTTATTTGGACCAGATCATTATAAATTACCGCCAACAGTGGCTGTTGGAAAACAAGAAAAGGGTAGCCAACAAGATGATGTATTCGATTTATTTGACTGGGATAAGGAAAGGTTTACAAAAGTAGCTGAGACGGAAAATGAAGATGGAATAAGGATGAAATTTGTACCGAAAGAGGAATTACAAACACAGAAAGAGGAAAATAATCCATATTTAATGAATGAATTCTTTAAAAAGCATTTACCAATGTTAAAATATAATAATTTAGTTGGCATTACCATTGATAAATCAACCAATGAATTAATTGGTTTTATAAAACTGACAGATGATAAAGAAGCAAAACAAATACTGTCTAGAGAAGAATGTTTACAAAAAGCACTTCAATTTTTAGAACATGTTATTCCAGATGTTACACAATATCTTCGACTTTGGAAGGAACATGAAGAAGCAGAAGATGGGATTGAAAGATTTATCTTTTCCATATATGTGAATGGTATTCTGGCAGAGTATAACCAATTTATGATTAACATCAATGCAGAAAATGGTGCTGTGATGCACTACTCGGGAGAGTCTAGCAACTTTATAAAAGAATTACTTACATATGAAACAACACCAAAAGTAACAAAAGAAAAAGCGTTAGAAATATACAGAGAGGCTATCCGAGTTAAATTAGAATGGTTTTTAGATCATGATGCAGAGGAAACCAAGTACAAACTACTGTACAAACAAACGACAGATGAAAAACATAAAGAACCTTTTGATTGTAGTCGGGAAATTCGTTATATTGATGCTCAAACTGGGAGAAAGATTTGGAGTAAGTAAAATAAAAAGAGTTATTTTCAAAGAATATAAAAATAACTCTTTTTATTTTTATAATTTGCCTGTTCGTTTTTCAAAAGTAAATGTGATAGGAAGATCGGAATGAGAACTATCATTTTTAAATGTTACTTTCCATTCTTTAGTATGGGCTTTAATTTCAAAATTAAGAAGATTCATCGCTCTACGTTTATCTATTTCTAAAAACATATTATGAATTTCTGGTTCTTGCTGTAAATTAAGAGCCTTTAGTGTGACTGTAAATGTGAAAAAATTCTGCCCTTCATATACTATCCTTGCTATTTTTGTTTTTGGTGTATTTAACAGTACATAAAAACGGTCTGATTGAGTTAATTGTACAGAGTCATCAGTAATTTCATTCTCGTTAGTTTGAAGTTCAACTAAGAAAGATGTACTACGGGAAGAATCTGTTTTGCTTGTAATATGTAATTCAGTAGGAATCATGGGTATTTCATAAAACTCATTTTTTATTATAGTATTGTAGTCTTCTGAAAATTTACGAACTTCTTTTGGAAAAGAGTCTTCTTCTTGTGTATTTAAAAAGGTTTTATGTTGCTTTGGAAATTTTTTATTAAACTTTAATGTTTCTTTAAAGTAATAATTGGATCCAGTCAAAAATAAACAACTACAAATTAATAAAAAAATTCGATACGGATTTTGAAAGTGAAAGAAAAATAGTATACATGTAATAATTCCAATTACATAGAGAATAAAGATAAGTAGTTCTAGTTTTGAGTGAAAGGAAAAACCATAGTTATGAAAAAATTTCATTCCAGTTATAATTTGAGCTCCAAAAAATAAAGAAATTCCAAATTGAAAAAATAATAAATCAGGCCCTCTTTTAATAACAAAAGTAATGAACGAAATGAAAAGTAAAAATCCCCCTAAATAAATTGTTACATTTAATAATCGATCTAATGTAATCATGAATAGTGTCCCCTTTAATAGCATATTCATATATAAATAACAATTTCTTTTAATTATAATATAACAATAAAATATTTTAAATGTTAGAAGTGTTGAGTTTTATAAATAAACTGTACAGACACAAACAACCTCACGCCTACATACACATAATAAAGACCACTATTTTGGCGGAGGTGAAAGGTTTGAGTCTATTCGCCGCAATTGGATATATGGTTCGAGAAGTGTTTGTCTTTGTTTCTTATGTAAAGAATAATGCGTTCCCGCAGCCGTTATCATCAGATGATGAGAGAAAGTACTTAGAGTTAATGGAGCAAGGTGATGCTCAAGCGAGAAATCTTTTAATTGAACATAATTTACGGCTTGTAGCTCATATCGTTAAAAAATTTGAGAACACAGGAGAAGATGCAGAAGATTTAATTTCAATTGGTACGATCGGGCTCATTAAAGCGATCGAGAGCTATTCTGCAGGAAAGGGAACAAAGCTTGCGACGTATGCAGCACGCTGTATTGAAAATGAAATTTTGATGCATTTACGTGTACTAAAGAAAACGAAAAAAGATGTTTCACTTCATGATCCGATCGGGCAAGATAAAGAGGGCAATGAAATATCGCTTATTGATATATTAAAATCAGAGTCTGAAGATGTAATTGATATGATTCAGCTTAGTATGGAGTTAGAAAAAATTAAAGAGTATATCGATATTTTAGACGAAAGAGAAAAAGAAGTGATTGTGAAACGTTTTGGACTTGGGCTAGATAAGGAGAAAACACAGCGGGAAATCGCTAAGGCGCTTGGTATTTCTAGAAGCTACGTATCAAGGATTGAAAAGCGTGCTTTAATGAAGATGTTCCACGAGTTTGTAAGGGCAGAGAAAGAGAAAAAAGCGAAAGAGTAAAGTGTATTAGAAGCAGCCATATTTTAAAAGGGGCTGCTTTTCTTATTGTAAATAAGAAAAGAAAACGCGTTATGCTAAGAAGAAATACATGTTCACTGTTGAAAATGATGGATTCTATCTGTAATATTAGAAGGTGCTAAATAATTTAAGAATAATACCATACTTAGTTTTCTGTATGTATAATAAGGCTGCTTTATATGATATGTGGGAATAAGAACCAATTTTACATATGATATAGAAAGAAAAGAAGGGAAAACTAAAGTTATAGACTGATTAGGGGGTTTCGCAATTTGCGACGTACATTATATCGACTTATGATAGAACTTACAAATGGTCGCTTTACTTCTTATATATTACGTAAATTTGCACAATCTCGTTTGAGTTCTATCATTATTCCATCGTATGCGAAAGTTTTTCAAATTAATCAAGATGAGATGGAAAAGGGCTTGAAGGAATATAGAACATTGCATGAATTATTTACGCGTAAGCTAAAAGAAGGAAAGCGTAGTATTGATACAGATGCATCGAGTATCGTTAGTCCTGTTGATGGTGTTTTTGCAGATCATGGTCCTATTGAGGATACAAAAACATTTGATATTAAAGGAAAGCGCTATTCAATTGTGGATATGCTAGGTAATGAAGAACGTGCAACGCGATATGCAGGCGGTACATATATGGTAATTTATTTGAGTCCAAGTCACTATCATCGCATTCATAGTCCGCTTTCTGGTTCTGTGACTGAAAGATTTGTACTCGGTAGAAAATCATATCCGGTAAATGCAGATGGTATGGAATACGGGAAAGAACCGCTGTCAAAAAATTATCGTTCTGTTACAGAAATAAGCAGTGATGGTGAGCATATGGCTCTTGTAAAAGTAGGTGCCATGTTTGTTAATAGTATCGAGCTTTTGCATGAGAGAGACACTGTTCAAAAAGGTGAAGAAATGGCATACTTTACATTTGGTTCAACAGTTGTGTTATTGTTTGAAAAAGATATGATAGAAGTAGTGCAGGAATTAAAGAGTGGACAAGAGCTTCGTCTTGGTGAAAAAATAGCTACTCGATTAGCTCATAAATAAAGAAAAGCTTTTATAACCGTAAGTAAGAGTTATGGGCAAAGATACTTAATGATGAAATCCCCTAGATGGGAGTACTTGTTTATTCGAGAGCCATCGTAGGATGGCTCTTTTTACAGGGCATCCAATAATTTATCCTGTAACTGTTTGATTGGTACGGGCTGATTAAGCTTTCACTTTATATGTAATCAAGAAGATTTGACAAGCTTGTCCTCTAATGAGCGTCTAATGATTTCTTGTTTTATAAGTAAAATGAAGTCGGGATTTAATTTTAGTTCTTTTGCTTTATAATAAGACTCAGTGAGTAACTCAGTGGATAACTGTTCCATATGTTTTGTTTTCAAGGTGAGTCACCTCCTAATAATATAAGGATTGATTCGTTGATGCATTTAATGTACCAAAAAAATATGACAGTCACAAACGGGTGGTTATCCACATACCTAGGTGGATAACGTGTGTATAGTTTGTTAGTAAATTCCAAATTAACTGAAAAATTAATGTGGAAAATGTGTACAATTTTATCCACAGGTTATATATCGAAAAATGTTGTCGAAAAATTTTATGAAAAATCCTCAAAGAGGTGAAAGAAATTGAAACTATTTTTACCAAATGAATATGTGAAAAATGTATATCATGTTCAACCAGAAGATTTAAAAAAACGTGGGATTAAAGGTGTTATTACTGATTTAGATAACACTTTAATTGAATGGGATCGTCCAAATGCAACCCCGCAACTTGAAAAATGGTTCTTGAAAATGAAAGAGCACGGCATCCAAGTAACGGTTGTTTCAAATAATAATGAGCAACGTGTAAAAGATTTTGCTGACCCATTAGGCATTCCATTTATTCATAGTGCACGTAAACCATTTGTTCGAGCGTTTAAGCGTGCGATACAAGAGATGCGTTTACAGGCAGAGGAAGTTGTAGTAATTGGAGATCAGTTACTGACTGACGTGCTTGGTGGAAACCGAGTAGGGCTTCATACAATTTTAGTTGTACCGGTAGCACAAACGGACGGATTAGTGACGCGATTTAATCGAAAAATTGAACGAAGAATTATGAAAAATATGAAGAAAAAAGGTTTAATTAACTGGGAGGAATAAAGTTTGACTGAAACAATTAAATGTATTGGTTGCGGTGTAGAAATTCAAACAGAAAATAAAAACGAAGTAGGGTATGCTCCTACCTCATCTTTAGAGAAAGAACAAGTTATTTGTCAACGTTGTTTTCGCTTGAAGCATTACAATGAAATTCAAGATGTATCGTTAACAGATGATGATTTCCTACGCATTTTAAATGGAATTGGAAAATCAGATGCATTAGTAGTCAAAATTGTAGATATTTTTGATTTTAATGGTAGCTGGTTACCTGGCTTACATCGTTTCGTAGGAAATAATAAAGTATTACTTGTTGGAAATAAAGCTGATTTAATTCCAAAGTCAGTAAAACATGATAAAGTAAAGCATTGGATGCGCTATAGTGCAAAGCAACTAGGATTAAAACCAGAAGATGTCTTTTTAATTAGTGCAGCGAAGGGACAAGGAATTGCTGAACTAGCAGATGCTATTGAGTATTATCGCGGCGGCAAAGATGTTTACGTTGTTGGATGTACGAATGTAGGGAAATCGACATTTATTAATCGTATGATTAAAGAATTTAGTGATGAGACTGAAAATGTAATTACAACATCTCATTTCCCAGGAACAACCCTTGATTTAATTGATATTCCATTAGACGAAGAATCTTCTTTATATGATACGCCAGGTATTATTAACCACCACCAAATGGCCCATTATGTTGGAAAGCAAAGCTTAAAGCTTATTACACCAACAAAAGAAATTAAGCCGATGGTATTCCAATTAAACGAAGAACAAACGTTATTCTTTAGTGGATTGGCACGTTTTGATTATGTAAGTGGTGGTCGTCGTGCGTTTACTTGTCACTTCTCGAATCGCTTAACAATTCATCGTACAAAGCTTGAGAAAGCAGATGAATTATATAAAAATCATGCTGGGGATTTACTAAGCCCACCAACGCCAGAAGAATTAGCGAATATGCCTGAGCTAGTGAAATACGAATTTAATATTCGTGAACCTAAAACGGATGTTGTATTCTCTGGATTAGGATGGGTTACTGTGAACGAACCAGGAGCAAAAATTGTTGCACACGTACCAAAAGGAGTAAGTGTTTCACTACGTAAATCTTTAATTTAATATGGAGAGGGATTTATGAAACAATTATATGGTGTAATCGGAAATCCAATTGGACATTCATTATCACCCGTTATGCATAACAATGCATTTGAACACTTGAATATGGATGCCCATTATCATGCGTTTCTTGTTGAAGAGGAAGTGCTAGGGGAAGCAGTAAGAGGTTTAAAAGCATTAGGTATTTCAGGATTTAATGTAACAACTCCGCACAAGGTTGCTATTATGGAGTATTTGGATGAGATTGACCCATTGGCAAGGAAAATCGGTGCAGTAAATACAGTGGTGCATAAGAATGGAAGGTTAATTGGCTACAACACAGATGGGATTGGTTTTGTTCGAGCGTTGCAGTCAATTAGTCATGAACCACTTCAAGGGAAACGTATTTTATTACTTGGTGCAGGTGGTGCTAGCCGAGCTATTTATTTTTCTCTTGCTGATGTAGGTGTAAAAGAGATTGATGTAGCCAATCGTACAGTAGATAAGGCGAAAGAACTTATTGCTGCACGTACGGCCGATGTTAATTCTGTTGCTTTGTCGTTAGAAAAAGCGACAGAAGAACAAGGGAATTATGATATTATCATTCAGACGACAACAATAGGTATGCATCCACACGTCGAACATACGCCATTACAAATTTGTTCGTTAAAAAAAGGAACGATTGTATCAGATATAATTTATAATCCATTTGAAACGAAAATTTTATGTGAGGCAAAAGAGCAAGGTGCAATCATTCAAAATGGTATTGATATGTTTGTGTATCAAGGAGCACTTGCATTTGAAATGTGGACAGGACGTGTACCGAATATCGGGAGAATGAAACAATTAGTTATAGAAAAGCTTGGAGGCTAACATATATGTTAACAGGAAAACAAAAAAGATTTTTACGTGCACAAGCACATCATTTAACACCAATTTTTCAAGTAGGAAAAGGCGGAGTAAATGAAAATATGATTAAACAAATCGCAGATACTTTAGAAGCTCGTGAGTTATTTAAAGTAAGTGTATTACAAAACTGTGAATTTGATCGCCGTGAGGTTGCGGAAGAACTTGCAAAAGGTGCACGTGCTGAAATCGTTCAAGTAATTGGAAGCACAATTGTTTTATACAAAGAATCAAGAGAAAATAAACAAATTAAGCTTCCTCGATAAAAAGATTAGCATGCGCTATTTTTATCGCTGATGCGTAATGATGTAGAGAGCGAAACCAATTGAACTTTTATTAATAGCAACTCTCTTCATTCCTAACAAAGGAGAGTTGCTGTATGTAAAAGGAAGGGGCGTTTCTTTTGAGGAAAATTGGCATCATTGGCGGTACATTTGATCCGCCTCACTATGGACATTTGCTAATTGCAAATGAAGTATATCACGCTTTGGATTTGGAAGAAGTATGGTTCTTGCCAAACCAGATTCCGCCACATAAACAAGGACGTAATATTACAAGTATAGAAAGTCGTTTACATATGTTAGAGCTCGCGACTGAGGCAGAAGAACACTTTTCTATTTGTTTAGAAGAGTTAAGCAGGAAGGGCCCATCTTATACGTATGACACTATGATGCAATTGACGAAGAAGTATCCGGATGTGCAGTTTCACTTTATTATTGGTGGGGATATGGTTGAGTATTTACCGAAGTGGTATAACATTGAAGCTTTGCTGAATCTTGTAACGTTTGTTGGAGTTGCGAGACCTGGGTACACATTGCATACGCCGTATCAGATTACTACAGTGGAAATTCCGGAATTTGCAGTTTCTTCATCTTTATTACGTGAGAGATATAAGGAGAAGAAAACGTGTAAATATTTACTTCCTGAAAAAGTACAGGTATATATCGAGAGGAATGGGTTGTATGAATCGTGAGAATGCACTTCATATTGTCAAACAACAAATGCATGAAAAACGTTATATACACACAATTGGTGTAATGGAGACAGCGATTGAGCTGGCTAAGTTATACGGTGTGGACGAGAAAAAAGCAGAGATGGCAGCTATATTCCATGATTATGCGAAATGTAGAGCGATTTCAGAGATGGAAGAGATTATTAAACGTGAAGATTTGCCGAAAGATTTACTTTGCTATAATAAAGAGTTGTGGCATGCGCCTGTTGGGGCATACTTAGTAGAAAAAGAGGTAGGCATTACGGATCCTGAAATTTTGCAAGCTATTACATATCATACAAGTGGTCATGAGAACATGACGATGTTAGATAAAGTGATTTATGTAGCTGATTACATTGAGCCAGGGCGAAAGTTTCCAGGTGTGGAAGAGGCTCGTAAACTCGCATATACGGATATAAATCAAGCTTTATTATTTGCGTTAAAGAAAACAATTCAATTTTTAATGGGAAAAAATCAGACGATTTATCCATTAACATTCCAAACATACAATGCAGTTATCAAGGAGGAAATGAGTAAATGAACGATAAAGATTTATTAGTATTAGCGGCAAAAGCAGCTGATGATAAAAGAGCAGAAGATATGGTTGTCCTAAATATGCAAGGTATTTCACCAATTGCAGATTATTTCATTATTTGTCACGGTAATTCAGATAAACAAGTGCAAGCAATTGCACGTGAAATTAAATCAAAAGCACATGAGTTCCAAATCGACGTACAACGTATGGAAGGTTTTGACGAAGCACGTTGGGTATTAGTTGATCTTGGAGATGTAGTTGCTCATGTATTCCATAAAGATGAGCGTAATCACTATAATTTAGAGCGTCTATGGGGCGATGTGCCACGTGAAGATATTACAGAAGAGCTAGGCCAATGAAATACGAACAATTTGCATTGTTGTACGACGAACTAATGAATGATGTCCCTTATGATAAATGGGTGGAATTCACAGAGGAAAGCCTGCAGCAAGCAGATATGAAAGAGGCAAAAATTCTTGATGTAGCATGCGGTACGGGTAATGTAACCCTTCCGCTTGTGCAAAAGGGTTACGATTTAATAGGTGTCGATCTTTCAGAAGAAATGTTAACAGTCGCTCAGCAAAAACTGGGAGCAGAGGGATACTTTATTCCTTTTTATCAACAAGACATGCGAGAGCTTGATGTTCCAGGTGAGTTTGATTGTGTAACCATCTTTTGTGATTCATTAAATTATGTATTGCAAGAAGATGGAGTGCAAGAAACATTTAGAAGAGTATTTCACCATTTACGCCAAGATGGCTTGTTTTTATTTGATGTACATTCTTTATATAAAATACATCATGTATTTCAAGATGAAACGTATACAGTGAATGGAGAAGAAATATCTCTTATTTGGAATTGCTTCCCTGGTGAAGAATCAAATAGTGTAGAGCATGATTTAACATTCTTTGTTCAAGATCCGGAAGAAGATGTGTACCATCGGTTTGACGAATGTCACGTGCAACGTGCATATCAAGTGGAAGAGTTAACGAAATGGCTTCAAGAAGCAGGTTTTACAGTGCTTCGTGTAACAGGTGATTTTGAGCGACTTGAAGTTACAGAACAAACAGAGCGTATTTTCTTCATGGCGAAGAAAAACGGATAAAGTGAAACTTTAATCAGCGGGGTGCGAAGCTTCCCGCTGATTATTAGTTGAACCAATCGGGCTTTTACGGGCAGCCCGACCCCCTCCTAACTTCTTTGCTTTCGCTGAGTTTTAAGGTGGGGATCTTACTGGCCGTTAATGCGGGATAAAACAAAAGCAACCGAGAAGGTTGCTTTTGTTTTATAAAGAAGATGTATTTTTAGTTCTGGCATAATCTGAAGATCGTATGCGTAAAGTGTGGGAATAGTAGTTGAAGTGAAAATGTATTGTAAAAAAGTAATTATTTATAAAAAGGATTTGGAATGAAAATGACGTATTTATTATGTGTGTTTATTGAATTGCTGATCAACGCATTCTAAATCTTCATCAAATTTTTCATGTGTTCGCTCGATTAACTTATGGAACATATCTCCAACGTGTTCTTCTAAAACCCGAATGCCTTCCCCAGTAACGCCGCCTTTCACGCAAACCTTTTCTTGTAAGGTAGGTAATGTGAAGATTTCTTTTTCAAGTAATTTCCCCATCCCCACGACCATTTCACTTACTAAAGTAGTAGCCTCTTCGTGTGTAATATTTGTTTTATCTACAGCAGCGTTAATGAAGCATTGTAGTAAATAACTAAAGAAAGCAGGACCGCAACTTGCTATATCAGATGAAACGCGCGTTATATCTTCTTCTATTACAAGAGGTGTAGAAATGTTTTTGAATAGACGAAGTAGTTTTTGTTGCCATTCTTCAGAGCAATTATCTCCAAATGTAAATAGTGAGGCGCCAGAGAGGGCGCGGTTTGTGATACTTGGAATGATACGCGCGACGTGGCAAGGTACGAGAGTCTCTAATTGTGATGGAGATATTGGACTCGTAATAGAAACTAAGCACGTTTCATCAGAAAAATGTTCAGCGTATTTTTTTAGGATAGGGTATATATCTATCGGCTTAACACAAATAAAAATAAGTTGTGATTGTTCGATTACTTCCGGGATTGTTTTTGCTATATGAACAGAAGGGTATTTTTCTTTTATATGATATGCTTTGGCAGGCGTCCGATTAATGATTGTAAGGCACGAAGGCTTGACAGCACGGGTTTCTAAAAATGCATCAATTAGTATATTCCCCATGTTTCCTGTCCCTATAATTCCTATGTTCAAAGTTTCATCCCTCCTTCGTAACAGCTTTCTCCTAAACAATATGAATGATGTTATAAATTTATGATTAGAGGTGTAAAATGATGTGGGATTTTCCGAAAAAGTCGTTAGGTTTAGTAGTTATTATTGGAACTTTACTTTTTCTTGTTTTTTGGAAAACGAACCAGAGTGTAGAACGAACGCCTACTACAATGAATGTGCAGGAGAAGGAGATAGAAAAAAAGGGTAAACCAAAAATATCGGATACAAAGGAACAGAAAAGAACAATTATAATTGATGTGAAAGGAGCGGTTAGTAAAGAAGGGGTATATGAAATGAAGGAAGGAGATCGCGTAAAGGATGCAGTTCAAAAGGCTGGTGGTTTTTTATCAGAAGTAGATATCAAAAAAGTGAATTTAGCACAAATTGTACAAGATCAAATGCTTCTTTATATACCGAGTAAAAATGAGTCAGAACAAGGGATGTTTACTTCTTCTAAGGAAGATGGCAAGATTCGAATAAATACAGCGGCGAAAGAGCAATTGGAAAAAATTACGGGGATTGGCTCTCGAAAGGCAGAAAGTATTTTGAAATATCGAGAAGAACATGGTCCGTTTCAGAAAATAGAAGACTTATTAGAGATTGATGGGATTGGTACGAAGTCTCTTGAAAAGATAAAAGATCAAATTATTATTCCGTAAAAGATTGACGAAGTTTTTCTTCTTTCGCTACACTACAAGTAGACAAAAAAGTAGGTGAAAAATATGGAACGAATTTCATGGGATCAATATTTTATGACGCAAAGCCATCTACTATCGTTACGTAGTACATGTACAAGGCTTGCGGTAGGAGCGACAATCGTTCGCGATAAACGAATTATTGCTGGTGGATATAATGGTTCGATTAAAGGTGGCGTACATTGTATAGATGATGGTTGTTACGTAATCGATAATCATTGTGTTCGGACAATTCATGCTGAAATGAATGCTTTATTACAATGTGCCAAGTTTGGTGCGAAAACAGAGGAAGCAGAAATTTACGTTACGCATTTCCCTTGTTTACAATGTTGTAAGGCAATTATTCAAAGTGGTATTACAGCGGTTTATTATGCGCAGGATTATAAAAATCATCCATACGCCATAGAGTTATTTGAACAAGCGAATGTAACAGTGAAGCACGTTCCGCTAGAATATGATATTGCTGCATTGGAGGAGCAAAAACGTTATACGGAGTTAAAAGAATTATTTGCGTCTTTAGAAAAAGATAGTTTATCAATGGAAGAATTACAGCATGTATTCACGAAAGCAAAAATGATGCTATAAGGAGTGAGTATAAGTTGCAGGAACAATGGAGGTATGTTGCAATCTCGTTTATAATAGGGATTGCAATTGCCTTTTCCTCGTCACTTTTATTGATGGTTTTTTGCCTCTTTTTAAATGTTTTCTTCTGTTTATATCGCACTTCGCGTAAAACCTTCGTTTTTTGCATTGTAGCGTGCTTTAGTAGCGCTATATACACTTCCTATATTCAAGGGTGGAATAAGTCTCTAGGAGAGTCCTATGGAGTTACAAGAGGGGTTGTACGAAATACACCGCTTGTTAATGGGGATCGCCTATCTTTTCAATTTGAAGATCACAATAAAAATATAGTGCAGTTAAGTTATAGAATAAAATCAGCCTTGGAAAAGGAAAAAATGCAACAATTATACGCAGGGATATCATGTGTATTCGAGGGTGAGAGGAAAGAACCACAAACAGCTCGGAATTTTCATGGTTTTAATTACCGTGATTATTTATACAAGCAACATATTCATTTCGCATTTGAGGCTACATATATTTCTGAATGCTATAAAACATCACTGTCGCTCATGCAACGGATTCTCCTTTTGAGGCAACAAGCAATCTCGAAAGTTACAGAAATGTTTCCAGAGCAATCAGGTGCTTTTATGAATGCGTTACTATTTGGTGATAGACAACAAATGACGTTTGAAGTGGAAGAGCAATATCAACAGTTTGGTCTTATACATTTGTTAGCAATTTCAGGTTCGCACATTGTATTGTTAATGGGGATAGTATATTTTATTTTGCTAAGAAGTGGTGCGACGAGGGAGGTAGCAACAATTTGCCTTATCGTCTGTATTCCTTTGTATATGGTTTTAGCAGGGGCGTCACCATCTGTTATAAGGGCTTCTATAGCAGGAGTGTTGATGTTGATTGCTTTTATGTGCTCGATTCGTTTATCTAGTTTAGATGCTTTAAGTGTAACAGCTATATGTATGCTTATATATGACCCTTATCTTGTTTTTAATATTGGATTTCAGTTTTCTTTTGTAGGTAGCTTCGCTTTACTTTTGTCTGCTCCGTTATTATTAGGGAGTAGCAACGGAGTAATCCGAAATTCTATTTATATTTCTATCATTTCACAGCTCGTTAGTACTCCGATTTTGTTATATCACTTTGGTTATTTTTCTCCATATAGCATTTTCCTCAATCTCTTATACGTTCCGTTTTTATCTATCATTGTATTACCATGTAGCATTATTATTTTACTGTGTATGCCAATTGTCCCGTTTCTCGCAAAAGGATTTGCGAATGTATTATCAATAGGCTTGAGTATGTCTAATGATTTTCTAAGTTATTGTGAAAGTTTACCATTTACCCAGCTTATTTTTGGGAAAACGCCCTTTAATCTTGTAGCTGTATATTGCGCGAGTATTGTCAGTATACTGATGGTTTGGGAAAGGAGAGCGCCGAAAAAAATGGTGTGTATAGTTGTAAGTGTATTTCTTTTTATTAGCACGTGTCATTATGTATATCCATATTTTAGAGGAAGCGGAAGTGTAACATTTATTGATGTTGGACAAGGTGATGCAATATTAATTCGCCTTCCGTATGATAAAGGGGTTTATCTTATTGATACAGGTGGAACGCTTCGTGTGAATAAGGAAGAATGGCAACAAAAAAAGCATGAATTTTCTGTTGGAAATGATGTTTTAATACCCTATTTACAAAAAGAAGGTATTAAAACAATTGATAAATTAATCATAACGCATGGAGATGCAGATCATATAGGTGCTGCGCAAGAATTATTATCATATATACCTGTAAAAGAAGTGGTATTTGGCCGAAAGGGAAAAGATGCAGTATTAGAAAAAGCAGTAAAGAAACAGGCATTAGAAAAGGAAATGAAAATAACTGAAGTGGGGGAAGGGGAGAGTTGGAGTGTAAATGAAGCTGAATTTTTCGTTTTAGCTCCAAAAGGAAAAGAAAAAAGTGAAAATAATGCTTCAATTGTAATATGGGCAAAATTTGGAGGGTTGACGTGGCTATTTACAGGCGATTTAGAAGAAGAAGGCGAGAAGTTTTTAGTATCTGCGTATCCAGATTTGCGAGTGGATGTTTTAAAAGTTGCTCATCATGGAAGTAATACGTCATCTATAGAGTCTTTTTTGAACGTTATACAGCCCCGTGTAGCGATTATATCTGTTGGTAAGCAGAATAGATATGGACACCCGCATAAAGAAGTGATAGAACGTTTGGAGAAGATGGGGAGTGCGATATGGCGCACGGACAAGCAAGGTGCTATTTCCTATGTTTTTAAAGGGGAAAATGGAACCTTTCAAAGTAAAATCACATATGATAAGACATATAATAGGTGAAAAAGAGAAGACTGCCATGAAGTGGCAGTCTTTAAGAACCGATAAATTTAATAACAGTTGCAATGATGAAAAGTGTTGCGAAAAAACCAAATGAGACGATAAATCCTACCCCTGAATCAATAGCGTCATTGCGTTTACTTTGAACGTTTTGTTCAAAATCATTCATTTAGAATCCCTCCCCAACATTCCACTTTAGTATAAAATATTGTCAGAAAAAAATCTACAATTTCAATATGAAGAGAAAATGAGCTTTTTGCAACTTTTAGATTATGAAGTAACGTGAGTTTTTTGTTTCCAAGCATGTTAACAGTTGGCACTTATACTCGAATTTTTATTGTGAATAATAAAGGGAAGGTGATTACCGCACACCAATAAGAAACCCGGGGCTTATTGCGTGGCGTTTAATATAAATAAAGGAACGGGTTATAAAGCCTGTTCCTTTGTACTTGTAAAACAAAAGCTAGGGCATTAGTATAAATATATATTGCCAAGTTAGGGAGTAGGAAAAAGTATGAGTGATATACATAAAAAAATTAAAAAGAAACAGTTTGCTCCGTTATATTTACTATATGGGACGGAAGCTTTTTTTATAAATGAAACGATAAAGCTTATTACGACAGAAGCACTTGAAGAAGAAGATCGAGAGTTTAATGTTGTGACATACGATTTGGAAGAAGCGTATTTAGAAGATGTGGTTGAGGATGCGCGTACGCTTCCTTTCTTTGGAGAGCGGAAAGTACTGTTAATAAAATCACCGCTATTTTTGACTTCGCAAAAAGAAAAGTTAGAGCAAAATATAAAAATTTTAGAAGAATACATTGGTGAACCTTCTCCATTTTCTATTCTTGTTTTTGTTGCGCCTTACGAAAAACTTGATGAGCGAAAAAAAATTACAAAACTATTAAAGAAAACAGCGGATGTAGTAGAAGCAAATGCGATGCAAGTGCAGGATGTTCAGAAGTGGATTGTTGCTCGTGCAGATGAAGTGCATGTGCATATTGATAATGCGGCTGTTAGTTTGTTGTTAGAGCTGGTGGGAAGTAATGTAACGATGTTGGCGAAGGAAATGGACAAGTTAACGTTATACGTTGGTATGGGCGGAGAGATTACAACGCAACTTGTTGCAGAGCTTGTGCCAAAATCAGTTGAGCAAAATGTATTTGCTTTGACAGAAAAAGTGGTGAAAAAAGATATTGCAGGTGCGATGCAAATTTTGGATGGATTATTTACGCAGCAGGAAGAACCGATTAAATTGCTTGCATTATTAGTGAGTCAATTCCGTTTGTTGTATCAAGTGAAAGAGTTACAGCAACGTGGTTATGGGCAAAATCAAATTGCATCTCATATTGGTGTACATCCGTATCGTGTAAAATTGGCAATGAATCAAACGAAATTTTTCTCTTTTGAAGAATTAAAAAAAGTGATTATAGAATTAGCGGAAGCTGATTATAGTATGAAGACGGGAAAGATGGATAAGAAACTTGTGCTCGAGTTTTTCTTAATGCGATTAAATCATATGTGATGACACAAAAAAAGTTCATGTACTTAGTGCATGAACTTTTTTGTATATAAAAAAACGACCCAAATGGATCGTTTTTTAAACGCCTTACGCGTTTACTTGTTTCGCTAAGCGAGATTTTTGACGAGATGCAGCGTTTTGGTGGATAAGACCTTTACGAGCTGCTTTGTCAAGTTTTTTAGAAGCAGTTTTGAAAGCTTCTTTAGCATTTTCAAGATCGTTATTAGTAACTAAAGCTTCTACAGTTTTAACAGCAGAACGCATGTCAGACTTGATAGAAGCGTTATGTGCACGACGCTCTTCGCTAAGTTTAGCGCGTTTGATAGCAGATTTGATGTTTGCCATACTTTTCACCTCCCTGGTGCAATCGAATGACTCGATTCTTACATAGAACAAGTGATATTCTATCAAACGGTGAAGAGAATTGCAATAGTATATCCATGAAATTTCACGTAAAGGAAAGAATGACCTTATATAACTTTGGGAAATCTAACGATATTTACTATGAATTACGGAGGAGATACGATGAAAGAACCATTGGATTTAAGTAAATATAGCGTTAGAACTGACCTTGCTGTAGAAGCTCATCAAATGTTGCAAGAAAGCCAAGAAGAACAAAAAGGGATACAGGGGGTAATTGTAAAAGAGAGGGAAGAAGAAGGTACTATAATTACAAAAGTAACAATTGATGAAGCTGCCTCTGAAGCGATGGGTAAAAAACCTGGAAATTATTTAACGCTTGAAGTACAAGGTATACGTCAGCAAGATACAGAACTTCAACAAAAAGTGGAGCGTATTTTCGCAAAAGAATTTTCTTATTTTTTAGAAGAGGTTGGTGTTACAAAAGAAGCGAGCTGTTTAATTGTAGGCCTTGGGAATTGGAATGTAACACCGGATGCTCTTGGGCCAATAGTTGTAGAAAATGTATTAGTAACGAGACATTTGTTTCAATTGCAGCCTGAAAGTGTAGAAGAAGGGTTTAGACCTGTTAGTGCAATCCGGCCGGGGGTAATGGGGATTACAGGCATCGAAACGAGCGATGTTATTTATGGGATTATTGAGAAGACAAATCCAGACTTTGTAATTGCGATTGACGCATTAGCTGCCCGTTCTATTGAACGAGTAAATAGCACGATACAAATTTCTGATACTGGAATCCATCCTGGATCAGGGGTTGGGAATAAACGTAAGGAACTAAGTAAAGAGACATTAGGTATCCCTGTTATCGCAATTGGTGTTCCGACTGTGGTCGATGCCGTTTCGATTACAAGTGATACGATTGATTATATTTTGAAACATTTTGGTCGAGAGATGAAAGAAGGAAACAAACCTTCACGATCTTTGTTACCAGCGGGATTTTCATTTGGAGAAAAGAAAAAATTAACAGAAGAAGATATGCCAGATGAAAAGAGCCGAAATATGTTTTTAGGTGCTGTTGGTACGTTGGAAGAAGAAGAAAAAAGAAGGCTCATTTATGAAGTGCTATCGCCTCTTGGTCATAACTTAATGGTGACCCCAAAAGAAGTAGATACTTTTATTGAGGATATGGCGAATGTAATAGCGAGTGGTTTAAATGCAGCGCTGCATCATCAAATTGATCAAGATAATACGGGAGCGTATACACATTGAGGGAGAAAGATGATAATAGTTTGAGTCGTTTTGCGCTTTTGTGTATATGTAGTGTAGCTTTATGTTTACTTATGATGATAGCAGGAGTGTCACTTGCTAATCATGGTTTGAAAAGTATGAAAGGTTATCGGCAATTGTCGTATGAACAAATAGCTCATATGACAGGGACAGAGAGTACAGGTGCTGAATCAGAAATTTTGGGTAGTTCGTTTTCAGCTTCAGAAAAACAACAACAATTAGAACGTTTAAGAAGTTTTAATGTTGTAGAAGGAATTGGGATGGCGGTAGCAAGTGTAGCTTATGAAATGACGAAGTTCGGAACGGATATAGTTGTTGGGAAAATAAAGGGGATTTTTAGCTAAGAGTAACATGGGAGGCGGTTGTTTTACTGATTTGTAAGACAACCGTTTTAAAATTTGAAAAGGGTTTGTCTCTTATGGTTTATTCGCATAAGATATAGATAGAATGATTTGTATCGTAAGCAGCACGAGTTTTCATTGAATCTTTGTTGCTCTATTGATATAATCAGTGCTAGTGTATATTGGCGAGACTATTAGGAGTTGAGAACATAGATGAACAAAGAAGAAAGAGCAAAAAGACAGTCCAAAATTCGTAATTTCTCTATTATTGCTCATATTGATCACGGAAAATCAACGTTAGCAGACCGTATTTTAGAGAAAACAAATGCGTTAACACAACGCGAAATGAAAGCTCAGTTGCTTGACTCTATGGATTTAGAGCGTGAGCGTGGTATTACAATCAAATTAAACGCAGTACAATTAAACTATAAAGCAAAAGATGGTGAAGAGTATATTCTTCATTTAATTGATACACCAGGACACGTCGACTTTACGTACGAAGTATCTCGTAGTTTAGCGGCTTGTGAAGGCGCGATTCTTGTAGTAGATGCAGCGCAAGGTATTGAAGCGCAAACGTTAGCGAACGTATACTTAGCGCTTGATAACAACTTAGAAATTTTACCAGTTATCAATAAAATCGACTTACCAAGTGCGGATCCAGAACGTGTACGTCAAGAGGTAGAAGATGTAATTGGTTTAGATGCATCAGAAGCGGTACTTGCTTCTGCGAAAGCTGGAATTGGTATTGAAGAAATTTTAGAACAAATTGTTGAAAAAGTACCAGCTCCGGCAGGTGATTCAGAAGAGCCGTTACAATGTATGATTTTTGACTCTTTATATGATCCGTACCGTGGTGTAATTGCTTATATCCGTGTTGTAAATGGAACGGTAAAAGTTGGCGATAAAGTACGTATGATGGCAACGGGTAAAGAATTTGAAGTAACAGAAGTAGGTGTATTTACACCGAAAACTACGCAACGTGACGAGTTAACAGTAGGTGATGTAGGTTTCTTAGCAGCATCTATTAAAAATGTAGGTGATACACGTGTAGGTGATACGATTACACATGCGAAACGTCCAGCTGCAGAGGCGTTACCAGGTTACCGTAAATTAAACCCGATGGTATTCTGTGGGCTGTATCCAATTGATTCTGCTCGTTATAACGATTTACGTGATGCGTTAGAAAAATTAGAGTTAAACGATTCTGCTCTTGAGTTTGAGCCAGAAACATCTCAAGCGTTAGGGTTTGGTTTCCGTTGTGGATTCTTAGGACTTCTTCACATGGAAATCATTCAAGAACGTATTGAACGTGAATTTAAGATTGACTTAATTACAACAGCGCCAAGCGTTATTTATAAGGTTTATTTAACAAACGGTGAAGATGTTATTGTTGATAATCCATCTAATATGCCAGACCCACAGTCTATCGATCGTGTAGAAGAGCCGTTTGTGAAGGCTTCAATTATGGTTCCGAATGACTATGTTGGAGCTGTAATGGAAATTTGCCAAGGTAAACGTGGAACGTTTATTGATATGCAATATTTAGATGAAACGCGTGTTACATTAACATATGAAATCCCGTTATCAGAAATCGTATATGACTTCTTCGATCAATTGAAATCAAATACGAAAGGGTATGCATCATTTGACTACGAGTTAATTGGTTATAAACCATCTAAACTTGTGAAAATGGATATTCTTTTAAATAATGAACAAGTGGATGCTTTATCATTTATCGTACACCGTGATTCAGCGTATGACCGTGGTAAAGTAATTGTAGAGAAATTAAAAGAATTAATTCCGAGACAACAGTTCGAAGTGCCAATTCAGGCGACTATCGGAAATAAAGTTGTAGCACGTTCTACAATTAAGGCGATGCGTAAAAACGTACTTGCAAAATGTTACGGCGGTGACATTTCTCGTAAGCGTAAACTTCTTGATAAGCAAAAAGAAGGTAAAAAACGTATGAAGTCTGTTGGTTCTGTAGAAGTGCCGCAAGAGGCATTCATGGCTGTACTGAAAATGGATGACAACTAATATTTGAAATAAAAAAGAAGTCGTTTGTGCGGCTTCTTTTTTCTGTATAATTACTTTTTAGACATCTGAGCAGCTCTCATTTACAATAATGAGAGAGCTTTTTAGTTCATATAGAGTTAGGAGATTGTTAATGTCCGAAAATATTCGAAAAGATATTCAAGATAAAATACAAAATGGCAATTTTAATTGTGAAAAGGAATTGACGCTTTCTATTATTAGTGGAAAGTGGAAAGTTGTGATACTGTGGCATCTTGGTGTGGAAGGGCCTCATCGTTTTAGTGAATTACAACGGTTATTCCCAAGCATTTCTCATAAAGTTTTGTCGAACCAATTAAAAGAGTTAATGGAAGATGGGATTGTTGATCGAACAGTATATCCCGAAATTCCTCCTCGTGTTGAGTATTATATGACGGAACTAGGCATGTCGCTTTTACCGATCGTTGAAATGATGTATGATTGGGGAAAAATGCGAATGGAACAAATTCGTAATACGTTAGAGAAGTAGAGAATCCTCCGGAGTGCGGAGGTTTTCTTTTTAGAAAGGTAGGAGTTATATTTGGTACAAGCTGCATATATTCATATTCCGTTTTGTCAGCACATTTGTCACTATTGTGATTTTAATAAAGTGTTTATTGAACGCCAACCGGTTGATCAATATTTAGATTATTTAGAGAAGGAAATAATAAATACGGTTCAAAAAGTTCCGTTTGATAGTATGAAAACGATTTTTGTGGGCGGTGGAACTCCGACAGCGTTAAATATGGAACAGACAAAAAAATTACTCGAGATTATTAATCGTCATTTGCGTCCGTTTGCTCCGAATTGTGAATTGACATTTGAAGCGAATCCAGGAGATCTACCGAAAGAGAAGTTGAATGTACTACTAGAAGGTGGAGTGAATCGAATTAGTTTTGGTGTGCAAACGTTCCGTGATGAACTGCTTGAGAAAATCGGGCGCAAGCATACGAGGGAAGATGCATTCCTAGCGATTCGAGAAGCTCAGGAAGTAGGCTTTAAAAATATTAATGTAGATATTATTTATGCTTTGCCAGGACAAACGATAGAAGATGTGAAGGAAACATTAGATATTGCTTTTACGCTTGGTGTACAACATTTCTCGGCATATTCATTAATTGTGGAACCTAAAACAGTGTTTTATAACTTAATGAATAAAGGGAAATTGCGTCTTCCGGGTGAAGACCATGAAGCGAAAATGTATGAAATGGTAATGGATGAAATGGAGAAACACGGTTATAACCAGTATGAAATTAGTAATTTCTCAAAAGGTGACAATAAAAGTAGACATAATCTCACATACTGGAATAATGAAGAGTATTATGGCTTTGGAGCTGGAGCTCATAGTTATGTGAATGGGGAACGTATTCAAAATGTAGGTCCGCTGAAGCAATATTTTAATAAAATTGATGAAACAGGATTTCCGTATTTAAATGTTCACGTGGTGACGGAGAAAGAAAAGATGGAAGAAGAGTTGTTCTTAGGACTTCGAAAAACAAAAGGTGTATCTAAAATAGCGTTTCAAAAGAAATTTAATATGGAGATGGATCAAGTTTTCGCGAAGCAGTTACAAAACAACCAAGAACAAGGATTGCTTGAAGAGAGCGATGGAGGTGGATATGTACGTTTAACGCGAAAAGGAAAATTATTAGGGAATGAAGTATTCCAATCATTTTTAATTGACTAATTAAATGTTCCATTAACGTGAAAAAATTTCATTATTTCGTGACGTTTCCGTTGACAATTGAATGTCAATTTTGGTAAGTTATTAATAGATTTAGCACTCGAAGAGAAAGAGTGCTAACAGAGGTGATGATGAGATGCTTACGGAACGTCAGCTCTTAATTTTACAAACAATTATTGATGACTTTATTGGATCAGCGCAACCTGTTGGGTCTAGGACGTTGGCTAAGAAAGATGAAATTACGTTTAGTTCAGCTACTATTCGAAATGAAATGGCTGATTTAGAGGAGCTAGGATTTATTGAGAAAACGCATAGTTCTTCTGGACGTGTTCCTTCTGAGAAAGGATACCGATTTTATGTAGACCATCTTTTAGCGCCGCAAAACTTACCGAACGATGAAATTGTACAAATTAAAGATTTATTTGCTGAAAGAATTTTTGAAGCAGAAAAGATTGCACAGCAATCGGCTCAAATTTTATCAGAGCTTACAAATTATACGGCCATTGTTCTCGGACCGAAGTTAAGCACAAATAAACTTAAAAACGTACAAATTGTGCCGCTTGATCGTCAAACTGCAGTCGCTATTATTGTAACGGATACAGGGCATGTACAAAGCAAAACGATTACCGTTCCGGAATCTGTTGATTTATCAGATTTAGAAAAAATGGTTAATATTTTAAATGAAAAGCTATCAGGCGTACCAATGGCAGAACTGCATAACAAAATCTTTAAAGAGATTGTTACAGTTTTACGTGGGTATGTTCATAATTACGATAGTGCAATAAGAATGTTAGATGGTACATTTCAAGTTCCTTTATCGGAAAAGATATACTTTGGAGGAAAAGCAAATATGCTTTCGCAACCAGAGTTCCATGACATTCACAAAGTAAGGTCCTTATTGACGATGATCGATAATGAAGCCGAGTTTTATGACATTTTGCGTCATAAACAAGTAGGTATTCAAGTGAAAATTGGTAGGGAAAACTCTGCGACGGCTATGGAGGATTGCAGTTTAATTTCTGCAACATATTCGATTGGAGAAGAACAGCTTGGAACAATTGCTATTTTAGGTCCGACAAGAATGCAATACTCTCGGGTAATTAGTTTGTTACAGTTATTTACGAGACAATTTACAGATGGACTTAAAAAGTAAATGAGAGTAATACATTCGCTCAAGTGATGAAATTTTCATTGCTGTGTGTAATATATAATCTTAGGTAATCATGCTATACATGATACCTAATACCTTTTAAGGAGGTGAATATTGTGGAAGAGCGTAACGAACAAGTGGTAGAAGAAGTAAAAGAAGCGCAAGTTGAAGAAGCTGTCACGCCAGAAAACAGTGAAGAAACTGTAGAAGAAAAAAGTGAGGCTGCTCTTTTACAAGAAAAAGTAGATGAGTTACAAGCGAAACTAACGGAAACGGAAGGTCGCACATTACGTCTACAAGCTGATTTTGAAAATTATAAGCGCCGCGTCCAAATGGATAAACAGGCTGCTGAAAAATATAGAGCACAAAGTCTAGTTTCAGACATTTTGCCAGCTCTTGATAATTTTGAAAGAGCGATGCAAGTGGAAGCAACTGATGAGCAAACGAAATCCTTATTACAAGGTATGGAAATGGTGCATCGTCAATTGTTAGAAGCGTTGACTAAAGAAGGTGTGGAAGTGATTGGAGCTGTTGGTAAACAGTTTGATCCTAATGAACACCAAGCTATTATGCAAGTGGAAGACAGTGAATTTGAATCAAACGCGGTTGTGGAAGAATTCCAAAAAGGTTATAAACTAAAAGATCGTGTAATTCGCCCATCAATGGTAAAAGTAAATCAATAATTTACATAAAAGTAGGAGGATTAGCCATGAGTAAAATTATCGGTATTGACTTAGGTACAACAAACTCTTGTGTAGCTGTTATGGAAGGTGGAGAACCAAAGGTTATCCCAAATCCAGAAGGAAACCGTACAACACCTTCTGTTGTAGCTTTCAAAAATGAAGAACGTCAAGTTGGGGAAGTTGCAAAGCGTCAAGCAATTACAAACCCAAATACAATCATGTCTGTTAAACGTCATATGGGTACAGACTACAAAGTAGAAGTTGAAGGTAAAGATTACACACCTCAAGAAATTTCTGCAATCATTTTACAAAACTTAAAAGCTTCTGCTGAAGCATACTTAGGTGAAACAGTAACGAAAGCTGTTATTACAGTACCTGCATACTTCAACGATGCAGAGCGTCAAGCAACGAAAGATGCTGGTCGTATCGCTGGTTTAGAAGTTGAGCGTATCATTAACGAGCCAACAGCAGCAGCACTTGCTTACGGTTTAGAAAAACAAGATGAAGAACAAAAAATCTTAGTGTATGACTTAGGTGGCGGTACATTTGACGTATCTATCCTTGAGTTAGCAGACGGCACATTCGAAGTTATTTCAACTGCTGGTGACAACCGTCTTGGTGGCGATGACTTTGACCAAGTTATCATCGATCACTTAGTAGCTGAGTTCAAAAAAGAAAATAACATTGATTTAAGCCAAGATAAAATGGCGCTTCAACGCTTGAAAGATGCAGCTGAAAAAGCGAAAAAAGATCTTTCTGGTGTAACACAAACTCAAATTTCATTACCATTCATTAGTGCTGGAGCTGCTGGTCCATTACACTTAGAATTAACGTTAACAAGAGCGAAATTCGAAGAGCTTTCAGCAGGTCTTGTTGAAAGAACATTAGAGCCAACTCGTCGTGCATTAAAAGACGCTGGTTTTGCTCCAAGCGAATTAGATAAAGTTATTCTTGTTGGTGGATCTACTCGTATCCCAGCTGTACAAGAAGCTATTAAACGTGAAACTGGTAAAGAGCCATATAAAGGTGTAAACCCTGATGAAGTTGTAGCATTAGGTGCTGCAGTTCAAGGTGGCGTACTTACTGGTGATGTAGAAGGCGTTCTATTATTAGACGTAACTCCACTTTCTTTAGGTATTGAAACTATGGGTGGCGTGTTCACGAAATTAATCGAGCGTAACACTACAATTCCAACAAGTAAGTCACAAGTATTCTCGACAGCTGCTGATAATCAACCAGCAGTAGACATTCACGTATTACAAGGTGAGCGTCCAATGTCAGCTGACAACAAAACGTTAGGTCGTTTCCAATTAACTGACCTTCCACCAGCACCACGTGGTATTCCGCAAATCGAAGTAACATTCGATATTGATGCGAACGGTATCGTTAACGTACGTGCGAAAGACTTAGGAACAAGCAAAGAGCAAGCTATTACAATCCAATCTTCTTCAGGTCTTTCTGATGAAGAAGTAGAACGTATGGTACAAGAAGCGGAAGCAAATGCTGACGCTGACCAAAAACGTAAGGAAGAAGTTGAACTTCGTAACGAAGCTGACCAACTTGTATTCCAAACAGACAAAGTTGTAAAAGATTTAGAAGGTAAAGTAGATGCAGCTGAAGTTGCAAAAGCAACAGAAGCGAAAGAAGCATTACAAGCTGCAATTGAGAAAAACGAGCTTGAAGAAATTCGTGCGAAAAAAGATGCTTTACAAGAAATCGTACAACAATTAACTGTTAAATTATACGAGCAAGCTCAAGCAGCTGCTGGCCAAGCGGAAGGTGCGCAAGGTGCACAAGACGCTGGCGCAAAGAAAGACAATGTAGTTGACGCTGAGTTTGAAGAAGTAAAAGAAGACAAGTAATTCAACTGTAAACATAATAAGTAAGATGACAAAAAGTCAAAGTCAAGCGTGCCTTGACTTTGGCTTTTTTCACGAATGAGAAGCGATGTGTGAGGATCTTAAGTTTTTCGCTTTGCATACTGTAAGTGAGGAAACTTTGTTGCAAAGCACTTTCTTTCGGTGTTAAAATTACGTTTATGTGAAAGATTCGGGGGTTGTAAATTTATGAGTAAACGAGACTATTATGAGGTCCTTGGACTTAGCAAGGGCGCTTCAACAGATGAAATTAAAAAAGCGTATCGTCGTTTGGCTAAAAAATACCATCCAGACGTAAGCAAAGAAGAAAATGCAATTGAAAAGTTTAAAGAAGTACAAGAAGCATACGAAGTGTTAAGTGATGATCAAAAGCGTGCACAGTACGATCAATTTGGTCATGCTGGTGCAAATCAAGGATTCGGTGGATTTGGCGGCGGAGGAGACTTCGGCGGTGGCTTCGGTTTTGAAGATATATTTAGTTCTTTCTTTGGCGGTGGCGGCGGTAGACGTCGTGATCCAAATGCTCCGCGCCAAGGTGCTGACTTACAATATCAAGTCACTTTAGATTTTGAAGAAGCTATTTTTGGTAAGGAATTAAATGTAGAAATTCCAGTAGAAGATCCATGTGATACTTGTAAAGGTAGTGGAGCAAAACCAGGAACTTCAAAAGAAACATGTAAACATTGTTCAGGATCAGGTCAAGTGAGTGTAGAACAAAATACACCGTTTGGTCGTATTGTGAACCGTCAAGCTTGTGGTCATTGTTCAGGAACTGGGCAAATGATTAAAGAAAAATGTACGACATGTCACGGTTCAGGTAAAGTTCGTAAACGTAAAAAAATCAATGTTAAAATTCCAGCAGGTATCGATAATGGTCAACAAATTCGTGTGTCTGGAAAAGGTGAAGCTGGCGTAAACGGTGGACCAGCAGGAGACTTATATGTTGTCGTTCATGTAAGAAATCATGAATTCTTCGAGCGTGAAGGAGATCATATTATTTGTGAAATGCCATTAACATTTGCACAAATGGCACTTGGTGATGAAGTAGAAGTTCCTACTGTTCATGGTAAAGTGAAGCTGAAAATTCCAGCAGGAACACAAACAGGAACAGAATTCCGCCTAAAAGGAAAAGGTGCTCCGAACGTACGTGGATACGGTCAAGGAGATCAATATGTAGTCGTTCGCGTTGTTGTACCGACGAAATTAACTTCACAGCAAAAAGATTTATTACGTGAATTTGCAGGACAAGAAGAGCAGGATGATAGTTTATTCGGAAAGCTTAAACGTGCTTTCAAAGGGGAATAATGGAAATAAAAAATGGAGTTGGTAAATTGTGAAATGGTCAGAAATTAGTATTCATACAACAGAAGAAGCAGTAGAAGCTGTCTCTCATATTTTACATGAAGCTGGTGCTAGCGGAGTTGCAATTGAGGATCCAGCGGAGTTAACGAAAGAGCGCGAGCAACAATATGGTGAAATTTATGCATTGAACCCAGATGAATATCCGGCGGAAGGTGTATTAATAAAAGCGTATTTCCCGCAAACGGATTCTTTACATGAAACGATTGCAGGTGTAAAATCATCTATTGATGTGCTTCCATCTTACGACATCGAAATTGGTACTGGAAATATTACCGTTAACGAAGTCAATGAAGAAGATTGGGCTACTGCTTGGAAAAAATATTACCATCCAGTACAAATTTCTGATACATTCACAATCGTACCGACTTGGGAAGAATATACACCATCTTCTCCTGATGAAAAAATCATTGAATTAGACCCGGGTATGGCATTTGGTACAGGAACTCATCCAACAACAACGATGTGTATCCGTGCTTTAGAAAAAACAGTACAGCCAGGTGACACTATTATTGATGTAGGAACAGGTTCTGGTGTACTTAGTATTGCGGCTGCAAAATTAGGTGCGTCTTCTGTTCAAGCATATGATTTAGATCCGGTTGCGGTTGAAAGTGCAGAAATGAATGTACGTTTAAATAAAACAGATGATATCGTGTCTGTTGGACAAAATAGTCTTTTAGAAGGTATTGAAGGTCCTGTTGATTTAATCGTAGCTAACTTATTAGCAGAGATTATTCTATTATTCCCTGAAGATGCAGCAAGAGTTGTGAAGTCAGGTGGATTATTTATTACATCGGGCATTATTGCTGCGAAGGAAAAAGTAATTTCTGAGGCGTTAGAACAAGCTGGATTTACAATTGAAGAAGTGTTACGAATGGAAGATTGGGTAGCAATTATTGCACGAAATGCGTAATATAGATTTTAGTCTATAATGAAAAGGGGAGTCTCTCACTATAAGGTGAGGGACTTGCCGTTTGTTATATGAAAAATGATAACGTTTCGTTCTTTTCGTAAGTGTTGACTTACGAAAGGAACGAAACTCTACTAAGGTGATTATATGCAACGTTATTTTGTAGAAGAGAAATATGTAAATGAGACAAGTATTCGCATTGTAGGTGATGACGTACATCATATCGCAAGAGTGATGCGTATGTCAGCTGGTGATCATATTTATTGCTGTGTAAACGGAAAAACAGCAGTATGTTCAATTGATGAAATTACCAGTGAATTTATTAATACGGCTATTGTAGAATGGGTAGAGGCGTCAAGTGAACTTCCTGTTTTCGTGACGATTGCAAGTGGACTGCCAAAAGGAGACAAGCTAGAGTTAATTTTTCAAAAAGGAACTGAGCTTGGGGCAGCTGCATTCTTACCATTTCAAGCATCTCGCTCTATCGTAAAATGGGATGCGAAAAAAGCTGATAAAAAAGTTGAGCGTTTAAGAAAAATTGTGAAAGAAGCTGCGGAACAATCACATAGAAGTGAAATTCCAGAAGTACATGCTCCGGCATCATTTAAGCAATTGCTTTCAATGAGTGGTGAGTATGATGTTTGTCTTGTTGCTTACGAAGAGGAAGCAAAACAAGGCGAGAAATCTAATTTTGCGAAAGCTTTAACGACAATGAAACCAGATCAAAAGCTATTGATTGTATTTGGCCCAGAAGGCGGTTTAGCTGAGGAAGAGATTACAGCGCTTCGTGAACATAAATTTGTACCATGTAGTTTAGGACCAAGAATTTTAAGAACAGAAACGGCGCCGTTATACGCGTTAAGTGCTGCTTCGTATCATTTTGAATTGATGGGGTGATGATCAATGTCAACTGTTGCGTTCCATACGTTAGGTTGTAAAGTAAACCATTATGAAACAGAAGCCATTTGGCAATTGTTTAAACAAGGTGGTTATGAAAGAACAGAATATGAAAAGAAAGCTGATGTATATGTTATTAACACATGTACAGTAACGAATACTGGGGACAAAAAAAGCCGTCAAGTAATTAGACGTGCTGTGCGTCAAAATCCAGATGCAGTTATTTGCGTAACGGGATGTTATGCACAAACATCTCCAGCTGAAATTATGGCGATTCCAGGTGTAGATATTGTAGTTGGTACACAGGATCGTGAAAAGATGTTAGGTTACATCGAAGAATTCCGTAAAGAGCGTCAACCAATTAATGCTGTCCGTAATATTATGAAAACACGTGTGTACGAAGAACTTGATGTACCTTATTTCACGGATCGTACACGTGCGTCTTTAAAAATACAAGAGGGTTGCAATAACTTCTGTACATTCTGTATCATTCCTTGGGCGCGTGGTTTAATGCGTTCTCGTGATGGAAAAGAAGTTATTAAACAAGCACAACAATTAGTGGATGCAGGCTATAAAGAAATCGTATTAACGGGTATTCATACAGGTGGATACGGCGAAGACATAAAAGATTATAACTTAGCTGGATTACTTCGTGATATGGAAGCGGAAGTAGGCGGATTAAAACGTCTTCGTATTTCTTCTATTGAAGCGAGTCAAATTTCAGATGAAGTAATTGAAGTGTTAGATAAATCTGAAGTAGTTGTACGCCACTTGCATATTCCGTTGCAATCTGGTTCTAATACTGTATTAAAACGTATGCGTCGTAAATATACGATGGAGTTCTTCCAAGAGCGTTTAGATCGTTTGAAAGAAGCGTTACCAGGCCTTGCGATTACATCTGACGTAATCGTTGGTTTCCCAGGTGAAACAGAAGAAGAATTCATGGAAACATACAATTTTATTAAAGAGAACCGCTTCTCTGAATTGCATGTGTTCCCTTACTCAAAACGTACAGGAACACCTGCAGCACGCATGGAAGATCAAGTTCCTGAAGATGTGAAGAACGATCGTGTTCATCGTTTAATTGAGCTATCTAATCAATTAGCGAAAGAGTACGCATCAGCGTTTGAAGGTGAAGTGCTTGAAATCATTCCGGAAGAGCAATTTAAAGAGGGCGACCGTGAAGGGTTATATGTAGGTTATACAGATAACTACTTGAAAATTGTATTTGAAGGATCAGAAGAATTAATTGGTAAGCTAGTGAAAGTAAAAATTACGAAATCTGGTTATCCATATAACGAAGCGCAATTTGTTCGTGTTCTTGAAGATGATGTGAAAAAAGAATCAGCAAGCGCATAAAAAGAGCGTGCAACCGGAAACGGTTTGCATGCTTTCTTTATTTGAAGCGGTTAAGTACTAGAAGGTGGGAAGGCGTTTCGTGCATCCCTGTATGAAAAAAGATGAAACGATAAAAATATAGTTGTCTTCATCAGTGAAGGATACTAGCTATTTGCTTAACTTTTGAAAAGGAAATGCTTCTATTCTTCTTTTATTCTGCCAAATAGTTGACCTGAAGTGATAAAATGTATTATAATCGTAAAAGACATGCTGAAGAAGTGTTTCTTTTTGCATGCTGAAGTTAGTATGTAAGTGTGATGTTTCGGAGGGAGGGAAAGAGAATGTCAAAAACAGTCGTTCGTAAAAACGAGTCTTTGGAGGATGCACTTCGCCGTTTTAAAAGATCGGTTTCTAAAACTGGTACACTTGCTGAAGCAAGAAAGCGCGAGTTTTATGAAAAACCAAGTGTAAAACGTAAGAAGAAATCTGAAGCGGCAAGAAAGCGTAAATTCTAAGAGAGGGTGTAAGTTATGAGTCTTCTCGGTCGTTTAAACGATGATATGAAACAAGCGATGAAGAATAAACAAAAAGAAAAATTAACCGTTATTCGTATGGTTAAGGCTGCTTTACAAAATGAAGGTATTAAACTGCAACATACTCTTACTGAAGAAGAGGAAGTAACAGTTTTAGCTCGTGAAGTAAAACAGTATAAGGACTCCCTCCTTGAATTTAAAAAAGCTGGTCGTGAAGACCTTGTTAATAAACTGCAAAGTGAAATTCAGATTTTAAGCGCATATTTGCCAGAGCAATTAACTGAAGAAGAACTAGTTGATGTAATCAAGCAAGTTATTTCTGAAGTTGGTGCGACTTCTAAAGCAGATATGGGTAAGGTGATGACTGCTGTTATGCCGAAAGTAAAAGGTAAAACAGACGGATCGCTTGTGAATAAGTTGGTTATCCAGCTATTAGCATAAAAAAACGTCTCATTTCGTATGAGACGTTTTTTTATTGTTCTTATTAAGGAGAAACGCTATATTACTTAAAAACGTTTCTGTAAGTGATAGAAACGCCTCTGGTATGTAAAAAAGGTAACAGCCTTAGTTGTAATTAATCCCACCGTAAAAAAAGCTTTTTCGTTTTCTTAATTTCTGTGACTAACTCCTCAATGCTTTCTGTTCCTTGTTCCACTATATCTGGACAAAATTCATACATTTCTTGCGCGAAAGATTGCATTTCTTCGTCTGTAGGTAACACGCTAAAAATGGCATCAACCCAGTCATGATCTGCACCGATCATGATAAAAGGATAGCGGTCATTCCATTTTCTTAGTTTAAAAATAACATCTATATTGCTAACTTCGTAATTAACACCATTTGTTTGTTGGATTGTAAGGATATCAAATTGGCCATTTCCTTGTATAATTGCAATTCTACACTTACTCTTACTTCCTTGACTAAAACTTCTTTCGCAAATAAAAGCTAAGTATCCAAGCTTCTGAACCTCAGATTGAAGTTTTATAACTTGCTGTTCAGCATAATCCTCAAAGGTAACGAAAGAGACTCCAGCTATTTTAGATTTTGAATCAGTTACATAAAAGGGTTGGATGCTGCTGTCAGTAACTTGTTTTATAACATTCAAAATTTCTTGACTAAATCCAATTTCCTTTCGTATTTCCTCGCTTATTAATTCATTTTTTTGTTTTTTAATGAATCCTAATATTTTTTTGAAATTCATATAACAACCACCTATAAAATATTCTTACTTACAATGCGAAATTTAGAGTGGAGCAATTTCCTTTTTCGGATTTTATCTCATTTGTCTAATGAATGACAACTACTTATTCTATGGTCATTATGTCAAGCCCAGAACAAATTGTAACAGGGTTTTTTTAGTATCCAACTGCTCGCTAGGCTCAATTTCTTCATGCAACTTGTACTGATATCCCTTAGGGGTGCATATTCTTGTATTAATACTTCTATTAATAAGGATCACATCCTCTGATCCATCATTGTCCCGATAAATATGATTTCATATAGCGACTGTTTTATTAACATGATATGAACTCTTACAGAATATAGTTATGTTAGTGAAGTCGTTATAACACGATAGGCACTTGTGAAGAAATACATATATGGGATGAGAGGGGGGTCTTTCGAGATGAAGAAATTAGAACAAATGAAAAATTGGTTAACAAAACAAGTAGACCTACCAGTGGATGTATTAATGGATCTACCTCGGATTACTCTTGTTGGGCAAATACATATTTATATAGAAAATCATCGGGGACTATTAGTGTTTTCAGATAAAGAAGTGCGATTGCTTTTAAAACACGGTCAATTACTAATTAAAGGACAATCCTTTGTTATTAAAACGATTCTTCCAGAAGAGCTTTTGCTCGAAGGGATAATTGAGCAAGTAACATTTTTAGAAAATGAAAAAAAAGGTGATTGAAGTGAAACTTCCATTTGTGAAGTTTTTCTTCTTTATCCTGTAAAAGTTTCGTTGATAGAGATCGATTACAGTTTTACTTTGTTTCATTTTAGTACGAGCTATTTTAATGTTTCAAATAAAAAGTAGTATATCTACTTTTAGAAAGGTAGTGAAGGTGGTAAATGAAAAATAAATGGTTTATAAAGTGGCTTGGATATGTAAAAGTGCGAATTGAAGGTAGAGGAGCGGAACGGTTTGTTAATGAATGTGTACGGAGGAATTTATTAGTTTGGGATGTTAAGAAGATAGCTGATGAAACGTTAGTTTTTTGTATGTTGTTACGCGATGTGAAAAAAATAAAACCAATTTATAGAAAAAATGAATGTAAATTATATTTTATTGGACGGTATGGTTTTCCTTTTTGGAATAAGCGTTTAATTAAAAACAGTGGATTTTTAATTGGGTTTTTAATTTTCTTTTTTGGCGTGATTGTAATGTCCAATATGGTTTGGAAAATTGAAATTACAGGAGCAAAACCTGAAACAGAATATATATTGATGAAAGAATTGGATAAAATGGGTATTAAAAAAGGAAAACTACAGTTTCAAATGCCGAATGTAGAAGATGTACAACGCCATTTGACAGATAATATTAATGCCATTACTTGGGCGGGATTAGAAGTAAGAGGAACGACGTATCATTTTAAAATTGTTGAAAAAAACGAACCGAAAAAAGAAAAGGAACAAAGGCCGCAAAATTTAGTAGCAAAAAAAGAAGCGATTATTACAAAAACGTTTGTAGAAGTTGGAAAGCCGGTTGTACTGAAAAATGATCATGTGGAAAAAGGGCAGATTCTCGTATCAGGAATATATGGTAATGAGGAAAGTCCGACGATTGTTTCAGCGAAAGGTATTGTGTATGGCGAAACGTGGTATACATCTAAGGTGGATGTCCCGTTAAAGACGCAATTCCAAGTGTATACTGGTAATGTATACAATGAACATTTTCTTAAATTTTGGGATACGAAAATAAAAATATGGGGATTTCAACATGATAAGTATAAACGCTCTCGTACTGAAAGTGTAAAGCATGATGTGAAATTATTTGGTTTTACACTGCCGATTGCATATGAAAAAGATGTTGTGAGAGAAGAGGAAGAAGCGAACCGAGAATATACAGAAAAGCAAGCGCTGAAAGTAGCGAAAGAGATGGCCGAAAAAGAACTAAAGAAAAAATTGGATGAACATGCTATGATTGTAAGTGATAAGATTTTGAGCAAAGAGGTTGAGGCGGATCAACTAAAAGTCACATTACATTATACTGTGATTGAAAATATTGCAGAGCCACAACCAATATCCGAATCCGATATTCAAGGAGACTGAGTAATGGCAGAACAATTAGTAGAAATGAACCAACAATTGGAAAATACTAACGAAGCAATCGCTCTTTTTGGAGTCAATGATGCGCATTTAAAAGTAATTGAACGAGAACTGAATGTATCGATCGTAACTAGAGGAGAAACTGTTCATGTATCTGGGGCAGTTGAAACGGTGACACTCGTAGAAAAAATCTTACAGCAATTACTTGTTGTAATTCGTAAAAGTATATCAATTTCAGAGAGAGATGTTGCGTATGCAATTCAGCTCGCACAACAAGGGAAAGTTGCTCAATTTGAAGAGTTATATGAAGAAGAAATTTTCAAGACTGCAAAAGGCAAATCCATTCGTGTAAAAACAATGGGGCAAAGACGATATATTCATGCAATGAAGAAGAATGATATTGTCTTTGGGATAGGGCCTGCAGGAACTGGAAAAACATACTTAGCTGTAGTAATGGCTGTGAGAGCTTTAAAACAAGGATATGTAAAGAAAATCATTCTAACAAGACCTGCTGTAGAAGCTGGAGAAAATTTAGGTTTTTTACCAGGGGATTTGAAAGAGAAGGTAGATCCATACTTACGCCCATTATATGATGCCTTACATGATATTCTTGGACAAGAATATACGCAGCGTATGATGGAGCGAGGAGTAATTGAAATCGCGCCGCTTGCTTATATGAGGGGGCGTACGCTTGATGATTCATTTGTTATTTTAGATGAGGCTCAAAATACAACGGGTGCTCAAATAAAAATGTTTTTAACAAGATTAGGTTTTAGTTCTAAAATGGTTATTACAGGGGACCCTTCACAAGTAGACTTGCCAAAAGGGGTAAAATCAGGGCTATCTATAGCTGCTAATATTTTATCTGGTGTATCAGGTCTGTCATTTATTACATTAGAACAAACGGACGTTGTCAGACATCCATTGGTGCAACGTATTATTGAGGCATATGATAAAATGGAATGATCCTATTTGTCAGGATCATTTCTTTTTGTATGATAAGGTTGGCGAACGTCATATTTTTTACTATCATGAAAGATAAGGAAAATAAACTATAGGTACTGGTGTATAAAATGTTACCCCAAAGTATCGTTGGGTAGAAGAAATGAAAGCTATAAATAGTTTCACTTTATTTCTGGAGAGGAGAAGGTATTGAAATCATGTCAAGATCTCAAGAAATTTCTAAGTGGTTTCGTAATTTACAACATTCGAAAAAACTAAGTTGGATTTCTTACGTTGTATTAGGAGCAGTGCTGTTTTTTGCGCTTATGAATAATGTAAAACCAGAGCAATTAGATGTTAACATGTATTCTATTGCGAAAAAGACAATCCATTCTCCTATAAAAATTGAAGATAAAGTTACAACGGATAAAAAGAAAAAAGAAGCCACTACAAAAGTTGAAGATCAATATACATATAAAAGTGAGTATAAACAAAATAAAGTTGATATTGTGAATGACGTCTTTGCTAAAGTGGATGAAGTGGTGCAAGAGATTAAAGCTGTTGGACCGGATGATCAAAAAAAGATGACTGATGCTGAGAAAGTGGACAAGTTAAAAAAGAAACTACCGGCTGACTTAACGAAAGAATTATCTGATTCAAACTTACTAAATTTGATTAATGCAGATTCGAGCCAATTAGTATTAGCGAAGGATGCTGCGGTCACAGCGATTAATAGTATCATGACTGAGCACATTAAAATGGACGAATTGAAAGATGCGAAAGAACGATATGTAAGTGAGATGAATAGTGTTAATGTTGATAATGGTTTAAAAGAGTCAATTAAGGCGCTAGGAAGATATGCAATTTCAGCGAATTATTTTTATGACCCGATCTTAACGAAAGAGAAGAGAAAAGCAGAGGAGGATTTAGTTCCACCTGTTTATATTCTTCAAGGACAAGTTCTTGTTAGAGAAGGTGAAACAATTTCAAGTGATGTGTATAATCAGTTGAAATTAGTTGGCTTGTTAGAAAAAGGGAACGGTTTTCAACCTTATGTTGGATTAGCGGTACTCATTGGTGTGTTACTATACTTTATGCATAAACAATTTGAATTATTTTTAAAGAGAAAAAGAGAAGATAGACCGTATGTTTTAGCGTATATTACAATTTTGTCTATCACAATCGTTTTAATGAAAATCATTAGTTTGTTTCAAAAACTTGAATATGCAGGGATTGCATATGTTGTCCCGGTTGCGATGGGAACAATACTTGTGAAATTAATGATTGGTGATCGATTTGTCTTTTTAACGAGTATGATTTTTTCTGTATGCGGAAGTATTATGTTTAATGAAGGAGTAACGAGTACATTAAATTATAGTGTAGGGATTTACGTATTGTTAAGTTCATTATCGGTTAGTATTTTCTTGAGAGAAAAAAATCGTCGTACAATGATTTTACAAGCTGGTATACTCGTTTCTGTATTAAATGTAGTTGTATTGGCGGCGCTCTTATTATTACGTAATGGGAATTTTTCGCCTCTTGAAATTGGTACGCAATTATTAATGGCTTCACTTTCAGGGATTATATCATCCGTTTTGGCTATGGGGATTTTACCATATTTAGAAAGTGGACTTGGAATCGTATCAAGTATGAAGCTTATGGAACTATCAAGTCCAAATCATCCGCTTTTACGCAGAATTTTGTTAGAAGCGCCAGGGACATATCATCATAGTGTAATGGTAGCGAATCTTTCTGAAGCTGCTTGCGAAGCAGTCGGGGCAAATGGTGTATTAGCGCGTGTAGGGGCATATTATCATGATGTAGGAAAAACAGTACAACCACAATTCTTTATTGAAAACCAAATGGGGATTGAAAACCCGCATGATAAATTAGATCCTGTAACGAGTAAAGATATTATAATTGCTCACGTAACGGATGGAGTAAGAATGCTTGAAGAATATCATATTCCACAAGAAATTATTGATATCGCTGGGCAACATCACGGTACAACGTTACTGAAATATTTTTATTATAAAGCGATTAAAGAAGATAAAGAAAAATATACAGAAGAGATGTTCCGTTATCCGGGCTCAAAAGCAACTTCGAAAGAATCGGCAATTGTTGGTATTGCTGATAGTGTAGAAGCTGCGGTACGTTCTATGAATCACCCAACGCCAGAACAAATTAATAATTTAGTGCAAAGTATTATTAAAGATCGATTGCAAGACGGTCAATTTAGTGAATGTGATTTGACGTTTAAGGAACTACAAATCGTTGGGAAAACGTTGTGTGAAACGTTAAATGGTATTTTCCATTCGCGTATTACATATCCGGAACTTCCGGAAGAAAAGGAGAAAGAATGAGTTTGTTAATTGATTTTATTGATGAAACAGAAGAAGTAAAAGAAGAGTATATGAGTTTAATTCGTGAAGTGTTAGAAAAAGCAGCTCAAATGGAAAATATCGAGGGTGGTGCGGAGGTATCGGTGACATTTGTAGATAATGAGCGCATTAGAGAAATTAATCGTGATTACCGAGATAAAGATCAACCTACAGATGTAATATCCTTTGCTATGGAAGAGATGGGAGAAGGAGAAATGGAGATTGTTGGTGCAGAGATGCCGCGCATGTTAGGTGATCTTATTATCTCTATTCCAAGGGCGAAAGAGCAAGCTGAAGAGTACGGACATTCTTTCGATCGTGAACTTGGATTTTTGGCGTTACATGGCTTTTTACATTTACTTGGTTATGATCACATGACAGAAGAAGATGAAAAAGAAATGTTCGGAAGACAAAAAGAAATTTTAGAAGCTTTTGGATTAGGACGATGAAAAAAGGAAAACTTATAGATAGTTTTGGATATGCTATAGCTGGTATGTTCTTTTGTCTTCGTCATGAACGAAATATGAAAATTCATTATTTAGCCGCAGTCATTGTTATATGCTGCGGCTTTTATTTCCATATTACGAAAATAGAGTGGATGATATTACTTATTGTAATAGGGAGTGTAATGAGTTTAGAAATGGTAAATACGGCTGTAGAAAAAACGGTAGATTTAGCGACTGCCGATATTCATCCGTTTGCAAAAATTGCAAAGGATGTTGCAGCAGGAGCGGTTTTATTGTTTGCAATTATAGCTGTTATAATTGGTGCTATTATCTTTTTACCGTATATGGTATAGTTGCATTCCGAAGCTTTTATTAAGCTTTGGAAGTGCCGTAAGGGCCTTTAATGAGAGAGTGTATCTCTTCATAGCTGTGAACAGGAAGGATGCGGGAATATGAATAGTAAACAATTAATTCTAGAAGCAATCGAAGCGCGTAAACAAGCGTACGTACCATATTCTAAATTTCAAGTAGGTGCAGCATTATTAACGCGCGATGGAAAAGTATATCGTGGATGTAATGTTGAGAATGCATCATATGGCTTATGTAATTGTGCTGAAAGAACAGCTTTATTTAAGGCGGTTTCTGAAGGAGATAAAGAATTTGTAGCCATTGCGGTTGTAGCAGATACAAAGCGCCCAGTACCTCCTTGTGGAGCATGTCGACAAGTTATGGTAGAATTATGTAAACAGGATACGAAAGTATACTTATCAAATTTACATGGTGACGTTCAAGAGACGACAGTCGGAGAATTGTTACCAGGAGCATTTTTAGCGGAGGATTTACATGAATAGAAAAGGTTATAAATCAGGTTTTGTCTCTATTATTGGCAGACCGAATGTTGGAAAATCTACATTTTTAAACCGTATTATCGGCCAGAAAATTGCTATTATGAGTGATAAGCCACAAACGACTCGTAATAAAATTCAAGGTGTATATACAGAAAATGATTCACAAGTTATTTTCATTGATACACCAGGAATACATAAACCTAAACATAAATTAGGCGACTTCATGGTAAAGATGGCTCAAACGACATTGAAAGAAGTTGATATTGTTCTGTTTATGGTCAATGCAGTTGAAGGATTTGGTCGTGGTGAGGAATTCATCATTGAGAAATTAAAAGAAACGAAACAACCAGTATTTTTAGTAATTAATAAAATTGACCAACTTCATCCAGAGCAATTACTAGAGTTAATTGATCAATATCGTAAACTACATGAGTTTGCAGAGATTGTACCAATTTCTGCGTTAGACGGTAATAATGTGGACGCTTTAATTGGAACAATTAAAAAGTATTTACCAGAAGGACCACAATACTATCCAGATAATCAAGTAACGGATCATCCGGAGAGATTTATTATTGCAGAGCTTATTCGTGAGAAAGTACTACATTTAACACGTGAAGAAGTGCCACATTCTGTGGCTGTTGTTATCGATGCGATTCAAAAGCGTGAGGGCGGTGCAGTTTATATAAATGCAACGATTGTTGTTGAACGTGCATCACAAAAAGGAATCATCATCGGAAAACAAGGGAAAATGTTAAAAGAAGTTGGTAAGCGAGCTCGTTTTGATATTGAAGCGCTACTTGGTTCTAAAGTATTTTTAGAAGTATGGGTAAAAGTGCAAAAAGATTGGCGTAATAAAATGTCTCAGCTTCGTGACCTAGGTTTCCGCGAGGATGAGTACTAAAATAGAGTCAAGCTATAATCAGTGGATGGTTGGTTCATCCACTGATTATTGGTTTTTATGAACTTTGATAAATTAGGAAAAATTTTTCTCACATGAAAATGGACAAAATGGGTCAATTTAATAACAACAAAGGAAATTGGTTTATAGGCTACGCTTATTGAGAAAGGTGGATTCTTATGCTAGATTTTACCTGGAAGTTTTTCTCCAAAACAGGAAGCATTGAAACGTACTTGCTTTTGAAAGAAATGGAAAAAGACGTAAACGATGAGATGGATCAACATGAAGAGGAGCTAGCGCATCTAGACTCTCCAATTTCTTGACCCGTTTTGTTCAAACCTTGGATGGTGACGAACATGTTTCAAAAAGTTGAGGGCATCGTTATCCGTACGACAGATTACGGAGAAACGAACAAGATTGTTACAATATTCTCAAGAGAACTTGGTAAGGTAAGTGCAATGGCAAGAGGGGCAAAAAAACCGAAAAGCCGATTAGCATCTGTGTCGCAATTAATGACACATGGCCAGTTTCTTATTCAAATGGGATCTGGGCTTGGAACATTGCAACAAGGCGAGATTATTTCAACTATGAAAGAAATTCGCGAGGATATATTTTTAACTGCTTATGCATCATTTATTGTTGAGTTAACTGATAAAGCAACAGAAGATAAAAAACATAATCCGTATTTATTTGAAATGTTATATCAAACGTTGCATTATATGTGTGAGGGTGTTGATCCAGAAGTATTATCATTAATTTATCAAACGAAAATGCTTCCGGTATTAGGGATGCGCCCGTACTTTGATACATGTGCGATTTGTCATCAAGAAACAGACTTTGTCGCCTTCTCCGTCAGGGAAGGCGGTTTTCTGTGCTCACGTCATGCAGAGCAAGACCCATATCGTATACCGGTAGGAGAAGCTGTTCATAAATTATTACGTCTTTTCTTCCATTTCGATTTACATAGGCTCGGAAATGTATCGGTAAAGGATAGCACAAAAAAACAAATGCGTTTAGTATTGAATACATATTATGATGAATATTGCGGAATTTATTTGAAATCAAGACGTTTTTTAGAACAACTTGATAAGTTTCAAATATAATTTTGGGCCGTATACGGTCCTTTTTACATACTTTCTTTTTCGAATAGCATATTTAGTATATAATATTTAAGAGATAGTATAACTTTTTTCGTTGTGCATTAAAGGTGGTGATTATCATAGAGCTGAATAAACGACAAGAACATATCATTCAGATTGTAAAAGATCACGGTCCTATTACAGGGGAATCAATTGCAGCGCAATTGGGTCTAACACGTGCGACGCTAAGACCAGACTTAGCAATTTTAACGATGGCTGGTTATTTAGAAGCACGTCCACGCGTAGGTTATTTTTATACGGGTAAAACTGGGGGGCAGCTATTATCTGAAGCTGTTAAGAAAATTAAAGTACAAGATTATCAATCTAGACCGGTTGTAATTGATAAAAATGTTTCCGTATACGATGCAATTTGTACGATGTTTTTAGAGGACGTTGGTACATTGTTCGTTGTAGATCAGATGACTCTATTAGTTGGTGTTGTGTCTCGTAAAGATTTATTAAGAGCGAGCTTAGGAAAGCAGGATTTAACCTCTCTTCCGGTTAATATTATCATGACAAGGATGCCAAACATTGCAATGTGTCGTAGAGAGGATTCTTTATATGATATTGCGATGGAATTAATAGAAAGACAGATTGATGCAATGCCAGTTGTGAAAGATACGAAACAAGGTTTAGAAGTGATTGGGCGAATTACAAAAACAAATATTACACGTGCGTTTGTAAATTTAGTAAATAACGAATAAGTGTAATTTGTTTAAAGTGAGGTAATGTAATGGATAATAAAATCGTATATGTCGTATCTGACTCTGTAGGGGAAACGGCTGATTTGGTTGTTCGAGCAGCAATGGGGCAATTCCCGTTTGCTCCTGATATTAGACGTGTACCGTATGTAGAAGATACAGGGACATTAAAAGAAGTGATTTCGATTGCTAAGAGTAATCAAGCACTTATATGTTTTACGTTAGTTAAGCCTGATATGCGCCAGTATTTAGTAACAGAGGCTGCAAGAGAAGGGGTAGAGGCATACGATATTATCGGCCCTCTTATTGATCAAATTGAAGAAATTACGGGGCAAGTGCCGAGGTATGAGCCAGGTGTTGTCCGTAGGTTAGATGAAGAATACTTTAAAAAAATTGAAGCGATTGAGTTTGCTGTGAAGTATGATGACGGCAGAGATGCACGAGGTATTTTAAAAGCAGATATCGTGTTGATTGGTGTTTCGCGTACATCAAAAACACCACTTTCTCAATATTTAGCTCATAACAAACGCTTGAAAGTTGCGAATGTACCACTCGTACCAGAAGTTGACCCACCTGAAGAACTATATCAAGTGGCAAAAGAAAAATGTTTCGGTTTGAAAATTACACCAGATAAGTTAAATCATATTCGAAAAGAACGATTAAAATCACTTGGATTAAGTGATGGAGCAACATATGCAAATATTAATCGTATTCAAGAAGAAATTGATCACTTTGAGGAAGTAATTAGTAAAATAAATTGCCAAGTAATCGATGTATCGAATAAAGCGATTGAAGAAACAGCAAATATTATTGTGAATGCAGTGCAAAACCAAAAAATGTTTTAGCACATTTACCAAAGGTGAATGTGCTTTTTTCGCTCGTGTGAAATATGATACCTATAGATTTTGTAATAGATTGTAGTGTAATGGTTATACTTATACTCCTTTGTCTTTTAGTATATTCAAGGTGTAAGTTTGTCATCCTGAAATGTAAGATGAAAAAATAAAGGGATATGTAGCGTAGTTGAAGAAAATATATTATAATAAAAAATTGTGATAAAAACCTATATTTTACGTTTAGACTTTAATTTTTCAGAATAAACTAGGGATAGGATTTACGAAAAAGACATGTAATTACGTTAAATCGACAAAATCTATACAAGAAAACGCACATTATGGAAGGATTCACAGAAGGGATGTAGAATACAGAAATATGCAAAACATCAACAACATATTAGTTGGTATAGATGCATGTCCCGTGAAGACTGAAATTGTGCAAGTTGGAGCGGAATTTCATGTCGGAATTTTGTTTGTCGCATCATATGCTCATCCTTTAAGGAAATAGCAAGGAAATTGGATCTTTGTAGATACTGAACAAAATGGAGTTGATTGTTATATGGATCACCATGAAAAAGCTACAGATCTCAAGATCAAACAGTATATGTGGCTTGCTACTCTTCTTGTAAAAAGGTGTATATGTATTGTTTCTAAGAGGTACATTTGTAACAGATGAGCAAATGTATACAATTTTATATAGCAAGTATGTATATGCGATTTATGCAGATAAAGGACCTATAGGAAAGGTTCAAAATCGTTTATACAATGTAATCGGCAACACTTTCTAACAAGTTTAGAAAAATATTGTCGAATTATAAAGGAATTTTTTAATTTATATCGAATACAAAATACGACACGGAGATGGAGTTATGGGGAACAGAATTCCCGAAGAAGTTGTTGAACAGATTCGGACATCATCCGATATTGTAGAAGTCATTGGTGAATACGTTCAACTTAGAAAACAGGGGCGTAACTATTTCGGCCTTTGTCCATTTCATGGTGAGAATTCTCCTTCATTCTCTGTTTCATCTGATAAGCAAATTTTTCATTGCTTCGGATGTGGAGAAGGTGGAAATGTATTTTCATTTCTAATGAAAATGGAAGGACTGGCTTTTACCGAGGCTGTTCAAAAGCTAGGCGAAAGAAATGGAATTGCGGTTGCAGAGTACACATCAGGGCAAGGACAACAAGAAGACATATCTGATGACACTGTCATCATGCAACAAGCTCATGAATTATTGAAAAAGTATTATCATCATTTATTAGTAAATACGGAAGAGGGAAATGAAGCACTTTCATATTTATTAAACCGTGGTATTACGAAAGAGATGATTGAGAAGTTTGAAATTGGTTATGCATCACCTGCTTGGGATGCAGCGACGAAAATTTTACAAAAAAGAGGTTTATCGCTGTCTAGTATGGAACAAGCTGGCCTTCTAATAAGAAGTGAGAAGGATGGTAGTCATTACGATCGCTTCCGTGGAAGAGTTATGTTCCCGATCTATACGTTACAAGGTAAGGTGATAGCGTTTAGTGGAAGGGCGTTAGGAGATGACACTCCAAAATATTTAAATAGCCCGGAAACGCCAATTTTTCACAAAAGTAAATTGTTGTATAACTTCCACCAAGCAAGACCGTTTATTAGAAAGCGTGGGCAAGTGGTTCTTTTTGAAGGATATGCCGATGTACTAGCTGCGGTAAAAAGTGGCGTGGAAGAAGCCGTTGCGACAATGGGAACGGCTTTAACTGAAGAACAAGCAAAACTTCTGCGACGTAACGTTGAAACTGTTGTTCTTTGCTATGATGGTGATAAAGCAGGGCGAGAAGCGACGATGAAAGCAGGGCAATTATTGCTAAAAGTTGGTTGCCAAGTGAAAGTCACATCCTTGCCAGATAAGCTTGATCCTGATGAATATGTGCAACAATATGGGACTACCGCTTTTGAAAATCTTGTGAAATCAAGTGTGAGTTTTGTTGGTTTTAAAATAAATTATTTGCGTTTAGGGAAAAATTTGCAAGATGAGTCTGGCAAAGAAGAATATGTGAAAAGTGTTTTAAAAGAGTTATCGTTGTTACAAGATGCGATGCAGGCAGAGTCATATTTGAAGTCATTATCGCAAGAATTTTCGTATTCAATGGAAACACTTTTGAATCAATTGCACCAATATCGCAAAGAACAAAAGGTACAGCAAAAACAAATAAAGCAGGTTGCTAAACCGTCTCAAGTCGTTCAAACAAAACCGAAGTTAACAGGTTTTGAAAGAGCGGAAAGAGAAATTATTTACCATATGTTGCAAAGTGCAGAAGTAGCTGTTCGTATGGAATCCCATATAGAAGATTTTCATACAGAAGAACATAAAGGGATTTTATATGAACTATACGCATATTATGAAAAGGGAAATGAACCTTCAGTCGGAACATTTTTAAGTTGGCTCTCTGATGAAAAGTTGAAAAATATTATCACTGATATTTCGACGGATGAATTTATTAATCCAGAATACACAGAAGAAGTGTTGCAAGGCCATTTGGAGACGCTTAGACGGCATCAGGAAAAACTTGAAAAGATGGAGATCATCTTTAAAGTGAAACAAATGGAAAAAACAGATCCTGTAGAGGCTGCTAAATATTATGTAGCATATTTACAAAATCAAAAAGCGAGAAAATAGCTTTTTTGATAAAGTTTTAGTATAATGAATGTTTGTATCTCGCGTAAGGAGGGGAACAGATGGCTGACAAACCAGCTCGTTCTAAACAAATTGAAACTGAAATGACCCTTGAGCAAGTGAAAGAACAACTCACTGAGCTCGGAAAAAAACGTGGCGTTCTTACATATGAAGAGATTGCAGAACGCATGAATGGATTTGAAATTGAATCCGATCAAATGGATGAATACTATGAATATTTAGGTGAACAAGGCATTGACTTAGTTGGTGATAATGACAACGAAGAAGGCCCTAATAATCGCCAAATTACAAAGACAGAAGAAGAGTTTGACCTCAATGATTTAAGTGTACCACCTGGGGTTAAAATCAACGATCCTGTTCGTATGTATTTAAAAGAAATTGGTCGTGTAGACTTACTATCTGCAGAAGAAGAAATTCGACTTGCAACGCGTATTGAAGAAGGCGATGAAGAAGCGAAACGTCGTCTTGCAGAAGCAAACTTACGTCTTGTAGTAAGTATTGCAAAGCGCTACGTAGGCCGTGGTATGCTTTTCTTAGACTTAATTCAAGAAGGTAATATGGGTCTAATTAAAGCTGTTGAAAAGTTCGATTATCGTAAAGGTTTCAAATTTAGTACGTATGCAACTTGGTGGATTCGCCAAGCTATTACACGTGCCATTGCAGACCAAGCGCGAACAATTCGTATTCCAGTTCATATGGTTGAAACGATTAATAAGTTAATTCGTGTACAACGTCAATTATTACAAGATTTAGGTCGCGAACCGTCTCCTGAAGAGATTGGTGAAGAAATGGATCTTGCTCCAGAAAAAGTACGTGAAATCTTAAAAATTGCACAGGAGCCAGTTTCTCTTGAAACACCAATTGGTGAAGAAGATGACTCCCATTTAGGTGACTTTATTGAAGACCAAGAAGCAACATCGCCTGCGGACCATGCAGCCTATGAATTGCTAAAAGAACAATTAGAAGATGTGTTAGATACACTAACAGATCGTGAAGAAAATGTTCTGCGTCTTCGTTTCGGTTTAGATGATGGACGAACTCGTACGCTTGAAGAAGTTGGGAAAGTATTCGGCGTAACGAGAGAGCGTATCCGTCAAATTGAAGCAAAAGCACTTCGCAAATTAAGACATCCAAGTCGTAGTAAGCGTCTTAAGGATTTCTTAGAATAGGTTATTTTTTAAGTTTACTTCACCTTTGTGAAGTAAACTTTTTTATTTTGTTAATTTTTGTTAAAATTTAGCTATCGGCAACGATTACAATTTCTTGTAATTTATTTTACAGAATTGTCTTTTGATTTGCAAATGCTCATTTTTCGATTTTTCGATTAATTTTGTTTATTCTATACAAAAATATATGTAGAAAAGCGAAAAATATGATGAGAAACGTTAATAATTATCGAAATAATAAGCTATATGACAATAAAAAACAATAAACTGAATTTATGGAATATTTTTAACAAGTAGTAGTTTACTCTTTTCTGATAGAGCGTTTTCAAGTACAATGGAAATGACTGAATCATCTAACTATTTAGGGGTATAGAGGGGGGAGAAGAGATATGAAACGTAATCCGCTGATTCCGTTCGCTCTTATTGCAGCATTAGGTATTATCGTTATGTTTGTATTTTCATTTCAGGGGCTAAATAAATCTAAAGAGTTAGCTGATGCAAAAAATGGCGGGAAGCCAGCACAAACAGCATCAAAACCAGAGGATATTGTGAAGCAAAGCTGTACGAGCTGCCATGGTGATCAGTTACAAGGGGCAGTAGGACCTAACTTACAAAAAATTGGTGGGAAACTTTCAAAGGATGAAATTAAAGAAATTCTTTCCAAAGGAAAGGGCAATATGCCTGCCAATATAGTTCCAGCTGATCAAGCCACTAAAGTAGCTGATTGGTTATCGAAGAAAAAATAAAGTTCCGTATGACAAGTCTTTTGCTTATGCAAAGGGCTTGTTTTTCTATATTTTCTAAAATACGATGAATGATAGAGAAGTGAATTGTTGTTATGGGCTTGCAACAACTACTATAAATTCATTATCATGGAGACAGACTGACAAGAGAAGGAGTAATGGAAATACATGAATGAAGTAAAGCTTTCAAAACGATTAGAAGAAGTTGTGCGTGAAATACCAGTAGGATCTACAGTTGCTGATATTGGATCGGATCATGCGTATTTACCGTGTTATACAATTATAAATAATATTGCTACAAAAGCAGTTGCAGGTGAAGTTGTAGATGGACCATTTCGTTCTGCACAAGCAACTGTAGCTGAAAGTGGCTTACAAGATAAAGTAGATGTACGTAAAGGGAATGGATTAGCTGTTATCGCGCCAGGAGAAGTAGATGTTATTACGGTTGCTGGAATGGGCGGAGCGTTAATTCGTGACATTTTAGAAAGTGGTAAAGAAAAATTAGAAGGTGTAACACGTTTAATTTTACAGCCGAATATTGCAGCACATCATATTCGTGAATGGTTTGTTGAAAATGGTTGGGAGCTTATCCATGAAAAAATCGTAAAAGAAGATGGGAAAATTTACGAGATTTTAGTAGGAGAGCGAGGAAATGTCGAAGCACCTTACTCGGAAAATAAACAAGCGGGATTGTTTATGGGGCCATTTCTAATAAAAGAGAAAAATGAAGCTTTTGGTGAGAAATGGGAAGGGGAATTGAAAAACTTCCAAAATATTTTAAAACAGTTAGAACGTGCGGCTAATTCTGAAGAAACAAAAGCGAAACGTGCAGAAGTAGAAGCGAAAATGAAAATGATAGGGGAGATTTTATCATGAGTAAAATTCCAAACGGCCATGAAATTATTTCTTTATTTGAAAGTATGTATCCGAAGCATTTGGCGATGGAAGGAGATAAAATTGGTCTGCAGATTGGAGCGCTTAATAAATCTGTACAACACGTATTGATTGCGTTAGATGTAACGAAGGAAGTTGTGGAGGAAGCGATTCAATTAGGAGCGAATGTCATTATCGCGCATCATCCTTTAATTTTTAATCCGTTAAAAGCGATTCATACAGATAAAGCGTACGGAAGAATTATTGAAACGTGTATTAAAAATGATATTGCCATTTATGCAGCGCATACAAATGTGGATGTTGCCAAGGGCGGGGTAAATGATTTACTTGCTGAGGCGTTGGGGTTGCAAAATACAGAAGTTTTGGCACCGACATATGCAGAAGAAATGAAAAAAGTTGTTGTGTTTGTGCCAGTAACTCATGCAGAAGAAGTACGAAAAGCATTAGGAGACGCAGGTGCTGGTCATATCGGCAATTATAGCCACTGTACGTTTAGTAGCGAGGGTACAGGTACGTTTGTACCTCAAGAGGGGACAAATCCTTATGTAGGGGAAACTGGACAGTTAGAGCGCGTAGAAGAAGTGCGAATCGAAACGATTATTCCAGTTTCACTACAACGAAAAGTGATTAAAGCGATGGTAACGGCACATCCATATGAAGAAGTAGCGTATGATGTGTATCCACTTGATAACAAAGGCGAAACATTAGGGCTTGGGAAAATAGGATACTTAAAAGAAGAAATGACACTTGGACAGTTTGCAGAACATGTAAAGCAATCATTAGATGTAAAGGGTGCACGAGTTGTTGGGAAATTAGATGATAAAGTGCGTAAAGTAGCTGTACTTGGTGGTGATGGTAACAAATACATCAATCAAGCTAAATTTAAAGGAGCGGATGTATATGTAACAGGTGACATGTATTATCATGTTGCTCATGATGCGATGATGCTCGGTTTAAATATAGTTGACCCAGGACATAACGTTGAAAAAGTAATGAAGCAAGGTGTGCAAAAGCAATTACAAGAAAAAGTGGATGCAAAGAAACTCAATGTACACATTCATGCTTCGCAATTACATACAGATCCATTTACATTTGTATAAGAAAAATAAAAACCGTTGCTCATATAGGCAACGGTTTTTATTATTGTTCTTTTTTCACTTTTACACGAGGTAATATTTTTTGTAACGGTACTTTTCGAACTCTCTCCCATGTAGCGGGATTCATTGGGTCATATTGATCTAAGAAAGCGATAACTTCTTTTGTAATTGGAGTTGGAGTGGAAGCACCTGCTGTAACAGCTACGTTTTCTACACCTTGTAGCCACTCTAATTGAATTTCGCTTACATCAGCAACTCGATATGCTTTTGTACCTGCGATTTCTTGTGATACTTGTGCTAAGCGATTTGAATTGTTACTTTTCGGATCACCAACAACAATTGTTAAGTCTGCAACATCAGCTTGTTTAGCGACAGCTTCTTGGCGAACTTGAGTTGCTAAACAAATTTCTTTATGGAATTCTGCTGTTGGGAATTTTTTTTGAATGTCCTCCATTAAATGTTGAACATCCCATTGACTCATCGTTGTTTGATTCGTTACTAAAATTTTATCTGTTGGGATTTCTAATGTTTTTAAATCATCGGCTCTTTCGATAAGGTGAACAATGTCAGGTGCAATACCGACTGCGCCTTCTGGCTCTGGATGATTTTTTTTACCGATATAAATGACATGATACCCTTCAGCTTTCTTAGCTTCGATAAGGTCATGCGTCTTGGTAACATCTGGACAAGTGGCATCGATTGTTGTTAAACCTTTTTCTTTTGCGCGTTGTTTAACTTCTGGAGAAACACCGTGTGCAGTGAAAATAACAGTACCAGAATCAATTTTATCTAAAATTTCTAAGCGACTTGGACCGTCTAATGTGATGATTCCATCTTCTTCAAAAGCGTCTGTAACATGTTTATTGTGAACAATCATACCTAAAATATAAATGGGTCTCGGCAATGATTTATCTAATGCGGCGTTACGTGCAATTACCATTGCATCGACAACACCGTAGCAATAACCACGAGGGGAAATTTTAACAATTTTCATATGAGTAATCCTCTCCTTCTAAACAAGGGATACTTTTGTGCATAGTCTTTTACATTATAAAGGAGGAGTGGATAGAAAACAAAGGATTGTTACACATATAGTTTTGGTTTTGTTGCTGTTTGTTGAACTGGTTCTTTCGGTAACTCTTTTTCTATTACAGGTTCAATCACTATTTTCTTTCGTTTTCGTTTCTTTTTTTGAGGTGTAGGAGGCGGACTTTCTACCTCAACTGGCTCTGTTACATTTTCCGTTTGATTTTCTTCCGTACTTTTTCCAGAGGTGAGGATTTTAACAATGCTTGGTAGACTACGCATAATAGGACCGTACTGTTCGACGACAGGACCTACAGATTGAACGACTTGGGATACTTTTTCGATGTTATTTATCATATTAGTTGGATTCGAAATTAAATTCGAAAAAAAACTGCCGATGCCACTGCTTGCTGTAGCTGTAGTTGCTGCCCCGCCGCGCGTTTCATTTGATTCATACATTTGAGGCGGTATCATTTGCTCAGGATGTTGCTGCATGTATGGTTGATATTGTGGATGTTGCTGAGGATATTGTTGCTGGTATTGCTGTTGATATTGCTGCGGCGGTGGTTGCTGATGCATCATCGGCGGGCCTTCCATTTGTCGGTAAGGCGGAACCATTTGCATAAAAGGCTCGGTTGGATCGTGTTTTTTAAAAAGCTTAGCAAGAAAACCTTTCTTTTTTTGCGCCATTGGTGGTAGTTGTGGAATGGGATATGGTGTATAAGGTTGTTGTCCTTGATTCGGATACATTTGCCTTGTAGGGGATTTCGGAAACATGTGAGAAATCCTCCTTTCTTCAGTTAGGTATATACACATACAATATGCAATAAAAGGGAAGAAGGTTAGTTTTTGAAGTGAAAACCTAAACTAAAGATGGATTTTACTTGTAGATTTCGATATAATGTAGACTTGACTGATTTGTGCGCGCAGTAGAAATTTTAGAAAGAAGGTGTAACTTATGACGCAAAAAACTTTTACACAGTATGATTTTAAACCATTTTTAATAGATGCAGTTCGTGAACTACGCTTTACAGAGCCGACAGGAATTCAGCAGAAAATTTTCCCGGTCGTGAAAAAAGGTGTAAGTGTAATTGGGCAATCCCAAACAGGTTCTGGGAAAACACATGCATACTTACTTCCTACATTAAACAGAATTAATGCAAGCCGTGAAGAAGTACAACTTGTTATTACAGCACCTACTCGTGAGTTAGCACAACAAATTTACGAAGAGATTGTGAAATTAACAAAATTCTGTGCGGAAGATCAAATGATTACAGCGCGTTGTTTAATTGGTGGAACTGATAAACAACGTTCAATTGAAAAATTGAAAAAACAACCTCATATCGTAGTTGGGACACCAGGGCGTATTAAAGACTTAGTTGAAGAACAAGCATTATTTGTTCATAAAGCAAATACGATTATTGTCGATGAAGCAGACTTAATGCTTGATATGGGATTTATTCATGATGTAGATAAAATTGCAGCACGTATGCCTAAAAACTTGCAAATGCTAGTTTTCTCTGCAACAATTCCTCAAAAACTAAAACCGTTTCTGAAGAAATATATGGAGAATCCAGAGCATATTCATATCAATCCAAAACAAGTTGCAGCTGGAAACATTGAACACTATTTAGTGCCTTCTAAACATCGTAATAAAATTGATTTAGTGAATAAAATGCTACTTCAATTTAAACCGTATTTAGCAGTTGTTTTCACGAATACGAAAAAGATGGCAGATCAAGTTGCTGATGGATTAATGGAACGCGGCTTAAAAGTTGGACGAATTCACGGGGATTTATCACCACGTGATCGTAAAAAAATGATGAAACAAATTCGTGACCTTGAATTCCAATATATTGTTGCGACTGATTTAGCAGCACGTGGTATTGATATTGAAGGGATTAGCCATGTTATTAACTATGAGCTACCATCAGATTTAGATTTCTTCGTTCACCGCGTTGGAAGAACAGCACGTGCGGGGCATTCTGGTATTGCAGTGACGATTTATGATCCAGCAAACGAAGAAGCGTTAGATAGCTTAGAAAAACAACGTCATATCGAGTTTAAACATGTAGATTTACGTGGAGATGAGTGGGCGGATTTAGGTGAGCGTCGTCGTCGTAAGAGCCGTAAAAAACCAAATGACGAACTTGATGTTATGGCAACGAAAGTTATTAAAAAACCGAAAAAAGTAAAACCAAACTATAAACGTAAACTTGCAACAGAACGTGACAAAGTGAAGAGAAAATATAGCAATAAAAAAAGATAAGGGGTTTCCCTTATCTTTTTTTAATCCCGCTAATTTAAATGAAGAGTATAGTCTGTTTAAATAGTCAAATAAATTTGTGTAGTGCGTCTTTTGTGAACAAACAATTCACTACATATTTCTACAAATTATGCTATCATTATATCTATTGTATATTGAAGAGGTGATTGTATGTTAAAGATTGGATCTCATGTTTCCATGAGTGGTAAGAAAATGTTATTAGCAGCAAGTGAAGAGGCTGTTTCATATGGTGCAACGACGTTTATGATTTATACAGGTGCACCGCAAAATACACGAAGAAAACCAATTGAAGAATTGAACATAGAAGCAGGAAGAAAACATATGGAGCTGAATGGAATTGAGGAGATTATCGTCCATGCACCGTATATTATTAATGTTGGGAATACGACAAAGCCAGAAACATTCCAATTAGGTGTAGACTTCCTTCGTATGGAAATTGAAAGAACATCGGCATTAGGTGTAGCGAAACAAATTGTTCTTCACCCAGGAGCGCACGTTGGTGCTGGAGCAGATGCTGGTATTCAACAAATTATTAAAGGGCTTAATGAAGTACTAACGCCAGAACAGACGGTTAACATTGCCTTAGAGACGATGGCAGGAAAAGGAACAGAATGTGGTCGTAGCTTTGAAGAAATTGCAAAGATCATTGATGGCGTAAAATATAATGAAAAGCTATCTGTATGCTTTGATACGTGTCATACGCACGATGCAGGATATGATATTGTAAATGACTTTGACGGTGTATTAAACGAATTTGATAAGATCGTTGGTATAGATCGTTTACAAGTACTTCATATTAATGATAGTAAAAATGTATGCGGAGCAGGAAAAGACCGTCATGAAAACATCGGATTTGGTCATATTGGGTATAAAGCGTTGCATCATATTGTACATCATCCACAGTTAATGCATGTACCAAAAATTCTTGAAACACCGTATGTAGGGGAAGATAAAAAAGATAAGAAGCCACCATACAAATTGGAAATCGAAATGCTGAAAAACGGTACTTTTGATGAAGGGCTTCTTGAAAAAATTAAAGCGCAATAAGGAGGGGATTTCCCCTCCTTATTTTCAGAGTGTTGGGAAACCCTTTAGGGTTCCCCACACTCTGGAATCATTTTGATTTTAGCGAATAAAAACAACATAAAATAATAGAGTTTCAAAAAAATAGCCCTCCACCAGACCTTTTTTGGTCAGATGGAGGGCTATTTTTTTCATGTTTTGACAAGTTGCGGTGAGATAAGCCTGCATTTGGACAGACTTCAGCCCCCGAAATCGAGCATATCGATAGCCATGTAGTTCTTTGGCGTCCGCAAAGCTTCGCTCTATAGTTGAACAGCGTACTTTGTACAACTTTTTCCCTGTAACTGTTAGTTTGTTTTTTCTAGCGATATCCTTATATTTCTCCCATATATGATGAGTGATAACTTTTTGTTTTTGTTTCTTTGAAAAACATACCTCACGTAGCGGACAAACAGCGCAGTCTTCTGGGTTGGATTTATAGTGACAATATCCTTCACGATCCGTTGTCGCATACTCTAAAATACACCCCATCGGACAAGCAAATGCATTCATTTCTTCTACATATTTAAATTGGCTTTTTGGTACTTCTTTATTTCGTTTTCCAAATCGGCGATACCCCATCACCATAAATATATTTCTCTCCGATAATTTCTTACAGATATACCCTGTAAAATAGCCTGCATCAAGAGCTACAGCTTCCACTTTAAATCCGAATTTATCAATTTGAGCTTGTAGACGCGCTAAATATGGCTCGGAATCTGCCATATTTCCAGCCGTTACATAAGTATCTGTAATAATATTGTACTTCGCATCAGTCGTACGATGGTCTAAGAAATGAAAACCGTTCGGTTTTCCATCTCTCATTAAAAATCCACTATCTGGATCCGTAGTACTTATACGAGTTTTTTAGTGGGAGTATCACTTTCCTTTCTGGGTTTTAATTCTTTTTTTCGTGTACCTCACGATCTTCAATTACCGCAGCTTCTAGTTCATCTATATAAAACTTTGCCTTTTCTTTTTTATATTTATGTACAAACTTATTTTTATTAGCATTGGCCTTAATGTGCGTAGAATCTGTCATCAGCGCACGTCCTCCCACCATCCGGTGCTCTGTCGCTTGCCTCACGATCTCATCAAAAATTTCTTCGAAAATATTTGTATGAATAAAGCGAGTACGACGATTCCAACTGATTGTAGAATGATCCGGAATAGTATCTGATAGAGAAAACCCTAAAAACCAACGGTAGGCGATATTCGTTTTAATCTCTTTTTCCAATTGACGCTCCGAACGAATACCGTAAAAATATCCAATAAACATCATTTTAAATAAAACGATAGGATGGATTGACGGACGTCCATTGTTTTCACAGTAATAAGGGCGTAACTTCTCTTCAATAAAATCAAAACTAATTGTCGCTTCGATCGCACGAAGGAAATGATCTTGTGGAACCAACTCTTCTACAGAAACAGATACACGTTCATCACGATGATTTTTTAAAGCACCCATCATAAAAAATCTCTCCTTTACCTCTTTTTATCAGTGTTGACACATAAAAAGAGGTTCAGACACAAAAACAGGCTGTGGAGAAGACTTTCTCCACAGCCTGGCAATAAGGAGGGGATTTCCCCTCCTTATTTTAGTAATTGCTGAAATAATGTATTTACTTGTTGGGCAGTGGCAGGAGAGGTTACTTTTGCAATCTGTTTTAAGAGCTCTAGTCGCTCGTTGTTATCGTAAATATTAATATTTTTACCTTTCATAAGTAAAACGATTTGGTCAGCTTGTGCAGTCGTAATAGAAACTTCATATTCTTTGCTATATTTTAATAACTCTTTTGTAGAAATATGATTTAATTTTTTATTAACAATTTGTTTTATGAGGTTCATCTTGTTATCCTCCTTCACGCGTTCTTCTATCGAAATATATGAGCATATAGCTTGTACATATTCGTATGGAGTTTCTTTTTTCATGAGGAAAAGAAGCGTATGTTATAATATAAGGACAAAACTACAGAAAAAGAGTAAAGGGAGGACCTATGGAGCAAAAGCAACATCGAAAAGAAAGTGTTATTCATCTCATTTATCGTTTAGTTATGATTATTTTTGGAGCAGCATGCGCGGCGGTAGCGATTGAACTATTTTTAATGCCAAATAAAATTATTGATGGTGGAATTATTGGTATTTCTCTTATATTAGATTATCTTACTCCTAACATTTGGTGGTTAAGTTTTTCTACTTTAGTCGTTGTTCTCAATATCCCATTTATGTATTCGGGTTATAAGCAAATTGGAAAAACATTTATGTTATCTTCGACATTTGGTATTGTAGCGTTAGCTTTCATTGAGTCAACGTTACATGCGGTGCCACCATTTACAACAGAACCTATTTTAGCGACAGTGTTTGGTGGGCTTATTTTAGGTCTTGGTGTAGGACTTGTAATTCGTCATGGTGGGTCGTTAGATGGAACTGAAATTATGGGGATTTTATTAACGAAGAAATTACCGTTCTCTGTTGGTGAATTCGTAATGTTTGTGAACTTATTTATTTTTGCATGGGCAGCATTTGTGTTTGGTGTGGAACAAGCGATGTATTCTGTTATGACGTACTATATCGCATTTAAAACGATCGATACAGTAATTCAAGGGCTAGATGAAACGAAGGCGGTTTTAATTGTATCTGATCAATATGAGGAAGTATCAAACGCGATTTTGCATCGTCTTGGCCGTGGAACTACAAAGCTGGTAGCAAAAGGTGGTTACACGGATAAAGAAAAAGAAGTTATTTATGCAGTTGTAACGCGTCTAGAAGTGACGAAGTTAAAATCAATTGTGCATGAAATTGATGAAAATGCGTTTGTTACGATTATGAACACGCAAGAGACAAATGGTGGTAAGTTTAAATCGGCTATTCACTAAAAATTTATAGGAATATTTTTCGAAGCAGAGAATTTTTCTCTGCTTTTTGTTATAATAGTAAGGTTTCTTGAAAAAATAGATATATTTTAGGCAGATTGGTTTACAACTATAATAAGCTGTACTATAATTCAAATAGATATAAATCGGAATCATTCTGAATTAAAATAGGTGAGATGCTATGAATAATATATTAGAGATTGAAGGTTTAACATTCCGATACGAAGATCGGAATGTGTTAGAAAATATTAATTTGCAAGTTCCGAAGGGAGCTTTTTTAGGTTTAGTGGGACCGAATGGTTCAGGTAAATCAACTTTACTTAAGTGTTTATTAGGCGTTTTAAAGCCAAAAGAAGGAAGCATTCGCGTGTTTGGCGTTGATAGTAAGAAGTTTAAGGAATGGAACAAAGTTGGTTATGTATCCCAAAAGGCAAATAGTTTCAATTCTGGTTTTCCAGCAACTGTTTCTGAAGTTGTGTCAATGGGACTTGTTTCGAAAAAAGGGCTTTTTCGATTTTTCACAAAAGAAGATAAGAAAAAGGTAGAAAAAGCAATTGCTGATGTAGGGATGAGTGAGTTTCAAGGTCGTAACATTGGAGAGCTTTCTGGTGGACAGCAACAGCGTGTATTTATTGCTCGTGCGCTTGTTAGTGATCCTGAATTGCTTATTTTAGACGAGCCTACTGTTGGAATCGATGTAAAAAATGTGGAAAGTTTTTACGAAATATTAGAGGATTTAAACAAAAGGTTGGGAATCACATTAATTCTTGTTACTCATGATATGGGAGCTGTTACCGAAAAAGTAACACATGTTGCATGCCTAAACCAACATCTACATTTCCATGGAAATGTAGAGAAGTTCCGAGAGTTAGAAGATGCAGAAATGTCCGTCTTATATGGACATCATGTTCATCGTTTAGAACACGAACATGAGCATCACGGGAGGATATAATGATACAAGATTTTTTACAATATGACTTTTTACGTAATTCTTTATACGCAGGTATTTTAATTGGACTTGTTGCACCGCTAATTGGTGTGTTTGTTGTTATTCGTCGTTTATCTCTTATTGCGGATGCATTAAGTCACGTGACGTTATCAGGTATTGCAGCAAGTTTATTACTTGAAAAAACCATTTTTACAGGTGGATTTTTAAACCCCTTATATATGGGGATGATTTTTTCAATTGGTGGAGCGCTACTAATCGAAAAGTTAAGAACTGTATATAAGCACTATCAAGAATTAGCAATTCCGATTATCCTTTCGGCAGGGATGGGAGTTGGAGTTATTTTCATTTCACTTGCAAATGGATTTAACACAGACTTATTTAGTTATTTATTTGGTAGTGTTAGTGCTGTAACAAGTACGGATTTAATTATTATTGGGATTGTAGCAATTGTTGTTGTTGCGACAATTATTTTATTATATAAAGAGCTGTTTCTACTATCATTTGATGAGGAATACGCAGTATCAACTGGTTTAAGAGCGAAATGGATTCACTTTATTTTCATTATATTAGTTGCTCTTGTCATTGCAGTATCAATGCGTGTAGTAGGGGTTCTTCTCGTATCATCATTAATGACGTTGCCAGTTGCAGCGAGTATTCGTATTGCTAAAGGATTTAAACAAACAATTTTCTTTTCCATTTTATTTGGTGAAATTGCAGTTATTGGTGGAATGTTTGCTTCGTATCAACTTGATCTAGCACCAGGTGGTACAATTGTTATGATAGCAGTTCTTATTTTAATCGGTGCGATTTTATGGAAGAAGAAAAAAACTGCATAAAGTAGGGATAGGTATGAATCTAACAGAAGCTTTACGCCTAATGAAAGAAAAAGGATACAAACATACTGGAAAAAGAGAAGAGATGCTCAGATTATTTGCAGCACATAATCGTTATTTAACTGCGAAAGACGTTTTAGAGCATATGAAAGACGACTATCCAGGGCTTAGTTTTGATACGATTTATCGTAACTTAACAGTTTTTGCTGAGATTGGTGTTTTAGAACAAACGGAATTAAATGGTGAAAAACATTTTCGTTTTACTTGTTCTATTATGGAACATCATCATCATTTTATTTGTTTGGATTGTGGGGGGACGAAAGAGATTACTTCCTGTCCAATGGATTTTATGAATAAAGATTTTACTGGTTATGAAGTAACGGGTCATAAGTTTGAAATATATGGCCGTTGTCCAAAATGTGCAAAGTAAAAGCTCGTCGGTTATATAACTGACGAGCTTTTTTGCGTAGAAAAGAAGGTTGCTCACAAATATTGTGGCAACCTTCTTTTTATTGTTCTTGTGTCTCTTTTTCTTTTTCTCGTTCAGCAGCCATTTCAGCAGCAATTACGTCGATTTCTTTTTTCAGTTCTTCTACCATTGTTTCTTCTGGTACTTTACGAACGACTTGCCCTTTACGGAATAATAATCCCTCTCCACGTGCACCGGCAATACCGATATCAGCTTCACGAGCTTCACCAGGGCCATTTACAGCGCAACCAAGTACTGCAACTTTAATTGGTACTTGAAGTGTAGAGATGTATTCTTCCACTTCGTTAGCAATGCTAATTAAATCGATTTCAATACGACCACAAGTTGGACAAGAGATAAGTGTTGCTGCGTTAGACGCAAGACCGAATGATTTTAATAGTTCACGAGCAACTTTTACTTCTTCAACTGGATCAGCACTTAATGAAATACGTAGTGTATTTCCGATGCCTTTATTTAAGATTGCTCCAAGACCAGCGGCACTTTTTACAGTTCCGGCAAACAATGTTCCAGACTCTGTAATACCTAAATGTAATGGATAATCAAAAGCACGAGCAGCTTTCTCGTATGCTTCGATTGCTAAGTTAACATCAGAGGCTTTCATAGATACGATAATATCGTGGAAATCTAAGTCCTCTAAAATTTTAATATGATGTAGCGCGCTCTCAACCATACCATCTGCAGTTGGGTACCCGTACTTTTCTAAAATGTGACGCTCTAATGAACCAGCGTTTACACCAATACGGATTGGAATACCGCGTTCTTTTGCTGCATTTACAACAGCTTCTACTTTATGGCGACGACCAATATTACCTGGATTGATACGTACTTTATCGATGCCACCTTCAATTGCTTTTAAAGCAAGGCGATAATCAAAATGAATATCAGCAACAAGTGGAATGTTGATTTGTTTTTTTATATCAGCAATAGCATCTGCTGCGCGTTCATCTGGAACGGCAACGCGGACGACTTGACAGCCGGCTTCTTCTAAACGCTTGATTTCAGCAACTGTTGCTTCAACATCATGTGTTTTTGTTGTTGTCATACTTTGTATAATTAATTCATTATTACCGCCGATTGTTAAATTACCGACTTTAACTGGACGTGTTTTTGTACGATGAGTCATTTCATTCACGAATAGATCGCTCTCCTTATAAAAGAAGTTTCTTATTTAGTCCCTCATATCAATGATAGTATACGTGATATAGGGCTATAGAAACCGAAGTGCTCGGTTTCACTTTTACTATTGTATCAGCGCCTTTATGTAATTGACAAGGATTAAGTGATAGCTTATTGATATAACGGGAATTTATAAGACTTTCCAATTTGTATTTTTGTAGCAGATGTACTTTTGTTTAATAGTTTAAAGTCGTCAATGACTTTTTCTATAGAAGGAATTTTTTTCTTGTTAATTTGTTCTGTAATAGAAAGAACTGTCTCACCAGTTTTTACTTCAATTGTTTTATAAGATACATCCGTTTCTTTTTCTGTTTTGTTCTCTTTATTTTGTTGGTTGTCTGCGTTCTCTTTTTTAATCGTTTGGGCAGCGGTTGTTTTTTTATATGAACTTAACATCGGTAAAGTACCGATTTTTATATCGTAATAAAATACATAACCGAGAACAAGCACGAATAGGAATATACCTAACCTCTTCATATTCTTCACTCCTTTGCTAGGAATATATGCTTGTCCAAAAAAAAAATGCCTATTTAGGCATTTTTTTCGTTCTTATTTTTCTTTCGGTTTTGGAACTTCTTTAATCGTTAAGTACAGAACGATTAAAACAACTGCAATATAAATGAACGTTGCCCCAGGTACGACGATTTTGAATAAATCCATAATCATGAAGAAAATGGTTGGGATTGTGTAGCTGTATGCAGTTAGTGTCCAAACTTGTTTATAGGATAGTTTACGTTGACCGCTCATAGCAGAACCGATGAACGCAAGTAAAGTCACGCCTACAAAAGTGATGAATAATTGGAATAGGTACACTAAGAATCCGATAACGAATAATAAAATTGGATAAATATTATCGAATAAAGAAATAAATTCTTGTAGATCTTTTTTCTCAAGAGATGCACCTAACAAATCGTTATAAGAATACGTTTGTGTTTGACCATTTCCCATAGAGACTACTTTATCTTTTAAAACAAATAAACCTGTTTTATTTTGATATTTTTCTAGGTCTGTTGAATTTGGATCAAATACGAAAAGTGCATTTCCGTCTTCTTTTTCAATAGGTTGATCAATATCGGCTTTTAGTTCGCCATTTTCAATCTTAAAGTCAGGTAAATCTTTATCGATGACTTGATTTACCATGCCTACACCATCTTGGATAAAACTACCGTACAAAAAAGTTCTTGGAATAGTAGTAATTAAGCAAAGTAGCATAATATACAAAATGGTTTTACCGATTTTTTGAAAACGGAATAGCGCCATATCTTTAGGCGAGTATATGCTTTTTACGAATTGGGTAAATATGGACATAGATTCACTTCCTTTATGTATGTATAAAATCATTGTAACGTAGGAATCTAGAGAATCTCAAGATATATTATATTTACATATAGTGGAGATAACTAAATTTCTTTTTATTAACTTTCTTCTTTTAAATAAGAAAAATACAATTGACACTTTTCTTTTCTATATGGTAAATTTATCTTACCTTTCTTAAAGGGCATATCCGATAGGAATTCCTTTATTTGATATGTTGTTACATACATAATTGTGGACCCTTAGCTCAGCTGGTTAGAGCAGACGGCTCATAACCGTCCGGTCGTAGGTTCGAGTCCTACAGGGTCCATATCCATTTCGCATGTTTATTATGTTAGCAGGAAGCTTCCTTGTAGAAGGAAGCTTTTTTTACGGAATATATGAGCATTTTAATTGAAAAGAAGTGGGAATTTTGCTACTTTAATGATAGCAAGACAATGTGATTTATTTGTTTGCACCCTATGGCAATTAGGGTAGAATGAAGTTGTATGTCACTTAAGTGGCAATACATAAACTGGGAGGAATATAACAATGGCAAAACACGAATTACCAAATTTACCTTATGCGTATGATGCTTTAGAGCCTCACTTTGACAAAGAAACAATGAACATCCATCATACAAAACATCACAACACGTACATTACAAACTTAAACGCTGCTTTAGAAGGTCATGCAGAATTAGCTGACAAAAGCGTAGAAGAATTAGTTGCAAACTTAAACGAAGTACCAGAAGCGATCCGTACAGCAGTACGTAACAATGGTGGCGGACATGCTAACCATACATTCTTCTGGACAATCCTATCTCCAAACGGCGGAGGACAACCTGTAGGTGAACTTGCAACTGCAATTGAAGCGAAATTCGGTAGCTTCGATGCATTCAAAGAAGAATTCGCAAAAGCTGGCGCAACTCGCTTCGGTTCTGGTTGGGCTTGGTTAGTAGTAAACAATGGTGAGTTAGAAGTAACAAGCACTCCAAACCAAGATTCTCCTTTAACTGAAGGCAAAACTCCAGTTATCGGTTTAGATGTTTGGGAGCACGCTTACTACTTAAACTACCAAAACCGTCGTCCAGACTACATCGGCGCATTTTGGAACGTTGTAGATTGGAACGCTGCTGAAAAACGTTACCAAGAAGCAAAATAATCGTAATAAATATAGAAAAAGCTAGGGGAGAGCCCCTAGCTTTTTTCTATGCTTTCCTTTTACATAATTGGGCTTGTCTTTGGAAGACTAGAACATGAAGTAAAGGAGAGTTGTGTATGAAGTGGAAACATATAATTGGTGACGTTGAAGTGAATCGGGATTTAGTGTTATTGCTCCTTATAGGAGGTTTATACACGCTCGCAATTTCTTTATCGAATACGTTTGTAAATATTTATTTATGGAAGCAAACACAAAATTATGTGAATCTTGGCTTGTATAATTTGGCCAGCGTTGTATTACAGCCTCTCACATTTCTTGTAGGGGGGAAATTAGCGAAACGTATCGATCGCTCGATTTTATTACGAATAGGAGTAGGAACGCTCGCAATTTTTTTTATCGTTGTTTTAGTGGCTGGAAAAAGTGCTTCCCAGTATATTTTATTAATGGGGGCTCTTTTAGGAGTAGGATACGGTTTTTACTGGTTGGCTTTTAACTTATTGACATTTGAAATTACAGAACCAGAAACAAGAGATTTCTTTAATGGATTTCTTGGACTTCTTACATCTTTCTCTGGGATGATTGGACCAATAGCAGCAGGATACACAATTTCACGCATGGAGAAATGGAGTGGTTATACTGTTATATTCTTTCTTTCATTAGTTTTATTTGCAATTGCTGTCGTCTTAAGTTTCTTTTTATCTAAAAGAGAATGTGAAGGGCGTTATGAAATTGTGCAAGTATTGAAAGAACGAAGAGTTGATAAAAATTGGGGGAAGATTACACGAGCTCATTTTTTCCAAGGATTGAGAGAAGGAACGTTTATTTTTGTCATTTCAGTATATGTTTATTTAGCAACTAATAGTGAGTTCGCATTAGGGAAATATAGTTTAGTGAACTCTGCTGTATCCTTTGTATGTTATTACTTGGTCGCTCGCATGTTAAAGAAAGAGTGGCGGAAAAAAGCAATTTTACTTGGGGGCATTATTTTATATGCTGTCGTCTTTTTAGTTATTTTCAATGTTACATACACGAAATTACTTATTTATGCGGCATGTATTGCCGTTGCATATCCTATTTTACTTGTTCCATATGGGTCAATGACATATGACGTAATTGGTAGAGCTAAAAATGCGAGAGAATGGCGTGTGGAATATGTCGTTGTCCGGGAGTTATGGTTAAATGCCGGAAGAATCTGTTCCATTTTAAGTTTTTTATGTGCTGTACTATTCTTTCCACCTGGAAAAAGTTTACCTTACTTATTATGTATTTTAGGTGCTGGACATTTTCTTATTTATTTTGCAGTTAAAAATGTCAAATATGATGGGGGAAATGCGGATAAAACAAGTGTTGTAACACAAGGAACTACGCAGAATCAAACTGAACCAGAAGGTTAACTTCTCGTTTGTTTTATGCTAGAATAGAAAAAGATGTAAAACAGCAGTGAGGACACCTGTATGAAGGTGTCCCTTTCACATTACATAGCTGTTGGTAGAGGGGGTTTGTATGAGCAAGAAGCAGAAGCAAAATAAGAAAAAGACCCACGTTCCTTTTCGGTTAAACGTGCTGTTTTTCTGCGTGTTTTTAATGTTCTCCGCGGTTATTGTAAGGCTCGGATATGTACAAATTGTTCGCGGTGAAGAATATAAGAATGAAGTGGAGAAGAAAGAAAACTCAACGATAAGTAATCCTGTACCGCGTGGGAAAATATTTGACCGTTATGGGCGACCTGTAGTAGATAATGCAGCCATTCGTACTATTACATTTACAAAAATGAAAGGATCAACGGCAGAGGATCGCTTAGAAACAGCGAAAAAGCTAGCAGATTTGATTGAAGTACCGACAGATAAATTAACAGATCGCGATAAAAAAGATTATTGGCTTGCTATGCATAAAGAGGAAGCTAAAGAAAAAATTACGAATAAAGATCGTCAAGAGTTTAAAGATAAAAAAATTGATGATAAAGAATTAGACGAGCGTCAGCGAAGTCGTGTAACAGAAGAAGAGATTAATCAATTATCCGCAAAAGATCTAGAAATATTAGCGATTAAAAGTAAGATGGACGGCGGATATGCAATGACACCTCAAGTTATTAAAAAGGATGCTACAGAAAAGGAATATTCGATTATTAGTGAAAACCTAGCAGCATTACCAGGTGTAGATACGAATGTTGATTGGGATCGAAAATATACGTACGATGATTTATTCCGAAGTGTACTTGGTGGGGTGTCGACATCTGATGAAGGCTTACCGAGAGAAAGACTAGATTACTATCTTGTTCGTGATTATAATCGAAATGACCGAGTAGGAAAAAGTTATCTTGAACAACAGTATGAAGATAGCCTGCACGGTACGAAAGCAGAAGTTAGAAATGTTACAGATAAAAACGGTAATATTTTAGAAACGATTAATGTATCAAAAGGACAAAGTGGTAATGACTTGAACTTAACAATTGATATGGAATTACAAAAGCGTGTGGAAGATATTCTTGCGAAGAATTTAATGAGATTTAAAGGAAGCGAACCTCTTTTAGATCGCGCATTCGTTGTAATGATGAATCCAAAAAATGGTGAAGTTTTATCTATGGCGGGGAAACAATTAGTTAACGAAGATGGTCAAACGAAAGTAAATGACTTTGCATTAGGTACCATGACAAGTTCTTATCCGATGGGGTCAACTGTAAAAGGTGCAACAGTACTTACAGGATATCAAACTGGTGCGATTCAACCAGGATCGGTGCAATTGGATGAACCAATTAAATTAAAAGGTACACCTACGAAATCGTCTTGGAAAACGATGGGATACATTAATGACCTTACAGCTTTAAAAATGTCTTCTAACGTTTATATGTTTAAAACAGCGATGAATATCGCCGATGTTCCATATGTGAGAGGTGGTACGTTAGATATACCTCAAAAAGCATTTGATACGATGCGTTATTATTTCGGACAGTTTGGACTTGGTGTAAAAACAGGAATTGATTTACCGAATGAATCTGCTGGTCAGATGGGTAGAAGTAGTCAACCAGGTTTCTTACTAGATTTATCAATTGGACAGTATGATACGTATACACCGCTTCAATTAGCGCAATATATTTCGACGATTGCCAATGGCGGATATCGTATGCAACCACAAGTTGTAAAAGAAATTCGTCAACCGGCAGTGAAACCAGATGAAGTTGGGAAAGTTGTTCAATCTATGGAACCGAAAGTATTAAATCGTGTTGATATGCCAGAATCGCAAATTAAACGTGTTCAAGAAGGATTTAGACAAGTGTATAATGATTCAGGTGGTACAGCTACAAAATACTTTACAGGTGCAAAATATAAAGCGGCAGGGAAGACAGGTACCGCGCAAACTGTGTATGGCGGAGATAAAGAGATTGGTAGAAAGGCAAACGGTGAACGTGTGGAAACATATAACTTAACATTAGTAGGTTATGCGCCACTTGAAGATCCAGAAGTAGCATTCTCTGTTGTCGTTCCATGGGTACATGATGATAAGACTGGTATTAATGGATATATTGGTCGTGAAATTATGGACGCTTACTTTGATTTGAAAAACAAAGAAGTAAATGGTGAAACTCCAAAAGATGACAAAGACAATAAAAATAAAGATCAAGATGATGAATAAAAAATTTGTAAAAAAGCACACTATCTGAAAAGATAGTGTGCTTTTTTTTATGGTTTATGCATATCGTGTAATAAATGTGGACAAGTATACAACACTGAAAAACACGCGGCCGTATAAATGATACTTGTATATGATGAGATAGGGGATAACTGTTTTATAGGGAAATCATCAGAGAAGATGAATAGCTACTACTGATTAAAATTGTATCGTATGTTGATCTTTGTGGAACTTTACAAAACTTTTACAAACAATTAAAACCGAATTAATAGTTTAGCAGTATTCTTATATCTGTAATCCTGTTATTTCTGGTTACTTCTAGGAGGAAGAACACGTGAAATGGATGCGTACACCGATTAAAATTTTCGTACTATCAATATGGTTCCTCTGTTTTGAAATGTCTACTGCATTTGCTTTAAATGATACGGGAGAAGTGAGAGTTGATGGATCCTCAACGGTTTTTCCTATTATAGAAGCAGTAGCGGAGGAATATACAAAGGTGCATCCAGACGTGAAAATTTCCATCAGTATTTCTGGAACTGGGGGAGGATTTAATCGTTTCAGTAAAGGAGAAGTAGATATAAATAATGCTTCGAGAGTAATGAAACAAGTCGAGAAAAATGAAATGAAGAAAAACTCTATTCAATTCACACCTTTTGAGGTTGCTAACGATGGTCTTACAATTGTTGTGAATTGGCACAATACATGGGTAGACGATATGTCAGTAGACGAGTTACGTCTACTGTGGAGTGAAGATGGAAGAGAGAAGCGATGGTCACAAATTCATTCAACATGGCCACGTGAACAAGTGAAGTTTTATGCACCAGGCGTAGACTCTGGTACGTATGATTATTTTCAAAATGTCATCTTACAAAATCATCGCATTGTAAAAAAAGTCTCTTTGTCTGAAGACGATCAAGTTATTATGCAAGGGGTAATGAATGATAAACATGCCATTGCTTTTGTAGGATATGCTTATTATATGGCTAATCGAGATAAGGTGAAAGCAATAAAAGTAAATGGTGTATTTCCGACGAAAGAGACCATTCAATCAGGTAAATATAAGCCGTTATCTAGGCCGCTACTTACTTATGTGAATAATGCATCTATCCGAAATAAAATGAATGTAGCAAACTATGTTGAGTTTATGATTCAGCATGTTGGTAACCTCGCTGAAGAGGTCGGTTATGTAAAATTGCGAAAAGAAAAATACAATGAACAGCTGCGTATGTTAACAGAAATAAAAAGGTAATGTCAGGGTGGAAAGGGGTTTTCATCTTTGGCTCATAATGACAAAAGTCAAATTACATTTTCTGTACAACATTTGATTGAAAGAAATAAAAAGCAAAGAAAAAAAACGCAGCGAATCAATCGAATAGTACCTTTATTACTAAAAATAATTGCTAGCGTTTCTATTGTGACGACACTTGGAATTGTTTTTACGCTCTCTAATGAAACAATCATGTTTTTTCAAAAAATATCATTATACTCCTTTTTGACGGAGAAAGAATGGTTACCATTTTTTGAAGATCCTAAATTCGGTATATTACCACTTATATGTGGAACGTTCCTTGTAACAGCGATTGCTATGTTTGTGGCAATTCCTATCGGTTTAGCGTGTGCTGTATTTTTAAGCGAATATGCTTCAAATAGTGCACGGAAAATATTAAAGCCGATGTTAGAGCTATTAGCAGGTATCCCGACAATTGTATATGGTTTTTTTGCATTAACAATTGTTACGCCGCTTTTACAAAGGATTATACCAGATTTACAGTTTTTTAATGCGATTAGTCCAGGAATCGTTATCGGATTTATGATGATGCCTACAGTTGCATCTCTATCTGAAGACGCGATGAGATCTGTGGCGAAAGGGACGAAAGAAGCTTCATTAGCACTCGGAGCGACGCGGTTTGAAATGGTAAAACAAGTGGTGTTTCCGTCCGCTTTTACAGGGATTATGGCAGCAATTATATTAGCGGCTTCTCGTGCAATTGGTGAAACGATGATCGTTGTAATTGCAGCAGGATCCACACCAAATGTATCGCTTGATCCGACACATTCTATTCAAACGTTAACAGCCTATATTGTGCAAGTAAGTTTAGGTGATGCTCCGCATGGAACGGTTACGTATTACAGCATGTATGCTGTAGGTGCAACTTTATTTATGTTTACTTTTATTATGAACATCATTTCGCAGTCTATTATGCGCCGTTTTAGGAGGATGACATAATATGCGAATGTTGAATCATAATAAAATACAAAAAAACATGGCATCACGCTTTTTAAAAGATCGAATTTACAAATTGTTATTTTATATATCAATTTTATTTTCAATCGTAATTTTGTCTGTGTTACTGTTTCAAATTGTTGAAAAAGGTATAAGTTATCTTTCAATAGATTTCTTTACAAATTTCGCTTCACGTAATCCGAAAGAAGCTGGTATTGCTGCAGCTTTGTCAGGGACAATATTATTTATGAGTATTGTTATACCTGTTTCTTTTATATTTGGAGTTGGAACAGCTCTTTATTTAGAGCAATATGCGAAGGAATCTCTATTTAAAAAAATAGTAGAGATTAATAATCAAACGTTAGCAGGAGTACCATCCGTTGTATTTGGATTGCTTGGTTTAACTATTTTTGTATACGCTCTTCATTTAGGAGAGAGTATAGTTGCAGCAGCACTGACGATGAGTTTACTCGTCTTACCGACAGTTGTTGTGGCGAGTCAAGAAGCAATCCGATCAGTACCAAGTGTATTATTAGAGGGTTCTTACGGATTAGGTGCTACGAAGTGGCAAACGATGTATCAAATTGTATTGCCATATGCTTTTCCAGGGATTATAACGAGCTGTACGTTAGCGATATCAAGAGCAATTGGAGAAGCAGCACCACTATTAGTGATCGGGGCACTTGCGTTTGCAAATTATGTTCCATTTAGTATGTTTGATAGATTTACAGTTTTACCAATCCAAATTTTTAATTGGATGAGTAGGCCACAAGAAGAATTTCAGTATGTAGCAGCAGCTGGGATGATTGTTTTGTTAGGTTTGTTGCTATTTATCAATATATTTGTTTTATGGTTACGAAATCGAAAATAAGTTGGAAGTGGATGAAAGGGGAATTCAAATGGTAGCAACAGTAGTAAATGTACAGGTGAAAAACGAAGAGAAGATCGAGACTGCGCCAAAGAAAGTAGTATTTGATACGAAAAACTTAAATTTATGGTACGGGGAAGACCATGCTTTAAAAGATATTAATTTAAGTATTCATGAGAATGAAGTTACAGCTATTATCGGTCCAAGTGGCTGTGGTAAATCAACGTACTTAAAAACGTTAAATCGCATGGTAGAGTTAGTACCGATCGTTCGAACTACAGGTGTAATTGAATATAGAGAACGCAATATATTTGATAAATCATATCCAGTTGAAGAATTAAGAACACATGTAGGAATGGTGTTCCAAAAGCCAAATCCATTTCCAAAATCTATTTATGAGAATGTAGCATACGGTCCAAAAATCCATGGTATTCGTGACAAAAAGACATTAGATGAAATTGTTGAAAAAAGTTTACGTGGAGCAGCGATTTGGGATGAATTAAAAGATCGTTTGCACGATAATGCATACGGTTTATCTGGTGGACAGCAACAGCGTCTATGCATCGCACGCTGCTTAGCTATTGAGCCAGACGTTATTTTAATGGATGAGCCAACATCGGCATTAGATCCAATTTCAACATTAAAAGTAGAAGAATTAATTCAAGAGTTAAAGAAAGACTTTAGTATTGTTATCGTAACGCATAATATGCAACAAGCAGCGCGTATTTCAGACAAAACTGCTTTCTTCTTAAGCGGGGAAGTTGTGGAGTATACAGATACAAACAAATTATTTACGACTCCTTCAGATAAGCGTACAGAAGATTATATTACAGGTCGCTTTGGCTGATATCGTCGCAAAGCTAAGAGAAAATGCCCTCTTAACAGAGGGCATTTCTTATTTTTATCTCACTTTAATAGGGAAGTAATACTTCCCTTATCTTAAGTTTTATTACAAGCGTAAGAGGCTATGTAGGAGATTTATCCCGCTATTTGCGGGCAGTAAGCCCGGATTTCAAAATTCAACAAAAGCAAAGAAGTTAGATGGCGGGCCGCCTGTAAAAGCCCGATTGATGAGGGTTGATTAAAGTTTCACTTTATATATAATGGCACATAATATTGAGGGGGAAGAAAAAATGGTAAGAGAACAGTTTCAAGGTGATTTAAAAGTGTTACAGCAAAAGGTAATCGAGCTTGGAGAATTAGCAAATGCGGCTTTATTGATTGCTATGGAAGGTCTGCATACAAGGGATGTAGAGAAAGCGTTAGAGGTCATTGATGGTGATTACCGCATGGATAATTTAGAAGAGGAAATAAACGATCTTGCACTTATGCTTATTACGAAGCAGCAACCTGTAGCAAGTGACTTAAGAAGGATCTTTATTTCAATTAAAACAGCGACAGATTTAGAGCGTATTGCAGATCATGCTGTTAATATTGCAAAGGCTACAATTCGTCTTGGGGAAAAAGAAGTGGCTGTTAGTTTGCACAACCTGGATGAAATGTTTGCGATTGCAAATGAGATGTTGCATTTAGCGTTAGAAGCATATGAACAAGAAAATTTAACTTTTGCGAAACAAATCGCTGAAATGGATGATTCTGTTGATGAAATATATGGAAAATCAATTCGTGAGTTTATATCTTCAGTTCCGGAACAACCAGAAGCAATTACGCAAATTACACAATTATCATTTGTGGCGAGATATATTGAGCGTGTAGCAGATCATATTACAAATATTGCTGAAAATGTCTTTTATTTAGTAAAAGGAAAGCATTATTTATTGAATGAGTAGGAATCAAAGCAGGTGATAAGAAATCACCTGCTTTTTTTAGTCAAAACATGACAAAAAAAGCTCGTTGTTTCCTTTAGTTTATGATGATAAGATGTATCATAATGTAATGGGAAAATTAGTATATATGTTGTTCGTTAATAAGTAGTATTTATCAATTGATAGTAAGCGCTTTCTTTGAGTTTGAACCGTACGTTTTTATAAGTGGGAAATTTAATTATAGGGTCTTTTAAATGAGGATTCGTTTAACTAATCAAGTTTATGCTGCTAGTTCATGTGGGATAGAGAATATACATATGGTATATGGAGCTACTGAACATTATATAAGTGGAGGCTGAAGTATATGAAGGGGGTTATTTTAGCTGGAGGAAAAGGAAGACGCCTTAGACCATTAACATGTAATACTCCAAAGCCGATGTTACCATTATTAGAAAAACCAGTTTTAGAATACAATATTGAGTTATTACGCCAGCATGGTATTCGTGAAATTGCAATTACTGTTCAATATATGAGTACGACCATTAAGCAATATTTTGGTGATGGTAGTAAATGGGGAGTTAACTTGTATTATTTTGAAGACTCTCCTCCGCTTGGTACAGCAGGGAGTATTAAACAAGCAGAACAATTTTTAGATGAAACATTTGTTGTGATAAGTGGGGATGCATTAACTGACTTTCAATTATCAGAAGGAATTAGGTTTCATGAACAAAAGAAAAGAATAGTAACAATGTTTGTGAAAGAAGTAGAAAATCCACTCTCATTTGGATTGGTTGTAATGAATAAAGACCAGGAGGTTACACGATATATAGAAAAGCCGGGCTGGAATGAGGTAGTCTCTAATGTTGTGAATACAGGCATATATATTATGGAGCCAGAAATCTTTTCTTACATACCGCCTAGGCAATTTTTTGATTTCAGTCATGATGTGTTTCCGTTATTGGCAAATAAAAATGTGTTATTCGCATATTTGTCAGAAGGTTATTGGTTAGATATCGGCACATTTAATCAATATCGACAAGCACAATTTGATTTGTTAACGAAAAAGTTACAAGTACCTATTCCTTATACGGAAGTATTACCGATGGTATGGATGGGAGAAGGGGTGACGATTGGCAAAGGGACGAAAATTCATGGCCCCTCTTTTATTGGAGAAGGAGCAAAGATTGGTACAGGAGCTGTAATTGAGCCATATTCTATTATTGGGAAAAATAGTATCGTTTCAAATTATTCTCATCTTCAAAAAAGTATTGTTTTTGCAAATGCCCACATTGGGAAGTATTGTGAACTATTAGAAACGACAATAGGAGAGCGTACAATAGTTGAAGATGACGTTACACTGTTTCAAAAAAGCGTTGTAGCGGATCACTGTCATATTGGGAGAAGTACGGTAATTAAGCAAAAAGGAAAACTATGGCCTTATAAGGCGATTGATAGTCATTCGATAGTAGGAGCGGCTGGTATTCAAGAGAGTGAAATGAGTGCAGGTTGGTTACAAAAAAGCCGCATTGTAGGAAGAGGGAATGTTGAAATTACTCCCCAGTTTATCGTGAAGATTGCGATGGCGTATGGATCTCTTTTTACAAAAGGAGAGAGTATATTAATTGGAAGTCAAGAAAATATAGAAACAACCTCTTATAAAAATTTATTTTTACATGCTATTCATGGTATCGGGATTCATACGATGGAATGTAAAGAAATGAACGAGTCACTTTTTCAATATAGTGTTCATCATTTGCAATGTGCAGGTGGTGTTTTTATCCAAGTGGAGAATGAGAATGAGATTGTTATAAAGTTATACGGTCAAGCTGGCATGCCGTTAACGTATAAGCAGCAAAAAGAGATAGAACAAGTATATATGTCCGAATTGTTTTATTACGTACATGAGAAAGAAATGGGGCGAAATAAGCTAGTTCATGTTTCTATGAATGAGTATATAGAAGTTATATTGGAGCATATTGATATCGAGAAAATACAGATGCAGAAGTTTCATCTTCTTATTAATAAGAGAAATGATACGTTGCAACATTTACTTATGCTCTTTCTGCAAAGACTTGGTTGTACAGTTACATGGATTTATGCAAGTGAACAAAAAGATCATGTAAAGGCTTTGATGAAATCAAGTAAAGCGAATATGGCTCTTATGTTTTCTGAGCAAGGAAATTATTTCGAGTTATATGATAAGGATAGTAATATTTACCAGGGTACAGATTTGGAAGAGGTAGATATTCCAGATTTCTTACTCGAATCGACAGGAAATATTTACCCAATGTCTTTGAAGTTAGGAGAATGTTATCTTCTATTTTATACGCAGGATGAAAGAAAGTCGTTTCAAGTAAGGTGGAAGCGAGATATTTTATATCGAATTGGAAAATTATTCGAGCTAATAGCATTGCAAGGAAAAACGTTTCTCAGCATAGTAGATCAATCACCGCCGCTCTATTTACTTTATGATGAAGTGGTATGTTCATGGAATGAAAAAGGGGAAATTATGAGGAAATTATTGGATGATATAGAAAGGAAGGGAGAAGGTATATTTGAAGGAGTACAGTTCAAATATACTGAAAAAGAGTGGTCTTATATCGTTTCTGACACAAAACAACCAAAATTTTTAGTGTATTCACATGCTAGAAACCCAGTAATAGCAAGGGAAAACATGAAAAATCTTATAGAAAAAATTAGACAATATCAAAAGGTGTAGAATTTTTATTTTAAAAGTGGTATTATAGTATAGTCTGATTTAAGTTATTAGTACTGGAGGGAAATAAGAATGCGTGTGAATATTACTCTAGCATGTACAGAATGCGGAGATCGTAACTATATCTCAAAGAAAAATAAACGTAACAACGCTGAGCGTATCGAGCTTAAAAAGTATTGCAAGCGTGACAAGAAGTCTACGTTACACCGTGAAACAAAGTAAGCAGTAGGAATATTTTCCTACTGTTTCTTTTTTTATTCGATTCCTATGTTAAAAGTGATACACTATCATCATAGAGAAAAGTGTCACTGTAAGGGGGAGAATGTGTGAAAGAAGAGAAAGTGCGTTTGCGTAAACAAATAATAGAACACATGAATTCTTTATCGAAAGAACAGTATACAACTTTATCAGAACAGATTGCATTTTTGCTGTATGCGCAAAAAGAGTGGGTTGAAGCTAAAACAATTGGAATTACTCTTTCAATGGAAAATGAAGTGAATACATATCCTATTATTGAAAAAGCTTGGGAAGAAGGAAAGAAAGTTGTAGTTCCTAAGTGTAATAAAGGAATAAGAACGATGTCCTTCAGGCAAATTAATAATTTTGATCAATTAGAAACGGTGTATATGAATTTACGTGAACCGATTCCCGGGCTTACGGAAGAAGTGAATGTGGATGAAATTGATCTTCAAATTGTGCCGGGCGTAGCTTATACAGAACGAGGAGAGCGAATTGGGTACGGCGGTGGCTATTATGATCGTTATCTCGTGCATTATAAAGGGAAAACGCTATCATTAGCGTATGATTTTCAAATGGTAAAACACATTCCGGTAGAGCCATTTGATAAAAATATAGAAAAAATTATTACAGAAAAAGGAACAATGCTTATAAATGAGCTTGTATAGACAAATAAAAATTGACGAGACTTTTTCTTCTTGATTATAATAAAATATGTGAACGTTTTCTTATTATAATTTTTTATAGTAAGTGAGCATAGAGGGTGATGAAATGGTATCTATTTATGATATTCAGCAATTGCTAAAGAAATTTGGTACGATTATTTATACGGGAGATCGAATTGCAGATTTACAATTAATGCAAGATGAATTGCGTGAATTAAATCAATCACAGCTAATCGATCCACAAGACTATCAAACAGCTTTATTTTTATTGAAGCAAGAAATTCAAAAAGAGCTAAATAAGAATTAGATAAAGGTAGGTAAGCAACATGGAAGAGAAATGGTTAGTTGGTGTTGACCTTGGTGGTACAACGATTAAATTAGCATTTATTAATGTATACGGTGAAATTTTACATAAGTGGGAAATCCCTACGAATACAGGTGAGCAAGGAAAACATATTACACTTGATGTTGCGAAAGCAATTGATAAAAAGCTAGAAGAATTAGGCGAATTGAAGAGCAAGTTAATTGGTATTGGTATGGGAGCTCCTGGTCCTGTACATGTGGCATCTGGAATGATTTATGAAGCGGTTAATTTAGGGTGGAAAAACTATCCGCTAAAAGATTTATTAGAAGTAGAAACAGGATTACCTGTTGTTATTGATAATGATGCAAACTTAGCAGCGCTTGGTGAAATGTGGAAAGGTGCTGGTGAAGGTGCAAAAGATTTAATCTGCATGACACTTGGTACGGGCGTTGGTGGTGGTGTAATCGCCAATGGTGAGATTGTACACGGCGTGAGTGGTGCTGCTGGTGAGATTGGACATATTACAGTAGTTACAGAAAATGCTTTCCCATGTAATTGCGGGAAGTCTGGTTGCTTAGAAACAGTAGCATCTGCGACAGGTATTGTACGTGTTGCTATGCAAAAAATACAAGAGACTAATAAAGAAAGCATGTTGCGTTCTATGTTAGCTGAAGAAGGACGTATTACATCAAAAGATGTCTTTGAAGCACTTGGACAAGGCGATGAATTAGCAGGCGAAGTAGTAGAAAAAGTAGCTTCTTATTTAGGATTAGCTGTAGCGAACCTTTCTAGTACGTTGAACCCAGAGAAAATTGTTATTGGTGGAGGCGTGTCTAAAGCTGGAGATGCACTATTAGAACCAATTCAACGCTATTTCGAGCAATACGCTTTCTCACGTGCTGTAAAGAGCACGAAGTTAGCTATTGCAACACTTGGTAATGATGCAGGTGTTATCGGAGGAGCTTGGCTTGTAAAAAAGCACAAATACGAAGCGAAGATGATATAAGTTGTGAAATATGAAAAGAGGAAGGGGGAACCCTTCCTCTTTTTGTGTGAAATCTCGATGAAGAATAAAGTGTAAACGAATTAAGCTGCTGGTGGATACCCGTTATATAGAACAGTCATGATCGTAAACCATCCGAAAACGAGTACAGTTGCAATTGCAAAGCCGCTCGCGAAAAAGTTTTTTTCACGAAGTGTTCTAAGCGTAGCAAATACAGCTAACAGAGTGACAAGTGTAAAAATAATAACAAGGCCCATACAATATCCTCCTCTGTCTACCCATTTCTTATTATGAGTTTTTGGAATATTTACTCTTTTATATTGTACATGTTTTAAAAATGATTGTCGAGATAGCATCCTTTCTTTTCCTCAGAGAAAGAAATGTTGTATCATTAAAAGTAAGTTTAATAACTGGAGGAGATTTTCATATGAAATGGATACAAATGCCGTTAGGCCCATTACAAACAAATGCTTATATTTTAATGAACGATCAAAAAGAGTGCATTATCTTTGACCCTGGTCATGAAGGTGAAAAGCTCGTTACATATTTACAAGAAGAACAATTAAAACCATTGGCGGTTTTATTAACACATGCTCACTTTGATCATATCGGTGCTGTTGATGCGGTAAGAGACGCTTTTCATATTCCTGTATACGTACATAAAGAAGAAGCAGATTGGTTAGGAGATGCAACTGTAAACGGCTCTCAAATTTTTATGATGAACCGCAGTATTACAGCAAAACCAGCGGATCATATTATTGATGCAGAAGGTACATTAACAATTGGATCATTTAATTTTGAAATTTTTGAGACGCCGGGACATTCTCCAGGAAGTATTTCTTATTATAGTAAAGAGGCGAATGCTGTATTCTCAGGAGATGTATTGTTCCAAATGAGCATTGGAAGAACAGATTTGCCTGGTGGAAGTTTTGCTGAATTAATTGGAAGTATTGAAGAGAAATTATTTGTATTACCAGATGAAACAGCAGTGTTATGTGGACATGGTCCAGAAACAAGCATTGGCTTTGAAAAAGAAAATAATCCGTTTTTACAATAAGGAGTCATTATGGGGATGGAGCTCATTTTAAGAGAATGGATGGGAAAAGAAAAGGATTATTCAATTTCATATAGTACGTATATGAACCTTGTATTGTATACAGAAGGTCATGGATATTATATGAAAGAACGTGAAAAGATTGGGAGACAAGGGGATTTTTTTACGAGTAGCAATGTATCCTCTGTTTTTGCAAAAACTTTTGCTAAACTTTTTATTCGTCTTGTTGAAAATGGTGAAGTTGCTTCGAATATTTGTGAGGTTGGTGGGGGAACTGGAAAGTTTGCCTATGATGTTTTACAAGAATGGAAGCAATTATCTCCAAAAACCTTTATTGATTTAAACTATTCAATGATTGAAGTGAGCCCTTTTCATAGGGAATTACAGCAGGAGAAACTTGGCTCATTTTCTAATGTATCGTACTATACCTCCTATAGTGAAATGGGAGATTCTTTCGAGGGAATTCTTTTTTCGAATGAGTTGTTTGATGCATTTCCTGTTGAAATAATTGAGAAAAGAAATGGTATGTTGTATGAAGTACGTATTACATATACAGAGGAAGGAAACCTTTCAGAAGTATGTAGGCCGTTAGATAAAAGAATTGGTCGATATTTATTGAAATATAATATTCATATTGCTGAAGGGCAACGTTTTGAAGTACCAATTGTGATGGAGGAGTATATAAAAGAAATTGCGAAATGGTTTCAAAAAGGTATATGTATTACAGTTGATTACGGATACACAAAAGAAGAATGGATGCATCCAGCACACCGTGAAGGAAGTTTGCGAGGGTATTATCAGCATAAGCTAATACGTAACCCACTAGCGCATCCAGGTGAAATGGATCTTACTACTCATATTCATTGGGACGAGCTAAAGGAAATGTTTAGTATGCAAGGAATGAGTGCAGTATGGCATAAGAAACAATCTGAGTTCTTGTTAGCTGCAGGGATATTAGAACAGCTTACGAGCCATCAAGATACGAATCCTTTTTCTGAAACGCAAAAACAAAATCGAGCAGTTCGTTCTATGATTTTGAATGGAGGAGTAGGGAGTGCGTTTGATGTTGTTATACATACAAAAGATATGCAACATTTACATTTGGAGCGGTATGTAACAATATAAAAAACAAGACACAGTATATACTGTGTCTTGTTTTTTAATACGACTTATGTAGTATTATATATTTCCTCTCATGATATATATTTATATTAAAGATATGAGATAAAAAATATAGAATACGTTCTTTTTCTTCGATTATTAGTCCCTAACCTAATAATACGCGAACGAGTTGAATTATTGTTTCGTTCTCTACTTTGTAATAAATTTCTAATCCTTTTCTTTCACTAGAAACGATTTTAGCGCTTTTTAATTTTGCTAAATGCTGTGAAATTGTAGATTGTGGCATGTTTAAGCCAGTGTACATTGTAGAAACGTTGCTTGGACCGCGCTCAATTAATCCTTTTACGATACATAAACGAACAGGATGAGCCAGCACTTTTAATAATTCTGCATTACTTTCATATAGTTCTAATTCTTTTTGAAAGGTTTCTAACATGTTCTTTTCCACCTCCGTGTGAGCTATTATACCATACTATACATACCAAAAATTTAAAGAAAAGAAAATAGTTGTTGCAGAAAAAAAGTCCTAAAGTAAAGAAATTGTAAGAAAAGAGACCATGATGTAAATAAAATAGGTAAATTAGCACGTTTTTGTAAAATGACATTTTTGGGTGAAAATTTCGATACGTTTTAAAAATTGAAAGATATAGATATATTTGTAACACAATTTTATCATGATTTTCTTATTCTTTCAAATGAATATACGAAATTTTTAAAATAATATGACAAAGGAATTATAATGATATATATAGAATATAAAACAGGTTAAAAGAAAAGAAGCTGAATGTAATTCGCTTCTTTATGGTGATAACGAAATATTTGATTACAGCTGATAAATCTTAGGATAATCAAGTCATTAGTCATTTATTCTAAAATTCATCTTTTAGCAACGTTAAAAATCTGTGATTCCATATGTTCTCGTAAAAATCAATCGTCTCTTTTGCGGACATAAAAGGATTATTCAACGTAGAGGTTGTTTTCTGTGCCATAAAGTTTTCGTATCCCAGTCCGTGGGCAAACTTAATCGTAGCATCCATACAGTACTCTGTTTGGGCACCACAAAATTCAATGCGCTTTACAGATAATTGATCTAAAATTTCTTTTAAGTTTGTTTTATAAAATGAATTTGCATGTGTTTTTCTTACAAAAAAATCTTGTTCTTGAACATCTAGATCGGTATGAATAGCCCAAATTTCTTTCTCGGGTACTAAATCATCATCACAATGTTGAACAAAAAGGATTGGTTTATTTAATTTTCTGTATGAAGAAATTCTTTTATTTACTTTTGTTAGTAAGTTCTGTAAATCAAATAAATGCTCTCCGCTATAACATACTCCATTTTGTAAATCGATAACGATTAAAATATCTGCACAAGTATCCATTATTTTTGCTCCTTTTTATTTCTTAATATATCAATTACTCCATTACTTGGAAATAGATAAAAATTTTATTTTTTAATGAACTATATAGACAGAAAAGCACTAAAACGAGTATGTTAAACAGCATAAAAAAAGATATGAAAACTTAATTTCATATCTTCTATTTATTCTATGCATTTACAGGTTCTTCTACATAAGAAAGGGCATTTTCAAAATCGGATATTAAATCGTCAACATTTTCAAGGCCGACTGATAACCGAAGTAATGAATTAGAGATCCCTCTTTCATCACGAGCTTCTTGCGACAGTGCTGCATGTGACATTTTTGCTGGATAAGAAAGAATTGACTCTACAGCTCCTAAACTAACTGCAAAAACAGGTAATTTTACTTTTGACAAAAATTGGCGGAGTGCATCTTCTGACTGCAAAGTAAACGATAAGACCGCTCCAGCTGATGTTGCTTGAGATTGTTGAATATCAAATCCGAGATGCGTTTGTAATCCAGGATAATAGACATTTTGTACTTTAGCGTGCTCTTGTAAATAATGTGCAATTTTATTGGCATTTTTAGCTGAATGCTCGAGGCGTACATGCAATGTTTTTAGGCCGCGAAGTACGAGAGAACAATCTTGAGGCCCTAAGATAGCACCGAATGCATTTTGTAAAAATCCAAGCTTTTGAGCGAGTTCTGCATCTGTTACTACTGCTAATCCGGCAGTAACATCACTATGACCAGCAATAAATTTTGTAGCACTATGAAGAACGACATCAGCTCCAAGTTCAAGTGGTTTCTGGAATAGTGGTGTCAAAAAAGTATTATCAACAAAAGTAAGAGCGCCAATAGATTTTGCAAGTTTAGAAACTTCGCGGATATCTGTCACTTTTAAAAGTGGGTTAGAAGGTGTTTCTACATAAAAGAGCTTTGTATTTGGTTTAATGTTTTGTTTTATTTCTTCTAAATTGGTCATATCAACAAATGTATGTGAAACACCGTAACGGGAGAGTACCTCAGTTATGACTCTGTAAGTGCCTCCGTATACATCTTCTGAAATGAGTACGTGATCACCTTGTGAAAGAAGGAGGAATGCAGTGGAAATCGCTGCAATGCCTGATGCAAAGGCGAATCCCTTTGTTCCACCTTCTAATAAAGCAATGATATCCTCAAGAGCTTCACGAGTTGGATTTCCTGACCTGCTATAGTCATATTTTCCGAACGCATCTACATCAAACTGGTGAAAAGTTGATGTGTTATAAATGGGAACGTTCACAGCGCCTGTTTGTGAGTCATGTTTATATTGGTTGTGTAGTAAGAGTGTATCTATAGAATAGCTCATATTCTTACACCTTCTTTTACGAGTTTAATGGCTTGCTTTAAGTCTTGAATTAAATCGTTACTATTTTCAATGCCAACGGAGAATCGAAGAAGACGATTGCATACACCGTTTGCTGTTCTAATATCTTCAGGAATATCAGCATGTGTTTGCGTTGCTGGATAAGTCATTAAACTTTCTACACCACCAAGACTTTCTGCAAATGTAATTAAGGATAAAGATTGTAAGAATGGATTAATCCAAGCTTCATCTTTAAGGCGGAATGAAATCATGCCGCCTCTTCCTGGATAAAATACATCTGTCACCCCGTCTTCATCATTTAAATATGCAACAACTGCTTTCGCATTTTCTTCATGTTGTCTCATGCGAAGCGCTAACGTTTTCATACCGCGAATTAATAACCATGAGTCAAATGGGCTTAAAACCGCGCCTGATGCATTATGATAATGAGCGATTTCCTCACAAAGTTCCTTTCCTTTTGCAACGACAAGTCCGCTTAGTACATCGTTATGTCCCCCTAAATATTTCGTTGCGCTATGGAGTACAATGTCAGCACCTTCTGTTAATGGTTGCTGTATATAAGGTGTGTAGAATGTGTTGTCTACAATAAGAAGTAGTCCGTGCCTTTTCGCTACAGTTGCGACAGCGGCAATATCAGTAACTTGCATTAACGGATTAGTTGGAGTTTCTATGAAAATAGCCTTCGTTTCAGTTGTGATAGCTTGCTCAATTTGTTTAATAGATTGTGTATTTACGTATCTACATCGAACATTCCACTTTTTTTCGTGCTCAGAAAATAATCGATACGTTCCCCCGTATAAATCTTCAGATACAATAAGTTCGTCTCCAGAGTGGAATAGAGAAAGGACGAGGAGAACAGCCGCCATCCCTGAACTACAGGCATAACCTTGTTCGCCATATTCTAAGTCTGCGATCGCCTGTTCTAAAAGACCGCGAGTTGGATTGCCAGTTCGTGAATAGTCAAAGCCAGTAGATTTACCAATTCCTTCGTGACGATAAGCGGTTGAGAAATAAACCGGTGGATTAACCGTTCCTGTTGTAGTTTCACTGCGATTTCCGATTTGTGCTAGTTTCGTTTCGATTGTTGACATGTGAAAATTCCTCCTTTTTAAATTGAAACATTAAGTGAATATAAAATAAAAAAGCCTTCTAAGAAGAAGGCTTTCGGTTTGAATAGAGTCTTCTTCTCATCTGTCAAATCTTTCACAATTTGCTGGAATTAGCACCTTATTAACAAAATGTTAATGGTTGCTGAGGCGTCATAGGGCCAGTCCCTCTACCTCTCTAGATAAGAATGTTCGTATGAAATTTTTATTATGTTTTTAACTTTACAACAAAAGATAATTGAATTGCAAGTTTATTTTAAATAATTTTTATTTTTCTGCAAGTGTCATTGACTTTTATTTTTGTGCATGCTAAATTTATTAAAAAATTAACAAACATTGTTAAAAGGGGAACGCATTTCCTTTTAGCTACATAAATAAAATAATAAAGACAACTCTTATTGAGAGCGGTGGAGGGAAAGGCCCTGTGAAACCCGGCAACCTTCAAACGAAATGTTTGAAACGGTGCTAATACCTGCAAAACGAATGTTTTGCATAATAAGAGGAGGAACGATTATGTCCCCCTCTTCAAAGTGAAGAGGGGGTTTTTATATTGATAGAAATGAGGGAGATTCGTGAAATTACTAGATTTATTATCAAAAGGAATTGTAATAGGTGATGGTGCGGTTGGGACGTTATTGCATTCACATGGTTTGCAAAGTAGCTTTGAAGAATTGAATGTATCTGATCCAGACTTAATTATATCGATTCATAAACAATATGTAGCTGCTGGAGCAGATGTAATTCAAACGAATACGTATGGGGCAAATGAGGCGAAATTACGTATGTATGGTTTAGAAAATCAAGTTACAGAAATTAATAGAGCGGCAGTAAAACTGGCGAAAGCATCTGTTACAGACAGAAATGCAATTTTAGGAACAATTGGTGGTATGAAACACATCGGAGCCGTTACAACGACTGATATGGAAAGGGAGTTTATGCTACTTGAACAGGCAGGGGCTTTACTAGAAGAACAGGTTGATGGATTACTATTAGAAACTTTTTACGATGAATTTGAATTACTTCATGCCGTTAAAGTATTGCGTAAGCAAACGAACATTCCAATTGTTGCTCAATTAGCGTTACATGAAGCAGGTACGACTCAAAATGGAAATGATGTCAATGAAATATTAAAGCAACTTATAGATTACGGTGCAAATGTTGTTGGATTGAATTGTCAACTAGGGCCGCTTCATATGACGGAAGCTTTCAAAATGATATCGATTCCGCAAAATGGCTATTTATCAGCATACCCAAATGCAGGTCTCCCGAATTATGTAGAGGGACGTTACGTATATGAGGGAAGTCCAGCTTATTTCGAAGCGATGACACCGAAATTTATTGAGCAAGGTATTCGGTTATTAGGTGGTTGTTGTGGCACGACTCCAGAACATATTGAAAGTATGAAACGTGCAATTGCAAATGTTACACCTGTAATAGAAAAGGATACGATTCAAAGACCGAAAGTAGTTCATACACACGAGAAACGTTCAAAAGCTCATGTCACATTAGCAGAGAAAGCAAAAAAACAAACGACAGTAGTAGTGGAATTAGATCCACCGAAAACATTAGATACGCAGCGATTTTTTGAAGGAGCAAGAGCATTGAAAAGAGCTGGGGCAGATGCTATTACTCTAGCAGATAATTCATTAGCATCGCCTCGCATCTCGAATATGGCAATGGGGGCATTATTAACGAAGCACGATATTCCGGTATTGACGCATTTAACGTGTAGAGATCATAACGTCATTGGACTACAGTCTCATTTATTAGGCTTATCGGCGTTAGGTATGGAAGAAGTGTTAGCTTTAACTGGTGATCCAGCACGCGTTGGTGATTTTCCAGGTGCCACTTCTGTATATGATTTGTCCTCTATTGAGCTCATTAAAATGATTAAAGAAATGAACGACGGACGCTCGATTTTAGGGAAATCAATAGGTCCAGCAACAAGGTTTTCAGTGGGAGGTGCGTTTAATCCGCATGTAAGACATTTAAAAGCAGCGGTTAAGCGGATGGAACGGAAAATAGATGCTGGAGCGGAATATTTCTTAACTCAGCCAATTTATGATATCGCGTTAATTGAAGAAGTGTATGAAGCGACAAAGCATTTGGAACAACCTATTTTTATTGGGATTATGCCATTAATAAGTAAAAGGAATGCAGATTTCCTTCATTTTGAGGTGCCGGGTATTACTCTACCTGAAGAAATAAGGGAGAGAATGGATGGACATGAAACGAAAGAGGCAGCAATTGAGGAAGGGATTCGCATTTCACAAGAATTGATCGATGTGGCGATGAAATATTTTAACGGCATTTATCTTATTACACCATTTCTAAAATATGAAATTACAGAACATCTTGTTAAATATGTGAGAGAAAAGCAAGAAGTGAAAGAAGGTATTAACTGATGAAATGTATAGAAGAAAAATTACAAAATAACATCTTAATATTAGATGGTGCAATGGGAACAATGATCCAGCAAGAGGACTTAACTGCGGAAGATTTCGGAGGAGAAGAGTACGAAGGGTGTAATGAATATTTAGTAGAAACAAGACCTGATGTCATTTTAAAGATTCATAAAGCTTATATTGAAGCTGGAGCGGATATTATTGAAACAAATACATTTGGGGCAACGAATATTGTACTAAGTGATTATGAGCTGTCTCATTTAGATGAAGAACTAAATGAAAAGGCAGCACTTTTGGCGAAGCAAGCTGTTAAAGAAAGCGGGAAGGAAGTATATGTTGCGGGAGCGATGGGACCAACAACGAAAGCAATTAGTGTTACAGGTGGTGTGACTTTTGAAGAATTGATTGAGGCTTATACAAGGCAGGCACGAGGATTATTAAAAGGAGAAGTTGATGTATTACTCGTTGAGACGAGTCAAGATATGCGTAACGTGAAAGCAGCTTATATTGGAATTCAAGCCGCTTTTGAAGAAATGAAAAAAACGGTTCCTATTATGATTTCAGGAACGATTGAGCCAATGGGAACGACTCTGGCTGGGCAAACAATTGAAGCTTTTTATTTATCAGTAGAACATATGAAACCATTATCTGTTGGATTAAACTGTGCGACTGGTCCGGAGTTTATGAGGGACCATATTCGTTCACTATCTGATTTATCGGAGTGTTACATTTCTTGTTATCCAAATGCAGGTCTTCCTGATGAAGATGGACATTACCATGAATCTCCATCTTCTCTTGCTGAAAAGGTGAAACGATTTGCTGAAGAAGGATGGGTTAATATTATTGGTGGTTGTTGTGGCACGACACCAGAACATATAAAAGCAATGAAAGAAGCACTAGCATCTCTTAAGCCTCGTGACCATCATGAGAGAGAAGGACATGGAATTAGTGGATTGGAGGCACTGCAATACGATGAGTCTATGAGACCGTTATTTGTAGGTGAAAGAACGAATGTTATTGGATCACGTAAATTTAAACGATTAGTAGCAGAAGGGAAATTTGAAGAGGCTGCTGAAGTGGCAAGGGCGCAAGTGAAGAAAAATGCTCATATTATTGATATTTGTATGGCAGATCCTGATCGTGATGAAATAGAAGATATGGAGAAATTTTTGACAGAAGTTACGAAAGTGTTAAAAGTACCGATTATGATTGATTCAACGGATGAAAATGTTATGGCAAGAGCACTTACTTATATTCAAGGAAAAGCTGTTATCAACTCTATTAATTTAGAAGATGGAGAAGAGCGTTTTGAAAAGGTAACACCGCTTCTTCGTAAGTATGGTGCTGCAATTGTAGTTGGTACAATCGATGAAGATGGTATGGCAGTAAGTGCTGAAAGAAAATTAGAAATTGCAAAAAGAAGTTACGAATTATTAACTACGAAATATGGGATACGCCCGTCAGATATTATTTTTGATGCACTTGTGTTTCCAGTAGGGACAGGTGATGAAGAATATATTGGTTCAGCGGCAGCGACTATAGAAGGAATTCGCCTTATTAAAGAAGCGTTACCAGAGTGTTTAACGATTTTAGGTGTAAGTAACATATCATTTGGTTTACCACCAGCTGGACGTGAAGTATTGAATTCCGTCTTTTTATATCATGCTACGAAGGCTGGATTAGATTACGCGATTGTTAATACGGAAAAATTAGAACGCTATGCGTCGATTCCAGAGGAAGAAAAACACCTTGCAGATGCATTACTGTTTGAAACGACGAAAGAGACGTTAGAAGAATTTACAAACTTTTACCGAGTCGCTAAAAAGAAAGATGTCGTTGTGCAAGAAACGTTAACGCTTGATGAAAGACTAGCAAATTATATTGTAGAAGGTACGAAACAAGGATTACACGAGGATTTAAGTCTTGCACTTGAAGAAGGAAGAAAACCTCTTGATATTATTAACGGTCCGCTTATGACAGGGATGGACGAGGTAGGACGACTATTTAATAATAATGAACTTATTGTTGCTGAAGTATTGCAAAGTGCCGAAAGTATGAAAGCTGCTGTAAGCTATTTAGAGCCACATATGGAATCTAGTGATAGTGCGAAAAAAGGGAAAGTATTATTAGCAACTGTAAAAGGTGACGTGCATGATATTGGGAAAAATCTCGTTGAAATTATTTTAGCGAATAACGGATATGAGATTATTAATTTAGGAATTAATGTACGTTCGGATCGAATTGTTCAAGAAGTACAAGAAAAGAAGCCGGACATTATAGGCCTCTCAGGTTTATTAGTAAAATCAGCGCAACAAATGGTAACGACTGCTGAAGATTTAAAAGCAGCAAATATTGATGTTCCCATTGTTGTAGGTGGTGCAGCGTTAACGAGAAAGTTTACAGATAATCGGATTTCACCATCATATAAAGGGCTCGTTTGTTATGCGAGTGATGCGATGACGGGGCTCGATATTATTAATAAGCTTCAAAAAGAAGAAGAGCGTGAGAAGATGAAACAGGATAAGAAAGAACGGCATCTTCATATCGTAAAAAAAGAGGAGAAGAAAGTAGAAATTCCAGCAGTAATTGAGCCATTACCGAAGACTGAGGTTATCGTGCCTGATTCAACAAAACGAATTGTATTACGCGATATTCCCGCCCTTCATCTCGCTCCATTTTTAAATAGACAAATGCTACTTGGGCATCACCTTGGATTAAAAGGAAATGTGAAGAAGCTTTTGAAAGAGGGAGATAAGAGAGCGTATGAATTAAATGATTTAATAGATGAATTATTGCAAGAAGGACAATCTTGGTTAAAGCCAAAAGCAGTGTATCAATTTTTCCCAGCGCAAAGCGACGGACAAAACATTGTAATATATGATCCAGAAGATCATACGCGTGTTATAGAGCGTTTCACATTCCCTAGACAAGGAAAGGCCCCCTATCGTACTTTAGGCGATTATTTGCGCCCAATTGGAGATGAGATGGACTATGTTGCTTTCTTATCTGTTACGGTTGGGGAAGGAGTTCGGGACATTGCTGAAGAGTGGAAAGCGAAAGGTGATTACTTACGTAGTCATGCCATTCAATCGTTAGCGCTTGAATTAGCAGAAGGACTTGCTGAAAAAACACATATGCTCATTCGTGACCGCTGGGGCATTCCAGACTCACCTGAACTGACGATGGAAGAACGTTTCCGTACGAAATATAGGGGAATACGCGTGTCATTTGGTTACCCGGCGTGTCCAGAACTTGCAGATCAAGAAAAGCTATTTCGCTTAATTCATCCAGAGGAAATAGGTATTTCATTAACAGAAGGATTCATGATGGAGCCAGAAGCGTCCGTAACGGCTATGGTATTTTCTCACCCTGAGGCAAGATATTTTAGTGTATTATAGTCTAGAAGGGGGAGACGTATGAAGAAAATAGTCTTTACAGGTGGCGGTTCGGCAGGACATGTAACACCTAATTTAGCCATTATCCCACATTTACAGAAAGACAACTGGGATATCTCTTATATTGGTTCTCATCAAGGTATTGAGAAAACGATTATAGAAAAGGAAGGCATTCCCTACTATAGTATTTCGAGTGGAAAGCTACGTCGTTATTTTGATTTGAAAAATATAAAAGATCCTTTTCTTGTAATGAAGGGTGTTATGGATGCGTATGTAAGGATTCGAAAACTAAAACCAGATGTGATTTTTTCAAAAGGCGGTTTCGTATCTGTACCAGTCGTAATAGGAGGATGGCTAAATAGAGTACCAGTTTTATTACATGAATCTGATATGACGCCAGGACTAGCAAATAAAATTGCGCTTCGTTTTGCTTCGAAAATATTTGTTACATTTGAAGAAGCAGCGAAACATTTACCAAAAGAAAAAGTAATATATACGGGATCTCCTGTACGTGAAGAAGTGCTGAAGGGAAATCCTGAAACAGGTTTAGCATTTTTAGGTTTTTCACGTAAAAAGCCAGTTATTACGATTATGGGAGGCAGCTTGGGCGCGAAGAAAATTAATGATACGGCTCGAGAAGCATTACCAGAACTTCTTAAAAAGTATCAAATTGTTCACCTTTGCGGAAAAGGTAACCTTGATGAAAGTTTACAAAATAAAGAAGGATATAGACAATTTGAATATGTACATGGAGAACTGCCGGATATATTAGCGGTAACCGATTTTGTTATTTCACGCGCGGGCTCCAACGCAATTTTTGAATTTTTAACATTACAAAAGCCGATGGTTTTAATTCCATTATCGAAATTTGCAAGCCGTGGCGATCAAATATTAAATGCAGAGTCCTTTGAAAGGCAAGGGTATGCCTCCGTATTATATGAAGAAGATGTAACTGTAAAATCTCTGATAAAGTATGTCGAAGAATTGAATCAAAATAATGAGAAGTATAAAACAGTACTAAAAAAATATAATGGAAAAGAAGCAATTAAAACAATTATTCAAAATATTTCAGAGGCATGATGAAACAATCATGCCTCTTTTAGTAGGGTGAAAGATTCCAAGAATTGATATTTTTATGTTACAATAAAGTGAAACTTTAATCAGTTGGGTGCATCCCACATCTAACTTCTTTACTTTTACTGAAATTTGAGGAGGGAGTCTTACTGCCCTCAAATAGCGGGATAACAAATGGGTTAATAGGGAAATTCCAATTAATGAGGCGTGAAAATACGAATGGATTAGGAGTGACTGTGTTGGAGCTAAGTCTCTATGAAAATACTGCACTTATTATATGCTTTGTGTTGTACGTTGGTAGTGTTATTGTTTATATTTCAAGGAAATTTTCGCAAGAAAGAGGGCTTGAAAAGTCAGAGATAACAGCTGAACTAGAAATGTTAGCTGATGAAAGTTATAAAAAACAAAAAATAAAAGAAGACCATGAAGCATCCCATCATTTAAACGCAAATAAGTTTTAAAGATGGGGATTTTTTTTGAAGTTGTTCTTTATTATAGCTATAACAAATAACGCTAAAAAGGAGTTTCCCCATACATAATGAAGGAGTGTATATAAATGAATTTTTATATCGCCTCAGGTTTCCAAAATAAACATCTTGTACGTTCCGTAGCAAATGAACTGAAACATGCAGGATGGCATCATACATATGATTGGACCAAAAACGAAAGAGCAGCGAATCAAGAACAATTAAGAGAAATTGGTCAGGCAGAACAAAATGCTGTAAAAGAAGCGGATGTATTTTTACTTATATTAGATGGCGGAAACGGGAGCCATACAGAGTTTGGAATGGCGATTGCGCTAGAGAAAACTATATATGTATATCATGCAGGAAATCCGTTCCAAACAACGTTCTATCACTTGCCAGAAATAAATATTTTTGAAGGAGATGTAGCTGAGTTTGCATCTTATGTTATGAATCATGTGAAATAATAGTAACTACCTAAAAGGTTATAAAAGTGATCTTTTGGGTACAGTGATGATAAGAAACGTATATAAAGGAGTACATAATATGAAATTAGAAAATGGATGGGAAACGAGCTTTTTAGAAGTCGTACAAAATAGTGAATTTAAGAAAGAGGCACTTCTTAGTCAATTGCTTTGTCAGGATAGTGAAGAAGTAGAAGAGCTTGTGGATGATTACGGCTACGAAGAGCTTGTTGAACGCGAACATGATGATGAGTTAGCTGAAATTTTAGGAGAAGAACTTTTTAGTGAGATGGAACGACAAGTATTCTTATCTTCAAACCCAGAAGAAAAACTTATTTCATTCGTCAATGGATTAGGTTTTCATGTATTAGATTGGATCGTTCTTCTTGAAACAGAATTTGGAATTGATAGTGCAAACTTTACATCAGATGCTGTGAAGGTGTTAGAAAAGCGTTTCAGCCAGTTTCCATACATAGAGGATAAGACAATTTTTGATATGACATTTGGAGAATCGATGGATGTATTAGAATCTGTTACAGGATTACAACTAAAGGAAAAGATGAACGTATAATGAAAAAAGAACGTGATTGGATCACGTTCTTTTTTTACATAATAATAATTTTATCATCTAGTTTTGTCTGCCCGGTAAGAAGTGCGTTTAAATATTCCACTTTTCTTATACAAGCTTGTATATGTCTTTCAACCTCTTGTAACTCTGCTTGGTGATGTGTTTCAATTGGATGAATTTGTACGTTGAATTTTTCAAATTGACTACTATATGTTATTTCTGCATAGCCGCTCATAATATCGGTTTCGTTATGAAATAAAAATTGCCTCGTTTTGTCACAGAATGATACATCCTGAAAGCCATATACTTTTAATGCTTCAATTACTTTTTTTATCATTTTTGTATTCATTTTTTAACCCTCTTTACGAAGTTCTACTTTTATATTATAACATAAAAAATTACATAGAAAGCGCTTCCAAGTGTATTTTATTATAAACTTTACGTTTCAATCACAAAAATGAAACAAAGAAAAAATAATTGTAAAGAAGGAAGGACTCTTTTATTGTTTCGTCATATATATAGAGAAATAGTGCAATGAAAGGAAATTTTCCGAGGTGGAGATCGTATTTCCAATTTGAGCGCAGTAAAAGAGGTGAGAATCTTGAACTTTGATATTGTAGGACAAAAAGCATATATAAAAGATGGACCGCATCGGAACCGAATTGGAATTGTAAAGAAAAGCGAGACAAAATTAGCATCGCAGTTTGCTATTGTAATTGGAGAACAAATCATTGATGTAGAGCTAAAGGATATCGTGTTAGTTGGAGTAGACGTAGGACAATTTCATAAATGGTGCGAACAAAATGGTTATTTGTGAAAAGGACGGGCTGTGAGATAATGAAATATATTTGAGGAAAGAGAATATGTTATTGTATTCTCTTTTTCTATGTTTAAGGAGGCGAAAATGAAATATAAAGAACAGGAGTTTACGTTGGAGTTAAAAGAGAACATTCAATGTATGGAGAAGGAAATAGAGCGAATATTACTTAAACTGTATAAAGAGTATTCGCATTTATACATAGAAAAACATATGGAATTAGATATGGGATTTGCAAGAGAAAAAAAGAATCCCTTTGAGGTGGGTTATTATTCATCAGTCGCTATAGCTATATTAGATGAAGAAAAAGAGATAATTGAATTTCACAATATTCCAATTTCGAAATGCGAAAGAATCTTTTTAGGAATGCCAATTCAATCAAACATTTTTGGGAGTAAGAAAGTAGGGGAACTTGCTGATGAATCTTGTTATGAGATTGAGGAAGAGTTAAAAGAGCGATTAGAACAATACTTGAAGTGATAATTCTCAAGATAAAATCTATAAAGAGGGAACGGAATAAAAAAAGACGCTAACAATTGTATGTTAGCGTCTTTTTTCATTATGAAGCAATTTCACCAGTTTTTGTATCATCTTGATTGTACGTATCTTGATCTAATTCACCAAGCCATTTACTTGAAATAAGACCTGCTGTCATAGAACCACTTACGTTAAGAGCTGTACGGCCCATATCGATTAATGGCTCAACTGAGATAACTAGAGCAACAATACCGATTGGTAAGTTCATTGTAGATAGTACGATTAAAGCTGCGAATGTTGCACCGCCACCAACTCCGGCAACACCGAATGAGCTAATAGCGACGACAGCGATTAAAGTTAAAATAAATTGTGGTTGTAATGGATTAATTCCTACAGTTGGAGCGACCATCATTGCAAGCATTGCTGGATAAATACCTGCGCAACCGTTTTGTCCGATAGATACTCCAAATGAAGCTGCGAAGTTTGCAATTCCTTCGGAGATACCAAGCTTTTCTTTTTGAGCTTCAATATTTAATGGCATCGCACCAGCACTAGAGCGAGATGTGAATGCAAATGTTAATACAGGGAATACTTTTTTCAAATATTGAATTGGATTTAAACCAGACAGTGCGATTAATAATAAGTGAATGATAAACATTACGATAAGTGCTACATAAGAGGCTAACACGAAGTTACCAAGTTTTAAAATAGCATTTATATCGCTACCAGCAACTGTTTTTGCCATAAGAGCTAATACGCCGTATGGAGTAAGACGTAAAATTAATGTTACCATACGCATTACGATTGCATATACAGCATCAAGCATTTTCTTAAATAGCTCTGCTTGTTCTGGATATTTTCGTTTTACACCTATAAAGGCAATGCCGATAAAGGCTGCAAATATTACGACAGAAATTGTTGATGTTGGACGAGCGCCTGTTAAATCAAGAAACGGATTTGTAGGCAATAGCTCTAATAATTTATCTGGAATTGTTGTCTTTTCAATAGAAGTAAATCTTTCTTCAACTAGTTTCAGACGAGCAGATTCTGCATCACCTTGTTGCAGGCCTGTTGCAGATACATCAAATCCTGCACTTGCAGCGATACCGACAGCTGCAGCGATTCCTGTAGTGAGAATTAAAATTCCGATAATAAGACCACTAATTTTACCAAGATTTTTCGTTAACTGTAATTTTGTAAATGCTGAAATAATAGATACTAAAATAAGTGGCATAACGATCATTTGAAGTAATTTCACATAACCGTTACCGATTAAGCCAAACCAAGTATTTGATTCAATAATTACTTTAGAAGTTGGCTCATAAATAAATTGTAATATAAGACCGAATAAAATTCCGACTCCTAAAGCGGTAAATACACGTTTATTAAAAGATACATGCTTACGTTGCATATAATATAATACGCCAACTAAAATGAGCATGACTGCAACGTTAATTCCGACAAGCAGTGTATTCATGTTGATTCCCCCTAATTCCAATCTGTTATATAGAATATAAGTTAATAAAACCTATAAGTCAACTAGGAAATTCCGGAATTAAAAAAAGATGGCAAAATGCCATCTTTTAATGTCCAGCCCCAGGCACAAGTAAGAATGTCGTGTAGTATGTAAATCCTATGAAGAAAACAGTCAAATATGCCCCGAATACGTATATATACATACGCTCTGTTAATTTTAAATAGCTTAAAAGTACGAAGAAGCCTGTTTGTCCTAAAAATAGTAGTGCAGCCTGTTGCATATCTCCTACGTAAAACATAACCGAGAAAATTCCAGTCCAAAAGCCGAGAACGCGAAACATGCGATCCATGCCATTTCCCTCCTTTTCTAGAAAAAGTAAAACCTCACCTCATTATAGTTTATTTTTCTTACTATTGTAAATATTCGTTCATATAAAAAGAAGCCAATTATTATTGGCTTCTTTTTATATGAGAAATTAAATTGTTAGTTTATAATTACAAGATTTACATCCATCTAATAGACTATCATTTCGAGTTAATTCCATGTTAGGGAATAGGATTTCAAAAATTCCTTTCATCATATCTCCGTGCATGTTACAAATTTCAGTTGGATGATGAACAGCAACTTCTTTAAATGGACAATTGTGTACATCATAGAAAATTTTTGTTCCATCTGCACTTAATTCAAATGCAGGTGATAAGCCAGCTGTTGAGAAAGCTTCTTTTGCAATTTGAACTTTTTGTTCTACTGTTAAAGCATCTTCACTCACATTTAAACGTTGCATATGTTGTTGCATTAATTCGGCCCCGAATTGTTTTCCTGTTTCGTATAGCGCTTTTTCACCAGCAGCGCCAAGACTAAGTAAAGAATTAAATGCTATTCTTGCTAACAATTGATAATCACGGAATGGAAATTGCAATTGAATAACATCTTCAGATAAGACATATAATCTGCTTGGTCTTCCGCCTTTTCCAGTTTTCTTCGTTTCCGATTTAAGCATATGAACATCTTCTAATTTAGATAAATGTAAACGCGCTACGTTTGGATGAATATCGAATTCATCTGCAATTTCTTGTACAGTTACGTAACTATGTTTTTGCGAAATATATTTATAAATGTAATAACGAGTTGGGTCAGCTAAAACACCTGTAATTTTTAAAGCTTGTTCCATGAGGATCTCCACCTTTATCACTTTATCCAAGATAATAACATTATAATACAGATAAACATGAGTATAGGTAATTTCAGACAATAATTCAGAAATTGTTCATAATTTCACAAACATATTTTTCCTTTTTGTTCTAGTGAAAATGCAAAATTCCAAATTTTTATTGTGCATGTTTTCATGCTATATACATAGTGAGGAGGGAAAAGTGATGAATGGGATTGAAATTTTTGCGAATACAATTTTAAAAGAAGCGTGTAGGGTACAAGCGTCAGATTTACATATTGTGCCCCGGCAGAAGGATGTAGCGGTGCAACTACGTATAGGAAAAGATTTAATGACGAGACAATGTATTGAAAAGGAGTTTGGAGAAAAACTTGTCTCACATTTTAAATTTTTAGCATCTATGGATATAGGAGAGAAACGGAAGCCACAGAATGGTTCGTTGTATTTGCAAATTGATGGACAAGAAGTGTATTTACGCCTTTCAACACTTCCAACAGTATATCAAGAAAGTCTCGTTATTCGCCTTCATTTACAAGCATCTGTTCAGCCCTTATCACATCTTTCGTTATTTCCAAGTACGGCAGCAAAACTACTCTCGTTTTTACGCTATTCACAGGGGCTACTCGTGTTTACTGGACCGACTGGTTCTGGGAAGACAACGACAATGTATGCATTATTAGAGGTAATTAGAAAAAAGAAAACACGTCGCATCATTACACTTGAAGATCCGGTTGAAAAAAGAAGTGACGATGTATTACAAATTCAAATAAATGAAAAAGCGGGTCTCACATATGAAACAGGATTAAAGGCTATTTTACGTCATGATCCAGATATTATTTTAGTCGGTGAAATCCGTGATGAAGAAACAGCAAAAATAGCTATAAGAGCAAGTTTAACAGGACATTTAGTAATGACAACGCTGCATACGAATGATGCGAAAGGAGCAATCATTCGTTTCATGGATTATGGTATAACGAGGCAAGAGATTGAACAGTCTTTATTGGCTGTAGCTGCACAGCGACTTGTCGAATTGAAATGTCCGTTTTGCAGAGGGAAGTGCTCAACTTTATGTAAATCAATGAGGCAAGTAAGGCAAGCAAGCATTTATGAGCTGCTATATGGGTATGAGTTAAAACAAGCGCTTAAAGAAGCGAATGGAGAATGTGTTACTTACAAACATGAGACTTTAGAATCGTCAATACGAAAAGGATATGCTTTAGGGTTTTTAGAAGATGATGTTTATGTTTAAGAAAACTTGGAGTTTAAGTAATCAAGTAGTATTGTTGAAACATTTAGGAGAATTATTAGAAAAAGGCTACTCTCTTTTACAAGCATTAGAATTTTTACAGTTTCAATTACCTGTAGAAAAGAAAGTACAATTGCAGCGCATGGTTGAGGGATTAAAAGATGGGAAAAGTCTACATGATTCTTTTCATCAGTTAAGGTTTCATCAGGACATGTTAAGTTATTTATTTTATGCCGAGCAACATGGTGATATTTCTTTCGCTTTGCAACAAGGAAGTGCACTTCTTTATAAGAAAGATAAGTATAGGAAAGACATGATGAAAATAATGCAGTATCCTATGTTTTTGGTGTTTTTTCTACTAATCATGCTTTTTATTTTCAACCTCATCTTATTACCTCAGGTTGAAATGGTTTATAGTTCGTTCGGTTCTAATACACCACTACTTACAGAACAAATTTTAAGTGCAATAAAAATGCTACCTTACATTATTTTAACCGCTATTGTAACTGTTATTATTGGATGTAGTTTATATATGTTGTATTTTAGGAAACTTCCACATATTAGACAGGTAAAAATCATGCATCGTATTCCCTTCATCAAAACATTTCTTATTTTAAAGCATTCACATTATTTCGCTACTCAGTTGAGTGGTTTATTAAATGGTGGACTATCAGTATGCGAAGCTTTAACAATAATGATGGAGCAAAGATATCATCCGTTCTTTCAATATGAAGCGAGCCGAATTGAAAGACAATTAATTGGAGGAGAACAGTTACAATCTATCATTGCTAAAAGTGGGTATTACGAGAAAGAACTTTCTTATGTTATTACGCATGGACAAGCAAACGGCAATTTAGCGATTGAATTAGGTGACTATAGCGATCTTATTATGGAAAAGATGGAACGGAAAATTAAACATATGTTAGTTATCATTCAGCCTATTTTATTTACATGTATTGGAGGAATCGTTGTCCTTATGTATTTAGCGATGATTATGCCGATGTTTCAAATGATGAATTCTATTTAGGAGGCATTTGTATGCAGAATGAGGAAGGATTTACTCTGTTAGAGATGCTATTAGTAATGGTTGTCATAACTATATTATTACTATTAATTATTCCGAATGTAGTTACACAGCGCTCATCGATCCAAGGAAAAGGGTGTGCAGCTTACGTGAAATCTATAGAAGCGCAAATACAAGTATATCAATTACAACATAATAAAATTCCATCGTTAAAAGAACTGACAGATGAAAAGTATATTACAATTGATAAGTGTCCGAATGGCGAATCTATTCATATTTCAGATGATGGCACAGTATCAATTAGGACATTGTGAAACAACAAGGGTTTACTTTTTTAGAGATGTTACTCGTTTTATTTGCTATTTCTGTATTGAGTATAGTTACGTATTTTAGTGTTCATTCCTTATACGAGCGACAAAAAGTTGAACAATTTTTGAGACAGTTTTCAAATGATATTTTGTATATGCAGCAATTAGCGATAAACCGTCAAAAGCACTATACATTACGTTGGCATAAAGATAGAAATTTGTATGCTATAAAAGAGTTAGGTACAAAGTATTATATCGTCAAGCGAGAGTATGAGGAAGATATACAAATTAATTTGCATACGTTTCCAAATCCGATGACATATAATCCAAGTGGAAATATTAATAGAGGTGGTACGATTATAATTTCGTATCGAAATTATAAATATGAAATTGTATTTCAGCTTGGAAGAGGGAGATTTACGTATCGTGAAATGTCAAAAAGGATCCATAATGGCTGAAATGATTGTATCGTTAAGTGTTTTAATGATGGCTGTATCGTTACTACTACCGCAAACAGTATTAGTTATGCAAGAAAGAAAAAATATACAAATTCGTTATAAGGCATCTGGGTTATTAAAAAAAGAAGCAGCTATATATATGTATGGAAATGAAGAAAGGCGAATAATAGAAAAGAATGTAAATGGAATTGTGTATTACACATATTGGGGAGGCAATGAAGTTTGTACCATATGGAGAGATGTGAAAGACAGAATGGTGGAACAATGCTTTTATGTAGGAGAAAAAATAAATTAGAATGTGGTTTTTCATTAATAGAAATGATTGTATGTCTGTTTCTATTATCAATATTTTTTTTGCTCTTTCCCCGCCTACATTTCATTGAAATCGAAAATAAACAGTCAAAAGGATTAAATGATTGGGAGTGGGATGTGTTTTTAGGTCAAACGCAATTGGAGTTTCGTGAAGTATCATCTGGAGAACAGCTAGCATTTGAAAATGGAGAAAGTATTTTAAGATTCCGATCGCGTAATGGGAGTGAAGTATCATATGAAAAAGAGAATAGTCGTCTTATAAGAAAGGTAAATAGGCGCGGGAGAGAAGTTGTTTTACAAAATATTGGAACGGTTTCTTACAAACTAACACCTCATATACTCATTATAAATGTGAAAGATACTAGTGGGAAAATATATGAAGGGGTAGTTATGCGATATAGTGAAATGGAAATGAATGTATGAGAGGGCAAAATGGGTTTACAATGCCTGGAACGATCATCTTTCTTATTTTATTAACTTCTTTTTTATATACGAAACCAATATGTTGCTTACAGATAAAAATTTTTATATGGAAATAGAACAAAAGTTTTTACTGGATGAATTACTTAACCGATCTATTACAGATATAAAAAAAGACTTACAGCAAAAAGAAAAAGAAGGTGCATTTTTCTTTCAGTATGAAAAGGGAGAAGCGAGTGGGAATTATGTTTTTGAAAATGATTCAATTCTCGTTGCGTTGCAGTGCACACTCAAACAGGAAGCTTTCTATACGGTGAGTTTTCGGTATAGAAAAAAGGATGGGAAAATAGTGGATTGGATAGAAGGATAATATGTAAAATATATAGAGATCAACCAGGATTTTCTATTGTAAATTGAATTGATTTTTTAGAGGAAATGGATAAATATAATGATTAAAAGTTTAAATTTTCTCAAAAAAGAGAAAGGTAGAAAGAATATGATATATTCATGCTATCCAATCATTATTTTTAGGGAGAATAGGGAAATGACAAACAACAATCAAATAGATGAAAATAAGGAACAAACTATTTTTGATCATAAAGGAAATACGATTATGACAGAAGATAGAGAAATACACATTATTTCAAAATTCGAAGAACCTCTTATTGTCGTATTAGCAAATGTACTAAGTGATGAAGAGTGTGATGAATTGATTGAAATGTCTAAAAATAAAATGAAGCGTTCTAAAGTTGGTTCATCACGTGATGTAAATGATATTCGGACAAGTAGCGGTGCATTTTTGGAAGACAATGAACTTACTTCAAAGATTGAAAAACGAATTTCATCTATCATGAATGTTCCTGCGTCGCATGGAGAAGGGTTGCACATTTTAAATTATGAAGTGGATCAACAATATAAAGCACACTATGATTATTTTGCGGAACATAGTAGATCAGCTGTTAACAATCGTATTAGTACGCTTGTAATGTATTTAAATGATGTAGAAGAAGGCGGGGAAACGTACTTCCCGAAATTAAATCTTTCTGTACACCCTAGAAAGGGAATGGCAGTATACTTTGAGTATTTTTATCAAGATCAATCACTAAATGAGCTTACGTTACACGGAGGGGCACCTGTAACGAAAGGCGAGAAATGGATTGCAACGCAGTGGGTGAGAAGAGGTACTTATAAGTAAAAGCGAGTGTTACGTTTTGTTCTTCATAGTATAAGAACAAAACGTTTTTTTATTAAACAAAGTAGCATCTTTCGTTATAATAACAATTAATAAATGACGATTGAGAGGACAGAAAATGAAATCTATATACATAACCGGCTATATGGGAGCAGGGAAAACAACAATTGGAAAAGCATTAAGTAAAGAACTTCAAATGGATGTTGTAGATACTGATCAAAAAATCGAAGAGAAGCAAGAGAAGGCAATTCGAAATATTTTTGCCGAAGAAGGCGAAATGGCTTTTCGGGAATATGAAAGCGAAATGTTACGTTCGCTACCAGTCCATAATGTCATTATTACAACTGGTGGGGGAATTATTGAGCGAGCGGAAAATCGCAAGTGGATGAAAGAGAACGGAACTGTCGTGTATTTATATTGTGATCCGCATGTAATTGCAGAAAGGCTTCGTGAAGATACGACACGTCCACTATTTCAAAAGAAAGATATAGATGCATTTGTAACGAAATTTGAATCACGCCGAGCTTATTATGAAGAGGCTCATATTCATATCGATACGACAAATAAGTCTGTAAAGCAAATTATGAATGAATTAAAGGAAAAGATTAATGTATAAAAAAGTGGACATACTAATCAAGTAGAGGTGATGATAATATGTCTACTAATGATTATGTTCGCTTTGTGACGCAGCAGTTTGTGTCGTATATGGATGCTCCAAAAGAAGATCGAAAACAAAAGAAAGAACAACGCCGTGCTGAAAAAGAGCCATTTATGAATAAGTGGTTTGGTGTTATGCCGTTGAGTGCTGCTTTGTTTTATCGAAATGTAAAAAGTAAAAGAAAAAAATCAAGTTAAATTTTAGTCATATGTCTAGCAAAATAAAGATCCCCTAGTGTCGTAATACACTAGGGGATCTTCATTTACTGCACGGATTCTTGTTCTTCAGTAACGGCATGTATTTTATTGTTCACCCATACGAACCCTATTCCGATACAAATAGAAATGCCCCAGCCGACAGCGGTCATAATCGCTCTCATTTCACCATAGCCATCTACACCAAAAACAGAGATGAAATAAATTTTTAAAAAGCTTTTTAATATAAATTGCAGCCCGAAAAATAACGTTAAATATTGCAGTGCTGGATATATACGACTATCACGATAAAGCTCACGACTTTTATCGCGGTCATGGCCTTGCAGTGCGGCAATATCCGCAGCGAAATATAACATAAGTGGTTTTTTTATAAAAATTGTACAGATGACGATAATACCGAGTACGATGTGATAATATGCATCATTCCACAACATTCGTTCAGCTGACCCAGATAATAAATCTACCGTTGTATTAGAAATGAGTGTAATTAAAATAAAGAACCCTGTCACGTTAAACTGTTTTTCTTTTTTAAAGGTATACAGTGTATAAAGAATCCCGGGAACAGAGGAAAGTAACATCGCGTAATAAGGATCGATATAAGGTTTTGCAAATTTCCAAATGAGGAATGGGATTACGAGATAAAAGACAAGATCTAATATAGCTTTTTTATTTTGATTCATACAAAGCCTCCTTAAGTCATACATATATTTTATAATATAATTTCTGAAAATTGTATAAGGTTTAATGGGAAAAGAAAAAATATATCAATTTTCGAGGGGTTAGTAAATTGAAAAAAATTGCCCCTAGCGTAGTAAGTTTTTTTAGTATATAATAAAGGAAACGCTTTCATTTTTGATTTGTTCACAAAATGGACGGAAAATCACATATTTACTATCGATATGTTGCTTTATAATGAAACTAATTAAATATACATGCATACAATATTGTGAAATAAATAACATAAATAATTTATATAAATGTAAACGTTATCAAAAGAGAGAGGTGGAGACAATGAGTAAATTTTTCTTCAATCATAATCCAGCAACAGTAGAGGATGGAAGGCTTGTTAAATATGCTGAAATTATTTATGGAGAAGGTGGCCGTTCTGTATTAGAAAATTTAATGGTGAAGGCATCTATCAGGTTGCGTGATCGTTATCCGAATAAATCTGACGAGCAGATATCGAACCTAGTAAATAAAGGCATCCATGATATGTTTCAAAAATATGTGAGCGAGTAAGAGTAGCCGATGGCTGCTCTTATTTTTTTGCATAAGGATGGTGTCTCTAGCTGAAAATAAACATGTATTTTGAAAAACGTAAAAAGGAGTGGGAAAGATGAGCAATGGGATTGGACGTTCGAAAGAAAATCTTCCAACTGATGCAAATCATGTAAGCGCAAAGGATCGTGCGTATCAAAAACGTATGGCAAAGCAAAAACAACAAGAGCGTAATGAGGATAGAGAGTAACTCAAAATAAAGCTCCTTCTAAAGCAGAAGGAGCTTCTTCAAGATAGAAAATGATTCGCGGTAACATAAAAGAGTCCACCGTTAATAATTTGCACTGTAATACGTGGTTCATACTGTTCTTGCAGAGCTTGTTTTTCAATTTCATAGCTCTCAGGAAGTTCTTCACTTTCTTCATAAAAACGGTTTAAAAGGTCTAAATCATGATTCCAACGCACTCTTGCTTCTTTCGCCCACGTATGGTCATCTTCTGCAATTATATTTTTTAAAGCGTCTTCTATACGTTGTAAACCACTTTGAGGTTTAATGATGGGCGAGAGTGTAAAACAAAAATCAGGTATTTTTGGTGTGAGTTTAATGTTAGTTAATGTTTCATGAAAGTTTGCCATCATTGTTCCAGAAATGAGATGAATACCAATGGAGTGAAGGATGTCTTTTTTTCGATCACATTGATAGGAAACTTTTATATTAATACCAAGCCAAGGGTGGAGCGGTGTATGTGTTGCCCCATTATGTCTTACATCCTCATATAAACGTATGTAAGAGCCTAATTCTTTTGTCGTTTGGAAAATTTGATGTAGACGTGGTGAACCGTAGTGAATAAGCTCACCATCATTTTCTTCATTTTCTGGATTTGTAATAAGAGTAAGGCGCATCGGATTCGGTACGCCTCCTGTTTTCTCAAGATAGTGCCAATAAAAAGGACGATTCATTAATAATTTATCCATCTCAATTGTTAACTGTACATCTAATAAATGAGGAGAACGTTCTAAAATTTCGCAGTTATTCGCCTCAAAGAAATTGTATAAGTAATTATGAATTTCATGTTGCTGCATAGCCTTGCACCTCAGCTTCATTTCGTTTCGCAAAGTCTATAATAGATGTTAAGTTTTCCATCTTAATTCGGATTTCTCCTTCGCTTTTTGATTGCGCAAATATTTCTTGAATGTGCGCGTCGATGTTTTTCATATTAATTCTCGTTAAAATTTCATCAAGTTCACCGATAACGCGCTCAAATAAATTGATTTTTTCATATAATAATTTCAAAATATGTTCTTCAACAGTGTGCTTTGTAGCTAAGTTATAAATATGAACATCATTCTTTTGACCAAGGCGGTGAATACGTCCGATTCTTTGCTCGAGACGCATTGGATTCCATGGCAAATCATAATTGATCATATGGCTACAAAACTGTAAGTTAATCCCTTCACCACCAGCTTCAGTTGCAATTAATACTTGTGCGTGGTTTTGGAAAAGCTCCTTCATCCAATCTTTCTTCCCGCGTTTAAATCCGCCGCGGAATGGAACGGAAGAAATACCGTGTTGTTGTAAAAACCATTGTAAGTACATTTGTGACGCTCGATATTCTGTGAAGATAACGACTTTATCGTCAATTTCTTTTATAAGCTCAAGAGCTTTATTCGCTTTTGAATTGAAAGGAATATGATTAATTTTGTCCATTAGCACATCGATATGTGGATCTTTTATATAATGTTCATTTTCTTTCTGTCTTTTTTCTACATGCTTTTTCAATGAATAGTAAACAGCCTCACGACTACTGCACGCTTCCCGTTTTAAAGTTAACGATGAGAAAGCAGATGTGAAGGCGTCTTGTCCTCGCCAATTTTCGATATCATTATATAGAGCTTGTTCTTGTTCATTGAACTCAACAAAAATTGTACGTACATGTCTCTTCGGCCAATCGATACCGGTATTATGTCGTCTATTTCGCACCATTACTTTGTTAATGAGAGCTTTTAAGTCTTCATCTGATTCGGCTGAACGATTTTTGGAAGCGTAATATTCTTCAAAGTTGGATTGATTGCCTAAATGTCCTGGTTTTAATAAAGAAACAAGGTTAAAAATTTCATCAATCTTATTTTGAACAGGAGTAGCGGTTAGTAATAAACAAAACTTCTTTTTTAATCGTTGTGCAAATTCATAGTTTTTTGTTTTATTATTTTTCAGTTTATGTGCTTCATCGATAATAATAAGGTCATATTCTAAGTTCAACACGATATCGCGATGTGGTGAACGTTTCGCAGTATCAATTGATGATACGATTACGTCAGCTTGTTCCCACGAGTAGCTTTTCTTTTGTGCTACAGCGGGAATGAAAAACTTTGTATTTAGCTCGTATGCCCATTGTGATACGAGAGAAGCTGGGACAAGTATAAGTACCTTTTTCACAAGCCCGCGGACCATGTATTCTTTCAAAATAAGTCCAGCTTCAATTGTTTTTCCAAGACCTACTTCATCTGCTAGAATCGCTTTACCATTCATTTGTTCAATCACATTTTGAGCGACTTCTAATTGATGCGGAAGCGGCGTGAAATGGGATAAATGTTTTGGTGCTTGTAGTCCATCAAAAGTAGGAACAAGTAACGATTTTTCTGTTTCATAAGCTAAGTGATATAAATCCCAGTTTGTCCAAGGACCATCTTCATCAATTCTATTTAAAAAATTGTTTTGCCAAGTCCGATCTACGGAAATATCGACATTCATTACGACTCTCCCACCTTTTATAAACTAAAGTAATTATTTTTTAATGTATGATGATGTGCCTTAAAAGAAGGCATGATTATCGTTATTAAAGGCTATATGATAGACAATAATAAAGTATTAAATCTCAAAAGCTGTATTTATTGAGTTTTAACATAAAAAATTCTAAATTATTTTTTATGCTAGAATATTGATGAAATATAGCGAATGATGTTAGGATAATGGTGTGAAATGTGTGGAATCTTTCGTATTTTATCCAAGAAAGTGATTTTTTATTTACGCTTTCATAAAAAAATATAATGAGATTCCGTATATCCTATCTTTTCAGAATGAAAATGTTTAGAAAAGGGAAGCAACTTTTATTGATTTGTCAAAGCATAAGGGGGAGAGAGCATGATTACATTACAACGTACACCGTTATTTGATGTATACGCGAAGTATGGTGGGAAAACAATCGACTTCGGTGGTTGGGAATTACCAGTTCAATTTTCAAGCATTAAAGAAGAACACGAAGCTGTACGTACAGCGGCAGGTTTGTTCGATGTGTCTCATATGGGAGAAGTTGAAGTAAAAGGTGTAGATAGTTTAGCATTTTTACAACGTGTTGTTACAAATGACGTATCTACCTTAAAGGTAGGGCGCGCACAATATACAGCTATGTGCTACGAAAATGGTGGTACAGTAGATGATTTATTAATCTACAAACGTGGTGAAGAAGACTATTTATTAGTAATCAATGCATCAAATATAGAGAAAGATTACGAATGGTTAGCAAGTCATGTAATTGGCGATGCGACAGTAGTCAATGTTTCTAGTGAAGTTGCACAGCTTGCAATTCAAGGACCAAAAGCAGAAGGCATTTTACAAAAAGTTGTGTCAGAAGATTTGAAAGAAATTAAGTTCTTTAAATTTAAAAACAATATTCTTGTAGATGGAATTCCAGCACTTGTATCTCGTACAGGTTACACAGGTGAAGATGGATTCGAAATTTACTGTAAGAGTGAAGATGCTGCAAAACTTTGGGAGAAACTTCTTGAAGTTGGAGCAGAAGAGGGCTTAAAAGCATGTGGTTTAGGTGCTCGTGATACACTTCGATTCGAAGCAACATTACCACTTTATGGACAAGAATTATCAAAAGATATTACACCGATTGAGGCTGGAATTGGCTTTGCGGTAAAAACAAATAAAGAAGCAGACTTCTTTGGAAAAGCAACGTTAAAAGAGCAAAAAGAAAACGGTGCGCCTCGTAAATTAGTCGGCATCGAAGTAATCGAACGTGGAATTCCTCGTACGCATTACCCTGTATTTATTGGTGAAGAAAAAATTGGGGAAGTAACGAGTGGTACACAATCTCCAACGTTAAAGAAAAGCATTGGTTTAGCACTAATTGATGTAAAATACGCAGCAGTTGATACAGAAGTAGAAATTGAAATTCGTAATAAACGCGTCAAAGCAGTAGTTGTTCCAACACCATTTTACAAACGTTCAAAGTAACGGGGAGAGGGGTAGATTTCATGTTGCATCGTTATCTTCCAATGACAGAAGAAGACAAAAAAGAAATGTTACAAACGATCGGCGTTCAAACGATCGATGAATTATTCTCTGATATTCCAGAGAGTGTTCGTTTTAAAGGGGATTTAAAAATTAAAGAAGCAAAATCAGAGCCAGAGCTTTTAAAAGAGCTATCTCAAATGGCTAGTAAAAATGCTAACTTAAAAGAATACGCTTCTTTCTTAGGAGCAGGCGTATACGATCATTATGCTCCAGTAATTGTAGATCATGTTATTTCTCGCTCAGAATTTTATACAGCTTACACACCATACCAACCGGAAATTTCACAAGGGGAATTACAAGCAATCTTTGAATTCCAAACAATGATTTGTGAATTAACAGGAATGGATGTAGCAAACTCTTCTATGTATGACGGGGGTACAGCTTTAGCTGAAGCGGCAATGTTAGCAGCTGGCCATACTCGCAAAAAGAAAATTCTTGTATCTAGCGCGGTTCATCCAGAATCAAGAGCAGTACTTGAAACGTATGCAAAAGGTCAAAATCTTGAAGTTGTTGAAATTAATCATAAAGATGGTGTAACAGATTTAGACGTATTACAAAGTGAAGTAGATGATACAGTTGCTTGTGTAATCGTTCAATATCCAAACTTCTTCGGACAAGTTGAAAAATTAGCTGATATTGAAAAAATCGTTCATCAACAAAAATCATTATTTATCGTTTCTTCAAATCCATTATCATTAGGCGCATTAACACCACCAGGGAAATTTGGTGCTGATATTGTAATCGGTGATGCACAACCATTTGGTATCCCAACGCAGTTTGGTGGACCGCACTGTGGTTACTTTGCAACAACGAAAGCATTTATGCGTAAAATTCCAGGACGTCTTGTTGGACAAACTGTAGATTCAGATGGTAAACGTGGATTTGTATTAACGTTACAAGCACGTGAACAGCATATTCGCCGTGATAAAGCGACATCTAACATTTGTTCAAACCAAGCGTTAAATGCATTAGCAGCTTCTGTTGCAATGACGGCACTTGGCAAACAAGGTGTGAAAGAAATGGCACGTCAAAACATTTCTAAAGCACAATATGCAAAACGTCAATTTGAAGCGAAAGGCTTTACTGTAACATTTGCTGGACCATTCTTCAATGAGTTTGTTGTAGATTGCAAACGTCCAGTGAAAGAAGTAAACGATGCATTATTACAAAAGAATATTATCGGCGGTTACGATCTAGGCCGTGATTATAAAGAGCATGAAAACCATATGCTTGTAGCAGTAACTGAGCTTCGTACGAAAGAGGAAATTGACACACTTGTAAACGAAATGGGGGCTATCCAATGAAGAACCAAGACCAAGCACTTATCTTTGAAGTGACTAAAGCAGGACGCGTAGGATATAGCTTACCCAAATTAGATGTAGAAGAAGTGAAACTAGAAGATGTGTTTGAGAGCGATTATATTCGAGTAGAAGATGCAGAGCTACCAGAAGTATCTGAACTTGATATTATGCGCCACTATACAGCACTTTCAAACCGTAACCACGGTGTTGATTCTGGATTCTATCCACTTGGATCTTGTACGATGAAATATAATCCGAAAATTAATGAGAGTGTAGCTCGTTTCGCAGGATTTGCAAATATTCATCCACTGCAAGATGAAAAGACAGTACAAGGTGCAATGGAATTAATGTACGACTTACAAGAGCATTTAATCGAAATTACAGGTATGGATACTGTTACTTTACAACCAGCAGCTGGTGCACACGGAGAATGGACAGGTTTAATGTTAATTCGTGCATACCATGAAGCAAATGGTGACTTTAACCGTACGAAAGTAATTGTGCCTGACTCTGCTCACGGAACGAATCCAGCATCTGCAACTGTAGCTGGTTTTGAAACAATTACAGTAAAATCAAATGAAAATGGCCTTGTTGATTTAGAAGACTTAAAACGTGTTGTCAATGAAGAAACAGCAGCACTTATGTTAACAAATCCTAATACATTAGGTCTATTTGAAGAAAATATTTTAGAAATGGCAGAAATCGTCCATAATGCAGGCGGTAAATTATACTATGATGGTGCAAACTTAAATGCGGTATTAAGCCAAGCGCGCCCAGGAGATATGGGATTTGACGTTGTGCATTTAAACCTTCATAAAACATTTACAGGTCCGCATGGCGGCGGTGGTCCAGGTTCTGGTCCAGTAGGTGTGAAAGCTGATTTAATTCCGTACTTGCCAAAACCAATTTTAGAGAAAACGGAAAATGGCTACCACTTTAACTACGACCGTCCAGAAGCAATTGGACGCGTGAAACCATTCTATGGTAACTTCGGTATTAACGTTCGTGCATACACGTATATTCGCTCTATGGGTCCAGATGGACTACGTGCGGTAACTGAGTATGCTGTATTAAATGCGAACTATATGATGAGAAGATTAGCGCCATTCTACGATCTTCCATTCGATAGACATTGTAAGCATGAATTTGTATTATCAGGTCGTCGTCAAAAGAAACTTGGTGTACGTACATTAGATATTGCAAAACGTCTGCTTGATTTCGGTTACCATCCACCAACAATTTACTTCCCATTAAATGTGGAAGAATGTATTATGATTGAGCCGACAGAAACAGAATCAAAAGAAACATTAGATGGTTTCATTGATAAGATGATTCAAATCGCTAAAGAAGTAGAAGAAAATCCAGAAGTTGTACAAGAAGCACCGCATACGACAGTCATTAAACGTTTAGACGAAACGATGGCTGCACGTAAACCAGTTTTACGTTATGCAAAGCCAGCTCCTGTACAAGTTTGATTAGAATAACAAAGGAAGAACTCGCTACGGTGGGTTCTTTTTTTGTATGGATAATTTGTGCAGAAATAGTGAAGAAAATGTTAAAAAAATATGTTTTTTGTTTCATAATGGTGTAAAGATGTAGTTTTATAGGTAGTTTTGTTGAAAAAGTCGGTTTGATAAAAGTATTTATTTTTGTTAGAATTTTATTGAAATTAAGAAGATGTGATGAGGCAAAAATTACTCATTTTTATGTATATGTGAAAAAACGAGCAAGACGGGGGTGAAAGTGTGGGATATCGATGTTATAGAATGGTATACCATTTAGAAAATGGAGAAACAATTAAAGATGTAAAAGAATTTTGCTATCGAGACCAAGGAAAAGTGTTAGAAAGAGTAGCAAATCGTGTAATGGATAATAGAGAAGTGACGGCGATTGATAAACAAGGAACAATCATTTCAATAGCATGTGAGGACATTGTAAAGGTGGAACTTGATTACATAACAGAAAGTTAACCTTGAGTCATATCGAATTATTCGATAAAATAAACTGTTGAATGGTGAAGTGAGAAGAGAGGAGTTTATCATGGGTAGTACAAGACACTTTTATATGTTTATCTTAGCGTTTGTTCTTGTTGTGGCATTAACGATTTACTTAATCGTTGACAGCAGCTGGTACAACACAGTTCATCCGGCATTCCTTCTGTTTATGTATATAGGAATTGCAGTAGTAAGTTTCGGAATGAGAGACGAGATGTTAGATCGCTTTGAAAAGTGATACATATACGAAAGACCAACAGGAAAATGTTGGTCTTTTTTTCTTGCCAAAAATAGGATGATGTGTATATACTGTGTATATAAGGTATATACAGTATATACACACACTGGAGGAAAACATGAATATTATTATTTCGAATTCTTCCCAAGACCCTATTTATGTGCAAATAAGAAAACAATTAAGCCAGCTTATTTTAAATGGTGGTTTAAAGGGTGGAGACCAATTACCGTCTATTCGTAGCTTAGCGAAGGAATTGCAAATTAGTGTAATTACAACGAAGCGTGCGTACGAGGAGCTTGAAAAAGAAGGATATATAGAAACTGTTGCTGGGAAAGGGACTTATGTTTCACGTAAAAATAATGAACTATTAAAAGAACAGCGGCTACGTCTATTTGAAAGTAAGGCTGAAGAAATCGTAAAAGAAAGTAAAGTGTTGCAACTTTCACTTGAAGAATTGCAGCAGATGATTGCGTGTTTATATAAGGGGGAATAAGAGATGTTAGAGCTAAAAAATGTTTGTAAAAGTTATGAAGATTTCGCAGTGAAAAATATAAGTTTTGCATTACCACGAGGATATATTATGGGGTTTGTCGGACCAAATGGTGCTGGGAAAAGTACAACGATCAAAATGATTATGAATTTAATTAGAAAAGATAGCGGCGATATAAAAATTTTTGGCAAAGACAATAAGAAAGCCGAAAAGGACATAAAACAAAACATTGGTTTTGTATATGATGAAAATCATTATTACGAAGATTTAACGTGTGAACAAATGAAACGTATTATTGCACCGTTATATAAAAAGTGGGACGAAAATCAATACCAATCGTATATGCACAGATTGCAAGTTCCAAAGTATAAAAAAATTAAAGAGCTATCTAAAGGGATGAAAATGAAGTTTGCGATTGCCATCGCACTTTCACATCATGCTGAGTTCATTATTATGGATGAACCAACAGCAGGATTAGATCCAGTTGTTCGAAGTGAATTACTTGATATGTTGCAAGAAATTGTAATGGAAGATGAAGTATCTGTATTATTCTCAACCCACATTACAACGGATTTAGAACGTATTGCAGATTATATTACGTTTATCAACGATGGAGAAATTATATTTACTGGTGAAAAAGATGAATTAATGGAGAACTACGTAATCGTAAAGGGAAGCAATGATTTATTAGATCGAGAAGGAAAAGAATTATTTGTTGGATTACGAAAAAATAAATTTGGTTTCGAAGGTTTAGCGAAGGATAAACAAGCAATTATCGATTGGTTTGGAAATGAGGTTGTAATAGAAAAGCCTACATTAGACGATATCATCGTTTACACTGCGAAAGGGAGAGGTGCTTATGCGTCAGCTCATCTATAAAGATTTGTTCTTTTTTCGGGTTACGTGGTTAGTCTATTTTATTATGCCCCTTGTTTTCTTTGGATTAGAGCCAGATGGTGAATTGTTATTTCCGATGAGTTGCTTACTCATAACGATATCATCTTCTATGATACTAATAGCGATGGATGAAAAAAATAAAAGTGATGTTATTATAAATAGTTTACCTGTTGGACGAAAGGATATCATTATTGCTAGATATATTTCGGGTGTAATATTCATTGTAGGTGGCATGATTTCTACTATGCTAGTTGTTTTTCTTATAAGAGGTATCGCTGTCATTGGTGATATTGGAGCTTATCATCCCAATTTGTATATTGAAATTCCTTGGTATGTAGTAGTCAGAGGTGCTGTATATTCTTTAGTTTATATTACAGCATTATTCCCGAGTTATTATGGGACAAAATCAAAAATAGTACGTGGAATATTTACAGGTGGAGCCGCTGGAATAGGTGTTATTGTTGGAATGTTTATTGGTGACGGAGAAAGCGCTACGGCATCATTCATTGATTGGATTGTGAATCCATTACATCTTGGTGTATTTATAGTTGGATTCATTACATTAGTTAGTATTTATATCGCTTCTATGTTTCTTACAATTAAAATTTATGAAACGCGTGATTTATAGAGAGGAGAATTTATATGCAGCAATTGATTTTGAAGGAGTGTTTCTTGCAGAAGAAGATGTTTCCTTTATATTTTTTAATACCTATTTTCTCTGTTTTTAGGAATCCAGTCCAACCGATGGGGATTGCAATAGGGTTATTTATAACATGTAGTACGATTATATATATTTCTTTTTATTATGAAGAGAAAAGTAAAACAGAAAAAATATTAGTGAGTCTGCCTATAACGAGAAAAGAGATAGTTATAGCTAAATATATTTCAAGTTCATTATTTATTATGGCTGGTTTGAGTACAACTTTTATAGTCATAATATTAGGAAATATTCTATTGAACAGAGATATAGTTATGCCTGGATATGCAGTATGTTCAGCAATAGTAGCAACTTTAATCTATTGTGTTGTAACGATACCTGCTAATTACATTGGAGGATATAAAGCTACTTCTGTTTTGAATGTTATTATGATTTTGCCTTTAACAGGTATGATTGGCCTTATGTGCAATATTTTTGGTGATAAAACAATTATGCTAAAAGTACTCCACTCTCAAGAGGCTACACTAGCAATGGGTGTTCTTGGTACTGGAGTGTTAGTAAGTATAGTCATATCAATGTTTCTCTCAATGAAAATGTTTCAAGAGGCAGAGTTATAGAAGGGATATTTTCATATTAGGGGGGGGGAATACATGGTCAAGCAACTAATTTTAAAAGATTTCATCATTCAATGGAAATTTTTAATTTGGTACATACTGTATCCTGTTTTCTTTTATATGGCCTTAACAGATACGGAAAATCTGTTCATAATTATGTCAGTAATTATTACAATTGGGGCAACAGTAAAAACATTTGAAGCAGATAGTAAAAATGAGAGTGAAGTCATAGTGAATAGTTTCCCAATATTGAGAAAACAAATTGTGTATGCGAAATATATAGTAGCAATTATTATTCTTTTTATAAGTGTAACGGTCGGTTGTTTCACGATGGGAATGAAGAGTGGGGTTAACTTATTTGAATTTATTGAAACGACAATGGTTGCTAGTATTAGCTTTATTTTAGTGTATTTAAGTTTGGTTTTACCACTATCCTTTTGGCTAGGGTATAAGAAAACTATTTTTATTGCGATTTTTATACTAATAGCACCTATGGCTGTTTCTACTATTTTCTTTGGAATCAACCTAGAACAAATTCAGCTATATAACAGCTTGTTATTCATTGGTTCAATATGCATGTTCATAGCATCTATCTTCGTTGCAGTAAAAGTATATGAAAAAAGAGAATTTTAGAAGGTGCCTTAAAAAAGGCACCTGCTTCAATAACGACAATACGAGAGCAGTAGTTTATAAAAAGAAACGCTATTTGGTACATCTTTCGGAGTATGTAATATAAAGCTGAAAACGATGATGAGAATAAGAAATAGGAAAAATAAAAATAGGATTTGCTTATGTATAGAATTTTGCATATTATTCACTCCTTTTTTAGGTAGTATGTCCAAAAGAAAGGAGTGTATGAAAAATTTTAGGAGGGGAGAATGATGAACAAAAGAAAATGGTTATATAGAATAGGGGTACTTTTTGTTTCAATCGGTCTCATATTAGCGAATTTTTATTCAGACATACCATCACCGTTTCCTAATTTGCATAAAGGGATTTGCATAAGTATTGTCATAGGTGGTCTACTTTGTCTTATTGCATCTAACTTTTATAGAAAATCTGAATGAATAAAAAAAGGACAGTTACTCTTTTTTAGAAGAACTGTCCTTTTTAAATAACTTATTCCATAGTTTGGCGATACTCCATATAATGACAATTGCAATGGAGGCGATAATGGACCAAACAATCGATATAATTTCAAGTGTCATGTTAGGAAGGAATGTGAGAATGGATAATACTTTATGAAACAATGATTCTATTATATGAAAACTTATTTGTAATAGAATTACGATACCAAGTGTGATCCATGCTAATATTTTCTTTCCTTTTTCTTTCCACATGACATTCACCTCACGTTAGCTTAATAGTTTTAAGCCAACAGCGCCGCATAAAATGCAGCTTAAGAAAGCAAGACGACGCCAATCCGCTGATTCTCGAAAAATGAGAATGCCTAGAAGTGCACTTCCAGCAGTTCCGATTCCAGTCCAAATCGCGTAAGCAGTTCCCATCGGTAACGTGTTCATCGCAAGAGATAAGAAGAAGAAGCTTACGCCGAAGTTAGCGATTAAAATAACTTTTGGTGCCCAGCCTTTCTTTTCAGTGGCTACTTTCATAAAGAGTACACCAATAATTTCACAAATACCAGCCAGAATTAAAAATACCCAAGCCATTTTATGCAGCCTCCTTCGTTTCTTTTTCTTCTGTTACTCGTTTTAGACCAATTACTCCGAAGAAGATTAAACCGATTAATAAAACTTTTACAATAGAGAAAGGTTCTCCGAAGATGAAAATCTCTGTAAGAACGATTCCACCAGCTCCGATTCCTGTGAAGACTGCGTATACAGTGCCGACAGGTAAATCTTTATAAGCTCTAAATAATAAGACGAAACTAATTGTAATTAATAGAGCAACACCAGCCCACTCAAGTGGTGCCTCCGCTTTTTTTAGTCCAATCACCCAAAAGATTTCAATAATACCAGCGATGATTACATAAATCCATGCCATATGTCATTTCTCCTTCCTACCAGTCGTTAGGTAAAGGGCTTAAAAACGACGCATTGCAAAGGAGCAATCCGTCAGTTTGAAAGTCCGCGCCAAAATACTTTCCAAGAAGCGTCTAAACGTGTCTCAAAACGATTTAAACCTGCGTATAATAGTTCAACCATAAGACCGTCGAGTAAGCATAGAAAAGCCTCTAAGGCGTCTTTTACTTCAATGTTATGCAGCTCATCTTGTTCGCTTGCTCTTTTAAATACAGGGAATAAAAGTTTTCCGACGTTTTCAATGTGTACATTTGCTTTATTAATAATTTGTTCGCGAAATGCATCAGGCGGAAAATAAGAAGTTCGTAACCAAAACATTGATTCTTCACTTTCACCAAATCGTTTTGCATAGCCTTTTAATAATTTTAAAAGCAATTCTTCAGTGGACGAATTGGAAAAGCTTTCGATATCGCCTGTGAAGCTCTGCAAATCTTTTTGAAGAGCAGATTCTAAGCATATGAAATATAGCTCTTCTTTTCCTTTAAAGTGTGCGTAAATCGATGGTTTTTTAATCCCAACTTCTTGAGCAATATTTGCCAATGAAGTTCCTTCATAGCCGTAGCGTGCGAAATGAGAAAGTGCTACAGCTTTAATGCGGTTTGCTGTCATTTTCATCCCCTACCTACCGTTCGTTAGGTTCATTATATGAGATGAAAAATATAATGTCAATAGGTGAAGAACTGAAAAAGAGCGCATTAGGTAACGCTCCTTTTCAGACTGTTTTCCGCTCAATTAAATGGAATGGAAGCTCTTCTGAGTTCCCAGCTAATTGTTCGGCCTGTATTTGTTTATGGAACAAGGTAAAAGCTCGCGATCCCATCGTGAGACCAGGATGTTCAATAGTTGAAATTTCTAATGCTTTTGAAATCTCATGGTTATCGAATCCTAAAATGGCGAGATCTTCAGGGACACGTATACCATGTTTTTTTGCTTCTGTTAGTAAACCGGCAGCTACTTGGTCATTCGCTGTGAAAATAGCAGTTGGACGATTTTTCATATTTAAAATACGATGGAGTATTTGTGCTCCGTCCTGCATTGTATAGCATTGGTGGAAAATCCATTCAGGATGCAACGTTTTCCCTTCGTTACGAAGTGTATCGGCGAACGCTTTTTCACGCTCCATGGAATTTACACTTGTTTTTCTTGCTAAACAAATTCCGATTTTTTCATGGCCTCTACTTAGTAAATAGGCAGTACCGAGACGGAAACCTTCATAATGATCTACGTAGATGGATGAAATGAGGGGATGCTTCATTTTTTCACATGAAATAATAGGGGCAAATTTTGCAAAAGGTTCGATTTGTTCCCAAGAGCTCGTTCGGGAGCAAATAATCATCCCATCAAATTGTTTCATTTTCATCATTTCAAGAACACGAATTTCTTCAATGCTATCGTAATTCGTTTGACATAAATTAATGTGATATCCGGCAGCTAACGCTTCGTTTCCGATTCCTTCAATAATCGTACTGAAGTAGGGGAGGTTAATGAAAGGAAGCATAACGCCAATTGTATATGTTTTCCCTCTTATTAAATGGACAGCATTTATATTTTTTGCGTAGTTTAATTCTTCAACAGCATCTAGAACACGCTTACGCTTTTCTTCTTTTACGTAAGGGTGATTATTCAGGACACGAGAAACAGTTGATATCGATACACCAGCAGTTTTAGCAATTTGTTTTATATTGGCCATATGTATCACCTCTTTCCCTTATTATAAAGGGAAAATAATAAGAAAGAAAAAATCTTGACCTGAAAAGCTTTTCACAAACTATGGTATTAATAAGACTTCTTTTTATTCGCGTAACCTTTTCACTTGGGCGTAAGAATGATAGGGGTCTTTTTTGTTTGCAAAAAGTGTTGTCAAAATGTGTGAGAATAACGTGGAAAGTTTTCAAAGGTGGAGTTTGGTGACAAAGCGAATATGAAGAGAATATCAACGCTTCGTTCGTTAAGAGAGCGGTATGAAAGGGCGGAAACAAATTGAAAAAAAGAATCATTTGTTTCGTGTTTTCTAGTTTCATGCTTAGTTCGTGTTCGTTTCAGCAAACGATGCAAGAAGAAAAACACTTTGTGGGAACAACAGGAGGAGCCATGAATCGTGTTACGGATCCTATTCCGCTAAAGGAACTTCCAAAATATTTTCCGGTGAAGTTTAAAGTTCCAACGTTTTTACCGTACGACATTACAAGTGATGTGAAGGGGGAAGTAAGAACGCTTGGGAAAAAGAACACTGTCTTAACGATTAAATATAAACAGAAGGAGTCAGGTAGAAATGAGTATATTGAGTTAAATGTCGCGAACTTTCCCTATAGTTTTCCGGATCTTGTGGAAGAGAAGCGATTTCAAGAACAAATGAAACTGAATAATGGAACGTCTGCTTATTTTAAAAATAAAGATGATTATGAACGTGGTGACGAATTTGCTACGCTTATATGGAAAGAGAAAGGAATTGAATATCAGCTATTGTATCGGAATGTAGAAGAGAGCGATAAAGACACGATTAAGCAAAATTTATTATACATTGCGAATAAGATGAAATGAAAAAACTAGCTGATTTATTCAGCTAGTTTTTTGTATGTTATTATTTCTTTTTAATTTTGCCTGTCCAAGATTTAAATCCACCTTGTAATTGGTAGAAATCTTTGTAGCCTTGTTTTTTTAAGTATTGCGCTGCACGACCTGTACGGAAGCCGCTTTGGCAGTACAAGTAAACAGGTTGATCTTGACGAAGTTCTTTATGGCGAAGGCGAATTTGTGATAACGGAATGTTACGTGCACCTAAAATGTGCCCTGCGTTATATTCATCTGTTTCACGAATATCGATAAGCTGTGCTTTACGGTAGCCAGCGCGAAATTCTTCTTCTGTAAGAGTTTTAATTAATTTTTTCTGATAGAAGTACATCCATACAGTGTAGCCGATGAATGCTACGATTACGGCTAATAAAATAATCCAAGTTGTTGACACGATTCTATCGCTCCCTTTTTTCTTATCCTACTTTCAATATTATAATGCCCATATGTATTTATGCAACAGATTCATTTGCATATAAGAAGAAATTTCGTATTCTTTCACAAATTTTGTCGAATTTGGTAGACTAGAGAATGTGAAAAATACTTGGTTATATGAGGTGCAGGATGGGAAAAGAAAAATGGTGTTATATTAACTCTGGTCAATGTTCACCGGCATTTAATATGGCGTTAGATGAATGTTTATTAAATTGGCAAAGTGAAAAGAAAATGCCACCAACAATTCGTTTTTATGAATGGGAAGTACCAACATTAACAGTTGGATATTTTCAACGTGTTGAAAAAGATATTAATATGGATGTAGTTAACGAAAAGAAATATGGATTCGTTCGTCGTCAAACAGGCGGCAGGGGTGTACTACATGACAAAGAGTTAACGTATAGTGTTATTGTGTCTGAAGATCATCCGAATATGCCGAAAACAGTTACAGAAGCGTATCGTGTTATTTCGCAAGGCTTATTAGATGGTTTTAAGGCATTAGGGCTAGAAGCATATTATGCAGTTCCAAAAACAGAAGCAGATCGTGAAAATTTAAAAAATCCACGTTCAGGCGTATGTTTTGATGCACCATCTTGGTATGAAATTGTAGTGGAAGGAAGAAAAATTGCTGGTAGTGCTCAAACACGTCAAAAAGGTGTTATTTTACAGCATGGATCGATTCCATTAGAAATTGATTTAGATGAACTATATGATCTATTTTTATTCCCAAATGAACGTGTGAAGGAACGTATGAAAAGTATGTTTTCTTCTAAAGCGGTAGCAATTAATGAATTAACAGACCGTACATTTACGATAGAACAGTTAATTAAAGCTTTTGAAGTTGGCTTTGAAAAAGGATTGGATGTAGAACTTGTTCCATATGAATTAACAGAAGAACAGTTACATGAAGTTCAAACGTTAGCGAAAGAAAAGTATGAAAGTAATGAGTGGAATTATAAAAAATAAGAGATGGCAATTGCCACCTCTTATTTTTTTATAGTAAATTAAGTACTTTTTCTACTTTGATTCCTTTATCTTGTAAAGAACGAAGGCGACTTACAACGTCCATAATTTCTTTGTCAAATGTAACGCTAATACCTTGGCTTTGTAGTTCTTCTTTTAAGCTTTCAATAGAATCATCTATGTCGATGCCAAGCTCGTAATCTTGACAAACTTCAATTGTCTTTTTCACGAGTTTAACATAATTTTCTTGTAGTTTTGAATTTGTTTCAGTCAAAGCAGGCTGCTTCGGTTTTGCAGGGGCAACCGGTGCTGTTTCTTGCTTTGTAACTGGAGTAGGGACTACTTTTTTCACAGGTGCTGGAGTAGTTAGTTCTACAGCCACTTCTACACTTACTGGCTTCGGTGTCGGTACCGGAGTAGGCTTAGGTGCCATAGCAGGTGTTTCCACACGCGTAACAGGCTTAGGAGCGGGTGTAATTGCTTTTGGAGCTTCTACAACTACTTCTTTTTTCGGCGCTGCTTCTACCTGTGTTTCTTCTTGCTCGGCAGCGTCTTTATTTTCTTTACTCCACATAACGCGTTCAATTTCTAGAGAAACATTGTTTTTGTTCATCGCTGTTAATGTAACTTTACCAACTTCAGCGTTTCCAGTGAAATCAACAATTTTATAAATAACACTCTTGTTCCAATCCACGTTTCCGCTCAAAAATAATTCTTCGTTACATTTCGGCGTTAAGCCCTCGATTTTAATTTCTGCGTTTACACCGTTTTCACTATATACCATAATTAGCGAAGCATTTACATCTTCGTCTGCTAACATTAGTTCACGTACCATTTTGCCGGTGCGTACTTGCGTTTTCTTCTTAACTGACATCTAATTTCTCCTCTCAAAAATTCAGTAATAATAAAAAAATCGTATAACGAAAAATAATTGCTCACGAAGATTTATGATACCGATAATAAAAGCATCACGTCAACAATTAACTTTAATTATTTTGCATTTTTCTTATTTTCTTTATGAAATTTTTCAATTTGTAAAATTAGACAGAAGAAAAAACAGCCTTTTGAAGGGCTGTTAAAAATTTGATTTTTTATATAGTAATTTATATAAAATAAAAATAAGATAGCAATTAAAGCATTTTGCCAAAAGGTTAGATGATAAATGAGATAAGGTTGCTTTTTAAAATAAACATGTAAAAATACAGATGCGCAAAATGGGGTAGCGAACGCGAATCCAAATAGAATTCTTCTTTTCCAATTTATTTTTTGATTAAAGGAGTAACGCTTTAATAAATATAAAATAAGCAGTATTCCTAGAATAATTAGTGAAACAGAAAAAGTAGTTCCAGGGATACTAAAAACTGGGGTTAATTGTTCCGCAGTATTTCCAAAGGTTGAAATAAAAAACGAAACAATTGCATCGATTCCAAACTGTATAGCAAGAAGCAAGCTAACAACAAAACCGATTGAAGAAGTTTTTTCTAATTTTGTTTGGGATGGTAAAGCTGATATAAGTTCATCGCAATAAGATTGTAAATTACTACCGAAAATGTCATAAGCGCTTTTATTTTCTGTTTGTGCTTCGATGAGGTGATCTAATATTTCTAGTAACAGTTCCTCCATTTGTTGCTCAGGTACGTTTGATATTCGAAGATATACTAACATATCGCCATAAGCAGCTTCGTTTTCGGAAGTTAGAAGCTCACGTTTTTTATTATTCAATTCAATCATGTCTTGTGCATTCATTCCTATCACTCCCCCTGTAATAAGTTATTTACCGTAGTAGAAACCATTCCCCAGCTTTGTTTAAATTCTTCAAGTTGTTCTAATCCTTTAGTGGTTACGTGATAATATTTTCGCTTTGGACCGAGTGAGGAAGCTTTTAATGTTCCTTCAATCAATTTTTCTTTTTGCATACGTAACAATAACGGATATATGCTCCCTTCGCTTACGAATGTAAAGCCGTGTTTATTTAATTTTGTGCTCAGTTCATATCCGTACACTTCTTCTTGTGAAATGATGTATAGGATGCAACCTTCGAGCACACCTTTTAACATTTGGCTGTGCATGATTTTACCACCTTTTATTTTAGGTAACTTGCATTGCAAGGTAGATGTTATCCAAATTATAACATTCAGTAACTTGCAACGCAAGTTACTGAAGTGGAAAACTTTAATGAGTGTTAATTTTTCAATGCTTCCCATACTAACGAGAGGAGGGAAGCGTATGAAACCATTTATGCCAAAACTCGTTTACTTTGAACCAAAGGCACTTGAATATCCACTTGGAAAAGAGCTTTATGAGAAGTTTACGAAGATGGGATTAGAAATTCGTGAAACGACATCACATAATCAAATTAGAAATTTGCCAGGAGAAAATGATTTGCAAAAGTATCGTAATGCAAAGGCTATACTTGTCGTTGGAGTGAGGAAGACGCTAAAGTTTGATACGTCAAAACCGTCAGCTGAATATGCAATTCCGCTCGCAACAGGGTGTATGGGACATTGTCATTATTGCTATTTGCAAACGACACTTGGGAGTAAGCCTTACGTTCGTGTGTATGTCAATCTTGATGAAATATTTGAGAAGGCAAAGCAATATATGGATGAAAGGGCACCTGAAATAACAAGATTTGAAGCAGCGTGTACATCAGACATTGTTGGAATTGATCATTTAACACATGCATTAAAGCGGGCGATTGAATTCATTGGAGAAAGTGAATATGGGTGCTTACGTTTCGTCACGAAATATTCGCACGTTGATCATTTATTAGATGCAAAGCATAATGGGAAAACTCGTTTTCGATTTAGTATAAATTCACGATATGTAATTAAAAATTTTGAACCAGGGACATCGCCGTTTGAGGAGCGAATAAAGGCGGCACGTAAAGTAGCAGGTGCAGGTTATCCACTTGGTTTTATAGTTGCGCCACTTTATATGCATGAAGGATGGGAAGAAGGATACCGTGAACTATTTGAGCGACTGTACAATGCGCTGAAAGATATGACGATACCAAATTTAACGTTTGAATTAATTCAGCATCGTTTTACGAAACCAGCGAAAAAGGTTATTCAAGAGCGTTATCCAAATACGAAACTTGAAATGGATGAAGAGAAGCGGAAGTATAAATGGGGACGATATGGCATCGGAAAATATGTATATAAAAAAGATGATGCAGCAGTGTTGGAAGAAACGATAAGAGTGTATATAAATGAGTTTTTTCCTAATGCAGAAATACAATACTTTACTTAAGAGGAGTCTGTATGCAAATACAGATTCTTTTTTGTTTTATATATTTAGGCTCGTTTCCACCTTGTCACGTTATTCTTTCTGGTGTATCATTTTATTGATTGCTTCGTACGGAATAAGCAAAATGAACTTGGATGGAGGAAACCGATGCCTACCCCTAGTATGGAAGATTATATTGAACAAATTTATTTGTTGATTGATGAAAAGGGTTATGCCCGCGTATCTGATATTGCTGAAGCGCTTAGTGTACATCCATCCTCTGTAACAAAAATGGTGCAAAAATTAGACAAAGATGAATATCTAATTTATGAAAAATATAGAGGGCTTGTATTAACAACAAAAGGTAAAAAAATCGGAGAACGTCTCGTATATCGTCATGACTTGCTAGAGCAATTTATGCGTATTATCGGTGTGGATGAAGGTAAGATTTACAATGATGTAGAAGGAATTGAACATCATTTAAGTTGGGAAGCGATTGATCGCATTGGTGATTTAGTGCAATACTTTGAACAAGATGCAGTCCGAGTGGAAACACTTCGCGGTGTTCAAAGAGCAAATGAAGAGAAAAGTAATTAAGGGGAACGTATGGCGTTTCCTTTTTTATTTCAATTCGAAAAGGATGGGAGAATTATGAAAGCAATTATTTTTGATTTTGATGGATTAATTGTGGACACAGAAACGATATGGTTTCACTCTTTCAGAGATGCTGTTCGTGAATACGGTGGAGAACTACCTTTAGAGGAATTTGCGAAATGCATTGGAACAACAGATGAGGTACTTTATGCATATTTAAATGATCAATTAAAAGAGAAGTTTAACAAAAGTGCATTAAAAGAAAAAGTGGCAACTTTACATAAAGAGAAAATGAAAATACCAGAAGCTCGTGACGGGGTAAAAGAATATTTAGAAGAAGCGAAAGAAATGGGATTAAAAATCGCACTAGCTTCTAGTTCGTCTAGAGAATGGGTTATTCATTTTTTAGAAGAGCTACAGATTCGAGATTATTTTGAAGTCATTAAAACGAGAGAAGATGTTGAGAAGGTAAAACCAGATCCAGCTCTTTATCGAGTTGCAATAGAAGAATTAGGAATTAAGCCGTCTGAAGCTATTGTATTTGAAGATTCATTAAATGGATTGAGAGCAGCAATTGCAGCGGGATTAACGTGCGTTGTGGTACCTAATGATGTGACACGGAATTTACCATTTGAAAATCATCATCTTCGAATTGAAAGTATGAGAGAGAAAAGTTTAAAAGAAGTGCTTCAAAGTATAAAAAAAGACCGTACTTCCTAAAAGGAAGCACGGTCTTTCTTTTTGCTTTTTTTGCCTTCAATGACAGTTAAATGAGACTGTTTTCTTTTTCGTTTCAAAGTGGAAGAATTCCCTTTTTTACTTTTGTCATTAGAAGTATTTGACTTAAAGAAAGAATTGCCTAGGGGTGCTACATTTTGTTTCCCATGTTTGCGGTTCGATTGTTTTGCCGCACGCTTATATGAGCTTTGCGAATTTGCAGAACCACTGGAATTTGTAAACATCTTGTATAGCAAGTAAAAGATACCGACAACAAGTAACATGTACCCGATATTTCTTAATACACCCATGGGATTTGTAATAACAGATGAAACAAGGCCGAATATTGCCAATCCGATAATAAGCACAAATATAGCGAAAGTAAACGAACGACCGTTCATAAGGGACACCTCCTAAAAACGTATATTAAAATTAGTATATTAACGATGAGGAAAGGAGTTGAACACCATTTTTAAATAATTATTGTTTGTTCTCTAAACGTAATAATTCTTCAAACGATGCAATTGCTACTTCCACTTGATCATCTGTTGGTTCTTTCGTTGTTAATAGTTGTAGCCATAATCCAGGATATCCAAGTACGCGTAATACGGGAATATCTCGTAATCGATTTGTAAATTGCAATACTTCAAAAGAAATACCAAGTACAACTGGAATTAATAAAATTCTGTTTATAACTCGTGCCCAAAGAGGATCTGTAGGGACTAGGAAATAAACGAACATTCCAATAATGACTGTAAATATAATAAAGCTACTGCCGCATCTATAATGGAGACGAGTTTGCTTTTGAACGTTTTCTACAGTCAGAGGAAGGTCATTCTCGTAAGCATTGATTACCTTATGCTCTGCACCGTGATACTGAAATACCCGCTTAATAAGTGGGGTTAAAGAAATAAAGTATATATAGCTCAATAATAGCATGAGCTTAATGACACTTTCGACAATGATTTGCCCAGTATGGGATGGGAAAATCGGTCTTGTTAATTCAGCTAATAGTGCAGGAACTGCTGTGAAAATGACTTTACCGAATATGAAAGATAAAACGCCAACGGCTGCAACTCCTAATACCATCGTTAATTTTGATTGTTCTTCTTTTTTATTTGCAATTTGTTCATCATCTTCTGGGTGGACGTCAAATCGTTCAGAAGCGAAGTTTAAATGCTTTGCTCCATTCGCACTTGCATCCACAATAGCGGCAATCCCTCGTAAAAATGGAATTTTTTTTAGGATAGATAATACTTTATTGCGAACGCGTGGTAATCGATAAAATTCAATCGATTTATCTTTACGACGAACCGCTGTAACAGTATATTCTCTACCGCCAAACATAACTCCTTCTATGACCGCTTGCCCGCCATATATTTGTTTTGACTCTTCTGCCATGTTAACACCAACCTGTATTTGTTTCTCTCTTATGTAGAAAAAGAGGCAATTGTCATACTGGGTTCTGTCGTTTTGAAATAAGACAATCACCGAGTTTCCTTTATTTTATCGGCAAATACAAGTAGATGACAAGGGAAAATGTTATGAGAGTCGGACATTTCTTATTCTTTTTATAGACAAATTTCGCAGGATTTAAACATGCTTCAAAATAGTTTCGGGCATACTATTGAGCGGAGGTGTCGATGTGAGTCAAGAACAATTAGGAACAAGGAATTTTGTGCAGATCGGTTTGTTTGGTGGAATCTTTTGGGGCGGGATATGGTATTTCCTTCATATATTTTCATTCACGGAGGCGGGACCGAATTATTTCCTTTTACCATTTGCGTTTGGAAGTTGGAAAGAGGGTGTATGGGGCAATGTGTCCGGAATAGTGTGTATGGGACTTCTTTCAATTTTGATTTCCTTTTTATATAAAGCATTTTTTGCAAAGTTTGAAGGGATTATTGCGGGAATTATTTATGGGCTATTTTGGTGGGTATTACTGTTTTTGGGGATGGGTTTAATGGCCCCTGTTATTAAAAGTGCGCTTCATTTACCAAAAGAGACAATTGTAACGACAATATGTATTTTTATATTGTATGGTGTGTTTATAGCATATTCTGTTTCTTATGCAGTAAATAGCAATAAAGCAGAACAAGAAGGGCAAGAGAAGACGAACTATTCAAATAAGTAACTCCTATGTTAAAATAGTGTATAGATATTTAATATTAAGGAGTTTTAAGAATATGAAAAAGTTACTCCTCGTAAACGGTCCTAACCTAAATCGCCTCGGTGTTCGTGAGGTAAATGTATATGGAAAGGGCACGCTAGCGACACTTGAAGCAGATATGAAGCAAGAAGCAGAAACAATGGGAGTGGAGTTAGAATGTTTCCAATCGAATCATGAAGGTGCCATTATCGACATTATTCATGAAGCGGAAGATATATATGAAGGGATCATTTTAAACCCGGGAGCATTTACGCATTATAGCTATGCGATTCGTGATGCCATTGCGAGCATTTCGATTCCTGTTATTGAAGTACATATTTCTAACATTCATCAGCGTGAATCGTTCCGTCACGAATCTGTGACGGCAGCTGTTTGTGCAGGACAAATTGTTGGATTTGGTTTTTATGGCTATAAGTTAGCGTTATTTGCATTAATGGAGAAATTGAGGGAGGCATAAAGTAATGGAGAAAATTGAAAGATTACGAAGTGCGTTTGATGAGGCTGGCATTGACGGTATTTTGTTAACAAATGAACATAGTCGTAGATATATGGCTAACTTCACAGGAACAGCAGGCGTTGTTCTTATTTCAAAAGATCGTGCTCAATTTATTACAGATTTCCGTTACGTCGAGCAGGCAAGTAAACAAGCGGTTGGATATGAGATTGTACAGCACGCAGGATTAATCATTGATGAAGTGGCAAAGCAAGTGAAAGAGCTTGGAATTCAAAAGCTTGGTTTTGAGCAAGATATTCTTACATATAGTTCTTATTCAGCGCATAAGGAAGCGATTGATGCTGAATTTATCCCGACTTCTGGACTTGTAGAAAAGTTACGCTTGATAAAGACTGATTCAGAGATTAAGATATTAAAGGAAGCTGCACAGATTGCAGATGCTGCCTTTGAGCATATTCTATCATTCATTCGCCCGGGAGTATCTGAAATTGAAGTGTCAAATGAACTTGAATTTTCCATGAGAAAACAAGGAGCAACATCTTCTTCGTTTGATATTATCGTTGCTTCAGGTCTTCGTTCGGCATTACCGCACGGCGTGGCATCTGAAAAAGTGATAGAAACAGGAGATTTCGTTACATTAGACTTCGGCGCTTATTACAAAGGATATTGCTCTGATATTACTCGTACGATTGCAGTCGGTGAACTATCTGATAAATTAAAAGAAATTTATAATATCGTTTTAGAAGCACAACTACGTGGTGTGAACGGTATTAAAGCTGGTTTAACAGGTCGCGAGGCTGATGCGCTAACGCGTGATTACATAACGGAAAAAGGATATGGTGAATACTTTGGACACTCCACTGGTCATGGAATCGGTCTTGAAATCCATGAAGCACCAGGTTTAGCGTTCCGTTCTGATACAGTACTTGAACCAGGTATGGCTGTAACAGTAGAACCAGGTATTTATATTCCAGGTATTGGCGGCGTACGTATTGAAGATGATATCATTGTGACAAGTGAAGGTAATGAAGTAATTACGAAATCACCAAAAGAACTTATTATTTTGTAATACACAGGAGGATTTTTTTACATGATTTCAGTAAACGATTTTCGTACAGGTTTAACAATTTCAGTGGACAATGCCCTTTGGCAAGTACTTGATTTCCAACACGTAAAGCCAGGTAAAGGTGCTGCATTCGTTCGTTCTAAACTACGTAACCTTCGCACAGGATCTGTTCAAGAGAAAACATTCCGTGCAGGTGAGAAAGTAGAAAAAGCACACATCGAAAACCGTCGTATGCAATACTTATACGCAAGCGGTGAGGCTCACGTATTTATGGATAACGGAACTTATGAGCAAATCGAGCTTGGTGAAAACCAAATCGAGCGCGAGCTTAAATTCCTAAAAGAAAACATGGAAGTAGCAATTATGACTTACCAAGGCGAAGTACTTGGTGTTGAGCTTCCAAATACAGTTGAATTACAAGTTACAGAAACAGAGCCTGGTATTAAAGGTGATACTGCTTCTAACGTAACAAAACCAGCTACATTAGAAACTGGTCTTGTTGTACAAGTACCAATCTTCATTAACGAAGGCGAAATGCTTATCATCAACACTGGTGAAGGTAAATACGTTTCTCGTGCATAGTAGAAAAGCACTCGTGATTATCACGAGTGCTTTTTTTTATAGGAAATAGGGTAGATAGTAAATAGCTGTTATTATAAAACTGAAAGCTGTAAGACTAGCAGCACCTACTGTGTAAGGGCTCCATGTCATATGAAAAGGTTTTACTTCACCTGTTTTATATATAGTGTGATCAATGTTGGCATTTTGGTTTACATTTAAAGCAATGAGCCAAATTGTACCGAATATCCCTAAGCTACCGAGGAAAAAGGTCTCTATAAATGACCAACCGACAAATAATGAAAAAAGATAAATAAGAGCTAATTCTACTACAACGGTTAAACTAATTTTCAATGCCTTCATGTTTTTCCTCCTCACTCTGTAATTCCAACCAGTTTAAAAAATTTTCACGTGACACGACATGCAGAGAGCAAGGCGACCTTACTTCTTTTTCTATTGCGGCGTGTTCATCTGGAAACTTGTTTTCCACGTGCAATGAAATATAAGGTAGTTTTTCTTGTGCTTTTAATGAGCGGATATTATTCGTCTTAGCACCAGCAAATACGCAGGAAAGTTGTAAGTCTAAAAAGGCGATTTTAAAGATTTCTTTTTTTGCAGCCTCGTTATAGCCTTTTCCCCAGTACGGATAGCCGAGCCAACTACCAATGTGAGATTGTTTCTTCTCATTATTAATATGTTTAAGTGTGGTAAGGCCAATTATTTCATTCTCTTCATTCACAACCATTCTCGATAAGGATTTCTTTTGGCGCTCTTCTTCTATTGCGAAAAGAAGAAATTTTTTCGTGTTTTCGATGTTTTCTACCGTTATCCCCAATGCATTTTTTATATGTGGATCACTTGATAGCTCGAAAATCACATTTGTATAGCGTAAATCTAGTGGTAATAAAGTAACGTGCTGCATGGTTTATACCCCTTTTAAACTAAATGTACCATAATATACCATAAAATAATATGAATATTCAGATTAGCATGCGATCTTTAGAGAAAAATTATGTTTTTACTTCTGAAATAGACAACCTCTGCATATGGTTGTACAAATATATTCTTTTTTAGAATACGAAGTTAGTAACTGTTACGGGAGAAGGTGGAAGAATGAAACAGTGGCTAGCGGCAATGGAAACATCCGTGCTTGTTATGGGAGCACTTCGATTATTTTCAGGTAGTGCGGAGATATTTGCTGCTTTGCTTATGCTTTATGTGAATGATGCGAAGAAAGCGTTGTTTATAAATGGTATGTTAGCGTTTGTTGGACCTACCGTATTAATTTTAACAATGACAATTGGGATAGCGAGTGTAGCAAGTGAAATTTCTTTCTTGAAGCTCTTTTTTCTAGCGCTTGGAATTTGCTGTATTTTTATCGCATTACTGAAATAGTAAGTCGAGTATAGTGGGGAGAAGCCGATGAAAGAGGTATTAGAAGTTTTACCAAAAACGATGAAGTACTTAATTGAAGAATGTAAGCAATACGATGCTTTAGAGGAAATTCGTGTTCGAATTGGAAGACCGCTAGAGTGTATTGCACACGGAAAGGTATTTTTTTATGACTATATCACTACTGCAGAGGATGCTATTTATTTATTGAATAAGTTAAGTCAATTCTCAATTTATACGATGGAAGAGGAATTAAAACGTGGGTATGTGACGCTTCGCGGGGGGCATAGAATCGGGTTAGCGGGAAAAGTCATTACAGAAAAAAGCGCAGTGAAAATGATTCGTGATGTCTCTTCCTTTAATATTCGTATTGCTCGTCAAAAAATAGGGATTGCTGAACCGCTTTTGGCATATTTGTATGAAAAAAGGTGGTTAAACACGATGGTAATTGGCCCCCCGCAAACGGGAAAAACGACACTTTTAAGAGATGTAGCACGTTGCATGAGTCAAGGGGTAAGTGCTTCGGAAATTCCTTCCTGTAAAGTGGGGATCGTTGATGAACGGTCAGAAATTGCTGGCTGTGTGAAAGGGATCCCGCAATATGATTTTGGTACCCGAGTCGATGTGTTAGACGCATGTCCAAAAGCAGAAGGAATGATGATGATGATTCGTTCTATGAGTCCTGATATTTTGATCGTAGATGAAATTGGCCGTAAAGAAGATAGTGAAGCAATTATGGAGGCAGTGCATGCAGGTGTTCAGCTTTTTATAAGTGCACACGGATTCTCCTATGAGGATGTTGTGAAACGCCCATCGTTAAAGGCAGTGCTGGAGCTTGGGATATTTGATAGGTTTGTGGAGCTATCAAAAGCGAGGGGTCCAGGAACGGTTATGCAGGTGAAAGATAAATATGGAAAACCAGTGTTATCAAATAGAAAGGCTGAGGGCGTATGGTGAAAATATTCGGTGCAGTGTTAATCGTTGCGGTCAGCACCTTTTTCGGGTTTTCATACGCTAAAAGATATAGTGAGAGGCCGAGGCAACTTAGATTATTAAAATCAGCACTTCAATCATTAGAGGCAGAAATTATGTATGGACACACACCTTTATCTGAGGCTGCCGAGCGATTAGTTAAACAAATGCCAAAGCCATTAAATTGGATCTTTCAAAGTTTTGCTAAAAAACTAGAAAGTGGAGAACAAACAGTGAGGGAAGCTTGGATAGATAGTTTGAAAGAGAATTGGAAGTTGACGGCTTTTCAACAAACCGAGTATGAAATACTGCAGCAATTTGGTGAAACGCTCGGGCAACATGATCGTGAATCACAACAAAAACATATTCGCTTATGTATTACACATTTGGAGAGAGAAGAAGAGGAAGCAAAAGCTTTACAACTGCAATACGAGAAAATGATCAAGAGCTTAGGGGTACTAGCAGGGCTGCTTATTGTAATTTTACTGCTATAGGGGGGAGAAAGGCGATGTCCATTGATGTTGGATTAATATTTCAAATCGCCGGAATCGGCATTGTTTTAGCTTTCATTCATACTGTACTAAAAGAATTGAAGCGTGAGGATATTGCAAATTGGGTTATCCTTGTCGGTTTTGTCGTCATTTTATTTCATGTTGCATTTTTAATTAATACGCTATTCGACAAGATTAAAAGTGTCTTTCTCTTCCAGTAAAGGAGGCGGTTCGAATCGAAATTATACAAATTGTCGGATTAGGCCTCGTTGCTACGTTTTTAGCTGCTGTTTTGAACCAGCATAAATCTAGCATTACATCTTTATTTATTGTGTTCGTAGGTAGCGTGATGTTTCTTATTTTAATTGATCAAATTCATTCTATTTTACAAATGATTGAGAGAGTAGCGAGTGAAGCGAAAGTTAGTAACGTCTATGTGGAAACGTTACTAAAGATTATTGGAATTGCTTATATTGCTGAGTTTGGAGCCCAAATTACAAAAGATGCTGGTCAAGGTGCCATCGCTTCGAAAATTGAACTTGCTGGGAAAATCCTCATTCTCGTTATGGCAATTCCTATTTTGACGGTTGTAATTGAAACTATTCTCGGATTTTTACCGACGGGATAAGGGGGAGTGAATGTTGAGGAGGTTTGGAGCTAAGCTGCTATTTGCTTGCTTCCTTTTCTTTTCTTTACCGGTTGTTGTACAAGCTTCTCCTGTAGAAACAAACGTCGTTGATCAACAATTGGATAAGCTCGGAATTGAAGATGTGAAGCAATTTTGGGACGGGCTTGTTACAAAATATGGAGGCTATTTGCCAGAGAGTCAAAAAGGGAGTTTTATGGAGTTTGTAAAGGGAGAAAAAGAATTCTCTCTAAAAGAGTGGATGATAGGGTTATTAAAATATTTATTTCATGAGCTTGCAGCTAATGGAAAACTGCTTGGCACACTTATTATGCTCACAATCTTTAGTGCATTGTTGCAATCACTGCAATCCGCTTTTTCAAAAAGTAGCGTAAGTAAAATTGCTGATGCTGTTGTATATATGGTACTTATTATTTTTGCTTTAAATAGTTTTTATGTCGTTATGACATATGCAAGAGAAACGATACAAACAATGGTAGATTTCATATTAGCATTATTGCCAATTTTGCTGGCGCTTATAGCAACTGGCGGGGGAGTTGTATCTGTATCGTTTTTTCATCCGGTTATCATTTTCTTAATGAATACGAGTGGGCTTCTTATGAATTATATCGTTCTACCACTTTTATTACTGGCAACGATATTAAGTATTGTAAGTACAATGAGTGATCAATATAAAGTGACGAAATTGTCCAAGCTTCTGCAAAATGTTAGCGTTGGGATTATCGGTATCTTTTTAACGATTTTTTTAGGAGTATTATCTGTACAAGGAACAGCAACAGCCGTTGCTGATGGAATAGCTGTGAAAACTGCTAAATTTGTAACAGGAAACTTCATTCCAGTAGTTGGAAGGATGTTTACAGAAGCGGCAGATACTGTTATCAGCGCATCAGGATTATTGAAAAACACAGTCGGAATTATTGGGCTCGTCATTTTATGCTTAATTGTTGCTTTTCCAGCGATTCAAATTTTCTGTATCGCATTTATTTATAAATTCGCAGCAGCAGTATTGCAACCGGTTGGCAGCGGAGCAATTATTCAATGCTTAGACATTATTGGACGAAGCATCATTTACGTATTTGCTTGCTTAGCTATCGTATCATTTATGTTCTTTTTAAGTATTACAATTATTATTGCTGCGGGGAATATTACACTTATGATGCGGTAGGAGGTGAAGAGTATGCAATTTGTTACAGAGTGGATTAGAAATATTATCGTTTTTTTGCTCTTAGCGACAATGCTTCATCTTATTCTTCCAAATTCGAATTTGCAAAAATACGTTAAATTTGTTGTAAGTCTTTTGTTAGTTGTATTAATTTTAACGCCTCTTTTTAAACTATTGCAGACAGATGTAAATGAAGTAATTGCAAATTTTAATGAAGAAAAGTACGTAGCAGAAGGATCTGTAAAAAATTCAATAGATTCGAAGAAAAAAGAAATACAAGCTCTAACACGTGCATATAGTTTAGAAGAGATGGCTACCAAAATGAAAAAAGAAGTAGGAAAAGAGTTTGAGAAAAAGTATGGTATGACTGTCTCTGAAATACAAATAGTCGCAGCAGAAAATACAGAAGAAGTAAAGTCAGCGAAAGATATTCAATCTGTTGTTGTGACGTTGAAAGAAAAAGAACGCAGTAAAAATGATGCAATCGAAACAGTAAAGCCAATTGAAATTAATACGAAAGAGCCTCCAAAAAAAGTGGAAGAAACGAATGTGGAAATGAAAGATTTCTTTTCAAGCAGGTGGCAACTAGAGGGTAAACAAATCCAAGTTCAAATGGAAGGGAGGACAGGTAGAGTAAATGGACAATAAAGATAAAAATTCGAAGTTCTCATTTTTTCGAAACTTATTGAATGGGGATCAAAAAGAAAGCAACGAGAAGGGTAAAAAGGTAACACCTAAGTTTTTACTTGTCCTACTCATACTTGGAATTTTGCTTATGTTTTCTAGTAGTCTCTTTTCAAGTAAAAAAGAAGAAGTACCTGTATTTAAAGAACAAAAAACTCAAAACCAAGAAAAAGACGTACCAACTTTCGGACAAAAAAATAATGATAGTATGTCAAATGTAGAAAAATATGAAAAAGCGTATGAACAAGAATTAAAAGCTGCTTTAGAAGAAATAGCAGGAGTAAAAGACGTAACGATTAAAGTGAATTTAGATTCATCTGAAGAAAAAATTTTAGAAAAAAATACAGTGAAACGCTCACAAACAACAGGTGAAACAGATAAAACAGGCGGTAAAAGAGAAGTAGAGGACGAGTCTCTTGATGAAAAGACTGTCATTATACGTGAAGGGGATAAAGAAACTCCTGTTGTTTTACGAACAGAGAAGCCGAAAGTACGTGGTGTTCTTGTCGTAGCAAAGGGAGTGGATAATATACAAGTTAAAGCAATGGTAAAAGAAGCTGTGATAAGGCTGCTAGATGTACCGGCCCATCGCGTTTCAGTTTCACCGAAAAATTGATAGGGAGGAAATAAAGTGTTAAAAAAACAAACAGTTTGGCTATTAACGATGTTAAGTTTAGTTGTTGTACTATCTGTGTATTACGTGACAACTCCTGACAAAATGAATACAGCATCGCCGGCAACAGGTGAAAAGATTGGACAAGAAAAACAAGGTACTGATAAAGCAGTAACAAACGAAGCACCTAAAGAAACCCCGAAAAAAGAAAATACAAGCAAGGAAACAACAAATAAAGAAACAACGAATAAAGAAACAGACAAAAAAGAAAATACTAAAAAAGAAACAAGTAAAAAAGAGGGTAATGTATCAGTTCAATCAAGTGATGAGAATTTCACAGCTTTACGTATGCAAATGGAAGATCAACGTAGTGAAGCGAAAGCAAAATTACAAGAAGTGATGAATTCTTCGAAATCTTCAGCAACAGAAAAGAGTAAAGCGAAAGATAACTTTGATGCAATCACTACAATGGAAACGAAGCAAGAATTACTTGAGACAGTAATTAAATCTCAAGGAGGATATCCAGATGCTCTTGTAAGAGCTGATGGTACAGATATTAGAGTAACGGTTAAAGCGGCAAAACATTCACAGAAAGAAGCAAATAAAATTATTCAACTTGTAAGAAGTGAAGGCGGATCAAAAGATGTAGGTGTGAAATTTGATCCACCAGCGAAATAAGTGAAACTTTAATCCGTAGGGGTTTCCCTGCGGATTATTACCTTTTACTAAGCAAAGGGTATGCAAATAGTGAAATAGAGTATGTAAGTAAACGTGTTAATAGAAAAAAGCTATCATTTTCGATAGCTTTTTTCTATTTTGTCTTTGTAGTTATTTTTACTATGTTCAACTCGGAATGGAGAAACACGTTGTGAGTAAAAGATTAATGGTTCATGGTACTGATGATTACTTTTTCCGGATTTGACGTGGATGCAAAGAACGCATGCCCAAACGATTACGGCAGGTAAAAAGAGAATGAGCCATATCATATTTCCACACCTCGGCACAATATATTTTCTACACTTTGAACATACTATTCTTATATGAAGGAATGATGAACGGCGTGTAAACAAAAATTAATATTTGGTAAAAATATGTTATTGACTATAGATGTGGTGAAGAGTGGAGAGGGAATGGCGTGTTTGCTGTGTAACGTTTTGAAAAAGTAGTGAATGTTTTTTTTGAAGTGGTCTTGCCAATTTCATGTGAAACTTGGTATTATTACTAGGTAATAATTTTTTATTGGAATAATATTTTTTACAGGAGTTTCGATTTATTATAAAGAAATATAAATTGGAATGTTTAAAAAATTTATCGTAAGATGGACATAGTAAATATTTCTATTAGTTAATGAAATATATTTTCTAATAGAATACATCGTATTTTTACAGTCAATCTAGTTTTCGTGACGAGAATCTGTAAAAACGGGACAAACAAGAGTATGGGAGTGGATTTTACATGTTTAAAATTCAAGAAGTTCGTGAATTAATTAAATTAATTGATAGCTCTAATATTGATGAATTTGAATACAAAAAAGACGGTACAACAATCAAAATGAAAAAGCGTGGTAATGAAGTTGTTGCTGTACAAGCACCTGCAGCAAAACAAGCTATGCAACCAGTAGCGCCTGTTGAAGTTGAAACGACAGTAGCAGCAGCGCAAGCAGAAGCACCAAAACAAGAAGAGAAGAAAACTGTTCAAGATGAAAACCTACATAAGATTACCTCACCAATGGTAGGTACATTCTATTCTTCATCTTCACCTGATACACCTCCATATGTAAGTGTTGGGGATAGAGTATCGAAAGATTCTATCGTATGTATTGTCGAGGCTATGAAGTTATTTAACGAAATTGATGCTGATGTAGAGGGCGAAATTGTTGAAATTCTTGTTAATAACGGACAGCTTGTTGAGTATGGACAACCGCTATTTCTTGTAAAAGCGTAATAAGGGAGTCTTTGTGATGATAAAAAAAGTATTAATAGCCAATCGTGGGGAAATTGCTGTACGAATTATTCGTGCTTGTAAAGAAATGGACATTGAAACAGTTGCAATTTATTCAGAAGCAGATAAAGAGTCACTTCACGTACAGATTGCAGATGAAGCGTATTGTGTAGGACCAACGATTTCGAAAGAAAGCTATTTAAATTTGACGAACATTATTAGCGTTGCGAAGTTAACAGGCTGCGATGCTATTCATCCGGGATACGGATTCTTAGCAGAGAATGCAGATTTCGCAGAGTTATGCCGTGAATGTAACTTAATTTTTATCGGTCCAAGTCCAGAAGCTATTTCAAAGATGGGCACAAAAGACGTTGCTCGTGATACAATGAAAGAAGCAGGGGTTCCGATTGTACCAGGTTCACAAGGGATTATTAAAAATACCGAAGAAGCGATCGAGCTTGCTAATCAAATTGGATATCCAGTTATTATTAAAGCGACTGCAGGTGGCGGCGGAAAAGGTATTCGTGTTGCACGCCATGAAGAAGAGCTTATAAAAGGAATTCAAATTACACAGCAAGAAGCTAGTACCGCTTTTGGGAACCCTGGTGTATACTTAGAAAAGTACGTTGAAGATTTCCGTCATGTTGAGATTCAAATAATGGCAGATACACACGGAAATGCCATTCATTTAGGAGAGCGTGATTGTACAATTCAGCGCCGTTTGCAAAAACTATTAGAAGAAAGTCCATCACCTGCACTTGATGAAGATATTCGCAAGCAGATGGGTGAAGCGGCAGTAAAAGCGGCGGTAGCGGTTGATTATACAGGTGCTGGTACGGTTGAGTTTATTTATGAATATAAAACGAAAACCTTTTATTTCATGGAGATGAATACGAGAATTCAGGTAGAGCATCCGGTTACTGAAATGGTAACGGGAATGGACTTAATTAAAGAACAAATTCTTGTTGCTTCAGGAGAAAAGTTATCGTTACAGCAAGAAGAAGTACAATTTAATGGTTGGGCAATTGAATGTCGAATTAATGCGGAAAACCCTGCCAAAAAATTTATGCCATCTCCAGGTAAAGTAGAAATGTACTTACCACCAGGAGGATTTGGTATTCGCGTCGATTCAGCTGTATATCCGGGATATTCCATCCCACCTTTCTATGATTCGATGGTTGCTAAATTAATTGTTCACGGAAAAACACGTGAAGAGGCAATTGCAAAAATGAAGCGCGCACTTAGTGAATTTGTCATTGAAGGCGTACATACAACAATCCCGTTCCATTTGCAATTGCTAGATCATCCTGATTTTGTAAAAGGTGAGTTTAATACGAAGTTTTTGGAAGAGCATGAACTTGTGACGCAGTGATACATTAAAGGAGGTTTTTTTCATGGCTGAACATATGTTAGATATGGGTCAAGATACAACTCTTGGTAAAGTAGAAATTGCACCAGAAGTAATTGAAGTAATTGCAGGTATTGCAGCTGCTGAAGTAGAAGGTGTAGCGGCAATGCGCGGTAATTTTGCTACAGATGTTGTTGAGAAGTTAGGTAAGAAAAATCATGGTAAAGGTGTAAAGGTTGAATTAGCAAACGAAGATATTATCGTTGACCTTTATGTTGTAATGTATTTTGGTGTAGCAATTCCAGTTGTTGCACAAAAGATTCAAGACAATATTCGCCAAGCGCTCTTTACAATGACAGGACTTGAGCCAAAAGAAGTGAATGTTCACATCGTTGGCGTAACATTCGAAACACAAAAAACAGAAATCGAACCAGTGTAAGAATGAAAAGGTGCCTAGTAACATAGGCATCTTTTTTATCGTTTCATTTCTTCACAAATTACAACCCTCTAATTATTATACTATTTCAAAAAATAAGAAATAAATAAGGAAATGTGTCGTTTTTCCAAAAAACGTACATTGTGATAAGATATGGAACTTGAAGTTAATCTTTTTATTATTTTTCAGCCTTGTAACCCGTGTGTGAAACGATAAATTGTGTTATTATCATTGTATTATAAGGTTGGAAAATCAATGAAAACTGTAAGAGTAAGTGAATTGACGGCTTATAAATTATAATAATATAACAAAGTATAAGGAAAGACTTGAAGCATAAAGGAGAGTTACAATGAAACGTAGGACGGCTAGAGAAAGAGCAATGCAAGCATTATACCAAATGGATATTACAGGTGAATTAGAACCGAAAGTAGCAGTGGAAAACACGCTAGATGAAGGCGAAGAAACAAATGAGTTTCTAGAGTCACTTGTAGTAGGTTTTGTAGAAAATAAAGAAGCAATCGATGAAGCGATTCGTCAAAACTTAAAAAAGTGGAAGCTTGAGCGTATTAGTATTGTTGATCGCAGTATTTTACGTGTAGCTGTGTATGAAATGAAGTACATGGAAGAAATTCCACACAACGTAACAATTAACGAAGCAATTGAAATTGCTAAAACATTTGGGGATGAGGAATCTCGTCGTTTTATTAACGGCGTTTTATCTAATATAAAAGATACACTGTAAATTCTTTAAGGGGGAATCTTAAAATGGTAGCAGTAATCATCAAAGGAAATGAAGTTGCGGAGAAAAAACGAGCACAATTAACAGAAGAAGTTGTGAAGTTGAAAGAGCAAGGGGTTGTACCAGGATTAGCAGTTATTTTAGTTGGAGAAGATCCAGCATCTCGTTCTTATGTAAAAGGAAAAGAAAAAGGCTGTGAACAAGTAGGGATTTACTCAGAGCTAATTGAACTTCCTGAAACAATTACTGAGGAACGCTTGCTTGCTGAAATCGATCGCTTAAATGGCGATGACCGCATTAATGGCATATTAGTGCAATTACCTTTACCAAAACATATTGAAGAAAAAGCTATCATTGAAAGAATTTCACCAGAAAAGGATGTAGACGGATTTCACCCAATCAGCGTGGGACGTATGATGACGGGACAAGATACATTCCTTCCATGTACACCGCATGGTATCGTAGAATTAGTAAAAGAAACAAATCTTGATATTTCTGGAAAACATGTAGTAGTAATTGGAAGAAGTAATATTGTCGGTAAACCAGTGGGACAATTGTTCTTAAATGAAAATGCAACTGTCACATATTGTCATTCTAAGACGCAAAATATGAAAGAGTTATCGAAGTTAGCGGATATTTTAATCGTAGCTGTTGGACGACCTAAAATGATAACAGCGGATTATATTAAAGAAGGAGCGGTTGTAATTGACGTTGGTGTAAACCGTTTAGAAACAGGTAAACTTTGTGGTGATGTTGACTTTGACAACGTGTTAAATGTTGCGGGTTACATTACACCTGTGCCAAAGGGTGTTGGTCCAATGACAATCACAATGCTTCTTCATAATACTGTTGAATCTGCCAAACGTGCAGGTGTCGTTTGTAAATAATTTGAGTCGGCTATGAGGAGAGAGAAATGGAGAAGCAATATTTAACCGTTACAGCGTTAACACGCTATATAAAAACAAAAATAGAATATGATCCGCATTTGCAGTCTGTTTGGTTAAAAGGTGAAATTTCCAACTTTAAAAATCATAGCCGTGGCCACATGTATTTTACATTGAAAGATGAAAATGCAAGAATCGCAGCGGTTATGTTTGCGGGTCATAATCGTAATATTAAATTCAAACCTGAAAATGGGATGAAGGTACTCGTGAAAGGGAAAATCTCTGTTTACGAGGCGAGTGGTTCTTATCAAATTTATATTCAAGACATGCAGCCTGACGGAGTCGGAAATTTACATTTAGCGTACGAACAGTTAAAAGTTCGTTTAGAAGAAGAAGGACTTTTTTCTCAAGTTTATAAAAAAGCAATTCCTCCTTACGCTAAAACAATAGGTGTGATTACGTCGCCAACAGGAGCAGCGATTCGTGATATTATAACAACGATTAAACGTCGTTATCCAATTGGGAATGTTATTGTATTTCCGGTACTTGTACAAGGGGAGTCAGCGGCTCCCTCGATTGTACAAGCGATTCGTACAGCGAATGAAATGGGAGAGATAGATGTACTAATCGTTGGCCGTGGTGGAGGTTCTATTGAGGAATTATGGGCTTTCAATGAGGAAATGGTTGCAAGAGCAATCTTTAAGAGTGAAATTCCTATTATTTCGGCAGTAGGCCATGAAACGGATTTTACAATCGCAGATTTTGTTGCAGATTTACGCGCGCCAACACCGACTGCAGCAGCTGAGCTGGCAGCACCTAACATTATAGAGTTACAAGAAAAGGTATTACAAAGAACTCTGAGATTGCAAAGAGCGATGAGAGAGTTAGTACATAAAAAAGAAGAAAAACTACAAGTGTTGCAAAGATCGTATGCGTTCCGTTATCCAAGACAAGTATATGAGCAAAAGGAAGAGCAATTAGATAGAGCGCTAGAACAGCTTGTTTTAGCTAAAGAGCGCTATATTGATAAAAAGGTGAATCAGTTAAAGCAACTTTCATTTTATTTAGAGAAGCACCACCCATCTCAAAAAATTATGCAAACGAAGGTAGCTGTTGAAACGTTGCAAAAGCAATTACAACGTGAAATGCAAACGTTACTTCAAACGAAAGAATTTGCCTTTGTAAGAGCTGCTCAAAAACTTGAAGCGTTAAGTCCGCTTAAAGTAATGATGAGAGGGTACGGGCTTGTATATGATGAAGAGAAGCAAGTGTTAAAAAGTGTGAAAGATGTAAGCCTTGGAGATGCTGTTTCAGTTCAATTACAAGATGGAATACTAGATTGTAGCGTATCAGGCATAGAGGAGCGTGAATTGAATAATGGAAAATAAATTAAGCTTTGAAGAGGCAATTTCGCAACTTGAGCATCTTGTTTCTAAGCTAGAACAAGGTGACGTACCGTTAGAAGAAGCGATTTCTTATTTTAAAGAGGGCATGGAGTTATCTAAGCTTTGTGATGAGAAGTTGAAGAATGTACAAGAACAAATGGCAGTTATTCTTGGGGAAGATGGAGAGCTTGAACCGTTTACTGCTGTAGGAGATGAAGCATAGTGACGATTGCTTTTGATACTTTTTTGAAAGAAAGTAAAACTTTCGTAGAAGAGAAACTTGTAAGCTATGCAAATGAATTACAATGTCCAAATGTACTTCGTGAAGCGATGGCATATTCTTTGGAAGCGGGTGGAAAACGTCTCCGCCCGTTACTTTTGTTTGCAACATTACAAGCGTTTGGGAAAGAAAGAAATCTTGGAATAGGTGCAGCTTGTGCTCTTGAAATGATTCATACATATTCTTTAGTTCATGATGATCTACCTTGTATGGATGATGATGATTTAAGAAGAGGAAAGCCCACAAATCACAAAGTATTTGGTGAAGCGATGGCAGTTTTAGCAGGAGATGGCTTATTGACGTATGCTTTTCAAGTTATTATGGCATATGAGCAAAAAGAAATTTCTGCCGAAAAAAAAGTAAGACTTGTACTTGAACTTGCAAAAGCAGCAGGACCAGAAGGAATGGTTGGCGGACAAGTGGCAGATATGGAAGCTGAAGGGAAACGCCTTACGATTGATGAACTGGAGTACATCCATAAACATAAGACGGGAAAACTGCTTGAGTTTGCTGTACTTGCGGGTGCGATACTTTCTGATGCAACAGAAGAGCAAGAAGAAAAATTGCTTACGTTTGCCAAATATATCGGTCTAGCTTTCCAAATTCGAGATGATATTTTAGATGTCGAAGGAACCGAAGAAGAGATTGGGAAACCGATTGGTAGTGATCTTTCTAACGAAAAGAGCACATATACGACGTTGTTTACTGTAGATAGAGCAAAGGATATTTTAGAAGAAACAATTGCAGAAGCAAAAGGTGCGATTAGCTCCTTGCAATTACAAGATGAATATTTACTATCTATTTGCGATTTAATTGCAAAACGTAATAACTAATATAACAGCGTTTTCATTTGTTGAGTCATTCATCATTTTATGATATAACTGTAGGAAAAGGTTTTTCTTTTCTTGTTATTGGCAAAAATATATGTAGATTACATTGCCGTTATCACTTCGTGTTAGCGGCTATTTTTTTCATCGCCTAAAGAAATATGGTTTATAATAGGATTAGGGCGCAATAGACTGGTTAATGTCGGGACAAGACGAAAAATAGAAAAGAGAATTTCTTGTTTTGTGTAAATGTTTTTTATAATATTTGACATGTTGACAGATTATGAAATGAAAGTGAGTGATCCATGTGGATCTAACGCAAATTCAAAACCCTAGTTTTTTGAAAGATATGTCTATCAGTGAACTAGAGGGATTGAGTGAGGATATTCGTAAGTTTTTAATTGAAGAGCTCTCTCAAACAGGTGGACATATTGCACCTAATTTAGGTGTAGTAGAACTCACAATTGCTCTGCATAAATTATTTGATAGCCCGCAAGATAAATTTTTATGGGATGTAGGACATCAATCCTATGTACATAAAATTTTAACTGGACGCGCGAAAGAGTTTGGTACATTAAGGCAATATCAAGGCCTATGTGGTTTTCCGAAACGTTGCGAGAGTGAGCACGACGTATGGGAAACTGGTCATAGCTCGACATCGTTATCGGCTGCAATGGGAATGGCTCTGGCACGTGATTTAAAGAAAACGAAAGAATATGTTATACCAATTATTGGAGATGGTGCTTTAACAGGCGGAATGGCTTTAGAGGCATTGAACCATATTGGACATGAAAAGACAGATATGATTGTTATTTTGAATGATAATGAAATGTCAATTGCACCAAACGTTGGTGCGCTCCATAATGTACTTGGTCGTTTACGTACCGCAGGAAAATATCACTGGGTAAAAGATGAATTAGAGTATATATTAAAGAAAATCCCAGCAGTTGGCGGGAAAGTGGCTGCGACAGCAGAGAAAATAAAAGATAGTCTTAAATATTTACTAGTATCTGGTGTCTTTTTCGAAGAGTTAGGCTTTACATATTTAGGTCCAGTCGATGGGCATGATTATGAAAAGTTATTCGAAACGTTGCAATATGCAAAGAAAACAAAAGGCCCAGTGCTTGTTCACGTTATTACGAAAAAAGGAAAAGGTTATAAACCGGCCGAGAGTGACGTTATTGGAACTTGGCATGGAACAGGACCTTATAAAATTGAATCAGGTGACTTCGTTAAGCCGAAAGAAGTTGCACCAGCATGGAGTGCTGTTGTTAGTGAAACAGTACTTAAGCTAGCGAGAGCGGATGAGCGTATCGTAGCAATTACACCTGCAATGCCTGTTGGATCAAAACTTGAGAAATTCCAAAAAGAATTCCCAAATCGTATGATTGATGTAGGTATTGCAGAACAGCATGCTACAACAATGGCAGCAGGTATGGCAACGCAAGGAATGAAGCCATTCTTAGCAATTTATTCGACATTTCTACAAAGAGCATATGACCAAGTTGTTCATGATATATGCCGCCAAAATCTAAATGTTTTCATTGGAATAGATCGCTCAGGATTAGTAGGAGCAGATGGTGAAACGCATCAAGGCGTATTTGATATCTCATTCTTACGTCACTTGCCAAATATGGTGCTTATGATGCCGAAAGATGAAAATGAAGGGCAACATTTAGTTTATACGGCGATGAAATATGAAGATGGACCAATCGCATTGCGTTATGCGCGCGGTAATGGACTTGGCGTTCATATGGATGAAGAATTAAAGGCGATTCCGATCGGTACGTGGGAGACGTTAAAAGAGGGTACACAAGCAGCTATTTTAACGTTTGGTACGACAATACCAATGGCAATGGAAGCCGCTGAGCGTCTTGAAAAAGCTGGAGTTTCAGTGAAAGTAGTGAATGCTCGCTTTATTAAACCAATGGATGAAGCATATTTACATGATCTTCTAGGAAAGAATATACCGATTTTAACGATTGAAGAAGCTTGCTTAATTGGTGGTTTTGGAACAGGAGTAGTTGAATTTGCATCTGAAAATGGTTACCATAGTGCATTAGTTGAACGAATGGGTATTCCAGACCGCTTCATAGAGCACGGAAGTGTAACAAAATTATTAGAAGAAATTGGTTTAACGACAGATGCTGTCGTAGACCGTATTCATACAATGATTCCATCAAAACAAAAAAGGGCGTAACAAATGAGCATAAAAAAAGAAAGAGTAGATGTACTATTAGTAGAGCGAGGACTTATAGAAACGCGTGAGAAAGCAAAGCGCGCCATTATGGCGGGACTCGTATATGCAAATGAAATGAGACTTGATAAGCCAGGAGAGAAAATCTCGCAAGATACTGAGATTACGGTGAAGGGACAAGTTATGCCGTATGTAAGTCGTGGTGGTTATAAACTTGAAAAGGCATTAGAGACATTTCATCTTGATTTACAAGATAAAGTTATGATAGATATTGGTTCATCAACTGGTGGCTTTACAGATTGTGCGCTTCAAAATGGAGTGAAATTATCTTATGCATTAGATGTAGGATACAATCAACTAGCGTGGAAATTACGTCAAGATGAGCGTGTTGTTGTAATGGAACGAACAAATTTCCGTTACGTGACACCAGCAGACTTAGAACGTGGTTTACCTCAATTTGCAAGTATTGATGTTTCATTTATATCATTAAAGCTTATACTGCCAGTTTTAAAAACAATGCTTATGCCTAACGGGGATGTAGCAGCGTTAATTAAACCTCAGTTTGAAGCTGGAAGAGAGCAAGTTGGGAAAAAAGGTATCGTTCGTGATAGAAAAGTACATGAAGCTGTTGTAGAAATGATTGTCGAGTTTGCTTTAAAAGAAGGCTATGATGTGGAAGGTTTAACATTCTCACCAATTACGGGTGGGGATGGTAATATTGAATTTTTAATTCACCTGAAATGGCATGGTGAACGTGAGAATGGCGAAAATCATTCTCCAATTTCTATAGAGCAAGTTGTTACAGAAGCGCATGACGTTCTAAAACAAAAAGGGAAAGGGGAATAACATATGTTGTTCCTCTTTTTGTTGTAATTGTATAATGATTGTAAAAACAATTGTGTACAAGAAACGAATTATAAGTTAACATAAATAAGTGAAGTATACCAATGTTTAAACTATGGTAAGAGATAGTGTGAGGTGCAAATGTATGAATAAAGGTCAGCGCCATATTAAAATCAGGGAAATTATTGCAAACAAAGAAATTGAAACACAAGATGAATTAGTTGATATTTTACGTAATGAGGGATTTAATGTAACGCAAGCAACAGTATCGCGCGATATTAAAGAACTGCACTTAGTGAAGGTGCCATTGCATGATGGACGCTATAAATATAGCTTGCCAGCAGATCAACGATTTAACCCGTTACAAAAATTAAAACGAAATCTAGTGGATTCATTTGTAAAATTAGACACGGCAGGACATATGCTTGTGCTAAAAACATTGCCTGGTAACGCTCATTCACTTGGAGCACTTATTGATCATTTAGAGTGGGATGAGATCATCGGAACCATCTGTGGTGATGATACTTGCTTAATTATTTGCCGTACACCTGACGATACAGGTGTTGTCTCTGATCGTTTCTTAAATATGTTGTAACAAAAAATCTTGTTTGCTTTCCATCGTAAAGTGGGAAGTGAACAAGATATTTTTATTGGTTAAAAATATGATTTTTCAATTGTAATATAATATTTTGTTTGCATAAAGTTAGAAAATAGATGGATTGACCCGTAAAACGAATGTTTGGTACAATGAAGCGGGTTAGAAGAGTATATACATACAAATATATAGCATGATTATTTGAATGAAGAACTGAGAAAATCCTTTAGTAAGGGATTATTTTATAACGAGGTGAATGGGGCATTGTTATCGGAATTATCGATTAGAAACTTTGCTATTATTGAAGCATTAAATATTTCTTTTCAAAAAGGTTTAACGGTTTTAAGCGGTGAAACAGGGGCCGGAAAATCGATTATTATTGATGCAATTAGTTTACTTGTAGGTGGCCGTGGGTCAGCAGAATTTGTTCGATATGGAACAGAAAAGGCTGAGATTGAAGGGCTATTTTATGTTGAAGATGAGAAGCATCCATGTATTGAAAAGGCAGAAGAGTTAGATATAGAAATAGAAGATGGCATGATTATTTTAAAGCGTGATATTGCTGCGAACGGGAAGAGTGTATGTCGTGTAAATGGGAAGCTTGTTACACTTAGCATATTAAAAGAAATTGGGAAAACACTTGTTGATATTCATGGACAGCACGAAACGCAAGATTTAATGAATGAAGAACGACATCTTTTTATGCTTGATCACTTTGATGGGGATCGAATCGTTAAACAATTAGATATATATCAAAACGTATACGCTGACTATGAAAAATTAAAAAAACAATTGAAATCGTTAAGTGAAAATGAACAACAAATGGCACATCGCCTAGATTTAATTCAATTTCAGCATGAAGAAATTCGCAAGGCGGATTTAAAGATGGATGAAGAAAATGAATTAACTGAGGAACGATTGCAAATTTCTAATTTTGAAAAGATTTATAAAGCGTTAGGTGATGCATATCGTTCGTTAAGTGCCGACGGAAAAGGATTAGATAATGTAAGAAGTGCAATGGGGCAAATGGAAAGTATTACACATTTAGATGAAGTGTATCAAGAGAATTATGATTCAATTGCAAATAGCTACTACTTATTAGAAGAGGTTGCCTATCAACTGAGAGAAAAGCTCGATATGATGGAATATGATCCAAATCGTTTAGATGAGATCGAAACACGTTTGAATGAAATTCGTATGCTAAAGAGAAAATATGGAAATACTGTAGAAGAGATTTTAGCGTATGCAGATAAAATTGAACAGGAAATTTTTACAATTGAAAATAAAGACGTTCATATTGAAACGACGAAGAAACAGTTGAAGGAATTAGAAAGTGTTATTCTGAAAGAAGCAACGTTGTTAAGTAATATGCGTCATGAGCTTGCAGAACATCTTACAAATGCAATTCATCAGGAATTAAAAGAATTATATATGGAAAAAACGAAATTTGAAGTGAGAATTATGAAGAGAGAAGGAAATGCAGAAGAACCCCTTGTGGAAGGTGCACCGGTAAGACTTACGGCGGATGGTTACGATCATGTGGAATTTTATATTTCAACGAACCCAGGAGAGCCGCTAAAACCACTTTCAAAGGTTGCTTCTGGCGGAGAGTTATCTCGTATTATTTTAGCTTTAAAAAGCATTTTTTCTAAGCATCAAGGGGTTGCATCTGTTATTTTTGATGAAGTGGATACGGGTGTAAGTGGCCGAGTCGCACAGGCTATTGCGGAAAAAATTTATCGAGTATCAGTAAACTCGCAAGTACTTTGTATTACGCACTTACCTCAAGTAGCTTCAATGGCGGATTCACATTTATTTATTCGAAAACAAGTAGCGAATGATCGTACAATTACATCAGTTACTGTTTTAACTATGGAGGATAAAGTAACAGAAATAGCTCGAATGATTTCTGGTGTAGAAATCACAGATTTAACGACAGAGCATGCGAAAGAATTACTTACGCAAGCGCATCATTTTAAACAGACAGCAGAGGCTATCCAGTAATGGATAGCTTTTTTTCTCAAATGACGATTTCTTAATTCTTCCGGTTATAAATAATGCACTGCAAGGAGAGATTAAAAAGTGAAGCCAAGAGGCTGAATGTGGGGTAGGAGCGAGGAGAGTGAACAAGTTGAAATTAGAAAAATTTCGAAAAATAATAGGTCTTTGTCTCCTTGTTTCTTTAGTTTTTATTGGATGTTTTAAACCGCTTCGAACGTTTATTTCATCACCGAAACAACTTGTTGTTTTTGAAGGACAACAATCAGAAATATCATCATTACCAGTTTTCAAAGCTTCATCCACAAATCGTCATGTATTTACAGTGAGTTCGAATGAACAAAAACAAGGACTTATGGTAAATTCTCATCAAAATGGTGAAGCTGATATGGTATTTCAGCTTGCTGGTTTTCCAGTGAAAAAAGTAAATGTGAGAGTGTTAAAAGATTTTAAAGTGATTCCAGGTGGACAATCAATTGGTGTGAAATTAAATACAAAAGGTGTACTTGTTGTAGGCCATCATTTAATTCAAACTGAAAAGGGTAAAATATCTCCTGGTGAAACAGCAGGTGTACAAATTGGAGATATGATTACTGAAATTAATGGTAAAACAATTGAAAGAATGAGTGATGTAGCACCGTTTGTTCATAATAGTGGAGAAACAGGTGAACCGCTTAATCTTGTATTGTTAAGAGATGGAAAATATATTCGTACGAAGCTAACTCCACAAAAAGACAACGGTGAATCGTCTTATCGAATTGGCTTGTATATCCGTGATTCGGCAGCTGGAATTGGAACGATGACATTTGTTCATCCAGATTCTATGAAATACGGGGCACTTGGTCATGTTATTTCTGATAATGATACGAAAAAGCCAATTCAAGTCGAAGATGGACAAATTATGCGCTCGACAGTTACATCAATTGAAAGAGGTAGTCATGGGAATCCGGGGGAGAAATTAGCAAGATTCTCACCAGATCGTGAAGTGATTGGTAATATTACAATTAATAGTCCATATGGTATTTTTGGCAAATTAAATACGAATATGAAAAACGGTATAATGGATAAACCGATGCCTATCGCATTATCTCATCAAGTAAAAGAAGGACCGGCAAAAATATTAACAGTTATTGATCAAGATAAAGTAGAAGCGTTTGATATTGAAGTTGTTAGTACAGTGCAACAAAAATTCCCAGCCACAAAGGGTATGGTAATAAAAGTAACAGATAAACGTCTATTAGCGAAAACGGGCGGTATCGTACAAGGAATGAGCGGAAGTCCAATTGTACAAAATGGAAAAGTAATTGGTGCTGTTACGCATGTATTTGTAAATGATCCAACATCAGGATATGGTGTTCATATTGAATGGATGTTACATCAAGCTGGAATTAATATTTATGATCAAGAGAAAAAAGCGAGTTAATATATATATATTAGCTCGCTTTTTCTGTTGAAAAATTCGTTGAAATTTTGTAAAAGCTCCGCAAGAGGTGTTTTTTGTTGTAAAATAAAAGAAAAGGGTTGAACGTTTCGTTGTATTTCTATGATGGAATGTGTTGCGAAAGGGAATAAATGAACGATAAACATATTTTTTTGTGATTTTATCGGAAAGTAAGAAACTTTAAAAGGGAATTTTCACACAATTGTCGAACAATTCATGTAGCCTAGAAGGATACACATGTCGGAGAATCGATTCGGTAAGGGAGGAAAAGCTGTGGAGAAAATTAAAGTATGTCTTGTGGATGATAATAAAGAACTAGTATCAATGTTAGAGAGCTATGTAGCCGCTCAAGATGATATGGAAGTAATCGGTACTGCTTATAATGGTCAAGAGTGTTTAAACTTATTAACAGATAAGCAACCTGATGTACTCGTTTTAGACATTATTATGCCACACTTAGATGGTTTAGCTGTATTGGAAAAAATGCGACATATTGAAAGGTTAAAACAGCCTAGCGTAATTATGTTGACAGCATTCGGGCAAGAAGATGTGACGAAAAAAGCAGTTGACTTAGGTGCCTCATATTTCATATTAAAACCATTTGATATGGAGAATTTAACGAGTCATATTCGTCAAGTGAGTGGTAAAGCAAACGCTATGATTAAACGTCCACTACCATCATTCCGATCAGCAACAACAGTAGATGGAAAACCGAAAAACTTAGATGCGAGTATTACGAGTATCATTCATGAAATTGGTGTACCCGCTCATATTAAAGGATATATGTATTTACGAGAAGCAATCTCCATGGTATACAACGATATCGAATTATTAGGATCGATTACGAAAGTATTGTATCCAGATATCGCAAAGAAATATAATACAACAGCAAGCCGTGTGGAGCGCGCAATTCGTCACGCGATTGAAGTAGCTTGGAGCCGTGGGAATATTGATTCTATTTCGTCCTTATTCGGTTATACAGTATCCATGTCAAAAGCAAAACCTACGAATTCTGAGTTTATCGCAATGGTTGCGGATAAGCTGAGACTTGAACATAAAGCTAGCTGAGAGTAGAAGTAGCAAAGGGTTTTCGTTTTAGTAAAACCCTTTGCATGCTGGAACTCTATACTCGACAGTAATTTTAAAACTAATAAACTTTTTAATGAAAGACCAATGGATGTTATAATTCGTTGGTTTTTTTATTTTGTTTAGAAAAAGAGATTATTTGATATCATGGAAAATAAAACCTATTTTTAGTAATATTACATGTAAGTGAGTTTTTTATAAGACAATTAAATAGATATAGATAGGGGGAAGGGGAATGAAAAATAAAATTTCAACTTGGCTAGGAATAGTAGCAGCTATGGGAGTTCTTGCTATTGCAGTTACATTTGGAATGTTAGAACTTGCCGATAATCCAGTAGATAAAGAAGTGAGCGCTCAAATAGATAAAAAAGAAGACCAAACAATAGTAGGTAGAGAGGTAGATGGGGTCTTTGTTGATGTGTATGTTACTGAAAATTCTACTGAAAGAGAAGTTATTACAGCGATGCATCGCATGACTCATCAAAAAGTAGTGGCAGAACGAAAATCGGGCTCTATCCCAATGATTCAAAATAATGCTAAAAAATTAAAAGAAATCATAAATCAGAGTAGCTTTGCGAAGAAAAATGAGCTTTTAGCAATTGCTAATAGATGGGCACAAAAAGATTTTAGTAAAATTGTAGAAGATCACAATTATTTCTCGGATGTTCAAGAAGATAACGTTTGTAAAGCAACTAGAGCGATGGATGCGGTAGAAGAGCAACATTATATTTTAACTACATTCGGGGAGGGAAAAGCGAAAGAACTATACGAATCAGGGGATGCTCCGCACGTTCAATAAAAAATAATATAAAGGGTTTCTAGTTTTTTATGATCGTGTTTAAGGACGCAATGGGGGCTTATAAATAAATAGTCTGCTTTCTTTATGACTTGCAACAAAAAAGAAAGCAGACTATTAAATGATGAAGGAACGGCTAAATTGCATCGTAGCACATCTGTTAAAGGATTTTAGCAGGGAAGTCATCCGTGATATAATAGAAAATAATAAAAAGCCCTGCAAAACAGGACTGTATTATTCTTCGTCTTTATTTTGTTTTTCTAATTCAACTAGCTTTTGAATTAAAATGTGTTGCGGCATATGCATGAGTTGTTCAAGTGGAACACCTAGTGCTTTTGATAAGCGGACTGCAGTATCTGGAGAAATTTGCAATGGTCTCATAGAAGTACCTCCTTTTTCGTATAGTATAGCATAAGATTGGGGGAGTGAGGATGACTCTTATATTTGCGCATCGTGGTGCGGCTGGAACGTACCCAGAAAATACAATGCTTTCATTTGAAGCGGCTGAGTCTTTTAGAGCGGATGGAATTGAACTTGATGTTCAATTAACGAAAGATGGAAAAGTTGTCGTCATTCATGATGAAACGGTGGACCGGACAACAAATGGAAAAGGTGCGGTTCGGAATTATGTATATGAGGACTTATGCAAGTTAGATGCAAGTTATAAATTTGGTGATAAAGTAGGTTTTTGTAAAATACCACTTTTAGAAGAGGTATTAGAGTGGCTTGAACAAACGAGTTTGCTACTTAATATTGAACTTAAAAATAATAAAATTCCATACAGAGGTTTAGAGGAAGAAGTTATAACGCTTGTACGGAAATTTAGTTTAGAGGATCGCGTTGTATTTTCTTCGTTTAATCACTACAGTATGAAACGGTGCCATATGATGGCTCCTGATATTCAAACTGCAATTTTATATCGCGAAGGTTTGCATAGTCCGTGGGCATACGCGAAAAAAATGGGGGCTACAGCAGTACATCCGAATTATCGTTACCTTCAAGATGCTATTGCCGAACTAACGATGGAAAGTGGTGTAGAGGTTCGCCCTTATACAATTAATGAAGAAACGCTTATGCGTAAATATTTTGATATGAATATATCGGCGATTATTACTGATTACCCTGAAACGGCAAGAACGTTATTGCCAATAAAAAAATGAGACCGTGTGGAACGGTCTCATTTTTTATTTATAAATAGTGGGGCCTTCCTATCTTCTAAAGCGAGCTTGTACTTTATTTCGTTTACGATCTCGGTGTACGACGAAGCCGCCAAAAATATAAAACCCGAGCCCGAAGCAGAGAGCGCCGATTAAAAATTGTAACCACAGTATAGAGATTGGTGGAAATAGAATCCCAAATACAGTATCTCTCATTAACTTTATACCAAACACAGCTAATGAAATAGGGATGAGTGCTAATAGTAGAGCAACGTAACGCTGCATACATAACGCTCCTTTTCAGATTATTTCGTGTATTTTAATGATGTTATATGGAAAGGTGGTTTGTCAAGAGGTTGCTGAACGAGTAAGATAAAGGTGTGAAAAAATTTGCAGAGCTACTTCGAGAGGAAGTGTAATATATGAAACAAAAAGTATTAATTGTTGGTGCAGGTGAAGGTGGGAGCGCACTGCTGAATCTGTTACAAAGTTCGAATATATTTCAAATTATAGGGATTATTGATATAAATCCGGTGGCAAAAGGATTACAAATTGCTAAGGAATATGGGATTGCAATTGGAGAAAGTGTAACTCCATTTCTTTCTATGCATATCGATGTAATATTTGATATGACAGGTGAAGATGATGTACATAAAGTTTTATTGGAAAAAAAGAAAAAAGACACTCTTCTTATACCAGGTGATATTGCAAAAATTGTTACAGGATTAGCGCATGAGAAGGAAGGGTTAATTGGGCGGTTAGAGGAACAAACGCAACAAGGAGAATTAATTTTAAATTCTACGCATGACGGTATGATCGTAATTGATCGAGAGGGACAAGTTCGTCTTTTTAATAAAAGTGCAGAGCGTATTATCGGATATAAAAAAGAAGAGGTGATAGGAAAATATATTTTAGAAGTTATTCCGACTAGTAAATTACTTCGCATTATACGTACGAAACAAATAGAAGTAAATTATGAACTAACATTAGAGAATGGAAAGAAAATTATTACAACGCGTATACCGATATTAAAAGAGGGCGGAGAGGTACAAGGAGCATTTGCAATTTTTAAAGATATAACAGAAGTTGTAGATTTAGCGGAAGAAGTTACAGACTTAAAAGAAATTCAAACATTATTAGAGGCGATTATTAACTCATCTGAAGAAGCGATTTCGGTTGTGGATGAAAAAGGAAGAGGTTTAGTCATTAACCCGGCATATACGAAATTAACGGGTTTAACAGAAGAAGATATTATTGGGAAGCCTGCTACAACTGATATTGTAGAAGGCGAAAGTATGCATATGAAAGTACTTCGAACGCGTCGTGCGGTGCGCGGAATACATATGAAGATTGGGCAAAAAAAGCGCGATGTAATTGTAAACGTAGCGCCAGTTATTGTGGATGGAATATTGAAAGGAAGCGTCGGCGTTATCCGTGACGTGTCGGAAATTCAAAAGTTAACAAATGAATTGAATAGAGCGAGGCAAATTATTCGCACATTAGAAGCGAAATATTCTTTTGATGATATTGTCGGAAATTCAGATGAAACAACGGCAGCTATCGAACAGGCGAAGCTAGGAGCGAATACACCGGCAACGGTACTGTTACGCGGTGAATCTGGGACTGGTAAAGAATTGTTTGCACATGCAATCCATAATGGAAGTAATCGAAAATACAATAAATTCGTCCGTGTAAACTGTGCGGCCATTTCGGAGACGTTGTTAGAAAGTGAATTATTTGGTTATGAGGAAGGAGCGTTTTCTGGAGCGAAAAGAGGCGGGAAACGTGGGTTCTTTGAGGAAGCGAATAACGGTAGTATTTTTTTAGATGAAATAGGGGAGTTATCTGCAAATACACAAGCGAAGCTCCTTCGTGTATTGCAGGAAAAAGAAATTGTAAAAGTTGGTGGAACGAAAGCGATACCTATTAATGTTCGAGTAATTGCAGCGACACATGTGAATTTAGAAAAGGCTATTCTAGAAGGGAAGTTTAGGGAGGATTTATATTATCGATTAAATAAAATTCCAATTCAAATTCCGTCTCTTCGTCAACGTAAAGGAGATATACCGACAATTGCGGACAGATTGATTCAAAAAATTAATCAAGATTATGGTCGTAATGTAGAAGGGCTCACTGATTCAGCTATTTTATATTTACAATCATACGAATGGCCAGGGAATGTGAGGGAACTTGAAAATATTTTAGGACGAGCAATTATTTTTATGAATTATAACGAGATCTATATTGATGTACATCATTTACCGCCATTACATAACGAAGAGCAGGTGGAGTCAAAGCAATCTCATTTATTACCTGAATTAGAAGAAAAGCCACTTGAACATTTAGTGACAGAGTTTGAAGGGAATATTATTCATGAATATTTGGAGAGATTTGATGGGAATAAAACACAAACTGCAAAAGCGTTAGGAATTTCCGTTCGAAATTTATATTATAAGCTAGAAAAGTATGACTATGCAAAAAATAGCATGCAATAAATTGCGTACCGTGCAATTTATTGCATGGTATACAAAAAGCGACAAAATAAGACAGAATCTTTTGTTATTTTCCAAAGTATTGATTTTACTGCATTTTGAATGCGTTTTCATTATTGGTAAGACCACTTTTAAAAGTTGGCACGGTATTTGCTTTATAAATAGACGAGGGACGACGGAAAGGGTTGATTACAAAATATGAAGTTAGAATACTTAATTGATCAAGCAGCGGGACAGCCTAAAAAAACTGTGGCTGTAGCAGTAGCTGAAGATCATGAAGTAATTGAAGCTGTAGCGAAAGCAATTAAATTACAGCTAGCTCAATTTCGTCTATATGGAAATCAAGAAAAAATAATGGGGATGCTACAAGAACATGGTTTACAAACTTCAGAACATGTTGAAGTGATTGCAGCAATGTCTAATGCAGAGGCTGCAGAACTTTCTGTTAAAGCTGTGAGAAATGGTGAAGCAGACGTGCTTATGAAGGGTAACATCCCAACAGCGAATATTTTGAAGGCTGTGTTAAACAAAGAGTGGGGCCTACGTAAAGGTAGCGTACTTTCACATGTAGCAGCATTTGAAGTTCCAAATTACGATCGTCTTATTTTCGTTACAGATGCAGCGATGAACATCGCACCTGACGTAACACAAAAAGCTGCTATTATACAAAATACTGTAGAAGTTGCCCGGGCAATAGGAATCGACTTGCCAAAAGTGGCACCCATCGCAGCAGTAGAAGTTGTGAATCCAGCGATGCAGGCGACAATTGATGCAGCGATGTTAACACAAATGAATCGCCGCGGACAAATTAAAGATTGTATCGTTGATGGACCACTGGCTTTAGATAATGCAGTATCACAAATTGCAGCAGAGCATAAAGGCATAGTAAGTGATGTAGCAGGTAAGGCAGACATTTTACTCGTCCCAACGATTGAAGCTGGAAATGTGCTATATAAATCACTCGTATACTTTGCGGATGCAAAAGTAGGAGCAATGATTGCTGGCGCAAAAGCACCGATTGTTTTAACATCTCGTGCTGATTCAGCAGAAACAAAAGTATATTCATTAGCATTGGCAGTTGCGACTGCTTCAAAATAAACCAAAAAGGGTAAAACATTAGGGGGAAACGACAATGACATTAGAAATCTTCGAATACTTAGAAAAATATGATTATGAGCAAGTAGTATTTTGTCAAGACAAAGAATCTGGTTTAAAAGCAATTATTGCAATTCATGATACAACACTTGGACCGGCTCTTGGTGGAACAAGAATGTGGACATATGATTCTGAAGAAGCGGCGATTGAAGATGCATTGCGTCTTGCAAAAGGGATGACATACAAAAACGCAGCAGCTGGTTTAAACTTAGGTGGTGCGAAAACAGTAATTATTGGTGATCCTCGTAAAGATAAGAGCGAAGCGATGTTCCGTGCACTAGGACGTTATATCCAAGGACTAAACGGACGTTACATTACAGCTGAAGATGTTGGTACAACAGTAGATGATATGGATATTATCCATGAAGAAACTGACTTTGTAACAGGTATCTCACCATCATTCGGTTCTTCTGGTAACCCATCTCCAGTAACTGCATACGGTGTTTACCGTGGTATGAAAGCAGCTGCAAAAGAAGCTTTCGGTACTGACAATTTAGAAGGAAAAGTAATTGCTGTTCAAGGCGTTGGTAACGTAGCATATCACCTATGCAAACATTTACACGCTGAAGGAGCAAAATTAATCGTTACAGATATTAATAAAGAAGCTGTACAACGTGCTGTAGAAGAATTCGGTGCATCAGCAGTTGAACCAAATGAAATTTACGGTGTTGAATGCGATATTTACGCACCATGTGCATTAGGCGCAACAGTTAATGATGAAACTATTCCACAACTTAAAGCAAAAGTAATCGCAGGTTCTGCAAATAACCAATTAAAAGAAGATCGTCACGGTGACATCATTCATGAAATGGGTATTGTATACGCACCAGATTATGTAATTAATGCAGGTGGCGTAATTAACGTAGCGGACGAATTATATGGATACAATAGAGAACGTGCACTAAAACGTGTTGAGTCTATTTATGACACGATTGCAAAAGTAATCGAAATTTCAAAACGCGATGGCATAGCAACTTATGTAGCGGCAGATCGTCTAGCTGAAGAGCGCATTGCAAGCTTGAAAAATTCTCGTAGCACTTACTTACGCAACGGTCACGATATTATTAGCCGTCGCTAATCATTCATATATAACTTTTACAAAAGGTGTGGTTACCCCTTATGAGGTTTCCACTTCCTTTTGAATTTATTAGTGGAGGTAGCAACATTGTCTGTAAATCGAATTCTTGTTATTAACCCAGGTAGTACATCCACAAAAATTGGTGTTTTTGATAATGAAAGACCCGTTCTAGAAGAAACGATTCGTCATGACGTAGAACAGATTGGAAAATATAAGCGAATTATCGACCAATATGAGTTTCGAAAAGAAACGATTTTAGAAGTTCTACATTCTCATGGTATTAACATTTCAAAATTAAACGCTGTTTGTGGGCGTGGTGGATTACTTCGTCCAATCGAAGGCGGTACGTATATAGTAAACAATGCGATGTTAGAAGATTTAAAGAATGGCTTTAGTGGTCATCACGCTTCAAATCTTGGAGGCATTTTAGCATATGAAATTGCTTCTGGATTAAACATTCCTGCATTCATTGTGGATCCTGTCGTTGTAGATGAGATGGAGCCGGTTGCTCGTATAAGTGGTATTGCTGGTATGGAACGCAAAAGTATCTTCCATGCATTAAATCAAAAAGCAGTTGCTCGTAAAGTAGCTGAACAGTTAAATCATAAATACGAGGATTTAAATTTATTAGTTACACATATGGGTGGCGGTATTACAGTTGGTGCCCATAAAAAAGGAAGAGTAATCGATGTGAATAACGGTTTAAACGGAGAAGGACCATTTAGTCCAGAGCGTGCTGGTACAGTACCAGTAGGGCAACTAGTAGAAATGTGTTTCTCTGGTGAGTATTACCGGGATGAAATGATTAAAAAACTTGTCGGACAAGGTGGACTTGTAAGTTTAATCGGTACAAATGATGCGATAAAAGTAGAGCAAATGGTTGAAAAAGGTGATCCTGAAGCAACTCTTATTTATAAAGCAATGGCATATCAAGTTGCAAAAGAGATTGGCGGAGCTAGCGCTGTACTTCACGGGAAAATCGATGCAATCGTATTAACTGGTGGACTGGCATACAGTAAAATTCTTGTCGATGAAATAAAAGAGCGAGTGGACTGGATTGCAGATGTTATCGTACATCCAGGAGAAGATGAGTTAGAAGCGTTAGCAGAAGGAGCACTTCGTGTATTACGTGAAGAAGAAGCTCCAAAAGAATACGTTGTACGTGAAAAAGAAACGGTAGCTAGGGGTTGAGATAATGGCAAAAGAATATGATTTAGTCATCGTTGGCGGCGGTACTGGTGGATATGTTGCTGCAATTCGTGCATCACAACTAGGGTTAAAAACTGCACTAGTCGAAAAAGAAAATCTTGGTGGTACTTGTTTACACAAAGGATGTATTCCTAGTAAAGCTCTTTTACGTAGTGCGGAAGTATATGCAACTGCTAAAAAAAGCGAAGAGTTCGGAGTTATTGCAAGCAATGTAGAACTAAACTTTGCGAAAGTACAAGAGCGTAAAGAGAAGATTGTAACGCAGCTTCATAAAGGCGTTCAACATTTAATGAAACAAGGTAAAATTGATGTGTTTGAAGGTATTGGCCGTATTCTTGGCCCGTCTATTTTCTCTCCGATGCCAGGGACAATTTCAGTTGAACTTGCAAGTGGAGAAGAGAATGAAATGTTGATTCCAAAAAATGTACTTGTTGCAACAGGTTCTCGTCCAAATTCATTGCCAGGTTTAGAATTAGACGGAGAGTACGTAATGTCTTCAGATCATGCTCTAAAAATGGAAACGCTTCCTAGTTCGATTATTATTGTTGGTGGCGGTGTAATCGGTATTGAGTGGGCATCTATGCTTGCTGACTTCGGTGTAGAAGTTACAGTATTAGAGTATGCGAAAACGATATTACCACTAGAAGATCAGGACGTTTCAAAAGAAATGCAACGTCTATTTAAGAAAAAAGGTATTAAAGTGGTAACTGGTGCAAAAGTATTACCAGAAACATTGGTAAAAGATAATGGAGTAACAATCCAAGCTGAACATAACGGTGAGAATAAAGAATTTAAAGCTGAAAAAATGCTTGTATCTGTAGGAAGACAAGCGAATACGCAAAATATTGGCTTAGAGAACACAGATATCGTTGTGGAAAAAGGATACATTCAAACAAATGAGTTTTATCAAACGAAAGAATCGCATATTTACGCAATTGGAGATGTAATCGGTGGTTTGCAACTGGCTCACGTTGCTTCTCATGAAGGGATTGCTGCAGTAGAACATATTGCAGGGAAAGAAGTTACACCAATTGATTACTCTATGGTATCAAAATGCGTATATAGCAGTCCAGAAGTTGCTTCTGTCGGTTTAACAGAACAAGAAGCGAAAGAAAAAGGCTATAAGTTAAAAGTAGGTAAGTTCTCATTCCGTGCAATCGGAAAAGCACTTGTATACGGAGAATCAGATGGTTTCGTAAAACTTGTAGTTGATGAAGAGACAAATGACATTCTTGGTGTTCATATGATTGGACCGCATGTAACAGATATGATTTCTGAAGCTGGTCTTGCAAGAGTACTTGATGCAACACCTTGGGAAGTAGCACATACAATTCATCCGCATCCATCATTATCTGAGGCGATTGGTGAAGCAGCACTTGCTGTAGATGGAAGAGCGTTACACGCATAAAAATGTGGATTTAGGAGGTTATGAAAAATGGCAGAAGTAAAAGAAAAGCGCCATGAAGAGCTTGGCTTAAGTGATGAGCAAGTATTAGAAATGTTCCGTACGATGTTACTTGCACGTAAAATCGACGAACGTATGTGGTTATTAAACCGTGCAGGTAAAATTCCATTCGTAATTTCTTGTCAAGGACAAGAGGCTGCGCAAGTTGGAGCGGCGTTCGCTCTTGATAGAGAGAAAGATTATGCATTACCATACTACCGTGATATGGGTGTTGTACTAGCATTTGGTATGACAGCTAAAGAACTTATGTTGTCTGCTTTCGCGAAAGCTGGAGATCCAAACTCTGGTGGTCGTCAAATGCCTGGTCACTTCGGTCAAAAGAAAAATCGTATTGTTACAGGTTCATCTCCAGTAACAACACAAGTACCACATGCAGTTGGTATTGCACTAGCTGGAAAAATGGAGAAGAAAGATTTAGTAACGTTCGTTACATTTGGAGAAGGTTCTTCAAACCAAGGTGACTTCCATGAAGGGGCAAACTTTGCTGGTGTACACAAACTGCCTGTTATTTTTATGTGTGAAAATAACAAATATGCAATCTCTATTCCAGTTGAAAAACAATTAGCATGTAAAAACGTATCAGATCGTGCAATTGGTTACGGTATGCCTGGATATACAATAGACGGAAATGATCCGCTTGCAGTATATAAAGCTGTAAAAGAAGCAGCAGATCGCGGCCGTCGTGGTGAAGGCCCGACTTTAATTGAAACAGTATCGTATCGTTTAACAGCACATTCTAGTGACGATGATGATCGTGTTTATCGTGATAAAGAAGAAGTAGAAGAAGCAAAGAAAAAAGATTCAATTATAACATTTGCAGCTTATTTAAAAGAAGCTGGTGTGTTAACTGAGGAATTTGAAAAACAAATGTTAGACGAAATTATGCATATCGTAAATGAAGCAACAGAATATGCAGAAAATGCTCCGTATGCAGCACCTGAAGATGCATTGAAGCACGTATACGCAGAATAGGGGGGAACGTTTCATGGCTGTAATGTCTTATATTGATGCTATTACATTAGCAATGCGCGAAGAAATGGAACGCGATGAAAAAGTATTCGTTTTAGGAGAAGATGTTGGTAAAAAAGGTGGCGTATTTAAAGCGACACACGGTTTGTATGATCAATTTGGTGAAGATCGTGCGCTTGATGCACCGCTTGCAGAATCTGCAATTGCTGGGGTAGCAATTGGTGCAGCAATGTATGGTATGCGTCCAATCGCTGAAATGCAGTTTGCTGATTTCATCATGCCAGCAGTAAACCAAATTGTTTCTGAGGCAGCAAAAATTCGTTATCGTTCTAATAATGATTGGACTTGTCCAGTTACAATCCGTGCACCATTTGGTGGGGGTGTTCACGGTGCATTGTATCATTCACAATCTGTAGAAGCGATGTTTGCAAACCAACCAGGTTTAAAAATCGTTATCCCTTCTACACCATATGATGCAAAAGGCTTATTAAAAGCAGCCATTCGTGATGAAGATCCAGTATTATTCTTCGAACATAAACGTGCATATCGTTTAATTAAAGGTGAAGTGCCGGAGGATGACTACGTATTACCAATCGGAAAAGCAGATGTAAAACGTGAAGGTGATGATATTACAGTTATCACGTACGGATTATGTGTTCATTTTGCTCTTCAAGCAGCTGAAAAGTTAGCACAAGATGGCATCTCTGCACACATTCTTGATTTACGTACTGTATATCCATTAGATAAAGAAGCAATCATTGAAGCAGCTTCTAAAACAGGTAAAGTTCTTCTTGTAACAGAAGACAATAAAGAAGGAAGCATTATGAGTGAAGTGGCAGCAATTATTGCTGAAAACTGTCTATTTGATTTAGATGCGCCAATTGCACGTCTTGCAGGTCCAGACGTTCCAGCAATGCCATATGCACCAACAATGGAAAAATTCTTTATGGTAAATCCAGATAAAGTTGAAAAAGCAATGCGTGAACTTGCGGAATTTTAATCGGGGGGACTATACATGGCTGTAGAAAATATTACAATGCCTCAGCTCGGGGAGAGCGTTACAGAGGGCACAATTAGTAAATGGCTCGTTAATGTTGGCGATCACGTAAACAAGTATGATCCGCTTGCAGAAGTAATGACTGATAAAGTAAATGCTGAAGTACCATCTTCTTTCACGGGTATTGTGAAAGAGTTAATCGCTGGTGAAGGTGATACGTTAGCTGTAGGTGAAGTAGTTTGTGTGATTCAAGTAGAAGGCGCAGATGAAGTAGCAGCAACAGCTGTTGAGGAAAAAACAAAAGAAGAACCAAAGGCAGCAGCAATTACGCCTGAAAAACCACCGAAAGTAAAACAACCAACTGATGGAAAACCACGTTTTTCACCAGCTGTGTTAAAACTTGCGGGTGAGCATAACGTTGATTTAGATCTAGTAGAAGGTACGGGAGCAAATGGCCGTATCACTCGTAAGGATATTTTAAAGCTAGTGGAATCTGGAAATATTCCGCAAGCAGGTGTGAAAAAAGAGGAAGCTGTAGCGGCAGTAGTAGAAGCTCGCCCAGAAGCACCAAAAGCAGCACCAGTAGCGCAAAAAGTAGAAGCTGCGAAACCAGTTTCTGTACCTACAATGCCTGGAGATATCGAAATTCCAGTAACAGGTGTGCGTAAAGCAATCGCAGCAAACATGTTACGTAGTAAACATGAAGCACCACATGCTTGGATGATGATTGAAGTAGATGTGACAAACCTTGTGTCATACCGTAACTCAATTAAAGGTGACTTTAAGAAGCGTGAAGGCTTTAACTTAACGTTCTTTGCTTTCTTCGTAAAAGCAGTAGCACAAGCGTTAAAAGAGTATCCTCAAATTAATTCAATGTGGGCTGGCGATAAAATTGTTCAGAAGAAAGATATTAACCTTTCTATCGCTGTTGCAACAGAGGAAGAACTATTTGTACCAGTAATTAAGCAAGCGGACGAGAAAACAATTAAAGGTATCGCTCGTGAAATTACAGAACTTGCAGGAAAAGTACGCACGAAATCGCTAAAAGCAGACGAAATGCAAGGTGGAACATTTACAATTAATAACACAGGATCATTCGGTTCTGTTCAATCTATGGGTATTATTAATTACCCACAAGCGGCTATTTTACAAGTTGAATCAATTGTAAAACGCCCAGTAATTATGGATAACGGTATGTTCGGTGCTCGTGACATGGTTAACTTATGTTTATCACTTGATCACCGCGTACTTGATGGTTTAATCTGTGGTAAGTTCTTAGGACGTGTTAAAGAAATTTTAGAAAACATGTCAGAAAACAATACATCTGTATATTAATAAAAAGCTCGCTTATGCGAGCTTTTTATTATCTTATTTCTTCATCTACATCCTACTATATGTATAAATACCTTTCCCAGTAATCTTACAATAAACGATTATGTATTAGGAATTTACGAAAATACATTGCTGATATATGGTATATGGATATAAAATAAGAAAAGAATAATTTTTTTGGCAAATCTTACTGATGAAACTGTAGTATAATATATTGTATTGTATGAAAAAGAGAGTTATTCTATATAAGTGTTTTATAGATAATGTGTAATCAGTCGTCAAAACATGAAGAATGTTGACTCCTGGTTTTTTATTTTGCTGTAACAATGTTTCAGGAGGATGTCATGAAAAGAAGTACCGAGTTTCTAAAAAGTTTAGATGTAAAATTAATTTTAATTTTGTGTGCACTATGTGTGACGAGTATAGCTGCTATATATAGCAGTCAGCAAACTGGCCAATATGGGGCTGAGAATTTTGCTTTGAAACAAGGGATTAACTACATAATTGGAATTGTAATGTTACTTCTTGTTGCAAGTGTTGATTCAGATCAGCTGCAAAAATTATCATGGCCATTGTATATTGCAACATTTCTGTCAATTATTCTACTAAAAATATTACCGGTTTCAACCTTTACACCGGAGATACTAGGAGCAAAAAGATGGTTTAGATTTCCACTAATTGGATCTATTCAGCCGTCAGAGTTTTTCAAAATTGCACTGGTTATGTTAGTAGCAAATTTAGCAGTAAAGCATAATGCACAGCATATGGTTCGAACATTTAAAACAGACTTAATATTAGTAGGAAAGATTATGCTAGTATCTATTCCTCCTACGGCAATTGTATATAGCCAACCGGATACAGGTATGGTGTTCTTATATGCTGCTGCTATTGCATGTATTTTATTTATGTCAGGTATTCAGAAGAAATTGATAGCAATATGCACAGTTATTCCGGTGACGATATTATCTGTGTTAATGTTTATTTACTTTAAGTATCAGGATTTTTTCTATAATAATTTAGTTACATTACTAAAACCTCACCAACAGTCACGTATTTTAGGTTGGTTAGACCCATTTGAACATACAGATCAAGGTTATCAAACACAGCAATCGATTCTAGCTGTAGGTAGTGGAGGTATGGAAGGTAAAGGATACGGTGGAGGAAGCGTCTATATCCCAGAGAAGCATACTGACTTTATTTTCGCTACAATTGCCGAAGAAGGTGGATTTATCGTAGCAGCGTTAGTTGTCTTCTTGTTCCTATTACTACTATATCGAACAATTATTATTGGTTATTCCGCTGATAATTTATTTGGTACATTATTATGCGCTGGATCGATCGGTATATTAACAGTTCAAATATTCCAAAACATCGGTATGATCGTTGGATTAATGCCTGTAAAAGGTATTGCATTACCTTTCTTATCGTATGGGGGAAGTTCCTTATTCTCGAATATGATTATGATGGGGCTCATACTATCGGTACGGAAAACTTATAAAAAATATATGTTTTCAGTTAAGTAAAAAAAGCTGGTTCGTTTTTAAACGAACCAGCTTTTTTACATATATGCTCATAAACGTTGCAAACTAAAACAGGATAGCAGTTTGAGACGGGTAAGGAGTGCAAAGTGATGCATATGCATATTTTTGAAGGAGCACGGCATCTTTCTAATAGTGAATGGGTTATTCGGGCTATTATAGCATACATATTTTTAATATTAGTTGCGAAAGCGATGGGGCAAAGGTCTATCGCACAACTTCGTTTTTTAGATGTTGTATTAGTGTTATTGCTTGGTGGGAATATTTCTAACGCATTGTCTGATGAAAAAGTAGGGTTACTGGGCTCGATGATTACAACGTTCATACTTGTTGTACTTCATATTATAAGCTCAGTTTTAATGCTGAAATGGGATAGATGGAGACGCTTTTTAGAGCCAGCACCTATCATTCTTATACATAATGGTTCCATTGATTTTAGCAATTTGAAAAAGGCGAGAATTACCGTGGAATATTTGTTTTCGGAACTTCGTATGCGAAATGTGAGCGATATTCAAACGATTAAATTAGCATTATGGGAAGCGAACGGTGTCGTTTCTATATTTCGGTATCCAGAATATGAAGCAGTTTCGCGGCTTGATCTTAAAGTGGCGGGAAAAAAATCTCCAGTTTCTTTTGTATTAGTAAAGGATGGGAGGATACAGAAAGATGTTCTTGCATTATTAGGAAAAACAGAAGCGTGGGCGAGAGAATTTCTAGAGAAGAGTACAGAAGTCGAATCTATTATGTTAGCTACAGTAGATGAATCACATAAAATAAATATTTTGTTAAAAAAATGAAAAATATACGCATTTTGTCGTTTCGAACATATGATACAATAGTGTGGACAACGAAAAAGGAGGCGATACGGTGGGATATGTAGAAGAATTACGAAAAATAGTTGGTCATCGCCCTTTAATTTTAGTTGGTGCTGTTGTACTCGTTATAAATGAAAATGGATATGTTTTATTGCAGCAGCGGACAGAGCCGTACGGAAAATGGGGGCTACCTGGCGGGCTAATGGAGCTTAGTGAATCACCAGAAGAAACAGCTTATCGTGAAGTATATGAAGAGACAGGAATAAAAGTGAAGAACTTGCGACTAATCAATGTATTTTCTGGAGCGAACTACTTTACAAAATTAGCAAACGGTGATGAATTTCAATCTGTAACAACCGCCTATTATACGGATGAATACGAAGGGGATTTTGTTATGAATAAAGAAGAAGCAGTTCAGCTTAAATTCTTTTCAGTAACAGAACTACCTGACTATATTGTAGGATCGCATAAAAAAATGATTGCTGAATATATGAAGATTATGGAAAAAAAGATATAATAATAGTGAAAGAAATACAAAAACACAGTTCTGGTTGGTAGTCCAGACGCATGATTTCATGTCAGTAACCTTCCCCTCCGGGATGTCCCGTATTTCTAATCTTTTAAAGGAGGGGCTGTCAATGGATTTGACAGTATATCACGATGGTCAGTTTTTTGTTGGAATTATTACATGCAAAGAACAAGGGAAATTGTATGGAGCGAGGTATATTTTTGGGGCGGAACCGTCAGATGAAGAAGTGCTTATGTTTGTGAATGGTTCACTTTTAGAACATTTTCAGCACTTTGCAAAATGTGGTGTAGAAGTTAAAGAAAAACAGCGACCTAAAAACATAAAGCGTATCATACGACAAGCAGCAAAAGAAACAAATATTAAACGTTTTACTAAGGCGCAAGAGGCGATTAGTTTATCTTATGAATTGCATAAACAAGAAAAGAAAGTGCAGTCTAAAGAGAAGCGAGAAGCTGAAAAAGAAAGAAGACGTTTAATTAAAGTACAAAAAGCAAAGCAAAAACATCGTGGTCATTAAAGAAAAGGTGTTAGAGCAAGAGCTCTAACACCTTTTCTATACTTAAATACAAGTAAACTTACTTGTATTTCATAAACATTAACTGGTAAGATACAAATAGGTAGTTTTAGAGGAGGGAAAAGAGTGATTAATTTTAACTTTTTTATGAATGATGTTGTCCGCCAAGCGCGTGAAGAGATTGTCTCTGCTGGATATACAGAATTGACGACGCCAGAAGCGGTAGAAGAAGCGTTTAAAAGAAATGGAACAACACTTGTAATGGTAAACTCTGTATGTGGTTGTGCAGGTGGTATTGCTCGTCCTGCTGCTGCGCATTCCGTACATTATGATAAACGTCCTAACCACCTTGTAACGGTGTTTGCAGGTCAAGATAAAGAAGCGACAGCAAGAGCGCGTGAATATTTCGAAGGGTACCCACCTTCTTCTCCATCATTTGCTTTGTTAAAAGATGGAAAAATTGTAACGATGGTAGAGCGTCATGAAATTGAAGGGCATGAACCGATGCAAGTTATTGCGAAACTACAATCGTATTTCGAAGAAAATTGTGAAGAACTATAAAAAATAAGAGAAAAGGCGGCACATCCACAATCAAGTGGATGTGCCGCCTTTTTTATTTATTATTAAAATTTATGAGATATGCATAGTTATGTTATTTTATGCATTATTTTATACATGAAAAACAGCGATTATATTGTTATTTCATTTATTTTTATTTTATATATTGCATAAAAATGAAAGTGCTGATACAATACAAACATCGAATAAATATTCTATTAAACTTTTAAATATACATTATTAGGGGGAAGAAAGATGAAGAAGTTATTATCAATATCGTTTGCACTTATTTTAATTGTAAGTATATTCAGCGCTTGTAGTAATGGGGAAGAAAAGGCTACTGGAAAAAGTGAAAAAGTACTGGTTATGGGGACTTCAGCAGATTATAAACCATATGAATACGTGGAAGCTTCAAAAAGTGATGAAATTATTGGTTTTGATGTCGATGTTGCTAAATATATCGGAAAAGAACTTGGGTATGAAGTGAAAGTGAAAGATATGGATTTTGGTGGTTTATTAGCATCTCTTAGTTCAGGAAAAGTTGATTTCGTAATGGCAGGCATGACGCCAACTGCAGAGCGTAAAAATAATGTTGATTTTACAGATATTTATTTTGTTGCGAAAAATATGGTCGTTTCTAAAAAGGATTCTAATATTAAATCTGTAGAGGACTTAAAAGGGAAAAAAGTAGGGGTACAAACAGGATCTATTCAAGAAGAGAAAGCAGCAGAATTTAAAAAACAAGTAGATTTCCAAGTTGAGGGACGTGACCGTATACCAGAAATCGTACAAGAAATTAAAGCTGGTCGTTTTGATGCTGCAATTATAGAAGACACAGTTGCTAAAAATTATTTAGAGAAAATGAAAGATTTACAAGGAATTGAAATTAAAGAGGCGCCAGAAGAAGTTGGAGCAGCAATTGCCCTTCCGAAAAACAGTGATAAAACAGCTGAATTTAATAAAGTAATTAAAAAAATGCAAGAAAATGGAGAAATGGATAAATTAGTGAAGAAATGGTTTGGCAGCGAAAAATAAGCTGCCTTTCACTTTTCTGTGAGGGGAATGAAAAGAATGAACTTAGATTTTTCGGCGATTATGCCTTCAATACCATATATACTAAAAGGTTTAGAAGTTACTTTGAAAATTGTAGCAGTATCAGCTTTAGCAGGATTTATTTTAGGAACATTATTAGCACTTTGTAAAATTGCTAGAATACGAGCGTTAAATATAGCAGCAGATTTTTATACATCAATTTTTCGTGGTACACCACTTGTATTGCAATTAATGATTATTTATTTCGGCGTCCCGCAAATAATTGGTTATGAAATACCAGCATTCTTAGCAGCTGTACTTGCATTTAGCTTGAATTCAGGTGCATACATGTCAGAAGTGATTCGTGCCGGTATTCAAGCGGTTGATAAAGGACAAACAGAAGCAGCGATGGCTTTAGGGATACCGTACGGAAAAATGATGAGAAATATTATTTTCCCTCAAGCATTAAAAAATATATTACCAGCGCTTGTGAACGAATTTGCGACACTTACGAAAGAATCAGCTGTAGTAACAGTAATAGGCGCGACTGATTTAATGCGCCGTGCTTACATCGTAGGCGGTGAGACATTTAAATATCTTGAACCATTACTTTTTGTTGGACTGATTTATTATATGTTAGTCATTATTCTTACATTAGTCGGGAAGGCAATTGAAGGGAGAATGAAGAAAAGTGATTAAAATTGAAAACCTTCATAAATCATTTGGTAATAACGAAGTATTAAAAGGAATTACAATAACGATTGAAAAAGGGGAAGTAGTTGCAATTATAGGGCCTTCTGGATCAGGAAAATCAACATTTTTACGTTGTATGAATATGTTAGAAGCACCAACGAATGGTCACATTTGGATTGGAACGGAAGAAGTAACGAATCCGAAAACGAATGTTATGCATGTTCGTGAAAATGTCGGTATGGTATTTCAGCATTTTCACTTATTTCCTCATATGACTGTATTAGAAAATATTACGTATGCTCCTATCAATGTAAAAGGGGTAACGAAGCAAGAAGCTGAAAAGAAAGCTGAGAAACTTTTAGAAAAGGTTGGATTAGTAGATAAAAAAGATACGTATCCGAATCGTCTGTCGGGAGGACAAAAGCAACGTGTAGCAATTGCAAGAGCGTTAGCGATGGAACCAGAAGTTATGTTATTTGATGAACCGACATCGGCGCTAGACCCAGAGATGGTGAAAGAAGTGTTAGAAGTTATGAAATCGTTAGTTACGACAGGAATGACGATGGCTATCGTTACACATGAAATGGGCTTTGCAAAAGAAGTGGCAGATCGTGTTCTTTTCTTGGACGGAGGAAAGCTTGTAGAAGATAGTGCGCCAGAAGAATTTTTTGCAGAGCCGAAAAGTGAACGTGCGCAACAATTTTTACAAAAAATATTGTAATATGAAAAGGTTATGTGAATAATAAGTAGAAAAGGATGACATTGTGTCATCCTTTTTTTATACTAGCTGTAAATACGTTTATACATATAGGAGTAATGATATGTTTAAAATTGGATATCGTACAGTAAAAACAGCAATAGGGACAGGCGCGGCAGTTTTTATTGCTCAGTTATTAGGATTAGAATTTTATAGTTCAGCGGGTATTTTAGTTATATTGTGTGTACAAAATACGAAACGTAAATCACTGCAAGTATCACTACATCGTTTTTTAGCTTGTGTATTATCAATGGTGTTCGCGTTTTGCATTTTTGAAACAATTGGATATACACCACTAGCAATTAGTGTATTATTACTTACATTTATTCCGACTGCAGTTATGCTCAAAATTCAAGAGGGTATTGTCACGAGCTCAGTTATTGTTATGCACCTGTATTCATTGAAACAAATTACATGGCTTATTGTTGGGAATGAAATTGCTATATTAACGATAGGGATTAGCGTGGCTCTATTAGTGAATATGTATATGCCGAGTAGTGAAAATAAGCTAAAAGAGTATCAAGATAAAATAGAAAGTAATTTTAAAACGATTTTGTTTGAAATGGTTGTATATTTACGAAATCGAGAAAGTAGTTGGAGCGGAGCAGAACTTATTGAAACTGAAAATATGCTAAATGAAGCTAGAGATTTATCGTTTAAGAAACTTGAGAATGCATTTATGCGAGAAGATGACTATTACTATCGTTATTTTAATATGCGTATGCAACAATTCGAAATTTTAGAGCGAATGATACCACTAGCAGCTTCTTTATCGTGGACATATGAACAAGCTGACATGATTGCAGATGTTGTTGAAAACATTAGTAATGCTATTAGCCCTGAGAGTACTGGCGTTATTTCCTTAAGGCAGCTTCAAGAAATGAGGGAATTATTTAGAGACATGCCATTGCCAGCTACACGCGAGGAATTTGAGATACGTGCGAAACTTGTTCAACTTGTGTATGAAATGGAACAATATTTACTCATTAAAAGCCGCTTTAAGGGAAAGGATAATATAAAAGAACTTATATAGAAGGTAGGAATTATCTATGCCGTATCTTCTCACTATCATATTATGTCTTTCTTTATCGCCGATTTGGCCTCTTGGGGATAATCCGCGTGCCGGAGATCCTTTTATTATTGTAAATAAAGCAACGAATAAATTAGCTTACATTGACGATGGAAAGATTCAAAAAGTTTTTCCAGTAGCGACAGGGAAAACGAATGAATTAACTCCAGAAGGAACTTTTGATGTTGTAATGAAAGCGAAGGATCCGTATTACATTGCGAAGAATATTCCAGGTGGATCGCCAAAAAATCCACTTGGGTCAAGGTGGATTGGATTTAATGCAAGAGGAACTGATGGAAGTAAATATGGAATACATGGAACAAATCAACCGAGTTCAATTGGAAAGTATATTTCACAAGGGTGTATAAGAATGAAGAAAAACGATGTGGAATATTTATTTGATCGCATTCCAATTGGAACGAAAGTATGGATTGTGAAATCGAAAAAATCATTTCAGCAATTGGCAAAAGAAAAAGGAGCCGTTGCATATGAAAAAGCCAACGAAAAGGTTGGCTTTTTCTATTATAATAAGTTGTCTTGACATGTGTACATAACCGTGCGTTAATGAGAGTATAGAAAGATAAAATTAGATAAAGGGGTTGCTCATATGTACTTGAATCCAAAACTTTCGTATATGCAGTTTTTTATGGGATTTCTATTTATTATTACATTCATATTGGCAACTTTTAATATATGTTCTTATCTTGTAGCGATTGTATGTATGGCATTACTTAATCTAACTTTTGTTATTGGGGCATTTCAGCAGAAACAATATACAAGTTTTGTAATAGCACTTGTAATGTCATTTTCCTTTAGTATTGTAGCGATTGTGTTTTATATAAAATAAACCATCTCGATGTCGAGATGGTTTATTTTGTCATGTGTAAAAAGTAAAAAAAGGACGAACACATCGCCCTTTTTACCAAAACATACTCGCGCCAGCAAGTAATGTTGTTACAAGCATAGAAATTAGCATCACATAAACCATAATTTTTTGAGCTTTTTTATGCATCGTTATACCTCCTTGCAAATCAGTACAATTTCATTGTAACGAGAAATGAAATTATGGACAAGGGGAGAGTGAGGACAAAATTCGGGAGGGGATTGCAAAATATAACAGGAAATTTGAGTGTGTATAGAGAATATAGTTAAAGGGTATATTGTTAATTTTTAGTTGGGCAAGCTGAAGAATGGAGATACGATGATGAAAATATACGAAACAGATCGTTTATACTTAAGGGAAATTGATGAGTCGTATGCTGAAACAGTTCTTCAATATTACGACAGAAATCGTGAATTTTTAAAAGCTTGGGAAGAGTATAGACCGGATGATTTTTTTACGCTAGATTATCAAAAGAAAAAGTTGCAAAAGGATAGAAAAGAGTTCGAAGAAGGGAAAATCATCAGACTATGGATTTTTAAAAAGGGTGATGATACGAAAATAATTGGGTGTATTTCATTTAATTTAATCGTTCGTGGCATTTATCAATCTTGTGTACTCGGTTATAAATTAGATAAAGCAGAGTTAAACAAAGGGTATACGACAGAAGCACTTAGAAAAGCAATTCAAGTTGCTTTTGAGGAATTTCAGTTACATCGTATAGAAGCTCCGATTATGCCTCGTAATTTAGCATCTATACAAGTGGTGACGAAGATAGGTTTTCAATATGAAGGCGTGTCTAGGAAGATGTTAATGGTAAATGGCGTGTGGGAGGATCATATGCGCTGGGTATTGTTAAATGAGTAATAGAAAGCAGATGGTTATCTAGACATGTAAACCATCTGTTTTTTGTCTTGTATTTCGAAAGTTTTGCGAAATTCTGTTATAATTAGTAGTGTTACATACATAATGGTAGTGCAGGAGGCGCAGTCTTATGATTAATCAAGAACGTTTAGTAAATGAATTTATGGAATTAGTACAAGTAGATTCTGAAACAAAATTTGAAGCAGAAATCTGCAAAGTATTAACGAAGAAATTTACAGATTTAGGTGTAGAAATATTTGAAGATGACACAATGGCTGTAACTGGTCATGGTGCAGGCAACTTAATTTGTACTTTACCAGCAACAAAAGATGGTGTTGATACAATTTACTTTACTTCTCATATGGATACAGTAGTTCCTGGTAATGGAATTAAGCCTTCTATTAAAGATGGATATATCGTATCAGATGGTACAACAATTTTAGGTGCGGATGATAAAGCTGGATTAGCCTCAATGTTCGAAGCAATCCGTGTTTTAAAAGAGAAAAATATCCCTCATGGTAAAATTGAATTTATTATTACAGTCGGAGAAGAATCAGGTCTTGTTGGTGCAAAAGCATTAGACCGTGAGCGTATTACAGCGAAATATGGCTACGCATTAGATAGTGATGGAAAAGTTGGTGAAATCGTTGTTGCAGCTCCAACACAAGCGAAAGTGAACGCAATTATTCGCGGGAAAACAGCTCACGCTGGTGTAGCGCCGGAGAAAGGTGTATCTGCAATTACTATCGCAGCGAAAGCAATTGCGAAGATGCCACTTGGTCGCATTGACTCTGAAACGACTGCAAATATTGGACGTTTTGAAGGTGGTACACAAACGAATATCGTTTGCGATCATGTACAAATCTTTGCAGAAGCTCGTTCTTTAATCAATGAGAAAATGGAAGCACAAGTTGCGAAAATGAAAGAAGCATTTGAAACAACTGCAAAAGAAATGGGCGGTCATGCAGACGTTGAAGTAAACGTTATGTACCCAGGATTTAAGTTTGCTGATGGCGATCACGTTGTAGAAGTTGCAAAACGTGCAGCTGAAAAAATTGGTCGTACACCTTCTCTTCACCAAAGTGGTGGCGGAAGTGATGCAAACGTAATTGCAGGACATGGTATTCCAACAGTTAACTTAGCAGTTGGTTATGAAGAAATTCATACAACAAACGAGAAGATTCCTGTTGAAGAATTAGCAAAAACAGCAGAATTAGTTGTTGCAATTATTGAAGAAGTAGCGAAGTAATGGAAAATAAAAAGCGTGTAAATCAATTGTGATTTACACGCTTTTTATTTTGATTTGATTGCTTTGACAAGACGTATAAGCCAATATAAGAAAAACTATGGAAGTTGCTACATGTACTAGACGAGGGAATAATCCTAACGTATTCATATTGAAAATCGGAAGTAGTAAATCATTAATTGCAATGATTAATATAACTACAAGGAATGTATAGTTGAGTTTGTCCCGCTATTTGCCGGGCAGTAAGCCCCCCACCTCAAAATTCAGCGAAAGTAAAGAAGTTAGGTGGGGATCGGGTTGCTTGTAAAAGTCCAATTGGTGAGGGCTAATAATCAGTGGGGGATGAACAAAACCCCCACTGATTAAAGTTTCACTTTATTAGTTGATTTCATCATAATCAGCCCCTTTCACATATATATCCTCTTTATATCGATTATAAAAAAGAACAAGTAATTATTATAACTATTGTGCAAAATTTGATATAATGAAAGAACGAACGTTCTGATTAGGGAGTGAGTACTATGCGAGAAATGTATCCGAAAAATGGTCGTGTTATTTTACATGTAGATATGAATTGCTTTTTCGCATCTGTTGAAATTGCTCATGATCCATCATTACAAGGAAAGCCATTAGCGGTTGCTGGAAATGAAAAAGAGAGAAAAGGAATTATAATAACATGTAGTTATGAGGCGAGAGAATACGGAATACGTACGACGATGCCCCTTTGGGAAGCGAAAAGATTATGCCCGCAATTAGTTGTAAGGCGTCCTAATTTCACATTATATCGCGAAGCTTCATTTCAAATGTTTCAAGTCCTTTCCCGTTTTACAGAAAAGATACAACCAGTCTCAATAGATGAAGGATATTTAGATATTACAGATTGCTATGCACTTGGTTCGCCCCTTGAAATAGCAAAGATGATACAACAAGCACTATTAACAGAGTTACAGCTTCCGTGTAGTATCGGAATCGCTCCAAATCTTTTCCTAGCAAAAACAGCTTCTGATATGAAAAAACCTCTCGGTATTACCGTGCTTCGAAAACGTGATATTCCAGAAATGATTTGGCCACTTCCAGTTGAAGCAATGCATGGGATTGGAGAAAAAACAGCTGAAAAATTAAATGAAATTCATATACATACAATTGAACAGTTAGCGAAGGGAGACGAGCATATCATTCGCGCTAAAATTGGCAAGCACGGTATTGATTTACAAAAGCGTGCAAAAGGTACGGATGATAGGGAAGTGGATCCGAGTCAAATGGGCCAACATAAAAGTGTCGGTAACTCGATGACTTTTTCAAAGGATATGGATGAAGAGAAAGAATTACTTGATATGTTAGAACGGTTATCAAAATCAGTGAGTAAAAGATTACAAAAGCGAACCCTTGTCAGCTATAATATTCAAATTATGATTAAATACCATGATAGGCGAACAGTAACACGGAGTAAGCAATTGAAAAATGCGATTTGGGAAGAACGCGATATTTTTCAAGCAGCATCCCGTTTATGGAAGCAACATTGGGATGGTGATTCCGTTCGTTTACTAGGTGTTACAGCTACTGAAATAGAGTGGAAGACAGAATCGGTGAAACAATTAGATTTGTTTTCATTTGAAGAGGATGCGAAAAAAGAACCACTACTTGCTGTCATTGATCAAATTAATGATAAGTATGGAACACCGATTTTACAACGAGGTAGTCAACTACTACGTAAGCAAGAGAAGTCGTTTCAACAAAAGTTAGAAAATAAGTTTATGTAGAAGGTGTCATGAAGTAGTAAAATCATGACACCTTTCCTATTTAACTCGCTTCTAAATCTAAAGAAGTCTTCCATCCAGCTCCAGTAACGCCAGATTCTAATAGCATTCTACTTACTATTTTTTCAATTAAGATAGCCGCATTTGTCTTGCAATGTAATGTAGCCTGTATACACACCTTTCGATTAGAATCTACGTCTTCACTATACAACTCTTTTAAACCGAGCCCTTCTGTACTTACCATATGCATAAGTAAAAAACGAATATGTGCTTCATTTTCTTCTGAACAAGTAAGGGAAAGTAAGTAGTTCGTTTGTTCTGGTGATTCTTCTTTTGATTTTTTATTCATAAAAAGAGCAATTGGGCGAAGGAGTATATTTGCTAGTAACACGCCGGCTGCACCTAATATAGCTGCAACGAGGAAACCGGCGCCTGTAAGAGTACCGACAGCAGCTGCACACCATAAAGTAGCTGCCGTATTTAGCCCTCTAATACTAAAACCATCGCGGATAATAACGCCACCCCCTAAAAAGCCAATGCCACTAACGACTTGAGCGGCAATGCGGGAGGGGCTAGCATCATGATTAAGCATGACGGATAATAAAACAAATATACAGGCACCAAGTGATACGAGAGCATTTGTCCGTAACCCAGCCATTCGATGTCTCCATTGTCTTTCCATTCCGATGCAAGCTCCTACAATAATTGCTATAACTAATCTGAATATAATGTCGTACCATACCATCATGGTCACCTCCATATATAAATATGTGTTATGTCTTTTAGAATGAGCGGGGAATACCCACTCATTCTTATTTTTACAACCAGCTATGAAACTTTTTAATATAAAGCTTTTTCAGGAACTGTGTTAAAAAAGCGTAGCCTAATAGTATTCCTACTAACCAAGGGAAGTAGCTAAGTGGCAATGATTGTAAACCAACGGCTGCACCAAGTGGTGAGAATGGAATATAAATCCCGATTGCCATAATAAGAGCGGTTAATAAAACGACTGGTGTTGATGCAGCGCTTTGAATAAATGGAATCTTCTGTGTTCGTATCATGTGAACAATTAAAGTTTGTGTTAACAATCCAACCACAAACCAACCGGACTGGAATAATGATTGCTCGCTCGGTGTATTTGCACCAAATACATTCCACATGACTACGTATGTGATAATATCAAATATGGAACTGATTGGGCCGATACAAATAATGAAGTTTCGTAAGTTTGCAGTATCCCATTTTCGGGGTTTTTCTAGAAACTCTTTATCCATTTTGTCCCATGGAATAGAAAGTTGTGAAATATCATAAAGTAAGTTTTGAATTAAAAGATGAATGGCAAGCATCGGTAAAAAAGGAATGAAAGCACTTGCTACTAACACGCTAAACACATTACCGAAGTTAGAGCTAGCTGTCATCTTAATATATTTTAAAATATTTCCGAATGTAGTACGTCCTTCTAAAATCCCCGCTTCTAATATAGTTAAACTTTTTTCGAGTAGAATAATATCAGAAGCTTCTTTCGCAATATCAGTAGCAGTATCAACAGATATTCCGACATCAGCTTCACGTAATGCTACAGCATCGTTAATGCCATCTCCCATGTAACCTACAGTGTGTCCATTTCCTTGTAATGCGTGTATAATGCGAGATTTTTGCATTGGATTAAGCTTCGCAAATACAGTCGTTTCTTCAGCAAGTTTTGCTAATGCTTTATCTGGTAAAGAATCAATCTCGTAACCGAGGATTGGTTCGCCGATATCTAATCCAACTTCTTTACAAACCTTTCTTGTAACAATTTCGTTATCGCCAGTTAAAATTTTCACTTGTACACCATGTTTTTGTAATGCTTGAATTGCAGCTGCTGCAGATGGTTTCGGTGGATCTAAAAAGCCGATATATCCAGCGAGAATCATATCTGTTTCGTCTTTTACTGCGTACTCTTTATCATTTATTCTTCTATCTTTTTTATAAGCCACAGCAATAACCCGCATACCTTCACTATTTAATGTCTCACTTAGTTTTTTGACATTTGAACGTATTTCCTCGGTGAGTGGAACGACTTTTTCATCCACTTCAGTGTAATTACAAATTGATAAAATTTCTTCTACGGCACCTTTACAAACCATTGTATGTTCACCTGAAATATCTTTTACGATGACTGACATACGCCGGCGGGCGAAATCGAATGGAATTTCATCTAGCTTTTGAAAAGCTGATGGATTAAATTTATTATTTTCCTCTGTATGCTTAATAACAGCTTTATCTATTAAATTTTTCAATCCAGTTTGATAGAAACTATTTAAATAGGCAAATTGTAAGACGCGATTGCATTTATTTCCATTAGGATCTAAGTGACGAACAAGGACAACTTTATCTTCTGTTAAAGTTCCGGTTTTATCTGTACAAATAATGTTCATAGCGCCTAAGTTTTGAATAGAATTTAGCTGTTTTACAATTACTTTTTGTTTAGACATGTTAACGGCACCTTTAGCTAGATTAGCAGTTACAATCATGGGTAACATTTCAGGTGTAAGGCCAACAGCAACGGCAATAGCGAAGAAGAAAGCTTCTTGCCAATCTCCTTTTGTGAATCCATTAATGAGAAGGACAATAGGCGCCATAATAAGCATGAATGTAATTAAGAGCCAGCTTACTTTGTTTACACCTTTATCAAAGCTTGTTTCTACACGCTTTCCAATTACCTTATTTGCTAAAGAGCCGAAATACGTATCGGTACTTATTGAGATGACAACAGCTTTTGCGCTACCACTTACAATATTTGTTCCCATGAAGCAAAGGTTTTCCATATCGAGTGGATTGTAATTTTTTTTCATGTTTTTCGGTAAGATATGCTTATTTTCTGTATGGTAGCAGCGTTCGTATTTTTCTACAGGAAGTGCTTCCCCTGTCAAAGAAGATTGATTAACAAATAAATCTTTAGCGGATACAACACGCACATCAGCTGGAACGATATCACCAGCTGAAAGGGAAATAATATCGCCAGGTACAAGTTCCTCAATTGGAATTTCTGTTGTGTAATTTCGGTTTAAATTCTTTACATTTTTTGTTTCATGTACAAATCCATTTATTCTAAATACGCTCGCAGTTGTTCGAACCATAGCTTTTAACTTATCGGCAGCTTTTTGAGAACGGAATTCTTGTGAAAACCGAATCGTTGCACTAAGTAGGACCATTACAGATACGACAATCGTTCCTTGCATATCATCCGTGAAAAAGGAGAGTGCTCCAAGAGCTAATAAAACGAAAATAAATGGGTTTTTAAATGCCAACAGAAATTGAATGTACCACGGCGCCATTTTATTATGAGCTATTTCGTTCGGACCATATAAAGAAAGTCTACGAGACGCTTCTTGTTTAGATAATCCATCTTGTGTTGTTTCTAAAAGTTTTAACGCAGAGCTTACATCTTGTGTTGCAACCTCCACTAATAATTCGTTATTTGTTTTCATGCTATCTTGCTCATAAGCATGCTTTGTTTCTTGTCTTTGTAAATTAAACATCGGTAGTTCCTCCTCTGTCATGAAGGAGGAAACAATCTGTTACCTAACTATTTGAAATGGTGAGGAACAGTTTCTTTCCTACCTACATGATGAAATATGAATGTAAAACGTATGGGTATCTGGGCCGAATCATCAATTGCCAACTGTTCCTCACCTCCGTACAATTTAGTAGTTTCTGAATATGCTATGTTTGTTTCATAGTAAGGTGCATATAGACGTAAAAAGACCTTTACTCAAAACGAGTAAAGGTCTGAATTCGCAGTTAAAAGAGTCCACAACAAAGACTGTTAGTAGACATAAATAAAAACAGTTTTTGTGTATGACAAAATACATGCACCTCTCCCTCGTTGAGTTTTAGCACTGTATAGCATAGGTACTGAAACCAGCTACGTTAAAAAAGGCCTTCATTCCGACCTTTCCTGTTGACCCATTGGCGTCTCTCGACATTTTTGGGCAGCAGCGTTTCTCTATACAGGAGCCTCACCTAACAGAGACCATATTCAATTACATGTTGAATGTTAGCACTGTAAAATCGTAGTGTCAATATCTTTTTTATCTGTGTTTTTAAAATATTAAATGGATTTATAATAGATATATGGGATGAAATGCATGATATTGATTATAAATAATGTGGAAAATAAATATTTTTATAAAAGGGGAATTTGTAATGGTACCACAAAATTTTATTATAAATATTGAGAATCAAAAGTGGTTGTTTAATGAGCAGGAAGATTTATGTTCACACGGAGAAATATATTTAAATGTGGCTGGAACGATTATTACACAAACAGGTATGGATGAGGAGTGGGGAATAAGTGCATCAGCTTTAGCTTTGTTACGAACTTTAGATAAAGAATATATTTGTGATATTGAAAATGAAGAGGGGCTTATTTTACACGGATGTGGCACTATGCTCATGTTAGGATGCCCAATTTCAATTCATTGGACTATAAACCATATAGGTGAAAATGTGGTTTTAAAGGATTGTGTCAAAGTTATTTCTACTGATCAAAAGGCTATATACTATGAAGGGCTTCATATAGAATTGAATGAAAATGAATATAAAAAACAAATTGTTTCTTTTGCACTACAAGCAAAAGAATTATTCAATAAATCAAGTGAAAAGATAATTTTAGATGAGTTTGATCAAAGCATGTATACAGACTTTTGGACGGAATATGATCATTTGCTAAATAAGTATAAATAAAAAAGCACTGTAACCAGTGCTTTTTTATTATAGATTACAAGATTGTAGGGTTTTCAAAAATAACAATCTCTGAACTGTTTGTAGTTGGAACGCGTTGGGCGTAATATGTTAAAGCTGAAGAAATATATGCTGGTAACGTATCATTTGTATGTGATGTTGTATATTCATGGATTAATTCCTTTAAAGTTGTCCATTCTAATTGTGCTGGGTGATCAGACACGAAAGAACTTACCCAGCGATCAAATGAAGATGAAAAATCAGTTTGTAAACGAAATACTTCTTTCATAATAAAACGCTCCCTTAAAATGTAGTATAATTATTTTACCACAAAACACGAACGATTGCTAAATTTTTTAAGTATAACGTTCGTGTTATATAGTTGTCTAGATGATTGGTTATGTAAATTCGATTTGCCATTTGAAATAACATTCCGTAAGATGAGAGATAGAGTATATTTAGAGCTGGAGGAAAGAAAGTGGAATTTGTATTTTTAGGAACTGGTGCAGGTGTTCCTTCAAAAGGAAGGAACGTTTCAGCAATTGCTTTACAATTGTTAGAAGAACGAGGACAGACTTGGTTATTTGATTGTGGCGAGGCCACGCAACATCAAATATTACATACATCGGTACGTCCGCGCCGCATTGAGAAAATATTTATTACGCATTTACATGGCGATCATATTTTTGGATTGCCTGGTTTATTAGGTAGCCGTTCATTTCAAGGAGGAACTACGCCTTTAACGGTGTATGGGCCGAAAGGAATTAAACAATTTATTGAAGTGGCATTATCGGTAAGTACGACACATGTGAAATATCCACTTGAAGTTGTGGAGATAACAGAAGAAGGTACTGTATTTGAAGATAATGAATTTTGTGTAGAAACGAAAAGATTGTCACACGGCATAGAATGTTTTGGATATCGTATTGTAGAGAAAGATATACAAGGTGCTCTTTTAGTTGATAAGTTGCTTGAGATGGGTGTGAAACCAGGTCCAATCTTTAAACGTTTAAAAGATGGAGAAGTAGTTGAATTAGAGGATGGCACGATATTAAATGGAAATGAGTTTATCGGCCCACCCCAAAAAGGAAGAATTATTACTATCTTAGGTGATACGCGATATTGCGAAGCGAGTAGGGAGCTTGCGCAAGATGCAGATGTACTTGTCCATGAAGCGACTTTCGCAGCAGCAGATGAGCAACAAGCGCATGATTATTTTCATTCCACATCTAAGCAAGCTGCGAGCATTGCACTTCAGGCAAATGCGAAGCGATTAATCTTAACTCACATTAGTTCTCGCTATCAAGGAGATACATATAAGGAATTATTGAAAGAGGCAAGAGAGTTGTTTTCTAATACAGAAATAGCGACGGATTTGAAATCATTCCCAGTAGAAAAATGATAGTTTTGTAAAAAATGGTAACAACGGGTTGCCATTTTTATATGTCTAAAAAAATTTAAAAATAAAACTGTTATTATTTTATACTTATACTTGGATGATACAGAAAATTAGGATGGTTTGAATATATAGGATAAAAATACGAAATAATGATCATTTAGAAAAACTGTTATATAAGTCAGATGACATACAAGTGATACAAATAGTAGAAACGGACTTTTATTCAGAACTTTTAAAATTCAACAAAAGTAAGCGTTTTATAAAAAACAAGCTATAATTAGGACAGATTATAATTTATGATAAGTCACATGCATTTTAGTCATTATCGTAACAAGTGAAGTTGACTAAACCATGAGAGAGTAACACGAGAATTATAATAGGAAAGATATTACTATTATGTGTACTAAGTCTTTTTCACTTTTTAGCTAAACGATATGATTAGCTAGTGTAACTATTGCGAGTTCCTTAGTAGAAGCTTTTTATTAATAAGGTGGTGGAGAGTTAATTGGTACACCACTCTTTAAAAGAGTTCAGAACATCAGCAGGTAGCCTAGGCGGAGTAGCGGGTGCAAATTTAGTTGTATTAGCAATGGTTATATCACTTGTTTATGCTGTCCTTGCAATGGCTTCTGTGTTAAACTTTGGATTGCTACCAGACTTTATTGTGGAGGATCTTATATCATTTTTTAATGAGAATAATGCTAAGATTCTTATGTATTATTATAACTGGTATTATTTCAGGTTATATTGGATTGCTTTTATTCAAAAATTATCCAATTCATACAGCAGAACAAATTCGTGGTACAACTGGAAAAGCGACAGATGTAGCAGCTTAATAGAATAGTAGAATAAATTTTTGCATAGAGGTTTAGGGGGAGTTATGATGAAGTATCGCTCAGTATTTGATATTATCGGTCCAGTTATGATTGGACCATCAAGTTCACATACAGCAGGCGCGGCAAGAATGGGGCAAGTTGCTCGCCAGCTGTTTCGTCATGAACCAGAAAGAGTAAGCATTTCGTTATATGGATCATTTGCAAAGACGTATCGAGGGCATGGTACGGATGTAGCACTAATCGGTGGAATATTGGGATTTGAAACAGATGACTTACGTATTCCAGAGGCGCTAGAAATAGCAAAAGAGCGCGGAATTGAAGTGGAATTCATTGAAGAAGATGCCAATGCACCTCACCCAAATACAGCAAGAATTCGTTTGTATAAAGGTGAAGAAGAAATTGAAGTTGTTGCTTGCTCAATTGGTGGCGGTAAAATTGAAGTTGTAGAATTAAACGGATTCGATCTTCAATTATCAGGCACAAGTCCAGCACTACTTATTGTAAATAACGATCGCTTTGGTGCTATTGCAGCGGTGGCTTCAATCCTTGCTACACACGAGATTAACATTAGTACAATGAGTGTTTCTCGTAAAGAAAAAGGAAGAAGAGCGCTTATGGTTATTGAAACAGATGAATTATTAGCAGATGAAGTGATTGAAGAAATAAAAGCGCAACAAAATATTTGTCAAGTAACTATTATGGATTAATTGCAGGGGGGACACACCATGTTTCGGAACGCAGCGGAACTAGTGGCGCAAGCTAAAGAACAAAATGTAAAAATCGCAGAAATTATGATTCAATGTGAAATGGAAACAAGACGTATTTCACGTGAAGAAGTAATTGCTGGTATGGAAAAGAACTTAGTCGTGATGGAACAAGCAGTAGAACGTGGTATTCGCGGCGTGAAATCACCAACTGGTTTAACTGGTGGAGATGCTGTAAAAGTTCAAGCGTATATGAAGAGTGGAAAAGGCTTATCTGGAGATACGATTTTGGATGCAGTAAGCAAAGCTGTTGCAACAAATGAAGTAAACGCAGCGATGGGAATTATTTGTGCAACACCAACAGCAGGGTCTGCTGGAACAGTGCCAGGTGTACTATTTGCACTAAGAGAAAAATTGCAGCCTACACGTGAAGAAATGATTGAGTTCTTATTTACAGCAGGAGCTTTCGGTATGGTTGTTGCGAATAATGCTTGTATTTCTGGTGCGGCAGGAGGATGCCAAGCTGAAGTTGGTTCAGCAAGTGGAATGGCGGCTGCAGCTGCAGTTGAGATGGCTGGTGGAACACAAGATCAAGCAGCTACAGCGATGGCAATTTCATTAAAGAACATGCTTGGTTTAGTGTGCGATCCTGTTGCAGGACTTGTAGAAGTACCTTGTGTAAAACGTAATGCAGCAGGAGCTGCGAATGCGATGATTTCAGCAGATTTAGCATTAGCTGGTGTAACGAGTACAATTCCATGTGATGAAGTAATTGAGGCAATGTTTAGAATTGGACAAACGATGCCAGTAGCACTTCGTGAAACAGCAGAAGGTGGACTTGCAGCAACGCCGACTGGTCGTCGCCTGCAAGAAGAGATTTTTGGGAAGAACAATAACTAAGTGTAATTATAAGAAAAAGGAGCTCAAATAAACTTGAGCTCCTTTTTCTATTTTTCTTTTGTTAGTTGTTCTAATGTTTTTCCAAGATTATGTGATCGTTTCGTTGCCTGTGTAATACAAGAAATAAGTGCTTGTTGAAATTTATGTTCTTGTAATATTTCAATACCTGCTTCAGTAGTTCCACCAGGAGAAGTAATTTCCTTTCGCAAAATAGAAGGGTGTTTGTCACTTGCTTTTAGCATTTCAGCAGCACCAATCATCGTTTGAAGAATAAGTGATTTTGCAACATCTTCTTTTAAACCAATTTTTTTTGCAGCTTCTTCCATAGCTTCCACTACGTAATAAATATAAGCAGGTCCACTTCCAGATAATGCAGTGACAGCATGCATATCTTCTTCCTCTACAACAGAGACGAGACCAATCGTTTCAAATAAAGATGTTGCAGTGCGAATATGTTCCGCTGTTGCATGTTTTGAAGGGGAGATAGCGGTAGCTGATTTTAAAATGGCTGCGGATGTATTTGGCATTGCACGAATAATTGGAACGTCTTTTTGAAGTAGTTTTCTAATTGAGTGAGTAGAAACACCTGCTAGTAATGAAATAATAAGCACGTTATTATTTATGTATTCTTTAAAAGGGGTAAGCGCTTCTGCAACATCCTTTGGTTTCATTGCTAGAAAAAGAATATTTGCATCAGTAAGTAATTCTTTTTTATTATGAGTACCTTTGACACCGTATTTTTTATGTAGCTCTTGTAATCTTGTCTCGTTAGAACGATTACTTACAGTAATTTGTTCACCTTTAACAACATTTGCATGTAACAAGCCACCAATAATGGCTTCGGCAATGGAGCCTGCACCGAGAAAGGAAATGTTTTGAATAGACATGATGTTCCTCCTTTAATTTTGGTTAGAAATTCTTATAAATGTACATACATTCGTTTTTTTAGAGGAAACACCTCTTTTTATCTGAAAATAATGACAAATATATATAGAAGTTGTAAACTGAAGAAGTATTCATTTTTGAACCGGAAAGAGACAGGGGGGCTAAGCATGACGGCGATTCACCGAATGGAGATTCCTGTACCATTTGCAGTGGAAACTGTGAATGTGTTTTTAGTTGAGGGGGAGACATTAACATTAATTGATACAGGGACGAATACAGAAGAGGCAAGGAATGCGTTAGAAAGTCAATTAGGTGCATTAGGACATACGATAGAAGATATTGAAACAGTAGTCATTACGCATCATCATGCAGATCATTGTGGACTTTTAAATATATTTTCTGAGAAGACGAATATTATTGGACATCCTTGGAATGAGCCTTGGATCACACAAAATCCAGAATTTTTAAAGCGGTATCATGAATTTTTTAGAGAGACGGCCTTACAGTTTGGTGTGCCAGCAGCATTTTTGAAAGACGAGTCGTTATTGACGACGAGGACACTTAAATATTCTTGTAATAGATCGTTAACGCATACTGTGAGAGAAGGAGATCGTATTGATTCTTTGCCTGGATTTATAGTACTTGAAACACCAGGTCATGCTTCTACTCATATTTCTTTATATAGAGAATCTGATGGAATATTAATTGGTGGAGATGCTCTCATCAGTCATATTTCTTCGAATCCAATACTAGAACCACCATATGAAGGGCAAACAGAACGGGCACGCCCATTACTACAATATAACCAAACATTACAGCGTTTAAGCGAAATGAATATTTCACGCATTTTATCAGGGCATGGGGAAGATGTTCTAAATGTGAAACAACTTATTGAAACGAGATTACAAAAGCAAGAAACACGTGCTTTTAAAGTACTTGAGTTATTAAAGGAAAAACCAATGACAGCATTTGAAGTATGTGTAAAACTATTTCCGGTATTATATAAAGAACAATTACCACTTACTATTTCAGAAACGGTTGGACAATTGGACTATTTAGCATATAATCAACAAGTGATGATTGATGAGTCGTCGCAACAATTGATTTATTATGCAAAGTAGGTGACAGCAATGACAGGACGTTTACAAAATAAAGTAATCGTCATTACAGGTGCTTCTAGTGGGATTGGTGAGCAAGTTGCAATGCAAGTTGCAGCACAGGGAGCGACTCCAGTATTAATGGCTCGAACAGAAGAGAAACTACAAGCGTTAGTAGACAAAATTAAAGAAACTTATAATACGCCTTGCTATTATTATGTATTAGATGTAAGTGAAGAGATGGAAGTACAGTCTGTTTTTTCAAAGGTATTACAAGAAGTAGGACGTATTGATATATTAGTAAACAATGCGGGATTTGGTATTTTTAAAACGTTTGAAGATGCGTCAATGGGTGAAGTAAAAGATATGTTCCAAGTAAATGTATTTGGATTAGTAGCATGTACGAAAGCGGTACTACCTTATATGGTAAACAAGAACGAAGGACATATTATTAATATTGCTTCCCTTGCCGGAAAAATTGCAACTCCGAAATCAAGTGCGTATGCAGCAACGAAACATGCTGTATTAGGATTTACGAATAGTTTACGCATGGAATTAGCGAATACAGATATTTATGTTACAGCAATTAATCCAGGTCCGATAGATACAAACTTTTTTGAAATAGCGGATCAATCTGGTACATATGTAAAGAATATGGGACGTTACATGTTAAAACCAACATACGTAGCAGAACAAATCGTAAAGTCGATGCACACGAAAAAACGTGAAGTAAACTTACCGAAGTGGATGGGAATTGGCCCGAAACTTTATGCTTTATTCCCAAGTTTATTTGAACGTGTAGCAGGTAAATCATTAAGTAAAAAATAGGAGATTTCCATATGGAAATCTCCTATTTTTTATTGTTTTCCAGTTACATAATCATAAACAATATCCTCAATTTCCTCGTATAAATCAATTTCAATATTTGAATGAGTCACCGTTTGAATATGTTTCACTAGCATTTCCAGATCTTCTGTTGATATTGGACTGCATTGATATTGTTGAAAACTTTTTATAATCATTTTCTCAATTAATTTTTCGTTCATATTTTTCCCCGCCTGTATGTACGTATGTATTGTTTTATTGTACTTGAAGTGAAATAAAAAAACTACTATGCACTATTTTTGTATAAAAATTAGGTTGAGTATATTATTTTTCTAGTAAAATTAAGTTTTTTTAGATTTAAAAATTTATAAATATTTAATTGACTCTATAAATATACAATATTATAATCATACTTAATTTAAAGAATCGATATGAGGAGGAACTTATGAAAGTCGCAATTATTGGAGCCACTGGATATGGGGGCATTGAGTTAATTCGTTTATTAGAACAACATCCATATTTTTCGATAGCATCTCTCCATTCTTTTTCACAAGTTGGTGAGTGTATAACAAATGTATATCCGCATCTTCGAAATGTCCTTTTTCATACGTTACAAGAAATTGATGTGGAGACGATAGGAAAAGAAGCAGAAATTGTATTTCTAGCAACCCCAGCAGGAGTATCGGCGGAGTTAACTCCCAAGTTAGTAGCAGAAGGTTTAAAAGTAATTGACCTATCTGGAGACTTTCGTATGATAGATCCTTCGTCATATGAACTATGGTATAAAAGGCCAGCAGCGAAAGAAGAAATTCTTAGAGAAGCAGTGTATGGGTTAAGTGAATGGAAGAGGACTAGGATTCAAAAGGCAAATTTAATTGCAAACCCAGGATGTTTTGCTACAGCCACATTGCTAGCGATAGCGCCGTTAGTACGTAGCGGCATGATTGAAGAAGATTCGATTATTATTGATGCGAAATCAGGGGTATCAGGAGCAGGAAAAACACCAACAACAATGACTCATTTTCCTGAGCTATACGATAACTTACATATCTATAAAGTAAACCAGCATCAGCACGTTCCAGAGATTGAGCAAATGCTTACAGAATGGAATAGTGAATTACAGCCAATTACATTTAGCACACATTTAATACCGATATCACGAGGAATCATGATTACACTTTATGCAAATGTAAAACAAAAGATGGAAATAAAGCAACTTCAAAAATTGTATGAAGAAACGTATGAACAATCGCCTTTCATCCGAATTTGTACGCAAGGGAAATTTCCAAGTCCAAAAGAAGTGAGAGGCTCAAATTATTGTGATATTGGCATAGCTTACGATGAAAGAACTGAAAGAGTTACGGTCGTTTCTGTTATAGACAATATGATGAAAGGCGCGGCTGGGCAAGCGATTCAAAATGCAAACATAATAGCGGGACTAGAAGAGACAACAGGTTTACAACATATGCCGCTTTATCTATAAGGGGGACATGATGATTAAAGTAGCGTCTATTACAAAATTAGAAAATGGTTCAATTGTAACGCCGAAAGGCTTTTCGGCAATTGGTACTGCAAATGGTTTAAAAAAGGAGAAAAAGGATTTAGGTGCCATCGTTTGTGATGTACCAGCATCATGTGCCGCTGTGTATACAACGAATCAAATACAAGCAGCTCCTTTGCAAGTAACGAAGGATAGTATAACGGCAGAAGGGAAGTTACAAGCAATTATCGTTAATAGTGGAAATGCAAATGCTTGTACTGGAATGAAAGGATTACAAGACGCATACGAGATGCGCGCATTAGGGGCGGAACATTTTGGGATGAAAGAAAATTACGTTGCAGTAGCTTCAACAGGTGTAATTGGTGTTCCACTGCCGATGGATATAATCCGAAAGGGAGTTGCAACTCTTATACCGACGAAGGAAGAAAGTGAAGCATATTCTTTTTCGGAAGCAATTTTAACGACGGATCTTATAACGAAAGAAACTTGCTATGAAATGATTATTGATGGGAAGAAAGTGGCGATTGCGGGTGTTGCAAAAGGTTCAGGGATGATTCATCCGAATATGGCAACGATGCTTAGTTTTATTACGACAGATGCTCATATAGAGCATGACGTATTGCAAACAGCGTTATCACAAATAACGAATCATACATTTAATCAAATCACGGTAGATGGAGATACTTCTACGAATGATATGGTCATCGTTATGGCAAGTGGATTATCAGAAACAAGGCCGATAAATATGGAACATACAGATTGGGAAACTTTCGTAGGTACTTTACAGAAGGTATGTGAAGATTTAGCGAAAAAAATTGCGCAAGATGGTGAAGGCGCTACGAAGTTAATAGAAGTAAATGTGCTAGGAGCTCAAACGAATGAAGAGGCAAAAAAAATTGCAAAGCAAATAGTCGGTTCGAGTCTTGTGAAAACAGCAATACATGGTGAAGACCCAAACTGGGGGCGAATTATTAGCAGTATTGGACAAAGTGAAGTAGCTATTAATCCGAATACAATTGACATTACTCTTCAATCTATATCGGTATTAAAAAATAGTGAGCCTCAAACATTTTCTGAAGAAGAAATGAAAGAGAGATTACAAGAAGATGAAATAGTCATTAATGTGTATTTACATTTAGGTGAAGAGACAGGATCAGCTTGGGGCTGTGACTTAAGCTATGAATATGTGAAAATAAACGCTTGTTATCGTACATAAGGAGAGGGAAGATGAGCGATTATATTGTAGTGAAATGCGGCGGTAGTATGTTGAATCAATTAAATGGTGTGTTTTTTGATTGTATAAAGAAATTACAGCAGAAGTATAAAGTAGTGATTGTCCATGGTGGTGGGCCAGAAATTGATGCCAAATTAAAAGATTGTAACATCAACGTAGAAAAAAGAGATGGATTACGCGTAACACCAAAAGAAGTTATGGATGTTGTTCAAATGGTGCTATGCGGAAGTACGAATAAAAAACTCGTAATGAATTTACAAAAGCATAATTTACTTGCTGTAGGTTGTTCAGGGTGTGACGGCAATTTACTTCAAGTTCAACCTGTCAGCGAAGAGATAGGATATGTGGGGGAAGTAAGTTATGTAGAAACAGCCTTATTAAAAGGATTAATAAATATGGAGTATATTCCTGTTATTGCTCCAATCGGGGTAAATGGTAATGAAATTTATAACATAAATGCGGACAATGCTGCGGCTGGGATTGCGGCCGCGTTAGGGGCAAAAGAGCTTGTTTTTATTACGGATGTAGATGGAATATTACATGAAGGGAATTTGGTAAAGGAAACGGATGAATCTGAAATTACAACTCTTATAGAAAAAGGAGTTATTACAGGCGGGATGATTCCGAAAGTACAGGCGGCGCTAGTTTCATTGAAAATGGGAGTGCAAAAGATAAGTATTGTGAATGGTACAAAAGATTTTACTGAGGTTACGGGAGAGTGTATTGGAACGACGGTAACGAAAGGTGTGAGTATTGCATGACGAGTCATCTTTTTCAAACGTATGGCAGAAGAACTATTGAGTTTGTAAATGGAACTGGAACGAAAGTTATTGATAATAACGGTAAGGAATATTTAGATTTCACATCAGGAATTGGCGTATGTAATTTAGGACATTGTCACCCTACTGTTCTCAAAGGTGTACAAGAGCAACTTGATGATATATGGCATATATCTAACCTGTTTACAAACAGCTTGCAAGAAGAAGTTGCGTCATTATTAACAGAAAATAGAGCATTAGATTATGTGTTTTTCTGTAATAGTGGGGCAGAGGCAAATGAAGCGGCTTTAAAGTTAGCACGTAAGCATACTGGAAAATCTCTCGTCGTAACATGCCAGCAGTCTTTTCACGGTAGAACATTTGGAACGATGAGTGCAACGGGCCAAGATAAGGTAAAAGAAGGATTTGGTCCATTACTTCCATCTTTTTTACATATCCCTTTTAACGATATTAAAGCATTAGAGGAAGTAATGAATGAAGAAGTTGCGGCGGTAATGGTAGAAGTTGTTCAAGGAGAGGGAGGAGTAATACCTGCTGATCTACCTTTTTTGAAAGAGATTGAAACATTATGTAATAAGTTCGGTTCCTTATTTATTATAGACGAAGTTCAAACAGGGATAGGAAGAACTGGAACACTATTCGCTTATGAACAAGTGGGAATAGATCCTGATATCGTTACCGTGGCAAAGGCACTTGGGAATGGGGTTCCTGTCGGAGCGATGATTGGCCGGAAAGAGCTCGGAACGTCGTTTACTGCAGGATCGCACGGTTCAACTTTTGGCGGGAATTACATCGCGATGGCTGCAGCGAAAGAAGTATTGCAAGTAAGTAAAAGACCATCGTTTTTAAAAGAAGTACAAGAAAAAGGCGAGTACGTATTAGAGAAGTTGCAAGAGGAATTACAACATGTCGAATGTATTCAAAATATACGTGGTAAGGGGCTTATGATTGGGATTGAGTGTAAGCATGAAGTTGCAAATTTTATAGAACAACTAGAAAACGAAGGACTTCTCGTATTACAAGCAGGGCCTAATGTTATAAGACTATTACCGCCACTCATTGTTACGAATGAAGAGTTAGAACAGGCAGTATATATAATAAAAAAAGTAGTTTGTACAAAAAACGTATCAATCATATAAGGGGGAAGTTTCATGTCAACTGTACAAGTACCGAAATTAAATACGAAAGATCTTTTAACATTAGAAGAATTAACGAAAGAAGAAATTATTTCGTTAATTGAGTTCGCTATATATTTAAAAAAGAATAAGCAAGAGCCTTTATTACAAGGCAAAATATTAGGGCTTATTTTTGATAAGCATTCAACTCGTACTCGTGTATCTTTTGAAGCGGGAATGGTACAACTCGGGGGACATGGTATGTTTTTAAGTGGGAAAGAGATGCAAATGGGAAGAGGAGAAAGCGTTTCAGATACTGCGAAAGTATTATCGCAGTATATTGACGGGATCATGATACGTACATTCTCACACGCGGATGTAGAAGAGCTTGCAAAAGAATCGAGTATTCCTGTTATTAACGGTTTAACGGATGATCATCATCCTTGTCAAGCATTGGCAGACCTCATGACGATATATGAAGAAACAAATACATTTAAAGGAATAAAATTGGCTTACGTAGGTGACGGAAATAATGTATGTCATTCATTGTTGCTAGCGAGTGCAAAAGTCGGAATGCATATGACTGTTGCAACGCCTGTAGGATATGAACCGAATGAAGAGATTGTAAAAAAAGCGTTAGCGATTGCCAAGGAAACAGGAGCTGAAATTGAAGTTTTGCATGATCCTGAATTAGCGGTGAATGAAGCAGATTTCATTTATACTGACGTTTGGATGAGCATGGGGCAAGAGGGCGAAGAAGAGAAATATACTTTATTTCAGCCATACCAAATCAATAACGAACTTGTTAAGCATGCGAAGCAAACATATCGTTTCTTACACTGTTTACCTGCCCATCGTGAAGAAGAAGTAACAGGAGAAATTATAGATGGACCACATTCTATCGTCTTTGAGCAAGCTGGTAATCGATTGCATGCTCAAAAAGCGTTATTAGTGAGTTTATTTAAAAATGTAGAAGAGCCTTCCTAAAAGGGAGGTTTTTTTATATTAAAATGTCGGATGTATATTTGGTTAACCATTTCGATATCATTTATAATAAAAGAGAAAACTAAATTTGTTTTTCAGAGTGTGTAAGGACATACTACATATAAAAATATAGTTAAAGAGATGATGAGGGTGAAAACAACTAAGAAAACATATTCGTTTTTTCAGCGGATGTGGAGAATATTAAAGTTTCAATATTATAAGTTGCTTCGATCGCCAGAAGGCGCAAAGAAAGTATCGTTAGGGTTTGCTATAGGATTCGGCTTAGAAATGTTAGTCATTTATACGGCATCGCTCGTATATGTAATATTTTATCCAATCGTCAGGTTAGCAAAGGGATCTTTTCCTGCGGCAGTTATTGGCAATATTATTGGGAAAATATCGTTTCTCCCAGTATTTTTATTTCCGCTTGCGTATGCGCTAGGAAAAATGATTTATCCATTTCATGTACAGAAAATTCATCATGAACCATTTAAGATATCAGACTTGTTTTCAAGTCACATTTTTACGATATTAAAGAGCTTATTACAAAGTGAAGTGTATGTATTAATTGGAATGACGATTTTAGGAGTTGTGTTTGGTCTCATTTCGTATTTCGTTGTGCATTATTTATACGAAAAGAACCGTAAGTTACGCTTGAAGAAAAGGAAGAAACGAGTGAGAGAACCACTTGTACAATTATAAACAATGTCACATCCATTTTCTCCTTTGAATATGTTTAAGAAAAAGGAGGAGAGGATAATGTATTATTATTACGTACCTCAAGTATATCCATATGTAAATTATTATCCGGTTTATGATACGAGTAGACAATACGAATTATATCGGCAACAACAATTACAGCAATTATCACAAATACCACAAATACCACAAATACCACAACAACAGCCTACACAGGAAAAAAAACCATATTTAACAACATGGCCATATTCCAATGTGTACTATGGTAACTATTACGAATCATAAAGCTGCTTCTATTTAGAAGCAGCTTTATACGTTTGTTTTCAAAATTAAATTTTGAATGGTTTGAAGAGAATGAATGAGCTTTTCGCGCTCTTCCTCAGATAATGTTTGGAAATTTTCTTTTAGTTTGTCTAAAATGAATTGCTGATACTGATTTACTAATAATTTCCCTTCAGCTGTTAGGGAAATTAAAATGACCCGTCGATCTTTTTCGCTATAATGACGCTCTATTAGTTCTTCTTGAATAAGTTTGTTTAATAGAGGTGTCATGTTAGGCCGTGAAATCGCTAGCCGCTTGCCGATTTCGGAAACTGCTAATGTGCCGTTTTCATGCAAAAGCAGTAATACTTGTGTATGTGATGGCGGCATATGTCTTTGAGAAGAAAATTCTCCAGGAAGCATAAATTTGCGATAAAAAAGAGGCACTAGCGAAAGAAGATGATCAACAATACGTTCCCACTCGCGTGATTCCATATAAAGGCCCCCTTCCACTATCATTGTAACAAAAAAGACATGTTATAAAAATAGAATTGTTTCATGGTCGCTTTAATATTTGTAGGATAACACTTGCTTTGTAAATGTATTGGCAATAATCGCATAGCCGTTATCATTTGGGTGTACTTGGTCAAATAATAACTCTTTTTTATCATTCGATATTAATTTACGAATTGGTAAAACGATAGATGGTTGATTTGCTTTGGAAATGGAATAAACAGATTCATTCCAGCCATCTAAAAACATATCTGCATAACTTGCGATGGAGTCATCGAGTTGTAACGGGTTATAGAGTTCTGAGAGAATGAGTAAAGCATCCGGATTTTGATCTCGAACTGTCTTTACAATACTTTTTATATCCGCTTCAAAATGGGCTTTTTCTTTATTTAACATTTTTATACCATCTATAACACCAACATCACGATTTAAACGAAATAAATTATTTCCTCCAATATTAATTGTAATTATATTTGCTGCTCTAATTTTTTCCTTTACATCTTCTGATTGAACTTTTTTAGCGAGACGATCTGTTGTAAGACCGTTTACCCCAAGGTTTTCTACTGTAATTGGTTTATGAATTTGTGCTTCTATTTGCTTAGAAGCTAATTCAGCAAATCCACCTTGTGTCGATCCATATCCTTTAGCGAGTGAATCACCTAATACAAGATGATAAAAAGATTCGTTTGTTTGCTTATCAATCCAATTTGGGGCAGATGTTTTTTCTGTTTTTTCTTCAGATTCATTTTGTTTTGTCTCGTCGTTCTTTTCAAAATAAGAATAAGAAATGATCAGAAGGAGGAGACAAACAATTGTTAAGATGACTTTTTTCATAAATTCATCCTCCTTGTAATTGGTAATTGTATCATATTCAGCAGTATTAGCAATGTAAGGGCATATTATATGTTTATGAAAAGTTTATAATAACTTTACAGAAAATTTGTTGAAGTTTGTCAAAAAATATTGACGATAGGAAAGAACTTTATATATGATAATGTCAGATAAGGTGAAACTTTAATTAGTGGGAGCTTTATTTCCGATTAATTAATGGTCTTCATCAATCGGGCGTTTAAGGGGACTACTCGTTAGCGCAGGGTGAAATGAAAATTGTGTCTCTAATAGAAGAAAAAAGGTATGTGGTTAGAGACAGATAGGGATTGATTTCATTATTTTTGGTAATTGTATAAGGGGGATTTTTTGTGAAAAAGTCAAAAAAAATGCTAGCTGGAGCAACTCTTGCGATTGGTGTTATAGCGCCGCAAGTAATGCCAGCAACAGCTCATGCAGATGAGAACACTGGGGAGAGTACAGTTAACTTACGAATTCTAGAAACATCAGATATTCACGTTAACTTAATGAATTACGATTATTATCAAACGAAAACAGATAATAAAGTAGGACTTGTACAAACGGCAACACTCGTTAATAAAGCACGTGAAGAAGTGAAAAACTCTGTCCTATTTGATGATGGGGATGCATTACAAGGGACACCGCTTGGGGATTACGTAGCGAATAAAATAAAAGATCCGAAGAATCGTGTGGATCCTAGTTATACACATCCATTATATCGTGTAATGAATTTAATGAAGTATGACGTCATCTCTCTTGGGAATCATGAATTTAACTACGGTTTAGATTATTTAAACAAAGTGATTGAAAAAACGGATTTCCCGGTTATTAACTCGAATGTATATAAAGTTGACCATGATGATAAGGAAGAGAACGATGAAAATTATTTTAAACCATATCATATTTTAAAGAAAGAAGTAGTGGATGAAGCAGGCCAAAAACAAATAGTGAAAATTGGTGTAATGGGATTTGTTCCACCACAAATCATGAACTGGGATAAAGCGAACTTAGAAGGAAAAGTAAAAGCGAAAGACATCGTCGCAACAGCAAGAATAATGGTGAAAAAAATGCAAAATGAGGGTGCGGATATTATCGTTGCATTGGCTCATTCAGGCGTCGATAAGAGCGAATATAAAGAAGTGAATAAAATGGAAAATGCATCATATCATTTAGCAACACAAGTTCCTGGCGTAGATGCAGTATTAATGGGACATTCACATACTGAAGTGGAGGATGTATTTAATGGTGTTCCAGTTGTAATGCCTGGTGTTTTTGGTAGTAACTTAGGTATTATTGATATGCAATTGAAAAAGGTAAACGGAACATGGGAAGTACAAAAAGATCAATCTAAGCCACAACTTCGCCCGATTGCTAATAGTAAAGGTACCCCATTAGTAGAATCTGATCAAAAATTAGTTAATGAAATTAAAGATGAGCATCAAGCGACAATCGACTATGTAAATACACCTGTAGGTGAAACGAAAGCACCAATTAATAGTTATTTTTCATTAGTACAAGATGATCCTTCCGTACAAATTGTGACAAATGCACAAAAATGGTATGTAGAACAAGAACTTAAAAAACCAGAGTACGAAAAGATTAAAGATATTCCGGTTTTATCTGCAGGCGCACCATTTAAAGCAGGTGGCCGAAACGGTGCTACATATTATACGGATATTCCAGCTGGAACGTTAGCGATTAAAAACGTTGCAGATTTATACGTATATCCAAATACGTTATATGCTGTAAAAGTAAATGGGGCACAAGTGAAAGAATGGCTTGAAATGTCTGCAGGTCAGTTTAATCAAATTTATCCAGAAAAGAAAACAGAAGAACAACCGTTAGTAAATATAGGCTATCCTACATATAACTTTGATATTTTAGATGGCTTAAAATACGAAATTGATGTAACACAACCGGCGAAATACGATAAAGATGGAAAAATTGTAAATGCAAATACGAATCGTATTGTAAATATGACATATGAAGGTAAGCCAGTAGCTGATGATCAAAAGTTCATCGTCGCTACAAATAACTATCGTGGAAGTAGTCAAACGTTCCCAGGTGTAAGTGAAGGGGAAGTTGTATACCAATCACAAGATGAAACACGTCAAATCATTGTGAAGTATATGCAAAAAATAAAAAATATTGATCCAGCAGCTGATCAAAATTGGACGTTTAAACCGATTGTTGCAGATAAATTAAATACAACATTTGATTCTTCACCAAATGCACAAAAGTATATAAAGAAAGATGGGAACATATCATATGTTGGACCATCTGAAAATGAATTTGCTAAATATGCAATTGATATAACGAAGAAGAATGATGATAAAGAAACTGGTGGAGAAAACCCAACAATACCACCAAAAGGTGATGGAGAAAACCCAACAACACCACCAAAAGGTGATGGAGAAAACCCAACACCACCAACAGAAGAAGGTAATAATGGTAATGAACCAAAGCAAGATGGAAATAATACCGGATCTGGACAAACTACAACAGATGATCAAAATACAAAAGAAACAACAACAACTGTAAGTGAAAATAAAGAAGCTGAAAAAGATGAACGTGATTTACCGAAAACAGGTGCAAGTATTGCTTCTACAATTGGAGCTGGTCTTGCGTTTGTTGGAGCGGGATTACTTATGTTATTTAGAAGAAAGAAAGCGAATAGATAGTCGAGAAATATAAAAAGGATTACCGATTTGGTAATCCTTTTTGTTATATTATGAAACTGGTACTGCTTTTTCTTTTTTCCATGAAAGACCGAATCCAGTAAAGCCGACGATAATGGTTACGACTGGACAAGCTAAACAGAAGATTGCGTATGGCAGGTAATCGAATGTTGGAACGCTAAGAACGTTTGTTAAGAATACGCCACTGACACCCCATGGTACGAGTGGATTAATTACTGTACCAGCATCTTCTAATACTCGTGATAAATTACGACGCTCTAAACCGACTTCATCGTATTTATTAGCAAATGCTTGTCCTGTTAAAACGATGGATAAGTACTGCTCACCGAGTAAGAAGTTTACACCAATTGCAGTTGAAGCAGTAGAAATAATTAAGCGTGTGCTATTTTTTACGAAGCTAGAGATAATATTCATCAGCTGCGCTATAATGCCCATTCCTTGTAATAATCCTCCCATACACAGAGCTAGGAAAATAAGAGCGATTGACATCATCATACTTTGCAGACCACCGCGAGATAATAAGCTATCAATATCTTTAATACCAGTTTTAGAAACGTATCCGTCTTGCATAATTTTCATTAAATCCGCTAAAGAAGTGCTAGGTTTAAAAATAAAGAGAATAATAATCCCTACCACAATTCCTGCAAGTAATGTTGGAACTGCGGGTACCTTTTTAAATGCGAATAGGAACAGTAATAAAATGGGAATCAGCGTAACGATAGAAATCGTTGCATTTTTTTCTAGTGTGTTAATAAATGCTGAGAAATCAACGTTTCCACCAGATCCGCTTCCTAAAATGAAAAATGCGATAAAAGCAATAATGAAAGCTGGTACTGTTGTCCAAAGCATGTTACGAATATGTTCAAATAAATCTACACCCGTTACAGCAGGCGCTAAGTTTGTTGTATCAGATAAAGGAGACATTTTATCTCCGAAGAATGCACCAGAAATAATTGCACCAGCAATAAGAGCTGGATCGTATCCAAGGGCAGTACCCATTCCCATAAAGGCAAGTCCTACAGTTGCAGCAGTTGTAAATGCACTACCGATACTCGTTCCAACAATTGCACAAACAACAAAAACAGTTGGAACGAAAATTTTTGGAGATACAAGTTGGAAGCCATATACCATTAAAGTTGGAATAGTTCCAGCTGCGATCCAAACGCTAATTAATACGCCTACAAGTAAGAAAATAAATATAGATGGAATACCAGCTGAAATACTACTGATCATCCCTTTCTCCATAGTAGACCAAGAGATTCTCTTCAGGAATCCAAATGCTAATAAAAGAACGATACCAAATAAAATTGGGATGTGTGGTGAAACTTCTAATTGAATAACACTAAAACCAATACAGAAAAAGATAAAAGTTGTTAAAAGAACAGACTCAATTTTTGAAACCATTGTTTTCCCCTCCTAAGTAATGTAAAATAGCTCTTTTTTATATAAAATTCGCCAATATTGTATATTTCCTTCTAAATTTTAGAATTTTGTGACAAATTACCGGTAATTGTTAGTCCTTCTATATGATACGGAAATGATTGGATAAAAAAACGTCCCTGCATATAATTATGCAGGGACGAAGAAATCGCGGTACCACCCTAGCTTGTGAAATGAATGTATCACAAAATAAAGGGTCATATGATATGCGCTTATAAAATAAAAAACGTCCCTGCAATATATGCAGGGACGAAAAATTCGCGGTACCACCCTAAATTGTGAAACAGTGTCGTTTCACCACTCTTTAGACATAACGGTCTATAACCGTCTTTCACTACTCCTCACGTTTCGTAAAAGAAGCTCCAGGGGGTAATTCATAATTCGCTCTGTACTGGTTCGCACCGACCACCAGCTCTCTGAAATCAGAAATCGAAATACTACTAAATCCTATCAACGCCGATTCATATGATGTTAGTTAAATTTTTATCATATTTTCATCTTACATGTCAATAAAAATATTAAATATTTTTTTAGGGAAATAAAGGAGAATTGTTTTTAATGCTGTAAAAATGTACGTTATAATGAATTTGAAAGGGGGAGGAAAGAGTGAAGAAAAAAATAATTCTTTTTACCACTTTATTAGTTATTGGAGGAAGTGCTGGAATTTACACAGCTTTTGCGGCTGAATCAGAGCAGTTGAAACAAAAGCAAATACAACAGTCAGAAGTGAAGAAAGTAAAAGAAATAGAAGAGAAGAAATCAATGGAAAAAGCAGCAGAGAAACTAGGAGTTTCTACTGAGGGGAAAACAAAAGAAGAGGTTACGAAAGAAGTGAATACCGCTAGGTTTGAGGAGCGTCATGATTTATTAATTGAGCACGCTAAGCAACTTGGAATTGATACAGAGGGAAAAAAAGATGAAGAAATTATTTTAGAAATTGGAAAGATACAGCATGGAAAGTAGAACAACTTATCGTATGATAAGTTGTTCTTTTTTAAGAACCATTTGATTTTAAAATAATTGACAGTCATTCGGATTTAATGTTAACTGTATTTATAAATAAGTTAACATTAGGGGTGACAGTTGTGACAATAAATAGTAGAACGATTGAAAAATCATCTTATACATATGAAGAATTAGCAGAGAAAAATAAAGCTTACGTATGGCACCCATTTACACAAATGAAAGATTATTTAGAAGAAGATCCAGTCATTATTGAACGTGGAGAGGGAAGAAAGCTATACGATGTAAATGGTAATGAATATTGGGATGGTGTTTCATCTATATGGTTAAATGTTCACGGACATCAAGTACCGGAATTAGATGAAGCAATTCGTGAGCAATTAAATAAAATTGCTCATTCTACTATGTTAGGACTTGCTAACGTTCCATCTATTTTATTAGCAGAAAAAATTATTGAGGTTGTACCAGATGGATTGAAGAAGGTATTCTATTCTGATTCAGGTTCTACCGCTGTTGAAATTGCAATTAAGATGGCTTTCCAATATTGGCAGCATAAAGGGAAACCAAAGAAACAAAGATTCGTTACATTAAAAGAAGCATATCACGGTGATACAATTGGAGCTGTTTCAGTAGGAGCAATAGACTTGTTTCACCAAGTGTATAGTTCGCTCTTATTTGATGCGATTAAAATGCCGTATCCATATACATATCGTTCTCCTTACGGAAATAATAAGGAGGAAATTGTAAAAAGCCATTTAGAAGAAATGGAAGAATTGTTGAAAGAAAAGCATGAAGAAGTAGCTGCCATCATTGTAGAGCCATTAATGCAAGGTGCTGGCGGAATGATTACAATGCCAAAAGGATATTTAAAAGGACTGCGCGATTTATGTACAAAGTACAATGTATTATTTATTACAGATGAGGTAGCGACTGGATTTGGGCGTACAGGGAAAATGTTTGCGTGTGAACATGAAAATGTGACGCCAGACATTTTAACTGCTGGTAAAGGTTTAACAGGTGGATATTTACCAATTGCAGTTACGGTAACGACAGATGAAATATATAATGCCTTCTTAGGAGAATATGAAGAACAAAAAACATTTTTCCATGGACATAGCTACACAGGCAATCCGTTAGGGTGTGCCGTAGCAATCGCGAATCTAGAACTATATGAAAAAACAAATTTAATAGAAGAAGTGGCACGTAAAACGGATTATGTGGCAGCACAATTAGAAAAGCTCTTTGCGTATAAACATGTAGGTGATATTCGTCAGTGCGGATTAATGGTTGGTATCGAGCTTGTGAAGAATAAGGAAACGAAAGAAGCTTTTGACTGGAAAGAAAGAGTCGGTGTTCAAGTATGTAAACGCTCAAGAGAGCTGGGTATGATTTTACGACCGCTAGGTAACACGATTGTATTTATGCCGCCACTTGCTTCTACTTTTGAAGAGATTGATGATATGTTACGCATCTTATATAAGGCAATCTCGGATGTTACGGAGGGAGAATAATGAGTGGTTTTTTCATAACAGCAACTGATACTGAAGTTGGAAAAACAGTAGTTGCAGGTGCTATAGCAGGTGTATTTAGAGAATTAGGATATAGCGTAGGGGTATATAAACCGTTGCAAAGTGGGCATGTTGCATCAAACCCTGAGGGAGATGCGGCAAGGTTAAAAGTATTATCAGGTGTACCGACACAAGAAAATGAAATTTGCCCTTATTCTATTGAAGAACCACTTGCTCCGAGACTTGCCATGAAAAGAGCTGGAAGAGTAGTAAAGTTAAAAGAAATTACTGATTACTATAATGAACTATTAAAAGAGTTTAATAGCTTATTTGTAGAAGGAGCAGGTGGGCTTGCTGTCCCATATACAGAAGATGCTTTAGTAATTGATTTTGCAAAAGAATTACAGTTGCCTCTTATTGTAGTAGCTCGTCCTACGTTAGGAACAGTAAATCATACAGTGTTAACGATTGCTTACGCAAAGGCGCATGGCCTAACCGTAGCGGGTGTCATTTTATCAGGTTGCAAAGAATGTGAAATGGAAAGAGTGCAAGAAAATAAAGAGATGATTGAAGAGTTGAGCGGGGTACCAGTTTTAGGATTATTACCATTCTTTGAAGGTGAGTTTACGAAAGAAGAAGTATTGGAATCTGCAAAAGAACATATTATGATTTCAAAATTAGAGGAGTTTATCCAAAATGAATCAAACGTGGCGGGCGCACCTTCAATCTAAATTACAACAATTACATGAGCAAGGGCAGTATCGAAATTTATATGTAACAGAGCAGGCAGAAGAGACTTGGCTTATTCGAGATAAAAAAAGGATGTTAAATTTAGCGTCAAATAATTATTTAGGGTTAGCTGGAGATGAAAGGTTAAAAGAAGCTGCTATTGCCTGTACAAAAAGATATGGAACTGGAGCGACTGCCTCTCGTCTCGTTGTAGGAAATCATCCATTATATGAAGAGGTTGAGAGAAGCATATGTGACTGGAAAGGTACTGAAAGAGCTTTAATTGTAAATAGTGGGTATACGGCAAATATAGGTGCCATATCTTCTTTAGCCTCTCGGCAAGATATTGTTTTTAGTGATAAGTTAAATCACGCAAGTATTGTTGATGGAATCATATTAAGCGGGGCAGAGCATAAAAGGTATCGTCATAATGATTTGGATCATTTAGAGAAGCTTTTGAAAATGGCTTCGCCTGAAAAGAGGAAATTAATCGTAACAGATACCGTTTTTAGTATGGATGGTGATACTGCGTATTTGAGAGATTTAGTACAACTGAAAGAGAAATACGGAGCAATCATTATAGTCGATGAAGCACATGCGAGTGGAATATATGGAATCGGCGGAGCTGGATTATCTCACATAGAAAAAAATCTTGCTCAAAAAATTGATATACATATGGGGACGTTTAGCAAGGCTTTAGGGTGTTATGGTGCGTATTTGACAGGTGATGAAATTTATATAGAGTATTTACAAAATATGATGAGAAGCTTTATTTTTACTACAGCTTTACCACCAAGTACGTTAGGGGCGGTGCAAAAAGCAATTGAAATTGTAAAAGAAGATAACGAAAGAAGAGAGAACCTTATAGCAAATGGAGAATACTTCAGAACTAAATTAAGGGATGCTGGTTTTGATATTGGGAATAGTTCAACTCATATTGTACCGATTGTAGTCGGTTCGAATGAACATGCTTTACGGTTTAGTGAAAGGTTACAAGAAGCAGGGATTGCGGCCATTGCAATTCGTCCGCCAACTGTGCCGGTTCATAGTTCTCGAATTCGCTTTGCAGTTACATCGCAACATACAATAGCTGATTTAAAATGGGCTATTGACCGAATTATCCACATTGCGAAAGAAGAGGAGCTTTTCGTATGAACGATCTAAAGATTATTTTTATCCCCGGATGGGGAATGGAAGAGAATATTTGGGATTTAGTACTTCCGTATTTTAAAGGATATCCTGTTCAATGCATAGATTGGCGTAATATGAACGAACGAAGTGAATTTGTGGAACGAATTATAGATGTAGCGCATAACGACAACGTAATTTTAGTTGGTTGGTCACTAGGAGCGTTAGCAGCAGTTGAAGCTTATAAAAAGATTAAGGCAAAAGGCATCGTATTAATTGGTGGTACTGCTAAATTTACAAATACGAGCGATTACAGTAACGGATGGAATGCCTTGCATGTAGAACGGCTGAAAAGGAATTTGTTGAGAAGGAAAGAAGATACGCTCAAGCGGTTTTATGAAAATATGTTTACGAAAGATGAGCTAAAAGGGAATAAAAACTTTGAAGACATTGTAGACCGTTTTAAAGGTGATTCTATTCAGTCTTTACAACTAGGTTTGGATTATTTAATAGAAACAGATATGAGAGAAGAACTAAAAGAAATTAAAGTACCTATACTACTTATTCACGGAGAACAGGATGTAATATGCCCATTGTCTGCGGCACGTAGTATGACGGAGAATAGCAGCAGCGAGCTGAAAGTAGTAAGTGAAGCAGGGCATGCATTATGTGTAACGAATTTTGAATATTGTGCAAATGAGATAATTCAATTTGTAGAGGGGATACGACATGATCAACAAAACGTTACTACAAAAACGGTTTAATGGGGCAGCCGTATCTTACGATCGATATGCAAATGTACAAAAAAAGATGGCACGTTCATTACTTTCAATCTTAAAGGAACGATATAGTGAAACGGCATCAATACGTATTTTAGAATTGGGGTGCGGGACGGGGTATGTAACAGAGCAATTATCAAAGTTATTTCCGAAAGCACATATTACAGCAGTTGATTTTGCTGAAAGTATGATTGCGATTGCGCAAACTAGACAAAATGTAAAAAATGTAACGTTTCACTGTGAAGATATTGAGCAATTACGATTAGAAGAATCATATGATGTCATTATTTCAAATGCTACATTTCAATGGTTAAATAATTTACAACAAGTGTTAAGAAATTTATTTCATCATTTGTCTATAGATGGGATATTACTCTTTTCAACGTTTGGACATGAAACATTTCAAGAATTGCATGCCTCGTTCCAACGTGCGAAAGAAGAAAAAAATATAAAAAATGAAACAGCGATTGGTCAACGTTTTTATTCGAAAGATCAGTTGCTTCATATATGCAAGATAGAAACAGGGGATGTGCATGTTTCTGAAACATGTTACATAGAGAGTTTTACAGAAGTTAAGGAGTTTCTGCATTCTATTCGAAAAGTAGGAGCAACTAATAGCAATGAAGGATCATATTGTCAAAGTCCCTCACTCTTTCGTGCGATGCTACGCATATACGAAAGGGACTTCACGGGAAATGAAGGGATAATGGCAACGTATCATGCTTTATTTATGCATATAACAAAAGAGGGGAAGAGATGAAATGAAACAAGTACAAACAAAAAGGGATTGGAAAAAGCTTGCATACGATGTAGTGGAAGAGAAGATGATTACGAAAGAAGATGCAATAGCGATATTAGAAGCTGATGATACAGAAGTTTTAGAAATTATGAATGCAGCTTACATCATTCGCCATCATCACTTTGGTAAGAAAGTAAAATTGAATATGATTATTAATACGAAATCTGGATTATGTCCTGAAGATTGTGGATATTGCTCACAGTCTATTATTTCAGAAGCACCGATTGATAAATATGCATGGTTAACGCAGGAGAAGATTGTAGAAGGGGCACATGAAGCAATACGCCGTAAAGCAGGTACATATTGTATTGTAGCGTCTGGTCGTCGTCCGACGGATAAAGAGGTAAATCACGTAATTGGAGCAGTTAAGGAAATTCGTGAAACGACAGATTTGAAGATTTGTTGTTGTTTAGGTTTCTTAAATGAAGATCAAGCAGGACGTTTAGCGGAAGCTGGCGTGCATCGTTATAACCACAACTTAAATACACATGCAAATAATTACGATAGTATTTGTTCAACTCATACATATGATGATCGTGTTGATACAGTTCAAAAAGCGAAACAAGCTGGTATTTCACCATGCTCTGGAGCGATTTTTGGCATGGGAGAAACAATTGAAGAGCGTGCTGAAATTGCATTTGAATTACAACGTATAGATGCAGACTCTATCCCTTGTAATTTCCTTGTTGCTGTAAAGGGGACACCTCTTGAAGGGCAAAAAGAGTTAACGCCAGTAGAATGTTTAAAAGTACTGGCAATGATGCGTTTTGTAAACCCAACAAAAGAAATTCGTATTTCAGGAGGACGTGAAATCAATTTACGCTCTGTACAGCCAATCGGTCTATTTGCAGCAAATTCTATTTTTGTCGGGGACTACTTAACGACAGCTGGACAAGAGCCAACTGCGGACTGGGGTATGATTGCAGATTTAGGATTTGAGATTGAAGAATGTGCATTATAAGATAGATGAAAAAGCAAACTTGTAAAAGGGTTTGCTTTTTTTTGTAAATAAAATGTAATAAATAGTTGTGAACGCTTGATACTATTGGTTTTTGAACGAAAAAAAGAATTTTTGTGGACGAATTTTCCAAGCCCTAGTTGTACATAGTAAATATGTAATTTATATTGGGTTGGAGGATTTTACATGTACAAATACATATTAGCGATTATGACTTGTTTAATTTTAATAAAAGCAATAAGTTCTGATCCAGTTAAGGCTGCTGAAAATCCTGAACAAAAAGAGATGCAACAAAGAATCGAACAACACTTTCGAACGAAAGCTGAACATTTTGGATTGAAAACGGAAGGAAAAGATTTAAAGGAAGTTAGAAAAGAAATTACTATCATAGAAGAAGCGAAAAAAAGAGAGAATGTATGGAGAACAGCACAAGCTCTTCATATAAAAACAGAAGGAAAAACGATGAATGAATTAATAAAAGATGTACAAAAAAAGGTGGAAAAATAAAAAGAGGCCGCAGCCTCTTTTTATGCCCATTGTTTTGATAAGTGAGCCATTTCAATTGCAGCAACAGCTGATTCATATCCTTTATTACCAGCTTTCGTACCTGCGCGTTCAATCGCTTGTTCAATTGTTTCTGTCGTTAATACGCCGAAAATAACTGGGATGTCCATTTGTAGTGATAAAGACGCAACACCTTTTGCTACTTCATTACAAACGTAATCGTAGTGAGTTGTAGCACCTCGGATTACAGTACCTAATGTAATAACAGCATCATACTTTCCGCTACTCGCCATCTTTTTAGCGATTAAAGGAATTTCAAATGCACCAGGAACCCAAGCAACATCAATATCATTTTCTTCTACACCGTGACGCTTTAATCCGTCTAAAGCGCCGCCAAGTAACTTACTTGTAATAAATTCATTAAAACGTCCAACAACAACTCCAACTTTTAATCCTGTACCAACTAAATGACCTTCGAATACCATAATAAATCTCTCCTTTAATTATAAGTTTAGTAAGTGTCCTAATTTGTTTACTTTCGTTTGTAAATACGATTTATTTTCTTCTTTTGCCGGCATTTGCAACGGTACACGCTCGACTACTTCTAAATCATAACCTTGTAAGCCAGCAATTTTTCTTGGGTTATTCGTTAATAATCGTAAACTTTGTAAACCTAAATCTTTTAATATTTGAGCACCGATACCGTAATCACGAAGATCAGCAGGGAAGCCAAGTTTTTCATTTGCTTCTACAGTATCGAATCCTTCTTCTTGTAATTTATAAGCGCGAAGCTTATTAAGAAGCCCAATGCCTCGTCCTTCTTGTCTCATATAAAGAAGAACGCCTTTTCCTTCACGCTCAATTTGAGCAAGTGCTGCATGGAGTTGTGGTCCACAATCACAGCGGCATGAACCGAATACATCTCCTGTTAAGCATTCAGAATGAACACGTACAAGTACCGGTTCACCTGTTGAAATATCACCTTTTACAAGTGCGATATGTTCTTTCGTATCTAATGAGTTAGAATAGCCAATTGCTTGGAAAGTACCGAAATCTGTAGGTAATGTAATTTCCACTTCTCTCGTCACAAGTGTTTCATGATGGCGGCGATAAGCAATTAAATCTTCTATTGTAATCATTTTTATATCAAATTGTTTTGCGCATTCTATTAAATTAGGTACACGTGCCATCGTGCCGTCCTCATTTATAATCTCGCAAATAACTCCAGCTGGTTCGGCACCGCATAGCTTTGCTAAATCAACAGCAGCTTCTGTATGACCTGCACGACGCAGGACACCGCCTTCTTTCGCAATTAATGGAAAGATATGTCCAGGCCGATTGAAATCAGTGCCTTTTGATGCAGGGTTTAACAATTCTTGTATCGTAGTTGCACGTTCGTGAGCGCTAATTCCTGTTGTTGTAGAAACATGGTCAATGCTCACTGTAAACGCAGTGTGATGTGAATCTGTATTATGAGATACCATTGGTTCTAATTGTAGACGTTCTGCGTACCCTTCCGTAATCGGTACACAAACGAGACCACGGCCATGTGTAATCATAAAATTAATTGTTTCTGATGTAATGTACTCTGCTAAAGCAATAAAGTCGCCTTCATTTTCTCGGTTTTCATCATCACATACGATAACGACTTTACCTTGTTTTAAATCTTCTAGAGCTTCTTCAATACGATGAAACATTGTGCTTCCCCCTTATAGAAATCCGTTTTCTTGTAAAAAACTTTCGGTCATTGAACCTACTCGTTTTGCAGGTTTAGTAATAAAGCGTTCGATATATTTACCAATCATGTCACACTCAATATTTACGATATCTCCGGCATTTTTTTCTCCAATGACAGATTCGCTTACTGTGTGCGGGATGAGTGAAATCGTTATGGAAGCTTCGTCTATATCAAATATCGTTAAACTCGTTCCATCAACAGCAATGGACCCTTTATGCAAACAATAGTGTAGCAATTCATCAGAAATTGCTATTTTATAATAGACGGCATTGTAATGTTGTTTTTTAGTTAAAATCGTTCCGATGCCATCAATATGTCCTGAAACGAAATGTCCACCGAATCTTCCGTTTGCAGACATTGCCCGCTCTAAATTTACTTTAGAGTGGGGTTTAAGCATGCGAAGCGATGTCGACTGCATCGTTTCAGGCATTGCATCAACTGTAAATGAAGTAGTTGTAAAGTTTGTTACAGTTAAGCAAATACCGTTAACCGCGATACTATCACCTAAGTGAACATCTGATAAAATTTTCTTTGCATGAATCGTTAATTTCATCGCTTCTCCGCTTTGTTGCATGTTTGCTATCGTTCCTAATTCTTCTACAATTCCTGTAAACATTCCGTCACCTCGTTTCGGGCATTCGCAACGATTTTTATATCATCACCAATTTGTTTCATCTCTTGAATTTTCAAGGAAAGCGCATCTTGTAATTTTGAAAAACCATATCCTCCAAATAAAGTAGGAGCATCTTTCCCACCAATTAATTTCGGGCTTATATAGGTTACAATTTCATTAAAATTGTTTGTTTTTAAGAAACTTGCATGAATCGATTGGCCACCTTCAACGAATAGAGAAAGAATTTGTTTTTCTCCAAGAAAGGAAAGAAGGTCCTCGATTTCTATATGCTTCGTTTCCATTTGGAATATAGCTATATTTTTAGATTCATAAGAAGATATCTTCTCTTTCTTTACATCCTTACCGACAATAATCCATGTCGGTGCTAAACCATCTGTTATAACATGAGAAGATGGTGGCGTTCGTAAATGGGTATCTAAAACAACGCGAATAGGATGTTTTCCCCCATTTAGAATTCTTGTTGTTAAATGAGGATTATCACCTATAACTGTATTCACTCCAACAAGAATTGCATCATGTGTATGGCGATATTGGTGAACATCAGCACGTGCTTCTTCACCTGTAATCCACTTACTTTCACCAGTTACAGTTGCTGTTTTTCCATCTAAGCTCATCGCTGTTTTGATTGTTACAAAAGGGCGTTTCGTTTTCATGTAGTGAAAAAAGTAGCGATTTAATAAAACTGCTTCTGCTTCAAGAACACCGGTAGTTACTTCAATTCTAGCTTCCTCTAATCTTCTTTTTCCGTTACCAGAAACGAGCGGATTACAATCGAGAGTAGCAATTACAACACGCTTAACTCCTTTTTCGATGAGCAATTCACAACAAGGTGGTGTTTTTCCAAAGTGGCTACACGGTTCCAGTGTTACATAAACGGTAGCGTCTTTGGCGTTCTGACCAGCCATTTGAAGGGCATGAACTTCTGCGTGTTCTTCACCAGCTCGTAAATGAGCCCCCATACCAACGATGTTTCCATCTTTTACAACAACAGCACCAACCATAGGATTTGGACTTGTTTGTCCTGATGTCCCTTCTGCTAACTGCAGGGCAATCCTCATATATTCTTGATCTGTCATTTTCTTCACCTCTCCTAAAAAAATCAAAAAACCCCAAGGATTTAATATCCTTGGGGTTTGGGAGACGTGATTTCTAGAAATATAGTTTGAATACGAAAGCATAGGAAAGAAACCTAACGATAATTGATATTTCTGCATAAAGAAAAAACCCAGCAAAATATCGAATTTTTAAACGCTAGTTGTCTCTTTTTATTTCAGTATAAAAAATAAGTATAGAAAATTAAACATATATAAAGAATCAAAATGAATCTTTAAAAATATGCATACTGAAATAAAAGTGTATTCACTATATAAAAAACTAGAAACATATCCTTCTCCCATCCAGACTATACTGTCGGCCCTAGAGTTTCACTAGATCCACCGTTTTCGAGTTGAAAACGGGTCACGGACTTAGAAGTTTTCACTTCATCACCGCCGGTTGGGAATTTCACCCGACCCCGAAGGATGCTGTTTGCTCAAATTATAGCACAAAAAAAATAAAAGGCTAGTAAAAAATATTCGAATGTGAAGAATTGTGTGAAAATATATGTGGGCTGGAATGGAAATAAAAGTATTAGAAATGTTGTAAGGAGAAGGGATATAACGGAGTTACTAAAAAGAAAAAAACATGCACAAAAAAATGTGCATGTCACATGTAAAATTATTCTGCCTCTGGTGCTCTAACAACAGACTCGAATTTACCTTTATGCGAAGCGTCGCAATAAGGCATATTTTTTGATAAACCACAACGGCATAAAGAAAATGCCGGTTTTGCTGGGAATATATTCCCTTGTGAGTCGACTAATTCCACGTCCCCTGTAACGCGAAAAGAGCCATTATCATTTACTTTAATTTGTACTTTTGCCAACGTTATCCCTCCTTCCCAAACGCTTAATTTCATCATATAATCAAGGGAAGTGCTTGGCAATATAAAGTGAAACTTTAATTAGTGGGGGAGGCATCCCCCACTAATTATTAGTTGAACCAATCGGGCTTTTAGGGGCAGTTAATCTCCCACCTAACGTCTTTGTTTCAGCCGAATTTTGAGGTGGGAGTTTTACTGCCCGCAAATAGCGGGGAAAAAAGAGCACTTTGTTTGAGAAAGAAGAGAGTGTTATAATAGTTTTCATAACTGACTAGAGTAAGGTGACGAGAGATGGATAAACAATTACATACATTACGAAACATTGCAAATGAGCGCACGTGGGCATCATTTTTGAATGATAATCATCCATATAGTTTGTTACATTGGTCCATTGCAGGTGTAGGGCAAGAGGCAAAGGATGTTTGGTTACTTCAAGATGAAGTAACATTTCAAACGACAGAATTCCCAACGTTAGATGATGCAATGCAATGGATTTCTGAAAATATGGAACAAGTTACAGACGTTTTAGCGCAATAAAAAACAGGCTTATGCAAGCCTGTTTTTTGTTTCTTTCACATATGTGTTTAAAAATTGATCGACGGCTGCTTCGTACTCTTCTTTATTTTCGTTATAAGAGCAAGCGTGTGCACCGTGTTCTGCAATATAAAGCTGCTTATTATTTTCTTTCGCTTCATATAACGCTTTTGTCATATCAGCTAAAATATAGTCGTCATCTTTACTATGAATAAAGAGAACGGGATTGTTAATGTTTTTTATACAGTCGATTGGTGAAACTTCACGAATTGTATAACCGTCACGAACTTTCAAAAATGCGTTTGCTAAAGGTAATAAAGGCCATTTTGGTAAATGGAATTCAACCTTTAAACGGTGCTGTAATTGTCCGTGAAAATCAGAGAAAGGACAATCTGCAATATAGAAATCAGCACCATCTTCTACAAGTCCTGCGTATTGAAGAAGTGTTGCAGCTCCCATAGATTCACCATGAATACCAAGTGTAATATTGGTGCCAAAACGGTTTTTTAGCCAGTCAACTACGGATTTTAAATCATGTTTTTCATAGTATCCATAGCTTGTTGTTTTTCCGCCAGTTTTACCATGACGACGATGATCGTAAATGAGGACGTTATATCCTCTTTTTAAGAATAAGTTTGCATATTTTACAGAGTTTATTTTATTTACAGTTACACCGTGGCAAAAAACCATAAACTTATTGGTGGAATGACCAGCAGGAATGTAATATCCGTGAAGGTCGTATCCGAATTGTGAAGGGATATGAATTTCTTCTTTATGAAGAGCATCAAAATCCTCTATACGAAAATGTTTTTTCGTTTCTCTTTCGAGTACTTCTTCCTCTGTTTTTTTCTTTAAGTACATCACTTTATTTGTAAAGAAAATCCCAAGGGCAGTTATTGCACCTAGTATAGTAAACAATGCTGCAAAAAAACGTTTCATACTTTACCTCATCCTCCAAATACCGTTACATGTGATACACTTATATTGTATCACAATGATATAAAAGGGGAGAAATAGGAAATGCTGCATATACAAAAAATTACGCCAGCGATGAAAGAAACAATCCGAATGTTCATGTGTGAGAACTGGGGAAGTTCATTGATGGTTTCACGTGGTAAGGGACATCAGTTAGAAGAGTTGCCAGGATTTGTTGCGCTCTTAGATGACAGAATAATCGGAATTATAACGTATGAAGTGACCGGGAATATGTGCGAAATTGTATCGCTAGATAGCTTTGAAGAAAGAAAAGGAATAGGGACGAAACTTGTGGATTGTGTATTACAAGTTGCAGAAGAAGAACGGTGCAGACAGGTTTGCCTTATTACAACAAATGATAATATGAATGCGTTACGATTTTACCAAAAACGTAATTTTGTAATGACTAATTTATATGTGAATGCGGTAGAGGAGGCACGAAAAATAAAGAAAGAAATTCCACGTATTGGATATGATAATATCCCAATTTTACATGAAATTCAGTTGGAGTATCGTTTAGTGAAATGATGTAACAATTTTCAGAAATGTGAGTTATTAATCTTGACGGATAGTGTAATTTAGTTTACCGTAAAATTGTAATCTATTACCATATTAAGGGGTGACGATGTGGCAACTATACGTGATGTTGCAAAATTGGCAGGTGTTTCAGTCGCAACCGTTTCACGAGTTATTAATGAAAAAGGATACGTTCATGAGGACACAGTAAAACAAGTAAAGGAAGCAATTGAAGAATTACGTTATAGGCCAAACAGTGCAGCGAAGCCACTATTTAAAGAGAATTCAACGATAATTGCATTACTTGTAGATAATTTATGTAACCAATCAAACATCACTTTGCTACATTGTATTGAGGAAATAGCATATAAAGAAGGTTATCAAATCATTATTTGTAATATAGAGAATAAAGATAGATACATACATATGCTGAAGCAAAATAACATTGCAGGTGTTATTTTGACAAGAGCAGTTTTTAAAAGTGTAGGAAAAATTCCATTTCCGTTTGTTGTGATCGATGAGCAACAATCACATGGAAATTATTATGAAAGTGGACAGAGAGCTGTTTCTTTATTAAAAGAGAAAGGGTGTCACTTTCTTGCATATTTCGGTGAGGGAGAAGAAAGTGAAGAAATGGAAGATCATATAGCAGGGTTTTTAGACGCTGTTTGGGATGAAGGAATCTCTTATCGAGAAGAATGTGTACAAGGGTATACAAATAAACAATTTATTACATTATTGCAAAACAATCCGTATGTAGATGGAATTGTAGCCTCAAGTGATCAGATTGCTATTGAGTTAATTCGGTCAGCGAGATTTCTAAATATACATATACCAGATAAATTAAAAATTGTTGGACCCAATGGGAGTATAGAGTGTGAATGGATAGGTTCATCACTACCGACAATTGAAAGCTATGTCAAAGATAACGGAAAAGTAGCTTTTCAACAATTAAAAGGAAAAATAAAAAAGTAAAAGGTGCGTTTTATACGCACCTTTTTATAATGTAATTGCGGCAATAAAGCCAAATATAAGTAACGGTATATTGTAATGTAGAAAAGTGGGTACACATGTATCCCATATATGATGGTGCTGACCATCAGCATTTAAACCGGATGTTGGTCCAAGGGTACTATCCGATGCTGGAGATCCTGCGTCACCTAGTGCTCCGGCTGTACCGATAATTGCAATTGTGGCCATTGGACTAAATCCAAGCTGAATGCAAAGAGGTACAAAAATGGTTGTTAAGATAGGGATGGTTGAAAAGGATGAACCAATTCCCATCGTAACGAGAAGTCCAATAACGAGCATAAGAAATGCAGCGAGTGGTTTGTTATTTCCGATTATATGTGCACTCGTTTGCACCAGAGATTCAACATGTCCTGTTTTTCGAAGAACAGCGCCGAATCCAGCGGCAGCAATCATAACAAAGCCAATGAAGGACATCATACGCATTCCGCTTGTTAATATCGCATCTGCTTCTTTAAGTGGTAGACTGCCACTAACTGATAAGACGATAATACCTGCTAAAGCACCGAAAATCATTGATTCTGTTGTTAATTGAACAGTTAATGTAGCAATGATAGATAATAACCCGAAAGTAATGCTACGTTTTGTATAGGGAACGATTTCATTTTCGGTAGAATGAATTTGTTCTGTTTCATACGTACGAGGTTTTCGGTACGTAATGAATACCGCTACACATAATCCAATAATCATACCAATTGCTGGAATAGTCATTGCTTTTGGAATAAGTGTGACATTAAATGTAAGGCCGCTTTGCGCAGCGTTGGTTTGTAATACGTCATGATAAATTTTTCCGAATCCTGCAGGGATCCACATATAAGGAGTAATCAATCCAAATGTAATAATACATGTGACAAGTCTGCGATCCACTTTCAGCTCATTTAATACTTTTAAAAGTGCTGGAATTAAGATGGGGATGAAAGCAATGTGAACAGGAATCACATTTTGTGAGAAACAAGCCATCGTTAAAATAATGAATAAAATAAGTATTTTAGAATAAACTTGTTTTTTCGTGTCTTGTTCATTGCCAATCCATTTTAATGCAGTTTGAATCATAGCATCTGGAAGTCCTGTTTTGGAAAGGGAAATAGCGAAACCACCAAGCATTGCATAACTTAAAGCGATTGGAGCACTGTTTCCAAGACCAGTTGTAAAAGTGTTAATCGTTTCTGAAATACCGAGTCCGCCGATAATTCCGCCTGTTAAAGCTCCAACAATGATGGCGACAATGACCTGGACACGTAACAAACTAAGCAATAGCATAATTGCTACTGCGACGAGTACAGCGTTCATAATAAATGTAATCTCCCTAAATTTTTATTCTGTTAAGACAAGTAAATATGAAACATTTTGCTATATTTATACATACTTGCGACATATTATTATAAAATGTTTTCTATGAAATGTAAAAGAGCCTTTTGTTACTAATGCTGAAAAGCTAGCTCTTGTTTTATTGATCGCAAAGAATTGGCGAATAATTCTGGTTCTTCTAAATCAGGAGAATGTGCTGAATTTGGGAACCAAATCATCTTTTTTATAGGCGCTTCAATAATATCGCAATATTCCTGAACGAGTGCATAAGGAGTTTGATAATCATAGCGACCAGAACAAAAATAAACTGGAATAGATAAACTTGAGATAGAAGAAAAGAAATCGATTGTCAGCATTTCTTCCCATAAAACACCAGATTTTAAATTTCCTGCGAGAAACTTGAACCAATCTAATAGCGTATACTCAGGAGAAAAGAAACCTTTTCGTATGAAAGAAAAGGAAGATCCGTTTTGGATTGCGCCTCCAAATGTGCCAAGCCACTTTCTTTGAATAATGAGACGTCTCGTATCTAAAAATGGTGGTTTGCCTAATTTTAAAAGGGAAGCTAATGCTTTTTTATGATCATGTTTTTTTGCAGAATGAATTAAATGTTGATATAGTAATTCTTCATTTTGTTTCATATGTACAATTTGCCCAATACCGATGTAAGCCTCGATATACTTTGGATATTGATGTGCTATGTTAAGCCCAATAATACTTCCCCAAGAATGACCAGCGAGAAATAGTTTTTGTTTGTTGAACCTTCTAAGTGCATATTGAATCACTTCTTTTGCATCGGAAACGAAGTGTTCGATTGTAAAATTTGCTCCGAAATCTTTCATTGAAAAAGATTTACCTGCCCCGCGCTGATCCCAATTAATAACAATAAAGTGCTTCTCTAATTCTTTTTGAAAATGACGAATAAATCCGATTTGTGCCATGCCGGGTCCACCATGACAGCATAATAAAATAGGCTGCTCTACGTTTTGCCCACGCATAAGGAGAGTTTGTTTTCGATTATTAATCATAACGCTTTCTATCGTAGCGATACTATTAGGAATGAGTTGTTTGTTTTCATTATAGAACTGAGGGGTATAGCTACGCAAAAGCATATTGAAAACCTCCTTTTGTGAAATCGTATGAATCGCACAGGCTATTCATTTTGCATATACTGTTAGAAAATCATTGTAACATACCATACTAGTGTCATTTCAACACGGGAGGAGGGAAATTGTGACGATTGGAGAAATTATAGATGGTTTAAATAGGCGTGAATCCATCGCTATTATAGCAAAACGTCTTGAAATAAGCCCGTATACATTATCGAAGAAATTAAGATTGATTGGATACGAATATGATGGAGAGCAGAAGAAACGTATTTTTGTAGGAGATGGAGAAGAACCACGTCACTTACAACTCCAAGAAGCGACCGCCCTTCAATATGAGAAAACAGATTATCAATTATTAATTTATGAGCAATTACAAAGTATTTATGAATTATTAAGAAGAAGAGAAGAAGTAATTGCACCAATTATGAGTAAAAGTACAGAGAAAAAGAGACGCACCTTTTCTATTAATACAGAAATATTAGCAAGATTGGACCTTATATCAGAATCGAAAGGAATTCAAAAATCTAAAATTGTAGAAGAGGCGTTGCAACAATTTTTACAGCAATATGAATTTAACAAAACATCACATTTTGATAACTAAAGAAAAGGATACTATGTTCATTGGAAGAACGAGTATCCTTTTTATGATGTATATTACGTATAAATACAGGATCAGTGCAAATCCTTTATAGCGTGAAAAATGAAATTTCTTATTAGAGAAACACTTAATTTACTTTTTGGATTCTTCCATCAATAACTGGCTGAATTGGTTCTTTTAATTGTTTTACGTAATCGACTAACGCTTCAAAGTCGTTTGGACCAGTTTCTGCATTTTTACCATTTTTAAATGATACGAATCCGTCACCGCCAGAAGCTAAGAAAGCATTTGCAACTACGCTATACGTTTTAGATGGAGATAATTCTTCTCCGTTTGTTAAACGTATATTTGTAACTTTTTCACCGTTTGGTTTATTTGCATCCCATGCATATTGAATACCTGAAATTTGAAGCATTCTTGTTGTTCCTTTTTGCCATTGCTGATTTAAAATATCGCGAATGTCTTGACCTGTTAAATCTACTTTAATCAATTGATTTCCAAAAGGTTGAATGCCGTATAACTCACCCCACGTAATATCACCAGCATCTAAGTCAATACGAATGCCACCAGGATTCATGAGGGCGATTTGAGTTTGCATCGTTTGACGTTGAGCATCGGCAACTAAATTTCCAAGAGTGGACTCACCAGCATCATTTTGTTTACGGTCGATAGATGCTGTAGATTTTCCGACCACCTCATTTACAAGTGGTGCGATTTTTTCTTTATATTGATCTAGTTTTTTCTTTACTTGTTTATCAGGTTCTACACCTTCATGATACGTTGTAACAACTTCAGCTTTTTTCTTTATAATATCCTTTGTTTTACGATCAATTGTTACATCCACGTCTGAGAAAGCCGTGCCGTAAGAATTTGCTTGGACAATTAGTTTATTATTTACTGTACCATTTACATACGTATGACTATGTCCACCGAAAATAACATCAACTTCTGGGTCTGTTTCATTTGCAATTCGAGTAAGGTCGCCATTTGTTACCCCAGACTCATCGGTTGTTCCACCGACATGAGCAAGAACGACGATAGATTTAACGCCGAGGCGTTTTAATTGTTGTGTTGATTTATTAATTGCTTCTACTTCATCAGTAATTTGTACATTTTTAAGCATCGTAGGCATAACGACATTTGGTGTATCAGTTGTAACAACACCAATGAATCCTACAGGAACACCATCTACCATTTTTACAGTAAATGGTGGTAAAAATAAGCGGCCAGTTGATTTGTTATAGAAGTTAGCAGCTACATAGGGGAAGTTAGCCCCTTTGAAATTCCCTGTGTTTTCATGATATCCACCGTAAATGAGGCGTTTCATTTCATCAATGCCTTCATCAAATTCATGGTTCCCGATTGTACCAACATCAAATTTTAAGTCATTTAAAAATTCAATCGTCGGTTCATCTTGTAATAATGCTGAAACTGGTGGACTAGCTCCGACGATATCACCAGCATGTACGAGAAGTGTATTAGGGTTTTGTTTTTTACGTTCTTTTAAATAAGTAGCTAAGTAATCAGCGCCACCAGCTTCTTTATTATTAATTTTTTTAACAGTATCTAGTTGTCCATGGAAATCATTAATACCAAGCATTTGTACGTCTATGTAGCGGTTTTGTTCAGCTGGATTCTGAGATGGGGGAGCGGCAAATACGCTTGAAAAAGTAATAGTGCTTAAAACAGCAACGGCAGGAATAATTTTTTTCCACATAGTTCATTTCTCCTTTTTTATAATCTGACATCATACGACATAATTTTAATAGATTCATAGAATTATAGCTACATAAAAATTTAGTCTTTTCGAAAAATTAACATATTTACAAAAAGTGAATAATAGAGTAAAGACCCTTTTTTATTGTCGATTTCATCGTGTATCTACTATAATGGAGAAAAAAGTAAAAGGTGAGTAGCATGAAGAAAAAGAAACAAAGACAAATGCAAAGACAATCGCAAGTGAATCAACCAAAGAAAGAAACACTTACATTAGGCGATCAATTAAATGATTCACTCATGCAACAATTAAAGAGTAAGAAGAAAGAGTTGCAAGTGAGAGAAGAGGAAAAAGAGGCAGCTGAACTGGAAAGAAAGCGCAAAGAACAAAAAGAACGTGAAAAGAATAAATCATTTGAAGAACTGCTAAGTGAAAGTAACCTTACTTGGAAAGACTTTAAATAATAAAAAAATGATCAGTGAAATTCACTGATCATTTTTTGACGAGCTTGTAAGAAAAGGGGAGTTAGTATGAGGAAAATTGTAGTTGTTCCGCATGAAAATCATTGGAGTGAAAAATTTCAAATGGAGGCTGAAAGATTAAAAACAGCGATGCCAGAAAGGGTGAAAATTCATCATATTGGAAGTACGTCAGTGCCAGGACTGGCAGCTAAACCTATTATTGATATGATCATGGAAGTAGAAAGTATCGAAAGGGTAGATAGGTGGAATGAACGATTTATAGAGCTTGGTTACATCGTAAAAGGGGAAAATGGTATTTCAGGACGCCGATTTTTTATCCATGGAACGGAAGAAAAACGTTCGTATCATTTACACGTGTTTGAAAAAGGAAACCCAGAGATAGTAAGGCATTTAGCGTTTCGTGATTATATGATGGCTCATTGTGAAGAAGCAGAGGCATATGCAACCTTAAAGAAAGAATTAGCCGAAAAGTATACATATGATGGCACGTTATATACGGAAGGGAAAAATGAGTTTGTGCGCAATGTGGATGAAAAAGCGAAAGAATGGAGAGAAAATAACGTGAATAAATGAGTTCACGTTATTTTTTTAGCTATATAAATGTGTTATGTAAACTGTACGTATGTTTTGACTTTTTGAATGAATCTTGTTGAAATAAAGTTATGGTTTATAAAAATGTAACAATGAAAGGGAGACGACTGTGTATATTCCAACAACTACACTTCATAATGGTGTGAAAATGCCGATGATTGGTCTAGGCGTTTATAAAGCAAAAGAAGGCAACGAAGTAAAACAAGCAGTAAAAACAGCGTTAGAAGTTGGATACCGTTCGATTGATACAGCAACTGTGTATGAAAATGAAAGCGGTGTCGGAGAAGCGATTCGTGAATCAGGAATTCCAAGAGAAGACCTATTTATTACAACAAAAGTTTGGAATGACGATCAAGGATACGAGGAGACACTCGAGGCGTTTGAAAAAAGCTTAAAGAAATTACAAATGGACTATGTAGATTTATATTTAATACATTGGCCGGTAAGAGGGAAGTATGTGGATACGTACCGAGCGTTAGAAAAATTATATGAAGAAGGTAAAGTGCGTGCAATTGGTGTTTCTAATTTTCATAAACATCATTTAGAACTGTTATTACCAAATTGCAAAGTGAAGCCGATGGTGAACCAAGTAGAACTTCATCCGATGTTAACGCAATTTGAATTGCGTAATTATTGTCAAGGTGAGCAAATCCAAATGGAAGCGTGGAGTCCGTTAATGAGGGGCGGAGAAGTATTTCAGCATCCAATCATTCAGGCTATTGCTAACAAATATGAAAAAACACCTGCGCAAGTTATATTAAGATGGGATATTCAAAGCGGGATTGTTACAATTCCTAAATCTGTTACACCATCTCGTATTAAAGAAAACTTTACTATTTTTGATTTCTCACTAACTGAAGAAGAGATAAATCAAATTAACACGTTGAATCGCGATTTACATGTAGGCACAAATCCTGATAAATATGATACGTTATAAAAAAGACTGTCTCCTAATAAAGGAGACAGTCTTCTGTTTATCGGTAATTCGATATTTTTAACGATGCAAAGCATATGTGTCATATTTAAAAATTTTTTGAAGTTGTACATATTCTTCTTTAGTTAAAGGTAACTGTTGGCTAGCTCGTATATTTTCCTGCAATTGTTGAAGAGAGCTTGCGCCAGGTATAACAGCTGCAACAGTCTTATTATGTAAGCAATATTTAATAGCTGTTCCTGTTAAAGAGCTTTCTCCAATCGTTTCTTTTACACTCGCTAGAGTTGTATGTAATTCATCGTAAGAATAAGAGAGGTAATCCTTTTCCTTTACTCTTTCTATTTTTCTTGCATTGTTATCAGTTAAAATTCCTTTTGCAAGTGGTCCGCGAGCAATGACGCTAATTTGGTGTTCATTCAGAAGCGGGAACCATTCTTCTGGACGACGATTTAAAAGGCTATATTCCATTAGTATACTAACGATGTTTGAGCGTTTTGCATATTCACGGATTACATTTGGACGAATAGAAGAAATACCGTAATGGCGAATAATACCTTCTTTTTTCAATTCTTCAAAAGCTTCAATTGTTTCATCTATTGGATCTTCAATCGTTCCGCCATGAAGTTGGTAAAGATCAATATAATCAGTTTGAAGTCTACGTAAACTTTCTTTTACTTCAGCCTTTATGTAAGCTTTAGAAGGGTCCCAAGACCAGCCGTTTTTTTCTTCTGTCCAACGATTTCCAACCTTCGTTGTAAGAACAATTTTGTCTCGTTTCCCCTTCAAGGCTTTTCCAACAAATTCTTCATTTAATCCGTAATCATATAAATCTGCTGTATCAAAAAAATTAATTCCTAAATCGATTGCTTCATCGACAATACGCATAGCCTCTGTTTCAGATGTACCGAGAGACATACAGCCAAGGCCCATTTCTGTAACAAATAAATCTGAGTTTCCTAATTGACGTTTTTTCATAGGTCAACCTCCTTACCTTTATTGTACGAGAGGGAAAAGAGGTTGACAAACGTTTCCTTTTCGCTTCGCATTAACTGCCCGCAAAAGCATAATTAATGTGAGCTTAACGGATTAATGTTTCACTTTATTTGCTGTAATCCACTCTTGTACAGTTGTATACTCTTTGCTATATTGTTTTAGCTTATGGCGAATTTGCCATGCTTTTCCGACTAACGTGATGCGATTTGGTAAAATATAAACTTTCATTTCTATCACGCTCCTTTCAATGTGGTAAAATGTATGAAGAAAGAATAGGAAATAGAACAGGGAGATGAAGTAGTATGAGTAATCTTACAGAGAGAACAGTAAAAACTGAGCCGATTTTTGATGGTAGAGTTATAAAAGTTCGTGTTGATGATGTAGTATTACCAAATGGAGAAATGAGTAAACGTGAAATTGTAAATCACCCTGGTGCAGTTGCGATTATTGCTATTACGGATGAGGGGAAAATTGTGCTTGTTGAGCAGTATCGTAAAGCGCTTGAAAAGGCGATTATAGAAATTCCAGCCGGCAAGTTAGAGCCTGGTGAAAAACCAGAGGTAACAGCAGTTCGTGAATTAGAAGAGGAAACAGGATATGTATGTGAAAATATGGAGCTTATTACTTCTTTCTATACATCTCCAGGATTCGCAGATGAAATTTTATATGTATATAAAGCGACAGGTTTGACAAAAAAAGAAAATAAAGCTGAGTTAGATGAAGATGAGTTTGTGGAATTAATGGAAGTATCGTTAGAAGAAGCGATTACTCTTATGAAAAATCTTCGTATTCATGATGCGAAGACGATGTTTGCAGTACAATATTTACAACTACAAAAATAAACACTCGCCAAAGGCGAGTGTTTTTTAATTGATTTTTGCATATACACGTGCATCACGTAAGCTACCGTCTGGTGCTAGGAAATCATTTTCCATTGTACCTTCTAGAATGAATTCTAGACGTTCTGCTAAGCTACATGCATTTATATTTGTTGCATCAGTACGAATTTCAATTCTTCTAGCGCCTAGTTTATCAAAGGCGAACTGAATTGCACCTTTAACAGCTTCGGTCATATAGCCTTGTTTTGTATAGGCACTATGTAGCCAGAAGTGAAGTGAAAACTTTGGAATATCCCAGTTTTCAGGCTTTAGTGTAATTGCTCCGATGAATGTACCAGATACTTTATCGTATAAGTGAAAATCAAGTGTTTCACGAAGTAAAAACTGTCCGTGAGCTTCGCGAACAATTTCTTCAGCACTCTCTTCTGTTTCAGCGTTAATTGGTATCCACGGTACTAAGTCTTCTAGAGAAGCTTGGATTGCTTCATATACTTCTGCACCATCACCTGGAAATGGTTTACGAACTTGCAAGCGTTCAGTTTGAAATAATGTTGGAAAATCTAATAATAATGGTTTCAAGAGAAATCCCTCCTATTCTCTACTTTTTAGTTTAGCAAAGTAGAGCGGAATTTCAATGTTAATTCGTCATACTTTTTTCTTTCTTTCATACATTTTTAATAAGAGTGTGAACGGAGGGAAGAAAAATGTGGCGAAAAAATTGGCAAGACCGTGTAATGTCTCACATACAGGAAAACTCTTCATTATATATATTTAACGCTGTTTTATTATTGATGGGAGTAATATTTGGAGCCATTCTTGTGAATAGTTTACAAATCAATCAAAAACAAGATTTATCATTTTATTTACAACGTTTTTTTGGACAAGTCTCTAAAGGAGAATTTGCCATTGCGGGCGAAATGTTTCGAGAAAGTTACTTTTCGCAATTAAAATACATCGGATTTATTTGGATTTTAGGGATTTCAATTATTGGATTACCACTTATTTTTATTTTATTATTTGTAAAAGGAGTTGTTGTTGGATTTACAGTTGGTTTTTTAGTAAGTCAGCATGGATGGAATGGACTATTATTAGCATTTGTATCTGTTTTGCCACAAAATTTAATTATCATTCCAGTCTTTCTCATTATGACAACCATTGCTGCAAGTTTTTCTTTACGGATGATTAGGCATCAATTTATTAGAAAAATAACCGAGCCACTATTACCATTATTAATCCGGTATACATGTTTCTTTCTTGTAATTGGAGTGGTGTTAGCACTTGCTTCTAGTGTGGAGGCTTACGCATCACCAGTTTTAATGAAAGAAGTTGTTGAGGCTATCAATAAAAAATAAATATTTTTTGAGAATAATTATCAATTTGTTTTTATTGTTTTTCTTTTGACAGAAGCCCTTCTTCTGATATAATGGTGTAAGAGTGGCGAGGAGGGAGTAGTACCGAATGGAAGAAAGAATTGAACGAATTAAGAAGCAATTACATGCAGCGAGCTACAAATTAACACCGCAACGTGAAGCAACAGTTCGTGTGCTGCTAGAAAATGAAGAAGATCATTTAAGCGCAGAAGATGTTTACCTCCTTGTAAAAGAAAAGTCGCCAGAGATCGGATTAGCAACCGTCTATCGAACTTTAGAACTATTATCTGAGTTAAAAGTTGTCGATAAGATTAACTTCGGAGACGGTGTTTCACGCTATGACTTACGCCAAGAAGGTGCGCAGCGTTTCCACCATCATTTGATTTGTACACAATGTGGTGCTGTACAAGAAATACAAGAAGATTTACTTGGTGAAGTGGAAAGGAAAGTAGAGCGAGACTGGAGCTTTAAGGTGAAAGATCATCGTTTAACATTCCATGGGATTTGTAAAAATTGTCAAGAAAATGAAACGGATGAAAAATAACCTTTTCCTATTTATCTAGGAAGAGGTTTTTTATTTGAATAAGGTATAAATTTATGAAAGCTTGGCATATGTTGTAATAACTTATATTTTGGAGGAATTTACAATGCGCCGAGCTTTAAAATTAACTTTTGATGGAATAAAAGTATTTTTATTATTTACAAGTTGTACGATTTTGTTTTATTTCGCTATACTATGGATAAATGAAGAATATGAAAGCTATCATCGTTATGAAAAACCTAAAGAAGAGACTGTAGAAAAAGTATCAGGGAATGAAGAACCGGCAAAGGATGCTTTCGTAAATAGAATGATGTTTTTCTATGAAAATGGGGAGTAGTGTAGAGTGGAAGATCAATTAAAAGATTTTATTCATTATATGGTTGTCGAAAAAGGATTAGCAAAGAATACAGTAGTATCTTATGAACGGGATTTAAAAAGCTACGTAAAGTATTTGCAAAATGTGGAACAGACGAAAACTTTTCATGAAGTGACCCGTTTACACATTGTTAACTTTTTGCAGTATTTAAAAGAGAACGGAAAATCTTCGAAAACATTGGCGCGTCATATCGCATCAATTCGTTCGTTCCACCAATTTTTACTTCGTGAACGAGCGGTAGAACACGACCCATCCGTACATATTGAAACGCCGCAAGGGGAACGGAAATTACCAAAAGTATTATCAGTTGATGAAGTAGAGGCGTTACTTCAAACACCAAAAATGACAAGTGCTTTTGGGATTCGTGATAAGGCGATGCTAGAGTTACTGTATGCGACAGGACTTCGTGTTTCAGAATTGATTGCACTCAATTTAGAAGATGTACATTTAACGATGGGATTTGTTCGTTGCATAGGGAAAGGGAATAAAGAAAGAATTATTCCACTAGGAAGTTTAGCAACGGAAGCGATTCAAAAGTATATTGAAAAAGGAAGAAGAGAATTAATGGGGAAAAAAGTAGTAGATGCACTCTTTTTAAACCATCATGGTAATCGATTATCAAGACAAGGATTTTGGAAAATATTAAAACGATTAGCGAAAGAAGCAAATATTGAAAAAGAGCTTACACCTCATACGTTGCGTCACTCGTTTGCTACGCACTTATTAGAAAATGGAGCAGATTTACGTGCTGTACAAGAAATGCTTGGCCATGCAGATATTTCAACGACGCAAATCTATACGCACGTTTCAAAAACTAGATTAAAAGATGTATATAAACAGTTTCATCCAAGAGCATAGTTACTATGCTCTTTTTTTCATAGATTAAGAGGGGAAGACCGTTTCACAGAAACTTCACAAACATTTCGTATATTGTTTTCAGCAGAAGACTGGAATATTACAATGTATTTCCTCTATACTAAATAAAGTATAAAGGAGGAAATGATGATGAAAAAACTTATTATGATTTTATTTATCGCGATGCTAGCGTTGGCTGGCTGTAATACAAACAAAGAAGAACCGAAAAAAGAAAAGAAACTTGAAAGTGTAAACGTAGCGATTCAAACGAATCCGAAAGAAATTAAACCTGGTGAAAAAACAGAAGTACAAGCACTTGTTACACAAGGAAAAGAAAGAGTAACGGATGCTGATGACGTAAAGTTTGAAATTTGGAAAGATGGCGACGAGAAACATGAGATGTTAGATGGTAAGCATAAAGGAAAAGGTGTTTATGCAGTAGAGAAAACATTTGAAACTGACGGAGTATATCATATTATTCCTCATACAAATGCACGCGATATGCACGTTATGCCAGAACATAAAGTTGCTGTAGGAAATGCGAAAGTAGAAGATGCGAAAAAAGAAAACAGCGACCACAGTGCAGGACATGGAGATCATAAAAGTGACACAATGATCCATCTTATGGCTGGAGACATAAAGGCAAATGCTGAATCTACAATGAAAGTTCATTTAAAGCAAAAAGAAGAAGCATTAACTGGTGCTGAAGTACAACTAGAGATTTGGAAAGATGGTGTTGAAAAACACGAATTTATTCCAGCGAAAGAAGGGAATAAAGGAGAGTATGAAACGAAACATACTTTCAAAGAGAACGGTGCTTACAAAGTGAAAGTGCATGTAAGAAAAGGCGAATTGCATGAACATAAAGAAGAAACGGTAGAAGTAAAATAAAAAGTAGCTCTTTAGAGCTACTTTTTATTTTTGTTATGAAGAAATAAATCATAAAATAATTAGCACTTCGTTGCAGAATGGATTACAATAGAAGTGTGAAGAAAATGAGAAATTCTACGAAAATGTATTAAAAAGAAAGCGTAAACATGTTATGATATCAGTATCAGATGTCTGACATCTGACTTAGAAAAAACTAGAAATGTTTTTGAGTCGTTTCAAGTAAAACGAAATAGGTTAGAGAATGGTTTAAAGAAGTACTGTTTGACAATGAGAATTCTTATGGATAACAGTTTCACTTTATAGCGTTTTGAACATACTACAAGAAGTAGAACTGAACTTATAGGAGGTCGCAGTTATGAATAAATATAAACGTATATTCCTAGTCGTAATGGACTCTGTGGGAATCGGTGAAGCACCAGATGCTGAGCAATTTGGTGATTTAGGATCTGACACAATTGGTCACATTGCTGAACATATGAATGGTTTACAAATGCCTAACATGGTGAAATTGGGTCTTGGTAACATTCGTGAAATGAAAGGTATCTCTAAAGTAGAGAAACCACTTGGATATTACACAAAAATGCAAGAGAAATCTACTGGTAAAGATACAATGACAGGTCACTGGGAAATCATGGGCCTTTACATTGATACACCATTCCAAGTGTTCCCGGAAGGATTCCCGAAAGAATTACTTGATGAATTAGAAGAAAAAACAGGCCGTAAAATTATCGGTAATAAGCCAGCTTCTGGAACTGAAATTCTTGATGAACTTGGTCAAGAGCAAATGGAAACCGGCTCTTTAATCGTTTATACTTCTGCTGATAGCGTATTGCAAATTGCAGCACACGAAGAAGTAGTGCCACTTGATGAGTTATATAAAATCTGTAAAATTGCACGTGAATTAACATTAGATGAGAAATACATGGTAGGTCGTGTTATTGCTCGTCCATTCGTTGGTGAACCTGGAAACTTTACACGTACACCAAACCGTCATGACTATGCATTAAAACCATTCGGCCGTACAGTAATGAATGAATTAAAAGATAGTGACTACGATGTAATTGCTATCGGTAAAATCTCTGACATCTATGATGGTGAAGGGGTAACGGAATCACTTCGTACGAAGTCTAACATGGATGGAATGGATAAGCTTGTAGATACATTAAATATGGACTTTACAGGTCTTAGCTTCTTAAACTTAGTTGACTTTGATGCATTATTCGGCCACCGCCGTGATCCACAAGGATACGGAGAGGCTCTGCAAGAATATGATGCACGTCTTCCAGAAGTATTCGCAAAACTACAAGAAGATGATCTATTATTAATTACAGCAGACCACGGTAATGATCCAATTCACCCTGGTACTGACCATACACGTGAATATGTACCATTATTAGCATATAGCCCAAGTATGAAAGAAGGCGGACAAGAGTTACCACTTCGTCAAACATTTGCTGATATTGGTGCAACAGTAGCAGAAAACTTCGGTGTGAAAATGCCAGAATACGGAACAAGCTTCTTAAACGAGCTAAAGAAATAGGGGGATAAACAAATGAATCGTGAACTTATTACAAAATCAGCTTCATACTTAAAAGAGAAATTTCAAGAGACACCACAAGTAGGACTAATCCTTGGATCAGGACTTGGTGTATTAGCAGACGAAATTGAGAACGCAGTAACAGTACCTTACAGTGAAATCCCTGAGTTCCCAGTATCAACTGTAGAAGGCCATGCAGGTCAACTAGTATTTGGTACACTTCAAGGTGTAACAGTAGTAGCAATGCAAGGACGTTTCCACTTCTATGAAGGATACGACATGCAAAAAGTAACATTCCCAGTTCGTGTTATGAAAGAACTAGGTGTAGAAACGGTTGTTGTAACAAACGCAGCTGGTGGTGTAAATACATCATTCGAGCCAGGCGATCTTATGTTAATTTCAGACCACATTAACTTCATGGGTACGAATCCATTAATCGGACCAAATGATTCTGAAATGGGCGTACGTTTCCCTGATATGTCTACATCATATACAGTAGAACTTCGTGAAATGGCGAAACAAGTTGCAGCAGACTTAAATATTAAAGTACAAGAAGGTGTATACGTTGGAATGACAGGTCCTGTATATGAAACACCTGCTGAAATTCGTATGCTTCGTACACTTGGCGGAGATGCAGTTGGTATGTCAACAGTACCTGAAGTAATTGTAGCACGTCATGCTGGAATGAAAGTATTAGGTATTTCTTGTATTTCAAATATGGCAGCTGGTATTTTAGATCAGCCACTTCATCACGATGAAGTAATTGAAACGACAGAACGTGTTAAAGCTAACTTCTTAGCATTAGTAAAAGCAATCGTAAAACAAATGAAGGGGTGACTTCACAATGAGAATGGTGGACCTAATTGCAAAAAAACGTGACGGACATGCATTAACGACAGAAGAAATTAACTTTATTGTTGAAGGATATACAAATGGTGATATTCCTGATTATCAAGTAAGTTCACTTGCAATGGCAATTTTCTTCCAAGATATGAACGATCAAGAGCGTGCGGATTTAACGATGGCAATGGTAAATAGCGGCGATACAATTGACTTATCAGCTATTGAAGGTGTAAAAGTAGATAAGCATTCGACAGGTGGTGTTGGTGATACGACGACACTTGTATTAGGTCCATTAGTAGCTGCTTTAGATGTACCAGTAGCGAAAATGTCTGGACGCGGTTTAGGACATACTGGTGGTACAATTGATAAATTAGAAGCAGTTCCAGGATTCCATGTGGAAATTGAAAACGATGAATTCATGCGTCTTGTAAATGAAAACAAAATCGCTGTTATCGGCCAAAGTGGTAACTTAACACCTGCTGATAAAAAGTTATATGCACTTCGTGATGTAACAGCAACAGTAAACTCAATTCCGCTTATTGCAAGTTCGATTATGAGTAAAAAAATTGCTGCTGGTGCAGATGCAATTGTTCTTGATGTAAAAACTGGAGCAGGTGCATTTATGAAAACGGATGAAGATGCAAAACGTTTAGCAGAAGCAATGGTACGCATCGGTAATAACGTTGGTCGTAATACGATGGCAGTTATTTCTGATATGAGTCAACCACTCGGTGAAGCTATCGGTAACGCATTAGAAGTACAAGAAGCAATTGATACATTACAAGGTAAAGGGCCGAAAGATTTAGAAGAGCTATGTTTAACACTTGGAAGTCAAATGGTGTACCTTGCTGGACAAGCTTCATCTTTAGAAGATGCACGTGAAAAGCTAATTGAAGTAATGAACAACGGAAAAGCGCTAGAATCATTTAAAACGTTCTTATCAGCGCAAGGCGGCGACGCATCTGTTGTTGATGACCCTTCTAAATTGCCACAAGCACAATTTAAAATTGAAGTGGAAGCGAAAGAAGACGGATATGTATCAGAGATCGTTGCAGACGAAATCGGAACAGCAGCAATGCTTTTAGGAGCAGGACGTGCAACGAAAGAGTCAGAAATTGATTTAGCAGTTGGCTTAATGCTGCGCAAAAAAGTAGGCGATAGCGTGAAGCAAGGTGAATCCCTTGTTACAATTTACGCAAACCGCGAAAATGTTGAAGATGTAAAAGCGAAAATTTATGAGAACATGAAGATCTCTAAAGAACACGTAGATGCACCAACTTTAGTACACGGTATCGTAACGAAGTAATAAAAAAAAGCTGAGGAGATTTCTCCTTGGCTTTTTTTACTATTTTTTGTTTATAATAATAATGGGTGAAATTATGATTAGAATTTGTGCAGTAACAAAAACAGATGAAGTATTATATGATGTTTCTCTAGAAGAAACAAAGAAAGACCATATTGTATGGTATTGGCTAGATTTATATAAGCCAACGAAAGAAGAGTATACATATATTCTGCAAGACCATTTTAAGTTCCATCCCCTTGCAATTGAAGACTGTCTAGAATATGTACAGAGGCCAAAAGTTGATTTTTATGATGGATATAACTTTTTAGTTCTTCACGCGTTTGGAGAAGATGGGCTAGAACCACATGAAATTGATTTGTTTGTTAGTGATCGCTATATTGTTTCTTTCCATTTTTCTCATAATAATGCAATTGAAAGAGTATGGAAAACACTTGGTGAGAAGAGGCGGATTAAGAAAGGACCTTTACATGTAGCACATACAATCACTGATCAAATTGTAGATGATTATTTCGCACCTGTATATTACATTGAAGATCATTTAAATGCGATTGATGATAATTTAACAGGTGAGACAGCAGGAGCCGTGCTAGAAGAAGTATTTGATATTAGGGCAGATTTATCTAAGTTAAGACGTACAATTATTCCAATGCGTGATTTATTGTATCGTATTTTGAATTCCACTCGTTTTTACGGTATAAGTGATCATGAGATTTATTTTAAAGATATACATGATCATTTACTTAAACTTACGGAAATGATTGAGGCAAGTCGAGAGTTAACGGCGGATATTCGGGATAGTTATTTTTCATTAAACTCACATCATATGAATAACATTATGAAAACATTAACTGTATTCTCGACTATTTTCATGCCATTAACATTTATTGCGGGAGTATATGGAATGAACTTTACGCATATGCCAGAGCTTGGTGGACAATATAGTTATTTTATTTGTCTTCTTCTAATGGCTTTAATTGGCGGCGGAATGATGGCATGGTTTTATAAAAAAGGATGGTTTAAGTAAAAAACCACCGAGGATTTCCTCGGTGGTTTTTCTTAACCAATAGCATGTAATACAAACATAGCTAAGAATAAGCATGTAATGATATACATAGATGGTGCGACTTCTTTACGCTTTCCAAGAGAAACTTTTAAGATAGGGTAAGCAATAAATCCGAACGCAATGCCATCAGCGATACTATATGTGAGCGGGATCATAACGATAATTAAGAATGCTGGAAATCCTTCTGAAAAGTCGTTCAGAGGAATTTGTTGAATGCTTGTAATCATCAGACCGCCAATAATAATTAAGATTGGTGCAATGGCACTATCAGGAATTAATTTGACAAACGGAAGAGCAAACAGTGATGCAAAGAATAGCAACCCAGTAACGATAGACGTCAGACCTGTCTTACCACCTGCAGTAATACCTGCGGCACTTTCTACTGTTGAAACGGTAGGGCTTGTGCCAAATAGACCACATGTCATTGCTGAAATTGCATTGGCTTGGTAAGCACGTGGGAATTTACGATCATCTTCTAATAAACCGTGCAGAAGTCCCATGTTCTCAAAAATAAGCACCATGCTTAAAGAGAATGTTGCAATCCAAAATGGTAAGGAAGAAAGTTTCCCAAATGACATAGCTCCAAACACATCACCATAATTAGCGAATGAGAATGAACTATTTCCCACTTGACTCGTATCCACAAGACCAAATAACCATGAGATACCAGTTCCTATTGCAATCGTCCATAAAAAGTTTCCACGTACGTTACGAATAAATAATACAAGTGCAATGATAAGAGTAAGTAATGTCGCAAGAACGACAGGATTACTTAATTTCCCCATTGCCACAGCAGTATTTGGGTTCGAAACGACTAAACCACCTTTTTGCAATCCGATAAACGCTAAAAATAATCCAATGCCGACAGTAATCGCTTCCTTTAATGACTTTGGAATTGATACTGATAGCACGCGAGCGATTGGTGTAAAAGCGGCAATTGCAAAAATAATACCAGAGATAAAGACAGCAGCTAATGCTTCTTGCCAAGTTAGTCCAAGCGTATGCACAGCTGTGTACGTGAAGAATGCATTTACACCCATACCAGGGACAAGAATAGCAGGTGCATTTGCCCAAAATGCCATGAGTAGACATCCGACAAATGAACTAAAAACAGTTGCTAAAATTCCAGCTTCAAGAGGAATGCCAGCATCTGATAAGATGGATGCATTTACAATCATAATATATACGATTGTGAAAAATGACGTAACTCCAGCTAAAACTTCTTGTTTTGGTGATGTTTCGTGTAAACCTAATTTAAATGTTCTTTCAAGTATTCCTTTCATGTTAAACCTTCTTTTTCATATCCCTCTCCCACCCGTGATATCTCTTTTGTAAGAGCTCACCGTCCTTTATTATATCAGAACATCATGTTTTTACAACAAGTAAAATGATAACGTTTACTTGTAAAGAGAATTCGTTATAAATACGTAAAAATAGCCCGTATGGATGAAATGATTTCTAATTCACCAGATTGAATGGGCGGGGCTGCTTGTGCATGTAAAGTAGCATAAGACGTAACCTCCCGTGGTAATTGGGCAGATTCTTCAACGAATGAGAGGGGAACAGGATTAATATTTAGATTATATGTACTCGCAATAGCACGAGCTTTTTCTACTGCCTGGTGCAGAGCTTGAATGAGAGCTTGCTCATAATATTTATTTGGATGAGATACTCGGAAACGTAAACCTTTTGCTACATTTGCGCCATTTGATACGGCTATATCATATACTTCCCCAGCTTTTTGTACATTTAAAACGGTAATTTCATACAAATGCTCCACACGGTATCCTTGTAGCAATGCTTTATCATTTACATATTCGTATTGAGGAGTGATCGTATAAGAAATCGTTTCTATATCTTTATCGGCAATACCAAGCTGTTTAAGTGCATCCAGCAATTGTTTTGATTGTACTGCATTTTCTTCCTGCGCTTGTTTTACATTTTTACTATCAGTTCGAATGCCAAGCGTTAATATAACAACGTTTGGTTTTGCTTTGACAACGCCTTCGCCTTGTACAGTAATAGTAGCTTCTTTACCAGTATTAGCTGTGCGTACGTTGTGTAAATAAGGATTTATTCCACCCTGCATTTTCCATCACCATCCTTTTTATATGTATATGTGTGAACAAAAAAGAAATTTATATGAAAAAAGTTACATAAATGAGAATGTTGAGGAAAGAAATCATATACAATATAGGTATTTATAGATTATAATATGTGTAAATATGATAAAAAAGGGACGAGGCTATTGAACGAAAAAAGAGAAACGCTGATTTTAGATTTATCTGCATCATTTCGAAAAATGATACGTTTATTACAAAATGATATTAATACACGTTTTGCAGAACATATGCCATATAATGAATTTTCTGTATTACGTGCGTTATTTTTAAACAGTCCACAGATGGCTTCGCAAATTGCGAGTGAAGTAAACGTAACCTCCAGTCATATTACAGCTGTTACAGATCGACTTGTACGAAAAGGATTAGTAGAAAGAAAACGTTCTAATTCAGATCGTCGTATCGTGTACTTAGAAATTACAGAGCACGGAAGAGAAGTAACTGAAAAACTTGAAGCTGTGCGTAAAGAATATTATAAAGAGAGATTTAAAGGTTGGAGCGACCAAGAAATAGAAATGGTCTTAGAACTATTTGGCCGCGTATTATAATAAATGAGGATAGGAAGCGAAAGCATTCCTATCCTTTTTCTTTTGAATAAAAATATTTTGAAACTCCGATACTTTAATTAAAAGATCGGAGGAAAGATTATGAAATATATTGCTGCACTTACCATTTTATTTGGTAGTTTTTTCTATTTTCAAACATTCACGTATGCAGATACGCCTATCCAAGTGGTGCGAAAAGAAGTGAAGTACATTGAAACTGATAATACAGTTTTATATTCGAAATTATGGGTTCGTTCTATGCAAAACGCAGTATTATTCCACCATAGCGATAATATTCGTAATCGGGACACATTACGTAATGTAATAAGTTCATCGCTTGTTAAAGCGAAGCAACTATCTTTTCAGAAAGCAGCACTTTATATACCGAGACTATCGCAATACGTATCAAAAATAGGGAAAGAAAACATTCAAGTGTACTACATTGCGATTCACTATAATGTGAAAAAAGAAAATGCATATCAATTAGATGGTATGAACTATTTTCTACAAGTATTTGTAAAAGAGCGTGGGGAATGGAAAATTGCCGAAAGTGTAGTTGCACCGACAGAGCAAATTGTGCAAAATGGTGATGGATTTGGGATGAAAGAAGAGATGGTGTATGGGGATAGGAGAGAGAATGTGAAATAACCTCCTTATTTAGATAGGGATATATATAATAAAAAGCATTGCTCTTGTGCAATGCCTTTTTATTTAGTTCATATAAGAGTTAAATAATTCATAACATCTTTCTTTTGTCATTGTATGACTTTTTCGTCAGCTTCTATTAATGCCATTGTTCCGTGTTTATAGTTTCACATCTATAATGCTTTTTGAAACATGTATTCATCACCTTAATGTATGTTTATTTCCCTCTAAAAGCAAACTTCAATTTTAATAGACGTGTAAAAATGAAGTAACTTATGATAGCGAATAGGAAAAATCCAACATAATAAGGCAGAAGTGCATCTCGTCCGCCTAATATTCTACCGCCAAGCAGTCCGAAGCATAGAACAGTGCAAATCATGAACCATTTTTGCAAGTTGGGAAACAATAGTATTTTTCCGTTTTGTTCGTTCGGTGTACGTGTGTATAGAAAGGTTGCCATTGATAAAAAGATAATGATGTAAGCAAATGGTGTTAATAGTGTCCAAGGAGAAGGTACAGAAGTACGTTCCATTGGATTGTCCTGTGGTACACTAGAAAGTTTATTGCCATAGTCATCAAATGTTTCTATCGGGTGGTAATCATAAGTAATAGAAAAAGATTCTAATGGTGAAATGATATCTATATGTTGTAAGTACTCATGAGTACGTTGCTCTATTTCTCCTATTGCATCTAAAGACCATTGTGTATGGGAATAAATGAATCCGGAAATTAACAATCCAAAACCGTATGGTAAAAATAATAGAATGATAGTTAAACTACTTTGAGAGAATATATGTCCAGTAATGGTTCCGATAAATAAGGTGAATGTATAAATAGCGATAAGTACAACCGTAGCATATAGAAAGTAACTATAGAACGGAGTAAAGATTTGATGCTCATTGTGAAACGACATGTTCTTTATTCCGTACATGCTAATCCAGCAAACAATTTGCACTGTAATAATATTCAAAACACCAAGCCACCATTTTGTTAAAAAAATATCTTTTCGTTTAAAAGGCATCGAGAATAGAAAATCAGTTGATTGATTGTTACGTTCCCATCCGATTAAAAGACAAGCAAGTGCAATAAGAGTAACTCCTTGAAAGAGGACGGCACCATCAGATGCGTGAAAATAGTAGGAGTAGTAATATGCATAGTCATCAAACTTCATTTTTGATTGTTTTAGTTGCATTTGCGCTTCTTGATAATATTTATAAGGTAGTTGATATAAACTAATTAACCAAAATAATAGAATTATATATTTTCCTTGCTTCCATTGCCTTATCCATAAAGCTTTATGAAACATGCGAATCCTCCTCAAACGTTGTGATAAAAATATCTTCGAGCGACATGGCTAATTCCTCAATGAGCAGTGGCTGTTCTTTATGAAACTTTTCCAATGTAGCTGCGACATTTCCCTCAATTAAGATTGTATATACTTTTCCTGTTTGATTTAATATTTTAATATTGCTTAAGTTTTCTAGTTTTTGAGGCAATGAACGTTCGTAAGCGACTTGTATTTTAGCAAATTGTGATTTTGCATCGTCTAGTGACGTAATAGATGCTACAGTATGTCCTTTTAACATAATGATTGTATCTGCAATTTGTTCCACTTCATCTAAATGATGAGTTGAGATGAAAATGGTAATCTCTTTTTCTGCAACTTCTCCAACGAGAAACTGTAAAATTTGCCTTTTCACGATAGGATCAAGTCCATTTGTCGGTTCATCTAAAATGATATATTCTGCTTTTGTAGAAACAGCTAAAATGATGGCGAGCAGTGCTTTCATTCCTTTTGAATAGCTACGAATTCGTTTGTTTGGTAAGTTAAAACGTTCTAACAATTCATAGAAATGTGTTTCATCAAATGCGGCATAAACTTCTTTATAAAAATTTACAATTTCTTTTATCGTATAGCCGTTCAGTATATTGGTAGAATCAGGAACATATACGATTTTTTGCTTTATTTCAGGACACTGATGAATGTTTGTATCTTCATATGTAACGGTCCCTGCATCAGGGTCTAAAATACCGACCATCGTTCGCAATAAAGTTGTTTTCCCCGCACCGTTTCTTCCGAGTAATCCGATGATACTCCCTCTTTGCAATGTGAAAGAAACATCGTCTAAAATCGTTTGATTATCAATTGTTTTCTTCAAGCTTGTCACTTTCAGCATCTGTATTTCCTCCAATCTCTTTATAGTATGAATCTATCCAATCATGAATTTTATCTTTCGTAACACCAAGATAAGAGGCTTCTAATAGTAATTGATGAAATTGCTTTTCAACCATAGCGATTTTCCTTTCGTCTAATGTTGGGGTAATCGATTGGGATACAAATGTTCCTTTCCCTCGTAATGTTTCAATAATCCCTTGTCGCTCTAACTCTTGATACGCTTTACTCACTGTATTTGGATTTATAACGAGTAAAGAAGCGAGTTCGCGTACAGAAGGAAGTTTGTCACTTGGAGCTAACATGTTCTTCAATACGAGTTCTTTTATATTTTGAACAATTTGTTCCCATATCGGAGTGTTGCTTCTTGGATCAAGTTGAATATGCAAGAGCAATGTCTCCTTCCTTATATGTATTATGTGTACTACTGTGTGTAATACACTTAATACAATATAGGGGACGAATGTATTTGTCAACTGAAAATGTTAGAAAAATTTGGTATTAAAAAAAGATAAATTGGAAAAAATAGGTCTGATATAGAATGGAGGGTTAGTCATGAAGCGAGTTTTTGGAATACTTGTTTGTTTCATGTTATTGCTTTCTGGAACTTCAGTGAGTTTTGCACAATCTGAGAAAACGAAGCAGGAGAAAACAGAAGAAACAACGCCGAAGTTAGCGGAACAAGCGTCGTCAGCAATCGTAATTGAGCAAGATACAGGTAAAGTTTTATTTGATAAAAATCCAAATGAAAAATTACCACCTGCTAGTATGACAAAGATTATGACAATGCTTTTAATTATGGAACAAGTTGAAAAAGGAAAACTAAAACTGACCGATAAAGTTAGAGCGAGCGAACATGCAGCTTCAATGGGTGGATCGCAAATCTTTTTAGAACCTGGGGAAGAGATGACTGTAAATGAGATGTTAAAGGGTATTGCAATTGCATCTGGAAATGACGCATCTGTTGCAGTAGCCGAGCATATCGCAGGTTCAGAAGAAGGATTTGTAAATATGATGAACAAAAAGGCGAAAGATCTAGGGCTGAAAAATACACATTTTCAAAACCCAACAGGTCTTCCGGCCAAAGACCATTATTCGACAGCAAATGATATGGCTATAATGGCAAGAGAATTGATGAAGTATCCACTTATTCGTAAATACACAGGTAAGTACGAAGATTATTTACGTGAAGATACGGATAAAAAGTTTTGGCTCGTTAATACGAATAAGCTAGTACGTTTTTATCCTGGCGTAGATGGAGTAAAAACAGGTTTTACGACAGAAGCGAAATATTGTTTAACAGCATCGGCTGAAAAAAATGGCATGCGTATCATTTCAGTTGTCATGGGAGCACCAACATCAAAAGAACGGAACAACGAAGTGACGAAGCTTCTTGACTACGCATTTGGTCAATATATGACAAAGAAATTGTATACGCGCGGCGAAAAAATTAAGACAGTTCAAGTAGGGAAAGGGAAAAAAGAAAAAGTAGATTTAGTTGCATCAGATAATGTTTCTCTTCTTATGAAGAAGGGCGAGAATATGGACAAGGTAAAACAAGAAGTAATTGCTGAAAAGAAAGTAAAAGCACCGATTAAAAAAGGTGACGCGCTTGGTACACTTGTTATTAAAAAAGATAAGGATGTTTTATTAAAACAAACAATTGTAGCAAAAGAAGATGTTGCTGCAGCGAGCTGGTGGGAGTTATTTAAAAGAAGTTTTGGGATGTTTTCAACATCAAAATAGCGGCAAATATTTTGCCGCTTTTCTATTCGTATGTAGGTGAATAATGCTGAAAGGTTTCACTTTATGACGAAATAGTTCTTCTTTTGTCAGCAGGGAGGATTCTTATTTTGTATCACGAAAATCTTTATGTATGCGAATGAGTAAAGTTTGAGCATAAGGAGGAAATCGTGTGAGTCTTTCCATGCAATTAGAAGTAAAACGTGACGTCCTATGTGTGAGACTAGCGGGTGAATTAGATCATCATACGGCTGAAGAGTTGCGAACGAAAGTAACAGATATGATTGAGACACATGGTGTTCATCATATTGTTTTGAGCCTAGAGAACTTATCGTTTATGGATAGTTCTGGTCTAGGTGTTATATTAGGCCGATATAAACACGTAAAGGGATTAGGTGGAGAAATGGTTGTTTGTGCAATTTCACCGCCTGTTAAGCGTTTATTTGAAATGTCGGGCTTATTCAAAATTGTTCGCTTAGAAGAAAGTGAAGCGCACGCGCTCGCGACGTTGGGGGTGGCATAGGTGAGAAATGAAATGAACCTTCAATTTTCAGCATTAAGTCAAAATGAATCGTTCGCTCGCGTTACAGTGGCGGCTTTCATTGCACAACTAGATCCAACGATGGAAGAATTAACGGAGATTAAAACAGTTGTGTCAGAAGCGGTTACAAATGCAATTATTCATGGGTATGAAGGAAATGCAGAAGGTATTGTTTATATTTCTGTAATTTTGGAAGAAGCAATGGTGAAACTCACGATTCGAGATGAAGGGATTGGAATTTTTAACTTAGATGAAGCGAGACAACCCCTTTTTACAACTAAACCTGAATTAGAGCGTTCCGGAATGGGATTTACTATCATGGAAAATTTTATGGATGAAGTAGAAGTTATTTCAAACGAATCTTTCGGGACAACAATCCATTTGACAAAATACTTATCAAATAGTAACGCTCTATGCAATTAAGGAGAATAGCCTATGGACATAGAGGTCAAAAATGAGAAGAAGAAACCTCAGTTAAAGGACCACGAGCTAAAAGCGTTAATTCAAAAAAGTCAAGATGGAGACCAACAAGCGAGAGATACAATCGTTCAAAGTAATATGCGCCTCGTTTGGTCGGTTGTACAGCGGTTTCTTAATCGAGGATACGAACCAGACGATCTATTTCAAATTGGATGTATTGGGCTCTTGAAATCGGTAGATAAATTTGATTTATCTTTCGACGTGAAATTTTCAACATATGCAGTTCCAATGATTATTGGTGAAATACAACGTTTCTTACGTGATGATGGATCAGTGAAAGTTAGTAGGTCTTTAAAAGAAACAGGAAACAAAATTCGAAAGATGAGAGATGAGCTTTCGAAAGAATTCGGAAGGGCTCCAACGATTAATGAAGTGGCAGAGGCACTAGAACTAACGCCAGAGGAAGTTGTTCTAGCACAAGAAGCGAGCCGGGCCCCTTCGTCTATACATGAAACTGTATATGAAAACGATGGAGATCCAATCACTATTTTAGATCAAATTGCAGATCAATCTGAAACGAAATGGTTCGATAAAATTGCTTTAAAAGAAGCGATTAGAGAACTAGATGAACGAGAGCGCTTAATTGTATACTTGCGTTACTATAAAGATCAAACACAGTCAGAAGTAGCAGAGCGCATAGGCATTTCGCAAGTACAAGTTTCAAGACTTGAAAAGAAAATATTAAAACAGATGAAAGATCGAATAGACGAATAATTGTCTATTCGATTTTTTTATGCCGTTAATAGGAGAGAGATGTTAATTTTTGCAAAAATTAACAGAATTTATTGATAATTTAGTCAATTTAAAATATAATCCAAGTATGAACTTGTCATAAAGGGGGAAGGAAACATGGAAACGAGGCAACAATGGGGAACGAGAGCTGGATTTATTTTTGCAGCGGTCGGATCTGCCGTTGGATTAGGAAACATATGGCGTTTTCCTTATACAGCGTATGAAAATGGAGGCGGGGCATTCTTTTTACCGTACTTATTTGCATTATTAACGACGGGTATTTCATTGTTAGCATTTGAGTTTGCTCTTGGTCATCGTCATCGTGGCTCAGCACCACTTACATTTTTCCGTATTAGCCCGCGTGCCGAATTTATTGGATGGTGGCAAATGTGCGTAACATTTATCGTTTCAACATATTATGCAGTGATTATTGCTTGGTCTATATCGTATACATACTTTGCAATTACTGGAGCATGGGGAAAAGACACGCAATCATTTTTATTTAAAGAGTACTTACATGTTGCAGATAAGCCAGGGCAATTTGGAGGACTTGTACCGGAAGTATTAATTCCATTAGCTCTCGTTTGGATTATTGTGCTTGGCGTTGCATTTAAAGGAGTTAAAAAAGGAATAGAAGTTGTTAACCGTATATTTATTCCTTTATTAGTTGTTATGTTCCTTATTATCGTCGTTCGTGCAGTGACGATGGAAGGTGCTATGCAAGGACTAGATGCATTCTTTAAACCAGATTGGAGTCGTATTTTTGATGGGAAAGTATGGCTTGCTGCTTATGGTCAAATATTCTTTAGTTTATCTTTAGCATTTGGAATTATGATTACGTATTCTAGTTATTTACCGAAAAACTCGGATACAACAAATAATGCCTTTATTACTGGATTTGCAAACTCAGGATTTGAATTATTAGCGGGTATTGGGGTCTTTGCAGCTCTTGGATTTATGGCGAATAATATGGGAGTACCGGTTGATAAAGTAGCAAGTGCTGGCGTTGGGCTTGCGTTCGTAGTATTTCCGCAAATTATTAATGAATTGCCGATGTCACCGTTGTTTGGTGTATTATTTTTCTTATCGTTAACGGTTGCTGGAATCACATCACTTATTTCACTCGCGGAAGTATGTTTTGCCGCTGTATCTGAAAAATTCAGTTTAAGTCGGGAAAAAACCATTGGAATTATGGGAACCCTTCTCGTGTTAGTTTCTCTTGTATTTGCAACACGTGGTGGGCTTATGTTCTTAGATGTTGTCGACTATTTCGCTAATAATTTCGGATTAATTACAATTGCACTTGCGGAAGTAGTGACGATAGGGCTCATTTTACGTCGTTTACCAGTTTATCAAAATCATGCAAACTTTGTATCTGATATTAAATTAGGAACGTTTTGGAGAGTAAGTTTACTCGTTATTACTCCGCTTATGTTAGGGTATATGCTAATTGATGGTACAATCCAAAACATTAAAAAGAATTATGGAGATTATCCGACTGAGTTTGTTGTAACGTATGGTTGGTCGATAGCAGCAGCCTTCCTTATCGTTGCGCTAATTATTAGTCTAAAGAAATGGAATGCACAAATACATTCGGATTCTGCCAAGCTTGAAAAAGAATGGAAAGATCGAGGTGTTTCATAATGAGTGGCTCAGCAATTATGATGATGGTTATTGGAATAGTAGTCATTTGGGGAGGGCTTGCATTAAGTATTGCAAACTTATTTAAGAAAAAGGCATAAGTAAAAAACATCTGTACCGAAATGGTGCGGATGTTTTTTTATGAAAAAATTGTATTAGAAAAAAATTCAATAACCATACTACAACTACGAGGAAGAGTGAAGGGGTGAATGAAAGTTGGAACAAACGATTTATATTAAAATGCGCAATCGTTTAAAAGTTTCTCCTACTTATGAAGTAAAGCTGGGCGATGTTGCTCAACTTGCCGGAGATTCTTCCGTAGTTGAGTTGTTACAAAATGAGATAGTTTACAAAATAACAGCGCATGATAAGACGCATGTTGTAATTGATGTTATGAAAGTAATTGAGATTATTCAACAGAAAGCATCTCATGTACAAATTAATTTACTCGGTTCTGGACAAACTCTTGTTGAAATTATATACGAAAAAAAGAAGGCGCATCCAGTTTTTTTCGGGCTTGTATGGCTGTTACTTTTCATTGGAGCGGCCCTTGCGATCATTTATTTCCATGAAGATGTAAGTATGCAACAAGTACATCAACGGTTATATTACATGATTACTGGAGAATTTAATGCGCAACCACTTTTATTTCAAATTCCTTATTCTTTAGGTCTTGGCTTAGGGATGGTTTTATTCTTTAATCATGTATTTCAAAAGCGAATTAATGAAGAGCCAAGTCCGCTAGAAGTTGAGATGTTTCAATACCAACAGTCACTTGATCAATATGTAATCGTTAATGAAAACAAGGATAATATGAAACAACTTACCGATGATTGAGTCTGGATTTGTTATTTTAATTGGTTTAGCTGGAGGGATTGCGGTAGGTAGCGGATATGTCGCATTTTTAGCTGTACTTGGTATAATCCCCCGTTTAGCCCAATTAACGAGAAGTGGAAAGCATATTCAATATTTTGAGTGGGCAGTCATTGCAGGTACTTTAACAGGGGCTTGGTGCAGTTTGAAAAACATTACATTTCAAACGTCGCAATATTGGCTCGTTATATTAGGGATATTTTGTGGCACGTTCATTGGAATGCTTGCTGCAGCATTAACAGAGGTGTTAAATGTTCTACCTATTTTAGCGAAACGAGTAGGGGTAGAGGGGAAGATTGTTGTTTTACTCGTTGCTCTTGTACTTGGGAAAGTAATAGGCTCGTTGTTTCACTGGATTTATTTCGTAAAGTAGGAGGCAGTATATAAATGACAAGTCAGAAATTGAAGGATGATTACATAAATAAAGTGAAGGAGTATCATCCAAAGCCAAACTATTTACTAAATTGTATCAAAGCATTTCTTGTAGGTGGACTCATTTGTACAGTTGGAGAAGTATTGATGAAATTTTATATACATTATTTTCACTTCAGTGAACAAGAGGCAGGAAACCCCACTGTTGCAACTCTTGTTTTATTATCCGCGATTTTAACAGGGTGTGGTGTATATGATAAAATCGGTCAATTTGCTGGAGCAGGATCAGCGGTACCGGTGACAGGATTTGCAAATTCTATGGCGAGTGCTGCCTTAGAGCATAAGAGCGAAGGGGTTGTTCTAGGGATTGCTACAAATATGTTTAAACTGGCAGGAAGTGTAATTGTATTTGGGGTTGTTGGTGCATATATCATTGGGTTAATAAGGTATACCTTTAAAGTTTTTATGTCTTAAAGGAGGGGCTAGTATGAGGTTAACCGGAAAACAAACGTGGGTATTTCAAAATGATATATATGTGAATGCAACGGGTACTGCTGTCGGTCCGAAAGAAGCTGAGGGCCCTCTTGGAAAAGATTTTGATATTTCATACGATGACTTGCATTGTGGAGAGGAAAATTGGGAGCTCGCCGAACGAAGATTAATGTCAGACTCAATTCAACAAGCAGTGCAAAAAGGGAATATAAAAACATCGCAAATTGATTTCTTTTTAGCGGGAGATTTATTAAATCAAACAGTGACAGCAAATTATGTTGCGCGTAAGTGGGGCATTCCTTTTTTAGGAATGTTTAGCGCTTGTGCGACGTCTATGGAGACTTTAGCAGTTGGCTCAGCTTTTATAGACGGTGGATTTGCAAATCGTGTCTTAGCTACAGTAAGTAGTCATAATGCAACGGCTGAAAGACAATTTCGCTATCCAACAGAGTATGGTGGGCAAAAGCCAGGGACAGCAAATTCAACTGTGACTGGTGCAGGATCTATATTAATTAGCAATGAAAAAAGTGCAATTAAAATTACGGCGGCTACAATCGGAAAAGTGCAAGATTTAGGAATCACAAATCCTTTGGATATGGGGGCAGCGATGGCTCCAGCAGCAGCTCATACAATTCAACAGCATTTTGAAGATTTAAGAAGAAGTGCCGATGATTATGATTTGATTGTTACGGGTGATTTATCAGCTGTTGGGACGCCGATTGCAAAACAACTTTTACTTGAGGAAGGTTACGATCTTGGGCATATATACAATGATTGCGGATTGATGATTTATGAATCAAGTCAAGAAGAAGTGTTTGCAGGTGGTAGTGGTTGCGCTTGTTCAGCAGTTGTCACATATGGCCATTTATTACACGAGATGCAAAAAGGGAATTTACAACGAATTTTTGTCGTTGCCACTGGCGCATTATTAAGCCCGATGATGATGCAACAGAAAGAAACGATTCCAACAATTGCACATGGTGTCGTATTTGAAAGAGTTAAAGGAGAGTGAATTGTGGATTTTATATATGCATTTCTTGTAGGTGGAGCTATTTGTGTAATTGGGCAGCTATTGTTAGATTTCGCAAAGTTAACACCAGCTCATTTAATGGCAACTTTTGTAGTCATCGGAGCAATTTTAGATGGATTTGGATTGTACGATAAACTAATAAAGTTTGCAGGTGCTGGAGCAACAGTCCCTATTACAAGTTTTGGACATTCACTATTGCACGGAGCAATGCATGCAGCAGAAAAACATGGATATTTAGGAATTGGTATTGGCATGTTTAGTTTAACATCTGCGGGCATTTCCGCAGCGATATTGTTTTCGTTTTTTATAGCACTTATATGTAAACCGAAAGGATAAATCAAATGAGACGAAGGGTTGTTTTGGTCACAGATGGAGATGAATATGCAAAGCGGACAATTGAGCTTTTAACAAAGGAATTTGGGGGAAGGTGTATTTCAGCATCACAAAGTAATCCAACCAAATTGACAGGGAAAAGAGTTGTTGAGCTTATTATGCAAACGCCATATGACCCTGTATTTGTCATGTTTGATGACAGTGGATTTATTGGAGAAGGATCTGGTGAGAAGGCTTTAAAATATGTGGCTACCCATAAACAAATTGATGTGCTCGGAATTTTAGCAGTAGCGTCTAATACGCATCGTTGGGAATGGGCACGTGTAGATGTAAGTGTAGATCGGAATGGGAATTTAACCGAATACGGTGTTGATAAATTTGGACTTCCAGATGGTGAAATTGGCAGGATTAGTGGAGATACAATATATTGCTTAGACGATTTAAATGTTCCTGTCATTGTTGGAGTTGGTGATATTGGTAAAATGTGCGGGAATGATGAATGGGAGAGAGGGTCACCTATTACTAGAAAAGCGATTCAATTAATTTTGGAAAGGAGTGGTTTTTATGACGAAGCCTAAAAAAGTGGATATCCCTATATCAACTTTCATAAGTGACAATGAAAATTATTTAAAGCAGACAGTTGGACTAGGCGTTACATACGATGTTGGCATTCGTAAATTTCAAATTTTGAATAAAGAAATTGGTGTGTTATTTGTAAACGGACTTTGTGATACAAATTATATTATCCCTATTTTAGAAGAAGCGGTGGATACAAATGAGATAAGGGATGTAGAAGAAGATACAGTGAAGCTTTTAGAGAATCGCTTAATCCATCAACAAGTAAGCAAAGTGAAAACGATGGATGAGGTAATGCTCCAAGTATTATCAGGACTCATTGTGATATTTGTGGAAGGTGAAACGGAAGCGTTCGCGATCGATGTTCGTAGTTATCCAGGGCGAACACCGACAGAACCAGATACCGAAAAGGTAGTACGCGGCGCGAGAGATGGATTTGTTGAAAATATCGTTGTAAATACAGCATTAATTCGTAGAAGAATTCGAGATCCACGTCTTCGAAATGAAATTATTCGAGTAGGAGATAGATCACAAACGGATATTTGTATTACATACGTTCAAGATGTTGCAAACCCAGACTTAGTAAAGATTATAAAACAAGAATTAAATAACATCGATGTAGATGGAATTACGATGGCGGATAAAACAGTAGAAGAATTTGTTGTAAAGCAAAGCTATAACCCATTCCCACTTATTCGATATACAGAAAGGCCAGATGTAGCAGCAAATCATCTACTAGAAGGGCATGTGTTAGTACTCGTTGACACATCACCAAGTGCTATGATTACACCGACAACATATTTTCATCATTTACAGCATGCAGAAGAGTTTAGACAAAATCCAGCTGTCGGTACATTTTTACGCTGGGTGCGCTTTTTAGGTGTTATATTCTCGTTATTTTTATTACCATTTTGGTTAGTGTTTGTATTTGATCCAACTCTTTTGCCACCAAATCTTGCTTTTATTGGACCGACTAAGATGACACATTTACCAATTTTATTACAGGTGTTAATGGCAGAGGTCGGACTTGAGTTTTTAAGGATGGCAGCTATTCATACTCCAACGCCGCTATCGTCTGCAGCAGGGTTGATTTCCGCTATATTAATTGGGCAAATTGCAATTGATGTAGGTTTGTTTGTGCCAGAAGTAATTTTGTATGTAGCGGTTTCAATGATTGGTGCATATGCAACACCGAGTTATGAATTGGGACTCGGAAATAAGGTTGGGAAATTGTTTGTTATTATTTTAACAGGTCTCTTCCATGAGATGGGATTTGTAATTGGTATGACGATATTAATTTTATTTTTAACGTCTATAAAAAGTTTACAAACACCTTATTTATGGCCGTTTTTACCATTTGATTGGGGCGCATTAACAAAAATTTTACTCCGTCCAACAATGTCTAGTTTAAAAGTACGACCAAGTATAGTAAGACCTCAAAATGTAAAAAGACAAAAATAAACGGGATTATGTACCCGTTTATTTTTTTTAGTAAAAATTTATTGTTTTTTAACAAAAATCAAACATTTTTTGTGTACACTTAGAGTAGATATTGTGTATGGAAGGGGAAGAGGACATGATTAAATTATTTGTAAGTGATTTAGATGACACGCTCGTTTACGATGTGAATCATATGCAAAAAGAAGATGAACGTGCGCTGTGTTGGTTAGCTGAGAAAGGGACAAATATTTGTTTTGCCTCTGGCCGCTTTACACACAGAATTGATGAAGTTGTAAAAAGGTTTTCATTCCCATATTACACAACTGGCTTAAATGGAGCGACAATGTTATTTCCGGATGGGAATTTATTTCATGAATCGAGTTTTGAAAATGCGGCTGCCCAGGAAATATATCGATATATACATAAAAAAGGACTAGCGGATATTGTTTGTGCAAATGAGCAGCGATATACAAAAAGGAAAAATGAACATCACCATAATTTTGAAGCGTATATGGGCGTGCATATCGCTGAAATTGAAGCGTTAGAAGAAGAGTTTGGTAAGACTGTACACCCTGCAAAATTGTTTGTTTTTGGTGAAGAAGAGAAAATTGTGACGCTAGATCAAGAGCTACGAGATACGTTTCAAGGCGAAGCGGAAGTTTTTATATCAGGTAAACGCTATGTTGATATTATGCCAAGGGGCGTGAGTAAGGGGAGTGCTCTAAAGCGACTAATGGACCATTTGCAAATTGAAGCAAATGAAGTTGCTTGTATTGGAGATTCTTTCAATGATATTTCTATGTTTGAAGTAACCCCGCATTCATTTACTCTTCATCATGCCCATCCATATGTAAAGGAGAAAGCAAATCATATAGTGCGTTCGGTTGAAGAGGCTGTTATGAAATTACCGTTACTTGTATAAAAAAGAAGCCCGTCACTGGCGGGCTTCTTTTTTACTTGAATAAAGATTTAACAAAATCAATGATACTTGAGAAGAAATCTTTCACTTTATCTAGAAAACTTTGTCCTTCTTCAGATCCTAAAAAGGCAGAAACGTGTTCTTTTGCTTTGTTTAATTGACTACCAACTTGATTCCAATCGATATTAAGATTCTTCATTTTATCAAATAACGATACTAAGTTATCTAACTGTTCATCTGTTAATGTAATGCCTAATTGATCAGCAATTTTTTTAATTAATGAACGTAAATCTTCTGTTGTTTTTGGCTGTTCTTTTGCAATTTCTTCTTTAATTTTTGCAACAAGTTGAACTGCTTTTTCTTCACCAATTTTATCACCAAGCTGGGCTGTTTGTACCATTTCTTCATTCGCTACTTTTTTTACTTCTTCAGGAATTTGTTTATTGGACGCAGTTTCGTATGCTTTCATTAATCCAGTTAAAGCTGCAGTTCCTGAAACTTTAAAAGGTGCAGTAATTTGAATTTCTGCATCTTTTACACCTGCTGTAATCAAAGCGTTAGTGTACATTGCATCTGTTACCCAGTTAATATTCTTTGATCGTACAATAAGACCAGATCCTGGTTTTGTGTATGTAATCATAGAAGAAGAAATTGCTCTCGTACCAATTTGTGCTTTTGGAACAATGCCTTCTAGAAATTTATGTTCTTCCGCATTAGATACAGTAATAATTGTAGCATCTTTCGGTGCTTTCATTTCTTTTAACAGATCTTGTTTTTGTTGTTCAGATAAGTTCTCTCCTAATGTAACAATTGATTCTCCCTCGATGATGTCTGCAAATGAAGCTGTTGGCATCATAAATACCGTTACAGCTAATAGCAGAGCTAGTAATTTCGTTTTCACGAAAAATCGCTCCCTTTCTCTTTCTAAAATTTTCGGGCAACAAAGTTATTATAGTATATATTTCTTATTTGTCACCTAGCTTTTTCCACATTTCAAAAAAGAAGTATCTAGATTGTCGGATTCTTTTTGTTTCTAGTCATGAATGTGGTAATATAGTGCTGAGATAGTTGAAAGGAGACATATACGTATGAAAACTTTAGGATACATATTAATGGAAAACGGTGAAAAAATCGACTTGGAATTTTTCCCAGAAGAAGCACCGAAAACAGTAGAAAACTTTAAAAAATTAGCAGAGCAAGGATTTTATGACGGTGTTACATTCCACCGTGTTATTCCTGGTTTCGTAAGCCAAGGTGGAGACCCAACAGGTACAGGTGCAGGTGGCCCAGGTTACTCTATTCCATGTGAAACTGATGGAAACCCTCATAGACACCTTGTAGGATCACTTTCTATGGCTCACGCTGGTCGTAACACAGGCGGTAGCCAATTCTTTATCGTTCATGAGCCACAGCCGCATTTAGATGGTGTTCATACTGTATTCGGTAAAGCAACAAGCGGTATTGAAACAGTATTAAAAATGCGTCAAGGCGATGTAATGAAAGAAGTTAAAGTTTGGGAAGAGTAAGGTAAGGAAAAAGAGAGCTTTTGCTCTCTTTTTTTACTTTTAAATGGGACGGGGTACTTCTTCTGCAGCTCATCATACAAGTAGTATTGTTGCTAAAATATATTGCTTGTGAGAACAAACCTTTAACAAATTACATAGAATACATTACATTATATGTTTCAACAAATATTTTTTGTTATATTAATTTTGCTAGAATAGTGCTACTTTAGGGTAACTATTAATGAAGTGATGTTGAATGATATGTTTTTTTCCATTCCGTATAAAATTTTCTTTTTTTACTCTATTTATTAAAGGAATAGTGCTGAAACATAGATTTGACTTTCTTCTTTTCGCTTTGTATGATTATCAAGTTGTTTTAGGCTCTTCTCACTCTGTTGAAAATATTGTAAAATGAATATGATATGAAAAGAGTGATTGAGGGGATTACTAGTTTGTAACTTTTGTAAGAAGGGATAAGGGTTATGTTAATTCGTTTTAAAAAAAGTTATGAAAAAATTGCAATGGGGCTTCTTTCGTTTATGCCAACTGAAAAAGATGTGAAAACATTACAATTGACAATGAAAGAATATGAAGCAAAAGATGATTGGCAATTGTATTTGTGGAAAGAGAATGAAGATTTTGTTGGAATAATGGGGATTGTAAAAAAAGAGAATCAAGTATTAGAAATTCAGCATTTGAGTGTGAATCCGTCTCACCGTCATGTGGGGATTGGAACGAAGATGGTTCAAGAGTTAAAGAATAAATTTCTTGAGTTTACAATTTGCGGAAATGAGCAAACGGCAAATTTTTGCGAAAAATGTAAAGGGCTAGAACAAAATATACATTCGTGAAAGCAGAGATAAGTAGTTTATTATCTCTGCTTTCTTTTTTGTAATTGTTCGTTTCGTTCAGTAATGACTTCTGTGCGATCACGCAAAGTGTGCTTGTTTATAATATATTCACCCGGGATAGCATTCAAGTCTTTCCAAGGGAGGTTTTGTTTTTGACATAACTCTATGCACTGCTTCTCTAACGATGAATCTGATAAGGGTAAAAATAAAGGTACAAAACGTTCTTTTTTATGGATAGATTGCAATCTTTCATTGAGCAAGGAAAGAAGTTGTACTTGATTAATTCCTAAACGTTGTAAAGACACACCGCTTTTTTCTAAAATTGTGATTGCGCTTTTCATCATTTTTGTGGAACCATTCCAGTTAGCACGTCTTTGGTGGTATAAAGAAACTGCAATTTGAATGAGACCAACTAAGTAATGATCACGATTTCCTCGTGGTTTTGTCTTCCAGTACTCTTCTAGTATTTCGTGGCATTCAAAATAGTCGTAATCTCCTTGGAAATGAATTAAAAATTGTATGTATTCGGTAGGATACATGTGTTCTCGCCCCTATCTAACGGTTATACATATAAGTGTATCATAGAAATATGAACAATAAACGACTAGGAGATTTCCCCCTAGCCGTTATTGTTCATATTAGCAGAAGCAAGCTGCTCCTACAATAATTAGTAAAATAAACAGTACAACAAGTAATGCGAACCCACCGCTAAAACCACAATCAACGTGACCCATAGTTTTTTGACCTCCTACATTGTTCTTACTACACTGTTATCATATGAAGTGGTGGGCATGATGACATAGGCATCGGTCTATTTTTAATTAAATTTCTTAAAAAGGTTGGATAGAACATGAGTATGCTCTATACTTATGTTGTTATAGAAAAAATGTGGTGGGATGCTTTGTGCAATATAATTTTAAAGTAGAGGCTTTTGAAGGGCCTTTAGATCTATTGTTACATTTAATACATCGTTATGAAATTGATATATATAATATTCCTGTAGCAGATATTACAGAGCAATATTTATCTTATGTGCATACGATGAAAGAACTTCAATTAGATGTTGCAAGTGAGTATTTAGTAATGGCCGCAACGTTATTACAAATTAAAAGTAAAATGTTGTTGCCGAAACATGAAGAAGATGTACTTGATAACGGTGATGATTTTATAGATGATCCTCGTCAAGAATTGATGGAGAGGTTAATTGAATATAAGAAATATAAGCAAGTTGCTACTGAGTTAAAAGAAAGAGAACAAGAAAGAGCACAGCTATATACACGTCCACCAATTGACTTTACATCGTTGCAACAAGAAGAAGAGACAAGCTTGCCTCTTGATGTTACGTTATATGATATGCTAGCGGCATTTCAAAAATTAATGCGCCGTAAAAAGGCAAAAAAACCTGTAACAACACGTATTACTCGTCAAGAAATACCAATTGAACAGCGAATGACTGATATTTTAAAGCAGTTAAAAATAAAGGGTGGTCGCCAAAGTTTTTATGATTTGTTTGTTGATGATGAACGTGAAATAATGGTTGTAACATTTTTAGCAGTTCTGGAACTTATGAAAAATCAACAAATCATAATTGAGCAAGAACATAATTTTGATGAAATTTTCGTATCAAGCTCTAATAAATCTACATAGGGCAAGTATGTGAAATTGGGATAGAAACACTTTATCTCATGCTATGTTTTAATGTATCGTTTGGAACAAGAGAAAAAATATTGAACCGAACGCATTGATTGTGATTCGGTTTTTTGATGTGTATTTTTATGGGAAAATAGAAGGAAGGAGCTCGTGAAATGGATAGGAAAGAACAAAAGTCAATTATTGAAGGCCTTTTATTTGTTTCTGGTGATGAAGGGATTTATCCAGAACAAATAGCGAAAGTTCTTGAAATTGAAATGAATGAAGTAATTAATATTTTAGAAGAAATGCAACAAGAATGTGAAGGTGCAAACCGTGGTTTGCAAATTGTACAGTATGCAAAAGTATATCGTTTTGCTACAAAGAAAGAACATGCTTCATATTATCAAAAATTAATAGATACACCAACAGCTGCTTCGCTCTCACAAGCTGCTCTCGAAACGTTAGCGATTGTTGCATATCGTCAACCAATCACAAGGACTGAAATGGAAGAGATTAGAGGAGTTAAAACCGATAAGGCGTTACAAACGTTGGTTTCACATTTACTTATAAAAGAAATGGGAAGAGCGGAAGGACCAGGGCGTCCTATTTTATACGGAACAACAAAAGAATTTTTGGACACATTTGGATTGAAAACATTAGATGATTTACCGCCGCTTTCTGAAGAGAATGAACAAATGAATGAAGCGGATTTATTCTTCGGTTCCTTACAAGAGATATCGAAATAAAAGCTTAGCATTTTGCTAAGCTTTTTTGTATATCAATTATTTACAGTGCCATACTAAATGAAAAAAGGAGACGAGTTATGAGAGGTATGCGGATTATTCTATTATTAGTTTCTGTTTTATTATGTTTTTCTTTAAATAGCGCATCAGCTAAAAGGTATATGATGTCCATTCATACTACGTCTCCTTTACATATGCATCGGCAACATCTTAGTAAAATGAAAGTGAGCTTTTTAAAAGTGGGGCAAGGTGATGCAACACTTATTATAATGCCAAACGGACAAACAATGTTAATTGATGGAGGACCTTATGAAGCAGGAGAGGTTATTATTCAGAAATTAATTGAGAAAGGGATTAATCATTTAGATGTAATTGTCAGTACGCATCCCGATATGGATCATATAGGGGGGCTAATTCCAATTGTAGAGCAAATGCCGGTATCGCTTATATTAGATAGCGGAAAAACATATAGTTCTCTTACTTATCATACATATCGGAATAATATTAAAAAAAGAGGGATACCTTTCGTTTCAGTAAAGGAAGGGCAATATATACCGCTGGATCCACATGTTTCTATACAAGTATTGAACAATGGGAAATCAAAAGATGAAAATAATGAATCCTCAATTGTTTTGAAGGTACGATATGGAAAAGCGGATTTTTTATTAATGGGTGACGCGGATGTACGGACAGAACATGAAATATTAAAACAATTTGATGTACATGCAGATGTTTTAAAAGTGGGGCATCACGGCTCTTATACTTCAACAAGTGAAACGTTTATAAAAAAAGTGGAACCGCAGTTTGCTATTCTGTCTTACGGGAGTAGTAATCCGTATGGACATCCTCACCAAAGTGTAGTAAAACGCTTAAAAAGGCACGGTATAATGGTACATAGAACTAATAAACGTACAGTAGAAATAGAAACAGATGGTGAACATGTTATGTTAGAATCTAGTGGGTTAATGCCATTGTTGAAGTGATTTCTATATTAGGGGTGGATACTGTCCCTTTTTGGAAAAATGAATATTATATATTATAGTTATAAGGGACGTAAGAAATTTCCTTTTTTGTTGAATAAAAAGGAAATTTTATTAGAATGTATAGACAACTACTCGTGCATATATTAAGATGGAACTAGGCGAATAAGGTAATAATAATAAGTAGGTATTTCATGGGAAAGGATCGATGAAAATGAAAACGCAAATTGTCATCAATGCCAAAATTTACACAGGTCAAGAAATAGTGGAAAACGGATTTATTCGTTACGCAGAAACCATTAAAGAAATTGGTTTGATGGCTCAATATGTACCACAAGAAAATGAAACTGTTTTTGATGCTACAGGGAAGATTGTAATTCCAGGTATGATCGATGTTCATATTCATGGTGGATACGATATTGATGCGATGGATGCAAATAGCGATGGGTTAGTAACTCTAGGTAAAGAAATGTTAAAAGAAGGGGTTACAACTTACTTCCCAACAACAATGACACAAGCTCCAGAGGCAATTGAAGCAGCGCTAACTGCTGCGAAAGAAGCAAAAGAAAAAGGAGCGCATTTCGAATATATTCACTTAGAAGGACCTTATGTTTCAAAGAAACGTGCAGGTGCACAACCACTTGAACATATCGTTCCTGCAAATATTGAGCAATTTAAACAATGGCAAGAAGCAAGTGGGAATTTAATTAAATTAGTAACATATGCACCAGAAGAAGAGGGAGCATTAGAGTTTGAACAATATCTTGCTGAAACTGGTGTAGTTGGCACAATGGGGCATACAGATGCAATTGATGCACAACTAAAAAATAGAAAGATTACACATGCGACACATTTATACAATCAAATGCGTGGATTACATCACCGTGAACCAGGAGTTGTTGGTCATGTGTTATTAAATCCAGATGTAATGGTTGAAGTAATTACAGATGGTATTCATATTCACCCTGATATGGTGAAATTAGCATATAAGTTAAAAGGACCGAAAAAAGTAAGTGTTATTACTGACGCAATGCGCGCAAAAGGTCTTGAAGATGGATTATATGAGCTTGGCGGACAGCCAGTACATGTAAAAGATGGTAGTGCTCGATTAGAAGATGGAACGTTAGCTGGTAGTATTCTAAAAATGGATCAAGCTTTCCGAAATGTAATTGAATTTACAGGTTGTTCAATCGAAGATGCAGTACTGATGACATCAGTTAACCAAGCAGAAGAGTTTGGGTTAAATAATAAAGGTGCATTAGCGGTAGGAAAAGATGCAGACTTTGTTGTGATGAATGAAGATTTACATGTATATGATACGGTTCGTTTAGGAATTCATATGAAGGAAGGGAAGTAATTAAATGAATATTCTTGTTGTAAAAACTCCAGAAGAACTAGCAGAAGCAGGCTATAAATTAATTGAAGAAGTTGTAAAAACAAAAGAAAATCCAACATTAGGAATGGCTACAGGAAGCTCTCCATTAGGTATTTATGCAGAAATGCGAAAAAATAAACTTGATACAAGCCGTGTAACCACTGTAAACTTAGATGAGTACGTAAATTTACCACATGAAGATAAAAACAGCTATCACTATTTCATGCAAGAACAGTTGTTTGATCATCTTCCATTTAAACAAACTTATGTACCAAACGGGATGGCAAGTGATTTAGAGGAAGAGTGCAAACGTTACGAGGGCATTCTAGCTGCTAACCCAGTTGACCTACAGATTCTTGGAATCGGTGAAAACGGTCACATCGGATTTAACGAGCCAGGAACATCGTTTAATTCTCCAACGAACATTGTTGAATTAACAGAATCTACACGCCAAGCAAACCTTCGCTTCTTCGAAAAAGAAGAAGATGTGCCAACTCATGCGATTACAATGGGAATTGGAAGCATTATGAAAGCGAAACAAGTTCTACTTGTTGCTATGGGTTCTAAAAAGGCAGAAGCTGTTAAAGAATTATTGCAAGGTGAATATAGTGAAGAGTGTCCGGCTACAGTTTTACAACGTCATCCGAATGTAACCGTAATTGCAGATCAAGAAGCTCTATCTTTATGCAGTGAGGCGATTGCTGATGAACATCGACAAGTATTCACCATTTCCGATCTATTATCAGATTCAAGAGTGGGTGAAACAGCTAATTGAGGACGGCGAATGGAAGCCGGGAGATAAAATCCCATCTGAGAATGAACTTTGTGATAAGTTCGAAGTGAGTCGTATGACAATCAGACAGGCGATTAATAATTTAGTGGAACAAGGCTATTTATATCGGAAGCGTGGAATTGGAACATTTGTCCAACTTCCGAAAGTGGAACAAAAATTGCAAGGAATGACGGGATTCACAGAAGACATGATTTCTCGTGGGATGAACCCAAGTAGTCAATTACTTAGTTTCCGCCTAGTTCCAGCTACTGCTAAAATAGCAGACCGGTTGAGAATACAGGAGGGGGAATCGGTTTATGAAGTGAGGCGTATTCGCTTAGCTGATGATGAACCGATTGCTTTTGAGACGACATATTTGTCGCCAGCTCTTGTAAAAGATATTAACGAAGAAATATTGCAACAATCTTTATATGAACATTTAGAGAAAAAACTGGGCTTTAAACTTGTTAGCGCTACTCAGTCAATTGAAGCTTCCGTTGCTACGGAAAATGAAGCTGAACATCTGCATATTCCTAAAAAGGCGCCTGTACTTGTAATGCGTCAATGGTCATATTCAGAAGGTGAGATACCGCTAGAGTATGTGAAATGTATTTATCGTGGAGATCGTTATAAATTTATTACGAATATCGCACGTAACAAATAGTATATTTCAGTTTGTGAAGTACAGTGGAATTGAAAATGGTTAACATGTAAAGAAATAAAAATACGACTCATCCTTATAAGGAATGAGTCGTATTTTTATTATGACCAATTACGTGGTTAACAGCATCTTTGACGTGATTTACTACATAGTGAGCGTGTTTTTTTACTGCATCATCTGCTTGTGACATAGCAAAACTGTGAGGAGTTAAAGAAAACATAGGAATATCATTGTAAGAATCCCCTATACAAGCAATTTCCTCAGGTTTTATTTGAAACTCATTTAATAAAACAGAAATGGCAGAGCCTTTACTAACATTCGGTGGCATTACATCTAAACATTGTTCTGCGGAGATGAAAGTACTAACTTTCCCGTGGAATTTTTCATCAATTTTTTTCTGAAGGAGTTGTAAGCTCTCCTTTGTTCCACCGACAGAAATTTTATTTGGGAAAATTGTATCATCAATCTTCTGTAGTAAGTTTGGTTCTTCAACAGAAGTCATAGTCACTTGTTGTTCAAGTTCTTGAATAAAAGGTGTTTTCTCTTCAATGTAATAATTATGCTCATCACTTACATAACGGAAATAAGGATTTTCATTTGTCATAGCTAGCAAATCGGGAAGTATGCTGGAATCAAAAGTTGCAGATAATAGTTGTTTATTTTCATGTGTATATACAAAAACACCATTTACACTAATGCGATGAAAATTTGTATTTACAGCTTTCATTAAGTCTGCAATTTCATTATCAAGTCTTCCGGAAGCAAAGCAAAGAATAACATTTTGCTCGGCAAGGCTGCGTAGTGCCGCGACATCTTGTTCATCAATAAGACCTCCGTGTTGCATCATTGTACCATCGATATCACTTACAAACATTTTAATCATGCTGTTATCTCCTTTCTATGTACAGTTGCTCTTACATTATACGCATCATATATAAACATGTCTAAAAAATGAATTTTTATTAAATGGCAGATGTTTTACATTGACGACAAAGAAGAATATTCTGTAACATAAAAGTAGGCTATTTAAGTACGAGGGTGGTGTTATATGAATAATTATCTAGAAATTAAAAAAGTTTTAAATAATAATGTCATCATTGCTAGCCATCCTGAACACGAGGAAGTAGTAGTGATTGGTAAAGGAATTGGATTTGGGAAAAAAGCGAAAGATGTATTGGAGCAAGAACAAATCGAAAAAATGTTTGTCTTAAAAAATGAACGTGATCGTGAACAATATAAATTATTAGTGCCGCATGTTAGTGAAAAATTAATTGAATTGATGAACGATATTATGCTGTACATTCAAGAAAAAGCGAAATCTCCACTAAATGAACATATTCATATTGCGTTAACAGATCATATTTCATTTGCGATTAAAAGGTTAAAACAAGGACTTACAATTGATAATCCTTTTTTAGTTGAAACAAAAATGCTCTATCCAGAGGAATATGAAATTGCGGAAGGTGTTGTAGAACTTTTAAATTCTCGTTTGCAAATTACATTGCCAGAAGGAGAAATTGGTTTTATTGCACTTCACATTTACAGTTCGCTTACAAATTCTGATTTATCTTCAGTTAATCAAAACTCCCGTCTCATTGCACAACTTGTATCTTTAATTGAGACAAACTTACAAATTACATTAGATCAAGAGAGCATTCATTATTTACGCCTTATTCGTCATCTTCAATATGCTATTGAGAGGGTGAAAAAAGGAGAAAAAGTAGAGGAATCGCAAAGTTTTGCTGATTTATTAAAGGCGGAGTATCCAGTTTGCTATAACGTAGCTTGGAAGCTAGTTAAGGTCATGCAAAAAGAGTTGCAACTACCTGTATATGAAGCGGAAAGTATTTATTTAACGATGCACTTGCAACGCTTAGTAAAGGCAGAGCATGTGTAAGAAGTCATATATTTTTGTCTAAAATGAAAACGTTAAAAAAAATGATTGAATCGCTTACAATAGTTATGTATAATAACTATTGCAAAGTTATACAAATTTCGACAAACACATTAAGGTGAAACGAAAACGTTTGCCTTAATTATAGTGAACTTATACGTAAACCTATTTTTGACACGTGTTACTGATTCGATCAGGCATGAGTGGAGAAAAGTAAGGAATGTAAGCTAGAGAAAGGGATATACTACCCTTTGTATAGCTATCGTTCTATCTTTTTTTCCTCATGTCTTTTTGGCGTTTGTCGGAAGGTATCAATATAGATAAGAGAGGAAGGGTTTCCATGTTTAAGAAGATCTTTGGTGTTCTTCAAAAAGTCGGAAAAGCGTTAATGCTTCCAGTAGCGATTTTACCGGCGGCAGGTATTTTACTTGGATTTGGTAATGCATTTCAAAATCCACAGTTAACAAATGTTATTCCTGCTTTAAAAGCAGATTGGTTCGTAATGGTTGCAAAAATTATGGAACAATCTGGTGATATTATTTTCGCTAACCTTGCATTATTATTCGCAGTTGGGGTAGCAATTGGTTTAGCTGGTGGAGACGGAGTAGCTGGTTTAGCAGCATTCGTCGGCTACTTAATTATGAACAAAACGATGAGTGTGTTCTTAGAAGTAGATAAGCTAGTGAAAGTAACAAGTTCTGGAGCAGACCCAGTAAAAATTGGATTTACAGATCCAGCGTATGCAAACGTATTAGGTATTCCAACGCTACAAACAGGGGTATTTGGTGGTATTATCGTCGGTATAGTAGCGGCATATTGCTATAATAAATACTTCAACATTGAATTACCATCATACTTAGGTTTCTTTGCAGGTAAGCGTTTCGTACCGATCGCAACTGCAACATTCTCTTTAATAGTAGGTATTATTATGTGCTTCGTTTGGCCATACATTCAAGGTGGCTTAAACACGTTCTCACATCAAATGATTGATGCAAATAGAACAATCGCAGCATTTATATTCGGTTTAATTGAACGTTCATTAATTCCATTTGGACTACATCACATTTTCTATTCACCGTTCTGGTTCGAATTCGGTCAGTATACAAATGCAGCTGGCGAATTAATCCGCGGTGACCAAAAAATCTTTATGGCACAGTTAAAAGACGGTGTAGAATTAACAGCAGGTACATTTACAACTGGTAAGTATCCGTTCATGATGTTCGGTCTTCCAGCAGCAGCTTTAGCAATGTACCATGAAGCACGTCCAGAAAATAAAAAATTAGCAGCAGGTATTTTAGGTTCTGCAGCATTAACATCTTTCTTAACAGGTATTACAGAGCCACTTGAATTTTCATTCTTATTCGTAGCGCCAGTATTATTCGGAATTCACGCTGTATTTGCTGGTCTATCATTTATGACAATGCAAATTTTAGGTGTTAAAATTGGTATGACATTCTCTGGTGGTTTAATTGACTTCCTATTATTCGGTGTACTACCAGGCCGTACAGCATGGTGGTGGGTAATTATTGTTGGTCTTGTACTAGCAGTTATTTACTACTTCGGATTCCGCTTTGCAATCCGTAAATGGAATCTAAAAACACCTGGTCGTGAAGAGGCAAATGCGAATGACGGTGCAGGAAAAGCAGAAGCAGGCGAACTTCCTCGTGAAGTATTAGTAGCACTTGGTGGTAAAGAAAACATTGCTTCTTTAGATGCTTGTATTACTCGTTTACGTGTTCAAGTTAACGAACAAAAGAATGTAAACAAAGACCGCTTAAAAGAACTTGGAGCAGCTGGTGTACTTGAAGTTGGAAATAACATTCAAGCTATTTTCGGACCGAAATCTGACACGTTAAAATCACAAATTCATGATATAATGTCAGGCCGTACACCTCATGTTGAAAAAGAAGAACCTGTAAAAGTGGAAGAAACTCCTCAAAAAGTTGATGAAAATGAAACAATTGTATCACCAATTGAAGGGAAAATCTTACCGATTACAGAAGTACCTGACCAAGTATTCTCAGGAAAAATGATGGGAGACGGATTTGCAATTGAGCCAACTGAAGGAACAGTAGTTTCTCCAGTTAATGGTGAAATTGTCAATGTATTCCCTACAAAACATGCGATTGGTATTCAATCTGAAGGCGGAAAAGAAATTTTAATCCACTTTGGTATTGATACTGTAAAATTAAATGGTGAAGGATTCGAGGCACTTGTCGCACAAGGTGATAAAGTGAAGCAAGGCCAACCATTATTAAAAGTAGATCTTGCATTTGTAAAAGAAAATGCACCATCTATCATTACACCAATTGTATTTACAAATTTACAACAAGGGCAACAAGTCGAATTGAAAAAAGATGGAAATGTTAAGAAGGGCGAAACCGCTATTATTGACATTCAGTAGGAATTTGACGCAAAATGTTTATAATTATAATAGGCGATGTGGTTGACCGAACATCGCCTATTATATACAATAGATGATGTAGTACTCACGTCTATACAACTAAAAAAAACTGTAATTTAAAGGAGATAAATTATCATGGAAAAAATCTTTAAAGTAACTAGCGACTCAGGAATTCATGCTCGTCCAGCAACTCTACTTGTAAACACTGCAAGCAAATTTGGTTCTGACATTAACTTAGAGTATAACGGAAAGAACGTTAACTTAAAATCAATCATGGGCGTTATGTCTTTAGGCATTCAACAAAACGCAGAAATTAAAATCACTGCAAATGGTGATGATGCAGCTCAAGCACTAGCAGCTATCGAAGAAACTATGAAAAACGAAGGATTAGGAGAATAATGACTCTTAACATTCAAGGGATCGCTGCATCAAGTGGGATTGCTATTGCAAAGGCTTTCAGACTTGAAAATCCTGAATTTAACATCGAAAAGAAATCAATTACAAATGAAGCTGCAGAAATTGCACGCTTAGACGCTGCGCTTGAGAAAGCAAAAACTGAATTAGAAGCTATTAAGGACCACGCATTTGCTGAGCTAGGTGCTGACAAAGCTGCGATCTTTGAAGCACATTTATTAGTGTTAAATGATCCAGAACTAGTAAACCCAGTAAAAGACAAAGTAAATAGCGAAAAAGTAAATGCTGAATTTGCAATGGATGAAGTTGCATCAATGTTTATTTCTATGTTTGAAAACATGGATAACGAATATATGAAAGAACGTGCTGCGGACATTCGTGACGTAACAAAACGCGTTCTTGCACATTTACTAGGAATTAACTTCTCAAATCCTGGTACAATTTCTGAAGAAGTAATCATCATTGCTGAAGATTTAACGCCATCTGATACAGCTCAGTTAAACCGTAAGTATGCAAAAGGTTTCACTACTGATATCGGTGGACGTACATCTCACTCTGCAATTATGGCTCGTTCTATGGAAATTCCAGCTGTTGTTGGTGCGAAAGTTGTTATGGAAAAAATCCAAAACGGCGATATCGTTATCATTGACGGTTTAGATGGAGAAGTAATTGTAAACCCATCAGAAGAAACTCTTCGTTCGTTTGAAGAAAAGAAAGCGAAATTTGAAGAGCAAAAAGCTGTATGGGCAAAATTAAAAGACCAAGCTACTGTAACAAGTGACGGACATCACGTTGAGCTTGTTGCAAATATCGGAACACCAAATGATGTACAAGGTATTATCGATAATGGTGGAGAAGGCGTTGGTTTATACCGTACAGAATTCTTATACATGGGCCGTGACAATCTTCCAACAGAAGAAGAGCAGTTCGAAGCGTATAAAGCAGTTCTTGAAGGTGTAAAAGAAGGTCAACCAGTTGTTGTTCGTACACTTGACATCGGTGGAGATAAAGAGCTTCCATACTTACATTTACCAAAAGAAATGAACCCATTCTTAGGATACCGTGCAATTCGCTTATGTCTTGATGAGCAAGATGTGTTCCGTACACAACTTCGTGCATTACTTCGTGCTAGCGTATACGGTAACTTAAAAATTATGTTCCCAATGATTGCAACTCTTGATGAGTTCCGTCAAGCGAAAGCGATTTTATTAGAAGAGAAAGCAAAACTTGTAGAAGCGGGTACTACTGTTTCTGATTCTATTGAAGTTGGTATGATGGTTGAAATCCCAGCTTCAGCGGTATTAGCAGATCAATTCGCGAAAGAAGTTGACTTCTTCTCTATCGGAACAAATGATTTAATCCAATACACAATGGCTGCAGACCGAATGAACGAACAAGTATCATACTTATACCAACCATATAACCCATCTATTTTACGTCTTGTAAAAATGGTTATCGATGCTGCTCATAAAGAAGGCAAATGGGCTGGTATGTGTGGTGAGATGGCAGGCGATTCACTTGCTATCCCATTATTATTAGGATTAGGTTTAGATGAGTTCAGTATGAGTGCAACATCTATTCTTCCTGCAAGAACACAACTAAGCAAGTTGTCAAAAGCAGAAATGGAGACATTAGCAGAAAAAGCATTAATGATGTCAACTGCTGAAGAAGTTGTTGAATTAGTTAAAAGCATATAATAGTAAAAAACCTGAGTCGATTTGAAATCGGTCTCAGGTTTTTTTATTACACATACCTTAGGTGATTTTATTGATTAAACTTCTCTTAAAGAGCAATTGCGATAACATCTTCTGGGCAAACACGTAGAATCCCTTCAAATCTATCGTCATTACGATTGTTTCCATTCTTATCATCTTTGTTGTTGTCTTTGTCGTTATCTCTTCTTAATGCAGAGAATAGAGCAATACCGTTACAGAACCCCTCAAAAACTAAATTGCGGAATGTTCCATTTCCTTTTAGTTTAAGAAGCGAAACTTCAGTGCCTATAGAAAGATTTGCAAGTACGTTACATACAGCAGGTCGTTGTGGTCTAATTTCTACTCTCTCTTTCTCACGATGGTTGTGCTCTCTTTCATGATGATGACAGTCTCTAAAGTTATCACAGCATCCAAATGATCCAAACATAATCCTCATCACCCCCTTCACACTTATAATCTATGTAAGTTCGGTAGTTAGTGACTGGACAGAGAGTGGAATTTTTTCTAGGGGATTTTCTCATTTTAAATGACTAGCTGGGTGTTTAGTATGGAATGATGTTTAAAATAGGGGGAATATAACAAAAAAATGTAAAAACCACCAAAATAAACGAAATGGGTAGCCTTTACACTTTTTTACTTTTATATAAAACGATGATATATACAGGAAGAGCTAGGAGTAGTGGTACAATGGATCGTGCAGTATGTTTTTCTGATTCTAATTGGAATGCTTCTTCTTTTGGGAATTGTAAAATGGAGATGTTTGCGGCATCACCAATAAAATATAGAAGCAGTACAGTTACTATGTAACATAAAAGTGCGATCAAGCTTCCGTATGAACTCAATGAAAATCCCTCTCTTGTTATCTATTTGTTATCATTGTATCATAATTGTAACAAAAACACACGGGTATATTTCAATACCTTAACAAAATTCGACACAAAACGTCACGTTTATTTATGATAAAGCAATAGAATATACTTTTCTATAAATATAAATGTCGAATGATTTGTAGTAATATTACAAAAGTATGACAGGAAATAAAAAAACGAAGGTAATGTAGTTACCTTCGTTTTTTATTATTTTGCCCACTCACTCACTTGCTCTACGCTCATACGTGGTGCAGGGTGGCCTTTTAAAGTTGATTCACCAATTGTAATAAGCATAATTGGAACGTAACGAGATGAAACGTTAAATTCGTCTGTCAGTGCTTGTGGATTGAAGCCACCAATAGCACAAGTATCCCAACCAGTTGCTTTAGCTGCAAGCATAAGTTGCATTGCTGCTAAAGATGCATTTGAAAAGGCAGCATCTCTCGGGAATTGTTCACGAGCATATGCAGATTCAATATTTTTAGCTAAGCGTTCTTTTGCTTCTTCTTTCATAAATCCTTGTTCTACAATTGGACCATACACTGGCTCAACATTTTTATAAGCTTCTAAATCACCTAAAATAGCGACTACTGCAGAAGCGTCAAGAATTTGTTGTTGGTTATAAGCTATTGGGTGTAATCGTTTTTGTACATCTTCACCTTGAAAAACAAGGAATTTCCAGTGTTGTAAGTTCCAAGCAGAAGGTGCTTGTGCTGCGGCTTTTAAAATCTCATGTAATTCTGTAGATGAGATTTCTTTATTTGGGTTGAATGCACGTGTAGATGTGCGTTCATATAGAACGTTAAAAAAGTTATCGTTTGTCATTATATATCCTCCAAATTGTATATGAAATTATCGGGAAAACTCAATGTATATTACTTACATTTTGTAAGTTGTCGAATTTAAGAATATAATATCTTTATTTTAATTGTCAAGTTTTAAGAAATAAGCTAGGGCATTCATACAAACGATATAATTCCTATAATCATACACTAAAAAAGGAATTTATAGAGTGAAAAGGGAAGATAACATTCTCAATTAGCTTGTTAATATGTATCTCTCACAAATTAATGTTTATTGGAGAACAGTCTTTTAAAAATGTTTGTGAGGAATTCAGTAGAACAAGATATATGAAGTGAGTGAAGACTAGTGATGAACATACTACATTTTTTATTAGAGAATACGGTTTTCCAAAATGTGTTACAAGATCTGCAGTTAAATGTCCTTTATATAGAAAATGGATGTAAGCATCAACAAACGATAGAAAATATCCATCCAAAATGTATGTTTATAGCAAATAGTTTTGAAGAGGGCGAACTATTATTTCAAAGAACAAAACCGCACATTATAATTATGTATGTAACAGATTATTCTCAAATCAAATATATAAAGAATATGTATACCCCGCAAAGTACATTCATTGTCATTTGGGATCAACAAATAACAAAAGAATTTACAGATGTACTTGCATTAGGAATACGTAATATTGTAATAGCCCCTGTAACTCCACAAGCAGTATTAGAAGAAGTGAATAAGAGTTTGTATCAACTTTCTTTAGTAAGGCAAGTTAGTTTGCAACAGGAATTGCTTCAAACGATGTTTGATTTTCAAAATGATTTATTATTTATAGTAGAAGATGATGAGATTGTTGATTGTAATACAAATTTTTTAACGTTTTTCGGATATGAAAATTTGTTTGCCTATCGTGAGCAACATTTAGTATTTGCTGAACATTTTATTAGAGAAAATGGATACTACTCGACGACGCATGATATAACATGGCTAGACGATACTTTATCAAGTGGTAGAAGAATTAAGATGTCAAATTATGAAGGGACAGTATCTACTTTTCTATTACGTGCGACACCATTGCCAGAAGATTTATCAAGATTTATTGTAAAGTGCACGGAAATTACAGAATTAGATGAAATTTATCAAGAACAAGAAAGACTTGCTATGGTAGATTCATTGACAGAGATTTATAATCGTTTAAAGTTTCAACAAATACTAGAGGTAGAGTGGGAAAAGGTAATACGTAGTGATGAGAAAATAGCAATCATTTTATTTGATATAGATAATTTTAAAACAGTTAATGACACATATGGTCATGATTTTGGCGATTTGGCATTAATACAACTTGCAGAGCTTATGAAATCTAAAGTGGAGCAGCAACATGTATTTGCAAGATGGGGAGGAGAAGAATTCATTATATTGGTGACAAATACAGTGGAAAAGGAAGCATTTCAAGTTGCGGAGTCATTACGATTCTTCATTGAAACAAAACAATTCACTGGAATTTCGAAGTTAACAGCTAGCTTTGGAGTTGCGTTATATGAACAAGGAACTACAAGAGAAGAGTTAATGCAACGAGCGGACATTGCTTTATATGAAGCGAAAAAAAATGGAAAGAATCAAGTATGTGTGTATAGAAAAGAAAAAATGTAATTTTTCGCAACAAATTGTTGCGATTTTTTTTTATTGTTTGATAATAGAATAGGGGGACAATTTTTAGCGAAGGAATTATGGAGGATCGACATGATAAAAAAAGTAATGATAATGGCTTCACTGTCTGCTATAGTTGGCGGCGGAGTATACTATTTTCTTGTTAGCCCCAATATAAAGGAAAACACAGTATTAACAACTAAGGTGAATCCTACTATTGAATCGGAAGTGCAAGGGAATATAGAAGAAAAAGAAGAGCAACAAATTGATTACGCTAGCATATCTCAAAAATTAGATCAATATTTAGTCGGAAAGCAATTTAATGGAACAGTTTTGGTAACAGATAAAGAGCATGTTATATTGAATAAAGGATATGGCTATGCTGATGTTCAAAATAAAATTGAAAATACGCCTCAAACAAAATATCGTATCGGTTCTATTACGAAAACAGTTGTTGCCACATCTATTTTACAGCTGCAAGAACAAGGGAAATTGAATATTCAAGATAATGTAAATAAATATATTCCTTCATTTCCGGAGAATAAAAATATTACGCTATATCATTTATTAACACATACCTCTGGTTTACCTGAACACGCAAAAGGCAATGTTAATGCTGCTTCCCGTTTACAGTTAATTAATTGGATTGGACGTCAAAATTTAGAATTTCCTGCAGGAACAGGTTGGAGATATACAGATTATAATTATATGGTGCTTGCTTATATAATAGAACATATATCGAAAAAACCTTTAGGAGATTACATAAAAGAAAATATATTTGTAAAAGCAGATATGCATGAATCCGGTATGGGAAATATGGTACCTGGAGATAAAAATTTTACAAAGGGTTATGTGAAAAAAGATCAAGAGCTTGTACCAGCACAGAAGTTAGGCATGGATTGGCTATATGGTTGTGGTGAGATGTATACGACAGTTGGAGATATGAAGAAGTTAGACGAAGCAATTATAAATGGAAAACTTCTTTCTGAACAAAGTATACAAGCAATGTTTTCACCTTCAGCAGAACGGAAATATGCATTTAGTTTTTATATATATCCAGATTATTTTCATAATCATGGTGTATTATCTGGTTGGAACACTTTCAATAATTTTAATAAAGAAAAAGGAATTTTTGTTATGTTATTTTCAAATGTGAAAAATAGTATGGATGATGACTTTAATAAAGAGTTCCGAAAGATGGTAAATGATTTATTAGAACAAAGGGGATGAGAAAATGGAACATAAAACTTTATCAATAGGTTTCATTGGTATTGGCGTAATGGGAAAAAGTATGGTTTATCACTTAATGCAAGATGGTCATAAAGTATATGTATATAATAGAACGAAAGCAAAAACAGATTCTTTAGTGCAAGATGGTGCACATTGGTGTGATACACCAAAAGAGTTAGTGAAGCAAGTTGATATTGTAATGACAATGGTTGGATATCCACATGATGTAGAAGAAGTGTATTTTGGTATAGAAGGAATTATAGAGCATGCAAAAGAAGGTACGATAGCAATTGACTTTACGACATCTACACCTACTTTAGCAAAACGCATTAATGAAGTTGCAAAAAGCAAAAAAATATATACGTTAGATGCACCTGTCTCAGGAGGAGATGTTGGTGCGAAAGAAGCAAAACTCGCAATTATGGTAGGTGGAGAGAAAGAAATATATGATAGATGCTTACCTTTACTTGAAAAGTTAGGAACAAACATTCAATTACAAGGACAAGCTGGGAGTGGACAACATACAAAAATGTGCAATCAAATTGCGATTGCTTCCAATATGATTGGAGTATGTGAGGCTGTTGCTTACGCGAAGAAGGCTGGACTGAATCCAGATAAAGTGTTAGAGAGCATTTCAACAGGGGCAGCAGGTAGCTGGTCATTAAGTAATTTAGCTCCTCGAATGTTAAAAGGAGACTTTGAGCCGGGATTTTATGTAAAGCATTTTATGAAAGATATGAAAATTGCTTTAGAGGAAGCAGAAAAATTACAATTACCAGTCCCAGGCTTAAGTATGGCGAAAGAATTGTATGAAGAGTTAATTAAGGATGGCGAAGAAAATAGTGGAACACAAGTATTATATAAAAAATATATAAGGGGGTAAACGAGGTGGACCTTCAAAAGTTTGATGAGATGATTGATACTGTACAGCGAGCTACTTGTATGAAAATTAATGAAAAACAAAAAGAAGCTTTTAAACAAAAGTATGATTTTGAACCAGAATTTGAATATGGAAGAGATGAGAAGGGGCATTATGTAATTCGAACCTCAAAAAAGATGTTAGAAGAAATGGAGTTTTATTTGGCATTGAAATATGATCGTGATGGAGTGGATCTTTATATGCAAGCTGAGATTGACGGTATATTTCATGTATCTGTTAGCTATGGTGAAGATGCCCTACATCTACAAGAATTGTTTCAATTTCTAGAAGAAAATAAATAAAAGTCCTCATTTGAGGACTTTTATTTATTTAGTCATCTTTAATTTTTATAATTATAAATTAGAAGCGCGGCGGCATCGTTCAACCGGGAATGGGATAATTTGTGCGATGTGATTAGGACCCAATTGTTTTGTACGAGCATGGCGTATTATATAAAAAGCACACAGAATTGAAACCGGAATAGCGCCGAATAAACCAAACAATAAAGCGCTTACACAAGATGCAACAAATCCTAAAACACCAATTTCTAACTCTTCCATAATAGCTCCTAAAATAACAGGAAATGCTCCACATGTAACTCCAAGTATAAGTGCGATAAGTAAGCTCATGATTATCCCCCTCTGTTTGCGATATTATTTTCCTTCTTAATTAATTGTAGTATATCATATACAAAACAGAATTTTCAGAAAAATTTCAATAAATATTCAAAAAATGTTCAAAAAATATACTTGAAAAATCAAGGTGTTAAATTTGTGATGAAGTGGTACTTTTGAGTAAATAAAAAATCAGGCTTATTTCAAAAATGAAATAAGCCTGTTCCATAGGAGGATGTATATATGTAGAGTGAATAAAAGTTTGGAAAAGGGGGTCCAAGTCCTTTTATTCAACTAACTACCTTAATAGATTGGAACCCAGCCTTCAGTTGTCACAAAAATACGAATAGATACAACTTGACGATCATCTTGCAAGGTAAAATAATGTCTTGCATTTTCAGGAACAGATATGAGATCGCCTGGCTCAAGTTCAACATCAAAGAATTTCCCATCTTTGCCTTCAATAGCGAAAATACCATGACCACTGACGATAAAGCGAACTTCGTCATCTGTATGATGATGTTCTTTTTGGAAATTAATTAATAATTCGTCAAGGTTAGGTGTGCTATTTGAAAGTGAAATTACATCATGTGCTTTATAACCTCGACTTGCTGAAACATCAGCGATTTCTTTTGAAAAAACAGCTAATATTTCAGCTTTGTTTTCATCTGTTAACGAATAATTTTCATTTAAATGAGTAGGAAGTTTAGAAATGTTCCATTTCTCATATAAAACGCCTTCCTCTTGTAGAAATTTAGATACTTCCACTTCATTTTCAATGCGAGTATTTACTTCATGAATACGAATTTGCGCCATTAGAAACGCCTCCTTGAATTGATAATAGTTTTATATGAAATTGGAATAAAAACTCATAAGCTTCTAATCTTTTCTTTGCATCAAAGCTATCTCGGCCCCATACGGTAATACCGTGGTTACGGATTAATACTGCTCCTGAATCACCTTGTATATGCTTTCGGAAGTTTTCTCCAAGCGTTGGGATATGGGCATGGTTTTCGATAATAGGAATGTTAATTGTTGCACCTTCTTCCCAAATATCGAGAGCTTTAATAATTTCTTGATTTTGAAGGGTGACTGCATCATTATATAAATTTGTGATAACATTGTTATCAGTTGTATGAACATGAAGTACGCACCCGGCATTTGTATTGTTATAAATATGTGTATGCAATATTGTTTCTGCTGACGGGCGTAATTCAGTCTCTAATACGGGAACCCCTAGATAATCTACTAATAGAAAATCATCTGGAGTAGTTTTTGTTTTATCTTTACCACTTGCTGTAATAAGAAAAGTAAGTGGCTCATGACTAACCTTTATAGAAATATTACCACTCGTTGCTGGAAACCAATTTCGTGTTGTTAATTCTTTTTTTATCTCGCTTAAGTCATACCATTGACGAAAAAGTTGTTTCATGATTTCACCTCCAACAAATGTTTTAATTCATTTTGAATATCATGGAATGTTTCAAACGGTGTATAAGCAATATAATTCTCTTCACACTTTGTAATAAGGAAGTCACGAGCAAATACTTTATCTGCTTGTTTCGCAGCTTGTAAATCAGTAATTGAATCTCCAATCACAATATGGAAGTCATTCGTATCACTCAATTTACGGATGAGTGATGATTTACATAATCCGCAATGATTTTGACAATGATGATCACAAGGATGAGGCCAATTCACCGTAATGTATTCATTTGAAAAATCTGTTTCATTACAGTAAATTTGCTCTTTTGGAATGAGTCCTTGTAAGAGTGGATAGACGAAGAAATCCATTCCACCTGATATAACGTAAAAAGAAATATTATTTTCCTTTACGAATTGTATAAATTCATGAAAGCCACTGCGAATTTCGGCAGTTTCTTTTAAAAATTGAATTATATTATCGCGCAGATGAGTAGGTATCAATTGAAATAATTGAGAAACACCCTCTTGAATAGATAGCTCTTGTGATAAAATTCTATTTTTTACTTCTTCTGCTTCTGGTGGAGCGAATTTTTCCATAATGGACATAATGTTATCATTATTTGTAATCGTACCATCGAAATCACAAAACACTTGAATACTCATAACTTCACCTCATGAGAGGGGTTTCCCCATATTTGTAGTGCGCTATGTAAATTAATTTCATCTACTTCATGGAGTAATTTACCTTGCAAAGTAGCTGTAATTGCAGTACGGAAAGCTTTACCACCGCCTTGCGCTCCATACGGATGCCCATGTATCCCGCCGCCGGCATTAATAACAACATCTTTACCGAAATCTTGCAGAATAAAAGGAACGAAACCAGGATGAATACCCGCAGATGGGACAGAAAAACTTTTCTTGAAAAATACATCTTCCTCAGTTAAATATTTTGAAATGCTGAGAGCTTCTTCTTTTTCTAATGCAACGCTTCCGTACGGAGACGGGAATAAAGAAAAATCTGCACCAGCATAACGTAGTAGCTTTCCAAGTAATAATGGAGATGAGATTCCATATAACTGTGAGGCTGAATAAGCACCACTTACAGCAGGGTGTGCCATAATAGGAACTGAAATTTCATCATCTTCTGCAAGTGATTGTAGTACATCTAGTCCGTAAGCAAATACGTTAAATAATAGAATATCAGCTCCAGCTTGCACTGCACGTTTCGCATTTTCTTTTAAATCAAAAGTTCGTCCTGTTAAATTTACGGCATATAACGTTTTATGTCCGTATGTTTCATATACGGATTGTAAAACTTCTTTTCCAGATACAATGCGTTTCGTAAGTGGTGTTAATGCATTTTCAAATAATATTTCATCATCTTTTACTATATCTACACCACCACTTGCTTGATCACGTAATTGCGTTTTTAAATACCCAATATTTCGTCCAATCATTCCTTTAAAAATACTCATTAAAAGGGGACGATCATGCACTTGTAAAAGGTTTCGAATACCATCTATCCCGAATTTTGGACCAGGAAAATGTTTTTTTAACTCGTCTGAAAAAGTTAAGTCAATTAATTTTACTTCGCCATCAAGGGATAGCTTTCCAAATGTAGTCGTTAAAATTGCTGGTAAATCTGGACTGAAGTTTAATAACGGATATTCGATTTTAATAATTCCGCGTTTTACTTTTTTACGTAAATACGAATTCGTATGTTCATGTTCAGCTAATTCCTCAATATGAATGACGTTGCCTTTATGTTGCTTTAATTGTTCTTGCAATAATTGTGGCAAATGAGTCCAAGAGCCAATTGTTAAACCAAGTGCAATTTGCTCAGCCTTTTTTTCTAAGTTATGTGAATCATCATGGATTAAATACGTCGCTATAATTCCGCTCATTGTTATAACCTCCTAGTTAAATAAAAAAACCTCTCAGCTAAGGAGAGGTTTTTTTACAACCAGCTCCTTATCTGTCAGCGTAATGCTGCGAGAATTAGCACCGTGTCTACAATTGTAGATCGGTTGCCGGGTTTCGTCGGGCTCGTCCCTCCACCTGCTCTTGATAAGAAGTATTTAGAAATGTTTAAATTTTTAAGATAACTGAATTTTGTCAGATATTTTTCATGTTGTCAATTACTTTTTGAAAAAATTTAATTTATCAATTCGATTAATGGCTTCTCGTAATCTATCTTCTGTATGCAAGAGACCAACACGGACATACCCTTCGCCATGTTCACCAAATCCAACACCAGGAGCAACTGCAACATGTGCTTTTTCTAGTAAAATATCAGCAAATTGCTCAGAGGTATATCCTTTTGGAACAGGAAGCCATGCAAAGAATGACCCTGTTGGAATGTCTACATTCCAACCAATTGATTGACAAGCCGAAATAAGAGCGTTTCGTCGAGATTCGTAACTATTTACAAGGTCTATTACGCAAGACTGTGAACTTAATAGTGCTTCGCGGGCAGCATCTTGAACTGCACCAAAAATACTAACATACATATGATCTTGTAATAAGTTAATGGTTTCAATGACACTTTCATTCCCTACTGCAAAAGCAATACGCCATCCAGCCATATTGAAAGTTTTCGATAGAGTGTAAATTTCAATACCTGTATTTTTAGCACCGTCTGCTTGCAAGAAACTAACAGGTTTTTGACCATCAAATCCGATAGCGCCGTAAGCAAAATCATGAACGACTAATATATTATGTTTATTAGCAAAATGAATAGTTGCATCAAAAAAATCTTTTGATGCAGTAGCACCTGTAGGATTATTTGGATAGTTTAAAAACATTAATTTTGCACGCTCGGCAATAGAGTTATTAATTTTTGTATAATCTGGTAAAAAGTTATTTTCTGCAATAAGCGGCATTGTTTCAAATTGTGCTTTGGCTAAAGCAACTCCTGATAAATAATCTGGATAGCCTGGATCTGGAACGAGAATCGTATCACCAGGGTTTGTAAAACAAACTGGTAATTCTACTAATCCAGCCTTTCCACCAAACAATATAGCAACTTCAGTTTTCGGATTTACTACTACATCATATTCACGTTGATAGAATGTTGCCACGGCTTCTTTTAAACTTTCATGTCCGCGAAATGGCGGATATTTATGATGAATGGTCTTTTCTGCAGCATCTTGTAAAGCTTTTACGATATGCTGCGGTGTTGGTTGATCTGGATTACCTTGACCTAGATTAATAACATCATGACCAGCTGCAACGACTTTGTTAACTTTTGCAACAAGTGAAGCGAAAAATTGTGTTGGCAATGATGTTACTATCTCAGAAGGTTGAAATAATTTCATACTTTCCACCTCTTTTGAAAGTTGTTACAATTCTAGTGACAAATGATATAATCTTTCCAGTATTTTGTAAAGAGAAAAATAAGAATGGGGCTGAAAAAATGAAAGTCGCATGTATTCAAATGGATATTGTTTTTGGAGATGTAGAAAAAAATATTGAGAATGCTAAAAATAAAATAAGCGAAGCGATGAAGGAGAGACCGGATGTTATTGTCTTACCAGAATTATGGACAACAGGATATGATTTAACAAGACTTTCTGAAATTGCAGATAGGGATGGATTGGAAACGAAAGAAAAGTTGAAAGAATGGTCGAAACAATATGGTGTACATATTGTTGGTGGTTCCATAGCGAAGCAAACAGAGCAAGGTGTTACAAATACAATGTATGTGGTAGACAAGGAAGGAGAACTAGTCAATGAATATAGTAAAGTGCATTTATTTCAGCTTATGGATGAACATAAATATTTAATCGCAGGAAATAGTACAGGTGAATTTAAGTTAGATGATATAGAGTGCGCCGGCACAATTTGTTATGACATTCGTTTTCCAGAGTGGATGCGCGTTCATACTGCGAAAGGTTCAAAAGTTTTATTTGTTGTAGCAGAATGGCCATTAGTTCGTTTAGCACATTGGCGTTTGCTATTGCAAGCAAGAGCAGTTGAAAATCAGTGTTATGTTGTTGCCTGTAATAGGGCAGGAAAGGATCCGAATAATGAGTTTGCCGGTCATTCTTTAATTGTCGATCCTTGGGGCGAAGTTGTTGTAGAAGCGAATGAAGAAGAATCAATTTTATTTGGAGAGCTTGTATTCGAGAAAATTAAAGAAGTACGTAAAGGAATTCCAGTTTTTGCGGATCGCCGTCCAGAATTATACAAATAAAATGTTGACAAGTGATTTTTATTCTTGGTATAGTCTTCAACATAAAGTTAAAAATTCAAAAAATTATACAACTCTTATCAAGAGCAGGTGGAGGGATTTGGCCCGATGAAGCCCAGCAACCGACCGTAATACCATTGTGAAATGGGGCGTTTATTACGCCAAAAGGCACGGTGCTAATTCCAGCAGAAAGTAAAACTTTCTGGCAGATAAGAGGGGAGAAGATAAACTTCAAACCTCTTTCTTAGTGGAAAGAGGTTTTTCTGTGTTAGAAAAACCTCTGAATTTAAAAAGGGGGAGAAGACGATGGGATATTATTCATTAACAGAAATAACAGCTGTACAATATGCGAAAGAGAATGGCTATTTTGAGGCGAAGGCAAATGTCATTTGTCATGAAATCGGAGATGGAAACTTAAATTACGTGTTCAAATTAGATGATGGAGAGAAATCCATTATAATAAAACAAGCACTGCCTTATGCGAAAGTAGTTGGTGAAAGTTGGCCGTTGTCTATAAAAAGAGCAACGATTGAAAGCAAGGCACTGCAAATTTTTGCGCAGTATGTACCGGATTATGTTCCGGTAGTGTACAGTCATGATGAAGAGTTAGCGATAACGGTAATAGAAGACTTATCAAGACTAACAATTACAAGAAAAGGATTAATAGACGGAGAAGAATATCCGCTTTTATCCCAGCATATCGGCCGTTTTCTAGCACATGTTTTATTTTACACTTCAGATTTTGGTTTACAATCAGAAGAGAAGAGGGTACTAGAAGGTACCTTTGTAAATCCGGATCTTTGTAAAATTACAGAGGATTTAGTGTTTACAGATCCGTTTGGACATTATGATACAAATGATTATGAGCCAGATTTACAGCTCGTGGTTGATGAACTTTGGAGTGATAAAACTTTAAAACTAAAAGTAGCACAATATAAATATAAGTTCTTAACAAGAAAAGAAACTCTTATTCATGGTGATTTACATACTGGTAGTATTTTTTCGTCACCTTCTGAAACGAAAGTGATTGATCCAGAATTTGCGACCTATGGCCCATTTGGATTTGACATAGGTCAATTTATTGCAAATCTATTATTAAATGCTTTATCTAGAGAAGAAGAAAAAAGAAGTGTATTATTTTTCCATATAGAAAAGACGTGGAGTTATTTTGTAGAGACTTTTACAAAGTTATGGATTGGAGAAGGTGTAGAAGCATATACGAAAGAAAAACAATGGTTACCAATTATTTTGCAAAATATCTTTACTGATGCTGTTGGATTTGCTGGATGTGAACTGATTCGTAGAACAATTGGTTTAGCTCATGTAGCAGATTTAGATGAAATAGAAAATAAAGAAACAAGAATTCAAGCTAAGAAACAAGCGCTATCCTTAGGTAAAGAACTAATAAAATATGAATCTAAAAGTGCTGATATTCAACTGTTTCGAACGTTATTTCAACAGACAGTTTCAGGAGGCATAAAAGCATGAGTACAATTGTTACTGTTCCGATATCTGTAAGTTGGAAAGGTGATGCAATTGCGGTATTAAATCAAACGAAATTGCCGCATAGCACAGAATATAAAACATTGACGACTATTGAAGAGGTTTGGAAAAGCATCGTAATGTTAGAAGTACGAGGAGCGCCTGCAATTGGAATTGTAGCTGCATTTGGCTTGGCGCTTGCATCAAAAAAATATAACACTGTACATATTGAAGAATTTCAAAAGAAGTTTAATAGAGATTGTAATTATTTAGGAACGTCACGCCCGACAGCAGTCAATTTATTTTGGGCAATTGATCGTATGAGAGAATCTATTCGAGAGATTACTACAATAAAAGAAGCACAAAAAACATTAGAAGAAGAAGCGCTTCGCATTCAGCAGGAAGATGAAGAGGTGTGCCGAAATATTGGGGAATATGCGTTAACATGTTTTAAAGATGGCGATAATATTTTAACAATCTGTAACGCTGGAAGTATCGCAACTGCCAGATATGGAACTGCATTAGCTCCCTTTTATATTGGAAAAGAGAAAGGTGTGCGTTTACATGCATATGCGTGTGAAACGAGACCAGTTTTACAAGGTGGTCGCTTAACGACGTGGGAATTGAAGCAAGCAAATATTGATGTGACCCTTATTACAGATAATACTGCAGCTCATGCTATTCAAACGAAAGAAATAAATGCAATTATTGTAGGGGCGGATCGAATTGTCGCAAATGGAGATACGGCAAATAAAATAGGGACAATGAATTTAGCTATTTTAGCAAAGCACTTTGATATCCCATTTTATGTTGCTGCGCCACTGTCAACATTTGATGTTAGGAAAGAAAATGGAGCCGAGATAATTATTGAAGAAAGAGATGAAACAGAAGTTACGAAAATCTTTGGAAAACAAGTAGCACCAATTGGAACGAACGTTTATAACCCTGCATTTGACGTAACACCGAACGAATTAATTACAGGAATTATTACTGAGAAAGGTATTATAAGCGGGGATTATAAACGAGAAATTGCATCATTATTTGAAAAACAGGCTAATACATAATAGCTTGTTTTTTTATGCCTAAATGCATTGTTTTCTCTTACTTATATAATGAAAGGAGGAGAAGGGGATGGAAGAGTGGATCAAGATGATAGGTAATGTAGGGTTTCCAATTGTTGTAACATTATATTTACTCCACCGTATTGAAAGTAAATTAGAGGGGGTAATTGTTGCAATTGAGAAGCTCCCGCGGCAATTACTAAAGTACGAAGATCCTCGCGATAAAAAATAAAGTTTGCTCTTCGTGAGCAAACTTTATTTTTTATTGAGCAGTATAACCACCATCGATAACGACAGCTTGACCAGTTATACCTTTCGCTTTTTCGCTCGCTAAAAACATAGCATAATCAGCGATTTCTTGTACTTGTAGCAAACGCTTCTGTGGTACAAGTGGATAAATGACATCTTCTAAAACATTTTCAAGTGGTACATTTCTTGTAGTAGCTAAGTTTTGTAGTTGATTACGTACAAGAGGGGTATCGACATAACCAGGGCAAAGGGCATTAACAGTAATACCATGCGTAGCACCTTCTAAAGCGGCAACTTTTGTTAATCCAATTACGCCATGTTTTGCACTATTATAGGCAGCTTTTCCAGCAAACCCAACCAGGCCGTTAATAGAAGCGACATTAATAATACGACCATATTTTTGTTGTTTCATAATCGGAAAGGCATGCTTAGTTGCGATAAACGGAGCAATTTGCATAATTTGAATTAGCAGCTCGAACTTTTCAGTTGGAAAGTCTTCAATGGGTGAAACGTGTTGCATTCCTGCGTTGTTAATTAATATATCTAATGAACCGAAATGATCAACTGTTTGAGAAATTGCTGCTGTAATTTCCTCTTCAGATGTAACGTCACATTTTAAACCGATAGCTTGAAAACCTTCATTTTGTAATTGTTCAGCAGCTTCTTTCGCACGTTCTTCAAGACGATCAGTAATCACAACTTTTGCACCTTCTTTTGCAAAAGCACTTCCCATTTCATATCCAATACCACTCGCAGCACCTGTTAAAAAGACAACTCGATTTGTAACCATGATGAAAAACATCCCTTCGTAATAAAGTTCTCATATTGCTCTATTTAGAGAGGGGATAATAAAAATCCTGCAAAGATTTGGAAAAATATTGTTAGGAGGATTTGAGTTATGTCAACAAGTCAAATGTTGAAAGGGATTTTAGAAGGATGCTTACTTGCTATTATTTCTGAAGGTGAAATATACGGTTATGAAATGAGTGAAAAGCTAGCGAAGTATGGCTTTACAATGGCGAGTGAGGGAAGTATTTATCCGTTATTAATACGAATACAAAAGGAAGGATTAATAACAAGTGTAATGAAGGAATCTCCATCTGGCCCAAAGCGAAAATATTATACATTAACAGAAAAAGGCGAGGAAGCACTTAATGAATTTATGGATCGCTGGGAAGCGATGCAAAGTAGTGTAGAGCGTCTACTAGTAGGGAAGGGGAGAAAAAAATAATGCTATCAAGAGAAGCACGAAAGTTTTTATTAGATATGAGATTATTTTTGACGGCAAAGAGTGTAAAAGAAAGTGATATTGAAAACTTTTTAGAAGATGCAGAGTTGCATTTAATAGAAGGTGAGAGTGAGGGCAAGAGCGTAGAAGATATTTTTGGAAGCTCACCGAAAGAATATGCAAATGAACTTGTAAAAGTGATGGAAAGAGATAGACAGGAGACGTGGAAGCAAATTGGTTTTACAGTAATGAATATCGTATCATTTTGGATTATTGCTTCTATCTTAATAGTGAATCATGGAATGTTACAGATTTCACTTATTCAGTGTATCGGTTATAGTTTTTCATTGATTTTAGTTGTTATAGGTCCTAATTTTCTACTTCGTAAAATGGCCTTCGTAACAAGTTTTACAAAAACATGGTTTTCTATGTGGTCTTTAGTTATGATTGCTCCAATGTTTTTATTAGGAGCTGTTACGATATTAGACGTGATCTATCCGACAAAAACGCTCACATTCACCGAAGTGCAAGGTTATATAGTAGCTGGTGGGATTTTTATCATCACAGTAGCTATAAATATATATTTTGAAGGATGGTTTAAAAACTTATATTTAATCATTCCACTTTCAATTATGTTAGTGTTTAAAACATTTACATCGGAAGATCTTATGCCAATGCTAATTCAATTTATATGTTTATACGGAAGTTTATTTATTTTAATTTTCGTTGAAATTATGATGAAGACGAATAGAAGAGAAATGGTTAAATAAGGGAGGGGTTATAATGAAGATTTCTAAAGAAGGTGAAAAGTTTTTAATCGATACGAAAGTATATTTAATAACAAAAGGGATTAAAGAAGAAGATGTGGACGCTTTTCTAGAAGATGCAGAGCTTCATTTAATAGAAGGTGAAAAAAAGGGAAAGACAGTAAGTGACATATTTGGTGACTCACCAAAAGAGTATGCGGAAGAATTAGCGAAAGAGATGGAGAAGGATAAAAGCGGGAGCATAAAGACTATTTTAGGAATGATAATTGGGATAGGTGGATATTGGTTACTTACAAATATTTTATTTGAAAGTCCGAATCAACAATTTAAGTTAACAAATGTACAGTTAATCGGTTATCCTATCGTTTTAATCATTACGATTATTGGAACAATTGTTGCATTTAGAATGTCTTCTTTCAAAAGCAAATTAGTAGAATTTGGAATTATTTATGTAATAGTAATGGTTCCTATTTTATTATTGGTGTTATTGATGTTTATGAATAAATGGTATGGGACGCCTATATTACAATTGTCGACAATGCAAACATATATATTAGCAGCAATTATCTTTTTATTACTTCTTATTGGTGAAGTATATGTTCTTGGCTGGATGGGTGTTTTGGTGCTAATTGTTCCTCTTGCAATTATGTTCATATTTAAAGACTTAGAAGAAAGTAATGTATTTTGGGGAATTGCAAAGGTCTTACTTATGTATGGAAGTATATATGGATTAATGAAATGGTCTTTAAAAATTGAAGAAAGAAAAAGTGTGAACTAGAAATTCAATAAAAAGCGGCTGCTCTGGATATACCAAAAATTATTTCCAAAGAAATATTATATAGGGATTTTTAGAGGGATTACATTTATATTTAGTTGTCTATTTTTATTTCTAGCAGCCGGGATTTGGTTTGTTGATTGGAATAAGTTGTTTTAAACAGTAACATGAGGGTTACTGTTTTTTTCTTTGTAATAAAGAGCTTTGTAAAGAGAGCGCTTTTTGTTCTTCCGTTAATAAGGAATGAATATGAATGTTTTCTGGACGAGGGACTATCGGATACATAAGATTTGTTGGAGAAGGGTGGTGCTCCGAGCCGGTTGGAGAATGAGGATCTGCATGAGTAAGTTTTCCATGAACACGTCTTGTAAATAAAATATGACCAATTTCGTGAGCGAGCGTATATATATTTTTCATAGGAGCAGCCGAATTTGTTAAAACGATATAGCCAGTAAGTTGCTGTTGTTTTGCTAAAGAATAAGCGCAGGCAATTACTGCTGTTTCTTTGAAATAATTACTGCCAATATAACAAATATAAAGGTCGCATTCAGGAGCTTCATTTACACATGCTTGGAAAAAGGATGCCAACTTTTCTTGACTTTGAATGGAATTTTTATAACTGATTTCACGGTCAGAAAAACGGAAAAGTTCATTTAATACAATGACTTCTTGAATTTGAAATGTAATAGGGTGCCAAATTGATTCTGCAACAGCTAAATCTTTTGCGATACGGTCATCAGAAATATCGGCGCCTGGAGTAATGCAAATACATATATTGACGTATGGATCCATAAGGAACACCTCAAATAAAAAATTCTTCCTATAATATATGTGGGAAAAAGATGCTATGTATGGATAAACGCCTTCTTTATTGAATATATAGATGACAAGTCGAAAAAATTTCATAGTTCTATAACATGGTGTGGCCGTCTTTTTGATATAGTAAAGGAAAGGGGGAGAATATATGTATACATTAAAAATCGTTTCAGACAGAGAAGCACTTTATCAATTTGCGAGTTATGTAAGAGTTGTACAAGGGGTTGAAGATGTATATGTAGAGGTGGGAGAACCTTTATATGAACATCCTTTAATGAAGTTTTATGTACATATTAAGCTGAAAGAAACATATGAGCAACATAAAGTGTTACAGGAAATAGCAAGATTAGTAGAATTAGGTCGTTTTACATATGTCCATTATCGTAATGATGAAATTGAGGAAGCTTTTGAAGCTGTAAAATATGAAAGTTTTAAGAAATAAAGGTGAAAAAAAGGAGGCGAAAGCTTCCTTTTTTTCTTTAAAATTACATGAACAAAAAGAGAAAAATTTTGTTATGATAAGGGAGGTTAGGGAAAGGGGAATTTACATATGGGGTATATTGAAGAGTTACGCAAAGTCGTTGGTACAAGGCCGCTTATTCTCGTAGGATCAGCAATCATTATATTAAATGATAATCAAGAAGTATTGCTTCAATATCGTTCAGATACATATGATTGGGGTGTACCTGGTGGGGCGATGGAACTGGGCGAAACGACAGAAGAAACTGCACGTAGAGAGTTATTTGAGGAAACGGGATTAACTGCAAAAATAATGCAATTTCTTGGTGTTTTATCAGGAAAAGAAGTATATTTCCGTTATCCGAATGGCGATGAAATTTTCAATGTCATTCATCTGTATCAGGCACATCATGTGAGCGGGGAATTGAAGCTCGATCATGAAGGGCTCAAACTCCAATATTTTCCGGTTGATAAGTTGCCAAAATTGAATGAAACGACAGAGAAAATTTTACAAAAGTTTTTATATGTGCTAACAGAATAGAAGGTTAATTCCTTCTATTTTTATTATATTAAATATTTTGATTTTTTAGTATGTTTATAGTATGATAGTTATAGATATACATCTTATGGAATTTCACCTAAAAACTTACTAGGGTACATAAGAGAGGGGCAAGTACAAAATGCATAATGTTGTTATTACAGCTGCAGTTCGTTCGCCAATTGGAACTTTTGGAGGAGCGCTAAAAAATGTAACGCCAGTAGAATTAGCTGTTCCTGTACTTCAGGAAGCTGTAAAACGAGGCGGGGTAGAACCAAATGAAGTTGATGAAGTAATTTTAGGTCATTGTATTCAAAGAACTGATGAAGCAAATACGGCGAGAACAGCTGCATTAGCGGCAGGATTTCCTGACACAGTTACGGGATATACAATCCAACGTCAATGTTCTTCAGGTATGCAAGCAATTATGTCAGCTGCAATGCAAATCCAATTAGGTGTAAGTGATGTTGTTGTTGCAGGTGGAGTAGAAGCGATGAGTTCGAGCCCTTATGCATTGAAACAGCACCGCTGGGGACAACGTCTACAGCACGGAGAAATTCGTGACACGGTGTGGGAAGTGTTAGAAGATCCGATTCACCATATTATGATGGGTGAAACAGCGGAAAATTTAGTTGAACAATATGAAATTACAAGAGAGGAACAAGATGAAGTTGCTCTTCGCAGTCATACATTGGCACTGCAAGCAATTGAGTCTGGATACTTTGACGATCAAATTGTTCCTATTACGATAAAAGAACGTAGAAAAGAAATAGTATTTTCGAAGGATGAACATCCACGTGCAGATATTACAGCTGAAAAATTAGCAGGATTAAAACCAGCGTTCCGTAAAGACGGATCAGTAACTGCAGGAAATGCATCTGGCCTGAATGACGGAAGTGCAGTTCTAGTATTAATGAGCGAAGAAAAAGCGAAAGAAAAAGGCTTACAACCGTTAGCTAGAATTGTTGGATATTCAGTAGCTGGGGTAGATCCAAAAATTATGGGTATTGGGCCAGCACCAGCAATTCGTAAAGGTTTAGAAAAAGTAGATTGGTCATTAGAAGATGCAGATTTACTTGAAATTAATGAAGCTTTCGCAGCTCAATATTTAGCTGTAGAGAAAGAGTTAGGTTTAGACCGTGAAAAAGTGAACGTAAACGGTAGTGGCGTAGGACTTGGGCATCCAATTGGTTGTACAGGGGCTCGTATTACAGTAAGTTTAATTCACGAATTAAAAAGACGTGGGTTAGAAAAAGGAATTGCCTCTTTATGCGTCGGTGGCGGTATCGGGGTTGCCTTATTTATAGAAGCACTATAAAAAAGAAGCAGCTATTGCTGCTTCTTTTTTTACGACTCAAATAGATGATGGAATAATCGATCGCGATTTTCAAAGAAAAGTTTCGTCGTTTGGTAATGCTCAGTTTCTTCTAATGTGGATTCGTGAATTCCCTCTTGTGTTAAAGAGTATATAGTGGATTCAGGATAAGCCATTAAAATAGGAGAATGCGTCGCGATAACAAATTGTGAACCTTGTTCAGCTAGCTCATGCATTCGAATGAGCATGGAAAGTTGTCTCATCGGTGATAAAGCTGCCTCAGGCTCATCTAAAATGTATAAACCTTTTCCTGAAAAACGGTTCATAAATAAGGAAAAGAATGATTCGCCGTGAGATTGTTCGTGTAGTGAAACGCCGCCGTAAGATTTTATAGCATCTATTTCATCAATATAAGAAGCAACGTTATAAAATGATTCAGCGCGAAGAAAGAAACCGTCGTTTGGTGTATTGAAACTTTTTGAGATTCGAAGGTATTCATGTAAAGATGAATGTGAATCGTTTGTGCTAAAGCGGAAATTCTTCGTTCCACCTTCTGCATTAAAACCTAACGCAATTGCAATTCCTTCAAGTAATGTTGATTTACCTGTTCCGTTTTCTCCAATAATGAATGTTACATTTGGATGGAAAGCTAGTGATTGTAATGTTCGGATAGCGGGTAAGCAGTAAGGATATGCGGAAAAACTAGGGATAGTTTCTTTTTTTAATGTGACATTTTGTAAAAAGGGTACGTCAATCAATATATAAACCTCAATTCATAACGGATTTTGAATTTAAAAAGGTAGCAAATACAAGTGTTAATAACACCTGAATCTCTTCTTGTCTTCTGAATATTTATGTGGATTATATCATTTAAACTATCATATTCCAATGTGAAAATAAATATTGCATGAAGTTCCATTCTCTCGTTATGATAGATGGTATTCTATTGAAAATGTGAGAAGGAGTTAAAGTATGCCGTTTACATTTGCACATCCAGCAGCAGTTCTCCCTTTTGCGAAAAAGCATTCTAAACATATTTCAGTAACGGCTCTTATATTAGGTAGTATGGCGCCTGACTTTGAATATTTCTTACACTTTAGACCGTATGGTGTAATTGGGCATACGTGGCTTGGGTTCTTATATTTAAATTTACCACTTGTCTTCTTATTAGCATACATATATCATTACATTTTAAAAAAGCCTTTTATAACACATTTACCTAAACCATTTGCTGGCTACTATACATATGCAGTAGACAAGGGGTGGGGTCTTCATACATGGAAGGAGCTTTTTGTATTTTGTTATTCAGCATTATTCGGTATGTTAACGCATGTTGTTTGGGATGCATTCACTCATAAGACAGGCTATTTTGTTATGAAAATATCATTATTGCAAAGAGAATGGTATAGTATCTCTGTTTATAAATATATGCAACATGGAAGTACATGTATTGGTTTTCTATTATTAGTATACGTTTTATGGAAGCATAGAAATGAAATGGGTAAAGACTTTATTTTAGCTTCGGAAAAAAGAAAGTATTGGATTTCAGTAATTGTTGTGGCAACTATTATATTTATCGTGCATGTGTTCCTAGATCCCTATTTTCATATTTTCCAAATTGGAGGTATAATAGTATCTGGACTGACAAGTTCATTTTGTGGACTTTTCATTGTTTCTATAGTTTACAAAGCAAGGGACTAATTTTATATTCATGAATGATAGCGTTAGGAGAAATGAAATGATGAAAGCATGGAAAAGTATTTTTGTTTTATGTAGTTTTCTTCTTATGTTAAGTGGTTGCTTCCATCAAGAAGAAAAGAAAGCTGAACCGAAGAAGAAAGAATCTATTCCTGAAACAAAAGAATATGGTGGGCGTGAGCTGAAAAAAGTAGGACAAAAAGTGAAAGAAACAGGATGGGGTACTTTCAAGTTAGAGCAGATGCATTCTGTGAATCAAACATTTGAAGTAGCGCCAATGAAAATTCACGTACAAGATGTGAAAGTAATCTCTTTATCACAGATGAGTGAAAAGGCAAAAAATACATTGAAAGTATACACGGCACTAACTCCTGAAGAAGTAAAACGTAGATTAGGGGATAAAGTAAGCCAAGAAGATGCAGAATTATATGCATCGCTAAGTGGAACAGAGATTAGTAATACAATTCGTTACGTTGAGATTACATATAAAGTGGAGAATAGCGGAAATAAAAATATGCAATTTTTCTCTATGAATGATGTTATAATTAATGGTAAGCAACATTTTAAAGTAGCGACTCAAAACTTTTTATATGACGAAGATACGTTAGTTGGTACAAAAAATGTATCAAGAGAAGACTATAAGCCTGGTGAAACAAGAGATGGGATTATTGGTTTAATACTTGACGATGGAAAAGACAAGGTAAAGGATATTCAGTTTATAACTGATGATTTACTTGCAGGAGATTCAGAAACACAAGATGTTGTAAAAGAGCCACAAACGTTTAATATCTCACTTTCGGAGTAATGTGTTTTTAAAATAATGTAAGACAAAGCAGTCAGCACTCAAAAGATTATGCTGACTGTTTTTTTATTTCTTTTATGTATGAATCTACATTTTGAAAAGGCACCTTAATTTTAAACGCATCTTTTTGTTCATTAAATTGCTTTTCATTGTAGGGACCGAAACGTTTATTGTGCTTTACGTCAATAATCCAATAATGTTCACTTTTTTTATTTGCAATTGCTGCGTCAGGGTTGTTTGGATCTGATTTTTCCTCAGTTTGTTTTGCAATAATGTATTTATCATCCCAAGCAATGTCTGTAATTTTTGCAGGGATGTATTGTGTGGCATATACAGCATCTTGCGAGGGGAAAAGTTCAAATGCATTTCCAGAAGTACGTATGAGCTCGTATTCATCGTTAACCGTATAAGTTAAGTGACTTGTGTTTCCTGTACAACCGGTTAATAGGAAGGCGACGAATAGGATTATCCATTTTTTCAATATGGGAACCTCCTTTATAATGCTATTGTAACAAATTGTACAAGAAAAGTAAGAGAAACGCTAGTTTACAATGTTTTTTAGAAGTGGTACGATGAGACGGGTAAAGAAGGATATGAAGGAGTCGACATAAAATGAAGTTAAAGATGCATCGTCCAGCGCTTGTAATGAATCGCATAGGTGCTTCCCTAATTGACATGTTTTTAATCTCGGTTATGTATGGTGCAGTAGTAGCTATTATGACCGGAAACTATAGTGCTATGTTTAAGCGCTTTAATATAAGTTTAGGTGATTTTAGATATGATTTCGCAGTAGTTTTCATATTAATGGCGATATATTTTATTGTGTTACCCTTTATTTGGAACGGTGTTACACTTGGCAAAAAGGTAACGAGAATAAAATTAATTTCATTGAAGAGTGAAAAGCTAACGTTGCAAACATTAATTATAAGATTTTTTGTATTGTTATTGCCGAACGTATTGCTATTAGGAATTCCATTAATATGTAACGTATATATGATGTTGTTCCACAAAGACAATTGCGGTTTTCAGGACTTAATTACAAAGACGAAAGTAATAAGTCTTGTATAATGAAAAAAGACCTTTTTATACATAAAATAAGAAGGTCTTTTTTTGTTATACTACAATTTATGTAATAATATCATTTTGGGTTTTGATAGATTGGAAATTGAGAAAAATTTACAATGATTAAAATAATATCTTTATATAATAAGGGGGAAATTGAAATGACTGGAGGTAGTGTAATCTTTTGGGAGATTTTAATTTTCATCGGTTTAGTTTTCGATCAGCGTAATAGTAGGAAAAAAGAAAGAGTAAAAAAAGTAATCGCTTACAAATAAATGAGCAATTTTTCTTGCTTGCAGAATAATCTCATAAAGGAGTATACTGAATGACGGTAAGACTTATAGAAGGGGTAATGAAAATGAAGCTTGCAGGAAAAGTTGCTATCGTAACTGGTGGTGGCATCGGTATTGGACGTAATACAGCTCTTTTGTTGGCTAAACAAGGCGCAAAAGTAATTGTGACGGACATTGATCAAGAAAGTGGACAAGCAACAGTGGAGGAAATTACGAATCTAGGCGGAGAAGCCCTTTTTGTATTCTATGATATGGAAAAGCAAGGAGATTGGCACCGCGTTATTAGCATCACTTTGAATGCATTCAGTCGCATTGACATGCTTTTTCAAAATGCTGGTTTATATAAAATAGATTCTATTTTTTCTCGCCAACAAGAGAACGATTCCAATGTACTTTGTATTAATGACGTTTGGATAGAGATAAAACAATTAACGTCATCTTTTATGAAACAGCAAGAAGAAGTGGTGCTTAGTGATTTACCGATTTTCGGTATTATTAGCACGAAAGGACAATCATTTCATACAGTAGAAGCCCTAGTATAATAATGAAAACCGCCCTCAATATATGTGGACGGTTTTTTTGTATGTTATATAGAAGGAAATTTTTTTAGCGAATACGTTGTTCTGTTTGGCTGTCAAAGAAATGCGCTTTATTTAAATCAAATGCCAATTTAATTTGGTCTCCAGGTGAGAATATATGTCGTGCATCAACACGTGCTGCAAAATCTTGATTTCCAAGTTTCATATATAAAATAGATTCAGCACCTAACAATTCAGCAATTTCAATTTTTGTTGTGAAAGTAGTAGATTGTGAAGCTTCTAAAAATAGTAGTTCATCATGAATGTCCTCCGGGCGAATACCTAAAACAATTTCCTTATTTACATAGCCTTGTTCACGCAGCATCTTCATTTTTCCTTCAGATACTTTGATTTTTATAGTATTGTCTATAACGAAATCGGTTTCAGTCAATTTACCACGGAAGAAGTTCATCGCTGGTGACCCGATAAATCCACCCACGAAAATGTTTTCTGGTGTTTCATATACTTCTTTTGGAGTTCCAATTTGTTGAATCTTTCCATCCTTCATAACGACAAGACGCGAAGCCATAGTCATTGCTTCTGTTTGGTCATGTGTTACATAAATTGTTGTTGTTCCAAGGCGATGATGTAGCTTAGAAATTTCTGAGCGCATTGCAACACGGAGTTTAGCATCTAAGTTTGATAATGGCTCGTCCATTAAGAAAACTTTTGCATCTCGAACGATTGCTCTACCTAACGCAACACGTTGGCGCTGTCCACCTGATAATGCTTTCGGTTTTCTATCTAAATATTGTTCAAGTCCTAAAATTTTTGCTGCATCTTTTACACGACGATCGATTTCATCTTTTGGTATTTTTCGAAGTTTTAATCCAAATGCCATATTATCATATACACTCATATGTGGATAAAGAGCGTAGTTTTGGAATACCATTGCGATATCTCGATCTTTTGGAGGAACATCATTCATTAGTTTACCATCAATTGAAAACTCGCCTTTTGAAATATCTTCGAGTCCAGCTACCATTCGTAACGTTGTAGATTTTCCGCATCCAGAAGGACCGACAAATACGATAAATTCTTTATTTTGAATGTGTAAATTAAAATCAGTTACAGCTGTTACGTTATTATCATATATCTTATAAATGTTTTCTAATTTAAGTTCTGCCATGGTATTTCCCCCTAGAAATAATTATGCAAACGTTTTCTTTGAGTTCATTATAAACGAATAGATTCAAAAAATAAATAAAAAAATAAAACGTTTTCATATATTGGAGAATTATTAGTGATTTTCGCGTTTTTTCTTAGAAAAAGAACAATAAAAATTGTAAGCGCTATTTTAAATTGAGATAGAATCTGTTATCATTCATTAATGAAAACGTTTGCACCTTAAAAAAGAGAAAAATGAATTATGAATGAAATGGGGTAGCATAATGGAAAAACAATGGTGGAAAGAAAGCGTAGTATATCAAATTTATCCTCGTAGCTTTATGGATAGTAATGGTGATGGTATAGGAGATCTTCAAGGGATTATTTCAAAGCTAGATTACTTAAAAGAGTTAGGGATTGATGTGATTTGGTTATCACCAGTCTATGAATCTCCAAATGATGATAATGGTTACGATATAAGTGATTATTGTAAAATTATGAACGAGTTCGGAACAATGGAAGATTGGGATGAACTATTACATGAAATGCATGAACGTAATATGAAATTGATGATGGATTTAGTTGTTAATCATACATCTGATGAACATAATTGGTTTATTGAATCACGTAAATCAAAAGATAATAAATATAGAGATTACTATATATGGCGTCCTGGAAAAGAAGGGAAAGAACCGAACAACTGGGGAGCTGCTTTTAGTGGATCTGCATGGAAGTATGATGAAATGACGGATGAATATTATTTACATCTGTTTTCTAAAAAACAACCGGATTTAAACTGGGATAATGAAAAGGTAAGACAAGATGTTTATGAGATGATGAAGTTTTGGTTAGAAAAAGGAATTGATGGATTCCGCATGGATGTTATCAATTTTATTTCTAAAGAAGAAGGGTTACCAACAGTTGAAACAGATGAAGATGGTTATGTTTCAGGTCATAAACATTTTATGAACGGTCCAAACATTCATAAATATTTGCATGAAATGAATGAGGAAGTATTATCGAATTATGATATTATGACGGTTGGTGAAATGCCTGGTGTAACGACAGAAGAAGCCAAATTGTATACTGGAGAAGAACGAAAAGAGTTGCAAATGGTATTCCAATTTGAACATATGGATTTAGATTCAGGAGAAGGTGGAAAGTGGGATGTAAAACCATGTTCACTTCTTACTTTAAAAGAGAATTTAACAAAGTGGCAAAAAGCATTAGAGCATACCGGATGGAATAGCCTTTATTGGAATAACCATGATCAGCCCCGCGTTGTATCTCGTTTTGGTAATGATGGAATGTATCGCATTGAATCTGCGAAAATGTTAGCGACAGTTCTTCATATGATGAAAGGAACGCCATATATTTATCAAGGTGAAGAAATCGGAATGACGAATGTTCGATTCCAATCAATTGATGAATATCGAGATATTGAAACGTTAAATATGTATAAAGAAAAAGTGATAGACCATGGTGAAGATATAGAAAAAGTAATGGATTCTATTTATATAAAGGGTCGTGATAATGCTAGAACTCCAATGCAGTGGGATGATCAGAATCACGCTGGATTTACAACAGGTGAGCCTTGGATTACTGTAAATCCTAACTATAAAGAGATTAATGTGAAACAAGCAATCCAAGATGAAGGTTCAATTTTTTATTACTATAAGAAATTAATTGAGCTACGCAAAAATAATGAAATAGTTGTATATGGATCATATGATTTAATATTAGAGAATAATCCTTCTATTTTTGCTTATGTAAGAACATATGGAGACGAAAAACTACTTGTTATTGCAAACTTTACTGCGGATGAAAGTGTATTTGAAATGCCTGAGGATATTAGTTATAGTGAATCAGAATTATTCATACACAATTACGATGTAGAAATCGGATCGATAGATAACATTACATTACGTCCGTATGAAGCGATGGTATTCAAATTGAAATAAGAAAAATCCTTATGCCACCTTGGCATAAGGATTTTTTGGGTTACCATTTTAATATGGAGAATCCATATGGAGGAAGTGTAACTTGTAATACACTTGCTTCTGCTGAAAATTCTTCATTTGTATAAATGTTAATTATTTTCTTACCAGTAACATGAAGAGGGAGTGAAACTGTAACTTCACTATTAGTAGGGTTTAAAACGAAAAAGATAGTTTCATCCTCATATGTTTTCGTATAAGAAATATAATTATGTTCATCATTTGCTTCGATGAATTGAAAAGTACCATGTCCTCCAAAAGCTGCATGTTGTTTTCGTAATGAAATCAATGTTTGTATATGTGTAAATAATGCATGATCTTGTTCTTTAGTATCCCAAATCATACATTTACGGCAATCGGGGTCCATACCACCATCCATGCCGATTTCATCTCCGTAATAAATACATGGAGAGCCGATGAAAGAAAGATGGAATACATAGAGCAATTTCAACTTATTTTTATCTCCATTGCATGTTGTTAAAATTCTTGGAGTATCATGGCTATCTAATAAATGAAAGGCTGCTTCATTTACATTCATAGAGTAGGAATGTAGAGATTCTGTAATTTGCTTCATGAATTCACTTGCTTTAATGGAATCGTTAGCAAAGTAAGAAAGTAGAGCGTTTGTAACAGGGTAGCTCATGACAGCATCAAATTGATCGCCTTGTAGCCACGGAAGGGCATCGTGCCAAATTTCTCCCAAAATATATACTTCAGGATTTAATGTCTTTATTTCAGTTCGGAATTCTCTCCAAAAGTTGTGATCGACTTCATTTGCGACATCAAGACGCCAGCCATCTATATTGAATTCTCGTACCCAATAACGTCCTACTTCAAGTAAGTATTCTTTTACATCTGGATGAGCTGTATTTAATTTAGGCATATACGGTGTAAAGGCGAAAGTATCATAATTTGGAAGTGGCTTGGTTATAATCGGGAATTCATGAATGTGGAACCACTCTTTATATGCGGACTTCTCACCGTTCTCTAGAACGTCTTGAAATTTCTCGAAAAAGTATCCACTATGATTAAACACAGCATCGAGCATTACTTTTATACCGTGCTTATGACATTCTTCAACGAGCTCTTTGAAAGTTTCTTTCGTCCCAAATTGTGGATCAATTTCCATATAGTCAATTGTGTCATATTTATGGTTTGAATGAGCTTTGAAAATAGGTGTGAAATATATTCCGGAAATGCCAAGCTTAACAAGGTAATCAAGGTTTTGAATAACACCAGCAAAATCTCCACCGAAAAAATTAGTTGGAGTTGGATTCGTACTTCCCCAAGGAAGAGTGTTTTCTGGATTCAGCGTACTATCGCCATTAGCGAATCGTTCAGGGAAAATCTGATACCAAACGGTGTCTTTAATCCAGGATGGTGCTTTGAATACATCATCTGCATGAATAAATGGAAAACAGAAAAAGTTACCAACATCATCATTTGGAATGTTAGAAAAGAATCCTCGCTCTGTATAAATAAGAGTGTCTGTTTCAGATTTTAATTCAAATCCATAACGTAAGCGCTTAAATTTTGGTTCGATTGAAATGGACCAATAATCAAATAATGCAGTAGAACCCGTTTTTTTCATTGGTGTACTTAATGAAATCCATTTCCCGTCTTTCCATTCGTAAGGATCACCGTAAATAAGATCGGCGTTTTGAATATCATCTTTCTTAGTACGTATGCGGATGTGAATTGTTTGTTCATTGTAAGCGTATGCATAATTATCTTTCGGCCTATGATAAATGGCTTCTTTAAACATATAGAAAATCCCCCTTCAATATCTCTATACATAGTATTCCCTTAAGTGTAATAATAAAGCCTATATTGCAAACGATTGCCTTTCTCGTAGCTTTAATATTGCTTATAAGAGTAGTATTCATTTCATATAAAGTCAATGCATAAAGAGTATAATGACATAATTTTTAAATTAATATTTGCAAAATGAATAAAAGAATGTATAATGATAGACAAATAGCGCAAACGTTTTCATAAATTTGAAATATTGTTTGCGCTTCAATTAAACTATTAAATGCAAACGTTTTCAGTTACTAAGGTACATAGACAATTTAGGGAGGTTTTTGGGATGAAGAAAGCATTATCATTATTAACGGTTTCCGCATTATCTATTGGTATGTTATCTGCATGTGGACCGAAAGATTCAGGGAAAAAAGAGGAAAGTAAAGCGAAAAAAGACTATGACCTTCTTGTTTGGGAAGATGAGAAAAAAGGTGTGGGTCTAGAGCCAGCGGTGAAAAGTTTTGAAAAGAAATATAATGTGAAAGTAAAAGTTGAAGAGGTTCAGATGACGAAACAAATAGAAAAACTTCGTCTCGACGGTCCAGCTGGCACAGGGCCAGATGTTGTAACATTGCCACATGATCATATTGGTAATGCGGTAACAGAAGGGCTACTTTCAGAAGTGAAAGTAGATGATACAGTAAAAAGTAAATTTACAGATTTATCAATAGAAGCACAAACATATAACGGAAAAATATACGGTTTACCAAAAGCGATTGAAACACCAATCTTTATTTATAATAAAAAAATGATGCAAAAAGCACCCGAAACGATGGATGAACTGTTTAACTTCTCAAAAGACTTTACGAAAGATGGAAAATACGGATTTTTAGCACTAGGAGATAACTTCTACTTCGCTAATGCATTTATGGCAGGTATGGGTGGTTATGTATTTGGTGAAAAAGATGGAAAGCCAAATGCAAATGATATTGGATTAAATAATAGCGGTGCGGTACAAGGTGCTGAATATATTCAAAAATGGTACAAAGAAAAGTTATTCCCGAAAGGTATTATCGGTGAATCTGGTGGTTCAGCTGCAGATGGATTGTTTAATGAAGGAAAAGCAGCATCTATTATGAATGGTCCATGGGCATTCCAAGCGATGGAAAAGGCTGGAATAGATTATGGTGTTGCTCCAATGCCGAAATTACCAAATGGTCAACCGATGAAAACGTTCGTTGGCGTAAAAGGATGGCATGTAACAAGCTTCTCTAAACAAAATGATTTAGCTACAAAATTTACTGAGTGGGTTACAAATGAAGAAAATGCTAAAATTCGCTTTGAGAAAACGAAAGAAATTCCACCAGTAAAATCAGTAATGGAAGATCCAATCATTAAAGAAAATGAGGCTGCAAAAGCGGTTGCGACGCAATCGGAAAATGGAATTCCAATGCCGAATATTCCAGAAATGCAGGAAGTTTGGAAACCAGCTGGGGATGCGCTTCAATTAGTTGTATCAGATAAAGAAGCACCAAAATCCGCACTTGATAGTGCAGTGAAACAAATTAAAGGTAATATTGAGGCAAATCATAGTAAGAAAAAATAAGGTGAAATTCGTGCCTCTAATATGAGGGGCACGAATTCTCTCCCTTCCATGTGGGAAGAAAAAAGGGGGAAGGAACATGCAAACATCTATGGAACCTGCAAAGGGGTTAAACCATTCAAAGCATAGGAAAATGGCAACCGTGTTATCAATCATTCCGGGCATGGGCCAAATATATAATAAACAATTTGTAAAAGGTCTTATTTTTCTAGTATTAACAGGTTCATTTATTGTAGCCTTTGCTGATTTATTAAATATGGGATTATGGGGCATTGTAACGCTCGGTACAGAAGTTCCACGTGACCATTCTGTCTTTCTATTAGTAGAAGGGATCTTGGCACTTATCGTTATCGCGTTTGGGCTCGGCATATATGCATTTAACTTATATGATGCATATCAAAATGGAAAGAAACGTGATATAGGAACACCGTTAAATTCTGTAAAAGAGCAATACCGTAATTTGTTAGATCAAGGCTTTCCTTATTTAATGGTTTCACCAGGTTTTCTACTACTTATCTTTGTTGTCGTATTTCCAATCATCTTCGTAATTTTAATTGGATTTACAAACTATGATTTATATCATTCTCCTCCAGCTAAATTAGTAGATTGGGTGGGTTTTAAAAACTTTATTGATATTTTCACATTACCGATGTGGAGAGATACATTTTTAAGTGTATTTTCTTGGACTGTCATTTGGACATTCGTTGCAACAACATTACAAGTTGCACTTGGTATTTTTTTAGCGATTATCGTAAATCAGCCTGGTATTAAAGGTAAGGCAATTATTCGAACAATCTTTATTTTACCGTGGGCTGTTCCAGCATTCGTATCTATTCTTGTATTTGCTGGTATGTTTAATGAAACATTTGGAGCAATTAATAACCAAGTATTAGCTTTATTCGGGATTGAAAAGATTGCTTGGATGACAGACCCGTTTTGGTCAAAGATTGCTTTAATTATGATTCAAACATGGCTTGGTTTCCCGTTCGTCTTTGCAATGACAACAGGTATATTGCAATCGATTCCAGGAGAATTATATGAAGCGGCTACAGTAGATGGAGCAACTGCTTGGCAACAGTTCCGCAAAATTACATTGCCACTTGTGTTATATGCAACAGCGCCAATATTAATTACGCAATATACGTTTAACTTTAATAATTTTAGTATTATTTATCTATTTAATAACGGAGGACCTGCTGTGTCTGGACAAAATGCAGGTGGAACGGATATTTTAATTTCATGGATCTATAAGTTAACGATGACTTCGGCTCAGTACGGAAAAGCAGCAGCTCTTACAATGATTTTATCGTTAATTGTTATTACAGTTGCGTTATGGCAATTTAAGAGAACAAAATCATTCCAAGAAGAGGATATGATGTAAATGAATATTAAACGACAAAAGATGCTACGTCTTTCATTAAGTTATTTAGTTATCTTCATAATGTGTGCGATTATTTTCTATCCATTACTATGGATAATTGGCTCATCGTTTAATCCAGGGGATAGTTTATCTGGGTCAAGTATTATTCCGAAAAATGCCACATTAGATCATTATCGCAAGCTACTTGATCTCGATTCAAGTAATTACTTACTTTGGTATAAAAATACTTTGAAAGTTAGCGTAATGACGATGATTTTCTCTGTACTAGCCATTAGTTTTACTGCTTATGCATTTTCGAGATATCGTTTTGTTGGAAGAAAGAATGGTTTATTAACATTTTTAATTTTGCAAATGATCCCGAATTTTGCAGCGTTAATCGCACTATATATATTAGCTCAGTTAACAGGATTACTTGATACACATCTTGCATTAATTTTAATTTATGTGGGCGGAGCAATTCCGATGAATACATGGCTTATGAAAGGGTATTTTGATACGATTCCGAAAGAGTTGGATGAATCAGCTCGAATGGATGGAGCAGGGCATTTCCGTATTTTCTGGCAAATCATTATGCCACTTGCAAAGCCAATCGTAGCGGTTGTAGCGTTATTTACTTTCATTGGTCCATTTACAGATTTCATTTTAGCGAGTATTATTTTGCGAACACCAGAAAATTATACTTTGGCAGTTGGATTATATGAAATGGTTGCGAAGAAATTCGGTAATGAATTTACAACGTTTGCAGCGGGTTCTGTGTTAATTGCGATCCCGATTTCAATTTTATTCCTATCACTACAAAAATATTTTGTTTCCGGTTTAACAGCTGGAGGTACGAAAGGATGAAAAATGGGACATTACGTCCCATTTTTCTTTTCATCTCCCTATAAATAACTTTATAGGGAGATGAAAAGAGATTTGACATCACATGTGAAAAGATGTCAAATAAATAGTATATTATAGTATAGGAAAAAATAGCTATATCCCTTACAATACATGAAGAGGGAGAATAGGATTAGTTTTGCAAGATATAAGAAATAAAAGTTTATGACTTGCAATGAGTGCGAGATAAAATATATGAAAAATGGCAGAGAAATGAGAGGAGGGGGATTTTTATGACAGTTACAATTAAAGATGTGGCGAAGCAAGCGAATGTTGCACCATCAACAGTTTCTCGTGTAATTGCTGATAATCCAAGTATAAGTGAAAAGACAAAGCGCCGTGTTAGGAAAGTAATGAGTGAATTAGGGTATCATCCTAATTTAAATGCGAGAAATCTTGCGAACCAAACGACGAAAACACTTGGTCTTGTTATGCCAAGTTCTGCAAGTAAAGCTTTTCAAAATCCATTTTTCCCAGAAGTTATAAGAGGGATTAGTTCATTTGCACACGTAGAAGGTTATGCGCTTTACATGTCGACAGGTGAAACGGAAGAAGAAATTTTTAATGGTGTCGTAAAGATGGTACAGGGACGCCAAATTGGTGGCATTATTCTTTTATATTCAAGAGAGAATGATCGGATTATTCAATATTTACATGAACAAAATTTCCCGTTTGTTTTAATAGGAAAACCATATGATCGAAAAGATGAAATTACATATGTAGATAATGACAATTATACAGCTGCAAGAGAAGTGGCAGAATATTTAATTTCATTAGGGCATAAGCAAATCGCGTTCATTGGTGGTGGTTCAGATTTACTTGTAACGAGAGATCGTTTAGCTGGTATGAGTGATGCCTTGAAATTAGCAGACATTGTATTACCAAAAGAATATATTTTACATTTTGATTTTTCGAGGGAAAGTGGTCAACAAGCGGTTGAGGAATTAATGGGACTGCAGCAACCGCCGACGGCAATTATGGCAACGGATGACTTAATTGGACTTGGTGTGTTAAGTGCTCTTTCTAAAAAAGGATTCGTTGTACCGAAGGATGTTTCTATTGTAAGCTTTAATAATGCTTTATTATCAGAAATTGCGAGCCCTCCACTTTCGACAGTTGATGTGAATATTTATCAGCTAGGATATGAGGGAGCAAAAGCTTTAGTTGATAAAGTAGAGAATGCAGAATCCACTGCAAAGTGTATCATTATTCCTCATAAATTACTAAAACGTCAAACTTGTGATCATTATGCATAAAAAAAAGCTAAGAGTTTAACTCTTAGCTTTTTTCTTTAGAAAGGCTTCTAATCGGTCGCAGCCTTCTTTTAAAGTTTCAATACTATACGCATAGGACAAGCGAAGGTAGCCTTCACCGTATTCAGAGAATGCTGTTCCAGGAACTACAGCTAGTCCAGCTTCTTTGACAAGATCAAGTGCAAAATCAAATGATGAAGATGTCAAATGACCAACATATGGGAATAAGTAAAATGCACCTGTTGGCTTTTCAACTGTTAATCCCATTTGAGTGAGTCTATTATATACGTAATCACGGCGTTTTTTATATTGGTGGCGCATCATTTTGGGTGCGTCTTTAGCTGCTGTTAATGCTTCAATTGCAGCGTATTGAGCGATTGAAGTAGCACACGTTACATTGTATTGATGAACTTTTAATATGTGTCCAGCTAAATAGCTTGGTGCAAATAAAAGTCCAACACGCCAGCCAGTCATAGAATGTGATTTAGATAAACCGTTAATGACAATTGTCTTTTCACGCATTTCTGGGAAATGAGCGATAGATGTGTGCTTTTGTTCATATACCAGCTCGCTATAAATTTCATCTGAAAGGACGAAAATATTTTTGTCTTTTAAAACATCTACAATATCTTTTAGTTCTTCTGTTGATAAAGTTACACCGGTCGGGTTAGAAGGATACGGTAGTACGATACATCTTGTTTTTTCTGTAATAGCATTTTTAAGCGCTTCAGCTGTTAAACGGAATCCAGTTTTACGAACATCTACAAAAATAGGTGTTGCACCGCATAATCGAATAATAGGTTCGTAACCTGGATAAATAGGAGCAGGTAAAATTACTTCTGTTCCTGGCTCTAAAATCGTTCGAAATGTAACATCAATTGCTTCGCTAGCACCGATTGTAACGATGGTTTCGTTTTCAGGTGAGTAATGTAAATCGTAGTTATCTTTTACGAAGTTACAAGCTGCCTTGCGTAATTCTAGTAAACCAGCGTTATGTGTATAGCTTGTATAGTTTTCTGTAATAGCCCGTTTTGCAGCTTCTTTTACGAGAGAAGGTGTAGGGAAATCGGGTTGTCCGATTGTTAAAGAAATCAAATTATCATAGTTTTGAATCATGTTAGAGAATTGACGGATTCCAGAAATTTGGATGTCCTTCACTCTAGGGTTAATGAATTGTTCCATTGTATCTCCCTTTCTTCCGTTTGAAAATTAAGTTCATTTTATCATATTTTCTATGATCGCGCTTTGTATATGTAATTTAGAAAGAGAGAGAAAAGAGAAAAAAGCCGCTATAAGCGACTTTTTAATATCCGTATTCCCAATCTATTTCATCTTCATTCCAGAGTACAGAGGATACCTTGCCAAGGTGAACAACTGATTCGTTCACAGCACATGTGCAATTTTCATCTCCTGCTTTATGCTGTAATTCTTCATATACTGATTTTTCAACATTTTCTAGAACAACCAAATTTTCTTCTTTTAAAACAAGCGTAGTACCCGCCATATTTATCTTCCTCCTACTAAAGTAATGATCACTTATTTGTAAACATAGATAGTATGGATTATATGCTGTATTTTGCTATAGTTGTCCGTCTAAAAAAGTATTTTTATATTTTCTTTGTAATCCGTATTCATTGTATACTGCACGAAGGAAATTTGGTACAGGGTTTACAATCATTTCGAAAATCTGTAACAATTATGATGAGTTGTTAACAAAGAATTAACAAATATGTTAAGAAAAATCAAAATTTTAAAACAAATACACCTATAAAATGATATAATCATATCAAAATACATATAGGGGATGAGAGGTTATGGAGCTTATCCGTGATTTATTGATTCAAATTGCCATCATAATTTTGCCACTATTTTTATATGAAGCGATTCGTTTAAATCGCTATCAAGAAATGCCTCCGAAGCCAAATCGTTACTTTATTATGTTTTTATCTAGCGTTACGCTCGTTCTCTCCATGACATACTCTATTTGTTTTGGCAATGTGTGTGGGTATAACTTTCACCCCATTCCAATTGTCAGTGGTTTTTTATATGGTGGGATTGTTGGTTTAATCCCAGCGGTTATTTTTGTTGCATATGAATGGTTACTAAAGGGAATGAGCTTTCTTCCAGTTTTAGAAGTAATATTTCTATTGATAGTTCCGCTGTTTTTATCAAAGAAATGGTCTCTTTTTTCAAGGGATAAGAAATTAATTTTAGCATTTATGATTTCATCATTTTATGTGTTTGTTTCTTTAGTATTAGGCATGATTAATGTTCTTTTGGAAACAGGATTTACACCGTATATTTCGCAAATATATAGCGGATTTATATTTGCCTCGCTTATCATGGTCATGACAATGGTATTTCAGGTGTATTTAACTGAATATTTAAACGAAAATGCATTGCTACGTACAGAGATGCAAAAATCAGAAAAGCTTAATATTGTAAGTGAGTTAGCAGCAAGTGTGGCACATGAAGTTCGAAATCCACTTACTGTTGTTCGTGGATTTATCCAATTGTTAGAAAGTACGGAAGATGTGAAGAATAAGGATTATATGCGCCTCGTATTAGCTGAATTGGATCGGGCGGAACAAATTATTTCAGATTACTTGAATTTAGCAAGGCCGCAAATTGAGAAAAAAGAACACATTTGTTTATCAGCCCAATTAATAGAAATGACCACTCTCATGTCGTCATTTGCAGCGATGCAAGGTGTATATTTACAAGTTGAAATTTCAGAAAGTCTTTATACGATTGGTGATAAGACAAAATTGAAGCAAGCTATTATGAATGTTGTTAAAAATGGTATTGAAGCAATTCAAGGAAATAAAGGATATTTAAAAGTAACAGCTATTCAAAAAGACGAAACAATCATAATAAGAGTTAAAGATAGTGGTGTTGGTATGACAAAAGAACAGTTAGCAAGACTGGGACAACCATATTATTCTTTAAAAGAAAAAGGGACAGGATTAGGGCTTATGGTAACATTTAGTATTTTACAAGCGCATAATGGTACATTGGAATATAAGAGTGAAAGTGGAAAAGGCACTGAAGCAATTATTATATTACCAAGCTGTACAAAATAAGGAATAAAAGTTACCGATGGAAGGTAACTTTTTATTTTATATTGTTTATTCATTTGTTTTTTCTTGTTTTGCTCGGTTAAATAAACTTTTAAATGATTGAAAGAAGCTTTGCTCTTTTGAGGCAGCAACCATTCTTTTTGTTTCTTGAATTTCTCGAATAACTTGCATAAGCTGTGCATCACGGTTACTGTCCTTGTTATAAATTTGACTAACAAGTTTATTCATTTTTTCTTCCTGTTTGGATTCTCGTTTATACATATGATTCATTAATAAGTCCATCTTTTCTTTTTGCAATGCATCTGTTTGAGCGGCGTGATCGACTAACTCTTGGAGCATTTTTTCTTGAGAGCCTTCTTTTACATAAACTTGTTGCATCAATTCGTCTAGTTTCTCATCCTTTAAACGATTTTGTGTAATTAGAGTAGAATTTTGATGAATAATTGCCTCATTTAATTGAGCTAGCATTTCAAGTTTTAACATGAACTCCTCAAAGTTACGCCCATCTTCTTTTTCTTTCGGTTGTATCTCTTGTTTATCTTGTATAACTGGTACAGGTGGGGCCTCTTTTTCTTTTAAAATAATCGGTATCGTTTCTGAAATATCTTCTTGTAATGTAGCAGCTCTTTCATGTATAGATTTCAATAGTTTTAAATCATCAAGTTTATAAATACGAGCATCAGCTGTTTTGGAAATCATATAACCATGTTCCTCTAACAGTTGACTATATTTGCGGACTATATGTTTTGGGATGCCTGTTTTATTCGTAACATCTTTCGTTTTATAGGTAGCTTCCATGATATTTCCTCCCCAAAAAGTATCGTATATATCATTTCAATCTTTTATGAGGACTTCCTTTGAAAAAGAATGTCGGAAGTCTATTAGTTTTCTACAGCATTAGTGAAAAAATGAAAGTTTTTGGCGGAATGGCAAGGAATAACTAAGATAATGTCTGAAAACATATACAGGAGAAGTTTGTTATAATAACGGAGGAAAAAAGAAACTGGTAGAAACATGGAGGTATACATGAAGCAATTAAAAGGTATTATCATTTCAATTATCGCAATTCTGTCTATTGTAGTAGCAGTTTATGAAGTACTTGTGCCAGAGGAAACAAGTGTAAAGAAAACGAATACGTATGATCAAGTGTTAGAATTTCCGAAAGAACGTTATCCAGAGACAGGAAAACATATTACGGATGCTATAAAAGAAGGGCATTCAGAAGTTTGTACAATCGATCGTGGTGGTGCTGCAGATAGAAGGAAATTGTCGTTAGCACCATATCCTTCAAAAAAAGGGTATGATCGTGATGAATGGCCAATGGCGATGTGCAAGGAAGGCGGAAAAGGAGCACATATTGAATATATAAGTCCGGCGGATAACCGCGGAGCAGGCTCTTGGGTAGGGAATAAGTTAGATAAATATCCAGATGGTACGCGTGTGAAATTTGAAGTGAAGTAGTAGTTGTACATTTCATAATGAAGGAGAATGGGAACTATGGAGTTAACAATTTCTTATTCGCAATTAATGTTGATGAACTATGACGGTGAGCAGCCTTATGTAGACTGGACGGATGAAGATTTTGAAAGAGGTTATGCTCAGGCAGAGGGAACTGTTATTTTTGAAGCACTTTCTGATTATACTTGTGAAGTGAAAGTGACTTGCGAGAAACATATTGAAAAAGAAGAAGTGGTTAGAACGATTACGGTTCCTTTTACAGTTGAAAATGAAAGTATCGTTATAACGAGTATTCTTTCAAATAAATTTCAAATACCTATTCCAAATGGTGAGTATACAGTGGTCTTACAAGCAATTCCTCTTGAAGAGCCAACGGATGATGAATTATATAAAATACAATACGAATTCTTTTTTGAAAGTAAAGAATAAAAAATGGGTTATCCTGAGAAAAGGATAACCCATTTTTGTTATGCGTTTGTTTTTAAAAGGGAACGAGCATCTTTCGCTGCTTGCACCATATGTTCTAAAGCTGGAATAACTTCTTCTGTTCTTCTCGTTTTTAAACCACAATCAGGATTAATCCAGAAATATTTAGGATCGCATACTTCTAAAGATTGTTCTACAATTTTATACATTTCATCTTTACTCGGTACACGTGGGCTATGAATATCATATACACCTAGGCCGATGCCTTTTTCATATGTTGTATGTTTTAAAGTATCAATAAATTCTCCGTGACTTCTTGATGTTTCAATAGAAATCACATCTGCATCTAATGCGCGAATCGCGTCAACAATATCTTCGAAGTTACTGTAACACATATGAGTATGAATTTGTGTTTCATTTGCTACAGAAGAAGTTGCTAAAAGGAAGGATTGTACTGCCCATGTAATATAAGCATCCCAATCTTTTTCTTTTAGTGGCATTCCTTCACGAAGTGCGGGCTCATCGACTTGGATTACTCTAATTCCGGAAGATTCAAGTAGTTCAATTTCGTGACGAAGAGCTAGTGCAATTTGATACGAAACTTCTTTTCTTGGAATGTCATTTCGAACGAAGGACCAATTTAAAATTGTAACAGGGCCAGTTAACATTCCTTTTACAACTTTCTCCGTTAAGCTTTGTGCATAAACTGTTTCCTTAATAGTCATTCCGTTAATAAAGGCTACATCACCATAGATAACAGGTGGTTTTACGCAACGGGAACCGTATGATTGTACCCAACCGTTTTTAGTGAATGAGAAACCAGCAAGGCGCTCACCAAAATATTCGACCATGTCAGTTCTTTCAAATTCACCATGTACAAGGACATCAAGCCCAATTTCTTCTTGGTAACGAATCCATTTTTCTGTCTCTTTTTCAATAAATTGTTCATATTGTTCATTTGAAATAACACCGTTACGCCATTCTTTTCGCGTTTGACGAACTTCAGTTGTTTGCGGGAAGCTACCAATAGTCGTTGTTGGTAATAGCGGTAACTCCAGGGCAACTTGTTGTAATTCGTATCGTTTTTCAAATGGAAGAGGACGTGAAAAATCTTCTTCTTTTAGTGCTGTTCGTGCTGCTTTGACATCTTCACGGTTACGTGCAGCAGATGAACGAATTGTATGATGTACATTTCGGTATGTTTCCAGCTCATTACTAATGCTTTCTGTACCTTGAGTGAGAGCGGAATGAATAAGAACTAACTCTTCTAATTTTTGATTTGCAAATGCTAACGCATCAAACAGCTCACTCGATAAGTGAGTTTCTTCTGTTTTATCGATTGGTGTATGCAATAAGCTACAAGAAGGCTGAACGATGAAATCTTTCGTTTGGACTTGTTTTTGTAACGTTGTAAATAACGCAAGAACTTCATCAAGGTCAGCTCTCCAAATGTTACGGCCGTCTATACAACCGACAGCTAAAGTTTTATCAGCTGGGAATCCATATTTTGAAATAGCATGTAAATTACCTTCTTTACCATGAATGAAATCTAATCCAATACCGGATACCGGGAATGTAATAATTTCTTCATAGTTTTCTTCTACGCTATCAAAATATGTTTGTAAAAGAAGAGTCGCATTTGGAACTTCTTTACGAATAGCTTCATAAATTTCTTTTGCTTGTTGAACTTCTTCTTTAGTTAAAGAAGCGAAAATCGGTTCATCAACTTGAATGGCTTGTGCACCAGCTGCATGTAGTTCTGAAAGCAGTTGTACGTAAGGTGCAACTAACTGTTTTAAAATGGTAGAAAATTGTTCTTGTGTATAGCCTTTTGCTAATTTTAAGAAAGTATATGGTCCTAAAATAACAGGCTTGCCATCTACTCCTAATTCTTGTTTTGCCTCTTCGTATAAGCGAAGTGGACGATTATCTTTTAAAGAGATTTGTAATCCCTCTTCATATTCAGGAACGATATAGTGATAGTTTGTGTTAAACCATTTTGTCATTTCGGAAGCTACGTGATCTTTAGAGCCACGCGCCATTGCGAAATATACATCAAGGTAAGATGTAAACTCAGAAAAACGTGATGGGATAAATCCTAGCATATAGGCAGTATCCAAAACGTGATCATAATATGTAAAGTCGCCAATTGGAATGAGTTCAATCCCTTTTTCTTGCTGTACTTTTACGTGTTGAAGGCGAATTTCTTTCATTGTTGTTAAAAATTGTTCTTCATCGATTTTATTGGACCAAAAAGCTTCCAATGTTTTTTTCCACTCTCGTTGTAGTCCGATACGTGGATAACCTAAGTTACTTGTTTGAATTGCCATTTTAAATTCCTCCCTAATTGAAAGTAAGCATTTCCGTTTACTAGGAAATACCTATAACAAAAAGTACAAAGACATAGAAAATAAGCCTTCCTTTTTGTTTTAACACCTCATCATCATCCGTGAATCTATCAGTGTTGTTAAAACAGGCAGGTCTCCTGACTTATGCTTCATATAATTTCTTTCACCTTCCCGTTTTCACAGTGGCACTAAAAAGAAATCTCAGCATTTACAGTGGCGGGACCGTGTTGGAGTTTCACCAAGCTTCCCTTTTAAACACGAAACGAAACTTTCGTGTACCTATTTTCCTTTTGAAAGGAATTTAACAAGCGATATGATATTGAAACAAATTCTAACACAATTTTTGGAATTTTGTCTACTGTTTTAAAATAAGAAAATTCCAAAGTTTTTATTTCTTATTATTCTGACTTTTTTATTCTGAAGTAACTAATAATATTACAGTATAAAAAGAGAAATTGAGCTATGAAAGAAGTAGGGATGTCTTCTTTCATAGCTCAATTTTCATCTATAGCAACTTCTGAAAGTCGGCCTGCTATAGCATCTTTAAGGAGGGTGTTTAGCCATTTTAATTCAACTGTAATATGCTCAATTACACTTTGTAAAATATATAGTTGTGCACGTGGAACTTTTCCTTTATTACAATCATATATCGTTTGCATAGTATGTAAATATTGAAGAGTATCGTTTTTCTTTTTTTCTAAAATAGGAACTAATTCGTGATCATTGCTAAAGTGAGCGAAAGATAAGGCTGAATAAATAGGTTTATATATTTGGTTTTTTGCTTCGAATTGTTTTAATAGTAAAGTGTGGAATAGTTTTTTGCCTTCTTCTGTTATATGAAAAATCGTTTTGTCAGGTCGATTTGTGTCTCTAATTACATTTGTAATATGAATTGCGCTTTGCTTTTCTAATTGCTCGAAGGCGTAATAAAGTGATCCTTTAGCATATTTAATGTAACAATCCATTTGTCGTTCTTTCATAATATGCTGCACTTCATATGGATGTTTATCTCCTTCGAGTAGCAAGCCGAGAATGACTAATTTCATGCTCATGCTGTCTCAACTCCTGTATATAAAAACTTTATCCGGCATTAACGGGCAGCAAGACACCCACCCAAAAATTCAGCAGAACCAAAGAAGTTAGGTGGGGGGGCGGGCTGTCCATAAAAGCCCGATTGGTTCAATTAATAATCAGTGGGGGATGAACAAAACCGCCACTGATTAAAGATTCACTTTATACATATTATAAACGGCATATCCTTTTTCATAAAGGGATATGCCGCTTCTTTTTTATATTAACTGACTTGCTTTTGTTTTTCTTTCTTTTTAGGGCCTGTAAAGAGGCGTTCATTTCCCATAAGTAAAATACAAATAATACTTAGTACAGCCGGAATAAGTGCCCAGAAGAATGTGTTCGCAATAGATGTAGCGAGAGCTTCTTTAATACCCGCTAATATTTCAGCAGGAATTTTTGCGGTAGCGCCTGGTGATAATAAGAAACTTGTGTCTCCACCTTTTGGAGCTAATTTTGCTAGTTCAGGGGGGAACACAGAGTTTAGTTTATCTGTAAAAATATGATTTTGAATTGTACCGAAAATCGTTACACCAAGAGTCATACCGAGTGATCGGAAGAATGAGTTTGTTGATGTCGCCGAACCACGGTCTCGCATTTCTAACTTGTGAATAGAAGACATACTTAATACTGAGAATGAGAAGCCAACACCAAGCCCAGCGAGAATCATAAATAGTGTTACGAGTAAACGAGGTGTGTCCATTGTTAAAGTACTTAATAAATAAATACCAAGAACGAAGAAGACGCCAGATACCATCATAATGTTACGATAGCTTGTTCGAGAAGCTAATTGTCCTCCTGTTTGACTTCCAATTACAGAACCAACCATCATTGGTGTTAAAATTAATCCAGCATTAGAGGCGGAACCTCCAAGAACGCCTTGAATGAAGATTGGAATATAAACTGTACAGATAATAAAAGCGGCACCATAGAAAAAGGCAACTCCTTGACTAGCTGCGAATAAAGGTTTTTTAAATAGATGGAACGAAATAATAGGCTCGGTTGCTTTTCGTTCTACAAAGAAGAAAATAATAAGCGTAATAACTACTGTTGTAAATAAGCCAATAATTACATTGGAATTCCAGGCATACTCCTTACCACCAAGTTCTAATGCGAACATTAAGCAAACGATACTTATGACAAGTGTAATAGCACCAGCCCAATCAATTTTTTGTTTTCTAAATTCTAGAGACTCACTGTAGTATTTAGTAATGAAGAAAAAGGAGATAAGTCCTAATGGAATATTGATATAGAAGACCCAATGCCAACTTATATAGTCTGTAATATAAGCGCCTAATAAAGGACCGAATACACTAGAGGTCCCGAAAACAGCACCGAATAGTCCTGTCATCTTCCCGCGTTTTTCTGGTGGGAAGATATCGTACATAATTGTGAAGGCGATAGGCATAAGAGCACCACCACCGATACCTTGAATAGCTCTATAAATACTTAATTGCTCAATACTTGAAGCTGTTCCGCAGAGCGCAGAACCGAATAAGAAAAGAATGAGGCCACCAATATAAAAACGTTTCCGCCCATACATATCAGAAAGTTTCCCGAAGATAGGCATCCCTGCCATTGTTGCTACCATATAAGCTGATGTGACCCAAACAAACTTATCAAATCCTCCTAAGTCTCCAACAATTGTTGCCATTGCGGTTGCAACGATTGTATTATCCATTGCGGCCATTAATATACCAAGCAGTAAACCAGCAACAACAAATTTTGTCTTGTTGGCGTCTTTTTTTAATGGTTGAGTTTCCAAATATAACCCTCCTTTAGAAATAAGTAAACTATATTAAGTTTTGAGTGCAGTGGATAAAAAATTTAAATGTATAGTTGATTTTAATTTCTTTTCCATAAGTGCACTGATATGCCATAAAGAATATTATAGTCAAATTTGACTATAAGGCAAACTTTTTCTTCCGTCAAAATATTCTTTCGTATGAGTAGAGAACGAGTGAGCCATACTGAATATTGCCATAAAGTAAATTGTAAAAAAATTTCATTAAGAACACCTTCTGTTAATAGATGAAAAATGGTTTTTTCTTCATATTGTCGAATAGGATAAAAGGAAGAGAAATATTAAACATTGCTTGTAGTAAGCTTTAGTAATTTGGGGAATTCATTGTGTGTATGATACATCTGAAATGAGGTGAATATATATTATGAAAATATGGGGGCGAATTTCGGATACAGGAAAGTATTCAATACCGCTACAACCAGTATTGTGGATTGACGGATCGAAAAAGGAAAATGAATTTCCTCAAGTAGCCGTTACATTAAAAATTGGTAGTATGTATACAGAACAATTTTCGTATGAATTGACCTACGATGTAAACGACATACTTATTATGAGAATTGAAGTGGAAAATAAAGGGGTAGAAATGATTTCGAGAGTTGTTGTAAGTCATATGATTCGAGATTACTTTGCTTATATTCCTAATTCTTTAAAAGTTGATAAGGGGATAAGTGAGTTTTTATTCCAGCTTGTAAGGTGGCGAATTGATGATTTGTTACCGAATGAAAAGGTGGAACTACGTTGTAAAATAAAAGCTAATAAAGATAAAGCTCTTAAACAAGCATTCTTTCAGGCTACATATACATTTCAAGATAAAGAGATATCATATGGTCCACTGCAAACAAATGAAGTTGTTGTGCGTCAATAATAAAAAGGAACCTGTACAAAAGGTTCCTTTTTTTAGTGAAGGTTGTGTTTTTTGAGTATTTTCTTTTGCTCCATTCCTTTTTTCCTACATAGTTATTTTTGTAGCCAAAGTATAGAATAAATAAAAATGAAACAACATTAACAATAGCGTCGATTTGATCGTTTGTAATAAAGTGTATGCCGAAAGAGGTAAATAATAATTTTAATGATAATAGAAAACCAGCTAGTAAACGCATAGCATCTGATAGATTCTCTTTTTGTAGCATATAGATTACTCCTTTCTATAAAAGTTATATATTATATATATGAAATAGAGTAGAAAAGGTATACAAGCTTAAGCAGAAATGTACATTGGATATGTACATTTTTTATTTTGTAGAAAAACATTATTGATATAGAAACATATATTGGTATAAAAGGGGGAGAAGTATGAAACATAAAGGGAAAATTAGTGGATTATTACTTGGAAATACAGTGGCAGTTACAGAATGGATTGCACTTCAGGATGTAATTGCAAAACTGGATTCACGATCATTTTATACCGTCTTTATTATTTATATATTGCAAATGATACTAAGTTATTATTTTGGACATTGGTACGATAAAAGAGCGAACAAGCGTATGAATGTAGAAGTAGGAGGAATGGCAAGCAACGATTTTGTTGTTGATTTTTTTGGGAAAGTAGCCGCTTTATCTGAAAGAGCTTCCCGTAATATTACAGTTTACATTCTTTCTGTAAAAGAATGGGAAGGATTAAAAGACGCGTTGCAAGAAAAAAAATTGGGAGTGTTAGTACAAAAATTAGAGAGTACCATTGTAAAGTCAATTCGGAAGGGAGATGTTGTTACAAAGTGGGATGAAAATAAGTATGTTATTGTAGCAATTGATAATGGTCATGAAACATCAACAATAACAAACAGATTAATGAAAAATATTGAAAGTGAAATAGAAGGTGATTTACTCAGTGTCACTCTTTTATTTGGAGCAGCTAGCTATCCAGTAGAAGGAAAAACGTTTGAAGAACTGTTGAGAAAGTCGCAAAATCAATTGTACCAGTATAGAAATTTGCAAGAAAATGAGTGAAGCTTTGATTTGAAGATATTTGATAGGAAGAAGTTTTATTTGTAACATTTTTTTGACTTTTATTACAAAAAACGCTTCGTTTGTAATAAAAGTCTTTAAAAATATATGAAATAAGCATATAATTATGATGGTAGTGCCAATGCAATTTGCACAATGTGTTTTATTTTAAAAGTGTAGAGGAAAGCAAGCTCTACACTTTTCCTTTTAGGAAATGAAAAGAATATTTGTAAGTTGTTGCGAGATATCGATTGTACTGTGTAAAATGAACAAAGAGATTATTTGATAGAAAGCTGGAAAGGGAATGATAGACGTGAGAGCGGAACGATCACCTTTTATCAGGTGAACTATTATAGTCTTATTAAGACTGAGGTGAAATTCTGTGGCCATTAAGGTAATACATAGTGTGAACAGGTTTTAAAAAACACGAAGTACTATACTTAAAGATGGAGATGGAACTGCTAAATACTTCAAAAAGAATAATGTAATATTAAGTAATAATTTGTACAAACAATATTAATGATCTTCGTAAAAAAGATGCGAGTGTATAGAACAATTACATATTTTATAACTTTTTTATATTACACGATGGTCGTTTATAAGTAGGAGGAAGAGATGTTGAAATATAGTAAATTAGCAATTATAACTGCATTATCAATGACTTTATTAGCTGGTTGTTTTGGACCGAAACCAGAAGAAGAATTATATGTAGCGTTTGAAAACGCTGCTAAACAAGAAAAAACAATGTTTGAAGATGCAAAAAAACTTGAGGCTTTAGAGAAAGAAGGACAAGAATTATATAACCAGATTGTGCAAGAAGGAAAAGATAATAATCAAACTGTTAAAGAAAAACTGAATCAAGCAGAAAAGAATACAACTGAACGAGAAAAAGTACTTACAAAAGAAAAAGAGGCCTTAAATAAAGCGCAAGAAGAAGTGAAGTCAGCTGATAAGTATGTGAAGAAAATTGAAGATAATAAGTTGAAAGATCAAGCTGATAAAGTGAAAAGTATGTATGAGAAACGACACGATTCATTTAATAAAATGTATGACAGCTATAATAAATCTTTAAAACAAGAAAAAGAGTTATATACAATGTTACAAGATAAAGGTACTAAATTAAAAGATATTAGTGAAAAAGTAAAAGTAGTAAATCAATCTTATAAGGATATTGAGTCAGAAAAAGATAAATTTAATGAATTCACAAAGTCTTATAATACAGAAAAAGTAGCTTTTTATAAACAAGCAAATATTAAAATTAAAGAAGAGAAAAAATAAAACAGTTTGGCCTACACTTGGCCAAACTGTTTTATTTTTTTGTATAAGTACGACTATACCATGGAACCGGTTCACTTAATTTTTTTTCTTGTTTCAATGCTTCAGGCCCAATATAATCTTGAAGTGTTTTTTTTGCTACTGTTAAAGATAAGGTTGTTTTCGGATTTCGATAGGAGGATTCAAGATGACCAAGATGCGGTAGAATTCGAAAATCTTCTTTCGTAGGAGGGATGTGGAAAAAATAATCGCCTAAACGTATAAGGACATCAGATTGTTGTTGGCTAAAACGTGGGTTTCTAGAAAAATGTAATCCTTCTTTAATTGCTTTTTTTTCAGCAATCAAACGCTCTAAAGCTGTCTTTTTTAACCAGTATAAATATTTAGGATTAGTAGCTGCTTTAGCATGACGATTCACAACGAAAATAGATTGAGCTAGTCGATTAATAGAATGTTGGTTTTGTAATTGAGATTGTGGTTGTGAAGGTTTCATATTGAATCTCCTTTCAATTTTTCATTATTATAGCATAAATAAAATAGGTTTTTATTATATGCAAAAAGTGATTGTATATATTTTCAATATTAAAGCAATATTGTTACAAAAAACAACTATTTTGTATAATAGTAATAGAATATGTTTTTGAAATTTGATAATGAAAGAGTGAGAAGTTTGAAAGAAATATTAAAACAACAGTATGCCATTATAGATATTGGATCTAATACAATGCGTTTAGTTATTTATGAAAAGCAAAATGGAGGTTTTTATAAAGAGATTGAAAATACGAAAGTGGTTGCTAGGTTAAGAAATTACTTAATTGATGGTGTGTTGAATGAAGAGGGAATAGAAGTATTATTACAGACATTATTTCAATTTCAAGAAAGTACAAGGTTCCATCAGTTGCATCATGTACTTTGTGTTGCAACAGCAACAATTAGACAGTCTGAGAATCAAGAGGAAATTAAGAAGCTTATTGAAGGACAAACGGACTTTACTCTTAGAGTATTATCAGAATATGAGGAAGCGCGTTACGGATACTTGGCGGTTATGAATTCTACATCGTTTTCAGAAGGAATAACGGTAGATATTGGTGGGGGAAGTACGGAAGTTACATACTTTAGAAATAGAGAGATTTTAGAGTACCATAGTTTTCCTTTTGGGGCACTTTCTTTAAAGCAACAATTTATTAAAGGTGATATTCCTACTAAAGATGAGTTAGAGGGAATGCAACAGTATTTAGAATTTCAATTTCAAACGTTACCATGGTTAATCAATAAGAAATTGCCTCTTATTGCAATTGGTGGTAGTGCGAGGAACTTAGTAAAAATCCATCAAAATTTAATATGTTATCCTATAGCAGGATTACATTTATACAAGATGAAAGAAGAAGATATTGAAAATGTAAAAGATGAATTGGAAAAATTGTCGTTCATAGAACTTCAGAAATTGGAAGGATTGGCAAAAGATCGAGCGGATACGATTATTCCAGCGGTTGAAGTATTTCATACACTTGCTAATGTTATAGAGGCACCGGCATTTGTATTAAGTAGAAAAGGGTTAAGAGAAGGTGTTTTCTATGAAGAGTTGACAAAAGATTTGGGGATTTCATATTATCCGAACGTAGTTGAAGAAAGTTTGCATTTATTATCACATGAATACGAAATGGATATGGAATTTGTTATTCAACTTATTAAACATGGAAGACTAATTTGCAAACAACTTGAGGAAATAGGGCTTATTTCTATGTCAGTAAAAGACTGGGAAGTGTTCCATCAAGCAGCGAAAGTATTTAATATAGGCAAATATATAGACGAAGAAGCGAGCCGTTTACATACGTTTTATTTATTGGCGAATAAAACAATTGATGGCATGATGCATAAAGATAGAGTGAGGTTAGCGCTTATTGCATCTTATAAATCAAAAATGCTATTTAAACAACATTTATCTCCATTTGAAGGTTGGTTTGATAAAAGTGAACAAAAAAAAATCCGCCTATTAGGAGCTGTTTTACAATTTTCAGCTGCTTTAAATGCAAGGCAACGATCGCTTGTTGAAACCATATCTATAACAGAAAGCAAAGAGGCATTAACGTTTAAAGTTTTATGTGAACAGTCTGCATTAGCAGAAAAAGTGCAAGCTGAAAAACAAAAAAAACAGTTAGAAAGAGTATTAAAAACGAATATTAACTTGTTATTTGAACTAAAACATTAGGTCGTACGGATGTCTTTACGAAAAATTTACACTTTGTAATATTGTAATTTGATAAAATAAAATTAACTAAATTATAGTAAAAAAGTTTCAAGGGGAAGTGTGAAGAGAATGGAATTATCGAAGGGGAATGCAGTAAATTTAAATGATACAGCTTATTACAATAATCGAGAGTTAAGCTGGCTAGCATTTAATGAACGTGTACTACAAGAAGCGCAAGATGGAAATAATCCACTTTTGGAAAGATTGAAATTTATTAGTATTTTTAGTTCGAATTTAGATGAATTCTTTATGGTACGTGTAGCTGGATTAAAGGATCAAGTGAGTGCTGGATTTAATCAGCCAGAAAATAAAGCTGGCTTAACACCAAAAAAGCAACTAAATAAAATTGCGATAAAAGCCCATGAACTAATGACAGTACAATATGATACATTTAAAAATTATGTATTGCCAGCGCTTGAGTTAGAGGGAATTGAACGTTTAACATTCCATGATTTGACGAAAGAGCAGCGAGAATTTATAGAAGAGTATTTTGATGAGCAAATTTTTCCGGTGTTAACCCCTGTAGCTATTGATGCATATCGCCCATTTCCAATGTTATTAAATAAAAGTTTGAATTTAGCTACTCTTTTATATGATGAGAAGCAAGCGGAGGAAGAGAATCGGACGAAGCTAGGAATTGTACAAGTTCCTTCATTACTTGAGCGCTTCATATTTTTACCGAGCGAAGGGCAAAAGTATAAATTTATTTTATTAGAAGACGTAATTAGTAGTTTTACTCATAAATTATTTACGGGATATACAGTATCATCTGTTACTCGTTTCCGTATTACACGCAATGCAGATTTAACGATTCATGAAGAAGGTGCGAGAGATTTATTAAAGGTAATTGAAAAAGAATTAAAAAAGCGTAAGTGGGGGGCTGTACGTTTAGAAGTTGGGAAAGAACACATTGATGAAAGAGTATTAGCGTTATTATATGAGGTTCTGGAAGTAAAAGATGAAGATGTATATATAATGGATGGGCCATTAGATTTAACATGTTTGTTTTCTTTATATAAAAAACTAGCTCCTTTATATGAACATCTTGTATATCCGGCTCTTATTCCGCAACCGCCTCAAGATTTAGGTGATGAAGAAGATGTATTTGAAAAAGCAATTGAGCATGATATTTTATTACATCATCCTTTTGAATCATTTCAGCCGGTAGTTGATTTTGTCCGTGATGCGGCAGACGATCCGAATGTACTTGCGATTAAACAAACGTTATATCGAGTAAGTGGTGATTCACCAATTATTCAGGCGTTAAAGATAGCGGCTGAAAAGGGAAAACAAGTGACGGTATTAGTTGAATTAAAGGCAAGATTTGATGAAGAAAACAATGTTCATTGGGCTAAAGAATTGGAACAGGCAGGCTGTCATGTTATTTACGGTGTAAGTCACTTGAAAACACATAGTAAAATTACGTTAGTTGTAAGAAGAAAAAACGGAAAAATTGAAAGGTTCGTACATCTTGGAACTGGAAACTATAATGATGCAACAGCGAAGTTATATACTGATTTTGGATATATTACATCAAGAAAAGACTTTGGGGTTGATGCAACCAATTTCTTTAATTATTTAAGTGGTTATACAACAAAGCCACATTTTCATCATTTATCGGTTGCTCCATTTGATATAAGAGAACAATTTATGGATTTAATAGATGAAGAAATCCGTTATCATAGGCAATATGGAAATGGATATATTATCGCTAAGATGAATTCATTAACAGATAAACCATTAATTAAAAAAATGTACGAAGCATCACAAGCTGGAGTAAAGGTAGAGCTCATTGTTCGAGGAACATGTTGTTTAAGACCTGGTATTCCAAATGTAAGTGAAAATATTCGTGTAGTTAGTGTTGTTGGAAGATATTTAGAACATAGCCGTATTTATTATTTCCATCATAATGGGGAGGAGAAAATATATTTATCTTCAGCTGATTGGATGACGCGAAATATGGAGAAGCGAGTGGAAATATCTTTCCCGATATTAGATATTGAAATGAAGGCACGAATTAAGGCGATTTTACAGCTTACATTAGCTGATAATGTGAAAACACGTGAACAAAATAAAGATGGTGATTACTATTATGTTATTAATGGTAGTACAGAAGAAATTGATAGCCAAGTGAAGTTGTTTAAGATGGCGTATCAAAATACAGATGCTGAATAATGAAAAAAGTAAAAACCTCTTATGTCTATAAGAGGTTTTTACTTTTTTCTACTCATATGCTCCCAAAATGGAAGGATGAGTAGAAACAATAGTTTTATTATAAGCGTGTAATAAGATGGCTCGTTGAGAGAATAACATTTGAAATAATCGTTATTTTAACTTAGTAATAGTATGGTTGTTGACATGGTCCACCGTAACAAGGATAAGGTGCTGGCGGCGGGAAAGGTGGTGGATAAGGTGGGTAAAATGGTCGAGGGCCGAAAGCTAATGCTCCGCCGAGTAATCCACCAGCAATTCCAGCTAGAAAGGGAACGCCAAAAAACGGGAAGAAGCGTGAGTCGCCTACTGGACCAATAGGTGCTGAACGGACTGGGATTGGTTGATAATATGGATACATGAACATACCTCCTTTATTGGACTCACTTTCATCATATGGTAAATGAAACGTGGATGAGCGCGTACAAGAAAGGATGTGCAAGAAAATAGGCGAATTATTACGAATGTTGGAGTGTAAAAAGTGTAATTTCAGGTTTTGACATAAAACGAAATGGGACACGTGTTCTTCCCAGGCCTCGATTAACATAGAGAGTTAAATCCTGAATTGTATAGAAGCCTTCAATATAGTCTTTGGCGAGTGAAGGTGTAATAATAGCTCCTAAAAAAGGAATTTGTACTTGTCCGCCGTGACTATGACCAGAAAGTTGCAAGTTGATTGGATATCTAGAAACTTGGGGCGCGATATCTGGTTCGTGAACAAGAACAATGTTATAAGTATTTTGCCGTGCATGCGCTAATGTTTTCTCTATTTTTGGTTTGCCTAGTAGTATATCATCGAGACCGAAAATAGAAATTTCACTATTATCCATTAGACGAATTCTTTTTTCACTATTTAGCAATAGTTCAAATCCTGATTCACGCATGATGTGCTCATAGTATTCAGTTCCATATCCACCGTGATCATGGTTACCATAAATAGCGAATTTACCGAAGGGGGCTTGTATATTTTTTAAAATGGATGCAACGAAAGGAGTGTCAGTATACGTTTGATAATTATCAATGAGATCTCCAGTAAAAAGGACAATATCTGGATTTACAGCATTAATTTTAGAAACAACTTGAGATAAATGTTGAAGCGAGAAATAGTATCCGAGATGTAAATCGCTGAATTGAAGAATTTTCATCCCATGAAAACTTTTTGGGATGAGTTGTGATTTTAATGTGTGCTGTGTAAAAGAAATGAAATGGGGCTCTATATATTTAGCATAGTAGTATCCGATGCTACTGGTTATAAATGAATAGAGACAAGTACGCATACCAATTTTTAAAAAATTTCTTCTTGTAATGTGCTTCATAAAAATATGAGTATACCTCAATGTTTTCATTCTATTTATAGGCTACTCAAATCTCCTTTCAGTTTATTTAAAATATACTTTACATAATAAAAAGTAGTATAGATTACGAAAAAAATGAGTAAAAAGAAAGTTCTTTACGCTAAAATATCAGAAAAGTTTAAAAATATAAAGATTTCTATTAAATAAAGTGATAAAATGAATGTGTATTCATTTTTTGGAGGGGATGTATGTGAAAGAAAAGGTAGTTATTATAACAGGTGGATCGAGTGGAATGGGAAAAGGAATGGCGACTCGTTTTGCAAAAGAAGGGGCACGAGTTGTTATTACAGGACGTACAAAGGAAAAACTAGAGGAAACAAAGTTGGAAATTGAACAATTTCCAGGGCAAGTATTACCTGTACAAATGGATGTAAGAAATACGGATGACATTCAGAAAATGATTGAACAGATTGATGAGAAGTTTGGTAGAATTGATGTTTTAATAAATAATGCAGCTGGAAACTTTATTTGTCCGGCAGAAGATTTATCTGTGAATGGCTGGAATTCAGTCATTAATATTGTATTAAACGGTACGTTTTACTGTAGTCATGCTGTCGGAAAATATTGGATTGAAAAAGGTATAAAAGGGAATATCATTAACATGGTAGCAACATATGCATGGGATGCTGGTCCAGGAGTTATTCATTCGGCTGCAGCGAAGGCAGGAGTATTAGCGATGACGAAGACGCTCGCTGTTGAGTGGGGACGTAAATATGGAATACGAGTTAACGCTATCGCGCCAGGACCAATTGAACGTACGGGCGGTGCTGATAAATTATGGATTTCAGAAGAAATGGCTAAACGTACGATACAAAGTGTTCCGCTTGGAAGGCTGGGTACGCCAGAAGAAATCGCTGGTCTAGCTTATTATTTATGTTCAGATGAAGCTGCGTACATAAATGGAACTTGCATGACAATGGATGGAGGACAACATTTACATCAATATCCATTTTAAAAGGGATAAAAAAATGAATATTTGATTCATTTTTTTATGGCTAAATGTGACGGAATTGTGACATATGAAAGAAAAGTGTTTACAAGAGGTCATATATACGTTATATTTAAGACCTCTTTTTTCTTCATAGTAGAATTGCTAATTCCCCTTAGCATTTTACCCCTCTAATCCCTTCAGGAAAACTGAAGGGATTTTTTATTATTTTTCCGTAAATATCATGTTATAATTTTGAAAAGTAAAGGGAGGGAAGCACGTTGATAGATGCATTAGATGTAATGAGTAACTTGGATAAAGTCCTTCCTTATTATCAAGCTATTTTTAGTGCTGATGAGCATACTGTAATTGGATACGAAGTAGTAGGACGTATTCAAACAGAAGAGGGCATACAAAGTTTAGCTTCTTTCTTTCACGATGATTCGATTCCAAGTGAATTTCAACTGGAAGCGGATAATATTATAGTAGAAAAAGCTTTAAATCGTTATTTAGAAAGCAATCAAAAATTATTATTATTTATACATCGGAATGCTAATGTATTAATGAATGATGATGATGAAAGCTTGCTTCAACTTTTATTGAGGTATGAAGAACAAGGTTTAAATTTAAAACAAATTGTTTTAGAGATTACAGAGCATGAATGTAAAGAAGATATAGAGCAATTTAATCATTTGCTTATGTATTATCGTACATATGGTATTCAAATTTCGATTAATAAAGTCGGAACGGGCACAAGTAATTTAGAGCGTATTAGCGTGTTAGCACCTGATATTTTAAAAGTAGATTTAACGAACTTAAGGCAAACAGCACTTTTACAATCTTATCAAGATATTTTATATTCTTTATCATTACTTGCTAGAAGAATTGGTGCAACTTTGTTATATGAAGAAATAGATGCTTTTTATCAACTGCAATATGCTTGGAAGAACGGCGGAAGATATTATCAAGGTAATTATTTGAAAGAATGTTTACCTGATTTTATTGAAACGAATGTTTTGAAAGAGCGACTTGGTAATGAATGTCATCAGTTTATTCAGCATGAAAAGAAGAAGTTACAAAAAATTTATAATTTAACAGAGATGTTACGCGATCGCATTGGCGATGTTTTATCAAAACAAAAAAAGAATGAAGATATAAATGATTGGTTATTACAATTTAGTCAAAGTGTATCACAGTGTAGTTTTCGTATATTTATTTGTAATGAAGATGGTTTCCAACAATCAGGAAATGTTATGAAAAAAGATGGAGAATGGATTGTGATGCCGGATTATTATATGAAGAACTGGAGTTGGCGCCCGTATTTTCTCGAGAATATCATGAAAATGCGTTTTGAGAATAAGGCGAGGCTTTCAGATTTATATGCAGATATTGAAACGGGAGAAATGGTACGAACATTTTCTTTCCCGATTGATGATGACAACTTTTTATTTATAGATTTATCTTATGAATATTTATATGAAGAAGATGTTTTATTTTAATGCACGAAGAGATTCGTGCATTTTTTGTTTGTTTTTATCATAAATTGGTAATAGTGAAAATGGTGATGAAAATGCTGTCTATCGTTGTAAAGATTTTACGAACGAAATCTGTCCTGTCTTTGCATAATCATTGTTACAATGAATACTACAAAGACAAGTTCTTTTAAAAGGAAGGTGAAAAAATGAGGAAATATGGAATATGGCTTGTTCTATTTGTATGTGTTGCCTTTCTAGTTGGTTATAGTGTTACGACTGTTTTAGGAAAAGAGGAAGTGGAAGTCGATCGGAAAGAAGTATTTACAACGATACAAAAAGGCTATGAAACCCAGTTTTCAATTCGTGGGAAGCATTTGCCGATGAATAAGATGATAGAGACGTTATCACCGTATTTTACAGATAATTTCCTTCAAGTATTTACAGATGAAAATAGCAGAAGTGATAAACAAAGTGGTGAATATTTACTTCCGGCAAAAGAAGCACCGTTTTCTTTTAATTCAGAAACGAAAATGTCGTATGATGAAGAACATAAAAATTTATATGTATATGAGCGGACAAAAAGTGGACAATATCAAATTGTAACATTGAAAAGGGATCAAGATAAATGGAAGTTAGCAGGATATCATGAAAGTCAGGAACTCTTAACTGAAATAAAAAGGTTGCAACAATTATAAAGTGAAACTTTTAACCAGTGGGAGGGATTACTAGCCCATCTAACTCCTTTGCTTTAGCTAAATTTTTTGGGTTTTACTACCTACAAATAGCGGGATAAGAATAGGAATAGGCATTTACCTATTCCTATTCTATATTGAGTAGTTTTTGTAACTTTTCAATTTGAAAACCTGCAACTACTTCGCCATCAATTACGACTGTTGGAGTTGAATAAGAATCATAGTCGTTTAAAAGACGATTGCGAGCAGCAGCGTCTTTTTTTACGTCAAATTCTTCATATGCAACGTTATTATGCTTCAAAAATTCTTTAACAATAACACATGGCGGACAATCAGGTTGTGTATAAACCTCAATTTTTTTCATTGTAATTCCTCCTTTTTTCTGTTTTTTATTATATTCTTCCAGTATAAAAACCGCAATAAAGAAGGGGAAATATGTTCTTTCTGTTTTTTCCTTCGCATTTCGACAAATTTTTAGTTGAGTTTCTGGCCAATAACCTTTATCCTAGAGTGTGGAACATTTTTTCTGTTATGACGGATAGAATGAGTATAGCTGTAAAACCTATTGGTAGGAAGATCAGAGAAAGGAGAGATTTCATGTCTCTACTCCAAGGAATTTTAACTCGACTTGTTAGTCTACAAGAACAAGCTGAAAGCGGTGAAGTAGCACAACGCTATTTTGAAGTGAACGGTGAGCGCAAATGTAGCGTGAAATTTTTCGATAAAAGTGAAATGTATGAGTTAGAAGTGTATCAACAAGGTGAAAAACCTCAAGTGTACCAATTCGATAATATCGACATGGTTGCAATTGAGATTTACGATATCATTTCTTGATACATATAAAAAAGGTACTGCCATGTGGCAGTACCTTTTTTAGTTCTATTACTTTCCAGCGTAATGTATAGAAGTTTTTTATTTTTCCTACAATGGTATTAAAATGAAAATTTAATCTGTGTAAGTTTGCCTATCTATGTGGATAAGTAGTCCCGCTAACCGGATGAATATGTGAAGCTAAACTTCTCACAATTGCTGGGTTCTGCAAATAGTGGGAGAAATATAACTAGGAGGTTATCGTATGGAACATTTACCAATTGTGATTTGTCCTAATTGTCAAAGTTCTGCTGAGATTATTCATGTATTAACGGCTCAATCTAATCAAAATGTAATTTATACGTGCCAAGTTTGTCACTTTGTAATTCGAAATATTGAAACGAATAAAGGATAGGAAGTTATAATTTTAGTTTTTGTCCCATACAATGAGAATACGAAAAGTCTGTCTAATTGAAAGGACGTGACTCTGTGGACGGTGCACATAAATTTTACAATGTTTCAGAGAGACATTTAAATTTTGATATGGTCTTTAACCGTATTTGTAGTTTCATTGAAAAGGATCCACGAAATTTATATCGATTATCCATTGGGACAGACTCGCAAGCACATCAAAAGGATACGAGGTTTATTACAGCAATCCATATTCATCGTGTTGGAAAAGGTGCCTGGGGTTGTTTACACCATAGATCAGTAAAAGATAAGCCAGCAACCTTACGTGAGAAAATATATTTAGAAACGCAGTTTAGTCAAGAAATCGCATGTCTATTTACACCTACTCATATACAAACAATATGGGAGTTATTGCATCCTTATGCTCAAGATGGGGCTGGATTCATAATGGAAATTCATTTAGACATTGGGAATGATGGTTTAACAAAGGAATTTATTTTAGATATGACAGAAAAAATTCGAGCGATGGGATTAACTGCAAAAATTAAGCCGGATGCTTATGCGGCGTTTAGCTATGCAAATCGATATACGAAATGATTTTTTGTATGTTTACAATTGCTACATATCTTTTGGTAAAAACTGAATATTACATCTATTAAATAGGTTAAATTTTTTATATAATAAGAGTAACGATGCGATTGTAAGGAGAGGGGTATATGCAAAGGGAAGTTGTTTTAACGAAGGAAGAAGAAAGTTTACTACTAGATATTTTATTTCAGCAAAATTATGCAAGTGAAATTTTAGCTGTGGAACTTACAGATATTGAGAATGGTTTGAAACAGACGGATGTGATGCAATATAAAAAAATCACAAGGTTATTTTACAGATTAAAAAATAAAGGGTATTAAGCGCTACCGGAATGGTAGTCTTTTTTTTGTGCTGTATGCTAAAATAGCTGTGTGATTGTATTTTTATTGAAATAAATTTAGGACAAAATAATAATATGAAAACGCTGTCATAAAATGTGAATAGAGTTATGAACATAAGCAGGAAAAAGGGAAAATGGGGGATGTAATATGATTAGTATTCCGAAAGACGAATTTCAACAAATTCTTGTGAAGGATTTAATGATTTCATCGGAAAAAGTAGCTCATGTCCAAATTGGAAATGGTTTAGAACATGCTTTACTCGTTCTTGTGAAATCTGGATATTCGGCGATACCTGTCTTAGATCCAATGTATAAATTACATGGTTTGATTAGTACTGCCATGATATTAGATGGTATGTTAGGATTAGAGCGTATTGAGTTTGAAAGACTTGATGATATGAAAGTAGAGCAGGTGATGAAGGAAGATATACCTTTTCTTAAATTAGAAGATTCATTTGCAAAAGCTTTAGAAATGACAATTGATCATCCTTTTATTTGTGCTGTTAATGAAGAAGGCTATTTTGAGGGGATTTTAACACGTCGTGCTATTTTAAAATTGTTGAATAAGAAAGTAAGGCAACATAATCGATAACGTGAGAAAAGTGACTTCATGGAAACGAAGAAGTCACTTTTTTTCGTGCATATCACTTGTGTATGTATTATATTTAAAAAGACATAAAACATAAGGAAAGTTTGCGCTGGAAAATTGTATTTTCTGAATGAAAGCTTGTTGAAATAAGGTGTATGGAAGCTAAGGAAAGAGGGAGAAAGTTGCAAATTGATGATTTTCAAATGATGGTTGTGTTAGCTCAGGAATCAAATATGAGAAAAGCGGCGGAACGTTTATTTGTTTCCCAACCTGCGCTGAGTCAACGATTACAATCTATGGAGAAACAATGGGGAATGAAGTTTTTTATTCGCTCACAAAAAGGATTGACAATTACACCTGAAGGGGAAAAAGTTGCAAATTATGCCAAAGAAATGTTGCAAAAGGAAGAGGATATAAAAAGTGAGCTAGCTGTTTTTAGAACGGAAACTCATGGAACGTTAAAAATAGCTGTTGCATCAGTTATTGGTCAATATTGGCTTCCTCCTGTTTTGAAAAAGTTTGTGCATAAATATCCTTCTGTAAAGATATCACTGTTTACTGGTTGGAGTAGTGAAGTGCAAAAGCAGTTTTATGAAGGAGACGTTCATGTTGCTATACTGAGGGGAACACAAGAATATAAAGGTCAAAAGCAAAAATTATTTGAAGATGAACTGTATTTAGTTGATAAAGAAATAAAAGATATTTCGATGCTAAAAGAAACAAATAGGCCGTTCATTCAATTTAAAAGTGACTCGACTTATTATGGACAAATACAAAATTGGTGGTATGGTTTATTTTCTAATCCGCCTAAGCGAACGATTGTAGTTGACCAAATTGAAACATGCAAACAACTTGTTTTAAATGGTATAGGTTATGCCCTTTTACCTTCTACTGTTTTAAAGGAAGTACAGGAAAATATGTATAAAACACCTGTTCAATTGACGAGAGAAACATGGTTGTTAACAAGTGACTCAGCAAGGCAGTTGAAGCAAGTACAAGCATTTTTAGAAATTATAGAAGAAATTCAAAGGGAAAAATAAGATTATTATCTTGCTACTCGCTCTTTCGTTTGGTAGAGTAACATTATAAATGGATTTAGGAGGCAACAAGAATGAAAATGATGGACGCTAACGAAATTATTTCGTTTATTCAAAAAAGTGAAAAGAAAACTCCTGTAAAGGTATACATAAAAGGGGATTTAAAAGAAGTAACATTCCCTGAAACAGTACAAGCATTTGTGAATAAAAAATCAGGTGTATTATTCGGAGAATGGTCTGAAATTAAGACAATTCTTGATGAGAATAATAAGCACATCGTTGACTACGTTGTAGAAAACGATCGTCGTAATTCTGCAATCCCAATGCTTGATTTAAAAGGTATTAAAGCTCGCATCGAGCCAGGTGCTATTATTCGTGACCATGTTGAAATTGGTGACAACGCTGTAATTATGATGAATGCAACAATTAACATTGGTGCTGTAATTGGTGAAGGTTCTATGATCGACATGAACGCAGTACTTGGTGGACGTGCAACAGTCGGTAAAAACTGTCACGTAGGTGCAGGTGCTGTACTTGCAGGTGTTATTGAGCCACCTTCTGCGAAACCAGTTATCGTTGAAGATGATGTAGTAATCGGTGCAAACGTAGTTGTTTTAGAGGGTGTTACAGTAGGTAAAGGTGCAGTTGTAGCAGCGGGAGCTGTTGTAACAGAAGATGTGCCTCCATACACAGTTGTTGCAGGTACTCCAGCACGTGTAATTAAAGAAATTGATGAGAAGACAAAAGCAAAAACAGAAATTAAACAAGAGCTTCGTCAATTAAACCCAGAGAAATAAAAAGCAAAAAAAGCGTAAGAGCGTAAATGGGCTCTTACGCTTTTTATAGATAGAGGTGCAAAAATGACAGTAAGCAAATTTGTCCAAATTCGTAGAGATCTACATAGAATTCCAGAAATCGGATTTAAGGAATGGAAAACACAACAGTATATTTTAGATTATATAGGAACGCTTTCTCATGAATTTGTGGAAGTGAAGACATGGAAAACGGGTGTAATCGTTAAAGTAAATGGAAAAAATCCAGAAAAAATAATAGGTTATCGTGCAGATATAGACGGTTTACCAATTACAGAGGAAACTGGATATGAGTTTGCTTCTATTCATGAAGGAATGATGCATGCATGTGGCCATGATGTACATACAACAATCGGTTTAGGCCTTCTAACGAAAGCTGTGAGCGAAAGAATAGATGATGACCTTGTATTTCTATTCCAGCCAGCAGAAGAAGGACCAGGCGGTGCTCTTCCTATGTTAGAAAGTGAAGAGTTAAAAGGATGGAAACCAAATATAATTCTTGGTCTTCATATTGCACCAGAATACGCTGTAGGGACAATTGCAACGAAAGAAGGACTGTTATTTGCCAATACTTCAGAATTATATATTGATTTAAAAGGGAAAGGTGGCCATGCTGCCTATCCGCATACTGCAAATGATATGATTGTTGCAGCGAGTCATCTTGTTACACAGCTTCAATCCGTTATTAGCCGCAATGTAAATCCTCTTGATAGTGCAGTAATTACAATCGGGAAAATTACAGGTGGTACGGTTCAAAATATTATTGCAGAAAAATCTCGTTTAGAAGGAACGATTCGAACATTATCAGTAGAATCAATGAAGCGTGTGAAAAGCAGAATTGAGGCAATTGTTGCAGGTATCGAAGCTTCTTTCCAGTGTGAGGCGATTATAGATTACGGAGCAATGTATCATCAAGTATATAACCATGAAGAGTTAACGAGAGAGTTTATGCAATTTGTACATAAACAAACAGATATGAATGTTATTACATGTACTGAGGCAATGACAGGTGAAGATTTTGGTTATATGCTTCGAGAAATCCCTGGATTTATGTTTTGGCTTGGAGTAAATTCAGAATATGGTTTACATCATGCGAAATTAAAGCCAGATGAAGAAGTGATTGAAAAGGCAATTACATTTTTAAGCCAATATGTAAAGTGGAAAGGGAATAGAAAATAAAACTTCCGCTTTCTTGAAGTTTCCAAAATTTTTTTTGTTCTGAGGTGTAAGTAACGCTCGTATAGATTGATTTTAGACATTTACATACAAATGAAAGAATAAAGTTAATTGGACTGTTTTAATAATGAGCAGGGGGTTTTTAGCCACTGCTCATTATTAATTATTTGACTAACTTATATATGTTTACTTTTAGTATGAAAAGTGTGTAAAATCAATGTGAAACATAGAAAAAAGGGTGGGGAATTACGTGCAAATTAGCAGTGCGATTTTATGTTTCGTCTTATATGCGTATGTTATTATTGCGGCGGTTTATTTTGGGATAAGTTTTTATGCCTATCGTCTAGTAGATAATAATGAATATGACGAAACATACAAATGGGTGAAGAGATATTTATCACCTGTACTAGAAATTATGAATGGGTTTGTGCTCTTTTTATTTATTGGATTAATTGCTTTCTCAACGAGTTTAGTAGGGAATAAAACTACGTTATTTGTATTGGGTATCATTATTTTTATGCTGTTAGGAATAAGGATTGGTAATACGGTCTTTTGGAATGAAAGAAAAGTAGATGGTTGGACGGGAATGTTAATTCCGTGTATGTTAGCTGCAATCGTGACAAATATAGAACATGAATATTATCAATTACATTTTTGGCTCATTATCGTTTTAACAATTCTTTCTGTTTTGTATATAAGCACAGTAGTACTAACATATATTGCACATGAAAAAGGAGATGTTAAAGGCACTCGTTTCTTTAGAGGACGGGCATTATTTTGGAGTGTGCCGACGATGGCAGTTATCGCGCTTATTGCGATATTAGTAAATGGATATCAATTTACTAATTGGCAACTATTTTTAGAAAATTGGTGGATCTTTATCTTTTCGTTTATTGCTTTTTTAGGTGCAACGCATTATTTATTTCATCAACATCATTACATATGGGCGTTGTTATTTGCATTCACACAGCTGCTATTTGCCTTTTTTGGTCAAGAAACATTATTATTCGTTTTTGAAACATTTAGTTCGTTTGGAAATATATTTGTATTTGCTATGTTACTTGTTGGTATCGCTTTTTACTTGCAACAATATTTTTATATACAAAAACAGAAATAAGAGCTAATTACAGTTTTTGTGACGCATATAAAGTGTGTTACACTGAAAATAAATAGTACTTGAAGTTATTGGAGGAATTCCTGTGGGTGAGAAAGAAAAAGAATTTGCTGTCATTGGACTTGGTCGCTTTGGTGGAAGTATTTGCCGAGAACTAGCTCAATTAGGTATGGAAGTAATGGCAATCGATTCAGATGAGGATAAAATTAATGAATTTGCAAATATAGCTTCGCATGCTGTAATTGCAGATTCAACAGATGAGATGGTATTAAAAAGCCTTGGTATTCGAAATTTTGATCATGTAGTCGTTGCTATTGGAGATAATTTAAATTCAAGTATTTTAACGACTTTGATTTTGAAAGAGTTGGGTGTAAAAAATATTACTGTAAAAGCTCAAAATGATTATCATGAAAAAGTGTTAAGTAAAATAGGTGCAGATCATATTGTGCATCCAGAACGTGATATGGGAAAAAGGATTGCTAATAATATTGCATCAAGCAATGTGTTAGATTACCTTGAGCTTTCAGATGAGCATAGTATTGTAGAGATTATTGCGAATAAAAAAATTGATGGGCACTCTTTAATTGAATTAGATATTCGTGCGAAGTTTGGATTGAATATTGTAGCAATTAAACGAGGTAAAGAAGTTATCGTATCCCCTCGGGCTACGGAGAATATTCAAGCAGGAGATATATTAATTGTCATTGGTCATGACGATGAAGTGGATCGATTTAAACACTTTTTAAGATAAGAGAAAAGAAAAGGACAATGCCTTCATAGCATTGTCCTTTTTCTTATATTTCCATAATGATTGGTAAAATCATTGGACGGCGTTTCGTTTTCTCATATAGGAATGGAGCTAATGTGTCTGTAATTTCATTTTTAATTTCAGACCATTGTGTTGTTTTACGCTCCATTACTTTTTCTAAATGAGTTGTAATTAATGTTTGTGCATCATTGATTAAATCACTGCTTTCACGCATGTAAACGAAACCGCGTGAGATGATATCAGGTCCTGCTGCAACTTTAAATTCTTTCATATCAATGCTTACAACTACAATTACAAGTCCTTCTTCAGAAAGGATACGACGATCTCGTAATACGATATTGCCGATATCTCCAATACCGTTTCCATCAATGTAGACCGAACCAGATGGGATTTTTCCAGCTACGCTAGCTTCATCCGAACGTAAAGCAAGAACATCGCCATTATCCATAATGAAGCAATTTTCTTCAGGGATACCACAATCATTTGCTATGTTCATATGCATACGCTGCATACGATATTCACCATGAATTGGCATGAAGTACTTCGGTTTAATTAGACGTAACATTAACTTTTGTTCTTCTTGCCCACCGTGTCCACTTGTATGGATATTTGAAAGTTTCCCGTGAATTACATCAGCGCCAGCGCGGTACAACATGTTAATTGTACGACTTACGCTAATTGTATTTCCTGGAATTGGTGAAGAAGAGAAAACAACTGTATCTCCAGGAATAATTTGAATTTGGCGGTGTGTACCGTTTGCAATACGTGAAAGTGCTGCCATCGGTTCACCTTGACTACCTGTACATAAAATAACAACTTTATTAGCTGGTAAGCGGTTTAGTTGAGATGCATCTATGAATGTATCTTTCGGGCAACGAATATAACCAAGGTTTTGTCCGATTTCAATCGCTGCTTCCATACTTCGACCAAACACAGCTACTTTACGGTTGTTTTCAACAGCAGCTTCAATAACTTGTTGTAAGCGGTGAATATTTGATGCAAAGGTTGCGAATATAATCCGTCCGTCTACTTTACGGAAAATGTCTTGAATGCTATCACCAACGCGACGCTCAGACATAGTAAAGTTTGGAACTTCACTGTTCGTACTATCAGATAATAGACATAGCACGCCATCTTTACCGATTTCAGCCATTTTTGTTAAATCAGCTGGTTCACCAACTGGTGTGAAATCAAATTTGAAATCACCTGTATGAACAACTTGACCTTGAGGTGTTTTCACAACAACGCCGTACGAATCTGGAATACTGTGAGTTGTACGGAAGAAGGATACAGACGTTTTTTTGAATTTAATAACGTCATCTTCTTGAATTTCGTAAAGTTTTGCTTTACGAAGTAAGCCGTGTTCTTCTAATTTATTTTTGATGAGTGCAATTGCTAATTTTCCGCCGTAAATCGGAATGTTCACTTGACGTAATAGATAAGGAATTCCGCCGATATGATCTTCGTGACCATGTGTAATGAATAACCCTTTAATTTTATCTTCGTTTCGCACAAAATAAGTGTAGTCTGGTATTACATAATCGATTCCGAGGAGTTCGTCCTCTGGAAATTTAATTCCAGCATCAATTATAATAATTTCATCTTGAAATTGAACAGCGTATGTATTTTTACCGATTTCACCAAGCCCACCGAGAGCAAATACAGCAACTTGGTCGTTTTTTAGAAATTTCATATCGCTATACGATTTCCGCTAATGTTAAATCAGCGTTTTCTTTTTCATATTCAAGATGAGCGCCAGTAACAGACTGAACAAACTCGATATTATATGCGAACTTATTTAATTTTGTACGAACATCTTTTTCAGACGTAGCCTCTAAATATAAAACTTTTGTATTTTCACGTACTGGAACCTCAGTTAATTTTTCTTGATAAAATACTTTAAAAATCATTTGGAAAACCTCTCCTTGTCTATGTTTTGCATTATCTGTTACTTATTATAAAGCAAACAGTCACGATTTTCATGTTTTTTCGAATGAGAATGAAGAAAAAGCCCGAAATGGGCACAAGTTAAGCGATTGTCTTTTTACGGACTAGACCGTTTAAATAACGCTTGAGCTTTTTCTTCAGCTTCTTCAGCATGATTACTCCTTCCTTTCCTTATTTTAAACATGCCTATTACTAGTGAAAACTCTATCTCTGATATAAGAGATAGGACAAAAGTGAATGGTGAATCTTGTCCTTTCCCATACAGTGAAAGTTATTCTATAGTAACGATTAGTAGCCGTTAGTTATAGGTATAGTATGAGGAAGAATGGAAAAGAAAATTCATCCGAACAAGTATCCACATGTTTTACTAATATATATATGCAAAGTTTATAAATAAGGTCAGAAAGGGAACGCTTTCTTCACAGATGTTTAATATGTTATACTTTTTTTTAGAATTTGAAAAGCGATATTCAAAATAGGAATATAGAGTGCCAGAAAGGATTTTGACAAATGAATGATAAAATTGTTTTTTTTGATATTGATGGAACATTATTAGATCATGATAAAAAAATTCCGCAATCTACACGAGATGCAGTAAAACAGTTACAAGAAAAAGGTGTACATGTAGCAATTGCGACAGGGCGCGCGCCATTTATGTTCGAAGATATTCGCAAGGAACTTAATATACATAATTATGTTAGTTTTAATGGACAATATGTTGTCTTTGAAGATGAGGTAATATTTAATAATCCGTTACATCCAGATGCTTTACATAAGTTTACTCAGTTTGCAAAACAAGAAGGATATCCACTTGTATACCTTGACCATCAAGATATGAGAGCATCAGTGGAATATCATGATTATGTGAAAGAAGGCTTTGGAAGCTTAAACTTCGAGCATCCCGCATATGAGCCTAATTTTTATGAGGAACGTAATATTTATCAAACACTACTTTTTTGTGAAGTAAATGAAGAGGAAAAGTTTATTAATCATTATCCAGATTTTCATTTTATTCGTTGGCATGCATATTCAATGGATATCATTCCGAATGGTGGTTCTAAGGCAAAAGGAATTGAGAAATATATTGAAAAGTTAGGTTTTAATCGTAATCAAGTGTATGCATTTGGAGATGGCTTAAATGATTTAGAAATGATCGAAGCCGTTGGCACAGGTATTGTGATGGGAAATGGCCATGAAGACTTGAAAAAACTTGCAAATCATGTGACAAAGGACGTTAGTGAAGACGGTATATATCATGGACTAAAGTGGGCTGGATTGCTGTAAGTGAATATGGAACCCATTTCATAATAAAAAGGCGGAAGATTAACTTCCGCCTTTTTATCCCGCTATTTGCCGGGTAGTAAGACCCCCACCTCAAAATTCAGCGAAAGCAAAGAAGTTAGGTGGGGGGGCTGCTGCCCGTAAAAGCCCGATTGGTGAGGGCTAATAATCAGTGGGGGATGAACAAAACCCCCACTGATTAAAGTTTCACTTTATTATTATCGCTCTAGAGGTTTGGAATCATCAGGAGCGACAAATGGATTTTCTTTATTAATATGGTCATAGAACATAACGCCATTTAAATGGTCAATCTCGTGCTGGAATACGATTGCTGGTAAACCTTTTAAACGTAATTTTACTTCTTCCCCGTTAATAGAAGTTGCTTTTACTGTAATTCTTGTATAACGAGGAACATAACCAGGTACTTCGCGGTCTACAGATAGACAGCCTTCACCGCCCTGTAAATATGTACGTTCAACAGAATGGCTAATGATTTTTGGATTGAATAATGCATGGCTATATAATGTACCGTCCGCATCGGTTACATGAACTGCAATCATTTTTTTTGAAACACCGATTTGCGGAGCCGCTAATCCGATTCCAGGGCGTAAACTATATTTTTCAGCCATTTCAGGATCTTGGCTATTTATTACAAATTCAATCATTTCTTTTAAGGTAGTTGTATCTTCTTCGCTTGCCGGTAATGACACCTCTTCTGCAACGTTGCGCAAAATAGGATCTCCTTCGCGAATAACATCTTTCATTGTAAGCATATGTAATCTCTCCTTTCCTCTTTAGTCTACCAAAGGAGATGGAAAAAGTCATCGGCAAGAAAGGGAAGGCATTTTGGAAATCGTTCTATTATAGAGTAGTTATGTATGTAATAAAAAGAAAAAGACGGCAAAGCCGTCTTTTTCTTTCCATAGTTGTTTCGTTTTACATTAGCGAATGCAAGCAGCACCAACGATAATTAAAAGAATAAACAACACAACGATTAAGGCGAAGCCGCGTCCAGATCCGCCACAAGAACCGCCATAACCGTAGGAAGGATATGAACAAGTTGGATAGCAATATGAGTATCCGTACATGAGATGACCTCCTTTATCATTTCCCGCTAATACTGCGGTTATTATAATGTATGGAAGAGAGGGTAGGAATGTATAGGTATTTACCTAAAAAAGGAAGAGTAGTTTGTATATTTTTGTTACGAAGAGAGAAAAACTAAAGAGAATTAAATCGTTTACATATTATTCTAAGAGAAAAAATAAGTGAAAAAGGGAATAATATAACAGTAGGTCAATGCTTACTAATACAGATGTAAAAAATAAAAACACGTTTGTGTAGTAGAAACCTGCATATTATTTATAAAAAAACGTATTCAAAGTAATTGACATCGTAATTAGAATAGTTGTAAACTAAAAAACGTGATCAAGATTGTATTAATATGTTTCTGAAAAAACATTAGTACAGATTGTTAGGTACACAAAATTATTCTCAACCGACAGACAAACATGTTGGTTTACATCGTTGCGCTTTTTAAACTGGAAAATAGCCAGTGAAAGCGTTTCAGAATATGGTTCAAGAGAGGAAGAGGTGAACGGAATGGGTACTAAAACAAAAAAGACCCTATTTAATGTTGATGAGCAAATGAAAGCTATCGCAGCTCAATTTGAAACATTACAAATTTTAAATGAAAACGGTGAAGTTGTGAATGAAGCAGCTATGCCTGAATTATCTGATGATCAATTAAAAGAATTAATGCGTCGTATGGTGTATACTCGCGTATTAGATCAACGTTCTATTTCTTTAAACCGTCAAGGACGTTTAGGTTTTTACGCACCTACAGCTGGACAAGAAGCTTCTCAATTAGCGAGTCATTTCGCACTTGAAGCAGAAGACTTCATCTTACCAGGATACCGTGATGTACCACAATTAGTATGGCACGGATTACCATTATACCAAGCATTCTTATTCTCTCGTGGACACTTCATGGGTAACCAAATGCCTGAGAATGTAAATGCATTAGCTCCACAAATCATTATCGGTGCGCAAATCATCCAAACTGCTGGTGTTGCGTTAGGTATGAAACTACGTGGTAAAAAATCTGTTGCAATTACTTACACTGGTGACGGTGGTGCTTCACAAGGTGACTTCTACGAAGGTATGAACTTTGCAGGTGCATTCAAAGCTCCAGCGATCTTCGTTGTTCAAAACAACCGTTATGCAATCTCTACTCCAGTAGAAAAGCAATCTGCAGCTAAAACTGTAGCACAAAAAGCAGTAGCAGCAGGTATTTACGGAATTCAAGTAGACGGTATGGATCCATTAGCTGTATATGCAGCAACTGCTTTCGCTCGTGAGCGCGCAGTAAATGGCGAAGGCCCTACTTTAATCGAGACTTTAACATTCCGTTACGGTCCACATACAATGGCTGGTGATGACCCAACTCGTTACCGTACAAAAGATATCGAAAACGAATGGGAACAAAAAGACCCAATCGTACGCTTCCGTAAGTTCTTAGAAGCTAAAGGCCTATGGTCTCAAGAAGTTGAAGAGACAGTAATCGAAGAAGCAAAAGAAGATATCAAACAAGCAATTGCTAAGGCTGACCAAGCTCCAAAACAAAAAGTAACTGATTTAATGGAAATCATGTACGAAAAAATGCCTTACAACTTAGCTGAACAATATGAAATCTACAAAGAAAAGGAGTCGAAGTAAGCCATGGCTCAAATGACAATGATTCAAGCAATCACTGATGCTTTACGCGTTGAAATGAAAAATGATCCTAACGTACTTGTATTTGGTGAAGACGTTGGTGTAAACGGCGGTGTATTCCGTGCTACTGAAGGTTTACAAGCTGAATTTGGTGAAGATCGTGTAATGGATACTCCACTTGCAGAGTCTGGTATTGGTGGACTTGCAGTTGGTCTTGCACTTGAAGGATTCCGTCCAGTTCCAGAAATCCAATTCTTCGGTTTCGTTTTTGAAGTAATGGATTCAATTTCTGGTCAATTGGCTCGTATGCGTTACCGTTCTGGTGGACGTTGGACTGCTCCAGTAACAGTTCGTTCTCCATTCGGTGGTGGTGTTCATACTCCTGAACTACATGCTGATAGCTTAGAAGGATTAGTGGCTCAACAACCTGGTCTAAAAGTTGTTATTCCATCTACTCCATACGATGCTAAAGGTCTTTTAATCTCTGCGATTCGTGACAACGATCCAGTAATCTACTTAGAGCATATGAAATTGTATCGTTCATTCCGTCAAGATGTACCAGAAGGCGAATACACAATTGATTTAGGTAAAGCTGATATCAAACGTGAAGGTACAGATGTATCTGTTATCGCTTACGGTGCTATGGTTCACGCTGCATTAAAAGCTGCTGAAGAACTTGAAAAAGAAGGTATCTCTTTAGAGGTTGTTGACTTACGTACAGTTCAACCATTAGATATTGAAACAATCATCGCTTCTGTTGAAAAAACAGGTCGCGTAGTTGTAGTTCAAGAAGCTCAAAAACAAGCTGGTATTGCAGCTAACGTTGTAGCGGAAATTAACGACCGTGCAATCTTAAACTTAGAAGCTCCAGTTGTACGTGTTGCAGCTGCTGACACAGTATTCCCATTCTCTCAAGCAGAGAGCGTATGGTTACCAAACCACAAAGATATTGTTGAAGCTGTAAACAAAGTAATGAACTTCTAATTTTTAGCTTTTCATGTGCAAAAGAAATCAGCACATGCTGGTTTCTTTTGTACATATTCCATAATAATGAAATGAATCAGGGGGCTGAATTCCGTGGCATTTGAATTTAAACTACCAGATATCGGTGAAGGTATCCACGAAGGTGAAATCGTAAAATGGTTTATTAAACCAGGCGATGAAGTAAACGAAGACGATGTACTTCTTGAAGTACAAAATGATAAAGCAGTAGTAGAAATCCCTTCTCCTGTTAAAGGTAAAGTACTTGAAGTACTTGTAGAAGAAGGAACAGTTGCAATCGTAGGAGATACATTAATTAAATTTGATGCTCCTGGATACGAAAACCTTAAATTTAAAGGTGACGATCATGATGAAGCTCCAAAAGCTGAAGAAGCAGCAGTAGAAGCTCCAGCAGCGGAAGCTACTCCAGCAGCAACTGCAGAAGTAGTAAATGAGCGCGTAATCGCTATGCCATCTGTTCGTAAATACGCTCGTGAAAAAGGTGTAGACATTCATAAAGTAGCTGGTACTGGTAAGAATGGCCGTATCGTAAAAGCTGACATCGATGCATTTGCAAATGGTGGACAAACTGTAGCAGCAACTGAGGCTCCAGCAGCAGTAGAAGCTACTCCAGCAGCAGCGAAAGAAGAAGCACCAAAAGCACAACCAATTCCAGCTGGTGAATATCCAGAAACTCGTGAGAAAATGAGTGGTATCCGTAAAGCGATTGCGAAAGCAATGGTTAACTCTAAGCATACAGCTCCTCACGTAACATTAATGGATGAAGTTGATGTAACTGAGCTTGTTGCTCACCGTAAGAAGTTCAAAGCAGTAGCAGCTGACAAAGGTATTAAATTAACTTACCTTCCATACGTTGTTAAAGCTTTAACATCTGCATTACGTGAATACCCAATGTTAAACACTTCTTTAGACGATGCATCTCAAGAAGTAGTTCATAAACATTACTTCAACATCGGTATCGCAGCTGATACAGACAAAGGTCTATTAGTACCAGTTGTTAAAGATACAGATCGCAAGTCTATCTTCACTATTTCTAACGAGATCAATGATCTTGCTGGTAAAGCACGTGAAGGTCGTCTAGCTCCAACTGAAATGAAAGGTGCTTCTTGCACAATTACAAACATTGGTTCTGCAGGTGGACAATGGTTCACTCCAGTTATCAATCACCCAGAAGTAGCAATCCTTGGTATCGGCCGTATCGCTGAAAAACCAGTTGTGAAAAATGGTGAAATCGTTGCAGCTCCAGTATTAGCATTATCTCTAAGCTTTGACCATCGTTTAATTGACGGCGCAACTGCTCAAAAAGCGTTAAACCAAATTAAACGTCTATTGAATGACCCACAATTATTAGTAATGGAGGCGTAATAACAATGGTAGTAGGAGATTTCCCAATTGAATTAGATACAGTCGTTGTTGGTGCAGGTCCTGGTGGATACGTTGCGGCAATTCGTGCAGCACAATTAGGTCAAAAGGTAGCAATCATTGAAAAAGCTAACCTTGGTGGCGTATGCTTAAACGTTGGATGTATTCCTTCAAAAGCGTTAATCAATGCAGGTCATCGTTATGAGAATGCAATGCATTCTGATGACATGGGTATCACTGCAGAGAACGTAAAAGTTGACTTTACAAAAGTTCAAGAATGGAAAAACGGCGTAGTTAAGAAATTAACTGGCGGTGTTGAAGGCCTTCTTAAAGGTAACAAAGTTGAAATCATTCGCGGTGAAGCTTACTTCGTAGATGCTAATACATTACGCGTTATGACTGAAGATGCAGCTCAAACTTATACGTTTAAAAATGCTGTTCTTGCAACTGGTTCTACACCAATCGAAATTCCAGGATTCAAATACTCTAAACGTGTTATCAACTCTACAGGTGCTTTAAGCTTACCTGAAATTCCTAAAAAACTTGTTGTAATCGGCGGCGGTTACATCGGTATGGAATTAGGTACTGCATATGCTAACTTCGGTACAGAAGTTACTGTAGTAGAAGCTGGCGACGAAATCTTAGCTGGTTTCGAAAAAGCTATGAGCTCTGTTGTTAAACGTGCTCTACAGAAAAAAGGTAACGTAAATATCCATACAAAAGCTATGGCTAAAGGCGTTGAAGAAACAGAAACTGGCGTAAAAGTTAGCTTTGAAGTTAAAGGTGAAATCCAAACTGTAGAAGCAGATTACGTATTAGTAACTGTAGGTCGTCGTCCAAACACTCAAGAAATCGGTCTTGAGCAAGTTGGAGTTAAAATGACAGACCGCGGCATCATCGAAATCGATGAGCAATGTCGTACAAATGTACCAAACATATATGCAATCGGTGATATCGTTCCTGGACCACCATTAGCTCACAAAGCTTCTTACGAAGGTAAAGTAGCTGTAGAAGCAATTAGTGGCCATGCATCAGCTATCGATTACATCGGAATTCCTGCAGTATGCTTCACTGATCCAGAATTAGCATCTGTTGGTTACACTAAAAAACAAGCTGAAGAAGCTGGAATGACTGTAACTGTATCTAAGTTCCCATTCGCTGCTAACGGTCGTGCATTATCATTAAACAGCACTGACGGTTTCCTACAACTTGTAACACGTAAAGAAGATGGCCTTCTTGTAGGTGCTCAAGTTGCAGGTGCAGGTGCTTCTGATATTATCTCTGAGATTGGTTTAGCTATCGAAGCTGGAATGACAGCTGAAGATATCGCTCAAACAATCCATGCTCACCCAACATTAGGTGAAATCACAATGGAAGCAGCTGAAGTTGCTCTTGGAATGCCAATTCACATTGTAAAATAATTTAATTAATAAAAATAGCCCCTCTCTTATTGTAAGAGAGGGGCTATTTTTATTTTCATCAAATGACTTGCAAGGTCTTTAAACGTACTTGTCGAATGAATATATAATACTTTAACAAATGATTCATGCGTAATTTACTTCAAAGGTAATATGTATCATCCTATAATATGTAATTGATTCAAACTTAACCCCATATATTAATAAAATAGAGCATGTCAAAGGAGAAGGTTCCATGAAAATATTACATGTTATATTTTATCATTTACTACTATGGAGTGGCTTTTCCACTGTGTTAACATTATCGAATGGTGATAAGCTTCATTATAAAGTCATTCTTTTTTTCGTATTCCTGTATTTAGCCTATGTAATAGCATATTTTGTATTACACGTAAGAAAGCAAGCTTTATTTCTTACATGTTCGAATTGTATACTATTTTTAATCATATTATCTATTTTTTAAATTAACGTTTATAAAAATACATTGTTCTTCCATTAAATAATTGTAACTCTCCTTCTAATTTCTTCGCTAAAAAACGGCAAAATTCATTTGCTTTCCCTTTGTCACCATATGTTGCATTAGGTGGTAAAGAAACTTGGATGAAAGATTGTTCATTTTCTATACCAACACCAATATAAATTGAGTCATACCGGTCGTGATTGGATTGAAGTTTTAATGTTGTTGTAGATGTATCTAAAATTTCATAAGGAAAAGCGGTATTTGTATACGTGTAATTAATTTGGGCCCCAGTTTTATAAGTAACTGTTTTATAATAATGAAAAAGTTGTTTTATATCATCTATTGAAACAGATTGTTGATTGGATTTAGGTACAAGCGTAATAAAGGCATGTTGCATAGAACTTCCCCCTAACTTAGTAGAATACTATCATTCTACATCCTACTGAATTTTTTGACAATTAAAAGGAGTATTACATGTTTTGTTTAATATACTAGTAATGAAACGTGATGTAGAAAGGTGGAAACCAATGTTTGAAAAATTGTATGATGAGCATGAAAGTGTGAAGGTACGATTTTTAGGGTTTATGACACATGATACACGTTATGATTTTGGTGTTATTTATACAAATATGTTTTTTGGAAAGCCGCTCATTGTTTGTATGCAAACAGGAAGGTCTACTTTACTCGGACGAGATGATGTAGAGAATGTTCAATATATACAGGAGATTTTTAAATTAGGATCAGAAGAGGAAGCAAAGGAGTTAGCTCAGTTTTTCAAATTTCTAGTTCCGTCAACTTCTTTACATGCGGAATATGAAGAATAATTAATGTGAAACAGTCGTACTTATAAATATGGCTGTTTTTTTATTTTAATATCGCATACTAATTTAAATTTAAAATATTTAATGTGTTATACTAAAAACCTATTGACGTAAAAAGTATAACATATTAAAATGAAGACAGAAAGTTAAGCGGTTACAAAAAAGTTTTTGGGATTATAAACTTAGGGGAAATGAAAAATGGGAACAATCGTATGTCAAGATTGTGAAGGTACAATTGCACACTTCGAAGATGAGAAAGTAACGGTACTTTACGGGAAATGTGGATCTTGCGGATGTGATCACACAGAGCATACAAAAGCCCAATAATTGATAGGAAATGGACAGCTAAAAGTTTTTAGGACCATAAACTTAGGAGGAAATGAAAAATGGGAACAATCGTATGCCAAGTATGTGAAGGAACAATCGGACATTTTGAAGATGAGAAAACGACGGTACTTTACGGAAAATGTGGAACAAATTGTGACTGTGCTAGAAAAGATAATGCGAAAGCTTAATGATAAATAAATAGATTACTATTAAAACTCAGGGGGAAATGAAAATGGGAACAATCGTATGCCAAGTATGTGAAGGAACAATTGGACATTTTGAAGATGAAAAATCAACAGTACTATACGGGAAATGTGGATCTCATTGCGAATGTGACCATAAAGAACATACAAAAGCTTAATAATAAGAAAAAGCGCCTACATGTGTAGGCGCTTTTTTTAATAAATTGTAGTTGTATGGCCAACTGTTGCAACGATTGCATCATCTCTAATTGGAATAAAGCTTATGGATGTCTGTGGTGTACTAGAAGAAGCGTATTGGCTCATTATACGGCTATCGATACGGGTAATAGTATCGGTCAAGAAAGCTGAAATAAAAGCGTAAGGGACTCGTCGTTCATTTAATGAATAAATAATTTCTTCTTTTGTTTTTACACCTACGCCATGTCCGTAAAAAAAGAAATTTCCTAAATAGATTGTGTTTTCTCCTTGCCACTCAATCGTAGCTGGATTCACTTGTGGGTTTTTAAAGTAAACGAGGTCACCTGGAACAAGATCGCCACCGGTTTTTGTTATGAGCCTTAGATCTTGATCGTAGTCCCATGTATAAAGTAAAAGGTTTGCAAATAGACGATTGAAAGTTTCTTCCTCATACAATGATAATAAAGCTTTATAAAAAATAATGATCATAGCGGTTGCGCATTCAGTTCCATATAGTTTTCCGTTTTTGAAAATATCTTGTATGGCAATAGAAGGTGGTATGTTTGGAAGAAGCTCGAATCCTCCAAGGGACGTTCTTTTCCAATACTGGGGGTTGCAAAAGGATTGTTGAAATGTGCGAAACTGAAATCCACTTTGAAAAAGTTCTAGTGCAGAGATAATAATATTAACTCGTAAATTGAGATCAAAGCTGAGTTCATCAGCTGTTCGGAAGGAATAAACTTCTTGATTTCCTGCCATTATTGATAAAATTTGTTGTTTCTCTGCTGCAAATGGCTCATATTCATTTGTAATATAAGGATGTACAATAGAACGGCCTATTACAATCATAATAGTATCCCCACCTATACGTTACATTCTTTAGTATCGTATGAAGAATAGGAAAAAAGGTGAAAAAAAAGCCTATCAACTGATAGGCTTGTACTCTTTAATAACACGTAATGTTTGTAATGTCATATCTTCAGGACCTTGTACAGGTAAACCTGCTTCTAAGTTTTTACGAATATACTCTAAGTTTTCTTGTGTAATAATTTCCCCCGGAGTAAAGATTGGAATCCCTGGCGGATAAACCATAACAAAATCAGCTATAATACGACCCGCTGCATTTTCAAATGGAATGACTTCTGTTTCCGAATAAAAAGCATCTCGAGGAGAAAGTGCTAGCACTGGAATTTCTGGAATCTCTACTTGTACTTGAACACCTTTATCTGCCCTATTTCTAAATGTTGCTGCTAAATCTTGTAATGCTGCAATAAGTGTATTTGTATCACTTTCTGTATCTCCCAAAGTGATAAGACATAGTATGTTGTATAGATCTGAGAGTTCTACTTCAATGTTATATTTCTCTCTAAGCCATACTTCAGCTTGGTGGCCGGTAATACCTAAATCTTTTACAGATACAATTATCTTTGTAGGATCATAGTTAAAGGTAGCATCTGTACCTAACATTTCTTTTCCAGGACAGTAAAGATGCTCAATAGAATTTATAGCATCACGAACATGTTCAGCTAATTGTATTGTTTGTGCTATGAGTGCTGTTCCTTCTGTAGCAAGACGTTTTCTGGCAACATCAAGGGATGCTAACAAGATGTAAGAAGTTGATGTAGTCGTAAGCATGCTAATAATAGATTGGACATGCTTTACATTCACCAAGCCTTCTTTCACATTAAGAATAGAACTTTGAGTTAAAGAGCCTCCTAATTTGTGAACACTTGTTGCTGCCATATCTGCACCCGCTTGCATCGCTGACATCGGCAATTCATCGTGAAAATGAATATGAACACCATGAGCCTCGTCGACTAGTACAGGGATGTCATAAGAATGTGCTAATTGTACAATCTGTTCTAAGTCTGCAGCAAACCCAAAGTACGTTGGATTAATAACAAGTAAGCCCTTTGCATCTGAGTGCTCTTCAAGTGCTTTTTTGACAGATTGAATTGTGATTCCATGAGAAATACCGAGCTTCGGATCGATTTCAGGATGCATGAAAATCGGTTTTGCACCTGAGAAAATAATAGCTGACATTACTGATTTATGCACGTTTCGTGGTACTAGGATTTTGTCACCAGGACCGCAAACGCTCATCACCATTGTCATAATAGCGCCACTTGTACCTTGAATAGAAAAGAAAGTATGATCTGCACCGAATGCAGCGGCTGCTAAATCCTGTGCTTCTTTAATCATACCTTTTGGATGATGTAAATCATCGAGTGGCGCAATATTAATTAAGTCAATTGCTAATGCATTATGCCCAATAAATTCGCGAAATGTAGGATCCATGCCCTGTCCTTTTTTATGACCAGGAATATGGAATTGAATTGGATTTCGCTTACTGTGCTCAACTAAAGCGGTAAACAATGGTGTTTCGTATTGGGACAATCTATACACCCCTTCTTCTTCATAATATTTAGTATAATTTGTTTTATATAATCCTGCTCTAAAAAAGGTAAGTCTTTTTTTAGAATGAGGCTTGTTTTTCTGCCATTCAAAAAATCGTTTTTGAGATGGTAGCTTCACTTTATTTTCTATAAAACAAAAGCATTATATCACCAATAATTATAGATGTATAGAAAAAAATGTTTTTAAGGTGAGTATGTTTAATAGTTAGCCTCAACTAATGAATAGAGGAAGACAATTCCATTAAAATGAATAAATAGTGTATAATGCAGAGTGGCTATAATGAATAATAAAATATTCTCTTTAAGATAGCATAATGAAACAAGAAGAAATGATAAATGGGGTGCGAAATGGAATATCAATATCCGTTAGATTATGATTGGTCAAATGAGGAAATGGTTATAATTGTGAAGTTTTATGAAGCAATTGAGAAAGCTTATGAAAAAGGAATTATAAGAGAAGAATTAATGGGTTTATATCGTCGCTTTAAAGAGATTGTTCCATCGAAAGCAGAAGAAAAGAAAATTGATAAAGAGTTTCAAGAAGTAAGTGGATACTCTATATATCGTGCTATTCAAAGAGCAAAGGAAGTCGAAGAACAAAAGGTTGTAAAAATGTAAAAAATATTTTGAAAAATAAAAACTGAAGTGATATAATGTGATAACAACTAAAAACGGACAATATAAATTGTCCGTTTTCTACTATCGATTACAAAGTGCATATAAAGGAAGGAGTGATTGCATCGTAGATTCAATCTTAGCAAGGAATTGTTCGTTGGTCATTGCTGAAAACTCCTCTGGTGATATATGAATACCAACTAATAATTCTGCTTTTTTTACAGTAGCTAGTCGTTCAATCATCTTTTGTAAGTCTTCGGTTTCAAGTGTTTTATGTAATTTCACACTTGGTTTAGTATGGTCAATGGACCAAACGAAGTCATTTGGAATATTTGTTTTTAAATCATTTAAATGTTCTAAGAAGGCATGAGCCGTCTCAACTTTTTGTGGACACTCATAGATTAAACCAAAGTATATGAAGGCATGAGTACCCCATAAGCCGATTTGGAAATGCGGTAGCATTTTATATCCTCGTTTATTTGTTGAAAAAGCAACCCAAGTATCGTTTGGTGGATTGACTTTGCGACGTGCGTGTTTTGCAACATGATAAAAAAAGTTCTCATCAGTGTGTTGGGATAAGTATTCTGCAAATTGTTCCCCTAAAGCTTCTAGCTTAGGATGAATGTTCGTTTTAATTGCACTCATTCGTTCTTCGAGACCATCAACTGTAAAGACATCAAAATCAGTTGACTTGAATGTTTGTATTGTCATGATTGTTCCTCCAACTCCTATTTTGCTTTTATTTTAGCATAGCTTGTACTATTCATAAAAAAAACAGCACAAAAAAATTTAAATAAAAAAATATAATTTTGTTGCATAGATGATTTATCCAACATAGTATAGTATAAAACAAAAAATCAGAAAATTTAATTAATTCTAGTCCGAGGGCAGACGAATATTGGGAGGAGGCAAATAATATGAGACAGGTGATTAATGCGTTAAAGAGAACAGATGCCGAAAAGAGAATACCGGTGCTACGTTTGGAGCTAGATTATGAATTAGCAACTTTATATGATGCGATGATGGAAGATGATAAACAGAAAAAAGAAGAGTGTGTACAAAAGTTAGAAGTGTTAAGACTTGAAATGATTCGTTTAGAAGCGTAATAATAGTATATGTATAAAAAATTAGTTGGTGCGAACCTTATAAAGGGTTCGTTTTTTCTGTGAACAGTAAAGATCGGAGTGTTTAAACATGCAAGAAGTATGGAAAGACATCGATGCACACGCCAAACGGTGGATTCGGGATGCAGGAGAGCATTTAATGGCATCCATGAAAAAAGCACTTATTATAGAAACAAAATCCAATGCAGCTGACTTAGTGACAGATATGGACCGAGAGATAGAACAGTTTTTAATTGGGAAAATTAAAGAAACATTCCCGAATCATAATATTTTAGGAGAAGAGGGTTATGGAGACGAGATAACGTCTTCTGACGGGGTTGTTTGGTTAATTGATCCAATTGACGGCACGATGAACTTTGTTCATCAAAAAAGAAATTTTGCAATTTCAATGGGGATTTATGAGAACGGTATCGGAAAGATTGGACTTATTTATGATCCAGTACATGATGAACTATATCATGCAGTCAAGGGATCTGGAGCTTTTTGTAATGATATATCAATTCCTCCATTGGAAAAAGGAACTGTAGAGCAAGGTATTGTAGCTTTAAATGCGATATGGCTTACAGATAATCCATTGCTTAATATGGAAAGTATGATGGCACTTGTTAAGAAAGCAAGGGGCACGAGATCGTATGGCTGTGCAGCGTTAGAGATGGTGTACGTTGCAACAGGAAGAATAGATGCATATGTAACGCCGAGATTATCACCATGGGATTTTGGCGGAGGACAGATAATTGTAGAAGAAGTTGGAGGGAAGGTAACGACATTCTCTGGAGCGCCACTTTCTATCATAGAGAAGAGCAGTGTGTTAGTTGCAAAACCAGGAGTGTATGAAGAAGTGTTATCTTTTATATCAGAGCCACAAAAAAAGTAAGAGGCTATGTATAAGCTTCTTACTTTTTAGCGTTATTGTGATTTGCGCATTTTTCTTTTTGTTACAAAACCGTATCCAACTGCAACAAATGTACCGATAATGCAAATAATAATACCGATTGGACTATTTTCAGCAATCATAATGCCGATACCGATTAAGAAAATAACACCGATAATTGCGGTTAATAAAAAGCGATATTGAATGTGTTCCATTTCTTCACCCTCCAATCTCATTTTACTTTCACAAAAGTAAGAATACAACTATATTTTCATTCTTGCTTTTATTTTAATTGCTATTGTATCCCCTTCGCTCTTATAATAGAGAAGGATTAAAAAGACATTAGGAGTTGGACATGTTGAAAAAACGACAAGATTTACGTAATATAGCAATTATTGCCCACGTTGACCATGGTAAAACAACACTTGTTGACCAGTTATTACGTCAAGCGGGGACATTCCGTGCGAATGAACATATTGAAGAACGCGCAATGGATTCAAATGATCTAGAGAGAGAACGCGGTATTACAATTTTAGCGAAGAATACAGCGATTCACTATGAAGATAAAAGAATTAATATTTTAGATACACCAGGTCACGCTGACTTCGGTGGAGAAGTAGAACGTATCATGAAAATGGTTGATGGTGTTCTACTTGTTGTTGATGCATATGAAGGTTGTATGCCACAAACACGATTTGTTTTAAAGAAAGCTCTTGAGCAAAACTTAACTCCAATCGTTGTTGTAAACAAAATTGACCGTGACTTCGCTCGCCCTGATGAAGTAGTTGATGAAGTAGTTGACTTATTCATCGAACTTGGTGCAAACGAAGATCAATTAGAGTTCCCAGTTGTATTTGCATCAGCAATGAACGGAACAGCAAGCTTGGATTCAAATCCGGCAAATCAAGAAGAGAATATGAAATCATTATTCGATACAATTATCGAACATATTCCAGCACCAGTTGATAACAGTGAAGAGCCACTTCAATTCCAAGTAGCACTTCTTGATTACAACGACTACGTTGGACGTATTGGAGTTGGACGCGTATTCCGCGGTACAATGAAGGTTGGGCAACAAGTTGCTTTAATGAAAGTTGACGGAAGTGTAAAACAATTCCGCGTAACGAAATTATTCGGTTACATTGGATTAAAACGTCAAGAAATTGAAGAAGCAAAAGCTGGAGATTTAGTAGCTGTTTCAGGTATGGAAGACATCAACGTAGGTGAAACGGTATGTCCGGTTGAGCATGAAGAGGCTTTACCATTATTACGTATTGATGAGCCAACGCTACAAATGACATTCCTTGTAAATAACAGCCCATTTGCAGGTCGTGAAGGTAAATTCATTACATCTCGTAAAATTGAAGAGCGTCTTCGTTCACAATTAGAAACAGATGTAAGTTTACGTGTAGATAATACAGATTCTCCTGATGCATGGATCGTATCTGGACGCGGGGAACTGCATTTATCTATCTTAATTGAAAACATGCGTCGTGAAGGTTATGAACTACAAGTATCTAAGCCTGAAGTAATTATTAAAGATATCGATGGCGTAAGATGTGAACCTGTAGAGCGCGTACAAATCGATGTTCCTGAAGAGTACACTGGTTCTATTATGGAATCAATGGGTGCACGTAAAGGTGAAATGTTAGATATGGTGAATAACGGAAACGGTCAAGTTCGCCTTACTTTCATGGTTCCGGCACGTGGTTTAATTGGTTACACAACAGAATTCCTAACATTAACTCGTGGTTACGGTATTTTAAACCATACATTCGATTGCTACCAACCAGTACATGCTGGACAAGTGGGTGGACGTCGCCAAGGTGTTCTAGTTTCACTTGAAACAGGAAAAGCATCACAATACGGCATTATGCAAGTTGAAGACCGTGGTGTAATCTTCGTTGAACCAGGTACAGAAGTATATGCTGGTATGATTGTCGGAGAACATACTCGTGAGAACGACTTAACAGTTAACGTTGTGAAAATGAAACAACAAACTAACATTCGTTCTGCGACGAAAGATCAAACTTCAACAATGAAGAAACCACGCCTAATGACTTTAGAAGAATCATTAGAGTACTTAAACGATGACGAGTTCTGTGAAGTAACTCCAGAATCAATTCGTCTGCGTAAAAAGATTCTTGATAAGAGTGAGCGCGAAAGAGCTGCTAAGAAAAAGAAATCTGTTGAAGCGTAAAAACAAAAAAACAACGACCTTTTATAAAGGTCGTTGTTTTTTATTATGTTTATTTTTTAGAATATTTACTCTTTTTTGTGGACAGTATTTTTTTTGCGAGTTACTCTTGTATTAAGTGTATAAAGAAATTTGTATTTTACTGCTAGGGGGGAAGAGTGTGTTAGAAAGGATGTCTTTTTTTGCGAAATTGTGTAAGGTAGATGAAAATCCAGAGTTAGGAATGTGGTTACTTTATGGGACGATTATTATATTAAGTGCTCTCGTCTATAATTTAGGGTTTGCTAGAAAGTTGTCTGTACTTAAAAATATTGTGATATACATATCATTAGCAATTGGATGTACAGTATTAACCTTTTTTGCTGTATTTTTACCCGTTGGAGAAGGACTTGTTGTAGCGGCAATTGTACTTGGGATTTATAGATTACGTTTGCGTCAAGCGAAACAACAAAAAGCAGGATGAGGAAGGGGGAGTTTTTATGCGTTCAGTACAAGATGCACTATATAATTGGTTAACAATTAAAACAGTTGCTGAAGCACGTCCAGATGATAGTGCTGCAAAAGAAACGTATTTGTTATTTCAAAATATGATATATGAAGAACATAAATTAAAAAATGTGGAAGTCGAAAAGAACGAGGAGATGTATTTAATTACATATGAAATGAATGGGGAAAGGAAGTCTGCAAGGTTTCCGCTAGAAGCCATTGATTGTTTTTTGGATCAGATGAATCGTGAACCAGAAAAATATAAATAAGTCCTTATCTATATGAGTAAGGACTTATTTACATTTTACCAATCGTCTTCGATTTTTTTATCACGATATAATCGGAAATTACCACTTGCATGACGTTCCATTGTACGTTCTGCAATTCGTTCCGAACATTCCATGCACATATATGTATGAATAGGGCGATTACGCAGTTTTTTTGCCATAGGATTTTCATCATCTAACATATCTTTTTTATCACAAATCATACATTTGACTCTCATTTCGTCACCTCAATACGAATTCTATCAGTATAAGTATATCATGGAAGTATAATTTTTTTGAATAATAGTGGGAAAAAATAATATTTTCGCAATTCAAAAAATAAGTTATGATAAGGATATACCAAGTATGTTTGGAGGTGAAAATATGGCGAATGTAGTAGAGCCTACCTTAACAGAGGATTTAGTACAAACGTTGCGTAAAGAGTGTATTGTTATGATAGCAACGACAGATTTCGAAAAACAAGTTCCTAACGTAAGTGCTATTTCTTGGGTGTATGCAGTGAGTAAAACTAGTATTCGATTTGCAGTAGATCAACGTTCACGTATTGTGGAAAATATACGGCATAATACAGGTGTGGTATTGACTATAATGGCGAATGAATCCGTATTTTCCATAAGTGGTGCAGGTGAAATTTTGACAGATAGAATGGAAGGTATTTCTTTAAAATTAACTGTAATAGAAGTAAATGTGCAAGAAGTGCGTGATGTTATGTTTTATGGAGCGAAACTTGCAATTGAACCAACATATGAAAAAACATATGATCTTCGGGCAGCGAAAAAGCTGGATAACGAAGTGCTAGTAGGGATAAGAGAATTATAAAGATGCTAAATAAGAAATTCGTTTATTCACTTTTGTAATCGGTTATTGTGATTTAACGTTAATAATTATAATAAAAGGTAATATATTGAATAGAAATGAATAAAGAATAAATAAAAGGTTTAATGACTATGATTTTCGATTCTACCTCGTTTACACGGTACATATAATTATAACAATGGTTCGTCCATATTTTATGGATGAAACCCTTGTTCTACAAATTTAAAAGTGGAGTCAGGGGGTAACAGGTTGGATAAAATTTATGTGTTAGATACGAATGTACTTTTGCAGGATCCTTTATCTATTTTTTCATTTGAAACCAATGAAGTAGTGATTCCAGCAGTTGTATTAGAAGAGGTTGATTCGAAAAAACGTTATATGGATGAAGTAGGACGAAACGCTCGTTATGTATCTAAGTTAATAGATAAATTTCGTGAAATAGGAAAGCTGCATGAAAGTATCCCGCTAGAAAACGGCGGAACATTTCGTATTGAATTGAACCATCGTTCATTTGTGCAACTACAAGATATTTTTGTAGAAAAAACAAATGATAATCGAATTTTAGCTGTAGCAAAAAATCTATCTTTAGAAGAACAGGAAAAAGAGGACGGGAAGTCTGTTATTTTAGTAAGTAAAGATGTACTCGTAAGGGTAAAAGCTGATGCAATTGGTTTGAAGGCTGAAGATTATTTAAGTGATCGCGTAATTGAAGTAGAAAATATATATTCTGGCTTTTTAGAAGGATATATATCAAAAGAACAATTGGATTATTTTTATGAGAAAGGTGAATTGCCTCTATCTGAAATTGCGAATCATCCTTTTTATCCAAATCAATTTGTAGTAATGAAAGATGCATTGGGGGGCTCTAGTTCTGCGCTTGGCATCGTGGATCACTTAGGTAAGAAGGTAAAGAAACTTATTTTTCACAATGAACAAGTGTGGGGGATACGACCACGAAACGTGCAGCAAATCATGGGATTAGAATTGTTGCTTCGTGAAGATATTCCGCTTGTAACGTTAACAGGGAAAGCCGGCACAGGAAAAACGTTACTTGCATTAGCTTCGGGACTTATGCAAACAGAAGACTTAGGGTTATATAAAAAATTACTCGTTGCAAGACCGATTGTCCCAGTCGGAAAAGATATCGGTTATTTACCAGGAGAAAAAGAAGAAAAGTTAAGACCATGGATGCAGCCAATTTTTGATAACCTAGAGTATTTATTTAATACGAAAAAGCCAGGAGAGTTAGATGCTATTTTAGCTGGAATGGGTTCGATTGAAGTAGAAGCCCTTACTTATATACGCGGGAGAAGTATTCCAGATCAGTTCATTATCATTGACGAAGCACAAAATTTAACAAAGCATGAAGTGAAAACGATACTAACTAGGGTAGGGGAAAAGAGTAAGATTGTATTGATGGGAGATCCTCAGCAAATTGATCACCCATATTTAGATGAATATAATAATGGCTTAACGTATGTTGTAGAGAAGTTTAAAGAACAGCGCATTAGTGGTCATGTGAAGTTTGTTAAAGGGGAGCGATCTAATTTAGCTCAACTAGCAGCAGATTTATTGTAAAAAGGAGTGAGCTTAAGCTCACTCCTTTTCTTTAAATAATTGTAAATTTACGGATGTTCCGGATTGGATTTTGTTGATTAGATCCATCATTGAAATAGAGATGAACAGGTCCGTCTTCTTTTAATGGTTTTCCTTCTTTTGAAAAGCCTAGTATAGCATTTTTGACAGTTTCTAATGGAAGTGTCATTGTATGATCTACCGTTTCAATTTCAACTTGCGTAGCGTCCTCTAAAATTTCAGCGTTAGCAAGGAATGGATGAAATGGTATACCAAATGTTCCAGTAATCAGCTGTTCTTTTTTATATTTCTTCACACTTTGTTGTATTGGAGGAAAAGCGGCACCATCACGGATTTCGCGATCCCAATGTTCTGAAGTGTTTTTTAAATAAGTTTCTAGTTCAGACGTGTTTTCTCTAGTTTCATCAAAGTAAGTTGTCAAATCTACTTTTCGATCGTCAAAGATCCAAACAGTTGGATCAATAGTGATTGGAAAACGTACTTTTCCGTTAATAAATAAAATTTCGCTCATTGTTGTTCCCCCATTTGTGTTATACTCCCACTTTTCAGTATAATAGTATTAGACACTGTTGTCACAAAAAATGTTTCTATTGCAATTTATGAAAACTATCGCTAATATTAATAGATAGGATAGAGGAGAGTAGGACGGAAACGGAGGGAATCAATTTGGCGTCTGAGACAGTAGCAAATCATCAGGAAAAGGCACTAGCCCTTCTACAAGCGGATGCAGAGAAGATTTTAAGACTTATTAAGGTGCAAATGGACCATCTTACAATGCCGCAATGTCCATTATATGAAGAAGTGTTAGACACACAAATGTTTGGACTATCCCGCGAGGTCGATTTTGCAGTTCGCCTTGGTCTTATTGCAGAAGAACAAGGGAAAGCAATGTTAGGTGAGCTCGAACGTGAGTTATCTGCACTTCATGAAGCGTTTACAAACAAACAACAATAACGGGTTCAAATAAGGGGGCTCAAACTAAATTAGTTTGAGCTTTTTATTTGTATAATAAAGCAGGAAGAATCAATGTACATATGGAATACAACAATAATTAAATTGAAACAGAAAGAGGAAATGAAATGAAAAAAGTATGGAAATCAATGGATTATTCATTATTACTTCCTCTTGTTATCTTATGTGTGCTGGGAGTAATAATGGTATATAGTTCTAGTTCCATTGCTGCGATTTCGAGGCATAACTGGCCGGCAAATTACTTTTTAAAAAACAATTAATAACTTTAGCTATTGGAACGGTATTGTTAGTAATTGTAGCCTCGTTACCTTATAAGTTTTGGAGGAAACGAATAATTTTATCGGCGATGGGGCTAGGGAGTATTGCTTTACTAGCAGCAGCCTTGATTTTTGGTAAGGAAATAAATGGTGCAAAAGGTTGGATATTAGGTATACAGCCCGCTGAATTTGTTAAACTATCGATTATTATAATATTAGCTCGCTTTTTTGCAAGAAGACAAGAGACAAATACACCTGTTTTTAAAGGGTCGGGACTTACACTTGGTTTTGTTGGAATGGCAATGTTTTTAATTTTAAAGCAAAATGATTTAGGTACCGATTTGTTAATTGCAGGAACAGTAGGAATTATGTTTCTTTGTTCAGGAGTACGGATTAATTTATGGATTAAACGAATTGTTTTAACTTCTATAGTATGGATTCCAGCGCTATATTTTCTGGCTAATTATAAATTAAGTGGGTACCAAAAGGCCCGTTTTTCAGTTTTTCTTGATCCATTCAATGATCCTCAGAATGATGGATTCCAATTGGTAAATTCTTTTATTGGAATTGCTTCAGGAGGGCTAAACGGTCGAGGATTAGGAAATAGTGTGCAAAAATATGGATATTTACCAGAACCGCAAACAGATTTTATTATGGCTATTATATCTGAAGAGTTAGGTTTTATTGGTGTAGCTATTATTTTAATTTGCTTGCTACTTATTATTATTCGTTCATTCAGGATTGCTCAAAAATGTAAAGATCCGTTTGGAAGTTTAATTGCAATCGGAATTGCAAGTTTAATGGGAGTACAAACTTTTGTTAATGTTGGTGGTATGTCTGGATTAATACCGCTTACGGGAGTACCTTTACCGTTTATTAGTTATGGCGGGAGTTCCTTAATAGCTAATCTACTTGCGATGGGAATACTACTTAATATTGCTAGTCATGTAAAACGAGAAGAGAAACAGCAGAATGAGGGAATAAAAGAAAGAGAACAAAATGGACCACATCTTGTAGTTGTAAAATAAAAACACATTGTGCTTTAGAGCATGATGTGTTTTTATTTTTAAGTAGTTTTAAATGTGATGTATTAATTTCTCTTTTAGTTAAAAAATGTATCACATTAGTTAAAATGTGATATACAATTAAGTTGTTAGAAAAGGAAGAGGTATGCTATACTATTTTTGTGAAACAAATTGAACAGAAAACTTATCATTTGTTAAAAAATAAGGTATGATGGATAAAAATAAAGTGAAGCTTTCTAAGTATAATATAATGTGGAAAGTGAAGAACTTCACGCTTTTTAAGGTGTGTATATATTTTATCTCTAGAGTGGTAGGAAAGTAGAGGGGGAAAATCATGACAAAGCTGCAACGTATTCAAAAAGTATTGGTAGCTAACCGTGGAGAGATTGCAATTCGTGTGTTTCGAGCTTGTTCGGAACTAGGATTAAAAACAGTTGCAATCTATTCTAAAGAGGATAGTGGTTCTTATCATCGCTATAAAGCCGATGAGTCCTATTTAGTTGGGGAAGGAAAAAAACCAATTGATGCTTATCTAGATATTGAAGGCATTATTGAGATTGCAAAAAGTAATCATGTAGATGCAATCCACCCTGGATATGGTTTCTTGTCAGAAAATATTCAATTCGCGAAACGTTGCGAAGAAGAAGGAATTATCTTTATCGGTCCGAAAAGTAAGCATTTAGATATGTTTGGAGATAAAGTGAAAGCAAGAACACAAGCGCAGCTAGCACAAATCCCAGTTATACCTGGTAGTGATGGTCCAGTAGATTCATTAGAAGAAGTCGAAAAATTTGCTGAAAAGTATGATTACCCGATTATTATTAAAGCGTCCCTTGGTGGTGGCGGTCGTGGTATGCGTATTGTGCGTACTAGTGAGGAATTAGGAGAATCATATAATCGAGCGAAATCAGAAGCGAAAGCAGCCTTTGGTAATGATGAAGTTTACGTCGAAAAATTCGTTGAAAAACCTAAACATATAGAAGTACAAATTTTAGCAGATGAAGAAGGCAATGTTGTTCATTTATACGAGCGTGACTGTTCTGTACAACGTCGTCATCAAAAAGTTGTAGAAATAGCACCGAGTGTATCACTTTCAGATGATTTGCGTCAGCGTATTTGTGATGCTGCTGTGAAGTTAACGAAAAATGTAAACTATTTAAATGCAGGAACAGTAGAATTCCTTGTAAAAGATGATGAGTTTTACTTCATTGAAGTAAATCCACGTGTTCAAGTAGAACATACGATTACAGAAATGATTACAGGAGTAGATATCGTTCAATCACAAATTTTAATAGCTGATGGACATTCATTACATAGCAAAATGGTAGGTGTGCCGAAGCAAGAGGAAGTAGTTGTGCATGGATTTGCAATTCAATCTCGTGTAACAACTGAAGATCCTCTAAATAATTTTATGCCGGATACAGGAAAAATTATGGCGTATCGATCAGGCGGTGGTTTTGGTGTGCGTCTTGATACAGGAAATAGCTTCCAAGGTGCAGTTATTACACCGTACTACGATTCTTTACTTGTAAAAGTTACAACTTGGGCACTTACTTTTGAGCAAGCAGCTGCAAAAATGGAACGTAACTTAAAAGAATTCCGTATTCGTGGTATTAAAACAAATATTCCATTCCTAGAGAATGTAGTAAAACATAAAAACTTTTTATCAGGAGAATATGATACTTCGTTTATTGATGTGTCACCTGAACTATTCTTGTTCCCAAAACGTAAAGACCGCGGAACGAAAATGTTAAATTATATTGGTTCAGTAACAGTAAATGGCTTCCCAGGAGTAGGGAAAAAAGAGAAACCAATTTTTCCAGATGCTCGTATACCGAATGTACTACACTCAGAGCCAATCCAAAATGGCACGAAACAAATTTTGGATGAGCGTGGAGCGGACGGATTAGTAAATTGGGTACAGGATCAAAAACGTGTACTTTTGACGGATACAACATTCCGTGATGCACATCAGTCATTACTTGCAACTCGTATTCGTACAAAAGATTTACATCAAATTGCAGAGCCAACAGCGAGAATGTTACCGAACCTATTCTCAGCGGAAATGTGGGGCGGTGCAACGTTTGATGTTGCGTATCGTTTCTTAAAAGAAGATCCATGGGAACGATTACTAGATCTTCGTGAAAAAATGCCGAACGTGTTATTCCAAATGTTACTTCGTTCTTCAAACGCAGTTGGATACAAAAACTATCCAGATAATTTAATCCAAAAATTTGTGGAATGTTCTGCTCAAGCTGGCATTGATGTATTCCGTATTTTTGATAGTTTAAATTGGGTAGAAGGCATGAGAGTTGCAATTGATGCTGTACGAGATACTGGTAAAATTGCAGAAGCAACAATGTGCTACACAGGAGATATTCATGATCCATTACGTAGTAAATATGATTTGAATTATTATAAAAACTTAGCAAAAGAGTTGGAAGCATCGGGAGCTCACATTTTAGGTATTAAAGATATGGCTGGCTTACTAAAACCAAACGCAGCATATGATTTAGTTTCAGCATTAAAAGAGACGGTATCAATTCCGATTCACCTGCATACGCACGATACGAGTGGAAATGGTATATTAACGTATACGAAGGCAATTGAAGCAGGTGTTGATATTGTCGATGTAGCGGTGAGTTCTATGGCTGGTCAAACGTCACAACCGAGTGCGAACACATTATTCTATGCACTAGGTGGAAATGAAAGACAACCAGATGTTAATATCGATTCTTTAGAAAAGCTATCTCATTATTGGGAAGATGTACGCAAATACTATGCACCGTTTGAAAGTGGTATGAATGCACCTCACACAGAGGTATATATGCATGAAATGCCAGGTGGACAGTATAGTAATCTTCAGCAACAAGCGAAGGCGGTTGGTTTAGGAGATCGCTTCGATGAAGTGAAAGTAATGTACCGTCGTGTGAATGACATGTTTGGAGATATTGTAAAAGTAACACCGTCATCAAAAGTTGTTGGCGATATGGCATTATTTATGGTTCAAAACCACCTGACAGAACAAGATGTTTTAGAGCGTGGACATGCTTTGGACTTCCCGGGATCTGTTGTTGAAATGTTCTCTGGTGATTTAGGTCAACCGTACGGTGGTTTCCCGAAAGAATTGCAAAAGATTATTTTAAAAGGGAAAGAGCCGTTAACAGTAAGACCAGGTGAACTACTAGAGCCAGTAGATTTCGACGCGTTAAAAGAAGAATTATTCCATAAACTTGGACGCGAAGTAACAATTTTTGATGTAGTTGCATATGCATTATATCCAAAAGTATTTATGGACTATGAAAAAGTTGCTGAGCTTTATGGAAATGTATCTGTACTTGATACACCGACGTTCTTCTATGGTATGAGACTCGGTGAAGAAATTGATGTGGAAATTGAACAAGGTAAGACATTGATGGTTAAACTTGTATCAATTGGAGAACCACAGCCGGATGGAAATCGTGTCCTTTACTTGGAATTTAATGGTCAACCACGTGAAATTGTCGTGAAAGACGAGAATGTGAAAGCAACAGTTGCACAACGTGTGAAAGGAAACCGTGAAAATCCAAATCACATTAGTGCAACAATGCCAGGAACGGTAATTAAAGTAGTTGTAAAAGAAGGCGATGAAGTGAAAAAAGGCGATTCTATGGCAATTACAGAGGCGATGAAAATGGAAACGACAGTTCAAGCGCCGTTCAATGGTAAAGTGAAAAAAGTATATGTTAACGATGGTGATGCAATTCAAACGGGTGATTTACTTATTGAATTAGATCACTAAAATAAAGAAAAGAGCTGTGTAAATACAGCTCTTTTCTTTATTGCAAAAAATCCCTTGCCGAATTGGCAAGGGATTTTAGTTTTAAATTATTTTGTTTGTTTAGAAGTTGATCCGGCTTCTTTTGCATTCACTTTACTTCTTGTTCCTAACATAACTAAATAGCATAGTACGGCAAACAAGCAAGAAATGAATAGAGAATGTAACAATGCCATCGCTAAACTAGCGTTTGTAAATACAACTAAAACTCCTACTACAGCTTGAAGTGTAACAAGGATAAATGAAATGATCCATCCCCAATATACTACAGGTTGCTGCTTGTAATGGCGAATAGCGAGAACCATCGCGTATAGTATCCAAGCGAAAATTAACATCGCTGCAACCCTATGGCCCATTTGAACCCATTCATGTAGTTGAGTTGGCATAGGTCTGTTTTTGCTACATAAAGGAAAATCTGGACAAGCTAAGCTAGCTCGTTCGTGACGTACTAAAGCACCTGTGTAGACGACGATATAACTGTAAATTGTTACACCATAAATATGAAATTTCATTTTTTTGTCCATAATAAGTGAACGTGCATCAAATTTTTGGTCAATTTCAAAGATAAGACACGTTAATAAAATGACAGAAGCAAATGAAATTAAGGAAATACCGAAATGGATAGCAAGTACAGCTGGCATTTGTCCCCAAACAACTGCTGCTGCTCCCATTAATGCTTGTGCAACTAAAAATACGAAGGATAAAATTGCTAACGTTTTTGTTTCACGCACATGTTTATAATATTTCCAGGACAAAATACAAAGGAGAGTGACAAGAATTCCAGCTGATCCTGATGTTAATCGGTGGCTAAGTTCAATAATAGTTTCCATTGATAAATTAGATGGAACAAATTCACCGTTACAAAGTGGCCATGATTTACCACAACCTTGACCAGAACCTGTTTTTGTAACTAAAGCGCCTCCTAATAAAACTATTAATAAATCAAGGCTTGTAATGACTGCTAACCATTTAATAAAGCGTTGCAATCTCTTTCACCATCTTTCTGCTATGAAGTTATTGCGAAATATTTTCATTCCATTATGTATAGAATAAAACGCGCTAGTTCCTATGATATATAAAAAATAATAAAATAGCAAAGAAATGGAGGAGGAAGACAAGGGAGAGAAAATAGGTGTGAAAACAGGGTTCGCAAGGAAAAATTTAGGTGAAAAATAGGCTATTTTGAAAAGAAATGGGGAGAATACGTGTTAAATAGGAGAAAATAGTTTATTATAGAATGTAACATCATGTTATGATAAGGACAAGTCAGAATGAAGTTTTTTATATTCGACACAAAAAGTTCATGTTTTCTTCACAAAATGTTCGGGAAATATGATTTAATATATTGGAGTATGGGCGTAGATTAGTAGTAGAATGGGTTAACAATGTTTCTACTGTAATAATATTGCTATATAGAAGCGAATTATTTCATTTGAAATAGGCGCAAAAAGAAAGATGAAAGTTTTAAGAGGGGGTTAGAGTGATGAACCATGCAACAAGTGAGCTGCATGATGAGTCCGCTGTTACAAGTGTACCGGAAACAACTCGGTTACAAGATTTATCAGCACTCGTTAAAATGGGGATTGTAAACTCAAATACACTTACTGTATTTACAGGATTTTGGTTGGCGTTACACTTTAATGGATTAAGTGTGATGGACAATCTGGATAAGCTATTTTTTACAATCGTTGGTTCTGGATTAATTATGGCGGGGGTATGTTGTTTAAATAACTACATCGATAGAGACATCGATCCGTTAATGGAAAGAACAAAGACTCGTCCAACGGTTACTGGAAAGTATAAACCAGGATTTGCACTTACATTTGGACTAGTTATATTACTTCTTGGATTTGTATTCTTATTATTAACAACACCAATGGCAGTTTTAATGGGATTTATTGGTGCTTTCACATATGTTGTCCTATATACTTTATGGACAAAGAGAAAGTATACACTAAATACTGTTGTAGGTAGTATATCTGGAGCAGTTCCACCTTTAATTGGATGGGCAGCAATCGATCCATCTTTAGGTCATCCAATTGCTTGGATGTTATTTTTAATTATGTTTATTTGGCAAATCCCACATTTCCTTGCATTAGCGATGAAACGTGTTGATGAATATCGAAATGCAGGAATTCCAATGCTTCCTGTAGTTCATGGATTTGAAATTACGAAACGCCAAATTATGATTTGGACAGTATGTTTATTACCACTACCATTTTATATGAGTGGACTAGGGATAACATTTATGGTAATTGCAACACTGCTTAACATCGGATGGATCGCTTTAGGATTTTATGGCTTCCGTAAGAAAGATGACATAAAATGGTCCGTGCAAATGTTTGTTTATTCCCTAAATTATTTAACAATCTTATTTGTATCAATGATTGTAGTTACATTCTTCTAAGACAACGACATAATTGGATTTCTTTACGTTGAGATTTACTTTACTTAACTATAAAGTACAATCTAATTCACAAGGAAAGTGGGGGTTGTTTGTATGAAGAAACAGTGGCGACTGCTTTCGTTCGTTTCACTGCTGGCTTTACTGTTAGGGGGATGCGGTAAAGCCTTTCAATCTACTTTAATTCCGCAAGGAGAAGTAGCAAAAATGCAATATGATTTACTTCTACTGGCGAGTGCAATCATGGTAGGAGTAGTACTAGTAGTTACTATTATTTTCTTGTATGTAATTGTGCGTTTCCGACAAAAGAAAGGTCAGGAAGATTATATTCCAGAGCAAGTTGAAGGGAATCACAAACTAGAAATTATATGGACAGTTATTCCGATTATTCTTTTACTAATCTTAGCTGTTCCAACGGTTACATATACATTCAAACTTGCTGATGTAAGTGCGATGGAGAAAAAGAATATTGATAAAGATACTATCGTTGTTGATGTAACAGCGAATCTTTATTGGTGGGAATTTTCTTATAAATCAGAAAAGATAGTAACTTCGCAAGATTTAGTCATCCCCACAGGTAAGAAAGTATATTTAAATTTGAAGGGTGCCGATATTAAACACTCATTTTGGGTTCCATCTTTAGCTGGGAAAATGGATACAAATACAGACAATGTGAACAAAATGTGGTTAAAGGCAGATAAATCGGGCACTTATAATGGTTTTTGTACAGAATTTTGCGGCCCATCACATTCTTTAATGCAATTTAAAGTGAAAGCTTTAGATGAAAGCGAGTACAAAAATTGGCTTGCTGATATGAAGAAGATTGATGGGAAGAAAGAAGTAGCTTCAACAAAGGCGCAAGAGGGCCAAGAAATATTTAATAAAAGCTGTATTGGTTGTCACGCAGTTGGATCTAATGATAGTAGACCACCTTCCGCTCGTATCGCACCAAACTTAGCAAACTTTGCGGATCGCGATATGGTTGCCGGTATTGCCGAAAACAATGAAGAAAACTTAAAAAAATGGCTGAAAGATCCTGAAAATATGAAGCCAGGAAACAAAATGACTGGCAAATATGGCAACTTAACGGATGATCAAATTGATGCATTAAATGCATACTTACAAACGTTAAAAGTTGAAAAGTAAAGAGGGATTATTCGCGAAGGGGAGGTTGAAAACGTGAGTTCTGTAGCAAAAAAACAGGGGATGGGTGCTGTCATATGGGATTATTTAACGACAGTAGACCATAAAAAGATTGCCATTCTCTATTTAATTGCAGGTGGATTGTTTTTTGTAATAGGCGGAATAGAAGCTCTATTTATTCGCCTTCAATTAGCGATTCCTAACAACGCTTTTCTTGTTGGGGATGCTTATAATCAAGTATTGACGATGCACGGTACAACAATGATTTTCCTCGCAGCTATGCCACTCGTGTTTGCATTTATGAACGCCGCTGTACCACTTCAAATTGGTGCACGTGATGTAGCGTTCCCGTTTTTGAATTCACTCGGATTTTGGTTATTTTTCTTTGGTGGAGTATTTTTAAATTTAAGTTGGTTTTTAGGTGGAGCACCTGATGCAGGATGGACATCTTATGCATCTTTAGCTTTAGCCTCTAAAGGTCATGGTGTTGATTTCTATGTACTCGGTTTGCAAATCTCAGGTATTGGTACATTAATTGGAGGTATTAACTTCCTTGTAACCATTATTAATATGCGTGCGCCAGGAATGACGTATATGCGTATGCCGATGTTTACATGGACGACATTTGTAACATCTTCGCTTATATTATTCGCTTTTCCACCGTTAACTGTAGGATTAGGACTTTTAATGTTAGATCGTTTATTTGGAACAAGTTTCTTTAATCCAGCATTGGGCGGGAATACAATTATATGGGAGCATTTATTCTGGATTTTCGGTCATCCAGAAGTATACATTCTTATACTCCCAGCTTTCGGAATATTCTCAGAAATATTCGCGACATTTTCGAAAAAACGATTGTTTGGTTATTCATCGATGGTGTTTGCGACTGTATTAATTGGATTTTTAGGATTTATGGTATGGGCGCATCATATGTTTACTGTTGGACTTGGTCCAGTTGCTAATGCTATTTTCTCAGTTGCAACAATGGCGATTGCGGTTCCGACTGGTATCAAAATATTCAACTGGCTCTTTACAATGTGGGGCGGAAGTATTCGTTTTACGACACCAATGATGTGGGCAGTAGCTTTCATTCCATCATTCGTAATGGGTGGAGTTACAGGGGTTATGCTAGCATCTGCACCAGCTGATTATCAATTTCATGATAACTATTTCGTAGTAGCACATTTTCATTATGTAATCGTTGGCGGTGTTGTATTTGGTTTACTTGCAGGAGCTCATTATTATTGGCCACTGATGTTTAATAAAGTATTAAATGAAACATTAGGAAAGATAACGTTTTGGCTATTCTTTATTGGTTTCCATTTAACGTTCTTTATTCAGCATTTCCTTGGCTTGATTGGTATGCCGCGCCGTTACTACACATATCTTGAAGGGCAAGGGTTGGAAATGGGGAATATGATTAGTTCTATTGGAGCGGTGTTTATGGCTCTTGGGACTATTGTTCTTCTATTCAATGTAATTAAAACGACAGTATCAAAAGAAAAAGCTGGTCGTGATCCGTGGGATGCACGTACATTAGAATGGACAATGCCAGCACCGACACCAGAATATAACTTTAAACAATTACCATTTGTTCGCGGATTAGATCCGTTTTGGATTGAAAAACGTGAAGGTAATAAAGAGATGACAGCAGCGGAACCAGTTGGTGATATTCATATGCCAAATCCTTCGTTTTCACCATTTGTCATTTCTTTCGGATTGTTTATAGCGGCATTTGGTGCAATGTATATGCAGGGTGGAAAAGATAAGTTCTGGTTATTAGTAGCAATTATTGGTTTAATCATTACATTTGGCGCAATGTTCCTACGTTCAGTAATCGATGATCATGGATATCATATTCATAAAGAAGATTTAGATGATAAGGGGGGCAAGGCATAATGCATGTAGATGAAAAATTAACGAATGAAACATTTCCAGCAGAGCCTGAAAAAGCAACCCTTGAAGGGAAAAATAAGTTTGTCGGTTTTTGGTTATTTCTTGGAGGCGAAACAGTGTTGTTCGCTTCCTTATTTGGCACATATTTAGCGTTAAAGAATTCTACAAATGGTGGACCAACATCTCAAGAGATGTTCCAAATGCCACTCGTTTTCATTATGACGATGCTTTTATTAACGAGTAGCTTAACGAGTGTATATGCGATGTATCACATGAAAAACTTTAACTTTAAGAAAATGCAACTTTGGTTACTAGTAACTGTATTGCTAGGTTTAGGGTTTTTAGGGTTTGAGATATATGAGTTTTATCATTATACACATGAATTTAAGCATACTATGAGAAGTAGTGCGTTTGGCTCTGCGTTTTATGCTCTTGTTGGTACACATGGACTCCACGTATTGTTTGGGTTATGTTGGATTTTAACATTAATCTTTAGAAATGCGAAGAGAGGTCTAAATTTATACAATGCACCGAAGTTTTATGTTGCATCGATTTATTGGCACTTTATTGACGTAGTTTGGGTGTTTATTTTCACTGTAGTATATTTAATGGGAATGGTGGGATAAACAATGGCGATAAAGCAAACGAATAATCCTAAAGTTGATCTTGTTTATCGGAAGAGAAAAAGTGCGGAGGAAATGAAGCATCAAGTTATTACGTTTGCATTAATGATTTTTTTAACATTAGTTGCATTTGTAGCGGTGGCGTATCCAAAAACTTTTAGTCCGACTTTCTCTGTTCCATTTATTTTACTATTAGCAGTCGTACAAGTAATTTTTCAATTGTATTATTTTATGCATATGAGTCATAAAGGACATGAAGCAGCAAGTTTCTTTCTATACTCTGGTCTGCTAATAGGGTTAATTACAATTTTAGCATTTATGACAATCGTCTGGATTTGAAAAGTGAAAAATAAGGGAGCTTGTGTTGTCACAGCTCCCTCTTCATATTATGGATAACCTTACGAAGGTAGGTGTGAAAATGAGTAACTTGTGGATATTTGGTTTTCAGGCTTTATGGAGTCCAATCTTTTTAATATTTATGCTGTCGATTCTTATTGGGTACTTCTTAATTGTTGGTCCATATAGAATGCGATTTGAAAATGCGACGAAGGTAAGTAAGAAGCAAATTTTTTATTTTACGACTGGTATTGTTCTTTTGTATTTTGTAAAGGGAGGGCCAATTGATTTAATTGGCCATATTATATTTAGTGCTCATATGTTTGAAATGGCGGTCATGTATATTGCAGTGCCACCGTTACTGTTGCTTGGTATACCGATTTGGTTATATCGTTACATTACTTCTTTTAAGTTCGTTCAAATTATATTAAAGGTATTTGCTAAACCACTTATTGCGTTGTTTGTATTTAACGGCCTGTTTTCTTTTTATCATTTACCAGTTGTTTTTGATACGGTAAAACAAAGTCAAATAGCTCATCCTATTTGTCTCGCTATATTGTTTTTTACAGCAATCATGATGTGGTGGCCGATGTTAAATCCATTACCAGAATATCAAACGTTAAGTGATATAAAGAAACTTGGTTACATGTTTGCTAATGGTATATTATTAACGCCAGCTTGTGCGTTAATCATTTTTGCGACAGCCCCGTTATTTGCAACGTATACGGATCCGGCTGCTTGGATGAAAGCGATGGAACTATGTGTACCAGCGGGCACTTTATCAGATTTAAATATAACGGGACCGGAATTTTTGCACTGGATGCCAGTCGTACAAGACCAGCAAACTGGTGGTATCATAATGAAAATTGTCCAGGAAATAGTGTACGGTACAATTATAGGCTATGTATTCTTTAGATGGGCACGTAGAGAACGTGAAAAGGATAAGGAGCAGTTGCAACAATTGCCGCCGTATTTACAAACTAAGTAAAAAAAGCGTATGGGATTCCATACGCTTTTTCTTTTTAGTTTTACCGTTTATAAAAGATTGAATTTTCTAATTATTTATGTTAAGTTAGTGTAGGCGTGTACTAAAAGTGGATATAAAATTTACTACTAGCTTTCATGCGTAATAATTCCATATGTAGTGCAAGTTTTTTAGAGAGTTACAAATATATATTGTTATCTTTAATAAACACGAACTATTTTAAGGGGGAATTTAAATGGGTAGTAGTGGAAGTATGGTAAAGCCGATTAGTGGTTTTTTGACAGCGCTAATTCAATATCCAGTACCAGTAGTAGAGTCACGTGCAGACATTGATAAACAAATTCAACAAATCATAAAAACAATTCATTCGACCAAATCAGGTTACCCTGGATTAGAATTGATAGTATTTCCTGAATATAGTACACAAGGGCTCAATACAAAAAAATGGACTACAGAAGAATTTTTATGTACAGTGCCTGGGCCAGAAACCGACTTATTTGCTGAGGCATGTAAAGAATCTAAAGTATATGGTGTTTTTTCGATAATGGAAAAAAATCCTGGTGGTGGAGAGCCATATAATACAGCAGTTATTATTGATCCACAAGGTGAAATGATTTTGAAGTATCGTAAGCTAAATCCTTGGGTACCAGTCGAGCCTTGGAAAGCTGGAGATTTAGGCTTACCTGTTTGTGATGGACCTGGAGGAAGTAAATTAGCTGTTTGTATTTGTCATGATGGCATGTTCCCTGAAGTAGCTCGTGAAGCGGCCTATAAAGGTGCAAATGTCTTAATTCGTATTTCTGGATATAGCACACAAGTTAGTGAACAATGGATGCTAACTAATCGTTCAAATGCATGGCAAAATTTAATGTATACATTGTCGGTAAACTTAGCGGGTTATGATGGTGTATTTTATTACTTTGGTGAGGGACAAGTATGTAATTTTGATGGGACTACTTTAGTACAGGGACATCGAAATCCTTGGGAGATTGTTACTGCTGAAGTATATCCAGAACTAGCAGATCAGGCTAGATTAGGGTGGGGATTAGAAAATAATATATATAATTTAGGCTCAAGAGGTTATGTAGCAACTCCTGGTGGGGTGAAAGAAAATCCATATACGTTTGTAAAAGATTTAGCTGAAGGTAAATATAAGGTTCCTTGGGAAGATGAGATTAAAGTAAAAGATGGATCTATTTATGGATATCCAGTAAAAAAAACGATTCATTCTTAGGGAAGGGAAATAAAACAAGCGCATCATATTGATGCGCTTGTTTTCAGAGTGTTGGGAAACCCTTTAGGGTTCCCCACACTCTGGAATCATTTTGATTTTAGCGAATAAAAACAACATAAAATAATAGAGTTTCAAAAAAATAGCCCTCCACCAGACCTTTTTTGGTCAGATGGAGGGCTATTTTTTTCATGTTTTGACAAGTTGCGGTAAGATAAGCCTGCATTTGGACAGACTTCAGCCCCCGAAATCGAGCATATCGATAGCCATGTAGTTCTTTGGCGTCCGCAAAGCTTCGCTCTATAGTTGAACAGCGTACTTTGTACAACTTTTTCCCTGTAACTGTTAGTTTGTTTTTTCTAGCGATATCCTTATATTTCTCCCATATATGATGAGTGATAACTTTTTGTTTTTGTTTCTTTGAAAAACATACCTCACGTAGCGGACAAACAGCGCAGTCTTCTGGGTTGGATTTATAGTGACGATATCCTTCACGATCCGTTGTCGCATACTCTAAAATACACCCCATCGGACAAGCAAATGCATTCATTTCTTCTACATATTTAAATTGGCTTTTTGGTACTTCTTTATTTCGTTTTCCAAATCGGCGATACCCCATCACCATAAATATATTTCTCTCCGATAATTTCTTACAGATATACCCTGTAAAATAGCCTGCATCAAGAGCTACAGCTTCCACTTTAAATCCGAATTTATCAATTTGAGCTTGTAGACGTGCTAAATATGGCTCGGAATCTGCCATATTTCCAGCCGTTACATAAGTATCTGTAATAATATTGTACTTCGCATCAGTCGTACGATGGTCTAAGAAATGAAAACCGTTCGGTTTTCCATCTCTCATTAAAAATCCACTATCTGGATCCGTAGTACTTATACGAGTTTTTTTAGTGGGAGTATCACTTTCCTTTCTAGGTTTTAATTCTTTTTTTCGTGTACCTCACGATCTTCAATTACCGCAGCTTCTAGTTCATCTATATAAAACTTTGCCTTTTCTTTTTTATATTTATGTACAAACTTATTTTTATTAGCATTGGCCTTAATGTGCGTAGAATCTGTCATCAGCGCACGTCCTCCCACCATCCGGTGCTCTGTCGCTTGCCTCACGATCTCATCAAAAATTTCTTCGAAAATATTTGTATGAATAAAGCGAGTACGACGATTCCAACTGATTGTAGAATGATCTGGAATAGTATCTGATAGAGAAAACCCTAAAAACCAACGGTAGGCGATATTCGTTTTAATCTCTTTTTCCAATTGACGCTCCGAACGAATACCGTAAAAATATCCAATAAACATCATTTTAAATAAAACGATAGGATGGATTGACGGACGTCCATTGTTTTCACAGTAATAAGGGCGTAACTTCTCTTCAATAAAATCAAAACTAATTGTCGCTTCGATCGCACGAAGGAAATGATTTTGTGGAACCAACTCTTCTACAGAAACAGATACACGTTCATCACGATGATTTTTTAAAGCACCCATCATAAAAAATCTCTCCTTTACCTCTTTTTATCAGTGTTGACACATAAAAAGAGGTTCAGACACAAAAACAGGCTGTGGAGAAGACTTTCTCCACAGCCTGAAAACAAGCGCATCATATTGATGCGCTTGTTTTTGTTAATCAATAATTTGAAATTCTTTTAACTCTTTTTCGACATTTTGTAGGAGTTGTTCGCTTTTTTGAAGTACGTTCGTTGGGAAAGTCTCATCATCACCATATTCAACGCCGTGAGGATAATAATGTTTTCCTAATAAGGGGGGGAGTAGTTTTACTTCAGCGTGTCTACTGCCGATGTCACCTTCAACAGCAACTCCTTGCACTCGTAAATAATAAATATCCTTTAATATTTCAAATTTATAATCGTATGTAACCCGTTCATAATCCCACTGTCCAGCAAGTACGAAGTGGTTGTTTTCCATGATTTCAGTTAAAAGAGTTAATTCAACGACGGCTCCATTAAATTTCGTATTTGAAAATTGCATATAATACCTCCTTTTTTAATGTTACACCATTATTTTTATAATAGTATGAATAATGAGAAAGTGCAATTCATATTGAGAGAAAAGGGATAATCCAGACTTTTTTCACGAAAATATGATATAGTGAAAAGAGTACGGTACACACAAAAAGAAAGAAAAGGATTTGTGTATATCTCAATTTTATGTTTTGTTCAGGAGGTATATCGTTTGAAGAAATTATTGCGTATCGTAATGATTACATTTTTAATTTTAGCTGTTGATTTATACGGAAAATTACTCGTTTCACAATATATATTAACCCCATCTCAATCAAAGCAAGAAAATAAAATTGTGAAAAAGAAAAAGCAAATTAAGGAAGACTCCTCAGATACTGTTTTAAATATGATTGGTGAAGACTCTGAAAATTTATTGGCGAAGTGGGGAGAACCCTCTCGAATAGAGCCGTCTGCATACGGATATGAATGGTGGGTATACAATCAGGATTTAACTCAGTATGCTCAATTTGGAGTTTCTGAACGTAAAGTTGTAACGGCGTATGCTGCTGGTGAACAAGTTAAGGTTCCACCTTATTATATAAATGAAAAATATGAAGAAGTATATAAAAAAAGTCCGCCTTCGCATGAAATTTCATTAAAAAGAGGGAAAAATAATTATCAATTTGAACTATCTGATACCGAAGTCATGGAACAACCGTTAATACCTGTAGAAGATGGATGGGCGCAATTGTATTTTGATCAATTTACACATGAGCTTGTGGGTGTTCGTTATATGGATGATGAAACATTATTACGCCAAAAACCGTATCAGCTCGTTTATTCAGGTGAATTAATAGCAGAACAACCATTGACTCCAGAAAAAATAAAACAAGTAGAAAATGGGAATATGCAACAAATTTTTGATTTAACAAATATCATTCGAAGTCGTCATAAATTATCATTATTAACATGGGATCAGGAAACAGCAGATGTTGCTGTTGGTCACAGTAAAGATATGAAAGACAATAATTATTTTTCTCATGACTCACCTACATTAGGTACGCTAGGAGATCGTTTGCAACGCGGGAAAGTAGGATTTCAACTTGCTGGTGAGAACATAGCGGCGCAACATAGTGATGGAATTGCGGCAGTGCAAGGTTGGTTAAATAGTGAGGGGCATAGAAAGAATTTATTAAATGAACAATTTACAGGATTAGGTGTTGGTGTATACGATAAATTTTATACACAAAACTTTATTCGAAAATAAAGCGAAACTGTAAGCGGTGGGGTGTTATATCACCTAATTAGTTACTTCGTATTCACTGAATTGTAGGTGGGAATCTGACCGTATGCAAATAGCAGAAAAAAAGGTGCATGAATCGTCTGAAAATAGGCGAACCATGTGCCTTTTTTTTCTTACTATATAGTAGATATACATGGAGAGGTGAGGATTATGCCAACAACAAAAGGACCGTTACATCCATCGGTTCAACAGTTTAAAGAATTTGTAAACCATCACCCTAAAATGGTTCATGAGGTTAGAAGTGGTCACAAAACATGGCAACAATTTTATGAAGAATGGTACTTACTTGGTGAAGAAGATCCAATATGGGCAACTTATAGACCGGATGGAGCGCCTGCGTTTTCTTCGGTAAAAGAAAATAAAAAAGAAAAAGATAATCGAACTGAAGAGGAAAAAACTGCTGATGTGATGGGGCAAATGCTTTCTTTTTTTAAAAAGTTGGACGTGGAACAAATGCAGAACCATTTAGCCAATGTGACGAGTGCTATTGGGAGCGTGCAACAAGTTATTCAGCAATTTCAAGGTAACCGTACGCAGCAAGAACAAAGTACTTCAGAAAATAACCCGTTTTTCTTTCAAAAGGATTAGGGGGAAAGATGATGAGAGCAGAAATTATGGAGTTTATAAAGGCTGATGAGGATTTATCTCGCTATATTAGAGAGCAACCGTACTGGTATAGAAAATTAACACGAAATCCTGAAGAAAAAGAGGCTTTTGAGTTAGCGGCGATGCAACATTTCAAAAAAACAATACCAGATAAAGTGGAAAAGTTTCAAAATCAATTGGCCGTTGCTTCGATTATGATTGATATGTTTCAGTATATGAAGCAACAAAATGCAACCTAATTGGAAGTGAAAAATATGTCCGTCATGCAGAACTTTTGTTACAATAGAGGTTGATTATTTAAAAAGGAGTTGCAGCATGACGGAAATTTGTTTAGTACGACATGGACAAACTGATTGGAATTTTCAAGAAATTATTCAAGGGCGAGAAGATATTCCGCTTAATGAAGTTGGTAAGAAGCAAGCGAGTCAAAGTGCAGCTGCTTTACAAGAAGAAACGTGGGATATCATTATAAGTAGCCCATTAATTAGAGCGCAAGAAACGGCTAGTGAAATCGCAAAGGCGGCTGGATTACAATCGATTTTATTAGATGAGCGATTTGTTGAACGGAATTTTGGAGAAGCTTCAGGGAAGCCAGTTGCGGCTGTTAGAGAGTTGATTGCTGAGGGGAAAGTAGAAGGTATGGAGCAAGATGAAGAGATTGTAGCTCGTTGCTTTGCTGCTTTAGAAGATGTTGCAACAACTCATTTTGGCAAACGTATTATTATTGTTGCTCACTCACACGCGATAAAAGCGATTTTACATGCCATTGAACCAGATGAAATTACATTTAAGACACCATTAAAAAATGCGTGTATTAGTTATGTGAAACAAAATAGTGGGAAATGGGATGTTCTTAAATATAATATAGCGGAACATATTAATGTATAAGTGTGTACGGATATAGTGTGAAAATAGTTTCATTATATCTTTCTTTTGAGTAAGTCACTTCAATTAGTAGTTCTAATCTAAATGTGGTATGATGGATACTCGGAGGTGTCTCTCATGATTGTAGCGACGCTAGAAAGCGTATTAATATTAGATAAGGCAGAGCAGCTTGCAAAAGCGATTATCTGTTCAGATATAGCAGAAGATTATCGTAAGTATTATAGAGAATTACATGAAGATATGGAACTTCAGACGTTAATTCAGCAATTTACAGCGATGAAAGAACGGTATGAGGAAGTACAGCGTTTTGGAAAATACCATCCTGACTATACTACCGTGTCGATGAAAATGAGAGAATTAAAGCGTTCTGTGGACTTACATGATAAGGTTGCAGCTTTTAAAAGAGCAGAAACTGCTTTGCAGAAGTTATTAGACGAAGTTAGTGTAGCAATCGGTTCGGAAGTGTCTTCTTCCATTAAAGTGCCAACAGGAAATCCATTCTTTGATGCTGGTGGTTGTGGTGGAGGTTGTGGTACTGGCGGAGGTTGTGGTTGTAAAAAAACGGGGTGATGTACCCCGTTTTTTAGAAGTTGGAAGAAAACGTATACAGAGTTTGTCCTGTAATGTTATAAATTTCTGATTGGTTTTCATAGAATATAAAATATATGTTTTTAAAAGGAGAAGATGGAGAAGATTATGTTCGGGCAACGACAAAGTATGATTGTTTATTTACATTCATTGAAACATGCCAAGATTTTAAGGAAATATGGTAACATACATTACATATCAAAACGATTAAAATATGCTGTAGTATATTGTGATATGGAACAAATTGAGCATATGATGCATAAGTTGAACAAACTTCCTTTTGTGAAAAAGATAGAACAGTCGTATCGCCCGTATTTAAAAACGGAATTTGAAAATTCCCGTCCTGATCGAGCAAAAGAATACGATTATAGCTAATAGAAAAAATCCCCTGCTAAATTTAGCGGGGGATTTTTCACTTGAAATATAGTGTTATTTCATCGGAGGAATGAAATTATTCATTCGTAAAATACCAATTAAATGATTAAAAAATAGTTCTTTTTCTGGGAAAGTTGTAGATGGTTTTACAGTAAAGGTAGCCACTTTTTTCTCAAGTTGTTCTGCCGTTTCTTCAAATAAAACGACACGTTTACTTTTTTTATTTTCAAATACAGGAATGCCTTCACGACATATGTATAATGGCTGGAAATCACCAGTAGTAGTTGGTTTTAATATTACAACAAGCGAACACACTTTTTTATCGTTTTTTATCGTTTCAAATTGTAACATATGTGCTATACGTTCTTGATTTGTTTTGGCAATTTCAAGTAATTCATATAAATCAGAGTAGCCTTCTCCAAGTTCTATAAAGCGCTGAATCATATTTTTTCCTCCTCTTTCTTTTACTGTACCATTTCACTTTTTAAATGAAAAGCACACAAAGAAAAAAACCCTGCATAGCAGGGCCCTTCTTATACTAGCATGTGCTAGTAAGAAGGCAAAGGGAGAGGAGAAACCGGAGGAAGAACTTATGGGGAAACGTAAGTCTTCTCCGCGGTTGGCAACAACATCGAAGGTGATGTTGTTATAATTATTTATGTCCAATCTAAATGAAGATATACATAATGAAATTAAATTTTATGTTGGGCTTTTTATTTTTCTTTTTTTTATTTTGTGATAGGATAAAAAAGATAAAGTGGAACTAATATACATATTGGATTCACTTTAGTGAATGATGAGATGAATACATAAAAATAACGAGTGGTTATTTGATGCTGAGTTTTCTAATATTTAGGTGAATGTAATTTGTTAACGGTTACCGAAGTAGAAATGGCTTTCAATAATCGCTCGATAGATTGAAATAAAGGTAGTGACAACAGATGAGAGTAGTTTCAGGAAAATGTAAAGGACACCCACTTAAAGCGGTTCCTGGTAATACAACACGTCCAACGACAGATAAAGTAAAAGAATCTATTTTTAATATGATAGGCCCTTATTTTGATGGTGGTATCGCCCTTGATTTATTTGGCGGTAGTGGTGGTCTTGGAATTGAGGCTTTGAGTAGAGGGATCGATAAAGCAATTTTTGTTGATAGGGATAGTAAAGCGATAAAAGTGATTCATCAAAATTTAGAAAGCTGTAGAATACAGGAACAAGCTGAAGTATATCGAAATGATGCGGAACGTGCAGTAAAGGCGCTAATAAAACGTGAAATGTCATTCGATCTTATATTAATAGATCCTCCATATAAAGAGCAAAAAATTGTATCTTTAATTAGTGTAATGGATCAACATGGATTACTACATAGTGATGGATTAATTATGGCAGAGCATGGTAATGATGTGGTTTTACCGAATTCAATAGGCAGGCTTGTGAAAGTACGAGCTGAGAATTATGGGATTACTGCAATATCGATTTATAAGTATGAAGGTGAGGGGACAGAATGACAAGTATAGCTATTTCTTCAGGAAGTTTTGATCCAATTACCCTTGGGCATCTGGATATTATTAAAAGGGGAGCAAAAGTATTTGATGAGGTGTACGTAGTCGTTTTAAACAATTCATCAAAAAAACCATTCTTTTCAGTTGAAGAGCGATTAGAACTAATTCGAGAAGCGACAAAGGATATCCCGAATGTAAAAGTAGATTCGCATAGTGGGCTGTTAGTAGAGTATGCAAAAATGCGTAATGCAAATGCAATATTACGTGGTTTACGAGCAGTTTCTGATTTTGAATATGAGATGCAAATTACTTCTATGAATCGAAAATTAGATGAAAATATTGAAACATTTTTTATTATGACAAACAACCAATATTCATTTTTAAGCTCGAGTATTGTGAAAGAAGTTGCGAGGTATGGAGGAAGTGTAGTAGATCTTGTACCTCCTATTGTGGAGCGTGCTTTAAAAGAAAAGTTTCAAACCCCGTTAAAGTGAACGGGGTTTTTCTTTATACGTGCGCAAAAATAATAAAATAATATATAAGTATAGACAAAATAATGTAAAAATTGGTCCGTAATGTATAAAAGATGTCCAAATTTCATGTAGTATAGAAGGATGCTTGGATAAAAATACAGGAATATCTTTTGGTATAGGTGAGAAAGAACTCACTTTCTCATAAAATGGTGTCCAAAATACAAATGTAAAAATAGGGGCAAGAATACTTTGAATAATTCGTGCGAAAAAATAGGGTTTAAATCGGATATCTGTTTCAGCTAATATGCTAGCAACTTGTGCCTGAATAGAAAGACCGCTAAATGCTAAAATGAAGCTTGTTACCATAGCTTGTTGTAAGAGCGGTGTTTCATTTATTTGACTAATCATTTGGCTTCCGAGTGTCATTTCGAAAATACCTGATAATATAGGTATACTAAAATCTGTACTTAGTTGGAAGAATGATAAAATATGTTGCATAATAAAAGAAAGAGCTGCTGTAATGTGGAATACAGTAATCATTTTATTTAACACAGAGAATAAAATAATAAATCCGCCAATCATAAGTAATGTTTGAATAGAAGAAACGATAGCATCCCCAAGTAATTTACCGATTGGCCTTTTTTCTTGTAAGCGTGTCTCGTGAAGAATTAAAAAAGGATTTTGAAAGCGGCGTTTTTTTGTAGTGTGTGTGTTATTTTTGTAAGCGGTATTATGTCCGTAAAAACGCATAATTAATCCGACGGCAAAGTTACTGAAATAATGGGCAGCCGCTAATATAATTCCTAATTTCGGATTATTAAAAAAACCGATAGACACAGCACCGAAAATAAAAAGTGGATTAGAAGAATTTGTGAAAGAAACGAGGCGCTCCGCTTCAATCTGAGTTAAAAGATTGCTTTTTCGTAGTCTAGCGCTTAATTTGGCGCCTGCAGGGAAACCAGAAGCCATTCCCATGGCCCAAACAAATCCACCTATCCCTGGAACGCGAAAAAGTGGGCGCATGAGTGGTTCTAATATAACGCCAATAAATTTTACAACACCGATACTAATTAGAAGTTCCGCAATGATGAAAAACGGTAGTAGTGAAGGGAATACAACTTCCCACCATATATTTAACCCGCGAATAGAAGCTTGCAAAGCGGCTTGGGGGTGGAGTACAAGAGAAAAGGTTAAAAATAGCGTTGATATGGTAAGGAAAGCGGTTTTCCATTTTTCATACATGTAAGTAAATCCCCCTTTGTCCCAAAAAACGTTCATTTCAGTATACGTGGATACGTAGTGAATTTAGACCATAAGTATGAAAAAGGAATGAAAAAAATTAAAGGGTGAGAAAAATGAAAGAACCAAAGATTGGTTTAGCACTTGGGTCTGGAGGAGCGAAAGGGTTTGCTCATATTGGTGTAATAAAGGTTTTAAGGGAAGCGGGTATCCCTATTCATATGATTGCAGGAAGTAGTATGGGGGCGCTAATAGGTACGTTTTATGCGGCAAGTAGTAACGTTGAAAGATTGTATAAATTGGCATCTGTTTTTAAGCGGAAGTATTATTTAGATTTCACGGTACCAAAAATGGGATTTATTGCTGGAAAACGTGTCAAAGATATGATTAAAATGTTTACATATAATAAAAATTTAGAAGAGTTAGATATCCCGACGGCTGTTGTGGCTACTGACATACTGAAGGGGGAAAAAGTGGTTTTTACAAGTGGGCCAGTTGCAGATGCGGTGAGGGCTAGCATATCTGTTCCTGGAGTGTTTGTACCAGAAAAAATAGATGGACGATTATTAGTGGATGGTGGAGTTATTGATCGCATCCCAGTATCGGTTGTGAAAGAGTTAGGGGCCGATATTGTTATCGCTGTTGATGTATCTCCAATTAAGGTGAATGGAGATGTTACGTCCATTTATGACGTAATCATGCAAAGTATTGAAATTATGCAGCATGAGCTTGTAATGAATCGGCAAATTGCATCGGATTTAATGATGCGACCAGCTGTAGAGCAATTTAGTTCACGTGCTTTTACGAACATTGAAGACATTATTCGAGTTGGAGAAGTAGAAGCGGAAAAACATGTTTCAAATATTTATTTATTAATTGAGCAGTGGAAGGAGAAACATAATGTTTAAGCGTTTTCGGTTTATATATGCAATCTTAATAGGGGTTATATTGGCGATGTTACTTGTTTACGTACGTTTACCGTATTATGTAACAAAACCAGGAATGGCTGCCAAATTAGAGCCTTACGTTCAAGTTGAGGGTGGAACGAAAGAATCTGGTGATTTTATGCTTGTTACGGTTTCAATGGGGCCAGCAAATGTGGTGAATTTAATAGCGGCACAGTTTAATAAATATACACATATTTCGAAAGCGGAAGAAATATTGCAAAAAGGTGAGAGTGATGAAGAATATCAATTTCGCCAAAATTATGCGATGAAAGATTCACAAAATGCAGCAATTTATAATGCATATAAACGTGCAAATCGCTCTGTTTCTTTTGAAAATAAAGGTGTATTAGTTGCTGGTGTGGCAAAAGGAATGCCGTCAGAAGGAAAGCTTAAGCTTGGTGATGTTATTATAGCTGTTGACGGAAAAACATTTGAAAAGACGGAGCAATTTATTGAATATATGACTGGGAAAAAAGAAAGCGATGCTGTAAGTATTGAGTACATGAGAAATGGAAAACAATTGAAAGAAAATTTAAATGTAAAGACGATTCCTAATGGAAATGGACGTGTCGGTATAGGTGTTTCTATCGTTACGGAAAGAGAATTAGTGGTCGATCCGAAAGTGAAAATTAATTCTCATGAAATTGGTGGACCATCCGCAGGTTTAATGTTCACATTAGAAATATATAATCAACTTGTGGAAGAAGACTTAACAAAAGGACATGAAATAGCTGGAACAGGTACAATTAATGAAAAAGGAGAAGTGGGCCCAATTGGTGGTATAAATCAAAAAGTGGTGGCTGCTAGCGATGCCGGGGCTGAAGTGTTCTTTGCGCCAAATGAAAAAGGTGCGGAGAAATCGAACTATAAAGATGCACTTGAGACTGCAAAGGATATTAAAACAAAAATGAAAATTATACCAGTGGATACGCTGGATGATGCGTTAACATATTTAGAAAAGATGGATAAGGAAAAAACTTCTCTGAAATTGAAGTGAACCCGAATAGTGGTACATGAAAAAACACCTCCTGAATTCGCATACTAAGTATGCAAATTCATTGGAGGTGTTTTTCGTTTGAAGACAAGAGTTCATTACCCAGAAGAAACAAAGTGGAAAGTCATTGAAATGAAGAAAGACGGTTATTCAAATCGTGCAATTATGGAGAAACTCGGAATTAAAAATGTTTCCCAAATTAAGACATGGATGAAATGGTATCGTACAGATCAAACGTATCGTTTTCAACAACCTGTAGGAAAACAATATTCTTATGGAAAAGGACCAAAAGAGCTCAGTGAATTAGAACAGCTACGTTTAGAAAATAAACATCTAAAAACAAAATTACTTGTATGGGGAAAGTATCTGGAAATCGAAAGGGGCTGAAACCAGAAACTGTAGTTACTTTATGGAGAAATGTACAAACAAAAATAACGGTAAAAGACTTGTGTAACGTATTAGAATTACCCCGTTCTACATTTTATCGTTGGTTACAACGAACGGAAGATCTGAAAGATGATATAGAAGAAAGAGTAAAGGACGTCTGTCTTAGGCATAAATTCCGGTATGGATATCGAAGAGTGACCGCTACTCTTCGAAAAATGGGACTGTGTGTCAATCATAAAAAAGTATTACGAATCATGAGACAAAATCATATTCTTTCAAAAGTGCGTCGGAAGAAAAAGAAATATATCAATGGTGCGGAACCAATGGTAGCCCCTCATCGATTGGAGCGCCAATTCGATGCATCCAAACCAAATGAAAAGTGGTTTACGGATGTGACGTATCTCTTATTTGGAGAGCGTACCTTGTATTTATCAACGATCATGGATGCCTTTAATCGTGAAATTATTAGTTGTGTCATCAGCGAATCACAAACACTGACATTAGCGATGAAAACATTGAAACAAGCAATGAGAGGGCGAAAAGTAAAAGATGTCCTTCTTCACTCGGATCAAGGAAGTATTTATACAGCAAAAGAATTTCAAGCGTATGCCAAAGAAAACGGCATGATCACCAGCATGTCCCGGAGAGGAAATTGCCATGATAATGCCGTCATGGAAAGCTTCTTTGGTCATTTAAAAAGTGAAGCTTTCTATTCACAAAAGATAACAAAAGTATCCAACACAACTGTGCGAAAGATTGTGCTAGAATACATTCATTACTACAATTGTGTGCGAATTCAAGAAAAATTAAACCACCTATCCCCTAAAGAATTTAGGGAACAAGTGGTTTAGGTGTTTTGATTGGTGTCCCGTTTTCGGGGTTCACTTCAAATAGAGAGGTTTTTTTTATAGGAATTTTGTAGTTGTTTCATCATAGCGAATAGGATGGTGTGTTATATCCTGTTTTAATAGTTGCGTGCGTAACGGTTCGTGCATGATGGAGAAATATACAGAGTTTGCTTTTTTCTCTATATCTAAAGCGGCATGGTCAAATGTTTTTGTATGAGTAAGGATTGGAAGTTCGATTTTTTTCTTGTTTTTTGAAAGATAAGTTTGTCCTTTTTGTGACATGCCTAACAGGCGGATATATGGTGCGTGTTGTTCTATATTTGCGCTACGTATTTCTTCTTTTGTTGTGTTTGTTAAAATGTGTGTACAAGCTCTTTGTAATCTAGTCCATGTATAACGTTTTGTTTTTAATGCTTCCATGAATGAATAGAAGGAGGAACTGTTTTGTATTTTTGATAAAATACGATGCTCTAAACCTTCTTCTATTTCATATATATGTCGTAAGTCCCCTGGAGACATCGTCATGAGTTTATATTTAAAAAATGAAAAGTATTGTTCCCAATTATGTAATATCCCGTAGTTTTGTTTGTAATTTGCTAAAAGCGAAGTGGTTGCCTGTGGGAGAAAAGGTTCGATTGTTGTAAATGATCCTTCTTCGCTAAAGAGTTGTTTTCGGATGCTTGTCGCGCTTGCAATATATTGGTCATTAAATGTTTCATCATGATAATGAGAGGCAAATCTTTGTATAGTCTGAGCTTGTATAGAACTATTTTGTGACAGAATTGCTTTCATATATTGGAAGCCTAAAATATTATTTGGTTGTGACATATCTATGTTGTTTTCGGATGTTAAAATGTGTGAGAAAGCATCTGATGTTGCTTTTGCATAACTATTACCAGCGTCCATGAATTGTTTTACAAGGCAGTTAAAAGTCTCTTCTTCGTTTTTTTGTACGGAGATGGTATTATAAAAATTTTTGATTTGTCCATCCTCACTACCGAAACAAATTTCAGAAACACGTAGGGCATTTAAAATGGAAATAGCACCATGTGCGAAGGTTTCAGCCTTCTGTGTTGCAAAAACGTATGGAAGCTCTACAACAAGGTCTACGCCGTTTGCTAAGGCCATTTTAGTGCGATACCATTTGGAAATGAGTGCGGGCTCACCACGCTGTAAAAAAGGACCACTCATAACGGCAATTATTATATCGGATTGTGTTAACTTTTTTGTCTGTTGCACATGATAAAGATGACCGTTATGAAAAGGGTTATATTCAACAACAATACCACCAGCTTTTATGGTAATCTCTCCTTTCGATGTAGCATCTTTTTGAAAAACGTGATACTCTATATATTATTTACTATGATGACTTCATTATAGTGTAAAGAAAAAACATTGACAAATATAAAATGGCTAGCTATAATTTTGTTTGTTGCCTTGAGGTGATATGATATGAAATGGTCCATCCATCAATTGAATAAATTGAGAAATAAAGGATTGACATTGGATGAGATGGTAGATGTAAGTGAGCTAAAAGAGGTCGAGAAAGATATTCGTGAAATTAATCCTGTGCATGTAATGGGAAGAGTTGATTTTGGCTCCGGTAAGTTTACGTTTCATCTACATATAACTGGAAGCATGGTTTTACCATGTTCTCGCTCTTTAGTAGATGTGACATTACCATTTGACATTAAAACAACTGAGGTGTTCCAAACTTCACAAGAAGAATTTGAAACTGAAGCTGAAATTCATTCTTTAGAAGGAGAAGTACTTGACTTACTGCCCGTAATCAAGGAAAATATACTTTTGGAGATTCCAATGCAAATTTTCAGTGATGATGTTTCTGGTGGAGCACCGACGCAAGGTCAAGACTGGCAAGTGATTTCGGAAGAAGACAAAGAAAAGACTGTTGATCCAAGATTGGCAGGACTTGCAAAGTTTTTTGACAAATAATCGGAAGACTGGTTCAGGCCTTCATATGAAAATAACTATTTCTTTTAAGGAGGTGGGAAGAATGGCTGTACCTTTTAGAAGAACTTCTAAAACAGTAAAAAGAAAGCGTCGTACGCATTTCAAATTATCAGTACCTGGTATGGTAGAGTGCCCAAGCTGTGGTGAAGCGAAATTAGCTCACCGTGTATGTAAAGCATGCGGTACTTACAAAGGTAAAGAAGTAATCAGCAAGTAATTGCGGGAAAATAAACGCAGAAGATATCTTCTGCGTTTATTTTTTTTGTCTTAATCTTTAGTTGTTGTATTCTATCTTTTCTAGTAACTGCATATGCTTAATAAAAAATGCATAGGGAGGACTAGAGAGATGGCGACAACAAGACAAGATGCTTGGACTGATGATGAAGATTTGCTTCTGGCAGAAGTAGTACTCCGGCATATTCGAGAAGGTGGAACACAACTTTCTGCCTTTAAGGAAGTGGGGAAAAATTTATCACGTACACCAGCAGCATGTGGATTTAGATGGAATTCTTACGTAAGAAAGCAATATAAAGAACGTATTGAGGAAGCAAAGCAACTTCGTAAAGTAGAAAATTATGAAGTGAAAGAGACGAAGGTGTTAGAACCTACGTCAATTACGTTGAATGATGTTATTGATTTCTTGCAAAATTATAAAGATGAAAACTCTTTAACGGTGTTGCAACAACAAGTTGAATCATTACAAACAGAAAGAGAGCGTCTTCTGGAGCGATTATCAGTATATGAGGAAGAGTATAGAACATTACTTGATTATATCGATCAAAAAAGAAGTGTAATGGTAGTGGAAAGAAACAATGCTCGCTCGAATGAGAAGTTAGAGAAGCTTAAGAAATAAAAAACAGCTGTTATACAGCTGTTTTTTTATTTATTTCTTAAGCCGATTCTTCGTTTGTAACCGTATTCAAATTTGTTTCTGGATGCCAAATATAAAAATCTCCATCAGTTACTGATACGGGGTTGAAATTTAATTTATCCCAAAAACCAGATGAATGAATACGCGCTATCGTTTTAATAGGAAATTGCATTTGTTTCGCATGATTTACAAGCATTTGCCCGAATCCTTGTTTTTGAAAAGTTGGTAATACTTCAAGTTTATAAAGTTCTAGGTAAGGACCTGTAATTTCGAATGGTTCTCCGCCGTTTCTTTTCATATATAGACTCATACGTGCAATTAGTGATCCGCCATAATAAATACCGTAAAATGGAGATTCACTGTCGTTTTCAATAATGTTTGCTTGCAATTCTTCCAGCATAGATAGTTCTTGGGCTCCGCACCCTTTAAATTTTTTAAATTCATCTAACGTTTTATAATTGATGAGCAAGCGCTCAACTTTTGGGAATCCCATTACATCACATCCTTTTCTTATCTCGTTGAATGCAGAAAAGTAAAAATATTTACAATAATAGTATAACTCATTTTTTTATTTTTATGAAGAAGATAGTATATTTCTTTTATTATTTTTTTGAGTATTTGCTAAACTAAGAGTATAAGTGTATTAATAGGCAGTATATACGTAGTGAAAAATGAAAGTGTATTTGTTTGGCAGAGGACAACGAAATTATAGGGCGTGCTCATGTACTTTAAAAAGATATAAAAAAGGGGGGAGGCAAGGGCGCTTAATGTGAATCCCTTGTGTGAAAATGAAAATTGGAATTGTCGGACCAGGTGCTATTGGTCTATTGTATACATTTTATTTACAAAAAAGTAACCAAAATGTTACGTTGTTTACAAGAACAGCTAAGCAGGCTGAAGAGTTAAATGAAACAGGTGTAACTTGTATTAGAGATGGAACATGTGAAACAGTATATCCATCTGTTTTACCGATAGAAAGTATGGTAGCGCAAAATTTAGATTATATATTTATTGCTGTGAAGCAATATCATATAGATGACATACTACCGTTTGTGGAAGGGGCATCATCATTAATCTTTTTGCAAAACGGAATGTCACATCTTCAAAAGATGCTGAACATAGGGAGTGAAAATATAGCTGTTGGTATTGTAGAACATGGTGCGAAAAAAGAGGGAGGGCATATCGTTCATCATACTGGAGTTGGGGTAACAAAATTTGGAGTGGTTTGTGGTCAATCTATACATTTTGAAAGTGTATTCCATTCTTTTCCTGTTTCTTATTTTCCAGTTCAAATAGAAACGGATTGGAAAGAGATTATGCATAAAAAATTAGTAGTAAATGTATGTATCAATCCGTTGACGGCGTTATTGGGAGTTAAGAATGGTGAATTAATCAAGAATCGTTTTTTTTATCAAATGATGGAGCAAGTGTTTCAGGAGGTCGTATTTCTTATTAGAGGAGAAAAAGAAATGGTATGGAAAATGGTACGCAATGTGTGTGAAGGAACGTCTCGTAATACATCCTCTATGCTAGCGGATGTAAGAGCGAATAGACAGACGGAAATTAATGCGATTGTTGGATATGTATTAGAAGAGGCTAAAAAACAGCAACGACCAGTTCCGACACTTCAATTTTTGTTCGATGCAATAAAAGGTTTAGAAACAAGAGTATAAGTGTTATTCTTTGCTTTTACTTGAAACATTGACTACAATGTGGATTGGTGAGAGAACTGGATACGAAAGGAAGAATTATATGGAGATAAAAGAAATCTCTGTTCCGCAACAAGGTGTTGTAGCGGACTATATGAACGGTAAAAAAGAGATACAGTCATGTTTTGATTATATGTTAACAGAAGATGCTTTTAAACAGCGTTTACATGATTTGCGTGAAAGGGAGTTTTTCCGCCAAGATTTAGTAGCGCATTTATTAGAATATAATACAAAATTACAAGCGGGAGAATCTACACTTCAAAATGTAAAAGCGCTTGGAGATGAAAATACATATGTTGTAATAGCTGGACAACAAGCGGGGTTATTAACTGGACCGCTTTATACAATTCATAAAGTTATTTCAATTTTAAAGCTTGCAAAGGAAAAAGAAGAAAGTTTAGGGGTGAAAGTTGTCCCTGTCTTCTGGATTGCGGGTGAAGACCATGATATGGATGAGATTAACCATACTTTTGTAGCGAAAAATAAAAAGATGAAAAAAACTATTTTTTATGATCGTAATCCGAAAAAGGCGAGTGCTTCTGAGTCTGAACTTTCTGTTGAAGATTGTAGAAATTGGATTGAAGAGATTTTTAAAACATATCCAGAAACAAATTTTACAAAGGATGTATTAAAATTTGTTGATGATGCTTTGGAAAAATCGAATACGTATGTAGATTTCTTTGCTCATCTTATTACGAAAATCTTTGCTAATTCTGGTTTAATCCTTGTTGATTCACATCATCCTGAATTAAGAAAGTTAGAAATTCCATTTTTAAAGCGAATTATAAGTAAGTATAAAGAGGTACAAGAGGGCCTTCGTAATCAGCAGGAAGTAATTAAAGAACTAGGATACAAACCGATTATTGAAACGAAGTCTCATGCAGTGCATATATTCATGGAAATAGATAATGAACGAGTATTGCTTGAAGAGCATCAAGGTAAGTTTGTTGGAAAGGATGGGGCGCATTCATTTTCATACGAAGAGTTGATTGAAGAGATGGAGAGAAATCCGGCACGTTTTAGTAATAATGTTGTAACACGTCCTCTTATGCAAGAGTATGTATTTCCTACGCTCGCATTTATTGGAGGTCCAGGGGAATTAGCTTATTGGAGTGAATTACAACAAGTATTCCATACTGTCGGTTTTCAAATGCCACCTGTCGTTCCTCGTCTTACAATTACTTATGTGGAGAGATATATAGCGACAGATTTATTCGATCTGCAATTGAGAGAAAGTGATCCGTTTTTAAATGATGTAGATAAACTGCGTGAAAACTGGTTGTCTAATCAAATAGAGGAACCGATTGATGATCATTTTGAAAAGGCGAAAAAAGAAATTGCCGATATTCATACATCTTTACAGCAATTTGTAAAGAAAATAGAGCCGGGGTTAGGTGCGTTTGCAGGGAAAAACGAATTGAAAATTAATGAACAAATTGAACTGCTGGAAAGAATGTTGAAAAGAAATGTTGAGAAAAAGTATGAGGTTCAGCTAAATAAATTTCGCCGTATACAATTCGCACTTCGTCCATTAGGTGCGCCGCAAGAACGTGTGTGGAATGTATGTTATTATTTAAATCAGTTTGGTTTGGATTTCGTTGATCGTGTAATGGAAAACCCTTTTTCTTGGGACGGAAAACATCATGTTATAAAACTATAAAATCTTGCTCTTTGGAGCAGGATTTTATTTTTATTCCGTTGAATTTACTGTGAAGTGATTTTTTTCTGAATTATCAATCAAAAAAATAGATATGGTAATTGTGTTGGATACTTAAATATATGACAAAATAGCACAAAATGTAAACGTATTATTCGCTTTTTCGACAGTTTTTTATTTAAATTCCCGCAAAAGATGATAAAATTTAGTATATAATAAAAGAAAATAGCGATTTGTATAGTATGTTGCCTTTATTGGTAAGTTAAATGAGTCGTTTTTTCGTATTATTTCATTCTCTAAGCATGAAAGATGTGTTTAGAGGAAGGGATACATTCAACATAATTAATTGGAAAAAGAGTAGGTGCAACAATGTTTAAACACGTAACAGTGCTTTTAAAGGAAACAGTAGACGGCTTAGATATAAAGCCAGATGGTACATATGTAGATTGTACACTGGGGGGGGGAGGACATAGTTCTTATTTATTATCCCAATTAACTGAAGGTGGAAAATTAATAGCGTTTGATCAAGATGAGATAGCGATTCAAAACGCGAAAGAAAAGTTCTCTTCATACGGTGAACAGTTTATAACAGTAAAGAGTAACTTCCGCTATTTAGCTGAAAAACTGCAGGAAATAGGTATAACAGAAGTAGACGGTATTTTATTTGATTTAGGTGTTTCATCCCCACAATTAGATACACCAGAGCGAGGCTTTAGTTATCATCATGATGCACCGTTAGATATGCGGATGGATCAAGATGCCCCATTAACAGCATATGATGTTGTAAATAGTTGGTCATATGAACAACTTGTAAGGATTTTCTTCCAATACGGTGAAGAGAAATTTTCAAAACAAATTGCAAGAAAAATTGAAGCTTATCGTGAGAATAAAGCTATTGAAACGACAGGAGAATTAGTAGAGCTAATTAAAGAAGGTATTCCGGCTCCTGCTCGTAGAACTGGTGGGCATCCTGCTAAGCGAGTGTTTCAGGCAATTCGTATAGCTGTAAATGATGAATTAAAAGTATTTGAAGAAGCATTGGAATCTGCTATTGAGATGGTTAAGCCAGGTGGAAGAGTTAGTGTTATAACATTCCATTCATTAGAAGATCGCATTTGTAAAACAACGTTTAAGCGAAATAGTACAACGCCACAATTGCCGCCAGGATTACCGATTATTCCTGATGAATTTAAGCCGAAATTAAAGCTTATTACAAGAAAACCGATTTTACCTTCTGATATAGAGCTAGAAGAAAATAATCGTGCGCGTTCTGCGAAGTTGAGAATCGCTGAAAAACGATAAAAGGGAGAGAGAGGTATGACTAATTTAGCTGTAAAGTACAAACAACAAGCGCAAGAAGAGGTGCAAATTCAAACGCCCCCACAGCAGATGGTTAAGCCGAAAGCTAAAGCGAAAATTACAAGAATCGAAAAACTGTTGTATGTAGCGTTTATTGGCTTTTTATTGTATGCCTGTGTCGCGTTTATTGGAAATAAAGCAGGCCTTTATCAAGTTAATGTAGAAGCAGCGACGATAGAAGAAAAAATTGTACAGCAGCAAAAAGAAAATCAAGAATTACAAGCTGAAGTAGAGAAGTTAAGTCGCTATGAACGAATCGCTGAAGTTGCAAAAAAACACGGGCTAGAAATTAATGCGAATAATGTGAAAGGCCTCAAATAAGGCAATAGGTGTGAAGGAACGATGAAGAAGAATATGACTAAATTTCATACCAATAAGGGAGCAGGTTATTTTATGATATTTTTCCTCCTGCTCTTTTTGCTGTTATTAGCCCGATTTTTTTACATACAATCAACAGGAACAGTTCATAATCAAGATTTAGATGAACTTGCTAAACAAAAGCATAGTAAAACAGGAGTTCTTGAAGCGAACAGAGGAACCATTTATGATCAAAACGGTCATGTGTTAGCGCAAGACGCAAATTCTTATAAAATAGTAGCCGCCCTAAAAGGTGCTAACTCTGTTGAGAATAAAGAAGATACTGCAAAGAAAATTGCAGGAGTACTTGGAAAAGGCGAAGAGGATATTTTAGCTTCTTTAAATAAGGAAGGTAGAAGTCAAGTCGAATTTGGAACGTTAGGTAAGGATTTGACGAAAGAAAAGAAGGAACAAATAGAAGCGTTGAAGTTGCCGGGAATATCTTTTATTACAGAAAATGCAAGGGTGTATCCAAACGGTGATTTCGCATCTTATGTTATAGGTCATGCAAAACCAAATGAGAATGGAACCTCGGTAGGTCAATTTGGCATAGAGAAAAGCTTGGATAAATATTTAAGTGCTTCTAACGGAGAAGTAGCATATACAGGTGATCGTAAAGGTGTGTCTCTTGATGGTGGAAAAGTTAATGTAAAGGCACCTAAAAATGGAGATAATGCGTATTTAACAATTGATCAACGTGTCCAAAGTTATTTAGAAGACGCGATGAAAGCAGCAAGTAAGCAATATGAACCAGAAAGTTTAATAGGGATTGTTGCAGATCCGAAAACTGGAAAAATATTAGCGATGTCTACTAAACCTAGTTATGACCCTAATGATCGTCAAATTAAATATTTCTTCAATGACGCAATTGCCAATGCATTTGAACCTGGATCAACAATGAAAATTTTCACGCTAGCGGCAGCTATTAATGAAGGTGTGTACAAAGGGCAAGATTATTATCAGTCTGGGACATATCAAGTCGGAAATAGGAAAATAAAAGATCATAACGGCGGTGCTGGTTGGGGCTCTATCACGTTTGATGAAGGGGTAGAACGTTCTTCAAACGTAGCGTTTGCAATTTTAGGAGATCAAAAACTTGGTCCAGAACGTTTCCGAAAATATATTCATAGTTTTGGATTAGATGAAAAAACGAACATTGATTTATCAGGTGAAGGATCGAATACAATTTTATTTGATCAGCAAATACAACAAGTGACAACAGCTTTTGGACAAGGTTCCACTGTAACACCAATTCAGCTTGTACAAGCTGCAACAGCTATTGCAAATGATGGGAAAATGATGAAACCTTATGCAATTGATAAAATTGTAGATCCGATAACAGGGAAAGTAAAATTAGAACATAAGCCAGAAGAAGTAGGAAAACCTGTTACAAAGGAAACAGCAGCGCAAGTAAGACAGTTATTAGAACGTGTTGTTACATCTCCGAAAGGTACAGGGACAGCTTATAAAATTGATGGATATTCAGTTGGTGGTAAAACAGGTACAGCGCAAATTCCGGATGGAAAAGGCGGCTATATGACAGGAAGACAGAATTATATATTCTCATTCTTAGGTATGGCACCAATGGACGACCCACAACTTGTTGTTTATGTAGCTGTAAAACAGCCGAAATTAAAAGATGATGAGAACGGTGCACAGCCTTTAGCTGATATTTTTAAATATGTAACAAAAAATAGTTTAGAGTATTTAAAGATTAAGCCAAATGAAGTGAAAGATCCGAAAAAACATCTGAAAGAGCAACAAACTACTGTTCCAGATGTAACTGGTAAAACGATGGCTGAAGCGGGGAAAGCAATTGATAAAGCAAAACTTCGTCCAATCGTATTAGGTGAAGGGAAAGTACAGCAACAAGTACCAAAAGCGACTGAACAAACATTGAAAGGCGACCGAGTCTTCTTGGTAGGAGATAAGCCTACAATGCCAAATATACAAGGATGGGCACTGCGTGATGTTATGAATTTAGCGAAGACATTACAGCTTAACTTGAAGCCTTCTGGTACAGGATACGTAACAGAACAAAGTGTGGCGGAAGGAACATTATTACAACCTGGTACAGAATTAGGTGTCACACTCGTACCGCCACTCGAACCACAACAAGAAGCAGAAAAGCCGTAATGGTAAAAGAGAAGAAGTTCTAATTAAATAAGTACAAGCATATATTGGAACAAGCTAGGCGTAAGGGAGGCTTGTTCCGATATGCGTGTATCAAATGTAACAGTTAGAAAACGACTTATTTTTATACTTATATCAGGTATACTTATCTTCACTATTATCGATATTCGTCTTGGATATGTGCAATTTTTTCTTGGGAATATGTTAACGGATCGTGCGAAAGATTCATGGAGTCGTAATATTACTTTTGAACCCGAACGTGGGAAAATTTTAGACCGAAATGGTGTGGAACTTGCCACGAATAAAAGTGCTCCAACTGTCTTTGTTGTACCGAGGCAAATTGAAAAACCAGCAGAGACTGCAGAGGAGTTAGCTGCAGTATTAGGTGTGGAAAAAGATGAGATTTATAAGAGGATTACAAAAAAAGAATCGATTGTAAGGTTAGATAAAGGCGGAAGGAAAATATCACATGACAAAGCGAAAGAGGTACGAGGCTTAAGTTTGAAGGGCGTGTATATCGCAGAGGATTCTATCCGGTACTACCCATTTGGGAATTTTTTATCACATGTATTAGGTTTTGCAGGTAGCGATAACCAAGGTCTTATGGGACTAGAAAAATATTATGATAAGGAGCTAAATGGGGACAAAGGTCATGTGCGTTTTTTTGCAGATGCGAAAGGACAAAGGATGCCTAATGTTGGTGATGATTTCAAAAAACCAGAAGCTGGTTTAAATTTAGGATTAACAATCGATGCGCGTATTACAAGGATTATGGAAAGAGAAATGAATATTGCGGAGTCAACTTATAATCCAGACGGTATGATTGCGATTGCAATGAATCCTAAAAATGGTGAAATTTTAGGTATGTCTAGTCGGCCGAGTTTTGATCCAGCGGATTTTCAAAGTGTCTCTCCAGAAGTGTATAACAGAAATCTACCTGTGTGGAGTACGTATGAGCCTGGTTCAACATTTAAGATCATTACATTAGCTGCAGCATTGAATGAAAATTTAGTAGACTTAGAGAAGGATACGTTTTATGATGATGGAGCAGCTGAAGTCGGTGGAGCTAGATTGAAATGCTGGAAAGCAGGAGGTCATGGCAGTCAAACGTTTTTAGAAGTCGTTCAAAACTCATGTAACCCGGGATTTATTGAACTTGGTGATCGCCTTGGTAAAGACCGATTATTTAAATACATTCGTAATTTTGGTTTTGGGCAGAAGACTGGAATTGACTTGCAAGGTGAAGGCAGTGGGATTTTATTTAATTTAGATAAAGTTGGTCCAGTAGAGCAAGCAACAACTTCATTCGGCCAAGGGGTTTCTGTTACACCAATTCAACAAGTAGCAGCTGTAGCGGCGGCTGTAAATGGTGGAACATTGTATCAGCCGTATATAGCTAAGGAGTTTATTGATCCAAAAAATAATCAAGTTGTTAGTAAAAAGACACCTGTTGAGAAAAGAAAAGTTATTTCCAAGGAAACTTCAGAAAAAGTTCGTTATGCATTAGAGAATGTTGTAGCGAAAGGTTCTGGTAAAGGAGCTTATATTGATGGATATCGTGTAGGTGGAAAAACGGGTACTGCTCAAAAGGTGAAAGATGGTAAATATTTAGAGAATAATTATATTGTATCTTTTATCGGATTTGCTCCAGCGGATGATCCAGAGATTGTTGTGTATGTTGCTGTTGATAATCCAAAAGGGGTTACACAGTTTGGTGGAGTGGTAGCAGCTCCAATTGTCGGGAATATCCTTCGAGATGCGCTTCCTGTTATGGGAGTGAAACCGAGAAAAGAACAAGTTGAGAAAGAATATAAATGGGGCGATACACCAACTGTGGAAGTTCCGAATTTAATTGGAATGAAAAAGAAAGACTTACAAACACAACTCGTCGATTTGCAGCTTGATATAAGTGGAGATGGAGAGAAAGTAATTAAGCAATCACCAGAAGCGGGAGCTAAAGTAAAAGAAGGCTCAAAAATTAGAATTTACTTCGGGAATTAAAGGTAACATAGTACGTTTTATGGTACAATTGGTGGAAGTGAGTTCTTTATAGAACAGTTACTTAATGTGAGACAATAAGTGTCTCATTCATAAATAGGCTAGTAGCACTTACCTCCTTATATAGGAGGTAATGTGTTGCTTACTGAAAAAAAGATAAATAAACAATGTAGAGAGGGTTTAGTGAAATGAAGTTGCATACACTTTTATCATGTTTGCATGATTTTCCAGTTGTTCCAAAAGAAAATCCAGAAATCACATCTATAGAAGCTGATTCACGTAAAGTGAAAGAGGGAAGCTTATTTGTATGTATGAAAGGATATACGGTTGATAGCCATGATTTTGCTAAGCAAGCAGCGGCACAAGGAGCGGCTGCTATTGTTGCGGAAAGACCAATTGATGTTGACGTTCCAGTTGTACTTGTGAAAAATACTTTTCGTTCGTTAGCGGTTTTAGCTGATTATTTTTATGGTCAACCGACACACAAGTTACATTTAATCGGAATTACAGGTACAAATGGAAAGACAACAACATCGCATATTATGGATGAGATTATGCGAGCACATGGTCATAAAACAGGGCTAATTGGAACGATTAATATGAAAATCGGTGATGAAACATTTGAGGTGAAAAATACAACACCAGATGCACTAACACTTCAACAGACGTTTTCAAAAATGGTTGAACAAGGTGTGGACAGCACGGTAATGGAAGTTTCGTCACATGCGTTAGATCTTGGTCGTGTACACGGATGTGATTACGATGTAGCGGTGTTTACGAATTTAACACAAGATCATTTAGACTATCATAAAACGATGGAAGAATATAAACATGCAAAAGGGTTACTATTTGCACAGCTTGGCAATAGTTATAATCATAATCGTGAAAAGTACGCTGTGCTGAATAGCGATGATAATGTAACAGAAGAGTATATGAGAAGTACTGCAGCAACAGTTGTAACATATGGTATTGATACAAGAAGTGACATTATGGCAAAAAATATCGTTATGACGAGTGGCGGGACTACATTTACGCTTGTCACACCATATGAAAGTGTAAATGTTACGATGAAATTAATAGGTAAATTTAATGTATATAACGTACTTGCAGCAACAGCAGCAGGACTTGTTTCGGGTGTGAAATTAGAAACAATCATTGCTGTTATAAAGGAACTAGCTGGGGTTCCAGGACGTTTTGAAGTTGTTGATGGCGGACAAAATTATACAGTTATTGTTGATTACGCGCATACGCCGGATAGTTTAGAAAATGTATTAAAAACTGCAAAACAATTTGCAAAAGGTGATGTGTATTGTATCGTTGGTTGTGGCGGCGATAGGGATCGAACAAAGAGACCGATAATGGCAAGTGTTGCAACGAAATATGCAACTCATGCAATTTATACATCAGATAATCCAAGAAGTGAAGATCCAGCGGCTATTTTAGATGATATGGTACAGGGTGCAAGTGGGAATAATTATGAAGTGATTATTGATAGAAAAGAAGCGATACACCATGCAATCGCTAATGTGAAAGCAGATGATATCATTATTATTGCTGGTAAGGGTCATGAAACGTATCAAATTATTGGTAAAGAAGTTCATCATTTTGATGATCGTGAAGTTGCCAAAGAAGCAATTACAGGGCGTTTAAACAACGAAGAGTAACAACGTGAGAGGAGGACTACATGTGCTTGAGCAAGGTTTATTAGTAACGGCTGGGGTAGCATTCTTAATTTCTGTTGCCCTTTCGCCATTGTTTATTCCATTTTTAAGAAAATTAAAGTTCGGACAGAGTATTCGTGATGAGGGACCAAAGTCACATCAAAAAAAATCAGGGACACCGACAATGGGTGGTATTGTCATATATGTATCTATGATGGTCACTTCACTTATTATGGCGATTAAGTTTAATCATTTAGGTGCAGAAGTTTCGTTATTATTATTAGTGACATTTGGTTATGGATTGATTGGATTTTTAGATGACTACATAAAGGTAGTTAAGAAGAGAAATCTTGGTTTAACATCAAAACAAAAATTAGTAGGTCAGCTTGTTATTGCTATTGCGTTCTTTTTAATTGGAAAAGGGCAAGCATTTCACACATATATCATGATTCCAGGTACGGATGTTAAGTTTGAATTAGGTTGGGCGTATTTTGTACTTGTACTATTTATGCTAATCGGTGGCTCGAATGCGGTTAACTTAACTGATGGTTTAGATGGTTTATTATCAGGAACAGCGGCTATTGCATTTGGAGCATTTAGTATTATTGCAGTAGCACAAGAACAATTTGGAGTTGCGATATTCTGTATGGCAGTTGTCGGAGCAGTACTTGGATTTTTAGTATTCAACGCGAATCCAGCAAAAGTATTTATGGGGGATACAGGTTCCTTAGCTTTAGGTGGAGCTATCGCAGCTGTAGCAATTTTATTAAAACAAGAATTACTACTTGTAATTATTGGTGGAGTATTCGTAATGGAAACTTTATCTGTTATTATTCAAGTTATTTCGTTTAAAACAACAGGAAAACGTGTCTTTAAAATGAGTCCATTACACCACCATTATGAATTATGTGGTTGGTCAGAATGGCGCGTTGTTGTAACGTTTTGGTCTGTAGGATTTTTATTAGCTGTGTTAGGAATTTATATCGGGGTGTGGATGTAATTGAAAACTGTAACTGAATTTCAAAATAAAAATATTCTTGTATTAGGCATTGCAAAGAGTGGTTATGCAGCAGCTACTTTGTTGCAAAAATTAGGGGCGAATGTCATTGTAAATGACGGAAAGCCTTTAGCAGACAATGTACTTGCTGCAGAATTACAAGCAAAAGGAATGGACGTTGTATGCGGTGGCCATCCTTTAGAATTATTAGAGAGAAATATTTCTCTTGTCGTTAAAAATCCAGGAATCCCGTATTCTAATCCAATATTAGTTGCTGCGAAAGAAAAAGAAATTCCAATTGTTACGGAAGTTGAATTAGCATATCGTATTTCAAAAGCACCATTTGTTGGAATTACAGGGTCTAATGGTAAAACGACGACAACAATGCTGACATTTGAAATGTTAAAAGAAGGACAAAAGCATCCTGTTATTGCAGGGAATATAGGAACTGTAGCTTGTGAAGTAGCACAGGATGCAAAAGAAAATGAAGTTGTAGTTACAGAGCTTTCATCGTTCCAATTGATGGGAGTAGAATCGTTCCAACCTAAAATTGCAGCGTTCTTAAACTTATTTGAAGCCCACTTAGATTATCATGGGACGAAGAAGGAATATGGTTTAGCAAAAGCAAATGTCTTTAAAAACCAAACAGAAAACGATTATAGTGTAATAAATGCGGATGATGCAGATGTGATGGAGTTATCTGCGGATACTAAAGGTCAAAAAATCCTGTTTTCGACAACGAAAGAAATTGAAGATGGCGCGTGTATAAAAGATAACGCTCTTTATTTCAAAGGTGAAAAAGTTGTTGAAGTAAGCGATATCGTTTTACCTGGTCAACATAATCTAGAAAATATTTTAGCTGCGATGAGTATTGCGAAATTATTAGGTACTTCTAATGAAGCAATTACGGTCGTGTTAAAACGTTTTACGGGTGTAAAACATCGTTTAGAATATGTAACAACGATTAACAACCGTAAGTTTTATAATGATTCAAAAGCAACGAATATGTTAGCGACTGAGAAAGCACTATCTGCGTTTACACAACCGATTGTGTTACTAGCAGGTGGGCTTGATCGTGGAAATGAATTCGATGATTTAATTCCGTATTTCAAAAATGTAAAAGCGATTGTAACATTTGGACAAACAGCTCCCAAACTAGTAAGAGCGGCAGAAAAAGCGGGATTAGATATAATTGAAAGTGTCGATACTTTAGATGAAGCAGTGGTGAAAGCTTATGCTCATTCTAAAGAAGGTGATGTTGTTCTTCTTTCTCCAGCGTGTGCAAGCTGGGATCAATTTAAAACATTTGAAGAAAGAGGAGACATTTTTATACAAGCTGTGCATAAACTTATATAAAGTAAATCAAAACATCAGTAGGCTAACACCTACTGATGTTTTGTTACATAGGGCAAAAGGTTCTGCCTAAAGAGGTGGTGTTTGTGGGTAATGAAGAAAACGCCTGATTTTATTCTCATCATCGTAACACTTTCATTGTTGACAATCGGAATGATTATGGTTTATAGTGCGAGTGCAGTTTGGGCCTCTTATAAAATGGGGGACTCATTCTTTTTTGCCAAAAGACAATTACTGTTTGCGGGTCTTGGTGTAGTAGCTATGTTTTTTATTATGAAAATTGATTATTGGGTGTGGCGTACGTATTCAAAAGTAATTTTGCTAGTTTGCTTCATTCTTCTTATTCTCGTTCTTATTCCTGGAGTAGGTCTTGTTCGAGGAGGAGCACGAAGTTGGATTGGTATCGGAGCATTTTCGATTCAACCGTCAGAATTTATGAAGTTTGCGATGATTATTTTCTTGGCAAAGTTTTTAGCGGAACGGCAAAAATTGATTACATCTTTTAAACGTGGTTTATTACCGGCTCTTAGTTTTGTGTTTCTTGCTTTTGGGATGATTATGTTACAGCCAGACCTTGGGACAGGAACGGTAATGGTTGGGACATGTATCATTATGATATTTATTTCGGGAGCGAGGGTCTTTCACTTTGCGATGTTTGGTTTGCTTGGTGTAGCAGGGTTTGTAGGGTTAATCGCATCAGCACCGTATCGAATGAAGCGCATTACATCATATTTAGATCCGTGGGCAGATCCGCTTGGAAGTGGATTTCAAATTATCCAATCATTACTCGCAATTGGACCCGGTGGATTATTTGGGCTTGGACTTGGACAAAGTAGACAAAAATTTCTTTATTTACCTGAACCACAAACTGACTTTATATTTGCAATCTTATCCGAGGAATTAGGTTTTATTGGTGGTTCATTTGTGTTATTATTATTTAGTCTATTATTATGGCGCGGGATTCGTATCGCATTAGGAGCGCCAGATTTATATGGTACGTTTTTAGCAGTAGGTATTGTGGCGATGATTGCGATTCAAGTAATGATTAATGTTGGTGTTGTAACAGGACTGATGCCTGTTACGGGTATTACCTTGCCGTTTTTAAGTTATGGTGGATCAAGTTTGACATTAATGTTAATGGCAGTAGGTGTATTATTAAATATAAGTCGCCATTCTCGCTACTAAACCCTGTTTATAAGACAGGGTTTTTCGTATGTGTGTAAAAATGCAATATGTATATAGAAATAAATATAATGGAAATAAGAAAAGAGAAGCGGAGGAGTTAGTAGTGCGTGTATTAGTGAGTGGTGGGGGTACTGGTGGTCATATTTATCCAGCTCTTGCTTTAATTAGAGAAATAAAAAAGTTAAATCCAGAAGCAAGATTTTTATATATTGGTACGGAAAATGGACTAGAGAGTACAATCGTTCCAAAAGCAGGTATACCATTTCAATCTATTGTTATAAGTGGATTTAAACGAAAAATATCATTAGATAATGTGAAGACAGTAATGCGTTTTCTAAAAGGTGTACAGGATAGTAAACGATATATTCGTCGTTTTAATCCGGATATCGTAATTGGAACGGGTGGATATGTATGTGGACCAGTTGTATACGCTGCAGCCAAATTAGGTATTCCAACTATTGTACATGAACAAAATAGTGTACCAGGTGTAACGAACAAATTTTTAAGTCGTTATGTTGATAAAGTTGCTGTTTGTTTTGAAGCAGCTACAGAGCATTTTCCAGAGTCAAAAGTGGTAATGACAGGTAATCCGCGAGCATCAGAGGTAATGGATCAAAATGGAATGAAAGGGAAACGTTCAGTTGGGCTTTCTCTTCCTAAAAAGTCTGTACTTATATTTGGTGGAAGTCGTGGCGCTAGACCGATTAACGATGCCTTCGTTGAAGCAATTGAACAGTTTGGGAACAAAAGCTACGAAATACTATATGTAACAGGTGAAGTACATTATGACAAAGTGATGGAAGCCGTGAAGCAAAAAGGGAACCCGAACAATGTTATTATTAAGCCGTTCATTCATAATATGCCAGAGGTACTAACTGGTGTAGACCTTGTTGTTTCAAGGGCTGGGGCAACAACACTTGCAGAATTAACAGCGTTAGGAAAACCAAGTGTGTTAATACCGAGTCCGTACGTAACAAATAACCATCAGGAAAAGAATGCACGTTCAGTTGTTGATAAAGGAGCGGCAAAAATGTTACTTGAAAAAGATTTAACAGCTGAAACGCTTATTCGTGATATTGATGAGATTTTATTGGATGCACAAACATTACAAAATATGAAGCTAGCTGCTAAGAAACTAGGTATTCCAGATGCAGCAAATAAGCTGTATGAAGTAATGAATAAGCTTGTAAAAAAATAAAGTGAGGTTTTAATCAGTGGGGAGTGATTCTCTCTCGTTGATTATTACCTTTCACTAATCGGATGTTTACTGGCATCCCGATACCGCCTAACTTCTTTGTTACTGCCGAATTTTGATTTAGGAGCTGTACTGCCCGTAAATAGAGGGATAACGTTAGGTGAACGCCCTGCATATTATTGTCATAAGAAGACTTAATATGGGGGAGATTGTCTATGGAACAATTAGTAAATGAGCTTATAGAAGCAGACGTTGGTCGTGTTTTAGTTAACGAGTCGTTAGCACGTTATACAACTATGAAAATAGGTGGACCAGCGGATATTTTAATTGTGCCTAAGCATGTAGCCGGTATTGAAAAAACATTACAGTTAGTAAAGCAATACAAAACGAAGTGGACTGTAATTGGGCGCGGTTCAAACCTTCTTGTATCTGATCAAGGCATAGAAGGTGTTGTTATTCGTTTAGGAGAAGGATTAGATCACTTAGAGGTCGAAAAACATAAGGTAAGAGTTGGTAGTGGATATCCTCTTATTAAATTGTCAACTTTACTTAGTCGTCAAGGGTTAGCTGGATTGGAGTTTGCAAGCGGTATTCCAGGAAGTGTCGGTGGTGCAATATATATGAATGCAGGTGCACATAAATCGGATATATCGAGTGTATTATCGAAGGCTCTCATTCTGTTTGAAGACGGTACAATTGACTGGTTAACGAATAAAGAACTGGAGTTTTCTTATCGGGCATCTGTATTGCAAACGAAACGTCCTGGTATTGTTTTAGAGGCGGAGTTTCAATTACAGGCGGGAAAACGTGAAGAAATTGTACGTAGCATGCAAAATAATAAAGATTACCGCCGTGAAACGCAACCATGGAATCACCCATGTGCAGGAAGTATATTTCGGAATCCAATCCCACATTTTGCAGGCGATTTAGTAGAAAAAGCAGGGCTTCGTGGTTATAGGATTGGTGGAGCTCAAATTTCTCAAATGCATGGCAATTTTATTGTTAATACCGGGGGGGCTTCAGCGCAAGATGTATTGTCCTTAATTGAATTAATAAAACATACAATTAAGGATAAATTTGATGTAGATATGCACACAGAAGTAGAAATCATTGGAAGATAACGGTTATTCGTTCCGCTCATTATCATTTATGTTATAATAAGAAGATAAGAACGGCATGAGGAACATGCCGTTCTTTATGTTACATAGGGGGATCGTACATGAATAATAGTAAAGTGATTAAACTACAAGATCGTGTACCAAAATTGAAAAATCAAAAGAAAAAAAACAAAAAAAATGTTAATCATCGATTGATTTTATACATATCAATTTTATTTTTATTAGTGCTCTTTTTAATTTATTTTCGGTCTCCGCTTAGTAATATAAAAAAGATTAGTGTGTTTGGAAATCACTATATGACGGATGAGCAAGTAATGAAGGATTCAGGCGTGACATATGATACAAGTTATTTCCGAGTGACAGCACATAAAGCTGAAGAAAACTTAACGAAGCGAAAAGAAATTAAAGCAGTAAATGTAAAAAAACGTTTTCCAAACAAGATTGATGTTCATATTGAAGAATATTTAACGATTGGTTATATAAATAAAGAGGGAAAATTACAACCGTTATTAGAGAATGGAAAAACACTTGATGTACTACCTAATGGAAAACTTCCTGTTGCAGCACCGATTTTCGAACCTTTTAAAGAAGAGAAAATGAAGGAGTTAATCGCTGAACTAGAAAAGTTAACACCAGCTATTTTAAAATCTATTTCGGAGATTCGCTATTCTCCAACGAATGCGAATGAAGATCATCTTACTTTATATATGAATGAAGGTTATGAAGTGAGCACTACGATTCAAAATTTCGCAAAACGTATGGAAGCCTATCCGCTTATTTTAAAAACAATTGAGCCAGGTAAGAAGGTATTAATTGACTTAGAAGTAGGTGCATATACGAAAGAATTAGGTGCGGAAGAAAAAAAAGAATAGAATGGTAGTTTTCGTTGCTTATAGCAGAAAAAACAAAACAAACGTTCTATTATATGCATACGAATTTAGAAGAATGGTTCATTTGATGAAAAATATGTAAAAATTCTTAGATTCATACTAGTATTGGTACAAGTTTCACTTTTCTATGAGTACATCTTAGTGTAGACTTATACTTGGCGGTAAACTTTACACTCGAAATAGAATTATTTCAAGATAAGCAGTTATTCATAGTTTACTGCGATATTCTTAATTGAATGCTAAATAAAAATAAGAAAAATATAGGGTTAAAAAAGGGAAACGTATAAAGACGTTGAATATTTTTCTTATAAATAGTAAAGTTGCGATTGTTGTTCCATATATTGAGTTGTATGGTATAAATAAAGAAGGAGGTGCCAAAGAATGAACAGCAATGAAATATATGTTAGTCTTGACATCGGTACATCCAATGTTAAAGTCATCATTGGTGAAATGGTTAATGACAGCTTAAACATTATTGGTGTTGGAAATGTAAAATCAAATGGTTTAAAGAAGGGATCGATAGTTGATATAGACGAGACTGTTCGATCAATTAAAAAAGCAATTGAACAAGCTGAGCGCATGGTGGGAATCCACATTGAGCAAGTTGTAGTAGGTGTCAATGCAAACCAGGTACAGCTACTTCCTTGTCACGGAGTAGTCGCTGTTTCAAATGAAGATCGTGAAATCGGGAATGAAGATGTCTTACGCGTTCTAGATGCAGCACAAGTTGTGTCAATTGCTCCAGAACGTGAGTTTATTGATGTGGTACCTCGACAGTTCATCGTAGACGGTCTTGACGAGATTAACGATCCACGCGGGATGATCGGTGTAAGATTAGAAATGGAAGGTACACTTATTACAGGCTCGAGAACTTTACTACATAACCTACTTCGTTGTGTAGAAAAAGCAGGTCTTGAAATTGTTGATATTTGTCTTCAACCTTTAGCGGCTGCAACAGTTGCTATATCTTCAGATGAAAAAAATAGAGGAGTAGCCCTTGTTGATATGGGGGGAGGATCTACAACTTTATCTATTTTTAAAGACGGAGAGTTACAAGCGACGAGCGTATTACCATTAGGTGGAGACCATATAACGAAGGATATTGCAATTGGGTTGAAAACTTCAACAGAAAATGCAGATCAAATTAAGTTGAAATATGGACATGCTTTTTATGATACAGCATCTGAAGAAGAGATGTTTACGGTTCCTATTATGGGAAGTGATCAAACAGAACAATATTCTCAGTTGGAATTATCGGATATAATAGAGGCTCGTGTAGAGGAAATTTTAATGTTTGTTCAAGATGAAGTGCGTAAGTTAGGAGTAAAGCAAGTGGCTTCTGGTTATGTACTAACTGGCGGAATTGCTTCTATGCCAGGTGTTCTTGATCTTGCATATGATATTTTACATGAAAATGTTCGTGTAGCAACTCCTGATTATATTGGTGTGCGTGAGCCCCAATATACAAGCGGAGTTGGATTAATTAAACATTCTTATCAAAAAGCTAAATTACGTGGGAAAAATGTGCAGGAAAAGCAAGAGCATTTTGAACCAGTACCAGCACCAGCACCAACGCCGGTACAACAGCAACCCGCGAAACAAAAAACTCGTAATCAAAACAATAATAATCAAAATGATGACCGTATGATGTCAAAAGTAAAACGTGTATTCCGTTATTTATGGGATTAAAATTGGACACGAAAAATGAGGTTCTAGGGGGATTTCGACATGTTAGAGTTTGATACTACTCAAGATCAATTAGCGAATATAAAAGTTATCGGTGTCGGCGGTGGCGGAAACAATGCTGTAAACCGTATGATTGAACACGGTGTACAAGGTGTAGACTTTATCGCTGTGAACACTGATGCACAAGCATTAAATCTATCAAAAGCTGAAACAAAAATGCAAATTGGTGGAAAATTAACGCGTGGACTTGGTGCCGGCGCAAATCCTGAAGTAGGGAAAAAAGCTGCAGAAGAAAGTAAAGAACAGATCCAAGAAGCACTTCGTGGTGCGGATATGGTCTTCGTAACTGCTGGTATGGGCGGTGGAACTGGAACTGGTGCAGCTCCAGTTGTTGCTCAAGTTGCAAAAGAATTAGGTGCTTTAACAGTTGGTGTTGTAACACGTCCATTTACTTTTGAAGGACGTAAACGTGCAACGCAAGCAGCATCTGGTATTGCAGCATTTAAAGAAAATGTAGATACTCTTATTGTAATTCCAAACGATCGCTTATTAGAGATCGTTGATAAAAATACGCCAATGTTAGAAGCATTCCGTGAAGCTGATAACGTATTACGTCAAGGTGTTCAAGGTATTTCGGATTTAATTGCAACGCCAGGTTTAATTAACTTAGACTTTGCAGACGTAAAGACAATTATGTCTAATAGAGGTTCTGCTTTAATGGGTATTGGTTCTGGTAACGGGGAAAATCGTGCTGCAGAAGCTGCGAAAAAAGCGATTTCTAGTCCATTACTAGAAACATCTATTGATGGAGCTCAAGGTGTTATCATGAACATTACGGGTGGCGCTAACTTAAGCTTATATGAAGTACAAGAAGCGGCAGATATCGTAGCTTCAGCTTCAGATCCAGAAGTAAATATGATCTTCGGTTCTGTTATTAATGAAGGATTAAAAGATGATATCGTTGTAACTGTAATTGCAACTGGTTTTGATGATAGCATTGCAACTCAACCACCAAAACCAATTATTCGTCCGAATGCGAACCACACGCAACAACAGCAACAATCAGTAGCTCAACCTTCAAAACAACGTGAAGTAAAACGTGAAATGAAGCGTGAAGAGCCAGTTGTACATGAGCGTCATTCAGATTCAGATGATATCGATATTCCAGCATTTTTACGTAACCGTCGTAGACGATAAAAAAAAGGAGCTTTCATGCTCCTTTTTTGTTTTTTAAATGAAAAAGACCTGCTTAGCAGGTCTTTTTTTATTTCGTATATTTCAATATATTTTGTTGGTGAAAATAAGAGTATATCATTCTATGAATTTGTACTTTTATTTTTTACCGACAGATTATGTCTAGAAATCACAAAATAACAAAAAAACACCTCCGCAAATTGACACACTTTCCTATTGGATATGCATTATACTAGTCTCAACTTGAAAAAAGAGGTGAATTGTTTGGTTGTTTACGCCGACGTTGTTTGGTTGTTAAACGCCTGCATTGATTTTCTTTTGCTTTTATTAACAGCTACCGTGTTAAAAAAGAAAATCAAAAGATGGAGGCTTGTGTTAGGGGCATTTATAGGTTCAACTATTGTTATTTTTGCCTTTACTCCTTTTGCTTCTATGATGACACATCCAATTATGAAACTACTGTACTCGTTACTTATTGTGTATACAGCATTTGGGTTTACAACGTTTAGAAATTATGCACAAACTGTTTTTACTTTTTACTTTGTAACCTTTATGGTTGGCGGAGGATTAATTGGAACTCATTTCTTTTTGCAAACGAATGAAATGGTAAATGGATTGGTTCAATCTCAGTCAATTTCTTACGGCGATCCAATTAGTTGGTTATTTGTTATTTTTGGTTTTCCGGTAATTTATTATTTTTCTAAAAAGCGTATTGAAAGCGTAGAGGTCACGAAAATACACTATGACCAAATTGTGAAAGTAAAAATTCAATTGGCCGAAGAAGAACTAGAACTGGCAGGTCTTATTGACAGTGGGAACCAACTTTACGACCCATTAACAAAAACACCCGTTATGATTATGCATGTTTCATCATTAGAACATTGCTTACCATCTTGGTTAACAGAACAAATTTATTCCAAAACAGAAATTCCTCAAATACCAGAAAATGATTCTGGTTGGGCGACAAAATTACGTTTAATTCCTTTCCGTGCAGTAGGAGTAGAAAGTCAATTTTTGTGGGCAATTAAGCCTGACAGTGTGCAAGTTGATCATGAAGATAGTTCTATTGTTGTAAACAAAGTATTAATTGGATTAAATACACAACAACTGTCTACAAATGGGGAGTATCAATGTATTGTGCATCCAAAAATGTTGATTTCACAAAAAATGGTGATTGCTTAATAATGAGAGGCGGGATAATATGATGAAATTAAAATTTTATTTAGTATACCTTTGGTATAAAGTATTGCTGAAATTAGGAATTAAGACCGATGAAATTTATTATATTGGTGGAAGTGAAGCGTTGCCACCACCGTTAACGAAAGAAGAAGAGGAAGTTCTTTTGAATAAATTGCCAAAGGGAGATCAGGCAGCAAGGTCATTACTTATTGAACGTAACTTAAGGCTCGTTGTATATATAGCAAGAAAGTTTGAAAATACAGGGATAAATATTGAAGATTTGATTAGTATAGGAACAATCGGCCTTATTAAAGCGGTAAATACATTTAATCCAGAAAAGAAAATAAAATTAGCAACATATGCATCGCGTTGTATAGAAAATGAAATTTTAATGCATTTACGTCGAAATAACAAAAATCGTTCGGAAGTTTCTTTTGATGAACCGCTAAACATTGATTGGGATGGGAATGAACTGTTGTTGTCTGACGTGTTAGGTACAGATGATGATATTATTACAAAAGATTTAGAAGCTACTGTAGATCGTCACCTTTTAATGAAAGCATTACACCAATTAAATGATCGTGAAAAACAAATTATGGAACTTCGGTTTGGGCTTGCTGGAGGAGAGGAAAAGACGCAAAAAGATGTGGCGGATATGCTTGGGATTTCACAGTCATACATTTCGCGTTTAGAAAAAAGAATTATAAAAAGATTACGAAAAGAATTTAATAAAATGGTGTGAAGAATAAGACCAGCCGTTATGTAGGCTGGTCTTATTCTATTTAGTTGTATTAGGAAAGATAATTTAAATAAAAAATCGTGAAAAAACCACATGCATAAAATCCCCTTCAAAGGAAATACTTTACACTGTACAGCAACTCCCGATAGGAGGGAACACTTTGACGAGAAACAAAGTAGAAATTTGCGGTGTTGATACAGCTAAACTTCCAGTATTAAAAAATGAAGAGATGCGGAAATTATTTCGTGAAATGCAAAGTGGAGAGATAAGCGCAAGAGAAAAATTAGTGAATGGAAACTTACGTCTTGTACTGAGCGTCATCCAAAGATTTAATAACAGAGGAGAATATGTTGACGATTTATTTCAAGTTGGTTGCATCGGACTTATGAAATCAATTGATAATTTTGATTTAGGCCAAAATGTAAAATTTTCAACGTATGCTGTGCCGATGATTATTGGGGAAATACGCAGATATTTGCGTGATAATAATCCGATTCGCGTATCGCGCTCATTGCGAGATATTGCGTATAAAGCTTTGCAAGTAAGAGAAAAGTTGATTGCAGAAAATTCAAAAGAACCAACAGCAATGGATATTGCAAAAGTGCTAGAAGTAACTCATGAAGAGATAGTATTTGCTTTAGATGCGATTCAAGACCCAGTTTCATTATTTGAACCTATTTATAATGATGGAGGAGATCCTATCTTTGTTATGGATCAGTTAAGTGATGAAAAACAAAAGGACGAGCAGTGGGTTGAAGAACTAGCATTGAAAGAAGGAATGAAGCGTTTAAATGATCGAGAGAAAATGATTATTAGAAAACGTTTCTTCCAAGGAAAGACACAGATGGAAGTTGCAGAAGAAATTGGGATTTCCCAAGCTCAAGTATCACGTTTAGAGAAGTCAGCCATTAAACAAATGAATAAGACGATTCAAGGATAAGGTCTCACCAATTATGGTGAGACTTTTTTATATGTAATATGGTTTACGCTCATAGTAGGGGATTAGTGTTCATATAATGAAACTAGCATGGTGTTTCGTATAGGTGACTTCCTGTAAATATGAGAAACAGCTTCCAATTCGTCATATAAGGGAGAGGATAAAAATGGTGATACGAATTTCAGAGTTACAGATGAAGGATGTTATAAATATTTCAGATGGAAAAAGGATTGGGAATATTGGAGATATTGAAATTGATATGAACACAGGGAAAGTTTGTTCTGTTATTATTTCCAAACAGACACGTATGCTAGGTATTTTTGGAAAAGATGTTGAGATTGTAATTCCTTGGAAGGAAATTGTGAAAATTGGGGAAGATGTCATACTTGTAAGAGTAAATCCTGTTAATACTGTAACAGAATCAATACAAACACCGACAATTTCATAAAGAATATTACAAATTCCTCTTTTTTTCTGTTAGGATTATGAAAAAATAAAAGTATGGTAAAATAGACAGGAAGTACCATACTTTTTTCTGTTATTTTAATTAAAAGGAGCCGCTTTATGAGAGAACCATTTAAATATGTGGACGGTATACTGTATTTACAAGCATGGAAAGAACTTGGAAACATTACTGCTGGATTTACGACAAAAGATGGTGGGATAAGTACGGGCTCCTTTCATGCGATGAATTTAGGATTACATGTGAATGATATCGTGGAGAACGTTCATGAAAACAGACGCATTTTAGCAAATAAGTTACAAAAACCATTAGAAAACTGGATTTGCTCTGAACAAGTTCATGATCATCATGTTGAAAAAGTAGGGCAACAGGAAAAGGGAAGTGGCGTCTATTCATATGAGGACGGTATTTCAAAAACAGATGGCATTTATACGAGTAATGAAGATGTTCTGTTAACGTCTTGTTACGCGGATTGTGTTCCGCTCTATTTTTATGCACCATCACATGGTATGATAGGACTTGCGCATGCTGGATGGAAAGGCACTGTACAAGAGATTGCAAAGGAAATGATTCAAAAGTGGAATGCAGAAGGTATTTCAAGTGATGAAATTCATGTTGCAATTGGGCCGTCGATCGGATCTTGTTGTTATGTTGTGGATGATCGTGTATTAACAGCAGCACAGAAAGTAATTAACGGTGCTGTTCCTCATCAAAAAATTTCTGACGGGCAGTACGCAATTAATTTAAAAGAAATTAATCGTATATTATGCGTACAAGCAGGCATAAAAGAAGAGCATATTGTAATGTCATCTCTTTGTACAAGCTGTGAAGAGCAACTATTTTTCTCTCATCGTCGTGATCAAGGTAAGACAGGAAGAATGTTGAGTTTCATAGGTTTTAAGGAGGAAGGAAGCAAGTGACAGTACAAGAAAATTTAGTAATTGTAAACGAAGCTATTAAAGAATCTTGCGCTCGAGCTGGACGTTCGTTGCAAGATATTAAACTTGTTGCAGTGACAAAAACTGTAGGGATTGAAAAAACAAACGAAGTAATTGAAACTGGAATTATCGATTTAGGTGAAAATAGAAATGAAGGTTTCTTACAGAAATATGAGCATTTCGGTTCAAAAGTTAATTGGCATTTTATTGGCTCATTACAAACGAGAAAAGTAAAAGAAATCATTAATGAAATTGATTATTTACATTCGTTAGATCGTCTTTCCCTGGCGAAAGAAATTCAGAAACGTGCTGATAAGAAAGTGAAATGCTTTATTCAAGTGAAAACCTCATCTGAAGAATCGAAGCAAGGATTGGCAATAGAAGAGGTTGTTTCTTTTATTCAAAGTTTGCAAGAATTCGATAAAATTGAAGTGGTTGGACTAATGACGATGGCTCCATTTACAGAAGAAGAGGAAGAAATCAGACGCTGTTTTAAGGAATTACGTATGCTACAAACAGAGGTGCAGGAGCTAGAGTTATTACATGCGCCATGTAAAGAATTATCAATGGGAATGTCCAACGATTACACGATTGCAATTGAAGAAGGGGCTACATATATTCGTTTGGGAACGATTTTAGTAGGAAAAGCGTAAAAGGAAGGAGAATCTTATTATGAGTTGGTCAAAAGTAAAATACTTCTTTTTTGATACACCGGAAGAAAAAGAAGCAGCTCAATATGGTTATGAAAAGGAGCAAACAGACATGAAAAAGCAGCAAGATCCACCAGAACAACAAGATGTTACGTTTCCGAAAGCGCAACCGAAGCAAAATGTTGTAAGTATTGAAACAGCAAAACAATCTTCAAAAGTTGTTTTATTAGAACCACGCACATATTCGGAAGCACAAGGGATTGCGGACCACTTAAAAGGTAGACGAGCTGTTGTAATTAATTTGCAGAGAATGTCTACTGATCAAGCGGTACGTATCGTTGACTTTTTAAGTGGTACTGTATACGCTATAGGCGGGGATATTCAAAAAATAGGACCGAAAACATTTATGTGTACACCTGAAAATGTTGATATTGTTGGTGCAATTTCAGAGTTATTCGGTGAAGAAGAAGAAACAAATATAAAGAGGTGGTAATACGCCATGACAACAGTTTTAATGGTGTTAAGTTCTGCTATCGAGATTTACTCGTGGGCACTGATTATTTACATTCTCCTATCATGGTTTCCTGGTGCAAAGGAATCATCTTTTGGAGAGTTCTTGGCGCGAATTTGTGAACCGTATTTAGAACCATTCCGCAGATTTATTCCGCCGCTGGGTATGATTGATATTTCTCCACTCGTTGCGATTTTTGCGTTAAAACTTGCTAAAAGTGGTTTGTTCAGTTTGTTCAGCTATTTCTTATAGTAAGAGGTTAAATACATGAGCATTTATGAACATTTTAGGCCTGATGAAGAGGTCTTTGTAGATAAAGTGCTAGAGTGGAAGCGAACGGCGGAGTACCATCAAGTGAAATTAACAGATTTCCTTGATCCAAGACAGCAACAAATTGTTTCTATGGTAATTGGACAAGGAGATGTTGCTGTGCAATTTGGTGGTGCAACGCCTAATGCAGAGCGTAAAAGAGCACTCATTTATCCAGACTATCTAGAATTAAATGAAGAAGAATTTCAAGTAGAAGTATTAGAAATTGACTATCCTTCCAAGTTTTATACGCTAGAACATAGGCAAATATTAGGTACATTTATGTCTCTTGGTTTAACGAGAGAAAAATGTGGTGATATTTTGCTGCAAGAAAATCGTGCCCAAATTGTAGTTGCGAAAGAAATCGTATCGTACATTGAGATGAACTTACAAGCAATAGGAAAAGTAAAAGTCTCCTTATCAGCAGTACAAGGAGAACAAATTCTACAGATACATGAAATGTGGGGGGAGAAATCTGGAACGGTTTCTTCACTTCGTTTAGATGTTATGTTAGCTGAAATGTTACATTTATCTAGACAGAAAGTGCAACCTTTCATTAAAAATGGTTTAGTAAAAGTTAATTGGAAAATAGTGGAACAAACTGCTTATGAATGTTATCCAGGAGACGTTTTTTCTGTTAGAGGATATGGACGAAGTAAATTATTTTCTGTAGAAGGTAGAACAAAACGCGACAAATGGAGAATTTTGTATGGTATACTAAAATGATTGGTTTTTTAGAAGGAAATCCTCCTATTTTGTCGAAGAAAAGATATAATTGAAAGAGGAAATTTAGATAACTACTTGGAGGTGGCGTTGTGCCGTTAACACCATTAGATATTCATAACAAAGAATTTGGTCGCGGATTCCGTGGCTATGATGAAGATCAAGTAAATGAGTTTCTTGATCAAATTATCAAAGATTATGAATTGGTCATTCGTGAGAAAAAAGCTTTAGAAGAAAAAGTTGCGCAGTTAGAAGGGAAGTTAGATCATTTCTCTAATATTGAAGATACGTTAAACAAATCTATCGTTGTTGCGCAAGAAGCAGCGGAAGAAGTAAAACGTAATGCGCAAAAAGAAGCGAAATTAATTGTGCGTGAAGCTGAAAAGAATGCTGATCGTATTATTAACGAAGCATTAGTAAAATCAAGAAAAGTTGCTTTTGATATTGAAGAGCTAAAGAAACAAGCGAAAGTATTCCGAACTCGTTTCCGTATGTTATTAGAAACACAGCTTGAAATGTTAAACAACGATGATTGGGATAAACTAATTGAGTTAGAAGACGAAGTAGATGAACTGTTGAAAAAAGAAGAAACAGTGTAAGCTTGACGTTTTTCTCATTATTACATATAATTTTAAACAACATATTTATTAAGAAAAACGAAGATAGGGATAAGTACCTTTTCAAACCTTATATAGCGAACTGAGGACGGTGTAAGCTCAGGATAAGGAGATAGTGGGAATATCACCCTGGAGTTCCGCGCTGAACAAATAGAGTAAGCGTAGGCGTGTATTCGCGTTAAGAATATAAGAGGATTCTATACATATGTATATGATCTACTAGGGTGGTACCGCGGGAGACTTTCTCGTCCCTTTTTGGGATGAGAAAGTCTCTTTTTTATTCCGTTTTTTAAGTATTTCTTTTATACATGTAAGGAGGAATTGAGCATGGAGTACAAAAATACATTACTGATGCCGAAAACAGAGTTCCCAATGCGTGGGAACTTACCAAAACGTGAGCCTGCAATGCAAGAAAAATGGGCTGAAATGAATATTTACGAAAAAGTACAAGAACATACAAAAGGTCGTCCTTTATTTGTATTGCATGATGGGCCTCCATATGCGAATGGTGACATTCATATGGGACATGCATTAAATAAAGTATTAAAAGACTTTATTGTTCGTTATAAATCAATGACTGGTTTTAGTGCGCCATATGTTCCAGGATGGGATACGCACGGTTTACCAATTGAACAAGCTTTAACAAATAAAGGTGTAAAGCGTAAAGAAATGACAGTTGCTGAGTTCCGTAAGTTATGTGCAGAGTATGCATATGAACAAGTAGAACGTCAACGTGAACAATTTAAGCGTCTAGGTGTACGTGCAGATTGGGATAATCCATATATTACTTTAGAGCCCGCTTATGAAGCACAACAAATTAAAGTGTTTGGTGACATGGCGAAAAAAGGTTATATCTATAAAGGTCAAAAACCAGTTTACTGGTCTCCAACGAGTGAATCTGCTTTAGCAGAAGCTGAAATTGAATATCAAGATAAAAAATCAGCATCTATTTACGTAGCATTCCCTGTAAAAGATGGAAAGAACGTATTAGAAGGTGATGAAAAGTACATCATTTGGACAACAACACCTTGGACATTACCTGCAAACTTAGGTATTTCTGTTCACCCAGAGCTTGAATATAGCATTGTAAAAGTAAATGATGAGAAATATATCATTGCTTCTGAGCTGTTTGAGACAGTTGCAAAAACGTTAGAGTGGGAAAATGCTGAAGTTGTGAAAACAGTAAAAGGTAGCGAACTGGAGTACACAGTTGCAAAACATCCATTCTACGATCGTGATTCATTAGTAATGCTAGGAGATCACGTAACAACAGATGCAGGTACAGGTTGTGTTCATACAGCACCAGGACACGGGGAAGATGACTTCGTTGTTGGTAAAAAGTATGGATTAGAAGTACTTTGCCCAGTTGATGATAAAGGTGTATTAACAAATGAAGCACCTGGATTTGAAGGCTTATTCTATGATAAAGCTAACAAGCCAATTACAGAAAAATTAGAAGAAGTAGGCGCGTTACTGAAACTAACATTCATTACGCATTCATACCCACATGATTGGAGAACGAAAAAACCAATTATTTTCCGTGCGACAGCACAGTGGTTTGCATCTATTGAAGCATTCCGTAAAGAATTAATAGAAGCTGTAGCGGAAACAAAATGGGTACCAGCATGGGGAGAAACTCGTCTTCATAATATGGTTCGTGACCGTGGTGACTGGTGTATTTCTCGTCAGCGTGCATGGGGTGTGCCAATTCCGGTATTCTATGCTGAGAATGGTGATCCAATTATTACGGATGAAACAATTAACCATGTAGCAGATTTATTCCGTGAACACGGTTCTAACGTATGGTTTGAGCGTGAAGCGAAAGATCTATTACCAGAAGGATTTACACATCCAGGTAGCCAAAATGGCGAATTCCGTAAAGAAACAGACATCATGGATGTATGGTTCGATTCAGGTTCTTCTCACCAAGCTGTATTAGAAGAGCGCGAAGATTTACAGCGTCCAGCTGATTTATATTTAGAAGGATCTGATCAGTATCGTGGTTGGTTTAACTCTTCATTATCAACAGCAGTTGCTGTAACAGGTAAAGCTCCATATAAAGGCGTACTAAGCCACGGTTTCGTACTAGATGGTGAAGGACGTAAAATGAGTAAGTCGATTGGAAACATCGTCGTACCGAAGAAAATCATGGATCAATTAGGTGGAGACATTTTACGCTTATGGGTATCTTCTGTTGACTATCAATCTGACGTACGTATTTCAGATGATATTTTAAAACAAGTAGCAGAAGTGTATCGTAAAATCCGTAACACATTCCGTTTCTTATTAGGAAACTTAGACGACTTTAAGCCAAGTGAAAATGCAGTAGCTGTAGCTGAGCTTCGTGAAGTAGATCGTTACATGTTAGTGAAATTAAATGACTTAATTACAAAAGTTAAAGAAGCATATGAGACATACGATTTCGCTGCTGTGTATCATGCAATTCATAACTTCTGTACAATTGATTTAAGTTCATTCTACTTAGATTTTGCAAAAGATATTTTATACATTGAAGGTGCAAACCACGAAGATCGTCGTGCAATTCAAACTGTATTATATGAAGTTCTTGTTGCGTTAACGAAACTTGTAACACCAATCTTACCGCATACAGCTGATGAAGTATGGCCATACATTCCAGGCGTAACAGAAGAAAGTGTACAATTAACTGATATGCCAGAAGCTGTACAATTAGATGACGCGGAAGCATTAAAAACAAAATGGGATGCATTTATGACATTACGTGATGACGTGTTAAAAGCACTAGAAGTAGCTCGTAATGAAAAAGTAATCGGTAAGTCATTAAATGCGAGCATTACGCTATATCCAACTGCAGAAATGAAAGCTATGTTAGAGTCTATTAGCGAAGACTTAAAGCAATTATTCATCGTTTCTGAGTATAAACTTGGTGGTATGATGGAAGAAGCGCCAGCAGATGCACCGAAGTATGAACATACAGCGGTTATTGTTGCTCAAGCAACTGGTGAAACATGTGAACGTTGTTGGGTAGTTTCAGAAACAATTGGTAAAGATGCTGAACATGAAACATTATGTGAGCGTTGTGCAACAGTTGTGAAAGAAAACTATGTAAAATAATAAAAAAACTGACTGCTATTTATGCAGTCAGTTTTTTTATTTTGATGATATATCAAAATAACTTTCAGGCTCTTTCCTGTGAAGGAAAAATGTGTGTGAGGTAAGCAAATAAATTTCGGACACACTAACTGTACATTACAGCTAGGAGGAATGTACACGTGAATGAAATCTACATGGAAATAAAAGAAGAATTGCAATTGATGAGAAAAGAGTTGCAAGAGAGACTAGCTAAAGAAGTAATGCACAAATATGATGTCGAGTTCAGCCAAGAGCTTGGATATGAAATTAAGGAAGAGATAAAGAAAAAATTGCTATTACATGATATAAAAGAGGATTTAAAGGATGTAGAACGCGCATTATTTAAAATGGAAATAGACATGTACGGTATTTGTGAAGAGACGGGGAGATTAATTTCGACAAAGCAAATGAAAACAATGCCGACTGCCCGAACAATTCATGAATTTTTCTATGAAAAGGTAAATGTATGAATACGCACAACGATATTATATTACCTTTTTTTAATTTATTTTATTCTTCTATAAAGGTTCATTGTGAAAAGGTAGCAGCTATGCTAAAATTTTGAGGTACACTGTCTTTGTGGGGGAAATGAAAATGATATATTATGTAATAGCGTTATTTGTCATTGCTATCGATCAAATATCGAAGTGGTTAATTGTAAAGAACATGGAATTGGGTACGAGTATTCCGATTATCGACAATGTATTATACATAACATCACATCGAAATAGAGGCGCTGCCTGGGGTATTTTAGAAAATAAAATGTGGTTCTTCTACATTATTACAGTTGTTTTTGTAGTGTTTATCGTATTTTATATGAAAAAGTATGCGAAAACAGACAAGCTTCTAGGTATTTCGTTAGGCCTAATTTTAGGCGGGGCAATTGGTAACTTTATTGATCGTGTATTTAGACAAGAAGTAGTGGATTTCATTCACGTGTATATTTTCTCGTACAACTATCCAGTATTCAATATAGCTGATTCAGCATTATGTATTGGTGTTGTATTAATTATTATTCAAACATTATTAGAAGGCAAGAAAGCGAAGGAGTAATTGAATGAGTGAAGTAGTACAAGTAACAGTTGTAGAAGAGCAAAAAAATGAGCGAATTGATAAATTCGTTGCAGGAATAAATAACGAATGGTCACGTTCACAAGTACAGCAATGGATTAAAGATGATGTTGTGACAGTAAACGGGAAAGCAGTAAAAGTGAATTATAAAGTAAAAGAAGAAGATGAAATTACAGTAACGATTCCTGAGCCGGAAGCGTTAGATATTCAACCAGAAGATATGAATTTAGAAATTTATTATGAAGATGCAGATGTGCTTGTTGTAAATAAACCACGTGGTATGGTTGTACATCCAGCGCCAGGGCATACAAGTGGTACGCTTGTAAACGGCCTTATGCACCATTGTACAGATTTATCAGGTATCAACGGTGTAATGCGTCCAGGTATCGTGCATCGTATTGATAAAGATACATCTGGATTATTAATGGTTGCTAAGAATGATATGGCGCATGAATCACTTGTAAATCAACTTGTAGCAAAAACAGTAACAAGACGTTACAAAGCAATTGTGCACGGTGTTATTCCGCATGATAAGGGGACTATCGATGCACCAATTGGTCGTGATAAGAAAGAGCGTCAAAGTATGACAGTTGATGAAAATGGTAAAAACGCTGTTACTCACTTCCAAGTGTTAGAACGCTTTAAAGACTTTACACTTGTAGAATGTCGCTTAGAAACGGGACGTACGCACCAAATTCGTGTTCATATGAAATATATTGGCTATCCACTTGCGGGAGATCCGAAGTATGGTCCGAAGAAAACGTTAGATATGAATGGACAAGCACTTCATGCAGGCATTTTAGGCTTTGATCATCCTCGTACTGGTGAATATATTCAGTTTGAGGCACCGATTCCAGAAGTATTTGAAGAAGCATTAAATATTTTACGGAAATAGTATTGACAAATCATAAGAAAACTGAGATACTGATAACAGTTAAATAATGATCCTTTAACACAGCCCCGTGAGGTTGAGAAGGTAACGGTTTGAAATACTTAGGGTATGCTGTACCCTTTTTTCAAAAGTCCTCTCGCACACGCTGAGAGGACTTTTTTTATACCATTACTCTCACGCAAGAAAAAAAGCTTGGAGGTGTAGAGCATGCAAGAGAAAGCTGTCGTTTTAGATGACCAAATGATTCGCCGCGCTTTAACACGAATTAGTCATGAAATCGTGGAACGAAATAAAGGTGTCGATAATTGTGTTCTTGTCGGAATTAAAACTCGTGGAATTTTTATTGCACAACGTTTGGCAGAACGAATTGGTCAAATTGAAGGAAAAGAAATGGAAGTTGGAGAGTTAGACATTACGTTATATCGTGATGATTTAACACTGCAATCCAAAAATAAAGAACCACTTGTAAAAGGTTCTGATATCCCTGTAGATATTACGAAGAAAAAAGTTATCCTTGTGGATGACGTGTTATATACAGGAAGAACAGTTCGAGCAGCAATGGATGCTCTTATGGATTTAGGTAGACCATCTCAAATCCAACTGGCGGTTCTTGTTGATAGAGGTCATCGTGAACTACCAATTCGCGCTGATTATGTAGGAAAGAACATTCCAACATCAAGTGAAGAGCGTATCGAAGTTGATTTGCAAGAGACAGATCAACAAGATCGAGTAAGCATATACGATAAGTAAAGCCCTTTTAAATGTAGTCCTGTGAGGCTGCCAAAGGGTCTTGGCTTTCATATGTCAAATTTGGCATACGAAAGTGTAGGACTCTTTGTGCACAGGCACAAAGAGTTTTTTTATTGCAAAGATTTAAACTGAAGGAGGATGTAACAATGGAACAAAAGCCAGTGTTAGACGTTAATGAAGTACCGAAACCGGGAAAATGGTTATTTTTGAGTATACAACATTTGTTCGCGATGTTTGGATCAACAGTGCTTGTTCCGTTTTTAACAGGATTGAATCCATCAGTAGCATTAATATCAAGTGGATTAGGAACGTTAGCGTTTCTTCTTATAACGAAAGGTCAAGTACCTGCCTATCTAGGATCATCATTCGCCTTTATCGCACCGATTATAACAGCGAAAACGGCAGGTGGACCGGGAGCAGCAATGCTTGGTGGTTTGCTAGCAGGGCTTGTGTACATCTTAATCTCACTCGGAATTAAGAAATCAGGATCAGAGTGGATTATGAAATTACTTCCGCCAATCGTAGTTGGGCCGGTAGTAATGGTAATCGGTTTAGCGTTAGCACATACAGCAGTTAACATGGCGATGAACGGTGCGGATGGCAAATATAGCTTTATACACTTTTCAGTAGCATTAGTAACATTAGCAATTACAATTATATGCTCGATATTCGGAAGAGGGTTCTTCAGTATAATACCAGTTTTACTCGGTATTATCGGGGGGTACATCTTCGCATACTTCCAAGGATTAGTCGATTTAAAACCAGTAGCTGAGGCGAAATGGTTTGTTGTACCAGACTTCACAGTACCATTTGTAACATATACTCCGGAGTTTTCATGGAAGATAGTACTCTTGATGGTACCAGTTGCACTAGTAACAATTTCAGAGCATATCGGACATCAAATTGTACTTGGAAATGTTATTAAAAGAGATTTAATTGAAAAACCAGGTTTACATCGCTCAATCTTCGGTGATGGAATAGCAACATTGATTGCATCACTAATAGGTGGACCACCGAATACAACGTATGGTGAAAACATCGGTGTGCTAGCAATTACGAGAGCATACAGTGTATACTTATTCATCGGTTCAGCAGTATTCGCAATCATGTTCGGATTTATCGGTAAGATTTCTGCGCTGATTCATTCGATCCCAACACCAGTTATGGGTGGGGTATCAATCTTACTATTCGGTGTAATTGCATCAAGCGGATTACGCATGATGGTAGATGATAAAACAGATTTAAGTGACAAACGAAACTTAATGATTGCATCAGTAATACTAGTAATCGGTATTGGTGGAGCGGTACTTCACGTAGGAGAATCGTTCCAAGTAGAAGGAATGGCACTAGCAGCAATTGTAGGTGTACTGTTAAATCTACTACTACCGGAAACGAAACAAATAAAACAACCTAAGCAGATTGCTTCATAATAATAACCTTTTAATTCAGTCCTGTGAGACAGAAAAGGGTGGCTTCTTCCTTGCACCCTAGTCTTACATGATTAGGGTATTTTTATACAAACGTTGTTATAAAAATACAAAAGTGGTAACATAAAAATCAGAAAGATGAGGGATGACGATGAGCCATTTGTTAACGATGAGTGAATTATCGGAAGTAGAAATTTCAGAAATCCTAAAAGATGCAGAAGATTTTGCGAATGGAAAAGAGAGCAAAACGACAGAGCAAACTTTTGTTGCAAACTTGTTCTTTGAGAATAGTACGAGAACGAGATTTAGCTTTGAAGTTGCTGAGAAGAGATTAGGACTAGATGTTTTAAACTTTTCAGCTGATGCATCTAGCGTACAAAAAGGAGAAACTTTATACGATACGATAAGAACACTAGAATCAATCGGAACAAAAGCAGTGGTCATCCGCCATGAGCAAGATCGCTACTTCGATGAACTAAAAGATCAGGTGAATATCCCGATCTTAAACGCTGGAGATGGATGTGGAAACCACCCAACGCAGTGCCTACTCGACCTTCTTACAATTAAACAAGAGTTTGGAAGATTTGAAGGTTTGAAGATTGCAATAGTAGGAGATGTTCGTCATAGCCGAGTAGCACGTTCTAATGCAGAAGCATTAACGAAGTTGGGTGCAACAATTTACTTTGCCAGTCCAGAAGAGTGGAAAGATGAAGACAACACATTTGGAACATACAAACCATTAGATGAACTTGTTCCAGAAGTGGATGTAATGATGTTACTCCGTGTACAACATGAGCGTCATGATCATTATGAAACAGACATTATGAAAGAATATCATGAGAAACACGGATTAACAGTAGAAAGAGAAAAGCGTATGAAAGAAGGAAGCATTATTATGCATCCAGCTCCTGTAAACCGTGATGTTGAAATTGCAAGTGAACTTGTTGAGTGTGAGCGTTCACGCATATTTAAACAAATGGAAAATGGGGTTTACGTAAGAATGGCTGTACTAAAACGCGCCTTACCAAATGTATTAGGAGGAATGAAACATGAATTATTTGTTTAAAAATGGTCGTTATATGAATGAAGAAGGAAAAATCGTAGCAACAGATCTTCTCGTACAAGACGGTAAAATCGCTAAGGTAGCAGAAAATATTACGGCAGATAATGCTGAAGTAATCGAAGTGAACGGAAATTTAATCGCACCTGGATTAGTAGATGTACACGTACATCTTCGTGAACCAGGTGGTGAACATAAAGAAACAATTGAAACAGGTACACTAGCAGCGGCAAAAGGTGGATTCACTACAATTTGCTCAATGCCAAATACACGCCCAGTACCAGATTGCAGAGAACATATGGAAGACCTGCAAAAACGTATTAAAGAAAAAGCGCATGTTAACGTACTACCATACGGAGCAATTACAGTACGTCAAGCTGGTTCTGAAATGACAGATTTCGAAACATTAAAAGAACTTGGAGCATTTGCTTTCACAGATGACGGCGTAGGCGTACAAGATGCTAGCATGATGTTAGCGGCTATGAAACGTGCAGCGAAATTAAATATGGCAGTAGTTGCGCACTGTGAAGAGAATACGCTTATTAATAAAGGTTGTGTACATGAAGGGAAGTTTTCTGAGAAACACGGATTAAACGGTATCCCATCAGTATGTGAATCTGTACATATTGCAAGGGATATACTGCTTGCTGAAGCAGCAGATTGTCACTATCACGTATGTCACGTAAGTACAAAAGGTTCTGTACGTGTAATCCGTGATGCGAAACGCGCTGGAATTAAAGTAACAGCAGAAGTAACACCACATCACCTAGTGTTATGTGAAGATGATATCCCATCAGTTGATCCTAACTTTAAAATGAACCCACCGCTTCGTGGAAAAGAAGACCATGCAGCATTAATTGAAGGTTTATTAGATGGAACGATCGATATGATTGCAACTGACCATGCACCGCATACAGCGGAAGAGAAAGCACAAGGAATTGAAAGAGCACCGTTCGGAATTACTGGTTTTGAAACAGCATTCCCGCTTCTATACACAAACCTTGTGAAAAAGGGAGTTATTACGCTAGAACAGTTAATTCAATTCTTAACAGAAAAGCCAGCTGATACATTCGGCTTAGAAGCTGGTCGCCTAAAAGAAGGTAGAACAGCTGATATTACAATCATTGATTTAGAACAAGAAGAAGAGATTGACCCAACAACATTCTTATCAAAAGGAAAAAATACACCATTTGCAGGTTGGAAATGCCAAGGATGGCCGGTAATGACAATCGTTGGTGGTAAGATCGCATGGCAAAAGGAGAGTGCATTAGTATGAAAAGACAACTTATCTTAGAAGATGGAACGGTATTAATTGGAAAAGGTTTCGGAGGCGAAATTGAAAAGTCAGGTGAGGTTGTATTTACAACAGGAATGACTGGATATCAAGAAACATTATCTGATCCATCATATTGCGGTCAAATCGTAACATTCACGTACCCATTAATCGGAAACTACGGCATTAACCGTGACGATTTTGAATCGATTCACCCATCTGTAAATGGCTTAATCGTAAACGAAATTTGTGATCACCCATCAAACTTCCGTAATGAAATTTCGTTAAATGATTACTTAAAAGAAAGAAACATCCCAGGCTTAGCAGGAGTTGATACGAGAAAATTAACGAGAAAAATTCGTCAATACGGTACATTACGTGGACGTCTATGTAACATGGATGCAGATGTAGAATACATCGTGAGCCAATTAAAAGCGACAGTATTTACAGATCACGTGAAACGCGTATCAACGAAAGATCCATACCCAAGCCCAGGCCGTGGACACCGAGTTGTACTTGTAGACTTCGGGATGAAACATGGTATTTTAAGAGAATTAAATAAACGTGATTGTGATGTAATTGTAGTACCTTACAATACAACAGCAGAAGAGATTTTACGCCTTAGCCCAGATGGAATTATGTTAAGTAATGGACCTGGAGACCCGAAAGATGTACCAGAAGCAATTGAAATGTTAAAAGACATTATCGGTAAAGTTCCTTTATTCGGAATTTGCCTAGGACATCAATTGTTCGCTCTAGCATCTGGTGCGAATACAAGTAAGTTAAAATTCGGTCACCGTGGTTTAAATCATCCAGTAAAACATCTTGCAACTGGAAAAGTAGCAATTACATCTCAAAACCATGGATACGCAGTAGAAGAAGAATCAGTTAAAAATACAGAACTTGAAATTACACATGTCGCTTTAAATGATGGAACAGTAGAAGGTCTTCGTCATACGAAGTTCCCAGCATTTACAGTACAATATCATCCAGAAGCTTCAGCAGGACCAGAAGATGCAAATGATTTATTCGAAGATTTCTTAGCGATGATTGAAAACTTCAAGAAAGAAGGGGAAGAGTTATGCCAAAACGCCTAGACATTAACACAATTTTAGTAATCGGATCAGGACCAATTGTAATTGGGCAAGCAGCAGAGTTTGACTACTCTGGTACACAAGCTTGTCAATCTCTTAGAGAAGAAGGTTACAAAGTAATCCTTGTTAACTCTAACCCAGCAACAATTATGACAGATACTGCAACAGCAGATAAAGTATATATAGAACCATTAACACTAGAATTCGTAAGCCGTATCATTCGTAAAGAACGTCCAGATGCGATCTTACCAACATTAGGTGGTCAAACAGGTTTAAACATGGCTGTTGAACTTGCGAAATCAGGCATACTTGAAGAGTGTGGAGTTGAAATTTTAGGAACGAAATTATCAGCAATTGAGCAAGCGGAGGATCGTGATTTATTCCGTACATTAATGCAGGAATTAAATGAACCAATTCCATCTAGTACCATCATTCATACGCTAGAAGAAGCACATGAATTTGTAAAAGAAATTGGATATCCAGTTATTGTTCGCCCAGCATTTACAATGGGGGGAACAGGTGGCGGAATCTGTAGTAATGAAGAAGAACTAATTGAAATCGTATCAGGTGGATTAAAACATAGTCCAGTAACACAATGTTTATTAGAAAAGAGCATTGCTGGTTGTAAGGAAATTGAATATGAAGTAATGCGTGATTCAAATGATAACGCGATTGTAGTATGTAATATGGAAAATATCGATCCAGTTGGAGTTCACACAGGTGATTCTATCGTAGTAGCACCGAGCCAAACATTAAGTGACCGTGAATATCAAATGTTACGAAACACTTCATTACGAATTATTCGTGCATTAGGAATTGAAGGTGGATGTAACGTTCAGCTTGCACTTGATCCACATAGCTTCCAATACTATGTAATCGAAGTAAACCCGCGTGTAAGTCGTTCATCTGCACTAGCATCTAAAGCAACTGGATATCCAATTGCGAAGCTAGCGGCAAAAATTGCAGTCGGTCTAACATTAGATGAAATTATAAATCCAGTAACACAAAAAACATACGCTTGTTTCGAACCAGCATTAGACTATGTTGTTTCAAAAATTCCGCGCTGGCCATTTGATAAGTTTGAATCAGCAAACAGAACACTGGGTACACAAATGAAGGCAACTGGTGAAGTTATGTCAATCGGACGTAACTTAGAGCAATCATTATTAAAAGCGGTTCGTTCTTTAGAACTTGGCGTTTATCACTTAGAGTTAGAGCATTTAAAAGAAATTGATAAAGAAACAATGAAAAAACGCATTATAAAAGCTGATGATGAGCGACTGTTTATTGTAGCAGAAGCAATTCGTCAAGGTGTAACGAAAGAAGAAATCAACGAATGGTGTGAAATGGACTTCTTCTTCTTACAAAAAGTTGAAAACATCGTAAATATGGAACGTGAAGTAAAAGCGAATGTAGGAAATATGGAAGTACTACAAACTGCGAAAGAAATGGGCTTCAGCGATCACTACGTTGCAGCAGCTTGGAATAAAACAGAGCGTGAAATTTACGATATACGTAAAGAAAGCAATATAACTCCTGTTTATAAAATGGTAGATACTTGTGCGGCAGAGTTTGAATCTGCAACACCATACTACTACAGCACATATGGTGACGAGAATGAATCGGTTAGAACAGATCGTAAGAGTGTGGTTGTACTAGGATCTGGTCCAATCCGTATCGGTCAAGGTGTTGAGTTTGACTACGCAACAGTTCACTCTGTATGGGCAATTAAAGAAGCTGGATATGAGGCAATCATTGTTAATAACAATCCAGAAACAGTTTCAACAGACTTCAGTATTTCTGACAAATTATACTTTGAACCATTAACAATTGAAGATGTAATGCACATTATCGATTTAGAAAAGCCAGAAGGTGTTATCGTTCAGTTCGGTGGACAAACGGCAATTAACTTAGCGGCGAAATTAGAAGAACACGGTGTGAAAATTTTAGGAACATCACTTGAAGATTTAGACCGCGCAGAAGATCGTGATAAGTTTGAAGCAGCTCTAACACAGCTTGGTATCCCGCAACCAGTTGGTAAAACAGCAACAACTGTAGAACAAGCAGTAGCAATCGCTGAAGAAATTGGTTATCCAGTATTAGTAAGACCGTCTTACGTACTAGGTGGACGTGCGATGGAAATCGTATATCGTCAAGAAGAATTACTGCACTACATGAAAAATGCAGTTAAAGTTCATGCAGAGCATCCGGTATTAATTGACCGTTACATGGTTGGTAAAGAAATTGAAGTAGATGCAATTTCAGACGGTGAGAATGTATTCATTCCAGGTATTATGGAACATATTGAACGCGCTGGAGTTCACTCTGGTGACTCAATTGGAGTATACCCACCACAAAGCTTATCTGAAAAACTAAAAGAACAAATCATTGAACATACAATTGCACTTGGAAAAGGTTTAAACATTGTTGGATTACTAAATATCCAGTTTGTAGTATTCAAAGATCAAGTGTACGTAATTGAAGTAAACCCACGTGCGAGTCGTACAGTACCGTTCTTAAGTAAAATTACGGGCGTACCGATGGCGAATGTTGCAACGAAAGTTATTTTAGGTCAAGACTTAGTAGAGCAAGGATACGGAACTGGTTATCACCCAGAAGAGAAAGAAGTATATGTAAAAGCACCGGTATTCTCGTTTGCGAAACTACGCTCAGTTGATACAACATTAGGACCTGAAATGAAGTCAACAGGGGAAGTAATGGGTAAAGACTTAACGCTTGAAAAAGCATTATACAAAGGATTAGTTGCTTCTGGAATTAACATCCCAACGCACGGATCAGTAATCATCACAGTAGCCGATAAAGATAAAGAAGAGGCAATGGAAATTGCAAAACGTTTCCACGAAATCGGTTATAACTTATTAGCAACAGCTGGAACAGCACAATCGTTAGCAGAGCAAAATATTCCAGTGCAAGTGGTAAACAAAATTGATTCTGAAGACTATAACTTACTTGATATTATCCGTCAAGGAAAAGCACAGTTTGTAATCAATACATTAACAAAAGGCAAACAACCAGCGCGTGATGGTTTCCGCATTCGCCGTGAATCAGTAGAAAATGGTGTGGCTTGCTTAACATCACTTGATACAACAAGAGCAATCTTACGAGTATTAGAATCTATGACATTCTCAGCTCATTCAATGAAAGAAATTACGCAAACAAAGCGTCACGAGGTGGTACATGCATGATGCAAAAGCAAAATATGATCGTCGTTAACCAAAAAGAAATCGCAAAAAACATTTACGAATTAGTGCTTCAAGGAACGTTAGTACAGCAAATGAACGAACCAGGGCAGTTTGTACACATTAAGGTAGCAGAGGGCATTGCGCCCCTTCTGCGCCGCCCAATTAGTATTTGTAATGTAGATCAAGAGAAGAACGAATTTACAATGCTATATCGTGCCGAAGGACAAGGGACAAAAACATTAGCAACTAGAAAACAAGGTGAAATGGTAGATGTACTAGGACCATTAGGACACGGTTTTCCTGTAGAAGAAGCAGAAGCTGGTCAAACAGCTTTACTAGTAGGCGGGGGAATTGGTGTACCACCACTTTATGAATTATCACAGCGCCTCGTTGCAAAGGGTGTACGTGTGATTCACATCTTAGGTTTTCAAACGAAAGATGTTGTTTTCTATGAAGAAAAATTTGCAGAACTTGGTGATACGTACGTTGCGACAGTAGACGGTACACACGGTACAAAAGGATTTGTCACAGATGTAATTGATAATTACGGAATCGACTTTGACATTCTTTATTCATGTGGCCCGTTAGCGATGCTTCGTGCATTAGAAGGACGTTACAAAAAGAAAAAAGCCTATATTTCATTAGAAGAGCGTATGGGTTGTGGTATTGGAGCTTGTTTCGCATGTGTATGCCACTTACAAGAAGATCCAAGTGGACATTCTTACAAGAAGGTGTGTAGCGACGGACCAGTATTTCCAATCGGGGAGGTTGTACTATGAACAGATTGCAAGTTGAGTTACCAGGATTATCATTAAAAAATCCGATTATACCGGCATCTGGATGCTTTGGGTTTGGTCGTGAATATGCACAGTTTTACGATTTAAGTGTACTAGGATCAATCATGATTAAAGCGACGACAGAACAACCACGTTATGGAAATCCAACGCCTCGTGTTGCTGAAACACCAGGCGGCATGTTAAATGCAATCGGACTTCAAAACCCGGGATTAGACAAAGTAATGAATTCGGAATTACCATGGTTAGAACAATTTGACCTTCCAATTATTGCGAACGTTGCAGGCTCACAGGCTGAGGATTACGTAGCGGTTGCGAAGGAAATTTCTAAAGCGCCTAATGTCCATGCACTAGAATTAAATATTTCTTGTCCAAACGTAAAAACAGGTGGTATCGCCTTTGGTACAAATCCTGAAATTGCTGCTGATTTAACGAAGCGAGTAAAAGAGGTTTCTGAAGTACCTGTATACGTGAAATTGTCACCTAACGTGGCAAACATTGTGGAAATTGCAAAAGCGATTGAAAATGCAGGTGCAGATGGTTTAACGATGATTAATACATTGCTTGGTATGCGTCTAGATTTAAAAACAGCTAAACCAATTTTAGCAAACCGTACAGGCGGATTATCAGGTCCTGCGATTAAGCCAGTAGCAATTCGTATGGTACATGAAGTAAGTCAAGCGGTTAACATTCCAATTATCGGAATGGGCGGTATTGAAACAGCGGAAGATGTAATTGAATTCTTCTACGCTGGCGCAAGCGCAGTTGCAGTAGGTACAGCGAACTTTATCGATCCGTTCGTATGTCCGACAATTATTGAAGAGTTACCAGCATTACTAGATGAATTAGGATTTGATCATATTTCGGAATGTCAAGGAAGGAGCTGGAAGCAAACATGTCACAGTCGTTAATCGTTGCACTAGATTTTCCAGGGAAACAAGAAGTAGAACAATTCTTACACCACTTTGAAGGGGAAGAGTTATTTGTCAAAGTAGGTATGGAGTTATTTTACAAAGAAGGCCCTGCAATTATTACGTACTTAAAAGAAAAAGGACATAAGATTTTCCTAGATTTAAAACTTCATGATATTCCGAATACAGTAAAAAGCGCTATGCGTAGCCTAGCTAGTCTAGATGTTGATATGGTAAATGTTCATGCTGCTGGGGGAAGTAGCATGATGAAAGCTGCGATTGAGGGATTAGAGGAAGGTAAGCAAGAAGGAAAAGAGAGACCGATTTGTATTGCAGTTACACAACTAACAAGCACTTCGGAAGCTATGATGAAAAAAGAGATTGGCATTGAGAAAACGTTAGAAGAAGCGGTTGCTCATTATGCAAAATTAACGAAAGACAGTGGACTTGATGGCATTGTTTGTTCAACACTTGAAGTTCCAAAATTACGTGAAGTATGCGGAAATGAATTTGTAACAGTAACACCGGGCATTCGTCTTGCAAGTGATGATGTTAATGACCAAGTGCGCGTAGCAACACCGAAACGTGCGAGGGAACTTGGCTCAAGCTACATCGTAGTTGGACGCAGTATTACGAAAGCAGAAAATCCGCTTGAAGCGTATAAAACAGTAAAACAACAGTGGGAAGGTGTAACAGTATGAAAAAAGAAATCGCATCGCATTTATTAGAAATTGGAGCAGTATTTTTACAACCGAATGATCCATTCACTTGGTCTTCAGGTATGAAATCACCAATTTATTGTGATAACCGTTTAACCTTATCTTATCCAAAAGTACGTCAAGCGATTGCAGCTGGATTAGAAGAGTTAATTAAAGAGCACTTCCCAACTGTAGAAGTTATTGCAGGAACAGCAACTGCTGGTATTGCGCACGCTGCATGGGTAAGCGATCGTATGGATTTACCAATGTGCTACGTACGTAGTAAAGCAAAAGGCCACGGTAAAGGAAACCAAATTGAAGGAAAAGCTGAAAAAGGTCAAAAAGTAGTAGTAGTAGAAGACTTAATTTCAACTGGTGGTAGTGCAATTACGTGTGTAGAAGCACTTCGCGAAGCTGGTTGTGAAGTATTGGGGATCGTATCAATCTTCACATATGAGCTTGAAGCAGGAAAAACAAAACTAGAAGCAGCTAATGTAGCATCATACTCTTTAAGCGACTACAGTGCATTAACTGAAGTAGCAGCAGAAAAAGGTATGATCGGACAAGCTGAAACGAAAAAATTACAAGAGTGGCGTAAAAATCCAGCTAACGAAGCTTGGATCACAGCGTAACATGAAAAAAAACGACCGCGGGGGAACGCGGTCGTCTTTTATATTATTGTTAAAACTTCATGTAAAGAACAGATAGTAGGAATATCGTACTTGAGTTGTGAGTTATCCCGATTTAACCATATCCCTTGCATCCCAGCTGCTGTACTACTAATCGCATCAGTCTCTAATTGATCGCCAATATAATAGCAATCTTTCATTTCAAGATTCAATTGTAATGCAGTTCTATGAAAAATTTCAGGGTCTGGTTTAGATATACCAAGTTCACTAGAAGTAAATATATATTTGAAATATTGTAGAATGTTTAGGGCAGTTAATTTTTTGACTTGTTGTTCATAGTCACCATTACTAATGATACCTAATGAGTGACCCCCTTGCTGCAAGGTCTGTAATGTATAGTGTACATCTTCAAACGCGGTCCAGTTGTTCTTATATAGTTCTATATATTGCTTGAATCTGTGCTGAGATTCCCAAGGTGATAAGTTTACTCCGTATGCTTTAAATAAATGATACATTCGCATCCCTTGTTGTTCTTCAAAAGATAATTCCTTGGATAAAAATTTGTTGAAATATTTCTCGGATAATTCATGCCATAGCTTCATAGCCTCTAATTCGTTTCCTGAAAAAATATCATTATACTTTTGGAAGAAATGTGAGATACCATTTTTCTCAGCAGTATCGTAATCAAGTAAAGTTCCATCAATATCAAAGAAAATCATATTAAAATCTCCTCGCTAATAACTATTTAGCGTTTTCCGCAACTTCATATCCTCTTACAAATAATAGCGTCATATAAGAAACGATAAATGAAAAGATGCTGTACATACCAACCCAAAAGAAAAATTTTGGAGTAAAGGCGATAACACCTATTATTAAAAAACTAGCAAACGTTACAAGCGGCATTACGTAATATGTTTTCGTCTTGCGTGTTCCAATAACAGAAACGATAAAGATAAGTAACGGACAAATTAATAAGACGAAAATCAATTCATTCATAGGTATGTCCCCTTTTCTAATTGAAGTAATCTGTTTCTCGTAAACGTTTTGAAAAAATTACTCTCCTAATATAATTTCGCTAAGTGATAACGAATCCCTCTTGAAAACCAGTAATTCATGATGAATTTTACAAGAAAAAATGTAAGCAAGAGAACACTTGCTTACGTTATAAAATAAATATCGCAAAGATAGTGGTGACAATTAAACCGATAACAACCGGTAAAAAGTTTCGGCGTGCAAGTTCAAATGGATCTACCTTGCAAATCGCAGCAGCAGGAATAAGCGCCCAAGGAATTAACGTTCCGCCCCCGGTCCATATAGCCGCAATTTGTCCGAGTGCTGTTAATGTAGCTGTTCCATGACCTAAAGCTGTTCCGAAAAGGTTTGCAACCGAACCAGCAAGTGATATACCGGAAAAACCAGATCCATCTAAGCCTGTTATAACACCTACGATAGCTAATGTTCCCGCCGATACGTATTGGTTTAAAGGGACCGTTTGAGATAAGGCAATCCCTAAGTCGTTAATGATTCCATGTGAACCTTTCGGTAAATAGTCTCCAATAATTTTCACAAAGCCGCTATCTCCTAAATAAAAGAGTGCAGCAATTGGAATAACTGGACCAAAGATTTTGAATCCAAATTGGAGCCCTTCTATAAAATAATCGGTCGTTTTATTTAGTCCATTACCTTTGTAGGCGATGAGAGAAATGATGATAATCATAATAACAGTCGTTCCGCCGATCAGTGCAGTTGCATCACTTCCTTGTAGTTTAAATTGAATCATGCAAAGAATATCGATGACATATACGATTGGAATACAAATAGCGAGCCATTTTTTTGTCCGAGGAGATAAGGAAGTGAGCGCTTTAGAAGACCCAGTTGATGGAATAGACTCTTGTATAGATAAGCCTGTATGAAATTCTTTACGTAAGAAGAAAAATGCGACGGAAGTTGTCACAATACCCATAACAATTACAAGAGGAACACTGGCAGAAACAACGCTGGAAATGGGGAGTCCAGCCGCATCTGCAGTTAATTTCGGTGCACCTTGAATAACGAAGTCGCCAGATAAGGCGATGCCGTGTCCGAATAAGTTCATAGCAATGGCAACCCCAATTGGAGGAAGACCGACGCGTACAGCGACGGGGAATAAAATAGCTCCCATTAAGGCGACAGCTGGAGAAGGCCAAAAAAAGAAAGAAATTGTCATCATTAAAAGGCCGATGATCCAGTAGGCAAGTGCAGGGGTACGAATCATCTTTGTAAATGGTGAAATCATCGTATCATTTATGCCAGTATGAACGAGTAGATTGCTCATTGATACGATAATAGAGATGATTAATATAGTTGGTAATAGCTCAGTAATAGCGTAAATGAAACTTTGAAAAATACCGCTAACGGCAAGAGGGATAGAGCTTGTAGCGGTTAATGCTAATAAAAAGATAAAAACGATACAAATAATCGTCGTATCTTTCCGGAGAATAAAAAAGGTAATAATAGTGAGTAAACAAAGAATATAGAGAGCGTGTAATAGCGTTAATTCAACTCCCATAACATTCACATCCTTAGGCATTCGTGTAGTTTATTGTATGAAAACAGTGAAAGTATGTGAGTATAGGAAAAGAAAAAATGAAATTTCATGTACTGTAATGGTAAGGGGGGGATGGATGATAAAATACAATTAATCCTAAAAATGGAATTTCAGGAGAAGGAGAATGAGGGAGAAAATAGGATATTATGGTGTGCTCGTTTGTTTACTATTATCAGTTATTTCAGGGCAATTTCTTAAAAGTGAATGGGTACCAGTTATATTATGTATAGGAGTATTGATTTTTGCTCCTATGTATCGCTGGGATGAATGGAAAGCATATAGCCGAAAAAAGAAAATTGTTTTCAGCATTGAGTTTGTCATTATAATTAGTACGATTCCGTTTTTGTTATGGAAAGGAAATAAGATAATAGATGGAATTGTAATGTTTCAAGGGTGGTTGTTTATTGCGAAATTGCTATATTTGATATGTATTTTAATGTCGGTAGCGGTACTCGCTAAAAAAGTAAACGAAAAGTTATTCGTTAATGAATAGAAGGAAGTGCCACTTTATTCGGTGGCACTTTCTTATTTTACTGAATGAGCTTTTTGCATCTTCTTAATTAAGCGAATTTGTCCGCGATGATTGATTTCATCTTCAAATACGTGAAACCATTTAAAGTGGTTATTTGCTGGTTTGTCATGCCAAAAGTTTGTCTTTTTAAACAGCCATTCATCAGGTAATGATTGAAAACTTTCAATTGTTTTAGAGCGTACTTCTTGTAATGTATGGATGTAAAATTCTATAGAGTTTCCTTTTATTTTCTCGCGTCCAAGGCTCCCTAACTCAATAGCAGGTAACCAATGTTCTAATTCAGTCTCCGTTGGTTCACGGTCTTCAAAAGTATGAATCTGGTAGTAAAATTCAACAGCAGCCATATGATACAATAACATGCCAATTGAATTTGCTTCCTTATCATATAAATAATCAAGTTCTTCAATTGTTAAACCTTCCACTGCTTGCATTGTTGTATAGCGAGCGTAATTCATCATGCAAACAAGCTTTGAAAATTCTACATGTAAACCCTCTAATTTATCAATTACAAAATTCAATTTAAATTCCCCCTCTTTAAATGAATACTCCAGAGAATGAATTCTATGTGCAAAGAAAAAGTTTTGTTTAAACCTTCATAATATTAACAAGGGATTACAATTAGTTCTCTATTTGATTTTGTAATAATGTCATAACCATCTTTGGTGATGACAATATCATCTTCGATTCTACAACCGCCCCAGTTCGGTATGTAAATGCCCGGCTCAACTGTAACAACCATACCTTCTTGTAAAGTTGCCTTACTTTCTTGGGATAGGCGAAGTGGTTCATGTATTTCTAACCCAAGACCGTGCCCGGTAGAGTGGCCAAAGTATTGACCGTATCCATGTTCTGTAATGTAATCCCTCGTTATATCATCGATACTTTTCGCAGTTTCTCCAGGCTTAATCGCTTCAGTCCCACGTTTTAACGCTTCTCGTACAACATTGTATATTTTTTTGAATTCTTCCGAGGGTTCCCCAATTGCTACGGTACGTGTTATATCGGAACAATATCCGTCGTAAAGTGCACCGAAATCTAATGTAACGATATCGCCTCGTTCGATTATTTTATTTGATGCAACTCCATGGGGAAGTGAAGAACGAACGCCTGAGGCTACAATGATTTGGAATGAAGAAGATGTAGCTCCTTTTTTTCGCATGAAAAATTCTAATTCATCTCGAACGTCAGTCTCGCTTATTCCAGGCTTTAGAAATGTAACAATATGGTGAAATGCTTCGTCAGCGATCGTAGCTGCTATTTTCATTGTTTCTATTTCAGATGTGTCTTTAATAAGTCGAATGTTTTCAATGATCTCACACACTGGAACCATTTCTGTATGTATATATTTTTGTAGTTTCTTAAATTGTTGCAAAGTTATATTATTGTCTTCTATACCAAGTTTTTGAATGTTTAATTTTGATACTTGATTTGCAACTTCTTCCTCTAAATTTCCTTTATGCATAATAATTTCTGCTGCTTTTATTTCCGTTTTTGCTTGATCTACGTAACGGAAATCGGTAATGAAAATAGCTTTATGCACAGTAATTAAGACAACGCCTGCGCTACCTGTAAAGTTTGTTGCGTATTGACGGTTTTCTTTTTTTGTAATAAGTAACCCGTCGATTCCGTAATTATGTAGTTGTTTTTGGATGTTAGTTATTCTTACATTCATTTTAATTCCTCCTTTTTACATTAATAAAGCAAGAATTGTGCCAGTATATTTATTTAGAATAAAAGAAAAGAGGATAGCTGTGTGTCAAAAAAACTAGACGAATGTAAAATAAATATATATAAAATTTTTTACAGTAAGTGTTTATGTGACTGAACAATAATGTAAACTTGCAAACAGAAATCCTCTTAATTTAAATATTATATTTTTTGTATAAATAAATTAAAACAATTGGTATAATAAGGGGTTGTTACGGTTTGTTTGTAGGTAAAGGGATGTAACGAAAAAATTGGGTTAAAGAATGTGAGTATATGAAGAAATTAAGTAAAGTAATGTCATTTTGTTTGGCCGCTAGTATGCTTGTTATAACGGGGTGTGAAACAAGTGAACACAAAGTTCAAGTAAATGAAACGATTGAACAGCTTGATGAAGCGCCAGAAGTGACAGAAAAAGAAGCGAAAAAGATTGTAAGAAAGAGTGTAGATGGAATAGCAAATGCGTTTAGTGAGATGGAAAAAGAAAATGGATGGAGCCGAAATAATCCTGGGGATTTAGAGACAGCTAAAAAAGGAGTTAAAGGATTGGTTTCAGAAAAGTTTGTAGAAAATCAGCTTCCTAAGTCGCTTGCAACATTTAATCGATCAAGAGAGACGGATATGCTACCATTCCCTATTAATATTGAACCGAACATGAGATTAACATATTCACAGAAAAAAGATATTTTAACGATTGAGACTATCACACCTTCAAATGATATGGGAAATGAAGCAGAGATATGGGAATTTATTTTCGTTTATAAAGATGGAAAATGGTTAATGGATAAATGGTCATCTCATACACCGAGCGATTTAAAACTTACGAAGGAAGAAGCTAGTGAATTTCTGAAAATTCAAGGCTTTAAGAATGTTGATTTTGTTAAAGAAGAAGACAGCGGTGACAAAAAATATATTTTTAAAGAAAATGCTAGATTAATTGCTGTAGATGCAAAAACATCGGTTATTACATATGATTTAGATGAGCAAAAACAGGAAAAGGTAGCGAAAGAAAATAGTAGTTCAGGTCAAGAAACGGTTAAGGAAGATAGTGTAAGTTCACAAGTTATTTCTAAAGAAGAGAAGGAAACTACAAAAGAATCTTCAACAGCTTCAGGTAAAACTAAGGCTCTAAATGAATTATCTACTCTAGAAAATCAAGAAAAACATACAAATACCATGTCCGCAAGCGATATAGTAAATGAAATAGAAGGAAATTATCAACTGTGGGATAATAAACTAAATGAAATTTACAGTACATTAAGAAGTACGATGTCAGTTGATGCGTTCCAGTCGTTAAAAACGAAACAAATTGCGTGGGTTAAAGAAAAAGAAAGTAAAGTTAAAGTAATTGGTACTGATACAAATAACGGAACGATGAGACGTATAGAAGCTTCAGAAGAGAAATACAAGATGACAAAAGCAAGATGTTATGAATTAGTAAATGGGTATATGAACTAGTGTGAACGAATATAAAAAATGCGTTGCTTATAAGCAACGCATTTTTGTATTTACGCTTTTAATTTCATTACAATATCAGCATCTGGTGTTACATATACGGTTTGCTGATTGTCGTACGTAACAAAACCAAGTTTTGCACCACTCGGTTTTTTGACATGGCGTATTTTGGTGAAATCAACAGGTACAGAGCTAGACTCTTTCGCTTTACTGTAATAGGCAGCAATTTTGGCAGCTTCTAGTAAAGTTTCTTCAGCAGGCTCTAAAGAGCGAATGACAACGTGAGAGCCAGGTATGTCTTTCGTATGTAACCAAATTTCATCACGGCGGGCAAACTTCGTTGTTAAATAATCATTTTGTTTATTGTTTTTACCAACGAAAATCTCTGTGCCATCACTTGCTAAATATTTATCTAATACTGGTTTAGTAGGTTTTTTCTTTGCGTTTTTCGTTTTGCGATTGCGCACATAACCTTCTTCAGCTAATTCCTCACGAATTTCTTCAATATCTTTTGAAGAAGCAGCTTCCATTTGTTGAAGTAAGCTATCAAAATAAAGAATTTCTTCATTTGTTTTTTCGATTTGTTCTTCTACAACAACAACTGAATTTTTCGCTTTTTGGTACTTTTGGAAATAGCGTTGCGCATTGTCAGATGGTGTTTTTAAAGGATCTAATGTGATTTTTACAGTTCCGCCATTTTCGTCGTAATAGTTAACGACTTCAATATCTTTATCCCCTTTTTTCAAAGCGTACATATTGGCTGTAAGTAGTTCTCCAAATAGTTGATATTTATCTGCTTTTCCGGCATCTTGCAGTGTTTTTTCGAGTTTAATGAGTTTTTTCTCGTTTTTATTTTTTTCGTTTTGCATAAAGCGTTCTAAATCATGAGCTTGTTGTTTTACACGATCACGTTCTGCTTTGCCAAAGAAGAAACGATCTAACAATTCGCTCACTGATGAGAATGTTTTTTCTTCTCCTTGCAAGTGTGTAAGAGGGAAAAGATAAAAGAATTCTTTTCCATTTGCAGTAATCATTGCTGGTGTATATGCATGAGATAGTAATGGTGTTTGTATAGAGAAAAATGCTTCTGATAATGCTTTCTCGTTTACCATACCGGCTTTCTTTACTACTTCTTTTGCAAATAATGGGGATATTCCCATGAAAGCCCCGACGAGTTGTTTATCCATATTTCCAGATAGAAAGTCTAGCGGTCTAATAAAATCATCTGCGGTTTCAATTTGCAGAGGATTGATTTTATGTTGGGCTGGTGGCGCGACGTACTCAGCACCAGCATATACAGTTCGGTGACGGTTTACGGCTAATGAAACGTGTTTTAAGCTATCTAAAATCACGTTTGTTTTCGTATCTAATAAGATAATGTTGCTATGTCGTCCCATTATTTCAATTACTAATGTTTTTAATGATTCGTCTCCGATTTCATTACGACTGCGAACTGTAATTTGGATAATCCGTTCTAAGTCGATTTGTTCAATTTTTTCAATAAATCCACCTTCTAAATGTTTGCGAAGAAGCATACAAAACATCGGCGGTATTGCTGGCGAATCGTAGTTTTGATTCGTTAAGTGCATACGAGCATATGTAGGATGAGATGAAAGAATTAGTTTTTTGTTCTTTCCATTCGCTCGAATATGTAATAAAATCTCGTATTTTGAAGGTTGGTATATTTTAGAAATCCTTCCCGTGTAAAGAGAATTTTCAATTTCATGTGTAATCGCTCTTGTAAATAGTCCATCGAATGCCATTAATGAACACTCCTTTCTAACTAAATGTTAATTATAGCATTTTTTTGGACGAGGCTGAATAAGCTTTCAATAGAGTATGTCTGGAATCAGGAGGTCGATGGCAGGATGAACTGGTATGGAATGCGAGCACATGAAGTGGAAGAAAGAACGAATACGAATGTAAAGGTTGGACTTACAGAGAAAGAAGCAGAAGGGCGAATTAAGAAATTTGGTACAAATGAATTAGAAGAAGCAAAAAGGCCTTCTGCACTAATGGTATTTTTAGCGCAATTTAAAGATTTCATGGTACTCGTTTTGTTTGGAGCAACAATTGTTTCTGCGTTTTTAGGTGAATACATTGATTCTATTGCTATTGTTGCCATTGTTATTATCAATGGTATTCTCGGCTTTTTTCAAGAAAGAAAAGCTGAAAAATCATTGGAAGCTTTAAAGGAACTAGCTGCTCCACAAGTTACTGTAATGCGGAATGGAAAGTGGGTAAAAGCACCATCTAAAGCACTTGTTTTAGGTGATATTATTAAGTTTTCCAGTGGTGATCGTATTGGGGCTGATGTGCGTCTTGTTGAGGCATCAAGTTTATATATTGAAGAGTCTGCTTTGACAGGGGAGTCCGTACCTGTGCAAAAGAAGGTAGAAGCATTGCAAGGGCAAGAGCAAGAGGTTGCAATTGGTGATCAAAAAAATATGGCTTTTATGGGGACAATGATTACGCGAGGATCTGGAACAGGTGTCGTTGTAGCAACTGGTATGAATACAGCGATGGGTCAAATTGCAAATATGTTACAAAATGCAGAGCAAATGGAAACACCACTGCAAAGAAGGTTAGAGCAGCTCGGAAAAATATTAATTATTGTGGCTCTTATTTTGACAGCGCTCGTTGTATTAGCTGGGGTGTATCAAGGGAATGAAGTATATCATATGTTTTTAGCTGGTGTGTCTCTGGCTGTTGCGGCTATTCCAGAAGGGTTGCCAGCAATTGTTACAGTAGCTTTATCACTTGGTGTACAGCGTATGATAAAAAAGAGAGCAATTGTACGAAAGTTACCAGCCGTAGAAACGTTAGGTTGTGCTTCCGTTATATGTTCTGATAAAACGGGGACAATGACGCAAAACAAAATGATGGTAACACATATGTGGTCAGGCGGAGAATTGTGGAAAGTGACAGGGCAAGGATATGAACCTAATGGCTCTTTTATGAAAGGTGAAATAGAAGTGAATCCAGCTAAGACAAAAGCACTTTATCAGCTACTTACATTTGGTTCACTATGTAACAATGCAAATATTATTCAAAAGAAAAAGACGTACGTATTAGATGGAGATCCAACAGAGGGAGCGCTTGTAGCTGCAGCAATGAAAGCTGGGATTACACGTGAGGCATTGAAAGGGAAATTTGAAATTATTCGTGAATTTCCATTTGATTCAACTCGAAAAATGATGAGTGTTATTGTACGAGATCGAGAGGGGAAAAAGTTTATTGTTACGAAGGGAGCACCGGACGTTCTTTTGCAAATGAGTCAAACGATTTTATGGGGGGATAAGCAGCAGCCGTTAAGTGAGTTATATAGAAAAGAAGTACAGGCGGCTATTCATAGCTTAGGTAGTCAAGCGCTTCGAACAATTGCAGTTGCGTTTAAACCTTTAAAAGTCACGGATTCTATTGAACATGAAAGAGACGTTGAAAAAGATTTTATGTTGGTTGGGATACAAGGTATGATTGACCCGCCAAGGCCAGAAGTGGCGCAGGCGGTAAAAGAGTGTAAAGAAGCTGGTATTCGAACAGTAATGATTACAGGTGATCATAAAGTGACAGCAATGGCGATTGCTGAACAATTAGGAGTTTTGCCACCAGATGGGCGCGTTGTTGAAGGCGTAGAACTCGCAAATATGGATGTGGAGGAATTAGAAAATGTTGTAGAAGATACGTATGTATTCGCTCGTGTATCACCTGAGCATAAATTAAAAATTGTTAAGGCACTGCAAAATCAAGGACATATAGTAGCCATGACAGGTGATGGAGTGAACGATGCTCCAGCTATAAAAACAGCGGATATTGGGATAGCGATGGGAATTACAGGGACAGATGTTGCGAAAGAGGCCTCTTCACTTGTTTTACTAGACGATAATTTTGCTACAATTAAATCAGCAATTAAAGAAGGAAGAAATATATACGAGAACATACGTAAGTTTATTCGCTACTTATTGGCGTCAAACGTTGGAGAAATTTTAGTCATGTTATTTGCGATGTTACTTGCATTACCACTGCCGATGGTTCCCATTCAAATTTTATGGGTGAACTTAGTTACTGATGGTTTACCAGCGATGGCATTAGGTTTGGATAAGGCAGAAGGAGATGTGATGAAGAGAACGCCGCGCCACCCGAAAGAAGGGGTATTCGCTAGAGGGCTTGCGTGGAAAATAATAAGTCGAGGGTTTTTAATTGGGGCAGTGACGTTAGTAGCATTTATTATTGCGTATAACCAACATCCAAATGAACTGAAATATGCACAAACTGTAGCGTTCGCGACGTTGGTACTTGCTCAGCTTATTCATGTATTTGATTGTCGTAGTGAGCATTCTGTCTTTCACCGTAATCCATTTGGGAACGTGTATTTAGTAGGGGCGGTTATCATTTCGTTACTACTCATGCTAGTGGTTATATATTATCCACCGTTACAACCGATCTTTAGCACAATGCCGATACAAGCAAGAGATTGGTTATTAATTGGAGGTTTGTCATCAATTCCGACTTTCTTACTAGTAGGTTCTTTATTAACAGGGAAAAAGGCGAAAAAGAAAAAGCCAATATTATATAAGAAGGGATTAAACTTGAAATAGTCAATGTTATGAAAATGTGATATAATTTACAGAAGGTAGTAGAGCCTTGTCTCTATTACCTTTTTCATTGAGTTATTTTATGGCTTGGATGTGATAAAAATGATTTCTAGTATGACAGGGTTTGGAAGATCGAAAGTAGAAAGTGATACTTTTCAAATTACAGTAGAAATGAAATCGGTGAACCACCGTTTTTTAGAGATGAGTATTCGACTTCCTAAGCAAATGATGGTATTTGAGGACAAAATTCGTAAAATAATTGCAAAACAAGTTCGACGTGGACGCATTGAAGTGTCTATTAGTATAGCAGGTGAAGGACTTGTTGAAAGAAAATTAAGTGTGAATTGGTCACTTCTTGAGCAGTACCAATCGATGATGGAAGATATAAAAGGGAAATTTCAATTACAAGATTCTATTACACTCGAGCAATTAATGGCAATGCCAGAAGTAACAGCAATTGAAGAAATAGAAAATATAAATGAACATTTTGAGAACAGTTTATATGAGGCTGTTCGTCAAGCTGCTCATATGTTGAAAACGATGAGAGATGGCGAAGGAGAACGATTACATAAAGATATAGCGTATCGTTTACAAGAGATTAGCAATTGTGTAAATGCAATTATTCCACATGCACCAATTGTTACACAAAAATATCGTGAACGATTAGAAAATCGCTTAAAAGAATTACATAATCAAGAGTTAGATGAACAAAGATTGCTAACAGAAGTCGCAATCTTTGCAGAGCGTTGTGATATTCATGAAGAGTTAGTTCGTTTGCAAAGTCATTTAGAGCAATTTCATGAAACATTGCAGATTGAAGAGCCTGTTGGAAGGAAAATGGATTTCATCGTGCAAGAGATGCATAGAGAAATTAATACGATTGGTTCTAAGGCAAATGACTTAACAATTTCAAAATATGTTGTAGAAATGAAAAATAACCTTGAAAAAATTCGTGAACAAGTACAAAATATTGAGTAGCTTTCAAAAAATATATAAAGTTATACGTGGTGGAGAAATCGGATAGACTTACTAGGAGGCGCAAACTATGGCCATGCGGTTTTTAAATATTGGATACGGAAATATTGTATCTGCTCATCGAATTATTGCTATTGTAAGTCCGGAGTCAGCTCCTATTAAACGAACAGTACAGGAAGCACGCGAACATAATGCTTTGCTTGATGCTACGTATGGGAGAAAAACAAGGGCGGTTATTGTTATGGATGATGGGCATGTTGTATTAAGTCCAATTCAACCAGAGACGATTGCACATCGTTTGAATAATAAAGAAGATTTAAGTGAGGAAGGGTAGGTTTTACATATTTATGAGAAGTAGAAGAGGATTGCTCATCGTTCTTTCAGGGCCTTCTGGGGTTGGAAAAGGAACGGTTCGTAAAGAGCTGTTTAGCCATGAGGATACACGTTTTCAGTACTCTATTTCAGTAACGACACGTAAGCCGCGTGAAGGTGAAGTAGATGGTGTGGATTATTTCTTTAAAGAAAGAGAAGAATTTGAGGAAATGATTCGTAATGAAAGATTACTTGAGTGGGCTGAGTTCGTAGGTAATTATTACGGAACACCGATTGACTATGTTGAAAAAACATTACAAGAAGGAAAAGATGTATTCTTAGAAATTGAAGTGCAAGGAGCAATTCAAGTTAAGAAAGCTTTCCCAGAAGGTGTATTTATTTTCTTAGCACCTCCGAGTTTATCTGAACTAAAGAGCCGTATTGTTGGCCGTGGTACAGAGACTGAAGATGTTATTGAAAATCGTTTAACTGTAGCGAAAGAAGAAATCGAGATGATGGACGCTTACGACTATGTAGTAGAAAACGATCAAGTTGAATTAGCTTGTGATAGAATTAAAGCGATTGTGGTTGGCGAACATTGCCGCCGCGAAAGGGTAGCAAAATATTATAAAGAAATGACGGAGGGTCTATAATTATGTTAAATCCATCAATTGACTCATTACTACAAAAAATCGATTCTAAATACACACTAGTAACAGTGGCTGCAAAGCGTGCACGTGAAATGCAACTTGCTAATAACTGTGTTGTAGAGCAACCGGTTTCTCATAAGTGTGTAGGTAAAGCGTTAGAAGAAATCGATGCGGAAGTATTAAGCTACGTACCAAGTGAAGATAAAGTAGCTGAATAAGCCTTTGCCTTCGACAAAATAAAACATAGACTTTATAATTTTCTATGTAACGGTAACAACCTATTTACAAGTAGGTTGTTATTTTTTTACGAAAGGAATGAAATATTGGTACTGACGAGCTGGGAATTCTATTTCAGTATTATAAGTTTGAAAAAGAAAGAGGACGAGTCATATGCTAAAAGGGAAAAAGATACTTCTATGTGTAACAGGAGGCATTGCGGTTTTTAAAGCAGCTGCGTTAACGAGTAAATTGACACAATCTGGCGCGATTGTAAAAGTAATGATGAGTGAGTCGGCAATGAAGTTTGTTACGCCTCTTACATTCCAAGCACTTTCTCGCCATGATGTATATACGGATACATTTGATGAGAAAGACTCGGCTGTTATTGCTCATATTGATTTAGCAGATTGGGCGGATATTGTACTTGTCGCACCTGCTACTGCCAATTGTATTGGAAAGTTAGCTGGTGGTATTGCAGATGATATGATTACAACTACTTTGTTAGCTACTACAGCTCCGGTATGGATTGCGCCTGCTATGAATGTGCATATGTATGAAAATAAAATTGTTCAAAAAAATATGATGACATTGAAAACGCTAGGATATACATTTATTGAGCCTGGTGAAGGCTTTTTAGCATGTGGATATGTAGCGAAGGGACGACTAGAAGAACCTGAAGCGATTATTGCACGGTTAGAGGAAGCTTTCTCAGAACACAAACCATTGCAGGGAAAAAGAATATTAATAACTGCTGGCCCAACACGTGAAAAGGTTGATCCAGTTCGTTTTATGACGAATTTTTCTTCTGGAAAAATGGGGTATGCGATTGCAGAAGTGGCGGCGAATCTAGGCGCTGATGTTATACTCGTTTCAGGACCGACAGCATTAAATCCACCGTTACATGTAACGACAGTGCAAGTGGAATCTGCACAAGATATGTTAGAAGCAGTTCTTCAACATTATCAAAACGTAGACGTTGTCATTAAAACAGCAGCAGTTGCAGATTATCGTCCGAAATATGTTCATGATAATAAAATGAAAAAGCAAAATGGTGATGCTGTCATTGAGCTCGAAAGAACGGTGGATATTTTAAAAACGTTAGGTCAGAAAAAGGATAAACAGTTACTTATCGGTTTTGCTGCTGAAACGACAAATGTAGAGGAATATGCAACGAAAAAACTACGTGAGAAAAATGCAGATATGATTGTCGCTAATGATGTAAAAGCGCAAGGAGCTGGCTTTGGCACGGATACGAATATTGTAACGATGTATAGAAAAGATGGAAAAGTTATTGAGTTGCCACTTTTAATGAAAAAAGAGGTAGCTCGTGAAATATTAAAGCAAATTGAAATGATGTTAGAAGATGATCGTTTATGAAATTTGCAAGTGTAATTGTTGATGTACCTGCCCGTCAGACAGATCGACCATTTGATTACATTATCCCTAAAAAATGGGAAGATATTGTACAGACAGGAATGCGGGTAGTAGTTCCGTTTGGGCCAAGAAAATTGCAAGGTTTTATTATTGGGATTAAAGATTCGGTGGATGTAGAAAGTAAGAAGTTAAAGACAATCCATGAAATATTAGATGTAACACCGGTTTTAAATGATGAATTATTAAAACTTGGATATTGGCTTACAAGTGAAACGTTATGCTACATGATTTCAGCTTTTCAAGTGATGCTTCCAACTGCGATAAAAGCAACGTATAAAAAACGTCTACAACTTTGTAAACAGGAAGAAATAGCACCTGAAATACTATATTTATTTCAGGATAAAGAAGCAATTGATTTTGAAATAATCGAGCAACAGCCACATTTATACCGGACTATTCAACAAGAAATTAAAAATGGTACGGTTGAAGTCGTTTATCAAGTGAAAGATAAAGTACAAAAGAAGAAGCAAAGAGTTGTTCAGCTGGAGTTGCCAGAAGATAAATTAGAATTAGCGGCATTTGAACTGAAAAGTAAAAAACAACAAGATGTACTCTATTATTTTGTGGAAAATCATAAAAGTGTACCGTTGAAAGTAATTACAGAAGAGTTACAAATAACAGATGCTCCAATAAAAGCACTTGTTAAAAAGGGATTCATTTCAGAAAAGTATGTGGAAGTATACCGAAATCCGTATGACGATGATGATTTTGAACAAACGAAACCATTTCCACTTACGGAGGAACAAAAACAAGTTATTACACCGATTTTATCATCAATTACAAATGAAACTTATAATCCATTTTTACTATATGGTGTTACAGGAAGTGGAAAGACAGAAGTATATTTACAATCTATAGCAGCAGTGCTCGAGAAAGGAAAAGAAGCTATCGTTCTTGTTCCTGAAATTGCACTAACACCCCAAATGGTGGATCGTTTTAAAGGTAGGTTTGGCTCGCAAGTTGCAGTTCTTCATAGTGCGTTGTCTGTTGGAGAAAAGTATGACGAGTGGCGTAAGATTTTAAGAAAAGAAGTGAAAGTTGTAGTTGGTGCGCGTTCAGCCGTTTTTGCGCCTTTTGAGAATTTAGGGATTATTATTATTGATGAAGAGCATGAATCAAGTTACAAACAAGAAGATAATCCAAGGTATCATGCAAGAGATGTGGCTGTCTGGAGAGGGCAATATCATAAATGTCCTATCGTTCTTGGTAGTGCGACACCAACACTTGAATCGTTTGCAAGGGCGAAAAAAGGTGTTTATGAACTACTAACAATGGAAAAACGTATGAATGAACAAGCTTTACCAACGGTAGAGATTGTTGATATGCGAGAAGAACTTCGTGACGGGAATCGATCAATGTTTTCTAAGGCGCTGCATGAAAAAATAGCAGATCGATTAGAAAAGAAAGAACAGATGGTACTCTTTTTAAATAGAAGAGGTCATTCTACATTTGTTATGTGCCGTGATTGTGGGTATGTTGTACAATGTCCGCATTGTGATATTTCATTGACATATCATAAAATGAATCATCGTTTAAAATGTCATTATTGTAGTTACGAAGAAAATATGCCAACTGAGTGTCCAGCTTGTCAAAGTACATACATTCGTTTCTTTGGTACAGGTACACAAAAGGTAGAAGAAGAAATTACAAAACTATTTCCAGAGGCGCGAGTCATTCGAATGGATGTAGATACGACAAGTCGAAAAGGAATGCATGAAAAATTATTAAAGGCGTTTGGGGAAGAAAAAGCAGATATATTACTTGGAACACAAATGATTGCTAAAGGATTAGATTTTCCGAAAGTAACGCTTGTTGGGGTTTTAACTGCAGATACGATGCTTCACTTACCTGATTTTCGGGCAAGTGAAAAGACATATCAGTTATTGACGCAAGTAAGTGGACGAGCGGGTAGACATGAATTGCCAGGGGAAGTTGTGATTCAAACGTATACGCCAGAACATTACAGTATAGAGTTAGCGAAGAACCAACAATATGATGTGTTTTTTGACCAAGAAATGCAAATGAGACGAACAAGACAATATCCTCCATATTACTATGTTGTACTCGTAACCGTATCTCATCCTGAATTATTAAAAGCGGTACAAGTGACGGAAAAAATTGCCTCGTATTTACGAACGCATTGCTCGCAGCAAACAATGGTGTTAGGACCAGTTGCTTCAGCAATTCCAAGGATAAAAGATAGATATCGTTATCAATGCATGATAAAATACAAACGGGAACCAAACTTAAAGAACGTGCTCAAAATGGTAAATGAACATTATCAAGCAGAAATGCAAAAAGAGCTACAAATCTCAATTGATTTTAATCCAACAATGTTAATGTAGCGGAGGGAAATATGGCAGTTTTAGAAATAGTAAAGCATCCAAATGAAGTGTTAGAAACACCATGCGAAAGAGTAATTAACTTTGATAAAAAGTTAGTGAAATTGTTGAAAGATATGCATGAAACAATGTTAATTGCGGACGGAGTCGGTTTAGCTGCGCCTCAAGTAGGTGTAAGCTTGCAAGTAGCGGTTGTTGATGTCGATGATGATACTGGGAAAATCGAGTTAATCAATCCATCAATATTAGAAAAACGTGGTGAACAAGTAGGTCCCGAAGGATGTTTAAGTTTCCCGGGACTTTATGGTGAAGTAGAACGTGCCGATTATATTAAAGTAAGAGCGCAAAATCGCCGTGGGAAAGTATTTTTATTAGAAGCGGAAGGATTTTTAGCGCGTGCAATTCAACATGAAATCGATCATTTACACGGTGTTTTATTTACATCGAAAGTGACAAGATATTATGAAGAAAACGAACTAGAATAGGTGTTAAAAGGAGCGGTTTTTAAATGATAAAAGTAGTGTTTATGGGAACACCGGACTTTTCAGTGCCGGTGCTTCGTCGTCTTATTGAAGATGGCTATGAGGTAGTAGGTGTTGTGACGCAACCTGATCGTCCAGTAGGTAGAAAAAAAGTATTAACACCTACACCTGTTAAAGTTGAAGCGGAAAAACATGGTATTCCTGTTATACAGCCGTTGAAAATTCGTGAAAAAGATGAATATGAAAAAGTATTGGCATTAGAGCCAGATTTAATTGTAACAGCTGCATTTGGTCAGATTGTACCAAATGAAATTTTAGAAGCACCAAAGTATGGATGTATTAATGTCCACGCTTCTTTACTTCCTGAACTTCGTGGTGGTGCACCAATTCATTATGCAATTATGGAAGGTAAAGAAAAAACAGGTATTACAATTATGTATATGGTAGAAAAATTGGATGCTGGTGATATCTTAACACAAGTGGAAGTGGAAATTGAAGAGCGTGAAACGACAGGCTTATTATTTGATAAATTAAGTGAAGCAGGAGCACACCTTCTATCTAAAACAGTACCTTTATTAATTCAAGGTAAGCTAGAACCGATTAAGCAAAACGAAGAAGAAGTAACGTTTGCGTACAATATAAAACGTGAGCAAGAGAAAATTGATTGGACAAAAACAGGTGAAGAAGTATACAATCACATTCGCGGATTGAGTCCATGGCCAGTTGCTTATACAACTTTAGCAGGACAAGTTGTTAAAGTATGGTGGGGAGAAAAAGTACCTGTAACTGAACCGGCTGAAGCAGGTACGATTGTTGCAATCGAAGAAGATGGTTTTGTTGTAGCGACTAGTAATGAAACAGGTGTTAAAATTACTGAATTGCAACCTTCTGGTAAAAAGCGTATGAGTTGTTCACAATTTTTACGTGGAACAAAACCTGAAATTGGAACGAAGTTAGGAGAAAATGCATGAGACAAAATGTTCGTGAATTAGCTCTTGATGGTTTAATTCAAGTGGAAAAAAGTGGTGCATATAGCAACTTACTTTTAAATAATCTAATTGAAAAAAGTGCAATTGATAGAAAAGATATTGGTTTATTAACTGAAATTGTATATGGAACGATTCAACGTCGTGACACATTGGATTATTATTTACAGCCTTTTTTAAAAAAGAAAGTTGAGGCGTGGGTAAGAGTATTGCTTCGCTTATCTTTATATCAAATGATTTATTTAGACCGAGTGCCAGAAAGAGCGGCTATTCATGAAGCAGTTGAGATTGCAAAGCGTCGCGGGCATAAAGGAATTGCTGGTATGGTGAACGGTGTATTACGTTCGATTCAGAGAGAAGGTGTACCTTCTGTAGATGAAATCAAGGATCCAGTAGAACGTCTTGCAATTGCGACGAGTCATCCAATTTGGCTTGTACAAGAGTGGACTTCTGCATATGGCTTAGAAACTGCAGAGAAAATGTGTGAAGTAAACATGTTACCTCCTGTACCTACAGCACGTGTGAATGTTGATAAGGTAACGGTAGAAGAAGCGATTGAGTTGTTGGCAAGTGAAGGTATAGAAGCAAAACGTGGTGACTTGTCAGATGATGCAATTCAGATTGAAAGAGGAAATGTAGCGCATACAGAAGCGTTTAAAAAAGGATTTCTTTCTATTCAAGATGAAAGTTCTATGCTTGTAGCACGCGCTTTAGAACCAAATGAGGGAGAGGCAGTTCTTGATAGTTGTGCGGCTCCTGGTGGTAAAACTACGCATATAGCTGAGCGTTTAAAGGGAACTGGTAAAGTAATGTCCCTTGATTTACATGCACACAAAGTACGTTTAATTAAACAGCAAGCAGAGCGACTTGGGCTAGAAAATGTCGAAACAAAAGCGCTAGATGCTAGAAAAGTGCAAGAGCACTTTTCAAATGAAACGTTTGATAAAATATTGGTAGATGCACCGTGTTCTGGATTTGGTGTAATTAGACGTAAGCCTGATATTAAGTTAGGAAAAGATAAGGGCGATAGTGAAAGATTATCGACGATTCAACTTGCGATACTAGAAAAAATAGCACCATTATTAAAACAAGGCGGTCGTCTTGTTTATAGTACGTGCACAATTGAGAAAATAGAAAATGAACAAGTAATAGATAAATTTTTAAAAGAACATCCTGAATTTGAATGGGATACCACGATAAAAGAACGTATGCCAGAAAAATTAAGTCCGTATATTAATGAAGGTCAAGTACAAATTTTACCACATTATTTTGCAACGGATGGCTTTTATATTGCTTGTTTAAGGAAGAAGGTGTAGCATCATGGAAACGACTGTAAGAAAACAAAAGAAAAATGTAGAAACGAAGAAACCATCAATTTACTCTTTACAAATTCATGAAATGCAAGATTGGTTAAAGGAACAAGGAGAACCGAAGTTCCGCGCTGGACAAATTTTTGACTGGCTATATAAAAAACGTGTAAAAAATTATGAGGATATGTCAAACCTTTCTAAAGGATTGCGTGATAAATTGTCGAATTCCTTTGATATTACTACTTTAAACACGTTAGTAAAACAAACGTCTTCGGATGGAACGATTAAATTCTTATTCCAATTATATGACGGGTATTCTATTGAAACGGTATTAATGCGACATGAATATGGAAATTCCATTTGTGTAACAACGCAAGTTGGTTGTCGTATTGGATGTACGTTCTGTGCTTCGACGCTTGGTGGACTAAAACGAAACCTAGAAGCTGGAGAAATCGTAGCGCAAGTAGTAGAAGTTCAGCGTGCGCTTGATGAAACGGAAGAACGTGTAAGTTCTCTTGTTGTTATGGGAATTGGAGAACCATTTGATAATTACGATAATTTAATGGGATTCTTACGTATCACTAACCATGAAAAAGGACTTCATATTGGTGCTAGACATATGACTGTTTCGACGAGTGGAATTATCCCGAAAATTTATAAGTTTGCTGAAGAAGATCTACAAATTAATTTTGCGATTTCATTGCATGCTCCGAACTCAGAATTACGTTCAAAATTAATGCCGATTAACCGTGCTTATAAATTACCGGATTTAATGGAAGCTATTAAATACTATGTAAATAGAACAGGGCGCCGTATTACTTTTGAATATGGATTATTTGGAGGAGAAAATGACCAAGTTGAGCACGCTGAAGAGCTTGCTGCGCTCTTAAAAGGTGTAAAATGTCATGTAAACTTAATCCCGGTAAACTACGTACCTGAACGTGATTATGTACGTACACCACGTGAGCAAATTTTCTTGTTCGAGAAAACGTTAAAAGATCGTGGAGTGAATGTAACGATTCGCCGTGAACAAGGTCATGATATTGATGCAGCCTGCGGTCAGTTGCGTGCGAAGGAGCGCAAAGAAGAGACGAGGTGACGAGATGAAAGCCGTATTTCTATCGGATAAAGGAAAAGTTCGTCAACATAATGAAGATAGTGCAGGAGTTTTTCACAATTTAGATGGAAATGTTTTAGCGGTAGTCGCAGATGGAATGGGAGGTCATCGAGCTGGTGATGTAGCTAGCTCGATGACCATCCAATTATTCCATGATTATTGGAAGCAAACGCATAATATGAATGAACCGAAAAAAGTAGAACAATGGTTACATACTAGTGTTGGGATTATTAATGAGCGTATATATGAATACGCTCAGCAAAATGTAGAATGTAATGGTATGGGAACAACGCTTATAATAGCTGTTTGTACACCAAGTTTTGTGACAATAGGGCATATAGGAGATAGTCGTTGCTATATGGTATCAGAAGGAGAAATGACGCTTGTAACGGAAGATCATTCGCTTGTAAATGAGCTTGTGAGACATGGTGAAATTTCAAAGGAAGATGCAGAGTATCATCCGAAAAAGAATGTGTTATTAAGAGCATTAGGAACAGAAGAAAAAGTTGGATTAGATGTAAAAACGTTGGTGCTTGAGGAAGATGATCAGTTGCTTCTTTGCTCTGATGGGTTATCAAACAAAGTTTCTATAGGTGATATGCAACAAATTTTACAGTTAAATGAACAGCTTGAAGGTAAAGGGCAGCGTCTCATTCAATTGGCGAATGATCGCGGTGGAGAAGATAATATCACACTTGTTCTTATTGATTATGCGGGTTCGACAAACGAAAGTAGGTGAAGTGCAACGTGCTGATTGGAAAACGCTTAAATGACCGTTATAAGCTGCTGAAAATGATTGGTGGTGGCGGAATGGCCAATGTATATTTAGCTCATGATGATATACTTGGCCGAGATGTAGCGGTAAAAATATTAAGACTCGACTACTCAAATAACGAAGAGTTTATTAAACGTTTCCATCGAGAAGCGCAGTCTGTTACAACGTTGTCGCATCCAAATATTGTGAATATGTATGATGTCGGAGAAGAAGATGGTATATATTATCTTGTCATGGAATATGTACCTGGGCAAACATTGAAGCAATACATAATTGAGCGAGGTATGTTACCTATAGGAGAAGCTCTTGATATTATGGAGCAGTTAACATCCGCCATGGCACACGCCCATCATTTTGAAATTGTGCATCGTGATATAAAGCCGCACAATATTTTAATTCGAGCTGATGGAATAATAAAAGTAACAGATTTTGGAATTGCGACAGCTACAAGTGCAACAACAATTACACATACAAATTCAGTACTCGGTTCAGTCCATTATTTATCACCAGAACAGGCACGTGGCGGGATAGCAAATAAACAATCGGATATTTATTCTCTTGGAATAGTTATGTTTGAATTGTTAACAGGAAGACAACCGTTTTCTGGCGAATCTGCTGTTGCTATAGCTTTAAAACATTTACAAAGTGAAATCCCATCACCAAAAAGATGGAATGAAAATATTCCGCAAAGTGTTGAAAATATTATATTAAAGGCAACTGCAAAAGATCCGTTCCATCGATATCAGTCTGCCAATGCGATGAAGCGAGATATTGAAACTGCGTTATATCCAGAGAGGATAAATGAGCAACCATTTTACATACCGGAAGATATGGAAGCGACGAAAGCGATTCCGATTATTCAACAAGAACAATTATTCGCAAATGTAAGTGATGAAACGATTGTTTTAAAAGGGAGTAAGGTGGAGGAACCGATAAGAGCAGAAGCACCTGAGTTAGATAAGAAGAAAAAACGGGGTAACAAGTGGCTTAAAGTTTTAATTTCAACATTTTTATTTTTAGCAATAGGAATAACATTAGCGCTTACGGTTATTCCAGGATTATTTATTCCGAAAGATGTGAAAGTTCCTGACGTGGCTGGTATGAAATATACGACAGCTGTAAATACATTAGTAGAAAAGGGCTTTGAGGTGACGGAGCCTAATATTGTATATACAGATGATGTTGAGGTTGGGGATGTAATAAAAACGGATCCTGTAGCAGGAAGAGTCGTAAAAGAAAACGCTAAAATTACTATCTATCAATCAGGTGGAAAAAAGAAAAGTAAGATGGCGAATTTCACAGGGCAAAACTTTGAGAGTGTAAAGGCTGAGTTAGAAGAAAAATATAAACAAGTTACAGTAAATTATATTGAAAATGATAAGCCGAAAGGTGAAATCGTAGAGCAAATCCCGACGCCTGATCAAATGGTTATAGAAGCGGAGCAAGAACTGAAAATCTGGGTAAGTAAAGGTCCTTATCAAATTAGACCAGGTGATTTTTCGGGGTGGACCGAAAATAGTGTAACTGGTTATTTGAATGAGAGAAAACTAACTTCGGATATAAAACGAGAGCATTCAGATACAGTTGAAAAAGGACTTGTAATTTCTCAATTTCCAAAGCCAGGTACACCATTAAAAGAGGGAGATAAAGTAACTATTATTATCTCTGATGGTCCAAAGCCTAAAGTGACTAAAACGGTAAAAGTGGACAATATTTCTATCCCATATGAGCCTGCTGTAACAGGTGAGAAAAAGCCGCAAACAATAGAAATTTATAAAGAAGATATGCAGCAAAAAATGGATAGACCAATTGAAACGAGAACAATTACTGAATCAGCGACTATTTCTTTAGAATTTGTAATTCAAGAAGGTTCAAAAGGACACTATAAAATTGTACGAGATGGAGTCACGATTATTGACAAAGAAGTACCATATCCAACTCAATAATAGTGAAAATCTACTTATTATTATTGCCTGTTATGCTGTCTACAAAGTGGACGGTATAGCAGGCAAAAATATATGATTCAAAAAGCTAGTAAAGTGATGCAGCTGTAAATATTTTTTTGCATTTAATGGAAGATTTAATGTATATTAGCGAAAGTATATAGGGTAGGTTTTGAAATCGTTATTTGAAAAATTTAAATCCATTCATTTTTAAATTCAGCATCACCTTATACAAAAAAGGAGAATTCTATGCCAGAAGGAAAAATTATAAAAGCTTTAAGTGGGTTTTATTACGTGCAGCATGAAGAAGGGGTTACGCAGTGCCGTGGGCGAGGTGTATTTAGAAAAAATAAAATTACACCACTTGTAGGAGACCAAGTTGTTTTTCAGGCAGATAATCCAACTGAAGGTTATGTGCTTGAAGTGTTTGATCGAAAAAATGAACTTGTTAGACCTCCTATTGCTAATGTTGATCAAGCGATCCTCGTGTTCTCTGCAGTAGAACCAGATTTTAATCCTGGACTGTTAGATCGATTTTTAGTGCTGATTGAATATCATAACATTAAGCCGATTATTTGTATTAGCAAGATGGATTTAGTGGATGAAAAGATGAAAGCAACTGTTGAAGCTTATGCGGAAGATTATCGTGAGATGGGTTATGATGTGTTATTTACTTCTATCAATACGTCAGAAAGTATTGATATATTAAAACCATACTTAGAAAATTGTGTTTCTGTCGTTGCAGGTCAATCTGGTGTTGGGAAATCTTCAATGCTTAATGTGTTACGTCCAGAATTAGAACTGAAAACAAATGATATTTCCTCACATTTAGGGCGCGGGAAGCATACGACAAGGCACGTAGAATTAATTGCAATTGGGAGTGGGCTAGTTGCAGATACACCTGGCTTTAGTTCGCTAGATTTCATAGATATAGAAGTAGAAGATCTTACATATTGTTTTCCAGAGTTGAAAGAAGCGAGTCAATACTGTAAATTTAGAGGGTGTACACATCTTTCTGAACCGAAATGTGCTGTGAAAGCTGCGGTTGAAGAAGGGAAGATTACAGAATATCGTTATAAGAACTATAAACAATTCGTAGAAGAAATTAGAGAGAGAAAGCCGAGGTATTAGTTATGATTAAAATTGCACCATCGATTTTATCAGCAGATTTTTCAAAATTAGGGGAAGAGATTAAAGATGTAGAAAAGGGCGGAGCGGATTACATTCACGTTGATGTAATGGATGGACATTTCGTACCAAATATTACGATTGGACCGTTAATTGTAGAAGCTATCCGTCCGATTACATCATTACCATTAGATGTACATTTAATGATTGAAAATCCTGATAACTATATCCCGACTTTCGCACAAGCGGGAGCAGATATTATTACTGTTCATGTAGAGGCGTGTCCGCATCTACATCGTACAATTCAGTTAATTAAATCTCATGGCATTAAAGCGGGCGTTGTATTAAATCCGCATACGCCAGTTTCAGTGATTGAGCATGTACTAGAAGATATAGATATGGTATTACTTATGACAGTAAACCCTGGATTTGGTGGACAGAAGTTTATCCATTCTGTATTACCGAAAATTAAACAAGTTGCAGACATGGTAAAAGAGCGCAATCTAGAGGTAGAAATAGAAGTTGATGGTGGTGTAAATGCTGAAACAGCAAGACTTTGTGTGGAAGCTGGAGCAAATGTACTTGTAGCTGGGTCAGCAGTATACAATCAAAAAGACCGCGGTGAAGCAATTCGCGTAATTCGTGGGTAGTGATGAACTTTTATCCTAGTAAGGTATTTATAGGATAGGGTAAAAATATGTAAAAAGGCAATCTACCGAATGGCAGATTGCCTTTTTACAATGGAAGGGGAAGAAAAAATGATTATTCATATTTTAGCAGGAGGACCTTCGGAATATTGCGCAGATTTTGCTCGATATGAGAATGAGGAAGTAGTGTGGGCAGCGGTTGATAGGGGAGTATACCGTCTATTAAAGAAAGGGATTACCCCGGCTGTTGCGTTTGGAGATTACGATTCAGTTACTGAAGAAGAATTAGTATGGATGGGAAAGCAAACGAACGAATTACATATTGTTCCGCGGGAAAAAGATCAAACGGATTTAGAAATTGCAATCAACTGGGCATTAGAACAGAAGCCGGCACTAATTCGTATTTTTGGTGCTACTGGTGGAAGGCTTGATCACGGTTTGGCAAATATACAGATGCTTTTAAAAGGGTTAGAAGTAGAGATAGAAATGTGTATTGTGGACAATAAAAATGAAATAACAGTTAAAAAAGTGGGTACACATATAATTGAAGAAAATAAAAATTTTCCTTATGTATCTTTTGTACCAGTTACTGAAATAGTGGAAGGGATTACATTGTTTGGTTTTAAGTATCCTCTTACTAATAAAACAATAGAGTGGGGATCAACACTTTGTATTAGTAACGAACTCGTTGAGGAAAAAGGTACTTTTTCATTTACTTCTGGCATATTAATGTTGATAAGAAGCACTGATTGAAGAAACAATTTTGCTCCTTACATCATATAGTGACCAAGTGGAGTAATGGGGATTAGGAGGGAAACCATGAGATTTTATACAATTAAGTTACCTAAATTTCTTGGTGGAATTGTTCGTGCAATGTTAAATACCTTCAAAAAAGATTAAAAAAGCACCTATCACCGGTGCTTTTTCCATTGTTATAGTAAAAAAAGAGCCTATCGGCTCTTTTTTTTATTATTAAACACGTTCGATTTTGCCAGATTTTAATGCTCTAGCAGAAACGTAAACACGTTGAACTTTTCCGTCGATGCGTACGCGAACTTTTTGAAGGTTAGCGCCCCACTTACGTTTTGTAGCGTTCATTGCGTGAGAACGAGAGTTACCAGAACGAGCTTTTCTTCCAGTAATAGCACAAACACGAGCCATTTATATTTCCCTCCCTTGATACCTTACCATACGTAATTTTTCAATGTTAGTCTTTTATGCGATGCTAAAAACACTACTATAATTTAACACAACTAAAAAGAGAATGCAACACCGTAGAAAAAAGAAATCAAGAAAATTTACTTGACACTATATGTCAATGAAGAAAAGTTGAAATCCACAAAAATTGCTTGACATATTATAGTGGTACATGTTGTATAATAACAATGGACTATTTTGCTCATCATAAAAAAGTGTAATTTAAAACATAAAATATGAGAGTGAAAAGAAAGAACGATGGAATTTTCTTTAAAAAGATTATATGATAGTAACTAAAGTAGTCTAGCTCACTTTCACCATTTATGAAGGGGGAAACGAGATGTCAATTGAAATTAAAACGAAGTACGGTCAAATTGATATTAGTACAGATGTAATTGCAACAATTGCTGGAGGTGCCGCGGTAGATTGCTACGGTATCGTAGGTATGGCATCAAAAAATCAGTTAAAAGATGGATTAACAGACATTTTACGAAAAGAAAACTTCACTAGAGGTGTTATTGTTCGTAAAGATGAAAATGAAGTACATATTGATATGTATATTATTGTGAGCTATGGTACGAAAATTTCAGAAGTGGCACATAATGTGCAAACGAAAGTGAAATATACATTAGATCAAACTGTAGGACTAGCAGTAGATTCTGTAAACATCTACGTACAAGGAGTTAAAGTAATAAACTTGTAATGTGCATTAAGGAGGAAAATCTGTGTCAATTCAAAAAATTGATGGAAAACGTTTATCACAAATGATCATGCAAGGAGCGAATAATTTAACAAACAATGTTCAGCTTGTTGATGCATTAAACGTATTTCCAGTTCCAGATGGCGATACCGGTACAAACATGAACTTATCTATGACTTCAGGTGCGCGTGAAGTGAAAGCAAACCCTTCACAGCATGCTGGTAAAGTCGGTGTAAGTTTAGCCAAAGGATTATTAATGGGAGCTCGTGGTAACTCTGGAGTTATTCTATCTCAGTTGTTCCGTGGTTTTTCTAAATCCATTGAACAAAAAGAAGAGTTAACAACAGTTGATTTTGCTGCAGCACTAGAAGCTGGAGTAGAGGCGGCTTATAAAGCGGTTATGAAACCGATTGAAGGAACGATTTTAACGGTTGCAAGAGAGACGGGTAAATATGCAGTAACAGTTGCGAAAAAACAGCGCGACTTTGTTTTGTTTATGGAAGACGTTGTGAAAGAAGCAAACGCATCGTTAAATCGTACGCCAGATTTATTACCTGTATTAAAACAAGTTGGCGTTGTAGATAGCGGTGGTAAAGGTCTTGTAGTGGTATACGAAGGATTTTTAGCTGACTTAAAAGGAGAAACGATTTCTTCTGATGCACCGACGCAACCATCTATGAATGAGATGGTACGCGCAGAACATCACCGTAGTGTACAAAGCCAATTGAGTACAGAAGATATTAAGTATGGATATTGTACGGAGTTCATGGTGAAATTAGAGGCTGAAAAGGTGAAAGAGCATAATTTCTCTGAACAAAAATTCCGTGAAGATATTAGTGTATATGGTGATTCTCTACTAGTTGTGTCTGATGATGAAATTGTAAAAGTTCATATCCACGCAGAACATCCTGGAGACGCTATGAACTACGGGCAAAAATACGGTAGTTTAATTAAGATAAAAGTAGAAAATATGCGTGAACAGCATACTGCTTTATTAGATGAACCTACTATGGTTCCTGAACAACCAGCTCAATCGAAAGAAAAACAACCATATGGTATCGTAACTGTAGCTATGGGGTCTGGTATTAAAACTTTATTTGAGAGCATCGGCGCAACGAAAGTTATCGAAGGTGGTCAAACGATGAATCCAAGTACGGAGGATATCGTGAAGGCAATTGAAGAAGCGAATGCTGAAAAAATCATTATTTTACCGAATAACGGAAATATTGTAATGGCAGCAGAACAAGCGGCATCAGTTGTAGATCAAGAAGTTATTGTTGTTCGTTCGAAAACGGTTCCTCAAGGTATGGCGGCAATGTTAGCATTTAATCCAGTTGGAACGTTAGAAGAGAATGAAGAAAACATGCAAGAAGCTTTATCTCATGTGAAAACAGGTCAAATTACGTATGCTGTACGTGATACGGAAATTGATGGTGTAGCAATTCAAAAAGACGACTTCATGTGTATTGCAGATGGGAAAATTGTATCTACAAATGCTGAAAAAGTAGGAGCTGCGAAGCAATTACTAGAAACGCTTATTGATGAAGATTCTGAAATCGTAACGATTCTACAAGGTGAAGATGCAACTGACGAAGAAGTAGCTGAGCTAGTTGAATTTGTAGAAGAGAAATTTGAAGATGCAGAAGTAGAAGTGCATGCTGGAAACCAACCAGTGTATTCTTTCATCTTCTCTGTAGAATAAGATAAGATTCGTTTTGAAAATAAATGAATTACTTACTTGCTAATGGATAAGAAGTAGTAATATGAAGTTTATTACTAGTTTTTATTCAAAAGGCTAGCATATTGAAGAGAGAAAAGAGCCTTGCTGCTAATAGTGAGGCTCTTTTTTACTTGTTTTATATAAGGGATTGGAGTAGTTTCTCTTAGAATGCCTATGATAGAATATAGAAGGTGAAAGAGAGCGATTACAGATGCTAATTGATACTCAAATAGAATGCAATAAAGAAAATAATGTGACGGGGTGTGAGAATCTTGAATGATGTTGTACAAGTTCCTGTTACGGATGTAAAGGGGATCGGAGGAGAAACATCTGAGTTACTACATGAGATGGGGATTTATACAGTTTCTCATCTATTAGAACATTTTCCGTACCGTTATGAAGATTATGCGATGAAAGATCTTGCTGAAGTAAAGCATGATGAACGTGTAACGGTTGAGGGGAAGGTTCATAGTGCTCCTTTGCTGCAATATTATGGTAAAAAGAAATCGCGTCTAACAGTTCGGGTTCTCGTCGGTCGTTATTTAATTACGGCGGTATGTTTTAATAGGCCTTACTATAAGCAAAAATTAACGTTAGATGAAACGGTAACGATTACTGGTAAGTGGGATCAACATCGTCAAACAATTGCTGTATCAGAGCTTCATTTTGGGCCGGTTGTACGTCAACAAGAAGTGGAGCCTGTTTATTCAGTAAAGGGGAAACTTACAGTAAAACAGATGCGTCGTTTTATTGCTCAAGCGTTAAAGGAATATGGAGATTCTATAGTCGAAGTGTTACCGGATGGTTTGTTAGGCCGATATAAATTATTACCAAGATATGAAGCACTTAGGGCCTTGCATTTTCCGGTAGGACAGGAAGATTTAAAGCAAGCGCGTCGCCGTTTTGTATATGAGGAATTTTTCTTATTTCAGCTGAAAATGCAAACGCTGAGGAAAATGGAGAGGGAAAATTCAAAAGGGACGAAGAAAGAGATTCCGTCAGTAGAATTACAAGAATTTATCGATGCACTGCCGTTTCCGTTAACGGGTGCGCAGCGCCGAGTTGTAAATGAAATTTTAAAAGATATGACATCTCCTTATCGGATGAACCGACTATTGCAAGGTGACGTTGGTTCTGGGAAAACAGTTGTTGCTGCGATTGGTCTTTATGCATCGAAATTAGCTCATTATCAAGGTGCTTTAATGGTTCCTACAGAAATTTTAGCTGAGCAACATTATCAGTCGCTTGCTGAAACGTTTTCGCATTTTGGTATGAAGGTGGAACTGCTAACAAGTTCTGTTAAAGGTGCGAGACGCCGAGAAATTTTAGCGAAGTTAGAACAAGGAGAAATAGATATTCTTGTTGGAACGCACGCTTTAATTCAAGATGAAGTTATATTTCATAGGTTGGGTCTCGTTATTACAGATGAACAGCATCGATTTGGTGTAGCGCAGCGCCGAGTTTTACGGGAGAAAGGTGAAAGTCCAGATGTATTATTTATGACAGCGACACCAATTCCGCGTACGCTTGCAATTACTGCATTTGGAGAGATGGATGTTTCAATAATCGATGAGATGCCAGCAGGTAGAAAGGTGATTGAAACATACTGGGCAAAACATGATATGTTAGATCGCGTCCTCGGTTTTGTTGAGAAGGAGATAAAAAAAGGAAGACAGGCATACGTTATTTGTCCTCTAATTGAAGAATCTGAGAAACTTGATGTGCAAAATGCTATCGACTTACATAGTATGCTGACGCATCATTACCAAGGGAAATGCCAAGTTGGATTGATGCATGGGAGATTATCGTCTCAGGAAAAAGAAGAGATAATGGGACAGTTTAGTGAAAATAAAGTGCAAATTCTTGTATCGACAACAGTTGTTGAGGTTGGTGTGAACGTACCGAATGCGACTGTGATGGTTATTTATGATGCAGAACGTTTCGGTTTATCGCAGCTTCATCAGCTTAGAGGGCGTGTCGGGCGTGGTAGTGAACAATCATATTGTTTATTAATAGCAGACCCTAAATCAGAAACAGGAAAAGAAAGAATGCGCATAATGACTGAAACAAATGATGGATTTGTATTGTCTGAAAAAGATTTAGAATTACGAGGTCCTGGAGATTTCTTTGGGAGTAAGCAAAGTGGCTTACCAGAATTTAAGGTTGCTGACATGGTACACGATTATCGAGCGTTAGAAACAGCAAGGCAAGATGCGGCGATACTAGTAGAGTCAGAAGCATTTTGGCACAATGATCAATACGCTGCTTTGCGTACGTATCTTGATGGGACAGGTGTGTTCCAAGGAGAGAAGCTCGATTAAAGGGAGTCAACAAAAAAATTGTTGCATTCTACTTTCAATGATTATATACTACTGTTAGTACCTAGTCATAAAAATGGATGGTGCGGTATGAAGAAAAGAAGAAGTAAAAAAGAAAGACAAGAATTATTACAACAAACAATCGAATCAAATCCTTTTATTACGGATGAAGATTTAGCGGAAAAATTTCAAGTGAGTATACAAACAGTACGACTGGATCGTATGGAATTGTCTATTCCTGAATTAAGAGAGAGAATTAAACATGTAGCTACAAAGCAACATGAAGAAGATGTGAAATCTTTACCGTTAGAAGAGGTTGTCGGTGAAATTATTGATATTGAATTAGATAGACATGCAATTTCTATCTTTGAAGTAAAGGTAGAACATGTATTTAAAAGAAATCAAATCGCCCGTGGGCATCATCTGTTTGCGCAAGCAAACTCACTAGCTGTTGCGGTTATTGATGAAGAATTAGCTTTAACTGCAAAGTCTACCATTCGATACATTCGCCCTGTAAAATTAGGAGAGCGTGTTGTTGCAAAAGCGCGCGTTGAAGACGTAGAGAATGATAAGGGACGGACGGTTGTCAAAGTGCGTAGCTTCGTTGGAGAAGAACTTGTTTTTACAGGCACTTTTGAAATGTATCGATCTAGTAATTATAGTGAGGAAGGTAACAACTTATGAAAATCGCAATAGATGCAATGGGCGGAGATCACGCTCCAAAGGCTGTAGTATTAGGGGCAATGAAAGCTATTAAGGAATATTCTGATTTACATATTACGTTAGTAGGGAAAGAAGAGGAAATTCGTCAATACTTAACGAGTGATGAACGAATTACGATTCTTCATACAGACGAAAAAATAGAATCGACAGAGGAACCAGTAAGAGCGGTTCGTCGAAAAAAACAAGCTTCAATGGTACTTGCGGCACAGCAAGTAAAGGATGGAGAAGCAGATGCTTGTATATCCGCAGGTAGTACAGGAGCTTTAATGGCAGCTGGATTATTTGTTGTCGGTCGTATGGAAGGAATTGAGCGACCAGCTTTATCGCCTACAATGCCAACTGTAGATGGAAAAGGTTTTGTTATGTTAGATGTTGGAGCAAATGTTGATGCAAAACCAATTCATTTATATCAATATGCAGTAATGGGATCTATTTATGCTGAGAAGGTAAGAGGAATTGAAAATCCTCGTGTTGGACTATTAAACGTTGGAACAGAGGATGGAAAAGGAAACGAGCTTTCAAAGCAAGTATTTGCAATGCTTAAGGATGCGCCAATTAATTTCGTTGGGAACGTTGAATCGAGAGATTTATTGCAAGGTGTAGCAGATGTTGTTGTATGTGATGGTTTTACAGGGAATGTAGCGTTGAAATCATTAGAGGGAACAGCACTTGCGCTATTCTCTATGTTGAAAGAACAACTAATGAGTTCGTTTACGAGCAAATTAGCAGCGGCGGTATTAAAGCCAAAACTTATGGTATTAAAAGATAAAATGGATTATTCGGAGTATGGGGGAGCTGCATTATTTGGATTGAAAGCACCTGTCATTAAGGCTCACGGTTCTTCTAATGACCAGTCGATATTTAGTGCGATTCGTCAAACGAGAGAAATGGTAGCGAAAGAAGTAATTCCTACGATTTCAAGCGTAATGGAGAAAGAGTCACTCCAATAAGAGGAGGATTTGAAATGGGAAAAATAGCATTTCTTTTTCCGGGCCAAGGTTCACAGGCAGTTGGAATGGGTAAAAAATTAGCAGAGAATAATAAAGAGGTTGCAAAAGTGTTTGCAAAAGCAGATGAGGTGTTGCAAGATTCACTTTCAGAAGTGATTTTTGAAGGGCCGCAGGAAAAGCTTACATTAACAACAAATGCTCAGCCTGCATTATTAACGACGAGTTTTGCTATTTTGACAGCTTTGAAAGAGTATGACATTACACCTAACTTTGTCGCTGGTCATAGTTTAGGTGAATATAGCGCTCTTGTAGCAGCTGGTGCATTAACTTTTGAAGATGCTGTATATGCTGTAAGGAAACGTGGCGAATATATGGAAGAAGCTGTTCCAGACGGGGAAGGTGCGATGGCAGCTATATTAGGTGCTGACCTAGATATGCTGAAACAAGTTACAGAAGAAGTAACAAGTGAAGGATATGCAGTGCAAATCGCTAATATGAATAGTACGAAGCAAATTGTAATTTCTGGAACGAAGCAAGGTGTAGAGGTTGCTTCTCAAAGAGCGAAAGAAAATGGTGCAAAGAGAGCAATTCCACTAAAAGTAAGTGGGCCTTTCCATTCTTCACTTATGAAGCCGGCAGCTGAGAAGTTCCAAAGTGTTTTAAATGAAATTACAATTCATAACACGAATATTCCTGTTATTGCAAATGTTACGGCGGATGTTATTACACGTGGTGCAGACATTCAAGAAAAGTTAATCGAACAGCTTTATTCGCCTGTATTATGGTACCCGTCTATTGAATGTATGGTGAAGCAGGGAGTAGATACATTTATTGAAATTGGACCTGGAAAAGTACTTGCTGGACTTATGAAGTCAATTGATTCATCAGTGAAAGCATATGCGATATATGATGAAGAGACATTAAAAGATACCATTTCAAATTTGAGAGGAGAAAACTGATGTTAAAAGGGAAGGTAGCATTAGTAACTGGCGCTTCACGTGGAATTGGTCGCGCGATTGCGATCGATTTAGCGAAACAAGGGGCAAATGTAGTAGTAAATTATGCAGGTAATGAACAAAAAGCAAATGAAGTAGTAGATGAAATTAAGAAATTAGGTTCTGATGCAATTGCGGTAAGAGCAGATGTTGCAAATGCTGATGATGTTACAAATATGGTGAAACAAACAGTAGATACATTTGGACAAGTTGATATTCTTGTAAATAATGCTGGTGTAACAAAAGATAATTTATTAATGCGTATGAAAGAAGAAGAATGGGATACAGTTATTAATACAAACTTAAAAGGTGTATTCTTATGTACAAAAGCAGTATCTCGCTATATGATGCGTCAACGTCATGGTAGAATTATAAATATCGCTTCGGTTGTTGGTGTTATAGGAAACCCAGGGCAAGCTAATTATGTTGCTGCTAAAGCGGGTGTTATTGGATTAACAAAAACATCTGCAAAAGAGTTAGCAAGTCGAAATATTACAGTGAATGCAATTGCGCCGGGCTTTATTGCGACTGATATGACGGATGTACTAGATGAGAATATTAAAGCCGAAATGTTAAAAGTTATTCCAGCTGCTCAATTTGGTGAAGCGCAAGATATCGCGAATGCTGTAACGTTTTTTGCTTCTGATCAAAGCAAATATGTTACAGGTCAAACGTTAAATGTTGATGGCGGTATGGTAATGTAATAAAAGAATCGATTTCACCTAGTTTTTTTGGTCAATATTTAATATAATATTTGAGGGGAGGTGAATGGAATGGCAGATGTTTTAGAGCGCGTAACAAAAATCATCGTTGATCGTTTAGGAGTAGAAGAGACTGAGGTAGTACCAGCTGCAAGCTTCAAGGAAGATTTAGGAGCAGACTCCCTAGATGTAGTAGAACTTGTAATGCAATTAGAAGATGAATTCGAAATGGAAATTTCTGATGAAGATGCTGAAAAGATTGCTACTGTTGGCGATGCTGTGACTTACATAGAGAGTCATCTATAATGCTTAAGTGAAGTCCCGTTTTTTAGCGGGGCTTTCTGGCTTATATCTGGAGGGACCTATGCCGTACCGAAAATATAGAGAAAAAAAATACGAAACAAAATATCGTGAAGCATTTAAAGTGTTTCAAGAAAAGATAGGTATTACGTTTACAGATGAAAAATTATTGATTCAAGCATTTACGCATTCATCGTATGTGAATGAGCATCGAAAAAAACCGCATGAAGATAATGAGCGTCTTGAATTTCTTGGAGATGCAGTATTGGAACTTACTGTATCGCAGTATCTGTTTCAAAAATATCCGACAATGAGCGAAGGAGAGTTAACAAAACTACGTGCAGCTATTGTATGTGAGCCATCTCTTGTTCGTTTTGCGAACGAATTGTCATTTGGTAGCCTTGTTTTATTAGGAAAAGGTGAAGAAATGACAGGTGGACGTGAACGACCAGCTTTATTAGCGGATGTCTTTGAAGCGTTTATTGGTGCCCTTTATCTTGATCAAGGGTTAGAAACAGTTTGGGAATTCTTAAAAGAAATTGTATATCCGAAAATTAATGAGGGTGCTTTTTCTCATGTGATGGATTATAAGAGTCAGTTACAAGAATTGATTCAGCGTGATGGTAGTGGCAATGTTGAGTATCAAATTTTGCAAGAAAAAGGACCAGCTCACAATCGAGAATTTGTGTCACGTGTTACGTTAAATAACGTAGCTTTAGGTCTTGGTAGTGGTAAGTCGAAAAAAGAAGCAGAGCAACAAGCTGCAGCAGAAGCATTGAAAAAATTAAAAGAACAACTATAAGGAATCCCCCTTTGAATGAGGGGGATTCCTTATGCATAAAATGAAACTTTCTTTTTGTTTGTGAATAAAAGGAAGGGAAATCCGTATGATAGCTCGTTTTTTTATAGATAACAGTTATAGCAACGGAGAATAGGAGGAAGGCCTTTCGTGTTTTTAAAAAGATTAGAAATAGCAGGATTTAAGTCTTTTGCTGAGCGTGTATCTGTTGATTTTGTCCCAGGTGTAACTTCTGTAGTAGGACCTAATGGAAGCGGGAAAAGTAATATTACTGATGCGATTCGCTGGGTACTTGGTGAACAATCTGCAAAATCATTACGTGGTGCAAAGATGGAGGATATTATTTTTGCAGGCAGTGATACGAGGAGAGCGGTTAATGTTGCTGAAGTAACAATAACTTTAAATAATGAAGATCAACGTTTACCAATTGAATACAATGAGGTGTGTGTAACACGTCGTGTATCTCGTTCAGGTGATAGTGATTTTTATATTAATAAACAATCATGTAGATTGAAAGATATTATCGATTTATTTATGGACTCTGGTATGGGAAGAGAAGCTTTTTCAATTATTAGCCAGGGGAAAGTGGAAGAGATTTTAAGTAGTAAGTCAGAAGAGCGTCGAGGTGTATTTGAAGAAGCGGCAGGCGTACTAAAATACAAACTTCGCAAAAAGAAAGCTGAAGGGAAATTAGCAGAAACACAAGAAAACTTAAATCGTGTACAAGATATAATTCATGAATTAAGTAGTCAAGTAGAACCTTTAGAAAGACAAGCTTCTATTGCGAAAGATTATCTTGAGAATAAAGAAGAATTAGAGAAAGTAGAAGCTGCGCTTATTGTACATGAAATTGAAGAATTGCATGAGAAATGGGAAGCGCTTCGAAATCAGTTTGGGCATAATAAAGACGAAGAAGCTAAAATGTCAACGGATTTACAAAAAAGTGAAGAAGAGCTTGAGGAATTACGAGGACAATTACAAGCGGTAGATGAGTCTGTAGATTCGTTGCAAGAAGTACTTCTTCTTTCTAGTAAAGAGCTAGAAAAACTAGAAGGGCAGCGCGAGTTGTTAAAAGAGAGAAAGCAAAATGCTACGACGCATTGTGCGCAACTTGAGCAGTTAATTGTTGAATTAACAGAGAAAGCTAAAAGTTACGATGGTGAAATTGCGTCAAGTACAGAAGCTTTAATGCAATTTGTGAATGAAGTAAAAGAGTTAGAGCAAAAATTGCATGATAATGAGCAACTGCTTGCTACTTTTGCTGACAATTTAGAGGAACAAATTGAGAATTTAAAAGGTGACTATATTGAACTTTTAAATCAACAAGCCAGTCATCGTAATGAATTATCTATGATTGAAGAACAATCTAAACAGCAAACGTCTAAAAACGAGCGGCTGGATGAAGAGAATGCGAAATATGTAGAAATGCGTATGGAAATTACAGCGAAAAAGACGAAACTTGTAGAAAATTACGAACAAGTGAAAGAAAAAGTAGCTGGCATCCTCTCAAACATACAGAAGACAGAAGCGGCGCTCGGGAAATGTAAGACGCAGTATAGTGAAAATGAAACAAAACTGTATCAAGCATATCAATTTGTGCAACAGGCACGTTCTCGAAAAGAAATGCTTGAAGAGATGCAAGAAGATTATTCTGGTTTCTATCAAGGTGTACGTGAAGTATTGAAAGCTAGAGAAAATAGGTTGCAAGGTATCGAGGGTGCTGTTGCGGAACTGTTAAAGGTACCTAAAGAATACGAAGTTGCAATGGAAATCGCTCTAGGTGCAGCGATGCAGCACATTGTTGTACAAACAGAGGAACATGCTCGTAATGCAATTGCATTTTTAAAGCAAAATAAACATGGGCGTGCAACGTTTTTACCGCAAGCTGTTATTAAAAGCAGGTCGTTATCATTTGAGCAATTACGCATTGTAAATCAACACCCATCGTTTGTAGGTGTGGCGGCAGAACTTGTGCAGTACAATAATAAATATGAAAATGTAGTTTCAAATTTATTAGGTACTGTTATTGTTGCGAAAGATTTACGCGGAGCAAATGAGTTGGCGAAACAACTGCAATACCGTTATCGCATTGTAACAATCGAAGGTGACGTAGTGAATCCTGGCGGTTCTATGACTGGTGGAGCGGTAAAACAAGCGAAATCTTCTTTATTAGGACGCCAACGTGAACTGGAAGAGTGGACTCGCAAGTTAACTGATATGGAAGAAAAAACAACGAAGTTAGAAAACTTTGTTAAAGCAGTAAAACAAGAGATTCAAGAAAAAGAAGTGAAAATACGCGAACTAAGGCAAACTGTAGAAGCAGAGCGTGTAGATGAGCAGAAATTAAGAGAAGAGATTAATCGTTTAGAATTAGAAGAACATCGTATTAATGACCGCTTGTCTATTTATGATTTAGAGATTGAAGGTTTTTTACAAGATCGAGTAAAAATACAAGGGCGTAAAGAGGCGTTAGAAGGGACTTTAACGAATCTTCAAGCTGATATCACAGAGTTAGATAGTAAAATTGTAGCTTTAACAAAACAAAAAAGTGAGCAACATTCTTCAAAAGAAAAAGTTCAACAAGAAATGACTGAGTTAAAAGTGCTGGCAGCTGAAAAGCAACAACGCTTATCTAATCAAAAAGAAAAAGTTGAACGATTTACGAAGGAAAAAGAAGAAACGGATGCGACACTTGTAAAAACGAAAGAGGATTTAGCTTTCTTAAAACAAGAAATGACATCTAATTCAAGTGGTGAAGAGCAAATTACGAATATGATTGAAAAGAAAGCGTATGATCGTAATCAAACTTCAGAATTAATTCGCTCTCGTCGCGAACAACGTGTCTCGTTGCAAGAGAGAGTAGAACATTTAGAGCGTAATTTGAAAGAAACGACAGGTAAACATAAATATATTATTGAAATGTTGAAAGATCAAGAAGTGAAAATAAACCGACTTGATGTAGAGTTGGAAAATAGATTACAACATTTACGTGAAACATATACGATTTCATTTGAAGCGGCAAAACTAAAATATACAATGACAATGCCTGCAGAAGATGCGCGTAAGAAAGTAAAATTAATCAAATTATCCATAGAAGAGTTAGGTACAGTGAACCTAGGGGCAATTGATGAATATGAACGCGTAGCGGAGCGTCATACATTCTTACTAGAGCAGAGAGACGACCTAGAAGAAGCGAAAACGACATTGCACCAGCTTATTACCGAAATGGATGAAGAAATGAAAAAACGCTTTTTTACTACGTTTGAAGGCATTAGAATGGAGTTTCAATCGGTATTCTCTGAGTTGTTTGGAGGCGGAAGAGCGGATTTAGTAATGACTAATCCAGAGGATTTACTAAATACGGGTATTGATATTGTAGCACAACCGCCAGGGAAGAAACTGCAGAACTTAGGTTTACTTTCAGGCGGAGAGCGTGCTTTAACGGCAATTGCGCTTTTATTTGGTATTTTAAAAGTGCGCCCAGTACCGTTCTGTGTACTAGATGAGGTAGAGGCGGCCCTTGATGAAGCCAATGTAGCTCGTTTTGCACAGTATTTAAAGAAATTCAGTGATGAGACGCAGTTTATTGTAATTACACATAGAAAAGGTACAATGGAAGAGTCTGATGTGTTGTACGGTGTAACAATGCAAGAATCAGGGGTATCTAAACTTGTTTCGGTGCGTTTAGATGCCGGAGAAGAACTTATTGCAAGTGAATAGGAAGGATGGGAAAGTATGAGTTTTTTTAAAAAACTAAAAGAAAAAATTTCAAAACAAACGGATACAGTTACAGAGAAATTTAAACACGGATTAGAAAAAACTAGAAATTCATTTGCGGATAAAGTGAATGATTTAGTGTATCGTTACCGTAAAGTGGACGAAGATTTCTTCGAAGAGTTAGAAGAAATCTTAATCGGTGCAGACGTTGGCGTTGCAACGGTAATGGAATTAATTGATCAATTGAAAGAAGAAGTACAACGTCGTAACATTCAAGATCCAAAAGAAGTACAAGCTGTTATTTCAGAAAAACTAGTAGGAATTTACAAAGGTGACAGCGATTTTAGTAACGAAATTAATATGCAAGAAGACCAATTAACGGTTGTTTTATTTGTTGGTGTTAACGGTGTAGGAAAAACGACGACAATTGGTAAACTGGCGCATAAGTTTAAATCAGAAGGTAAGTCAGTCCTATTGGCGGCAGGAGACACATTCCGTGCTGGGGCGATTGAACAATTAGAAGTATGGGGCGATCGCGTTGGTGTAGAAGTGATTAAACAAGGATCTGGATCTGATCCAGCGGCGGTTATGTATGACGCTGTACAAGCTGCAAAAGCACGTAAGGTAGATGTATTACTATGTGACACAGCAGGACGCTTGCAAAATAAAGTAAACTTAATGAAAGAGTTAGAGAAGGTGAAGCGTGTAATTGAGCGTGAAGTACCAGGTGCTCCTCATGAAGTATTGCTTGTTATTGATGCAACAACAGGACAAAACGGTTTAAGTCAAGCGAAAACATTCCGTGAAGCAACGAATGTAACTGGTATTGTTTTAACGAAGTTAGATGGAACTGCTAAAGGTGGTATTGTATTAGCGATTCGTAACGAAATGGATGTACCGGTGAAGTTTGTTGGATTAGGAGAGCAAATGGATGACTTGCAGCAGTTTGATCCAGAACAATATGTGTATGGTTTATTTGCGAACTTAGTAGAAACAGAAGAAGCATAAGCGAAAGAAGCGGTATTTCCGCTTCTTTTTCTATAAAAATATATGATGTTAAGAAAAAAACTTGACACTCTTTTGGACTCCATGTAAACTAATTCATGTAAAGGGAAATCACTTAACAAAGGATGATCCAACATGCTCGAAAAAACAACGAGAATGAACTATTTATTTGATTTTTATCAATCGTTGTTAACGCAAAAACAAAGAAGTTATATGTCGCTTTATTATCTAGATGATTTATCTCTTGGTGAAATTGCGGAAGAATTTGATGTAAGTCGCCAAGCCGTGTATGATAACATTAAACGGACTGAAGCGATGCTTGAAGAATATGAAGAAAAATTAGTATTACTTCAAAAGTTTCAAGAGCGACAGCGACTTGTTGCAAAGCTAAAACAGCTAATCAGCGAAGAAGAGCATGTGAATGAAGAAATGAAACAAGTTGTTGAAGCTATCGAAAAATTAGATTAGGAGGGCGGCAATATGGCATTTGAAGGATTAGCCGACCGACTTCAACAGACAATGCAAAAAATCCGCGGCAAAGGAAAAGTTTCTGAAGCCGATGTGAAAGAAATGATGAGAGAAGTTCGTCTAGCTCTTTTAGAAGCAGATGTTAACTTTAAAGTAGTAAAAGATTTTGTGAAGCGTGTGTCTGAACGTGCTGTCGGACAAGATGTAATGAAAAGTTTGACACCTGGACAACAAGTAATTAAAGTTGTACAGGAAGAACTTACAGAACTTATGGGTGGAGAGCAGAGCAAAATTGCTGTTGCTAATAAGCCACCGACTGTTATTATGATGGTTGGTCTGCAAGGTGCGGGTAAAACAACGACGACAGGTAAGCTTGCGAATTTGCTTCGTAAAAAGCATAATCGTAAACCGATGCTTGTTGCAGCGGATATTTACCGTCCAGCAGCGATTAAACAGCTTGAAACATTAGGGAAGCAATTGGACATGCCTGTATTTTCTTTAGGAGATCAAGTAAGTCCTGTTGAAATTGCGAAACAAGCGATTGCAAAAGCAAAAGAAGATCATCATGATTATGTTTTAATCGATACAGCGGGTCGCCTGCATATTGATGAAGAACTAATGGATGAATTAGCGAAAGTGAAAGAAGTTGCGAAACCGGATGAAATTTTCCTTGTTGTCGATGCGATGACGGGACAAGACGCGGTAAATGTTGCACAAAGTTTCCATGAACAGTTAGGTTTAACAGGTGTTGTATTAACGAAATTAGATGGTGATACGCGCGGTGGTGCTGCATTATCTATTAAGGCTGTAACAAACACACCGATTAAATTTGCTGGTATGGGTGAAAAACTAGATGCAATTGAAGCGTTCCATCCAGAGCGTATGGCATCCCGTATTTTAGGGATGGGCGATGTCTTAACATTGATTGAAAAAGCGCAAGCTACAGTTGATGAAGAGAAAGCAAAAGAACTTGAGCAAAAAATGCGTACGCTTTCGTTTACGCTTGACGATTTCCTAGAACAACTTGGACAAGTGCGTCAACTTGGACCGCTTGATGAATTGTTAGGAATGCTTCCTGGTGCAAATAAAATTAAAGGGCTGAAAAATGCGCAAGTTGATGAAAAACAAATTGGGCATATTGAGGCAATTATTCGTTCTATGACTAAATTAGAACGAGAACAACCGGAAATAATCAATGCTAGTCGCAAAAAGCGCATTGCCAAAGGTAGCGGTACAACTGTACAAGAAATCAATCGTCTAATTAAGCAATTCGATGACATGAAAAAAATGATGAAGACGATGACGGGAATGCAAAAAGGCAAGAAAAAAGGACTAGGTGGATTGAAGTTTCCATTCATGTAAGGAAAAAAAGATGGCTCTGTTAAGAAAAAATACTTTACAAAGCAATAGTCTTTTTGCTAATATAATTATCTGTGTGAAATAAATTCGGAGGTGCTTTATAAATGGCAGTTAAAATTCGTTTAAAACGTATGGGAGCTAAAAAAACTCCTTTCTATCGTGTAGTTGTTGCAGATTCTCGTTCTCCTCGTGACGGACGTTTCATTGAGGAAATCGGAACTTACAATCCAGTTGCTCAACCAGCTGAAGTTAAGATCGACGAAGAAGCAGCATTAAAATGGTTAGGAAATGGTGCTAAACCATCTGATACAGTTCGTAACTTATTCTCTAACCAAGGTATCATGGAGAAATTCCACTTATCTAAACAAGGTAAGTAATTGAGGCAATGACTATGAAGAAGTTAGTCGAGACGATTGTCAAGCCTCTTGTCGATCATCCTGAAGATGTAAAAGTTACACAGGAACTTTGCAACGGAGAGATAAAGTATCGATTAACTGTACATCCTGAGGATGTTGGGAAAGTCATTGGAAAGCAAGGGAGAGTTGCGAAAGCGATTCGAATGCTCTTGTATTCAGTGGGACATCATAATGATGAAAAAGTAACACTGGAAATTCAATAAACGTAAAAAGGGCGAGGAGTTATTCCTCTCCCTTTTTTAACATTTAAATAGAGATTGCATGTTCCATCTATGAAATGGAGATGCTTAATTTATATAGAAACCAGGGGGGACATACTATTTATGACAAAGTGGTTTAACGTAGGGAAAATTGTAAATACTCATGGAGTAAGAGGAGAAATCCGTGTGATTTCTCGTACTGATTTTCCAGAAGAGCGATATAAAGTAGGAAACACGCTATACATATCGAATGAGAAAGACACAGACTATCTTCCAGTGAAGGTAACTTCTCATCGCCAACATAAGACATTCGATTTATTAACATTTGAAGGATATAACAATGTAGATGAAGTAGAGAAGTTTAAAGGTTCTTTAATAAAAGTACCGGAAGAGCAGTTAGGTGAACTTTCTGAAGGTGAATACTACTATCACGAAATTATTGGTTGCAGCGTTGTAACGGAAGAAGGAGAAGCGCTAGGGACAATCAAAGAGATTCTCTCTCCTGGTGCAAATGATGTTTGGGTGATTAAACGTCCGAAGGGTCAAGATCTCTTAATTCCTTATATTGATGACGTTGTACTTCAAGTTAATATTGAAAATAAATTAGTAACCATTCATGTAATGGAAGGGTTGCTATAATGAAAATTGATATTTTAACGTTGTTCCCAGACATGTTTACCGGTGTATTTGGATCTTCTATATTAAAGAAGGCGCAAGAAAAAGAAGCGGTAAACCTTCGTGTTGTTAACTTTCGTGATTATACAACAAGTAAGCATAATAGCGTAGACGATTATCCTTACGGCGGAGGAGCTGGTATGGTGCTTACTCCTCAGCCTATTTTTGATGCTGTAGAAGATTTGACGAAAGAGACAGAGCGTAAGTCGAGAGTTGTCTTAATGTGTCCGCAGGGCGAAAGATTTACGCAGAAGAAAGCGGAAGAGCTTGCAGGGGAAGAACATTTGATCTTTGTATGTGGGCATTATGAAGGGTATGACGAACGAATTCGTGAGCATCTCGTAACGGATGAGATTTCTATTGGTGACTATGTATTAACGGGCGGAGAATTAGCTTCTATGGTTATTACTGATAGTGTTGTACGTCTCTTGCCAGGCGTGCTAGGAAATCATGCTTCACAAGTAGAGGATTCGTTTAGTACAGGTTTATTAGAGCATCCTCATTATACACGTCCGGCTGATTTTCGTGGTATGAAGGTACCGGATGTATTAATGTCAGGGAATCATAAAAATATTGATGAATGGCGACATAAGGAATCTTTGCGCCGTACGTATACGCGTAGACCTGATTTGTTAGATGATAGAGATCTATCTAAACAAGAGAAAAAATGGCTTGAGGAAATAAAGCGAGAGCAGTAATAACTTCATATATTTGCTATTGCAACAGGCCTAGTAATATGCTATTATAACATTTGTGCTACTGAAATCAGTAGCCGTATTAACGATGTTCCGCTGTAATTTATTAAGACTTTATAAGAGCATCTGTTTAAAGGAGAGAATTTAATATGCAACAATTAATCGCAGAAATTACAAAAGGCCAATTAAAAACTGACCTTCCTTCATTCCGTCCTGGTGACACTTTACGTGTACACGTAAAAGTTGTTGAGGGAACTCGTGAAAGAATTCAGCTTTTCGAAGGTGTTGTAATTAAACGTCGTGGTGGCGGAATTAGTGAAACATTCACAGTTCGTAAGATTTCTTACGGTGTAGGTGTTGAGCGTACATTCCCAGTTCACACGCCAAGAATCGCGAAAATCGAAGTACTTCGCCGTGGTAAAGTACGTCGTGCTAAGTTATACTACTTACGTAACCTTCGCGGTAAAAAAGCACGTATTAAAGAAATTCGATAAGACATGTATGGGAGCTTGTAAATGCACAAGCTCCCTTTTTCCAATCTATATGAAATTTTGGTATAATACGAACAGCTTACATAACCGTGGAGGGGAAATGCATGAAAAAAGAGAAGAGTTCACTTTGGGAATGGATTAAAGCAATTTTGATTGCTGTTGTATTAGCTGGTGTTATTAGACAGTTTTTCTTTGCGCCAATTCTCGTAGACGGGGTATCGATGGCACCTACTTTACATGATCGTGATCGAATGATTGTGAATAAAATTGGTTATCACATTGGAGATCCAAAACGCTTTGATATTATCGTATTTCGAGCAACAGAAGATAAAGATTACATTAAGCGCATTATAGGCCTACCAGGCGATGAAATAGAGTATCGTAATGATAAGCTGTATGTTAACGGAAAGGCTTATGAGGAGCCGTATTTAGACAAGCAGAAAAAGCAAATTGCTGACGGACCGCTTACATATGATTTTAATCTTGAAGAAATGACAGGCAAGAAAACCGTTCCAAAAGATCAATTATTTGTTTTAGGTGATAATCGTCGTTTTAGTAAAGATAGCCGTTCAATCGGTACGATTTCAATGGATCAAGTAATTGGTAAAGCTAATATGTTATATTGGCCGTTAGAAGACGCACGTATTGTGAAATAAATGAAAAAGAAGGTGGCAACATGGTAATTCAATGGTTTCCAGGGCATATGGCGAAGGCTAGACGCCAAGTAACGGAGAAATTAAAATTAATTGATGTTGTAATTGAACTTGTAGATGCTCGATTACCATTATCATCTCGAAACCCAATGATTGATGAAATCATTACACATAAGCCGAGGCTTGTTGTTTTAAATAAAGCGGATATGGCAGATGACCGTTTAACAAAACAATGGATCGCATATTTTAAAGAAAAAGGCCATATGGCAATTTCGATTAACGCGCAAGCTGGACAAGGTATGAAAGAAATTGCAGCAGCTTGTAAAGTGCTTGTTAAAGAAAAATTTGATAAAATGGTTGCAAAAGGTATTAGACCGAGAGCGATTCGTGCATTAATTGTAGGTATACCAAATGTTGGTAAATCTACATTAATTAATAAATTGGCAAAGAAAAATATTGCTAAAACAGGAGATCGTCCAGGTGTGACAACAGCTCAACAATGGATTAAAGTTGGGAAGGAAATGGAATTGTTAGATACGCCAGGTATTCTGTGGCCTAAATTTGAAGATCAATTAGTGGGTCTTCGCTTAGCGACGACGGGTGCAATTAAAGATTCAATTTTAAATTTACAAGATGTAGCTGTTTACGCATTACGTTTTATGGAGAAACATTATCCAGAACGCTTGAAAGAACGCTATAATTTAAATGAGATTCCAGAAGATATTGTGGAATTATTCGATGCAATTGGAAAAAATAGAGGCTGCTTAATGGGCGGCGGAATGATTGATTATGATAAGACATCTGAGCTTGTACTTCGTGAGCTTCGTGGTGGCAAACTTGGAAAAATGACGTTTGAAACACCGGAAGAGTTTGCAGAGCAAGTAGAAGATGTGGAAAAAATAGAAGAAGTATAAGACGTGCGTTTGTGCGTCTTTTCTTTTTGGATACGTTTAAAAAGGAGTTTGTATAAATGCAAAAAATGACGATAAAAGAAGCGGAAAATGTATTGAAAGAAATTATGAATGAAGAAGATGATCGCTTTCAACTGTTAATGAAAGATGAGCGAAAAGGCGTTCAAAAGCTCGTTTTGAAGTGGTATAAACAAAAAGAGTTAGAACAGAAAGAAAAAGAGAATTTTTTTGAAATGTCCAAGTATGAAAATGCTTTGCGTGAAAAAGGGGTCACATATATCGCGGGTATTGATGAAGTAGGGCGTGGCCCGTTGGCTGGGCCTGTTGTGACGGCAGCTGTCGTCCTTCCAGAGGATTTTTATATTCCAGGGTTAAATGACTCAAAAAAGCTGAGTGAAGCGAAACGTGAGCGTTTTTATGATGAAATAAAAGTACAAGCAATTGCAATTGGCGTAGGAATTGTATCACCGCAAGTTATTGATGACATTAATATTTACCAAGCAACGAAACAAGCGATGTTAGATGCAGTTGCAAATTTATCTTGTACACCCCAACATTTATTAATTGATGCGATGAAGCTTCCTACACCAATTCCGCAAACCTCAATTATTAAAGGTGATGCGAAAAGTATTTCTATTTCAGCTGCATCTATTATTGCGAAAGTAACGAGAGATCGTATGATGAAAGAACTGGGAGAAAAGTATCCTGAATACGGATTTGAGCAACATATGGGATATGGCACAAAGCAACATTTAGAGGCAATTGAAGTGCATGGAGTATTAGATGAACACCGAAAGTCATTCGCGCCAATTAAAGATATGATTCAAAAATAAGCTGTAAATATACAGCTTATTTTTCAGAGTGTTGGGAAACCCTTTAGGGTTCCCCACACTCTGGAATCATTTTGATTTTAGCGAATAAAAACAACATAAAATAATAGAGTTTCAAAAAAATAGCCCTCCACCAGACCTTTTTTGGTCAGATGGAGGGCTATTTTTTTCATGTTTTGACAAGTTGCGGTAAGATAAGCCTGCATTTGGACAGACTTCAGCCCCCGAAATCGAGCATATCGATAGCCATGTAGTTCTTTGGCGTCCGCAAAGCTTCGCTCTATAGTTGAACAGCGTACTTTGTACAACTTTTTCCCTGTAACTGTTAGTTTGTTTTTTCTAGCGATATCCTTATATTTCTCCCATATATGATGAGTGATAACTTTTTGTTTTTGTTTCTTTGAAAAACATACCTCACGTAGCGGACAAACAGCGCAGTCTTCTGGGTTGGATTTATAGTGACGATATCCTTCACGATCCGTTGTCGCATACTCTAAAATACACCCCATCGGACAAGCAAATGCATTCATTTCTTCTACATATTTAAATTGGCTTTTTGGTACTTCTTTATTTCGTTTTCCAAATCGACGATACCCCATCACCATAAATATATTTCTCTCCGATAATTTCTTACAGATATACCCTGTAAAATAGCCTGCATCAAGAGCTACAGCTTCCACTTTAAATCCGAATTTATCAATTTGAGCTTGTAGACGTGCTAAATATGGCTCGGAATCTGCCATATTTCCAGCCGTTACATAAGTATCTGTAATAATATTGTACTTCGCATCAGTCGTACGATGGTCTAAGAAATGAAAACCGTTCGGTTTTCCATCTCTCATTAAAAATCCACTATCTGGATCCGTAGTACTTATACGAGTTTTTTTAGTGGGAGTATCACTTTCCTTTCTAGGTTTTAATTCTTTTTTTCGTGTACCTCACGATCTTCAATTACCGCAGCTTCTAGTTCATCTATATAAAACTTTGCCTTTTCTTTTTTATATTTATGTACAAACTTATTTTTATTAGCATTGGCCTTAATGTGCGTAGAATCTGTCATCAGCGCACGTCCTCCCACCATCCGGTGCTCTGTCGCTTGCCTCACGATCTCATCAAAAATTTCTTCGAAAATATTTGTATGAATAAAGCGAGTACGACGATTCCAACTGATTGTAGAATGATCTGGAATAGTATCTGATAGAGAAAACCCTAAAAACCAACGGTAGGCGATATTCGTTTTAATCTCTTTTTCCAATTGACGCTCCGAACGAATACCGTAAAAATATCCAATAAACATCATTTTAAATAAAACGATAGGATGGATTGACGGACGTCCATTGTTTTCACAGTAATAAGGGCGTAACTTCTCTTCAATAAAATCAAAACTAATTGTCGCTTCGATCGCACGAAGGAAATGATCTTGTGGAACCAACTCTTCTACAGAAACAGATACACGTTCATCACGATGATTTTTTAAAGCACCCATCATAAAAAATCTCTCCTTTACCTCTTTTTATCAGTGTTGACACATAAAAAGAGGTTCAGACACAAAAACAGGCTGTGGAGAAGACTTTCTCCACAGCCTGAAAAATAAGCTGTAAATATACAGCTTATTTTTTATTTTGGCATATAAACATTACTATTTTCGAAAAAGAATAAAGCGATTTCAGTTTTCTGACACTTTATTGTAGACAGCGTGCCAATCATCTTATACAATGGCAATGTAATGTTTTTTAAACATTAAAAAACTTTTCGAGTAAAACAGGAAAACAGGGGAGGATGGGACCATGAATATCCATGAGTACCAAGGTAAGGCAGTCCTTAGAAGCTATGGGGTTAGCGTTCCGAACGGGAAGGTTGCATTTACAGTAGAAGAAGCTGTAGAAGCAGCGAAAGAACTAGGAACAGATGTATGTGTAGTGAAAGCACAAATTCACGCTGGTGGACGCGGCAAAGCTGGCGGAGTAAAAGTTGCAAAAAATTTAGATGAAGTTCGTACATATGCAGAAAGCATTTTAGGAACTACACTTGTGACACATCAAACAGGTCCTGAAGGTAAGGAAGTAAAACGCTTACTTATCGAAGAAGGTTGCGATATTAAAAAAGAATATTATGTAGGTCTAGTTTTAGATCGTGCAACTTCTCAAGTTGTTTTAATGGCGTCTGAAGAAGGCGGAACAGAAATTGAAGAAGTAGCAGAAAAAACACCTGAAAAAATCTTTAAAGAATATATTGATCCAGCAGTAGGCTTACAAGGTTTCCAAGCACGCCGAATTGCATTTAACATCAATATTCCAAAAGAGCTTGTAGGACAAGCTGTGAAGTTTATGATGGGCTTATACCGTGCGTTTATCGAAAAAGATTGCTCTATCGCTGAGATTAACCCACTTGTTACAACAGGTGAAGGTAAAGTTATGGCATTAGATGCAAAATTAAACTTTGATTCTAATGCGTTATATCGCCATAAAGACATTTTAGAGCTTCGTGATCTTGATGAAGAGGATTCAAAAGAAATTGAAGCTTCAAAATACGACTTAAACTACATTCCTTTAGATGGAAATATCGGTTGTATGGTTAATGGTGCAGGTTTAGCGATGGCTACAATGGATATCATTAAACATTACCACGGTGACCCAGCTAACTTCTTAGATGTTGGTGGCGGTGCAACTGCTGAAAAAGTTACAGAAGCATTCAAAATTATCCTTTCTGACAAAAATGTAAAAGGTATCTTCGTTAACATTTTTGGTGGCATTATGAAGTGTGATGTTATTGCAGAAGGTGTTATTGAAGCAACGAAACAAGTAGGTCTTGAGTTACCTTTAGTTGTACGTCTTGAAGGTACAAACGTAGAACTAGGTAAGAAAATTTTAAATGAGTCTGGCTTAAATATTGTTGCAGCAGAATCTATGGCAGACGGTGCACAAAAAATTGTTTCACTAGTGGGCTAATAGAAAGCGGGGGAGAAAAATGAGCGTATTAGTTAATAAAGATACAAAAGTTATTGTTCAAGGTATTACAGGTTCTCAAGGTTTATTCCATACAAAACAAATGATTGAATACGGTACGAAAATTGTCGGTGGTGTAACACCAGGTAAAGGCGGCACTGATATTGAAGGTGTACCAGTATTTGATACAGTAGAAGATGCAGTGAAAGCAACAGGCGCAAACGCTTCAGTTGTATACGTTCCACCCGCTTTTGCGGCAGATGCAATTATGGAAGCAGTTGATGCAGAAATTGATTTAGTAGTATGTATTACTGAAGGAATTCCTGTATTAGATATGGTAAACGTAAAGAGATATATGGCTGGTAAACATACACGTTTACTTGGACCAAACTGCCCAGGTGTAATCACACCAGATGAATGTAAGATTGGTATTATGCCAGGATATATTCATAAAAAAGGTCATGTTGGTATCGTATCTCGCTCTGGTACATTAACGTATGAAGCTGTACATCAGTTAACACAAGAAGGTATTGGCCAATCTACTGCTGTAGGTATCGGCGGAGACCCTGTTAACGGTACAGACTTTATTGATGCGTTAAAAGCATTTAATGAAGATGAAGAAACACATGCTGTAATTATGATTGGTGAAATCGGCGGTACAGCAGAAGAAGAGGCAGCTGAATGGGTAAAAGCTAATATGACAAAACCTGTTGTAGGCTTCATTGGTGGTCAAACAGCGCCTGCTGGCAAACGTATGGGCCATGCTGGTGCAATCATTTCTGGCGGTAAAGGAACTGCTGCTGAAAAGATTAAAACAATGGAAGCTTGTGGCATTAAAGTAGCTGAAACTCCAGCAGTTATGGGAGAAACGCTAATCTCTGTTTTAAAAGAAAAAGGTCTATTTGAGACTTGCAAAAACTATTAATCTGTTGAAAGACACCTTCTTACTTGAGGGTGTCTTTTTGCACTTTTTTCTGTTTACATAATAAAAATTATGGGTAAGGAGAATCAAGATGAAAAGAGAGCGGTTATTACATCTTCATTACTTGCTAGCAGATTATTGGAAAGCGATGGAGAGGCTACTATATGTCGATCCAGAATTAAAGAACATATATACTTTTAACGAAAAACAAATGGAGCACTACACTGGAATATCCTCGAAAAAATCTTCAGAACTAGTGAAATTTCTTCAAAGTTCAAATCTTCCGCAATATATATCTTATTTAGAGAAAAATCGTATCTTTTATATAACGATATGGGATGAAAATTATCCGCAATTATTACGTGAAATACAAGACCCTCCCTTCGTTTTATATGGAAAAGGAGAGAAAGATTTTCTAAATAAAGTAACTAAATTGGCAGTTGTTGGAACGAGAGAACCATCATTATATGGTCATGAGAGCTTGAAATTTATTTTACACCCTTTATTAGAAAGAGAGTGGCTTATTGTCAGTGGGTTTGCAAAAGGGATAGATACAATGTCTCATGAGATTACAGTAAGGCATCATTGCCCCACTATTGCGATATTAGGGCACGGATTGTCGTTTATGTATCCGAAAGAAAATAGACATTTATATGAAATGTGGAAGGAATATATATTGTTATTGACAGAGTATCCTCCGCACTATGCACCGAAAAAATGGTATTTTCCAAAAAGGAACCGGATTATTAGTGGTATAAGTAAAGGTGTTTTAGTTGTAGAAGCGAAATCGAGAAGTGGAACACTTATTACTGCAGACCTTGCGTTAGAGCAAAATAGAGAGGTGTTTGCACTTCCTGGACCTATATTTATAGAGGGGGCATCAGGAACGAATCATCTTATTCAACAAGGAGCAAAATTAGTAAGAAATGCAGAAGATATCTTGGAAGAGATTTTAAATTAACCTTATATTTTTAAATTTTTATTAAACAATTATTGACAAATGGTAGATTGGCACTGTATGGTATATTCATTCTTGATTGACAAAAACAAGAGAAATCAATAAGATTAATGAAGACTTGAATCCACCTCTTAAGGAGGCACTAGCATGTCAGATTACCTCGTGATCGTGGAGTCGCCTTCTAAGGCGAAGACCATTGAGAAATATTTAGGGAAAAAATACAAAGTTGTCGCGTCTATGGGACATGTTCGCGATTTGCCAAAAAGTCAAATGGGGATAGAAGTAAAGAACAACTTCACCCCGAAGTATATTACCATTCGTGGTAAAGGTCCCGTCTTAAAAGATTTAAAATCAGCGGCGAAAAAAGCAAAGAAAGTCTATCTCGCGGCCGATCCAGACCGCGAAGGGGAAGCAATCGCTTGGCATTTAGCGAATACGTTAAATGTGGACGTTGAATCAGATTGTCGGGTTGTGTTTAATGAGATTACGAAAGATGCAATCAAAGAATCATTTAAACATCCTCGTGCAATTAATATGGATTTAGTAGATGCACAACAAGCAAGACGTATACTTGATCGTCTTGTTGGTTACAACATTAGTCCTTTATTATGGAAGAAAGTAAAAAAAGGATTAAGTGCAGGGCGTGTACAATCTGTAGCAGTTCGTTTAATCATCGAACGTGAAAAGGAAATTCAAAGCTTTGAACCTGAAGAATTCTGGACAATTAAAACAGAATTTGTAAAAGGAAAAGACACATTTGAAGCAAGCTTTTACGGTGTAGATGGGGAAAAGGTTCAATTAACGAATGAAACGCAAGTGAATGAAATAATTGAACAGATGAAAGACAATGCGTTTTCAGTTGAAAATGTAACGCGCAAAGAGCGAAAACGTAATCCTGCATTACCGTTTACAACATCTTCCTTGCAACAAGAAGCAGCACGTAAGTTAAACATGCGAGCAAAGAAAACGATGATGCTTGCACAGCAATTGTATGAAGGGATAGATCTTGGAAAACAAGGAACTGTAGGTCTTATTACGTATATGAGAACTGATTCAACACGTATCTCAGAAACAGCTCAAACAGAGGCTCGTACTTACATCACTGAAGCGTATGGTACGGAATACATAGGAACAGAAAAGAAGAAAGAAACGAAAAAGTCAAATGCACAAGATGCACATGAGGCAATTCGTCCTACTTCGGTAATGAGAAAGCCAGAGGAACTAAAAAGTTTCTTAAGTCGTGATCAACTTCGATTATATAAATTGATTTGGGAGCGATTTGTTGCAAGTCAAATGGCGTCTGCTATAATGGATACTGTGACAGCGAGACTCATTAATAACAATGTTCAGTTCCGTGCAAGTGGATCGGTTGTAAAGTTCCCAGGATTTATGAAAGTGTATGTAGAGTCGAAAGATGATGGTGCTGAAGAAAAGGATAAGATGTTGCCGCCTTTAGAAGTAGGGGAAACTGTATTTTCAAAGGATTTAGAACCGAAGCAACATTTTACACAACCTCCTCCGCGCTATACAGAGGCTCGTCTAGTAAGAACACTTGAAGAACTTGGAATTGGAAGACCGTCGACTTATGTACCTACACTTGAAACGATTCAAAAACGTGGATATGTAGGCTTGGATAATAAACGCTTCGTTCCGACTGAACTTGGTGAAATAGTAATTGAACTTATTTTAGAATTTTTCCCGGAAATTATTAACATTGAATTTACTGCCAATATGGAGCAAAGCCTTGATGAAGTGGAAGAAGGAAATGCCAATTGGGTGAAAATTGTTGATGATTTCTACGTAGGATTTGAACCGCGCTTAGAAAAAGCGGAAAAAGAAATGCGTGAAGTGGAAATTAAAGATGAGCCAGCTGGGGAAGACTGTGAATTATGCGGACATCCAATGGTCTTTAAAATGGGTAAATACGGGAAGTTTATGGCTTGTTCGAATTTCCCTGATTGTCGTAATACAAAACCGATTGTGAAAGAAATCGGTGTAACTTGTCCGAAATGTGAAGAAGGACAAATTATTGAGCGTCGTAGTAACAAAAAGAAACGCCTTTTCTATGGATGCGGTACGTATCCAGAATGTGACTTTGTATCTTGGGATAAGCCGATTGGTCGTAAATGTCCGAAGTGTGAAGGCATGCTTGTAGAGAAGAAGTTGAAAAAAGGCGTGCAAGTACAATGTATTTCGTGCGATTATGAAGAAGAACAACAAATGTGAGCGTAACTGCTCACATTTTTTTCGGGAAGAAAAGGAAAGGTGATATATATGACAACACAAGTAGTAAACGTCATTGGCGCAGGTCTTGCAGGAAGTGAAGCGGCTTACCAAATTGCAAAACGTGGTGTCCAAGTTAGATTATATGAAATGAGGCCGGTAAGGCAAACGCCAGCTCATCACACAGATAAATTTGCTGAATTAGTATGTAGTAACTCACTTCGTGCAAACACTTTAACAAATGCAGTTGGAGTTATTAAAGAGGAAATGCGTTTAATGGATTCTGTAATTATTCGTGCGGCAGATGAGTGCTCTGTACCAGCTGGAGGTGCTTTAGCTGTAGACCGTCATGAGTTCGCAGCTAAAGTAACAGAATACGTAAAAAACCATCCGAATGTAACTGTAGTGAACGAAGAGCTTACTGAAATTCCAGAAGGACCAACAATTATTGCAACAGGTCCACTTACATCTCCTGATCTTGCTGCACAATTAAAAGAACTAACAGGTGAAGATTATTTCTATTTCTACGATGCGGCAGCACCAATCGTAGAAAAAGACAGTATTGACATGAATAAAGTATATTTAAAATCGCGTTATGACAAAGGGGAAGCTGCATATTTAAATTGCCCAATGACAGAAGAAGAGTTTGACCGTTTTTATGAGGCTTTAATTGCTGCTGAGACAGTGCCTTTAAAAGAGTTTGAAAAAGAAATTTTCTTTGAAGGTTGTATGCCAGTAGAAGTTATGGCAAGTAGAGGGAGACAGACGCTAGTATTTGGACCTATGAAACCTGTTGGATTGGAAGATCCAAAAACAGGGAAAACGCCATATGCTGTTGTTCAGTTACGTCAAGATGATGCAGCAGGAACTTTATACAATATCGTAGGTTTCCAAACGCATTTAAAGTGGGGACCACAAAAAGAAGTGCTACAGTTAATTCCGGGACTGGAAAATGCAGAGATTGTACGTTATGGTGTAATGCATCGTAATACGTTTATTAATTCACCTAATTTGCTTCGTCCAACATATCAATATAAACAACGTGATGATTTATTCTTCGCTGGTCAAATGACTGGAGTAGAGGGATATGTTGAATCAGCAGCATCAGGATTATTAGCAGGAATTAATGCTGCACGTCTTGTGCAAGGTGAAGAGCCAGTTGTATTACCGTCAGTAACTGCAATGGGCAGCATGGCAAATTACATTACGGCAACGAACGCTAAAAACTTCCAACCGATGAATGCGAACTTCGGTCTATTTGCACCGTTAGAGAAGAAGATCAAAAAGAAAGCGGAACGAAATGAAGCATACGCAACACGCGCTTTAGAAACAATTCAAAATTTTGTAAATATTTAGTTAAATTTCTTGCAAAGGCTACTAAGTTGTGATACGATTTAGTAGCCTTTATTGAGGTGAGTTGTGTGAATGTGAAGAAATTGTTACAATTATTCGTTGGATATTTACAAATTGAAAGAAATTATTCAAAATATACAATTGCAAGTTATCAAAATGATTTAGAACATTTTGTGCAATTTATGGAGCGAGAAGGCATATCCTCTTTTTTAGACGTTACATACGCGGATGTTCGTTTGTACTTAACGACGTTGCACGATGAAAAGTTAGCCCGTAAATCTGTCGCAAGAAAAGTATCAAGCTTACGAAGTTTATATCGTTTTTTGATGCGTGAAGGTTATCGGAAAGATAATCCGTTTGCACTTGCGTCACTCCCCAAAAAAGAATTGTCAATCCCAAAGTTTTTATATGCTGAAGAGTTAGAGGAATTATTTGAAGTTTCTGACACGGGAACACCATTAGGTCAAAGGAATCAAGCTTTATTAGAGTTGATGTATGCGACCGGAATCCGTGTGAGTGAATGTGTCAATTTACAACTTACTGATATTGACTTTGCGGTGGGAACAATTTTAGTAATGGGAAAAGGAAAAAAACAAAGGTATATTCCGTTCGGAAGCTATGCGCAAGATTCTTTAATTACTTATATAGAGAATGGGAGAAAACAGTTAGTTAATAAGACTGACGAAGACTCTCGTATGGTGTTTTTAAATGCGAAAGGTACACCGCTAACAAGTCGTGGAGTACGTTATGTTTTAAATGAACTCATTAAAAAGGCTTCACTGACAATGCGAATAAGTCCCCATATGTTAAGGCATACATTTGCTACACATATGTTAGATGAAGGGGCGGATTTACGTACTGTACAGGAGCTATTAGGTCATGAGAATTTGTCGACCACACAAATTTATACGCATGTCTCTAAAGAAAGATTGCGTTCTGTTTACATGAAGCATCACCCGCGGGCATAAATTGCTTTAAAAGCTATAAAAACAAATAAAGGAGTTTTTTCTATGGGGAATTTCCACGCTACAACGATATTTGCAGTTCATCATAATGGAGAATGTGCAATGGCTGGAGATGGTCAGGTGACAATGGGAAATGCTGTTGTAATGAAACATACAGCTCGTAAAGTTCGCAGACTTTTCCAAGGTAAAGTTTTAGCTGGTTTTGCAGGTTCAGTTGCTGATGCATTTACTCTTTTTGAAATGTTTGAAGGAAAATTAGAAGAGTATAATGGCAACTTGCAGCGTGCTGCTGTTGAAATGGCAAAACAATGGCGTGGCGATAAAATGTTACGTCAACTAGAAGCGATGCTCATTGTCATGGATAAAACAACTATGCTCCTTGTTTCAGGTACAGGAGAAGTGATTGAACCGGATGATGGTATTTTAGCAATTGGATCTGGTGGGAATTATGCACTTTCTGCAGGTCGTGCTTTAAAGCAATATGCAAGTGAACACTTAACAGCGAAACAAATTGCGAAAGCGAGTTTAGAGATTGCTGGCGATATTTGTGTTTATACGAATCACAACATAATTGTTGAAGAATTGTAGAATCGTAAGGGAGGCATTTTATATGCATTTACATTTTACTCCGCGCCAAATTGTGGAAAAATTAGATCAATACATCATCGGTCAAAAAGACGCAAAGAAAGCGGTTGCTGTAGCGTTGAGAAATCGATACCGTCGCAGTAAATTAGCTGAAAATTTACGTGATGAAATAGCACCTAAAAACATTTTGATGATTGGACCGACAGGTGTTGGAAAAACAGAGGTAGCACGACGAATGGCGAAACTCGTTGGAGCACCTTTTATTAAGGTTGAGGCTACAAAATTCACAGAAGTTGGATATGTGGGTAGAGATGTAGAGTCGATGGTACGTGACCTTGTGGAAACATCGGTTCGTATCGTAAAAGAAGAAATGGTAGTGAAAGTTCAAGATAAAGCAGAAGAGCAAGCGAATCAACGTCTTGTTGAAATTTTAGTACCGAGTCCGGAGAAGCAATCTGGATTTAAAAATCCATTAGAGATGCTTTTTGGGGGCGCTCAAAATTCGAGTCAAACGTCTGATACACAAGAAGATGGTGAAATCGAAAAGAAACGTCAAGATGTGGAGAGAAAGCTTGCTGCAGGGCTTCTTGAAGACGAAATTGTATCGATTGAAGTGACTGAGCAACAGTCGTCAATGTTTGATATGTTACAAGGAACTGGCATGGAACAAATGGGAATGAATTTCCAAGATGCGTTAGGGAGTTTTATGCCGAAAAAAACAAAAAAACGTAAACTTTCTGTAAAAGAAGCAAGAAAACTCTTGACAAATGAAGAGGCACAGCGCTTAATTGATATGGATGAAGTTACACAAGAGGCTGTTTATCGTGCTGAACAGCTCGGGATTATTTTTATCGATGAAATTGACAAAATTGCTGGTAAGCAGTCGAATAGCGTAGATGTATCACGTGAAGGTGTGCAACGTGACATTTTGCCAATTGTAGAAGGGTCGAATGTTGCGACAAAATACGGATCAGTAAAAACGGATTATATTTTATTCGTTGCAGCTGGAGCGTTCCATATGTCTAAACCGTCGGATTTAATTCCGGAATTGCAAGGGAGATTTCCGATTCGAGTAGAATTAACAAAATTATCGACAGACGATTTTGTTAAAATATTAATCGAGCCTGACAATGCGTTAATTAAACAATATATGGCATTATTAGCGACTGAAGGTATAGAAATTGAATTTTCAGACGAAGCTATTCGTAAGATTGCTGAGATTGCTTATCAAGTTAATCAGGATACAGATAATATTGGAGCAAGAAGACTTCATACGATTATGGAGAAGCTCCTTGAAGATTTATCGTTTGAAGCATCTGAAATTACGTTAGAGAAAATAACGATAACCCCTCAATACGTTGAGGAGAAATTAGCAACAATTGCTAAAAATAAAGATGTGAGCCAGTTTATTTTGTAATAGTGTCATCAGGTGACTCGCCCTAGTTTCCAAGTGATGAAAAAATATGTGAGTAACATGTAGGAGGAACTTTTGAAATGGAATTATTAGCAAAAACAAGAAAATTAAATGCGTTATTACAGAGCGCAGCAGGGAAGCCTGTAAACTTTAGAGAAATGTCTGACACAATGTGTGAAGTAATCGAAGCAAACGTATTCGTAGTTAGCCGTCGTGGTAAATTACTAGGTTATGCAATTCACCAACAAATCGAAAACGAACGCATGAAGCAAATGCTTGCAGAACGTCAATTCCCAGAAGAATATACACAAAGCTTATTCAACATTACAGAAACATCTTCAAACTTAGATGTGAACAGTGCTTACACAGCATTCCCAGTAGAAAACAGAGAATTATTTGGTCAAGGTTTAACTACAATCGTACCAATCGTTGGTGGTGGTGAGCGTCTAGGTACATTAGTATTAGCTCGTCTAGGTCAAGAGTTCTTAGATGACGATTTAATCCTTGCTGAGTACAGCTCAACTGTTGTAGGTATGGAAATCTTACGTGAAAAAGCAGAAGAAATCGAAGAGGAAGCACGTAGTAAAGCTGTTGTTCAAATGGCGATCAGCTCATTATCTTACAGTGAGTTAGAAGCAATTGAGCACATCTTCGAAGAATTAAATGGAACAGAAGGTTTACTTGTTGCAAGTAAAATTGCTGATCGCGTAGGAATTACTCGCTCTGTAATCGTAAATGCACTACGTAAATTAGAAAGTGCTGGTGTTATTGAGTCTCGCTCTTTAGGTATGAAAGGAACATACATTAAAGTGCTAAACGACAAGTTTCTACAGGAACTTGCTAAATTAAAAACAAACTAATTTATAAAAAACTCTCCTCGATTGAGGAGAGTTTTTTTGTGCAATGGATTGATGGTGCTTGTGAAAAGTGGCATAAGCGTGTTTTCTGGGAAAACTATTAATTGTATTTTGCTTTTTTGCTTAAAAGAAATGAAGGTTGGTAATACTAGAATTCGAGTATGAACAAAGAAAGTTTTACATTGTTCGCATTTTCGACTTGATTGTAATATTTCAGTATGATATAGTAAGCAGTGGTGTCAGTACAAAGTACACACGTTTACTGATTTAAGTGTTGGTGCTACGTTTGTAGTTTCGCTTAGAGATGAAGTAAACGGAGGATATCAAAAACCATTTAGGAGGAACTATATTATGTCAGTAATTTCTATGAAGCAATTGCTTGAAGCTGGTGTTCATTTCGGACATCAAACTCGTCGTTGGAACCCAAAAATGAAGCGTTACATTTTCACAGAGCGTAACGGTATCTACATCATCGACTTACAAAAAACTGTGAAAAAAGTTGAGGAAGCTTACAGAACGATGCGCGACATCGCTGCTGAAGGTGGAGACATTTTATTCGTAGGTACTAAAAAACAAGCACAAGAAGCTATTAAAGAAGAAGCAACTCGTGCTGGTATGTACTTCGTTAACCAACGTTGGTTAGGTGGAACTTTAACAAACTTCCAAACAATCCAAAAGCGTATCAAGCGTCTTAAAGACATCGAAAGAATGCAAGAAGATGGTACTTTCGAAGTACTTCCTAAGAAAGAAGTTGTTCAACTTAAAAAAGAGTTAGAGCGTCTTGAGAAATTCTTAGGCGGTATTAAAGATATGAAAGGTCTTCCAAGTGCATTATTCGTAGTAGACCCTCGTAAAGAGCGTATTGCAGTTGCTGAAGCACGCAAATTACACATTCCAATCATCGGTATCGTTGATACAAACTGTGATCCAGACGAAATCGATCACGTTATCCCAGCAAACGATGATGCAATTCGTGCTGTAAAACTTCTTACATCTAAAATGGCAGACGCGATCCTTGAAGCAAAACAAGGTGAAGAAACTGTTACTGCGTAACAAAGTTGGAAAGGTGATAAGGGGTTCGGCCTTTTATCACCTTTTTTAAGGTATAAACACCTTTATAAAAGGTATAAATACATATTTTAGGAGGATGAAAAGTATGGCAATCACTGCTCAAATGGTAAAAGAATTACGTGAAAAAACTGGCGCAGGTATGATGGACTGCAAAAAAGCTTTAACAGAAACTAACGGCGACATGGAGAAGGCAATTGACTTCTTACGTGAAAAAGGTATTGCGAAAGCTGCTAAAAAAGCAGACCGCATTGCTGCTGAAGGTTTAACTTTCATCGAAACAAACGGTAACGACGCTTTAATCTTAGAATTAAACTCTGAAACTGATTTCGTTGCGAAAAACGAAGGTTTCCAAGCATTAATTAAAGAACTAGCTGCTCACTTATTAGCTAACAAACCTGCTAACGTTGAAGAAGCTATGGCTCAAACAATTGAAGGCGGCAAAACAGTAGAAGAGCACATCAACGAAGCAATCGCTAAAATTGGTGAAAAACTTACACTTCGTCGTTTCGAAATTGTATCAAAAACTGATGCAGATGCATTCGGCGCTTACCTACACATGGGTGGACGTATTGGTGTATTAACAGTTCTTGAAGGTTCTACTGATGAAGCAGCTGCTAAAGATGTGGCAATGCACATTGCAGCAGTTAACCCTAAATACATCGACCGCGATGCTGTAACAGCTGAAGAAGTTGAGCATGAGCGTCAAGTATTAACACAACAAGCATTAAACGAAGGCAAGCCTGAAAAAATCGTTGCAAAAATGGTTGAAGGCCGTCTAGGCAAATTCTTCGAAGAGATTTGCTTACTTGACCAAGCATTCGTTAAAAACCCTGATATGAAAGTTCGTCAGTTCGTTGAGTCTAAAGGTGGAACATTAAAAGGATTCGTTCGCTACGCTGTTGGTGAAGGTATCGAAAAACGCGAAGACAACTTTGCTGAAGAAGTAATGAACCAAGTAAAAGGTAGTAACTAATACAGATTAGGGAACACATTGTGTTCCCTTTTTTAAAATAAAGATGTAAGCAATTGGAGGTTCATTATGAGTAAACCGAAATATAATCGTGTCGTTTTAAAGCTAAGTGGAGAAGCTTTAGCTGGAGAGCAAGGATTTGGAATTAATCCAACTGTTATTAAGTCAGTTGCAGAACAAGTAAAAGAAATTGCAGAACTTGATGTAGAGGTTGCTGTTGTTGTTGGTGGCGGTAACATTTGGCGTGGGAAAATTGGAAGTGAAATGGGCATGGATCGTGCAGGAGCAGATTACATGGGCATGTTAGCTACAGTTATGAATTCATTAGCTCTTCAAGATAGCTTGGAGAATATTGGAATCCAAACTCGTGTACAAACTTCAATTGAGATGCGTCAAGTGGCAGAGCCTTACATTCGCCGTAAAGCAGTTCGTCACTTAGAGAAAAAACGTGTTGTTATCTTTGCAGCAGGTACAGGTAATCCATACTTCTCTACAGATACAACAGCAGCATTACGTGCAGCGGAAATCGAAGCAGACGTTATTTTAATGGCGAAAAATAATGTGGATGGCGTATATAGCGCAGATCCATCTATTGACCCAACGGCTACGAAATACGAAACGCTTACTTACTTAGATGTATTAAAAGAAGGTTTAGGTGTAATGGATTCTACAGCTTCTTCTCTATGTATGGATAATGATATTCCATTAATTGTATTCTCAGTTATGGAAAAAGGTAATATTAAACGTGCCGTTTTAGGCGAAAATATTGGAACAGTTGTAAGGGGGAAATAAATATGGGACAACAAGTATTGAAGTCTTCAAATGAAAAAATGGAAAAAGCAGTTGCTGCTTATTCTCGTGAATTAGCAACAGTTCGCGCTGGTCGTGCAAGCTCGTCTGTATTAGATAAGGTACAAGTTGATTACTATGGTGCACCAACACCAGTTGTGCAATTAGCGAACATTACAGTTCCAGAAGCACGTTTACTTGTAATTCAACCTTATGATAAAACTTCTATCGGTGATATCGAAAAAGCAATTTTAAAAGCAGATTTAGGCTTAAACCCTTCTAATGATGGAACTGTAATTCGTATTGCATTCCCTGCATTAACAGAAGAGCGTCGTCGTGATCTTGTTAAAGTTGTGAAAAAATATGCTGAAGAAGCAAAAGTAGCTGTTCGTAACGTACGTCGTGACGGAAATGATGATCTTAAGAAGCTTGAAAAAGCTGGCGAGATTACAGAAGATGATTTAAGAGGATATACTGAAGATATCCAAAAAGAAACAGATAAATATATTGCAAAAGTTGACGAAATCGCAAAAAACAAAGAAAAAGAAATCATGGAAGTGTAATAGCGATAACTTCGCAAATATGACCCTCTTCTTAAGGGGGTCTTTTTACACTTTTAGGCATACGTCTGCTTGTTGGAGGGTATGAATGATGTTTAAAAACTTTCCTTTTTTTAAAGGTAAAAAGGACACATCGTTTGATCATCTCGTTGAAGAAGTGAAAAAAGGATATATCCCAGAACATATTGCCATCATTATGGATGGGAATGGAAGATGGGCAAAGAGGAGAGCAATGCCTCGTATTGCGGGACATCATGAAGGTATGCAAGTTGTAAAGAAAATTACAAAATTTGCAAGTAAACTTAATGTGAAAGTGTTAACTCTCTATGCTTTTTCAACTGAGAACTGGAAAAGACCGAAAAAGGAAGTTGATTATTTAATGAAGCTTCCAGAAGAATTTCTAGGTACATTTTTACCAGAATTGATTGAAGAAAACGTACAAGTCCGAGTAATAGGGCAAAAAGATCGTCTTCCTACGCATACACGCAGAGCGATGGAGAAAGCCATGGAAGATACGAAAGAGAATACGGGATTAATTCTTAATTTCGCGTTAAACTATGGAAGTCGAGATGAAATCGTTTCTGCTGTGCAACATATGATGAAAGATAACGAGGAAGGAAAAATTCGTTCTGAAGAGGTAAGTGAAGAAATGCTTTCTTCCTACTTAATGACGAGTTCTTTACCTGATCCAGAGTTGTTAATCCGAACAAGCGGAGAGCTACGTATTAGTAATTTCATGTTATGGCAAATTGCGTATTCGGAGTTTTGGTTTACAGACGTGTATTGGCCAGACTTCAAAGAAGAACATTTGCTAAATGCAATTACTGACTTTCAACATAGAGGGCGCAGATTCGGAGGCGTGTAGAAAGAGAGGGTTTGGTAGTGAAACAGAGAATTATTACTGGAGTGGTTGCTGCCGCGCTATTCATTCCCATCGTAATATACGGTGGCGTGCCTTTTACGGTTTTAGTGTATGCACTTGCTTCTATAGGTTTATATGAATTAATTCGCATGAATAAGCTTACGCTTATTTCAGTACCGACAGTTTTAGCTGCAGTATTATTGTGGATTCTTTTAATTCCAAGTAGTGCATCAGAACTGTTTACATGGATTGGATTAGGTAAATTGGAAATCACATTTGTGATTGTTTTATTACTTTTATCATATACAGTCCTTTCTAAGAATACATTTACTTTTGATAATGCTTCATTTTTACTGATGGCAACGACATATGTGGCAATGGGATTCTTATATTTAAATGAAACGAGAATATTAGGAATTAAATATGTGTTTTGCGCATTATTTATTATATGGGCTACTGATTCAGGCGCATATTTCGTAGGAAAAGCATTAGGCAAGAGAAAATTGTGGCCAGAAATTAGTCCAAATAAAACGATTGAAGGTTCATTAGGCGGCATCGTTTGCGGAATTATCGTGGCACTTGTTTACAACACGTTCTTCCCAGTGGAATCGAATGTAGTAATTTTAATTGTGCTGACAATTATCATTTCTATTTTTGGACAAATTGGTGATTTAGTACAATCTGCTTTTAAACGTCATTATGGCGTAAAGGATTCAGGTACAATTTTACCTGGACATGGTGGTATATTAGATCGAACAGATAGTTGGTTATTCGTTTTACCAATTCTCTACTTCTTATTACAATACAATTAATAAATGAACGAGGGGTTGGAGTCATGAAAAACATTAGTTTATTAGGTGCAAGCGGATCAATTGGTACACAAACTTTAGATGTATTACGCTCGCACCCAGACCAATTCCGTCTCGTTGCTTTTTCTGTAGGGAAAAATATTGACTACGCAGTAAAGGTAATTCAAGAATTTTCTCCGCAAATCGTCTCTGTGCAAAGAGAGGAAGATGTTTTAAAATTACAAGCTGTTTCTGGTAATACAAAAATTGTATATGGTAGTGAAGGGCTTTTAGAAGTAGCATTACATCCAGATGCGGAGATTGTAGTAAATGCTGTTGTAGGTAGCGTAGGGTTGTTACCAACACTTCGTGCAATTGAGGCGAAAAAAACAATTGGAATTGCAAATAAAGAAACGTTAGTAACTGCAGGACATCTTGTAATGGAAGCAGCACGAAAACATAATGTTTCGTTACTTCCAGTAGATAGTGAACATTCAGCTATTTTTCAATGCTTGAATGGTGAAAATGAGAAAAGAATTTCTCGTCTTATTATAACGGCTTCTGGTGGAAGTTTCCGTGATAAAACGAGGGATGAATTGCATCATGTGACCGTAGAAGATGCGCTTCGACATCCAAACTGGTCAATGGGTTCGAAAATTACAATTGATTCTGCTACAATGATGAATAAGGGACTAGAAGTAATTGAAGCACATTGGCTTTTTGGTATCCCTTACGAGCAAATCGATGTTGTTTTACATAAAGAAAGTATTATCCATTCTATGGTTGAATTTGAAGATCGTAGTGTAATGGCGCAGCTTGGTTCACCTGATATGCGAGTACCGATTCAATACGCACTTACATATCCTGATAGATTGCCTCTTTCAGACACAAAACAGTTAAACTTATGGGAAATAGGGACGTTGCATTTTGAGAAAATGGACCAAGAAAGATTCCGTTGTCTACGTTTTGCGTATGAAGCTGGAAAAGCAGGTGGAAGTATGCCAGCTGTAATGAACGCAGCGAATGAAGTAGCTGTTGAAGCCTTTTTACAAAAGAGAATTGGTTTCTTAACAGTAGAAGACCTCATTGAAAAAGCAATGAACCATCACAATGTCATTGCACGTCCGAGCTTAGAGGAAATTCTGGAAATTGATGCAGCCACAAGACGGTTTGTGATGGAACAAATTTAGCAAAGGTGGTTATGGAATTGAATACAGCGATTGCCTTTATATTAATTTTCGGTGCACTCGTATTTTTCCATGAGCTAGGGCATCTATATTTCGCAAAAAGAGCAGGTATTTTATGCCGCGAGTTTGCGATTGGTTTTGGTCCGAAAATATTCTCATTTGAAAAGAATGAAACGGTGTATACGATTCGATTACTGCCCCTTGGTGGCTATGTAAGAATGGCTGGCGAGGATGCGGACACAGTTGAGTTAAAGCCTGGGAAAAAGGTTGGCCTTGTATTAAATGAAAAAGACGAAGTTGTGAAATTAGTTTTTGATGGATATGAAAAGTATCCAAATGTTCGTGTCATTGAAGTCGAACAAGCTGATTTGGAGCACAATCTAACAATTTCGGGCTATGAGGAGTACGAGGAAGAGCTTCAAACGTTCCGAGTGAATGAAAAAGCTCGTATTATTACTGCGGGGGAAGAAATTCAAATTGCTCCGTATAATAGACAATTTGGTTCAAAAAAACTAGGGCAACGCGCTTTAACAATCTTTGCGGGTCCTGCAATGAACTTCATTTTAGCATTTGTTATTTTTGTGATTCTTGGATTTGTACAAGGGGTTCCTATTGACAAACCAATGGTCGGAAAAGTGATGGATAATAGTGCAGCACAGCAAGCTGGATTGAAAGAGAATGATACAATTCAAGCGATTGATGGGAAAAACACAAGTACATGGAAAGATGTTGTTGACATTGTACGTGAAAATCCAAATAAAGAAATTACGTTACAAGTAAAGCGTGATAATGAACAGTTTAATGTGAAAGTAACGCCAACACTCGATAAAGAAGGAAAAGACGAAGTTGGTAGGATTGGTGTTTATTCCCCTGTAGAGAAAACAGTAATGGGTTCTATTAAATCAGGATTTGAACAAACATACCAATGGACGAAACTAATTTTTGAATCTCTTGTGAAATTAGTAACTGGTCAATTTTCTATTAATGAGTTGTCAGGTCCAGTAGGAATTTATAATCTAACAGATCAAGTTGTAGATTATGGATTTACGCGTGTACTAAGTTTAGCGGCAGTTTTAAGTATTAACCTTGGTTTATTCAATTTATTACCAGTTCCTGCTTTAGACGGTGGCCGTTTATTCTTCTTCTTAATTGAAGCGTTACGAGGAAAACCAATTGACCGTCAAAAAGAAGGAATGGTTCACTTTATTGGTTTTGCATTATTAATGTTATTAATGTTAGTTGTAACATGGAATGACATTCGTAAGTTTTTCTTGTAAAATAGAATGAAACTTATAATGAAATAGAGTCCGTAGAATAAAATCCCTCACCTAATTCGAGGTGAGGGGTTTTACTGCGTGTAAGAGTAAAATGAAGAGGTGCAAATAAATGAAACAAAGTATGGTATTCAGTCCTACATTACGTGAAGTTCCAGCTGATGCTGAAATTAAGAGTCATCAATTATTACTTCGCGCAGGTTTTATGCGTCAAAATGCTTCTGGTATTTATAGTTTTCTACCATTTGGGTTAAAAGTATTACACAAAGTAGAACGTATCGTTCGAGAAGAAATGGAGCGCGCAGGAGCTGTGGAATTATTGATGCCAGCTATGCAAGCTGCAGAATTATGGCAAGAATCAGGTCGTTGGTATTCTTACGGATCTGAATTAATGCGTATGAAAGATCGTAACGCTCGTGAGTTTGCTTTAGGAGCGACGCATGAAGAAGTAATTACTGATCTTGTACGTGATGAAATAAAATCATATAAAAAATTACCGTTAACATTATATCAAATTCAAACGAAATTCCGCGATGAACAAAGACCTCGTTTCGGTTTATTACGTGGAAGAGAGTTTCTAATGAAAGATGCATACTCTTTCCATGCTACACAAGAGAGCTTAGATGAAGTATACGATTGCTTATACAAAGCATATTCTAACATTTTTGCTCGTTGTGGTTTGAACTTCCGTGCAGTTATTGCTGATTCTGGAGCAATGGGCGGAAAAGATACACATGAATTCATGGTATTATCTGATGTTGGTGAAGATACAATTGCATACTCTGATACATCTGATTATGCAGCGAACATTGAAATGGCTCCTGTTGTAGCTACGTATACGAAGAGTGACGAAGCGGAAATGGCACTTGAAAAGGTTGCAACGCCAGATCAAAAAGCGATTGAAGAAGTATCTGCATTCTTAAACATTGAAGCTGACAAGTGTATTAAGTCTATGGTATTTAAAGTAGATGAGAAATTAGTAGTTGTACTTGTTCGTGGTGATCACGAAGTAAACGATGTAAAAGTGAAAAATGTATACGGCGCTTCAGTTGTTGAGCTTGCTTCTCATGAGGAAGTAAAAGAATTATTAAATTGTGAAGTTGGTTCATTAGGACCGATTGGTGTAACAGGTGATATCGAAATTATCGCTGACCATGCTGTAGCATCAATTGTTAACGGATGTTCAGGAGCGAACGAAGAAGGATTCCATTATGTAAATGTAAATCCAGAACGTGACTTTAAAGTAAGTCAGTATACAGATTTACGCTTTATTCAAGAAGGAGACCAATCTCCAGACGGAAACGGAACAATTCTTTTTGCACGCGGAATTGAAGTTGGTCATGTATTCAAATTAGGAACTCGTTATAGTGAAGCAATGAACGCAACATTCCTAGATGAAAATGGGAAAACACAACCACTTATTATGGGTTGTTACGGTATCGGTGTATCTCGTACAGTGGCAGCAATTGCAGAGCAGTTTAATGATGAGAACGGCTTAGTTTGGCCGAAAGCTGTAGCACCGTTCCATGTGCATGTAATTCCAGTAAATATGAAATCTGATGCACAACGTGAAATGGGTGAAAATATCTACAACTCATTACAAGAAAAAGGCTATGAAGTGTTATTAGACGATCGTGCAGAACGTGCAGGTGTTAAATTTGCAGATGCAGATTTATTCGGCCTTCCAGTTCGCGTTACAGTTGGTAAAAAAGCAGACGAAGGTATTGTAGAAGTGAAAGTACGTGCTACAGGTGAGTCTGAAGAAGTAAAAGTAGAAGAACTTCAAACATATATTGCAAATATTTTAAAATAAGAAGAGGTACCTCGTAATGGGGTACCTTCTCTTTCTTTGTAAACGTATTTTGTAAAAGAGGAAGTGAGAAATCTTTCTTTGTAGTACGTTTCAATTTATAATAGCAAATGGAAGGAGAGTGCTTATGTCTTTAACAAATGAACAACAAGAGCGATTTCAAATTTTGCTCCAGCAGTTGCAAATACCAGACGACCTTATAAATCAATATTTACAAGGCGGTGGTATTGAAAGGCTCGTTATTGATAAAGCGAATAAAAGTTGGCATTTTGATTTACAAGTGCCACGTATTTTGCCTACAGAATTATATGAATTGCTAGAAACAAAGCTTAAGCAATCATTTTCTCATATTGCAAGAACAACATTTGCATTAGAAACAGAGAATAAACAATTTACAGAAGAAGAAGTGAGGGCGTATTGGCCGCTTTGTACGGAACGAATTACATTTTCACCTATGTTTGCTTACTTAAAGAAACAGCTTCCGCAGGTGAATGGAGTGAAGTTGCTAATAAATGTGAATAATGAGCTGGAGTCTACTGCTTTAAAGAAAAACGTTGCGAAACCAGTAGGGGATCAATACGAAGCTTTTGGATTCCCGCGTTTCCAGTTAGACACACATATACAGCAAAATGCAGAAGAAATGCAAAAGTTTCGTGAGCAAACGCAGCAAGAAGACCGCGAGCGTGTTATACAAGCTATGGAAGAAATGGCGAAGAAGCAAGCTGAAGAAAGTAGCGTTGTGTATGAAGGACCGATTACACTCGGGTATCTTATTAAGCCAGATGAAGAGATTACACCGATGCGAGAAATTCAAGATGAAGAAAGAAGAAAAACGGTTCAAGGATATGTCTTCCATGTAGAGACAAAAGAGCTTCGTAGTGGACGTACGTTATTAACTTTAAAAATAACGGATTATACGGATTCTATTATGATCAAAATGTTCTCGCGTGACAAAGAAGATATTCCAATGCTGCAATCCTTGAAAAAAGGAATGTGGGTGAAAGCCCGTGGTTCAGTCCAAAACGATACATTTGTTCGAGATTTAGTAATGATTGCGAATGATATTAATGAAATAACAGGTCCGTCTCGTAAAGATAAAGCGCCAGAAGGCGAAAAACGTGTAGAACTTCATCTTCACACTCCCATGAGCCAAATGGATGCTGTTACTCCTGTTTCTAGGCTTGTTGCCCAAGCTGGTAAATGGGGACATGAAGCTATTGCGGTTACAGACCATGCTGTGGCTCAGTCGTTCCCGGAGGCATATTCTGCGGGGAAAAAGGCTGGAGTTAAAGTTATATACGGTGTAGAAGCGAATTTAGTTAATGATGGTGTACCGATAGCGTATAACGAAGCGCATCGTTTACTTGCAGAGGAAACGTATGTTGTTTTCGACGTTGAGACGACAGGTTTATCAGCTGTATACGATACAGTCATTGAGTTGGCTGCCGTAAAAGTAAAGGGTGGCGAAATCATTGATCGCTTTGAATCTTTCGCAAACCCACATCAACCATTATCAGCGACGATTATTGAATTAACAGGTATTACAGATGATATGTTAACTGATGCACCAGAAGTGGACGAAGTGTTTAAAAAGTTTGAGGAATGGATGGGTGACCATACACTTGTTGCCCATAACGCAAGCTTCGATATGGGATTTATTAACGTAGGTTTTAAAAAGGCTGGGTTAGAAAAAACGAATAACCCCGTTATTGATACGTTAGAACTTGCACGATTCTTATTCCCAGAAATGAAAAATCATCGATTAAATACGATGTGTAAAAAACTTGATATTGAATTAACGCAACATCACCGTGCGATTTATGATACAGAAGCGACGGGATATTTACTTGTGAAAATGTTGAAAGACGTAATTGAAAAGGGATTTGAATATCACGATCAATTAAATGATAGCATGGGGCAAGGGGATGCGTATAAGCGTGGCCGTCCAAGCCATCTGACGTTACTTGCCACATCAGATGTTGGATTGAAAAATTTATATAAACTTGTTTCATATTCTCACCTTAATTACTTTTACCGTGTACCACGAGTACCGAGGTCACTATTAAAAAAATATCGTGAAGGAATTTTAGTAGGAACGGCTTGTGATAAAGGTGAAGTGTTTGAGGCAATGATGCAAAAAGCTCCTGAAGAGGTAGAAGAAATTGCACAGTTCTATGATTACATTGAAGTAATGCCTCCAGAGGTGTTGCGTCATTTAGTAGAGCGTGAACTCGTTCGAGATGAGGGACAATTAAAAACAATTATCTCTAACTTAGTAAAACTAGGCGAGACGTTAGATAAACCAGTTGTTGCTACAGGGAACGTGCATTACTTAGATCCAGAAGATGCAATGTATCGTAAAATTTTAGTCAGTTCGCAGGGCGGAGCCAATCCGTTAAATCGACATTCATTACCGCCAGTACATTTCCGTACAACTGATGAAATGCTAGAGTGTTTTTCATTTTTAGGTGAAGACAAAGCGAAAGAAGTTGTTGTGACGAATACACAAAAGGTTGCGTCATTAATTGGTGATGTTCGTCCAGTAAAAGATGATCTATATACACCGAAAATTGAGGGTGCCGATGATGAAACACGTGATATGAGTTATAAAATGGCACGCAGTATATATGGTGAAGAACTACCAGAAATTGTAGAGGCTCGCTTAGAAAAAGAATTGAAAAGTATTATTGGACATGGATTTGCCGTTATCTATTTAATCTCACATAAGCTTGTGAAAAAATCGTTAGTCGACGGATATCTAGTAGGTTCGCGTGGTTCAGTAGGTTCATCGTTCGTTGCAACGATGATGGAAATTACAGAAGTAAACCCATTACCACCACACTATGTCTGTCCAAAGTGCAAGCAATCTGAATTCTTTAATGATGGTTCCGTAGGCTCTGGTTTCGACTTACCAGATAAAGATTGTCCGACATGTAATGTGGCATATGTGAAAGATGGACATGATATTCCATTCGAAACGTTCCTTGGATTTAAAGGAGATAAGGTACCCGATATCGATTTGAACTTCTCCGGGGAATACCAACCACGTGCCCATAACTATACGAAAGTACTGTTCGGTGAAGACTATGTATACCGTGCTGGAACGATTGGTACAGTTGCGGAAAAAACAGCTTATGGATATGTAAAAGGTTATGCAAATGATCACAATTTAACAATTCGAAATGCAGAGATTGATCGCTTAGTAGCGGGATGTACAGGGGTAAAACGTACAACTGGACAGCATCCAGGTGGTATTATCGTTGTGCCAGATTACATGGATATCTTTGATTTTTCACCAATACAGTTTCCTGCTGATTCAATTGGTGCTGAGTGGAGAACAACGCATTTTGACTTCCACTCGATTCATGATAATTTATTGAAACTTGATATACTAGGACATGATGATCCGACCGTTATTCGTATGTTACAAGATCTAAGTGGTATTGATCCGAAAACAATCCCAACGGATGATCCAGAAGTAATGAAAATTTTCTCTGGTCCAGAAACGTTAGGGGTAACGGAAGAACAAATTAACTGTAAAACAGGTACACTTGGTATCCCAGAATTCGGTACGAAGTTCGTAAGACAGATGTTAGAAGAGACAAAACCAACGACATTCTCAGAATTGGTCCAAATTTCTGGGCTGTCACATGGTACTGACGTATGGCTTGGTAATGCAAATGAGTTAATTTATAACGGTACATGTACGCTGAGTGAAGTTATCGGTTGTCGTGATGACATCATGGTATATTTAATCTATCAAGGTTTAGATCCATCATTAGCCTTCAAAATCATGGAGTCGGTTCGTAAAGGTAAAGGTGTACCGGAAGAATGGGAAGATGACATGAAAGGTAATAATGTGCCAGGTTGGTATATTGATTCATGTAAGAAGATTAAATACATGTTCCCTAAAGCCCATGCGGCTGCTTACGTACTTATGGCTGTGCGTATCGCATACTTTAAAGTACATTTTGCACTTTTATTCTATGCGGCATATTTTACAGTCCGTGCAGATGATTTTGATGTAGAGGCGATGGCGAAAGGTTCAGCATCCATACGTGTAAAAATTGATGAAATTGCTCAAAAAGGATTGGATGCAGCGCCGAAAGAGAAGAGTTTATTAACAGTACTAGAAATGACACTGGAAATGTGTGAGCGTGGATATTCATTCCAAAAGGTCGATTTATACCGCTCGCATGCTACTGAGTTTATTATTGATGGGGATACTTTAATTCCTCCATTTAATGCAGTGCCTGGTCTTGGTACGAACGCAGCCTTAAGTATTGTGGAAGCGCGCAAAAATGGAGACTTCTTATCAAAAGAAGACTTACAGCAGCGAAGTAAGGTTTCGAAAACAATTATTGAGTATTTAGATAGCCAAGGTTGTTTAGGAGATTTGCCGGATCAAAACCAATTATCACTGTTCTAATAGGTAGGAAAAGTCTTTGCAAATCAATATTTGCTATGGTATACTATAAACCGAGATAACCATGTCATGTATATTTTGTGAAAAAGAGAGTGGGGAAACCCACTCTTTCGTGTTACTATCTACATTTTATTCATGTAGATAGTAAAGACATTTCTGTCGTATATACATATTTTGTTACAAGTTTTACTTCTTAAATTTGGTAATACTAAGACAGATATTCCCTGCTTAACGGCAGGGGCTTTTGTTAGCTAACGAGAAAGAATAAGATAGACCGTCTTTGTGAACGGGATCTTTTCTTGTAAATGGTACATGGCGGCAGGAAGGAGGCTGTTTATGGATAAGAAAGTCACAGAAGTTGTAGAAGCATTTGCGCAGCCAATCGTTGAAGAGTTAAATCTTGAACTTGTAGATGTAGAGTATGTGAAAGAAGGACAAGACTGGTTCTTACGCGTATTCATCGATTCTGAAAAGGGAGTCGACATTGAAGAATGCGGTGCGGTAAGTGAACGTTTAAGCGAAGCTTTAGATAAAGAGGATCCAATTCCTCACCTTTATTTTTTGGATGTATCATCTCCTGGAGCAGAACGCCCATTAAAGAAAGAGAAAGACTTCCAGCAAGCGGTAGGAAAACAAGTGGCAATTAAAACATATGAGCCGATTGATGGCGAAAAGATGTTTGAAGGAAAGTTACTTTCCTACGACGGTACTACAATTACACTACTATTAACAATTAAAACACGTAAAAAGGAAATCCAAATTCCAATGGATAAAGTTGCAAATGCGCGACTTGCTGTTACGTTTTAGTAAGAAGGGGGATCTTCATGAGCACTGAGTTGTTAGATGCTTTGCTCGTATTAGAGTCAGAAAAAGGTATTAGTAAAGATATTATTATTGATGCGATTGAAGCAGCGTTAATCTCTGCTTATAAACGCAATTTTAACCAAGCACAAAACGTTCGTGTGAGCTTTAACCCAGAAGTGGGAACAATTCAAGTTTTAGCACGTAAGGACGTTGTTGATAATGTGTTTGATCCACGTCTTGAAATCTCTGTAGAAGAGGCAAGACAAATTAATCCAAACTACCAAGATGGCGACGTACTAGAAATTGAAGTAACGCCAAAAGATTTTGGTCGTATTGCAGCGCAAACTGCAAAACAAGTTGTAACACAACGAGTTCGTGAAGCAGAACGTGGTGTTATTTACTCAGAATTTAGTGATCGTGAAGAAGACATTATGGTTGGTATTGTACAACGTCAAGATGCTCGTTTCATCTACGTAAGCTTAGGCAAAGTAGAAGCTTTATTACCCGTAAGTGAGCAAATGCCAAATGAGCAATATAAGCCACATGATCGTATTCGCGTATTTATTACAAAAGTAGAAAAGACAACAAAAGGACCACAAATTTACGTATCACGTACACATCCTGGTCTTTTAAAACGTTTATTCGAAATGGAAGTTCCAGAAATTTATGATGGAACTGTAGAAATTCGCTCTGTAGCGCGCGAAGCAGGAGATCGTTCTAAAATCTCTGTGCATGCAGAAAACATTGATGTTGATCCAGTTGGTTCTTGCGTAGGACCGAAAGGACAACGTGTACAACGTGTTGTTGATGAACTAAAAGGTGAAAAGATTGACATCGTTCGCTGGTCAAATGACCCAGTTGAATATGTTGCAAATGCTTTAAGCCCATCACAAGTTGTTAAAGTACTTGTAGATGAAGATGAAAAAGCAACAACTGTTGTTGTTCCAGACCACCAGCTATCGTTAGCTATCGGTAAGCGTGGACAAAATGCACGTCTTGCAGCTAAATTAACAGGCTGGAAAATTGATATTAAAAGTGAGTCTGATGCGAAACAACTTGGAATTGTGACAGAAGAAGATAGCGTAATCGCATTCGGATTCGATTCAGTTGAAGACGAAATCGAATAGAGGTGATGAGTATGAGCAATCGAAAAGTTCCGTTACGAAAATGTATTGCGACGCAAGAGATGAAATCAAAACGAGAGCTCGTTCGCATTGTTCGTTCCAAAGAGGGCGAAGTGTCTATTGATTTATCTGGAAAAAAATCAGGACGAGGTGCATATTTGTCAAAAGATAAAGAATGCATTATACAAGCCCAAAAGAAAAACATTTTGGAACATCATCTAAAAGCGAAAATCGACAGTTCTCTGTACGAAGAGCTTCTTGAGCTTGTTGAGAAGGAGTCGAAATAAGTGTCCGATTGGAAATCGTTTTTAGGACTAGCAAATCGCGCTCGAAAAATCATTTCGGGTGAAGAACTCGTTTTAAAAGAAGTACGAAGTGGTAAAGCAAAGCTCGTATTGCTTTCTGAAGATGCGTCAGCGAACACTACTAAACGTATCACTGATAAAACGACGTACTACAACGTACCAATGAAAAAAGTCGAAAATCGACAACAATTAGGGCATGCGATTGGGAGAGACGAGCGAGTCGTTGTAGCTGTGTTAGATGAAGGCTTTGCGAAAAAGCTACGTAGCATGCTCGATACAAATTACCGGGGGTGAAGGTATGAGTAAAATTCGAGTACATGAATATGCAAAAAAAAATAATATCTCAAGTAAAGATCTTATGACAAAACTTAAAGAGATGAATATCGAGGTTTCGAATCATATGACAATGTTAGAAGACGAAGTAGTAAATAAATTAGATAATGAATATAACACTGGAGCGGAAAAACCTTCTGTTGCAGATGAGTTTGAAGTAGAAGAGAAAGTTGTTCGCAGTAAAAAGAACAGCAATAAGAAAAAGAAAAAAGGCAAAGGAAATGAAGACAAACGTCAAGATAACTTTGCTGGAAGACAACAAACACAAATAGTAGAAACACCAGATAAAATTACTTTCTCTGGAAGCCTTACAGTAGGTGAACTTGCTAAAAAGTTAAGCAAAGAGCCATCTGAAATTATTAAAAAGCTCTTCATGCTAGGAATTATGGCGACAATTAACCAAGATTTGGATAAAGATACAATTGAGTTAATCGCTACTGATTACGGTATTGAAGTAGAAGAAGAAATAGTGGTAAGTGAAACTGAGTTTGAAACATTCATGGATGAGCAAGATGATGAAGAAAACTTAAAAGAGCGTCCAGCTGTTGTTACGATTATGGGACACGTTGACCATGGTAAAACAACATTACTTGACTCTATTCGTAATTCAAAAGTAACTGCTGGCGAAGCTGGTGGAATTACTCAGCATATTGGTGCATACCAAGTTGAAGTAAATGATAAGAAAATTACATTCTTAGATACGCCTGGTCACGCGGCATTTACAACGATGCGTGCTCGTGGTGCGCAAGTAACTGATATTACAATCCTTGTTGTTGCAGCTGATGACGGTGTTATGCCACAAACAGTTGAAGCGATTAGCCATGCAAAAGCAGCTGGAGTACCAATTATTGTTGCTGTGAATAAAATGGATAAACCAGCGGCGAATCCTGATCGTGTAATGCAAGAATTAACAGAATATGAATTAGTTCCAGAAGCTTGGGGCGGAGACACAATTTTCGTACCAATTTCTGCAATTCAAGGCGAAGGCATTGACAACTTGCTAGAGATGATCCTTCTTGTAAGTGAAGTAGAAGAATATAAAGCAAACCCAAATCGTTATGCAACGGGTACTGTAATTGAAGCACAACTTGATAAAGGTAAAGGAACTATCGCGACATTATTAGTTCAAAACGGTACGCTTCGAGTTGGAGATCCAATTGTTGTTGGAACTTCATTCGGACGTGTTCGTGCAATGGTAAGTGATATTGGTCGTCGTGTAAAAGTTGCTGGTCCATCAACTCCTGTTGAAATTACAGGTTTAAATGAAGTACCACAGGCTGGAGATCGTTTCATGGCATTCGCTGATGAGAAGAAAGCTCGTCAAATCGGTGAATCACGTGCACAAGAAGCGTTAGTTGCACAACGTGGTGAGAAATCTAAATTAAGCCTTGAAGATTTATTCCAACAAATCCAAGAGAGCGATGTAAAAGAAATCAACTTAATCGTAAAAGCAGACGTACAAGGTTCTGTTGAAGCGATGGCAGCATCACTTCGTAAAATTGATGTTGAAGGCGTAAAAGTTAAAATCATTCACACTGGTGTAGGTGCGATTACAGAATCTGATATTATTTTAGCTTCTGCATCTAATGCAATTGTAATTGGATTTAACGTACGTCCGGATGTGAACGCGAAGCGTACAGCTGAATTAGAGAACGTTGATGTTCGCTTACACCGCATTATCTACAAAGTAATCGAAGAAATTGAATTAGCAATGCAAGGTATGCTTGATCCAGAATTCGAAGAAAAAGTAATCGGTCAAGCGGAAGTTCGTCAAACATTCAAGGTAACAAAAGTTGGAACAATTGCAGGTTGTTACGTAATTGACGGTAAAATTACACGCGATAGTGGCGTTCGTATTATCCGCGATGGTATAGTAATTTTTGAAGGACAACTTGATACGTTAAAACGTTTCAAAGACGACGTAAAAGAAGTTGCACAAAACTATGAGTGTGGTATTACAATTGAGAGATATAATGACCTTAAAGAAGGGGACATCATTGAAGCATATGTTATGGAAGAAGTGAAGCGATGATTGTCGCTTCACTCTCATTCGAGTGTATGATTTACGATGTACATTCTTTAAAAGAGAAACGGGCAATTTTGCAACGAGTGCTAACTCGTGTGAAACAGCGCTATAATGTAGCTGTTTCTGAAGTTGGGCATCAAGATGTATGGCAACGTACAGAAATTGCGATTGTTTCCGTATCCTCAAATCGTGTTATCTGTGAAAAAGAAATGAATCGTGTACTGGAGTACATTGATTCATTTCCTGAAATTGAACGTACGATAACACAATTGGAATGGTATTGAATGAGGTGAAGAGTTATGAAATTACGTGCAAACCGTGTAGGCGAGCAAATGAAAAAAGAATTAGGCGACATCATTAGTCGTAAAATTAAAGACCCACGTATTGGATTTGTTACAGTAACAGATGTACAAGTGAGTGGTGATTTACAAATTGCCAAAGTATATATTTCTGTTTTAGGTGACGAAGAACAGAAAGAAAATACGTTAAAAGGTTTAGCGAAGGCAAAAGGCTTTATTCGTTCAGAAATTGGCCAACGTATTCGTCTTCGTAAAACACCGGAAATTACCTTTGAGTTTGATGAGTCTATCGGATATGGTCATCGAATTGATACACTTTTACATGAAATTAATAAAGACGGTAAACGTGAAGAATAATGGATAGACATTTGTCTATCCATTTTTTCAATGCAAAATAAGTTTTGGATATTTACTACGAAAGAATTATGATGAGGTGAACATATATGGAAGGTGTAGTATTATTACATAAGCCAAAAGGCATGACATCACATGATTGTGTATTTAAATTAAGAAAGGTATTGCGAGAAAAGAGAATTGGCCATACGGGAACATTAGACCCAGATGTAACAGGAGTATTACCAATTTGCGTCGGAAGAGCAACAAAAATTGCACAATTTTTAACAAGTGAAACGAAAACATATGAAGGTGAAGTAACATTAGGATTTTCAACGACAACTGAAGATGCTTCTGGTGAGGTTGTTGAAACGAAAAATGTAGATCGTGCTATTACTCGTAAGGAAGTAGAAAAAGTTCTTGCTGAATTAACAGGCACGATTGAACAAATGCCACCAATGTTCTCGGCTGTAAAAGTAAACGGGAAAAAATTATACGAATATGCAAGAGCAGGACAAGAGGTGGAACGTCCAGTTCGTACAATTACGATTCATGAGTTCGTATTACTTGATGATCGTGAAGTTTTTGAAGGAGAAAATATTTCATTCCGTTTCCGTGTAACGTGTAGTAAAGGAACATATGTAAGAACGTTAGCGGTAATGATCGGGGAGAAACTTGGTTTCCCATCACATATGTCTCATCTTATAAGAACGGCATCTGGTGAATTTTTATTAGAAGATTGCATATCATTTGAAGAAATTGAAGAAAACGTGCAAAATGGAACAGTAGAGTCTATCTTCATTTCAATTGATGAAGCATTAAGTAAGTTTCCAAAAATGGTTGTAGATGAAAAGCAAGCAGAGAAAATTAAAAATGGTATGTTCTTAAAGAATGAATTAGAAATAACAGCACCATTTATTACAGTGTTTGATAAAAATGATCGTTGCTTAGCAATTTATGAACATCATCCGAAACATCCTGGCATGTTAAAGCCGATGAAAGTACTTGTGAATAATCAAGAACTAAAGCTATAATGAATTATTGGAAGGATTATTACAGAAAAAGGTGAATTCAAGCGTGAAACTTATTCATTTAACTCATCCACATGAACAAAATAAATTAGAATTACCACCTACTGTAATGGCATTAGGATTTTTTGATGGCATTCATTTAGGGCATCAATGTGTAATTCGAACTGCGAAAAAAATAGCGGACGACCGAGGATATAAAAGTGCAGTTATGACATTTCATCCTCATCCATCTGTTGTTTTAGGGAAAAAGGATGCGCATGTGGAGTATATTACACCAATGCGCGATAAAGAAAAAATAGTCGAAAGCTTGGGAATCGATATATTATATGTGATTAAATTTGATGAATCATTTGCAGGGTTATTACCGCAACAATTTGTAGATGATTATATTATTGGTTTAAATGTAAAGCATGTAGTAGCAGGGTTTGATTATTCATATGGACGTTTAGGAAAAGGAAAGATGGAGACTTTACCATTTCATGCAAGAGGGGAGTTTACACAGACTGTGATTGAAAAAGTTGAATTTCAAGAAGAGAAAGTAAGTTCTACAGCATTACGAAAGTTAATACGAAATGGCGAAATGGAGCAAATTCCATCTATTTTAGGTAGAGCCTATACTGTAGCGGGAACAGTTATACACGGCGACAAACGTGGGCGTCAAATTGGTTTTCCAACAGCTAATGTAGGTTTAAGTGATGAGTATTTATTGCCACCTGTAGGTGTTTATGCAGTGAGATTAAAAGTTCACGATGAATGGTACGATGGTGTATGTAATATTGGATATAAACCGACTTTTAAAGAAGATGAGCGTCAATTATCAATTGAAGTGCACTTATTTGAATTTAACAAAGATATATACGATCAAAATGTTACAGTAGAGTGGCATATGCGTATAAGAGAAGAGAAAAAATTTAATGGCATTGATGAGTTAGTTGAACAAATCGCAAAAGATAAGAAAACAGCACAAGAATATTTTGCGAGCGAAAAGAATATACTTGCTTTTTCAAATGAAAAGTAGTATTCTATGTTATGTACTTTATGACAACCATTGCTTGGCATTGCGACTCACCGACGCTTGCTAGGTAATTGGGGGTTTAATTAATAGGAGGTGAAATAGGATGGCTTTAACACAAGAGCGTAAAAATGAAATCATTGCACAATTTAGAACTCATGAGACTGATACTGGTTCTCCAGAGGTTCAAATTGCTGTCCTAACGGAGCAAATTAACACTCTAAACGAGCACTTACGTACTCACAAGAAAGATCATCATTCACGTCGTGGTCTATTAAAGATGGTTGGTAAACGTCGTAACTTACTAACTTACCTTCGTAATAGCGATATCACACGTTACCGTGAATTAATCACAAAGCTTGGCTTACGTCGATAGTCAAAAAAGCGGGAATATTCCCGCTTTTTTGTTAGGTAAAAATATATCTTCTACGCTTTATAGCTTACTTAATTTTAGGCAATACTAGAGGTAGAATATTGTGATATACTATCCATTTACATAGAAGAATTGAATACTTTAAATTGAGAGGGGTACTTAAATGAGTCAAGAAAAGCAAGTCTTCTCGATAGATTTAGCTGGTCGCCAGCTAACAGTTGAAACTGGTCAGCTTGCAAAACAAGCGAACGGAGCAGTATTAGTAAGATATGGCGATACAGCGGTTCTATCTACAGCAACTGCATCAAAAGAAGCTAAAAATGTAGATTTTTTCCCACTTACAGTAAACTATGAAGAGCGTTTATATGCAGTCGGAAAAATTCCTGGCGGTTTTATTAAGCGTGAAGGTCGTCCAAGTGAAAAAGCAATTTTGGCAAGTCGTTTAATCGACCGTCCAATTCGTCCGCTATTCGCAGATGGTTTCCGTAACGAAGTACAAGTTGTCAGCATTGTAATGAGTGTTGATCAAGATTGTTCTTCTGAAATGGCAGCTATGCTTGGTTCTTCATTAGCGTTATCGATTTCAGATATTCCATTTGAAGGTCCAATCGCTGGTGCGACAGTTGGTCGTATTAATGGCGAATTCGTTATTAATCCAACAGTAGAACAGCAAGAACAAAGTGATATCCACTTAGTTGTAGCTGGTACGAAAGATGCGATTAACATGGTTGAAGCAGGAGCAGATCAAGTGCCTGAAGAAACAATGTTAGAAGCAATTATGTTTGGTCATGACGAAATTAAACGTTTAATTGCATTCCAAGAAGAGATTGTACAAGCTGTAGGTAAAGAGAAATCAGAAGTGAAACTTTATGAAGTTAACGCTGATCTTAATCAAGCTGTACGTGAAATGGCTGAAGAAGATATGCATTCAGCAATTCAAGTACATGAGAAACATGCACGTGAAGATGCAATTAACGAAGTGAAAAAGCGTGTTATTGAGCATTACGAAGCTGAGGAAGCTGATGCTGACACATTAGGACAAGTAAATGAGATTTTATATAAAATTGTAAAAGAAGAAGTACGTCGTCTTATTACAGTTGAAAAAATTCGACCAGATGGCCGTAAAGGTGACGAAATCCGTCCTTTAGCATCAGAGGTTGGTATTTTATCTCGTACACACGGTTCTGGTTTATTCACACGTGGACAAACACAAGCATTAAGCATTTGTACATTAGGTGCATTAGGCGATGTGCAAATTTTAGATGGTCTTGGTGTAGAAGAATCAAAACGCTTTATGCACCATTACAATTTCCCATCATTTAGTGTTGGTGAAACAAGACCGATGCGTGGACCAGGTCGTCGTGAAATTGGTCACGGTGCACTAGGAGAACGTGCTCTTGAGCCTGTAATTCCATCTGAAAAAGATTTCCCATACACAGTACGTCTTGTATCTGAAGTGTTAGAATCAAATGGTTCTACTTCACAAGCAAGTATTTGTGGTAGTACTTTAGCAATGATGGATGCGGGTGTTCCACTTAAAGCTCCAGTTGCAGGTATTGCAATGGGTCTGGTTAAATCTGGTGAGCATTACACAATTTTATCTGATATTCAAGGTATGGAAGATCATTTAGGTGACATGGACTTTAAAGTAGCGGGTACAGCACAAGGTGTAACTGCACTGCAAATGGACATTAAAATCGATGGTTTATCACGTGAGATTTTAGAAGAGGCATTACAACAAGCGAAAATTGGTCGTGTGCACATTTTAAATCATATGCTATCTGTTATTGCAGAGCCACGTACTGAATTATCAGCTTACGCTCCAAAGATTATTACAATGACAATTAACCCAGATAAAATCCGTGACGTTATTGGACCAAGCGGTAAACAAATCAATAAAATTATTGAAGAAACTGGCGTTAAAATTGACATCGAGCAAGATGGTACAGTATTCATTTCATCAATAAATCAAGAAATGAACGACAAAGCTAAGAAGATTATCGAAGATATCGTTCGCGAAGTACAAGTAGGTGAGATCTACGAAGGAAAAGTGAAACGTGTTGAGAAATTCGGTGCTTTCGTTGAATTATTCAGCGGTAAAGATGGATTAGTTCATATTTCTGAACTTGCACTTGAACGTGTAGGTAAAGTAGAAGACGTTGTGAAAATCGGTGATGTAATTACAGTTAAAGTTATCGAGATTGACAAGCAAGGTCGCGTAAATCTATCTAGAAAAGTATTGCTAAAAGAAGAGCAAGAAAAAGAAGCTGCTAAAGAAGAAGACAAACAAGAGCAGCAATAAGTAAAAGCCAGTTAAACTGGCTTTTTTTGTTATGTAAAAAACATGATGTTCATATATTTTTATGTCGGTATAGGTATAGTTTTCATTATAACGCTCAAATTAACAAAGATAAGAAGAAAATGTTTTTATATAGTTAATTTGGGAGGGTTTATATGAAAGTTCGTATATTGGCATACATATGTATATTTTCTTTATATGTCAGTTTAGGCTCTTATTCTGTTTTTGCACAAGATAACTTGCATGAAGAAATTCAAAAGCATGCAAAACAGTATGAGATTGCACCTCAAAATGCGATGATTGATAAAATATGGAAGGCAACACCTGGATATAATGGAAGACAAGTGGATATTGAAGCATCGTATAATAATATGAAGAAGCTAAAGGAATTTGATCAAAAATATCTTGAATTCAAAGAAGTCTCACCGAGTGTTCATTTGGAAGATTTATCACCAGCTCCAATTTATAGAGGGCATCCAAATAAAAAGATGGTAGGATTAACAATAAATGTGGCATGGGGAAATGAGTATTTGCCACGTATATTAGAGATATTGAAAAAGCATGATGTGAAGGCCACTTTCTTTTTAGAAGGACGTTGGGTGAAAGAAAATTTGCGGTTTGCAAAAATGATTGTCGATGCAAAACAAGAAGTTGGAAATCACTCATACACACACCCTAATATGAAAACGTTATCCTCAGATGAAATACGAGATCAGTTACAAAAAACAAATCGAATGATAGAAGTAGCAACGAATCAAAAAGTAAGATGGTTTGCCCCGCCGAGTGGAAGCTTTCGAGATGAAGTCGTAAAGATTGCAGATGATTTTCAAATGGGAACGATTATGTGGACTGTAGATACGATTGATTGGCAGCGACCTGAGCCAGATGTACTATTGCAGAGAGTAATGAGAAAAATACATCCAGGTGCTATCATATTAATGCATCCTACTTCGTCTACAGCAGAGGCTTTAGATATAATGATTACAAAATTGAAGGAACAAGGATATAAAGTGGGGAATATAACTGAATTACTGGATGAAAAACGTGTGGATTAAATACATTTGCATGACATTCATCCTTAAACTTGTTATCATTAAATAATAGCGTTTTATTTAGAGAAACTGGCAGTAGGAGGAAAGTTTTTGATTAAAAAATATACTTGTAAAAATGGTGTAAGAATAGTTATGGAGAATATACCAACTGTAAGATCGGTTGCAATTGGTATTTGGATCCATGCGGGATCAAGAAATGAAAATGAAAAAAATAATGGGATTTCTCACTTTTTAGAGCATATGTTCTTTAAAGGGACAGAGACACGTAGTGCACGAGAGATTGCAGAATCATTTGATAGCATTGGTGGTCAAGTGAATGCATTTACTTCAAAAGAATATACATGTTACTATGCAAAAGTGCTAGATGAGCATGCTAAATATGCTTTAGATGTATTAGCAGATATGTTCTTTAATTCAACATTTGATGAGGAAGAACTGAAAAAAGAGAAGAATGTCGTATGTGAAGAAATTAAAATGTACGAAGATGCTCCAGATGATATTGTGCATGATATGTTAACGAAAGCAACATATGAAACGCATCCGCTTGGATATCCTATTTTAGGAACAGAAGAAACGCTTGATACGTTTACAGGTGATACGCTACGTCAATATATTAAGGATCATTACACACCTGAAAATGTCGTTGTTTCAGTTGCAGGAAATATTGATGAAGCCTTCTTACAAACGGTAGAGCAATATTTCGGTAGTTATGAAGGAACAACAAACCGTGAACAAGTACATAGCCCAATTTTCCATTTTAATAAGGTAGCACGTAAAAAGGAAACAGAACAAGCTCATTTATGTTTAGGATATAAAGGCTTACAAATGGGACACGAAGATATTTATAACTTAATTGTATTAAATAACGTTTTAGGCGGTAGTATGAGTAGCCGTTTATTCCAAGAAGTACGTGAGCAACGAGGGTTAGCTTACTCAGTATTTTCTTACCACTCTTCTTATGAAGATACAGGCATGTTAACACTGTATGGCGGAACTGGTAGCCAACAATTAGATACACTGTATGACACAATGCAAGAAACATTAGAGACATTGAAAAATACAGGTATTACAGAAAAAGAGCTTATGAATAGTAAAGAGCAATTAAAAGGAAACTTAATGTTAAGTTTAGAAAGTACAAATAGCCGTATGAGCCGTAACGGTAAAAATGAATTGCTTCTTCGTAAGCATCGTTCACTTGATGAGATTATTGAAAGTGTAAACACTGTAACAAAAGAAAATGTGGACGGATTAATTCGCAACATGTTTACTGATGAATTCTCTGCGGCACTTATTAGTCCAGACGGAAAACTTCCAAAAGGAATAAAACTATAATCGATTTTTATAATGCATCTGATAATAACCTTCTCTCTTTTTAAATGAGAGAAGGTTATTTTTTTTATACATATAGAATAGGTACTAATTATAGACAATGCAAATGAAAAATTCAGTAGAGGGAGTGGAGTATGTATGCGATTAAGTGAATTAAGTGGTAAAGAGGTTGTAGATATAGAAAAAGCGGAAAAAATGGGAGTCTTAGGTTATATGGATTTAGAGATTAATGAGAAAGACGGACAAATACAAACACTTATAATACCTGTAGGGAAGTGGGGAGGTTTTAAAAAGGAACCACAAGAAGTAAGGGTGGCATGGAGTCAAATAAAGAAAGTCGGACATGATATGCTTCTTTGTGATAGTATAGATCGTTCAAATTCGGAGTGAAGGATGGCCATTTTGGTCATCTTTTTTTGTATCTACATAGAAACCTGATAAATCATATGTGCATTTGGATTTTCAATCACCATAAACTCGTACATTACATATGATGTGGAGGAAAAAGAAAAAGTAGGCACTTTTCTTATAAATGACGGAAAAAGAAGGTGAATTAGGGAATGTTGACTGAGATGCATATTGCTGTCATAGGAGGAGATGCAAGGCAGCTAGAAGTAATTCGTAAGCTAGTTGAATTGGATGCGAAACTTTCTTTGATAGGGTTTGATCAGTTAGATCATGGTTTCACAGGGGCAGCAAAAGAAAGTATACAAAATTTAGATTTCACTTCTGTAGACGCAATTATTTTGCCGGTTGCAGGTACAAATGCCAAAGGAGAAGTAGATACTATTTTTTCAAATGAAAAAGTTTCAATAACGAAAGAACAAATTGAAAATACACCAGAACACTTTACTATATATTCAGGTATTGGTACACCTTACTTGGAAAATCTCGTATCTACTACGAACCGAAAACTTGTTAAATTATTTGATCGTGATGATGTAGCAATATACAATTCTATTCCAACTGTAGAAGGTACTTTAATGATGGTAATTCAACATACCGACTATACAATTCATGGGTCCAATGTAATGGTTCTAGGATTTGGTAGAACAGGAATGAGTGTTGCGAGAGCATTTCAATCATTAGGAGCCCATGTCAAAGTTGGAGCAAGACGATCTGAACATATTGCACGTATTACAGAAATGATGTTTTCTCCTTTTCATATGCAAGACATAGAGAAAGAAGTAGGAAATATCGATATTGTAATCAATACAATTCCGCACCTCGTTGTAACAGCGAATGTTATTGCAAAAATGCCAGCTCATACGTTAGTGATTGATTTAGCTTCTAAACCAGGCGGTACTGACTTTAGATATGCGGAAAAAAGAGGAGTCAAAGCGTTGCTAGCACCTGGATTACCAGGTATTGTTGCTCCAAAAACGGCTGGGCAAATTTTAGCAAATGTTCTTTCTCAGTTATTAGCAGCAGATGCAATTGCAAAGGAGGAGGAAAAGAAATGAGTTTGAAGGGGAAACGAATTGGTTTCGGATTTACGGGTTCACATTGTACGTATGAGGAAGTTATGCCGCACTTAGAAAAATTAATTGCTGAAGGGGCAGAAGTACGTCCCGTTGTTTCATACACTGTTCAATCAACAAATACTAGATTTGGAGAAGGTGCAGAATGGATTAAGAAGATTGAAGAAATAACAGGTTTTAAAGCAATTAATTCAATTGTTGGAGCAGAGCCACTTGGACCTAAAATTCCATTAGACTGCATGGTAATCGCTCCTTTAACAGGAAATTCTATGAGTAAATTTGCAAATGCAATGACAGACTCTCCAGTACTAATGGCAGCAAAAGCGACGTTAAGAAATGGCAAGCCTGTCGTATTGGCGGTTTCGACGAATGATGCTTTAGGATTAAATGGGGTAAATCTCATGCGCCTAATGGCAACAAAAAACATCTACTTCGTTCCATTCGGTCAAGATGCACCAGAGAAAAAACCGAACTCAATGGTAGCTCGTATGGAGTTACTGGAAGATACAGTATTAGAAGCGCTGCAAGGAAAGCAATTGCAACCGGTGGTCGTAGAAAAATTCAGATATATGAATTAAAAAACGAAAAAAAACGGACAATTTTTGATGAAACCATCATTCTTACTGTAGAATATGATAAAATTAACGTTATTAAGATTAGAAGGGGTATTGTATACTCCTTCTGATTCTAAGTTATAGAAGGATTGGTATCTAGAAAGGGGCATAGTGATGGAAAAGCAAAAAACTTTTCATGTCGCTGTAGTTGGAGCAACCGGCGCAGTTGGTGAACAAATGTTAAACACTTTAGAGAAACGAGAATTTCCAATCGGGAAATTAACGTTACTTTCATCTAAACGATCTGCAGGTAAGAAACTTGTATTTAAAGGCGAAGAATTTACAGTTCAAGAGGCAACTCCTGAAAGCTTTGAAGGAGTAGATATCGCACTATTTAGTGCTGGTGGATCTGTATCGAAACAATTAGCGCCAGAAGCAGCAAAACGCGGTGCGATTGTTGTTGATAATACAAGTGCATTCCGTATGACAGAAAACGTGCCACTTGTTGTACCTGAAGTAAATGAAAACGACTTAAAAGAACATAATGGTATTATTGCAAATCCAAACTGTTCTACAATTCAAATGGTAGTAGCTCTTGAGCCAGTTCGTCAGCAATATGGTTTAAAACGAGTAATCGTTTCCACATATCAAGCTGTATCAGGTGCTGGTGCGGCAGCTATTGAAGAACTTCATGAACAATCACAAGCAATCTTAAATGGCGAAGAAGTTAAGGCAAATGTTCTTCCTGTATCAGGTGATAAGAAGCATTTCCCAATTGCTTTTAATGCGATTCCACAGATTGATAAGTTCCAAGATAATGGATTTACATTTGAAGAAATGAAAATGATTAACGAAACGAAAAAAATTATGCATATGCCTGAATTAGAAGTAGCGGCAACATGTGTACGTTTACCAGTTGTATCAGGACACTCTGAGTCTGTTTACATCGAAGTAGAAAAAGAAGGCGTAATAGTAGCAGAATTAAAGAGCTTACTTGCAAATGCGGAAGGTATTGTTCTGCAAGATAATCCAGAAGAGCAGTTATATCCAATGCCAGCTACTGCAGTAGGTAAAAACGAAGTATTCGTTGGAAGAATCCGTAAAGATTTAAATAACGATAAAGGATTCCATCTTTGGGTCGTATCTGATAACTTATTAAAAGGCGCTGCATGGAATTCTGTTCAAATTGCAGAGCGCTTAGTAAAATTACAATTAGTGTAGACGGCTAAGAGAAGGTGCAAAATATGAAAATAATTGTTCAAAAATTTGGTGGCACATCAGTACGTGATGACAATGGACGTAAGCATGCGCTTCATCATATAAAAAAATCATTAGCTGCTGGTTATAAAGTGGTTACTGTCGTATCTGCTATGGGCCGTAAAGGTGAACCATATGCAACGGATACGTTATTAAGTCTTGTAAATCAAGAGGAATCTACTATTTCTAAACGTGAGCAAGATTTATTATTATCGTGCGGAGAATTAATCTCAGCAATCGTCTTCTCTAACATGTTAAATGAGAATGGTATAAAAGCAGCGGCATTAAATGGTGCACAAGCTGGTTTTGTAACAAATGAGGATTTTACGAATGCTAAGATTATTGAAATGAACTGCGATCGTATACATGAAGAGCTAGAAAATCTAGATGTAATCGTCGTTACAGGATTCCAAGGACAAACGAAAAAAGGTGATACGACAACACTTGGACGCGGAGGTAGTGATACTTCAGCTTCAGCATTAGGTGTTGCACTTCATGCTGAATACATCGATATATTCACTGATGTAGAAGGTGTTATGACTGCGGATCCTCGTATTGTAAAAGATGCACGTCATCTTCAAACTGTAACGTATAACGAAATTTGTAACATGGCTTATCAAGGTGCGAAAGTCGTTCATCCACGTGCAGTTGAAATTGCGATGCATGCAAAAGTTCCACTTCGTGTACGTTCTACGTATTCTGATAGTGAAGGTACGCTTATTTCAGCATATGACGGTGCTACAAGAGGTCGTGATGTAGAAGAACGTCCTGTTACAGGTATCGCCCACGTATCAAACGTAACGCAAATTAAAGTGCTTGCAAAAGAAACGGCATATGATTTGCAACAACATGTGTTTAAAGAGATGGCGAACGAAGGAATAAGTGTTGATTTAATTAATATTTCACCTACTGGTGTAGCATATACGGTGAGTGATAATGTATCAAGTCATGCAGTTAAATTATTAAAGAACCTTGGATATGAGCCAATTGTGACAGAGCATTGTGCGAAAGTATCTATCGTTGGAGCTGGAATGGCAGGATACCCAGGGGTTACTGCGAAAATCGTTACAGCTTTAGCGGAAAAAGGTATTCAAATCCTGCAATCGGCAGATAGTCATACAACAATTTGGGTTCTTGTAAAAGAAACTGATTTAGTGGAGGCTGTAAATGCATTACATAGTGCGTTTGAGCTTTCAAAAGAAAAGCAACTGGAACAATAAGGAGTGAGACCATGATAGATTTTGGGACAATTGCAACCGCGATGGTAACACCGTTTGATATAAACGGGAATATCGATTTTGCAAAGACAACGAAATTGGTAAATTATTTAATTGATAACGGTACAACAGCAATCGTGGTAGGAGGAACGACGGGAGAATCTCCTACATTAACTTCAGAAGAGAAAGTAGCGTTATATCGCCATGTCGTATCTGTTGTCGATAAAAGAGTGCCCGTAATCGCTGGAACAGGTAGCAATAATACGCATGCTTCTATTGACTTAACTAAAAAGGCAACAGAAGTTGGTGTGGATGCAGTAATGCTAGTAGCACCGTATTATAACAAACCGAGTCAAGAAGGAATGTATCAGCATTTTAAAGCAATTGCTGAAAGCACGCCGCTTCCGGTTATGCTATATAACGTTCCAGGACGATCTATTGTACAAATCTCCGTTGATACAGTTGTTCGTTTATCAGAAATAGAAAACATTGTTGCTATTAAAGATGCCGGCGGCGATGTGTTGACAATGACAGAAATCATTGAAAAAACAGCGGACGACTTTGCGGTATACAGCGGTGATGACGGTTTAACGTTACCGGCTATGGCAGTTGGAGCGAAAGGTATCGTTTCGGTAGCATCTCATGTTATGGGAAACGAAATGCAAGAAATGATTACAGCATTTCAAACAGGAGAGTTTAAAAAGGCACAAAAATTACATCAATTACTTGTAAGAGTAACTGATTCATTATTTATGGCGCCAAGTCCAACTCCAGTAAAAACAGCGTTACAAATGGTTGGATTAGATGTAGGTTCTGTACGTTTACCACTTCTTCCATTAACAGAAGAAGAAAGAGTAACGTTACAATCTGTAATGCAATCTATTCCTCGTTAAAAAAATGACCTAGTGTGAAACTAGGTCATTTTTTATTGATATGAAAATGTTTGAATCTGTTTTAAAGTAAATCTGTTGTAAAATGATTTTAGACTTGCCTTTCTCATTTATATATGACCCTATAATATTGAAAACGAGTATATTACGCTACGCGTTCTCTACTTGTTAAAGTATGATATTGTTCTTTCATTAATTTGGTTCCAACCTCTTGTTCTCGATAGTGACTGTCAAATCCCCCTAAAAATTTAACCTTATTAAATCTATATTAGATTTTGTAATTCATAGCTTTTTGTCATGTAATACAATGTTTATAAGAAAAGGATCTTACACTTTTAATTTTGTTGAGAAGTAGTTGCTAGTACAGGAAATACTTTCGGTTATGTTTTTAGAGGAATTGCCTCAAATATGACGTAATCTATAAAAAAGCTTCATTTTATAAATGTTTTTGTGCAATTCAAGAAAAAATCTAGGAAATCCATCAAATGAAAGTAATTTAAAGTGTTTAGGGGATTTTTTCTCAAATAACATGGAGTATAAAAGCAGCGGAAATAAGCCATATACTTTTAGTGCTGTTCCTTTCTTTTACTTTTTCTTTCGCACGATTTAACTTGTGTTCTATTTCTTCTATCAGGTATAATATGGCTAAGTAGCTTAGTACGGGTATGCTTAGCAAAATTGGGAAAAATTATAATTTAATTAAATTTTCATATCATATCGAATAAGATATTTGATTTATATAATGAAAGAGAGGTGAAACCTGGTTTAAAAAATAAACAAGGACATGATATCGCATAACGGTAAGGACATTCGTCTTGGACGGTGAATATATGGTGGTTGTAGAGTTTCCCCTGGTGTCTCTGCAATTTTAGTGAAATCAGTGTTTGCAAGATTTTTAAACCAGGCAACAACATGAAGAGAAAAGAGAATGAGTCTGTTAAAGTATTTGCTCTTGGTGGAGTAGGTGAAATCGGGAAAAACATGTACTGTGTTGAAATTGATTCTGAAATCTTTATTGTGGATGCAGGGTTAATGTTCCCGGGAGATGAAATGTTTGGAATTGATATCGTTATTCCTGATATTACATATTTAGTGGAAAACCAAGAGCGAGTAAAGGGTTTATTTATTACTCACGGTCATGAAGATCATATTGGTGGTATTGTTTACGTACTTCGTAAATTATCTATTCCAGTGTATGCAACGAAATTAACAGTAGGACTTATACAAGAAAAACTTGGCGAAGCGGGTATGTTAGGTCGTGTAGACTTAAAAACAATCGATTCAAATTCAACAGTAGAGTTTAATACTACAACGGTGTCATTCTTCGGAACGACACATAGTATTCCAGATTCTGTTGGTGTTTGTTTCCATACATCAAAAGGTGCAATCGTATATACAGGAGACTTTAAATTCGATCAAACTCCAATTGGAAATAGTGGAGCAGACCTTGGGAAAATGGCTCAAATCGGAAATGAAGGCGTACTTTGCTTATTATCTGATAGTACAAACGCAGAGCGCCCAGGTTATACAGGTTCTGAAAAAGAAGTTGGTGTAGAAATTTCTAAAGTGTTCTACGGCGCAGAAGGTCGTATTATCGTTGCTTCATTTGCATCGAATGTACATCGTATTCAACAAGTATTTGATGCAGCTGCCGAAACAGGGCGAAAAGTAGCGGTAGTAGGACGTAGTATGGTGAAAGTAGTAGACATTGCAAGACGTCTTGGTTATTTAGATGTTCCAGAAGGTATGGTTATTTCATTACAAGAAGTAGACAACTTCCCAGAGAAAAAGGTAGCTATTTTAACGACAGGTAGTCAAGGTGAACCGATGGCTGCTCTATCTAGAATGGCAAAACAAGCACATAAACAAATTTCAATTCGTAAAGGTGATACTGTTATCATTGCTGCTTCGCCAATTCCGGGTAATGAAATATCTGTATCAAAAATTATTGATTTGTTATTTAGAGCTGGAGCTGAAGTTATTTATTACGGCGAAAGAAAAGTTCATGTTTCAGGTCACGGTAGCCAAGAAGAATTAAAATTAATGTTAAATTTAATGAAACCGAAGTACTTTGTACCCGTACATGGTGAGTTCCGTATGCAAAAAGCACATGCGTATTTAGCTGAAGATGTAGGTATTACAAGAGAAAATATCTTTATCGTAGAAAAAGGCGATGTAATTGCTTTTGGTGACGATGAAGCGAACTTAGTCGGTAAAGTACAAGCTGGTAATGTTTTAATTGATGGATTAGGTGTAGGTGACGTTGGTAATATTGTTCTTCGAGATAGAAAGATGTTATCTCAAGATGGAATATTAGTAGTTGTTGTAACGCTTGGTAAAGATGAAAAGAAAATTATCTCTGGTCCAGAAATCATTTCACGTGGTTTCGTATATGTTCGTGAGTCAGAAGCGTTAATTGAACGATCTACAGAGATTGTACGTATGATTGTTGAGCAGTCAATTAAAGAATATTCGATTGAATGGTCAATGTTAAAACAAAATATTCGTGAATTATTAGGACAGTTCTTGTACGAAGAGACAAAGAGAAAACCTATGATTTTACCGATTATTATGGAAGTATAAAAAAGATCACCCTTATGGGTGATCTTTTTTTCTTTTTAACCCTATCGAATGAAATTTATAACTTAAGAAATAATAGTTATATACGAGTGAAAGGGGATGCGAAATGACAGAACGTGATCGATATACAAATGAAGAAAAAGAAACTGAGCCAAAAGAAGCTGGAAAAGAGGCTTCAATAGTAGAAAAAATTCAACAGCTTGGACAGACAAATGTACCACAGATGAATGAATCACGTATTCATTGTTTAACGATTATCGGACAAGTGGAAGGTCATGTTCAATTACCGCCGCAAAATAAAACAACAAAATACGAGCATATCATTCCGCAAATTGTTGCGATTGAACAAAATCCGAAAATTGAAGGTTTGCTTTTAATATTAAATACGGTTGGAGGTGACGTTGAAGCTGGACTAGCAATTTCAGAAATGGTAGCTTCACTTTCAAAACCAACAGTATCTCTAGTTTTAGGTGGGGGACATTCCATCGGTGTACCGATTGCTGTTTCTACTGACTATTCGTTTATTGCGGAAACTGCGACGATGACAATTCATCCAATTCGTTTAACAGGTCTTGTCATAGGTGTGCCACAAACATTTGAGTATTTGGATAAGATGCAAGAAAGAGTCATTCGTTTTGTGACGAAGCACTCGAAAGTAACAGAAGATCGTTTTAAAGAGCTTATGTTTGCGAAAGGAAATTTAACGCGAGATATTGGGACGAATGTAATTGGTGGAGATGCAGTAAAGTACGGTCTTATAGATGATGTTGGTGGTATTGGAAATGCGATTCGAAAATTAAACGAATTAATAGATGTTCGCGCGGAAGGTAGTGCAGAAGGGACAATGTTACAATGATTTTATATACAATTATGCCAGAGCAACTTGTGTATCCGGCCGATTATTCACAGTGTGAAAGTCAAAAAGTTGTAAATATAAATGGTGTGGAATTAATGGTTTCTGAAGAGGAACATGGGTGTTATTCTATTGTACGTGTGCTAAGTACGGACCCACTTCACTATTTAGAGTTTGAGCCCGGTCAGAAAATAACCTTTTAGCAAAAAGAAGGATTTTGTTTAGAAGCTATGGTATAATATAAAAAACAAGACGGTTGAGCAGCCATGAGTAGGCTGCTTTCTTCTGTTTATTTAGCATTTTACAAGAAGTGTAAAAATAGAAGATATAAAGACCTGAAAAATAGAGAAAACAGACATATAAATAGAGCATTTTTAGGGGAGCTTTACTTATATGTAGAACACGAGGTGAAGAAATGGCAAAACAAAAGCAAAGAGGGACGAAGGCAAAGGCAAGACGTACGATAAAGCCAACTTTGTATTATGAAATCGTCGGTTTAACTCTTTTTGCACTTTCAATCATTACGATTTTACAGCTAGGCGTTGTAGGGAAATCGTTTGTGTTATTTTTTCGCTTCTTCTTTGGTGAGTGGTACATAATTGGTGTGTTAGGTGTAATAGCTTTATCGGTTTCCTTTGTTATAAAACGCGGATGGCCGAACCTTTTAAATAAACGATTAATTGGATTTTATTTAATTGTATTGGCAATATTAATGTTTAGTCATATTACATTATTTAACCTTCTTACAAAAGATGGAGCAGTGCAAAATACTTCTGTTATTGTGAGTACGAAAGATAACTTCTTTCTTGAAATGAAAAAAGGGCCAGATAGCGTTCATTTAGGCGGTGGTATGTTTGGTGCGCTTATGTTCGCGACATGTTACTTCCTATTCGACGAAGTAGGAGCCTATATCATTGGAATTATTTTAGTTATTCTCGGGGTACTCTGTATAACAAATAAACATATTGGAGAAGTGTTAGCTCCAGTTGGTAGAATTCTTAGAAGTCAATTTCAAGTGATGCAAGGGGATTATAAAGATTGGAGATCCAAAAGAACGGCTGAACAAACAGAAAAGAAAAAAACAACAAGAAGTACAAGAAGCAAACGTGCTGCAGAACAAGAAGAAGTTATTGAGCCGATGGAAGAAATCCAAATTGATCCGCCAATTATTTCAAATTTCACTGAGAATTATCCTGTAAATGAAGAAGAGGATAAACGAATTGAAGTAGAGCAAGAAGATTTGATCACTTCACCGTTTATTGAAGAGACTCCACCAATTGAAGAATCAAAGAAAAAGCGTGGAGAAAAAATCGTTGAATCGTTAGAGAGTGAAGCGCAAGCACCTCCTATGCAATTTTCAAATGTAGAAAATAAAGATTACAAGCTTCCTTCACTTGATATATTAAAATTTCCAAAGAATAAGCAAGTTACAAATGAAAATGCGGAAATTTATGAGAATGCTCGTAAATTAGAACGTACATTCCAAAGTTTCGGAGTGAAAGCGAAAGTAACAAAAGTGCATAGAGGTCCTGCAGTTACAAAATATGAAGTGTATCCTGATATGGGGGTAAAGGTAAGCAAAATTGTCAGTTTAAGTGATGATTTAGCCCTTGCATTAGCTGCAAAGGACATTCGTATTGAGGCGCCAATTCCCGGGAAATCAGCTGTAGGGATCGAAGTTCCGAACTCAGAAGTTTCGATGGTAACGCTGAGGGAAGTTCTTGATTCTAAGGCTAATAATCATCCGGAAGAGAAGTTGTTAATTGGTCTTGGCCGAGATATTACAGGTGAAGCTGTATTAGCCCGTTTAAATAAAATGCCCCATTTACTCGTAGCTGGTGCGACAGGGAGCGGGAAAAGTGTATGTATTAACGGTATTATTGTTAGTATTTTAATGCGTGCAAAACCACATGAAGTAAAATTAATGATGATTGACCCGAAAATGGTAGAGTTAAATGTATATAACGGTGTGCCTCATTTGTTAACGCCAGTTGTAACTGATCCGAAAAAAGCATCGCAAGCATTGAAAAAAGTTGTGAGTGAGATGGAACGTCGTTATGAATTGTTTGCTCATAGTGGTACACGTAACATTGAAGGATACAATGATTATATAAAAGAGCATAATAGTGAATCAGAAGCGAAACAACCCGAATTACCGTATATTGTAGTAATTGTGGACGAGTTAGCAGATTTAATGATGGTTGCTTCGTCTGATGTAGAGGATGCGATTATGCGTCTAGCGCAAATGGCTCGTGCTGCTGGTATTCATTTAATTATTGCAACGCAACGTCCGTCAGTTGACGTTATTACGGGTGTTATTAAAGCAAATATTCCATCACGTATTGCATTCGCTGTATCTTCTCAAACAGATTCTCGTACAATTCTTGACGGTGGTGGTGCAGAGAAGCTACTAGGTCGTGGCGACATGCTGTTTATACCAATTGGTGCATCGAAACCTGTACGTGTACAAGGCGCATTTTTATCAGATGATGAAGTTGAGAGAGTTGTAGAATATGTTATTGGACAGCAAAAAGCACAATATCAAGAAGATATGATTCCGCAAGATGTTCCTGATACGAAGCAGGAAGTAGAAGATGAATTATATGATGAAGCGGTTCAACTTGTAGTGGAAATGCAAACAGCATCTGTTTCTATGCTACAACGTAGGTTTAGAGTAGGTTATACGCGAGCTGCTCGTCTAATTGATGCAATGGAAATGAATGGTGTAGTAGGTCCATATGAAGGTAGTAAACCGAGAGAAGTACTCATTAATGATGTACAAGAAAAAAGTTCTTAAAAAAAGCCTAATTGTTTTTACAATTAGGCTTTTTTATATAGTGTTTTTGTTATATACTATACTCAGCAATAAAGAAAGGGCTTACATTTATAAGGTCTCTTTAGAATACGAATACTTTGAGTATGTTTTATGTAAATGTTCGATATTTAATGCAGAAAAATGTTGGATTTTGTTGACACGTATGAGAGCAAGTGGTAAGATTACTTCGAAAAGAATCACTGCCTCATATAATCTTGGAGATAAGGTCCATAAGTTTCTACCTGGCAACCATGAATTGCTAGACTATGAGGGGAAAAGTGTGTAACAAAGGATGTAAAGGATCTTTGTGCCGAACTTTTTCTCGAAATGAGGAATGTTTATGGTGCAAAGTTTTTTTTATACAGTAAAGAGTGAAAATTTCATTTTAAAAAATTATTATTATTTATTCGACAATTGCGCTTATTTTTAGTGGTTAGTCATTTGTACTATGTTGTAAGTTGAAAAAAGAGAAAAGAAGTCTTACATCAGAGGTCGAATAATTGAAATGCGGGGGAGTCTTATGTCAGTAAAATCCGATAGTCGTCACCTATATTTACGGGTGATTGATCACATCAAAGAAAAAATTAAAGATGGGGCTTATAAAGAACGACAAAAGTTACCATCAGAGTTTGATTTAGCGAAAGAACTTGGCGTAAGTAGAGCGACTTTAAGGGAAGCGTTACGTATTTTAGAAGAAGAAAATGTTGTCATTCGTAGACATGGTGTAGGGACATTTGTAAATGCAAAGCCATTATTTTCTTCTGGAATAGAACAACTTTCTAGTATTACAGATATGATTTCTAGTGTGGGGAAAACACCAGGAACGATCTTTTTATCATCATCTACTACAACTTTAACAGAAGAGGAAAAAGAGAAGTTTAATAGTGAAGATGGTTTCAATGCAGTAATGATTGAACGCGTGCGTACAGCAGATGGGGAACCTGTTGTATATTGTATCGATAAACTTGCAAAAGAAATATTGCCAGATTTATCGGGTTACAATGAGGAGTCATTATTAACGGTGATACATAATAACACGCATAAGCGCATAACATATGCGGTTGCTCACATTGAGCCAATTGGCTATCACCCTAAAATCTCACCGATTTTAGAATGTGAGCCTGAAACAGCACTGCTTGTATTAAAACAAATGCACTATGATCAAAATGATGAGCCAATCTTATATTCTATCAATTACTTTAGAGCTGATAAGTTTAGCTTCCACGTATTAAGAAAGCGTATGTAGGTAAGTTCCTTTTTAGGGAGGTGACAGCAAGAAGTAAGGGACAGCAGCGAAAGAATAAAAAAATATATATCATTTTTGGAGGGGTTTCTAGTATGAAGAAAAAAGCAGGTCTTTTATTATCATTAACATTAGCAGCAAGTACAGTTTTAGGTGCATGTGGTAACTCGGATAAGGCAAGCAGTGACAAGAAAGACACGAAAGACTTCAAGGTCGGTATGGTAACGGATGTTGGGGGCGTTGATGACAAATCGTTCAACCAATCGTCTTGGGAAGGACTAAAAAAGTTTGGTAAAGATAACGGATTAAAGGAAAAGACAAATTATCGTTACCTACAGTCTGAAAAAGAAGCGGATTATATTCCAAACTTAAAGAAATTTTCAAAAGATAAGTATGATTTATCTTTTGGAATTGGTTATAAATTAGAAGGTGCAATTAAAGAAGTAGCAAAAGAATCTCCAAAACAACAATTTGCAATCGTTGATACTGTAGTAGATGCACCAAACGTAACGAGCATTACATTTAAAGATCATGAAGGATCATTCCTTGTAGGTGCGGTAGCAGCTATGTCAACAAAATCGAATAAAGTAGGATTTGTTGGTGGGATGAAGAGTGATTTAATTAGTAAATTCGAAAATGGATTTAAAGCGGGTGCAAAAGCAGTAAATCCAAACATTGAAATCGTATCTGAATATGCAGAAGCATTCGATAAACCTGAAAAAGGTACAGTTCTTGCATCAGCAATGTATGGTCAAGGCGTAGACGTAATTTATCATGCTGCTGGTGGTACAGGTAACGGTGTATTCACTGAAGCGAAAAACCGTAAGAAAAAAGGTGAAAATGTTTGGGTAATCGGTGTTGACCGTGATCAAAACCAAGAAGGTATGCCTGAAAACGTAACATTAACTTCAATGGTAAAACGTGTAGATATCGCTGTTGAAAAAGTAGCGCAAGAAGCGAAAGACGGTAAGTTAAAAGGCGGTAAAGTAGAAGAGTTTGGCTTAAAAGATGACGGCATTGGTATTTCAAAAACAACTGATAACGTGAAAAAAGTTAACCCTGAAATTTTAACAAAAGTAGAAGAGCTTGAAAAGAAAATTACAGCCGGTGAAATTAAAGTGCCAGCTACAGATAAAGAGTATAAAGAATACGAAGCTTCTCTAAAAAAATAAATAGAGAAATAGCAAAGGTTAGTTCATAGAACTAACCTTTGTATGTATAAAACTTCCAAAATGCTTAATAAGTTAATAGTGTAATAGGGAATGTTCCCTGTTAAAAGGAGGAACACAATGGAATACGTAATTGAGATGAATAATATTACGAAAGTATTCCCAGGCATTGTAGCGAATGATGATATTACGCTGCAAGTAAAGCAGGGTGAGATACATGCTTTACTTGGAGAAAATGGTGCAGGGAAATCCACATTGATGAATGTACTATTTGGTTTGTACCAACCAGAACAAGGTGAAATTAAAATTAAAGGGAAGTCTGTAAATATTACCAATCCGAATGTGGCAAATGACCTTGGTATTGGAATGGTTCATCAGCACTTTATGCTTGTTCATAATTTTACAGTTACAGAGAATATTATTCTCGGAAATGAACCGAGGAAAAAAGGGAAAATTGCTGTTGAGGAAGCTGCTAAAGAAATTCAAAAATTGTCTGAACAATACGGTTTAGCTGTAGATCCATATGCGAAAATACAGGATATTTCAGTGGGTATGCAACAGCGTGTTGAGATTTTGAAAACTCTTTACCGCGGTGCAGAAATTTTAATATTTGATGAACCGACAGCTGTGTTAACACCACAAGAAATTCATGAGCTAATTCAAATTATGAAAAAGCTTGTGCAAGAAGGAAAATCTATTGTTCTTATTACACATAAGTTGAAAGAAATTATGGAAGTTTGCGATCGTTGTACGATTATTCGTAAAGGAAAAGGAATTGGAACGGTTGACGTTGCAAATACGGATGAAAATAAACTTGCAGAATTAATGGTCGGACGTCAAGTGAATTTTAAAACAGAAAAAATAGACGCGAAACCAAAAGAAGAGGTACTTTCAATTGCAAATCTTGTTGTTCACGATGCACGTCAACTACCTGCTGTAAAAGGCCTTGACTTAACTGTTCGTGCGGGGGAAATTGTTGGGATTGCAGGGATTGATGGAAATGGACAAAGTGAATTAATAGAAGCAATTACTGGTTTACGAAAAGTTGAGTCAGGTTCTATTGCAATTAAAGGGAAAGAAATAACAAATTGGCCTGTTAGAAGAATAACAGAAGAAGGAATTGGTCATATTCCAGAAGATCGTCATAAACACGGACTCGTCCTTGATTTTTCTGTTAGAGATAATATAGTTCTGCAAACGTACTATAAGAATCCGTTTTCAAAGAAAGGGATTTTAAATTTCAGCAAAATTACAGAAAAAGCAAAGGCTCTTATTGAACAGTTTGATGTACGTACACCTAGTGAGCAAACTTTAGCACGCGCTCTATCTGGGGGAAATCAACAAAAAGCAATTATTGCACGTGAAGTAGACCGTGATCCAGATTTATTAATCGCAGCACAGCCAACACGTGGTTTAGATGTAGGAGCAATTGAATTTATTCATAAGAGATTAATAGAGCAAAGGGATAAAGGGAAAGGTGTATTACTTTTATCACTAGAGTTAGATGAAATCTTAAATGTTAGCGATCGAATTGCTGTTATTTATGAAGGGAAAATTGTAGCAATAGTTGATGCGAAAGAAACGAATGAACAACAGCTTGGATTGTTAATGGCTGGAGGAACAAAGAAGGAGCAGGTGGGTACAAATGGCTAAAAAACTTTTAACAGAACGAACGATAAATATTTTAGTCCCAGTACTATCCGTTATTTTTGGCTTACTTGTCGGAGCGATTGTAATGTTAGTTAGTGGTTATGATCCAATTGTAGGTTATAGTGCACTTTGGACAGGGATGTTCGGCAGCGCAAGTGCGATTGGTGAAACGCTTCGTACAATGATACCGCTTATTCTTGCTGGTTTATCAGTGGCGTTTGCATTTCGTACAGGTTTATTTAATATCGGGGTAGAGGGTCAATTGCTAGTTGGTTGGCTTGCAGCGGTTTGGTTCGGTTATGCAGTTTCACTACCAGCTTTCCTTCATATTCCATTATCTATTTTATTTGCAGCATTGGTGGGCGGAATTTGGGGCTTCATTCCGGGATATTTAAAAGGGAAGTTTCAAGTGAATGAAGTTATTGTAACCATTATGATGAACTATATCGCGTTGTATGTAACATATGACATTATTAAGCGTTTCTTACATGCGGGTAATGACAAAACGTATGATATTAAAGAGAGTGCGTCACTATCTTCAGACTGGCTTGCTAGCATTACTGATGGTTCGCGTCTTCACTGGGGAATTATTGTAGCAATTTTAATCGCTATTTTAATGTGGTTCTTATTAGATAGAACAACTTTAGGTTACGAATTAAAGTCGGTAGGATTTAATCAGCATGCTTCTCAATATGCAGGTATGAAAGTTTCTCGTAATGTAGTATTCTCCATGACAATTGCTGGTGCATTTGCGGGGATTGGTGGAGCGATGGAAGGATTAGGAACATTCCAGAGTATGACAGCGATGTCTTCGTTTACAGGAGTAGGATTTGATGGGATTGCCGTAGCATTACTTGGAGGGAATAATCCGTTTGGGATAATCCTTTCAGCTTTATTATTTGGTGGTTTGAAAAGTGCTTCCCCTCAAATGAACTTTGAGGCAGATGTACCATCAGAGCTTATTAATGTAATTATTGCATGTATCATCTTCTTTGTTGCATGTAGTTATGTGTTAAGATGGGCGCTTACACGCATGAGCAAGGAGGGGAAATAAATGAGCTTTTTAGATATATTAGCCATTCTTGTGACGGGTACGTTATATACATCGGCACCTATCATTTTCACAGCACTAGGTGGAGTATTTAGTGAACGATCGGGTGTTGTAAATATCGGATTAGAAGGATTAATGCTATTTGGTGCATTTATTGGAGTTGTTACAAACTTATTAATGGGTGATACTTGGGGAACGATGACCCCGTGGATTGCGTTATTATTTGCGGCAATTGGTAGTGGATTATTTGCATTACTTCATGCGGTAGCTTCTATTACATTCCGAGCAGATCAAGTTGTAAGTGGTGTAGCAATTAACTTCTTATCTCTTGGTTTAACGGTATTTGCAATTAAGAAGATTTTTGATAAAGGGCAGACTGACTTTATTCAGTATCGTATTGAAAAGATTGATATTCCAGGCCTTTCGGATATTCCGGTTTTAGGGAAAATATTTTTCTCGAACGTACCAATAACGTCGTATATTGCCATTATTTTAGCATTTGTTGTTTGGTATGTTATTTATAAAACACCGTTCGGTCTTCGTCTACGTGCTGTTGGTGAACACCCAATGGCAGCGGATACGATGGGGATTAACGTATATAAAATGCGCTATATTGGAGTCTGTATTTCAGGAGTGTTTGCTGGAATTGGTGGAGCGATTTTTGCAATGTCAATTTCTAATAACTTCTCAGGGGCAACTATTACAGGACAAGGTTTCTTAGCTTTAGCTGCTATGATTTTTGGAAAGTGGAATCCACTAGGCGCACTAGGTGCAGCTCTATTCTTTGGTTTTGCGCAATCTCTTAGTGTAACGGGCGGAACAATTCCTGTATTAGATCAAATTCCAAGTGTTTTATTAACGATATTACCATATGTATTCACAATATTAGCGCTTGTTGGTTTTGTAGGTCGTTCTGAAGCTCCGAAAGCATTAGGAACTCCTTATGAAAAAGGAAAACGATAAGTATTTTATAAGTATAAAAAAGCTCGCACATTAGTGTGGGCTTTTTTACATAGAATATATTTAATACGGAATTTTACTATGTTCCTTACATATTAAAGTTTTTAGAAAGAAACATATGTAAGCATAATAAGGGAGAAAAGTTGATTTTTTATTTCTAAAAACTGTATATTGAAGAGGAATATTCCTATATACGTAAAGGAGGGCTATAAATGAAACTAATGGAACAACAACTACATGAGTTAGGTGGTTTGCGCGTACATATTATTCCGACTGATAAATATAAAACGAATACCTTTGTATTTCGTTTTAAAGCGCCTTTAAATGAGGAGACGGTGACAGAGCGTGCCCTATTGCCATACGTATTGCAAAGTGCGACAGAAAAATTACCTTCTGTAATTCGTCTTCGTCAATATTTAGAAGAATTATACGGGTCTTCTTTAGCGGTAGATGTAAGTAAAAAAGGGGAAGACCATATTATCTCCATTTATGTAGACATTGCAAATGAAGTTTATTTACATGATGCACCACCGTTATTTGAAAAAGCGCTTTCTATGTTGTCTGATATTGTGTTACATCCAGCAACGGAGGGGAACGGTTTCCTATCTTCTATCGTAGAAAGTGAAAAAAGAGCACTGTTACAGAGAATTGAAGCTACTTATGATGATAAAATGCGTTATGCAAACGAGCGTTTAATTGAAGAAATGTGCAAAGTAGAACCGTATCGTTTAAGTGCAAATGGAAAAAAAGAGAGTGTTACGTCTATTACAAATGAAAGTCTGTATCAATATTATCAAAAGGTGTTAGCGGAAGATGAAATGGATCTATATATTATTGGTGATATTTCAGAAAACGCCGTTGATCTTGTAAGTAAATATTTTTCTATTTCAGCTCGTCCAGTGAGAGAAAGAAATGTACTCCTTCATAGACGAAATAATGAAGAAAAAGAAGTTGTTGAAAAACAAGAATTAAAACAAAGTAAATTACACATCGGTTATCGTACATTTGTCACATATAAAGATGAAGATTATTTTGCATTGCAATTGTTCAATGGATTGTTTGGTGGTTTTTCTCATTCGAAGTTATTCGTAAATGTGCGTGAAAAAAATAGTTTAGCGTACTATGCAGCATCGCGCTTTGAAAGTCATAAAGGTTTATTATTTGTTATGTCAGGAATCGAAGCGAAAAATTATGAAAAAGCAGTTGAGATTATTAAAGAACAAATGCTTGCGATGCAAAACGGAGAGTTTTCTGAAGAAGAAATACATCAAACAAAAAGTGTCATCCAAAATCAAATATTAGAGGCGATTGATACACCGCGTGGATTTGTAGAAATGCTATATCATGGTATTATTTCAGATCGTACACGTCCAGTTGAAGAATGGCTTACAGGTATAGAAAGTGTGACAAAAGAAGAAATTGTAAAAGTTGCTAAAAATATTGAACTAGATACAATTTACTTTTTACAAGGAACGGAGGGAGAGTAAATGGAGAAAATTGTTTATGAGCAATTAAAAGAAACACTCTATTATGAAAAACTTCCTAATGGATTAGATGTATATGTTTTACCGAAACAAGGATTTAATAAAACATTTGCGACGTTTACGACGAAATATGGTTCAGTAGATAATACATTTGTACCATTAGGGAAAGAAGAAATGATTCGTGTGCCTGATGGGATTGCACATTTTCTTGAGCATAAATTATTTGAAAAAGAAGATCACGATGCTTTCCAATTGTTTAGTAAACAAGGAGCATCGGCAAATGCTTTTACATCCTTCACACGAACAGCTTACCTTTTTTCATGTACTTCAAACGTAGAACAAAATTTAAATACATTGCTAAACTTCGTGCAAGAGCCTTATTTCTCTGAAAAAACAGTTGAAAAAGAGAAGGGGATTATTGGGCAAGAAATTCAAATGTATCAAGATAACCCAGATTGGCGTTTGTACTTTGGGTTAATTGATAGCTTGTTTGTAAAACACCCAATTAAAATTGATATTGCAGGGACAATCGAATCTATTAGTAAAATTACGAAAGATTTATTATATGAATGTTATGAAACATTTTATCATCCGAGCAATATGTTATTATTTGTTGTGGGTGCAATTGATCCAGAGAAAACAATGGATTTAGTACGTGAAAATCAAGCGAAAAAAGATTATAAAAATCAGCCAGAAATTGTGCGTTCATTTGAAGAAGAACCAAATGAGGTAAATGAAAAGAAAAAAATTATTTCAATGCCTGTGCAAACACCGAAATGTTTAGTTGGTATTAAAGCGACTAATTTAAAAGAAAAAGGGCAAGCGCTTTTAAAACAAGAAATTGCGCTTACGTTACTCTTAGATTATTTATTTGGAAAAAGTTCTGTTCATTACGAAGCTTTATATAATGAAGGGCTTATTGATGATTCATTCTCGTATGACTATACAGAAGAAAATAACTTCGGTTTTGCAATGGTTGGTGGTGATACGAAACAACCTGATGAATTGGCAGATCGTTTAAAAGATATTTTATTAAAAACAGATTATGATCAATTAGATGCGGCGGCATTAGAACGAGTGAAGAAAAAGAAAATTGGTGGTTTTTTACGCTCGTTGAATTCACCAGAATATATTGCAAATCAATTTACACGATATGCGTTTAATGAATCTAGCCTATTTGATGCGTTGACTGTATTAGAAGGACTAACCGTTCAAGATTTACAAGAAGTAGCAAAATTATTGTTATCAGAAGAAAAAATGAGTGTTTGTCAGGTGTTACCGAAAAAATAACATTTTAAAGATACCCTCATCTTATCATTGAAAAATTGTAAGATGAGGGTATTATTTAGTTGTGTGAAAATTGAACTTGTAGAGATAAGAGAGGGAATTTATGAAAAAGTATGCGTTAGTAACTGGAGGGAGTGGAGGGATTGGCTCTGCTATTTCGAAACAATTAATTCAAGATGGATATACAGTTTATGTTCATTACAATAACAGTGAAGGAAAGGTATTGGAATTGCAGAAAGCATGGGGAGAAGTTATCCCTGTTCAAGCGAATTTGGCTTCTAGTGATGGAGCAGAGCAATTGTGGAGACAAATTGAACATCCTATTGATGTTATTGTATACGCGGCTGGGAAGAGTATTTTTGGACTAGTAACAGATGTAACAAACGAAGAATTGGATTATATGGTAGAACTTCAAGTGAAGAACGTATATAAATTACTTTCAATGGCACTTCCGCCTATGATCGGGAGGAGAAGTGGTAATATTGTAATTGTTTCATCTATATGGGGACAAATAGGGGCTTCTTGTGAAGTGCTTTATTCAATGGTAAAAGGGGCGCAAAATTCATATGTGAAAGCTTTAGCGAAAGAAGTTTCTTTAAGTGGATTACGTGTGAATGCAGTAGCACCAGGAGCAATTGAAACGGAAATGTTAAGTGTTTTTTCTGAAGAAGATAAAATGGGAATTGCTGAAGATATACCATTAGGTAGAATTGGATTACCAGAAGAAGTAGCAAAAACAGTTTCATTCCTCGTATCACCAGGAGCATCTTACATAACTGGACAAATCATCGGAGTGAATGGCGGTTGGCACTGCTAAAAATTTCTTACATAAAAAATGAACAGTTGCACAAATTAAGCATGATTTTATTACTCAATAGTGAGGTGCTTAATTATGTCAGTATTAGATAATTTTGATCAGTGGAAGAGCTTTTTAGGAGATCGTTTAGAGCAAGCGCAAGGAAAAGGTTTAGACGGCGGTGCGGTATCAGATATGGCATTTCGTGTTGGCGACTACCTTGCTAATGAAGTAGAAGGACGCAATGACCAAGAGAAATTATTAGCTGAGCTTTGGAAAGTTGCTGATGAACAGGAGCAACATACAATTGCAAACTTAATGGTTAAGTTTGTACAACATAAGTAAAAGTAGAGAGGAGATTCTCCTCTCTACTTTTTTTGTATAATAATTACACAGGATAGATTATACATTTAGCTTCCCTATTAAGGTGAAATCATATAATATAGTACGTAGGTGTAAAGTAAGCAAGGGGAGTGATCTTGGATGATTGAATGGTATTTTGAATATGAAATACATAAAAACCGACCTGGCTTGCTTGGTGACGTTTCTTCGTTAATCGGTATGCTCGGCATTAATATTGTCACAATTAATGGTGTAGATAATGCACGACGTGGGTTACTTCTTATGTGTGATAATCAAGAGCAAATCTCTAGACTTGAATCAATTTTAAATACGATGGATAACATAACGGTAACGAAATATCGTCCGCCAAAGCTAAGAGATAAGCTAGCGGTTAGGCATGGTAGGTACATACAACGAGATGCAGATGATAAGAAAACATTTCGATTTGTGCGTGATGAATTAGGCTTACTTGTAGACTTTATGGCAGAAATTATGAAAAAAGAAGGCCATAAACTAATTGGGATACGCGGAATGCCTCGTGTCGGAAAAACAGAATCCATTGTTGCTGCAAGTGTTTGTGCAAATAAAAGGTGGTTATTTGTATCATCTACTCTTATTAAGCAAACTGTTCGTAGTCAATTAATTGAAGATGAGTATAGCGATGACAATATTTTCATCCTAGATGGAATTGTGTCAACGAAGCGTGCCAACGAAAGACATTGGCAGCTCGTTCGTGAAATTATGAGATTGCCTGCAACGAAAGTTGTGGAACATCCTGATGTATTTGTGAGTCAGTCAGAATACACATTGGATGATTTTGATTATATTATCGAGTTGCGTAACGATTATGATGAAGAAATTCAATATAATTTAGTAGATGAAATTGAGCAAGGTACGCAAAATAATTTCTCTATGTTTGACTTTTAAAGAAATATTGAGGTGTTAGTAGTGACGGAATTGGGACAAAAGCTGAAAGAAGCAAGAGAAGCGAAAGGCTTGTCTATTGATCAGCTGCATGAGATTACAAAAATTCAAAAGCGCCATTTGGTGGCAATTGAAGAAGGCAATTATGATGTATTGCCAGGAGCTTTTTATGCGCGTGCATTCATTAAACAGTACGCAGATGCGGTTGGATTAAATGGAGAGGAACTGCTTGTAGAGCATCAGAGTACGATACCACAATCTGAAAAGCGTGAAGTTCCACAAGTATCAACGGGACAAAAAACACAAGAAACAATGCAAAAATCTTCATCATGGCCAGTTGCAGATCACATGCCGAAAATCTTAGTTGCGCTGTTAGTAATCGCGGTTGGAGTCGTAATCTGGTTTGTGTTTCAAGCGTTAACTGGAAAAGATGATGAAAAAGTTCCGAGTGCTCAAAGTGAGAAAATTGAAGTTCAAAAAGCGAAAGATTCTCCGTTAGATACGAAGAAAGATGAAGCGAAAGCGGAAGAGCCAAAAAAAGAGGAACCAAAGAAAGAAGAACCAAAGAAAGAGGAGCAGCCAGCACCACCAACTGGACAGCAAGAAGTGAAAGTAGTTGGAACAACTGGTAAGGTATCTACTTTGGAAATTCATAATAATAAAACGTTAGAATTAGAAATTTCAGCGAAGGGTGCAAGTTATGTAGATGTTAAGGATGATGCGGGTAACGAAATTCTAAACACTACAGTACAAAGCGGTCAAACAGAGAAACGCGATGTATCAACATTAAAAGAAGTACGACTTAATATTGGAAGTGCACCGAATGTTGAAATTAAACTGAATGGCCAAGTGCTTGCTTTCCCGTTAGATCCACAAAAAGAATATCACCAAAGATTGGTGATTAAAAACCAAGGGATAGAGCAACCTGCACAATAACAGTCATCGCTTCGATGACTTTTTTTCGATGAACAAATGTTTTTGATATGATGGAGGAATAGCTGTGAATTTACCAAATAAAATTACAATATCTAGAATCTTCTTAATTCCAATTTTTATGGTAATTATGTTAGCGCCCTTTGATTGGGGTTCATACAAAATTGGTGATGTTGATTTGCCAATTCAACATTTAGTAGGGGCACTTATCTTTATCATTGCTTCAGCTACAGATTGGATTGATGGACATTACGCAAGAAAGTATAATCTTGTAACGAATTTAGGAAAGTTTCTTGACCCGTTAGCTGATAAATTACTTGTTTCAGCAGCACTTATTACATTGGTAGAGATGCAATATGTACCGGCTTGGATTGTTATTGTAATTATCAGTCGTGAGTTTGCTGTAACGGGTTTACGTCTTGTACTTGCTGGAACAGGGGAAGTAGTTGCAGCAAATCAGCTAGGGAAAATTAAGACATGGACACAAATTATTGCGATTGCAGCATATTTATTACACGATGTACCTTTAAATTTAATCCATATTCCAGTTGCTGATATCTTCATATGGATTGCATTAATCTTTACTGTTATTTCAGGATGGGATTATTTCTGGAAAAATAGAGCTGCTTTTGTAAACTCAAAATAGAAGTTTATGGGGGAATTGGGATGAATGCTGAGATTATTGCGGTTGGAACTGAATTATTACTTGGACAAATTGCAAATACAAATGCCCAGTTTTTATCTGAAAAGTTAGCTTTAATTGGAATTAACGTGTACTATCATACTGTTGTTGGTGATAATAATAAGCGACTGCAAAAGGCGATTGAAGCTGCGGAAGAACGTGCTGATATACTTATTTTTACAGGTGGATTAGGACCGACAAAAGATGATTTGACGAAAGAAACGATAGCGGCTAGTTTAGATGAAGAGCTTGTGTATGATGAAAAGGCATTAGCCTTAATAAGTAATTACTTTAAGCGTACAGGCCGTGAATTTACGGAGAATAATAAAAAGCAAGCGCTCGTTTTAAATGGAGCAACAGTATTTGCAAATGACCACGGTATGGCGCCTGGTATGGGGATAAATAAGAACGGAAAAGTTTATATTTTATTACCAGGGCCGCCAAAAGAAATGAAACCAATGTATGTAAGTTACGTGGAGCCTTTTTTACGTAATTTTACAACAGGAGAAAACATTTATTCTCGTGTGCTTCGTTTCTTCGGTATTGGGGAGTCCCAATTAGAGGTGAAAGTTCAAGATTTAATTGATGGACAAACAAACCCAACAATCGCCCCGCTAGCAAATGATGGAGAAGTGACATTACGTTTAACCGCTAAGCATCAAAATGTTAGCGAAGCGGAGAAACTAATTCAACATGTGGAAGATTTGATTTTAGAAAGAGTAGGAGAATTTTTCTACGGATATGACCAAGAATTTTTGCATTATAAGGCAATCGAGTTATTGAAGAGAAAAGGGTTAACTTTAGCATGTGCAGAAAGTTTAACAGGTGGTCTTTTTGGAAATCAAGTAACTGAAAATGCTGGTGTTTCTTCTGTATTTAAAGGCGGTGTCATTTGTTATCATAATGATGTGAAGCAACATGTATTACGTGTGCCTGAAGAAGTGTTGCATACTGATGGTGCAGTTAGTAAAGAATGTGCTCGTTATCTTGCTGAAAATGTTAAGGATTTATTAAAAGCGGATATCGGAATTAGTTTCACTGGGGTAGCAGGGCCAGATGCTTCAGAACAGAAAGAGCCAGGAACAGTATTTGTTGGATTGGCGATTAAAGGTGAACAAACTGCAGTCTTTCCTCTTAATTTAAGTGGAAGTCGTCAACAAATTAGAGAACGCTCGACAAAATATGGATTTTATCATTTATATAAAAAGCTAGAAGAGATATAAGTTCTTCTAGCTTTTTTTATAGTTAAATTCCGTATTTATGTAATGGAAAATAAAAAAATCGAATAAATGTTCGATTTTTGTTGGCAAATTGAATTGAAAATAGGTATAATAAGATTAGCAATTCAGTTAAGGAGGAATTTTGAATGAGTGATCGTCAAGCGGCATTAGATATGGCGTTAAAACAAATAGAGAAGCAATTCGGTAAAGGTTCAATTATGAAATTAGGAGAACAAGCGGAACGTAGAATTTCTACAATTTCAAGTGGTTCTTTAGCACTTGATGTGGCACTAGGGGTAGGCGGATACCCACGTGGCCGTATTATCGAAATTTACGGACCTGAAAGTTCAGGTAAAACGACAGTTTCATTACATGCAATTGCAGAAGTGCAACGTCAAGGTGGACAAGCAGCATTCATCGATGCGGAGCACGCAATGGATCCTGTATATGCACAAAAATTAGGCGTTAACATAGATGAATTACTATTATCACAGCCTGATACAGGGGAGCAAGGATTAGAAATCGCGGAAGCACTTGTACGAAGTGGTGCGGTTGACATTATCGTAATTGACTCTGTAGCAGCTCTTGTACCGAAAGCAGAGATTGAAGGCGACATGGGTGACTCACACGTAGGTTTACAAGCACGTTTAATGTCACAAGCACTTCGTAAGCTTTCAGGAGCAATCAACAAATCAAAAACAATTGCAATCTTTATTAACCAAATTCGTGAAAAAGTTGGGGTTATGTTCGGAAATCAACTACAAGTTGCTTAATCGAAAAGATTAAGGAGTTTACCATGGGTTTCCCTTGCTAGTGATAGCATGTTAAAAAACCTTGTGAACCTTATTGCCTAAGGGTGTAACTATCCATATAGTTGCTAACGGTGAAGCCCACCATTATTTAGGGTAATACCGTGCCAAGCTCCATAGTGATATGGGGAAGGTGTAGAGACTACCGAAAAGGACTTTTAGTTAACTGAGTAGGGTACGGCAGATGATAGGCTACTGCTGGAAGTGCAAGGCTCTCTGTAAAGAGATGAAGAGATAGTCCGGACTATAGAGATGGAAAATCTATAGATAGTGCCAGAAACAACTCCAGGTGGTCGTGCGTTGAAATTCTATTCAACTGTCCGTCTTGAAGTGCGTCGTGCGGAGCAATTAAAGCAAGGTAACGACATCGTTGGTAATAAAACAAAAGTAAAAGTAGTGAAAAATAAAGTAGCGCCACCATTCCGTGTTGCTGAAGTTGATATTATGTACGGAGAAGGTATTTCAAGAGAAGGTGAAATCTTGGATATGGCTTCTGAGCTTGATATCGTTCAAAAGAGCGGTGCTTGGTATTCTTATAATGAAGAACGTTTAGGACAAGGTCGTGAAAATTCGAAGCAATTCTTAAAAGAGAATACGGACTTAAGAGAGGAAATTGCCTTCTTTGTTCGTGATCATCACGGAATTGGTGAAGATTCTGGTGTGGAAGACACGGAAGATTCAACTCTTCAAGATTAAAAAATAAAAGACACGGGTCCCGTGTCTTTTATTTTTTTACTTTCTATTAAAGGGGCATCTATCGTAGTGGTTAAAATATTTTTTGACTCAAATGGGATGTGTAAAGAGGAATATTCATACGTTTTAAGGGAATAAAATGGTATTTACTAAGGTTTTCCAGGATAATATGCTATCAATTTTTCAAATTCAGATAACATTCAGGACTGAAGGTAAAGAAAGTAAAAGTAGACAACGCTTGACAATGAAAATTACGATAGATACAATGAGAATGTATATTTTTTCTTATATACGATATACTCTTCTCAAGAAGAGAAGTAATATTCGGAGTAAGGTTTAAATCTTACCGAAATAATAATATGACATTTTAATTGTGAAATGAAGAAAGTCCCTTAAAAAAGCGGGACGACGGTCTTTGCTGTATGTTGTAATTTAATGTACATGCCGACAGTCTTTTTTCATTCATAGCAAGGGGAGGTGAAATCATGAGTAGTACAGTTTGGATACTCATCTCCATTTTGCTTGCAACAACAGTCGGTGCAGTTGTTGGCTTTTTTGTTCGAAAGTCTATTGCTGAAGCGAAGATTAATGGTGCGGCTAATGAAGCGAAACGTATTCTAGACGAAGCGAATCGTGAGGCTGAAGCACTTAAGAAAGAAGCGCTTTTAGAAGCAAAGGATGAAATTCATACACTTCGTACAGAAGCTGAATTAGAAATTCGTGACCGTAGAAGCGAATTACAAAAACAAGAAAATCGTTTAATGCAAAAAGAAGAGAACCTTGATCGTAAAGACGAAACGCTCGATAAACGCGAGCAGCAGTTAGAGAAGAAAGAGGATTCTCTTGTAGCGAGACAACAACAGATTGAAGAGTTGGAAAGCAAAGTGGGAGAGTTAGTTCAAAAGCAACAAACAGAATTAGAGCGCATTTCCAATCTGACACGCGAACAAGCGAAAGCAATTATTCTTGGTAAAGTAGAAAATGAAGTTTCTCATGAAATCGCTGTTATGGTAAAAGAAAGTGAAGTTCGCGCGAAAGAAGAAGCGGATAAGAAAGCAAAAGAGATTTTATCTCTTGCAATGCAAAGATGTGCAGCTGATCATGTTGCTGAAACAACCGTTTCGGTTGTAAATCTTCCAAATGACGAAATGAAGGGACGTATTATCGGGCGTGAAGGTCGTAATATTCGTACGTTAGAAACTTTAACGGGTATTGACTTAATTATCGATGATACACCAGAGGCGGTAATCCTTTCTGGATTCGATCCAATTCGTCGTGAAACAGCTCGTATCGCTCTTGATAAACTAGTACAGGACGGACGTATTCACCCAGCGCGTATTGAAGAGATGGTCGAAAAATCAAGACGCGAAGTGGACGAGTATATTCGCGAAGTCGGAGAGCAAACAACGTTTGAAGTGGGTGTTCACGGATTACACCCAGATTTAATTAAAATTTTAGGTCGTTTAAAATACCGTACAAGTTATGGACAAAACGTCTTAAAACACTCTATGGAAGTTGCATATTTAACTGGACTTATGGCAGCAGAGCTTGGCGAGGATGAAAAACTAGCAAGACGTGCTGGTCTATTACATGATATCGGAAAAGCGATTGACCATGAAGTAGAAGGTAGCCACGTTGAAATTGGTGTTGAACTCGCAACGAAATATAAAGAGCATCCTGTAGTTATAAACAGTATCGCATCTCACCATGGTGACACAGAACCAACTTCTATCATTGCAGTTTTAGTTGCAGCAGCAGATGCTTTATCAGCTGCAAGACCGGGAGCTCGTAGTGAAACGCTTGAAAACTACATTCGTCGTCTTGAAAAGTTAGAAGAGATTTCAGAGTCTTATGAAGGCGTTGAAAAATCATTTGCAATTCAAGCAGGACGTGAAGTTCGTATTTTGGTAAAACCAGATACAATCGATGACTTAGAAGCTCATCGTTTAGCTCGTGATATCCGAAAACGTATTGAAAATGAACTGGATTACCCAGGACATATTAAAGTAACTGTTATTCGTGAAACACGTGCAGTGGAATACGCAAAATAAAGTGGTGAACACCACTTTATTTTTTTGTGTTGGAATTGGATAAAATAAAGACAGTTAGTTATTTAGCATAAAAGTGAAACAAACTTATAATAAACATATTATAAGGAATTTACTTGATGCTATAGCAATAAAAAATGCAGTACATAGAAAGGGTAAGACATATGAGAATATTATTTGTTGGGGATGTAGTAGGATCTCCTGGTAGAGGTATGATTCAACAGTACGTACCGGCATTAAAGAAAAAATATACACCTACAGTAACAATCATTAATGGAGAAAACGCAGCAGGTGGCCGTGGGATTACAGAAAAAATATATCGAAACTTTTTAGAGTGTGGGGCACAAGCAGTTACACTTGGAAACCATGCTTGGGATAATCGTGAAGTATTTGAATTCATCGATGATGCAAAATATCTTGCAAGACCAGCTAACTTCCCAGAAGGAACTCCAGGAAAAGGACTTATCTTTGTGAACTGTAATGGAACAGAAGTTGCAGTTATTAACTTACAGGGGCGTACTTTCCTTCCTCCGATTGATTGTCCATTCCGTAAAGTGGATGAATTAATTAATATTGCGAAAAAACGTACGAATATTATCTTTATTGATTTCCATGCGGAGACTACAAGTGAAAAACAAGCGTTAGGTTGGTATGTAGATGGACGTGCTACAGCAGTAGTAGGTACGCATACGCATGTCCCTACAGCGGATAACCGTATTTTACCAAGCGGAACGGCATATATTACAGATGTTGGGATGACAGGGCCATATGATGGAATATTAGGTATGGACCGAGAAGCAGTATTGAAGAAGTTTTTAACGAACTTACCGGTACGATTTGAAGTAACAAGTGGTAGAACGCAATTAAGTGCAGTGTTAATTGATGTGGATCCAAATACAGGAAAAGCAAAGAAAATTGAGCGCATTTTAATTAATGACGATCAACCATTTTTTGAGTAAATTTCCGTTAAATTTTAGATAAGTTATTATATTTTAATTTTTTAGATAAATTACGAAAATTTAGCAGGAATACGCGCCATTCCTCGTGAATATAAGTTAAAGTGAAATAATTGCTAATACTTTTTAAAGAAACGAGGAGGAAACGCGGAATGGAAATATTAAAAGTTAAAGCAACGTCGGTCCCTAATTCTGTAGCTGGTGCACTTGCAGGTGTTATTCGCGAACGCGGAACAGCAGAAATTCAAGCTATTGGTGCAGGTGCATTGAACCAAGCGGTAAAGGCAGTAGCAATTGCAAGAGGATTTGTAGCGCCTAGTGGTTTGGACCTGATTTGTATCCCAGCGTTTACAGATATTATGATTGATGGCGAAGAGCGTACAGCAATAAAATTAATTGTAGAACCTCGTTAAGTTTAAACAACCTGTTTGCAGTATGCAAACAGGTTGTTTTTATAATGGAGGAATGAAAATGAAAATTTTTGATGCTCATTGTGATGTGCTCTTTCAGTTATGGAGTGCAAAGGGAAAAAAGAATTTTAAAAACGATCCGCAATTACATATTACATTTGAACAGTTAAAAGAAAGAAAAGGAAGTATACAATGTTTTGCTGTATATGTGCCAGAAACAGTGGCGTATGAAAAACGATTTGAAGCGGCATTACAAATGATAGATATTTTTTATAATGAAATTCTATCGCTACCAGGTGTGAGATTTATCCGAACGAAAGAGGATATAAATAGATTAAAACAAGACGAGATTGGCGCGCTATTAACGTTAGAAGGGTGCGAAGCAATTGGTAAAGAAGCGATGAAATTACGTTTGTTTTATCGGTTAGGTGTACGTTCTTTCGGATTAACATGGAACTATGCGAATTTGTTAGCTGATGGGGCGCTAGAGACGCGTGGAGCAGGTTTAACTACTGTTGGTAGACAAGTTGTACAAGAGTTGAATACTTTGCACTTATGGACGGATTTATCACATTTAAATGAGAGAAGTTTTTGGGATGTGATAGAAATTGCAAATAACCCAATTGCATCCCACTCAAATTGTTATAAACTGTGTGAGCATCCACGTAATTTAAATGACGAACAAATTAAAGCGCTTATACAGAGAAATAGCATAATCGGTGTTACTTTTGTACCGCAGTTTCTAATAAGTGAAAGACAAGCAAATATAACAGATATAGTAAAACATATCGAATATATTTGCTCGCTAGGTGGAGAAAACAATATAGGGTTTGGTTCAGATTTTGATGGGATTGTAGATACGGTTGTCAATGTATCTGCCTATGGAGATTATGAAAATGTCATGAATGAGCTTTATAAATACTATGCTGCATCTACTGTAGAAAGATTTTTATATGATAATTTTGTTGAACATATGAGTTTTTAAGTTTTTGGTTTAAAATTCAGAATAATCAAAAATAATTCATTTGATTTTATTGCTTTTTTTAAGACCTAATACTAGAATGAAAAACAAAATAGCTTTATACTAAAGATTCAGGGAAATCAGAAGAGGCATAATTTGCGTCCGTTGTAGTTTATTTGCATAAAAAATGCTAAACTATTACTGTAAAAAAATACACTACAATGAATGCAGCCAAAAGGGGTGTAGGAGATGATTAGTCAACTTTCATGGAAAGTTGGAGGCCAACAAGGTGAAGGAATTGAAAGTACAGGAGAAATCTTCTGTATTGCATTAAACCGATTAGGATATTACCTATACGGTTACCGCCACTTCTCATCACGTATAAAAGGCGGCCATACAAATAATAAAATTCGTGTAAGTACAACAGAAGTACGAGCGATCTCAGATGATTTAGATATTTTAATTGCTTTTGACCAAGAAACAATTGATTTTAACTTCCACGAACTACGTCCAGGTGGAATTGTAGTTGCGGATGCGAAATTTAATCCAACAATACCTGATAATACAGATGTAAATCTATATGTGATACCGTTTACAGATATTGCTTCAGAATTAGGCACATCATTAATGAAAAACATGGTTGCTGTTGGAGCATCAAGTGCAGTATTAGGATTAGACGAAACAGCTTATTTAGATGTTGTTGAAGAAATCTTTGGTCGTAAAGGAGAGCAAGTCGTTCAAAAGAATATGGACGCAATTAAACGCGGCTCTCAATATATGAAAGAATTACTAGGTGAGAAAGTAAACATGATGCAGCTTGAAAAAGCTGATGGTAAAAAACGCATGTTTATGATTGGAAACGATGCAATCGCATTTGGTGCGGTAGCTGGTGGTGCTCGTTTTATGTCAGCATACCCAATCACACCTGCATCAGAAATTATGGAATACTTAATTAAAAAATTACCGAAAGTCGGCGGAACAGTAATCCAAACTGAGGATGAAATCGCAGCTTGTACAATGGCAATCGGTGCAAACTATGCAGGTGTTCGTACATTAACTGCATCTGCTGGTCCTGGTCTTTCATTAATGATGGAAGCAATTGGTTTAGCAGGTATTACAGAAACCCCATTAGTAATTGTTGATACACAACGTGGCGGTCCAAGTACGGGATTACCAACGAAACAAGAACAGTCTGACTTAATGGCGATGATTTACGGTACGCATGGTGAAATTCCAAAAATCGTAATGGCGCCAAGTACAGTTGAAGAAGCTTTCTATGACATTGTAGAAGCATTTAACTTATCTGAAGAATATCAAGTTCCTGTTATTTTCTTAACAGATTTACAGCTTTCGTTAGGAAAACAAACAGTAGAACCACTTAAATTAGATAAAGTGGAAATTCGTCGTGGTAAGCTTGATTTAGAAGCGGAATTACCAGAACGTGAAAATAAAGCATACTTCAAGCGTTATGAAGTAACAGAAGATGGCGTTTCGCCGCGTGTTTTACCGGGTATGAAAAATGGTGTTCACCATGTTACAGGTGTAGAACATGATGAAACTGGGAAACCATCTGAATCAGCAATAAATCGTAAAGATCAAATGGACAAACGTTTCCGTAAAATGGAGAACTTGAAGTTTAATACCCCTGTTTATAAAAATGTTAAGCATGAAGAAGCAGACGTATTGCTTGTTGGATTTAACTCAACTCGTGGTGCAATCGAAGAGGCAATGACGCGTTTAGAACAAGAGGGTATGAAAGTAAACCATGCTCATGTGCGTTTAATTCACCCGTTCCCAACAGCTGAAATCGATCCACTTGTGAAAAAGGCGAAGCGTGTTGTAGTAGTAGAAAACAATGCAACAGGTCAGCTTGCTAACATTATGAAAATGAATCTTGGTAATGGTGAGAAAATTTCTAGTCTTTTAAAATATGATGGAAACCCATTCTTGCCGAAAGAGATTTACAACGAATGCAAAAAAGGGGTTGTATTAAATGGCAACATTTAAGGACTTTCGTAACAGTGTAAAGCCGAACTGGTGCCCAGGTTGCGGAGACTTCTCGGTGCAAGCTGCAATTCAACGTGCGGCAGCTAACGTTGGCTTAAATCCAGATGAACTTGCTGTTATTTCTGGTATCGGCTGTTCAGGCCGTATTTCAGGTTATATTAATTCGTATGGTGTGCATAGTATTCATGGTCGTGCCCTTCCGATTGCACAAGGTGTGAAAATGGCAAATCGTGATTTAACAGTTATCGCTTCAGGTGGTGACGGTGATGGATTTGCGATTGGTATGGGACATACAATCCATTCTATTCGTCGTAATATCGACATTACGTACATCGTAATGGATAACCAAATTTACGGGTTAACAAAAGGGCAAACTTCACCACGTAGTGAAGCTGGGTTTAAAACGAAAAGCACACCACAAGGTTCAATTGAACCATCACTAAATGTAATGGAAATGGCTTTAACAGCTGGTGCGACATTTGTGGCGCAAAGCTTTTCGAGTGATTTAAAAGAATTAACACAAATTATTGAAGCTGGTATTAACCATAAAGGATTTTCATTAATTAACGTATTTAGCCCATGTGTTACTTACAATAAAGTAAATACTTACGATTGGTTTAAAGAGAACTTAACGAAACTAAGCACAGTAGAGGGATATGATCCATCTAATCGCATGATGGCTATGCAAACGTTAATGGAAAATAACGGTTTAGTAACAGGTTTAATTTATCAAAATACTAAGCAACCATCATATCAAGAACTTGTTAAAGGCTATAGTGAAGAGCCTTTAGTGAAATCTGATTTAAATATGGATCAGAAAATGTTTGATGAGCTTGTTGCTGAATTTATGTAATGTAGGAAGAGGAGGTTGCCGATTTGGTAACCTTTTTTTATGTGCAAAAAATATAGGGTAGTTTTATTTACTTAGAAAATTCAGAATGGTAAAATAATATGTAAATCGTTGTATGAAAATGGCAAGTTCATTGCTTATGAAATGTAAGATAATAAAGGGCCTCTGGATTGTTAAAATTGGCGAAACACGTCATACTATGGTAATGTTTATAGGGATAAAGCAATATGCTTTTGGGTAGGACAACAAGAAATAATAAAAAGGGAATGTCTATTTGCGTGGGGAAGACTTCATTCTTATGAATGATTAGATTGATTACTCAAGTTTCAAAGGACAAGTTATCTCCAAGCTATCTAACCATTTTTGAGGTGAGTCTAAGCGCATTAAAATGGACTATAGAGTGTGTATAGTTAAGGGTGAAAGGAGATTACCGATGAACGAGCAACAACGATTAGCAAGTCAACAAGCAAATTCCTCTACGAAAAAAGAAGAGAAAGATTATAGTAAATACTTTGAAAGTGTATATCAACCACCTTCCTTAAAGGATGCGAAAAAGCGAGGGAAAGAAGAAGTTAAAATTGAACGGGATTTTGGCTTACCTGAAGAGTTTCGTAATTTTGGTACAGGAAGAAAGTTCTATATTCGTACATATGGTTGTCAAATGAATGAGCATGATACGGAAGTAATGGCAGGTATTTTCACAACGCTTGGATATGAACCAACTTTTTCAACTGAGGATGCAGATGTAGTTTTATTAAATACTTGTGCGATTCGTGAAAATGCTGAAAATAAAGTGTTTGGTGAACTAGGCCATTTAAAGTCATTAAAACGAAGAAATCCGGACCTTTTAATTGGTGTATGTGGTTGTATGTCTCAAGAAGAATCTGTTGTAAATAAAATTATGCAAAAAAATCAGCATGTAGATATGGTGTTTGGAACGCATAATATTCATAGATTACCGTACATTCTAAAAGATGCGATGTTCTCGAAGGAAACGGTAGTTGAAGTTTGGTCAAAAGAAGGGGACGTAATTGAAAACCTTCCGAAAGTACGCCGTGGTGATATTAAAGCTTGGGTAAATATTATGTATGGCTGTGATAAGTTCTGTACGTATTGTATTGTACCGTATACACGCGGAAAAGAGCGAAGTAGACGTCCAGAAGATATTATCCAAGAGATTCGTCACTTAGCTGCGAATGGTTATAAAGAAATTACATTACTTGGACAGAACGTAAATGCATATGGTAAAGACTTTGAAGATGTAGAATACGGTCTTGGTGATTTAATGGACGAACTTCGTAAAGTTGATATAGCCCGTATTCGTTTTACAACGAGCCATCCACGTGATTTCGATGATCACTTAATTGAAGTACTTGGCAAAGGTGGCAACCTAGTAGAACATATCCATTTACCAGTTCAATCTGGAAGTACAGATATGTTGAAAATTATGGCGCGTAAATATTCGCGTGAGCATTATTTAGAACTTGTAAGAAAAATTAAAGAAGCAATTCCAGATGCAGTATTAACAACAGATATTATCGTTGGTTTCCCAAATGAAACAGATGAGCAATTTGAAGAAACGATGTCGTTATATCGTGAAGTAGGATTTGATACTGCCTTTACATTTATTTATTCTCCTCGCGAAGGTACACCAGCTGCAAAAATGAAAGATAATGTACCGATGGAAGTAAAGAAAGAACGTCTTCAACGCTTAAATACACTAGTAAATACGTTGGCAATTGAAAAGAATAGTCGTTATAAAGGTCAAATTGTAGAAGTGTTAGTTGATGGGGAAAGTAAAAATAATCCGGAAGTACTTGCAGGTTATACTCGTACGAATAAACTTGTAAACTTCGTCGCTTCAAAATCTTTAATTGGTCAGCTTGTGAAAGTAAAAGTAACGGAAGCAAAAACTTGGTCTCTTAACGGGGAATTAGTTGAAGAGCCGATTGAGGTGAAATAATTGATGAAAGCATATTCGAAAGATGAAATTGTTGAACAAGCGAAAGAATTAGCAAAAATGATTTCTGAAACAGAAGAGGTTGATTTTTTTAAGAAAGCAGAGGCGCAAATTCATAAAAATGAAAATGTAAAGCGCGCAATCGATGAAATTAAAGCACTGCAAAAACAAGCAGTAAACTTGCAACATTACGGGAAATGGGAAGCTTTAAAAAAGGTAGAAGCTGAAATTGATGCATTGCAAGATAAGTTAGACAGTATTCCAGTCGTACAAGAATTTAAATCTTCACAAACATACGTAAATGACTTATTACAGTTAGTTGCTAGTACAATTTCTAACAACGTAACAGATGAAATATTAATTTCAACTGGTGGCGATGTACTTAAGGGTGAAACTGGCGCAGCGGTAGAAAGTAAAAAAGGAAATTGTGGTTGTTAAAGAGATGTCATATTGACATCTCTTTTTTTTGTGGATTAAACGTAAGTTCTTCTCAAAAAAAAGAATGACACATTCCGCTATTGTCACGCATATGATTAAGTGAATAGTGATTGAGGAGGGTTACGAATGTCCGAATTTAGAGAGATTATTACAAAAGCAGTGGTTGGAAAAGGACGTAAGTATACAAAGTCAACGCATACATGTGAATCGAATAATGAACCAACAAGTATTTTAGGGTGCTGGGTAATTAACCACTCGTACGAAGCAAGAAAGAATGGGAAGCATGTGGAAATTGAAGGTTTCTATGATGTGAACACTTGGTATTCATTTGATGGAAATACAAAGACTGAAGTTGTAACAGAACGTGTGAACTACACGGACGAAGTAAGCATTGGTTATCGTGATAAAAACTTTTCTGGTGACGATTTAGAAATTATTGCTCGTGTTATTCAGCCACCAAATTGTTTAGAAGCGCTTGTATCACCAAACGGTAATAAAATTGTTGTAACTGTAGAACGTGAATTTGTAACAGAAGTAGTTGGAGAAACGAAAATTTGTGTAAGTGTAAATCCTGAAGGCTGCGTAGAATCAGATGATGATTTTCAAATTGCTGATGATGAATTTGAAGAATTAGATCCGAACTTTATCGTTGATGCAGAAGAAGAGTAATAGAAAGCTAGGGAGAAGTTCTTCCTAGCTTTTTACTTTATATAAGTGGCGCTGAATGAACATGATTCTTTATGAAATATGTTATAATGAAGAAAGACTCCTGAAATAGGAGATATGGATGTTCGTGAAATGCGACATATATGAATATAGATTATTATGTAAGAATTATGGAGGAAAAGTATGACGCAATATACCCCTATGATACAGCAATATTTAAAGGTTAAGGCAGATTATCAAGATGCCTTTTTATTTTTTCGCTTAGGCGATTTTTATGAAATGTTCTTTGAGGATGCTGTAAAAGCAGCTCATGAGCTTGAGATTACATTAACGAGCCGAGATGGTGGCAGTAGTGATCGTATACCGATGTGCGGTGTACCGCATCATGCAGCTAAAAACTATATTGAACAACTTGTTGAAAAAGGATATAAAGTTGCTGTTTGTGAGCAAGTGGAAGATCCAAAAACAGCTAAAGGTGTAGTGCGCCGTGAAGTAGTACAACTAATTACGCCAGGAACGATGATGGAAGGGCGTACAATTGATGAGAAAGAAAACAATTTCTTAGCCGCATTAACACATTTTGAAGATGGATCATATGCTTTAGCTTGTAATGATTTAACGACTGGACAAAATACAGTAACGTTGTTAACTGGTTCAGTAGAAGATATTTTATTGGAAGTGTATGCAACTGGTTCGAAAGAAATTGTTGTAGATTCTTCATTTTCTAAAGATGAATTAAATAAATTAACTGAAACGTTAAAAATGACAATTTCATATGAAGATGCAACGGCAATTCCTGAAGGATTAGAACATCTTGTGAAAAATGTTTCGCAAGCAAAGTTAATTAAAGCGATTGGACGCTTATTTAACTATGTGATAAGAACGCAAAAACGTTCATTAGATCATTTACAACCTGTAGAAATTTATTATACGAATCAATTTATGAAAATTGATGTGCATTCAAAGCGAAATTTAGAGCTGACAGAAACACTTCGAACGAAAGAAAAAACAGGATCATTATTATGGCTATTGGATAAAACAAAAACAGCTATGGGTGGTCGTATGTTAAAACAGTGGATGGAACGTCCACTTATTCAGAAAGAAAAAGTTGAAGAGCGTTTAGAAATGGTTGAAACATTTGTAAATGATTACTTCTTACGTGAAGATTTAAAAGAAAAATTAAAAGAAGTATATGATTTAGAACGTTTAGCAGGAAAAGTTGCATTTGGTAATGTCAATGCAAGGGACTTATTACAGTTAAGACGATCTTTACTTCAAGTACCAGCTATTTTAGAAGCGATTAGTTTGTTAGATAATGCTTATGCAGCAAGGTTAATTCAAGGGGCGGATCCATGTGAGAGCTTAACTGAATTACTAGGAAGAAGTATTCAAGAAAACCCACCGCTTTCTATTAAAGATGGAGATATTATTAAAGACGGTTATAATGACAAGCTTGATCAATATCGTTACGTTAGTAAAAACGGAAAAACGTGGATCGCTGAGCTTGAAAAACGAGAGCGTGATATTACAGGAGTTAAATCGTTAAAAATCGGGTACAACCGTATTTTCGGCTACTACATTGAAGTGACGAAGGCGAATCTTGCAGCACTTCCAGAAGGCCGCTACGAACGAAAACAAACGCTTGCTAATGCTGAACGTTTCATTACAGATGAACTGAAAGAAAAAGAAACGTTAATTTTAGAAGCAGAAGAAAAAATTGTACAACTAGAATACGATTTATTTACAGCGCTTCGTGAAGAAGTAAAAGTATTTATTCCGAAATTACAACATTTAGCAAAAGTAATTAGTGAATTAGACGTACTGCAAAGTTTTGCGACAGTTAGTGAAGAAGAACAGTTTGTAAAACCTGTACTAACAACGAAGCGTGAAATCTTTATTAAGGATGGTCGTCATCCTGTCGTTGAAAAAGTATTGAACGGGAAATTGTATGTACCGAATGATTGTATTATGCCAGAGAAGATGGATGTCTTTTTAATTACAGGACCGAACATGTCTGGTAAAAGTACGTATATGAGACAATTAGCACTTGTAACTGTTATGTCGCAAATCGGTTGTTTCGTACCAGCAACAGAAGCAGTATTACCTGTATTTGATCAAATCTTTACGAGAATTGGTGCAGCAGATGATTTAATTTCAGGTCAAAGTACATTTATGGTTGAAATGTTAGAAGCGAAAAATGCAATTGCAAACGCATCAGAAAGAAGTTTAATTTTATTTGATGAAATTGGACGTGGTACATCTACGTACGATGGTATGGCACTTGCGCAAGCAATCATTGAACATATTCATGACCAAATTGGTGCGAAAACGTTATTCTCTACGCATTATCATGAATTGACGGTGCTAGAAGAAAGTTTAGATCAACTGAAAAATGTACACGTTTCAGCAATTGAAGAGAATGGTAAAGTAGTATTCCTTCATAAAATTCAAGATGGAGCAGCAGATAAAAGTTACGGAATCCACGTTGCGCAACTTGCAGAGCTTCCAGATAGCTTAATTGCCCGTGCGAAAGAAGTGTTAGCACAACTAGAAGGACAAGAAGAAATTATTATTCCAAAGCGTGTAGAAGTGAAAGTGCAGGAGCAAGAAGTTATTCCAGAACCTGTAGTTGTAAAAGAAGAGCCAGTAGAAGTACCAGAGGCGAAAGTAGAGACTGAGGAAGAATCACAACTATCTTTCTTTGGAGGAGAACAGTCTTCGAAGAAACAAGACAAGCTTGCGTTAGATCAAAAAGAAACAGCAGTACTGGCGCAAATTAAAAAAATTGATTTACTTGATATGACGCCTTTAGAAGCGATGAACGAACTGTATCGCTTACAGAAAAAGTTAAAGAAAGGATGAGTAAGTAGATGGGGAAAATTCGCAAACTCGATGACCAACTCTCTAACTTAATTGCGGCAGGAGAAGTAGTAGAGCGTCCTGCTTCAGTCGTAAAAGAACTTGTGGAAAATTCTATCGATGCGAATAGTACATCTATTGAAATCCACTTAGAAGAAGCTGGTTTATCGAAAATTCGCATCATTGATAATGGAGATGGCATTGCAGAAGAAGATTGCATCGTAGCTTTTGAACGACATGCGACAAGTAAAATTAAAGATGAAAACGATCTGTTTCGCATCAGAACACTCGGTTTCCGTGGTGAGGCATTGCCGAGTATCGCCTCAGTTAGTGAATTAGAATTAATCACTAGCACAGGTGATGCACCTGGTACACACCTTATTATTAAAGGTGGAGACATTATAAAACAAGAAAAAACAGCGAGCCGAAAAGGAACAGATATTACAGTACAAAACTTATTCTTTAATACACCAGCTCGTCTAAAATATATGAAAACCATTCATACAGAGCTTGGGAATATTACAGATATTGTGTATCGTATTGCAATGTCACATCCAGAAGTATCGTTAAAGCTGTTTCATAATGAAAAAAAATTGCTTCATACGTCAGGTAATGGTGATGTAAGACAAGTACTTGCATCGATTTACAGCATTCAAGTTGCGAAGAAACTTGTTCCGATTGAAGCTGAATCTTTAGATTTCACAATTACAGGCTATGTAACATTACCAGAAGTAACGAGAGCATCTCGAAATTATATGTCAACAATCGTAAATGGCCGTTACGTTCGAAACTTTGTATTAATGAAAGCAATTCAGCAAGGATATCATACATTACTGCCAGTCGGACGATATCCAATCGGATTTTTATCGATTGAAATGGATCCAATGCTTGTTGACGTTAACGTACATCCTGCGAAATTAGAAGTTCGTTTTAGTAAAGAACAAGAATTGCTAAAGCTTATCGAAGAAACATTGCAAGCTGCATTCAAAAAAATACAGCTCATCCCAGATGCAGGTGTAACAACGAAGAAAAAAGAAAAAGATGAAAGTGTGCAAGAACAATTCCAGTTTGAGCATGCGAAGCCGAAAGAATCATCCATGCCGGACATCGTTTTACCGACTGGTATGGATGAAAAACAAGAAGAACCGCAGGCTGTGAAACAACCAGCACAACATTGGCAACCACCGAAGCAAGAATGGCAACCACCACAGTCGCTAGTAAGAGAAGAGCAAAGTTGGCAAACATCTACTAAACCGATAATGGAAGAACCGATTCGAGAAGAAAAATCGTGGGACAGTAACGAAGAGGATTTTGAACTAGAGGAATTAGAAGTAGAAGTTCAGGAAATAAAAGAGATTGAAATGAACGGTAATGACTTACCACCGCTTTACCCAATTGGACAAATGCATGGAACATATATTTTTGCTCAAAATGATAAAGGCTTATATATGATTGATCAACATGCTGCGCAGGAACGTATCAACTATGAATATTTCCGTGATAAAGTAGGAAGGGTAGCGCAAGAAGTACAAGAACTACTTGTACCGTACCGTATTGACTTATCTCTTACTGAATTTTTACGTGTCGAAGAGCAGCTAGAAGAACTGAAAAAAGTTGGTCTATTCTTAGAACAATTCGGCCATCAATCTTTTATCGTCCGCTCGCACCCAACGTGGTTCCCGAAAGGACAAGAAACAGAAATTATCGATGAAATGATGGAGCAAGTCGTCAAACTAAAAAAAGTTGATATTAAAAAATTACGTGAAGAAGCAGCTATTATGATGAGCTGTAAAGCATCGATTAAAGCGAATCAATATTTAACGAACGATCAAATATTTGCTTTACTTGAAGAACTTCGTACAACAACAAACCCATACACATGTCCGCATGGAAGACCGATTCTTGTGCATCATTCTACTTATGAATTGGAGAAGATGTTTAAGAGGGTTATGTAGAGTGATGTCCAAAGAGAAAAAAGATCGCTACTGAGAAAAAAGATTGCTACTGGAGAGAAAAAAGTCCGCTACCAGTTATTTGAAACGGTTTGAAAATGCCTAGTATTATTGATATGTGTTAAAAGAAAAATAAAATGAATATGTATTGGTAATGTTCTTTTCAATTATTTTGATAAAATATTGAGAGAAATAAAAAGGAGCGATAGTATAAAATGTACACTATAGAATAGACACTTGAAAAAGTCTATTCTATAGGGCATTTCTTGTATAATAAAAGGAAAATCGGAATCTAATAAGAAATTATCTTATGATTGTTTCGCAGTTGTAGCCTTGAAATAAATTTGTATTTACATAACCACCTAATTGTTTATCAAGACAGATAAGTGGACATTTTTTAGTAGCTAATATGTACAAATCAAATTGGCGAATCCTGATATAAACTAAAAAGATATCTATTATTTATATATATTTTGAAAATGTTTGTCCCTTGGTAAAATTAATTATTTTTCCAAGGGGGGTAATTGTATGAGATCTACAGCTGACGTAATCCTTAACATATTTAAGAAAAAGTTAACAGAAATATATAAGACAAATAAGGTCAGACAATCAAATGTTTAATGGCTGTAGTTATAGCGGAATTTTTTGATACAAATAAGAAAAATGATGATTATCTAAGCACCTGTAGGAACAGGAAAATCATTAGCAACGTTAGTGCCGATTTAAATGGAATGGAAAAGAAAAACACCTATTTTCATTAATAGGTGTTTTCTTGCAAAAGTATCTTATAAATTAAAAGAAAGGTATTTCATTATTTTAATTTTATTCTTCTAAACTTCATAATCATGATCACAGTCTCTACAGTGTTTACGTTTGCAACAGAAATTATTACAATCAGGTGAATTTACAGAGACTACGTTAATTTTGTTAATAGCAATACGTGCTAATCCAGGGAAACAATCAAAATCTGAAAGGATTATTACATTGTTACCTTGGAATCCTTGGAATGTTGCACTAGTAGGCGGCTGACAATCGTACTGAATAACAAGACAAGTTCCAGGCGTTAATGCTCTTAAAAATTGTAACAATTCTGGGCTACCGTTATTGTTGTTATTTTGATTCTCTTCTCTTCTAGGCTGCTCTCTATGACTATTACATCTGTTAAAGTCACAACCTCCACCAAAACCAAACCCCATAATATGACCCCCTTTCGTTCGTTAATATATCCTATGCTCGTCTAAAAGGGATTGTGAGGGGATATAAGTCTAGTTTTATATGAATTTTTTATGTAGTTTAAAAATTGGTCTTATATATTATATTTTGTTAATTTTAGTGTGATTCCTACTTTTCTCATAACTTTTGACCAGGAAAGGGAATAGATGAGTGAATTGAAGAATGAAAAATATAGCATAAATAGCATTAAGAAAGAGAGGGATGTTTTTTAGGATCCTCTAATAATTAATTTTTGTAACGTATGAAACAGCTTGTATATTTTAAACATTAGTTCTGTTTTTTATGTAAAAGGGGCCAAGAAATAGCTTGTAGTTTTATTTCTTGGCATGGGTGTTTGGAACATTTGGATGCTGTTCCTTACAGTATTATATGTTTGTACGAAGAAAAGGTTTGTTATTATTATTTAATTTAATAAAGAAAAACACCTATTTTTAATCAATAAATGAATTTATAAATTTGTATTTTTTATATTTTTTTATGTTTATAGGAATGTGATCAAATTTCTCTTTTTATGGTAAATAAAAAAGAGCACACTTATTAGTGTGCTTTTAAATAGAAAGGTAGATTCCTATGAGCGGGGAATCTCCATACAATACTATATGCTTGTATAATTTAAAGGTGAATTTTTTTGAAGTTTAAAAAATAAATAAAGATTAATTAAGGTATGTTATATGTAATTCAAGATTTCTCTGTCAGTCAAATGTATGAAGAAACAAACAAATTTGTCTATATAAAATAACAAAAGATAAAAAAATAAAAAAGAAGCAGACTGCTCAAATACAATTTGAAACAATATTTATAAAGAAGTATTGATAACATATCAAAAAATATATTTAGAGGTTACATGAAAGTAAATTATAGGTGGAGTTTAAGGATTAATAAATCCTTAATATTATCTTATGAATAGTGCGTAAATAAGCTTGTACATTTTGGGAAAAATTTATTTTATTTTTATGTAAAAGGGGCCAAGAAATAGTTTGTAGTTTTATTTCTTGGCATGGGTGTTTGGAACGCTTGGATGCTGTCCCTTACGTTATTGTATGTTTTATTTAATAATTGGTTTGTTATTATTGTTTATTTTAATAAAAAATACAAATGAAAAACACCTATTTTTATTAATAGGTGTTTTTCTTGCAAAAGTAAGCTTATAAATTAAAAGAATTTGTTTTCTGATTTTTTAATTTTTAGAATTCATATTCATCATCACAAAGACTGTGATGATGATCGCAATCTCTACATTTTTTGCGTTTACAGCAGAAACGGCTGCAATCAGGAGAATTTACAGAGACTACGTTAATTTTATTGATTGCAATACGTGCTAATCCAGGGAAACAATCAAAATCTGAAAGGATTATTACATTGTTGCCTTGGAACCCTTGGAATGTTGCACTAGTAGGCGGTTGACAATCGTACTGAATAACAAGACAAGTTCCAGGAGTTAATGTTCTTAAAAATTGTAACAATTCCGGGTTACCGTTATTGTTGTTATTATTTTGATTTTCTTCTCTTCTAGGCTGTTCTCTATGACTATTACATCTGTTAAAGTCACAGCCTCCACCAAAACCAAACCCCATAATATGACCCCCTCTCGTTCGATAGTATATCTTATGCTCGTCTAGAAAGGATGGTGTGAGTATATGAGTCTAGTTTAGCGTGGATTTTTTATCCAAATTAAATAATATAAAATATAGGTTCTGACAAATGTGAAAACTCCCTTACTAAAATTAATAAGATTTCGAAAATATTGATAAATAATTAATTTTGTTTTTTTATAACCAAAAAGCTAATTTGTAGGATACAATAAAAGAGAGATGGGTTTTGTTTTTAGGTATTAAAATGTATATTTAATGAAACAACGTTGTTTGTAAAAAAATAAGGAGCCTCTATGATGGCTCCTTATTTTTTATATACATCCAAACCCTTTATGTACATAAAGGATTTGGATGTATATTTTATTATATGGAATGAGGATATAAAGAGGTTGGGTCGGACTAAAGGTAATCTCCTATACAAAAGTTTACTGTATAAGTTATAATTTGACACCTCCTCGGCTAAAACCACAAACTGACTAACATTAGTGGGATTCTTGCTAATAAAGGCCAAGTCTATTTCTAGTATCGCTGATGTGTAAAAATGCGGTGTACCATCACCACTCCGTATCCAGTGCATATAGCAAATATGGCACATGTTCTATTACCAAACGAGTCAGATTTTGAGTTCTCAAATGTGTTTTAGCATCTTGTGCTTGACAGCTCAATACATTTTACGAAGTAGAAGAATTTGTTACACCAACCTTGTATTCTATTTTCAGAGAAAAAGGTTGTTTTAGAGAGTTTTACTTGTCTATTATGAAAATTATATCATTTCAAATGTTCGACATACAGAACGTACCTTCTGTGTTTTAGTTGTACATCGCATTTGACCTAACTCCCATCCCGCCCCTAAAGGGAGTTAGTGGGCTGTCCCATTTTGAAAATCTGTAAATCAAATATCCAATGCCTATGAGCATTAAAAATATAGTTTTAATTAAAAGTGGAAATTAAGAAGAAAATCTATACTCGATAATTTAAGCAGCATATAAATATTAAGTAACTTTTTATTTACAGTAATATAAGACAAGCTTAGAGAAGGGGGACTATGCATAGAAGAACTTCGTGAATTAAATAATAAGATACAACAATTAAAATTAGATCAAAAAGAGATGCAACATGATATAAGAGTTTTAGAATCAAGGATATTGGTAAATGAAAAGGAGATTTTAACTATCAATAAACAACTAGAAAAAATAAGTGCTAATACTACGTGGGTGTTGCGTTTAATCATAGGTGGATTGTTAACTGTATTACTTAGTATATTAATGAAAGGCTTTTTATAAAAATAGATTAGTATTTAAATTTTGGTTCTGTCTGAAGGTAATGACCGTTTCTTACATGACCTGTCCAATTAGTAAAGAATTGTTTCCATGAGACACTGTTAAAAAATGAATCTATGGATTGAGTTTCAGAATTCCAATCTAAAATTAAGAATGGAGCATTTCCTAGTTGCCAAATACCTCTGTTATTATCAGTTCCTATCTCTCGTATCAATAATAAGGGAAGTCCATATTGATAACCCATAGAAGGTTCGATTTGTGAAAAAGGAGTTCCTTCTCAAAATGGTTCTACAGGTTGAAATGCTCCTACGTTTGTTTTAACTCCTTGGATGAAAAATCTTTGGAAGTTTATTGCTATTAAACCATAGCTGGATAATATCATTCGTCGTATACTTGTCAATGGGGATTCCGGGTATTGATCACTTCGCGGTATAGTACGAGGGAATAAAAGAGCTTGTTCAATTTCTAAGATGAGTCGATCCAAACATTGTTGTAATTGATTTAAAGTATTTACTGTGCTTAAAAATACAGGTATTCGAAAAGCCTGATCAATAGCTTCTTGTAATTTTATAGAATTAAATACTCCTTCGTTAGTGTTTACATAAGGCTTACCATTGGTAGTTTCCATTAGCATAACTCCTTTGTAACATTAAATGATTTTACCAATAATATATGCAAGATTAGAACAAGTGATTGGATAAAGATGGTGTTTATTGTATATAAATAGCAAGATTATATGAAAAATGGATTTAAAGGAGAAGTAAGAAATACATGTAGATAGATTTATTTTGCTCTTAATATTGAGAGGAAGAATTATAGAAATTCTAAATTTAGAAAATTATAATATAAAAGTAAAACAGAGTGATATATATCACTCTGTTTTACTTTTATACCGCGGGTAAATTATAGGTGGAGCTATTGGTGGAGTTTAAGGATTAATAAATCCTTAATATTATCTTATGAATAGTTTGTAAATAAGCTTGTACAATTTGAAAAAAATTATTTTAATTTTTTATAAAAAGTGCCAAGAGATAGTTCGTAGTTTTATCTCTTGGCACGGGTGTTTGGAACGCTTGGATGCTGTCCCTTACATTATTGTATGTTTGTATTTATTAATTGGTTTGTTACTATTGTTTATTTCAATAAAAAATACAAATGAAAAACACCTATTTTTATTAATAGGTGTTTTTCTTGCAAAAAGTAAGCTTATAAATTAAAAGAATTTATTTTCTGATTTATTAACTTTTAGATTTCATATTCATCACAAGGACTGTGATGATCGCATTTTTTACGTTTACAGCAGAAACGGCTGCAATCAGGAGAATTTACAGAGACTACGTTAATTTTATTGATTGCAATACGTGCTAATCCAGGGAAACAATCAAAATCTGAAAGGATTATTACATTGTTACCTTGGAACCCTTGGAATGTTGCACTTGTAGGTGGTTGACAATCGTACTGAATAACAAGACAAGTTCCAGGAGTTAATGTTCTTAAAAATTGTAACAACTCTGGGCTACCGTTATTGTTGTTATTTCGATTTTCTTCTCTTCTAGGCTGTTCTCTATGACTATTACATCTGTTAAAGTCACAGCCTCCACCAAAACCAAACCCCATAATATGACCCCCTTTCGTTCGTTAGTACATCTTATGCTCGTCTAGAAAGGATGGTGTGAGTATATGAGTCTAGTTTAGCGTGGATTTTTTTATTAAAATTCAAAGTTCACCAGACATGGTATTATTTTAGATAATATTTGATATCATTAATTTTTATATAACATGAGGATTTATTTATAAGAGCAAAAAAAGAAGAGGGATATCTTCCCTCTTCACCAATAAAATCAAACATATTTACAATTAAGGAAGGGCATACATTCATCAAGTAATGAAAGGAACAATAATAGTTCACCTAGTGAATTATAACATAAAACAACTTCTGTTTATAGGTAATATTACCATTAATGGAAATATTGTTACAACTTTGTTAAGTACCTTAATATTAAAAGGCTTTATTAATATGTAAATAGAATGTGGGTAGTGTAGGGATAAAATAAAATAAAAGGGGGATTTATATTATGTTTACCAAAAAACAAAGGTTAGTAACGAGTGTAACAGCTTTAACATTAGGATGTGGATTTACTGTCGGATTATCACCAGTTTTTGCAGAATCTAATCAGAATTCTGTCAAGTAGCAAGCCTGTTCATTCTATTCAAAAACAAGAACAAGATCCTTTTACTGGATATGTTATCTCGGTAGACAACAATTATTTGGTAGTTGCTGCCACTTCTACAAAGGATGAAGCACTTGCTTATCAAAATGATTGGTGGGAGTTAGTTTCTCAGAATAAGATCTTAAGAGTGCCTATTTCCAATACCGAACAATACAAATTAGGTGAAAAATTAAATGTATATGCAGTTGGTTGGACTGCATCATTACCACCAATTGCTGTTATGCCTACAATAGAAAAATTAGCTGATTAAATAATTATAGAAAACAAAGGCGTATTTTCTGTGTTTAAATTATCAATTTACCATAGTTTACAATTATGTAAAGATGGAACCAATTTAGTTTTTCTTTAAAACTGACAGCTAATAAAAATTTAAAGAGCATTTTGTTGTAGTTGTTAACAAGAAGAAAGCCAATTTTTAATCTAATTGGCTTCTTTTAAATCTATACTCTTTTTCATTTATTATTTTATCATATCATTAACATTTGTATAGAATTGAAAACGGAAAATTCAGACATGTAGAACCGTTTTGATGAGATGAATTGTAGGTCTAAGTGAAAGAATGTACATTAATTAAAATTTCATGTAAGTAGTTTGCGTAAATATTGAATTAAAAACTGTCATCAGGATAATGTGAGCATCAATAGCCTACTTATGGGCATTGACGGAGATACAAATAACAAAGAGGAATTGAAGTACTGGTAGAATTTATTAAACGAAATGAGGTGAGAGCAACATGAGAGAAGTTGCGAAAAAAGTACAAATGATACGTTTACAGGAGGAGCGTTGTGAGCTTCAAATAGAAGTAGAACAGTATAGTGCCGAACGGTGTAAAATAGAAAGAGAGTGTATCAAATCAGAAAAAAATATAGCTGAAAAACAAACTCAAAAGTTTCAAACGACAGAAGCAACATGGGATATTAAATGTAAAAAAGCAGTACAATTATTTAATCAAGGAGAAGAATATCCAACTATTGCAAAAAAACTGAGGTGCAATGTGAGTAGTTTGTATAGAGAGCTCAAGAAACGTGGCGTATTGCAAATGCCAAAGCAAGTAGCAGCATCTAAATCATTAAAATCATCCGCAATATCAACACAAACAAAAAAATCGAATTTCGAACGATATAAAGAATATTATATGTACAAATAGAAGATTTCATGGCTAGAATTCTATACCTGATTCTTTAGTATTAACAAGGTCAGATTATAAAGGGAACAATGAAAACTTTTTTGTTATAGAAGATAAGGCCTATTGGAACTTATATAAAACACTTTCAGAACATATTTTAGCGGTTTACTGTTGGATTAGCCATATGATACACAGTATTTTAATTAACATTGTTCAAGTCGAAGCAAGACATCCTATAGTGTCTTTTCTTGTTATAAACTCATTTCTCACACTTGTCTCTATTGCTTTTCATAGAATAATTTAGAGGAGGATTATACATGATTACAACTGCTAAATTAGTAAATTGGAGAGAACATGGAGATATGATTATTCTAGAGTGTGAATTAAATGGGAAACACTTTGACATATCGACATATAAAGAACGTTTATACAATGTTCACCTTTTAAAAATGGAGGTATACGTTCGTTTAGATATACATGGTAAATTAATTGGAATAGATATTTAAGCCAATAAAAAATAATTAATAACATCTAATCAATAATATGAATGTAACGGATTTACCGAAAGAATTCTTCTTGCTCAACCGTATGAAGTAAGAAAATAGAGTGTGAAAACTAGGCCATTCGGTCCCTGCGTACAAGATTAACCTTGCCAAAAGAGCTTCTCAGTGTTTCACTTCAAACTTTTTTAAAGCTCTCTAATAAAAACTAACGGGATATTAGTAATAAATTGATAATATCAATAACTTTTTGATCATCTATTCTACAATAAATCCGTTTACCTTTACGTTCACTAGTGATAACCTTACCCTTAGTAAGTTTTTGTACGTGTTGTAAAATTTCATTTTCTGAAATATGTATTGCAGCACTTAAATCAGGAATTGTCAAAGTGCCACTTATAATCAATTCGCGCACAATTAATAAACGAATGGAACTACTCAATAATTCTAAGATTTCAACACTCCTTTCGTAATAATTATAGTTCATATTAAAATTACTAGACATAACACGTAGCCTCCTAAGACTCTTATAAATAGGGGTTAAAATATCTTAACGTAAATACAAGTGATATATTCCTAAAAATTTTTACAAAAATACAATAAATTAAAAATACAAGAACAAACTTAATGTATATTTATTTTTTATCAATACCACTTATGTATAAATATGTTAAAATAATATATGGAAGATTGAAGATATATTTGTGATTTTTAAAAGCGATGTTATTAAAAGTATGGTGGTTCAAGTCGGAGAAAGGCACTCTAGAGTGCCTTTTCTTTATATAAGAAGCATGGAGAGGAATATTTCATAATATATATTTACTAGTGTGGAATTGACATAAAGTTACGATACATATAAAAAAGATGAGCTGTTTAAAATAAAATTGCGATATTTCTAAAAAAGTTATGATAATATCCCTTTAGATTTGTTCCTCCAAAGGGATATTTTTTATTCTAGGGCGTTTATTATTTTTAAAAGAACCATCTCAATTAATTCTTAAAAACATAAGGTAAAGAGAACCCATTAAATCAAATGATGCAAGTATCACAGGTAGCTTTGCTTGGAAAGGAATTGTGTCTTATGATGAAGCAAGGTATAAGATTGTCTTAGAGATACTTACGGATAAAAAATTAAATTGGAAAGTAGGATTCCAATCCTTTAGTTATCCAAGATGGGGTATCTACAATCAAAATGCCCGTGCATTATATAATAGAGAGCCAATACAAAATTGGAGTTCAAATTTTATAACGTTACTTGGGGATGTTGCACACGTAATACTTCATAATCAAGGCCAAGGTGCGGATATAGCAATAGAAGATGCCGGGCACAGGTTGAAGCTTTACGAGAAGCTGATACAATTCCGGAAACATTGCAAAACTATGAGTCAAAAGGAAAGCCAATAACAGTACGATATTAAAAAGTTTCTTGCCGTCTTCCAGCAGAGCAAAAGCATTTTCAGAAAAGTTATTTTGTAAGCATAAAAATAGGAGTGCTTGACCAGAGCACTCCATATCACTAATAAGAATACCTTTAAAAGTATATGAGACCTTTTTTGGGTAAATATGTTTTAAAATAATATCCGTATTCAAATAGGAAAGGTCGCCTGGGAAAGCGATCTTTGACCAAAACGCATAGTAAAAAGTGAGTATCTGGCAGCAATATATCGTATGTATATTTTTAGTGCATGTGCAATTTTAGTGTAAATTTATATATATATATGCGAAAAAAGCATGCACAATCTTTGTGCATGCGTAATAAAAAGCTATGTCCTGTCTATATAAATATATGCTTGTTTTATACAAAATGTGAGTATATTTAAAATAAAGATTTGACGATAAATAATAAGAGCACATTTGTATATGCGCTCTTAGAAAGGTAGGTAGACTATATGACTATTTGATTACCATACAATAATATATGCTTGTCCAGTTAAAATGTGCATAGTATTAGAAGATTTCATAGAAGAGCCTTATATACCTTTAGGTGAAGGAGAAACAAATGAAGTATTTAACCATTTCAAAAAATCTCTTGAACCTAACATCCAGTACTGAGTACATGACAATTATGCCTATGATTGAAGAAGGACCTGGTATGTCAATTTTACTGTAACTTGTTTTAGGTAGATGTTCGTATAATATTATAACAAAATCAATCTTACCACCAGTTGTACGTAAAATATGTATGTTATATAAAGATAAAAGGGGTTTATCGATAGCAAGTAAATATTTTCTTTAATTTGTTATTGGAGGGTATAATAATCATTAAGATTTCTTTTTTTAAACATTTCCAAAACTCATCCCAAAACCCATATTAAATACAGAGCTGCCTATTCACTATCTATTAAAAAATCTAGGTGATACAATAAACGAAAAAATAAGCAGGAGGTTTAGGTATGAAAGAAGTGTTAGATGTTGAAGCATATTTAAAGAAAATGAAGAACCAGAAAATAAATTATGACAAAGTATTAAGAAAAATGATTAAAGATTGGGAAGCAAAGAACGACAGACCAAAAGTATTACTGCATTCATGTTGTGCTCCTTGTAGTACCTCTTCACTGGAATTTCTTGCAGAACATGCAGATGTTACAATCTTCTTCTCAAACTCGAATATCCATCCAAAAAGTGAATATATGCGCCGCTCTAATGAACAAAAGATTTTTGTAGAAAAGTTCAATGACCGTACAGGGCATACAGTAGGGTTTATTGAAGATGACTATCGTTCAAATGTATTTTTTAAAATGGTTAAAAAAAGGTTTAGCAGAAGAGCCAGAAGGTGGACTTCGTTGTGCAGCCTGCTTTGATATGAGATTGGATCGTTCAACTGAGGTAGCACAAGAAAGAGGATTTGATTACTTCGGTAGTGCGATTACTCTTTCTAAAAATAAAAATAGTCAATTAATAAATGAACTTGGAGTTGGTGTGCAACAAAATTATGATTCACGTTATTTACCAAGTGATTTCAAAAAAGGAACGGATATCAATGTTCAATTGAAATGTGTAATGAATATGATGTTTTCCGTCAATGTTATTGTGGATGTTCATTTGCCGCAGAGAAACAAGGCATAGATTTACGATCAGTGAACAAAGATGCAATAAATTATCTAAAAGAAAATAATCTTAGTTTGAAAAAAATATTTAAATGTAACTGAAAAAAAGTAAAAACTCTATTATTTAGAGCTTATTTAAAAATTTATGTAAAACAAGCGGTTGTAGAGTTACATTGTATGGAAAAACTTTAATTTTAGATATAAGGTATGGATATTTTCCATACCTTTTTAATTTTTTTATTTGTAAATGAAGTATAGAGTAACGACTACTCATTTTAATGTATGTAATTTATGAGGAATTTGAAACAGCTCTAACACAATGGCTTGTGTTAGTTGCATAAAAAATAAAGAGCACCCTATAAGGCGCCCTATGACTAATACTGAGGTGACTATGTATATTGTATGTACCTTAGCAAAAAAAGTGAATAAAAGTAACGCTTGTTTTTAAACGCTCATGAAAACGAGAGTACTCTTGCTGGTAAAGAGTACATTACATTATATGTAAGTTTTTTGAGATACGAAACATGTAATAAAAACTCATTTTAAAAAGGGCCTGTTGCGAGAGTACGCCCTTTTAGGAAAAATTAATAGTAAAGTTTACGTTGAGGTCACTTATATAATATTAAATACAATTCATTACTTCTATATGTTGAATGTTGAAAAAATTATATGTACTAAAAAAGCACCTTACACAAGTGCTCTTTTTAGGGAGGGTCATATGAATGAAAAAGCTTTCACCTAATTATTATATGCTTATACTTTTAAGTGGTGACAAGCTAAAAAAAGAAAAAGAGCAGTTAGGGTAGACTAACTGCTCAATACAGAAAAGAAAAGAAAAGAAAAGAAAAGAAAAGAAAAGAGAAGAAAAGAGAAGAAATACTGGGACAAATTAAATGAATTATGGCTTATCGCCTATGTATAGTATGCGTTTATTATTTAGAAATATTCAGATGAATCGAAATGAAAAAAGAGTAATCTTGACCAAGACTAATTCCAGGAATGAATAGTCAAATAAACCGATTACTGTTGTTTAATTTTACTCCTTGGTGATATTTGCTACAGTGCTTATTTAACTTGTATTTACTAATACAAGTTAAATAAGCTTTTTAGAAAGGATAATTGGTTTTCTGTATTTTCAATTATTTTATTGCGAAATACGTGCCTAGAGCGGTATTTGTATTTAATTGTGTTACGATAGTTATATAGTAGCAAGTATTGAAAATATATAAAAATTGGGGGCGTTTTCATGTATAACCTACAAGGAGATACGTATGAACAATTAAAAGTAAAAAAGGGGGACTGCACCATATTTTTAAAGAGTGGAGTTCCGATACGCGGGAAAATTGTTGCAACAGATAAATTTACGGTTCTTATGATGGTTCAGGGTAAGCGACAACTGGTTTACAAACAAGCGATTTCCACAATTATCAGATAACTCTTTTTGTTTTTTGAAGGAGAAAGGCAAAAACAAAAATAAAAAAAGAAGATTGAGATCAATCTTCTTTAAAAAGGAATAGATGACAGAATACTACCCAGCTCTTAATCAATTGTAAGTAAGTACAGAGAGATATTCAACCATTTTTGAATTTTCTCAATATTAATTGTTTCATTATCAAATTATAATATAAGTAATTCTTTTTATTATTATATGTTTGTTCTTTCCTGTTGCAGCATCCTTGTTATAGGGATGCTCTTTTTTGTATTACAAATCCAAAATAAAAAAGATAAGATCAGAGAGTAGGATCTTATCTTTTTCATAAGGAGAAAAAGTCAAAGACTTTCTTAATATTTATAATATTACATCCCTTGCTTAACTTCTATATAAAACTTAGATTTACCATCTGTTTCTATATTGAGAAACAAATTAAAAAGTATGTTATAAATCATTCGAAAATCCAATGCTGCAGCTGAAGCTATGAAAGAAGATTAAGTATTCTTTATTTTATATACTCACTAACTAGTATGAAGAAGCAAAATAGGGGGAAACTATGGAATACTTAACGATAATTTAGGGGGACATGAAATGAAGCATGAAACAAAAATAAAAATTGGAGATTACGTTCAATTTTTATATCGTAAAAATCCGAGTTTACAATTAACAGGATTTGTAGTAAATGTTCTGCAAAATACAATTGTTGTAGATATTACAGAAATGATGGATATTGAAGTAGATGATGTTAGGCAAGTTGTAAGGCATGGTTATTATAATAAAGCGGATCCTAAGCAAATAAAGAATCATATTTCATAAAAAGTGATCCTAAATTCATTTAGAATCACCTTTTTTAATGAAGGAAATCTCTACACTTATTTTATAGTATAAAAATTTTCGTAGTCCTAATTTTCTCCTCTATTTAAAAGAGTATATATCTATAAAGTTCAGGTTAGATTTTTTATCCTTGTGCATTAACAAAGGAATTTAAGATTATATTAATCTAATTATGTATAAAAACCCCTTTTAATACATATTTTTCATCACATTTTTTATTTTCTTTCTAACTTTTCCTTTGCTTTGAGAGGAAGTTTTACTTCCGTAACTTCCTCCCAAGATTCAACAGTTTTTTCCACATCTGAGTAGTATACACGTAGAAATGCATTTTTACGTAAGTTTTTACTTGCCCTAACTTCTAATTGTTTTTCTTCGCCATTATTGTCAAAGGCGGTTAATTTATAAATATATGCCTTTCCTATAGCAAGGCCATCTATAGATTTCTTAACACCTTCTTCGCCATTTTTTGTAATCTGAACATAAAACTGCTTTTTTTCGCTAAAGATTAAATTGTAGCTCACTAACAATGTGATAAACAACACCAAAATGGTAGTTAATATAATAGAGTATTTTATATTACTCACCTCGCTATTTAAATATCAATATTTAATGTAGCTTGTTTATTCTAAAATAAAAATTTAATAACCTTACAGAAACATTACATTTTTGTAAGGTTTAAAAAGAATATATTAGAAATTGCAAAATTGGCTTCTTAAGAAGGATGATTCCCGTGTTTTTCTGTAATTATAAAAGTTCCTATTTATAGAAGTTTTTTATTCGATTATCGATCTTAAAAAGAAAGAACTTAAAAAGAGGTTAAACAGGTATATAGCATAATCGATAACTTGAATATTTAGTAGATACTTAATTAAATCAGTTACATCAATTATCTCAAAAATAAATTCTTATATGTTTATATTAAAATTATATATTAAATTTTAATATTACAAAATTGTAATGTTTATGTAAGGTTTTTAGATTTCTTAATTAGAAGCAAGAGCTTAACCTATACATATAAACAATATGAGGTGAAGTAATTGAAAAGAATTATTATATTTATAAGCATTTTCGCTGTATTTACTAGTTTGCTAGTTGGATGTAGTTTAAATCGTTTTGGAACAGATAAATATTATGTTCATATCACTGTTGATGGAAAAGAAGGAGTTGCAAAATCCATAGAGGGTGAAGTAATGGGGAAGGAATTTACATATAATTTAGTAGGTTTTGATGAAAATGGTAAGGAAAAAGAGTTAGAATTTAAGGCCCAAAAAAATCTTCGTAAACAAGCTTTTCTTCTCGTATACCACTCTGAAGAAAAAGGTGTAAAGTCCTGGGAAGAAGTACAGAAAGAGGACCTACCTGCAAAAGTGAAAGAGAAATTTAATGTAAAATAAACAATAGAAATAGGCATTTAATATCCACATTATACAATATGTATTTTTATATTTATTCAAAATGAGTATTGGAGATAGGACAAAGGTTTTAGAAAAAAATTTGGTTACTTGGAGAACATACAGGAATATAACTAGTATGCAGGTAGAATAGTATTGTATTGCTAAAAAACATGGATAAAAGGATATCTTAGGAGCGATGGCTATGTATAAAATTTTGATTGTTGAGGGGGATGTTAACTTTTCATCTACATTAAAAATATATTTAGAACAGGATAATAGTGAAGTAGTAATTGTTAATAACTTTGAAAAATTGATGGGATATTTATATCCATTTCATCCATATATAGTAATTTTAGGAGCAGAAGATGATTGTTTAATCCCACCTTTTATTTATGGAGTAATAGTAGCAAAAATAAAAAGATATTTGTGTCGTGAATATGATGAATTTGTTTTAAATCCACCAGAACGCTTTATAAAGGTAGAAGAATTAATATTCTACCCAGAAAGGTTAGAGATCCACTTAAAAAAAGGCGAGTTACTTTAACTTATAATGAAACAATTATTACAGAAATCCTTTTTAGTCAATATCCACGCACTGTGACACATAAAGAGTTATCATCTGCAATTCAGAGAAATGAAGGATGAAAGTCGAGTCAAGTCTGTTACTACCACTGTATCTCCGTTACGTAGAAACTCTAACATACGATTTAACTCAAGACGATCTCGCTTGGTTCCTGCTACTTTTTCAAAAAACATACGCTCGCACCCAGCCTCTTTTAGTTGTTGTTCCTGGCGATCTAAATTTTGATCAATTATAGATACTCGCATATATCCAAATTTCATATAATTCCTCCTTTTTTCAGTTTTATTGTATCAAAAATGTTCTAAAATAGATATTGTTACAAATTAATTTTGTTACATATTTTTGTTACACTAAGATTGCTAGCTTGCTTAACTTTATAACTCACTAACAATGACTGTAACAAAAATGGTCGTTTTTGTTACAGTGAAAACGGTGTGATGGTAATAGATTTGTAAATTCTAACTCGTTTTTCATTACCTTGTTCTCTTCAGAAAAAACAAAAACGAATCCACTATATTTGTGGATTCGTTTTGACAATTTAAAAAAGAATGTTTTTAATGGCGAAGAATTGCAATTTATTTTCATATGACCCCTATTTTTCTTTTGGTTTCCATATCCCATGTAGTAAAATATAATTGGATGGGAGTCCAATACATTTTGTGAAAATTGAAGTGGGTATCAATCCGGAGAAAGGCATTCGTTAGGGTGTCTTTTCTTTCTATTCAAAATAATATATACTTATCTCGGTATACTTCATTATCGCGATTAGCTTGGAAAACTAATCGCTTACCATGGACCTTTAGCTCAGATGGTTAGAGCAGACGGCTCATAACCGTCCGGTCGTAGGTTCAAGTCCTACAAGGTCCACTTATTATCAATTCTTATTTTCTCAAAAACTAATAAATAGATATATGACATAATTAATTCGAAGCTGTTGTATTTGTTATGGTTAGCTTGGAAAACTAACAACTTATCGAATTTCATCAATAAAGAAAAGGTGCTCATTTGAGTGCCTTTTCTTTATACCATGGATCAGGAGCAAACCGTTTAGTTGGATAATTAACTTCATAGTAATACATTCATCCCTCCACTAGCAAAACAGGAAAAGCTTATTCTCCCCCCTAATAAAGGTAGAAAAAATCTCCATCCACTTAAAATTTTATAGCGCCCCTAGAACGAAAATTTGTGTTAGCTTGTAACAAAAAAGCACATTTTTTCGTTTTAGGGTTGATCTGTTTTCTTAACTTAATAAAAAAATCCACTTTCTCATGAGGGTAATCACTTAGCGCCCAAAATTCACGTTCTTTACTTTGGACTCTTATAAATATTAAACGAATTTGAATTCGTTAACGATATGATAAGGCTTGTTTTCCCAATGCATCCCAAGATTGAATGAAAGTTTCTTGGTTTACCTTATGCGCTTTTTTCCCGCTTAAAGGATCATTAATATAAATGTACCCATCCTCAAAACCTATAAGTACAACGGCGTGTAAATCCAGAGGAGCTGTGATTTGTTTGTTCCCATGTTTCCAAGACTCCCATCTATCCGGAACTTTGTAATCCCCGGTCGTCCAAACCACTACAGGTTTATCCATTTTGATTTGAGCTAGCACATCATTGAAAGCTTCTCCTGTTAAGTTCACTGTGCGATTTGGAAGATAACGTTCCATCAATTCTTGTAACGGTTGGACGTAGACAGCATATCCCTTAGTTTTACCCGTTATATCTCCAACGAACCCTTCTTTAGGATTCCCCCATTGAATGATGTCTCCGTTTTTATTCATAGACAGCGGGGTAGTATCTTTTTTGATACTGTTAGCTAACTGCATTTTATTCACTTTAATACCAGCGTACTGTAATACCATCGCTAAGCTCGTAACTTCGCATCCGTATTTCAATTCAGGTTTTTGAGATATTAATGGCACGTCTAAAATGACCTTTTCTTGGAGTGAAGGAGCTGGGGATTGAAGTGGTTCATTTTGGAATGTGTTTTTTTTATATTTTTTGTTAATTTAACATTTTCATGTCCAACGTTAGACCCATGCTTTTCAACTGGATATTGTTTTGTAGAACAGCCCGCTAAAATTGAAAGCAGGACATACAAAATTAGAAGTCTTTTCACGTCATTCACCTTCTTTATGTATTTCGATACATGTCATAATATCTCATTAAATATCATTTTTTATGAATTGTGTGCTTTAATTTCTCATAAAAATATTCAATACTAATGTAACTGATAGTAGGGTATAACCGAAATACGTGTAAAAACGAGGCGTAGTAGGGGTTTGTGTAGTAACAGAACAGAAACGGCAATAACCTACATTTTCGCTTCGGCATAGTTGAAAATAGAGTTTTTTCATCAAAAAAATAAATATCTTACTGATTAAAAACTCAATATTTATTAAATTTATCAAAAACAGTTGTTATTGTTAATTTGATTACGATAATAGTTTTGATAACGTAGTATTAATATATTTAAGCTTTATTTAACACAGTTTTTATCATTATCAAAAACCCTGATTTTTGATAACACAATTAAGTCCTATTGCCGTTCTTGTTCCATTACTACACAGACCCCTAGTATATGCAATATGTACCTAATAATAATTTACCCATATGGGTTCAAATGTTTTTATTGAAAATTGTAAGTTCTAGAAGTATCATATACATATTCAAACATTTGAAGGTGTATATGATACTTCTGGATCTTTAATTAAAAATAAGTAGGTGTTTTAATGGGAAATGAAATGCAACAATTTAAAGCTGATTTTTTTAAAGCCTTATCACATCCTTTGCGAATAGGTATTCTAGAACTATTGTCAGAGGGTGAAAGAAGTGTAAATGAAATTCAAACCATCCTTAACAAGGAAGGTTCAGCTGTTTCTCAACAGTTAAGTGTACTACGTTCAAAAAACATTGTTGTTGGTACGAAAGATGGAAAACGAGTTTTATATTCTCTACGAGACCCTATGATTGTGGATTTACTGGTAGTTGCGCGGAAAATTTTTAACAACCATTTAATCGATACGATTTCAATGTTAGAAGAACTAGATGAAACAGAACTTGAAATGATAGTTAAGGAGGGTTAGGTTGAGCATTGAAGTTAAGAAAGAAGATATCATCCAACATGGGATTGAAATTTTCCACTCAATAGGAGCTCATCATGTTTGTAAAGTTTGTATTAAAAGTGGGAATTCTTGTTGTTTTTCATGCCAGCATTTACAAGATGGCGTTGGATGTCAAAAAAGAAATACAGCTTGTACAGCTTGGCTATGTGGGATTCAAGGTTTTTTATTCGATCAAATTGGATTATTAGATGAATGGAATCGTTTTTGGAGTGAAATCCCAGGACAGATGTTTCGTAGAGATATGACTCCAGATAAGGTAAGGATTACATCATTTATTGATACGAAGAAGCTAGATGGTCGAGCCGGAGAACTTCTAGCGGAAAGGTTGAAATCCTACGTACAACAAGGGGAAGATATAGGTAAATTAGAGCGTCATTTAAGCAAAACGTATAGTAAATATTAGGCTGGTGTTTTTCTTTTGTGATAATGAAAATCTCCTGTATAAGGGGAAGAGAAATGCATTTGTAGTCCAGATTTATTATAAAGGGAAAAGAAGGGTTTGAAATGAAAGGATTATTTACAGGAAGGTTTGAAGGATATTCATTGGGACATTTTCAAAAGGATCTTCTGTCAGGAATGATTGTCGGAGTTGTAGCGATACCACTTGCTATGTCTTTTGCAATAGCCTCTGGTGTTAAGCCAGAGTATGGAATTTATACAACATGTATTGCCGGAATACTCATTTCGCTATTGGGTGGTTCAAAGTATCAAATTGGAGGACCTACAGGTGCCTTTGTCCCAATTCTTTTAGGAATTGTCATTACCTATGGATATGAAGATTTACTACTTGCTGGTTTATTAGCTGGAATTATTTTATGTCTTATGGGAGTTTTTAAACTAGGATCTTTAATTAAGTTTATTCCACGTCCTGTAACAATTGGTTTTACGTCAGGTATTGCCGTCATTATCTTTACGGGACAAATTGCTAGTTTTTTAGGTCTAATAGGTATAAAAAAGCATGAGGAATTTATAGCAAACCTGCAGGAAATCTTCACTCATATCGGTACTATCAATATTTACAGTGTTATAACTGCTTTGATTTGCTTTTTTGTTATACTCATAACACCAAAAATTTCACCTAAAGTACCTGGTTCATTAGTAGGTGTTGTAATTTCAACTATCATTGCAACTGTATTTTTCTCAGGTCATGTGCCTACTATTGGTACAGCATATGGCACGATTCCAAATACACTTCCTCAGTTTGATATACCAGAAATCACCTTAGAGCGTATCAAACAGTTGATTGGCCCTGCATTTGTTATTGCAATGTTGGGTGGTATTGAATCTCTTTTATCCGCTGTCGTGGCAGATGGTATGACAAATAGTAAGCACAACAGTAACAAAGAGCTGATTGGTCAGGGCATTGCCAATATTATTACCCCGTTATTTGGAGGGATTCCGGCAACTGGAGCGATTGCCCGCACAGCAACCAATATTAAGAGTGGAGCTACATCTTCGATGTCAGGAATTATTCACGGGGTATTTGTGTTATTCACACTTCTACTATTAGCTCCATACGCTTCGCATATTCCACTTGCTAGTATGGCTCCCATTTTAATGGTGGTAGCTTGGAACATGAGTGAGCAAAAACATTTTATTCACATACTTAAAATGAAGACAGGGGATTCTCTTGTATTACTTGTAACATTTCTACTGACTGTATTTACAAGTTTGACAACAGCTGTGGAAATTGGACTTATTTTAGCTGTTATTTTATTTACAAAACGTATGAGCAACATGCTTGTCATATCTAAAGTGCTTCCTGATCATACAAGGAAGCATGAAAAATTGTTACCACATGTGGTAAATAAAGCTCATGATTGTCCACAAATAAGCATTTACACAATAGAAGGGCCATTATTCTTTGGGGCTGCTCAAACATTTGAACAAAACATTTTAGCGACCATTCATTATAAACCCAAAGTTTTAATTTTGCGTATGGGAAAAGTTCCTTTTATTGATACAACAGGAGAGTCTTACTTTAGGAATATTGTTCAGCATTTTAAAAACCAAGGTGGCGTACTTCTCATTTCAGGAATTCAATCAGAGCTAAAAGCAACACTAGATAAGAATAGATTGTACGCTGAGATTGGAGAAGAAAACTTTTTTGATCATACTGGAGAAGCCATCAACTATGCTTTAGGACATTTGAATACAAAAAAATGTATAGGGTGTAAGCATTTCGCTTTTCATGAATGTATCGAGCTTTCTCAGCAATCTCAGGAAGCAAATACAATAAAGAATAAAGTGAATGCATTAGATTTATAAAAAATTCACTTCACATACAAAGTTTGTTTGATTTGACCTACTCTTTTAATTATTTTATTGAAAAATAGAGAAGGAGAAAGTTTACTTTGGAGAATGCGGAGAAGATTTTTACAAGGTGTGAACAAGAAGGTTTTTCATACATCCAACAAATGATCATCAAACAGCAAGAAGAGAATATCTTCCTTACATTTCAATGTAAAACAGATTGTACGAGTAGTGTTCTTTCCAAAGATGATAAAGAGAATTATGAAGAAAGCGTGTCATTTTTTTCTTGTGTTTCTGGTGGTGTAATTGTATGGGGAATAGATTCAAGTAAAAACACAGATGGTGTGAACAGGGCTGAGAAAATACAACCTATGTCTAATGGAAAGACGTTTTTAACGAAATTAAATGGTTTGTTTTCGAAAGACATTCCAGCTATACAGCCAGATGTTAAAAATATTTACATTCCATTCCCTAAAGAAAAGAACAAAGGGTTTGTAATCACATATGTTCCAGGGAACGATTATTTGTTAAACCTGGATAACTATTACACAAAAACTAGGGGTAGCTTTGTAAAGATGATGGGACAGATTCTTTTAAATGATGTGTTAAAAAATAGAAAACTATGAAAAAATTAATAATAAATCATGGATATAGAGGAGCATAAATAATGTCTGAATTTAAAAATCAAGTATTAACTGTTTTAAAAGAAGTATGTGAAAATGATATCGTAAAAGATAACCCAGATGTGCAATTATTTGAAGAAGGGATTCTAGATTCTTTTGCTACAGTATCTTTATTAGTAGAATTTCAAGAGCGTTTAAATATTGAAGTGTCTATTTCTGACTTTGACCGTGATGAATGGGCAACACCGAACATGATCATTAAGAAACTGAAAGATATGCGATAAAAATAGGTTCTTGAAACATAGATAAGGGTAGCTTCTTAAATTTCAACTTCAGAATTGCTATTCTTATGAAATTATAAAAGGAAAGTTTTAAAAAGCTATATATAGAATGAATGATAAAAAGTGGAGGAAATAAAAATATGTCTAATTTACCTAATTGCCCAAAATGTAATTCAAAGTACACTTACGAAGATGGAAATCTTTTTGTTTGCCCAGAATGTGCCCATGAGTGGACTTTAGAATCAGAAACTGAAAATAGTGAAGATACAAAGGTAATTAAAGATGCAAACGGAAATATCTTAAATGATGGTGATTCTGTAACAGTAATCAAAGATCTTAAAGTAAAAGGAACTTCATCGGTTGTGAAAATCGGTACAAAAGTAAAAAGTATCCGTTTAGTGGATGGAGACCATGATATTGATTGTAAAATTGATGGTTTTGGAGCTATGAAATTAAAATCTGAATTTGTTAAAAAGGTTTAAATGTGGGTTTAATGCAACAGAGTTAATTTGAAAGCCAGTGAATGTACAGCATTTTTAAGGTGGAAATTAAACAACGTTTTAATAGAAAGACCTCATTCATGATAAGTATTCTTGAATGAGGTCTTTCTATCTTTTTGAACTTATCTCATCCATACCCGTGTATTTTGGGAAGATATATGGTCTATATAGTAATAACATATACAGCGCTTTAGAGAAATGTTTGTGGCGATTATATTCCTGAATTTTTCGACTAAAAATAGTATGATGAAATTAATCTAACATAAAAAGGAGTATAAAGATAATTATGACAAAGACACCTGAACCAAATTGGCAACCAATTAGTGCCCTGTCGATGATTGCGAATATGATTGATAACCAACTAGAGGATACAAATGAACAATACACACAGTTATTAGAAGTTAATCAACAACCATGTGTATTAGATGACTACACAGTATGTCGTATTATTCAATTGCATACCGATCAACTCGAATTTATACCAATATATATAAAGCAACTTGAAAAATGGCAAATAGAAGTACACCTTACACTTACTCAGCAAAATGAAATTACACGACTTCAAAAACAAGTAGAGCAATGGGAAAATGTTTCAACTGATATCTTACATTTAGCAAGTATACTAAAAGAGAAAACCATCGAAAAAATACTATCAAAAAGTGACTTAGAACTAGGTATATACAATCTTCAAAAGTATTATAATTCAAAACGTTATTATTAAATTGATTAGGTTTTTTTCTCAAGTTGAGATTAATCGTAAATCTAAAAAATAAACTTGAAAGTTGGTGAATCTATGTACACTCCTGGTCACATTTCTCGTGAAGATGAAGTCGAATTTCTTAGAGGGCAATCAGAATTACTTCATAGAATTCATGATGAATCCTATGAAGTAATTAGGTAGCCATCAAAAGGTGGGAATTTTTGAGGACGGAAGCATTCATATTATACATTAAGCCAGGGATTTTTATCGCTGGCTTAAATCTATGCGAAATTCATATTGGGTACTTTTTGTAAGCTATGTTCATATTCTTTGACTCGTCTATAAAATGTAGTATTTTTTCATTCCTACTTTATATAGAGACTATTAGCAAAAATGCTTTTTATAAGTATCTCTTCTCTCTTTGAACGTACAGACGTACGTTCAAAGAGAGATATTCAAGAGTTGGAATGTTATTGTCGTTTTTGTTCCTTTACTACGCAAACTCCAATTTATACAACACTCTATTCAGTATCTAATTGGTATATTTTGTATTATTCCCCTTTTTCGGGGGATGGGCAAAAACACCCAAAAAAGAGAAAATACGTTAAATTCTCATAGGTAACTATCTTATATTAATTACATAATCTAGTGTGATATAATGATATAAAGATATTGTATTTAAAAGGGGGATTCAAATTGGTTAAAAACTTACCTTTACTAATAGTGATTTTACTACTAGGTATCAGTTCTTCTACATTAAGCACGAACGGATACTTTTCACCAGTTATAGAATGGTCTTTAATGATTATAAGTATTATTTTGAACATTACTGCAGTGATAGGTTTATCATTACACGTCCTTGTATATCAACCTATGAAAAGATTTGATAAAAATTTAAAAGAGACCTTCAAATAAAATAATTATATTTGAGGTAACACCACATCGCTATCGAGCTAAAAAAATGTATCCATAAAAAGAAAAAAACGCTATTCTTTCTGTAGAATCATAGGAAAGGATGGCGTTTTTTATGTCTGTTTCTGTGTCTGATGAATTACAACTATTTGCTCAAGAGATTCAACGTTTTTTATCTCCAAATACCTTACGGAATCTTGCTCGAGATGTTGGTTTCGTACAACGAACCAGTAAGTACCAAGCAAAAGATTTAGTCGCTTTATGTGTATGGATGAACCAAAATATCGCTACGACGTCTTTAACTCAGTTATCTAGCTGTTTAGAAGCCTCGACAGAAGTGCTCATCAGTCCCGAGGGACTGAACCAACGATTTAATAAAGCAGCCGTCCAATTTTTACAACACATACTAGCTGAACTACTAAGTCGAAAATTGACCTCATCTATACCGATTTCTTCTCCATATACTTCTGTTTTTAAGCGTATTCGTATTTTAGATTCAACTGCATTTCAACTCCCTGATGTATTTTCATCGGTTTATCCAGGTGCAGGAGGATGTAGCCATACAGCGGGGATAAAAATTCAACTTGAGTATGATTTGTTAAGTGGACAGTTCCTTCATATTCATACAGGTCCAGGTAAACAACATGATCGTACTTACGGCTCTCTGTGTGTCCCAACTGTGACGGCAAATGATTTATGTATCCGAGTTTAGGTTATTTTCATTTGAAAGATCTTCAACATATACAAGATAAAGAGGCCTACTATATCTCTCGTATCAAGTCGAATACACGTATGTATCAAAAAAATCCTAACCCTGATTATTTTCAAGATGGAAGAATTAAGAAAGGTACAGAGTATATACAGTTAGATATGGAGATGTTACTGAACTCTCTTCAACCAGGACAAACATGTGAAATAGCTAATGCTTATGTAGGAATGACTGATAAAGTGCCAGCTCGTGTAATTGTTCATCGATTAACAAAACAACAGCAACAAAAACGATTACAAGATCAAGCTGTAAGAGAAAAAAAGAAAGGAATGAAGTATTCTTCTCGTAGTAAACGACTCAGTGGTATCAATGTATATATGACAAACACCCCTACAGATATTGTCCCGATGGGACAGGTACATGACTGGTATTCTTTGCGTTGGCAAATCGAAATTTTATTTAAAACGTGGAAGTCATTCTTTCAAATTCATCATTGTAAAAAGATAAAACCAGAACGATTGGAGTGCTATTTATATGGTCAGTTGATTGCCATTCTACTCTGTTCTTCTATCATGTTTCAAATGCGCCAATTGCTCCTCATGAAGAAAAAACGAGAGCTTAGTGAGTATAAAGCCATATATATGATTAAAGACTATTTTCTTCTATTCCAAACTATACAAAAAAACACCCAAGAGCTATCAAAGGTGTTACTTCGTCTGTTCAATCTCCTACAGCAAAACGGGCGGAAATCTCATCGATATGAGAAAAAAACGGTCTTTGATATATTAGGTGTCGTTTACAATTCCATGTCTGATAATCAAGCCGCTTAATTCAAAAAAGTGAAACCCATTAGGGTTTATTTCGTATGCAAATCTTTCAATCACCTAAACTTACCCCTTAGAAAAAAGAAACAATCTCGCCTAAAATTGACTTTGCATAAGCTTAGCTTGATAGCGATGTGGCGGTATCCCATTTATCAAAAATAATAGGAAACAGAAATAAAAGATTTAGAAATATATTATCATATTGGAAATCTCTCGGGTTGTTAGAATGTCGGTGTACTAAGTTTATAAATTAGTTTCAACAGTAGAAAGTTATAGGAATACAAATAAACTAAGGTGCCTGTCCTTAGTTTATTTGAGCCTATCTTGTATGAATAGGTAAAAAGTGAGTTTTTAAATATAGGGACAAGTACAGTGTTAATAGGATTATATGTAAGTATAATTGCTATGAAGAGAAGAATTTTTTTAGTAAAGTAAAAGAATCTCCATATAAAAAAGGATGTTTTTACCAGACGCTAGTTAGAAAAATGAATTCACCAAAGGAACTGAGTTTGGATTACTTAGTCCCTTTTTTAGTGTTATAAAAGATGATGGGATTTGTCAAAAGGTATTCATGGAAAGAAAATTGTAACGGTAACGAAGGAAGAATCTCAGTAATTATACAGTTCCTTCTTGTGATAAACCATTTTTTGTATTACTATACTTATAAATGATAATGATTATCAATATCAGGAGGGATTTTATGAAAGTACTAATTTCTGGTGGTGGTATTGCGGGACTAACTTTAGCAAATTGTCTTTTATCTAATGGTTTTTCTCCAACTATTGTTGAAAAGGCTCACTCATTTCGTTCGATTGGATCTGTAATTAGCTTAAGAGGAGATGCGATATTTGTTCTAGATAAATTAGGATTATTAGAACAGGTAAAAAAACACGGAGTCACAGTAGAAATGAGACAATTTGTTGATACAGAGGGACAAGAACTGCGAAAAATTGATTTTAGAAAATTTCATATACAACAGGGGGGGGCAATAAGTATACATCGTTTTATATTGCATCAAATTCTTTATGAGTCTATACGAGATTCTATTGATGTGAATTTTAATACAACAATTCGTTCATTCCATCAAAATAGTGATAACGTAGAAGTCACCTTCCATGATGGAAGGAAAAAATCTTTTGATTTAGTCATCGGTGCAGATGGGATTCATTCAGTTACACGTAATTTACTAATGAAAGACGAATATATGAAGCAGCTTGATATAGGTTTTTCCGTATTTACTATACCAAAGCCAGTTCTTATCCCTGAGAAATTGAAGCAAAATCAAACTTTAGAGACTCTGTTACCAGGATGCTATATTCATTGCGGGATGGATGATACTTATATCTGGGGAATGTTTATATATAAGAATAAATATCGAGAACTGTTCCATGATAAAAATAATAAAGAATTCTTATTAGAGTTGTGTAAAGACATTGAGTGGGGGATATGCGAAGTTATCGAAAGTATAAATAATGTAAATCTCATCTTTCAAGATCGAATGACACTTGTCCAGTTACCACAATGGAGTGATGGACGTATAGCGTTATTAGGTGATGCGGCTCATGCTATGACCTTTATGTCTGGAACTGGCGGTGGAAAATCTATGTTAGGAGCATACAAATTGACTCAAGAGTTAATACATTGTCCTTCTCACAAAGAAGCTTTCTATAACTATGAATCTTACTTAAAATATGAAATTGAAAAAATACAAAAAAAGTCTATCAAAGCAGCGAATTTCTCTTCATCTGACAGTCATGTAATGAAATATTTCAAGGTTGCAATGTTAAAACATTTTCCAACCGTATTTATGAATAGCATATTAAAAAAAATATTTATTGTAAAACCACAAAATTACTAAGATTTATGACAGATCAAACAAATTCCCGAATTAAAGTTTAGTAACGTTTAGAACACTTAATCTATAATTTTTTAAGAAAATCACCTACTAGTAAGTTAACTATCTTTTGAAATTAATCTAATTTTAGATATATCCTCAATCGAATAATGTTTCCTGAAATTCAATTGGCTGTCCCGCTCCAAATAAAAGAAAAAAACTTGCAGTAAAATTCTGCAAGTTTTTTTCTTTAAAAATATGAGCTACCTGTACTACAATCCTACAGTACCACATCTAATCTGGTTCCAGTAGTTAATTCGATAGTATTAGTAGCATCAGTTGAAAAAACATTGTTAGCCTGACTGGATTCCTTTTCCTTACCAGCACGAAACTTGTTTAGCATCTCCATAATAATCCACAAAGGTACACCTTTATCTTTTAACATCTTCCATAAAACCATTTCAGTAAATTTCGGACTTGTTTGTTTTATTTCTTTTTCTGATGACCGAATATCAAATTTTATAGCGACATCATTAGTATCTTTTTTCCCTGTGAAGAAGGGGAATCTTGACTGTTTTTTACTGTATCCAGATTTGAATACATTGTAGATTGATTTCCCCTATGTATATTTAAACTAATTTCCATTCCTTACACCTATTTTCTTTATATTTTTATATATAAATACTATTAGTTAAAAGGGACTTTTTAAATACAATTTTATGGAACTACTACTATCAAAATTCATTAAAATATAAACTTTTAATAGATATTCCTATAAGTATTTTAGTAATTGAATAATTTCCTTCTTAAACTCTGGACTTGCTAATTTTAATAGCTTAGGGACTTCTCTAAAGTGTTTTACAAGGGCTTTATTGATTTTATTAGAGTACTGCTTTTTATCACCTGTAAGCAGGTCTACAATGTCGTTTTTTAACGAAGTACTCACTTTCCCCCATAAAAATTCTGATTCCGTCTTGTGTTTATCAATAAATATTTTTACTTGATTAATAAAAGGATTATTTTTATGCTGAATAGCATCTTGTAACTGTGCAATTGTTATCACTTCTGCTTGAAGAGATTGGTTCATAGGAGCTGGATTAGCAGTCTCGGCAGCACTTACATTTGTTGCGAAAACTCCAATACCACTACATCCAATCATACTAGCCAAAGCAATTCCTGTACATTGTTTTACAAATGATTTTGGTTTTCTTGCGTTCATAATAAATCTGCCTCCTATATTATTATTTTTCCTTACAGGTAAACGTTACCATGTTTATTAGTAGTTTGGGTATATCAAATGTTACAATATAGTTAAATATTGGGATTTAAAATTTTAAGATAATAAGTTTAAACTGGAATTAATAAATAGATCCAATTGGACCTGGTGATTTGGAAAGTAAGTCTTTTTTCTAAAATTGGATATGCATTAGGAGATAACGTCAAACTAAGGGGGAAATGATAGGGGGCTAAATGCTGATGCAAGTATCACAGGTATCTTTGTTTAAAAAGAGATTGTGTCTTTTGATTAAGCAGGTTATAAGACCGTCTTAGAAAGACAATATAAAATTGAAGTTCAAATTTTATAACATTACTTGGGGATGTTGCACATGTAATACTTGATAATCAGAATATAGCAATAGAAGATGCCGGGTACTGGTTGAAGCTTTACGAGAAGCTGATACAATTACGGAAACATTGCAAAACTATGAGTAAAAAGGAAAGCCAATAACAGTGCGATATCAAAAAGTTTCTTGACGTTTTCCATCACAACAGGGCGAAAGCATTTTCAGAGAAGTTATTTTGTAAGCATAAAAATAGGAGTGCTTGACCAGAGCACTCCATAACGCTAATAACAACACCTATAAAATTATATGAGTCCTTTGAGTAAATAGGTTTTTAACATAAAATCCATGTTTAAACTGGAAAAAATCGTCCGGGAAAGCAATTTTTCACAAAGACTCATATCAAAAAGTTAAAATGTGACTGCAATATATTGTATGTATATTTTTATTGCGTGTGCAATTTCTGCGTAAATTTTTATTATATATGCGAAAAAAAACATGCACAATTTTTGTGCATGCATAATAAAAAACTATGTCTTGTTTATCTAAATATATGCTTGTTTTATACAAGATGTGAGTATATTGAAAATAAAATTTTGATAATAAATAATAAGAGTGCATTTATATATACGCTCTTAGAAAGGTAGGTAGGCTATATGACGATTTGATTACCATACAATTTTAATTAATTCATGTTCTTTAATTCTTCTATACATTTTTGAACAAGTGTGACTGCTTGACTCATAGTAGGGCCACAGCCAAATGCTGCCGTTACACCAATGCTTTCTAGGATTTCTTGATCAGAAGTTCCTTGATCCACACATCTCTTTGTATGATAAATAATACAATACTCATCCTGAGAATAAAGACTAATGCCTAATGCAATCAATTGTTTTTGCTTTTTTGATAGCGCACCATCTCTAAAGCATTCTTCCGTAAATGAATTAAATTGTTCAGTAAGTTTTGGCATCTTCTCAGCAAATACTCCCAAACCATATTTGTACTAAAGTAGTGCATCTTCTGTTGAATTGCTACCTTTATGTTCCATTTTATATTCAACTCCATATCTATCATGTATTAAACACAGATTGGTATGGGCCTAAACAGGTTTGATTACTCATAATTGGTAATAGAAAGGTTAAAAAGAAAATTGAATTATATTTTTCTTCAATCTCTATTGTTGTATTGAATCCAAAATATTTATCCATGAAAACTCCACATAATTTTACTAAAAAGAAAAATACTAATACTTGTTTCAATGCTTTAATTCAAAGCATTGAAACAAATTTACTAACTACGATACAAGGAGGCATCACTGTGGACATTCGTGAAGGATTAATTCCAACAGCTCTAGGTACAGCAGTGACAGCAGCAGGTTATGCTCTTAAACAAACTCGTGGAACTAATAAAATGATTGCAAATACAGTATTTGGTTTTGGTTTAGCACACGTTGTTTTAGGTGTAATCGATCTTGTTGAACATCGTCGTTAGAACGAAAGGCAAGCATTGATATATGCTTGCCTTTTTGGGAGTACATTTATTATTCATTTTTCAAAATATGTTTGTATGACGTAATCATTATCAATGTAATTAAATAGTTACACTACAAGGAAATTAGAAAGTAAAACCGTGAGCATTGAATTTTATGAAATGAGATGGTGATGGAATGGAATTTTCTTCTGAAAGTAATACGTATCATGCTGGTGACATTGTCTATATTTTTTACCGAAATCCTCATACTCAAGACGTAGCTAACATACAAGCTGCAGCAGTTGTAAATAATCCTGAAAGGCCTAATGAATTAGCACTATTTCTTTACGAAACATATTATCCACTAACAAATGAGATGGCTGTGTACGCTACAGAAAATGAGGCAAACCAAGCGTACACTTACTATTATGGTGATATTTCAGAGGGGATGTTGGAATGAATACGCCATTTATGCCTAAACTTGTATATTTTGAACCTAAAGCACTAGCTTATCCTTTAGGGAAAGAGCTTTTTGAGAAGTTTTCAAAGATGGATGTTGAAATTTTACATACTACTTCCCATAATCAAGTAAGAGATCTGCCAGGCGATAACGATTTTCAAAAATATCGAGTGGCAAAATCTACGCTTGTTGTTGGTGTTAGAAAAACATTGAAATTCGATACTTCCAAGCCTTCAGCGGAGTACGCAATTCCTTTTGCAACGGGATGTATGGGACATTGTCATTATTGTTATTTACAAACAACGATGGGAAGTAAGCCTTATATACGAACGTATGTAAATGTTGAAGAAATTTTAGATGCTGCGGACAAATATATGAAAGAGCGTGCACCTGAAGTAACAAGATTTGAAGCGTCGTGTACTTCAGATATTGTAGGAATAGATTATTTAACGCATACCCTTAAACGGGCCATTGAGCATTTTGGAGAATCTGAATATGGAAAATTGAGATTTGTTACGAAATTCCACCATGTAGATCATTTACTTGATGCTAAACATAATGGAAAAACAAGATTTCGCTTTAGTGTAAACGCTGATTATGTAATTAAAAGCTTTGAACCAGGGACTTCTCCCTTAGCGAAACGAATTGAGGCAGCAGGAAAAGTAGCAAGAGCAGGATATCCACTCGGTTTCATTGTAGCACCTATTTATCTTCATGAAGGTTGGCAGGATGGATACTATCATATGTTTGAACGCCTGAATGCTGAATTACCTCTTGATGCACGAGATGATATTACATTTGAATTTATTCAACATCGTTTTACAAAGCCGGCTAAGAGAGTGATTGAAAAAAACTACCCGATGACAAAGTTAGAATTAGATGAAGAGAAAAGAAGATATAAATGGGGGAAATATGGAATTGGAAAATACATTTATCAAAAAGAAGAAGAAGAGGATATAAAAAATCATCTGTATTCCTATATGAAGCAGTTCTTTCCTAATGCAAAATTAGAATATTTTACATAGAAAGATCGTTGTTCTTTTTTATATTTTCACTTTTCAATATGAGGTTTGACCAAAAAATACTTTCCAGGGTTTTCTATTTAAGCATGAGTTTCATTTAAAAACATATTTACTCGAAGTACTCATATGCTTCTATAGATGTTGTTATTAACATATGGAGTGCTCTGATTAAGCATTCATATTGTACACATTACTAAATGGGCTCGCCATATCATTTCAGGAGAATTTTACATTTAGACATATTCTTGATACAAAATAACCGATTCCTAAATCGTACAAGGAATCGGTTATTTATTTTATATTAGATGCTATTACCTATTGGGCTAATTTTTCAACAGTAGGCATAAAGGCAATTGGTGGTAATGATGCAGTCCAACCAACTGCATATACATTTAATTTTTCACCTAATTTGTATTGTTCGGTATTGGAAATAGGCACTCTTAAGATCTTATTCTGAGAAACTAACTCCCACCAATCATTTTGATAAGCAAGTGCTTCATCCTTTGTAGAAGTGGCAGCAACTACCAAATAATTGTTGTCTACCGAGATAACATATCCAGTAAAAGGATCTTGTTCTTGTTTTTGAATAGAATGAACAGGCTTGCTACTTACAGAATTCTGATTAGATTCTGCAAAAACTGGTGATAATCCGACAGTAAATCCACATCCTAATGTTAAAGCTGTTACACTCGTTACTAACCTTTGTTTTTTGGTAAACATAATATAAATCCCCCTTTTATTTTATTTTATCCCTACACTACCCACATTCTATTTACATATTAATAAAGCCTTTTAATATTAAGGTACTTAACAAAGTTGTAACAATATTTCCATTAATGGTAATATTACCTATAAACAGAAGTTGTTTTATGTTATAATTCACTAGGTGAACTATTATTGTTCCTTTCATTACTTGATGAATGTATGCCCTTCCTTAATTGTAAATATGTTTGATTTTATTGGTGAAGAGGGAAGATATCCCTCTTCTTTTTTGTTCTTTATGAATAATTCTTTTTCCTTGTTATATATTCTATTCTTTATCTATTTTCAACAGGTGAAAATAGATAAAGAATAGAATATATAAAAGAATTTTGGGCTAATACTGCTGAACAAATATTATTGGGTACCGCTACAGGATTCAGTAATAATTTTCGATTATCAGCTTATGATGGAGTAGATGTTAACCAAGAAGAAAAGGGTTAGAGGGAAAAAATTTAGTTTTGATGGATAACAAGTGTGAAAAGCTATATAAATTGGTACAGGGCAATCTTAATTCAAGTTTTAATAAAACCCTAGATCCTTAAAGGGGGATATCCATAATGGTATTTATAATTGTGCTACTTTTCATAAGGATAATGTTACTTATATCTAATCTTTTTAAGCTATTATTTATGATAGGTCAGGAGGATAAGCGTATGTCTAATGATTTTAATATGGGGTATATTCATTATGAAGGGAGTGTTAAAATTTTAGAAATGTTGGGTAACTCAAACCGTTTATTGATTGTTTGTGAATTGATTAAAAACGGTGTTATGACAGTTTCTCAACTTAGTGCCACAACACAAATTGCAGAATATAAAGTTTTACAACATTTAAAAAAATTAACGATTAGTAAGATTGTCATGAGTGAACGGAAGGGTACAAAGATTTATGCCAGCGTAGAAGAACAAAAAATTATTGATATTATCTTTTTATTAGGATTATTACATAAATAATTTATTATAATTTTAAAAGAATCAAACGGATTATACAAATGGGGGAGACACCCTAAGGTGCTTTCCTCCGACTTGAACCATGTTCATTTAATATAAATTTATACGCATTATCTCTTTGTTATAAATGTAAACACATCCTATAAAACAGAATCAGCTATATACATCAGATTGTTAGTATTCAAAATACAAGAGATTTGAGATCAAAATTAGAGTGATGTCATATCTTCTATAATGATTGATATGCTACATCTTTCAAAAGAATCTGCTTTATAGAATGTATCCACATTTTATATTTTACTACATGTAATATTTATAGGGTGTATTTTTCGTGAATATGTATAATTGCATAAAATTTACAAGGAAAAGAGAGTATACTTTGGTATTGTGTAATAAAGATATAGCCCACCTACGGAAATAGGTGGGCTTGTTTAAGTAATCTAGTGTGGAGGTGCCGGAAGGGTATTAATTATAGCGCCAAACTTTGTGCATATTTTTTTACATCTTCCATAGTTTTAAATATTAACACATCAAAAACTCCTTTTTCATTTCCACATATGACAACAAAACCATCTGTTGCTTCCAGAACTCTACCAACGCCACTATCTGTAAGCGTAATGCTAGTGAGATATTTTACGTTAAGTTTTTCTTCTTTTTGGATGTAAGTAGTTATGGGTGTTCCTACAGGAAATGTTTCGGTGATATCTTTTGTTGTATATGTTCCATCTACAGATTGAGTTTTAACTGCGATGGAATCAGTTTGATGGGCACATCCTGTTGAACATATTAAAAGAATTCCAATAATAATACTTGCACAAGCTTTTTTTACCATTCACAAAATCCTCCTATAACTGTTCGTATTGTCAACCCATTTAGGATAACAAATTGTATATAAGAAGTTTGTTGGTTTATAGGAGTCGTAAATCAACAAAGATACAAATATTTTGGCAGTTTGTGTTTCAAACAAAAGAAAGGACACCTTAAGGTGCCCTTTCTCCTATTTTAACCACTTTTCTTAGTAACCGAATCCTCCACCGCCGCCCCAACAACTACATCCTATAATGATTAATAGGATGAATAGAACAATCAGTAAAGCAAATCCGCCACCAAAGTCACCGCAAGAACCGCCGTAACTCATAATTTTTCCCCCTTTAATTAGGAGACTCAATAATAGGTCAATGTGCGTTTTAACAGGTTCACTTTATCTTATGTTTTTAAGAATTAATTGAGCAGGTCCATTTGAAAATAAAGAAAAGACACTGCCATCAAAGTGTGTCTCTCTACTTGACCTACATAAGACTTTTCTTACAGTACAAATATATCTGGGTTCTCATTCGATTTTATTTCATAAAAACTATTTATATGGTTTTATGAATTTATTGTAAATTTTATGGGAAAAGACACCCTAAGGTGCCTTCCTGCGATTTGAACCATCAGCAATATGGTATTGGATGCCAATCCGATTATTATTTTACCACATTAAGTAACTTCAGTTATTGAGAAATAAAGAAAAACACTTTTTCGAGTGCCTATGTTATGCAGATACAGCAGCTTTATCTTTACGGAAAATACCCATTAATAATACTCCTGGTAATGGGTAAACAATGGAGATACAGATAAATCCGCTAATAGCTTCAAATGCATCTCCCATACCACCGAGCATTAAAGCGATAAAAGCACAAATAATGAATTTCAAAGAATATCAAACAGCAGTTACAAGAACATTTGCAACAGGAAGAACATACGAGCAGAATCCTACAAACTACGCTATGGAATTATGCGGAGAAGTAGGAGAAGTAGGAGAAGTTATGACCATATCAAGAAGGCGGTATATCATGGACACAATTTAAATGAGGACGAGGTAGAAAAGGAGTTAGGTGATGTAATTTGGTGCCTGGTGACATTAGCGGAAACACAACATTTTGATTTAAATGAAATCGCAGAGAAGAGGTTTCATAAGTTAATGAAGCGATTGTATTTTATAAATTCAACAAAATAGTTATTTGAAAGAAAGGGAGAATAAAATATCTAATACTAGTTATCGATACTAAGTATATAACAAACACATGAATTTTATGGTTTCTGTTCCTAGAAAAGAAGATGAATATGCAGAGAGGTTTGCTAAAAATGTATCGGTGGAATCTATTGTTATTTTTTGAATGTAATTGTGAAATAATCCAAATAAGCTAAATAAAGCTTAATAAAATTTTTATTTAAAAGGGAACGGAAAATGAATAAGTCAGGGTATGCAATTGAATATACAGAGTGTCGATTATGTGAAATCAAAAAAGGTGAACCTAAGAACAGTATAAATGTGAAAACATCAACTAATGTCAAAATAAAATCCTTATTTAAAAGGAAAAAGAACGCCCGGGAAAGCGCTCTTTGACCAAGACTCATATCATATTGAGATGTAATAATGTGACAGCAATATATCTTATGTATGTTTTGAGTGTATGTGCAAATTTTAAATAAAAAAGTTATTAAGTAGAAAGTATTAAAAAAACCACATTAGATAGGGTGGGTCCTTTTATAAGAATCAAGCGTAATAGAGATTGCCTATATATTACCCAAAATGGAGTTAGTCTTCTATATGATAGTTGTTGAGAAAAATTTGCGCACAAAAAAGAGCACTTGTATACAGTGCTCTTAAAAAGAAGGCCCTATGAGTGAAAGAAAGCTATGTAAATAATATATATGCTCGTTTAATTAAATGGTGACAAGGTCATAAAAACTCATTTTGCACAACAAAGTAATTACCTAGCTGCTTGTTGTACAAAAAATTAAACTTATACGTAAAATGGCAGGTAATTGACTAAGTTACCTGCCGTGATCCTAAACAGTCTGGAGTGGAGCCATAGGAAGCTGACTCGTAGATAGTATGTGTAATGTAAAAAAGATTAGTCGTAAATGAAAATGAACAATTATTTTATAAGGACTGGCATTCTTTTAGTTTCAAATCTTTCAAAGTCTATAGGACAATATGCAAACGTTGCGATAGGCTCTGAAGTTTCATTTGTTAAAAAAGTATGATTAATTACTTGGCCAGAAGAAGAATAAAATGTAATTTTAGTTTTTGATATAGGAGGAAGCGTTATAACTAGCGGTTTACTTGACATATTAATCAACTCCTAAATTATTTGATGCTATAAGAACTTAAAATGTATTCAATAAATATGTATGAACTCAATTTACAAAGTTAGTACTTTGTAAATTGAGAAATTCAACAAAATAGTTATTTGAGACAAAAATGCATAAAAAAAGAGCACCTTATATAGGCGCCAGAATAAAAATCACTCCATGATCAAGATAATTACTTACTACATTTGATTTATATGTTTCGAATAAAAAAGCAGAACAAAATCCTTATTTAAACATAAAAAGAGCACCATACATAAGTGCTCTTTAAGATAGGAGGTAACACTTTAAGTTGGATACTTAGGTTAAAAGGATATGGCATAGAGGAGAAATAAGACCTAAAATTTATTGTCAGCTTAATACAGAAGATCCGTTAAAAAAGGTTAACTGCTCAGCCCTCAGAGAAATAGAAAAGAATATTACAGAGTTCACTGTGAAATCAAGCTACATCAGCCTATTTATAGTATCGGGCATAATTTAGAATTTTATTGGGACAAACACAAAAAAGGCAGCTAGCAAAAGCTAACTGCTCATCTCTCGACCAAGAGAGCTAGAGTGGGAAGAATTTAAACTGATTTTTTAAATTCTTCCATAGTATCGGAAAAAATTAGAATTTTATTCAAGGTGGAATAAAGGATGGGTATTTATTAGGAAAAGATAGTCAAGGAGTATTTCAAGAAGTAAGAGCCGGAATACAAAAAAGCTAACTGCTCTCCTAAAGAAAATTTAAGAAGAAATTTCAAAAATTAAGTGTGTATATAGTATGGATGAAATTTAAGGATTTATAAAAAGAGGTATAGAAAATGCGTGCTAATTGGGAACATGCACTTAAGAAATTGGAGCAGAAACAAAACAAAAGAGCACTTTTGAACAGCGCTCTTCCTCGGAGTAATTAATCAAATGTACAGATAATCGAAAGCCCAATAGAGGTATATTGAAAATTCTTCTATACAAAGTATGTATCCCTAAATAAAAAGGTGATGAAAAATAAAAAGGGCAGTTAACAAAAGCTGGCTGCTCCAGTAAGAGATGAAACGTTAGATGTAATTATAGTAAGAGCGGAATATCAAATTTTATTCAGGGTGTGGTATAGGTAAATGAATAAATTTAGGCTGTTCCAACTTGGCTTTGGTCTGCAACATCAGCATCAAATGTGTTTGTCGCGCTAACACCATTAAAAGTATTTACGACAAAGCCAACATTGGAAGAGCCAGATCCATTATAAGCTTTCGTATTTTCTTTCGGAGATACATTATAAAAATCCCCTAGATTAAAAGCACCATTACTGTTTTGAACGACAAGATTTCCAACAACAGAAGGCACAGTACTCACCTGCTTCCCTAGAAGGTATTTAAATTAGCATATGGCGTATTCGTCTAGAGGTTCATTTGAATCTAAGATTACAAAGTTATTGCTTGTGAGGAGTTTAATAAAATAACCTTTCGGCGACACGTTTCCTTATAAGTGTGTAAACACAAAGTCATTAGGCAAATGGAAGTAACGAATTTCTTGAAATGACTATATGAAAGTAGGTGTTTTCTTATTTGAAAAGGGTACTATTTTTTAGTTTTTTTGTAAATCTTGTTATATATAGAAAAAATGAGAAATGAGCTCAATGAAAGTATACTAATTACAAATAGACAATTTGAAAATGCATGTACATAATCTGTAAAAGAGGCCTTTTCTAAAGTTGTTTTTAAACTATTAGAGAAGATGATACTTATGCCTACAACCGCTAAAGAATTAGCTAAATACATAAAGGTTGTGAACAGTCCTGAGGCAACTCCAACATAATTATGAGATATTTTGTTTAAAATGGTGTTCGCTAAAGGTGTTGTAGCAAATCCCAGTCCAAGTCCATAGACAAATAAAAGTAATATATACTCTACAGTAAATAGATTATGTGCATCCATTACAAGTAATCTAATGAGTATGAATGTACAGATACTCATTATCAATGCACCAATTTTTAATACAATTAAACCAAAATGATTCACTATTTTAGAAGATGAAATTGAAGTAATAAAGAAGCCGAGACCAATTGGTAAGAAAATTAAGCTCATATCTGTCGTGCGATAATGTAAGCCAAAGTGTAAAAAGTAGTTGAGGATAAAGAAAAATGAAAACATACTCATATAAATTGTCAGTACTGAACTAATTCCAATTACAAATAACCAATTTTTAAATACAGATAAATCTATAAGCGGTAATTGATCATTTTTTTGTTTATGTCTTTCAATAAGAATAAAGAAAATAAATACAAGAAATGAAATGATAGATATAATTAAATTCGAAGAATTCCAACCATATTTTTGTACTTCAGATAACGGATAAATAAACAATAAGATACTTAACATTAATAAAATTGCACCAGCCCAATCAATATGTTGAGATTGTTCTCCTCTAGATTCAGGAACAATAGGCAGTAATAAGAGTACTAGAATACCCAATGGTACATTACATAAGAATATCATACGCCAACTACTATTAAAGAGGTTCCAGTCGACTAATAATCCCCCTAATATTAACCCAAAGGTGAAAGCAATTCCAATGACAGCACCATATAGACCGAAAGCCAGATTCTTTTCTTTTGTTGGAAAAATAATTTGAATGATTGACAAAATTTGTGGCTGGATAAAAGCTGCTGACAATCCTTGTATAATTCGAATAATAATCAGAAACAATGGATGTGAACTAATTCCACCAACAAAAGCTGTAACTGTAAAAACAAATACACCAATTAATAAAATTTTTCTTCTTCCGTATACATCACCAAGTTTACCACCAATTATTAGGGCTGATGCCAGTCCAATCGAGTATCCAGAAAATATTAATTGTGCTTGTGAGAAATTAATGTGCAGTTCAGATTGCATAATGGGTAGTGCGATCTGAATCATATAGGTATTTAAAGAGATTAGCAGTGTTGGAAGCAAGATAATCGCTAAATAAAACCATCTAAGTGAAGAATACGCTCTTGTTTTTTTTAAGTGAATCATATTTATAGATACAGCTCCTTTATATAACTAATATTTGTTTAATATAAAATCAAAAACTTTTTTCTAAACAACCATTTGACTGACAACTAGTCAAATGATTAAATAATGGAAGGAGGTGATAGAAACTATGGCCAGAGTAACAAAAAGTGCATCAGAAAGACGAAATGAAATATTAGATGTTACAGAATCCCTTTTCAAACAAAAAGGTTATGAAAAAACCTCAACAACAGATATTACTCAAACACTAGGTGTAGCACAAGGCACATTGTATTATCATTTCAAATCAAAGGAAGCCTTAGCTAATGCATTGATTAATCGCCAACTAAAAAGTATAAAAAAACAATTTATTGAAGTGATTTATAATGATTCTCTTTCTACTTACGAAAAAATTGCATGGGTCTTTGTGTATGAACTTGATGATCCAACAGGGCATATTGAGATTTTTAAATATTTGCAACACGATAATAATGCGATTCTTCGTCAAATATTACATATACAGACGATTTGTCAATTTACGCCAATTTTAACGGATTTAATTATCCAAGGTAATAGAGAGGGAGTTTTTCATGTTAATAATCCAACACTTACAGCAGAATTTTTCCTTTCAACGATTCACCATTGGGTAGATTCATCATTATTCAAATGGACTCCAGAAGAACGAATTGCAAGGGTTGTATCCATTCAACCAACATTTGAACATTTATTTGGTGTTTCAAGTGGGAAGTTTAACCTACAACTTTTAAGGGAAACCGCGCAAGCTAAGTTTAGTTATTGAAGAGGCTTAATGTAATTGATAATAAGTATCAATTACATTATATATTTTTGACTGACAGTCTGTCAAAAGTTTTATTTATTAGTTAGGCAGTATGAAGATGAGTAATATTATGGTAGACAAAATGTTTGTTTTTAGAAGGCATCACCCTACATAGTTATAGGAAACAATAGTTCTTTATTGAATAACAAAGTTGCTATAAAAAATCATTATAGATATGTACGCAGTTATTTATAAATTATTCTTTAATGTATTTAAATTATATAATTTAAGCAATCTCTTTATAAAACTCACCCATTTTCTTGCCCTAAAACAATGCTAGGTATAGTAGTATCCATTTGTACGTCCTTGTAAAAAGAGAAGGTGTAGAAAGGCATGAAAATATGAACTAATTTTATAGTATAAAATATTGAATTATCTACAGCAGTTGTTCATTTAATACCCATATTCCTGTCTCACTATGTGGACAAGAATATGGGTATTTCTAAAAACAGACACCAAAATTAATACTTTTTATTAAAAAAGTATTAATAACTCTACCTACAGATATAGGGCATCAAAAAAATCATCTTTCAGATAGAGGTTCTAAAATAATAGAGATGATACAATCCTCCAGTAAGTAAATAAACAATGAATTTATGGAGGTTTTTAAATTGAATACTCAAACTTGGATGATGATTGGTGCATTTTTAGCAATTGTATTATTAACACAAATCGGAAGGAAGGAATTCACAATTAGGAGAGCTACACTACCATTTATTCTTTGTGGTATTACTGTTTATTTATTCGTTGAGGAGATACCTACTTCTGGTTCAAATATAACTGCACTTATAATAATGACAGTGGTCGGCATGATTATGGGAGGATTAATGCTTTTTACAGTAAAAGTAGAATATGGTTCTGACAATAAAGCGTACGTAACTGCGGGAATCCCCTATTTATGCTTGTGGGTTGTTGGACTTGGATGGCGTGTCGTATTAGCTTATATAGCGGAAGACTGGTATCCACAACAATTTATAGATTTCATGGTATCAAATCACTTAGATTTTAATGTTATAGCTCCTGCTTTCGTATTGTTTACGATCGCTATGGTAGTTATTCGTACTCTTGGAATAGTGATAAAAATACAAAGATATAGAACAAATCTAAAAGCAAATTAAAAAGTCGATTAAGGAATACAACTAAAACTAAAACTTCCTTTGTATAATGAAGTAGGAAAAATAAACACAATATAATAACTATTTCATTATTCTTTTATTTCACATTTTAGATAATCTACATTAAAGAAATCTTACTCAAATATGAACTATTATAATTAGAAGTTGTAAAATTACAGTCTATAAATCAAAAAATGGATATCCATCTATAACCAGGGAATATTGAAACTAAAAGTAAGGTTGCGAGGGAATAAGTACATGGAAAAAGCATTTTTAAAAATTATTGATAGTCATGCAGGAAATGCAATTGGAAGCATCTTATTATGCGTGTTTTTTTATAAAGGTTTTGCACCTTATGGTACGTTTGCAATATGGGTCTGTAGTGTTTTTGTCTCAATTTATCTATGGATGTTGTATTCACTAAAATCTTGGTGGGTTGCTGGGAAGTATGTTTTATTTGCGAGTATATTAATAAGTTTGTCATGTGTACTATACTTTTCTCATCCGAGCTTTCCAAATTATGCATTATGGCCACTCTTAGTTTTTCTTGCCGCTGCAGAACCCAAGTGGGCACGAGCAACAACAATTTTAGCTATTATAACGGGGATAGTTATTATTCTACTTTTACATGCCAATACGTTTCCTTATCAAGAAACCTTAATTATTATCGGCCTCTATGTTTCCATTCGAAGTACATCCAAGCTAAAAGAAGCATATCAAAACAATCAAAAACAACTAAAAGAATTAGACGAAGCACATGCTGAACTACAGGAAACAACGGTACTTTCTATGCAATATGCAGCTTTTTCAGAAAGAACAAAATTAGCAAGAGAGATTCATGATGGACTTGGACACCAAATGACATCACTTATTATTCAATTACAAGCCCTTAAGATTATGTTAAGAAAGAACCCCGCTGCTGCTCAGGATCATGTTGAAGAACTTTTAAAGGTGGCACGAAAAGGAATGGACAAGTGATGAAAAAGATCTTGGGCTTACTTCATTAAAAGGATTGATTTCACAGGTTCAAGCGAATTCTTTATTACAAATTGAGTTCATTCAAGCTGGAAGTATAACAGAATGGACGATGAAGGAAAGTACAATTCTGTACCGAATTCTACAAGAGTCTTTAACAAATGTCCTGCGACATTCTTATGCAGATTCTGTTATTGTAAATGTAACAGAAATAGATGGAGTAGTGACACTTACAATTGATGATAATGGCATATATACAGGGGATAAGCCATTAAAATATGGTTTTGGACTCAATGGTATGATAAAACGCTGTCAATCGGTTGGAGGTAATTGTTCCTTTTCTTTTAATAAACCAAAAGGACTCCGGGTTGAAGCCACAATTCCAATTCAGAAAAATGGAGGAGAAGTATGACGGAAAAGATTCGTATTGTGCTAGCAGATGATGAGCCGTTTGTTTGAAAAGGCCTCTGTTATATTATTGAAATGCAAGACGATATGGAGATAGTTGGGGAATGCAAAGACGGTAAGGAAGCAATTAAAATAGCTTTAGAAACTACACCGGATATGGTAATTATGGACATTCAAATGCCTGACATATCAGGCATTACGGCTACTAAAAACATTATGAGTATATTACCAAACACAAAAGTTGTCTTATTGACAACTTTTGATGTACAACAATATGTCCTAGACGGTATTCGAGCTGGCGCGGTGGGGTATATATTAAAAGATACTGAAACAGAGGAAATGCTAGATAGTATACGTGCTACGAATCGAGGGGCAATGATTTATAACAGTACGACAGCAAATCAAGCCTTTACACAATTTATAAAGCAAGAGGATAATTGTATTTTGGCCGACGAAGAATTTGAATATAAGGACGCTTTAACTAAGCGAGAGGTTGATGTTTTACAATTATTAGCTTACGGGAAACAAAACCATGAAATAGCTAAAATCCTTTTTGTTTCTGAAGGGACAGTCAAAACTCATACCCACAATATTTTTCAGAAATTGGATGTAACAGATCGAACACAAGCAGCAGTAATGGCAATCCGAAAAAAATTGTAAAATGATATCTGCTTTATGTATTAAAAAATAAACTTTCACATAGTGTAGTACTGCTAATTGAAATTTAACAAATTATAATTAAAAAGTAAGAAGAATGATACTATACTTAAAAGCAAAAAGTTTAATGCATTCAGAAAGCTAAGTATCGCTAATTATAAGTTGTGTTAGCAAAAAAATAGCTAGAACATTGGAAGTTAATCAGCGCTCTAGCTATTTATGTTTATTTAGATTCAAGAATAAGTATGTTTATTGTATGTAGAAAAAATGAATTTGGATACTAATTTATAACGTACAATATTGAATTACCCATACATTTAGTACTTATTTTCCTATTCAAGGGGTATTGACGCATGCCCATCAACTTAAGAAATTTTAATACCGTTAAGTACAAAAAAACGTTATCATTTCTAAACAGGCTAGATTAGAAATGATAACGTTTTTTATTGTATGGATACTAATTTATATTAATCTTTCTGATGATGTGATGGTATATCATGCTAATTAATAAAATGAAAAAGAGACATTAACAATACAAGGATCTCTTTAAATTAGAGATTCTGTAACTTAATTAGACCTAATTCTAGATCTAAATCTTTTTGTCTCTTTTTTAAAACGTTTTCTGCCTGAAGCCCATATACCTAAGGAACTACATAAACCAACCATTAGCATTATCCATGTAGACAAATAATCACCATTAGCTATTAGTTTATTAAAAAAGAAGCCAATAAAACCTATATATGCTACAGGGAGAATTCCACCTAAATAAGGGGTTTTTCGAGATGATAAAAAGATTTGAGTAACTATTATAACAACAATAACTAGTATTCCAACTACAGGTTTCATAATTAAACATCCCTTTCTTTTTTATATTTTTCTATGATAATTTTAGCGACATCTAAACTAATTCGTTCATCAATAACAAATCCCTTAATCATATTTACAAACTCTACATCGTCTTCTTTACTGTGTACTTCAATCTTTTTTATTAGCCTATCTAATTTGGCACGTACTGTTGGATAAGAAACATCATATAAGTTAGACATATTTTTTAAAGAACCAGAATTCAATATAAACTTTCTAATAAATTCTAAAGACTCTTTAACCAATGAGAGAATCCATGAAGGAATTTCTTCTCTTTCCATAAAAAATCACAGATTAATGGGATATCATATATTTCATAAAAAAAGGAGCTTTTATGCAAATAGAGTATCAAGTTTTGCATTCTTTTAGGGATAGTATCCCACATCCATCAACTCAGGAATATTTACTATACTCAAGTATAAAAAAACGTTATTCTTTCTAAACAAGCTAGATTATTAGAAAGGATGACATTTTTATGAATCTTTCGATTCGAAGCGAGCTACAATTATTTGCTGAAGAATTACATCAACATCTTACCCCATCATTTTTAGAAAAACTTGCTAGAGAACTAGCTTTTATACAACGAAAGCGTAAATTTTCAGGACGTGATTTAGCTATTATTTGTGTCTGGATTAGTCAACGTGTAGCGAGTGATTCCTTAGTTCGACTGTGTAGTCAACTTCATGCTGTTACAGGAACTCTTATGAGTCCAGAAGGACTAAATAAACGCTTCAATAAGAAGGCTGTTTGCTTTTTAAAACATATTTTCTCTATATTATTAAAAAATAAAATTTGTGAAATACCAGTGATTCCAAGCTCTTCAATTACCTATTTTCGACGGATTCGTATTTTAGATGCGACGATTTTTCAAGTGCCAAAACATTTAGCTAGTGTGTATCCTGGATCAGGTGGTTGTGCACAAACAGCAGGTATAAAGATTCAATTAGAATATGATTTACATAATGGACAGTTTTTAAATTTTCAAGTTGAACCGGGGAAGAACAATGATAAGGCCTTTGGAACAGAATGTTTAGCGACATTACGACCTGGCGATCTATGTATTCGGGATTTAGGCTATTATTCACTGGATGATTTAGATCAAATGGACCAACGTGGTGTGTATTATATATCCAGGCTTAAACTAAATAATATGGTGTATATCAAAAATGAGTTTCCCGAATACTTTCGAAATGGGACCGTAAAAAAACAGTCTCAGTACATCAAAGTTGATTTAGAACACATTATGAATACCTTAAAACCAGGACAGGTTTATGAAATAACAGATGCTTATATCGGAAAGGATAAAAAACTATTTACACGAGTTATTATATATAGATTAACTGAAAAACAACTTCGAGAGCGTAAGAAAAAACAATTGTATACGGAAAGTAAAAAGGGTATTACGTACTCAGAGAAAAGCAAACGATTAACTGGTATGAACATTTATGTTACCAATACACCTTTGGAATAGGTTCCGATGGAACAAATACATGATTTTTATTCCCTCCGCTGGCAGATTGAAATTATCTTTAAAACTTGGAAATCCTTATTTCAAATTCATGATTGGCACAATATCAAACGAGAGCGATTAGAATGCCACATTTATGGAAAACTCATCGCTATTTTTCTATGTTCTTCTACTATGTTTAAGATGCGACAATTAATTTTAAGAAAGAAGAAAAGAGAATTAAGCGAATATAAAGCCATTGGAATGATTCAAGACCATCTATACATTCTTTATCAAGCTATACAGCAAAACACCCGAGAAATAACAAAAATTTTAATCCACCTGTTCCATCTTCTACAGAAGAATGGACGGAAATCTCACAGATATGAGAAGAAAACTGTCTTTGATATTATGGGTGTTGCCTATGAGTATAATGGATTGAGAAAACAAAAGAAAATTGCATAATTAAAAAATTAAAACCCGTTAGGGTTTATTTGGTATACGCATTTTTAAGAATATACTTTTATTTTAAGAATGTTTTAACCCGGCTGAACAAAAGTTCAATTTGTTTACACTCTTAAGTTGATGGGCATGCGGCAGGATCCCTAATAAAAAAATGAAACCCGTTAGGGTTTGTTTGATATGCATAATTTCCAATAATCTATACTAGTTTTTTAGAAAAAGAAGAAGAGTTTTTCTGAAACTAACCTTTCCTAACCTTAGCTTGATAGCGATGGGGAACATTCACATGTTAAGTAAAAAAGTTGCTTCTTTTGGTCTAGCGACTATAGTTCTTATGAGTGGAACAGCTAATGTAGCATCTGCAATGGAGCAAAGTTTAACTCTCGATTATCCTATTTCTACTATTCAATCTACAAAAAAAACGGATACATCTTTAGATAAACTGATGTCTTTTAAAGACAAAGAAAAAGAAGCAAAAAATTATGGGAAGAATCTTCCTAATCATAGAAATAAAATTGTAGTAACACCAAAAGCAAATGAGGCTTTTAATAACTATGAGCAAAATGGAACAAGGATTAATCAAGCTTTAAGAGAAGGGAAAGTAGATGGATATCCTAAAGAGTATGTAAAAGTAGCAAAAGAATACGCTTCAGAAATGGATAAAGTATTTAAACAGAACACTGCTAGTGTACCAGATACAATTATGGTATATAGATATACAGATGAGCAACAGTTTGGAATTGCACCGGGGACATTTTTTCCAAAAGATCCAAAAAACCCAAAAGAAACTATAGTTAATAAAGAATCAATTGAAAAATTCAAGAAAAAATTTGAAGGAAAAACTGTTAAAAACAAAGGTTTTACAAGTACTTCACTAGCTATTCTTAATAAATATCTAGGAGAAAAGGCAAAAACAATTCGTATGGATATTGAAGTTCCAAAAGGAACACATGCTGTATATATGGGAAATGAATATGCGGAATTAATATTACCAAGAAATACTTCATTAAAAATTAAAAAAGTTTCAGGAATTGTTGAAAAAGGAAAACTGATTGTAAAAGTTGATGCAAGTGTGGTAAATCAATAGTTTAAGTCCATATTTCTTCGCTATAGCTGATTGACTACCCTCACCATTAAAAAAATTTCTACAGCTTGTATCTTTAATTCATATGAATAAGTATGAAATGTAGACCCTTTTTTATCCATAATAAAATCCCCTCCAAGTAGAAGTGTAACATCCATGTTTGTTCATGTTCTTTTTACACTGTCTACCTTAAGGGGATGATATTACTCATAATTGGGGTAAATGTCTTTTTTATAATAATGTCTAATTAATTTCTTACAGTAGCTCTTGATACATTGGATGTATAATTATCATTTTATAAAGTTGTAGGAAGTTATAATTATAAAACTGTAATTTAAATTTCTAAGTATATAAACCTGTTTTTTTATGTGTTTTCCCCGATAAATTCTTGAATTGCATCTTTATACTTTTGATAATCTATTTTTATTGAAGCCCCATGATTCGCCATTGATGGAAAATAAATTTTATAATTTGAGTTATTCTTGTTATTTTTTTTACTTTCTATTAATGCACTTGTTGTTTGCTCAAATGGCACTAATGTATCTGATTGACCATGAATAAATAAAACAGGCAATTTTGTAGTACTCATAGCTTTTCGTGCAGACACATATTTAAATACTTCACTATCCTCTTTAGAAAGAGCATATCTCTGGTTGAAAACATGTAACAATTGATTGAATACATAGTTAATATCATTTTCTTTAATCGAGAAATTTACATCCAACCCCAATAATGAACGTTTAATTTCAAACTTACCACCATTGTTTTCTAACTGTTTTAAGATTGATTTATTCAGATTACGAATAGGTATATTCAAATCTGAATAACCACAATCCTCGATTAATAGTTTAACATTAGACGGTAGAGATTCGCCTGAAACCATCATCATAGTTGCAGCTCCCATTGATCCACCATGCAAATATATTTCAGAATCATTTCCTACCTTTTGAATGGTTTGATTAATCCAACCATTTTCATTCGTATAATCATACTTTTCCTGCAGGCCAAAAGAAATATAATCACCTTGACTTTTTCCATGAGCTCTAGCATCTGGAAGAAGTACATTATAGCCTAAATCATAATACATTTTAGCCCAAGCTCCATATTGATCTCCGCTCAGCCCAAAACCGTGAGCAATTATTACTGTCTTTTTTGTGTCGTTCTCGTTTTTTAAATAGTATGCGTTTAATTTAATCGAATGCTTAACTTTTTTTGTTGATAAGCCATCCGGGCTATTATAAGTTTCAGTAGTTTCCTGTTCCCAATTCTCCACTTTTCCTAGTTCGATTTGTTTTTTAAACCAATTTTGATTTTCATTGAATATTTTATAGTCTTTACCTTCTTCTGAAGTTGCAACTCCCTTTTCTGCCTTTGGCAAAAATTGTTGCTTTGTTTCGCCTCCATTCTTTGAAAAAAGAATATCACTTATCTTATTAGAAGCTACAAAAAGAGCATATTTTTTTAATCCAAATACCAATGAAAACAACAAAATTCCTATACAACCTATAATTATTAAACCTTTTTTCAAAAAAACACCCTTTCATTATTTCATGGATTTATTAATGGAATGTAAACAATGCGATACGAATGTTTTATTTTCGGATTTTTGTCAACATTATAATGTTGACAAAAATAAACTTACGCTGTTTCCTTCCACTAATATTGTTTTTTCATTCTTTTATTAAATATAAATTAATGAGTGATTATTCAGCTTGAGTTACCGTCCTATTCTGTCTAATATTTTCGTTTATTTCTTACAAAATAAGAGTATCATCTTCATTTTCCAAAGACCTCTATCTCAGGTTTATTTTTTTTTTGGTTCTCTCTACCTATAGATAGAGACTTAAATTCAACCACCATGATAAAATCGGTTTGAGCCCATTTATCTTTATACAACATCTTAATAGTCCATGAGAGATGCAAAAGGAAGGAGAATGATACCAAATTGAACAAAGCATTAGAACAAATAATACTTCAAAAAGTATTCAAGGTAATAATATCCATCGCTGGTTTTGTCTTTTACTATCGATATTTTTCTACTCAAGGGCAACTATCCCTAATGATATGTATTTGTTATATTATAATTTATTTATTTATGCTCTGGATCCCAAAAGATTGGTGGAGCCCTTCTAAATATATGCTTATATCCAGCCTACTTATTGGAACAGTTTTAGTAATTCATTTACTTAACATGGAGTTTGAAGGTGCTAAGTTACTTTGGCCACTCGTTTGTTTATTAGCGATTTCTCCAGTGAAATTTATTGTCACGACATCGCTACAAGCGTTGCTTGCTATTGGCGTGATTTTGGAGATTTCATGGATAAACAACTTTCCATATGCAAATTTATTTGGCCTAGGCGGGTTATATGTAGGAATACGAGGACAGAGCTTATTAAGGGAAGCTTATCAAATTAATCAAGAACAATTTATAGAATTAGAGCAAATACATGAAGAATTAATGGCTACTCATGCTGAACTTCAAGAGGCCACGTTACAATCAATGAAATATGCTGCTCTTACTGAGCGGACACGGATTGCAAGAGATATTCATGATGGTTTAGGTCATCAGATGACATCTCTCGTTGTTCAATTACAAGCATTAGAACTCATGTTGCCAAATGATCCACAAACTGCAACAAAGACAGTTAATCAGTTATTGAAAATTGCACGTTCAGGAATGGAGGAAATTCGTGTAACTGTTCACGAGTGGGCAAGTGACGAAAAAGGTCTTGGTATTATTGCAATTAGAGGTTTTATTTCTCAAACAGCTTCCAACTCAAAAATCAAGTTCCATCTAAAAGAAGAAGGGGGATTCTCCGAATGGAATGAAGATATTAGTATTACCATCTTCCGAGTTCTTCAAGAAGCTATTACAAATGTCATTCGACATTCCGGAGCTAATGAGGTAGAGATATGTATACAAGAAAATGATCAAAAAATCTCTCTAGTTGTTTCCGATAATGGCCGATTTATAAATACATCTTCATTCAAAGATGGTTTTGGCGTAAAAGGAATGATAGAACGTTGTCAATCGATAGGGGGCACCTGTACCTTTTCAGCTAGTAAAGAAGGGGGGTTAAAAATAAAAATTATAATCCCTTTATACCAAATTGAATCTATTTAATAAAGATAAATAGGAGGTTTCAAAGACATGGAGAATATGAAGAAAATTCGAATTGTGTTAGCTGATGATGAGCAACTCATCAGGCAAGGACTTAGCTATATTTTGAATAGCCAACCTGATATGGAAGTTGTTGGTGAAGCAAATAATGGGGAGGAGGCTTTACAGGTCGCTTTACAAAGTATACCAGATGTCGTACTGATGGATGTGCAAATGCCAAAAGTGACCGGTATAGAAGCAACACGAAAGATTGTTCAATCTCTGCCTAATACAAAAGTTATATTATTGACAACTTTTGATATACAAGACTATGTATTCGATGGAATAAGGGCTGGCGCAGCTGGGTATCTGCTAAAAGATACCCAAACTCAAATGCTGCTAAATGGGATAGGTTCTATATATAGAGGGGCTACCTTATACAATAGTACAACAGCGAAACAAGCGCTTGAAAAGATTGTAAACCCTATTACTAATATAGAAACCGATCAATCCTTCGTTTCACCCTCAATAGAACCTTTAACAGATCGTGAAATCGAAATTTTACAGCTTATGGCATATGGAAAGAAAAATAAAGAAATAGCAAATGTATTGTTCATCTCAGAAGGAACCGTTAAAACCCACGTACATAACATTATTCAAAAGCTTGGTGTAGGGGACAGAACTCAAGCTGTAGTTCTGGGAATTCGAATACAGTTGGTACGATGACATCATTTCTTAGGTAAACAGGATTGATAGCATTTATTAACGAGTAATCAATTGTTATTGTTATATGGAGCGAAAAGTGGAAGCAGCTACTCCTTGTCGTTCACATATATTCTAGACATCATATAAAATTTGAAAAAAATCCTGTATTTAAAATACAGGATTTTACTTTTCGTATTGAATTAAATGAACATGTTAGTTGAAATAACATGTGTTTATTATATTTTTTCTTTCTTTCCAATATAAAGTTGGCTTTGAAAAAATAGTAGATTAATGGTTTTAATAAATAGTGTGTTGATCTCGATATTGTTTTGGAGTCATTTCTGTGTATTTTTTGAAAATCTTAGTGAAGTAACTTTGATTATTAAAATTGAGAAAAGTACTGACATCTAATAAAGAATAGTTAGTTAAAGTTAACAGTTTTTTTGCCTCTTCCACTTTTTCTCGATGAATATACTCACTTAGAGTCATTCCCACCTCATTTTTAAATAGTGTAGATAAATACATAGAATTCTTATTGGTAATACATGCCAGTTGTTTAAGGGATATTTCTTGATATATGTTTTTGGAAATATAATTCTGGCAAGTAATAATAGGTTTTGAATAATTTTTTCCTCTATATGTTTTTACATGTTCAGTGAAAGCACAAAAAGCTTTTTCCACTAAAACTAATATGGAGTTTATATCATTTAATTTTTCAAGGTTTTGAATGTAAAACTCACTAAGTGAAAATGCTACCTCTGAAGGCAACCCTCCATCTATTGCATATCTAGTAGCTATAGCAATAGCAGCAATTGCTTGATTTTTTCGATTTCTTAGCTCGTTCGTAACGCAAAATTTTGTAATTGTTTTACGAGGAAATGAACCCCAATATTTTAGTAGTTCTTCTTTGTTCCCTGCTTTAATCGCTTCATACATTTTTGTTGAAGCTGATATCTCATTACGTACATAATCATTTTGATGACAAAGTGAAATATAAATATCAGGCTTCTCCATCTCACAGGTTATTCTTTTAAAAGATTTATTTCTTTCTATAACGGTGTTAGCATCTATTTTTTTAAAATAAATCATGTAGTACAGTAAAGTACTGACATGAATTAACTTTGATTCTTTTATGGTTGGTAATGAATAATAATAATTCATTATCATATGTTTATTTGCAATAACATGGCTATCATTTATGATTCTATCTATCATTTTTTCTAATGGTTTTGAGTATATACAAGGTCCGATGATAAAAGTTCCTTTAATGTTCTCCTGATTATTTAAGTGTAATAAGATGAAACTTTCAAGATAATTATTTGTTCGAATAATCGTAAAATTAAAAGGGTCATCATCTAAATAAAGTCCATTTAGATGTTCTTCCTTAGAGGAATAAAAGGGGTTAGGGATATCACGATATATATATTCATGAAGGATATTTTTGCTCTTATCTAAAAAACGAACAGGTATTTCAAACGTTTGAAATAGCAACAGGCAAATATATTTCGTATCAACTGAATGGGCAGATATTACCATGTTATGCACCTCTTAAAGTCATAATGAATTTTTGAATTATTGTATGCAATTTACGTATTGATTAAAATTACTAACTTAATATCACATAATTACTAAATTTAAGTAAAGATAGTTGTATTTTTATAATAATCTTATCAAAAATAAACTGGAATTTCATGTAATATTTGTATCGAAAAGCATGTAATAATGCATAATCAGAGCTACATATGCTAATTCATGCTTATCTAATCAAAAATCATTTTATTAGGAGTGATGAATATGAGTAGTAATACTATGGTACCTTATAATGTCTTGAGCGGTGTAGATATGCCACATATATCTGGAACCAAGTGGAATAAAGAAATGTTTATCAATGCACTTGATAATACTTCTTCTCTTTTAACTCTTATCGAAAAAGGAATTAATGATGGTGATGATGTCTTAGGGTTGCTTAGTTTTATTGGGTTAACTGCTTTAGAAGCTATACCGGTTGTAGGTGGAGTACTTTCTAGCTTAGTATCTATGCTATTCTTCCCTACAAAATCAAGTATAGATTTCCAAAAAATATGGGAGCATTTAGAAAAAGCTATTAATCAAATAGTTGATAAAAAAATAGAAGAAGCATTGATGTCTCAACTTATACAAGAAATAGCTGGTTTAGCCAATGTGTTAAAAGAATATAGAGATGCATACGATTCATATAATGGTAAAAAAGTTTTTGACATACCAGATCGGCTGACACCCGAAGAATATTTAGTACAGGTATTTACTTCAGCAAATCTACTATTCATACAAAGAATACCGACATTTCAAAATCCTAAATATGATGTATTATTCCTTCCATTCTTTGTTCACGTTGCAGAAATGCACATTCTTCTAATTAGGGATGCAGCAATTCATGGATTAGAATGGGGAATGGATGAAGAAATACATCAAAAATTCAAAAGGAATTTAAAAGAAATAATAGATGAATATACTAGTTATTTGCTGAAAACATATAATAAGGGATTAAAAGAAGTGTCAGAAAGTGAACTGAATGATAAAGATTTTCCAACAACTAACAATAAAAATCACTATATTAATACAGTTAGATGGAATGTAATCAATCAATATAAAAGGGGAATGACTTTAACTGTATTTGATTTTGCTTACAAATGGAAGTATTATCAGGAAATATATCAAAATAACATAGAATTAAATCCATTTAGAACAATTTATTCAGATATTGCAGGTTCGGTATATCCTTATGAAAAAACTACAAATGAAATTGATACTATCATTAAAGACCATAATCTTAAATATCGTGGAATCTTTAAAAGATTGCAAGTTAATCATGCAGAGAGACTTGATAGTATTCAAAGTAGCTATATCCAAAATAATGAAATAATTGATAGTGAAAGAACTGGTGGAACTGGTGGAAGGGAATCTGTTCTTGATATAGAATCTCCGGTAAAAAATCCTCTTATCCAAGTGAATATGTGGTCTGAATTAGTACCTATTTCTTTAGGATTCAAATTTTATAATGAAAAAGAGAAAAATATTGGAGGAGGATCATGGTGGCCTAATCCACACAAATTTGGTGCATATCAATATGTAGGGAATAAGGTATCATCCATCATGGGATTTGGTAAAAATGCAACTGGTGGATTCAACTCTTTAGATGCAATGGTAGTTGGTTTTAAACGAGACGATTATACACCTGAAAATAGATTTGTTGGTGTAAGCAAAAATGATGAGCCTATAACTAAAGTAATTGATGTAGGGAATTACCATCACAGTAAGTTTGAATCAAATATAACAATGATTGATGAACCTATGTTTGGAGATGGAGTTTTACAATTTGAAAATTATTCTAATAATCTTAATCAGGATAGTTATGTGACATATCAAATTCATACGGAGACAGCGGATACTTACGAATTACATGCAGTTATTGGTGCTGAGAAACAAAAAGACGAAGTAGTATTAAAGGTATCCATCAATGGAAATCACTCAGAAAATATTACTACTGATTTCTTTGATAACGGTGATATATGGGATGGAATGTCTTTGAATGATGGCTTCGTTTATAAAAGAGTATTAATAGGAAGGTTTCAATTTAAAAAAGGCTTGAATAACATTACTATTTATAATGGTGTTCTTCAAACTTCAGCTAGTATAAAAATTTGGAATTTAGCTGCACTCGAGTTAACAATTCCGGATAATACCGAGTGGAAGTTTCAAAATGGTGATTTTTCGAAGGGATTAAAAGGTTGGACAGTTGAAGAGGGGAGCCCAAGTGCTGGTAATCAATATTTAAATATGTATCAAAATAGTAAGGTTTCTCAAACAATAAAAGTTAATCCGAATACTACTTATGAGTTATCGTATGATAGTACCACACCAAGCTCAAATAATTTTGGTGGCTATGGTACTCTTTACTTAGACTTTTTATCTATGGATGGATCCAAACAATCAGGCGTAGCACACCCAATTGAACAACAGGGTAATTCGTGGGCTAGAAAAACGTATAAATTCACAACTCCATCTGATATTGAAAAATTGAAATTGACTATTGCTAATGAAGCATCTAACCAGGGCTTTAACATTGATAATATAGCTGTAACAGAAGGGTAAAATAATGTGCGTTCAAAAAAGAAAATGCGCGAAAATAAAATTTTGGGTTCTGTTGCAAAGTTTAAAAAGGCATACACAGGTTGGTAAATGAGGACCAATGTTTAGGAAGTAGCTAGTAATTGTTGAAGTTCATTGTACGTTGAAAAGGTGGAGTCTCTTTGAGGACTTCACCTTTTCTTATATATCGTACGTGAAGTATGAAGAAGATTTTGAAACCCTTCGGATTTGACAAAACGTCTCTTTACCTGCCTATGATCCTGTTCAATAAGATTGTTTAAATGTTTGATTATACAATGGATTGTAGTTTGATAAAATCCTTGTTTTCTTAATTTGTTAAATGCGCAAAGTAATGCCGGCGCTTTGTTTTCCATTAAGATAAGCTATATTTAAATATGTTTACAAAAGAATAAAATTAAGTTAAAAAAGTGAATTTAGTCAATACGAGTTTTTCTTTTACATATTAAAATGGAATTACTCTTTCAATGTATACTGACCCCTTCACAAATCGTGAAGGGATTTTTTATTTAACAAATGAGTTTTACAAAAGATACAAAATGTTAAACTCATAAAACCCAGTGATACGATGCACACATACTGATATCACTGGGTTTTTATTTGGCTATTTAACGACTTGTTTTACAAATTATAAAATGATGTAGACTTAGTTTTACTTTTTACAGATGAATCTTCCTAAAAAGTAATCAGTGTTTATAAAGGTACGCCTTTTGAAATGGATATATTTGGTTATTAAATCACTATTAAAATAGGCCACTTTATACGTCTGGTTAACAGTTAAATTAAAAGAGTTAATTATATTGTTGGATTTCTCAATCGGAGTTATTATTAGAAATAACTATCTTTTAATAAAAAGACATTTACTTATAAATTGGAGTAAGTGACTTTTTAAAATACAAGTGATTAATTAAAATAATACCAGTATCCATAATATGCGTGTATTGATATATAAACTATTTCTTAATGCAAAAAAATTAGATATAACAGAAGTTAGCGTTTATAAAATAGTATCCATTTTCTTGTCTTTGTACATGTAGAAAGACATAAAAGTCTAAACTAAAAACTTATGAAGAATCGTTGATAAATAGCCATTATTATAAATTTTGTAGGTACTTTCATGTCTTAATAACAGGACATGAAAGTCTAAAACTTTTGAACATAGGACAAGAAACTCTAAACTATTTAGCCAGTAACATCTTTAACTTACATTATTATAATGAATGAAAATAATGAGAAAATCATACCTTTTGTCTAATTGTACGTATGAATATTCTGATAAAATAGAATTAAATAAATTTAAAGTTAGGGTGAAGCGTAATGTGGGATAGTCATTTTTAGTATTTTTATTCCCAGGGATAATAGGTATGATTCATGTGTTATTAGGTATGAAGATTTTTGGTTTTATCTTAATTGATCCATATTATCATATTTGATTACCAATCTTAATTTTTCTAGTTATCTATTCAATCTATTACTTTATTACAGTTCAATTATATAAAAGAATTGTTCTTCCGAAATAAAAGCAATAAGAACATATTTGTTAACTAAAAATCACTTAATATCAAAGAGTTAGTATGGAAAATCTTTTACAAAGTCCTAAAACAAATTGTTAATGTTTTGGGTCTTTGTTATTTAAAGGTATTGACTTCATTCTAGTTTAGTTAAATTAAATGATGAAAATTTTAATTTAGAATGTTAGGTCTCAATTACTAACCAAAATTAAAAGTTTAGACTTTCTTGTCTAAATAGTTTGGAGTTTCATGTCTTTGTACAACAACAGGGGAGGTCTACTTCACATTTTTAATATGGTCGCCAAATACCAATTTAACGAATAGTTCTGTTGCGTTAGTTGAAGGCCCAAAATTATATATTTCAAAAATAAGAGATACTAAACCTTTATTCTTATGAAATCTCCTAAAAATACTTATGGGAATGGTATTTTTAGGAGATTTACTAGAAGTAAACTATCTTATTGGTTGAAACATCTTGAATCCAAAAAATATAAAAAAGTTATTCTATCTAACATATTCAGACAGGATAACTTTTTTATGTGCAATGGTATTAAAGATTTTCTAAGTAAGGAGCGAGTTGGAACTTTTTATAGTAATCTTTAGATAACTTGAGATGTTTATTGTAAGTGAATATTTAGAGTATGTATTCAAAAATATTTTGCATTTATTACTTAAAGTTGCCATTCTCTACAAATTCAGAGAAATTATGAAGGAACCTTAGGATAAATTGCAATTCATTAACGTTTTTTTGATGAAGTAGAGAAGTAATGATACTAAGAGATTCATCTCTTTGAGGATTATCGATTAAATTGATATTACCAAAGTTTAAAACTAAATCAGGTGAAACCTCTAGACCATCAGCAATTTTTTGTAGGGTAAGCATGGAAATATTCCTTTCTCCACGTTCAACTCCACCAATGTAAGCCTGTTGTAGATTAATTCGTTCAGCTAATTCTTCTTGTGTCAATCCTCTTTTTTTTCGTAAAAAGCGGACGTTTTCCCCAATTAATTTTAAGAAATCAGACAAGTGTATCACCTCTCTATCAGATTAGAGAAGTGTACAAATGAATGTAAGAACACCGTAGTGCCTAAAATGTTTATAATGGTACTTATAAGTATTTTATTTTTAGTTGTTTGGTTTAAATGAGGAATGAAAATAATAAAGTTAAATGGTTCATGTAATAATTAAATTACCGTATCAAGCCGTACCATACCAAACACCACCGAACCGAACCCAGCCGGGATGTACCATACCAAGCCTAACCTTATTAAGTGACCTGTCTCTTCAGCAATAGGGAGGTCATATCCTATTGAACAGCCTTAACTGTTTCGACACAATCATGTTTTTCAGAGAGTGTTAATATAGCGTGAAATTCATAGTGACTTTGCTTAAATATAAATTTGTTTATCTACTATGTATGTAAGGATTCTTAATTAAAATTAAGCAGAATAAATTGTTTAATTTTATATCCGTATCAAATCGTACCATACATCTAGTTTGGTTTTATAAAATACACTACATTATTTGAATTCATATATTGTTACTGTTTCATTGGGGACTATAAAAGAATGCTGTTTTACCTTTTTAATAGTGAATCTTCTTCCCAAACATATTGACGCCAATTCGCTGTTATAACTCCATTTTTTAAAGCTTTTGCAATCATGCCTTGATGAAAGTAATCCGCACGTAGAACGTGACATTGTCTGCAAAGTGTACGTAAATTTTGAAGTTTATTGTTTCCCCTTAGTCCACTAACAATATGGTCTATATGGCATTCGTTTAATAAGACTGGCTTTTTACAACGTATACATTGTCTATTATCTCTGTTCCATACAATTGGTCTTATATTTGTCCTCCAAGTTTCATAAGGGGTTCTTTTCTTAGGCATGTGCTTTTTCCTGAATGATGCTAAAATCAGTGACATGGAATCGACCAAATCCAACCTTTCTTGCATCTCCTAATCCGGCGTACGCACCAGCATCTTGACAAATAGCTCTCATTTGTTCACGGTTAATTAAGGTTCCTTCCCAAATTATACTGAACTCAGTTTCCCAACCGGATGAAATAGCTAGACGATAACGTATATTTTTTACACCTCTTCTTGAAACGGGACGTACATCAATATATACATCTCTTTTATCATCCCTTGTAATTTCATCAATAGGAGGAAGAAACCTGTTAATAAATATCTTGTTATCTAGTACTTGGAGGGTTGAAGATACTTCTGGTTCTAAAGTTCCTCTGCCTTTAGATATAAACTTCCCTCCTGCACGTAAACAAGAGAAAATATAAATAGGATCTAAATAAAGTTGACCTTGCGGGGTAGCTTGAAAAGTTTTTTTCCATTCTTCAGGGTTGTTTCCTGGAACTCCCCACTTCTCTTGTTTTGTTATAGGAATTGCATCCTCGGTAAATCTGTTAAATAAAAGTGGTCTAGTTCCTGAAATCTTTACATTGGCACAAATTATTGACATTTAAGTAACCTCCTAAAATAGAACTCATAAGTATTAATTTACATTTTTTATTTTTTTAAACATTGGAATCAAATATAAAATAATTTTTTTAAAAAGAAAAATCTGAATTTTAATTAAAATTCAGGTGATTATTATGTATAATTTTCTTATAGGAATTTAATAAGTTATGAAAGAAGGGAAAAGAGATGGTGGTTTATTTTCCAACACCATATGTAAATGAATTGCTATATGGTGTTATGCTTAGGTACCATGTCCATTTAGCTAGTATGTCAAGAATGCGAACTATGTTAGAGTTATTTAGTGATGATAAAAAAAGCTCTATAATTGACTTCCCTAATAATTTAGACTGCTTATTGGGAGGAATCCCTAATAAACCTACCAACCTTACTACAGAATATTTCATTCAAAATCATACAACCATCCCATTTTATAAACCGTTTTTAACATCTATAAAATATACACGAGTAATAGAGACTATGAAAAAAAATATGAAAAGTAATATGGTGAAAAAATATTTAAGTGAGAAAAATGATAATAAAAGAGAAAAAAACATTTACTTTTGTAGAAATTGTATTGTCGAACAAAAACAGGAATATGGTGAATTTTATATTAATAGAATTCATCAAGTTCCTGGTGTTTTTGTATGTACAAAACATAAGGAGTTTTTAGTGATATATGTATATAAATTACATGCTCAACATGGATTATCAGTTATTGATGAGGGAGACTTAGAAGAACAAAAATTAAATTTACTAGAGAAAGAACAGGTTATGAATTGGTTGTTTCGGATTGCTGAGGATATTGAATGGTTGATGAACTCAAATTTACAACCTCAATCTTGTGAATTTTATTTTGAAAAATATAAGGCTTTGATGGATATAAAGGGAATAAGTTATCCAATGAGTGAAAAAAGGAACAAATTAAAGGAAGGGTTATTGTGTTTTTTCCTTTAGAAATATTTACATTACTGAAGTTTGATATTCAAAAAGAAGGCTACCCTAATTGGATGAGATATTTATTTTCACATGAGATTCAATATTTACATCCATTAATGCATTTATTGTTGATTTACTACTTATGTGGAAGTATTAAGGATTTCTTTGAAAAAAATACACTTTTGAACCTTTTGGAGCAGGGCCTTGGATATGTATGAATCCATTTTCGGATCACTATTTAGAGCAGTGTATTCAAGAAGTTGATTATAGTATAGAGAAAACAAAGTTAGTATTAAAAGCCGATTTTAAATGTAAATGTGGATTTACTTATCGATTATTTTCTCCTGAAAATAACCCATTAGTTGTAAAACAGTTTAGCAGGCGAATTATAAGTTTAGGTCCTGTCTGGGGAGAGGAAGTAAAAAAACTTATAGAAAAAGGAGTTCCGTACAAAGTATTAATAGAACGAAGTGGTATGGGCAGAGAAACATTTAATAAAAAGTTAAGTGACTTTGAAAATAAAAATACTGAGTCAAGATATAAAAAGCGTTCGAGAAACATAATAGAAAATTATGATGAAGCAAGAGAAGAAAATCGTTTGCAGTGGATGGAACAAATTAAATTGTACCCTGATTATTCTAGAGGGGAATTATATAATCTGAATTCAGCGTTATATCGTTGGATGATGAAATATGATGGGGAGTGGACAGAAGATCATGCACCCAGGGCAATCAAGAATACACGCTGGAATAAATATGAGAACAGAGACAGAATTATGTTAGAGAAAGCAAAAAAATTAATAAATGAGTGGCACCAATATGAAAAGGAAAACAAGGCATTAAAAAGAATTACAATTAGTTCTATAAAAAAGGCTATGGGCGGAGCATGGACAAATTTATATGAAACCGCTAATTTGTATCCGCTTACCATTAGTTATGTAAAAAGCGTAACGGAATCAGTCTTTGAATTTCGTAAACGTAGGATTCTTTTTATTTACAGACCGAATTTGAAAATAAAGAAGTTACTTATAGTAAGTTAAGATATAGAGTTGGACTGAATAATAAGATTAATAAAGAACTTGAAGAGTTTATTTATCAACAAGTTACACTACATAATGAAAATTTGAAAAGTGATTTGTAGGTAAATAGAAGATAATTAAAGAATAAGTTTATGTCAAGAAAATTGGAGGGAATATGAAAAATCGGAGATGGACTTATAAAAAAATGAAAAATAATTTAAAAGAAGGTCGAGGGATGGGACAGCTAGCTGCATATATCCCTTGGATAAAAGTATATGACTTTCCATCAAAAGGAATGATAATTCGAGCACATGGAAATAAAACAGAAAGAATACACCATTTACTCTCTAATGTAGAGTATGCTTATTTTTTACTCCTGGATTCTCAACCAAGAGTAATAGATATTAGAGAACAATTCCCATTGTTTGATTTAGAGCTGGCAATACATATAGCAAATGAACTTGGTGTCAAATATCCTACGGATTCTACTACCAATACCCCCCATATACTAACAACAGATTTTATGATCACAATTAAAGATTCAGATAACAATTTAATAGATATAGCTAGAACCATTAAATTAACTAACGAATTAAGTAAAAGAAGAGTTTGTGAGAAGTTTGAAATTGAGAGGTTATACTGGAAAAATAAGAATGTAGATTGGAAAATTGTAACTGAAAAGAGCTTCTCGGTTACACTGACTAATAACTTAACAATGTTGTTTAATGCTTATAGTGTGTTAGAGAGTCTATTTGAGGAACCACATTTACAAGAATTACTTCAACAATTGTATATAACCTTATTAAATTCAATTAACAGATTAAGAGATGAACTTCATCGATTTGATAGATTAAATAATCTTGAAATAGGAACTGCAATTTCATTATTTTATTATTTAGTTCTTCAGCGTTTAGTTCATATTGATGTTTTTGAAAAAATTGATTTATATACGATAAATTGTTCTTCATTACTATTGAAAGAGTGGATATTGATATGAGTGAACTATTTGTAAATATGGTATTAAAAGAAATCGATGCAGAAATGGAGAGTCAATATTTTCGGCTGTTATGGATTGATAGTACATACGAACATTTAGTTTGGTTTAATTTAGTAGAGAAAAATCTCTTCCTATTTTTATAAAAGTAAAAAAAGTGTTAGAAATGCTAAAATCAGGTCAATTAATAGAAGTTATAGAACATCCTTATATCGTGAATAGTTTTGAGTATGAATTGGATAGCTTGTCGAAGGAGAAAAGGGAAGAACGCTGGAAGATGATTAAGGATTTAGTATCGAGAGAAAATATGCCATTTGTATTTGAAAAAGCAAAAAGAGGAGAAATGATAAATGAACTAATAGAAAAAGGATATGTGAAAAGCACTATTTATAGATGGTTAAGAAGATATTGGAGATATGGTCAAAATAAAAACGTACTAATAGGTAATTACGAAATGTGTGGAGGTAAAGGCAAGGATAAAAAATTAGGAGAGACAAAGGTAGGTACACCAAGGAAGAGAAAACTGGTACGAGGGAATGGACAAAATGTTACAGAAGATATAAAGGTGAAAATAAAAGCAGCTTACACAAAATATTATGTCAATGGTAATAGTACTTTTGAGCAAGCCTATATAGGATTTTTAGATGATTATTTTTCGACTACTATTATAGTTGGTAGTGAAGAAAGAAGAATACTTAGAAATGATATTGTTCAATTAAGTTTGAATCAATTTGTATACTGGGGTAAAAAATTAACCGACAAGCTATATGTGACGAAAGCTAGAATGGGAGAGAGAAATTACAATTTAGGTCAAAGGTATTTAGGAGACAAATCTAATAACCATGTTTTTGGCCCTGGGAGTGTCTTTCAAATAGATTCTACTCCGATAGATGTATATTTAGTGTCTGCATTAAACCCGAATGCTATTATACGTCGCGCCACTCTTTATTTTGTATTGGATGTATTTAGTAGAATGATTACTGGTTTTCATGTGGACACTAGGCCAGCTTCTTTAGAGTTAGCAAAATTAGCATTCTATTCGGTAGCATGTAATAAGCAAATATTTTGTAGAGACCTTGGGATAAATATTGGTTCAGAAGAATGGATTGCTGAGCATAAGCCTCAGGCCATTGTTGCAGATCGTGGAGAATTAAAAAGTAAAGGTATTGAACCATTAATTGAACTTTTGGGTCTTAATACGAAAAATACCCCCAGTTATAGGGCGGACCTGAAAGGTATTGTTGAAAGAGCTTTAGGATTAGTGCAGCAGAAAGCTAAGCCGTTTTTTCCTGGTTATATTGATAAAAATTTTGGTACAAGAGGTAGTAAAGATGTACGATTAGATGCGGTATTAACTATTGATGATTTTCGAAAATATATTATTGAGTATATACGTAATTATAATCAAAGTACACTTGAGAATTATGAAATGACCGCTGATTTAATAAGAGATGGAGTGTCTCCAATTCCAAATGAATTATGGAAATGGGGGATTCAAAACTCTTCTGGACTATTGTCAAAAATACCTCATAATGAACTGAAATATATGTGTATGACTAGTATAAAAGGAAGGATTACTAAGGAAGGGCTTAAAGTAAGGAATTTAATATATGATTCGGAAGAAGAAAATGTAAAGCAGTGGTTTGCTCTAGCTAGAAAGAAGACAAGGACCATAGAAATTGTATATGATGCAAGAAATATGACTTATATGTATTATCGAAATCCTGAAACGAGAAAATTTATAGTATTTGAAATGGACTCAAGAAGCCCATATTATGGAAAATCATTAATGGAAATAGAAGCTATCCAAGAGTATGAAAAATATTTAAAAGATCGACATTATACAGAGGATTTAGAAAGAGAATTGACTTTTTCCAAACGGGTGCAAAATATGGTAAATGATGCAAAAAGAAAGACAAATGGGGGTTTTGGATTTAAAACCTGAAAGTAACACCGCTAGACTGAAAAATATAAATGAGAATACATTACAAGAAAGTTATAATAGATTGCCGCAAGAGGGAATGTACCTTGATGAAATTGAAGAACATAAACAAATCAAAAGGTTGTTGAATACAGAAGAACAAAAATCTGATTATGATAATCAAGAATTAGAAGAAATTGAAGAGTATGAGCAAAATGATATGGAGCTATTTCTGGAAGTATTGAAAGAAAGGGAGGATGGAAGTGGAAGAATGTAAGGATGTAGATAAAAAGCTTTCTTTACACGTAGATGATGCTGATTGGCATGATGCTGTTTATATAGAACAAAAAATAGAAGAGTACAAAGGGAACCCTTTTCTTGAAACCCTTTCACCTGTTTTGGATTCTAAAGAAATGATTAAAGGCTTATTGCATTATCCGGCGTATAGTGATGAAGAACGGAAAGAATTAAGGCATTATAGGATACATTATCTTAGAAGGCTTAATAAATTTTTTCAGCCGTTCTTTAGACATTCAATTTTATATGAAATGTTTGATTGTGCTTTAAGGCAAAGTTATTTACAAAGGAACCCTTTAGATAGAAAGGAAAAGGTTCATTTAAATGATATATATCATTCTATGTTAGATGGTGAATTTACTTATAATTTAGAAAAAACAGTTGCAAGTGAAGGTTTTTTAGTTATCGGGATATCTGGAGGTGGAAAATCGAGAAGTATAAATAGATTGTTGTCGATGTACCCACAAGTTATTCAACATAAAGAATATGAGGGGCAATTTTTTTTACGTACGCAAGTGGTGTATTTAAAAATTGATTGTCCGCATGATGGCACATTAAAAGGATTAGCTGCAGCATTTTTTAGTGAATTAGATAGAATATTAGGTACTAACTATGCTGTAACGAAGATGAGAGGTGGACGTGCCAATGTTACTCAGCTAATGTTGGCGATAGAAAATCTAATTATCATACATGCTATTGGGATATTAATAGTGGATGAAATTCAACATTTAAGTATTGCAAAAAGTCAAGGCGAAGAAATGATGATGAATTTTTTTGTTACATTAACAAATCGCAGTAAAATACCAATTATTTTTGTTGGGACACCAAAAACAGAAACTTTATTTGGTAAGGCGTTAAGACAAACGCGGAGAATGTGCGGACAAGGATATTTGACTTGGAGCAATTTAGAGAAGGATAGTAGTGAATGGAAACTATTTGTTGAAGTGATTTGGAAATACCAGTGGACAAAGGAAATAACGCCATTAACGGATGAACTACGTGATGCATTTTATGAATCTTGCCAAGGAATCATTGCTGTAGCAATAAAGTCGTATATCCTTACTCAAATGGAAACGATGAAAAAGAAGAAGGAAATTATTACACCAAGAATGTTTCAAGAAGCCTCTAAAAAACATTTACGAATATTAAAACCTATGTTATCGGCAATTAAGTCTGGGAATAAAGCCGAAATGAAAAAATACGAAGATATATTAATAACTTTTATAAATGAAAAATCAGAAGGTATTATAGATAATGAGATTGAAGCGCTTAATATGGAGTATCATTTAGAAAAACAAAAAGAACAAATGCAACAAAAAGATACTAAAGAAGTATTAGAGTTAAAGCTAATAGATAAAATTCAAGCAATTGGATTTGGGTATAAAGAGGTAAAAAAGGCTGTTGGAGATGTATTGCGAGCTTACGAAAAAAATATGAGTGAAGAATTTTTAGCGCAACAAGCAATTCAATATATATTTATGAAGAATAATCCTCAAAAAGATAGATTAGTAGTAGAGCAGGAAACTACTAAATTAATGGTTGAAGAACTAGAAAAAGCTAATCTTCCAAGTGACAAAAAGTCTTCAAAAAAGAGAAAGGCTAAGATTACAGATTATAGTAAAGATGAGACATATGTAATTAATGTAAAAGATGATATTATCTCGAGTGAATAATTTAAATGTGGGGGAGATAGATGAAATACTTCCCGAAACCGTATGAGAATGAATCTTTATATAGTATCGTTGCAAGGTTTCATACTCATATGGGTAATGAAACTGTTAAAGAAAGTTATAAGAATTTATTTGGAAAAGATAATAAAACTGTGCATATTGAGTTTCCGACAGATATTAATAATATTGCGAGTAATGAATTAATTTCTTCCTATTATAACGTTGAATATTTTATAAAATATCATACTACATTCCCTTATTATGGAGTATTTCTTAACGAAGCTGAAAAATGTTCTTTCATGGAAGAATTGGCAAGTGGAGTTGGAGTTAAACATATTTTTAAATTAGGTTTAATAAGTGGTGATTTAAAATTAAAAGAAAATCTATTTTTTGCCCATTATGTTCCAAGGAACAAGAAGGGGGATTTGGGGAAGCATATTGGAATAGACTACATCAGATCCAAGGATATATGGTCTGTACAAAGCATTTGGTTCTTCTAGAAGAAGCTCCTTTGAAGAATAGACGAAGTCTAGTTTCTGTATCTACATATATGAAAAGCTGGACTTCAAATATACTTTTTTTAGAACAAGAAGATTGGAGAGTTAAAATAGCAAATCAGATTGAATGGTTATTTGAAACTACAGCTAATGTAACACCAGGGTTTATTAAGAGACAGTATAATGAAAGATTAAAACAACAAGGATATATTAGTTATGATGGACATACATTAAAACATCAAAAGCTAATGAATGACATAAGATCTTTCTATTCGGAAGACGCATTAGAAAAAATAGGATTTAAATTTAAGGTAAACGCTTCTCAAAGTTGGATTTCTGGTGCTGTTAAAGGGAAATCTGTGCATCCTTTACGTCATATACTACTCATATTATTTTTATGTAATACATTGCAAGAGTTCTTTGAACAGGATTATGAATATCGTCCTTTTGGAATGGGCCCGTGGAAGTGTATAAATCCGGTTTTTAGTCATGAGGAAGCCTACTATATTACAAATGTGGAAATCAGTCATAGTCAATATACAAAAAGAGCAGTGGGATTATTTAAGTGTGATTGTGGTTTTCAATATTTATGTAATGAACCGATGGAAAATAAAGAATTTGATAAAGAGAACTTTAAGGTAAAAAGAATTCATCAATTTGGAGAAGTATGGGATAATGCCTTAGCCAAGATGGTAAAGGAAAAACAGCCATTAAATTATATTTCTCAACGGTTGGATGTTTCAACGAAGAAAATTAAAATAGAAGCTAAGAGGTTAAAGCTAAATGGCTATTGGTCAAATAAAGGGTTATATGTAAAAAAAGAAGTATTTGAAAATCAAAGAGATTATTACACTGAAATAAAAGAATTTCAAAAGATCAATCCCATGACTACACGTAAGCAAATCTCAGAAGAAAGATCAGCAGCGTATCGTTGGTTAATAAAAAATGACAGAGTATGGTTTGAAGAAAACATGCCTCTCGCATTGCCGACAGGTAATAAAAATAGAGTGGATTGGTCAGAACGGGATGAGCAGCTATTAAAAGATATTCAGCAGTTAATAACAGATTGGGATAATAACATAGAAAAGCCAGTTAGAATAACAGAGACATCAATTGCAATAAACCTATTAAATAAACTAACTTTATATGGGAAGTACCGTGAGAATTATCCAAAAACCATGCAATATGTTTCGTCAATTGTGGAAACATATGAACAATACTATAAGCGATGTGTTAAAAAAGCGATTGATATATGGGGGAATAATTTTACTAGTGTTAATCAATTAATTAAAGCTGCACAAATCAGTTACGGAGCGTATTATCAAATTAAAGAATATGTAGAGAAGAATACTAATATTAAGTCATGAGTTCATTGGATCTGTAGCATATGAATTTATGACTTAATTTGTGTTTTGAAACCTATTAATGAATATGAAATTAAGAAGGTGAGATATAAAAGGTATATCAATTAGAATGCAGGCGTTCAGGTAATCAATTTGAATTAGTTAAACCCAAGGGACAAAAGAACTTTTAATGAGTTGTATTTTCTCCAAACTAAAGGTGCTGTTTAGATTAGTGGACAAAGATACTTCTATTGATTAATAATTTGTTTGATTAATAGATCGAATATTTTTATTGTTTTGTTATTATTACGTTTATATAATATAATTTTTATAGGAGGTGCAGATATGTTTTATCAAACACAGCATCAAAAGAAAACATCAGCGGATAAGACAGCGATAGGATTTGATTATCAATTTTTATATTTTGTATTATTGTTATTACGTTTAAAACCATCTCAAAGAATTGGCTATGAAGTAAAAGACGATATTCATATCGAACTAGAAGAAAAAGAAATATATATTCAATTAAAACATTCTATGAAATTAGACAGTGAAAACAACACAAAGAATTTAACAGATTTAGATATGGACTTATGGAAGACAATATTTAATTGGACCATGATAATTAATGAGATTGATATAAGTATGCAAAATGAATTTCTTAATAAAATAGAATTTATGTTAGTTACAAACAAAAATAATAACAAAAAATAAAGTTTATGAAAATATAAATAAGTTTCAAACAGAAAAATTAAATATAGATGAGTTTCAAGATTTTTTAAAGCAACTGTGTGAAAAGACCAAATCAGCTGAAATAAAAAAATACATATTGAAATCCTTATCTATAGAAAAAGATGTTTTAGGGAAATTTCTTAATTTAATAGTTATAGTATTTGATGAAGATCAAATTATTGAGAAACTAGAAAAAGAAATTCTATCTAAATATGTGGATGAAAGAAAGGTTGGTGATGTTTTAAAGAGTATTATAGGAGAATTTAAAGTTTGGCACTATGATAGTGTAAAAAAAATGAAAAAAGGATACTAACTTTTGAAGATATAAATCAAAGAGTAAAAAATTTTTTCATTTATATATATAATAAAAGATTATAGCATAATTCAAGATTTTGAAAGGCTTTTTAAAAAGATAAAGGATATTGTACTTCCAATTTTAGCTACAAGTATTGTGATTTTTTGCTCTTGTTTTCTGTTAACAGTTTACGCTTCTGGTAAAAATCCTTTTTGGGGAGCTATGCGTATGTACTCTTTTATATTTTTTATGTTTTTTCTATGTTTATCTTTGTTTAGTAAACGGGAGAATATAAAATCTAGAATATATTTATTCGCATTAGCGGCTTTATCTACACCACTTTTATTCTTAGAAAATATCTACTGTTTAGTTGTGGTAGTAATAGGTATTACTGGAATAACTCTTATGCAAAAATATAGAAATGAATAAAAAGAATGATTTTGCAAATAACGTTCATAAATATAAAGTTTAGGATAGTGAATAATGCAGGAATTTGATATTTAAAATGAGATTTCCTTATATTTAATTATTTATAAATATATTCAAATGTAATGTAGAACTTCATTTTTATATGCATAATTCAAAGGGTGTTAATTAAATTATATATAATTAATTTAGTCCAGTATGAAAAAAGAAAAAGTGGGGTTTACACCATATCTATAGGTGTGCCTAGCTATACATAGCTTATTGGGTTCTGATGCAAAGAATATCTAAAATTTTGACATACTATTACTCTAAAAAAGGTGTGCAATTGGTGTGGAAATAAATAGTAGTAGTCGATTTTTGCGATATATCAATATTTAACAAATGGATGTGTCATATAATTTTGATGAACACTATATATTAAAAAACAAGAGAAAGTATATAAATATTTTTGTGAAATTATTAACAAAAAGAGAAAAATGTATGCGACTAATTAAAAAAATCTCGTCTTTATGCGATTTGCTAGTAGCGAAGTTTTTTCTCTTTTGACAAGTGAATAAATTACATTTCAAAAGGGGGCAACATTTACTGTTGCTCCCTTTTAATATGTAGATTTAATTGTTAAACGAGAATATGGTGAAGTAATTTTGCAGTTTATTTCTTGGCTGCGTTAGCTTACATTTATCTATGTATAAAAAAGCGCTGTATACAGCACTTTTTAAAAGGTGCATGAATTGTATAATGAAGATTTTTACATTATTAAAGACATAACTATGCATGGCCCAATATTGATTCGTATTTGGTTAATTGTCATAAGGATCTATACGATTATTTATTTTTATTATTATTAATTTTTTCCGTATATAACACCTGTTCTTTATAGTGTTTTTTAATTGGGAAAGTATGTGTACCAGAGCCGTTTTTGAATTTTTTATCAATGGGGTTCTTTAGAGGGATTGTTGTAGTTTCTGTAAATTCATATGGGTAGTTGATTTTAGATTTATCTTCAAACATGAAAATGCCTCCTTTTAGGATTTCCTGAATTCTTTACTATAACATGATATGCATATAGATTTTTTTGGACTAGTTATTTATAGAGGTTAATGGAATTTAATTATGTAACTACTGAAGTATTTTAAAGGAAAACAATTCGAGAAAGATATTGTATGAATAGCCGCTCACTATTATTGTTGTTTTAAGTTATTATGGTGTATTTGAAATTCACGTACCATATCGGTCTATCTAACAAGTACTATGTGACGATCTCTTTTATATATAGTTGAAGTTAATTTTGCATATATATTCGTTATAAATTGTTTTTATAATATGATTCATATAGGTTTTTCTTGATAATATAATGCAAGAGATTATAGTCTTATTAGGTTATTAGGAACATTTAATGCTGTTTCATAACTGAAAGGGAATTGAAAAAACTGAAACTTTTCTCATAAAAATTCAATCTAACTTGAAAAATGAAAGGAAAATGAAATTTTCCAAAAGATATTCTTTGTTAAGATAAAAAGCATACATACAAAAAGTATTGACATATCTTAAAAATGTATTTTCAAGATATAGTGGGGGAAAAGATGAGATTAGAAAAACAATTAATAAAAAAGATGTATTATGAAACATTCCTAATGGAGAATGAAACAAAACCAACTCTTGACGTACTTGGACAAGCTTATGTAAACGAAGAAAAAATGAGATTTCTGATGGGTCTTATATTCGTTTTGCACAAGGTGAATTTTATTATCGTCATCAAGATTTTGAAGCAGCTATTTTTAAATGGGAGAAGGTTAGTAATGAATTAGCACCATGGGCACAAAAAAATATTGCGGATGCTTATTTCGAACTTAATCAATTATCATATGCTGAAAATATTTATACTTCCATTACTACTGATAATAAAATATTGATGACCGAAATTAGACTACAATTACTTTCTCTTTACATTGAGCAAAATAATTTTGACTCAGCTTTCGGTGTTATTAAAGAAGCAGTTTCTTTAAATCCTGATTATCCGAATGTCACAAAAATTGCCCGTTCCTTTTATGAGGAACAGCAAGATTTTGATAGTGCAGTAGAGCTTGCTGTGAATGAGTTAATTCGCATAGAATCGTATCCTTGGTTTGAGGTGTTAAAAGGATATATCGATAAAGGGTTTACTAAACATATTTCACCAGACTATTTTTATGATGCATTAGCTACATTAAATAATGTAGATCAAGTACAATTTACGCAAATGGTTTCATCACTCTGGAACAGTTATAAAAATGAAAAAAATTACTTATTGTGGCTTAACACAATAAATGAATTTTTCTTACATATTGAAATACATTCGTCCGATATATGGAACAAAGTTTCTGCTCTTTACGAAGAAACGTACTTTGCATTAATTCAAGGTCAATATAGGCTTAGACAATTAAACGATATCATACCAAATCTGTTAGCAAATTGGTTAAAGGTGGTCAATCCATCTTATGCTGTATTTCCATCTGCAGCTGTATTGGCATGGGATGAGATTTTCCCTTCCAAAATAGATTCAGCAAATATAGAACATGCGGAAAACTTACTGTCACATTCTATTAATCATGTAAATGGCTTAGAGTACAGCTTACACCTTTTTGAATCTATTACACAATGGGCACAAAAGCACAATATAGAAATAGGTCACCGATTTAAATGGCTAGTTGACGAGCTCGCAGATTTAAGAACAAATCGTATTTTAGTAACGGGAACTTCAGGAAACGGAAAAACTACATTTATTAACTCTATATTAGGAGAAAATATATTAGAAAAATCAATTTCAAATGTAGTAGTTTTAAAAAATGATGCTCATATAGAAATAAACGCTATAACAGACTCAGCAATTACAACAACGGAAGATGTCTCTGATTACCATAATATGATGTCTCAGCACTATCAAACATATAGAGATAGAGCATGTGTTGAATTTAAATTACCATGCAGATTTTTAAATGATAATAAACTTACATTTGTAGTGACACCGGGCTTTAATAGGAATAACGACACTAGAGATGAGATATTCGAATATTTAAATTCTGTAGACAAATTACTGTTCGTATTGAATGCGGATTCACCTTTTACTGATAAAGAACGTGACATTCTATTAAGTATTCAAGAACATACACCAAATTTACAAATTCATTTCTTATTAAATAAAATCGATAACATTTACAGTGAAGCAGAAGTAAAAAGGGTATTACATGATACGGCAGCGAGAATAAACACATATTTCCCGCATGCGAGAATTTTCCCTTATTCTTCGTTATATACAAGTAGTCAACAATTAAATGATTTAACTGAGTTTATTCATTTTAACTTTAATCATAAACATATAGATGCAGAACGTACTGAAAAGTTATTATATTTCATTCGAAAAACAATTACATATCTTTTGGATAAACGTGTTGAGAAAGAAAACAATCTAGTGGATGCTATTAATTGGAATGAAGATATGCTAGTGAAACTAAACGGTAGCATTAATAACCTTACTGCATTTGAGAGGGAAAAAATTCATCTCATTACACAATCATATCGTTCAATGAAAACTGAAATTACAAATGATCTTACTGAAAATATTCCGAAGATATTAAAGAGCTGTTCTAATTTAATTAGTGAAGAAAGTGATTTCGGGCACATGGATACGGAACTAAATAAAGCAATGAATAAAAGAGTGCATAAATATTTAGAACAAACTGTATTACCTAATCTTGCTCTTTCTATGCAAAATTGGATTGCAACTTCTAATAATGAGCTTCTTCAAAGTCAAACGTATTTAGAAGAACTTAGTGAAGGGCTTAATTCACTATTTGGAGAAAATAGAATACAGTTAGAATGTGACTTTAAAGTGCTTGATGACTGGCGCAGGGATACTGACAGAATGACGACTAGAATACAAATGGATGAAGTAAATATTTTACGTCGATTTACGCCAGCACAATTTTTACTGAAAAGTGCCGGTAAATTATTTGGAGTTCTTCCTAAAAATAAATCTATGCTATATAACAAATACAAACAGTATGTAGAAAATGAAGATTATACTGAAGTAACGGCTTCTATTATGAAGAAATTTTTCTTGCAATTTGAGCTGTTTGAAAACACACAAGAGCGAGATATAAATATATTCTTTAGGAATCCATTTAACTCCTTGAAGCAAGCTGTAGAAAACACGCATTTAGAAATAAAAGAAAAACAAGAGATATTACATAAGATGAAATCAAACCCTGAAATCTATCATGATTCTATCATGCTCTTTAAATTGAGAATGCGTCAATGTGAAGTGATTTTAAATATAGGTGATGATAATACCTATACGGATGTAGCTTTAGAAACAAGTGTAGAATAAAAGTAAAATACATCAGATTTTTCATATGAAATTGCATGATGTGTTATAAGAAAGTAAAAGGGAGCAACTGTAATAAGTTGCTCCTTTTTCATATATAGATTATTTTTCAGTTTCTTTAATTTTAGTTTGCACTTCGCCAGTTTTAATTTTATTGCTTTCTGAGAAGCGTAATAAATCGCCTTCAATAATTTTGTCAGACATTAGTAATTCATTTTGTGCACGTTTAATGAGGGCTTGAGCTTCTTTTTTTGGTAAATCTACAATTTCACCTGTTATACGGTCGTAGAAAGTGTTGTTTTTGTATGCATACTTATCTGTAACGAAGCTACCATCGCGTAAAACAACAAAGCCAGTATATTCATCTGAAAACATATCATGGCCAAAACGGATATCATTCGTAGAATCAACACCTAATAAATTTAGAATAGTAGGTTTCATATCGATTTGTCCCGTAGGCTTTGAAATAGTTTGACCTTCTGTTTGTCCAGGAATATGAATATATAAAGGTGTACGTTGTAAATTTAAAGTATCAAATTCTGTTATTTGATCTTTTTCTAAAAACTGCGCCATTGCACGATTATGTTTTTCGGAAATGCCATAATGATCACCGTATAACACAATAATAGAATCATCATACATTCCCTCGGCCTTTAAACGCTCAATAAATTTTTTAATTGATTCGTCTAAGTAACGTGCAGTTACGATGTAACGATCAAATACGCCATTACCAGAGTTGTATGGTTCAATGAATTTTGTATCTTCATCATACGTAAACGGATAATGGTTTGTTAAAGTAAGGAAACGAGCATAGAATGGTTGATCAACAGTTTTTAATATATCTACTGATTGATCAAAGTATTCGATATCTTTTAATCCCCAATTTAAATTTGTTTCTGGCGTAATTTTGTAATCAAGCTCATTATAGTAACGATCATAACCAAGAGCAGAGTACATAATATTACGATTCCAAAATGTTGCGTTATTCGCATGGAATACAGAAGTGAAATAACCTTGCTGACGTAAAATTTCTGGAGTCGCAGTATAATCATTGTTACCGTGTGTGAAGAATACAGCCCCTCGATTTAATGGATACAACGACGTATCGATTAGAAATTCAGAATCGGATGTTTTCCCTTGACCAGTTTGATGGAAAAAGTTATCAAAGTAATAACTTTCATTTATGAATTCATTTAGGAATGGTGTAACTTCTTGCCCATTGACTGATGCGCCTATTAAGAAGGTCTGCAAGGATTCAAGAGTGACGACAATTACGTTTTTTCCTTTCGCTGCACCAAACATATTAGGGTTTGGCTCGCTTTGGTTTGCTTTTACGTAGTTTTCAGTTTCTTGTAATTTACTACTATCAGCAAGTGCTTTTTGTGACCCAGCTTTTACTTGCAGTGTTAAGTCATATACTTGGTGAGTATATAAGCCTAAATTTTTGACAAGCATTACCCGGTCGAATGATCTCGTTAATAATTCAGGGCGCTCTTTTTCTGCAAGATGTAGATTCGCAAAGAATACACCAATCGTTAAAAGAAAGTATAACAAGCGTGTAGAATGAGTTACACGTTCTGTTTTAAAGACCAATGATTTCTTTTTTAATAAAATAAAGAAGAAAACAATGTCTACGAATGCGAGTATAATTTTGTAGTTTAATATTTCTATAATACTGCCGCCTAATTGGCCAAAGTTTGAGGTTTGTCCAAGTACTGGTAATGTAACGAAATCACTATAAAAATCATAGAACATTACATTTCCAACAAGCACGATCGTTAATAAGAAATTAATACATAGCGCTATATAATTTCGCTTTTCACCAGTTGCAAATAATGCTAATCCAACAAATGCTAATGATGCGGCTAGAGGGCTAATAAACAAAATAAGCTCTTGCGTTGATGACTCAATTTTTAAATCAAAACTGAATCGCGTAATAAGATATGTTTTTAACCATACTGCTAAAGCCATTATTATAACAAAGCTTATATTTTGTATTTGTAAATTTATTTTATTCTTCATTTTTACACCTTCTTTATACAATTTATTTAATTGAAGTTATATATTATGTTTTTATAACTATTAAAGTGTAATGAACCATTTAGACTCTGTTTTCTAAAGGGAATAATTTGAAGTATTCATATACATACAATGGGGATTTTTAAAGCGTAGTAGCATAAATATAACTCTTTTTGAGAAACGGGCAGAACAAGTCATTGTTGTAGTGAAATTGACTTATAGACATCCTACCATATTAAACACTATGATGATGTTACAAAATATCGAACAAATGAAAGTGAAAATGGATAGAGACTTTTAAAACTGTTGACATTCAATTTATTAAAATTGAATGCCAATCGTTTTAAATATACAGTTATGTTATATATGTATTTTGTAAAATTCCGATTCTTTGTCAGTTAATCATTAGCCGGGAAGGATAGGAGGGGTTATTAAAACACTTTTACTATATATAAGTAAAAGTGTTTTGAAATTGAAAATATTTGACTGACATCTTAATGATAGAAATAAATGTCAGATAAGTACTTTCCAACATACAGACCACTTGCAGCTGCTTGAGATAATGAATGCGTAACGCCTGAACAATCTCCAATTAAAAATAGCCCATGTATACTAGTTTCAAAATGATTATTAATTTTTATCGTAGGAGCATAGAACTTTCCGTCAATTCCATATAGTAAAGTATGTTGATCAATAGGCTCTTGTATAAATTGTTCTAAACGTAATAAAAATTCTTTCAGCCCTTCAATATACAATTGAGGAATTTCTTGATTCAAATCTCCATAATCCCCCTGTAGTGTAGGCTGTATACGATTATGTTCCATGCTGTTTTCCGCCGTAGGTTGTTTCTTTAGTAAGTCCTCTAAGCGCTGTATAACAATCCGATCTCGTCCTTGGTTAATGCCTTTAATAATTGAACTTGCGTATACATTTGCTTCTTTGAGAGTTGGAAAATGGCGAGGAATAAATAAAGTGAAATTTAAGTTAGAAGTGCCAGTTCCTTGCTCTCGAAAATTTTGACCGTCAGGCATAACTAAACCTTCTTCGTACTTTCGAATGATGCGTCCTTTTGGATTCATACAGTAAGTAGTTGCTGTGAAATGCTCACCTTGATAAGAAAGTTTTGTTTCAAAAGTATCTTTTAATATAGAACGTAATTGATGTTCTTTCATTTCTACTCTAATTCCTAAATCTACACGTGTTTGCTCTTGAGAAATATTTAGGGAACTGCACATTTCTTTTAACCAATCGGCCCCAGAGCGCCCAGTTGCAAATACTAGTTGCTTAGTTTGAACTGTTCCTTGATTTGTCTCTATTGTAAAATGATCTTCCTGTTTCAGAATATGTTGTACATCTATATGAAATTGGATCTTTATTTTTTTCAGTAAAAATTCATAGAGCTGCTGAAAAATATTACTGGAAAGTGTAGTACCAAGATGTCTTACTTCTGTTGTTAGCATTTGTAAACCAGACGCTTGAGCTCTTTTAGTGAGACTTGAATTTTCAGTAGAATATTTTGAAACCGAACTTCCACCAAACTGACATAGAATTTCATCTACTTCAGCCATGAGTTGTATAAAGCCCTCTTTACCGACTTTTTGCTCAAGTTCTCCGCCAAATCCGTTTGTATAATTAAATTTCCCTTCAGATTTTCCTAAACCACCAAACCCGAAATATTTATCACATGTAGTACAATTACACACTTTTTCTTCGTCTAAAGGACAATGGCGATCTTCTAGCGCTTTACCTTTATCAAGAATTAAAACTTTTTTGTTACTTTTAGCTAGTGAATAAGCCATAAAAATGCTACTTACTCCAGCGCCGATAATTGTAACATCATACATATTCTTTCACCTGCTAACGAATAGTTTGTTTTTTATTTTTCTAGTGTATAACAATTTTATGAAGTTAAGAAATAGCTTTTATTAATAAAGTGAGAGTTTTTGAACTTGATGCTTTATTAATTTCTCCGAGTGGTGGAGTAAATACAAAAATTTTTATTTGAAAGAAGAAATAGTTTAAAAAATCACTATGTCATATGATTAATAACATCTTACATAGAAAAAAACAGACCTTTTAAGTGAAGAGGTCTGTTAATGATTTTAAATCTTATTTAGCAAACACATGGTTACCAATTACTGCTACTGTTTGACGTGTCGTAATCCACTTGTCTGTTGATGTTTTTGGATTGTAGAAATAAAGCCAGTCAGAATGTACTCCATTTGTGGAGATAGCCTCTTCTACAGCCATTTTTGCCTCTACGCTTGCAGGCTGATTAATTCTTCCATCTGTAACAGGAGTAAATGCATATCCGTATTTAATAGGTTCATAAATAACGCCTGTTATTGTATTTGGAAAACCTTTTGCATTTACACGATTTAGTATAACTTTCGCTACTGCTACTTTTCCTTTATAGGATTCGCCACCTGCTTCAGCAGTAACTAAGCGTGCCATTAAGTCTTTTTCTTTTTGTGAAATGATTGAGTTGATTTTTAAATGTTGTCCTGTATAAAGCTTGTTTCCGACTGTATTGTTAATTTGTTTTATAGATTGGACGGTTACATTGTAACGCTTTGCTATCGTTTCTAATGAATCTCCCGGTTGTACTTGATAAATAATTTGTCCAGAAATGTTCGCAGGCTTGGCGTTTTGAGGAACAGTGATTTCATTTGATTTCACGGAACCTGGAATATGTAACTGTTCGCCAATAAAGGCTTGATCGTTTCCTTTATTATTAGCCTGTTTAATGGATTGTATTGAAACTCCGTATTGTTTACTAATGCCCCAAAGTGTATCGTTCTTTTTTACTGTATGAATGGTAGAAGCTTCAGCTGTACTTTGACTACATACGAATGTAATTGCAGCCGCAGATAAAGGGATTATATGTTTGATTTTTAGTAATTTCATTGTAAATCCTCCTAAGAAAAAATTAAGGTGAAACTATTAAGTAATGTAGTTTTAAATGTGTATACGCGTAATATATTAATGTAAGTATATTAGCACGTATAAAATAAATAATCACTATAAGTTTCATATTCGTGTAGAGTCCGAATATGAAATATTGCATATGAAAATACATTGAAGTTCATATTTCTGATTACTATAATCTATTTAGTAGAAAGGGAATACGTTATAGGTGAAAACATTATAGATTAATATAATGATTAATGATTATTAATAGGAGGATTGATGTAATGAAAATATTTCAAAAAATGTGTGCGTCAACTGTAATCATTACAACACTTTTAGGAACAGGAGGCACTGTCAATAGTGTACATGCTGATTCTATAGAACAGCAGAGTAAATTAGGGATAGAACAAGAAACAGATAAGCAAATCATTGTAAAATTTAAAGCGGATTTGGATTTCCCATATGAAGATGGTATTGAAAAACAAATACAATCTCAAACGAATGATAAAGTAATAAAAGATTTTTTGACAGAATATCCAGATGTAACATTTACTCGTTTATTCACATCTGTAAGCCCGGAACAAATACAAAACCTTGAAGTGAAAGCGCCTAATCATGTATCTACAAGTTTATTAAACTACTATATTCTTCAAAATCAAAATAGTGGATATGAAGAAGGAATAATAGATAAGTTAAAGGCATCTTCTTTAATAGAAGATGCGTATATGAAGAAACAAGAGAAAATAATGCCACCTGAAGTGCAATCATCAAGTGTAGCTCTTAATCCTAATAACAATCCTAGATTTAAAAAACAAGGTTATCTTGAAGCAGCCCCATACGGTATTAATGCGTCTTTCGCCTGGGGAATTCAAGGCGGTAATGGAAATGGTATCACTTTTGTTGATATGGAATACGGATGGCTAATAAATCATGAGGATTTATTACATCAAAATATTGAATTAATGTCTGGAAGAAATATAGATCAGCATGTCGGTCATGGGACGTCTGTACTAGGAATTGTATCCTCTGAGGACAATGAAGTCGGGAATATTGGGATTGCGCCAAAAGCGAAAGCAAAGGTTATCTCTCAAATAAGAGATAACGGACAGTATAATACAGCTGATGCAATATTAAGTGCTGTAAATCAGTTAGAAGCTGGGGATGTTTTATTGTTAGAGGCGCAAGCATCTTTCGATGGATATGGTGATAAATATTTACCTGTTGAAGTACAACCAGATATCTTTGATGCAATTCGTGCTGGTACAGATAAGGGGATTGTAATTATAGAGGCCGGAGCAAATGGGTGGAATGATTTAGATCAGTTCAAAGATAGAAAGGGTAAGCAAGTCTTAAATCGTAATAGTAAAGATTTTAAAGATTCGGGTGCAATTATGGTAGGAGCTGGCTCTTCATCTTTCCCTCATGAACGTATGTGGTTTTCGAATTATGGAAGCCGTATTGATGTGTACGGATGGGGAGAAAATGTAGATACAACTACAGCTGAGCAAAGTAGAAGTGCCGTAAATCTTTATACTTCAAGCTTTAGCGGAACATCTAGTGCTTCGCCAATTATTGCTGGGGCAGCGACTTTAGTACAAAGCATTGCTAAAGAAAATTTAGGACAACCATATAGACCAAGTGAACTAAGAGCAATATTAAGCAACCAGAGCACAGGAACAAAATCTAAAGATCCATATGCAGATAAAATTGGTGTTTTACCAGATATGAAGTCTATACTAGTAAACTTAGGCTATGAACAAAGAAAACCAAACGGTGGGAATGAATTACAAGTAACAGAAAATGAACCAAATAATGAGCCTAGACAGGCAAATAAAGTTAACTTTCATACACCGGTGAAAGGAACGCTACATAATAGTGATAGAGTAGATGTATTTACTTTCCAAATTGACTCGCCGGAAAATATTAATATTTCTCTAATAAATGAACAAAATATCGGAATGACATGGGTACTTCATCATGAATCAGATTTAAATAACTATGTAGCATATGGTGAAAATGAAGGAAATGTAGTTAAAGGAATTTATAATGCAAAGCCAGGTAAATATTATTTATACGTCTATAAATATGAGAATAAAGATGGTTCATATGTATTGAACATAAAATAAGCCAAAGGAACTTCAGATGAAGTTCCTTTAAATTTTTCTAATTTAGTATATGTGAATGATTTTTTAACTTTACTTCTATGCAATATTTCATATTGATGAAATGTTATTTATTTTTTATGAACTAGCTTATATTATATTCAATAAGTTTGATATAAAAACAGAAAAAGAGAGGGATAATAATGAGCAATAAGAAGTTAATTTTGAAATTATTCATATGTAGTACAATATTTATCACATTTGTATTTGCTTTACATGATAAGCAAGTAGTTGCAGCTAGCTCTATTAATGAGCTTGAAAATTGGTCAAAATGGATGCAACCTATACCTGATAATATCCCGTTAGCACGAATTTCAATTCCAGGAACACACGATAGTGGGACGTTCAAGTTGCAAAATCCGATTAAGCAAGTGTGGGGAATGACGCAAGAATATGATTTTCGCTATCAAATGGACCATGGAGCTCGCATTTTTGATATAAGAGGACGTTTAACAGATGATAATACGATAGTTCTTCATCATGGGCCATTATATCTTTATGTAACACTGCATGAATTCATAAATGAAGCAAAACAATTTTTAAAAGATAACCCGAGTGAAACAATTATTATGTCTTTAAAAAAAGAGTATGAGAATATGAAAGGGGCAGAAGGTTCATTTAGTAGTACGTTTGAAAAAAATTATTTTGTTGATCCTATCTTTTTAAAAACAGAAGGAAATATAAAACTTGGAGATGCTCGTGGGAAAATTGTCCTACTAAAAAGATATAGTGGTAGTAGTGAATCTGGAGGATATAATAATTTTTATTGGCCAGATAATGAGACATTTACCACAACTGTAAACCAAAATGTAAATATAACAGTACAAGATAAATATAAAGTGAGTTATGATGAGAAAATAAAATCTATTAAAGATACAATCAATGAAACGATGAACAATAGCGAGGATTTAAATCATCTATATATTAATTTTACAAGCTTGTCTTCTGGTGGTACAGCATGGAATAGTCCATATTATTATGCGTCTTATATAAATCCCGAGATCGCGGCATATATTAAACAAGAGAATCCAAAAAGAGTTGGTTGGGTTATCCAAGATTATGTTAGTGATAAGTGGTCACCGATTCTCTATCAAGAAGTTATAAGAACTAATAAGTCGCTTTAATTTTTATCATAATTTCATAGAAACAATATAACTCTATTAAAAGTCTTGTGGAATTCCCATAAGACTTTTTAGTATTTGATAGTATGAGAATCAAGTTCTTCGAATATAATTATAAGATTAATAAAAAAATGTCGATAAATGTCGATAATTATTGTAATATAAAACAAGTAAATATAATATATAGATGGAGTGATTTTGTTGTCTTTTATTAAAAATAGTAAAATTGGAACGAAATTAAATGTGTTAGTCATTATATCGAGTTTGGCTTGTATCATGTTATCTTCACTCGGGTTTTTAGGACTTCAAAAAGGTGAAAATGCATCTTCTAGTATGTATGAAGAAAGACTATTACCAATTGAATGGATAGGAATTGTAGAATCGAATTTTTACCATGTTAATATGAATTTTATGGAGATTATGATATCGAAAGATGAAAAAAGAATGAAAGAACTCATAATAGAAATGGATAAGACTAGAAAAGAAAATGATGAGCTGTTAAAACAATTTGAAACTAGAATTAGTTCTCATAAAGAAAAAGATTTGTATAATGCGTTTCAAAGTCAATTTAAAGATTTAAGAGTACAAATGAAAAAAGCACAGGATTTGGGACTGACTAATAATGAAGAAGCCTATAGCTATTATTTAAAAGAAATTGATCCTAATATGAAAAAAACAATTCAGTCTATTCGTGAACTTATTTTATATAATAATAATGCTGCTGAACAGCTACAAAAAGAGAATGTTAATAGTGTGAAAAATACAATTATAACATTTGTAATTATTTCATTTGTTGGAATCATAATAATCATTTTTATTGGTTTTATAACAAAAAATGCTATAAAAAAACCAATTGTATTATTACAAAAAGATATGGAACGAGTATCTGCTGGAGATTTAACAATTCGAACTTCTTATAAATCCGAGAACGAATTAGGCCATATTGTACAATCCTTTAATAGTATGTTAGATAACTTGCAACAATTAGTCGGTCAGGTGAAGGTTACGGCGAAAGAAGTGATTGTTTCAACTGAAAATATGCTACAAGAGACGAAAACGGCAGCACATATATCAAACGAGGTTGTTCGAACTACTTCTGAAATAAATAAAGAAATAGAGGGACAAGTGACTAGTATTCAAGAAAGTTCAACTTCAATGGAAGAAATTGCAACTGGTGTTCAAACAGTAGCTGAATCTTCAGCGATGGTTGCTGAAGTTGCTGTTGCAACAATAGACCAAGCAAATTCTGGTAGTGAAGTTATAAAACAATCTATTCGTCAAATGAATAGCGTGAATGAAGTTGTCGAAGAAACTTCTAAGGTCATTGATAGACTTGTTACGCGTACACAACAAATTGAAGAAGCGTTAGATGTTATTACTAATATTGCGGAACAAACGAATTTACTTGCTTTAAATGCTGCAATTGAGGCAGCACGTGCTGGAGAAAATGGAAAAGGATTTGCAGTAGTTGCAGCTGAAGTAAGAGGTCTAGCTGAGAAATCTAAAACATCTGTAAATGATATAAATAATTTAATACGTTTTATACATCAAGATACAGAGGATACAGTTCATGTAATGAAAAAAGGTCAACAACAGGCTAGTGGTGGTAAAGAAGCGGCGCATAAGGCAGAACTCGCATTTTCATCTATTATGCAAGATATTAATAGAATAACGACCCAAATTCAAGAAGTGTCTGCTGCCACAGAAGAAATGTCTGCTGGGACAGAAGAAGTAAATGCCTCTTTGTCAATAGTTTCTGAAACTGCAACACAAGTCGCACAAGAAACGAATCGAACGGTACAATCAATTCAAGCACAAGCCACATTGATTCAAGAAATAACGACGAAATCTAATGAAATGAAAAAGAAAGTCGAAAATTTAGAAATGCTAATTTCACAATTCATTATTGAAGAATAAGTCTATTAACATTTATCCCGCTATTTGCCGGGCAGTAAGACCTCTACCTCAAAATTCAGCGGAAGCAAAGAAGTTAGGTGGGGGCCCTGCTGCCCGTAAAAGCTCGATTGGTGAGGGCTGATTAAAGTTTCACTTTATCATTAGTATAAACTTTAAGATATTCAACATAGTGCTGTGTTGTACAATTTGAAAAAGGACCTTCATAGGTTCTTTTTTTATAAATGGTGTGAACGATACTTTTCATTATGAAAAGATCAAACTTTTAAATCGGATTAATTTCAAGTGAAAAATGAATATAATTAACCTTGCGAAAAAGCAACTGGTCCTAAGTGATCAGCTGCTTTTTATTTTTAAAGTGGATGAGCAAAAAAACGCGAAAGTGGTTGGTCCGCTTTTTACAAACATCTATTATGATAAGAGAAGAAAGGTAGTATGTTATCAGCGTTTTAAAGAGGAAGGTTTTTATGTAAGTTCTTTAATTAAAATAGATGGGTCTTAGAGAGGTGAAAAGACAATGAGTTTTGCAATTTCACTAGTCGTTATTATTGTAATTGTATCGCTATTTGGGACTGTACTAGTTGCAAGAAACGTGGAGGAGAATTACGGCAAGTCTACAAAAAGAAATGTGAAAAACTTATCTGCAATCTATATTCTTCTTCTTTTTGTTCTACTGGTTGGGGTAACATGGTATGTGGTAATGATTTGATAGTTTGTGAAAGAACTGAAATGAGAGTATGAAGTTGGAATTTCAGAAGCTATTGAGTAATCAGAAAGAGAACTATTTTGGATATATCCATTTACGGATAAGAAAATGTGACTAATTAATACTATTTTTACGGTGAATACTGTTAGTAAAAAATGAGAATAGTTCGTTTTGAAAGGAGGGAACTAGATGGAATGGAAACCAAATCGTGCAGATAAGACACCTGTATATAAACAAATTGCTGATTATATTGAAAGAGGCATTTCTTCAGGTGAATTTCCTTCTGATAGTAAGTTACCTTCTGAGCGTATATTGGCAAAGGAATTACAGGTGAACCGGAGTACAATAGTAGCTGCGTATGAAGAATTAAAATCACTTGGAGTAGTAGAACGACAAAAGGGAAGCGGAACACGGGTCAATACAGACATATGGGGTGTCTCACATAAACGAATACCAAACTGGGGTAGGTACGTGGAGGACGGATCATTCTTACCTAACGTACCACTCGTTCAACAAATTCGAACGGAAACACAAAAAGATGATTTAATTAATTTAGCAAGTGGTGAACTGTCACCAGAATTAATTCCAAGTGATAGATTTCGAACAATTTTGTCGGAGAAAACATTTATGGAAAACCTCGGTTATGACCATCCACTTGGAAATGAGATGTTGAGAAAAACAATTTCAGCACATGTTCAGCAATATAAACAAATTGAAGCAGATTCAAGCTCTATTCTTATTACGTCTGGAGCACAACAGGCGCTTAATCTTATCGTTCAATGTTTATTAAAACCTGGCGATGCGATCGCGATTGAAGATCCTTCGTATTGTTTTTCGCTTCCAATGTTTAAATCGGCCGGTTTAAACATATTTCATTTACCTGTTGATGAGCATGGAATGAATCCAGATGACTTAATCGATTTGCACAAAAAGCATCGCATTCGTATGGTATTTTTGAATCCAGATTATCAGAATCCAACGGGTACTGTGCTTTCATTAGCGAGACGTAAAAAGATTTTAGAACTGTCTTCTGAGTTCGGTATACCAATTGTAGAAGATGATCCGTATAGTTTAATTTCTTTTAATGGAGAAGTGAACCCGACATTAAAATCAATGGACCAAAATGGAAATGTTCTTTATATAAGTTCATTATCAAAAATTGTTGCATCAGGATTACGTATTGGATGGATAATTGGTCCTACACGCGTAATTGAGCGTTTAGCAGATGCAAAGCAACAAGTTGATTTTGGTCATAGTGTATTTACGCAGTGGGTAGCAAATCAATTTTTAGAATCAAAGGATTTTCATACACATATTACGACACTTCGTGGACAATTGAAGCAAAGAAGAGATGAATTAATTGCAGAGCTTGAAGGAACATTGGGAGGCCGAGTTGAATGTTTCGTGCCAGAGGGTGGAATACATGTATGGTGTAAAGTGAAAGGAAAGTTTGATGAATATCACTTATTAGGTGAATCTATACGGAATGGTGTCGCATTTGTTCCGGGCAGTGTTTTAGGTTCGAAAAATGAATATATACGATTTACGTTTGGTAGAGCGAATATAGAACAAATTCAACTTGGAATTAAACGGTTTGCCGACACGCTAAATGAGATTTCATAATATGGATGTGTGATAGTGAAATGAGGGAAATAAATGAAGTACGTGACGCTTTTACTTCAAGTAGGCGTGCTATATGTATTTAGCTTAGTGGGTACGTGGATTCAGGAAATATTCCATCTATCAATACCGGGAAGTTTAATAGGGATGTTAATACTGTTCCTGCTCCTTTCCACTCGCGTTTTACCGTTAAAATGGTTTGAGTTAGGTGCGGAAAAGTTAATCGTGTTTTTACCGTTATTTTTAATCCCTTCGACAACAGGGCTGATGGAATACGGGTCGTTTCTTTTAAGTAAGGGGAGTATTATATTCCTTTTAGTAGTTGCAAGTACTATAGTAACTTTGATTATTTCAGGTTATATAAGTCAATTATTAGTAACATCAAAAAAATAAAATCGACAAGGTGCACGATTCAAATGGTCTTAATTATTATTACTGTAGCAATTTATTTCTTGGCGACAAAGCTATATAAAAAATTTACGTTTGCATTTACGTTACCGGTGTTAACAGTTACGGCAATTATGATTTGTTTATTTTTGCTTTTTGGTATTTCTCATCATGAGTATAGGGAAAATGGGGGAGACATTCTTTCAAGCTTATTGAGCCCTGCAATTGTAGCATTGGCCATACCTCTATTTAAAGAGCGAAAGATACTTATGAAAAATTTTTTATCGATACTTATCGGAGTAGTGATAGGTATAGTGGCTGTGACGAGCATGAATGTAGTGATTGGCGGAATTTTAAATATAGATAAGGAACTTATATTAACTACTTTACCACAGTTAGCAACGATGCCTATTGCCCTTTCATTGGCGGATCAAATTGGTGGTATTCCATCTATGACTTCTAGTTTTGTAGTTGTTGCAGGGATAACAGGTGCTATTGTCGGACCGACAGTACTTAAGTTTTTCAGTATAACAAGTACGATTGGAAAAGGAGTTGGAATGGGCTGTGCATCACATATTATCGGTGTGAGTCGTTTAGTGAAGGAAGGCGAGAAAGAAGCGACTATCGGTTCGGTAACGATGATTGTAACTGGAATACTCATTAGTATACTAATACCGTATGGAACGAAATTTATTTTTTAAATGTAATGGAGATGATAACGATGACAACATGGTTTATAGTTACATTATTTGTTTTTGGAGCTATTAAAGTATTAGTTTCTAGTATGCCCACTTCTGTTGTAGAATCAATTATTAGTAAATTTGAATTGCATCAAAAGCTTGAGACAGAAAATACTTCTATATCGATAGATGGAAAAAATATAGAGGGAGAAATGAAACTACAAGTTATTCATGAATTTAATGAGGCTTTGTTTTTAGATAAACATTATTTCCCGCCGCACGGAGAAGGGACACCAATAGTCATTGATACGAAGAAAGGGAATAAAGAGATTAGGTTTTCTCTATATAGCTATGAGGAACATATTGATGTCATTAAGCAATATAAGAAGAAAGTCGTTGCCTATCGTTTACGCTCTAAAAGCCTACAAACACTGGCACCATTAGCAATAATGGAAGAGTATGCTTAAGAAGGGACCTATAATGGTCTCTTTATTTTTTTATCCAATTATATATGTTCCAAATAAAAGAATGGAAAATCATATAACCAAATAAAGAATATGTATGGTTCCAATTCGTACTATGTACAAATAAACCTAAACTTTCAGCAATCTGTTCAAAAAGGCTAGCACAAATACCAATTGAAATAATAAATAGAATTCTAGAAACTTTAGATAATTTTTTTGAAATGTGTATAAAGATAACTGTTAAAATCGGCAGTACTAATAATGTAAAAGCTATATTAACCGAAAATATGGATGAGAAGGGCCTAGCTGGAAAGGAATATATTTGTTTATGAACAAAAAAAGCATCTAAACAAGTGCCAATAATAGAAGAGAGAAAGATTGTAACTACTAATGCTAGAAACTCATTCTTCTTCTCGGAGGAGGACATTTTTCTTTGCGAGAATTGCGAGTTCAATTTTTTCGAGTGTTTTGCAGTAGTCTTCTGTAATTTGTCCATTTATATTTTCCTCCTTATTAACTAAGTAATGTACAACTTGCCAATCGGTAAACCAATCTTCACTGTCAACTTCCTCATGCTTCATATCTCGCCATGCATAGATGAGTGCAGGACTGTATATGCGATAAGCGTCATTTCGTAACTGGCATTTCTTTATTCGGCGCTTATAAAACTCACGGGAAAAAGATTCATTTACACTTGAAAATAAATGGGGCCAGTAATCTTTCCTTGATCCCGTATGCGGATGGTGTTGGGCCCAGCTTATTATTTGAGATAAAACATGTGTATCTCGAAATAATAATGAATACAATCTTTTTCCAATTAATATCCGTTCATGTAAGGAAGTGAAATGTTTCATTGTATCACCAAATAGTAATACTTTTTGCTTCTTATCATTTTCGTAGAATGGGAAAAGGATATGATTAAACTGAAAGAAATCAAAGAGTTTAAATCCAATACTATTTAGTACAGTCTTTTTAAATTGTACATTTTGAATCACTCTTTTTTCTAAGTAGTTTTGTTCATTAATAATAGTTGCAATCGCTAATGTTTTTTTGTTGCCTGTTTTCCAAAAATCGTTCCACATCGTTTCCATAAATGTAGAAACATTTAGGTGAGGGAGAAGGTGAAATAACTTTTGTGATCTCTTTACACTTTGTTCGTAAAGTAAAAATTGAGGGTATACATCTTGGAAAATAAGCCAATTCCCTCTTTCTAAAAAAGAAAAAAATATGAATTGATCTTTCTCTGATAAAATTCTCGTATATAAATCGCCCTTTAAATCAGTCATATTCCAACCGCCGTTACGTGATACCATATGTCCAAGCAGTGCCCAATGTATTTCTGGATATTGAATATAAAATTGGTAGTATGCGCGTGTTCTTGTAACATTATTTTTATTTAGCTGTTCTGTTTGTATTTTTATTTTGTTGATGATGAGTTGCTCTTCTTTCGTTAATTTATACACGGTATCAGAAGGAATAAGCTTGCTTTTTTGTTTCAATTCATTTTTTACATCGAATAGGGAGAGAGGCAGTGCTTTGGAAGGTCCGTTATATGTATGATTTGAATTGCTTCGGTCCATTCCGTTACCTCCCTTTTTCATAAATTTAAACATGATTATTGGCTATGAATCATTCTATTTATTTTATTACGAGTATAAGAAATAAATGAGCGGTGTTTTTTTACAAGGAATTTATTTATCATGCAAACAGTATAAAAAATCTTACTGTTGTGAGGTGAAATGAAAAACAGAAACTATGTTTAATAGTTTCTCAGGCTGTGGAGAAAGTCTTCTCAACAGCCTGTTTTTGTGTCTGAACCTCTTTTTATGTGTCAACACTGATAAAAAGAGGTAAAGGAGAGATTTTTTATGATGGGTGCTTTAAAAAATCATCGTGATGAACGTGTATCTGTTTCTGTAGAAGAGTTGGTTCCACAAGATCATTTCCTTCGTGCGATCGAAGCGACAATTAGTTTTGATTTTATTGAAGAGAAGTTACGCCCTTATTACTGTGAAAACAATGGACGTCCTTCAATCCATCCTATCGTTTTATTTAAAATGATGTTTATTGGATATTTTTACGGTATTCGTTCGGAGCGTCAATTGGAAAAAGAGATTAAAACGAATATCGCCTACCGTTGGTTTTTAGGGTTTTCTCTATCAGATACTATTCCAGATCATTCTACAATCAGTTGGAATCGTCGTACTCGCTTTATTCATACAAATATTTTCGAAGAAATTTTTGATGAGATCGTGAGGCAAGCGACAGAGCACCGGATGGTGGGAGGACGTGCGCTGATGACAGATTCTACGCACATTAAGGCCAATGCTAATAAAAATAAGTTTGTACATAAATATAAAAAAGAAAAGGCAAAGTTTTATATAGATGAACTAGAAGCTGCGGTAATTGAAGATCGTGAGGTACACGAAAAAAGAATTAAAACCCAGAAAGGAAAGTGATACTCCCACTAAAAAAACTCGTATAAGTACTACGGATCCAGATAGTGGATTTTTAATGAGAGATGGAAAACCGAACGGTTTTCATTTCTTAGACCATCGTACGACTGATGCGAAGTACAATATTATTACAGATACTTATGTAACGGCTGGAAATATGGCAGATTCCGAGCCATATTTAGCGCGTCTACAAGCTCAAATTGATAAATTCGGATTTAAAGTGGAAGCTGTAGCTCTTGATGCAGGCTATTTTACAGGGTATATCTGTAAGAAATTATCGGAGAGAAATATATTTATGGTGATGGGGTATCGCCGATTTGGAAAACGAAATAAAGAAGTACCAAAAAGCCAATTTAAATATGTAGAAGAAATGAATGCATTTGCTTGTCCGATGGGGTGTATTTTAGAGTATGCGACAACGGATCGTGAAGGATATCGTCACTATAAATCCAACCCAGAAGACTGCGCTGTTTGTCCGCTACGTGAGGTATGTTTTTCAAAGAAACAAAAACAAAAAGTTATCACTCATCATATATGGGAGAAATATAAGGATATCGCTAGAAAAAACAAACTAACAGTTACAGGGAAAAAGTTGTACAAAGTACGCTGTTCAACTATAGAGCGAAGCTTTGCGGATGCCAAAGAACTACATGGCTATCGATATGCTCGATTTCGGGGGCTGAAGTCTGTCCAAATGCAGGCTTATCTCACCGCAACTTGTCAAAACATGAAAAAAATAGCCCTCCATCTGACCAAAAAAGGTCTGGTGGAGGGCTATTTTTTTGAAACTCTATTATTTTATGTTGTTTTTATTCGCTAAAATCAAAATGATTCCAGAGTGTGGGGAACCCTAAAGGGTTTCCCAACACTCTGAGAAACTATGTTTAATAGTTTCTGTTTTTTTATTTTGTCAATTAAATGTAACAAACTACGATTATGATTTGAATCAATTGAAAATAATTCAATAAATACTATTTAAATTGAGATGTTTGGTAGGAGGAAAAGGAATGTTAAATAAAATAATTTTAATTACTGGTGGTACAGGTTCGTGGGGGCATGAACTTATAAAACAACTATTAGAAAAATCACCGAAAGAAATTAGAATTTTTTCAAGAAATGAAACGGTTCAGTTTGAAATGCAGCAACAGTTTATAAATGATGATAGGTTAAAATTTATAATTGGAGATATTCGTGATAAAGATCAACTAGTCTATGCTTGCCAAGGTGTACATTATGTATTCCATCTTGCAGCTTTAAAACACGTTCCAGTATGTGAGTATTATCCTTATGAAGCTATAAAAACTAACATACATGGTACGCAAAATGTAATTGAAGCCTCTATACAGATGCAAGTTGAAAAAGTTATATATGTTTCAACGGATAAAGCAGCTGATCCATCAAATACGTATGGGATGACAAAAGCAATTGGTGAAAAATTAATGGTTCATGCGAATATACAAACGAAGAAAACAAAATTCATTTGTGTTCGTGGTGGAAATGTTTTAGGGACGAGTGGAAGTGTAGTACCGCTTTTTAAACAACAAATTAAAAAATCTTCACAAGTAGGGATTACCGATGCGAATATGACTAGATTTTTCTTAACAGTTGAAGATGCTGTTGGAATGTTATTTAAAGCCGTATATCAAGGTAGAGGCGGGGAAATCTTTGTTATGAAAATGCCGGCATGTAAAATAACAGATTTAGCGGAAATATTAATTGAAGATTCGGAAAAAGAAAACATTAAGGTAAAAAAGGTAGGGATAAGACCGGGTGAAAAATTAAGTGAAATGCTTCTATCTGAGGTAGAGAGTAAAACAAGTATAAGTTTTGATCAAAATTATTTTGTGGTACTACCGACTATTCCTATAGAAGGACTTCAAGAATATTATTCTAGCTATCCGCTAGTGGATGTGAAGAGTTTTAGTTCTCAACAAGACTTGCTTGCAAAACATGAGGTGAAACAAATGCTATTAAAAGGAGGGTTTTTGCGATGAAAAAAAATGCGAGCCTTTTAATAACTGGTGCAAATGGTTTCACAGGACGCCATGCTTGCCAATATTTTTTAGAGCAGGGCTTTTATGTAATTCCTATGTTTCAAAATCGTGCACATAGAGAAAAAATTAGAAATGGTATTACTTGTAATTTAACTAATAAGAGCGAAGTAATGAAGGTAATGAAACAAATAAAGCCAGACTACGTATTGCATTTAGCAGGAAGGAATTCGGTTATAGAATCTTGGACAGCTGCTCTTGAGTATATAGAGATTAATGTAATAGGAACGTTATATTTATTAGAAGCAATTAAGCAAGAAGCCTCGCATTGTAGAACATTAGTTATAGGATCTGCTTTGCAAGCAGATAGTATGAACGAAATAAAAATTTCAAATCCATATAGTTTAAGTAAAACGATGCAAGTCATTATTGCAGAGGCTTGGGGAGGATTAATGGATTCAAATATTATCATTGCAAAGCCCTCAAACTTAATTGGTCCAGGGGAATCGAATGGCATTTGTTCGATTCTCGCAAAGAAAATGATAGATATAGAATCAGGTAGAAGTAAAGCCATTATTGAAGTAAACAGTTTAAAAGATAGTAGAGATTTTCTAGATGTACGTGATGCGGTTAAAGCGTATCATGTGTTATTACGAGATGGAATAAATGGAAAACAATATAATATCGGATCAGGAGTAAAACGATCTTTATTAGATGTACTAGAACAATATAAAAAATTAACACAGCTAAATTTTTTTATAGAGGAAACAGAGAAAAGTGGGAGCGACTCAAATGAGAGTTTAGCAATAGAGGAAATAAAAAGGTTAGGTTGGATCCCAGAAATTGAATTTCATCAATCATTAAAAGATGTACTTGAGTATGCGAAGTGTAGTGACATCTGCATTCAATGAAAAGCAAAAAAGGGTGTAAGAAATATATGAATGGTTATGAAGTAATAGATAATCAAAATACGCTATTTCTTTCAATTGTTGATACGCTGGACTGGAGAGATGAAGAAGCGCATGTATTGCGTCTTTATGAGGCAATACATAAATATCAAGCGTATGTAGAAGAAAAAAGGGTTAATCGAATAAATTCAGCATTAGAGACCGAAACTAGGTATGTGATTCAAATCTTTGCTCAATATGAGTGTAGTGAGTATGGAAATGATTTTTATGAACTCATTAAAGATCTTTTACAAGATATAGAGGTGGAGTTAAAGATTTATATAAAAAATAATAAGTTTATTTACATTTAAAAGGTAAATATAAAGCTAGATTTTTAATAATAAAGGTGGGTATAAGTTATGAGCAAAACGATTCTTTTTACTGGGGGCGGTACAGCCGGACACGTTATGATTAATATTGTATTAATTCCTAAATTTATAGAGCAAGGATGGAGAGTCGAGTATATTGGATCCAAAAATGGAATTGAAAAATCATTAGTGCAAAATGTTAAATACAATAGTGTTTCAACGGGCAAGCTTAGGAGATATTGGGATTGGGAGAATTTTAAAGATCCTTTTAAAATTATAAGCGGTTGTTTACAAAGTTATAAATTAATTAAGAAAACAAAGCCTGACGTTATCTTTTCAGCAGGAGGATTTGTTTCAGTTCCTGTAGCTATAGGAGCATGGTTAAATCGTGTGCCTATAATTATACGTGAACCAGATAGCACATTAGGACTTGCCAATAAAATAGCATTACCTTTTGCTACAAAGCTATGCACAACATTTCCTCAGACAGGAGAAAATGTAAGTAATGAGAAGAAGGTTTATGTAGGACCGATTGTAAGGGAAGAAATTGAGAAGGGTAACGTATTACGAGGAAGAAGATATTGTGAATTTCAGCAAGATAAACCAGTATTATTAATTATGGGTGGGAGTCAGGGTGCTAAGTGGATAAATGATATGGTAAGGAAATGTTTAGATACAATACTATTAAACTTTAATATTATTCATATATGTGGTAAAGGGAAGGTAGACCCATCTATTGGCATGGAGGGGTATATGCAATTTGAATATATAGGCGACGAGTTGCCGCATATACTAAATATGGCAAGTGTTGTAGTTTCCAGAGCGGGTTCTACTGCTATTTCTGAATTGTTATTTTTGAAGAAACCGATGTTGCTTATCCCGTTAACTAACAGTTCCAGTAGGGGAGATCAAGTTTTAAATGCTGAATATTTTTCACGGCAAGGATATGCGGAAGTTATACTCCAAGACAGAGTAAGTACGAATACATTTATACATGCAGTAAATAAGTTGTATACAAATAAGGAGAAATATATTCAAAACATGAATGGGTATAAGAAAACAAATGATGAGGGGATTCATCAATTAATAGATATAATAAATGAAGTGGTGAAGTAATAGAAATATAGTAAAAAGGAAAGAAGGTATCTTCTTTCCTTTTTACTATATTTGTTCCAATTCATTATTATTTATTCTAATTAGCTTGTACTATGGGTGAATGCCGTTTTCTAATAGCTCAGTAAATGCATTAATATGAATAGGTTTACTGTAATAATAACCTTGAATAAACTGACATTTATTTTTTTGAAGGAAATTTACGTGCTCTTTCGTTTCTACACCTTCAGCAATGACAGACATTCCTAGTGTATTTGCTAATGTGATAATCGTTTTAATAATTTCCATTCCATCATCACATGTTTCAGACATTGTAATAAATTCTCTCGGGATTTTTAACGTATCAATTGGATATAAAGGTAAGTAGGCTAGCGAAGAATAACCTGTACCAAAGTCGTCGATTGAAATGTGAATCCCTAAACTTTTTAGTGTACGCAGTTTTATCAATGTTTCTCGTTCATCCATCATCGCAATTCGCTCTGTTAATTCAAGATCAAGAGAGCTTGCTGGTAAACCTGTATTTGTTAAAGTAGAAGAAATAGATTTTACAAAATCCTCTTGTTCAAATTCTTTAGCAGATAAATTTACACCTATTTTTAAATGTGAATATCCGAGTGCGTGCCAACGTTTCATTTGCTTACAAGCCTGCTCTAATGTCCATTTTCCTATTGAAATAATTTGTAGTGTTTCTTCTGCAATCGGAATAAACTCGTATGGAGAAATAATACCTAATTCAGGATGATTCCACCTAATTAAAGCTTCTGCACCGATAATTTTATTAGATTTACTATCAACTTGAGGTTGATACAAAAGGAACAATTCTTCATTTTGTAGTGCGTTTGGTAAATCTTTTTCTAATCGTAATCGTCTTTCAATTTTTTTAGCGATTACATCGTCATAAATAGAGACAGAATTAAGCTCTTTTGCTTTTGCATCATACATTGCAACATTAGCGTTTTTCAGAAGTGTAGCGGTATCGATTCCGGAATGTGGATAAATAGCGATGCCGATACTCAGTGATAAAGTTAATTTATGCTCATGTATGATGAATGATTTTTTCATGCATTCAAATAATTGGTTGCATAATTGGAATAAGTAATCTTCGTCAGTATAGTTTTCAATTATGATTGTAAATTCATCGCCACCGATTCTTGAAAGATGAGTATGTGATGGAAGACATGATTGGAATCGCTTTGCTACTTCTTCTAATATGTAATCTCCTGACGAATGTCCAAGTGTATCGTTAATTGCTTTAAAGCGATCTAAATCTAAATATAATAAGGCAAACTCGCTTTCTGTTATTTTAGTATTTTTTATAACTCTCTTTAATTTCTTATGGAAAAAGGCGCGGTTCCCAATTTTCGTTACAGTGTCATGGAACGCTAAATATTTTATTTCTTCTTGCTGTTTTTTTAGTGCAGTAATATCTTTCACCATAATATAGCTTCCTGAAATTTGTCCGTCTATTATAATAGGAATGATTGTAACGTATAAAAAATAAGTAAAGCCATCTTTATATTGAGAACTAAGTTGTAAGGATGCCGATTCTTGTTGTTTCACTTTCTCTAATGCCAATGCTAGCTTATGCTTATCTTCATCTAAAATAATCGAAAAACAAGTTTCACCGAGTAACTCATCTGTTGGTGCTCCAAGTAGTACACTCCCAGCCTTATTTACATTTAAGAATATTCCATTTAAATCAATGGTGAAAATAGGGTCAGGATGATATTCATATAATGATTTGAATTTTTGTTGTTTTTGAGAAAGAGCCTCTGATTTATGAACTAAATCAGAAGTCCGTAAAGTAACTTTTTCTTCAAGTTGGGCATTAAATGCCTGCAAACGTTTTGTTAAGGAATTGTTTTGCATACGTACGATAGAATGACGAATGAGTACGAAAATAAAAGTAATACAATTTCCTGTAATGAGAGTTGAAGATGATGTTTGTTCTTTTAATGTAAACCCGATTAGTATTGCAACAGCAAGATAGGGAAATACAACTAAAGCTTTTTTTCCTATTATAGGGTTTACAATGAAATAATTTTTATGGCTATTATGATCTTCTGAAATAGAGCCAGCTATTGCAATAAGTAATATAGGTATTCTATATAAAAGACGTAATAATGTTATCGTTTCAGTTGATAAATGGTTATTTAAGTAAAAATAAATATAGTTAAAAGTTGCAGAACTTATTAATACAAAAATAAAGATATAAATTTTCCGTTTGGAATTAAAAATTGTTGGACGGAAAAAGAGACTAACACCTAGCAGTAGAAATAATAAATCTGCAATTGGGTATAAAAATGAAAGGAAAACATCTCCTAGTGAAAGAGCGAATATATTTAAATTTGGCTGATTAAATAAATACCATTCTAATGTAAATATGGAAGTAAGCACTATGCATATATCACAAATAAAGAATGCTTTTTCCCATTTATTGCATTCCTTTAAAATTTTATAGCAGAAAGCGATAAGACAGAAAAGTAGAAAAAACATGTAAAATACATCAGAAATAGTAAAACGATCTATTGGAATTTCGAAGAAGCTATCCTGATATGTATATACTATTTTCCCTAATAAAAAACTACCAATTGCTATTGTAATACATATCCAAAATGGATTTGAACTGACTTTTTTAGAATATATAGAGTAAATCAGTGATACAAATGTAATGGCTTCAACGATAAGTGAAGCGAAGCGTACATCTGAATTTGAAAAATAAGTAGGGAACAGATAGAAAAACATAAAATAGATTGAATAGCATATTAACGTCCCAATTAATATACATAATTGTAAATTTTTATTTAATTTCAATGAAATCACCTTCTTTAATTATGCACTATGTTCGTTATATCTATACATAATAATATTATTTAAGAATTGTATCAGATTTCCTTATAAAAATCATGTTTATAAGGAAAGTGTTAAAGAGTGTAAGTATTCTTAAAGTTGAAAAAATATTACAGTTGATAGTATAGACTGTATCAAGACTTTAAATAGAAATTGTATATTTAGTCATCCTTTGAATTGTAAAGTTTTTTTATTGATTTGTAAGTGGAGATGCAAAATTGCATATAAAATGATGAGGATCTTTTTTAGGTGAGCTTTTTATTTTTTAATCTGAAAATGTTGAGAAAGGATGTAAAATAAGAACGTGTATTCTTACAGAGTAGATAGTATTGCCACTAAATAGGGAGGTTTTTTTATGATATATCGAATTAAAGATGCAGAAATATACTATGAAATTGTGGGAGAGGGTAAACCGGTCATTATCATACATGGCTGCTCCCCTGACCATAGGTTAATGATGAAATGTATGGAATCAGTATTTCAGAAATATGAAGGTTATAAGCGAATATATATTGATTTACCTGGTATGGGAAAATCGAATGCTCCAAATTGGATAAATAGTTCAGATCGTATAGTAGAGGTGCTTATCACATTTATTGAGGAAATCATTTCTACTGAAAAATTTTTATTGGTAGGAGAATCATATGGAGGCTATTTAGCCAAAGGTATACTTACAAAGATGTTTGAGAGAGTTAGCGGATTACTATTAGTATGTCCTGTTGTTGTAGCGGAGCCAGAAAAAAGGATTCTTCCAGATAAACAGGTAATTGTACAAGATGAGGAATTTTTAAATACGCTTACTTCCACGGAAAGAGAGGGATTTTGTGAGTTAGCTGTAATAGCAAATCAATATACATATACGCGATTTAAAGAAGAAATTAAGCCTGGGTTAGATGTTGCTAATTATGAATTTATTGAAAGGTTGCAAAAGAATTACTCTCTTACTATGGATTTTCAGCGTGAAAAATATGAAAAACCCGTTCTTTTACTGACTGGAAGACAAGATATAGCAGTAGGTTATCAAAATATTATAGAAATTATTGAAGAATATCCAAGGGCAACATTAGCAGTGTTAGATATGGCAGGGCATAATTTGCAGATTGAACAGCCTGAATTATTTGAAAGTTTAGTAGGAGAATGGATTAGACGAACAAATCAGCACGTTTTATAAAGTATTTTAGTATTACGCTTAAGTGTTGAAATGGGATAAATGAACGTGATTTATTAACTAATAAACAATTTTAAGGAGAAATTATGAGCACATATATTTATATGGTTAGACATGGTGAATCACCAAAACTAGAAGGAAATGAAAGAATGCGCGGGTTAACTGAGAAGGGACATATGGATGCCCGTAGAGTAACTGATATATTAAAAGCGGAGAGAATTGATACTTTTATTTCCAGTCCCTATAATCGGGCTATGTTAACGATAGAGGAGTCAGCTAATTTCCATGAAAAAGAAATAGTAATATATGAAAATCTTAAAGAGTGTATGTTTTCAAGTGAGGATCAGGTTATATCAGACAAAGAGGTGTATCCACTTGTACAGAAGATGTTCTCTAATCCGGACTTTGCACGAACGGAAGGAGAGTCATATGCAGATTGCCAGAGAAGAGTAGTGAAGGTATTAAAAGAAATCTTAATAGATTTTCAAGGACGCAAAATTGTAATTGGTACACATGGGCTTGTCATGACATTAATGATGAACTATTTTGATAAACAATATGGTTTTGAATTTTTAATGAATACGTCAAAACCGGATATATATAAGATGGAGTTTAAAGAAGAACAATTAATGAATGTAGAGAGATTATGGAAAGCGGAATAAAATTAGTTGCATGGATTTTGTTGTAAAAGCTACTTTTATAGCAAAGTCTTTTTTGTTTGAATAGAAAGCATCTTTATCAACTATTTTTAGAATGTTAAATCAATAAGTAATTATTCAGTATTTGAATAAATTATGGGGGAATTGGTTTGGGGAAACAATTTTAAATGTGTCAAAACTCCAAACGTTGGATTTATATTCAATACGTGAAAAAGATGTAGAATTTTGTCTTACTGTCCCCGTTTACTTTTCATTTCATTACATATAGGCTTTGTGGTGTAAAGGAGAAAATCGCCTTTACACAAAATTTATAAGGAGGACATTGTGATGAAAAAGATTAAAAAGTTTGTGGGAGTAGCTTTAGCAGGTACGATTGGATTAAGTGGGCTACTGTTTTTAGAACCAAGTGTAAGCGTTGCGGAAGCACAGCAAGTGAAAGTGGAAAATTTCAATACAATTGATGTAACAATGAACCTAAATGAATTGTATGTATTAAGTGGCAGAAGCATTGATATTCTTTCTGGAGATAAAGAAGCAATTCAGTTAAATAAATACACAATTAGTTTTAATAAACCTGGGAAGTATGTGATTAAAGTAAATGGCTGTATTCATGATGATGTATATACTTTTATTGTGAATGAGTAGTATATATTCTTAAATTGCGAGATAAAAACAGAAACACCCTATTTGCGGTGAGAGTCGTAAATAGGGTGAATTTATTTGTATTAAGCTGTACTTTAAATATGTTCACTAATTTTCTTTTTGTTATGTAAAGTATGTAAAAGTGTTTGAAACATCTTAAATGATTGCTGAAAGATTGGACTTTGAATAAAGGTGTACAGAAAAGTTACGATGAAAACAGGACCTCCTAGCATAAATCCAATAACTAGTACAATACATTCTACTATGATTCTAGCACGGCTAATAGAAAGTCCTGTTTTGTCGGAAATAGTAAGCATGAATCCATCACGGGGTCCAGCGCCAACCCCAGCCGCAACGTACATCCCTCCCCCGATACCTGTAATGGCAATACCAGAAAATAAAATGAGTAAGTTTATCCATAAATAATTACTAGCGTCTGGAAGCATGTTTGATTGTAAGAAAAAGTCCATAATGGGACCGATAAGTAGTGCATTCAAAAATGTACCCACATTTATATATTTTCGATCTACTAGTAAAGATATTAGAACGAGACATAACCCACATATGACACTCCACGTACCAATGCTCCATCCAAACTTTTGGTAGAGAGCCATATTTAAAACTTCCCAAGGGTGCAAGCCTAGAAATTTTACTTTGACTGCAAGAGCATTTCCAAGGCCAAAGAAAATTAATCCTAAGAAAAAAAGAAAATAGCGAAAGAGAGTTAACCTCATCTTTAAAACCTCCCATATTTTATAATTATGTATGTTACCTGTTACGGTTTTAATGTACAAATATTATGTCTTTTTATCATTCGTTTAAAAAGGTTAACAATGTAAATGAAATATACATCTTCACAGTCAAAAAAGTTAAAATATTTCTTTTTAAGGATTATAATGGAGAGAGAAACATAAAAGGGAGTGAATGAACTTGAAGCAAGAACTTATTGAAAGATTTACGAGATATGTGAAAATTGATACGCAATCAAATGAAGAAAGCCATACAGTACCAACAACACCAGGACAAATTGAGTTTGGTAAGTTATTAGTGGAAGAGCTAAAAGAAATTGGGTTAGCAGAAGTAACGATGGATGATAATGGCTATGTAATGGCAACACTTCCAGCTAATACGGACAAGGATGTTCCTGTGATCGGATTTTTAGCTCATTTAGATACGGCAACAGACTTTACGGGGAAAAACGTCAAACCACAAATTCATGAAAATTTTGATGGTAATGCAATTACGTTAAATGAAGAGCTAAATGTTGTGTTAACACCAGAGCAGTTCCCAGAATTACCATCATATAAAGGACATACCATTATTACAACTGATGGTACAACACTTCTAGGAGCAGATGATAAAGCTGGTCTTACAGAAATTATGGTTGCAATGAACCATTTAATACATAATCCGCAAATTAAGCACGGGAAAATAAGAGTAGCATTTACACCAGATGAAGAAATTGGTCGTGGGCCAGCGCATTTTGATGTAGAGGCGTTTGGTGCATCATTTGCTTATACGATGGATGGAGGTCCATTAGGTGGTTTAGAGTATGAAAGTTTTAATGCTGCAGGTGCTAAGTTAACGTTTAACGGAACGAATACACATCCTGGAACAGCGAAAAATAAAATGCGCAATGCAACTAAACTGGCTATGGAGTTTAACGGGTATTTACCAGTAGAAGAGGCACCAGAGTATACTGAAGGATACGAAGGGTTCTACCATTTACTCTCTTTAAATGGTGATGTTGAGCAAAGTAAAGTATATTATATTATTCGAGATTTTGATCGTGAAAATTTTGAAACACGTAAAAATACCATTGAAAATATTGTGAAACAAATGCAAGAGAAGTATGGGAAAGATGCAGTCGTTTTAGAAATGAATGATCAATACTATAACATGCTTGAAAAAATTGAACCGGTAAGAGAAATTGTTGATATTGCATATGAAGCAATGAAAAGTTTAGACATTGAACCAAATATTCATCCGATTCGCGGAGGAACAGATGGATCACAATTATCATATATGGGATTACCGACGCCGAATATTTTCACTGGTGGTGAAAACTATCACGGTAAATTTGAGTATGTTTCGGTAGATACTATGGAAAAAGCTGTTCAAGTTATTGTAGAAATTGCAAGACGTTTTGAGGAGCAAGCTTAAAAAAGAACCAAGTAGTACGAATGTGCTACTTGGTTCTTTTAATATAGTACTCGCCACAAATAAAAAGTCGCATAAGATTCCCAATTAGCCCAGTTTGCCGCAAAATCTTTTATTTCATTTTTAGTCGGTTTATTTTCGGATCCTGTTATAAATTTAATTGCATTATGGAGACCAACATCATCAATTGGAAAAGCTGAAGGAAATCTTAAACAACGCATTAAAACATAGTTGGCAGTCCATGGTCCTATACCATGGATAGCAGTTAATTGTTTCTCAGCAACCTTTACATCTTGTGTTTGCAGTAAATCCTCTTTTGATAGTTTTCTCTCTGTAATAAGCTTCGCAATACCGATTAAATATTCACATTTTCTAGTCGTCATTTTTAATTGTTGGAGATCTTCTATATGTAGATTTGCAATTGTTTCAGGTGATGGGAATATCCAATGTTTTCTACCGTCCCATTCTACATAACTTCCAAATTGCTCAACTAATCTTCTTTTTAGTGTATAAGCATATGTTAGGTTAATTTGTTGACCGATAATTCCCCAGGAAAGTGCCTCAAATAAGTCTGGAATACCTAAATTACGAAGGCCATAATATTGTTCAATTGGTCCTTGAAGGAGTAAATCATGTTTAGCTAATGTATAAAAAGGGGCTAAATCAGTAGTTAAATCAAACCATTCTTTTACATAGTTAGCTACAGCATCGCTTACCCATCTTTCATGAGTATATAACTCTCCTAAAAAACGTATTTGAACATTGCCATCAGTATTCAAACTAATTTCAACTAAAGGATTTACATCTTGCACAGGGATAACTTTATAAATTTTGTTGTCTTCAATATGGAACATACATTCATTGTTAGAACGTAATAGATAACGTAAATTTTCTTGGAAACAAAATTCTTTCGGAACTGCTACAGATAATGCGCTATTATATTCTGCTGTCATATGAATTCCACCTGCACCTCTTCTAATGCAAGCAATTTTTTCTTCATTTCTAATCCACCCCTAAATCCGGTTAGTTTCCCATTCTTCCCAATAACGCGGTGACAAGGAATTGTAATAAGAAGAGGGTTAGCAGCAATAGCGGAAGCAACGGCGCGCACAGCTTTAGGTTTTTGAATTCTTTCAGCAATTTCTGTATAAGAATATGTCTCTCCATAAGGAATTTCACGTACCGTATTCCAAACAGATAATTGAAAATTAGTTCCATAAGCATCGATAGGGAATGTAAAAGTTTCTCGCTTGTTTTCTAAATACTCGATAATTTCTTTCGTATATATTTGCAAGTAATCTGGACTATGGATCAATATATGTTGGGGCAGTTTTTTTCTAGCCCATATATTTAATTCTTCAAAGTTTTCTTCTTGTGATCCAATGAAACATAGTCCATTTTCAGTTGCAGCAATATGAAATCGCCAATTTTTATGTGTAAGTAGCGTCCAATATATATAATTATTTTTGTAGGAATTCATTATCGTATCCCTCTTTCATTTCGTTCTTTTTTCGATATTCAGTAGGAGTAAATCCGGTTTTCTTTTTAAATAAAGTTGCGAAATACTCTGGGTTTTCTATCCCGACAGCAGCACTAATTTCTTTAATAGATTGATTTGTGTGTAAAAGGTATTCGGTTGCTTTAAGAACCCTGAATTGTTGTATATATTCTATAGGAGTTAGCCCTATTATTCTTTTGAAAGTACGCTGTAAATGAAAAGGGCTACCGTGACACATTTCCGCAAGCATGTCGAGAGTTAAGGATTCGTCATAATGCTTTTCGATATAGTCTTTAATTTGTTCTACCCACTCTTCATTAGGTAAAGTGATCCCGTTTGGCTTACAACGTTTGCACGGGCGAAAGTTTTCACTTAATGCTTGTTCTACATGATGAAAAATTCGTACATTGTTTCTATTCGGTATTCTTGATTTGCATGATGGCCTGCAAAAGATTCCAGTTGATTTCACAGCATAAAAGAATTTGCTATCATAGGAAGAATCATTATGAATAATTGCTTGCCAATACTCATTTGTTAATGTAACTCTTTCGTTGTGCAAAGAACATCACCTCTGAAATTAGTATAACCTGAATAAAGTGCGTATGTATGTATTCATAAATGTAAGAGCAAGATTACAAAGGTGAAAATATGATTGTTTTTCTATTTTTTGATAGCATGAAATTTGGAAATAAACATCAAGAGGAGGGCTAAAAGTGAAGTTAATTTCATGGAATGTAAATGGTTTGCGAGCAGTTATCGCAAAAGGTGGATTTTTGGAATATCTTGAGGAATCAAGTGCTGATATATTTTGTCTACAAGAGATTAAATTACAAGAAGGGCAAATTGATTTAAATCTAGAGGGATATTATACATACTGGAATTATGCTGTGAAAAAAGGATATTCAGGAACGGCTATTTTTTCGAAAAAAGAACCGCTTTCAGTTACATATGGTTTAGGCATTGAAGAGCATGATCAAGAAGGGCGACTTATTACTTTAGAATTCGAAGATTTTTACATGATAACGTTATATACACCAAATTCAAAACGTGGATTAGAACGATTAGATTACAGAATGAAATGGGAAGATGATTTCAGGTCCTATATCAAACGATTAGATGAGAAAAAAACAGTTATTTTTTGTGGAGACTTAAATGTTGCTCATAAAGAAATCGATTTGAAAAATCCAAAAAGTAATCGTAAAAACCCTGGATTCTCTGATGAGGAACGAAAGAAATTTACATGTATTTTAGAAGAAGGATTTGTTGATACGTATCGTTATCTTTATCCTAATCAAGAAGGTGCATATTCGTGGTGGTCGTATCGGATGGGAGCGAGAGCAAAAAATATTGGATGGCGTTTAGATTATTTTGTTGTTTCGGAAAGAATGAAAGACCAAATAACAGAAGTGAAAATTAATAGTGAAGTAATGGGATCAGACCATTGTCCAGTTGAATTATATATAAATTTCTAAAAAAAGAAGTATCTCTCTAATATTAGGTGGATACTTCTTTTTTATTCAGTTTGTTAAAATTTTTCAAATCATTCTTGAAATAATTTCATATTAAATATATACTTAGTAACGATAATCATTATCAGTGAAAAGGATTATCAAGTGATAAAGGTGTAAAAGAATTATAGTCTAGGGGAAGTGAACGAGAATGAGTTCTGGATAAAATTATTAATCTAATGAAATATATATATGGGACAAGATTCATATAGTTAAATTTTATTGAGAATATAGTTTGAAAATTCGAGAGGAGACATATAAAGATGAACAAGAAATTATTTACTTTAGGAATGGTTACAGTTTTAAGTGTAGGTTTAGCGGCATGTAATAGTGCGGATAAAACTTCAGGCGAGCAAAAACAACAGACAAAAGCTACGGAAACGAAAAAAGATGAAAAGCGAAAAATTACATATTTAGGTAAAGAATATACAGTGCCAGCAAAAGTAGATAAAATTGCGACAGCTAGTTTAGAGTCAATGGAAGATGCGGCAGTACTTGGAATTAAACCAGTTGGTGCCATTACTGTGGGTGGTAAATTACCGAAGTATCTTGAGAAAGATTTAGAAGGTGCGAAATCTGTTGGTGAGAAAATGGAACCAAATTTCGAAACATTACTTCAATTAAAACCAGACGTTATTACATCAAGTACGAAATTCCCAGCAGAAACAGCTGAAAAGTTTACGAAAGTAGCTCCTACATTCCCGGTATCACACGTTTCAACAAATTGGGAAGATAACTTAAAGTTAATGGGAGAATTAACTGGTAAAAAAGATAAAGCAGAAAAAATTATTAAAGACTACAATTCGGACGCTGAAAAAGCAAAAGCAAAACTAGGAGATAAGTTAAAAGATAAAAAAGTACTTGTCATTAGACTAAGAGCAAATGACTTATTCCTATACCCAGAAGGAGTATACTTTAACCCCGTAATTTATAAAGATCTTGGACTAACTGCTCCAGAACAACTTAAAACGGTAAAAGCACAAGAAAAAATTTCTTTAGAAAAATTAGCTGAAGTTAATCCTGATTATATCTTCTTACAATACGAGGCAAGTGAAAATAATAAACCGAAAGTGCTAGAAGACATTGAAAATAATCCAATTTGGCAAAGTATGAACGCTGCGAAGGAAAAGAAAGTATTTGTAAATGTTGTAGACCCAATGGCACAAGGTGGTACAGCTTGGAGTAAAACAGCATTCTTAAAAGAAGCAGTGAAAGATTTATCTAAATAATACAATAAGTAAGGTGCGTTGAATGATATGCAGAAAACAAATGCAGTACCAGTAACTATATTATGTATAGCACCCATACTCATCTTATTTACAGTTATACTTTCGATTTTGTATGGGGCAAAAAGTATTGACGCTGAAACAGTGTGGAACGCATTATTTCATTTTGATTCAAGCGATGTAAATCATAATATTATTATTACTTCACGTTTACCAAGGGTAGTTGCAGCTCTTTTAGTCGGAGCATTTCTAGCCATATCAGGAGCACTTATGCAGGGGATGACAAGAAACTATCTTGCATCCCCTTCTATTATGGGTGTGACGGATGGCGCTGCCTTTGTTATTACACTTAGCATGATTTTTCTTCCGGGAATGTCATCAATTGGTATGGTTTTATGTTCAATGATTGGTTCTGCACTAGGAGCCGGTATCGTGTTTGGTTTTGGTTCGCTCCTTCAAAATGGCTTATCACCAGTTAGGTTAGCGATTATAGGAACAGTTATTGGAACATTTTTAAGCAGTGTATCGGCTGCAATGGCTTCGTATTTTCAAATTTCTCAAAATGTTAGTTTTTGGTTTAATGCAAAGTTAGATCAAGTAGATCCTAATATCATTCAAATCACGATACCGTTTGGGATAATTGGAATAATTTTAGCACTGTTAATATCAAAATCTATTACCATTCTTTCATTAGGCGAAGAGGTTTCTATTAATTTAGGGCAGCGTACAAAACTAGTTAAAGCGATGGCAATTTTATCAGTTATCTTTTTAACAGGAACAGCAGTTGCTTTAGTGGGGAAAGTTGGTTTTGTAGGTTTAATTATTCCGCACATTACCCGCTTTATAATTGGGGTAGATTATAAGTGGATTTTGCCATGTGCAGGTGTTATTGGTGGCGTTTTCTTAGCGTTATGTGACGTTTTGAGTAGATTTGTAAACTATCCATTTGAAACACCTATTGGAGTCGTTACCTCCTTAATTGGAATTCCTTTCTTCCTTTATTTAATCCGTACTAGAGGAGGAGAGAGACATGCTTAAAAGTTCAAGTCAACGTTTCGGAATGACGATGGGGATTATTATATTTTTAATTTTTGTTGCTATTTATATTAGTTTAACGAACGGTACGTTTGATATTACGATTACGGATGTATTTAAAACACTTTTTAGAATTGATCCAGTACCAGAACATGATCTAGTTATCTTTGATTTTCGTCTTCCACGCATCGTAATTGCTGGGTTAGTAGGATTAGGCCTCGGCGTTGCAGGTGCTGTTATTCAAGGGATTACGAGAAATGGATTGGCAGACCCAGGTATTTTAGGCGTAAATGCAGGAGCAGGAACAGCGATCGTCATTTTTATGTTTTTCTTTCAAGGACAATTAAAAAGCACAGACTGGGTTTCTATTATGATGATGCCAATGTTTGGTTTAGTAGGCGGATTAGGTGCAGCTATCATCATTTATCTGTTTTCTTGGAAAAACGGTAAATTAGATTCGCAGCGACTTTTATTAACAGGGATTGCAATTGGATCAGGATTTGGAGCCTTTTCTATGTACTTATCACTCAAAATGAAGTCAACTGATTTTGAAATGGCCGCAGTGTGGGTGTCTGGAAGCATATATAGTGCGAACTGGAAGTATATTGTGGCTATGTTACCATGGCTTATTATCTTAATTCCGCTTATACAAAAGAAAGCTTATTTATTAGATTTATTTCAATTGGAAGAAACGAGTATTACAAGTTTAGGTGTTTCAGTAGAAAGAGAGAAATCGATTTTACTATTAAGTAGTATCGGGCTTGTGAGCGCATGTGTTGCTGTTTCAGGGAGTATCGGTTTTATTGGCTTAATGGCACCGCATATAGCGAAAAGGCTTGTCGGTATTCAACATAAGTATATAATTCCTACGTGCGGCGTAATCGGAATGTTTCTTGTAATTGCTTCAGACTTTATTGCGAAAACAGTTTTCACACCTGTAGAGCTACCTGTTGGAATCGTTATTTCTATTGTCGGTGTACCGTATTTCTTATATTTACTTTATATGGCGAAAGCGTAAGAGGAGGAATAAAAGTGAGTATTTTAAGTGCAAAAAATTTAGAAACAAGTTATGAAAAGCTTACAGTGTTTCGCGATTTAAATGTGGAAATACAAGAAGGAAAAGTAACGACAATTATAGGCCCAAACGGTTGCGGTAAATCGACATTGTTAAAAACAATGGGAAGAATTTTAAAACAAAAAAGTGGAAAAGTATATTTGCAAGGGCAAGATTTATATACAATTCCAACGAAAGAAATTGCGAAGCGGTTAGCTTTACTCCCGCAAACTCCAATTGCACCAGGTGAACTTAAAGTGGAAGAATTAATTTCTTATGGACGCTATCCACATCGCAATAACGTAAATAAGTTAACGACAAAAGATAAAGAAATGATTGATTGGGCATTAGATATAACGAAAACTTCTGAATTTCGAACGAGACAAATTGCAAATTTATCAGGCGGTCAAAGACAAAAGGTATGGCTAGCGATGGCATTAGCACAAGAGACAGAAGTGTTGCTATTAGATGAGCCAACTACATACCTTGATATGTCTCATCAATTAGATGTATTACAAATTGTGGAGAAGTTAAATAAAGAACATAATTGTACGGTTGTTATGGTATTACATGATATTAACCATGCATCAAGGTTTTCAGATGAAATTATTGCAATGAAGGAAGGCGAAATTGTTACAACTGGTAGCCCAGAAGAAATCATTACAAATGAAGTGTTAAAAGAAGTATTTCATATTGATGCGCGTGTCATGATTGATCCGTATAATGGGGCTCCTGTTTGTTTCGGTTACGATAGCGTTGTATCTCAAGAAGAAAAAATCGAAATATATGTAACAAGTTAAAAGGGGGGGATAGGGTGAATACTACAATTGAAAAACAGCAGATTATAACATCTAATACAGAGCAGTGGAAAATGTATTCAAAATTAGAAGGTAAGGAATATCAAATTCATATTTCAAAGCCGAGGCAACCAGCACCGGATTCAGGATATCCTGTCATTTACGTATTAGATGGCAATGCCTTTTTTCAAACATTTCATGAAGCAGTTAAAATACAATCAGTAAGATCGGAAAAAACCGGTGTTTCACCAGCTATTATAGTAGGAGTGGGTTATCCAATTGAAGGCGCATTTTCAGGGGAAGAAAGATGCTATGATTTTACGCCTAGCGTAATTTCAAAAGATGCCCCTTTAAAACCAGGCGGTAAACCGTGGCCTAAAACAGGAGGAGCACATAATTTCTTTACTTTTATTGAAGAAGAATTGAAGCCGCAAATTGAAAAGAATTTTGAGATTGATAAAAGTAAGCAAACGTTATTTGGACATTCTTTAGGTGGACTATTTGCTTTGCATATACTATTTACAAACTTAAATGCTTTTCAAAATTATTTTATTAGTAGTCCATCTATATGGTGGAATAATAAATCCGTACTTGAAAAAGAAGAGAACCTTATACATGAATTAAACAATGCTAAGTTTGAAACAGGAGTGTTCCTTACAGTTGGGTCACTAGAACGAGAGCATATGGTTGTAGGTGCAAATGAATTATCAGAGCGCCTTCTCCAAGTAACCCACGATAAACTTAAATTTAAGTTTTATGAAGCTGAAGGGGAGAATCATGCATCTGTTGTGCCGACGTCTTTAAGTAAAGGGTTGAGGTTTATTAGTTACGTATAGGAAAGAAGGTAAGCAATTGCTTACCTTTTTTTCCTTATTGTTTAAAGGCAACGTATCCATCAATTAAAAAACTAGTGAAAAAGCGAGTCATTTGAGTAAAGCCACATTCCTTCATGATAGTTAATAAATTAGCTATGAAAGCTTATAGTTTTACAATGCGTGAGAAGCAAGTAATACGTAAAATTCTTACAGGTATGTCGACAAAGGAATTAGCCGAAGAACTTTGTATATCTATATACACGGTACAAGATCATTTAAAATCCATTTTTGAAAAGACTGGGGTAAGTAGCAGAAATGAACTTGTGTGGGAAGTATTTTCGAAGTTTTGCTTTGATGCCACTGAATGAAAATAAAACAAGTCTACAAAGATCACATGAAGTACGGTGGATGAGTTGTAGAATTGAGCTTAAAAAGGTTATGGATGAAACATTCCATAACCTTTTTTAATATGTAGAATTGTCCTTTTTGAAAGTTTTGTTTCAACTTTTCGTCTAAAGAGACAAAAAGTTGTCACAAATCGGTCACAATTAGCATAAACATAAAATAGACGAAATGAACTTATTTCCAAAAAGGCTTGGTTTATTCCAATCATGATTCTTAGAGCTGAAAAAGCATGGATTAAAAGTTCACTATATTCCCAAGGAGGTAGATCGTATGAAAACTATTCTTGCTATCGCTGGACTTATTTGGGTTCTATCGCATGGCATCCCAATTTATGAAGGAGAACAAATTCGCAGTGCTCTAAATAAAAATTTTAATGAATATCATATCATTGATCGGCAAGATAATGTTGTGACAGTTCGAGTAAATGACTGTTTTCATACGGTAACCGTTGAAGGAACTTCAGTAGTGAATGATACAAAAGTATGTGATCAGCAATAATTATATATGGAGAGAAAAAATTCTCGAATTAAATATCTGAAAATTAAAATTTAAACATTATAGACGAAGAATAAGCGGGGGCGGGTAATCCCCGCTTATTCTTGTTTCACTTTATTGAATTTTGATGAGAGATATCATGATTTTTTTGACAAAAAGGAAAGGGTATACTGAAAATTGAGATTAAGAAGCTAATGAGTTGTTAAGAATAATCATAAAGTGTAAATATACTCTTATGGGGTATCATGCGTAGATATTTAATGCTATAATTGGTATACTCATAAAAACAATTGTTTTATTGGATGAAGAGAAACTTTAAGAAGGTGATAATATGGATCATAAAGAGCATGAAGCAGTAACACATAGATCAGAAAAAGAAAAAGAACAGATTATAAATAGATTAAAGAGAATTGAAGGACAGGTTCGCGGTATTCAAAACATGATTGAAAATGATCGTTATTGCGTAGATATTTTAGTGCAAATTTCAGCGATTAATGCAGCGATGAAAAAAGTAGGAATGGGCGTTCTCAAAAATCATACGAGTCATTGTGTTTCAGGAGCTATTAAAAATGGAAATGGTGACGAAGCAATTGAAGAATTAATGACAGTATTTGAACGTTTTTCAAAAGCGTAAAAACAAGCTAGTATTTAACTGGCTTGTTTTTTTGTTTACCCTTATATTGGATTTTGGTGTATTGTAGTGAAAAAGTGTGTGTAAAATAAACTTTTAGAAAATAATTGAAAAATCATGATATAAAACCATTGATTACCTTAGGGGGTATGGTAAGATGTAATTGTGATTAACAAACAATGAATAAACAAGAGGAGGATTTTAAATGGAACAGTTAACATTACAAGTTGAAGGTATGTCTTGTGGACATTGTGTAAATGCTATCGAAAGCAGTGTGAAAGAGCTAAACGGTGTTGAACAAGTGAAGGTTCAATTAGCAGAAGGAACTGTTGAAGTTACTATCGACTCGTCTGCTGTAACATTAAAAGATATCGTTGCTGTAATCGAAGATCAAGGATACGATGTTCAATAATTATTTTTAGATATGGAAATAAATCGTACTTTAAATGGAGTACGATTTATTTTGCTAATAATTATACCTCATAAGGGTATATAGAGGTGAGAGACATGGATGAAAAAAAAGAGGCCAATCTTCAAATATCAGGAATGACATGTGCGGCATGTGCAAATAGAATTGAAAAAGGTCTAAAAAGAGTAGAAGGTGTTCATGAGGCAAATGTAAATTTTGCGCTTGAAAAAACAAAAATAATGTACGATCCAACTAAAACAAATCCGCAACAATTTAAAGAAAAAGTTGAATCATTAGGATATGGAATTGTAAGTGATAAAGCTGAATTTACTGTTTCAGGAATGACATGTGCAGCATGTGCAAATAGAGTTGAAAAGCGTTTAAATAAGTTAGATGGTGTGAACAAGGCGACAGTAAATTTTGCTTTAGAATCAGCCACAGTAGACTTTAATCCTGATGAAGTTAATGTAAATGAAATGAAGAGCGCGATTACGAAGCTAGGATATAAATTAGAAGTGAAACCAGATGATCAAGATGCATCAACTGATCATCGATTACAAGAAATTGAAAGACAAAAGAAGAAGTTTATTATTTCGTTTATTTTATCTTTCCCATTATTATGGGCAATGGTTAGTCATTTCTCATTTACGTCGTTTATTTATTTACCAGATATGTTAATGAACCCTTGGGTGCAACTAGCACTTGCAACTCCTGTTCAATTTATCATTGGTGGACAGTTTTATGTTGGGGCTTATAAAGCGTTACGTAATAAAAGTGCTAATATGGATGTTCTCGTGGCGCTTGGAACGTCTGCCGCTTATTTCTATAGTGTATATTTAAGTATTCAATCTATTGGTTCTTCGGAACATATGACAGATTTATATTTTGAAACGAGTGCGGTACTTATTACATTAATTATTTTAGGTAAATTATTTGAAGCGAAAGCAAAAGGGCGCTCATCAGAAGCGATTAAAAAATTGATGGGTTTACAAGCGAAGACAGCTACAGTAGTGCGAGATGGAACAGAAATAAAAATTTTGATTGAAGAAGTAGTAGCTGGTGATATCGTCTATGTAAAGCCTGGTGAAAAAATACCAGTAGATGGTGAGATTGTAGAAGGTAAGTCAGCGATTGATGAATCGATGTTAACGGGTGAAAGTATTCCTGTTGATAAGTCAATTGGGGATGTAGTAATAGGTTCGACAATGAATAAAAATGGTTTTTTAAAAGTGAAAGCAACTAAAGTAGGCAGAGATACTGCATTAGCTCAAATTATTAAAGTAGTAGAAGAGGCACAAGGTTCAAAAGCTCCTATTCAAAGGGTAGCAGATCAAATTTCAGGTATTTTCGTACCGGTTGTAGTTGTGATTGCGATTATCACATTTGCAGTATGGATGATATTTGTTACACCTGGTGATTTTGGCGGAGCACTTGAGAAAATGATAGCCGTACTTGTTATCGCATGTCCATGTGCATTAGGTCTTGCAACGCCTACATCTATTATGGCAGGATCAGGAAGATCGGCTGAGTATGGTATTTTATTTAAAGGTGGAGAGCATTTAGAAGCAACGCACTGGTTAGATACGGTTATTTTAGATAAAACGGGTACAGTGACAAATGGGAAGCCGGTGTTAACAGATGTAATTGTGGCAGATGGATTCAATGAAAATGAACTGCTTAGATTAGTAGGGGCAGCAGAAAGAAATTCTGAACATCCACTTGCAGAAGCGATTGTAGAAGGCATTAAAGAAAAGAAAATTGATATCCCAAGTTCAGAAATGTTTGAAGCAATTCCAGGATTCGGTATCGAATCAGTTGTAGAAGGAAAACAATTATTAATTGGCACACGTCGATTAATGAAGAAATTCAATATTGATATTGAAGAAGTTTCAAAATCAATGGAAGCGCTAGAACGAGAAGGAAAAACAGCAATGCTCATTGCAATCGATAAAGAATATGCTGGTATAGTTGCCGTTGCAGATACTGTAAAAGATACTTCAAAAGCAGCTATCACAAGGCTTAAGAAAATGGGTCTAGACATTGTTATGATTACAGGAGATAATACACAAACTGCTCAGGCGATTGCAAAGCAAGTTGGTATTGATCACGTAATTGCAGAAGTATTGCCAGAAGGAAAAGCAGAAGAAGTGAAAAAACTGCAAGGAAATGGTAAGAAAGTAGCGATGGTTGGAGATGGGATAAATGATGCTCCTGCTCTTGCTACAGCAAACATTGGTATGGCAATTGGAACGGGAACGGATGTAGCGATGGAAGCAGCGGATATAACGTTAATCCGCGGTGACTTAAATAGTATTGCTGATGCGATCTTTATGAGTAAAATGACGATAAGAAATATTAAACAAAATTTATTCTGGGCATTAGCTTATAATGCGTTAGGAATTCCAATTGCGGCATTAGGCTTCTTAGCCCCTTGGGTTGCTGGAGCAGCGATGGCATTTAGTTCTGTATCCGTTGTATTAAATGCATTACGATTACAAAGAGTTAAATTAAAATCTTAAAAAACTACATTAAGTAATTGAATAGAATTAAAAAACAATACTTTGAATAAGTATTGTTTTTTGTTCGTATAGAAATTAAAACGATATAATAAAGAAGAATTATTAAATCTTATGTAGTAGAAAAGTTAAGAGGTAGTTTGGTAAGGAGACTTATATATGTTAAAAGATATTATAATTAGAACATTTCAGAAAGAAGATTTAAATCAAGTATTACAATTGTTCTATGAAACAGTTCATACGGTTAATGCAAAAGATTATAATGAGTTACAGCTACAGGCATGGGCACCAGATCGACTAGAGGGAGAAAGCTGGTTACAGTCTTTAGAGAAGAATATTAGTTATGTAGCGGATTATAACGGTGTGATAGTGGGATTTGGGGATTATAATGATGAGCATTACGTAGATCGTTTATTTACACATAAAGATTATCAAGGAAAAAGGATAGCTTCCTACATACTACAGAAGTTAGAAAAAGAAGTAAACTTGGGGCATGGGGAGATATATACAGAGGCGAGTATTACAGCAAAACCTTTCTTTGAAAGTAAAGGTTTTATTTGCATAAAGGAACAAAAGAAACAGCATAATGGTCAGATTTTTATTAATTATGTAATGAAAAAATAGCCCTCTCGTAAACGAGAAGGCTATTTTTTTCATTATTTTACAGCTTCTTTAAGTTCTTTACCAGCTTTGAAAGCAGGTACTTTAGAAGCTGCGATTTGCATTTCTTCACCAGTTTGTGGGTTACGGCCTGTACGAGCAGCTCTTTCGCGAACTTCGAATGTACCGAATCCGATAAGTTGTACTTTCTCACCAGCAGCTAAAGTGTTAGTGATTGATTCTACTACAGTTTGTACAACTACAGTAGCTTCTTTTTGAGAAATCTCAGCATTTTGTGCTACGTTTTTAATTAATTCTGTTTTGTTCATGTTTTTCACCTCATATGTAAATAATGCTATTTAAGTTGTTATTATAACGTATAAAACATTCGAGAACAAGTGTACGTACATATATTCGTAAAAAAAATGAAATTTGTAATATTTTTGAGAGCTACTTTATAGACATTCCATTTAAGCGGACAGAGATTTGTTCTTCATTTCAGTCTTCTCTTGATGAGCAGGTAGTTTCTTATTATAAGATATGAAGTAAGGTAGTGCTACAAATAACATACCTCCTACTAAATTTCCAAAGAAAACAAAAATAAAGTTTGGAAAATATTCAGCCCAAGTGAAATGACCGGCAAAAATGGCGGCTGGGATGACAAACATATTGGCTACAACGTGTTGAAATCCAATCGCAACAAAAGTCATAACCGGGAACCAAATACCGATAATCTTTCCGATAAATTCTTTACTTCCCATACTGAGCCAAACAGCTAAACAAACGAGCCAATTACATCCGATTGCAGAAATAAATGCTTGCAATGGTGTATCTTGTAGTTTCGCTTGAGCGATAGAAATAGTTTTTGCTAAAAAAGCTCCTTCAGTTAAGCCAACGATATGACCGAAAAAGTAGGCTACAAATACAGCCCCTATGAAATTGCTAAATGTAACAATAACTAAATTTCGTATGAAATAAAATAAAGTAATTTTCTTTTGAAGCCAGGCCATAGAAACTGTCATCATGTTACCAGTTACTAGTTCACCGCCTGCAAGAATAACGAGAATAAGACCAACAGGGAATACAGCAGCGCCTAGAAAACTAGAAAATGATCCCCAATATTTTGGCATTGTCCCAATAACATGGATATCAAGTAAATACCCTAATGCGATAAAAGCACCACCAAAAAAACCAAGAATTAGCATAGGGAGCAATGATAAATGAGCTTTTTTCCTTCCTGAATTGGCAGCAAGTTCCGTAATTTCTTCTGGTGTAAATACAGACATGAATAATCCCTCCGTAATAAAATGATGGAATGAATAGAAAAAATTTCGAAAATCTATGTATTATAAAAATATGTTATGACTTCTGTATAAAATTGTCAAAGTGAATAGAGAGGGAATTACATTCATGTGATAACATTGTTCATGTTGTCACATGAATGTAACAATAAGGATTTAAAGTGTTTCTAGAGGTGAAAACATGAATACGAATCATGTAAAAAAAGAACGGAAAAAATCAATCGTAAAGATATTTATTATTAGTTTTATAAGTATATTAATGATACCAGTAAGTTTGTATTATTATGCGACAGAAATAGAACGAAAATTAGTAACAGTTACGTGGAATGAAATAGAAGCTTCTGCAATTCCTAAAGAATTTAATAATAAAAAAATATTACAGTTTTCAGATGTACATTTAGGACCAGAGTTTACACTGAAACAACTTGAACATTTAGTGGAGAAGATGAATGAATTACATCCAGATATAGTAGTTTTTACCGGAGATTTAATAGATAAATTTGGGTCTTATAGTGCGGAAAGAGAAGAAGCGAAGGCTATTTTGCAGAAAATTTACGCTCCCTTAGGGAAATATGCTGTGTTTGGGAATCATGATAGGGGCGGGGGCGGTAGTTTATTTTACAAAAAATATATGGAGGAAGCTGGTTTTTCTGTATTAGTAAATGAAGTGCAGAAAATTAAGGTGGAAAACGGCAAATATATTACAATATCAGGTTTGGATGATTTTCTATTAGGGAAGCCGCAAATAGATTCAACTTTAAAAAACTTGAAACAAAATGATTTCAACATGTTATTAGTACATGAGCCGGATGTTGTAACCAAAATAAATCGTTACCCAGTTGATCTTCAACTGTCAGGACATAGTCACGGAGGGCAAGTCCAAATTCCTTTTGTAGGTCCGTTAATTACTACCAAACTAGCTGAGAACTATGTTGAAGGTATGTATGAAGTAGAGGGGAAGAGTAAGCCGTTATATTTATATGTAAATCGTGGCATTGGGACTACTAGGATGCCTGTTAGATTTTGGAGTGTACCTGAACTTTCAGTTTTTGTGTTGAAGCAAAATAGTGACTAGAATAGTAGGAGGACTTTTAGAGAAAGTTCTCTTTTTTTATTGATTAAATACTGAATGTTATGTAAGTTTTATTTAAAATGTTAAATAAAGAAAGGGGAATTTCTATGATAGAAACATGGCATAAAGAATTGGAAAGTTTATATAACCAAATAGTTTCATGGCGAAGAGATTTTCATCAATATCCAGAGCTATCGTTTCAAGAAATAGAAACGCCGAGAAAAATAGCTGAAATCTTAAAAAGTTTTCATATTAATGTGAAAACAAATATCGGGGGTAGAGGGGTAATCGGCGTAATTGAAGGTGGAAGACCTGGGAAGCCGATAGCGCTACGTGCTGATTTTGATGAACAAGCAATGTTAATTGGTGGTAAATTACTTTTAAGTCTTGTGAATAGTTATGTAAGAGATGAAAAAGAATCTTTTCATCATGTAGAAGTGAAAAAGTAATTTACATAAATAAAAAACAACAATAGGTTATTTAACCTATTGTTGTTTTTTATTATTTTTGCAAGGGAATCGCATCAAAATATGTTCTATAGTTATTAGAGAATTCAAAGTTGTTTTTTGCATCCCAATTAATAGACCAAGACATTAGGCCGCGGAATGCAGGGTAGCCACTCTGATTTGAAAGCTTATACTTTCCTCCGAAAGGAATTCCTTTAATGATATAATCTAAAGCTTTTTTCATTTCAGTTGGAGAAATATATCCGCCACTTGGAGCGGCCGCTGGTGCTGCAGGAAGTCCAATCATGACTTGATCCGAACGAAGAGCTGGGAAAATGTTATTTGGATTACCACCTACAGGAAAACCATGTAAGAGCATATCTGCCATAGCGACTTCGTAGTCTGCAGTACCTTGATTGTAGTTATTACCGTCCATTCCAATCCCGCTACCAGCATTGTAGTGTTGAGCATGAATGTATGTTAGTTTGTCTTTCACTCCGTAAATAATTGGTAAATATGCACCCCATATGCTTCCATATGCGCTATAACCGCCTTGAACATAAGCTGTTTCAGGAGCCATGCTTAATAGAAAATTTGGACCATAATGATCTGAGATTGTCCGAATAGCTGAAATAAGATTTACGATTTGAGGAGTCGTTGGATTTTTGAAATTAGTGTCATTACCGTTTAAGTAAATTCCTGATTCAAGGTCAATATCTATTCCATCAAAACCGTATTTATCAATTAGAGATTGTATGGAATTAATAAAACGTTGCTTAGCGGCATTATCAGGAAGTAAAACGACCCCATTTTGTCCACCTATTGAAAGAACTACTTTCTTTCCTTTGCTTTTTAAATAAGCAATATCTGATTTGAATTCTGCATCCGTACCATACACAGGAGAAAATTCAACAGTGGAACGATCACCACCAGTTTCACCGAAAGATACATTGAGTACATCCCATTTTGGTGAAACGTCTCTTAATTTAATAATGCCAGTACCGTTATCAAAGTTATGCCAGTATCCAACAAGTAATTTTGATCCTAAATTGTTTGCTGCTTGTGTTTGAAAAGGGGATAGCGGTAGCAGTAAGAACATTACTAAAATACAACAAAAAAATTTGAACTTGTTTAACATATCAACACTCCTATACAAAAAGTTGTCTAGATGTATAATCTTGTTTATTTGATAATATCTGAAAATTCTTTCTTTTGTAAGAGGGCTATAATTTTCTCAACAATTGTGTGTGGGAAAGTATTAAACCTAATGAAATAATTTTTGAAGGAAGCTGAATTGCAATTGTTAAATTCAGAATATTTTGATATATTTTAAAGTATAGAACAAAATCTTTCACACAGTACTCTTACATAAATTTCAAAATTTAGTTTGGAAGGGGATGTACAAGAGTTGGATAAAAATCTAAAGAAAGACCTTAAAATACGCCACATTACAATGATCTCAATTGGCGGCGTAATAGGAGCTGGTTTGTTTATTGGAAGTGGTGCAGTTGTACATTCGGCAGGACCAGGTTCTATCGTTTCATATGCATTAGCAGGACTTCTAGTCATTTTCGTCATGAGAATGCTAGGAGAAATGGCAGCTGTTAATCCGACAAGTGGTTCATTTGCAACGTATGCAAGAGAAGCAATTGGTCCATGGGCGGGTTATACAATAGGCTGGTTATACTGGTTTTTCTGGGTAATTGTTATTGCAATAGAAGCCACAGCAGGTGCTGGTATTATCCAATATTGGATTCCACAAATACCGCTATGGTTATTAAGTTTAATATTAACAATTTTATTAACGTTGACGAACGTTTTTTCGGTGAAATCATTTGGAGAGTTTGAATATTGGTTTTCTTTTATTAAAGTAATAAGTATTGTTTTGTTCCTTTGCCTAGGTCTTGCTGTTATTTTAGGATTTGTTCCAGGAACAGAAGCACCCGGCACTTCGAATTTAATTGGACAAGGTGGATTTATGCCAAACGGTATAAGTTCGGTATTGCTTGGAATTACTGTTGTTATATTTTCATTTATGGGATCAGAGATTGTAGCAGTAGCGGCTGGTGAATCTGCAGAACCTGTAAAAGCAGTAAAAACAGCAACAAACAGTGTGATTTGGCGTATTCTTGTATTTTTTATTGGGTCTATAGCGGTAGTTGTTACGCTACTGCCATGGAATTCAGCAAACATATTAAAAAGTCCATTTGTAGCTGTACTTGAACATATAGGAATACCAGCGGCAGCACAAATTATGAATTTTATCGTTTTAACAGCTGTACTTTCTTGCTTAAATTCAGGTTTATATACAAACTCAAGAATGCTTTTTTCAATGGCAGAAAGAGGAGATGCGCCAAAGTCATTTTTAAAATTGAACAGTAGTGGTGTTCCTGTTCGAGCGGTTTTATTTGGAACTTTCTTCGCTTATATTGGAGTTGTTTTTAGTTACATTTCTCCAGATAAAGTCTTTTTGTTTTTAGTGAATGCATCTGGCGGGATTGCGTTACTAGTTTATCTCGTTATTGCAGTTTCGCATTTAAAGATGCGTAAAAAAATGGGGAAAGTGGAACAACAAAATTTGAAAGTGAAAATGTGGCTTTTTCCGTATGTAACGTATGTTACAATTGCCGCTATTATAGTGGTTTTAGTTGCGATGCTCGCAATTGATTCTTTACGTTCACAAGCACTTTTAACAATGTTTGTTACTGTTCTTATCATACTTTCGTATTTTATTTTTAATAGAAATAAAAATAGCACAGTTTTGAATCCTAAAAGTAAGAATGAGGAATCTGTTCGATTCTAATTTTCTTGTTTTCGAAGAGAGTTACACCCAATCATTGCTATAAAAGAATCATATATAATCATAGAAACAAGTAATTACTATTGTCATAGTGGATATAAACTTTTTTCTTGACTTTTTATACGAAGGCGAGCAGAATGGTAAAAAAGGAAGGGGGGATGATGATGGAAGAGTACGTATTAGAGCTGTATAACCTGTTATATACGACAGAATGGCAAGATATTGTTTCGTTTCTAGGAATAGTATTTTGCATGAAAATTGTAATTGTATATATGGAAGAGCAAGGTATGTTCTATTCCTTCTCATCTCCGTTCGATGTGCAGCGCGAGCCGTTGCTAAACTATGCCAATATGAATTACGAACAATTTCCTTTTGTAGTTTTCTTTATGATTCGATTTATAACAGCAATTGTAAAGAAGAAGGAAAGTGATGATGAAGAGTGCCACGCAACTTGTAAGGTAGCTAACGTTTTTTAAGCTAAATACAAGGAGGAGATTTATATGTGGTTTCGATTTCTTATGATTGGTTTCTTTTCATTAACAGCAATTTCATTAATGGGATATCAAGTGTCTGAAATTTTTCAAGCATATAGCGATACATTTTTTAATAAAAATTAATCGCGTTGCTATTTGAATAATAAAGCGATAAAATCCTTCTTAAGAAGTTTTATTAAGAAGGATTTTTTTCTTTGTCTTGTCTTGCTGTGTCAAACTATTGTCACATTTACACTGTGAATAATATGTTAAAATAGTGAGGTTATGTATACATACTTGAAGGAAGAGGGAGTGACCATTTTGGTGGATCAATCAACAAATCAGAAAAGCTATGCTCCTATTGTGATAACGCTTTCTGTAATTGTAAATGCGATTATTTTATTTTTGTTCTTTGGACCTGTTGGCTATGAAGGAGAAGTCCATTTTGATGTAACAATTTTACCAATGTTAAATGCGATTTTTAATAGCTTTACGTTCGTATTCTTATTAGCAGCTTTATACTCTATTATTAAAAAGAATGTGAAAATGCACCGTGGTTTTATCCTCGCAGCATTTACAACGACGTTGCTATTTTGTGTTTCTTATTTATCGTATCATTACTTGGCGCCAGCAACACATTTTGGCGGAGAAGGGTTCATTAAATATGTGTACTTCATTATTTTAATTACGCATATTATCCTTGCAGCAATTATCGTACCACTTGCATTGTTTGCGCTTGTATTTGGTTTTACAAATCAATTAACACGTCACCGTAAAATTGTACGTTGGACGATGCCGATTTGGTTATATGTAAGTTTATCTGGTGTTATTGTTTACTTAATGATCTCACCTTATTACCAATAAAAAATCTCAGCCTGTAGGCTGGGATTTTTTTATTAAGCAAATATTTTTGTGAAATGAAAAAAATATGGTATACAAAAGTATAGTTGCTTTTCATATAGAAGGGATGGTAAAGAAATATGCAAAATTTTGTATTTCGTAATCCAACGAAACTTATTTTCGGTAAAGGTCAATTAGAACAGTTAAAAACTGAAATTCCACAGTTCGGTAAAAAAGTTCTTCTCGTATACGGGGAGGCAGCATTAAAAGAAACGGTATTTATGATAATGTAATTTCTATTTTAAAGGATATAAATGCAGAAGTATTTGAATTGACAGGTGTTGAACCGAATCCACGTGTATCAACTGTAAAGAAAGGGATTCAAATTTGTAAAGAAAATGGTGTTGAATTTATTTTAGCAGTTGGTGGAGGAAGTGTGATCGATTGTACGAAGGCAATTGCAGCTGGTAGTAAGTACGATGGAGATGTATGGGATATTGTAACGAAAAAAACATTTGCTAATGAGGCATTACCATTTGGTACTGTACTTACTCTTGCAGCAACAGGATCTGAAATGAATGCAGGCTCGGTAATTACAAACTGGGAAACGAATGAAAAGTATGGATGGGGTAGCCCGGTTACTTTCCCGCAGTTTTCGATTTTAGATCCAGTTCATACTACTTCTGTACCGAAAGATCAAACAATTTACGGTATGGTAGATATTATGTCGCACGTATTAGAACAATATTTCCATCATGGAACGAATACAGAACTACAAGATCGTTATTGTGAAGCTGTTTTAAAAACAGTAATTGAGACAGCTCCTAAGCTTTTAAGTGATTTAGAAAATTATGAGCATAGAGAAACTATTTTATATTGTGGTACTATGGCGTTAAACGGCATTTTAGCGATGGGAGTAAAAGGAGATTGGGCGACTCATAATATTGAGCATGCAGTTTCTGCTGTTCATGATATACCACACGGGGGTGGCCTTGCGATTTTATTCCCGAACTGGATGAAACATGTTGTAGAGGAAAATGTAAGTCGTTTTAAACAGTTCGCTATTCGTGTATTTGATATAGAAACAGATGGCAAAACAGATAAAGAAGTGGCGTTAGAAGGAATTGAGGCACTACGTCAATTTTGGACTTCAATTGAAGCGCCAGCAACATTAGCTGATTACGGTATTGGAGAAAATGAAATTGATATAATGGCTAATAAAGCGATGGTGTATGGTGAATTTGGTAACTTTAAAAAATTAAATAAAGATGATGTTCTAAGTATATATAAAGCTTCTTTATAAGTGAATTTAGAAAAGAAACCTATTTGATTGTTTGATCGAATAGGTTTCTTTTTTGCTGTTTATAAACGTTTATGAATGTTTGTGATTATTTTTGATTGTTTATGGTTGATTTTTGTGACCGTTTTCATTATACTGTAATCAAAGAAGAGGTGAATAAAATGTTAACTCCTGAACGTCATCAAATGATATTGCAACTTGTAAAAGAACAGAAAGTTGTAAAATTACAGCAATTAGTTGAAAGAACAGAAAGCTCTGAGTCGACAATTCGCCGTGATTTAGCACAATTGGAAAAGCAAAGGTTATTAAAAAGAGTTCATGGTGGTGCCGCTGTTTTAACAGGAAAAGGGCAAGAACCAACGATGGTTGAAAAATCATCCAAAAACATTCAAATAAAACAACAAATTGCTAATTATGCGGCTAGCGTTGTTGAACAAGATGATTGTATTTATTTAGATGCAGGGAGTACAACATTTGAAATGATTCCATTTTTAATAAATAAAGATGTTACTGTCGTTACGAATGGACTTATGCATATTGAAGCTTTAGTTGAAAATAATATTCGTGCGTATTTACTAGGCGGAATGATGAAGAGTAGGACGAAAGCTTTAATCGGTGCTATGGCACAGGAAAGTATGCAGAAGTATCGCTTTGATAAATGTTTTTTAGGTGCAAATGGTGTACATGAACAGCTTGGCTTTACAACGCCAGATCCAGAAGAAGCGCTCTTAAAACAAATGGCATTAACATTAGCAAACGAAGGATATTTCTTAATTGATGAAAGTAAGTTTTCAGAAGTTGCGTTTGCGAAAATTGCAAATGTTGAAGATGCAAATATTATTACAAACCATTTAGAAATTGATTTAGAAAAATATAAAAAACAAACCAATGTAATTGAGGCTGATAAACAATGATCTATACAGTTACTTTAAACCCATCTATTGATTATGTAGTGCAAGTTCCTTCTTTTGATTTAGGAACAATAAATCGAGCGGAGAAAGATATGAAGTTTCCTGGAGGAAAAGGAATTAATGTTTCTCGTGTTCTTCAGCGTTTAGGTGTTAAAAATATAGCACTTGGATTTACTGGTGGATTTACTGGTCAATTTATTAAAGAGGTATTACATGATGAAGGTGTAACAACAAACTTCGTCCAAGTAGATGAAGATACTCGCATTAATGTGAAAATAAAAGGGAAAGAAGAAACAGAATTAAATGGCCAAGGTCCTATTGTAACAAAAGAGCAGTTCGAACGGTTAATGAAAAAAATTGAGAGTATGCAACCTGGAGATTGTGTTGTACTCGCTGGGAGTGTACCGGTCTCTATTCCAAGTACTTTTTACGAATCAATTGCTGCGTTTGGATCTGAAAAAGGTATTCGTGTAGTAGTAGATGCAAGTGGAAGTGCACTGCAACATGTAATTAAAAATAAGCCATTTTTAATTAAGCCAAACCATCATGAACTTGGTGAGTTGTTTGGAGTGGAGCTTTCAACAGTAGAGGACGTTTTACCTTATGGAAGAAAATTAATTGAACAAGGTGTAAAACACGTTATCGTATCGATGGCTGGAGAGGGAGCTTTATTATTTACGGCAGAAGGTATATATGAAGCGACTGTTCCAAAAGGTGTTGTAATTAATTCAGTTGGGGCCGGAGATTCTCTTGTTGCAGGATTTGTAGGCAAATATGAACAGACAAAGGATATTGAAAAGGCATTTCAATACGGCGTTGCAACAGGGAGTGCAACAGCATTTTCAGCTGATTTATGTGAGAAGGAAAAAGTAGAAGAATTATTGTCGCAAGTAATTGTAGCTAAGCGATAGGGGGAAGCAACATATGAAAATTACAGAATTATTAAAAAGGGATACAGTCATTATGGATTTGACAGCTTCAAATAAAGAAGCTGTCATAGATGAACTAGTTGAGAAATTAAACGGGGCAAATCGTTTAAATAGTAAAACGGAATTTAAAGAAGCTATTTTAAAGCGGGAGTCCCAAAGTACGACTGGAATAGGGGAAGGTATTGCAATACCTCATGCGAAGACAAAGGCTGTTAAACAACCATCGATTTGTTTTGGTAGAAGTGTAAGCGGTATCAATTATGAGTCGCTTGATGGACAGCCAGCACACTTATTCTTTATGATTGCTGCAAGTGAAGGAGCGAATAATACTCATTTAGAAACGTTGTCTCGTTTATCGACATTATTAATGGATGAAGGGTTTCGCAAGCAACTATTAGAAGCGAAGGATGAAAGTGAGCTTCTTCAACTATTTGATGAAAAAGAGAATGAAAAAGAAGAAGAGATTGAAGTTGCACAACCAGAAGGAAATGAACCGTACGTACTTGCTGTTACAGCTTGCCCAACTGGAATCGCTCACACATATATGGCGGCGGATAGCTTAAAAGCAAAAGCGGCAGAGTTAGGAGTAGCGATTAAAGTTGAAACAAACGGATCAACAGGTATTAAAAACGGTTTAACGAAAGAGGATATTGAACGTGCAACAGCTATTATTGTTGCGGCAGATAAACAAGTAGAAATGAATCGTTTTGCTGGTAAACATGTCATTCAAGTGCCAGTTGCTGATGGGATTAGAAAAACGGAAAATCTGCTTAAACGAGCTGTCAAACAAGATGCACCAATCTTTAAAGGTGTAAAAGAGGATGGGAAATCAGAAAGTATTGAGAGAGAAAAAGGATTAGGAATTTATAAGCATTTAATGAGCGGTGTAAGTAATATGCTTCCATTCGTTGTTGGTGGCGGGATTTTAATAGCGCTAGCATTTTCGTTTGGTGGTATAAAGGCGGAAGGTCCTTTAGCTGAATTGTTCATGTCAATTGGTGGAGGAAAAACAGGTGCGTTTTTATTCCTTGTACCAATTTTAGCTGGATTTATTGCAAGCTCTATTGCTGATCGTCCTGGTTTTATGCCTGGTGTTGTAGGTGGATTTTTAGCGGCGAATGCGAATGCTGGATTTTTAGGTGGATTAATTGCTGGTTTCTTAGCTGGATATGTTGTTTTAGGGTTAAAAAGATTATTTTCAGGACTACCAGTACAATTAGAAGGAATTAAACCTGTTTTGTTATATCCAGTCTTTGGATTATTGATTACAGGAGTTGTAATGCAAAAAGTAGTAATTCCGCCTGTAGTAGCATTAAATGAAATGTTGACAGGGTGGTTAAATGGTTTAAATGGTACGAATGCTATATTACTAGGTCTTATTTTAGGTGGTATGATGGCAATTGATATGGGTGGTCCAATTAATAAAGCAGCATTTACGTTTGGTATTGCTGCAATAGAAGCACAGAATTTTGGAGTACACTCAGCAGTTATGGCTGGTGGTATGGTACCGCCACTTGCGATTGCATTCGCAACTACATTCTTTAAATCAAAGTTTACAGAAGCGGAACGTAAATCAGGTTTAACAAATTATATTATGGGAGCATCGTTCATTACAGAAGGTGCGATTCCGTTTGCAGCTGCAGATCCGGTTCGAGTAATCGTAAGTTGTGTTGTTGGTTCAAGTATTGCAGGTGCGTTATCTATGTTATTCCAAGTTACATTACCGGCACCGCATGGTGGATTATTTGTAATAGCGTTAGTAAATAAACCGTTACTATATATTTTGTCTATATTAATTGGAACGATTGTCTCGGCTATTATGCTAGGTGTTTGGAAAAAGAAAGTTCAATAACAAATGAAAAGAGAGCAGCTTTTAGTAGCTGCTCTCTTTTCATTACAAAAAAATAGGTTAACAATGGAATATTGATGCTTTTTGGTAAAAGATGTAATGAATTGTGAATTTTTTGTAACAAAAAAGTAACACTGTAATTTTTTCTGGAAAAAAGTTCTTGTGCTCGTATATGGAAAATGTATGAAAACCATTGGAGATTGTATTAGAAATACATTTTATTAATATGGAAATTTATGTTACAACTCATTAATCGTATATTACGAATGCTTTGTAATTGTGTGATTTCTAAAAATTCTAAAAATCTGTTGCTATAATGAAAATACGAAAACAAAGCAAATGGAGGCTATTCATGAAAAAATTATTAAGTATAGCAACAGCAGCAGTTTTTGGTCTTGGGATTTTTGCAGGTTCTGCTAAAGCGGAAACAATTGTAACAACAGACGTATTAAATGTTAGAGAAAACCCAAATGTAGAGTCAAAGCTTGTAGGTAAAGTGTTAAGTGGGAATACACTAGATGTTATAAATACAGAAAATGGATGGACAAAAATTAAGTTAAACGGTAAGGAAGCGTTTGTAAGTGCTGAGTTTACAAGGAGCACATATTATGTAACGGCGGGCGTATTAAATGTTCGTGCTGGAGCGAATACTGATTCTGAAATTTTAGGTAAACTTAATAAAGATGATGTGATTGAAACGACGAATCAAGTTCAAAATGAATGGTTACAATTCGACTACAATGGAAAAGTCGGATATGTTCACGTGCCATTTTTAACAGGAACGGCACCTGTAATTGAAAAGAAAGAAGTTGTAGCTCAAGAAGAAGCGCCGGCTAGAACAAATACGCCTGTTAAAAATAATACAGCAGTTAAGAATAAAGAGTCTGTTAAGAGTAACGATTCTATTAAGAAGGTAGAATCAAGTAAACCTGTGGTAAAAGAAAAGCCGGCTGCCAAACCAGTTGCGAAATCTACTGAAACAAGTGCGCCTACTGGTGGTCGTGAAATTACAGTAGAAGCGACGGCATATACAGCAGATCCGAGTGAGAATGGTTCGTATGGTGGTCGTGTATTAACTGCAATGGGGCATGATTTAACAGCAAATCCAAATATGAAAGTAATTGCTGTTGATCCGAAAGTAATTCCGCTTGGATCAAAAGTATGGGTAGAAGGATATGGAGAAGCGATTGCTGGAGACACTGGTGGTGCGATTAAAGGAAATCGTATTGATGTATTAGTCGGTTCAGATGGTAGTGCTAATAGCTGGGGGCGCAAATCTGTAAAAGTGAAAGTTATACAATAGGTTATTGATATTAATATAAAAAGCGGTTGCTTGAAATTATGTAAGCAGCCGCTTTTTATGGATTATTGAAATGGATAAATAGTTTTACCTGTAATAATTTTATATGCACTGCAAAATTGCGTTTGTATATATTCTGTATTTTTATTTTCTGGATGTAATGTTGTTTCATGGAGAGTAGAATGAAAGGCCCGTAGTAAACAATTTAGGGCAAAGTATAATTCCTCTTGTGAACAATTTTGTTCTTTTGTAGAAGTAGCTAAAATGAGGTCTTTTGTCAAAGATGAAAAATTGATGGTGGATTGTTTCATAGTTAACTCATCCTCTCGAAACTATTTTTATCATGTATATGCAGAATTGGACAAACTATGTTCTTTTTTATGTGTAATTTCATGTACCGAAATGAAAGAACTTGCAATCATGCCGTTAAAATTGGTAAGATTGGATATAATCAATAGATGGAGTATATTACATAAAGAGAGTTGAATGATATGGGAGAAGTGCAACGTGAAAAAGTTGCTGTCATCATTGGACCAACTGCTGTTGGAAAGACGAAGTTAAGTATCGATCTTGCCAAAGCGTTGAACGGTGAAATTATTAGTGGTGATTCCATGCAAATCTATCGAACGATGGATATTGGAACTGCAAAGGTAACACAAGCAGAGATGGACGGAATTCCACATTATATGGTCGATATAAAAAATCCGGAAGATTCATTTTCTGTCGCGGAATTTCAAGAACGTGTTCGCAAGCATATTCGAGAAATTACAGAACGTGGTAAATTACCAATTATAGTTGGTGGGACCGGTCTTTATATACAATCTGTTTTATTCGATTATCAGTTTACAGATGATGCTGGTGATGTGATATACCGAGAGCAAATGGAAAAGTTAGCTTTAGAACGCGGTGTGGAATATGTACATAAAAAATTGCAAGAAGTAGATCCGGAAAGTGCGGAGCGTATTCATGCAAATAATGTACGACGTGTCATTCGAGCGTTAGAAATTTTCCACACGACGGGTGAAAAAATGAGTGACCAAATTGAGAAACAAGAAAAAGAGTTACTCTATGATGTTTCATTAATTGGCTTGACAATGGATCGAGAAATGCTATACGATCGCATTAACTTACGAGTGGATTTGATGATGGAACAAGGCCTATTAGAGGAAGTAGAAGGTCTGTATAATAGAGGGATACGAGATTGTCAATCTATTCAAGCGATTGGATATAAAGAAATCTATGATTATTTTGAGAATCGAGCCCCTTTAGAAGATGCGGTATCACAATTAAAGACGAATTCGCGTCGCTATGCAAAGCGTCAATTAACGTGGTTCCGTAATAAAATGGATGTCACGTGGTTTGATGTTACAGACGGTGAAAAAACGTCAGAAATTTTACGATACATAGAAGGAAAGTTACAAGTAAAGTCGAATAATAGTAAGTAGAGAAAAAGAGGAGGATTCGACATGAAGCAATCAATCAATATTCAAGATCAGTTTTTAAATCAACTCCGTAAAGAAAATACGTTTGTTACGCTGTACTTATTAAATGGTTTCCAGCTTCGTGGGCTAATTAAAGGATTTGATAATTTTACAGTCCTGCTGGAAACAGAAGGTAAGCAACAGCTTATTTATAAACATGCAATTTCTACATTTGTACCACAAAAAAATGTTTCAATTGAATTAGAATAGTAATGAATTATTGTACATAACAAAAAAGAGCGAGTTTCCTCGCTCTTTTTTTATTTGTCATAAACAATATATAGTGAAATTTAAGCGATTCTAAATACAGTAAGGCGGATGTTAGTATTTCCTGTCGCAGGGATTGTAATCTCATTAAGAGTAGATTGGACAGAAATTCTTGCACCAGCTGCTAATGTTTCAATTGTAGTAAATGAAAGTGAGTCGCCTATTAAATTTGAAGAGAAGTTATCAGTTGCGACAGCTCCATTAATTGAAATTCCTACTCCAAGTGGAGCGCATCCTGGCGCAGTTGTAGAAATGGATACGCTAATTACATAAATGCCACCGTTGATAACAGTAACTGTATCTGTGCCGTTGAAGATAATATTGTTTACGTTAATTGCAGTACTAAAAATAAAGTTATTAAATTGCAGTACTGTTTGCTGAATATTGTTTGTTACAACAATTGTTGCTACAGGGAAGCTAGGTCCAGTAGGCCCAGTAGGTCCGGTAGGCCCACCAGAAGGTCCAGTAGGTCCAGTAACTCCTATACCAGTAGCGCCGGTAGCACCCGTTGGTCCTTGAATGCCTTGAGATCCAGTGGCACCTGTGTTACCTTGAACGCCCTGAGGTCCGGTAGCGCCCGTGTTACCTTGAACACCCTGAGGTCCAGTGGCACCAGTAGCACCTGTGTTACCTTGAACACCTTGAGGTCCAGTAGCACCAGTGGCACCTGTGTTACCTTGAACGCCTTGAGGTCCAGTAGCACCTGTGTTACCTTGAACACCCTGAGGTCCAGTAGCACCTGTGTTACCTTGAACGCCCTGAGGTCCAGTAGCACCCGTGTTACCTTGAACACCCTGAGGTCCAGTGGCACCAGTAGCACCTGTGTTACCTTGAATACCCTGAGGTCCAGTAGCACCCGTGTTACCTTGAACACCCTGAGGTCCGGTAGCGCCCGTGTTACCCTGAGCACCTTGAGGTCCAGTGGCACCAGTAGCACCTGTGTTACCTTGAGGTCCCTGAGGTCCAGTAGGTCCAGGAGGCCCGCCAGAAGGTCCAGTAGGTCCGGTAACTCCTATACCAGTAGCACCGGTAGCACCCGTGTTACCTTGAACACCCTGAGGTCCAGTGGCACCGGTAGCACCTGTGTTACCTTGAACACCTTGAGGTCCAGTGGCACCTGTGTTACCTTGAACGCCTTGAGGTCCAGTAGCACCTGTGTTACCTTGAACACCCTGAGGTCCAGTGGCACCCGTGTTACCTTGAACACCCTGAGGTCCAGTGGCACCAGTAGCACCTGTGTTACCTTGAGCACCTTGAGGTCCAGTGGCACCTGTGTTACCTTGAACGCCTTGAGGTCCAGTAGCACCGGTAGCACCTGTGTTACCTTGAACACCTTGAGGTCCAGTGGCACCAGTGGCACCTGTGTTACCTTGAACACCCTGAGGTCCAGTGGCACCAGTAGCGCCTGTGTTACCTTGAACACCCTGAGGTCCAGTGGCACCAGTAGCGCCTGTGTTACCTTGAACACCCTGAGGTCCAGTGGCACCAGTAGCACCTGTGTTACCTTGAGCACCTTGAGGTCCAGTGGCACCTGTGTTACCTTGAACGCCTTGAGGTCCAGTAGCACCGGTAGCACCTGTGTTACCTTGAACACCTTGAGGTCCAGTGGCACCAGTGGCACCTGTGTTACCTTGAACACCTTGAGGTCCAGTGGCACCAGTAGCGCCTGTGTTACCTTGAACACCTTGAGGTCCAGTGGCACCTGTGTTACCTTGAACGCCTTGAGGTCCAGTAGCACCGGTAGCACCTGTGTTACCTTGAACACCTTGAGGTCCAGTGGCACCAGTGGCACCTGTGTTACCTTGAACACCCTGAGGTCCAGTAGCACCTGTGTTACCTTGAACGCCTTGAGGTCCAGTAGCACCTGTGTTACCTTGAACGCCCTGAGGTCCAGTAGCACCCGTGTTACCTTGAACACCCTGAGGTCCAGTAGCACCTGTGTTACCTTGAGCACCTTGAGGTCCAGTGGCACCAGTAGCACCCGTGTTACCTTGAGGTCCCTGAGGTCCAGTGGCACCAGTAGCACCCGTGTTACCTTGAACGCCTTGAGGTCCAGTAGCACCGGTAGCACCTGTGTTACCTTGAACACCCTGAGGTCCAGTAGCACCTGTGTTACCTTGAACGCCTTGAGGTCCAGTAGCACCGGTAGCACCTGTGTTACCTTGAACACCTTGAGGTCCAGTGGCACCAGTAGCGCCCGTGTTACCTTGAACACCTTGAGGTCCAGTAGCGCCTGTGTTGCCTTGAGGTCCAGTGGCACCAGTAGCGCCTGTGTTACCTTGAACACCTTGAGGTCCAGTGGCACCGGTAGCGCCAGTAGCGCCCGTGTTACCTTGAGGTCCAGTAGCACCAGTAGCACCTGTGTTGCCTTGAGGTCCAGTGGCACCAGTAGCACCTGTGTTGCCTTGAGGTCCAGTGGCACCAGTAGCACCTGTGTTGCCTTGAGGTCCAGTGGCACCAGTAGCACCTGTGTTGCCTTGAGGTCCAGTGGCACCAGTAGCACCTGTGTTGCCTTGAGGTCCAGTGGCACCAGTAGCGCCCGTGTTACCTTGAGGTCCAGTAGCACCAGTAGCACCTGTGTTGCCTTGAGGTCCAGTGGCACCAGTAGCGCCTGTGTTACCTTGAACACCTTGAGGTCCAGTGGCACCGGTAGCGCCAGTAGCGCCCGTGTTACCTTGAGGTCCAGTAGCACCAGTAGCACCTGTGTTACCTTGAGCACCTTGAGGTCCAGTGGCACCAGTAGCGCCCGTGTTACCTCGAGGTCCAGTGGCACCGGTAGCGCCAGTAGCGCCCGTGTTACCTCGAGGCCCAGTAGCGCCGGTAACACCCGTGTTACCTTGAGGCCCGGTAGCGCCAGTAGCGCCTGCTGGTCCAGTAGGTCCGGTAGGTCCTTGAATGAACGAAGCAGAATTAACTAGAGCAGTTTGTAATGCTGCTATTAATTTAAGGAGCTCTTGAAGTGTGCAAGGGTCAATTCGGAATAATTTTGTAATGTATAGTAAATAGTTAATGAGATTTTGAAGCTCAATAAATACAGCGCTTGCTACAAAGGTTGGATTTCTTAATATAGTTATTAAGTTTTTAATAATAGCTAACCCTTGTGCTTTCAGGGAGGAAGTAGCGTCTAGTGAACAAATGAATTTACTTAGTAGGTTCAATGTATCGATTAGATCTTCAATATTTTGGGGAGATGGATTTGCGAAAAGTTTTGGGATTATTTTTGTTAAATCAATAATAATCGCACGAAATGTTCTAAGTTGAGCTTTAGTAATTGGGATTGATGGAGTATTTGGAATTCGTCCGGCGCTACTTGGAAAGCATGGTTTGGAGAATTTGTTTTGATTGTCGTTATAACGAGACATTAAATCTCTCCTTTCTCATGAAAATGTGAACGAAACTCATCATAGTAGATGCAGAAATTAGTTAAATGGTCATAATAAAATCGTTTGTTTAAAGAAAAAATAGAAAAAACGCCTTACAATAAGGCGTTTTTTCTATTTTCTGCGTATTGATAATATCGCTTTAATGAAATTTTTGATTTGAATCCAGCGAGTTTTATAATTTCTGATTCAGGAGTTTCTTTTTTTATTAAGTTTAAAATATAGGTGTTACGAAAATGTTGTCCTGAAATTCCTTTACGTAAATTGGCTCTAGCCACTTCGAGGCGAATCATTTTTTGTATAGCAATTTCCGTTAATGCCTTTGGTGCATCATTTTCATATACCCACCTGTATGTTCCACGGTTAAAATCGAATGCGACAAACAATGGGTCATCACTATGGTATTTAGGGCGAACTGGTTCTGGGATGCTTTTGTAATAATTATATAGTTGTTTTTTGTCTTCTTTTGCTAATGTAATTGTTCTTTCTACACCTGCGGTTGCTGGGATTGACAATGTGTTAGTTTCAAAGTGAACGTGATGCATTGTTAATGCTGTAAGTTCCTGTAAGGATAAACCGTAGTCAATCAATAGATTTAAAATAGCAATATTGCGATCCATTAATAAGGGGCGCACGGGAAGTTGTTTTTCTGAAAGTCCTTCTAATGAAGTGACTATATACTTTAACCTTTTTTCTTCATCAGGTGAAATGAAATCTTCGTTACGAAGTGTACGGTCTGGTTGGATAGATATTTCCATATTCTTCAATGGATTAGGAATGTTTAGAAAATGATGCATTCTATTTAGTACAATAAATACACGATGCATCGTTTTTTCTGAGTAATGTCGATTCGTTTTTAAATCGGAAAAGTAATCTTCGTAGTCTTTTGTACAAAGTGTAGCCCATATATTACTGGAAGGAAGCTTTTTGTTTTTTTCTAACCAATGTCCGAAGTCTTCAACGTCATAAACATAACGTTTAATAGTTGAGGGTTTTCGGCCTTTATTCAATAAAAAAATAGAAAAGGCTTGTATTGTATCATGGAATTCCGTTGTCTCCATAGTCCCACCACCTTAATTATTTCTTATATTATAGCAAACTTTTCTGAAAATAGGCATTTACAAGGGGGACAGGAATAATAATATTTGGTGAGTGGATAAAATGAGGTGATTGTATGGAACAATCGATGCGAAAGAAAAACAACAATCAAATTAATATTGTGTTAAACCATCGAAAGAAAATTTCTTTGCCAGCCACAGAAAATAAAACGGTAATTTCAAATGAAACTGCAATTAAACATGAAATGCTGCAGAGAATTGAAGAAGAGATGGGGAAGCTTGTTGGGATGGATGATATAAAAAAGATAATAAAAGAAATATATGCTTGGATTTATGTGAATAAAAAAAGACAAGAGAAGGGATTGAAGTCAGAGAAGCAAGTACTTCATATGCTGTTTAAAGGGAATCCAGGTACAGGGAAGACAACTGTTGCTAGAATGATAGGGAAATTGCTGTTTGAGATGAATATTCTATCGAAAGGCCACTTGGTTGAAGCTGAACGTGCTGATCTTGTAGGAGAGTACATCGGTCATACAGCTCAAAAAACAAGAGACTTAATAAAAAAAGCAATGGGAGGTATTTTGTTTATTGATGAGGCGTATTCTTTAGCTCGAGGAGGAGAGAAGGACTTTGGAAAAGAAGCAATTGATACGCTTGTAAAACATATGGAAGATAAACAACATGGTTTTGTATTGATTTTAGCTGGATATTCAAGAGAGATGAATCACTTTCTTTCATTAAATCCAGGGCTGCAATCTCGTTTTCCATTTATTATTGAATTTGCGGATTACTCGGTAAATCAGCTATTGGAAATTGGGAAGAGAATGTATGAAGATCGTGAATATCAGTTATCAAAAGAAGCTGAATGGAAATTTAGGGATCATTTACATGCGGTGAAGTATTCGTCGCAAATTACATCGTTTAGTAATGGACGGTATGTACGGAATATTGTTGAAAAATCAATTCGTACACAGGCGATGCGGTTGTTGCAAGAAGATGCGTATGATAAAAATGATTTAATTGGAATATCGAGTATGGATTTGATGCTCGAAGAGGAGACGCACAGTACATAAACTGTGCGTCGATTTTTGTGTATAAGTTCGTTTACTCTTTTTTTGCTTTTTCTTTGTGTGCTTTATGGAAGCGTTCCATTTTAGCGCTCTTTTCGTGTGCTGAATTAGGATCGTGTCCAAATTGATTTACTGAGCTTTTTTGAGCTCCTTTATTAACGTGGTTTGTCATTTGTATTCACCTCACTTTAAAAATTAGTATAAACATTATATAAAGAAAAAATCGTTAGAAAAGAAAAACCTCTTTACGATAAGTAAAGAGGTTAGATTGCTATTTATGCATTGAACGTTCTTTCGTTTCGATACGTCTGTGCGGTAAATGCCATTTGTAATGAATAGAAACCATGCGGAAGCAAACAATTAAAATGAATAAAATGTAAAGAGCCCAATCGCTAACAATAATTTGAGCGCCAATTAAGAAACCTGCTAAAATTGTCCAAAAGGCATATACTTCAGCACGAAGAACGAGAGGTTTTCTGCGGGCTAAAAGATCGCGAATGATACCGCCGCCGATACCAGTTAAAACAGCTGCTACAATTGTGGCGCTAATTGGTAAATTTAATTTTTGGGCATATAATGCTCCTTGTACAGCAAATGCTGATAAGCCGATAGCGTCAGTGATATTTTCCCACTTTTTCCAATGTCTAATTAACTTATTTGGAAAAAGAAAAATAATAGTCATTGATAAAAGTGCGATTTGGAATAACATGTCTTGTTGCCAAAACGCGACAATCGGATAACCGATTAATAGATTACGAAGGGCACCTCCCCCAAATGCGGTTGCCATTCCTAAAATATACACCCCGAAAATATCATAATCCTCTTCCATTGCAACAATGGCTCCGCTTAGTGCGAAAGCAATTGTGCCTATGATGCTAAAAATCTCCCATGCCATGAATTTTCTCCCCCGCTAACTAGATGAAATGTGCTTCCTCTGCTATTATATTAGAAGGTTTAAATTTCGAAAAGGATGAGTGAACATATTTGATGGAAGAAAAAGAAAAAGTCATATTAGTAGGCTGTCAATTGCCACAAGATGATGATGAAAAATTTATGCATTCCATGAAAGAGCTTGCATCACTAGCGAAGACTGCACGAGCAAAATTGTTAGTGTCAACAACGCAAAAACGACCAAAGTTTCATCCGGCAACTTACATAGGTAAAGGGAAATTAGAAGAGCTTACAATGTTAACTGAAGAATTAGAGCCGGATGTTATTGTATTTAATAATGAATTAACGCCGAGTCAAATTCGGAATTTATCCTCAGTATTAGATGCGAGAGTAATTGATCGAACGCAACTAATACTGGATATTTTTGCGCAACGTGCGAAGTCGAGGGAAGGTAAGCTTCAAGTAGAATTAGCTCAGTTGCAATATACAATGCCGCGTCTTATGGGGCAAGGATTGTCCTTATCGCGTCTTGGTGGTGGTATTGGAACAAGAGGACCGGGTGAGACGAAATTAGAGACGGATCGTCGTCATATTCGATCGCGTATTGATGAAATAAAGAAACAACTCGCAGTTGTTGTAGAACATCGAAAAAGATATCGTGAGAGAAGAAAAGATAATAAAGTATTTCAAGTTTCATTAATAGGGTATACAAATGCAGGGAAATCGACACTGTTTAATAGATTAACGGAAGCTGATACATTTGAAGAAAACCTTCTGTTTGCAACATTAGACCCAACGACGAGGAAGATGCCGTTACCTTCTGGTTATACAGTATTACTAACTGATACTGTTGGTTTTATACAAGATTTACCCACTTCATTAATCGCTGCTTTTCGTTCAACACTGGAAGAGGCGGGGGAAGCAGATGTCATTTTACATGTAGTTGATTCCTCGGATCCTAACTACATAGGGTATGAAAAAACAGTAAAACGATTATTATCAGAACTTGAAATTAACCATATTCCTATTATTACGTTATATAATAAAAAAGATGAATTATATCAAAACTTTATTCCGTTTCCGAAAAGTGATTTCTTAATGACTAGTGCTTTTGAAGAAAGTGATTTATTGCGTATAAAAGAAGCGATAGAAACGCAGATGAAGAAAGAAATGGATCGTTATCGAGTGGAAATCCCTCCGAGTGAAGGTAAGTTGTTAACGCTTTTAAAGACGGAAACGCTATTAGCAAAGATGGAGTTTCTAGAAGATAAATTTGTATATGATTGTGCAGGGTATATTTTTGCTCATTCATCGCTTAATGTGCAATTAAAGAGATTTTTAGTGGAAGAAGGAGAAAATAAAAATGTTTGATCGTTTGAAAAATGGAGAAAAAATTGCTCCAATCGTAAAAGAAGTAGAGAGTCAGATTACAGAAGTACATAAACGTGTGGATGAAGTAATTGAAAGCAATCAGTTTCGTGTATTAGAAAGTTTTCGTAAACATAAAATTAGTGACTCGCATTTTATCCCGACAACAGGTTATGGTTATGATGATATTGGCCGTGATACGTTAGAAAAAGTGTATGCTGATGTATTTGGGGCGGAAGCTGGACTTGTTCGTCCGCAAATTATTTCAGGTACTCACGCTATCTCTACAGCGTTATTTGGTATTTTACGCCCGGGAGATGAGTTATTGTATATCACTGGGAAACCGTATGATACGTTAGAGGAAATTGTTGGTGTACGCGGGAAAGGTGTAGGTTCATTTAAAGAATACAATATCGGTTACAATGCAGTTCCGCTAACTGAAGCTGGGCTTGTTGATTTTGAGTCTGTTGCAGCAGCGATTCATAATAATACGAAAATGATCGGTATTCAGCGCTCGAAAGGTTATGCTACTCGTCCATCGTTTACTATTTCTCAAATTAAAGAGATGATCGCGTTTGTTAAAGAAATTAAACCTGATGTTGTTGTGTTTGTAGATAACTGTTATGGCGAGTTTATTGAAGAGCAAGAGCCATGTCATGTTGGTGCAGATTTAATGGCGGGTTCGCTTATTAAAAACCCGGGGGGCGGAATTGTTAAAACTGGTGGTTATATTGTCGGTAAAGAACAATATGTTGAAGCGTGTGCATATCGTTTAACATCTCCGGGAATTGGTGCGGAAGCTGGAGCGTCTTTATACAGTCTGCAAGAAATGTATCAAGGGTTCTTTTTAGCGCCACATGTTGCGGGACAAGCGCTGAAAGGTGCGGTTTTTACAGCTGCGTTTTTAGAAAAGTTAGGAATGAATACGTCACCAGCGTGGAATGTACCGAGAACAGACTTAATTCAATCTGTTCAATTTGATGATAAAGACCGTATGATCGCCTTCTGCCAAGCGATTCAATATGCATCTCCAATTAATTCGCATTTTACTCCGTATGCAAACTATATGCCAGGTTATGAAGATGATGTGATCATGGCGGCGGGAACGTTTATTCAAGGTGCAAGTATTGAATTGTCTGCTGATGGTCCAATTAGACCGCCATATGTTGCGTATGTGCAAGGTGGCTTAACGTATTCGCATGTTAAAATTGCGATTTGTTCTGCGATTGACGAATTAATTGAAAAGAATTTATTAACAATTTCTTAAAGGGAAGCTGTCGATTTCGGCAGCTTTTTTTCGTATGAAAGTAATGATTTGTACGATTTAAAAAAAGAATGAAAAAAATTATAAAAAATCATGTAAGAAAAGCTAACATCTATTGACACTAAACATAACATGGTATAAAATGAGAAGCAGTTAAGGCGAAGGAGGAACTGAAAAATGAAAGAAGATAGACGTTCTGCCCCGCTGTTTCCTATTGGTATTGTTATGGATTTAACACAATTGTCTGCACGTCAAATTCGCTACTATGAAGAGCATAATCTTGTTTCTCCAACCCGTACAAAGGGGAATCGTAGATTATTTTCATTTAACGATGTAGATAAGTTGTTAGAGATTAAAGATTTGTTAGATCAAGGCTTGAATATGGCTGGTATTAAGCAAGTATTACTAATGAAAGAAAATCAAACAGAAGCAGTGAAAGTAAAAGAAGAAACGAAAGAAATTTCAAAAACTGAGCTTCGCAAAATACTTCGAGATGAACTACAGCATACAGGTAGATTCAATCGAACTTCATTGCGACAAGGTGACATTTCAAGATTTTTTCACTAAAGATAACTGATTCTGAAGGCGATTAGAGGGACTAAGGAGGAATTTATAATGTCTAGATACACAAAAGAAGATATTTTCCGTTTGGCGAAAGAAGAGAATGTAAAGTATATCCGTTTACAATTTACGGATCTTTTAGGGGTAATTAAAAACGTAGAGATTCCAGTGAGACAATTAACGAAAGCTCTTGATAACAAAATGATGTTTGATGGATCTTCGATTGAAGGTTTCGTACGTATTGAAGAATCTGATATGTATTTATATCCTGATTTAGACACTTGGGTAATTTTCCCTTGGACAGCTGAAAAAGGTAAAGTAGCTCGACTAATCTGTGATATTTACAATGCAGATGGCACTCCATTTGATGGAGACCCACGTAACAACTTAAAACGTGTGTTAAAAGAAATGGAAGCTTTAGGGTTTTCAGACTTCAATCTTGGACCAGAGCCAGAATTCTTCCTATTTAAGGTTGATGAAAAAGGAAATCCAACATTAGAACTAAACGATAACGGTGGATACTTCGACCTTGCGCCGATGGATCTAGGGGAAAACTGTCGTCGTGATATCGTTCTTGAACTTGAAGAAATGGGATTTGAAATTGAAGCATCTCACCATGAGGTTGCTCCAGGGCAGCACGAAATTGACTTTAAATATGCAAATGCAATTCGCTCATGTGATGACATTCAAACATTCAAACTTGTTGTAAAAACAATTGCTCGTAAACATGGTTTACACGCAACATTTATGCCAAAACCACTATACGGTGTGAATGGTTCAGGTATGCACTGTAACTTATCATTATTTAAAAATGGTGAGAATGTATTCTTTGATGCAAACGGTGACTTACAATTAAGCGATGATGCTCGTCACTTCATCGCAGGTATTTTGAAACATGCACCAGCATTTACAGCGATAGCAAACCCAACTGTAAACTCATACAAACGTCTAGTACCTGGATATGAAGCGCCTTGTTACGTAGCATGGTCTGCACAAAACCGTAGTCCGTTAGTACGTATCCCTGCATCTCGTGGTATTAGTACACGCGTAGAAGTACGTAGTGTTGACCCAGCTGCAAACCCATATTTAGTAATGGCTACATTATTAGCTGCAGGTCTTGATGGAATTAAAAACAAATTAACTCCACCAGCAGCAGTAGATCGTAACATCTATGTAATGACAAAAGAAGAGCGCGAAGAAGCAGGTATCGTTGACTTACCAGCAACATTAGCGCAAGCATTAGTTACATTACAATCTAATGAAGTAGTATGCGGTGCACTAGGAGAACACTTACTTGAGCACTTCATCGAAGCGAAAGAGATTGAGTGGGATATCTTTAGAACACAAGTTCACCAATGGGAACGCGATCAATATATGTCTCTATACTAAGAGGGTTGAACCCTTGATACAACTCGTATCAAGGGTTTTTTAATTTCTAATTTTTACACTTTTATGTGGTTGCAAAATGAAAAAAGCCACATAAAAGCCACGAATTAATAACAAGTAGTGATATCATAGAAAAACATTATCAGATAAACGTAAGTTTTATATAATTTGTGAAATAAAAAAGCCTTGATACTACGGTATCAGGGCTTTTTTAGTGAAGTTATTGGATATATTAACTACTAGATAATGGATTGTTTTTGGTTATTTTGAATCATGTTACTAAGAAAATCTTTTCAAAAGAATTGATTTTATCTTTTTTTAATCACTTGTGCTATAACTTAATAATTCTTTACTGCCTGTACAACGCGACCAATTATTTTTACATCTTCAGCTGAAAGGTCGTAAGTTTTTGGTTCGTGGATAGGGTCGTTACTCAATGGTATTAAAGTAATGATGCTTCCGGATTTTGAAATCTTTTTCACGGTAGCATCATAACCATTGACTTTTACAACAGCAATTTGTCCGTTTTCAACATAAGGAGTTTCCTCTACTAAAACATAAGAACCATCAGGGAATTCGAGATTCATGCTAGTGCCTTTTACAGTAAGATAAAAATACTTTTTACGCTTGTTTAAAAATGTACTCAGCATGGGTAAATAGCCTTCGATATTTTCTTCAGCGAATATTGGTGTACCAGCTGCTACAGAACCAATGATAGGAATATGAATAATGTTTGATTGATCTTTTTGGATGGTTTCATAAATAGAAACTTCTTCTTTAACAGTATTGTCCTCTTGAGTTGCGAGTCTTTCTAAATCATCAGTAGTGATTCCTAATCCCTTACAAACTTTTATGACATTATCAACAGACGCTTTACCAATCCCTCTTGATAACATGGATTGCAGTGTTGTGGGGGGGAGACCTATTTTTTCGGCGAAGGCTCTTTTGCTATAGCCAGCTTCTTTTATTAAGCGTGTTACAACCTCTGCTTTTTTCATTACTTTCACCATCTTTCTTATTAAAATGTATACGATATTGCGTATTTCTGTATATATCATAACCTAACTAAAATTGTTAGTAAATAGAAAAGTATGCGAAAATGAGTATTAAAATGCGTTTTTTGTTGACTAAATACGAAATTGAGTTTATATTTAAATGGAAATGAACGCAATATCGTACAAAAAAACAGGTGGTGAGTCAATGTATCCGAATTTGCGTGCAGAGATGGCGAGAAAAAGAATTATGATTACACAAATTTCTTCGCATCTGAAACTTCGCCACGCAACAGTGAGCGACAAAATAAATGGTAAATTTCGTTTTTATTATGATGAAGCTTTTGAAATTAAGAAAACTTTTTTCCAGAACATAGTTTGGAATATCTTTTTGAATTTGAAGAAAATGAAGCGAATTGAAATCGGAGGAGATTTACTTAAAATGTAACCCTATAATCGAATTATTGAATGATGATTTAATAAGAGGGTTCATATCAAAGTATTTAATTTAAATTCCGATAACTAGTTAATTTGTAAAAAGAAAGTAACGAATTATGCGTAGTGCGAAATTATCTCAATGCAATAAAGATAGTCCAAAATTAGTAGTGAGGAGGAGATGAGGATGGGGCAATTAACTGACTCATCAGTACATAGTTCATTAGTATTTGAAGTTAATGGCAAAGTAGTAACGGATAGTTTGGTAATTGCGAAGATATTCAAAAAAAATCACTTCGACGTTTTGAAGGAAGTTCGAAAACAAATTGTATATGTAGGTGAAGAGTTTGGAGGAGAAAATTTTCACGAGTCCACTTATTTTAATTCAAAGAACAGGCGAATCCCTAAATATGATTTAACAGAAGAAGCATTCACGTTACTTGTTATGGGATATACCAGTAGAGAAGCGGTTGGAATGAAAATTAAATTTATGAAAGAGTTCAAACGAATGAAGCAATATATACAAAATCAACAAAATGTGCCAAAGGATCCAATGGGGGTTTTAAAGTTAACATTTGCTGCGTTAGAAGGACATACTCAGGAGATACAAGAGATAAAGTCTGAGGTGAAGGGTTTGCGAGAAAATACGCCGCTTTATGCTATCGAGTGTGAAGAGATAACAAGGGCTGTAAAAAGGTTAGGTGTTATGTTATTGGGAGGTAAAAATTCAAATTCTTATCAGGATATCGGCCTTAGAAGGAAGTTATATAGAGATATTTATAGTCAGTTACATCGGGAATTTGGTGTGAATAGTTATAAAGCTATTAAACGTTATCATTTGGATAGAGCAATACAAATTATTAATGAAGAATATTCAATTCCAACTGTTTTAAATGAAGAAATTACAGTTAAAAACTCACAAATAAATATGGCAGACATTCAGTAGGAGGAAAGAACATGCAAAGAAAGATTTTAGTAATTACTAGCAGTTTAGCAGGGTTACCAACTGTCAGTGAATTTAAAACAAAAGAAGATGCAAAAGAGCAGGTTAGAAAGCTTATTCAAAAAGGAATGAGTCAAAATGTGATTCGTATAACACAAGAAATTCCAATGAATATCGAAATTCAAGTGGATGTTGAATTTGAGGAATAAGAGAGGTTTAGAAGAAAATAGATATGGATAGCATGATTGTTTTGAATGAATGCATAAGAAAAGAATCCGTTGCAGCGGATTCTATAAGAAAAAATATCTCTAGATAAGTATAACATTGAATAGCGTTTTTGAGAATTTATGAGGTGGCTAGTATGGGGATTATTCGAGTGAAAAAAGATAGTAATTATTCCGTTATAAATAATACTGGTTTAAAAGATGAAAGGTTGTCATGGAAAGCGAAAGGAATCTTAGCCTATGCGCTTACATTACCAGACGATTGGACTTTTCATATTAGCGAATTAGCTCGACATGCTAAGGATGGAGAAGATTCGCTCCGTACAGGTTTTAAGGAATTAAAAGAATTAGGTTATGTAAAACGTTATCCTGTTCGTGATGGGAATACGAAAAAAATTACAAGGTGGGATACGGAAATTTACGAAACGCCACAAAGGAACATGCCACAAGTGGAAAACCAAGATGTGGTAAAGCCATATGAGGAAAATCAGAAACTACTAAATACTAATAGACTAACTACTAATAAACGAAATACTAATGATTATGATGATATGGATAAATTAGAATCTCGTGTATTCATCAATGAGAGGGTTAAAGTAAGTTGTAACTTTATTAAGGGGAGGGGCATTCCGTTAAGTGAAATTGCAATTGCAGAGTTGGGGAGTTTTTGTAATTTGTTTAGTGATGAGTTAATTCAGCATGCAATTAATAAAGCCGTTGATGAGAATGCGCCAAGATGGAACTACATTAAGGCTATATTGAGGAATTGGAAGGAGCAAGAAGTTAAAACATTAGTTGATGTGGCCATACTAGATAGACGTTTTGAAATGAGCAAGAAAAAGAAATATAACGGGACAGGTAGGAAGTATTCAAATAGAAAAGAGATTGTACCCGATTGGTTATATAAAGATGATGAATCAACAAATCTAGAAGAGGAAAGAAAAACTGTGCAGTCTATTGATGAAGAGCGTGAGAGATTACAAGAAGTGTTAAATAAATATAGGTCATAAGAAAAAACGTTAGATGATTTTGTTATTTTGAAATATATTACCTTAATAAAAAATAATACATTTATATTCTTTAAAGATTCCCGATGCATAGTGAACAGTATTATAAAGATATTAGTGAATGTTTGGATCAAGTATGAACCATTTGTAATTTCAGTTTATTTCTTAAAGTTCTATGGGAACTGTTAGAAGTTTTTTCAAAAGGATTCAGGAATTAATTACAATATCTGAATTCTAAAGATGTAAGGAACTTATCAATAGAGGGTAAAAAATGTTAGGAAAGGGTTGTGTTTATAAAATGAAAGATAATTTACAAGTAATAAAGATTGAAAAAGTTAATAAGCATATTCATTCTATTAAATTAGTATTAAGAGACTTTGTAAAAAGAACGGAAGTGGGTGAATCGGTAAGTGTTCGAATGGCTCAAAGATTATAAGAAGTTAGAAGAAGAAATTACTTATTTAGAATACAACTTAGATAAATCAAAAGCCGAATTGAAGCGTTGGATTAGTGGTGATTTGCAAAATGTACGATTAACCGCTGAATCGGAAGGGGCTAAGGTAGAAGGACGAATTGAAGTAATTGAATATGAATTAGCTTATAAGATGAATGAAGAGTATGATTTAAAGCTTTTAATTAATAAATTTACAGGACTGGATCATCAAATACTTAAAATGAAATATGTTGATGGAATGACTTTAGAACAAATAGCGTTTGAATTACATTATAGTACAGGCTATATTCGCCGAAAACATGCTGAAATAAGAAAGATTGTCAAGTTTTTAGATGGGTTTTAATGTTACCTTTTTGTAGGATACATGCAGTGTACAGAAAGTATTGAAAAAGTGATTTATAGTAGTAATATAAGATTTCGACGAAAGGGCAACTATTTTTATGGTTGCTCTTTTTGTTGTGAAAGAAGGTGAGTAACGTGAAGTGATTTTATAGATAAATGGGCATTTGGCTCCCGGTTATATTTAGTAAAGTAGTAGGTTTACAGGCGAAAATAATAGCAAATAAGGAGATGTTTAATGATGAATTTATTAGCTGCTTCAGTCAAAACAAAGAATTTGCCACAACAAGTGTTACGTTGGCAATCAATGGTAGAAAGTGAATGTTCCGCACAAGGAGTACCTGAGTTAGTTCCTTACGTACTTGGAATTATTATGGTGGAAAGTGGAGGGAACTCTGAAACAACACCCGATATTATGCAGTCCAGTGAATCACAAGGTTGGCCAATGAATACAATTAAAAATCCTAAGGATTCAATTTATTACGGAGTAAAGCATTTAAAGGGAGCTTTTGATGATGCAAAGAAAAATGGTATTACAGATTTAAGTGCCATTGTTCAATCGTATAATTTTGGACGAGCTTACCTTCGCTGGTTAGCTTCTAACAATAAACAGCATTCATTACCGGTAGCAGATTTGTATTCTAAAACAGTTGTTGCGCCATCACTCGGAAATACAACTGGTGCTATGGTGAAATATAGTCACCCTATCGCTGTTGCCTACAATGGAGGTTATCGATATAAAAACGGGGGGAATTTCTTCTACTCTGAAATTGTTAAACAATATGTAGATTTTGATGGAGGAACTGGTGGTGGTGACAATAAGCCGTTACAACCAAAAGGACTGGGAATTGCAACGTCTAAATACCCAGAAGGATGGGGCATCAATTTATATAGTGGCCCTGGAAAAGATGCTTGGTTCACAGGTCATGTCATTAATACAAAAATGCCATATTTAATTATAGATGCTGCTTGGTATGGCGGGAATGAAAATATGCTTTGCTTAGGTTGGGAAGCCTGGGCGAAAGAAGAACACTTTGAAGTGCAGTGGTTCCATGCTTACTCAAAATATCCAGCAGGTTATGGTATTAACACATATGATGGTCCAAATGGAAATTATAAAGGAAATGTGGATGGATCTTATCCATATGGTGTTTTTGCGAGAAAAGATGGTTACATTGATATTGGACAAAACACATGGGTAAAAGAAGAACATTTTAATGTAAGGTAATAACAAAGGTTTTTTATTATTTGATTTTAAATTATAAATTTTAATATATAGAAAAAATATAAAAGGGTGCTTTTTTAAGTGCCTTTTTATATTACGTATGAATAGAAAGGAAGATTATTATGGCAAAATTTATTTATCCAACAGATACAACGAGAGTAACAAGTGGCTTTCGGGGGAGCAGACCAGATCATCATGGGATAGATCTTGCTGAATCGGGCTATCATCCAATTTATGCAGCAGCTAGCGGACGAGTTAGTCGTTCTTATATTTCATCCAGTTATGGTGAATGTATTATGATTGTGCACACTATTGATGGGGTTACATGGGAAACAGTATATGCCCATATGCGTAGCGGTTCTCGAACGGTGAAAGAAGGTGATTATGTTACGCAAGGACAAACTATTGGAGTTATGGGTAGCACAGGAGAAGTTACTGGTCAACATCTACATTTTGAATTGCATAAAGGGTCTTGGAACATCAATAAGAGTAATGCTGTGAATCCATTAGACTACTTAGGAAAAGGAGACGGTGGTGGTACAACTGACCCTTCTGATAAACCACTACAACCAAAAGGGCTGGGAATTGCAATGTCTAAATACCCAGAAGGATGGGGCATCAATTTATATAGTGGTCCTGGAAAAGATGCTTGGTTTACAGGTCATGTCATTAATACAAAAATGCCATATTTAATTATAGATGCTGCTTGGTATGGCGGGAATGAAAATATGCTTTGCTTAGGTTGGGAAGCCTGGGCAAAAGAAGAACACTTTGAAGTGCAGTGGTTCCATGCTTATTCAAAATATCCAGCAGGTTATGGTATTAACACATATGATGGTCCAAATGGAAATTATAAAGGAAATGTGGATGGATCTTATCCATATGGCGTTTTCGCGAGAAAAGATGGTTACATTGATATTGGACAAAACACATGGGTAAAAGAAGAGCATTTTAATGTAAGATAATATCTTTAAATCAGCATGTATTAAGTAGGATGAAAAAACTTGTTATCATACCTCTTGAGATGAGAATAGTATCTGTAAAATGCTGGGTGGAATATAGGGTGCGATTTTTGAAAGAGCAACTGATGTAAAAAGTTGCTCTTTTTCTTTTTTTGAATGTGAGGACCATAACCCATTATATAGAATATGGCCTGTCTGAGTATTTAGTTTCTAGATGTACTTAATAATTCAGTGGAATTTTAAATGATAAAAAATAAAAAAAGGAGATAATCAGTAATGGAAATTAGAAAAAAATTAGTGGATCCAAGTAAATATGGTATAAAGTGTCCCAATACAATGACACCAGAATTCATCACAGTACATAATACGTACAATGATGCATCAGCAGAAAATGAGATATCGTATATGATTGGGAATAATAATTCAGTGTCGTTTCATGTTGCAGTAGATGACAAAGAAGCAGTACAAGGTATTCCGTTTGATCGTAATGCTTGGCATGCAGGTGATGGTAACGGAAATGGTAATCGTAAATCTATCGGAGTGGAAATTTGCTATTCTCTAAGCGGTGGGGATAGATATTACAAGGCGGAAGATAATGCAGCAATTGTTATTGCTCAGTTAATGAAACAATTCAATATACCGATTAGTAATGTACGTACACATAAATCGTGGAGTGGAAAGCATTGCCCACACCGAATGCTCGATGAAGGAAGAGTGGATCAATTCATTGAGAAGATAAACAAAGCATTTAATGAAGGTAATAATAAACCACTACAACCAAAAGGACTGGGAATTGCAACATCTAAATACCCAGAAGGATGGGGTATCAATTTATATAGTGGTCCTGGAAAAGATGCTTGGTTCACAGGTCATGTCATTAATACGAAAATGCCATATTTAATTATAGATGCTGCTTGGTATGGTGGGAATGAAAATATGTTGTGTCTAGGTTGGGAAGCGTGGGCGAAAGAAGAACACTTTGAAGTAGAGTGGTTCCATGCTTACTCAAAATATCCCGCAGGTTATGGCATTAACACATATGATGGTCCAAATGGAAATTATAAAGGAAATGTGGATGGATCTTATCCATATGGCGTTTTCGCGAGAAAAGATGGTTACATTGATATTGGGCAAAACACATGGGTAAAAGAAGAACATTTTAATGTGAGATAAGGATATGAGAGTAGGATCACTCGTGTGATTCTCTTTAATTTTTGAAAAGGAGATGAGAACGATGGAAGAACAAATCTTCAATTCAATGATTCAACAAGGAGCATTCGCAGCTTTATTTGTATGGATGCTGTTTACTACGCAAAAAAAGAATGAACAGCGCGAAGAACAATATCAAAAAGTCATTGAAAAAAATCAACAGGTCATTGAAGAACAAGCAAAAGCATTTAGTTCGTTGTCGAAGGATTTATCAGATGTTAAGCAAAAAATCTTGGGAAATGGGGATGAAAAATAAAATATGATATTAAAGTATTTGTCGCGTATGCAGGTTCTCAAATAGGAATGCGATTAATATATAATAATGAGAAAAAAGCCCTAATACCGATAAGTATTGGGGCTTTTTCTCATTAGCTATAGTGAATAAGGTTGTGGTGGATTCTTCAAGAGGAAAGAGTGAATGAAGTCTAATGTTAATGTAAATGAAATGAAACCTTGAATGATACTTAGTTATAACGCAGTCTTATTCAGGGGTTCGTTAGTTCATTTTCTAAATTTAGGGAATAAATATAGCTTAGTACCTTGCAATAAACAATACTAAGTGGTATATTATGGATAAAACAGGTACCGTGTATTGAACAGTACTAAGATAGGAAAGGAGGATGGCACTTGAACGTTCAGTTTAAAAAAGGTGTGCTTGAACTTTGTGTATTAGCACTTGTAAAACGTAAAGATAGTTACGGTTATGAACTTGTTCAGCAAATTTCTAATAAATTTTTAATATCGGAAGGGTCAGTATATCCTTTGTTACGTCGTTTGACGAAAGAAGGGTATTTTCAAACGTATTTAAAGGAATCTACGGAAGGGCCACCTCGTAAATATTATCAATTAACAGAGCAAGGGGAGACGCAATTTCATTTGTTAGTAACAGAATGGCGTGATTTTGCGAAAGGGGTACAAGAAATTATTGAAGGGGTGGAATGGGATGGGTAAAGAAGGGTTTCTTAAAGAATTATCAAGTTATCTTAGAAAGTTACCAGAGGAAGAGAGGCAAGATATTTTATTGGATTATGAAGAGCACTTTCAGTTTGGACTAGAAGAGGGGAAAACTGAATCAGAAATAATTCAGGGCCTTGGTTCTCCGAAAGTAATCGCAAAAGAATTACTTGCGATGTATCGCTTCGATGAAATGAAAAAAAATCCATCGACTTCAAATGTGACAAGAGCTGTTATGGCAGCGATTGGACTTAGTTTGTTTAATTTTATTATTGTGTTAGGCCCGTTAGTCGCAATTGTTGCTTTTATATTTTCTTTTTGGATCGGTGGTATTGCTAGTGTAGTAACACCATTTTTCGTTATTGGAAAAGTATTTATGGGTACTTTTATATGGTTGGATCTTTTCGTTAGTATAACGTTTGTTGGAGTAGGTTTATTTTTATGTATTATCGCTTTTTATAGTACAAAGTGGTTTAAGAGATTGTGTGTACGATATGTAATATGGAACTTCAAAATGATAAAAGGAGAGTAAATGATGAAAAAACTATTTTTAATCGCTATCGCTTGTATCATTATTGGAGTAATAGGAATTTCCCAAACATATGAAAAAGCAGTACAAACTGCTGAAAAAGGCGATAAAGAAGATGTAATTAAAAACGAAACATTAAAAAATATAGAAGTTAAGTTAGATGCCGGAGATATTGTTATCCAAAAATCTCCTGATTCTTCTTTTTATGTAAAGCAATCAGGAGATGTACGTAAACAAGAGATTCGTATTGCAGAAGATGGTGACACATTAAAAATTATTGGGGAAAGAGAAAAAGGTGCTTCATTTGATTTTTCTTTTTATGATTTTAGGTTTCAAACGTCTAAATTGACTCTCCTTGTGCCCGAACGCTCTTATCAAGATGTAAAAGTAAATTCATCTGCTGGACAAATTGAAATGAGTGATGTGAAAAGTGATAGCGTAAGTGTTAGAACACTTGCTGGAGAAGTAGAGTTGAAACAAGTAACGGCTAAGGATGTGGAGGGATCGACAAAAGCTGGTGAGGTGAACTTTAAGAAGGTATTAGGGAAAGTGACCGCAAAAACAACAAGTGGGGAAATAAATATTCAAGATCATGATTCTAAGTATAATCTAGAAGCAAGTTCAACTGCGGGAGATATAGATATTACTTTATCGGAAAAACCACAAGATGCGGTAATTACTGGGCAAAGTGCTGCCGGAGATGTAACAATTTTTAATGAAGAAAATAATAACGTAACAATTGGCAATGGTAGTAAAAAGATTAGCGGTAAAACGGCTGCGGGAGATGTGACGATTGAAACTCGTTAATAAGAAATAGAATGTATGGAAATCTATCAAAATACAAAAAAAGAAGATAATTACCGTATATAAATAAGGTAATTATCTTCTTTTTATTATTTTTAATGTAAATCACGATATACGCCAATTACTTTCCCGATAACTGACACTTGTTTTAAAATGATAGGTTCTAATGAAGAGTTTTCTGGTTGTAGACGGAAATGGTCTTTTTCTTTATAGAAACGTTTAACAGTTGCTTCGTTATCTTCTGTTAAAGCGACTACAATTTCACCATTATATGCAGACTGTTGTTGGCGAACAACAACTAAATCTCCATCGAAAATACCAGCTTCAATCATACTATCTCCAGAAATACGTAACATGAACACTTGGTCTGCTCCAGCAACAATACTAGCTGGAAGTGGGAAATGTTCCTCTACGCTTTCGACTGCTGTAATTGGTAAACCAGCAGTAACTTTTCCGACAATTGGAACTTGAATAACAGATTGTGTTTCCGTATCCATTCGGTCTTCACCTAAAATTTCAATAGCACGTGGTTTTGTTGGATCGCGTCGAATGTATCCTTTTTCTTCTAATCGTGATAAATGTCCGTGCACTGTAGAACTAGAAGCGAGGCCGACTGCTTGACCAATTTCACGTACGGAAGGTGGATATCCTTTTTCTTGTACTTTTAGCTTAATAAAGTCGAGAATGTCTTGCTGGCGTTTCGTTAACTTTTCCATGTTTTCTAACACCTCGTTTTCTTTCATTTTTCTTATTAATAAGTATAACATGTGAAAAAACATTCTACAAACATAAGTTCGAACAAATGGCGGATTTATGTTACACTATAGGGAAATAATAGGGAGAAAGAGGGGTTCAAAATGAATGCAATTATTTATGCACGTGTAAGTACAACGAAAGAAGCGCAAGAAACATCATTATTACGTCAAAAAGATGAATTATTGCATTTAGCTGAGCACTATCAAATGAATGTTACTAAGGTGATTGAAGAGCAGGCTAGTGGATATACAATTGAACGTGACGGTATATTAGAGGTGTTGGATACAATTCGAGACGAACAAATCGATGTGTTACTTATACAAGATGAAACGCGCCTTGGTAGAGGAAATGCGAAGATTGCATTAATGCATTGTTTACATAAAGAAGGCATAAAAGTATATACGCATACACATAATGGTGAATTACAATTGTCGGATTCTGATTCGATGGTATTAGATATTATTGGTATTGTTGAAGAATATCAAAGAAAGATTCATAATTTGAAAATTAAACGAGGTATGCAACGTGCAGTAGAAAAAGGTTATCGTCCAGAAAATAATTTAAAAAATCGTCATTTAAGTGTAGGAAGAGAGAAAAAAGAAGTGCCAATTGAGGAAATTGTACGTTTGCGAAAAAGTGAACTCACGTTTGAAGAAATTGCAGCAACATTACGTGGATTTGGTCATAATGTTTCAAAGGCGACTGTACATCGTAGATATGTAGAGTATACGAAGCAATTGCTTGATAAAGAAGAGTAACTATTGTATGATAATAATCAGTTTTGATTAGAAGGGGGATTCGAGATGATTAATCACGAACTCGTTGAACGCATTAACTTCTTAGCGAAAAAAGCAAAAGCTGAAGGTTTAACTGAAGAAGAGCAACGTGAGCGTCAATCGCTACGTGAACAATATTTAAAAGGATTTCGTCAAAATATGTTAAACGAACTTAAAGGTATTAAAGTTGTTAACGAAGAAGGTACAGATGTTACACCGACGAAATTAAAAGCTTTAAAAAAGCAAGATAATGCAAAATTAAATTAAAAGATGGGCGAAGCCCATCTTTTTTATTTGTAAAAATCGTCATTTAATAACTTTCCAGTTGTTATTAACTGTTGCTTCTATCGTTCTATGTTCCAATATATAATTAGCGATAAGTTCAGACATATCTGTGGGTATATCTTTTACTACCGGTTTGCTTTGAAACATAAAGAAATTTCCCCCGCCACTTGCACGATAATTATTCATTACAACGTCATATTCTTCATTCATATTAAGAGGAGCACTGTTATGCTGTAAAGATTCTACTCTTTCACCAATTGGTTTTGAAATGTTTAATACGTATGAAATCCCTTCCCACATATCATAATTATAATGTTGTGGCTTTGGTTCTATGTAGGTAGGACTTACGGTGATGGATCCATCTGTTTTTAATGTGAAATAAGAAGCAGAGAGTTCAAGAGCATTTTTTATATCTGCTCCAGTTATTCTAATTACTTTTAATGTGTTTGGATAAATATAATTAGAAACGATATCACGCATTGTTACATGTTCAGGGAAACCTGGAGATGTATTATGGAACAAACTTGTACAAGAAATTGATACATTAGCTATATCCATCTGTATTTTATTTATGAATTCGATAAAAGGATGATCATGCAAACGAGTTTGCATAGCATCAGAAATTTGCATGTCCCCCTGAATGATTCCAATAGGTTGATCAAGCCACCTTTGTGTTTTCTCTTCGTAATCGGCTACCAATGAAAGTACATCTTGGTCCGCCTCAACTCCTTGTACAGATAATAATTCAGAACAACTCTCTTTTTTCACCCATTTATGTTTCGTTTTTTCGAATGTTACTTTTACTTTTCCGACTGAGTGTCCATTGCATCCGGTCTGTAAAATTGTTACACCGTTAGCCATTGTGTGAGAAATTTCTCGGTGTTGATGACCTGTTAGTAAAAGATCTATGCCTTCAATTTCATGGCACATTGCATATCCTTGGTTTTCACCTGTTAACACTTCAGTCGGTTCCCCGGTTTGTAAATCTCTTTCAAATCCACCGTGATAGGCTACGACTAATAAATCGGGTTTCTCATATTCGCGAATATAAGAAACCCATTTTTTTGTAGTCTTTAATGCATCTTCAAATAGTAAATCTTTAATGTGATGGGCCTGTTCCCAATTTGGGATGTAATGTGTTGTTACCCCTAAAATAGCAATTTTTATATTGGATTCAATCTGTTTGATTAAATAAGGTTTTCCGAAATAGGGTTTTTTTATGTTTTTATCTAAAATGTTTGCTGATAGGTACGGGAAGTTCGCAGTAGTCACAGCATTATTTAATATATCCATCCCGTAATTAAATTCATGATTGCCGATAATTGCAGCGTCATACTGTAAGTAATTCGCTAATAAGGACATTGGATTTTTTTTGTTTTTTTCGTATGTAACGTAATGATAAGTAAATGGTGTTCCTTGAATAAAGTCGCCATTATCAATTAAAAGAACGTTTGTATTTTGGGAACGTTCTTTTTTTATAAGAGTAGAAATTTTAGCTAAACCAAGTTCTGCTGGGGAGTTATCTTGGTAGTGAATGGGATAAACAGTGCCATGTATATCGCTTGTTAATAAGATGTTTAAAGTTACAGTTTGATTTTGTTCCAATATGACTCACCTTTTCTATTGTTATCTTCCAATTAATCATATCAAATATGTGAAGTGAATTTTGATGTGAATGTATAGAATGTGTAAAGATTCTGTAAATAACCAATTGTGTATCAAAATATGTGATATATTTCTTCATGTTTACGGAAGGTTATTTTATAACAAGAAAAATGGAGGCATTAATATGTTGAAAAAAGTTTTTGCAATGAGTACAACAGTTGCACTAGCGGCGGGATTATTAAGTGGCTGCGGGACGAAAGAGTCAAGTGCAAGTAAAAATGAAGATACGAAAAAAGGTTATGTACCAAAGACCTTAAATGTTCAATTTGTTCCTTCTCAAAATGCGGATACGTTAGAGGCAAAGGCAAAACCATTGGAAAAGCTATTAAGCGATAAATTAAATATTCCGGTAAAAGTTAGTATTTCAACTAACTACAATACAATTGTAGAAGCGATGGCATCTAAACAAGTAGATGTAGGATTTTTACCGCCAACAGCGTACGTATTAGCACATGAAAAGAAGGCTGCAAATGTAATTTTGCAAGCACAACGTTTTGGAGTAGAGGATGAAACAGGAGCTCCTACAAAAGATTTAGTAGACTATTATAAATCTGAGTTTGTTGTTAAAAAAGACTCTAATATAAATAGTGTAAAAGATTTAAAAGGTAAAAAAATTGGTTATCAAGATGTAACATCATCAGCAGGATATGTATGGCCTGCAGCTGTTCTATTAAAAGAGGGAATTGATCCGCTAAAGGATGTGAAACCTGTTACATTAAAAGGCCATGATCAGTCACTTATTGCACTTTTAAATGGTGATGTAGATGCAGCTGTTGTATTCCAAGATGCTCGTAACATTGTAAAAAAAGATTATCCGAATATATTTGATCAAACGAAAATAGTGAAATTTACTGAGAAAATTCCGAACGATACAATTTCTGTACGTTCTGATTTAGATGCAGAGTGGAGCAAGAAATTACAAGATGCTTTCATTGAAATTGGAAAAAATGAGGAAGGCCGTAAAATCATTAAAGAAGTATATTCTCATGAAGGATATATTAAATCTGATGATAGTAAATTTGATATTGTTCGTGAATATGGAAAGACAGTGAAGACGCAATAATACATAGTGAAATGGCGGCTAGCTGGAAGGTGTGAGATTTCAGTTAGTTTGCCGTTTTTTAGTTATTGATAATACATTGAAAGTAGGTAAGATGTGTGATAGAGTTTCGAAATGTTTCCAAAATGTATCCGAATGGAACAAAGGGATTGAATAATATAAATTTAAAGATTCAAAAAGGTGAGTTTATTGTAATGGTCGGATTATCCGGAGCTGGAAAATCTACACTTCTCAGATCCGTAAATCGTCTTCATGAGATTACCGAAGGAGAAATCATTATTGAAGGTGAGTCTATTACTGCTGCGAAAGGAAAAGGATTAAGGCATATGCGCCGGGATATCGGTATGATCTTCCAAAGTTTTAACCTTGTAAAGCGATCAACAGTATTAAAAAATGTATTAGCTGGTCGTGTTGGATATCATTCCACATTACGTACAACGTTAGGTTTGTTTCCGAAAGAAGATGTGGAGCTCGCATTTCAAGCGTTAAAAAGAGTGAATATTTTAGAAAAAGCATATGCACGTGCTGATGAATTATCAGGAGGACAACAGCAACGTGTATCGATAGCTAGAGCATTGGCACAAGAAGCAAAAATCATATTGGCAGATGAGCCTGTTGCATCGTTAGATCCACTTACGACAAAGCAAGTGCTAGATGATTTGAAAAAAATTAATGAAGATTTTGGAATCACGACAATTGTAAATTTACATTCTATTGATTTGGCTAGACAATATGCGACACGCATTATCGGATTACATGCAGGAGAAATTGTTTTTGACGGTTTAGTAGAAGAAGCAACGGATGAAAAATTTGCTGAAATTTATGGGGACGTTGCTCAGAAAAGCGAATTATTAGAGGTGGCAGTAAAATGAATGACGTGACGATATATTCAAATGAAATACCGAAGCCGCCGAGTAAATTGAAACATATGTTAACGTTTATTTTAGTTATTTTAATGCTGTGGAGTAGTAGTGTACAAGTAGATGCATCATTTTCAAAACTGGTAGACGGTTTTCCTAATATGGTAGATCTATTGAAAGAAATGGTGCCACCTGATTGGAGTTATTTTCAAGTTATTACAACAGCGATGTTAGATACAATACGTATGGCGATTATTGGGACGACCTTAGGAGCGATTTTAGCTATTCCACTTGCATTGTTTGCAGCAAGTAATGTGTTTACTAACACATTTTTATACAGTCTAGCTCGAATGATTTTAAATTTTATACGAACGATACCAGATTTATTATTGGCGGCTATTTTCGTAGCGATTTTTGGAATTGGGCCACTTCCAGGTATTTTGGCTCTTACTTTTTTTTCAATTGGACTTGTAGCGAAATTGTTGTATGAATCAATTGAATCAATTGACCCTGGCCCATTAGAAGCGATGACAGCTGTAGGGGCTACTAAGGTGCAATGGATTGTTTATGGAGTCATTCCACAAGTAAAAGCACACTTTGTTTCCTATGTACTATATACATTTGAGGTGAATGTACGTGCAGCGGCTGTCCTAGGTTTAGTAGGAGCAGGTGGTATTGGACTATATTATGATCGTACACTTGGATTTTTACAATATCAACAAACTGCATCTATTATCATCTATACTCTTGTTGTTGTATTGGTAATTGATTATGTAAGTACATTGTTGCGGGAGAAATTATAATGAGTAAAACGACTATAATCGTACCAAAACCGAAGAAACCGAGTATATATCGCTGGGTTATTTTTATAGCAATTACATTTGTTTATGTTTGGGCCTTTTCAGGAGTACCACTAGAGGGAATAAAGGAAACGGCGGAAGAAATCACGAAAGCAATTATGACAGGGATATTGAATCCAGACTGGTCGTATGTATCTTTGCCAGATGGTGAAGATTTATTACATGGATTAATTGATACGTTGGCAATTGCAATATTAGGTACATTTATTTCTGCATTTTTATCTGTTCCGTTTGCCTTTTGGGCGGCAACGAATATGAGTAGTGGAAAATTAACTTCAGGATTTGGGAAATTTGTACTTAGTTTTGTTCGTACGTTTCCTGAATTAGTTATGGCTCTTTTATTTATAAAAGCTGTTGGACCAGGCTCTTTTGCAGGAGTATTAGCTCTAGGATTACATTCTATTGGAATGTTAGCGAAACTATATTCAGAAGGAATTGAAAACATAGATAAAGGACCGACGGAAGCGTTACTAGCAACAGGGGCAAATCGATTTCAAATACTTTGGTATGCAGTGTTACCACAAGTGTTACCGGATTTTCTATCGTATACGTTATACAGATTTGAAATTAATGTAAGGTCCGCTGCGATATTAGGTGTTATTGGAGCAGGGGGATTGGTACACCGTTAATTTTTGCGCTGAGTTCACGGAATTGGTCTCGTGTTGGGATTATTTTATTAGGTATCATTTTAATGGTAATTATAATTGATTTGATTTCAAGTTCGATTCGGAAACGGATTGTTTAACTTATTTGAAAAGCATCGAAGTTAGATGCTTTTTTATGTTTTTAAAAACATAATGAAAAAAGTAAGTATAGAAAAGAAATTTGTATAAATATACAGATAATTCCCTTTCTTTTTAAAATAAAAATAATGAAAAAGTATGTCATATTGAATACCCATACATTCCCGGAAACATTGATTTTTTTATAAAAAATCAAAAAAATATCAACATATTTGTCGATACATGTTGTATAATCTTGCGTGGGAAGCTATCATATAAATGTATAAAACGTTTACTAATATAAGCGAAGGGAAGAATAGCATGTCACATTCAATCGAACAACTTTCTATCAACACGATTCGCACATTATCCATCGATGCGATTGAAAAAGCAAACTCTGGTCACCCAGGAATGCCAATGGGTGCAGCACCAATGGCTTATACATTATGGACTCAATTTATGAAACACAATCCAAATAACCCAACGTGGTTTAACCGTGATCGTTTCGTATTATCTGCAGGTCATGGTTCAATGTTATTATACAGCCTACTTCACCTATCTGGTTATGATGTAACAATGGATGACTTAAAGAACTTCCGTCAATGGGGAAGCAAAACTCCAGGACATCCTGAGTACGGTCATACAGCTGGTGTAGATGCAACGACTGGTCCACTTGGACAAGGTATTGCAACTGCTGTAGGTATGGCAATGGCTGAAAGACATTTAGCTGCTAAATATAACCGTGATGCGTATAATGTAGTAGATCATTATACATACGCTATTTGTGGTGATGGAGATTTAATGGAAGGCGTTTCTGCTGAAGCATCTTCATTAGCTGCTCATTTACAATTAGGTCGCCTTGTTGTGCTTTATGATTCAAACGATATTTCATTAGATGGCGATTTAAATCGTTCATTCTCTGAAAGTGTAGAAGATCGTTACAAAGCATACGGATGGCAAGTAATCCGTGTTGAGGATGGAAACGATATTGAAGCAATTGCGAAAGCAATTGAAGAAGCGAAAGCTGACGAAAAACGCCCAACGCTAATTGAAGTAAGAACGACAATTGGTTTCGGTTCTCCAAACAAATCAGGAAAATCAGCTTCACATGGTTCTCCACTTGGTGTAGAAGAAACAAAATTAACGAAAGAAGCATATGCTTGGACTGCTGCGCAAGATTTCCACGTAGCAGAAGAGGTGTACGACAACTTCCGTAAAGCAGTACAAGATGTTGGTGAAACTACGCAAGCAGAGTGGAACACTATGCTAGGTGAATATGCACAAGCATACCCAGAATTAGCAAACGAATTCCAAGCAGCAATGAACGGTCAACTTCCAGAAGGTTGGGAGCAAAACTTACCAACTTATGAATTAGGATCAAAAGCAGCAACTCGTAATTCTTCTGGTGCTGTAATTAATGCAATTGCAGAATCTGTACCATCATTCTTCGGTGGATCTGCTGACCTTGCTGGTTCTAACAAAACATACATGAATAACGAAAAAGACTTTACAAGAGACGATTACAGCGGTAAAAACATTTGGTACGGTGTACGTGAGTTCGCAATGGGTGCAGCAATGAACGGTATTGCACTACATGGCGGTTTAAAAACTTACGGTGGTACGTTCTTCGTATTCTCTGATTACTTACGTCCAGCAATTCGCCTTGCAGCATTAATGCAATTGCCAGTAACGTATGTATTCACACATGACAGTATCGCTGTTGGTGAAGATGGTCCAACACATGAACCAGTCGAGCAATTAGCAGCGCTTCGTGCAATGCCGAACGTTTCTGTTATCCGTCCAGCTGATGGTAACGAATCTGTTGCAGCTTGGAGACTGGCTTTAGAATCTACAAACAAACCAACTGCTTTAGTATTAACTCGTCAAGACCTTCCAACATTAGAAGGTGCAAAAGATGATACCTATGAAAAAGTAGCAAAAGGTGCATATGTAGTTTCTGCAAGCAAGAAAGAAACGGCTGATGTTATCTTACTTGCAACTGGATCTGAAGTAAGCCTAGCTGTTGAAGCTCAAAAAGCATTAGCAACAGACGGCGTTGACGCAGCTGTTGTCAGCATGCCATCTATGGATCGTTTTGAAGCTCAAACTGCAGAGTACAAAGAATCTGTATTACCAAAAGCAGTAACAAAACGTTTCGCAATTGAAATGGGTGCTACATTCGGATGGCACCGTTACGTAGGTCTTGAAGGAGATGTGTTAGGTATCGATACATTCGGTGCTTCTGCTCCTGGTGAGAAGATTATGGAAGAGTATGGATTTACTGTAGAGAACGTTGTTCGTAAAGTAAAAGAAATGCTTTAATGATTTCAGAAAAATCTCTCCGGCATGGAGAGATTTTTCTATGTAAATGAGTTTTTTCGACAGAAAAAGTTTTTTATCTCTCCGCAGTCAGACAATCATTGCAAATTTTCTTATATATAATGAAGAGAAAAGGTTGTCCAGATTGGGAGGGGAAAAATGAAAACGTATGAATTGTATTTAATTCAAGAGGATATTGCGAAATCTTATTTTGGTCGTGAATATTTGTTTTTTGATTTATTTGCTCGATTTTCAGAATCTGGGTCCCTTTCGGAGAAAAAAGTGTTATATAAACAAATGATGTATATAACGAAACCATTGCAAGTAATGAAAATTCATCATAAATTAGAACAAGCTTTGCGCGTTCTTGGTAAATATGATAGAACACATCATACACATACACTTTATACGGGAGCGGAGTACGGTGAAATAATGGTGAAACCGCACTATATTCGTATGAATACCTCTGGAAATGTCTCTATGGAAACGACTTTCTTTGAGGTGTTAAGAAAGTGTGAATTAACATTTTTAGCTATGGATTATGAAAATACAAAGTACGGATGGCTGAATCCTCTAAAACAAGTACGAACATATGTGTAAAAAATGTCGAATTGTATCTTGTCTTATTGAAAAGGTTTTAGTACACTGTAAGGTAGACAACATGAAGGAGGAAAATATATGCCAATTTGGTTAGGTATTCTAGTGGGCGTAGTAGCACTAGTAGCAGGCGTGGCGTTAGGATTTTTCATTGCCCGCAAATACATGATGAATTACTTACAAAAAAATCCACCAATTAACGAACAAATGTTAAAAATGATGATGATGCAAATGGGACAAAAACCTTCCCAAAAGAAAATCAATCAAATGATGAGCGCGATGAACAAGCAACAAATGAAATAAGCGCTAAAAGACACTCACTAAGAGTGTCTTTCTTTTTGTTAGTTACAGTTTTTGAAACTTTTAAAAATTCTGTATTTTTGGTAAACTGAAAACATCGCTCATTTTAAGGGAGGAGGAAAAAAATGAAAGTGTTTATGAATTTAGCGTGGTTTTTCAAACAAGAAAAACGAGCGTACATAACCGGAATTATTTTATTATTTGGCGTTGCACTTTTAGAACTTGTAGCACCAAAAGTAATTGGAATCGTTGTAGATGAAATTAATGATGGAACATTGACGACCAATAAGTTACTAAATTGGGTTGTACTATTAGTAATTGTAGGTATTACGATGTACATATTACGTTACATATGGCGTATTATGATTTTCGGGTCTTCGTTAAAATTAGCTCGCCAATTACGAAAAAATTTATATGAACATTTTACAAAGATGAGTCCATCTTTCTATCATTCAAATCGAACAGGTGATTTAATGGCACATGCGACCAATGATATTCAAGCGATCCAGCAAACTGCTGGAGCGGGTGTTTTAACGCTTGTTGATTCATTAGCTGTTGGGGGATGTGTACTCGTAGCGATGGGTTTTACAATTAGTTGGAAGTTAACATTGTTAAGTTTAATTCCGATGCCGATTGTAGCCATTTCGACAAATTATTATGGAACGTTATTACATAAAAGGTTTCATAAAGCACAGCAATCGTTTTCGGAAATTAATGATAAAGTGCAAGAGAGTATCAGTGGAATGAAAGTGATTCGATCGCTTGGACAAGAGAAAGAAGATTTGCAGGCGTTTCGAAAAAAATCAGAAGATGTTGTGCATAAAAATGTGTTAGTTGCACGTATTGATTCGTTATTTGATCCGACAATCGCTCTTATCGTTGGATTTTCTTTTTTAATTGCAGTATGTTACGGATCGGTATTAGTTGTAAGAGGTGAATTAACAGTAGGTGATCTCGTTACATTTACGACATATTTAGGTACCCTCGTTTGGCCAATGTTAGCGTTTGGATGGTTGTTCAATATTATGGAGCGTGGGCGTGCTTCATATGACCGTGTAGAAAAAATTCTTTCACAAAAATCAGATGTAGTAAATAGAGAAGATGCTGTACATACGATAGCGAGCGGTAATGTTTCGTTTGCCGTTGATTCATTTTCGTATAAGAAAAATGAACTGTTACATTTAAACGATATTCACTTTGATTTGAAGAAGGGCGAAACGCTAGGAGTTGTAGGACGTACAGGTGCAGGGAAAACGACTTTATTAAAATGTTTAATCCGTGAGTATGATCATTTTAATGGTGAATTAAAAGTTGGGGGGCGAGATATTCGAGATTTAACACTTCATGGTGTCCGTTCTGCTATTTCATATGTGCCACAAGATCATTTTTTATTTTCAGCAAGTATTGGTGAGAATATTGCTTTTGGAAAGGCGGATGCTACATATAATGAAATTACCCAAGCTGCAGATATTGCTTGTATTCATAATGATATCCTCCAATTTTCAGAAGGATATGAAACAGTAGTAGGGGAAAGAGGCGTTTCGTTATCTGGTGGTCAAAAACAGCGAATCTCTATTGCTCGTGCTTTATTAACAAATGCTGAAATTTTAATTTTGGATGATTGTTTATCAGCGGTAGATGCAAAAACAGAAGAGACAATTTTAAGTGCCTTAAAGAGGGAAAGAGCAGGGAAAACGACGATTATTACTGCACACCGATTAAGTGCAATTCAGCATGCCAATCTTATTCTTGTTGTTGATGAAGGTAGAATTGTACAAAGAGGTACACATGAGGAATTAATGAAGGAAAACGGCTGGTATAAGGAAATGTATGAAAGCCAGCAATTAGAAGCTTTAGTCGAGAAAGGAGGCGTATGATGGTAGAGAAGAAGCGAAGTGATTTAAGTAGATTGCTTTCTTATATGAAGCCATATAAAGGGTTGCTATCTTTAGCATTTATCTTTTTAGTTGGTGCGACAGTAACGGAAATGATGGGGCCTTTTTTAATTAAACAATTCCTCGATGAACACCTAGTACCGCGGGATTTTGAACGATCAGCGCTCGTTACTTTATTTGTAATTTACATAGTTGCTCATTTATTAAAAGTATTATTTACGTATTTAAATCTATTGTACTTTCAGAACATTGCTTTTAAGATTGTTCAAGATATGCGAGTTGAAGTATATGAACATGTTCAAAAACTGTCATTAAGTTTCTTTGACCGTACGCCAATTGGTACGCTCGTATCGCGCATAACGAATGATACGGAAGCGATTAAAGATTTTTATGTGAGTGTATTATCAACATTTGTGAAAAATGTAGTCTTTTTAGTAGGTATTTTAATAGCGATGTTTTTATTAGATGTAAAATTAGCGTTATTTTCTCTCGTATTAATTCCGATAATGTTTGCGATTATGGTATTATATCGCCGGAAAAGTGCAGCTTTTTATTTAGAAGTACGTAATCAACTAAGCGTGTTAAATGCAAAGTTGAACGAGTCCATACAAGGAATGAATATTGTTCAAGTGTTCAGACAAGAAAAACGTATGAGAAAAGAGTTTGAAGAAGTGAATAATAAACATTATAGTGCAGGACGACGTACGTTGAAGTTAGACGCATTACTTTTACGACCAGCTACAGATTTAGTACATATTGTAGCTATTGCGTTAGTACTAGGTTTATTTGGGATTGATGCTTTAAAGAGCCCTGTTGAAGTAGGAGTTTTATATGCTTTTGTTAACTATATACATCGTTTCTTCCAACCTGTAAATGAGATGATGATGAAATTGTCCTTTTTCCAACAGGCACTTGTTTCATCATCACGTGTATTTCATTTAATGGATGAAAAAGATTTAGCACCAGTTCAAAAAGGAAATGAGAATCCTCAAGTAGTGGATGGAGAGATTGAATTTAAAAATGTTACTTTTTCATATGATGGAAAGCGTGACGTTTTAAAAAATGTATCATTTCACGTGAAACAAGGGCAAACGGTTGCTTTTGTTGGGCATACTGGTAGCGGAAAAAGTACGATTATGAATTTGTTAATGCGATTTTATAATATTAAGTCTGGAAATATTGTAATAGACGGTGTAGGTTTAGAAAAATTTGAAGAACGAGAAATTAGAAAGAAAATAGGACTCGTATTGCAAGATGCATTTTTATTTGCTGGAAATGTAAAGCAAAATATTCGTATGTATAATGAAGAAATTACGGATGAAGAAGTAAAAGAAGCTGCTCGATTTGTTCAAGCGAATACGTTTATTGAAAAGTTACCAAATCAGTATGAAACAGAAGTAGTAGAAAGAGGAGCAGCATTTTCAAGCGGTCAACGGCAATTAATTGCTTTTGCTAGAACGATTGCAACGAATCCGAAAGTATTAGTATTAGATGAAGCAACAGCTAATATCGATACAGAAACAGAAGAGGCTATTCAAACAGCGTTGCAACAAATGCGAAAAGGTAGAACGACGATAGCTATTGCGCATAGGTTATCTACAATTCAAGATGCAGATCAAATTTTTGTGATGCATGATGGAGAGATAGTAGAAAGAGGAACACATCAAGAATTACTGAGTGAGCAAGGTTTGTATTATAATATGTACTTGTTACAAAATAAAGGGAGTTTGCAAAAGGCCTTGTAAATACAAGGTCTTTTATATTTTGTATACAAAATATATTTACTCTTTGTTTCTGTAGCATAAATGTCGTGTCCTCTTATGAAACTTGTACATATTGTATGTATACGAAGTAAAAAAATTGATAGGAGATTTTATATGCAAAACAGATCAAATTCAAATGTTACGTTTATTGATGTGTCTCATTGGGAAGGGAATATTGATTGGAATGCAGTGAAGGCATCTGGAATTCCAGCAGCGTATGCAAAAGCGACAGAAGGTGTAAATTACATTGATCCTACTTTTACTAAAAATGTACAAGCAGCCCGAAATGCGAATGTATTAATTGGTGCATACCATTTTGCACGCCCAGAACAAAATGATGCAATTTCAGAGGCGAAATATTTTGTGAGTATATTACAAAATAACCAGACAGACTTAATGCCAGTTCTGGATTTAGAATCACCAAAAGATCCGAGTGATAGTAATTTAACTGGTAGCGCTATATCCAATTGGGCAAGGAGCTTCATAAATTATGTGAAACAGGCTACTGGAAAAGATGTAATGTTATATACAGGAGTTTGGTATATTAACGAGTTCGGAATTAGCGGATTAAGCGATATTCCGCTTTGGATTGCTAGATACTCGAGTACACCTCCTGCTGATGCTGGTGGATGGACAGCGTGGACAGCATGGCAGTACACAGATTCTGGACAAATTTCAGGTGTAGGAAATTGTGATGTATCAGCTGCAGTTTCATTAGAAGCTTTACAAGGGAATGGATCAAGTGGTGGAGGTAATGTTTCTTCGCCTAATAATGCAACTCCAGTGTACGGAGTTGCTATAATTAATGGAGATAATGTGAATTTGAGAAGTGGACCATCTTTGCAGTCTAGTGTAATTCGCCAATTGAATCGTGGCGAAACATATGAAGTTTGGGGAGAACAAGATGGATGGCTTTGTTTAGGGACAAATCAGTGGGTATATAATGATCCGAGTTATATTCAGTATAAACATTATGTGGCGACTATTACTGGTGATAATGTAAATTTGCGTGATGCTCCATCATTAAAAGGAAATGTTATAAGACAGTTACATCATGGTGAATCGTATCGAGTATGGAGTAAGCAAGATGGATGGCTTTGCTTAGGGACAAATCAATGGGTATACTACGATCCAAGTTATATTCAGTATGGTGTACAATAGAGTGAAAATAAAAGGTGCCCCGTCAGAGGTGCCTTTTATTAAAAATATACAACTTTTACAAAGTCTATATCGAAACCATAGTATACTATAGTAGATATATTTATAAAAAATAATCGAAAATGAAATAAAGGGGTAAAAATATGAATTATGTGCTAATAGGTGCGGTTTTAATATTATTAGCTGTAGTATTTGTGCTGTTTTATAAAAATAAACAGTTAGAATCAGAGAGTCAGCAAGTAGAATTTGAAAAGAAACAAGCTATTGAAACGTATAAAAATGAAATTGCAGCTACGGTGATAGAGCATACAGAACAACAAAATAATTTAAAAAATATGGAACAGAAAAAATACAATGATTTACAAGTAAGTGCAAATAGAGAAATTGAAAATATGCGTATGATGAAAAATCAATTAGCTATGCAGCATAGTAAAGAACGTAGTGAAATGCAAAATAAACATAATAATGAAATACATATGTTTCAAAAATTAATTGCAAATTTACGAGAATATACTAAAAACGGCGCTGAAATGAATACGTACGAGACATTACATTATATGAAACGGGGATTTATAGAGCAAGGCATCATATTAGATGCTGAATTTCAAATCATGCCGAATGTTTTTATTAAAAATAATAGTGAAATAAATGATAATCGAATCCATCATCTCATCTTGTGCAAAACTGGTATTTATCTACTTGAGACGAAAGAATGGGGAGAGAAATTAATTCATGGTTTAACGAAAGAAAATGCTGGTATATATTCATTTATGATTGATGAAATGGGTAAGTATCAACAAGAAGTTGAAAAAGAAGAGACATTTGAATATATAGTAGGTAAAGATTCGTCAACTATACAAGTGAAAAATGAAGGGAATCCAGTATATAAGGCGAAGAAACTATCTCAAATTTTATACAGTTGTTTGAAAGAAATGCAGGCTAATAGTATAAAAGAAAAGGTAAAACCAGTTGTATATTTTTATAATAAAAATGGAAAAGCAATAGTAGACCTTTCTAGTGAGGAAACACCTAGATTAAAAGATCGGGAGCAAATTGTAACGTTCTTCAGAAATGAAATCTTAGCAGGGAAAGTAGTATATACAGTGCAAGAATTAGAACAGATTCGAGAAATGATTAGCCGGATGAATTATATAGTGAGTTAAAAGGAGAGATCTTTCTGAACGCTATGCTACGTGGCATTTTGTATGTCTATTTTTGTTTGTATATAGTAATGTACATTGTATTTATATTCGTCATTGATATGGTCCATATACGCTTAAGTGTAAGGAGCATTTTTGTAGTATTTATACCATTTGTTTTATTAGTCATGATTCAAAGGGCTATTTTATATGTTTCTAAAAATCGTAATGAAGAAAAGAAGCAAATGTTGGGGGTTTTAATAGTAGCACTCATACCATTAATAGTGTGCACTGTACAACTAAGTGTAAATGAATATACATCAAAGTTTAATCAAAATAGATGGTTAAATCATGCAGATAAGCGGGTACATATGGTAGATGATCTATTACAAAAATATAAATTAATAGGGAAATCAAATGAAAAAATTACACAATTGTTAGGAGCTCCAACGGAAACGAGAAGTGGGGAAGAAGGGGTTATCACTTTGTATTATCTTGGGACTGAACGTGGCTTTATTCCAATAGATAGCGAACAGCTTGTTTTACAATTTGATAGAGATGGTAAAGTCATGGAATATACGGTGCATAAAGATTAAAGAAACGTAGAGGGAAGCTATATGTTATAGCTTCTTTTTTATTTTTCAATATGTCACGGAAGGTGGAGAAGGTTTTTGAATGGAATAAGGAATGAAAGCGGAGGTGATGCATATATATAGATGCATTGGGTGATTATTCGCCCGATTGGTGAGGGTTAATAATCAATAAGTACGGACAAAAACCCCACTGATTAAAGTTTCACTTTATCATATTGTATAAATGAAAAGGAGGTAAGACGGTGAAAGCAATCCCGACTGATGTCCTGAGTAAAGAATTGATGGAAAGAGAAGGAGTTATCTCTATTACAGTAAAGGAATTTGAAAAGATAGAAGTAGCTGGAGTGGTGGTCGCTGGTCCAGCAGTTATTTTGATCAATCAAGATTAAGTACATATCATTGAAATAAAAAGCATCCGTCTAGGATGCTTTTTATTTGTATGTAAGGATAAATATGATGGATAATTGTGTTACTGGAGGGAAAGTCTGTGGCAATTATTATAACAACGTTAGTAATGGGTATTTTATTAGGATTTGTTGGAGCTGGAGGAGCTGGGTTTATTATTGCGATACTCACTTTAGTATTCCAAATTCCTATTCATGTTGCTCTTGCAACATCTTTAACTGCAATGGCATTTACGACATTATCAGGTGTTGTAAGTCATTACCGTGAAGGCAATGTTGCACTTATTATAGGCGGGATTGTTGGGGGATTTGGCGCAATTGGCTCTTATATTGGTTCTAAATTTGGTTCACTTATACCAGCACATCTTCTTCATTGGTTTACAGCTGGGATGTTATTTTTATCGGCAATTTTTATGTTTATTAAATTAATTATGTTCCAAAACAAAGAACAGTCGTCTTTATATAAACATAAAGAGTTTTCCGTGAACTACTTGTTGAAATGTGTATGCCTTGGATTAGTTACTGGAATGATGGCTGGTTCATTTGGGATTGGTTCTGCACCGTTTATTCAACTTGGATTAATGGTTCTATTGGGACTTACGATTCAGCAATCTGTAGGGACAACAATGCTTGTTATATTACCGATTGCAATTGGAGGCGGGCTAGGATATAGTTCGGAAGGATATTTAGATTATATATTGTTATTGCAAGTATTGATTGGGACCATGTTAGGGGCATACATTGGCGCGAAGTTTACAAATTATGCACCGCGAACGCTTTTGAGGTTTTCGATGATTATGACACCGGTTTTAGCTGGATGTATGCTATTGATGGAATAAAGTGAAATTATAATCAGTAGGGGGTTACTACCTATAAATAGCGGGATAAAATTAATATAGCAAACTATTAATATATTTTACGAATGAATTATATAGGTAATTCATATTTCCCATATAAAAGGATTTGTTTTAATATTATGAGTGTAAAGTTCGAGTATTCGAAGTACTACTTGAATTATATCCCTATCCCTTTTCTAAAAATGCGAACAAGTTTTGCCCTATTCTATTCAATAGTTAATTGCATAGAAATATATTGTTCGATGACCATTATGGAACGTACATAATGGGAAAATCCCGATCCTTAAAGAGGATGCCCCTAATCTTCATGTGAAAATATGATCGGATATGAAAGCTGACCAATTTATGGTCAGCTTTCTTTTTGTTCGAAAATTATTTCTTCTTTAATCTCTGTTTGCAATAATACAGTTTTTCCGAAGCGACGTTTGCATTCCGCGCGCACTTTTTCAAGGGCTAGTAGCTGAGTAGTGGCGGGAACTGTGACAATAGCTTGGCGAGGTTTTCGATTTTCTTCACAAAAGACACATTCCACAACATAATTAGAAATCATATTTTCATCCTTCCAGTTTTAATTTCTAAGAAGGGATTGTCTATGAAGTTGATGTAACTTTTCGTCATTGTTTTATTATTTTCCTCTTTTTTTCAAGGGGAAAATAATAAAGAAGGCGAATTTTAGTAGGGGAGGGATGTTTATGGAGAGATGGATAGGTAGTGCAGCGGTATGTGTAAATGAAAAAAATGAAGTTTTAATGGTATTGCAGGGCAAAGAGGGAGAAGAAAAAAGGTGGTCTGTCCCAAGTGGAGGACTTGAAAAGGGAGAGACACTAGAAGAATGTTGTATCAGGGAAGTTTGGGAAGAAACAGGTTACAATGTGGAAGTTGTAAATAAAATATATGAAAAAGAGGGTATTACATACGGAATTCCAGTGTATGTCCATTATTATTTTGTTAAACAAATAGGCGGTAATATGAAAATCCAAGATCCTGATGAGTTAATACATGAAATTGCTTGGAAAGGGATATATGAAGTTGAACAATTGTGTTTAGCTTTTCCAGAGGATTATGAATTGCTGTGCCAATATATAAATAAAGAAGCAAGCATGTAAATACTTGCTTCTTTAATGTATCCAAGACAAGAAAAGCGGAACGATAACTAAACTAGCGCCTGCTGTTAAAAGCATGGATAAACTTGCAATTGTTCCTTCCACAGGACCGATTTCGAATGCTTTTGATGTACCGGTTCCGTTTGCGCTTGTTCCTAACATAATACCTTTTGCAATTGCTGTTTTAATACGGCAAATACGTATGAGAGAAGGGCCGAGCAATGCTCCTGTTAAGGCAGTTAAAACGACAAATACAGCAGTTAATTGTGACATACCACCAATCATTTCTGAAATAGCCATTGCGATTGGTGTTGTTACGATATGTGGCGCTAAACTATGTTCTAGTGATGAATCAATTTGAAAATAATTTGCTAGTAGTGCTGAAGTAATGACTGATAAAAACGAACCGACAATGACATTAAGTAAGATAGCCATTCCATGTTTCTTTAATAAATCAAAGTATTTATAGATTGGCCATGCAAAAGCAACTGTTGCGGGTTTTAATAATTCAGTTAACCAGTGACCACCAGATTCATATGTTTCATAAGGTGTATCTAATCCGAGCAATAAAGCAATTAAAATAATGGGACAGACGAGAAGAGGAGAAAGTAGACTCCAATTCCAGCGTTGATACATTTTTTTTGATAGCCAATATGTGAATAGTGTTAATAGTAAACAAAGAAATCCGATCATTGCGTTGATCCTTTCCGCTTTAGTAGCAATTCTGTTAAAAGTCCTGTAACTAAGGTAACGCAAAGAGTGCTAATCATAATAATTAAAATGAGATCGATTCCATATTGTGTTAGTGTATCTCTGTAACGTATGACAGCGACTGCAGAAGGGATGAAAAATAAAATAAGTTCTTTTAATAAAAAATCTGCTCCGTCCTGTATCCATTCTTTTTTAACTAGGTTAAATTTTAATGAAATTAATAATAAAAAAATACCGATTATACTTCCTGGAACTGGGAGGTGTGCCTGTTTTACAATCCATTCACCTGTCCAAGCGAAACAAAATAGTAATAAAATTTGTCCGCTTAACTTCCACCATTTCATACAGTAACCACCTCTTTCTTTTTTTACATAAAAATTGTAAAAAAGAATTAACAATTTCTACTATACGTTCATTCAAAATATTTGTCTAATATATAAATTGTATGTTATTAATATATTAGACATATTAATCGAAAGTGAAAAGGGTGTCCAAAAATGGAATTACGGCATTTGCAATATTTTGTTGTTGTGGCAGAAGAGTTACACTTTGGACGGGCGGCTGCTCGTTTACAAATGACACAACCACCACTTAGTCAACAAATACAGCAATTAGAAAAAGAAATGGGAGTTACATTATTTTCAAGAACGAAAAGAAAGGTTGAACTAACAGAAGCAGGAGAAATGTTTTTAAAAGAAGTAAAAAAGGCGTTTGAACAAATTGAAAAAGCAGTAGAAGTTGCACAAAGTGCGCAAAGGGGAGAAGTAGGATCACTTTCAATTGGTTTTGTAGGTGCGGCGATATATGATATTTTACCATCAATTGTTAGGGAATATAGAAAGAAATTTCCGAGAGTGTCTGTTGCATTACATGAATTGTCAACACCAGATCAAGTTCATGCACTTCATGATAACCGTATTGATATTGGCTTTTTACGTCCACCAATTCCAACGCAATTATTAGAATTAGAGCCGATCCAAAGGTTATCTTGCACCTTATGTTTACCAAAGGCACATCCGCTTGCAGAGAAAGATGAAATACATATAGAAGATTTACGAGATGAGCCGTTTGTATTTATTACGAGACCAGTATGGCCAGCTTTGTATGATACAATTTTATCTCTTTGCAGAGAAGTTGGATTTAGTCCGCGTATTGTACAAGAAGCAACAGAGTATCAAACAGTTATGGGGCTTGTAGCAGCAGGAATTGGAATTACAGTAATACCGGTGTCGGCAAATAAGTTATATAAAACAGAAGTTGTATATAAAGAGTTATATGATTCTAATTTTGTTGCAGAAATGTCAGTGGCTTACAAAAAAATGAATAGTAATCCAGAGCTGCTAGAGTTTTTAAAAATTGCAAGAGAGAAGAAAAGAATAGAAGTAGAAGACGAGTAATAGTAGTAACAGAAAATGGATTTAATTCAGATCCATAAAAGTACACCTTATTAAACAATAAAGCGGAAATGCAACTTAAGTTGCATCTCCGCTTTATTGTTCTTTTTTTAGCTCGATACTAAATAGATAAACGTGTTCATTTTCTTTTAAGAGTAGATCAATACCTGTTTCTTCATCAATGGTAGGAATGCTTACAGTTTCTTTACTGGTTTGGATTACAGCAGCTAAAACTGTTTTTTGATTGTATTTTAAATTTTTTATGAATTGGATTGTAGTAGTTGCAGAGCTATTTACGCTTGGTGGCGCTTCTTCAGGAACAAGTGTTGAACCACCATTAATATTAATATACCATTGCCCTTTTTCTTGTACATCTTCATTAGAGTGGGGGTATGGCGATATGAAAGAGAGTTTTATTTTCTTGTCTAGAAAATGTGAGGTAGCAATGTAAGCAATTTCTTTTGTTTTTTTACCATTGTTATAATAATCAATTGTAGCATTTATTTCATCTTTATCATTTTTAAGCGTAATGTTATAAAACATGCTATTTCCTTCTTGAAAAGGAGTCATTTGTAAAATAGAAGCTTGCTCTTTTGCTAATTTGTATGGCTCAACAATGGCAACTTCATTGTTTTTTAGTTGGCTACAACTTGTGAGTAATAATAAAGACAAGATTGATAGTAATTTTATACGCATGCAATCTCCTCCTTTTTACAATTATATTCTAAATGTGATTTTTTTATCATTTCGTTTTCTAGGACTAAAGACTTAGAAGAAATTCCGATTGTAGTGCGATGTTTAAAATGTCATATTTTTATACACTAGTAGTATAGAATGCGTATGTAATAAGGTAGGGGAAGAATTTTATGTCTTTATGTCGGTTAGCGAGAAAAAATATTAGAACATTTGCTACCAAAAGGATGAAGCAATTTATTTGGATTGCTATGAGTACTATGATTTTGTTTTTTATGATATCGTTACAATTTAATGAAGGAGCCATTTGGAAAGTAGGGGATACATTTGTATTTCAAATGTATTTTTACACACTGTTTATTGTACTAATTTTCATATGTATTTTTACTACATATAAAATGATGTCCTCCCTTTTGCTAGTGAGGAGAGAGGAGTTTACATCTTATGTAGCAGAAAATATGAAAAGAAAAGAAGTACTATGTTTATTATGTCAGGAGCAATTATTCATTTATGGAGCAGCATTTGTTTTCGGATTAATTAATGGGATGCTATTTTTGAAATTATTCACGGTTATCTTTATGAAAATCGCAGGGATACAAGGAGTAAATAGTGCGCCAATTACAATATATGCAGTTGTAATTATTAGTATAATTATGATGACTGTCGTTTTAATAACGATGATGCAATGTTATCGATTTGTTCGAAGTTTAAAAGATGAAAATTCGTTGCGATTAAAAGAAAGGGCATGAGAAATCATGCTTTTTTCTATTTTACACATAAAAATAATCATGTTACAGTGAAAAGACCTGACAAAGAATGGGAAGGAAAGGTTGTATAGAATGACAAATGAACAATCAATTGTAAAAGTCGATCGGTTAACGAAGCGAATTGGCTCAAAGACACTTGTACAAAATATTAGTTTTGAAGTGAAAAAAGGCGAGGTTGTCGGTTTACTCGGACCAAACGGTGCTGGAAAAACGACTTTAATGAGAATGATGGTTGGTATGATCCGTATGACAGAAGGTGAAGTATGGATTGATGGTCAATCTGTGAAACAGCAATTTGAAAAAACCGCTGCGAAAATTGGGGCGGTAATTGAGACACCCGAATTTTATCCTTTTTTGAGCGGGTATGAAAATTTAACATATTTCGGACGAATGAATGGTAATGTGACCGAAGAACGTATCGATGAAGTAGTGAAATTGTTAGGAATGGGACAAGTAATTAATCGTAAAGTAAAAGCATATTCACTTGGCATGAGACAACGTTTAGGAATCGCTCAGGCGCTTATTCACGATCCGGATGTGTTGGTACTAGATGAACCGACGAATGGATTAGACCCTAGTGGAATACATGAAATGAGAATGTACATAAAAAAAATTGCACATGAACAAGGAAAAGCTGTACTTGTATCGAGTCACTTACTTTCAGAAGTTGAATTAATGTGTGACAGAGTTATCATTATTCAGCACGGGGAATATGTGGCTACGCAAAACATTCAGCATAGTCAAAGTGAAGAGATGGAGACAATCCGTATACGTGTAGATGATGCGAATAAAGCAGCGGAAATGTTAGGGCATGATGTTTTAGTAAAAGATAATGAATTAATTATTCACGTAAAAGATGAAGAAATCCCAAATGTTATTCGTACATTGCTTGAGAAAAACATTCAAGTGTATCGTGTATATGAAGAAAGAAAAACGTTAGAAGAGCAATTTTTAGAATTAACAGGGGGAAAAGATATTGTTTAATTTAGTATATAACGAACTGTATAAAATATTTAAGCGGAAGCGAACGATTATTCCATTTGCAGTTATTGCAGTATTAATAATCGGATTAGGATGGGTTACGGTAAAGTATTTTGAACCGGAAACAAAAGGATGGAAAGTAGATTATACAGAACGTACTGTAGAAATTGAGAAAAAGCTTGGCATGAAAAAAGAAGCTATTTTAGCAGAAAAATCAGGGGATGAGCTTGTAAAAGAATACCAGCTTAAAATGAAGCATTTAGATACGGATACAGCACCGGCAAGCAGTTCTCCATTTTCTTTCATGAGAGATACAGGTTTTATCGTATTTCCAATTTTGCTCCCATTTATCCTCGTGTATGCAAGTACAATTTTTGCGAATGAATATAGCTGGGGAACATATAAATTTTTAACAATCCGTCCGGCGAGTCGATTTAAAATTTTAACAGCAAAGTTTTTAGCAATCGTTATATTTGCAGCTTTATTATTTATATTTAATATGATTTTCTCCGCTTTATGTGGACTTGTTATTTATAAATTCCAACAGCCTGCATGGAGTGAGTTTATTTTCCAAGATGGAAATATTATAAAACAAAATATTTTTGTAGAAGCAAGTAAATATTATGTTTTATCGTGGTTACCAACGGTTGTGTACGCATCGTTTGCATTTATGATTTCTGTGTTAACGAGATCTAGTGGAGGTGCAATTGGTATTTCGCTATTCCTTGCTTTATCAGGCAATATTGCTTTATTAGCAGCCACTAGATATAACTGGGCGAAATATTTATTGCCAGCAAACACAGATTTATATAGTATTTCAAAGAATGGAAGTTTTATTGATGGAGTAACATTCCCATTTGCATCATGTATGTTACTACTTTATTTGTTCGTATTTTTATGTATTTCATATACTGTGTTTTTAAAACGCGATTTAACTTAATTAGAAAAGCCGTTCAGGGTGCTGAGATGCACTTTGAACGGCTTTTTTTATGAGAATTGTTTAAGTGCTCTTTCGGCTAGTAAAGCAAAGTATTCTGCACTTATAGGCAGTGCCTCTTCATTAATTGTAAAAGCAGGATGATGCCATTCATGTGTACCGCTCGTTCCCATAAAGACGAATGAACCTGGTATTTCCTGTTGGTAAAATGAAAAATCTTCTCCAGCCATTGACGGACTAGGCGAGATGATATTAAGATTCATCTTTGTGGCAACTTGAGTAGATAAGTCTGTAAGAGTTTTATCGTTGTGAACAGCAGGAGGACCTGAAAAAAAACGGAATTCCGTTTTTACACCTAATGCATCAGATACACCTTTAATAATACGCTCCATGAGTGCTGGAATCTTTTCACGTGTTTCAGCTTGGAACGTGCGAATCGTTCCTTCTAACGTAGCTTTTTCAGGAATCACGTTCCACGTATTTCCTGCATGAATATTTGTAACACTAACAACCGCATTATGAGATGAACTTATATTTCGGCTTACAATTGTTTGCAGTGCCATCACAATTTGAGAGGATGCGACAATAGGATCTACGCCAGCATCTGGTACAGCCGCGTGTGTACCAACCCCGTGAATTTCAATTTCAAATCGATCAACTCCGGCCATCAGTGGACCATCTTTAATGCCAATTGTACCTACTGGTAAATCAGGTTTATTATGCATGCCGAAAATCGCTTGCACATTACGTAAATGTCCAGCATCAATAACTTTGCAAGCGCCATTACTACTTTCTTCAGCTGGTTGGAATATGAAGCGAACCGTTCCATTTAGGGAAGATTCTCTTTCTTTTAATAAGAAAGCAGTACCTAAAATAGCAGCTGTATGAAAATCGTGTCCACAAGCATGCATTTTCCCTCGTACTTTAGATGCATAGGACAAATGTGTTTCTTCTTGAATAGGAAGGGCATCAATATCAGCACGAACTGCTACAATTGGTCCGTTTTTATTACCAGACACTTCAGCGATAATTCCTGTTTCTAAATTGGAATCAATGATAGTAATGTTTTTTTCTTCTAACCAATTTTTTATGGCTTTTGTTGTTTCGAACTCTTCATATGATAGTTCTGGATACTCATGTAAATGTCGACGGATGGAAATAAGTTTTTCTTTTAGTTGATTTGAAATAGATACCATGTAGTATGCCTTCTTTCTTCAGCAAAATCTTTACCATAAGTATACAACAATAAAAGAGAGGATTTTCAAATGAAAATCCTCTCTCGTTCATGCTGCGACTTTTTTATGCGTATGATGTTTACGATAACGTCCACGCATTGCGTATGCAATTTGCGGGATTGCAATCCCGATTAAAATAAGTGATACACCGAACCATTGTGAAGATAGTACAGCCTCTTTTAAAACGAATACTGACATAATTGTTGTAACTGGTAGTTCCGCTGCACCAAGAATAGTTGCTAAGCCAGAACCGATTTTTGGAATACCGATTGTAAAGGCAATAGATGGAATTACGATACTAAATGTTCCTAATCCTAAACCGTATTTCCAAAGACCTTGAGAAATGGCACCATTAAAAATAAATGTTGGTGGGAATACAATCATGACTAAAGTTAAGGCACCAGTCATTAAGAGAACACCGCGCGGTAATGAAGGTACTTCAACAGCAACTTTTCCGCTTACGAAAATGTATGTTGCGAATGTAACAGCAGATAATAAACCTAAAATAATCCCAGTCGTATCGAAAGCACCTGCTGATTGTTCAAGTAAACCACTTGATAAAAATGTCCCTACAAGTAAGAAAATAACAGAAATAACTTTTTCTCTTGAAGGTAATGCTTTTGTTGCGACTGCTTCAATGATAATTCCGACCCAAACGAATTGGAATAAAAGAATAATTGCAATAGAAGCTGGTACAGTTTTTAATGAAGCATAATAAAAAATTCCGGTAAAACTTGCAGATGTTCCTGCAACGAATAAAAGTAATGCTTGCTTTAAAGGAACGCGATGTCTAGAAAATAGAAGTGTAATAGCAAGCAAAATAATCCAACCGAACAAATATTGGCTGCCAATTACCTCTCCAAGTGAAAATCCTTCTGCATATGCAAGCTTAACAAAAATAGCTAAAATTCCATAACTACACGCTCCTAATAAAACTAAAAGAGAATAACGAAGCATGAAAAATTCCTCCCATCTATATGAAGTTGTTCCGTATCGAAAATATATAACTAGAGGGAAGTATACAAAATTAGAAATAAAGGGTCAAATGAAAGAAAAGTATGACATTTTATAGAATAATAATAAAAGTATGATATTTATGCATAATCTTGAAATTATTAATAGTAGAAGTATTATAAAATCAACTTTGCATTGTATAGAGACAGCATTTGAAAAAAATATTTTTTAAACCAATATGTATATAGACGTACTAGTAGCGTGCTAATTATTTGAGAAACTATGTTACCTTTGTTATGGTAATAACAATTAAAGGAGTTTCATAATCCATTTGAGTTTTTTCTATATAATAGAAGGAAATGAAAACGTTTTATTAGAAACTGTGAGGAAGTGCGGTTTTTCTTATTGCCACGTTGTAAAAGTGATTTCACGAATTGTTCATAGTATTTTTATGTGTTTTTGTTACAATATTTAGGGAGAGGAGTGGAATGATGCAAGATATTAGTATTTTTTTAGCGTTTGGCGCCGGGTTCTTATCATTTATTTCCCCATGTTGCTTACCGCTTTATCCGGCATTTTTATCGTACATAACAGGTATGTCGGTTTCTGAATTGAAAGAAGAAAATGCAATGCTTCGCAAAAGAAGTATGATACATACAGCGTTTTTCTTACTTGGATTTTCAATTATATTTATTGCAATTGGATTTGGTACAAGTTTTATTGGAGGAATCTTTACTGACTATAAAGATTTAATCAGACAGTTAGGTGGTATCTTTATCATCGTGTTCGGCTTAATTATTGTCGGGGTGTTTAAGCCGAAATTTTTAATGCAAGACCGTAAATTTACATTTAAAAATCGTCCAAGTGGCTATTTTGGATCAGTACTAATTGGATTAGCTTTTGCAGCAGGGTGGACGCCATGTACCGGACCAATTCTAGTGTCCGTAATTGGATTAGCAGCAACAAACCCAGAATCAGCAATGATTTACATGATTGCTTACATACTTGGATTTGCTATCCCGTTTTTCGTACTGTCATTCTTTATTACGAAAATGTCTTGGATTAAAAGAAATAGTATGGCCTTCATGAAAGTCGGAGGATATATTATGATTGTTATGGGTGTTTTCCTATACTTTAACTGGATGACGAAAATTATCGTATATTTCTCAAGTTTATTTGGTGGTTTTACCGGTTTTTAGTATTATTCTGCGAAAATGTTGGAAATACTAACGGAAAAGCATATAATGAAAGTATATTTTGCATATAGCCACAAAAAAGGATGAGAAAATATGAACATAGTTCTTTTATCAAGTATCGTTGCTGTTTGTATGGCTGTCGGTGCGATGTTTATTCGTTTAAAAGCAGCTAAGAAACCTGCAACATTGAAAAAAATTATACTTCCGCCATTTTTTATGAGCACGGGCGCATTGATGTATGTTTTTCCTGAATTTCGATTAACCCCAGCAGAAATGTTAGAAGCAATTGGTGTCGGTTTGATTTTCTCTATTTTTCTTATTAAAACATCTAAATTTGAAATTAGAGGACAAGAGATTTATTTGAAGCGTTCAAAAGCCTTTGTTTTTATATTAATTGGATTACTTGTAGTGCGGATTGTATTTAAAACATACTTAAGCCAATCTCTTGATTTAGGACAACTTAGTGGCATGTTCTTCTTACTTGCGTTTGCGATGATTGTGTCATGGAGAATTGCAATGTACCGTTCCTTTACGAAATTACAGAAGGAAATGGAAAAAGAAGATGGTTTTTATAATGAAAAAGATATGAAGCTAACTTAAAAACTGTATATGTACCAAATAAAAAGACAGCGTCAAAGGCGCTGTCTTTTTTATCGAAAATAATATGAAGTTACTTTGCGAGTAAAGATCGATAGTTAGAATAATCAATCTTTTTTTCTTGTAGTTTTTTAATTAAAAATTTATGATCACGCTTTGGTGTGGCGATGATATATCCTTTAATAATTAAGTCTTGTGTAATTTGAGAGGCATTTTCTTGTAATGCAAGTTCCCCGATTTTTCCAGCGATCTTTGATTTTGCAACATCGCGAAATAGTTCTGGAACAGGACTTACAAGCTCTTCTAACAATTGTTTTTGTTCGTCAGCCCATAAATGTCTCGTTTTATTTATGTAGTGTTCTTCCCAATCCAAAATGGACATGCCGTCTTCTTTTGGTAATCGTTTTAAAAATTTTCTGAACATAAAGTATCCACCGATAGACATAAGCCCTAATAAAATAACCGTCCATAATACAATGAACCAACTGAACCATCCTTCGAGCAAGCATATCCCCCCTTAATGATAGCGGTTTTCTTTTATTCATATTATATACAGTGAGATTCATAGAAAGCAAGAACGCTTGGTCATTTTGACCAAGCGTTATAGTTTAAACGAAGTATAGTTGTTCAACACATAAATTATTATTATCGTCTTCAACATACTCAATAATAAGTGTGCCAACTTTACGATCTTTATCTTCAGTTGTGAAAATAGAGTAAGAAGTAAAACGTGTTTTTGATAGGCCGCTTATATGTGTAGGTAAAGAAATGTAGTCGTTATCGCGGAAGAATTCCATCAGTTCAATATCCTCAAATTCTTTTCGGTCAACTTGTTTGTTTGTATAGCGGCGTTGAAGTTGTTTTAAAGACTCATTCCAAGAAATTGCTTTTGTGTCGTATACCATTGTTCTATCTCCTTACTGTATGTAATCATTAAGAACATATGTTCTAATCTAGTATACTCTTTTTATTAGAAAAGGGAAAGCAAAAAATAATGTAAGCTTGGATTTCCAAGCTTACATTATTGATGCGTCCGTCATAATCTCTATTTTTCATTATAAGTTAGATAAGAATAAGAAACAAGATGATATATATAATGTTGAGAGTTTTCAAGATTCTGTATATTGTAGATGTACTAAAGTGTAAGGGAATGAGAGGCGTGGCATACGTAATTTCACTGCAAGGGCCGATGGCTAGCGGAAAAACAACATTAGCAAAAAGGTTAGAAAAGAGAGGGTTTCAAGTTATATATGAAAATCCATATCCAATTGTAGAGAAGCGAAAAAAATTGAATTTAGATATGAATTCAAAAGTAGGGTTTATTATGAATCAAAAAATGTTTATGGAAGCAAAAATAAAGGAGTTTCAAAATGTGAAAGATTCAGTCGAAATTTTTGATCGCGGACCAGAAGACATTGAGTTTTTTACACTCTTTTATCCAACGATTATAGAGGAAGAGTGGGATATAGAAGCTGAATTGAAAGGTGAATTATATAAATTAAGAGAATGCCGTTCGGATGCGATTTTTTACTTAGATGTTACGAAGAAGAATGTATATGATAGAAAAAATAATGATAGAACAAGAAACAGAAGTACGTTTGAGGAGCAATTTCAATTAGTAGAAACTGAAAAAGACTGGTATAAACAATTTCCGGTAACTTATGTGGACACGAATAGATTAACAGTGGACGATCTAGAGGTATATTTTATGGACTGGTTAAAGGAGAGAGGGCTATGAAAAAAATACTTTTATTTGTATACCCAACATTTGCAGAGTTTGAAATAACGGTAGCTACAGCATTGCTGAAAAATAAATTTGAAATCATTACAGCGAGTGTAACAAAAGAATTGATTATAAGTGAAACAGGTTTGCAAGTGCAACCACATATAGAATTAAGGGAAGTGCGTGTAGAAGAATATGAGGGGATTATTATTCCAGGCGGAGATGCGATACATATGAAGGATGCGGAAGGACTCTTTTCAGTCATCCGTCAATTTCACGAGCAAGAAAAATTAGTAGCTGCTATTTGTGCTGGACCGTATGCGCTAGCAAAAGCAGGCTTATTCAAAGAAATCTCGTATACAGTGACCATAGATTATCAAAAGCTTGATTGTTTTCCAGTAGAAAATTTTGTGTATAAAGAAGTTGTGCAACACTCAAATATTATTACAGCACAGGGGCATGCTTTTGTGCCATTCGGAATAGCGGTTGCCTCTTATTTTGGAGTAGCGAACGAACATAATACAAACTTTTATGGTGGTAAGGGTAATGTAATGATGGAGAATTTGTTATGAGAAAACGTGAAACAGCTAGCGAATGCTAGCTGTTTATTTTTGACATCGATAAATTGCTAACGTTTTCGGATCGCGCCATATACCGTTATGAAGTGATAATTCATTTTCTACTTCTTCTTCTTCTTTTAGCCATTCCTTCATTTCCGTGTGAAGATATGTATTATCAGGTATATTTAGCGACGGAAACATGCTAGAAATATAGTTTACTATTGGGGTAGCATGATGAAAAACGAGCGCATTATGAATAACTGTTTCTCCAACCGTTGGAAAAACGGATTGTAATATCTCTTTACCATTTTCTAAACAAAATGGAGTGACTGATGATGTTGTTTTCGGTAAATCAAATGCGTCTAACATGCGGTTACACATTTCAACTATACGAGGTAATGTAACGCTAGAATTTGTTGTAGCTAAAAGTGAGCCACTGGGACGAATTACTTTATGGAATCCTTGAATTGTTTTTTCAACATCTTTCATGTGATATAACATATGTCTTGCGATTATTAGGTCATAATAATTTGTTTCGAAAGGGAGTTTACTAGCATCCCCTCGTTTCCATTCTATTAATTTATTCGTCTTAGCAGCTTCAGCAAGCATAGCTTCGGATTGATCCAACCCGGTTAATGGGCCTTTATGACCATTTGTTTGTAAAAGGGAAAGGAATTTTCCGCTAGCGCACCCAACCTCTAATATGCTTTCTTCCCCTTGAAGTTGTAAATGTTCAATAACGATTTCATCTAAATTCACTTGTTTTTCTTCGTAATGTTTATGCGTATCGATACGTGTTTGTAAATTGTTACTGACGCTATATTGCCTTTTTACATCATTCATTTTTTCATATTCCACTTTCGTACAAAATTGTTGGATCGCATGTGTTAATACATCCGTTTTCTTTAAACCTTCGTAATGGAGTGCTGATTCAAACCTTTCAAGTAATTTTTCTTCAATTCGAAAATGAATATCTTTTCGCTTCGTCATTGAAATCTCGCCCCTTTGTATCTGTTAGTGAGACTATAGCACGCCTGAAAAATTTGTGTAAATCATTTGTGTACACAAATGGAGGAGATTAAAAAAATGTTTGAATGTGAGTTTAAACTATTGACGATTTAACCGTTTTCATATATTCTTAAATTAAGTAATATTCAAATAATTCAAAAGAAATGAGAGAGTCACATGCTTCTTCAAGGAACACATCGAATTGGTCGTATGGCCATGCTGTTGGCACTTGCGGATGAGAATGAAAGTCCTGTATTATCCATTCCAAAAGGTTGGAAGTATTGTACGGGGAAAGTGGGTTCGATGAATTCGCAAAAGGTTGTCGCAGCAATGGAAACAGCGGCTAAAAGCAACCAAGTTATTGAAACAGACGTTTACAGAGAAACACATGCACTTTATCATGCAATTATGGAAGCTTTGTACGGAGTGACGAGAGGTCAAATTCAGTTAGCAGACGTTCTTCGTACAGTAGGACTTCGTTTTGCGATTGTGCGCGGTACACCATACGACGGAAAAAAAGAAGGCGAATGGGTTGCTGTTGCGCTTTATGGAACGATTGGTGCACCTGTAAAAGGATCTGAGCATGAGGCGATTGGTTTAGGAATTAATCACATATGATTTGCCCATAGTCTATTAGTTAGAAGGGGGCCTTACTTTTTTAGGACAAAAGTCTGTCTTAAAAAGATAAGGTCCCCTTTTGCCTTTTTAAGGAGGAAAAATGATGATTACGTTAACAGGACATACATTGACAGTTGAAGAAATGAAGAGGTTATTACTGGAAGGGGAAGGTGTAACAGCTTGTCCAACTAGTATGCAAAAGGTGGCAGAGTGCCGCGAAGTAGTTGAGAAAATTGTAGAGGATGGAAAAGTCGTTTACGGTATTACAACTGGATTTGGAAAGTTTAGTGACGTGCTTATTCAAAAAGATGATGTAAAGGCACTTCAACACAATTTAATTCAGTCACATGCATGCGGGATAGGCGATCCATTCCCTGAAGAAGTATCACGCGGTATGTTAATTTTACGAGCGAACACGATGCTTAAAGGAGTATCAGGCGTAAGGCCGCTTGTTGTAAACATGCTTCTTGAATTTGTAAATCGCAAAATTCATCCAGTCGTTCCGCAACAAGGTTCACTTGGTGCGAGTGGAGATTTAGCGCCTTTATCTCATCTTGCGCTCGTATTATTAGGTGAAGGTGAAGTGTTCTATAAAGGGAAAAGAGTCCACGCAATGGTTGCTCTTACAGAAGAAGGTCTTGAGCCGATTGAACTTGAAGCAAAAGAAGGGCTTGCATTAATCAATGGTACGCAGGCGATGACAGCACAAGGAGTTCTTTCTTATATAGAAGCAGAAGCAACGGCGTATCAAGCTGAATTAATTGCTTCGATGACAATGGAAGGGTTACAAGGCATTATTGATGCATTTGATGAAAATGTTCATAAAGCACGTGGTTATAAAGAGCAAGTGGAAGTAGCGAGCAGAATTCGTGACATCCTTCATGATAGTAAGTTAACGACAAAACAAGGAGAACTACGTGTACAGGATGCCTATTCACTTCGTTGTATCCCGCAAGTACACGGTGCTTCTTGGCAAGTTTTAAATTATGTGAAAGAAAAGTTGGAAATTGAAATGAATGCAGCGACAGATAACCCACTTATTTTTGATGGCGGAGAAAAAGTAATTTCAGGTGGTAACTTCCACGGTCAACCAATTGCATTTGCGATGGACTTCTTAAAAGTAGGGATGGCAGAACTTGCAAATATTTCAGAGCGTCGTATTGAGCGTTTAGTAAATCCGCAATTAAATGATTTACCTCCATTTTTAAGTCCAGAACCAGGACTTCAGTCTGGTGCAATGATTATGCAGTATGCAGCAGCATCACTTGTTTCTGAAAATAAAACGTTAGCACATCCAGCGAGTGTAGATTCAATCCCGTCGTCAGCTAACCAAGAAGATCATGTAAGTATGGGAACAATTGCTTCACGCCATGCACATCAAATTATTCAAAATGCAAGACGTGTTCTTTCAATTGAGATGATTTGTGCGATGCAAGCGGCAGAATATCGCGGAATTGAAAATATGAGTACAGTGACGAAGAGCTTCTACCATCAAGGGCGTCAGCAAGTACCTTCTATTACAAATGACCGCATATTCTCAACGGATATTGAAAATATTGCACATTGGTTAAAAACGAATTATTCGATAAAAGAAAGATTAGATGTAAACGCAGCACTATAAAATGAGAAAAGGGAGAGATTGAAATGGAAAAAGTACAACAAACAATTCGCGCGCCAAGAGGTACAGAGTTACAAACGAAAGGTTGGGTGCAAGAAGCAGCACTTCGAATGTTAATGAACAATTTAGATCCTGAAGTTGCTGAAAAACCAGAAGAACTAGTTGTATATGGCGGAATTGGCCGTGCGGCTCGTAACTGGGAAAGCTACCATGCAATTGTTGATTCATTAAAAACGTTAGAAAGCGATGAAACGTTACTTGTTCAATCAGGAAAACCAGTTGCCGTTTTTAAATCACATGAAGATGCACCGCGCGTTCTGTTAGCGAACTCAAACTTAGTACCAAAATGGGCGAATTGGGATCACTTCCGAGAACTAGAGAAAAAAGGTCTTATGATGTACGGACAAATGACAGCTGGTAGCTGGATTTACATTGGAACACAAGGGATTCTACAAGGAACATATGAAACATTTGGTGAAGCAGCTCGTCAACATTTCGATGGTTCATTAAAAGGTACATTAACACTTACTGCTGGTTTAGGTGGTATGGGTGGTGCACAACCTCTTGCTGTAACGATGAACGGCGGTGTTGTCATTGCTATTGATGTAGATAAGCGTAGTATCGATCGTCGTATTGAAAAGAGATATTGTGACATGTATACAGAATCATTAGAAGAAGCATTAACTGTTGCGAACGAGTATAAAGAGAAGAAAGAACCAATTTCAATTGGCTTGTTAGGAAATGCGGCAGAGATTTTACCAGAACTAGTGAAGCGTAATATTACGCCAGATTTAGTTACGGACCAAACATCTGCTCATGATCCATTAAATGGTTATATTCCAGTAGGTTACACATTAGAAGAAGCAGCGAAACTTCGTGAAGAAGATCCAGAACGTTATGTACAATTATCAAAAGAAAGTATGACAAAGCACGTAGAAGCAATGCTTGCGATGCAAGAAAAAGGCGCAATTACATTTGATTATGGAAATAACATTCGCCAAGTTGCATTCGATGAAGGTTTGAAAAATGCTTTCGATTTCCCAGGATTCGTTCCAGCATTTATTCGTCCATTATTCTGCGAAGGAAAAGGACCATTCCGCTGGGTGGCACTTTCTGGTGACCCTGAAGATATTTATAAAACAGACGAAGTAATTTTACGTGAGTTTGCTGATAATGAGCATTTATGTAACTGGATTCGTATGGCACGTCAGCAAGTCGAGTTTCAAGGACTTCCATCACGTATTTGTTGGTTAGGTTACGGTGAGCGTGCGAAATTTGGTCGCATCATTAATGAAATGGTTGCAAATGGTGAATTATCAGCACCGATTGTTATTGGTCGTGATCATTTAGATTGCGGATCAGTAGCATCTCCAAACCGTGAAACAGAAGCGATGAAAGACGGTAGTGATGCAGTAGCAGACTGGCCAATTTTAAATGCATTAATTAATAGTGTAAATGGTGCGAGCTGGGTATCTGTTCACCATGGTGGTGGCGTTGGTATGGGTTATTCACTTCATGCTGGAATGGTTATCGTTGCAGATGGAACAGAAGCAGCAGCAAAACGTATTGAGCGCGTATTAACTTCTGATCCTGGTATGGGTGTTGTTCGTCACGTTGATGCAGGATATGACTTAGCTGTGGAAACTGCGAAAGAAAAAGGCGTTAACATTCCGATGATGAAATAAGGAGGAGAAAACATGCTGGACACTTTACTAATAAATATCGGTCAATTACTAACAATGGATCAAGAAGATGGCTTGTTAAGACGGGAAGCGATGAACACGCTTCCTGTTATCGAAAATGGTGTGGTTGGAATTGAAAATGGTGTTATCACTTTCGTTGGAACAGCGGAAGAAGCGAAAGGACTTCAGGCGAAAGAAGTTATTGATTGCGGCGGGAAAATGGTTTCTCCTGGTCTTGTCGATCCGCATACTCACCTTGTATTTGGTGGATCTCGTGAAAATGAAATCGCACTAAAATTACAAGGAGTTCCGTACTTAGAAATTTTAGAACAAGGCGGAGGTATTCTTTCAACTGTAAATGCAACGAAACAGGCGTCGAAAGAAGAACTTGTTCAAAAAGCCAAATTCCATTTAGACCGTATGCTATCTTTCGGAGTTACAACTGTAGAAGCAAAGAGTGGTTACGGATTAGATGATGAGACGGAATGGAAACAATTAGAGGCAACAGCACAATTACAAAAAGAGCATCCAGTCGATTTAGTTTCCACATTTTTAGGCGCTCATGCAGTTCCTAAAGAGTATAAAGGTAGATCGAAAGAATTTTTACAGTGGATGTTAGACTTATTGCCAGAAATGAAAGAGAAACAATTAGCTGAATTCGTTGATATTTTCTGCGAAACAGGTGTGTTCTCTGTCGAAGAATCAAAAGAGTTTTTATTAAAAGCGAAAGAACTTGGCCTTGATGTGAAAATTCATGCAGATGAAATCGACCCACTTGGTGGTGCGGAAGCAGCTGCTGAAATTGGTGCAGCATCAGCCGACCATTTAGTTGGCGCTTCTGATAAAGGAATTGAAATGCTTGCAAACTCTAATACAGTAGCCACTTTATTACCGGGAACAACTTTCTATTTAAATAAAGAAAGCTTTGCCCGCGGCCGAAAAATGATTGATGAAGGTGTTGCAGTTGCGTTAGCTACAGACTTTAACCCAGGTAGCTGTCCAACTGAAAATATTCAGCTTATTATGAGCATTGCGATGCTAAAACTGAAAATGACACCAGAAGAGGTTTGGAATGCCGTAACGGTTAACTCATCATATGCCATTAACCGTGGTGATGTAGCTGGGAAAATTAGAGTCGGTCGTAAGGCAGATTTAGTTTTATGGGATGCTTATAATTATGCTTACGTACCGTATCATTACGGCGTAAGTCATGTAAATACAGTATGGAAGAATGGTAATATTGCATATATAAGAGGTGAACAATCGTGGAGCACGGCCACTATTTAAAGAAGAATGCAAAGTTTATCGATCGTGAAGTGACGAAATGGAGTGAGATGATTAAAGATTGGGAGGAAGGTGTAGAAATATTCGGTGCTGCCTTAATTGGAGCACCCCTTTCTAAACCATCTATTAGTCATTCAGGAGCAAGCTTTGCTCCAAAAACAATTCGTGCGATGTTAGATGCATATAGTACGTACGCAATTACAGAAGAACACGATATGAAAGAAAGTGTCTTATATGATTGCGGCGATATTACGATGCATGTAACGGATATAAAAGAAAGTCATAACAGAATTACAAAAACAGTTGGTCATATTACGAAAGCAAATCCGAACATGATACCAATCGTTCTTGGTGGTGATCACTCGATTAGTTTTCCTAGTATAACAGGATTTGCAAACAGTAAAGGAAAGGTCGGTATTATTCAATTTGATGCCCATCATGATTTACGTAATTTAGATGATGGTGGTCCGTCAAATGGTACACCGTTCCGTAGTTTACTAGAAAATGGTATCATTACAGGAAAACAACTTGTTCAAATTGGAATTCGTAATTTTTCTAACGCACGTGCGTACCATGAATATGCAATAGAGCATGGTGTAACAGTGTATACAATGAAAGACGTACGAGAGCGAGAAATAAAAGATATTATCATGGAAAGTATTGAAGTATTAAGAAAACAAGGTGTGACTTCTATTTATATTTCTCTTGATATGGATGTACTAGACCAAGCGTTTGCACCAGGTTGTCCAGCAATTGGCCCTGGCGGAATGGACAGTATGTCTTTACTTGATGCGATTGAATTCCTTGGTAAAGAACCGCTCGTTCAAGGAATGGATATAGTAGAGATTGATCCAACTCTTGATTTTAGGGATATGACGAGCCGAGTAGCTGCGCAAGTAATTATGAGTTTTCTTTTAGCGAGGGAAACAATTAGTAAGCGGGTTAGTATATAGACGGAAGAGTAGATCTTTATCTATGCCTTATCAAAAACACATTACTACTCAAATGTAGTGATGTGTTTTTATATTAAAAGAGAATGTGTGTGGAACCGTTAATAAAATTGCGGGTTGTTATAGTGTATTGTGTAAAATTAATTTCTTGCTTCTGAAGTGTTGACGTGTAAAATAATTTTATGATAAAATAAAAATTTTGCTAAAAAACTAAAAACATGTTAAACTTGAGAAGGTTACCATATATGGAGGTGGATTATTTGTTTCAAATTGGCGATAACATTGTTTATCCAATGCAGGGAGCAGGTATAATTAAAGCCATAGAAGAGAAGGAAATCTCAGGAGAAAAACAACAGTATTATGTTATAAAAATGTCGGCTAGTAATATGGAACTAATGATTCCAGCAGGGAGAATATCGAATTCGAATATACGACCAGTTACGGATATAACCGCATTAGTACACATAATGGATATTTTTCAACATGGGGAGTCAGATAGATTACTTACGTGGAAACAAAGGTATAAATTGAACACGGATAAAATAAAGACGGGTAAAATGCAAGAAGGTGCTGAAGTTGTGCGTGATTTAATGCGTATACAGAAAGAAAAAGCACTTAATGCAAGCGAAAAGAAGATGTTAGATAACGCATATGAATTTTTGATTAGTGAACTGGGATTAATTGAAGGTATCACAGAAAATCAGATAAAAAGCTTTTGTTAAGGTTCATTACAAATAATGTATTATATCCCAAAAAAGATCTTGAATTTTTTGGGAACATAGTTATAGAAAATTTATCATTTCAAAGACATTCAACTCTTTCACACCACTTTTAGAGCATTACCCCTATTGTTATTACTACAATCAAATCCATTTTTATTTTTTAATTTCATTTATGAATGTTCGAAGTTTAATTGAATACTCCGATAAAATAGTTACTTGATTTTTGCAATCCTGATTCACACTGGCACGGACGAGGAGCCGTAAGGATGAAAGAGAGGTAGGGCTTTCATTGTTTTAGGTATATAAGTTATTATTTTTAGAAGAATACTGAACTATATTCACTTCTATTGATAAGGTATTTTTTATATTAAAGAGATAAATGAATTGACAACCATATATGTTCAACAAAAAAGGTTTCCTTTTAAGGAAACCTTTTTACAGGCTGTGGAGAAAGTCTTCTCCACAGCCTGTTTTTGTGTCTGAACCTCTTTTTATGTGTCAACACTGATAAAAAGAGGTAAAGGAGAGATTTTTTATGATGGGTGCTTTAAAAAATCATCGTGATGAACGTGTATCTGTTTCTGTAGAAGAGTTGGTTCCACAAGATCATTTCCTTCGTGCGATCGAAGCGACAATTAGTTTTGATTTTATTGAAGAGAAGTTACGCCCTTATTACTGTGAAAACAATGGACGTCCGTCAATCCATCCTATCGTTTTATTTAAAATGATGTTTATTGGATATTTTTACGGTATTCGTTCGGAGCGTCAATTGGAAAAAGAGATTAAAACGAATATCGCCTACCGTTGGTTTTTAGGGTTTTCTCTATCAGATACTATTCCGGATCATTCTACAATCAGTTGGAATCGTCGTACTCGCTTTATTCATACAAATATTTTCGAAGAAATTTTTGATGAGATCGTGAGGCAAGCGACAGAGCACCGGATGGTGGGAGGACGTGCGCTGATGACAGATTCTACGCACATTAAGGCCAATGCTAATAAAAATAAGTTTGTACATAAATATAAAAAAGAAAAGGCAAAGTTTTATATAGATGAACTAGAAGCTGCGGTAATTGAAGATCGTGAGGTACACGAAAAAAAGAATTAAAACCCAGAAAGGAAAGTGATACTCCCACTAAAAAAACTCGTATAAGTACTACGGATCCAGATAGTGGATTTTTAATGAGAGATGGAAAACCGAACGGTTTTCATTTCTTAGACCATCGTACGACTGATGCGAAGTACAATATTATTACAGATACTTATGTAACGGCTGGAAATATGGCAGATTCCGAGCCATATTTAGCGCGTCTACAAGCTCAAATTGATAAATTCGGATTTAAAGTGGAAGCTGTAGCTCTTGATGCAGGCTATTTTACAGGGTATATCTGTAAGAAATTATCGGAGAGAAATATATTTATGGTGATGGGGTATCGCCGATTTGGAAAACGAAATAAAGAAGTACCAAAAAGCCAATTTAAATATGTAGAAGAAATGAATGCATTTGCTTGTCCGATGGGGTGTATTTTAGAGTATGCGACAACGGATCGTGAAGGATATCGTCACTATAAATCCAACCCAGAAGACTGCGCTGTTTGTCCGCTACGTGAGGTATGTTTTTCAAAGAAACAAAAACAAAAAGTTATCACTCATCATATATGGGAGAAATATAAGGATATCGCTAGAAAAAACAAACTAACAGTTACAGGGAAAAAGTTGTACAAAGTACGCTGTTCAACTATAGAGCGAAGCTTTGCGGACGCCAAAGAACTACATGGCTATCGATATGCTCGATTTCGGGGGCTGAAGTCTGTCCAAATGCAGGCTTATCTCACCGCAACTTGTCAAAACATGAAAAAATAGCCCTCCATCTGACCAAAAAAGGTCTGGTGGAGGGCTATTTTTTTGAAACTCTATTATTTTATGTTGTTTTTATTCGCTAAAATCAAAATGATTCCAGAGTGTGGGGAACCCTAAAGGGTTTCCCAACACTCTGAAAAAAGGTTTCCTTCTAAGGAAACCTTTTTAATATTATTTATAGCATTTTGTTTTTTTGATATTCGAATTTTTTATTGTAAAGTCGTAAAAATTGACGTTACTATCTAAAAGTAAGTATGATGCGATTATAGTAAGATTTTTTAGGGGGAAGAAAGATGACAAGTTCAAGTAATAAAGCAGCGAGTATTTATGAAGGAACAAATGTAAACGCTGGGGGATCTTTTGAAAACGTTGAAGAAACAAAGTTGTTTGATCCAATTCAAATTGGAGCTTGGTCTCTTCGTAATCGTATAGCAATGGCACCAATGACAAGATGCTTTGCAGATAATGAGACTGGAGCAGTGGGTGCTGATGTAGTGGAATACTATAGAAAGCGTGCTGCTGACGGAGTTGGATTAATTATTACAGAAGGAATTGTCATTAGTCCAAGAGCGAAAGGGAATCCAGGAGTACCAGGAATTTATACACAAGAACAAATCGATTCTTGGAAACCTGTTACAGAGGCAGTACATAAAGAAGGCGGGACGATTATTGCTCAAATATGGCATGTTGGGCGTATGAGTCATCATGAAATAATTGGTGGCCAAATGCCGCAAGCACCATCTGCTATCGCTGCAGAGGGAAATGTTCCACGTTTTCGTAAACCGTTTGATACGCCAGAAGCAATGACGTTAGAAGAAATACAAGAAGTGATTGGTCAATACGCACAAGCTGCGAAAAATGCAATCGAAGCTGGATTTGATGGAGTAGAAATTCACGGTGCACACGGATATTTAATTGATCAATTTACGTATGAGTCTGCGAATAAGCGAACAGATAAATATGGCGGTAATTTAAAACAAAGGTTAACGTTTATGAAAGAAGTAACGGCTGCTGTAATAGAAGCTGTTGGAGCTAATAAAACACTTCTTCGCTTCTCTGCTTTCAAAGGTGATAATCCTACTTATATGTGGGAAAACCCTGAGCTTGCAATTGAAACGTTCGTAAATATGTTCAAAGAAGTTGGATTAACGATGATCCATCCTTCAACGATGAATTATACGCAAGAGATTGCTGACGGAAAGAATTTTCATCAATTAGTAAGAAAATATTGGGATGGTACGATTGTTGGAGTTGGTAATTTAAATCCGAAAGAGGCCGAAAAAGCGTTGCAAGAAGGAACGATTGATGTAGCGGCATTCGGAAGACCGTTAATTGCAAATCCAGACTTTGTTCATCGAATTAAACATGCTGAAAGTTTAGTTGAATATGATGCAAAAGAGCATCTTGCTACGTTAGTATGAATAAAGATAAAAGGAGAGCACATCGAGTGTTCTCCTTTTATTATGGGATTTCATAGGGGGAAGCGGGATGAGTGAAACGCTACTCGTTATTATTAGTATATTATTATTTTTAATGTTGCTTTTAATCGTCTTTTTTATCATTACATTTTTTATAAAAAAACGAACACATCATTCTATTTTAAAATTACATCCGTACTTAGGAAGAATGCGCTACTTACTGGAAAAGATAGGGCCTGAATTTCGGCAATATTGGTTTGATCATGATACGGATGGAAAGCCTTTCTCACGTTATGATTTTCAAAGTGTTATGTTTTTAGCGAAATACCGCTCTGAAATACTTGGTTTTGGATCAAAACGAGATTTTGAAGCTTCTGGCTATTATATTGCTAATACATTATTTCCGATATTAACTGAGGAATTAAGTGTGAATTTCACGCAAGAGCGAGAAGGTAGAAAGTACGTGATTCATAAAGAAGGATTATTTTCAAGAAAAGAAAAATTGACAGCGGATACAACGAATCTTTGGCTGTATGAAGAAGATGATGCAATTATAGTCGGTGAGAACCGTAAATATCCGTGGAAGCTACATGGCATGTTTGGTGCATCTGCGACTTCTTACGGCGCGATTGGAGAAAATTATATTTTAGCGAGTGGTTTTGGAGCAAAAATGGCAGGCGGATCGTGGATTAATACTGGTGAAGGCGGCGTTATTCCAGAACATTTACATACAGGAGCAAATATCGTTGCGCAAATTGGTCCAGGGTTATTTGGATACCGTGATGAGGACGGTGATTTTTCAATGGGAAAATTCATGGAGAAAGCGAAAGAAAGTAATATTAGAGCATTCGAATTGAAATTTGGGCAAGGTGCTAAAATACGTGGTGGTCATCTAGAGGGACAAAAAGTAAATGAGAAAATTGCTTCTGTTCGCAACGTCCGAAAGGGAGAGACGATTAATTCACCGAATCGATTTTCATTTTTAAAGAATGCAACGGATACACTTTGTTTTATTCAACAGTTGCAAGAAAGAGGCGGTAAACCAGTTGGAATGAAAATTGTAATTGGTCAGCAGGAGCCTTTGGAAGATTTAATAAAAACAATGAAAGAACTAAACATTTACCCAGATTTTATTACAATAGACGGTTCAGAAGGCGGGTCAGGAGCAACTTATAAATCGATGGCAGATTGTATGGGACTGCCGCTTATTCCAGCATTACTTACATTTATCGATACAGCAAACCATTATGGTGTCCGTAACAAGTTTAAAGTATTTGCATCGGGTAAATTAATCACACCAGATAAAGTGGCAATTGCTTTAGCGATTGGGGCGGATGCTGTAAGTTCAGCCCGCGGATTTATGATGGCAAGCGGCTGTATTATGGCCCTTCAATGTAATTCTGGCCAATGTCCATCTGGTGTGGCCACGACGAATCCGCATTATCAAAAAGCGTTAGATCCGTATGAGAAGAAGTGGCGAGTCATGAATTATATTATTAGTATGAGATATAGTTTATTTTCATTAGCAGCGGCAGCGGGAGTGAAGAGCCCGCGCCATTTAACTAGAGAGCATATTGTGTTTAAAGACGAGATGGGGAGAGTAGTTCCTCTTTCGGAATTGTTTCCTATAGTAAATTAAATCTAAAAGTATATTTGATATGTAAGATTTTTCAGAGGAATAATCGTATTGTTTGGAAAAATTAGGAGTATAATAGGGGAGTATTTTTAAAAATGACTATTTTTAGGGAGAGATTCACGTGCAGCAAGGTTCGTACAGTATTACAATTTTTTTACTCGTCATAGGGCTCGTTATATTTAGACGCATGCGTTCTATGAATCGACCAATTAAAAATAAAGGAAGACGATTACTATTGCCATTATTCTTCTTATTACCAGGTTTTTCTTTATATGCTGCACCGATACAACTTGTTGGTTGGCAAATTGGTATAGCTGCTGGGATCGGTCTGTTATTGTCAATTCCACTTATTATTTTAAGTGGGTATGAAGTTAGAGAAGATGGTCAAATTTATGCGAAAAAAAGTATCGCTTTTATTGCTACATTTTTAGTTATCGTTCTTTTACGTGCTTATTTTAGAAGACATTTACAAGGTTTAGATCCAAAGTCAATTGGCATTCTTTTCTACACTCTTGCGGTTTGTTATATAGTACCCTGGCGTATTGGATGCTATATGAAATTTCGTAAAGTATATGTAGAGAAAGAGAAAATTGAGATGTCAATAAGCTAAAAGTCATACATTTGTATGGCTTTTTCTTTTAAAATTTATCGGGTAAACGAATGAAAATAAGGTGTGAAAAAACATCGTTTTATTTTTTGAATATTTTTGCTTTAATTTCTTAGAAAATCATTGTAATCCACTGGGATAAAGGCGTTTATAAAGGTTTTCACATGTAATGAAAAGTGCTCGTTCACTTGAAAGAACAAAAAATGTTTGTTAAGGTAGGGAACCATAAGCGAAAACAAGAAAATAGAAAAAGTCATTTTTCGAAATTTTGAATGGCTTATGGAATAAGGGAGAGATTTGGTGAAGATTGAAATTATGGTTTCGCTTGCTATTTATATGGCAGGTATGTTGTATATCGGATATTGGTCTTATAAGAAGACATCCGATTTATCAGATTATATGTTAGGCGGAAGGGGACTTGGTCCAGCAGTTACAGCTTTATCAGCTGGTGCTTCTGACATGAGTGGTTGGATGCTAATGGGATTACCTGGTGCGATGTATGCAACAGGATTATCAAGTGTATGGATTGCGATAGGTTTATTAATAGGTGCTTATGCAAACTATTTAATCATTGCCCCACGTTTACGAACTTATACAGAAGTGGCAAATGATTCAATTACGATTCCAGATTTTTTAGAGAACCGGTTTAAAGATCGTACGAAAATACTTCGTTTTGTCTCCGCTATCGTCATTTTAGTATTTTTCACATTTTATGCGTCGGCTGGTTTAGTTTCAGGTGGACGTTTGTTTGAAAATTCTTTTAACCTTGATTATAAAATTGGTTTATTTGTAACAGTGGGTGTCGTTGTTGCGTATACACTATTCGGTGGCTTTCTAGCTGTAAGCTGGACGGACTTTGTGCAAGGTTGTATTATGTTTATTGCGCTTGTACTAGTGCCAATTGTTGCTTTTACGGATGTCGGTGGTGTAACAGAAACATTTAATACGATTAAGCAAGTCGATGCATCGCATTTAGATATGTTTAAAGGGACCACGATACTTGGTATTATTTCATTTTTAGCATGGGGACTTGGGTATTTTGGTCAACCACATATTATCGTCCGCTTTATGGCAATTACCTCTATTAAAGATTTAAAGACTTCTCGTAGAATCGGTATCGGTTGGATGACGATTTCAATTATAGGTGCAATGCTTACTGGTCTAATTGGTATCGCTTATTATGCTAAAAATAATGCGACATTACAAGACCCAGAAATGGTCTTTGTAACATTCTCAAATATTTTATTCCATCCGTACATTACAGGATTTTTATTATCAGCTATTTTGGCTTCGATTATGAGTAGTATTTCCTCACAATTACTTGTTATTTCAAGTGCAGTAACGGAAGACTTTTATAAAACATTTTTCCGTCGTAACGCAAGTGACAAAGAACTTGTATTTATCGGTAGATTATCAGTATTAGTAGTAGCTATGATTGCAGTTGTTTTAGCGTATCATCCAAGTGATACAATTTTAACACTTGTAGGTTATGCTTGGGCTGGATTTGGTTCAGCATTCGGACCAGCTATTTTATTAAGTTTATATTGGAAAAGGACGAACAAGTGGGGCGTTCTTGCAGGTATGATTGTTGGTGCAGTAGTTGTTATAGCATGGGTACAAATTCCAAGTTTAAAAGCAATTATGTATGAAATGGTACCTGGATTCTTCTGTAGTTTATTAACTGTTATCGTTATAAGTTTATTAACGAAAGAACCCGTTAAGGCAGTTCATCGTGAATTTAATGAGATGGAGGCAGTACTGGAAGAAGAAACGAAATGATTTGCAAAAAGAGTAAACGATGAATAGCGTTTACTCTTTTTACATGTAAAATGAAAGTAAGGACTTATTGACAATAAAAAATAAGTAACTTATAATAAATCTTGATTTCGAGATAAATAACATTCATAATAAAAATTTATGATGGTTATAAATCGAACAAATATTTTTTAGAATTTATCTTGAATTCAAGATAAATTAGTTGGTTAGGCGCAGATACGTAATTTTATAATTAATATCTCGAATTCAAGATAAAATTGCAATGACAGATTTTACTTTGTAGTATGGACAAAATGAATAATGAATTTAAATGTAAAACAATTTTTATAATGAAATAAAAAAGGAGTGGAAGAAATGGAAAAGAAAACAATGGGAATCCATCACATTACAGCGATTGTAGGGCATCCGCAAGAAAATGTAGATTTTTATGCTGGGGTATTAGGGTTACGTTTAGTGAAACAAACAGTGAATTTTGATGATCCAGGAACGTACCATCTTTATTTTGGAAATGAAGGAGGAAAACCTGGAACAATTATTACGTTTTTCCCATGGGCAGGTGCTCGTCAAGGTATTATTGGGGATGGTCAAGTAGGAATTACGTCTTACGTTATACCAAAAGGTGCAATGGAGTTTTGGGAAAATAGATTAGAAAAATTTGATGTTTCGTATACAAAAATGACTCGTTTTGGAGAGCAGTATTTAGAATTTGATGATCCGCATGGTTTGCATATAGAATTAGTTGAAAGAGAAGAAGGTGAATTAAATAATTGGAGTTTTGGAGAAGTTACACCAGAAGTAGCAATTAAAGGTTTTGGAGGTGCTGTTCTTTTATCTACACAGCCTCAAAAAACAGCTGAATTGTTAGAACATATTATGGGTCTTGAGAAAATTGGAGAAGAGGGTGAATTTGTTCGATTCCGTTCTTCTGCTGACATTGGGAATATTATTGATTTGAAATTATCAACAATCGGTCGTGGCCAAATGGGCGTTGGCACAGTTCATCATATCGCCTGGAGAGCGAGTGACGATGCTGATCAGCTAGACTGGAAAGAGCATGTATCGCGTTTTGGATATCACGTAACTCCTGTACAAGATCGAAATTATTTTAACGCGATTTATTTTAGAGAACATGGTGAAATCTTATTTGAAATTGCAACAGATCCTCCTGGTTTCGCTCATGATGAATCGTTAGAGTCGATGGGTGAGGAATTAAAGTTACCGGAACAATATGCACAACATAGAAAACAGATTGAACAAACGCTTTTACCATTTGAAGTGAGAAATTTAGATTAAAGTGATTGAAGGGGGAACAGAATTATGATGAAACATGTTTTTCAAAAAGGAAAAGATACGTCAAAACCAGTGTTGTTATTACTTCATGGCACAGGTGGTAATGAATTAGATTTACTACCACTTGCAGAAATAGTTGATCCGGAATCGGCGGTATTAAGTGTTAGAGGAAATGTGCTAGAGAATGGGATGCCGCGTTTCTTCCGCCGATTAGCAGAGGGCATTTTTGATGAAGAGGATTTAATTTTTCGTACGAAGGAATTAAATGAATTTTTAGATGAAGCGGCTAAAGAATATAAATTCGATAGAAATAACATTGTAGCTATCGGTTATTCGAATGGTGCAAATATCGCAGCAAGCTTATTATTCCATTACGAAAATGCATTGAAAGGTGCTGTGCTTCATCACCCAATGGTACCTAGAAGAGGAATGCAATTAGCAAATTTAGCAGGGAAATCTGTGTTTATTGCAGCTGGGACAAATGACCCAATTTGTTCATCAGCAGAATCAGAGGAATTGAAGGTACTATTAGAAAATGCAAATGCGAATGTAACAATGCATTGGGAAAATCGAGGGCATCAATTAACGATGGGTGAAGTAGAAAAAGCAAAAGAGTGGTATGACAAAGCATTTTAAAAAAGAAGCATCTGCTAACGATTAGCAGATGCTTCTTTTTTATTTAAGACTGGATTGCAAGATGAGATGAAGAAAGTGGTAGCTCAATATCAACAATCGTACCTTTATTTAATTCGCTTGAAATGTGTAATCTACCATGATGTTCTTCAATTATTTTGTAACACATCATTAATCCTAGTCCTGTACCTTTTTCTTTTAAACTATAAAAAGGTTCGCCTAGACGGGAGATACGATCTTCTGGAATGCCGCAACCTTCATCGATAATTCGTATTAAGATGAAATTATCCTCTAATGGTTTTGTTTGGATGAAAATATTTCCGCCATTTGGCATCGCTTCTATCGCATTTTTTAATATGTTTATAAAAACTTGTTTTAATTGGTTACCGTCACATTGAATATCATATACGTAATCAAAATGATCCATGATGATATGAACGCTATGCATAATTGCAGTCGGTAAAATAAATGTAACTACCTCTTCAATTAAAGTTTGTATGTTACAAGTTTGGATAGATAATACTTGTGGCTTAGACATCGCCATAAATTGACTCGTGATGGATTCCATTTGTGAAATCTCACTTAACATAACATCGATATACCATTGTTGCTCCTCACTTATTTCAGGGAGGAGCAACGTTAGAAAACCTTTTAGAGAAGTGAGTGGATTTCGAATTTCATGGGCAATTCCAGCTGTCAGTTGTCCGACTACTGCGAGCTTCTCAGATTTTCGTAGTAACTTTTCAGTTTCTTTTAGCTCAGTAACATCTCTCCCCATTACGATAAGACCTTTGCGAGAACCGTCAGGATGATAAAGCGGAACTTTTGATATACTTAAGATTAGATCGAAATCATCTCTATGTATAATAAATTCCTCGCCATGAAGAATTTGTCTTTGTTGCCATGCTAGTTCATCGATTTCTTCACAATGTAAAAAAGCTTCTCGGTATGCTTCATTATATTGAATGAGTTCGCTATCTTTTTTCCCGTGGTAAGGTACATGATGGAAATTGAAGCAAGAAAGTGCGTAGTCATTTGCCTCAAGCCAGCGCCCTTCATGATCTTTAAATATAACAAACGCAGGCATGGAGTTTACTAATGTACGTAATCTCTTCTCACTTTCTTTTAGCATATTCTCAATTCTTTCTGATTTTTCAAGCGGCTTCATAATAGCATATACGCCAGTAAGACGATTTTGAACAAAAATAGGAACTAGTTTTGTCACAACATCTAATAAGAATCCATTTTTATGATAAATAGATAAGATATATTCTTGTTGATTATCCGCTTCAGTATTCTTTATATTTTGTAATACTTGCTCAGAAATATGGGCTTCTAAAATAGAGGTAATATTTTTCTGTTCTAATTCTAAAGAAGTGTAACCTAATATTCTTTCGGCAGAAGGATTTATATGTAGGATAACTCCTTCTAAATTTAATGAAATAATACTATCAGGATTGTGTTCGAACAGAGATGCGTACATTTCTGTTAATGAACGATCTTGTATATGGTTTCGTAAACGTCTAGAAATGTTCGGATGACGTTTTTTTTGAGTTGGTGAATATTTTTTACGACTCATAATAGTTCCTCCGTACAAATAGCATCTAAAAAGATTTGTCTATTCATAACTATAATATAGGTATAACCTATATTTCTATAAAAAATAAAGTTACAGAATTGAATTTATTTTCTTTTTTTACTAAAAACATATAATGCAGTAATAAGAGAAGCTTATATCGTTTTATTATTTCTTTGTAAGTTACATTGAAATGCTTTCGTTATAACATAAGGGTAGAGGAGGGGATGGAACATGAAAAATTATATTAGAGGGATTGATCACGTGCAAGTAGCTGCACCTGTAGGGTGTGAAGAAGAGGCGCGTGATTTTTATGGGAATACGATTGGTATGGAAGAAATTCCAAAGCCAGAAGAGTTGGAAAAACGAGGTGGATGTTGGTTTAAATGTGGAAATCAAGAAATCCATATTGGTGTCGAGCGGAACTTTACACCACATAAAAAGGCTCATCCAGCTTTTTATGTGAATGAAATTAATGAATTTAAGCAAACACTTATAGAGCAAGGTGTTAAAGTGATTGATGATTATGCACGGCCAGATGTAATTCGATTTTACGTGTCAGATCCATTTGGAAACCGAATTGAGTTTATTCAAAATAAAGACTAGGTGGATTCCCACCTAGTCTTTAACTTCTTCTGAAAAGTCCTAACACTTCTACAGTTTCTGTAATATTCACGAATGCATTCGGGTCGATTTCAGAAATTGTTAGTTTCATACTTGCTAATTCTTCACGAGAAACGACCGTCATAAGTACACGCTTTTTCTCGCTTGAATAAGCACCTTCGCCATCAAGTAACGTTATTCCACGTACAACAGTTGAAAGAAGTTGTTTTTTCATTTTTTCTGCTTCATTTGTTACAATCATAAGTGTAACTTTACGATGTTTTGTATGAACAGCATCAATTACTTTACCAGTTACATAAATTGAAAGTAAGCTTGTAAGTGCAACATCCCAGGTGAAGAAGAATCCTGCGATTATTACAACGACTGTATTTAAAACAATAAGGAATCCGCCAAGTTTAATGTCTCGCTTACGGGATAAAAGCATACCGATAATATCAAATCCACCAGTGGATCCATTACAGTTAAAAACAAGACCAATACCAGCTCCGGCGATGACACCTCCGAAGATAGAAGATAACAATGGATCTGTTGCTACGACTTTTACTGGAACGTAGTATAATGCAACAGATAATACAACTACAGAGACAACTGTGTTAAAAATTACTTTTTTTCCAAGACCTATGTACCCTAAAATAAGGATAGGTAAGTTTAATACAAAGTTAATAATGCCTGTGTTTACAGGGGTTACAATCCCTAAAATAATAGCAATTCCGCCAATTCCACTACTTAAAATTTTGTGGGGGATAAGGAAAAGATTAAAGGCAACCGCAATAATAATAGAACCGATAATAACACCAAGGAATCTGACCATTTCTTTCCCGTCCTTCACTGAAAAATTCATATTATTTCAAGATTATATATGATATTGAAAGTTTTGGGTAAAAACAGTTTATTTAGGTAAATTAGATTAATCAAAAGAATTTGAGTATTTTATCGTTTGAAAGGGGATACAGTTTTGAAGATAAAAACATATCAACAGAAAAGCCCGTTGAAGCAAGAATGTGAGGATTCTTATTTTTGTAATGAGAATAAAAGGATGTATGGTGTGTGTGATGGTGCAACACCCCTCGTTCCGTTTCAGGATGAAAAGGGACATAATGGAGCATACATCGCTTCGCATTTATTTGCAAGTTATTTTACTTCATTACGAGAGAATCATAGTTTACGATTTGCAGTTGCAAAAGCAAATGAAGCATTGCAAAGCAAAATGTTGGAATATAAAGTAGATACGAGAAAGAAAGAGCATTTGTGGTGTACATGTATTGCGGCAGTTCAAATAGATGGTGAGACAATTGAATATGCGCAGCTTGGGGATTGTATGATTGTCGCAACTTTTCAAAATGGAACGATGCAAGTATTAACGAAAGACACAGTTGAAGGAATTAGTAAACGAGCAAAAAGGAAGAGGGAAGAGGATCGTAAAAAAGGGTTATCTGTACCAGAAGAATATGTTTTTCAAGATGTGCGAGAACAGTTAAAATACAATCGTTATCTTGCAAATATGCCAAATGGTTATTCAGTTGCAAATGGAATGAAAGAAGCGATACATTATTTACAACATGGTGAATTACATATAGATGAAGTGAGTGGGATTTTTATTTGTTCAGACGGGTTATTCCACCCAGATTGGCCACTAGAACAAACTGTTGCATATATAAGAAAGAATAGTATAAACGAATATGTAGCAATCATTGAAGAGCTAGAAGTGGAAAAGAGAATAAGGCCAGATGATAAAACGATTATTATGATTGATTTTTAAGAGGAGGCAGTTTAAATGGAAATTAAATATGTCAATCTAACATTTCAAGATGAATTAGTTCCTTTAGAAAAAGTAAATCAACTGATTATCCACCATACAGCTGAAGATGGATGGGACGTGTATAAAACGCATGAATTTCATCAAACTGTAAGAGGGTGGAGCGGGATTGGTTACAACTATTTTATCGAAAAGGACGGAACTGTAGTGGAAGGGCGAGGTTTACATATTGGTGCGCACGCGAAAGATCATAACCGTCATACAATTGGAATATGTATGACGGGAAATTTCGATAAATACGATCCTACTCCTGCACAAGTGAATGCATTATATTCTTTATGCAAAATGTTTATGAAACAATTTGCTATAAAGAAAGAAAATATACTCGGTCATAGAGAGTTAGAAGGAGTTACAAAAAGCTGTCCTGGTAATCGTTTTTCTATGGTAGAGTTAAGGAAGATATTATCTTAAATATAGAGGAGTAACAACGATGATGAATATAAAAATACCAAATGATAAAAAAGAAGAGCTTGTAGCGCAAATTCAGCAATTTTTCATGGAAGAAGATTTAGATGAAATTGGACGTTTCCAAGCAGAGCGTTTAATAGAAGAAATGATTAAATTAGTTGGACCATTTGCATACAATCAAGCAATTGGAGATGCAAGAAAGCTTGTAAGTGAGAAATTAACGAATATCGAAGAAGATTTATATGTGCTAGAGAAGAATGAAGGAAAATAAAAAAAGAGCCGAGGGGCTCTTTTTTTATTTGAGTGATAGCAAAAAAAACATGGAGAAAACACGGAAAGGACATTGAAAATACACCTTTTATTTTTAGAATATTCTTAGTTTTAAAATACTTCAGAAAGGAAGATTGTAATGAGATTAACGCCAAGAGAAATTGATAAACTGTTAGTAGTTGTTGCGGCTGATTTAGCTTATCGACGAAAGGAGAGGGGACTTAAGTTAAACTATCCAGAAAGTATCGCTATTATTACGTATGAAATTTTGGAAGGAGCAAGAGATGGTAAAAATGTAGCGGAATTAATGGAGCTTGGAAAAAACATTTTAAGTGCTGAAGATGTTATGGATGGTATTGCAGACATGATATCAGATATTCAAGTTGAGGCAACTTTTCCTGATGGAACAAAATTAGTAACTATTCATCAACCAATTCATTAAAGGAAGTGAATGTTATGATTCCAGGGCAATATATCCTTGCGAAAGAAGACATAGTATGTAATGGAAATAAAAAAGCAATGAAAGTCAAAGTGATAAATCAGGGAGATAGACCCATTCAAATTGGATCTCATTACCACTTTTATGAAGTGAATGAGGCGTTAAAATTCAATCGCAGTGTAGCAATTGGACAACATTTAAATATTCCAGCAGGTACAGCGGTAAGATTTGAGCCTGGAGATGAAAAAACGATTGAATTAGTTCCATATTCAGGGGAACAAGAAGTATATGGGTTTAAAAATAAAGTGGATGGCGATATTCAATCTTACACAAAAAGAGGGAGATAGCATGAGTTTTAAGATGTCACGTAGACAATATGCTGATTTATATGGTCCAACTACAGGAGATTCTATTCGTTTAGCGGATACACAATTATTTGCACACATTGATCGAAATTCTACTGTATATGGTGATGAAGCTGTCTTTGGTGGAGGAAAATCAATTAGGGATGGTATGGGACAAAATTCACAACTTACAAGAGAACAGGGGGTTGTGGATGTTGTTATTACGAATGCGATTATTATTGATTATACAGGAGTATATAAAGCGGATATTGGTATAAAAGACGGAAAGATTTCAGCAATTGGTAAGAGTGGTAATCCTTCAGTTATGGATAATATTGATATCATCATTGGAACATCAACGGAAGTAATTTCTGGTGAGCGGAAAATCGTTACAGCTGGAGGTATTGATACACATGTGCATTTCATATCACCACAACAAATTGATACGGCATTGGCTTCAGGCATAACAACTTTAATTGGTGGGGGAACAGGACCGGCAGAAGGGACTAAGGCAACTACAATAACACCTGGATCTTGGAATTTAAGAAAAATGCTAGAAGCAGCAGAAGCTTTTCCTATAAATCTTGGATTTTTAGGGAAAGGAAATAGTTCAAGTTTACCTGCCCTGGAAGAACAAATATTTGCAGGGGCTATCGGATTGAAAATCCATGAAGATTGGGGAGCAACTTCGTCAGCAATTAATCACTCGTTACAGATTGCTGATAAATATGATATTCAAGTCGCTATTCATACGGATACGTTAAACGAATGTGGGTTTGTGGAAGAAACGATAAAAGCTATTGATAATCGTGTTATTCATACGTACCACACTGAAGGAGCTGGAGGTGGGCATGCACCAGATATTATAAAGATTGCTGCGCTGAATAATATTTTACCATCATCAACGAACCCGACCTTGCCATATACAGTGAATACGCTGGATGAACATTTAGATATGCTCATGGTATGTCATCATTTGAAAGCGAATATTCCGGAAGATGTAATGTTTGCAGATTCAAGAATTCGAAAAGAAACAATTGCGGCAGAGGATATTTTGCAAGATCTAGGGGTTTTCAGCATGATTAGCTCTGACTCACAGGCGATGGGAAGGGTTGGGGAGGTCATTATTCGCAATTGGCAAACCGCCGATAAAATGAAAAAGCAGATTGGTAGTTTAGAGGGAGATAAAGAATATAACGATAATAATAGAATTCAACGCTATATAGCGAAGTATACAATTAATCCAGCTATTACACACGGGATTTCAGAATATGTTGGCTCTATTGAAGTAGGAAAGTATGCAGACCTTGTAATATGGGATCCACAATTTTTCGGTGTTAAGCCAGATATGGTTTTGAAAAACGGGATGGTAGTGATGGCATTAATGGGAGACGAGAATGCTTCGATTCCTACCCCACAACCATATTATGAAAAAAAGATGTTTGGTGCATATGGAAAAGCAGTACAGTCAAGTTCGATTACATTTGTATCGAAAGTAGCCTATGAGAATAATATTAAAGAAAAATTAGGTTTAGATAAAGTTGTATTACCTGTTAAAAATACGAGAGAGATTTCTAAGCAAGATATGAAGCTGAATAATGCAACACCAGAAATTGAAGTAGATCCACAGACATATGAAGTTAAAGTTGATGGACAAGTAATCACGTGTGAAGCAGTAGATGTATTGCCTATGGCTCAAAGATATTTTTTATTTTGATATAACGGGGGAGATAAAATGATTATTGAAAAAATTAATAACAACGTATGCAATATGAATGATTTTTCAAATACAAAAAAACATCTTGATAAAATATTGATTTCTAGTGATCTTTTACTGAAGAGAGTTCAGAAATTGTATTCAGAATCTGGTTTTGAAATTGGGGTGTCTTTAGATAGTGGAGAAACATTAAAGAATGGTGATATTTTATATGAAGATGAAAATCGAATTGTATATATTGAAGTATTACCAGAAGAGGTAATTGTAATTACTCCAACATCAATAAAAGAAATGGGAATTATTGCTCATAACTTAGGGAATAGACATTTACCAGCACAATTCGATGAAGGGTGCATGATTTTAGCGAACGACTACTTAGTAGAAGATTTACTTAAAAAGGAAGGTGTTCCTTATCAAAAAGAAAATAGAGTATTACCAAAACCGTTCAAGCATGCTTCGCACAAACATATTTAACCTACTTAACCTACTCCAAATTAGTGATTCGAACTTCCCAACAGGAAGTTTTAGTCACTCTTTTGGATTAGAAACGTTTATTCAAGAGGGACAAGTTACAAATAAAGCCGAATTTTTCAAATGGGTTAATCGATATGTAAAAGTCCAATTAACATACACGGACGGCTTAATTTGCAAATATACTTACGAAGCCATTCAGAATAATGAGGGAGAACAAATTACATTTTTAGATGATTTAATAACAGCACAAACATTGCCTTTTGAATGTAGAAAAGCAAATAGAATGATTAGTAAAAGTACTTCTAAATTATTGTCTGAATTGTTCTCGTTTGTAAATTTAAATATATATAAAGAAAATATTATGGGTAATAAATTACAAGGTCATCCGAGTATCGTATACGGAATATTAGGGGCGGAATTGAAAATGACAATAGAAGAAACGCTCTTAGTTTTCTTATACTCAAGTGTTGGAAGTATAATTCAAAACGGTGTGAGAGCCATTCCTCTTGGACAAACAGATGGTCAAAAACTATTACAAGAATGCCATGAATTGATCTGCGAATCTATTGATAGAATTCAAATACTTTCATTAGAGGATTTTGGATTGAATGATCCTGAATTCGAAATAAATCAAATGCAACATGAAGATGTAAATGTAAGGGTCTTCATGTCATAGGGAGGAAGAATAAAATGATAAAGCCTATTAAAATTGGTATCGGTGGTCCGGTAGGTGCTGGGAAAACCATGTTAGTTGAAAAGTTAACAAAACATCTAAATACAGATTATGAAATTGCAGCAATTACAAACGATATTTATACGAAAGAAGATGCAAAGATTTTATTGAAAACAGGTGTTTTACCAGAAGATAGAATTATTGGTGTAGAGACAGGAGGGTGCCCGCATACAGCAATTCGAGAGGACGCTTCTATGAATTTTGAAGCAATTGAAGAACTCATGATTAGACATAATAATTTAGATGTTATTTTTATTGAAAGTGGGGGGATAATTTAGCTGCCACATTTAGTCCGGAGCTAGTGGATTTTTCAATTTATATTATTGATGTGGCACAGGGAGAAAAGATTCCGCGTAAAGGTGGACAAGGGATGATCAAATCTGATGTATTTGTAATTAATAAAACGGATTTGGCACCTTATGTAGGAGCTGATCTTGGAGTTATGGAGCAGGATACGAAAAATTACCGACATAATAAACCATACTTTTTTACAAATTTAAAGGATGAGGAAGGCTTACAAGAATTAATAAATTGGATGAGACAAAACATTATGTTAGAAGGACTGAAAAAATGAAATCCCCTACAGGTGTTTTAAACATTGATGTGATGGAAAAGAGACATAAAACCGTACCTATTAAGGTTTATCATAAAGATGCCTTAAAAGTAACGCAGCCAATATATTTGGATGAGTATGGTAGAGCATATTACTATATTATGAATTCTGGTGGAGGCTATTTAAAAGGAGATTTCTATTCTATAAATATAAATGTTCGTAAAGATGCGAAAACATATATAACAAGCCAGTCAGCAACGAAAGTTTACAAGACTCCAAATAGTTATGCTTTGCAAAAATTAAATGTTTATATTGGTGAGAATGCTGTTATGGAGTATTTACCAGACCCGTTAATTATGTACAAGGATGCAGCATATAAGCAAAAAACAAATATATATATGCAAAATAATTCTACATTGATTCTATGTGATTCAGTTACGCCTGGTTGGTCGCCAAATATGGAGAAGTTCACATACCAATATTTTGATTCATTAACAAAAATATATATGGAAAATAAACTTGTAGTATACGATCATCTATTGCTAAACCCTTTCAAAGAGTCGTTAGATCAAATGGGAATATTAAATCAATATTCCCATTATGGTACTTTTATAGTTATTAATGAGAACATTACAAATGATTTAATTGCAGCATTGAAAACATCGCTTTCTAACACTAACAATATGAAAATTGGAATATCTTCTACACCATGTAAAGGCTTTGTCATACGCATACTTAGTCATAATACAGAAGATATGGAGTCTATATTTTTTCAGTGTCATCGTTTTGTTAGAGAGAATTGTCTACATGAAGAATTAACATCCTATCGAAAATATTAAGTAGGAGAAGGGGATACTATGACTAATGTGGGATTATTGTTTGTCGGTGCAGTTCTATTTATGAATTCACTAGCAGCTTTTAAACTCATTGATAGCAAAAGTGTAGGGTGCTTCAATTTATTTGTAGGGGCATTACAAACTTTGACACCATTATATTTATTATTTACAGGAAGTCAATCCGATGAGTGGACTATCCTATCTAATGGAACGATTTTTTTATTTGGTTTTACTTATTTATATGTTGGTCTTACGAATATATTAAAACTTGATTCTTCAGGTGTAGGTTACTATTCTCTTTGGGTTGCTATCATTGCAACGGTTATGGGAATTGTGAATCAATTACATGAGAGTGGTAGTCTGCAAAGTACAATAATTTGGTTCTTTTGGGCATTCCTTTGGTTTTTATTTTTCCTACAAGATGGATTGAAAAAGAAGATTCATATTTATGTAGGTATTGTTTGCTTCGTTGAATCTTGGATTACTGCAACAGTACCAGCTCTGTTAACACTTACAAATCATACCGGCGTGTTAAATAATTTTGTAATTATTTTAGCGACTATTATAACGATTGTAGTTTTTATTATGGCACTTTTCTTTTTCAAGAGTATTCAATTTAAAGTAGAAAGGGTTAGTAACTATGTGGAAAAGTGAACTGAAAAAGGCAACTAACTTTTTTGTTATTATTATATTTCTTCATGTGCTTGGAATTTTCTTATTATTACCGGCACTGTATAACGGTAATAGCATAATCGGAATGGCTATTATTGCATATTCTTTAGGATTGCGTCATGCGTTTGATAGTGATCATATTGTCGCAATTGATAATACTGTTCGGAAATTAATTGAAAAAGGTAAAAACTCACAGGGGGTGGGATTTTACTTCTCATTAGGACACTCTACGGTAGTATTTGTGATGATTGTATTAATTGCTTTAATTGGAAAAACAGCAAAACATGGAATGGAGAGCTTTTCAACTATAGGCGGTATTATGGGTACAATCGTTTCTAGTACATTCCTTATCATTATCGGTCTTACCAATCTGTTGTACCTTATTAAAGTGTTGCGAAGCCACGAGGACAAACAGCCAGAAAATTTAGGGTTTATATACCGTTTCACACAGCGCTTATTTACGTTTATTGATAGTCAGAAGCAATTGTATATGATTGGTTTTTTATTTGGACTTGGTTTTGATACAGCGAGTGAAATTGGATTAATTGCTCTTTCTACAGTAACTGCAACAAGTCAATCTATTCCACTTGTAAGTATATTTGCTTTCCCCATTTTGTTTGCTGCAGGAATGTCATTGATGGATACATTAGATAGTACATTCATGAATACGAATTATAAGTGGGCAATGGAAAATAGTCGAATAAGAAATTCATATAATGTATTAATTACCTCAATATCTGTTATTACGGCTTTTTTAATAGGGGGATATCAACTATTATCTTTGCTTATTGAAAGCTATAATTTACAGGGACCGTTTTGGAATCTCATACAGGTAGTTAATTTTGATTATCTGGGTATATGTCTTGTTGTATTCTTTATTATTTCTCTTATTGTTTTTGTTGTATGGAATAGAAATGCTTTTAAAGAACCGCTTACAAAGAGTATAGAGAAATAAAAATATATCATATGTTATTTGGTTCATTATGTATATAAAGTAAAATAAAAACACGTGAGATGAAAATTCATCTCACGTGTTTTTTATTATTTATGTTCCTTATATTCATGTGCTTTTTCTTTCACATTACCAACTGTATCTTTAGCAGTGCCTTTCACCTTATCCCATTTTCCTTCAGCTTGTAATTTCTTATTGTCAGTTACTTTCCCAACAACTTCTTTTACTTCACCTTTTACCTTATCAATGGCACCTTCTACTTTTTCTTTTAAACCGTGTTCATGCTTAGTCATACATTTCTCCTCCTTGTAGTTTGATTAGAATTCTCTTTTCATAGTGCAAGTTGAATGATGTATCTAGTAATAGCGTAACAAATCTAGTTTGAATATTCAAATGATTAATAGGATAGAAAAGGAATTGTCATAAAATGTTTAAAAATGTAACGGAAGGAGAAAGAAAGTAAATTATAATATGTCTTTTGCAGTCCATATTGATTTTGTATAAGCAATTTTCATATGGGCACGTTCCATGTTATTTTGACTGCCACTACCAAAACGAGCTTGTCCAACTATTAAATGACAGTTTGTCGCTATAGCTTTTTCTATTCGTTTTTGAATTAATGCAGTATGACAGCCTTTACGCTGAAATTCTGGCAAAGTAGCAGAAGCAGCTAATGAAGCAATCCCATTATTTATGTACAGGACACCAATGCCTGCAGGAGTATTTTGAACTTCAGCTATGAAAAAATACCATCCTGGTTCATTGTAAAGAATTTCATTATTTTGGCGCACGCTATCTTTTGTAAAGGATGGCATATTAAATCCACGTACATATATGTCTGCAAAAATATCAAATTCATTTTCTTTTAGTTTGCGTACTGAAATGTTAGAAGGAAGAAGGGATGAATCTTCTTTCGGTTTATTAAATAAAGCGGTATGGAAGCTAGATTGATAAAACCCTTTTTGAGATAAGTATTGAAATAATTCAGTTGTACCTTGTGCTGGGGTAATTTCAAAACGACAAGGGATTTGTAGTGATTCATAATAAGAAATGATTGCATCAATCGCATCTGCATTTGTAATACCTTTTACCGTATTAAAAGCAGGACCAGCAATTATTTTTGATGAAAAGGCAATGGCACTACCGAATTTTTTCATTTGCACTTGCATTGGGTTTCCGCTCATTGTTTGTAGTCTTTCTAATCTAGAAGAGAGCATATCAATTTCTGCATTTTCAATTTCTGTTGCTATATCGAGTGTCATAATAGTAGTCATAAAATTCCTCCGTTAATAAATATATTTCATAGTACATATACGATTTTTGTTTTGAGATTCCTGTTGAAATGTGAGAGAATAAGAGGTTTTTTGGAAGGGAAATGGAAGTGAACTGTCGAAGGGAGTGGAAACAGATTAAAGGTGGTGCTCTCATGAAACAAAAAGCCGTGCAGACATGCTCTAATTGTGGTTCTCAAAACATAGGAGAAGGTGAGTTTGTCGGATATGCACAAATACGGAAAAAGGAAACGATGTTCACATCTTCACCGGTGGATGCTTATATTTGTACAGATTGCGGGAATATTCTTTTATTAAAAGTACGACATTATGAAAAGTTTAAGCAGAAGCCGTTATGATTATTGAGTAGTGGTTTTATTGGGGTAGTTAATAAGAGTAATATTTTACATATATATGAGTATGCCTCAGGTAAAGAGATGAAAACATATACTGTACATAGTTCGTTATATGACACATAAAAATATATAGAAGAAATTGTGAGGCAATAGGAGGAAGAAAAAACAGCTCCTCTTGGAATATTTCATATTTAAAACTCCTTTAAATGAATAAAGGAGTTTTTTGATTTTTTTATAACAATAATTACCTTTAATTGTTATAATTGGTTATTAAGAGAGGGTGGTTTATTAACGACATAATCATAGAAGAAAAATAGCTAAATCGTATATGAAAACCGCTATATAACACAATTGCAACCGTAAGTTGACAAATTGCAACCGCAGGAAGATAGAGATAAGGGCAATGTTTACATACAATTTAGTTAAGAAAACGAAGGGGGACACACATATGGGATTTGGTGAGAAGCTTTTTAAATTAAGAAAAGAAAAGGGTCTTTCTCAAGAAGCATTAGCCGAGAAATTAAACACAACAAGGCAAGCGGTTAGTAAATGGGAAAACGGTCAAGGTTTTCCTGAAACTGAAAAGTTAATAATGATTGGAAATGTATTTGAAGTATCACTTGACTATTTATTAAAAGAAACTGCTGAGCAAAGTAACGAAAAGGAAAATGGTTATTATGTAAGTAAGGAAATGGCGGAAGGGTATGTAGTGTATGGGCAAAAAATTTCTAAATATATTGCGTTAGGGTTTAGTTTGCTTATTTTATCTACAATACCGTACTTGTTATTTAAAGAAAATGCAACAATGTCTACGTTTCTTGTCATTATCATTGCGGTGCTTGGGATTGGAGCAATGATGGCACCTGTAACGATAGAAGAGAGTCGATACAATGTATTGAAAAAGGAAGAACTACTATTTGATCAAAACTTTCTAAAAGAATTGACCAAAAGATATGTGACTATTAAGAAGAAGTATGCTGTAGTAATAATCGTTGGATTTTGTTTTATAGCAGCAGGAGCGCTACCTTTTTTATTTGAGAAAAAGCATATCACTTCAGGAGAATTAGTACAGTATCACCCTTATTGTGTTGTACTTATTGCTATCGGAGTTTATCTTTTTGTTCGTGTGTTAGGAGTATTAGAGGCGTATCGAATTTTAGTAGAAAATAAAGAATATAGTAATCGTCTTATTTTTAAACTGAAAAAGAAAATGAGAGAAAAAGTGGATAATTTGTAATAGGAGAAAACATATTTTTATTAAAAGTTAAGATAGGAGTGTAATAATGTCAAATCTTTTAGAAATTGAAAATTTAAGTAAATCATTTGGAAACAAAGTTGTTTTAAGAGATGTTTCCTTCAATGTACCGTCTGGGTCAATCGTTGGGTTCATTGGTGATAATGGAGCAGGGAAATCAACAACCTTTAAAACAGTACTAGAATTAATTTCTAAAGATAGCGGTACAGTAAAAATATTCGGTGAAGAAAATATAAATAAAGATATTAAGATTAAGGAAAAGATAGGAGTCGTATTTGATGCTATGAATCTACCGGCTCATCTTACAATAAAGCAACTACATAAGGTTTTTGAAAAGATGTTTGAATCTTGGGACCAAGATAATTTTTATAGATTAGTTAATACTTTCTCTTTACCTACTAATGAGAAAGTAGGTAAATTCTCGCGTGGGATGTCAATGAAACTAACTATAGCTGTTGCGCTGTCTCATAATGCCGAATTATTAATCCTAGATGAAGCGACCGGGGGGCTTGATCCTTCATCTAGGGAGGGCGTGTTAGAGGAATTAAAAAGTTTTGTGAGCAAAAGTAATGGTGGTATATTACTTTCTTCTCATATTATGAGTGATGTAGAAAAAATAGCCAGCCATCTTATCATTGTGAAAGATGGAGAGATTTTATTGAACGAGGAAAAGGATAAAGTTTTGAAAAGTTACTCCATTGTAGATGTTGATGAGGAACAACTAGCTTTAATTAACAAAGATATAGTTGTAGCCAGAAGGAGCCATGGTTCTTATTTCAATGTACTCGTATCAGATGTACATAAATTACCAAGTGGTATTGCTCATAGAACCATCTCAATAGAAGAAATGAGTGTCTTATTAACGAGGAGTGAAAAATAAATGAGAGGTTTATTATTGACAAACTATTACCTAGTGTATCGAACTTTCTTTATGTTCATGGGAATAGCGATATTGGGAGCCGGATTCGTTTTTTATTTTGGTGATGCTTCAATGTACCGTTTAATCGCTACGTTCATTATCTTATTTGCTGCAATTCCTGCACTTGAAGTTATTAAATATGAGAGTAAGTCAGGTTATGAAAAGTATGTACTTACTTTACCAGTTACTAGAAGTAATATTGTGGAAAGCCACTACTTTTTCTATTTTTTAGTTGTAATTATTGGCACTTTATTATCATATGGCATATTTTATGTATATGGTTTAGTTTCAGGCACACCAATTGATGATGGTATATTTAAGAGTGTTTCTTTAGGGACTTTCATCATTCTTAATGCCGGAGCAATAGCCTATCCACTTCTCTATGTTTTTGGAGCAGAAAAATCTGATGCTATTACAATTGGAGGCGCATGCGGGGGGCTTGTTATTTATTTTGGATTACAAAGTGTAATTGGGTATCTAATAGAACAATTTCCTATATCAAATTTAAATGAATCTGTATACGTTTCAATTCTATATATAATATTTGGCGTTATCATATATACCTTTTCTTTTTTTATTTCGGTATTTATATATCGTAAGAAGGAATTTTAGTATATTTTCTCATAGTATTTTCTGAATTATTTCCAAAGAAATAATTCAGAAAATACAGAAAAATGTCGTAATTATTTACAGAAGTCTGTTATAATAAACGAAAAAATGAAAACGCTTTAAAGGGGGATAAAACCATATGATGATGAATGTACCGCTAACAATTAGTTCTATGATGGAAAGAGCAGAAAAACTGTTTTCAAAGAAAGAAATTGTTTCACGGACACATGATACAGTTACGACATTAACGTATAAGCAGTTAGGTGAAAGGACGAGAAGGCTTTCTAGTTCGTTAAAAAAATTAGGAGTTAAAGAAGGCGAGCGTATAGGAACGTTAGCGTGGAATCATCATCGACATGTGGAAGCATATTTTGCTATTCCTGGTATTGCTTCCGTTTTACACACAATTAATATTCGTTTATCTCCTCAACATATTTCATACATTATTCAACATGCAGAAGATCGCATTCTACTTATTGATGAAGATCTCGTACCACTCGTTGAAAATATTCAATCACAATTATCAACTGTACAAGCCTACATTATTATGACTGATAAAGATGAACTTCCCAATACTACGCTAGAACCTGTATATCATTATGAAAAGCTATTAGAAGAAGGCGATCCAACTTTCCAATTTGTAAAAGATATTGATGAAAATACACCTGCTGGTATGTGTTATACGTCAGCGACTACAGGAAACCCAAAAGGTGTTGTATATACGCATCGTAGTACTGTATTACACTGTATGGCACTCGGCTTAGCGGATACAGCTGCTTTATCGGAAAGTGATGCGGCGATGGCAATTGTACCGATGTTCCATGTGAACGCTTGGGGGCTTCCTTTTGCAGCTACTTGGTTTGGAACTAAACAAGTTCTGCCAGGACCAATGTTTACTCCAAAAATTTTATTAGAGATGATTCAAGCTGAAAAAGTAACGATAGCAGCAGGTGTGCCGACAATTTGGCTCGGTGTATTACAAGAATTAGAAAATAATAGTTACGATTTATCTAGTATAACGAGAATATTATGCGGTGGTGCTGCTGCACCGAAAAGCGTTATTAAAGCATTTGAACAAAAATATAATGTTCCTTTCGTACATGCATATGGTATGACTGAAACAAGCCCACTCGTAACACTTGCACGTTTAAAAAGTTATGAAACAGAATTATCATATGAAGAGCAATTAGAAATCCGCTCAAAACAAGGATATCTTGTCCCTGGTGTCGAGATGAAAGTAGTCGGTACAAACGGTGAAGTGAAGTGGGATGGTACTGAGATGGGAGAGTTATGTTTACGAGCACCTTGGATCGCTGAAAGCTATTATAACGATGATCGTACTGTCGAAGGATTCCGAGACGGTTGGTTATATACTGGTGATGTTGTTACAGTTGATGAGGAAGGCTGCGTGAAAATTGTTGACCGTACGAAAGATGTTATTAAAAGCGGAGGTGAGTGGATTTCTTCAGTTGATCTTGAAAATGCATTAATGGCACATGATGCTATATTTGAAGCAGCTGTCGTTGCGGTTCCTCATCCGCAGTGGCAAGAGCGACCAATTGCCTGCGTCGTTCAAAAGAAAAATAGTACAGTAACAAAAGAAGAAATATATGAGTTTTTAAAACCACAGTTTGCGAAGTGGTGGTTACCAGACGATATTGTATTTATGGAAGAAATACCGAAAACATCTGTTGGGAAGTTTTTAAAACAGGCGCTTCGGAAAGAACTTGAGCATTTGCATAAAGAGAAATAATTGAAAAAATATTTGTAAACCTATATTTAAAATAAGTTGACAAAGACTAAATAGAAAGATAATATAACTCCTATAATATGTTACCCGAAAAGTTTTTTAAGTTTACAAATAGGAGAAGCAAATATGAATACAAAAAACTTAGTTTTCGTCGCTTTATTTAGTTCTATTATGGGAGTGTTAGGGTTAATACCTCCAATTGCTCTTGCTATTACACCAGTTCCAATTACATTACAATCACTTGGTGTTATGCTTGCTGGTGGATTGTTAGGATCACGTCTTGGTGCGTTAAGTCAGCTTATTTTCTTACTTATTGTAGGAGTTGGAGCACCATTACTTGCTGGTGGACGCGGTGGCCTTGGTGTATTTCTTGGACCAAGTGCAGGATATTTACTTGGTTACATCATTGGGGCGTTTGTTATTGGTTATTTAATTGAGCGTTTACGTGAAGTTTCTATTATAAAAGTATTATGTATTAATATAATTGGTGGTATTTTCGTAGTTTATGTATTTGGTATTACTGTACAAGCATTCTTAATGGATGTTTCTGTATGGGAGACAATGAAAGTGAGTGCTGTGTTTTTACCAGGGGATTGTATAAAAGCAATTATTGCGGCAGTTCTCGTAACAAAATTACATCGTTCATTGAAACATATTATTACGCCCGCTTTAAAGAATGGAAAATATACAAATGTGGGATGATAAAGGGAAGAAACACGTACATTGCGTGTTTCTTTTTATTATTTTTGTAAAGAAAGGACGTCTCATATGAGTGTTACAAAAGAATACAAAAAGCATGCTTCTTTACAACCAAATAAAATAGCGATAAAGGAAAATGATAGAGTTTTAACATATAAAGAGTGGTTCGAATCAGTTTGTAAAGTAGCAAGCTGGTTAAATGAAAAAAAATCGAAGAATAAAACGATAGCAATCCTATTAGAAAATCGTATAGAGTTTTTACAACTATTTTCTGGTGCCGCTATGGCCGGGTGGGTTTGTGTTCCGTTAGATATAAAGTGGAAACAAGATGAGCTCAGAGAAAGAATTGAAATCAGTAATCCGGATATGATTGTGACAGAACGATATAAGGTAAATGATTTATTGCATGAAGAAGGAAGAGTAATTGAAATTGATGAGTGGAAAAGAATGATAGAGAAATATCTTCCTACACATTCCACTGTAGAAAGTTTACAAAATGCTCCCTTTTATATGGGATTTACATCAGGATCAACTGGAAAAGCAAAAGCATTTTTACGTGCACAGCAATCGTGGGTTCATAGTTTTGATTGTAATGTACATGACTTTCATATGAAAATGGAGGATTCGATTTTAATAGCTGGGACGCTCGTTCATTCTCTTTTCTTATACGGGGCAATAAGTGCATTATATGTAGGGCAAACGGTGCACATTATGAGAAAGTTCATTCCGAATCAAGTATTAGATAAGTTAGAAACTGAAAATATATCAGTTATGTATATAGTTCCGACAATGCTTGAATCTTTATATAAAGAAAATAGATTAATAGAAAATAAAATGAAAATTATTTCATCAGGAGCGAAATGGGAAGCTGAAGCGAAAGAAAAAATAAAGAATATATTTCCTTATGCGAAAAGATATGAATTTTATGGTGCATCAGAGTTAAGTTTTGTAACAGCACTAGTCGATGCAGAAAGCGAAAGAAGGCCAAATTCAGTAGGAAAACCTTGTCATAATGTGCAAGTTCGAATATGTAATGAAGTAGGCGAAGAAGTACAAAAAGGTGAAATAGGAACTGTTTATGTGAAAAGTGATCAGTTTTTTATGGGATACATAATAGATGGGATTTTAACACGGGAGTTGAATGCAGATGGCTGGATGACAGTGCGAGATGTAGGCTATGAAGATGAAGAAGGCTTTATATATATTGTTGGTAGAGAGAAGAATATGATTTTATTTGGAGGAATCAATATTTATCCAGAAGAAATAGAAAGTGTATTACATGAACACCCAGCTGTTGATGAAATAGTTGTAATTGGTGTGAAAGATAGTTACTGGGGTGAAAAGCCCGTCGCGATCGTAAAAGGAAGTGCTACGAAACAACAATTAAAGAGTTTTTGCTTACAACGATTATCCTCGTTTAAAATACCGAAAGAATGGCATTTTGTAGATGGAATACCTTATACAAATAGTGGGAAAATCGCTCGTATGGAAGCAAAAAGTATGATTGAAAACCGGGAGAAAACATATGAATAAGGCAGTTATTGTAGAGGCGAAAAGAACACCTATCGGTAAGAAGAATGGGATATTAAAAGAGTATGAAGTTCAGCAATTAGCAACGCCGCTTCTTACGTTTTTAAGTAAAGGGATTGAGAGGGAAATAGATGATGTCATATTAGGTAATGTTGTTGGGCCAGGAGGGAATGTTGCGAGACTATCTGCTTTAGAGGCGGGACTTGGCTATCATATTCCTGGTGTAACGATTGATCGGCAATGTGGTGCTGGTTTAGAAGCAATTCGAACTGCGTGTCATCTCATTCAAGGCGGGGCAGGTAAGTGCTATATCGCCGGGGGAGTAGAGAGTACAAGTACGTCACCTTTTCAAAAAAGAGCACGATTTTCACCTGAAATAATTGGTGATCCTGACATGGGAGTAGCGGCTGAATATGTTGCGGGGCGTTATAACATAACGAGAGAAATGCAAGACGAGTACGCTTGTCTTAGTTATAAGCGGACACTGCAAGCGTTAGAAAAAGGATATATACATGATGAAATATTTTCTTTTAATGGATTATTAGATGAATCTATAAAGCCAGAAATGAATTATGAACGAATCATTAAAAGAACAAAGCCCGCATTTTTAAAAAATGGTACAGTAACGGCAGGTAATTCATGTGGTGTAAATGATGGGGCATGTGCTGTTCTTGTAATGGAAGAGGGACAAGCTCGGAAATTAGGTTATAAACCTGTCCTTCGTTTCGTTCGTAGTGCTGTAGTGGGAGTGGATCCCAAACTTCCAGGGACTGGTCCGATATTTGCGGTGAACAAATTATTAAACGAAATGAATGTAAAAGTAGAGGACATTGATTATTTTGAAATAAATGAAGCATTCGCCTCAAAAGTTGTTGCTTGCGCAAAAGAGTTACAAATTCCGTATGAAAAAGTAAATGTAAATGGTGGGGCAATTGCGCTCGGTCATCCGTACGGTGCATCTGGGGCTATGCTTGTAACACGTTTGTTTTATCAGGCACAAAGAGAGTCTATGAAATATGGAATTGCTACATTAGGAATTGGAGGCGGGATAGGGATTGCGCTATTATTTGAGAAAGTAGAAGACTAGCGAGGTAACTAGTTTTCTACTTTTTGAGGAACATAAATGTTGCTACCAGGCTTCGCTTTCATTTCGTTCCAAGCAGCAATCGCATCAGCTTTTGCTTTCCCTTTATTATTTGGATCTTCGAAAAAGTCATGAGTAAAGCGATTGTATTCAAATTGTGCACCGATAGTTGTTTTGTATGTAGGGTCTTTTTTTCGTTCGTTTTCTTCATGCCAAAAAGCTACCGCGTCTTCATATGTTTTTCCAACATTCTCTTTGAAAAATTTTTGAAGAGCTACTGTAAAGCGGAAGTTTGTTCCGATTTTTTCTTTGAAAAAAGCACGAACATCTTCGCTACAGCGGTGATTGTTAGTAATAATCGTTTGAAGAGAAAGGTCTTTATACGATAGGGAATCTTTAGTAACCTTTTGAACAGAGCTGTTTTTTAAGACTTTCCCCGTAGTTAAATAATGTGAGATACAATCGGTTATTTCAATCTTAGAGCCGCTAGCTGGCAACCCATTCTCACGACAAAATGTTTGGAGTTCTGCTTTTAACCAATAATAGTTTTGGAAATCTTCAAGTGATATAGACTTTGTTAAAGGTGGACGCATGAATGTAACAACTACTTTCTTCCATAATTTTCTTCAATTATAAAACGTATGTTCTTTTTATGGAAGGGTTAATTTGTAAATATAATGGGAAGAGGAGATTACATATGGAAAATGTAATGCAAGTTCGTGTTACGGGAATTTTAATTGAAGGTGAAAAATTATTGCTAGTAAAGCAAAAAGTTGCTAATAGGAATTGGTCTTTACCTGGAGGAAGAGTGGAGAATGGTGAAATGTTAGAAGAGGCGATGATTAGAGAAATGAGAGAAGAAACGGGATTAGAAGTTAAAATTAAGAAGCTACTCTATGTTTGTGATAAACCGGATGCCAGTCCATCTTTATTACATATTACATTTCTACTTGAAAAGCTTACAGGAGAAATTATGTTACCCTCTAATGAATTTGATCATAATCCAATTCATGATGTGCAAATGGTGCCGATTAAAGATTTAAGTCATTATGGTTTTTCGGAAACTTTTATAACTCTTATAAGTGAAGGTTTTTCAAGTGCAGGGAGTTACCAAGGATTGAAACAAAATATTGGTTTGTAAGTATAGAGTAAGGATAGCTGTTAGCTATCCTTACTAAAAATGCTTTACACCGCCGACTGTAAAGAAGAAACAAGCTGATTTAAAAATTCATCTCCGCTCATAATTGCTTTCCCGCCACCGCGAGCACTCTTCTTATTTCCGCCACCTTTTCCTTCGATTGTAGGAAGAGCGTCTTTTAAAAGAGCATTCATATCGAGTGATACTGATTTTCCGCAAGCGAGAATACATTGTAGTTTGTCATCATTTTCGATGACGAAATACGTAATTGCATGCTCTTGTTGTTCTGTAATAATAGCGGAAAGCTTTGCGATTTCTTGCATAGAACGATTTGTAAATACTTTAGAAATAAGTATGTCAGCATGAATTTTTATAGGCTGTAGAAGTAGTTCATTTGCCTCTGCAAATAATAATTTTTCATTCATTGTTTGTATTGCTTTTTCGTTTTCTTTTTGAGAAGTAAGCAGTTGCGCCACTTTTGCTGGAATATCAGTTTCGCTACTGTTTAATTGTTTAGAAACATCTTTCATAATTTGTTGCTGTTGTCCCATTAATTTAAGTGTACGCCAACCAGCGATAAACGTTAAGCGTATACCACCTTTATTGCGCTCCCATCCTAGTACTTGAATAGGACCAACTTCACCAGTTCGTTTCGGATGCGTTCCACCACAGCCGTTGTAGTCAAAGTTTTCGATAATAACAACCCGTATATTTTCTGTCATATTCGGTTCTTTACGAAGTGGCAACGTTTTCGCTTCTTCTAAGTTCATCCACTGGATGCGGATTGGATGGTTTTCAAAAACAATTTTGTTTGCAATTTGTATTGCTTTTTCAACCATTTCTGCATGAAGATTTTCTGTTTCTAAATCAATTGTTACTGTTTCTTTACCAAGATGGAATCCAATTGTAGGCATGTTAAAATGGTCCCAAAAAGCAGCAGATAAAATGTGCTGAGCTGCATGTTGTTGCATATGATCAAAACGGCGCTCCAAATTGATTTTACCTTCTACGTCTTCTGTATGTAATTGTTCTGCAATGTAGTGACGAATTTCTCCGTTTATCTCTTCTACATTGATTACATTGATATCATTTAATGTACCAGTATCATATGGTTGTCCGCCACCTGTCGGATAAAATGCTGTTTCATTCAAAACAACGTATAAGTTACCGTCTTTATCATAATCTTGCTTTATAATTTTAGTAGTAAAGTCTTGCTTATAAGCGTCAGTGTAATATAATTTGTGCTCCAATTTTCTTTCTCCTCTCGCATTAACTAGTTTCATTGTAATGCAATTGAAATTAGTTTCCTAATATTTCAGAAGAAAGAAACTATTTTTAGAATTTTCTTGCTATAATAAGGGAAAGAAAATGCGGGGGTGGAATAAATATGTTATATGAAAACGGTGTAGATAAACTGCTTAGTTTAAGTAGAAATATTTCCGAATTATATCGAGAATTAAACGAAATGACCCGGATTTTAACGGATTGTAATCGAGAAAGTGTGAAGTTTGATCGATTATATGTAAAAGAGTTACTTTGGAAGAAAGAAGATGTAATAGAGAAATATGACCAGCTACTTGTACAACTTTGTATTAACGAATGCTTTGATCTAAAAAGTGTCATTACAGGGGAATATAAGTATACATATGAAGAAGTAGAAAACATAGTTTTACAATTTAATGAAAAGTATAATGTCGCAATCTTAATTAAAGATGTGTGTAAAGAATTACAGTTCACATATGGAATTGATATGGACATAACGAGAACAACTCGGGTATCAACAGCTCAAGTATAGAAAAAGGAAAAGAAAGCAGATCCTTTGCTTTCTTTTTTTTGTGAAAATAGAGAGAGTAGGTTTAACGATGAAGGGGAAGTTACAGCATATTCATCCGCTTGGAATGAGTATTATTTTAGGGACATTGTTTGCTAGGTTTGCAACTTCAATGAGTATCCCTTTTTTAGCGATTTATTTAACGACTGTTAAAGGTGTGTCAGCTGGAATGACTGGTGCTATTATAGGAACGAGTGCACTTGTTGGTGTTTTTGCTAGTTTTATCGGAGGGAATTTATCAGATCGATTTGGCCGGAAAACGATTATGCTCTGGTCCATGATCGTTTGGATTTTTGTGTTTATAGGTTTTTCACTTGCGGATCATGTTTTAAGTTTCTTTTTATTAAACGCTTTAAATGGATTATGTAGGTCGTTTTTTGAGCCAACATCAAGAGCATTATTATCAGATTTAACAAAGCCTGAGTATCGGTTACTCGTCTATAACTTACGATACGGTGCAATAAATGTTGGAGTTGCAATTGGACCAATTGTTGGATTACAGATTGGAAGTGCAAAATCAACAATTCCTTTTTTAGTAGCAGCTGGGGTATATATTCTATATACAGCTATATTAGCGTTCCAATTTAAGAAGTATCCAATGGAAAAAAAGAAAGTGAGTACAGAAAAACCTGTTACAATGCTAAATGCAATGCGTATATTGCGAAAAGATATAGTATTTTTAGTTGCTTTAGTCGGTATTATTTTGAGTAATTGCGGTTTTTCACATTTAACGACGACAGTATCTCAATATTTTGCAAATGCACATATATTTGAGGATGGAGTGAAGCTATTCTCATATATGCTCGCTTTAAATGCAATTGTTGTAGTGATCATCCAATACCCTGTTATTCAAATGTGCAAAAAGTATACTCCGTTAACATCAATTATGGTGGGGACTTTATTTGTGAGCGGAGGATTATTTGGCTTTGGAATAGTAGAATCTATGCTAAGTGCTGCCGTTTGTACAATTATTTTTACAATTGGAGAAGTCTTAATGTTTTCGATGACCGATGTATTTATTGATGATATTGCTATTGCGCATCTAAAAGGAACATACTTCGGTGCGATGGGCTTTTCGGGAATTGGAGCAGTAATAGGTCCGTGGTTTGGAGGAGTACTTCTCGATTACTACGGCTACCAAAATGGGTTTGTAGTATTTTCAGCACTAGCTATATTTTCAACTGTGGCATTTCCTGTGCTTTTAGTTACAAAAGGTTTATCGAAAAAAAGATATGATAGAAATTCTAATATAGAAATGCATGCGAAATAACATAAGCCCCAGTAACCACTGGGGCTTAGTTTGTATTATATTAACTCTTAATTTGAAAAAAGAACTTTCTTTTCATGCTTATCAGCAACTTCATTTTTGGAAATATGAATGGCTAAAAATCCGTTTTCTAAGCAGGCTAGCATCTTTTTATAAATGATAGTAGTAGGTAAAGGGATTGTTCGTTTTAAGGAAATGTTTTTATGAAGTATGCATATAGCTAGGCCTGTCTCTAACTTTTTAATGAGTACATTTTGTTCAGTGACATTTTGTACATCTGTTTCCAAAATATATTCTTCTTCGGTTTCGCAAAGGTCGATGTGAATTTGATTTGGAAAGCTAAAGTTACTATAAGAATCGGAACAAAATTGATCCATCCATTCTTCGAAACCATCAACATGAAAAAGACAATTCTTCTTTTTCTTGCCCATGTAAGACACCCTCCGTAAAATATCAATTCATATCATGTTATGCATGAATGAAACAGAGGTGAAGAATAAATGATGAAATACAAACATTTTATGTTGAATGTGCACGGTATGTGAATATTTTTTATTACATATCATGATGTGCATGTTTTTTTTGGCGTGAATGGTTACGGTTTTTTACTTTATGAGATCCGCTTAATGGCTCAGGTTGTCCTTTTTTTTCTTTAGATTCACGATTATTTTTGCTCATTGTATGTGACACCTCCTCTTTCTTTTTAGAATGAGAGAAGTTGACGATTTTATACGAGAATGTTTTTAGAAAAAAAGGTAAAGATAAAGGGGACTAACTATTATAGAAAGGGGATTATATAATGCCATATCATAAAGATAAGCAACAAGCCTTTCAAGCGGCACAGCAAGGAGTTACACAAGCAGAAAATGCATTTAATAATATTGTGAAAAATGACCCTAACTACGGTCATGATTTAAAAGAGTTACGCCAAGAGGTTCAGGAAGCATATGAACAAATTCAAAATGCACTAGAGGTAGCTTCAGAAACACAACGTCCACAACTTGAGCAATATGAAAATAATCTCCAAAATATAATGCGAAATGTAGATCAATTAGAAAAGTAAATGAGGTTGTTGTCTATTCGACAACCTTGCTGCTTTAGTGAACGTTATGCTAAAACAGAAAATTTTTCTATTAGTTTTTTCTTTGCTATGTGCAGTACATATATTTCAAGTGGAAAAAGTGGAAGCGAAAATGTTGCTCAGAAAAGAGTTAGAACCAACTGGTTATGTAACATGGGAAGTACCTAATAATGAAAAAATTATTGCAATTACATTTGATGATGGGCCAGATCCAACGTATACACCACAAGTTTTAGATTTATTACGTCAATATAAGGCTGAAGCGACATTTTTTATGATTGGATTTCGAGTTCAGCGCAATCCATATTTAGTGAAGCAAGTGTTAAAAGAGGGACATGAAATTGGAAATCATACGATGAATCATTTGTATGCGAGTAATTCGTCAGATGAAAAATTAGAAAATGATATTTTAGATGGAAAGAAATTTTTTGAAAAATGGGTGAAAGAACCTTTGCTATTCCGTCCTCCTGGTGGATATATTAACGATGCTGTATTTAAAACAGCGAAAGAAGCTGGTTATCAAACTGTTCTATGGTCATGGCATCAAGATCCACGTGATTGGGCAAATCCAGGGGTTGAATCCATTGTAAATCATGTAGTGAAAAATGCTAAAAGTGGCGATATTGTATTGTTACATGATGGAGGAAATGATCGTAGTCAAACGGTAGCAGCGCTAGCAAAAATTTTACCTGAGTTGAAAAAGCAGGGCTATCGATTTGTAACGGTTTCGGAATTATTACGTTATAAACATTAGAAAAAATCCCAAAAGGAAATAGACCTTTTGGGATTTTTCTTTACTGGTTCTTTTTACGTTTCTTGTTATTTTGTCGCTCTGCTGGAGTTAAAGGCTCGTTTGCAAATTCTTCATTGTAACCAGTTCCTTGTCCTTGTGCAGATGCAGCATTCATTCCTGAAATAGTATGATTTGCTTTTCTTTTACCCATTTTACTTCACCTCTATAACATTTTTTGTATGTTGAATGATGAGCAGTTCATAGTATGTATGAACTGTAAGTAAACCGCTGATAGAGCACTTTACTTTATGATAATAGTATTCATAAGGAGCATGAAAGCTATTCAAATTTAGAAACATAAAGAAAACTTATGATAATCTATAAGTTTCTTATTATTTACTTATTTAGAAAGTTGTAATAAGATATTATCGTAAGGTATTGAAAAGTTTGTCTACATTTTATATTCAGACAACTTAGTCACGTTTAACAGGGGGGAAACATAATGGTCAAACATAATCCATTTCAATCACGTGCAACTTTTGAAGTAGATGGAAAAACGTATCATTATTATGATTTGAAAGCGCTTGAAAATGCAGGGGTTGGCAACGTATCTCAATTACCATATTCCGTGAAAGTTTTACTTGAATCAGTACTTCGTCAAGTAGACGGACGTGTAATCACAGAAGAGCATGTTACAAATTTAGCGAAATGGGGAACGAAAGATGTGCAAGATATCGATGTTCCATTTAAACCATCTCGTGTAATTTTACAAGATTTCACTGGTGTTCCAGCTGTTGTTGATTTGGCTTCGCTTCGTAAAGCAATGGCAGACATGGGTGGGGATCCTGACAAAATTAATCCTGAAATTACTGTAGACCTTGTAATTGACCACTCTGTACAGGTTGATAGAGCGGGTACGGCAGACGCGCTTGCATTCAACATGGACTTAGAGTTTAAACGTAATGAAGAACGTTATAAATTTTTAAGCTGGGCACAAAAATCATTTGATAACTACCGTGCAGTTCCACCAGCTACAGGCATTGTACACCAAGTAAACCTTGAATATTTAGCACCAGTTGTTCATGCTGTGAAAAATGCTGAAGGTGACTTAGTTGCATACCCAGATTCATTAGTTGGAACAGACTCACATACAACAATGATTAACGGTATCGGCGTTCTTGGATGGGGCGTTGGTGGTATTGAAGCAGAAGCAGGAATGCTTGGACAGCCTTCATACTTCCCAGTACCTGAAGTAATCGGTGTGAAATTAACTGGCACACTTCCAAGTGGTACTACAGCAACAGACGTTGCATTAAAAGTAACACAAGTATTACGTCAAAAAGGTGTAGTTGGTAAATTTGTTGAGTTCTTTGGTAATGGACTAAAGAGCATGCCTTTAGCTGACCGTGCAACAATTTCAAATATGGCACCAGAATACGGCGCAACTTGTGGATTCTTCCCAATCGATGATATTTCATTAGAATACTTACGTTTAACAGGTAGAGATGAAGAGCAAATTCGTATTGTTGAAGAATACTGTAAAGCGAACGGTTTATTCTATACAGCAGACAGTAAAGATCCAATCTACACTGATCTTGTTGAAATTGATTTAAATACAATCGAATCTAACCTTTCTGGACCGAAACGCCCACAAGATTTAATTCCACTTTCAGATATGAAAGATGCGTTCCACAAAGCTGTTTTAGCACCAGTTGGAACACAAGGACTTGGATTTAATGAGCAAGAGTTCGATAAAGAAGTGAAGGTTACATTAGAAGATAAAGAAGTAACGATGAAAACAGGTGCAATTGCAATCGCTGCAATTACAAGCTGTACAAATACATCAAACCCATACGTATTAATCGGGGCAGGTCTAGTTGCGAAGAAAGCAATTGAAAAAGGACTTGTAGTACCTGAGTACGTAAAAACATCATTAGCACCAGGATCTAAAGTTGTTACTGAGTACTTAGATAAATCCGGTTTAACAACATATTTAGATCAATTAGGTTTCCAAACAGTTGGTTACGGCTGTACGACTTGTATCGGTAACTCTGGTCCATTAGCGCCAGAATTAGAAGAATCAATCGCAGCAAACGACTTACTAGTAACATCTGTTTTATCTGGTAACCGTAACTTTGAAGGTCGTATTCATCCTCTTGTAAAAGCAAACTACTTAGCATCACCACCACTTGTTGTGGCATATGCACTTGCAGGTACTGTTGATATTGACCTGAAAAATGATGAAATCGGTAAAGATACAAATGGCAATGCTGTTTACTTCAATGATATTTGGCCATCAGCTAAAGAAATTGAAGATGTAGTTCAAAGCGTTGTTACATCTGAACTGTTCAAGAAAGAATATGCACAAGTATTTAACAGCAATGAGCGTTGGAATGAAATCCAAACTTCAAACGAAGCTTTATATACTTGGGATAATGATTCAACATACATTCAAAACCCACCATTCTTTGAAGGTTTATCTAAAGAGCCAGGTGAAGTTGAAACGTTATCAGGTTTACGCATAGTTGGTAAATTTGGTGATTCTGTAACAACAGACCATATTTCACCAGCAGGTTCAATTGGTAAGCACACACCAGCTGGACGCTACTTATTAGAAAACGGCGTACAACCAGTTGACTTTAACTCTTACGGTTCTCGTCGTGGTAACCATGAAGTTATGATGCGTGGTACATTTGCAAACATCCGTATTAAAAACCAAATCGCACCAGGAACAGAAGGCGGATATACAACATATTGGCCAACTGGTGAAGTAACATCTATCTATGATGCTGCTATGAAATATAAAGAAGATGGAACAGGTCTTCTAGTTGTTGCTGGTAAAGATTACGGTATGGGAAGTTCTCGTGACTGGGCTGCGAAAGGTACTAACTTATTAGGTATTAAAGCAGTAATCGCAGAAAGCTTCGAACGTATTCACCGCAGTAACTTAGTATTAATGGGTGTATTACCACTTCAATTTAAAGAGGGCGAAAGTGCTGAAACATTAGGTCTTGTTGGTAACGAGTCATTTGAAATTCAAATCGACAAATCAGTTAGACCACGCGATCTTGTAAAAGTAGTTGCAACTGATTTAGATGGCAACGAAAAACAATTTGAAGTAGTAGCTCGTTTCGATAGTGAAGTTGAAATTGATTACTACCGTCACGGTGGTATTCTGCAAATGGTTCTTCGTGAGAAAATTGAAGAGTCAAAAGTGTCGAACTAAATAATTGAAATGAAAAATAAGGAAGCTAACAATAGTTAGCTTCCTTATTTTATGGAAAGGGATGAAACCATATGGTTTCATCCCTTTCTTTTTACTATAAAAATGGAGGGAACATCATGAAAGAATATAAAAGAATATAAAAGAATATTGTTACCATTACGACAGGAGAAAATATTAGTTATAGCAGCCATTTGTAGTGGAATTATAGCTGCTATTTTAAACTTGTCGCGTCCAATCTTCATGGGGGTAATTGTAGACAATCTTATTCAAAGGGAGTTAAAAAGTGCCTATTTATATACAGCTTTGTTTGCGGGTAGTCGCTTTTTAATGTGGACGAACAATCTTCTATTTGATTATATAAGTTCAAAAGCGAGTCAACATATATTACAAACGAAACATATAGAATTATTGCGTCACTATTTCTCATTACCGTTTGAAGAGAGTGAGAAGATCAAGCAAGGGGAGTTAGAAACTTGGGTCGTATCTGATATTCCGAACTTGGTCAGATTATATGGCTCTATATTAATAGAGTATATACACGCTATTGCCCAATTTATTGGAGCTTTCATAGCACTACAACATATAGATATACAGTTTATATTGTGGGTAACTCCGTTTTTATTTTTAAGTGCAATTGTTCCAATACTGATGGGAGAAAAGGTAAGGGATATTGCAAGCATTGCTCAAAACAATCAATCGAGTGTTGTAGAGATGGTGTCACAGTTTGTAAAGGGTATACAAGATCTACGTAGTTTACAAAAAGAAAAATGGGCCATTCGCTTATTTAAAGGAGTAACGGCACAATCTTATAAATCGGAAGTAAAGAAGACGATGATGCAACATAGCATTGGAGTAGTTGGAACAGTGATTGAAACAGGAGCATATATTGTTGTTCTCATTGTAGGCGCGCAAAAAATAATGAGGGGAGAAATAGAAGTTGGTTCACTTGTGGCAGTGTTAGCGACAATTGAGATGCTATTTTTCCCTGTCCGTTATGTGGGTGATTTGTTAATGATGACACAAGTAGCAGTCGCTTCGGCAAATAGAGTTTTTTGTTTTTTAGATAAACGAGCGGCAGATAGTAATGTAGAAAGAGCAATGGGGATGAGGATAGCAAATGTTTCATTTCAGGAGAATGATGGAGAGAAATTTAGAATTCATAATATTGATTTGCACATTCGTCCTGGTGAACTCGTTATTATTGTGGGAGAAAGCGGTGCAGGAAAAACAACGCTTTTAAAGTTAATAACGAGTTTGTATAAACCATCTAATGGTAGCATTGCTTATTATGGGAATGAAGCTCGTATGACTACAGTGTGGCAAGAACCACGTTTTTTCCGAACGACGGTAAATGAGAATATGTATTTCGGGGGAGAGGGTTTAGGAAATCAGTTAGAAAAAAACATGGAACTTGTAAATGTGAAGCGGCTTATTAGAGGATTAGCAGAAGGGATTCAAACTGTACTACATAAAAGCGGTGAAGAGTTTTCGGGAGGAGAAAGAAAACGTCTCGCACTATTACGAGTGATTGTTTCAAACCCAAATCTTATTATTTTAGATGAACCGACTGCAGGGTTAGATCCGGACAATCAAGAATTGATTTGGAATATGATTGAAGGGCTAGGAAGAGATGTAACGAGAGTTGTGACTACGCATGATGTGAAGAGGGCAATGAGAGCAGATCGAGTTGTTGTAATGAAGAATGGAGTTATTATGGAATGTGGCGATCCTAAAGAGTTATTAAATTGTAATTCATTGTTTAAAGAAATGCTAATAAAAAGATAAGAGCTATGTAGTGCTCTTATCTTTATTCAGTATTATTAAGTTGGTCCGTGTAGGACTCAGTATCGTTAGCGCTAAACTCTTTGACTAGAGTAAGTTGATTTGTATCTGGATTATATTTGAAAATCTTAATTGTATGTTCACTACTTAGTGATGGATTATATTCTTGAATAGCGAATGTATTTTCCGCAATTTGTGTCATATTACTGGTGGGAATATTTTCTATGGAATCATGATTTGTAGAAATTTCAACGACTTTTTCACTGTTGAAAAATAAAAGAACGATTACTAAAACAACTAAGGATATTCGTATATAACGAAGTTCTTTACTTATAGGATGTTCTCCCAACATAATCATCCTTTCTATAACTACTGTATAGTAGTGGTAGTAGTCGTCGTGAAGAAAGTAAGAACACCAAGGCCAGCTAATAGGATAAATGAGATTAAAGCGATATAGAGGCAAATACGTCCCACTCGCCTTTTTTCAGGATCTTTACTGAAGAGCGAGATGATCCAAGTGATAATGCCGATTGGGGAAAATATAAAACTAAGAATATATAATAGTATTTTTTCAAATAAATTCATAAAAACATCCTCCTTTTTGACATTTCTATATGTGCCGTTTTCTTCTTATTAAAGCTGCCGTTATGTAGGAAAGTACAGAATAAACAGTACTAGAAACGATCCAAGCATCAAAGCTTTGTAAAGCTAGGTGTATGTCAAATTCAGAGACGATAATGAAAAATATAAAAGGGACAGTAAAAGAAATAATAATAGCAGCCAATTTAAATTTGTATAGCAAACTGCTCAAACAAATACATAGTAATAGTAAAGTGAACGGGTTGATTAGCAATTGTAAAATACATATCACCTCGCCGGTTTCATATGTATTTCTAATTATATGGTAAAAAGGAAAATATTTCATGCGAATTACGAATATTTTGATTATTTAGACTGTGAATATTTCCAAGCTTGTCCGTATAAGCTAAAATAAGGTATAGAGTATTTTAGTGATTAAGTTATAAGAAGATAAATACGTTAGGGTGATATAACATGTGGCGGAAGCTTACGATTATTGTAGTGTTACTTTGTTTAGCGGGATATGCAGCTTATGAACAGTTTGGTAAAAAAGAGCAGGTGGTACAAGGGGAGCAAGAACAAAGTGAAGCTGCTATGAAAGAGATGATTGCAAGTAATGGTATTGAAATAGGGAAGAGTGCGCCAGACTTCGAATTAACGAAGTTAGATGGAACGAATGTAAAGCTATCAGATTTAAAAGGAAAGAAAGTGATTTTAAACTTTTGGGCAACGTGGTGTGGACCTTGCCAACAAGAAATGCCGGATATGGAGGCTTTCTATAAAGAACATAAAGAAAACGTAGAAATTTTAGCAATCAACTATACGCCTTCAGAAAAAGGTGGGGGGGAAGAAAAGGTAAGCAATTTTGCTAAAGAAAAAGGAATTACTTTTCCTATTTTATTGGACAAGAACATTGATGTGACAACAGCGTATAAAGTAATTACGATTCCAACTTCGTATTTTATAGATACAAAAGGTGTCATTCAAGATAAGTTTATTGGGCCGATGACGCAAAAAGAGATGGAGAAAAGGGTTGCTAAATTAAAATAATGGTGAAAAGGTAGAGGTGGAGAGTTCCCATTTCTGCCTTTTCTTTTTCAAGTAGTAATAACTTCATGATATGATGTAAGAAATATAATCGTTTAGAGATAAAGGAGTGTATGGAGTGGGGAATGTATCCTTACCGTTAGATTATGTTGTAATTGATTTTGAAACAACAGGATTTAACCCTTATAATGATAAAATTATTCAAGTTGCAGCGGTGAAATATCGTAATCATGAACTGGTAGATCAATTTGTTTCATACGTGAATCCAGAGCGGCCAATTCCGGACCGAATAACGAGTTTAACAGGCATTACTAATTATCGTGTTTCAGATGCACCGACGATTGAAGAAGTGTTACCTTTATTTTTAGCATTTTTACATACAAATGTTATTGTGGCCCATAATGCTTCTTTTGATATGCGTTTTTTGAAAAGTAATGTAAATATGCTGGGGCTGCCTGAACCTAAAAATAAAGTAATTGATACTGTATTTTTAGCGAAGAAATACATGAAGCATGCGCCTAATCATAAACTTGAAACGTTAAAACGAATCCTTGGAATTCGTTTAAGTTCTCATAATGCATTTGACGATTGCATTACGTGTGCTGCTGTTTATCAAAAGTGTGCAGCTATTGAAGAAAAAGGGAACCGAAAAGTAAATAAGGCTGTGCTTGATGAAACTGCGGTATACGAAGCGGTGAAAGAAATGCTTGTATGTAATAAACGTAATGTAGAATGGCTACGTTGTATGAACGTAGGAAGTTATTTAGATATAAAAGCTTTTTATCCAGTTATGAGAGTAAAGGTAAAAGGGCGAAAAAAATATGTATTAACAGAGATATTAGAAGATGGTGTGAAAGAAATATGTACAAGCTTAAAATGCGAACCAGCGTTAAAAAGTGAAGTTGGTAATACGAGAATTATGCTTAATAGCTTAGAGGATGTTATGAAATTAGAAAGTTATATTTTAGAACAGTATGATTTTGTATTACAGGCGCTTCATGATTATAAAGAAAATGAAATGAATGCAGATGAAAAGTTGAAAGAGTATTTAAACGTTATGGTATAAAAACTCCGTGTGCAATATATTGTACACGGAGTTTTTTTAGGAGTACTAAAACATAAAATTTTCTTACAAATCTGATTAAAGAGTTTTTCGTTTGCTCATACTATGTAATAAGAAAGCGAAGGAGAGAGGGTGAACAACATGAGAAGAAGTCGCCGTAAATCGTTTGAAGAACTTGTAAATGAAAATAAACAACAATTATTAAGCGATCGTGATGCAATTGATCGCATTGAAGAGCGCATTGAAAAACGTTATGAAATGAAACTTTTTAAGCAAGCTGAATAATTCTTAACACTAGTACGATACTAGTGTTAAGGAGGCGATAGTAATGGGTAATCCGAAAAAAAATTCAAAAGACTTTGCACCAAATCATATTGGAACACAATCGAAAAAAGCTGGTGGAAATAAAGGAAAGCAAATGCAAGATCAAACAGGTAAACAACCGATTGTTGATAACGGTTAAAAAGGAGAATGTTATCATTCTTCTTTTTTGTGAGGAAATGAAAGATGAGTTTTTAGCAGTAATATGAAAAAAAGGGCTGACTTTTGTCAGCCCTTTTTCGTAATCGTAAAATTTTCAACGAGTAAACGCCAATTTTGTGGGAATGGTAAACCGATTTTCCAGTAACTAATACCACCTATACCTTGTTCTTTCATTAAATTGAATTTACTTTGAACAGACCGTGAATCTTCAAACCAAACTTCGTGTTGCACGCCGTTTTCATCAAAATAATTAAAATGAGGAGCTTGGGCTGTGAAATCATAACGAATAGGAACATTATATTTACGAGCTAGTGCAACAGCTGCGACGGAGCTAATTGCTTTTGCGGGCGGATTTCCTTGTTTAAATGGAAGTTTCCAATCAAACCCGTATAAATTTTGCCCCATCATAATTTTTTGTGGAGGCATTTGAGATTTTGCATATTGAAGTACTTCTTTCACCGGACCGATAGGAGAAATCGCCATCGGTGGCCCGCCTTGCCATCCCCAGTCATAGGTCATAATGACGACGAAATCAACAATTTGCCCTTGCGCTTTATAATCGTGAGCTTCGAAAAATTTTCCCTTTTGATTTGAACTTGTTTTCGGTACGAGAGTTGTGCTCAATGTGTACCCGCTAGGTAAGCGTGTTTTTACATTTCGTAAAAAGCGATTATACGCCTCGCGGTCTTCAGGTGCTACACTCTCGAAATCGAAATGAATGTCTCGCATGCCATATTTTTCAGCTGTTTGCAAAATGTTAGTAATAAATTTGTTTTGAATCGTTGCGTCGCGTAAAATAACCGATGTTAGATCGGCACTGAAATTACCATTTTCAATATTTGTAATAACGAGCATAGGGATTGTTTTACCTTGCGTTGCAATATTAGCGATTTTAGCTGTTTCAGTAGGTTCTTTTAATGTGCCATCTCTTTTTGCTTCAAAACTAAAATAAGCTAAGTATGTTAAAAATGGATTGATGGCACGTGTAGCATTAACTAAACTCTCTTTAATCGGTATAGTTGAAGGTTGTAAATAAGCGATGGATTCTACAGCTCGTTTTGTGCCTTTTGGTACATATAATTGTTGTCCGACATGGAGAATAGATTTTAAAGATAAATTATTAACTTTAGCTAAACTAGCGAGGGGGACATTATATGTTTGAGAAATTCGATATAGGCTGTCACCAGGCTGTACATAATAATTATTTCCTTTCGTATTAACGATAAGTGCCTGACCAACAACGAGCGTTTCAGCTGGATTTAGTCCATTGTCTTTTACTATTTCGTCAGGTGTTGATCCATATTTTGATGCCAAGCTATATACGCTATCACCACTACGGACAGTTACAATTTGAATCATATGCTGGCTCCTTTCAGTAAAAGATTCACTGTTTTTATTTTATTTTTGATGTTACTGTATTATGATTAAATGTATGCAAGGTAGCAGAAGTGAAAGAAGGCGAATACATATGTTTGTAGCAGAACATGAAGTTGAAATCCGTTATGCGGAAACAGATCAAATGGGTGTTGTTTACCATTCAAACTACTTAGTGTGGCTTGAGTTAGGTCGCACGAAACTTATACAAGATTTAGGTTTTTCATATGTTGAAATGGAGAAAGAAGGAATTATTTCTCCTGTGTTAGATTTACAAATTTCATATCGTAAAGCGATGCGTTATGGAGAAAAGGCAATCGTAAAAACATGGGTAGATACTGTGAGCCCACTTCGCGTTGTATATGGATATGAAATATATAATGGTGATGGTGATCTTTGTATTACTGCAAGTACGACGAATATTTGTGCGAAAAAAGAAGGGTTCCGCCCTGTATCATTTAAAAAGTTATATCCTGAGTGGTATGCGAAATATGAGGAAATTAAGAAAAAATAAAAAAGCGTGGCAGAAGCCGCGCTTTTTTATTTTTCATAATTAAATTGTGGGAAGTCGTCACCTTCGTCAAGTGTAACAGATAAATTATGTCCATCGAAGAACCATTCATCATCGCCTTCAATAAAGAAATTAATACCTTCTTCTTGAATTTGAACAGCAGGGTGTGCAGGATCATCTTTACGAATACCTAAAGAAAGTCCTTTTTGCACAGTACTGCAACCACCGTATTGTACGAAAAAGCGTAGTGTTTCATTTAATTGTAAGTTTAATTCATTTTTATACCATTGTGCTGCTTCTTTTGTTACGGAAAGATTCATGTATAGTTCCTCCAAGTTATGTTGCTTTTTCTTTAGTATAAAAAATAACGCAAAAAGACGCTATTAATATGCTTCACGTTTTCTTTTTGCGTTATGTGGGTTACGATCTTATTTTTGCTTTTTTGAAAAGTTTGCTTTTGGTTCAGTTTTATTTATAATTCGTCCGATATTTGCACGGTGTTTATAAATAACCATACCTGCTAATAAACACATCGCAATAATGAAGATTTTATCCCCGCTAACAATGGATGCAATAACAGCAACAACTGCTGTTACCATAGAAGAAAGTGATACGTATCTTGTTGTAAATAAAAGGGTGAAAAATACAACAGCCAATATTGCAAAAACAACTGGTGAATAGCATAATAGCACCCCAGCAGAAGTTGCAACTGCTTTACCACCACGGAATTTCGCGAAAATCGGGTAGACATGTCCAAGAACAGCCGCTAACCCGAACCATAGTGGGTGAATATCTAATCCGAAAATCATTGGTAGACTTGTTGCTAATGTCCCTTTTAAAATGTCAGCAATTGTAACGGTAAAACCTGCTTTTTTCCCTAATGTACGGAATGTGTTTGTTCCGCCTAGATTACCGCTCCCATGCTCACGAATATCGATTCCGTAGCCAATTTTTCCAACAACTAGTGCAAATGGAATCGAGCCAAGCAAGTAGGCAACGATAAATAAAAGATATGTAGTAACCATAAGTTCAGTCTCCTTTATTCAAATGTGTTGATAAAGGGTAAAAAGAGTTTTTCCCGTATATTGTACCATACATTTGTAAAGAGCACATTTCTTTTTTGTAAATGAAAAATTCATTATTTCGTGAAAAAAATTTCACAGTAATGTTACATTTCTCACAGAAACAGCAAGACTATATGTAGTAACATTTTAATCAAAAGACAACAACATATTGGTGGAGGGTTATAAATGTTACAAAATAATACACGTGGAGAAGAATTAATGAAAGTGTTCGAGACGATAGTCCACGGCAATGAACAAGATTTAATGCAAGAAAATGCAAATGTAGACGGCCGCTCTCCAATGGGTGTAATGGGAACGTTCGCATCTGAGAGTGCAAAATATTATGCTGTTGAGAATTTATTGTCAGATCAAGTGAAAAAAGCGATAAATGAAAATATATTATATCCACATGATTTAGATTTTTATGCGACAGGAACGACGACTTGTTCGCAAATTCCGTTAGCGCAAATGCTTGCTAACGGTTTTCATACTGGACATGGACATATGAGACAACCACAAGACATTAAAAGTGCATTGGCTCTTTCGTCTATTATTTTTCAAGCGAATCAAAATATGCAGCATGGCGGTCAATCGTTTGCACTCTTTGATATTGATTTAGCGCCTTATGTACGAAAAACAATTGAGAGACATAAAAAACGATTACAATCATATCCACTTACGAAAGAACAAATAGAAGAATTCGCATGGAAAGAAACGGAAAATGATACGTATCAAGCGTGTGAGGCTTTCGTTCATAATTCGAATAGTATGCATAGTAGGGGCGGAGGACAAGTACCGTTTATTTCTATTAATTACGGAACAGATACATCAAAAGAAGGAAGAATGTTAATTAAACAACTATTAAAAGCGACACAAGCTGGACTTGGTAAAGGCGAGACACCGATTTTTCCGATTCAAATTTTCAAGATGAAAAAAGGTGTAAATTTTGAAGAAAGTGATCCGAATTACGATTTATTTGAATTAGCATTAGAGACAACTGCAGAGCGATTATTCCCTAACTTTTCATTTTTAGATGCTCCGTTTAATGCAGTGCATTATGATGGAAGACCAGAAAGTGAAGTATGTTACATGGGATGTCGTACCCGTGTTATGTCTAATATACATGGAGAAGAAACAGCGATTGGTAGAGGGAATTTATCATTTACGTCTATTAATTTAGTGAAATTAGCGTTAATTAGTGGTTCAAAAGAAGCATTTTTTGAAGCGCTAAACTACTATTTAGATTTAGGAATTAAGCAGCTATTAGAAAGATTTGTGTATCAATGTACGAAGCGAGCAAGAGATTTTCAGTTTTTATATTCACAAGGTGTATGGCGTGGTGGAGAAACGTTGCAGCCTGAAGACTCCGTAGCTTCGATTTTAAAACAAGGGACGTTAAGTATTGGTTTTATCGGTCTTGCGGAATGTTTAGTAGCTTTAACAGGAAAGCATCATGGGGAAGATGAAGAATCATGGAAACTTGGGTATGAAATTATTTCCTTTATGAGAGATAGAATGGATAAAGCGACAGAAGAACATCAACTGAATTTCTCGATAATTGCAACTCCAGCAGAAGGATTATCAGGAAAGTTTGTGAAAAAAGATAGAGAAGAATTTGGCGTGATTAGCGGTATAACGAACCATAATTACTATACCAATTCATTCCATATTCCAGTTTATTATAACATTCAAGCGATAAATAAAATCCGTTTAGAAGGCCCGTTCCATGCTCTCTGTAATGGAGGACACATTACGTATATTGAACTAGACGGAGCAGCGATGCATAACAAAAAGGCATTAAAACAAATTGTACAAGCCATGGCAGAACATGGCGTTGGATACGGTTCAATTAATCATCCTGTTGACCGTTGTAAGTGCTGTAGTTATCACGGGGTTATTGGAAATGAATGTCCAAGTTGCGGGAATGAAGATGAGGCTAATATAGAAAGAATTCGCCGTATAACAGGCTATCTTGTAGGAGATATGTCGAAGTGGAATAGTGCGAAACGTAGTGAAGAGATAGATCGGGTGAAACATAAATGAAAGTGCTGAATATTATTCATGATAGTGTAGTAGATGGAGAAGGATTGCGGACAGTCGTGTTTTTTGCGGGCTGTCCGCATCGTTGTGTCGGTTGCCACAATCCAAAATCGTGGAATATTTGCAACGGGACGGAAATGACAGTAGAAGAAATTGTGAAAGAGATTGCAAGTAATCCATTAACTGATGTAACATTTTCAGGTGGAGATCCATTTTTTCAAGCTGCTGAAGTGAAAAAGGTAGCAAAAATCGTGAAAGATTTGAAAAAAAACCTATGGATGTATACAGGTTATACGTTAGAAGAGATACAGAGTTCTCAAAATAATGATATGATAGAGTTGTTACATTATGGGGATGTTTTAGTCGATGGAAGGTTTGAAATTGAGAAAAAAGATTTAACACTTCCATTTCGCGGAAGCTCCAATCAACGTATTATTCGATTGAAAGAGTAAAAAGGCGGGATAGATTATATGAATAAAACAGTATTGCTTGTTGAAGATGAAAGAAGATTACGTGAAATTGTTAGTGATTATTTTCGTAATGAAGGCTTTGAAGTAATCGAAGCAGAAGATGGAAAAAAAGCGTTAGAGTTATTTGCAGAGCATGAAATTGATTTAATTATGTTAGATATTATGTTACCGGAAATAGATGGATGGTCTGTTTGTAGACGAATTAGAAAAGAATCAGCAGTACCAATTATTATGTTGACAGCGCGTTCGGATGAGGATGATACATTGCTAGGTTTCGAATTAGGTGCAGACGAGTATGTAACGAAACCATTTAGCCCGAAAGTGTTAGTAGCTCGTGCAAAGACGTTATTGAAACGTGCGGATGGCGCGGTAGGAGTAGCGGAAGAAAATGCTATGTCTTTAGCTGGAATAGAAGTGAATCGTCTATCTAGAACTGTTTTAGTAGATGGAGAAGAAATTATATTGACACATAAAGAATTTGAACTTCTCGTTTATTTAATGGAGAACAAAGGAATCGTATTATCACGTCAACATTTATTAGACCAGTTATGGGGATATGACTATTACGGTGATGACCGAACGGTTGATACCCATATTAAAAAACTTCGAAATAAGTTAGGAGATAAAGCGAAGCATATCAGTACTGTTATTCGAGTTGGTTATAAATTTGAAGAATAATCTAGAACGATTTGTGTAATTTAGCCTAGGAAAATGGCGATTTTATACTCTCTTTTGAAGGTAGAATGTACAAAAAATACTTTTCTTGTCTACAATGTTAGATAGGAGTATTTTTTTAATTGGATTTCACGATGAGTTCACAAGAAGGACACAAAACGTGACTATACTGAAAATACGAATTCACCAGAGAGGGGAAATAAAACATGGGATATTACGACGGACCAAATTTAAATGAAGAGCATAGTGAAACGAGAGAAGTGAGAAAATCAGGTAGTAAAAAAGGCTATTTCTTCACAGGTTTAGTGGGAGCTGTAGTCGGAGCGGTTTCGATTAGTTTTGCAGCACCATATATGCCATGGGCTCAAAATAATGGAGCACCAGTATCATCATTTAGTTCGGATTCAAAAGTAGAAGGTACTGTAGTTCCTGTTGTAAATAAAGCGAAAAATGAAACTGATTTACCTGGTATGATTGAAGGAGCGAAAGATGTTGTTGTAGGTGTTATTAATATGCAACAAAGCGTTGATCCATTTGCAATGCAACCGACAGGTCAAGAACAACAAGCTGGTTCAGGATCAGGTGTTATTTATAAAAAAGCAGGAAATAAAGCATATATTGTAACAAACAACCACGTAGTAGATGGAGCGAATAAACTTGCTGTAAAACTAAGTGATGGTAAAAAGGTAGATGCAAAGTTAGTAGGGAAAGATCCTTGGTTAGACTTAGCTGTTGTTGAAATTGATGGGGCTAATGTGAATAAAGTTGCAACTTTAGGTGACTCAAGTAAACTTCGTGCGGGTGAAAAAGCGATTGCAATCGGTAACCCACTTGGATTTGACGGAAGTGTAACGGAAGGTATAATCAGTAGTAAAGAACGTGAAATCCCAGTTGATATTGATGGGGATAAACGCCCAGATTGGCAAGCACAAGTTATTCAAACAGATGCAGCGATTAACCCTGGTAACAGTGGTGGTGCATTATTTAACCAAAACGGTGAAATAATTGGGATTAATTCAAGTAAAATTGCACAACAAGAAGTTGAAGGAATTGGATTTGCTATTCCAATTAATATTGCAAAGCCCGTTATTGAATCTCTTGAAAAAGATGGAGTAGTAAAACGTCCAGCTCTTGGAGTAGGTGTTGTTTCGTTAGAAGATGTGCAAGCTTATGCAGTCAATCAATTGAAAGTACCGAAAGAAGTAACTAATGGTGTTGTATTAGGTAAAATTTACCCAATATCACCAGCTGAAAAAGCTGGTTTAGAGCAATATGATATTGTAGTAGCATTAGATGATCAAAAAGTAGAAAATTCACTTCAATTCCGTAAATATTTATATGAAAAGAAAAAAGTAGGCGAGAAAGTAGAAGTTACATTCTACCGTAACGGTCAAAAAATGACGAAAACAGCTACTTTAGCAGATAATTCAGCTACAAAGAATCAATAATCGAAATAAAAGAAAGTCTCTTTCATATTGAAAGAGACTTTCTTTATCGGCTATACTAAAGGAATAGGAGGGATTAATTATGACAATTGAAAACCCAACTCGTACGGAAATTGGTGAAGTGTTAAAGAAAAGCAAAACAATTGCGGTTGTTGGATTATCAGATAAGCCAGAACGTACATCGTATATGGTTTCAAAAGCAATGCAAGATGCTGGATACCGCATTATTCCAGTTAATCCAACAGTAAATGAGGTGCTTGGAGAAAAGGCAGTTTCTTCACTAAAGGATATTAAGGAACACGTTGACATTGTAAATGTATTTCGTCGCTCAGAGTTTTTAAAGGATGTTGCAAAAGAATTTGTCGAGATTGATGCAGATGTTTTTTGGGCACAATTAGGAGTACAAGATGAAGATACATATAAACTTTTAAAAGAAAAAGACTATACTGTAATAATGGATCGTTGTATTAAAGTAGAACATGCGATGACAAAATAGTATAGACTTAAAGTTAGAAAGATTGATTCAGCCCTCATTATAGATAAGTAGGGCCGATGAACGAGGTGTTCATCATGAGATTTTTTAAAGGCTGTTTTTGGGGATTGTTATTTGTAATCCCATTTTGGATTTTGATCATTTGGATCATAATAAAGGTTTGGAATGTGTAATCTTGGAATACATATCCATTTCTCGTTGACAAACGATTATTTTTCTGAAATAGTAGCCTAGAGGAATCCTTGTGAGAAAACAAGGATTTTTCTATTGAAAATGGTGTATAAAAGAGATAAGATAACTTGCCAAAACTATAGTCGAGGCGTTATTCTATAATAGAAACATATGTTCTGATTTTGGATTAGGAAAGGGGCAAGGAGTTTGGCGAAGCATCAGTTCCAATATAATGAAGATGCGATTCAAGTGTTAGAAGGACTTGAAGCCGTTCGAAAACGCCCGGGTATGTATATCGGGAGTACGGATAGCCGTGGATTGCATCATTTAGTATATGAAATAGTAGATAACTCCGTTGACGAGGCGTTAGCGGGATTTGGCGACGAAATTTCTGTCGTAATACATAAAGATAATAGTATTAGCGTTATAGATAAAGGGCGAGGAATGCCTACGGGAATGCATAAACTTGGGAAACCTACACCTGAAGTTATTTTAACTGTACTTCATGCAGGTGGTAAGTTTGGCCAAGGTGGCTATAAAACGAGTGGTGGTTTACACGGCGTTGGGGCATCAGTTGTAAACGCCTTGTCAGAATGGTTAGTAGTAACAATTAAACGTGATGGTAACATTTATGAACAACGCTTTGAAAATGGTGGCATTCCTGCAACAACGTTAGAGAAAATCGGGAAAACAAAAGAGTCTGGTACAACAATGCATTTCAAACCAGATACAACGATTTTTAGTACGACAAATTACAATTATGAAACATTATGTGAGAGATTACGTGAATCTGCATTCTTATTAAAAGGAATGAAAATCTCGATAAAAGACGAACGTAATGATTTAGAAGATATATTTCATTATGAAACAGGAATTGAAGCTTTCGTTTCATATTTAAACGAAGAAAAAGATTCAATTCACCCAGTTGTATATTTCACTGGTGAACAAAACGGGATTGAAGCAGAACTAGCATTCCAGTTTAATGATGGTTACTCAGAAAATATTCTTTCGTTTGTAAATAACGTACGTACAAAAGATGGTGGAACACACGAAGCTGGATTTAAAACAGCAATGACGCGTGTGTTCAATGAGTATGCTCGTAAAGTTTCATTATTAAAAGAAAAAGATAAAAATTTAGAAGGTACAGATATTCGTGAAGGTGTAGCGGCTATCGTTTCTGTACGTGTACCAGAAGAAGTACTTCAGTTTGAAGGACAAACGAAAGGGAAACTTGGTACAAGTGAAGCTCGTTCTTCTATTGATGCCATTGTATCAGAGCATCTAGCTTACTTTTTAGAGGAAAACCCGGATGTAGCTACACTTCTTGTGAGAAAGGCAGTTAAAGCAGCGCAAGCACGTGAGGCTGCTCGTAAAGCGAGAGAAGAAGCACGTAGTGGTAAGAAGAAGAAAAAATCAGAAGGTACGTTAAGTGGGAAGTTAACACCTGCACAATCACGTAATCCTCAGAAAAACGAATTGTATTTAGTAGAGGGTGACTCTGCCGGTGGTTCAGCGAAACAAGGACGAGACCGTCGTTTCCAGGCCGTATTACCGTTACGTGGTAAAGTAATTAATACAGAGAAAGCAAAGCTTGCTGATATCTTTAAAAATGAAGAGATTAATACAATCATTTATGCGATTGGCGGCGGTGTAGGAAATGAATTTGATGTTGAAGATATTAACTACGATAAAGTTGTAATTATGACCGATGCCGATACGGATGGAGCTCATATTCAAGTATTGTTATTAACGTTCTTCTACAGATATATGAAGCCACTTATCGAAGCTGGTAAAGTGTTTATCGCACTTCCTCCTTTATACAAAGTAAGTAAAGGAAAAGGTAAGAGTGAGGTAATTGAATACGCTTGGTCAGATGAGGAATTAGACGGTGTAACGAAAAAAGTTGGAAAAGGCTATATGTTACAACGTTATAAAGGGCTTGGTGAAATGAATGCGGATCAATTATGGGAAACAACAATGAATCCTGAAACGCGTACATTAATTCGCGTGAAAATTGATGATGCAGCAAGAGCAGAGCGTCGTGTTACAACGTTAATGGGCGATAAAGTAGAACCGCGCCGTAAATGGATTGAACGTAATGTACAGTTTGGTATGCAAGAAGAAGGAAATATTTTAGAAAATGAAATGATTATGGAGACGGAGGTGGAATAACATGCAAGCAGAGAAGTTTCATGACCTCCCGCTTGAAGACGTGTTAGGTGACCGCTTTGCACGTTATAGTAAATATATTATTCAAGATCGTGCACTTCCAGATGCACGTGATGGCTTAAAGCCAGTACAAAGACGTATTTTATATTCTATGTATGTAGAAGGTAATGTACATGATAAAGCGTTTCGTAAATCAGCTAAAACAGTAGGTAACGTTATTGGTAATTATCATCCACATGGAGATTCCTCTGTATATGAGGCAATGGTACGCTTAAGCCAAACTTGGAAAGTACGTAATGTTTTAGTTGAAATGCATGGTAATAACGGTAGTGTTGATGGGGACCCAGCGGCAGCGATGCGTTATACGGAAGCTCGTTTATCACCAATCGCATCTGAATTATTACGTGATCTTGATAAAGAAACAGTTGAATTTGTGTCAAACTTTGATGATACGAGTGAAGAACCGGTTGTATTACCAGCAGCGTTCCCGAATTTATTAGTGAACGGATCTACAGGGATTTCCGCTGGTTATGCAACAGAAATTCCTCCGCATCATCTTGGAGAAGTTATTGACGCTACAATGATGCGTATTGATAAGCCAAATAGTACTGTTGATGATTTATTAACAGTTATGAAAGGACCAGATTTCCCAACAGGCGGTATTATTCAGGGGATTGATGGTATTAAAAAGGCGTATGAAACAGGTAAAGGTAAAATTATTATTCGTGGAAAAGCGGAAGTTGAAACAGTGCGTGGTGGGAAACAACAAATTGTAATCACTGAAATTCCTTACGAAGTGAATAAGGCAAACCTTGTAAAGAAAATGGATGAATTACGTCTAGATAAAAAGTTAGATGGCATTGCTGAAGTGCGTGATGAGACAGATCGTACTGGTTTGCGAATTGTTGTTGAATTAAAGAAAGAAGCAAACGCCGAAGGTATTTTAAATTATTTATATAAAAATACAGATTTGCAAATTCCATATAACTTTAATATGGTAGCAATCAATAATCGCCGTCCAACACTTATGACATTACCGAAAATTTTGGATGCTTATATTGGACATCAAAAAGAGGTTATTACGAGACGTTCGCAATATGAATTAAGAAAAGCAGAAAATCGTCAACATATTGTAGAAGGTTTAAAGAAAGCATTATCGATTTTAGACCAAGTAATCGAGACAATTCGAGCTTCAAAAGATAAGCGTAATGCGAAAGATAATTTAAGTGCAAAATTTGGCTTTACAGAAGCACAGGCGGAAGCAATTGTTTCCTTGCAATTATATCGCTTAACGAATACAGACATTACGGCGTTACAAGAAGAAGCAGATGAGCTTAATAAGAAAATTCTAGAGCTACAGTCAATTTTACAAAGTGAAAAAAGATTACTTCAAGTCATTAAAACTGATTTGAAGAGAGTTAAGAAAACATATAGTGATGATCGTCGCGCTATTATTGAAGAACAAATTGAAGAAATTAAAATAGACGTAGAAGTGATGATTCCACAAGAAGATGTCATCGTTACTGTAACGAAAGAAGGATATGTGAAACGTACTGGATGGCGCTCACATAATGCATCAAATGGCAAAGACTTCGGTATGAAAGAGGGTGACATCTTACTTGAACGATTCGATACGAATACGACTGAAACAGTTCTTTTATTCACAAGTAAAGGAAACTATATATATCTTCCAGTATACGAAATGCCAGATATTCGTTGGAAAGATTTAGGTCAGCACGTTGCAAATATCGTTTCACTCGACCGAGATGAAACAATCATTTGGGCAACGGTTGTACCGAACTTTGAGGAAGAAAAACGATTTATCGTATTTGTAACACGAAATGGTATGATAAAGAAAACAGAATTAAATCAATATAAAGTTCAGCGTTATTCAAGGGCATTCGTTGCTGTAAACTTGAAAAAAGATGATGAAGTTGTCGATATATTTGCGACAGATGGAACGAGTGATATCGTTCTTGCTACACACGGTGCATATGCACTTATTTTCCATGAAGATGAAGTAAGTCCAGTCGGTGTAAGAGCTGCTGGTGTGAAAGCAATTAATTTAAAAGAAGATGACTATGTCGCTTCTGGTAAACCGTTAAATGGTGACAAAGATCAACTTATTCTCGTAACACAGCGCGGTGCTGTAAAACGTCTAAAAGCATCAGAAATTGAAAAATCAACGAGGGCGAAACGAGGTCTTGTTATTTTCAAAGAATTAAAACGTAATCCGTACCGCATTGTCGGTATTGAAATTGTTCGGGACGATGAACTAGTTTACATGAAGACAGAGAAAAACATTGTAGAAGAGATTGATCCGAAAGCGTATCGAAATAAAGATCGGTATAGTAATGGTAGCCTAGTGCTAGATGTTAATGATACTGGTGAAGTAGTAGAAACGTGGACGAAAAAACGACCGGAGTAAAAAAGCATCTTGCTATTATTCATAGCAAGATGCTTTTTTCTAGGCAATTTATTATGTAAATAATAATAATCTTGTTATAATAACTGAATGAAATCGTTCTCATAAAGTGAAACTTTAATCAATGGGGAGTTTCTTCATCCCCACTGATTATTAGTTGAACCAATCGGGCTTTAACAAGCAGTTGATTCCTCACCTAATTCCTTAGCTTTCGCTAAATTTTGAGTTAGGAATCTTACTGCCCGTTAAAGCGGGACAAATGGAGGGGCAACATGAAAAAAATAGGTGTAGGGATTGTAGGATTTGGTTTTTCTAGTACGACATTTCATATCCCACTATTACAAACGATAGAAGAATATGATATTCGTGCTGTATTATCCTCAAAAGAAGAGGTAGTAAAAGAAACATTACCAAACGCTAATGTTGTTAGTACAATTGATGAATTGGTGAAGCGAGCTGATGTTGATTTAGTTGTTATTACATCACCTAATACAACTCATTTTCCATATGTAAAAGAAGCAATTTTAAACGGTAAGCATGCTGTTGTAGAAAAACCATTTGTTGTTTCAATTGAAGAAGGGGAAGAGCTTATTTCATTAGCAGAGCAGCATAATGTAACGTTAAGCGTATATCATAATCGTCGTTTTGATAATGATTTCTTAACAATTAAGAAATTGTTAGGAGAAAACAGAGTAGGGAATGTATACGCATATGAATCGAATTTTGATCGTTTCCGTCCACATGTACGTGATCGATGGAGAGAAAAAAATCTACCAGGCTCCGGTATATTATACGATTTAGGATCGCATTTAATTGACCAAGCGTTATCAATATTCGGGAAACCAGATGAGATAAGTGCAGATGTAATAAAACAACGACCAGGTGCAGAGGTGGATGATTATTTCCACATAGTACTTCATTACGGAGCTAAACGTGTCATTTTACGTAGTAGCAGTTATGTGAAGAAAGCTGGACCGCATTTTATAGTGCATGGAGAGAAAGGTTCTATCGTGAAGTACGGTATGGATTCGCAGGAAGAGCAATTAAAAAATGGAATGAAGCCAGGTGATAACGGTTATGGAGTAGACGATGAAGAGAATTTTGCTACTTTAGAAACAGAAGGAAGCTTAGATCGTATTCCAACAGAAATCGGTTGTTATGACAATTATTATAAAGGGGTACGAGATAGTATATTAAATGGTGAGAAACTACCTGTAACAGCACAAGAAGGTTTAGATGTTATTAAACTGATTCAATTAGCGATTGAAAGTAGTGAAAAGGGTAGAGTCATTTCTATAAAATAAAAAGACACGAAATTCGTGTCTTTTTTATTAGGAATATGTGAATATGATTAATTATTTAGTCTAGTCGTTTATCATACATTAATTGGATTTGTATGCCATAAGGATCTTCAATAATACCATATGCTTCACTAAATATATTTTTTTCTAGCGGAGAGATTATTTTCACATGCTTATCGGAAATTAAATTATTATAAAACCTTTGTATTTCTTCTAAATTAGCGCTTTGAATGCAAAGTGACATGTTATTTCCAACGTTATAACGTTCATTAGACTTCATTGTATCTTCTGCTATCATTAGCTTTGTATTCCCAATTTGTAAAACAGAGTGAGCAATATGATCTTTATTTTCACTTGTAATTTTAAAAGAACTATCTCTTTTCGCCAGTTCTTCATACGTAACAATCATTAACTTTTTGGCTTCTAAATGACGTGTATAAAAGTTAATCACCTCCTTTGCTTGCCCATTCATTGAAAGAAAAATAGCTATTTCTAATGTCATAAATATATAACTCCTTTATTAGTTGATAATTATAATATAGATTAAAAAGGTTTCAATACATGACACCTTTTTTGGAGGGAAATATGAAAAAAACTGAACGAATAAATGATATGCTTATTTTCTTAAATAATAAAAGATATTTTAATTTAAAAGATTTAATGGCTAGATATGATATTTCTAAAAGTACCGCGTTGCGAGATATTCAATCATTGGAAGAAATAGGTGTACCCATATATTCTGAACTAGGTAGAAATGGAAGTTATAAAATTATAGAAAATAGTGTGTTATCGCCAATTTATTTTAGTGTGGATGAAATGTATGCGTTATACTTTTCAATTCTTACGCTAAATGGATACAAGACAAAACCATTTAATGTAGAAAGTATTGCGCTTGAAAATAAATTTAAACATGTATTACCTGATAATGTGAGTAAAAATATTTCAATCATGGAACGAACGCTTTCCTTTGAAGTAACAAATCATAGTAATTTTAGTCCGTTCTTAAAAGAAATTTTACAGGGAATTTTTGCTGAGCGAGTTTATCATTTAACATATTTAAAAAAAGGTGAGGAGCAAGCATTGGTTGCCCAATTTATTCGAGTAGAATCTAAATTTGGCCAGTGGTATGCTAAAATCTTTAATTTTGAGACAAATAATGTTCAAATAATTAGATGTGATAAAATTCTTTCTATTGTGGAAACGAGCAATATTAATCCAAAAAATCTTGAAGAATTATTAAGTTATCTTACTACTTTTCACAGAAAGCCTGATGCAATTGATTTTAGCGTCATTGTTAATCAAAAAGGAAAGGACATTTTTGATAAAGAGAATTATCCTTCCATGAGGATGCAAAAGCAAAATGAAAATTACATTATAACAGGCTATTTTAACAAGCAAGAATTTGATTTTATTTCAAATTATTTTCTGAATTTCGGTGAAACGATTATCTCAATTCAGCCTGTTATGCTAAAAGAGTTAATCTATAATAAGGTGTTATCTATAAAGCAGCATTTAACTTCTTTAAGATAAAGTTAGTTTTAGTCATTTTTTGATATGAAAAAGCCCTTGCGATTTAAATATCCAAAGGGCTTTTTGGTGATTCTATTTGTTCTTTAGAAAAATTATTTTTCTGGGACGGAGAGTCCATAAAAGAACATCGTAACGATATCTTGTATATGTTTTTCACGATCTCCTTCAAGAAGTTGTGCCCCAAAATCATCACCTAATTTAGTAAACATTTGAATGTAAAGTAACATCATTTCTTTAGTAAGGTGTGGATTAATTTCGTTTTTGCGCTGAGCTTGTTCTAATATTTCTAAATACCAGGGCAGGATTTTTTCATTTTGATAACTATAAATAAACTTACGGAGTTCTTCGTCCCTTTGCATCATTTGTAATAACATATCAGGTTGAAATAACCCGCCAGTATTCATTTTTCTTACAATCATTTTTTGCATCATATCATGAAAAGGTAATTTTTCTTCTGCAAGCTCTTTATAATATTGAAATTCAGATATGATAAATTCTTGTATAAGCTCCCTAAATAAAGCATCTTTACTTCCGAAATGATTATAAATTGTAACTTGAGAAACGTTTGCTTCTTTTGCGATATGTTCTATTTTCACTTCATTAAATCCACGTTCTGAAAATAATACGAATGCTGCTTCTTTAATGGCACGCTTTTTCTTTTCTTTTACTCTTTCAAAGCCGTTCAATGCAATCACCTCACTTAAAATATACAAGAAAAAATAATGGAAAACAATAATTTTGAAATATGGACTAATAAATATTTCAAAAAGTTGTTGCGAATATGAAAGATGAGGAGTACAATATTTTTGAAATATCACATATTAAATATTTCAAAAAATGAGGTGGAATTATGATTTCAGTTCAAGATGTCACAAAACAGTTTTCGAATGGAAAAGGTTTGTTTCATATTACATTTGATGTAAAAAAGGGAGAAGTATTTGGTTATTTAGGACCGAATGGTGCCGGGAAATCAACGACGATTCGTAATTTAATGGGATTTATAAAACCGACAGCTGGTAAAGCGACAATTTTTGGATTAGATTGTTGGAATGAAGCAGCGAAAATTCAAAGGGAAGTTGGTTATTTACCGGGTGAAATTTCTTTTATTGAAGGAATGAACGGATTAGAGTTTTTAAAATTAATGCAAGGAATGCGTGGGTTAAAGGATACGAAAAGACGAGATGAACTGATAGAGCGCCTGCAATTTGATGTGAAAACACCGATTCGCAAAATGTCTAAAGGAATGAAGCAAAAAGTAGGGATAGTCGCTGCATTTATGCACGATCCAGAGGTGTTAATTTTAGATGAACCAACATCTGGACTTGATCCACTTATGCAACAAGTATTTATAGATTTAATATTAGAGGAAAAGCAAAGAGGAAAAACAATCCTAATGTCATCACATATTTTTACTGAAATTGAGAGAACTTGTGACAGAGTAGCTATTATTAAAGATGGTCGACTCGTAACGGTTGAAAATATTCACGATTTACAAGGAATGAGAAGACAGGTGATAGATGTAACAGTATCATCACAAGAAGAGATTGAGTCCCTTACAAAGTGTAATTTGCAATTTGAAGCGGTAAAAGGCAGAGAGGCATCTATCATTGTACAAGGAAATTATCAAACTGTTTTACAAACACTTTCAAACTATAATGTAACGGCACTTCAAACGAGAGCGATGGATTTAGAACATTTATTTATGCATTATTACGATAAGAAAGAAGGGGTAACGCATGAATAAGCAATTGTTTTTAGCTAGTTTGAAAGAAACACAAAAAAGTATTTTGAGTTATGCGTCTGGCGCGGCTTTATATTTGTGGTTATTAATTTGGATATTCCCGTCAATGGTATCAGCGAAAGGGCTAAATGAATTAATAGCTGCCATGCCTGATAGTGTGAAAAAAATCGTTGGTATGGAAAGTCCGATTCAAAACGTAATGGATTTTCTAGCGGGCGAATACTATAGTCTATTGTTTATTATCATTTTAACAATTTTTTGCGTAACAGTTGCGACACATTTAATTGCTCGTCATGTAGATAAAGGAGCAATGGCATACTTGCTAGCAACACCTGTATCTAGAGTGCAAATTGCTATTACACAAGCTACTGTTCTCATATTGGGACTTCTGATTATTGTATCTGTTACGTATGTAGCTGGGTTAGTAGGTGCAGAATGGTTTTTACAAGATAATAACTTAAATAAAGAATTATTTTTGAAGATAAATGTAGTCGGAGGGCTCATATTTTTAGTCGTTAGTGCGTATTCATTTTTCTTTTCTTGTATATGTAATGACGAAAGAAAAGCACTAAGTTATTCAGCGAGTTTAACTATCTTATTTTTCGTATTGGATATGGTAGGGAAGTTAAGTGATAAGTTAGAATGGATGAAAAACCTATCATTATTCACGCTGTTTCGTCCGAAAGAAATTGCTGAAGGAGCGTATAATATATGGCCGGTAAGTATAGGGTTAATTGCCGGAGCACTTTGTATTTTCATAGTAGCAATTGTAGTGTTTAAGAAGAGGGATTTACCGTTATAAAGTAGAAAGTCCACTAGAAAGTGGGCTTTTTTATTTGTAAATTAAAACTAGTATGTTTATCGCATAACACTTATAAAGGATATTTATCTTTTTAATTACAAAAATATTCAAAAAAATGAACCTTTTTCTAGGTTCATACGTCTAATACATGTAAAGTTAAATTGGAAGTGATGAAGTGAGGATGAAACAGGAGGAGCAATGGTGAAAGTAATCCCTTTATATAAAATGATTATAAAAGAAGAAACGGATGTTTCTTTGGCGAAAAAAGGTGATCATGAAGCCTTTATAGCGCTTATACATACAGAAAAAGTGAAGATGTATCGAATAGCAAAGGCGATGTTACGTGATGAGACAAATATAGAGGATGCGATACAGACAACAATTTTAAAGGCCTATGAAAATATAAAAAAATTAAAAAAAGAAGAATTTTTTCAAACTTGGTTAATTCGAATACTAATAAATGAGTGTAACAATATTATTAGAGCGTATAAAAATGTAATTGTGACAGAAGAGAATGATTACAATATGAGTGCGTGTGATCAGTATGAAGATATAGATTTGTGTAATGCGATTCAATCGTTACATGAAGAATTAAGAGCTGTTACGGTGCTTTATTATTATGAAGATATGAATCAAGAGAGTATAGCAAAGCTGTTAGAAATACCGAAAGGAACAGTGAAATCAAGATTGTCACGCGCGAGGGAACAACTACAAAAACAATTAAAGATGGAATAGGGGGGGGAAGGGTGGATAATGAAAAATTATTTGATGAGAAATTAAAAAAGAGAATAAAAGATGAAAATGTTATAGTACCTCCAGAGTTAAATGAAAAGATTAATGGCACACTACATAATCTTCAGGTAAAAAAGAAGAGTTACAAAATTCATATGATGATAATTAGTGCAGCGGTTTGTATACTTTCAGTGGTATCTATGTCTGAGTTTTCTATCCAAAGTTTTGCGCAAAACGGTGGAGTATTTGAATATGTAAAGAAAAAAGCGCTTTCTGATTATGAAAATGAAGAAGAAATAAAATCGAATGTACATTATCCAGATAAAGAAAAGATTCATCAAAAGATGCTAGATTCTATTGATTATTTTAAAAATATTTCAGGACAATTTGAGGAATATTCTAGCTCATCAAGAATTGCTACAACATATAAGTATGCGATTGATACGGAAAAACAAAGAGGTATCTCTTCGAAAGAAGATAAACTAGCGAAAAAACGAACAATTATATATAACGAGGGCAAGAAAAAAGAGTTTGATGATGAGAAGTATACCTATAAAGAGACAAAATGGAACCCGAAAGAAAGAAACAATGAACTATTAAAATTAAATCCTACGGAAAGGTTATTGAGAAAATCAGGTGAAAAAAAGCGATATGATGATGAATATGTAGGACTAGCTAAATATAGTATTCAATCAGAATTCGCAGATTTGTTAATTCGATATAAAGATTGGAATTATAAAGAAACGAAATATCTTGGATTAGATTGTTACAAAATTGAAGGAGTCATCAATATAGAGATGCCTGTTAGCACCTCTGAAGATATAAGAGGGAAATTCGAAATGGTTGTGGAGAAAAATACAGGGATTATATTGAAATTTCTTAGTTTTCAAGAAGGCTTGATTCAATATTCACTTACGACTGAATGGATACAAATAGATAAGGGATTGAAAGAAAGTATGTTTCAAAAGGATAGCGCTAAATATGAAAGAATGAAAAACATATTGGATGAATAGAAACAGGAGGAGAGTAAATGGGGAATCATTCATCTTTAAGAGAAGAGAAAAATAAGCAAAAATATAAAAAGAAAACGATAATAAGTTTACTACTAGCGGTATTGCTATTTGGTGGAATTGGCTATGGAGCCTATGTATATATGAAAACTTCTAGTCTCGTACAAAAATCTAATTTGAATTTAGCACGAGGTGAAAAATCTAATTTACGTGAGAAATCTGTAAAGCCAATTGCAAATCATGTTTCACTTTTAATTATGGGAATTGATGAAAATCAAGAACGACAAAAGGAGTATAATGGTGCATTTCATACAGATGCATTATTGTTAGCGACTTTTAATAAAGACGATAAAACAGTGAAATTAACGAGCATACCGCGTGATACATATACATATGTTCCAGTTGAAAAGAAAAAAGATAAAATCACCCATGCATATGGAAGTGGTTTCGTTAAAAATGGTAAAGATGGAGGACCACAAGCTTCTGTAGAAGCGGTAGAAAAATTGTTACAGGTTCCTGTTGATTATTTTGTGAAATTTAATTTTGGTTCCTTTACTAAAATTGTTGATGGGTTAGATGGTATTGAAGTAGATGTCCCAGTTGAATTTACGGAGCAAAATAGTAAAGATGAACCTGATGCGATTCATTTGAAAAAAGGATTGCAAAAATTAAATGGGGAAGAAGCACTTGCACTAGCAAGAACGCGCCATATTGATAGTGATGCAATGAGAGGTCAGAGGCAACAACTTGTTATCGAATCGATTTTAAGTAAATTAAAAAGTGTAGGCTCGATTACGAAGCTAGAAAAAATGGTTGAGGCGGTTGACGGCGATTTTAAAACAAACTTAGTAATGGATGATATTTTATCTTTTTATAAATACGGTTTAAACGGTTCAGTTGAAAAAATACAACTAGCTGGTGATGATTTATATTTACCTAATGGTCCAAATGGGCAACGTGTATATTATTATAATCCTAATAAAAAAGATCTACAGAGTTTGAGTAATACTCTTAGAACACATCTAGGGTTAAGTGAAAAGCAAATTGAGGAGAATTGAAGCAGGCGAAACGTCTGCTTTTTTATTATGTTAAATAGTATGTCGTTTACTCTTGAATGTTATATACTATTTTAAAATTAGAGATAATAGTGTAACCTAATGTTAAGGTTCAAGTTAGATAGCAAGGGGGCTATTACATAGAATAAATGGTATTAATTATAATAGTTTGGGAGAAATGAAAAAACAGGGGAGTATTAAAAATGAGAATTGTAAAGAATTTAACATTCCAAGTTATCGTGGCAATTATTTGTGGTATTGCAGTAGGAGCAATTTGGCCGAGTGTTGGACAACAAATGAAGCCAATTGGTGAAACATTCATCAATATGATTAAAATGGTTATTGCACCGATTATCTTTTTAACGATTGTGCTCGGTATTGCAAGTATGGGAAGTATGAAAAAGGTAGGCCGTGTTGGTGGGAAGGCACTATTATATTTTGAAATTGTTACAACAGCGGCTTTAATTATTGGTATCATCGTAGCGAATGTTGTACGTCCAGGAGATGGATTAGATCCCTCAAAACTAAAAGGCGGAGATGTTTCACAATATGTACAAAGCGGGCAAGAAATGAAATGGATGGATTTCTTTTTACATATTGTGCCGTCTAACATGTTTGAAGCATTTGCAAAAGGTGATATTTTACAAGTGTTATTTTTCTCCATTTTATTCGGCGCAGGGTTAACGATGTTAGGGAAAAATGGACAACCGATTATTGACTTTTTTGAAAGATTATCGAAAGTATTTTTTAATATTTTATCCATTGTTATGAAGTTAGCACCGGTTGGAGCATTCGGCGGAATGGCATTTACAATTGGTAAATATGGTTTAAGTACACTCATACCACTTGGTAAATTAATGATTTGTGTATATGCGACAATGGCATTATTTGTTTTTATTGTTTTAAATTTTATTTGTAAACTGTATAAATTTAGTTTGTGGAAATATTTAGCGCATATTAAAGAAGAATTACTCATTGTTCTAGGGACATCATCATCAGAATCAGTACTGCCGCGAATGATGACAAAGATGGAAGACTTCGGATGTTCGAAGCCGGTAGTAGGTTTAGTCATTCCGACGGGATATTCTTTTAACTTAGATGGAACAACGATTTATTTATCGATGGCTACTATATTTTTAGCTCAAGTCTTTCACGTCGATCTTTCACTAGGTCAACAATTAACTATAATAGCTATTTTGTTAGTTACATCTAAAGGAGCAGCAGCAGTAACAGGTGGAGGATTTATTGTATTAGCATCTACGTTGTCTGCAATGAATGTTATCCCGTTAGAAGGGTTAGCGCTATTACTTGGTGTAGATCGTTTCATGTCAGAGGCACGTGCTATCGTTAATTTAATTGGTAACGGTATTGCGACTGTAGTTGTTGCAAAAAGTGAAAATGAATTTGATGATGAGAAGTATACGAGAGTAATAGAGGAGATGAAAAGAGAAAAAATAGCCGGGTAAAAAAGTCAGCTTTGCTGACTTTTTATTTTTGTAGAAAAGAGGTTTGTTACGATATACATTATTTATTAACAATAATTTACAAGTGTTTTATAGTGGAGGGATATAAAGACTATTAAATCAATACATAGAATTCCATGAGGTATAGTGTTTCGAAAGGTTATGGAATTTTTATGAATATTACTGTAAAAAAATAATTTTTTAAAAATTTTTAATAATAACACTTTACAAAACTCAAAAAATTAGTAGAATAATAGTTAATAAGAATCTTCTGATAAATATATAAAGAAAAACAGAATTATCAGAAAATTCTTAAGTGAGAGCGTTAAGAATTAGGGAGGGTACAGAAAGTGAAAAAGAAAAAAATGAAAAAACTAACAGCAGTTGTAGCACCAGTTTTAGCAATGAGTATGGCATTAACAGCATGTTCTACATCAGGTGGAGATAAGAAGACAAGTACAAATTCTAGCTCTGGCGGAGATAGCAAATCAGAGGGGAAATTAGCAGCGAAACAAGTGTTCAATAAAACAGAAAATCAGGAAATTCCAACAATGGATACTTCAAAGAGTACAGATACTTTGGGTTCTCAAATTTTAGGGAATACAATGGAAGGCTTATACCGTTTAGATAAAGAGAATAAACCAATCCCAGCTGCGGCAGAATCAAGTACGAAGAGTGAGGATGGTAAAAAATATACATTTAAATTACGTAAAGATGCAAAATGGTCAAATGGTGATCCTGTAACAGCGAAAGATTTCGTATTTGCATGGCAACGTTTATTAGATCCAAAAACAGCTGCTGAGTATGCATTTATCGCATTCCCAATTAAAAATGCAGAAGTAATTAATAAAGGAGAAAAACCTGTAACTGAACTAGGGGTTAAGGCAGTAGACGATTATACGTTAGAAGTTGAATTAGAACAAGCAGTACCATACTTCTTGAATTTAGTAGCATTCCCATCGTACTATCCATTAAATGAGAAATTCGTAAAAGAAAAAGGGGATAAATACGGTTTAGAATCTGATACAACTGTATATAATGGACCGTTCGTTCTTACTGATTGGAAGCATGAGCAAGGTTGGAAACTGAAGAAGAATGATCAATATTGGGATAAAAAGACTGTAAAATTAGATGAAATTAACTATAGTGTTGTAAAAGAGCCAGCAACTAATGTGAATTTATATGATAGTGGTCAAATTGATTTCGCTTTATTAACAGGTGAATTTGTTGATAAATTTAGAAATAATAAAGAGGAATATGGGGTGTATAACGAACCAAGTACGTTCTTTATACGTTTAAACCAAAAACGTGGTGGACAAGATACACCATTAAAGAGTAAAAAATTACGTGAAGCAATTGCCCTATCAATTGATAAAAAGAATTTAACAAATGTTATTTTAAATGATGGATCAAAACCTGCAGATTATTTAGTGCCGAAAGGCTTAGCAGCTGGACCTGATGGGAAAGACTTCCAAGGAACGTTTAAAAACGGCATTAAACCAGATGCGAAAAAAGCAGCTGCTGCATGGGAAGAAGCGAAAAAAGAACTTGGAAAAGATCAAGTTACAATTGAGTTTTTAAACTATGATACTGGTAATGCGAAAAAAGTTGGGGAATATGTAAAAGATCAAATTGAGAAAAACTTAAAAGGTGTAACAGTAAATATTAAACTTCAACCGTTTAAACAAAAACTTAAATTAGAATCAGATCAAGATTATGATATTTCATATGGTGGATGGAGCCCAGATTATGCGGATCCAATGACATATTTAGATATGTTTGAAAGTAAGCACTCTCATAACCAAATGAGTTTCTCTGATCAGAAATATGATGAAATAATTAAAAAAGCTGGTGGGGAATTAATGACTGATGCGAAGAAACGTTGGGAGGAGCTAGGAAAAGCAGAGAAATTACTTCTTGAAGAAGATGTAGCCCTTGTACCTTTATATCAAAGTGCTAGATCTTATGTTATGAAACCGCATGTAAAAGGTGTTGTTAAGCATAATATTAGCCCAGAATACAGCTATAAGTGGGCATATGTTACTGAAAAATAATAACAGTTGTGAAAGTGCTTCAAAGCAGTCTACCTGCTTTGAAGCACTTTTTTTATTGTACAATTCAATGCGAAAATGGAAGAGTAGAGAAAAAACGAAAGGTAGTAGATGGGGGATATCTGTAGTATGGTCATAGAAAACAGACTGTTAATGTTAAGTAAAATAAATTTTCTAAATATTTTAAAAATAACTTTACAAAACTAGAAAAAACAGTAGAATATTAATTAATAAGAATTTTCTGATAAATATTTATCAGAAAATCTCTCAAAATGAGTTTCGTACATATAATTGGGGGAGGGTACAAAAATGAAGAAAAAGATGAAAAAGTTCACGGCGGTTGTAGCGCCAGTTTTAGCGATGAGTATGGCGTTGACAGCGTGTTCTGGATCTGGTGGAGAAAAGAAAACAACTACGACGTCTAGTGGTGGGGAAGATAAAAAGTCTGATATTAAATATGCAGCGAAGCAAGTGTTAAATCGTACAGAGAATCAAGAAATTCCGACAATGGATACTTCTAAGTCTACAGATACGTTAGGGGCACAAATTTTAGGAAACACGATGGAAGGATTATATCGTCTTGATAAAGATAATAAGCCAATCCCGGCTGCGGCAGAATCTAGTACGAAAAGCGAGGATGGCAAAAAATATACATTTAAACTACGTAAAGATGCAAAATGGTCAAATGGTGATCCTGTAACAGCGAAAGATTTCGTATTCGCATGGCAGCGCTTACTTGATAAAAATACAGCGGCAGAATATGCGTTTATTGCCTACTATATTAAAAATGCAGAGGCAATTAATAAAGGTGAAAAACCTGTAACAGAATTAGGCGCAAAAGCGTTAGATGATTATACGCTAGAAGTAGAATTAGAAAAACCAGTACCGTATTTCTTAAACTTATTAGCATTCCCGTCATACTATCCGCTAAATGAAAAATTCGTAAAAGAAAAAGGAGATAAATACGGTTTAGAAGCTGACACGACAGTGTATAACGGGCCATTCGTTATGGCTTCATGGAAACATGAACAAGGATGGCAGCTAAAGAAAAATGATAAATATTGGGATAATAAAACTGTGAAATTAGAAGAAATTAATTATAGTGTAGTAAAAGAAGTTGCGACGAAAGTAAACTTATATGATACAGGATCAATTGACTTTACATTACTATCAGGAGAATTTGTAGATAAATATAAATCGAACAAAGATGAGTACGGTGAGTATTCAGAAGCAAGTACATTCTTCTTACGTTTAAATCAAAAGCGTAACGGACAAGATACACCGTTAAAGAGTAAAAAACTTCGTGAAGCAATTGCTTTATCAGTTGATAAAAAAGGATTGGCAAATGTAATTTTAAATAATGGATCAAAAGCAACTGATCAATTGGTTCCAAAAGGACTTGCGACAGGACCAGATGGTAAAGATTACCAAGATACATTTAAAAATGGTTTGAAATATGATCCGAAAAAAGGTGCAGCAGCTTGGGAAGCAGCGAAAAAAGAACTTGGAAAAGATCAAGTGACAATTGAATTACTAAGTTATGATGATGGAACTGCGAAAAAGATTGCTGATTATGTTAAAGATCAAATTGAGAAAAACTTAAAAGGTGTAACGATTAATACAAAGATTCAGCCGTTTAAACAAAAATTAAAATTAGAGACTGCACAAGATTATGAAATCTCTTATGCAGGTTGGAGTCCAGACTACGCGGATCCAATGACGTTTATTGATATGTTCGAGTCGAAGAGCCCATATAACCAAATGAGTTACTCAAATGCCAAATATGATGATATGGTATCAAAAGCAGGTAATGAATTAATGGGTGATGCGAAGAAGCGTTGGGAAACGTTAGGGAAAGCTGAAAAACTATTCCTTGAAGAAGATGCTGGGTTAGTTCCTTTATATCAAACAGGAAGAGCGTATGTAATGAAACCGAATGTTAAAGGAATTGTGAAACACAATATTAGTCCAGAATATAGCTTTAAGTGGGCTTATGTAACGGAAGGGAAATAATAAAAAAGAGCGTTTTAAAGGTAGATAAATGATTTTTAGAACGCTCTTTTACTATTGAATTAAATAGAGAAGAATAAGAAAAGTGGTACTTACATATAGTAGATGTGGGAGAATTCGTATAGTAGTAATAGATTGTTATTGAAGTAAATGAATTAATTATTATGAATATTATTAAAAATACTTTACAATTCGAGAAAAATTAGTAGAATAATAATTAGTGATAATTTTCTGATAATTTAAAATAGAAATCTCTCAAAGTTAGTTTCGTACATATAATTGGGGAGGGTACAAAAATGAAGAAAAAGATGAAAAAGTTTACGGCGGTTGTAGCGCCAGTATTAGCAATGAGTGTGGCGTTAACAGCATGTTCTGGATCTTCTGGTGGGGAGAAGAAAACGACTACGACGTCTAATAGTGGTGGGGAAGAGAAAAAATCCGATATTAAATATGCGGCAAAGCAAGTAATGAATCGTACAGAAACGAATGAAATTCCGACGATGGATACTTCTAAAAATACAGATACGTTAGGTTCTCAAATTTTAGGAAACACGATGGAAGGGTTATATCGTCTAGATAAAGATAACAAGCCAATTCCAGCAGCGGCAGAATCTAGTACGAAAAGCGAGGATGGCAAAAAATATACATTCAAATTACGAAAAGATGCAAAATGGTCAAACGGTGACCCTGTAACAGCGAAAGATTTCGTATTTGCATGGCAACGTCTAGTAGATCCAAAAACAGCTGCTGAGTATGCGTTTATTGCTTACTATCTTAAAAATGCAGAGGCAATAAATCAAGGGAAAGCAGAAGTTTCTACATTAGGTGTAAAAGCAGTAGATGATTATACACTTGAAGTCGAATTAGAAAGACCAGTACCATATTTCTTAAATTTAATGGCATTCGCGTCATACTATCCATTAAATGAAAAGTTCGTAAAAGAAAAAGGAGATAAATACGGTTTAGAGTCTGATACGACAGTTTATAATGGACCGTTTGTACTTACTGATTGGAAGCATGAGCAAGGATGGAAATTAAAGAAAAATGATCAGTATTGGGATAAAAAGACAGTGAAACTGGATGAAATCAATTATAGTGTAGTAAAAGAAGGGGCTACTAGAGTAAATTTATATGATACAGGTGCAATTGATTTCGCACTTTTATCAGGAGAATTTGTTGATAAATATAGAAACAATAAAGAGGAGTTTGGAGCATATTCAGAAACAAGTACGTTTTACTTACGTTTAAATCAAAAACGAGGTGGGCAAGATACACCGTTAAAGAGCAAAAAATTACGTGAAGCAATTGCTTTATCAATTGATAAGAAAGCTTTAACGAATGTCATTTTAAATGATGGCTCAAAACCAGTGGATTATTTAGTACCAAAAGGTTTAGCAGCTGGACCAGACGGTAAAGATTTCGCAGAAACGTTTAAAAATGGTTTAAAACAAGACTCTAAAAAGGCAGCGGCAGCCTGGGAAGAAGCGAAAAAAGAACTTGGAAAAGATCAAGTAACAATAGAGCTATTAAATTATGATACTGGTAATGCGAAAAAAGTTGGGGAGTATGTAAAAGATCAAGTTGAAAAGAATTTAAAGGGTGTAACAGTAAATATTAAACTTCAGCCATTTAAGCAAAAGCTAAAATTAGAATCAGACCAAGATTATGATTTCTCATATGGCGGCTGGAATCCAGATTATGCGGATCCGATGACATATCTTGATATGTTTGAGACAAAAAATTCGCAGAACCAGATGAGCTACTCAAATTCAAAATATGATGACATTATTAATAAAAGTAAGACGGAATGGATGGCTGATGCAAAAAAACGTTGGACAGAGTTAGGGAAAGCAGAAAAATTGTTACTTGAAGAAGATGTAGCGCTCGTACCTTTATATCAAAGTGGTAGATCGTATGTTATGAAACCAAATGTAAAGGGAATTGTGAAACATAATATTAGTCCGGAATATAGTTTCAAATGGGCGTATGTAGAAGAGAAATAGTAAAAGGAAAAAGCGTTTTCAAGTTGCAACATTGCACTTGAAAATGCTTTTTTTCTGTGCACTATTTTTTTCTGGATGAATATATGTATTATAGAAAACTTGAAGGAGAATCCCATGAAGCGAAACACATACATCGATTTCCTAGCTTATTACGGAATAGGAAGTGCTCATCCTGGTGGCTTTACGTTAACAAAACAATTGTTAGCACACCTGCCTTTTAAATATGGAGCGAATGTCCTTGAGATAGGTTGCGGTACGGGGAAAACAGCAGCGTATATGACAAGGGAATTTGGTTATAAAGTAACAACGGTTGAAAAGAATGAAATTATGATTCAAAAGGCAAAAGATAGATGGTTGTTTGAAGGGTTAGATATACAATTAATTGAAGGAAATATAGAGAATTTACCGTGTTTGAATAACTCATTTGAGTTCGTACTTGGAGAATCAATCATCGCTTTTACAGACAAAGAAAGGGTTATCTCGGAGTGTTATCGTGTATTACAGCAGGATGGTAAGCTTGTTGTCATTGAAATGATTATTGATAGGCACATTGATAAGGGTGAGGAAGAAAAAATCGTCCAATTATATGGCATGAAAGAACTATTAACTGAGAATGAGTGGGTACAATTATTTCAGAAAGCAAATTTTAAAAGAATCACAATTGCTGGCGGTGGCACGATTGCAGAAACGATCTCTGGCTATGTAGAAGAGCCAGAATGGAATGTATCCTCACATATTCCGAATGAGTTATATGAGGCGTGGGTACAGCATGAAAATGTACGGCTTATGTACCAACACATTTTAGGGTATCGTATTTTTATATGTGAAAAATAAAGAAAAAGAGTTGGCTAAAGGTAGTCAACTCTTTACTATGTTAAATGAAAAATAATGCAGCTAATGTAATTCCGAAGATGAAACCAAATCCGAGTTCAACACCCCAGCCACAACCGCCGCCACCCCAGCCGCCGCCACCACAACTACCGCAACCACGGCCACCACATCCGCAACTGCTGAATCCACCACCGCATCCAAATCCGCAACTATCACATCTGCTAAGGCCGCCGCAAAGGTCACAACCACCGTTTGCATAAGCATCATAGTATCCGAATCCTGAATCAAAAGATGAGCGCTGTTGCACCGGTTCGATCCATACAGAGTTTTGTGTCAAATCGATTATTTTACCTAAATGTATACGGCCATCACGGTCTTCAATCCGAACAACTTTTCCGAAATAACGTTGGCATGTATCATAACATTTTTGTCTATGCATATTCTTTCCTCCTTCCGCATTACAGTAATACGATATGTAAGGGGGACAAGTGCGGCTTGTACGAATGCCCTATCTATCATAATTGTTATAGGAAAGGGGAAATATAAGAAGAGGATATATAAGGAGGAAAAGGCATGAAATCTACAGATCAGTTTCAGACATACGAAGTACCATGGGAAGATTTTATTGAAGCGTTACGAGAGGAAATGAAGAAGCAAGTAGGGGCAGATATTATTGATACAGTAGTTTGCAATTTAGAAGATGGTTTTGAAGTGTATACATATGTGCAGGGGGATTTAGATTTTGAATATAAGGAAGCGCTTGAGAGCAAATACGGAAGTGATGCGAAGACACCTAATGTGTTAACGATAATGTTATTAGCTAGTATTTATAATACAGGTGAAGAGAATATACGCTTGCATGCGGATAATAAAGAGAATCCGATTGTTGAAGTGTATGTAAAGCAATGAAACACGCTGTGAAAGGCGTGTTTTTTATTTGTCACGCTATTTGTGGGCAGTAAGACCCCCACCTCAAAATTCAGCGGAAGCAAAGAAGTTAGGTAGGGGATCTACTGCCCGTAAATGCCCGATTGGTGAAGGCTAATAATCAGTGGGGGATGAACAAAACCCCATTGATTCAAGTTTCACTTTATATGATAAAATATTAGAAAATTGAGAAAGAAGGTGAAGGATTGGGAATTAAACATCTTAATTTAACAGTTACAGATGTAACAGCAGCTAGAGAGTTTTTAGAGAGGTATTTTGGTTTAATTTGTAGTGGAACAAGGGGGAATGCCTTTACAGTTATGCGTGATAATGATGGATTTATACTAACGTTAATGAAAGGAAAAGAAGTTCAGTATCCAAAAACATTTCATGTAGGATTTCCACAAGAAAGTGAAGAACAAGTAGATAAGATAAATCAAAGATTGAAGGAAGATGGATTTTTGGTCGAGCCTCCTAAGCATGCCCATGCGTATACGTTTTACGTTGAAGCACCTGGTGGATTTACAATAGAAGTGATGTGTTAAGTCAAAAATCAAACTTTTTGTTATGTGTTTTTAAAATAAAAAGTAGGAAAAGTCTGTTTTAAGTGTGGAGCTTAAACAGGCTTTTTTACTTATATAATTGGATAGAGAATGCTAGAAGGAATATTACCAAGTGTCTGATCTGTTTACATAATAAAGTTATGGTGGGTTAGTTGTCCTAAAATACAAGTCATATATCTTGTTTCCTCTCATAAATTTAAACATAGGAATTTGTCTACAAAGGTGGCGAAGCCTCATCATGAAAATCCGAATTTGTGCCACGTTCATGTTGTTTCTATTTATATGTTTACCTTTATCAGCTTTTGCAAAAGGAGAGGAGGCAAAGGAAAGGGTCGTTTCACTTGTATATGACGATTCGGGCAGCATGAGAAATAACGATCGCTGGAAATATGCCAATTATGCTTTGCAAAGTTTAGTTGCGCTATTAGATGAAAAAGATAAATTTTCTTACGTTCCAATGAGTAAGCCGAATGATCCATTAAACATTTCGTTAACGAAGGATAAAAGGCAAACAGAAATTGAGGGAATTGGAGCGTGGAAAACGTATTTAAATACTCCATTTAGCGCGGTAGAAACGGCGATGCAATCTATAAAAAAGGAAGCAGATATAGATGGAAAACGTGAATTTTGGCTTATTGTATTAACTGACGGGGCATTTAATGATTTAGAGAAAGATAAGGTTGGCGGAAAAGAACAAATTTTGCAGAAATTAGCCCAGTTTAAGAAAGAAATGGATGCAAAAAAAATATCGTTACATCCAGTCTTAATTACGATGGAAGAAGATTTAGGACAACAAGAAAAAGAACAATTAAACACGTTCAAAGAAATATGGAAGAAAGAGATAAATGGTGTTACGATGCCGTCAAGCGGAGAAGATGGCATTGTAAAAAGTGTAAATCAAGTGGCAGCATTAGTTGCAAATCGTGATCCATTCTCCTCTGTTGAATCGATTGTAAAAACGAAAGTAGTGGGGAAAAGAGTAGAGATTACAACACCGTTTCCATTAAAGCGTATGACGCTTGTACGACAATCGCCTTCTCTGCCCGATTATCAGGTCACACAAATTTCTAAACCATTACAATTACAATCTTCTTTTTCCATACATGCACCAGGAGAAGCAAAATTGTTCGGAAATATAGTTCATATAAGTACGGAAAATCAGGAAGTTATTAAACCAGGAACTTATACGATAGAAGTGGACCAGGACATTGAGAAAGAAGGACTACAAGTACTAGTTGAACCGGCGCTTAATTATACGGTTTCTACTTATGACAAAGATGATAGTAGTCAAAAAAATGTAGAGGAAATGTACGAAGGTGTTACTGCTGTTATTGAAGCGAAGCCTACGGAGTTGCCAGTTCAGTCTTCTTACTTTCAGGCAGAAGTAGAAATAGACGGAAAACAATATCCGATGAAGTGGGATGATAAAAGGCATGTGTTTTATTACGAAACTAAGCTTGGTAAAGGGTTAGTACGCGGGAAAGTTCATATGAATATAAAGGGGTTTTATAGACAGACGAAAGAATTTAAAATTGAAACAGCTGAGAAACCAAAATTATCACTTCAAACTGTTACAAAAGATTATGAAGAAAAAGTGACAAATTTAGAGAATAGTAAACCATTTGTTTTGCAGCCACAGTTAGATGGTAAGCCGATGACAGAAGAAGCTGTAAAAAAACTATTAAAATCTACTGGTGTCACATCTAAACAATCAATCAATTATGAAATAACGCAACATGGAAATCAGATCTATGTTTATCCTCGTCCCTATTACTCCGACACATTTAATTTTACAGATACCGGCACCGTAGAAGCTACCATCGTAATGCAGGATTCAAAATTACAAGAAGTAAAGAAAAACATAATATTCCATATTCAAGATGCTCCGTTTTATGAAAAATATGCGCTTATTTTTAAGTTTGTCATTCCTATCACTTTATTACTACTAGTAGTAGGAATCATTGTTTTAGGATGGATTGTTCGGCCAAGATTTCACCGGAAAGCACTACTGTATTATGAATGGGATCAAGAGGTAGCGAAAGATTGGCTATATCAATCTGAACCAGAATTACTTCGAAATAAATGGTGGAACCATTATTTTGGTATCCCATTTAGAGCAGAAAGAAAAACAGTGCAATCCGTTACGTTTATAGCGAAGAAAGGTTCGAAATCTGTCTTTGTAGCGAAAGAATCACAAGTAGTTGGAATGATTATTGATGGGATGTTTATAACAAAGGATGAAGTAGGAATGGAACATAAGACACTATATCCAAATGAACTTTTACTAATTGATAGGGGATATGGTAAGGAGATTTACAAGTACGAATGTGAATAGTAGATAGGGAAAAGAAGGGGATGGAGTATTGATTCTCTTTCCCTTTTTTCAAACAAGCAAGAATAGGAAGGTGGTTCACATGACATTACAAGTTCCAACAATATTAATTGGTTTAGGTGGAATCGGTAGTACTGTGACGCATCAAATATATGAAAAATTGCCTGAAGAGCGCCGGAAAAAGGTAGCAATGCACGTATTTGATACAGATGTGAATACATTGAGTAAATTTGATCATATTCGAAAGTTTAAGACACAAACGAGTTCTAGTAAAACGCCCAGGGAGTATATTGCAGGAGATCCAACAATCCCAGAGTGGTTTCCGATGGATCCGACTATACTTGATAAACCATTAACAGAAGGAGCAGGACAGTTACGCGTCATTTCACGTTTAGCGTTACGTGCTGCGATGAAAGAAGATAAATTAACGTCCTTTTGGCAAGAAATTGAGAAAATTTTTCCGGTTACAAGTGATCAAACAGAATATGGTGTGCGTGTCATTATAGTAACATCACTAGCAGGCGGAACAGGTTCGGGGATGTTTCTGCAAATTGCATTATATTTACGTGAAATGCTTCGGAAGAAATTGCAGCATCATAACATTTTAATACGCGGTGCGTTTTTAATGCCGGATGTTTTAGTAAAGACGAGAACAGTTAGTGCGAAAGAGTTTGAAACGGTGCAAGCGAACGGCTATGCATCGTTAAAAGAATTACATGCTATTACACTCGGTTCTACTGGGCAATTATCAAAACGCGGCGGTGTAACAATTGAATTAGAGTATCGCCCTGATCAAGTAGATGAAGACGGAAGAACGAATCATACAATTAAACAACATCATTTACCGTACAATTATTGTTTCTTATACGATTACGAAAACCTACATGGACACCATTTACACAATTTATCAGACTATATGGAACAGATGGCAAATACGATTTATTTACAGTTATTTAGCCCGATGTCCACAAGTCATTTTGCGCAGGAAGACAATCAAATTCAGCAATTGGCAGAATCGAGCGGAAAAGGGCGATATTGCGGAGCAGGAACGGCAAAGCTCATTTATCCATATGAACACGTGTTAAAATATTGTGCTTTAAAATGGGCTGTGCAAGGTTTAGATGAATCGTGGCTACATTTAGATCAACTATTTCAAGAGAAGAAGCAAAGATATGACCAAGATGTAAAACGTGGTATGCAGCGTGAAAAACCTGAACGTGGCAAAAGTTATTTAGAGGATTTGGAACATCTTGCTACCCGTCCAGAGCAAGCGCATATTTTCTATAGACAAATGTATAATGAAACGCGTGAAGGAGCAGAGGGTGGTAAGCTTGGAGTTGCGAAATCAAAACTATTTTTAGAGGCAGTAGAAAGTTATGTACAACGTACGGTGCAAAAAGATGAGGAATTAAATCGTCTGCAACATGAGTGTAAAATTTCAGCTGCGAAACTGAAAATGATGGAACAAATGAAAGGTGAAGTAGCAAGAGTGGATCATGCGGTTCGTTTATATGCCTATGCGATTCCGAGCCGTGTACATGAACATGTAACGACACTTTTATATGACATGATTGAATCAGATCGCTTTTCACCAAGTGGTTCTGAAGGGCAGTCCTATCAATTAAATACATGGTTTTTAAAAAAACAGATCCAGTTCACCCAGTAGCAGCACGTTTTATGTTATATGAAATTCGAAAGCAGTTAGTAGAAAAAATGAATCGACTACATGAAAATAATGAACAAAAGCGTAATGTAATTCAAAACTACGATAAAAAATTTAATGTGGGTAATATTGATGGGACGGTAACGGCTGTACGCCGAGTGGAAATTGCTCAACAACAAGGCTGGTTTGGAAAAATGATTAATAATCAGCAACGTTTATTCAAAAGAGAATTTGAAGACATCGTAACGCAATATGTACACAAATTAAATGAATATCGAAAAGAAATGCTATTAGAACTTGTATATCAATCGCTATATCAAGCAGTGAATAAAATGATTCAATATTGGGAAAGATTTTTTGATAATTTACATGAAACACGTGAAAATTTACTGTTCGAAATCCAAAAGCGCAGTAAGGAATTTGAAGGAAAAACAAACCCGACGAATGTATATGTATTAGCTGAGGAACAGCTGCAAGAAAAGATATGGCAAGATATGCAGCAACATTTAAATTTAGGTGTATTACCGAAAGATATATCAGCGGAAATTTATATGAGTTTGTACGGGGAATATTGTCGTGATGCGAAAACAGAAGAGATTCAGTCGAAAAAGGTAGAGGATTTCTACCGCGAACATATACTGAGCTATTGTTATGACGAACTGCAAGTACGCTATCGTGATAAATTAGAACTGAATATTATTGAAGCGTTGCGAAAAGAAGCAGATTATAAGAAACGTGATCGCGATGAATACGTTCGTGAAAAAATTGAAGACCTGTTCCATTTAGCGAGTCCATTCGTTCCGAAAGTTGCTCATCATAGGGAATTACAATATTGGGGTATACATCCTTCTTTAAAGAAAGAGCTGCAAGAGGAATTAATTCAAGAAATGTTTAAAGAAAAAGATACAGTACATGAAGCCTTTTCACCATTTGAAGTGATCTGTTATCGAGCGCATTATGGCTTATCGCTGCAAGACTTTCCTAAATTATCATCAGGACATATTTCAAACGGATTTATGAATGATAAAGGTGACTATTTCCAATCGTATTATCGCCGTGTAAACAAATTAAATAGTAAAAAATCTAGTTTAACGCCGCATTTGGATAAGTATTGGCACTTACCAGCCTTTATGCCAGATTTAAACGCGACTCAAACAAAATTAGATTATGATAAATGTAATCGTGCATTACTATACGCATATATGTATCGCTGGATTAGTTTAGTTGCTGTTGATGGACAGTTTGTGTATCAATATAACGGTGTAGGACGTAGCTTTTTAATTCAGTCGATGGGGAAAAATATTTCAAGCGAAAGTTATAAATTACACAGAGCGTTGCTTCATAATCCGTTTATTTATGAAAACATCTTGTCACGATTTGAAGAAGAGCAAGAAAAGGCGATGATACAAGGTGGACATTTATATACACATCCGTTCGTATTAGGAGCCCAAGATGTAAGATGGCTTAGAAAAGAACATGTCCACAATCTTTTAGATATGATTTTAATGTATGACCGTGAAGCGAAGTATGATCCGACGTTAGAAGAAACATCAGATGAATTATTAAGACTATTCCTTGATGAAATCGAGTTGTATTTCCAGAACTATTACGGTACAGGTGCTGATATGGTGGCAAAGAAAGAAAAAGAAATGTTTATTAAACAATTGTGGGATCGCTCGCATGCGAAAGGATATGTAGATCCAAATAGCGCTCCGTATAAAAAATGGCAAAATTTATTAAGTGTTCAAGATGAAGAAGAAACGCCAAAAACGAATGTATAATGAATGAAAAGGGAATCCTTAAAAGTGGTAATACAACTTTAGAAAAGAGGGATTCTGATGCCGTTTTTAGGAAGTGTATATCAAATATTTGGGTTATATCCGGAACTTTATTATGGGATGATTTCAGCGGAGCTGCAAGAGGAAGCTCAGAAGGAGCATCTTGAAAATAGTAGTGCAGAAGCTGAAGTGGAAGAATAAAAAAAGTGCAGATGAAAATCTGCACTTTTTTGTTAGTATTAAAATGGTGACATAACCCCAAACGAATTATTATTTTTAAATAATAATTCGTTTGGGGTTATTATGATTTTTATTGCATTGTATGTAATGAAAATTGTATGAAAATCAATGTAATAAAATGCGTATGAATATTAAGTTGGAAAACAACAATGTTTTCGAGAAAATAATTATGTATAAAAATAACATTTGATACATAATTAACTGATTATTTTTGAGTGATTTATTATTGACAATATAATTAATTGTATGATAAATTCAATCAGCATTCTTAATGGTTTTTTGGTACGATTAATATTTTGAAAATTCAATACGACATAAAAAGATTGATTTTTCTGTTTTTTTGAGGTGGTTACTAAGTCTATAGGGGAAGTGAACTATGTATATTTTTATTTTTAAAATAGAACAGTAATAAAGAATGTAACAAGTAAGAGATAAACTTGAAAAAGAGGTTTTAAAGAATGAGTCTTTTCATAAAGAAAGCAATGGATGAAGAAAAGAAAAAAGTATTGAATCAAACTTTAGGAGCGATTGATCTAACTCTTTTAGGTATTGGAGCAATTATTGGTACAGGTATTTTCGTATTAACTGGTATTGTAGCAGCGAAACATGCTGGTCCGGCGATTGTATTATCTTTTGTATTAGCGGCAATTATATGTGCATGTGTGGCTTTCTGTTATGCTGAATTTGCATCTACAGTTCCAGTTTCGGGAAGTGTATATTCATATACATATATGACACTAGGTGAGATTTTTGCATTTATAGTTGGCTGGTGTGTTATGCTGGAGTATTTATTAGCGACTTCTGCGGTTGCAGCAGGCTGGTCAGCATATTTTCAGTCATTGCTACTAGGTTTTAATATTCACATTCCTACGATTTTTGCTTCGGCACCAGGAATGGGGAAGGGTGGAATCATTGATTTACCAGCAGTTCTTATTATTTTAGTTGTTACATTTTTATTAAGCCGTGGTGCAAAAGAAAGTGCACGAATAAATAATATAATGGTTATTATTAAACTGGCTGTTATTGTAGGATTTATTGTTGTAGGGACACAATATGTAAGACCAGAGAATTGGCAACCATTTCTACCGTTTGGTTTTCACGGTGTGGTAGGGGGCGCTGCTACTGTATTTTTTGCTTTTTTAGGATTTGATGCAGTTGCAACAGCCGCAGAAGAAGTGAAGCGTCCACAACGTAACGTGCCAATTGGGCTACTTGTTTCCTTGTTCATTTGTACCGTTCTATATGTAGGTGTTTCATTCGTGTTAACTGGAATGGTTCCGTTTACGGAATTAAATGTTGCTGATCCGGTTGCATATGCGTTGCGCACTGTAGGAGAAGATAGAATTGCTGGGTTGTTATCGGTGGGAGCGATAGCAGGGCTAACAACAGTTCTGTTAGTAGCTATGTTTGCATTTGTTCGTGTATCTTACTCGATGAGTCGAGATGGATTGTTACCACAAAGACTTTCAAGTGTCCATAAACGTTTACAAACTCCATTTTTTAATACGTGGGTTACAGGTATACTAGCAGCTTTATTAGCAGGATTAGTGGATTTGAATTTATTAGCTAATTTAGTGAATATGGGAACGATAACAGCGTTTGTGTTTGTATCTATAGCTGTCATTGTATTAAGAAAGACACATCCTAATATGAAGAGGCCATTCCGTGCTCCTCTAGTACCTTTTTTACCTATCGTTTCGATAGTAAGTTGTATATATTTAGCTTTGAATCTTTCTAAGCTTACTTTAATTAGTTTTGTTGCATGGATTATAATAGGTGTTTTCATATATTTTGTATATGCTAAAAAACATAGTAATGTTAGAAATAGAAATAAAGTATAGTCCATTGAAATAATACTTGTAATGGAAATGCAAACACGCTACTTATTCATATAAGAACAAGTAGCGTGTTTTTGCTATTTAATAATCCCATTTTCTAAAATTTTAATAGTTGGTGCGACTTTCACATTAGCTTTTGAAAAGGCACTCGGCCAATCATCTTCAACTTGTTTCCATTCTTTATAGTGAAATGCTCTCGCATAATCACCAAATCCAAATGGATCAAGTTGCTGTTTTTGAATGTTGTGGATTAGATCGTTTAAATCTTTGTTTAGCTGTTTTGTAATAAGAGAAGTTAATTTCTTTCTATCTTTGTCTATATCCATGTTGAATGTAAGTTCAGATACGGAAACTTTAAAATCCATTGCAATATTAAATTTGAAGTGTTTATCGTTATAGCCTGTGTGAATGTCACGATTCATGCTAAGAACATTTATTGTTGCGAAATCTTTGCCGTCTGTATCTTTTAAATCACTATTATTTTCAACTTGAGTAGAAGGGATCTTCATTGTAAGAGAAACTGGTGTATTGGCCTTCTTTTGTAATAGAAGAAGGAGGGCACTTTCATATCGATTTAAAGACATCTTATAGATTCCGCGAGAAGTTAATAGTGCGGAACCGGTAACGATAATATCTTTCTTTCCTTTTTTTATTTCTGAGATAGCAGGTGTTATACCTTTATTAAAAGTTTGTCTATGAAATTCATGGAATGTCGTAAACACGGTCCGATTGTATAGTTTATTCGTATTAATTAAATCTGTTAAATATTCAGGAAGAGCAGGCTTATCTTTGAAATTATTATATATAACAGAAGAAATGGGGCCATCTACTGCAACCATGCGCATATTTCCTGTATTTTTAGGGTCGCGATACCAAACATCCAGATAAGGCATAGCTCCTTCTTGTTTTAAAAAATTCGTGCTAAACAATATGAGCTGTAACTTTTCTGTGGACACTAAACCGCTGCTTGAACTGTTAAACGTATCTTTTGCTTCTCGAGGTGTATGTACTTTCGCTTCATGAATTTCGTACTTTTTCTCTACATCTTCATTAAAAATAGGATTTACGTGATACACAATTAATTTTCCTTTTGCTTTTGCGTCAAAACCGTAAATTAATGAGATGGATTGTTTTTCTAAATCAAGCCGATCTTCACAACCTACTAAAAAAATTATGAGAAAACAAAATATAATAAAATGAATAAAGCGTCTCATTTAAACTTTTCTCCTTTTCCAATGCTGATAAAGTGTCATGTATAAGAGAAATACAACTGGGAATAGAAAAACGATAAAATAACTAGCAGTTCCCCAAAATTCCCGCAACGCACTTATCTGATAAGAAGAAGGGATATAAAAGAATAAGATGAAAATACACCCGAATAATAAAAAATAAATAGGTAATGAACTCCCTTTTTTGTTAAGTAATTGATTAATTCCATCTGAAGCAGTGAAAATATAAGGAATACAGGAATCAAAAATAATAAAGAGATAAAATGACAAAAAGATAATTTCAAATCGCTCAAGAAATGAGAAATGAAACGGTGTAACAAGAGAAAGAGTCGGCCATAAAAACTTTGTTATACCATCTGGACTAAAATAAATAAAAGAAACGAACGTGATTTGAAGATAAATAAATAACGTAATCAAATTCGCAATAATAATTCCTTTTTTGCAGATGCTTTGTTAGTTAAATAAGGATAAAGGACAAATGCAAACTCGAATCCGAGAAACGCAATGATAGTTGATTTCACGGTGTTTAGAATTGGTAGCCATCCTTCCTTGATGAGAGGAAGAAGATATATGAAATACCCATCTTTAAGAGGAATAAATAATAATAATGGCATCCAAAGTGTAAAGATGACAGTAAAAACAGCAAAACGACTAATAATAAGTGCCCCTTTACATGCAAGCATAAGCATTGGAATAGATAACAAAATCATAATTAAAGACATAGGAGATCTAGGTAAAATCCAAATATGAATAACGTATAAGAGGGAAAAAATTAAGGAAACAGCTGCGAGTACGGCATATAAAATCCAAAAAATCATTACTACTCTTCCTAGCCATTTTCCAAGATAGCGTATCAGCACATCAAGTAAAGTATATCCTGGATGTTTTTCCATGATTTTTACAATACATAGACTGACTAAAGTAGTAATGACACATCCGATAATAATAGACATCCAGCCATCTGTATTCGCTCCTTGTGCAACTTCACGCGGAAGTGTAAGTACGCCGAACCCGACTTGAACACCACTAATAGTTAAAATGTATTGAAATAAAGTGATCTCCCTCTTTGCACGTTTTGTCACTTATTCTCCTCCTTTTCCTCAACATCTCTTTGCCGGTTATCTTGTTTTAATTGTAGAGATAGTGGCCGTTTCTTCATAATTTTCCATGGGAAACGTACAAGGGTATCTTTTAAATCCGAAGCATATGACGGAGAAAAAGGACTACCATATGGCACACCAAGTGATTCCATAGAAAGAATATGGATGATAATAATTGCCATTCCAACCATAATTCCAATGACGCCAAATAAAGAGGCGGCTATCATCATTGGGAATCGAAGAAGCCGAATTCCTGCTGACATTTCTAAGTTGGGAATAATGAAGGAGGCAACCGCAGTAATTGATACGACGATAACCATAACGTTACTAACAATCCCAGCTTGAACCGCAGCTTGTCCAATTACAATTCCTCCTACGACGCCGATTGTTTGTCCAACAGGCCCAGGAAGCCGAATCGCTGCTTCTCGGAGCATTTCGAGAACTAATTCCATTAATAAAGCTTCTAATATGGGGGGAAAAGGAATTTTGGCTCGAGATTCTCCAATCGTTAACAACAATTTGAGCGGAATCACTTCATAATGGAAGGAAATCATAGCAATATAAAGAGCTGGAGCAAATATTGCAATAAATAGCCCAGTGAAACGAAGGAGTCGTATAAAAGATGGAATCATAGGTCTGAAGCTGTAATCATCTATCGTCTGGAAAAAGGATGAAAAGGTCATAGGTCCTATTAATACGCCTGGTGAGCGATCTACAACAACAGCAATTCTCCCATTCAAAATATGATGTGCCGTTGTGTCAGGACGTTCAGTGATAGACAATTGTGGGAAGAGAGTATAAGAATTATCTTCAACAAATCCTTCTAATTCACCGGTAGTAAGAATAGCATCTACTTTGATTGATTCGATGCGGCATGCCATATCTTGTACAATATCTTCGTTTGCAACATCTGCAAGATAAAGTAAAAAAACTTTAGAGGTTGCTCGTTCGCCAACAGTGAATTCTTTCACTTTTAATTCGCGATTTGGAATATAGCGACGAATAAGTGCGATACTATCACTTGCCACTTCATTAAATCCTTCGTGTGAGCTTTTTATGGAAGTCTCTGTTGTAGGTTCTTCAATACTCCTTTTTGGCGCCGCTTGTGTATCTAGTTCTAAAGCTGATAATTGACCGTTTATAAATAAAATACTTTTGCCATGTAAGAGAGATTGCTCAATGTCTATCCACTTCTGAACTTTTTTAATATTCCCTATAGAAACAGAAGATTCCCAAAAATCATCTTCATTCCATTCTTTAAATAAGAGAGGCCGAAGAATATCTACATTAATAACAGTTTTATCTACAAGTCCTTCCATATATATAAGAGCAGCTTCTTTTCCGTTTTTTAACGGGAAAGTGCGTGTAATTAATTCTGGAATACCACTAAATAATTTGGATAAGTGTTTAAGATTAAGCGGCATGGAGGAAGAAATTTCTTTATTTAATACAGTTTCAGATTGCTCGTGTGTAGAGAAAGATTTTTCGCCCTTTATCCATTTTCGAAAAGATCCCATATATTCACCTTATTCCTCGTTGAACTTTATATGGGTTATTATGGATAGTTACATACAGACATATGCGCAGTTTAAAATTTATATTGTATATTTGTACATTTAACGCTATAATTATAGTGTTAAAGATGGAATCGTGATATGACCTGTTATGAATCTATCGTTTTATTTATGAATAAATGGATTGGTATTTTAGCAAGATGTGCTAATAAACTACTCCACCATGATGATAGCGTGCCAAAAATATGGTGCGTATATTTTCGTGGTGGAGTTTTTTTATTCTCAAAAAGGGGGAAAGACCATGAATGACAACATGGTTCATATTACAATTGACGGAAAAAAGTATACAGCGGAGCCTGGTTCGACGATATTGGGTGTTATTAATGAGAACGGGATTGAACATCCGCAAATTTGTTACGTGCCAGAAGTAGATCCTATTCAAACATGTGACACTTGTATTGTAGAAGTTGACGGAAAGTTAATGCGTTCTTGTTCGACGATAGCAACGGAAGGTATGAACATTGAACGTGCTTCTGTTGGCGCAAAAGAAGCACAAACAGAGGCGATGGATCGGTTACTAGAAAATCATTTATTATACTGTACAGTATGTGACAACAACAATGGGAACTGTAAACTGCATAATACAGCAGAATTAATGGAAATCGAACATCAAAAATATCCTTATGAACCGAAAGTTGATGTAAGTGAAGTTGATATGACGCATCCGTTTTATCGCTATGACCCTAATCAATGTATTGCATGTGGTCAATGCGTTGAGGTGTGTCAAAACTTACAAGTAAATGAAACGTTATCGATAGACTGGGAAGCGGAACGCCCACGAGTTATTTGGGATGAAGGAGTAAATATTAATGATTCTTCATGCGTTAGCTGTGGTCAATGTGTAACGATTTGCCCTTGTAACGCTTTAATGGAGAAAACGATGCTCGGTGAAGCTGGATTTATGACGGGATTAAAGCCAGATATTCTTGAACCGATGGTAGATTTAATTAAAGAAGTTGAGCCTGGGTATAGCGGTATTTTTGCGGTATCAGAAGTGGAAGCGGCTATGCGTGATACTCGTACGAAGAAAACGAAAACAGTATGTACATTTTGTGGTGTAGGTTGTTCATTTGAAGTGTGGACGAAGGGGCGTAAAATCCTTAAAGTACAGCCATCTTCAGATGCACCAGTTAACGCAATTTCCACTTGTGTAAAAGGGAAATTTGGTTGGGATTTCGTAAATTCTAAAGAACGAATTACAAAACCTTTAATTCGTAAAAATGGAACGTTTGTTGAATCTACATGGGAAGAAGCACTGAATGTAGTTGCAAATAAATTAGGCGCTATTAAAGAAGAGTACGGTAAAGGTTCTATCGGATTTATTTCTTCCTCTAAAATTACAAATGAAGACAATTATGTAATTCAAAAATTAGCTCGACAAGTATTTGGAACGAATAATATTGATAACTGCTCACGTTATTGCCAATCACCAGCAACGGATGGTTTGTTCCGTACAATTGGTATGGGCGGTGATGCCGGAACGATTAAAGATATTGCGCAATCTGGTCTTGTTATTATTGTAGGATGTAATCCAACGGAAGGTCATCCTGTTCTAGCTACACGTATTAAACGTTCACATAAATTACACGGACAAAAGTTAATTGTAGCTGATCTTCGTAAAACCGAAATGGCAGAGCGATCAGATGTCTTTATTAGTCCAAAACAAGGAACAGATCAAGTTTGGTTAATGGCTGTTACGAAATATATGATTGATCAAGGTTGGCATGATCAGGAATTTATTAATGAGAATGTAAACTTCTTTGAAGATTTCAAAGAAAGCCTAGAAGAATATACACTTGAATATGCAGAAGAAGTAACAGGTATTTCAAAAGAAACACTTATTCAAATGGCTGAAATGATTCGTGATGCAGATGGTACATGTATCCTTTGGGGTATGGGGGTAACGCAAAATACAGGTGGTTCTGATACTTCCGCTGCAATTTCAAACTTACTTCTTGCGACAGGGAACTATCGTCGTTCAGGAGCAGGTGCATACCCACTTCGAGGTCACAATAATGTACAAGGTGCTTGTGATATGGGTACTTTACCAGGATGGCTTCCAGGATATCAGCACGTTACTAACGAAATGGAACGTGCGAAATTTGAAACTGCTTACGGAGTGAAAATTGATAGTGAACCAGGTCTTAATAATATTGAAATGCTTCACGCAATTGACGAAGGAAAAATGAAAGCAATGTATCTTGTCGGAGAAGATATGGCTCTTGTAGATTCTAATGCAAATCATGTACATGAAGTGTTATCGAGCCTTGATTTCTTCGTTGTGCAAGATGTTTTCCTTTCTAAAACTGCTCAGTATGCAGATGTTGTATTACCAGCAGCGCCATCTCTTGAGAAAGAAGGTACTTTCACAAATACAGAGCGCCGTGTCCAAAGATTATATCAAGTTCTTCCTACGCTAGGAGACGCGAAACCAGACTGGTGGATCGTCCAGGAAGTTGCGAATAAACTAGGTGCAAACTGGAATTATAGCCACCCAAGTGAAATCTTTGCTGAAATGGCAAGTTTATCACCATTGTTCTCGCAAGCGAGCTATGAAGTGCTTGAAGGATGGAACAGTTTCCATTGGGGAAGTTTTGATGGAACGAATACACCACTTCTGTTCCAAGATGGATTTAACTTCCCAGATAAAAAAGCTCGTTTTGCGATTGCTGACTGGGTACGTCCAGCTGAATTTCCAGCCGAGTTTGACCTTCACATTAACAACGGTCGTATGCTTGAGCATTTCCATGAAGGGAATATGACAAATAAATCAACAGGTATTCAAACGAAAGTACCTGGTGTTTTCGTTGAAATCTCTCCAGACCTTGCAAAAGAACGTGGCGTAAAAACAGGTTCGTTAGTTCGTCTTGTCTCTCCTTTTGGAGCATTAAAATTACGTGCACTCGTTACAGATCGTGTAAAAGCGAATGAGTTATATTTACCGATGAACTCTACAGATAACGAAACAGCAATTAATTTCTTAACAGGTCCTGCTGTGGACGTACGTACGAATACACCTGCGTATAAACAAACGAAAGTACGTATGGAAGTGTTAGAAGTTGATGGCGAAAATCCGATGCCAAAAGCGAACCCACGCAATAAAAAACGTCACCCTCAAGCTGGCATTGAGGTACATCGTAAGTGGGCACGTCCAGGGTATGTGCATTTAACGGATAAGTAGGAGGAGAAAACTATGGCTGCACCTATAAAAATGATTCAAAAACAAGAATTAACTGAGGAAGAAATAAAACAGCAAAAATTAGATGATTTAAAAGAGCTTCTAACTAATAATGAAGAAGCTCTAAATCAGATGTTTAATATAGTAGGGGAATTAAATGACATTGGAATGCTAGAAGCTGCAAATTCTATGCTAAAAGCGAAAGAACCAATTGCAAAGATTGTTCTAGGTCAAGTAACTCGTGAGCCTGTTACAAATTTAATTAATAATATGATGGGCGCTGCAGGTGCGTTAACTGAACTTGACCCAGAACTTACGAAAAAGCTTATAGGTAGTTTATTAGTCGGGCTAGAAGAAGGTAATGAACATCTAGAAAGTAATAAAAAAGTAGGGGTATTCGATCTTATGAAAGTATTGAAAGACCCAGATATTAACCGTGCTATCGGGTTTGGGCTTCATTTCTTAAAAGGTATGGGGAAAGGGTTAAAAGACGAATAAACTTCATGAAGTGAACCTTTTCGCCCAAATATTTGTACGAAATAGTTTGGGCGGAAGGCTCATTTTGGTAAAATATATAATAAAGTAAAATGAGGCTTTTGGGAGGTATGATTGTATGTCAAAAAAAGTACATGAATTTAATGATATGATACGAAAACTTCGAAAGGAACTTTTCGGAAAAGGACCAGAACGAATTCATACTGTTTTTGCAGAAAATATGGCTATAGCGACTCTTTATGGAAACTTAACACCTACTGAAAAATTCATTTCAAGTACGATGGACGGTGCGGAAATGGTTCATATGGCTAGAACGAAAATGATTCAAGAAGTGTATGCTGCGAATTCCCGTGAACATTTGGAGGAACTTGTTGGAGCGAAATTAGTGAATTTGTTTTCAGATATGAAAGTAGAAGAAGATATTGCAGTTTCGGTATTTGTTTTTGATAAAAATATAACGTGAGAGAAGGATACTGATCGTGAAACCGATACAGGTAGAAAGAGAAATCTTTCGTTATGAACAAGGGGCATTTAAACATATAGAGGACAGCATTGTAACAGAGTTTCCTGTCACCATTAAAATGAACGGACAGGAGTTTGTTACAATGGTTAGTACTCCAGAATATATAGAAGATATGGTGATAGGCTTCTTAGCGTCTGAAGGAATCATTCGGAAGTATGAGGATATTGATAGCATATGGGTACAGGAAAAAGAAGGATTTGTACATGTAACAACGACAAAAGTAAATCCGTATTATGAACAAATGCAGAATAAACGATATATTACGTCTTGTTGTGGTATGAGTAGGCAAGGATTTGTTTTTGCCAATGATGCACTAAGTGCAAAAAAATGCAGGGTGTCCATGTACAGGTTGCGGCAGAGGATTGTTTTCGGTTAATGAAAGAAATGCAGCAATCTGCGGATACGTTTCATCATACTGGCGGGGTTCATAATGCAGCTTTATGTGATGTGAATGGTATTATTTTAAGCCGAATGGATATTGGTAGGCATAATGCACTAGACAAAATTTACGGTTATTGTTTAAGAAACGATATTTCTATAAAAGATAAAATCATTGTTTTTAGTGGTCGTATTTCTTCGGAAATATTATTGAAAGTTGCAAAAATCGGTTGTGAAATTATACTATCAAAATCAGCTCCAACTGAGTTAGCTTTGCAACTAGCGGAAGATTTAGGTATTACGGCAATAGGATTTATTCGTAATCACGCCTTAAATGTATATACCCATTCAGAACGTGTTTTAAATATAAAATAAAAGTGAGGCAATGAAGATGAAATCAGTTACATTAGACAAGTTGCAACGTCCGTTAAAGGATTTACGTATTTCAGTTACTGACCGCTGTAATTTTCGTTGTCGGTATTGTATGCCAGAAGAAATATTTGGTCCTGATTACTCGTTTTTGTCTAATGACAAAATTTTATCTTTTGATGAAATTGAAAGGATAACTCGTATTTTCGTATCTTTAGGTGTGAGAAAATTACGGATTACTGGCGGGGAACCGTTACTTCGAAGAGATCTTCCGCAGCTTATTGAGCGGCTTCATAAAATAGATGGTGTGGAAGATATCGGTTTAACAACAAATGGTTCACTACTGAAAAAGTTTGCTCCTGATTTATATAAGGCGGGACTATCACGTGTAACAGTTAGTTTAGATTCCCTGGAAGAAGAGCGGTTTTTCTATTTAAATGGTAATAGGAGCAAAGTGCAAAGGGTTCTGGAAGGAATACAGGCTGCAGCTGAAGTTGGAATGAAAATTAAAATAAACATGGTCGTTCAAAAGGGAAAAAACGAAAAGGACATCTTGCAGATGGCGCAATATTTTAAGGAAAACAAGCATATTCTTCGTTTTATTGAGTATATGGACGTTGGAAATTATAATGGGTGGGATTTAAAAGAGGTCGTCTCTAAACAAGAAATAGTAGATACGATTCATCAAGTTATGCCGTTAGAACGGATAGAAGCAAATTATTCTGGTGAAGTGGCTACTAGGTATCGTTATATAGGAAGCGATGAGGAAATAGGTATTATTTCATCAGTAACAGATTCTTTTTGCTCATCATGTACGAGAGCTCGTATTTCTGCAGAAGGAAAATTATATACTTGCTTATTTGCTTCTAAAGGAAATGATTTAAGAGAATTGCTTCGTTCTGAACATACAGATGAGGACATTACAGATGTAGTACGCGATATATGGAATAATAGGGAAGATCGTTATTCAGATGAACGCTTAAATCATACAAATAAGAAAACAATACCTAAAATTGAAATGTCACATATCGGTGGTTAATATATAAAGCTAGCGTCATAGTGAAAAATGGAAAATTTACAAGAGTTGTGGATTTTCTATTTTATAGTAAAAGTGATGATTGATATCTCTGTAAAAGATGTGCAGAGAAATTAAGCAGCATTCAAAAACCTTTATTTTGAGGAGGTTTTTTGAAGCTGCTTTTTTATTTGGAGAAAATGGAGGAATGGGTAATGGCATTTCATAAGCCGGAACAAATTGCTGAGCTTGTCATTGAGGCCGGTGTTCAAAAAGTAAGACAGACATTGCCAGCGATGCTTATTCTCGGTTTTTTAGGAGGAGCGTTTATTGCGATAGGTTTTTTACTTAACATTCGAGTTTTAGGGAATTTACCTGAGCGCTGGGGGAGTCTAGTGAATGTTTTAGGAGGAGCAGTATTTCCTGTTGGACTCATGCTCGTAGTATTAGCAGGAGGAGAATTAATTACGGGAAATATGATGTCACTGTCTATGGCGCTTTATGCAAAGAAAATTACATTGATAAGTGTACTGAATAACTGGGTTTGGATTACTCTCATGAATTTTATTGGGGCAATTTTCGTTGCGTATTGCTTTGGACATCTTGGTGGATTAACAGAGGGAGAGTATTTAAATAAAACGGTAGCGATAGCGGAAGGGAAGTTACATGAATCATTTGGGAGAACTTTAATTTTAGCAATTGGTTGTAATTGGCTCGTTTGTCTTGCTCTTTGGCTCGCTTACGGGACGAGTGATTTTGTCGGAAAAATCATCGGAATTTGGATTCCAATTATGGCATTTGTAGTGATTGGATTTCAGCAAGTAGTAGCAAATATGTTTGTCATTTCCGCTGTTATTTTTGCTGGTCATCTAACGTGGATGGATTTGGCTAAAAATTTTGTTCCTGTTTTTATTGGAAATGTAATTGGAGGAGCTGGGTTTGTTGGTTTTGCTTACTTTGCTTGTTATCAGAAACAACATTCTAATATGAAATAGAGTTCTTGAGAGGAAGGGTATGTAATGGCTGATCGGTATTCACGACAACAGTTGTTCAAACCAATTGGGAGTAAAGGACAAGAAAAAATTCGAAATAAACATGTGTTAATTGTAGGGGCAGGCGCATTAGGAAGTGCAAGTGCCGAAAGTTTCGTACGTGCAGGTGTTGGCAAGTTGACGATTATTGATCGTGACTACGTTGAATGGAGTAATTTACAAAGGCAACAATTGTACTCTGAACAAGATGCGAGAGAGAAAATGCCGAAAGCAATTGCTGCAAAAAATCGGTTAGAACAAATTAATTCGGAAGTACAAATACATGCTTTCGTAATGGATGCAACTTCAGAAAATATGGAAGGTCTATTAAAAAATGTAGATGTAATCATTGATGCAACAGATAATTTTGATATTCGATTTGTAATAAATGATTTATCACAAAAACATAATATTCCTTGGGTATATGGTTCTTGCGTTGGATCGTATGGTATGAGTTATACAATTATTCCGCAAGAGACACCGTGTTTACATTGTATGCTGAAAAATATTCCTGTTACAGGTGTGACATGTGATACCGCTGGAATTATTAGCCCGACTGTTCAAATCGTCGCAGCATATCAAGTGGCAGAAGCACTCAAAATTTTAGTGGAAGATTTCTCAGCAATTAGCAAAACATTTTTCATGTTTGATATATGGAGTAATCAAAATCATTTTATAAAATTAGGGAAAATAAAAACAGACGCTTGTCTCTCATGCGGTTTGAATCGAACTTATCCTTATTTATCATACGAAAATCAAACGAAAGCAGCTGTTTTATGCGGAAGAAATACAGTTCAAATTAGAACAGTAGACAATAGGAAATACAATTTTGATGATATAGAAAAAGTATTACAAAAACTGGGGAAAGTAGATCGGAATCCGTATTTACTATCTTGCCAATTCGATGATTACCGCATCGTTGTTTTTCGGGATGGTCGTGTTTTTATTCATGGTACAAATGATATTTCGAAAGCGAAACAACTATATTATCGCGTATTCGGCTAATAGAAAGGGTTGTCAACAATGGAAAGAAGAGTAGCAATTACGGTTGAAGAAGCTGTTCGTAAAGTGATGGGATTTGCTGATAAAGGCTTAAAGGAGCTATTACCGATTGAATTAGCTTATGGGCGTATATTAGCAGAGGATTTAGTAGCTGACCATGATGTACCGTCATTTAATCGTTCGCCGTATGATGGATTTGCTATTAGAGCAGAAGATACTAATTTAGCAAGTTATGAAACGCCAATTGTATTTGAAGTAGTGGGTGAAATTGGTGCAGGATCGCTATTCCATGAGAAAGTAGGTCCGTTTCAAGCAGTTCGAATTATGACGGGAGCACAAATTCCGAATGGGTGTGATGCAATCGTTATGTTAGAGCTGACTCGTCAATATGAGGAGGCAGGCAACAATTACATGGAAGTGAAGCGATCATTCAAAACAGGCGACAATATTTCTTTTCAAGGTGAAGATGCTCGTAAAGGAACGGTTCTTGCAAAGAAAGGATCGTACATTAATCCAGGTATTTCAGCTCTTCTTGCTACATTCGGTTATAGTGAAGTACCAGTTGCGAGAAAGCCTGTAATTGGACTGTTAGCAACTGGGAGTGAATTACTGGATGTCAATGATTCATTACAGCCAGGGAAAATCCGAAATAGTAATACGTATATGATATTGTCTCAAATTCGAAGAGCAGGCGGCAGAGTAAAATGTTTTGGGAAGTTTAGTGATGATTTTAATACGTGTTTTACAGCTGTGAAAGAAGCGCTTGGCCAAGTAGATATGTTAATTACAACGGGCGGTGTATCAGTAGGAGATTACGATTATTTACCAGCTATTTACGAAAAGCTAGGTGCCTCTGTTCTTTTCAATAAAGTTGCAATGCGGCCAGGAAGTGTTACGACTGTAGCGCAATTACATGGCAAGTTATTATTTGGTTTATCAGGAAATCCATCTGCTTGTTACGTAGGATTTGAATTGTTTGTAAGGCCTTGTGTTCGGACGTATATGTTTAGTGAAAAAGCACATATGAAAAGAGAAAAAGCGTTATTAGGAGAAGATTTTCTAAAACCAAATCCATTTACAAGATTTGTGCGAGCAAAACTGACATATAAAGAAGGGCAATTAATTGCTTATCCGTCAGGGTTTGATAAATCTAGCTCGGTTTCTTCCCTAGCAGAGACAAATATATTTATTGTACTTCCAGGTGGTACGAGAGGTTATAAAAAAGATATGTTCGTAGATATTCTCTTGCTGGAAGATAATGAAGGTAGTGAATGGCCTTGGACATTTTATAAAGTGAGAGGTGTTTCTAATGGGACAAGCACTATTTGAAATCGTAGATATTCCGATTTTAGTTGAAGCAGTAACGAATAAAGTCGCAAGAAGAGAAGCAGGTGCAATTACAACATTTATTGGTACCGTGAGAGAACTTACAAAAGGAAAACGAACGCTACATTTAGAGTACGAAGCATATAAACCGATGGCAGTAAAACAACTTACAAGAATTGGTAAAGAAATAAATGAAAAGTGGCCGGACGCAATAGTAGCAATTACGCACCGTGTAGGGCGGCTAGAAATCATGGATATTGCGGTAGTCATTGCAGTTTCATCACCGCATCGTAAAGTAGCGTATGAAGTGAATGAATACGCGATTGAACGTATAAAACAAATCGTCCCAATTTGGAAAAAAGAATTTTGGGAAGATGGAACGATGTGGATTGGAGACCAGCTTGAAAATACGGCATATCCAGAAGGAAAACCGAAGAAGGAAGAATGAGAAGATGATTACAATTTTATTGTTCGCAAATTTGCGTGAGGAAGTCGGATCGGATCGATTCGTAATTTTAGAAGAACAAGAAATGACAGTTCAGCAAGTAAAAGAATGGCTGAAAGCAAGTTATAGTTTACAATCGCTTGATAAAGTGATGGTGGCTGTGAATGAAGAGTTTGTAACAAATGAAGAGATGATAAAAGCTGGAGATATAGTCGCATTAATCCCGCCTGTTAGCGGGGGATAATAAGCTTTTTCGCCAAGAAAATGTTGTATATAAATTCGAATACGAGAAAGGATGAGTGCTATGATTACGCAAGAACAAATAATGAATGCATTAAAACATGTAGAGGATCCGGAGTTACACAAAAGTATTGTAGAATTAAATATGGTTAGAAATATACAAATGAATGGAACAGAGGTTAAACTTGAAGTAGTGCTAACGATTCAAGGTTGTCCATTAAAGGCAAAAATTCAACAAGATGTGGAAGAGTCTCTTCAGGCAGTTGGTGCATCTAAGGTAGATTTGAAATTTGGTTCTATGACACAAGAAGAACGAGCTGCGCTAACAGAGAAGTTAAAGAGAAATAGTAGAACAGAAACTGGTATGCCGAGCATGCTTCGCCTTGATTCAGGGGTACGATTTATTACTGTAACGAGTGGTAAAGGTGGAGTTGGGAAATCAACAGTGACAATTAATCTTGCAACTGCTTTAGCTCGTATGGGCAAAAAAGTGGGGATATTAGATGCAGATATATATGGTTTTAGCATTCCAGCTATGATGGAAACGAATCAAAAACCGACGATGATTGATCAAACAGCAATTCCGGTCGTTAGTCACGGTGTTAAAATTATGTCGATGGGATTTTTTACGGAAGGAAATAACCCGGTTATGTGGCGCGGACCGATGTTAAATAAATGGATTCAAAATTTCCTTGCGAATACGCACTGGGGAGAATTAGATTATTTACTTCTTGATTTACCACCTGGTACAGGAGATGTTGCTATTGATGTTGCAGCAATGATCCCGCAGGCGCAAGAAATTATCGTTACAACACCACACAATGTAGCTTCGTTCGTAGCATCTAGAGTAGGTGTTATGGCAAAGCATACGAAACACAAGATTTTAGGGATTGTAGAAAATATGGCTTATTATGAAGAGCAAGATGGATCGAAAAACTATCTCTTCGGAAAAGGTGGCGGCGAAATGCTTGCAGAACAATTGCAAACAGAAGTAATTGCCAAAATACCTTTTGCAAAACGTGAAGAAAATAACGGTTCATCTGTATATGATGAAGATTCTCTTGTTGGAGAAGTGTTTACATCGTTAGCTGAGGATATTATTTATAGAGGATAGAGGGGGAAGTTTAGTATGGCGTGTAACATTGATCATTCTATTGAAGATGTGATGAATAAGCTTGAAAGTCAAAAGGATTTTTTACCGGAAGTGATTTTTAAAGAGTTAAAGGGATTTTTGCAAGGGAATCATTCACAGGAAATATTAAATGATGTCTTTCATCTTCTAAAGAAGTATGACTTAGTGAGTGAAGAAGAACGAGAGACGAGAAATACTAAATTATTGCTGATTATAAAATAAATACGCTTTGGCTTTTGTTTTTTTGCAGAAGGGGTGAATGTAATGAATATGAAAAAGATGATTGAAATGGTAGAAGCAACTAAAGTGACTGACGAAGAATTATCGATTTCTACTTTACATCAAAAGCTTGTGAAGTTGTATAGTCAAAAAGATTGTGCAGAGTATACAGAGTTATTAAAATATATTTTATCATTATCCGTGCAGCTGAAGCTGAATCTCGTATTGAAATATTTTGGTGTGCGTCCGGTTGTTGCTGCAGACGAGCGTATGCAATTTCAAGAGATATTTAAATGCTTAGCTAAGAAAGATGAGAATGGGGAATGTTTTCTAAATTTTGTTTCTTTATATGTAGGGCTAATTGTAGTTCTTCATTTTGATGAGAAAGTGATTGAGAGCAGTTTTTTTGATGATATGGTAGTGGGTGAATGTAATGAAATATAAGATTTTGCTCATAACATTTTTCTATTTAAATGCTTTAATTGCGATTTTAGTTGGTTATGTAAATATGAAGGTAACTAATTAAGAAAAAGGAATGAAACTAGTTTAATAAAAAGAGTTCTTCAGTTGTTTCCGTCGTTTTTTCGTGTTACCATTAAGCGAATTTTTCATAAGGAGAGAAAGCGATGAAATGGATTTATTTTCTTATTATTAACGTTATAGCTTTTAGCCTTATGGGGCTTGATAAACGAAAAGCAAAGAAGAAACAGTGGAGAACGCCAGAAAGTACGTTGTTTTTATCAGCGGCAGCTGGGGGAGCAGTTGGAGCTTGGATCGGTATGTATATGTTTCATCATAAAACTCATAAAAAGAAATTTGTTTTCGGCATACCGTTACTTGTTGTAATAACGGTATATTTATTATTCGTTGTATGAGAAATGTCGAAAGAAATGCAGATTGATTATTGGTAAAGTGAGTATGTGAGACCGTATAATGGAGAAAAAATGAGAAGAGGAGAAAAAGGAAGATGGGGAGTCAATCAGCAGAGCAAAAAAAAGGGATACTATATGCGGCTGGTGCTTATACGATGTGGGGAATTCTACCGATTTATTGGAAATGGGTTGAGGAAGTTCCAGCAGATGAAATATTAGCACACCGCATCGTTTGGGCGTTTGTTTTTATGTTACTTGTATTAGGTGTTACGAAGAGGTTTCGCCAGTTTATTGGGGAATTTGTGAATCTTTTTAAACGACCTAAATTATTAATGTCATTAACAATAGCTTCAGTCTTGATTAGCGGAAACTGGTTTGTTTACATATGGGCCGTTAATCATAATCATGTTATTGAAGCGAGTCTTGGCTATTATATTAATCCGCTTATTAGTATTTTACTTGGTACAGTCGTTTTAAAGGAAAAGTTAAACTTTTGGCAATATGTTGCAGTTGGTTTAGCAGGAGTAGGGGTTGTCATTTTAACAGTACGTTTCGGATCTATTCCGTGGGTTTCTCTTTCACTTGCCTTTTCATTTGGATTATACGGATTAACGAAAAAACTGTTAAACTATGATGCTACAATTGGACTTACGATGGAAACGATGTTAGTGACACCGTTTGCAATCATTTACCTTGTTATGACAGGAGCACATGGTTTCGGCTCATTTGGATCTATTTCAATGTTATCAACGTTACTTTTAATAGGAGCAGGTATTGTAACAGCATTACCACTATTTTATTTTGCAAAAGGAGCACAACTTATTCCGCTTTATATGGTGGGATTTTTACAATATATTGCGCCAACAATTAGCTTAATTTTAGGTGTATTTGTATTTGGTGAACATTTCACATCTACACATATGATTGCATTTTTCTGTATATGGGTTGCTTTATTTGTATTCTCGGTAGCGAAAACCAAGTTTTTAGTGCAGAAACAACCGAAATTTATAAAAAATAAATCAGCAAAAGTATCATAATGCGTAGTATTTTCTACGCATTTTTCTTTATACTTATATTATATAGAATTTCCATTATAGTCAGTAAGGAGCTGAGAACATGGAAACAATTTTACATAATGATCCGCTTATGGCAGCTGTAATTTCATGGTTTTTAGCACAATTAACGAAAGTAGTCTTTAAATTAGTTAAAACGGGTGAATTTGATTTTGCAAAGTTTTTTGCTTCAGGTGGGATGCCAAGTTCTCATGCTTCAACAGTTACAGCGCTTGCTACAGGAGTTGGAGTAGTGGAAGGTGTGGAAAGCTCGATGTTTGCGGTTGCTGCTATTTTTGCCATTATTGTTATGTATGATGCTTCAGGAGTAAGGCTTGCAGTAAGTAAACAAGCAAAAATATTGAATGACTTTTTTCATGGTAGAGAAACAGAATATAAGAAGTTAAACGAACTTGTTGGGCATACACCGTATGAAGTAGTAGTCGGTGCTTTATTAGGGATTATTGTCGGAGTAGGATATTGTTTATGAGCAGAACATTTTATATGTTCTGCTTTTCTTTGTTTTTATACATATTCAGCTACCTTTTTGAATATCGTTATACGGATTTCGAAAGGGTGGGTGAGTAACTTGTTATTATATGAAAAAGTGCATGAAGAAATAGCGAGAAGAACAACTGCACTTCAAACGATGCAACGGCAAGATGGTACTTGGCGGTTTTGTTTTGAAGGAGCGCCACTAACAGATTGTCATATGATTTTTTTATTAAAATTATTAGGTAGAGATAAAGAGATAGAACCGTTTGTAAAAAGATTAGCATCACTCCAAACAAATGAAGGAACATGGAAATTGTATGAAGATGAAGTGGGTGGTAATTTATCTGCTACAATTCAATCTTATGCTGCCTTACTTGCATCGGAAAAATATACAAAAGAAGATGCGAATATGAAGCGAGCGGAAATGTTTATAAATGAGCGCGGGGGGGTGGCGCGTGCTCATTTTATGACGAAGTTTTTATTAGCGGTTCATGGAGAATATGAATATCCTTCTCTCTTTCATTTGCCAACACCAATTATGTTTCTGCAGAATGATTCCCCCCTCAGTATATTTGAATTGAGTAGCTCAGCACGTATTCATTTAATTCCGATGATGTTGTGTTTAAATAAAAGATTTCGAGTAGGGAAAAAGTTATTGCCAAATTTAAATCACATTGCAGGCGGGGGCGGAGAATGGTTTCGGGAGGACCGATCTCCAGTTTTTCAAACGTTATTAAGTGAGGTGAAGAAAATTATAACGTATCCACTTTCTTTGCATCATAAAGGATATGAGGCAGTAGAACGTTTTATGAAAGAGCGTATTGATGAAAATGGAACATTATATAGTTACGCAACTGCCTCGTTTTATATGATTTATGCTTTACTTGCATTAGGGCATTCTATTCAATCACCAATTATTCAGAAGGCTATAACGGGAATCACATCTTATATATGGAAGATGGAGAGAGGGAGCCATTTGCAAAACTCTCCGTCAACTGTATGGGATACAGCTTTACTCAGTTATGCTTTGCAAGAAGCTCAAGTTCCGAAAGCAAGTAAAGGAATTCAAAATGCATCAGCGTATTTACTAAGAAAACAGCAAACGAAGAAAGTAGATTGGAGTGTACATGCACCGGATCTATTCCCAGGTGGTTGGGGCTTTTCGGATGTGAATACGACGATTCCAGATATTGATGATACAACTGCTGTGTTAAGAGCATTGGCGCGAAGTAGAGGGAACGAAAATGTAGATAATTCTTGGAAGAGAGCGGTTAATTGGGTTAAAGGATTGCAAAATAATGATGGTGGTTGGGGGGCTTTTGAAAAAGGGGTAACGAGCCGTATATTAGCAAATTTACCAATCGAAAATGCAAGTGATATGATTACAGATCCTTCTACACCAGATATTACAGGAAGAGTGCTAGAGTTTTTCGGGACATATGCGCAAAATGAATTGCCCGAGAAACAAAAACAAAGTGCGATAAATTGGTTAATGAATATACAAGAGGAAAATGGATCATGGTATGGGAAATGGGGAATTTGTTATATATATGGTACATGGGCAGTGTTGACTGGTTTACGGTCACTAGGAATACCATCTAGCGATCCATCATTAAAACGAGCAGCTTTATGGCTTGAACATATACAGCATGAAGATGGTGGCTGGGGAGAATCTTGCCAAAGTAGTGTGGAAAAAAGATTTGTTACTTTGCCGTTTAGTACACCATCACAAACGGCATGGGCGTTAGATGCTCTCATTTCGTACTATGAAAAAGAAACACCAGTCATTCGCAAAGGTATTTCATATTTGCTCTCCAACCCTTATGTAAATGAAAAATATCCTACTGGAACAGGTTTACCAGGTGGGTTTTATATTCGTTATCATAGTTATACTCATATATATCCGTTGCTTACCTTGGCTCATTATGCAAAAAAATATAGAAAATAAACCAAGAGATGTCTCTCGGTTTATTTTGTTGGGTAGTAGGTCCCTTTTGAAAAGAATAAGGTTGTGATGTACCTTATTTTTCGGTTGATTGGCGTTTTTGACGTGCATCAGCGGCATTTGCACGTGCGTTTGCTTCTAAGTCATTGTGGTCAGCGAGTTCGCGAGAGAACTCAACATCAATGCCATCAGTTGCTTTGTTTTGTTTGAAATTCTTTTTGTTCATTCGACACAATCTCCTTGCACTTTATCCCGCATAACGGGTAGTAAAATTCCCACCTCAAAATTCAGATGGAACAAAGAAGCTAGGTGGGAGATTAACTGCCAGTAAATGCCCGATTGGTGAGGGCTGATAATCAGTGGGGATGAACAAACTTCCCACTGATTAAAGTTTCACTTTATGCGACGTTGCAAAGTTAGTTTGACACAAATAGACTTTTTTATACAAAGAGGAAATGGAAAGCAAGGAGCCGAAATATACAGTATAAGTAATAGAAATGGGGGATAGGAATGGAGTTTTTAAATGGGAAAACAGCTGTTGTAACAGGAGCTGCACAGGGAATTGGAAAAGAGATTGCAAGGGTTTATGCAAAACTAGGGGCGAAAGTATTAATTAGCGATGTAAATGAAGAGAATCTACAAAAAACGACACGTGAGTTATCAGATGAAGGATATGAAGTGTGCTCATATCGATGTGATGTGAGTAATCAAAATGAAGCAAAGTCGTTAATTGAATATGGGGTTCAAAAATTTGGTACATTACATATTTTGGTGAATAATGCTGGAATTACAAGAGACGCAATGTTACATAAAATGGAGAAGTCTGCTTGGGAACAAGTATTACAAGTGAACTTAACTGGAGTTTTTTATTGTATGCAACCAGCGCTTCTTTACATGAGACAACAAGGGTATGGACGCATTATTAATATATCTTCAATTAGTAGAGAAGGAAACATAGGTCAAGCAAATTATGCGGCTACAAAGGCAGGAGTTGTAGGTTTAACGAAAACAGCAGCGAAAGAAGTTGGAAGTTTCGGTATTACTTGTAATGCGATTTGTCCGGGGTTTATGGATACAGATATGACCAAAACGATACCAGATAAAGTGAAAGAAAAGATGGTTGGCGCTATTCCAGTTGGTAGAATTGGAACGCCAGAAGATATTGCGAACGCAGCAGCCTTTTTAGCATCAGAATACGCATCCTATATTACAGGTGAAGTATTAAATGTGAGCGGAGGACTGCAAGTTTAAAGGAATACATAATGAAAAGAACCTGACCAGGTAAGTCAGGTTCTTTCTCATTAATTTAAGTTAAGCCAAACGCTCTTCACTTCTGTATAGTTATTTAATGCGTAAGACCCCATTTCACGGCCGAGGCCAGATTGTTTAAATCCTCCAAATGGAGATGCTGCATCAAAGACGTTATAACAGTTTACCCATACTGTACCTGCACGTACTTTACTTGCAACATAGTGTGCAGTTTTAACATTTTCTGTCCATACACCAGCAGCTAAGCCAAATTGCGATTTATTCGCACGTTCAATTACTTCATCAATATCGTTAAACGGTATTGCAGAAATAACTGGACCGAAAATTTCTTCTTTTGCGATCGTCATTTCATCATTTACGTCAGCGAATACTGTAGGAGAAACGAAGTAGCCTTGATCGAATGGATTACTTCCTCCGCAAAGTACTTCAGCGCCTTCTTCAATCCCTTTTTCAATGTAGCCCATTACACGTTTTTGTTGTTCTTCGGAAACGAGAGGACCAATTGTTGTTTCAGGGTTAAGACCAACACCTTGATTTAGTTTTTTAGAATAGAGGACGAGATCAGCCATGACATTATCATACATTTTCTTCGGAACAAATAAGCGTGATCCAGCAGAGCATACTTGTCCTTGGTTAAACATAACACCAGAAAGTGCACCAGGAATCGCGCGAGATAAATCAGCATCTGGCAAGATGATATTTGGTGATTTACCGCCTAACTCAAGTGTAACTCGTTTTAATGATTCGGATGCTTGTCTCATAATTTGTTTACCGACAGGAGTAGAACCGGTAAATGCAATTTTATCAACGAGTGGATGATTAACGAGAGCTTGTCCAGCTGATTCACCAAATCCAGGTACGATATTAATAACACCTTTCGGGAATCCAGCTTCTTCAATTAATTCAGCTAAGTATAGAGCAGATAGTGGAGTTTGTTCTGCAGGTTTTAAAACGATTGTACATCCTGTAGCAAGCGCTGCTCCCATTTTCCACATTGCCATAAGAAGCGGGAAGTTCCAAGGGATAATTTGACCAACGACACCAACAGCTTCATGGCGTGTATAGTTAAAGTAATCACCGGAAACAGGAATTGTTTGACCAACGATTTTCGTAGCCCAGCCAGCGTAATAGCGCATATGCTCAATTGCAAGTGGTATGTCTGCTGCCATTGTTTCACGGATTGGCTTTCCGTTATCTAATGTTTCGAGCTGTGCAAGCTCTTCTTTATGTTCTTCCATTAGATCAGCTAACTTGTACATGAGACGGCTTCGCTCAGCAGTGCTCATACGAGACCAAGGACCTTCGTCAAAAGCCATACGAGCTGCGACTACAGCTTTATGAATATCTTCGCGACCAGCTTCAGAAACGACGGCAAGTGTTTCACCAGTTGCTGGGTTAGGTGTTTTAAATGTTTTTCCGGAAGCGCTTTCAATGAAAGATCCATTCACATATAACTTTTTTGTACCTTGAAGAAACTTTTCTACCTTTTCATGAAGATTTACAGCTAGTTGACTCATTGTATAACCCCCTTGAAAATATAATGTAAACGCAGTACGAGACGGCGCTTATTCCGAAATCAGGGATGCGGAAACTAGATGGAAAGCCTCTAATTAAAATCATAATTAATAAATACTGAAAATTCAAATTTCATTTGTGTTACAATTGTAAAAAATATGTAATGTAAGAGAATCTTCTATATGATTATAAAAAATCCTGCTTGTTTTTGCTTTCTAGTAGGAAAAACTAGAAGAACAATGGTACAATAATACATCGTGAGAGGAGGGGTGAAAATGAAAGATTATCATGATGATCCACGCTTTCGAATAGCCCATAGAGAAGCGTTAATTGGTCTTGGACTTGCTATTATTAATTTTATAATATGGTACGGATTTGCTTATGGGCTTGGTAGTAAAAATCCGAATGAATATACATATGTATTAGGTTTTCCCGCATGGTTTTTTTATAGCTGTATCGTTGGATTTATCGTTATGGTTATTTTACTTAGTTTAGTTGTTCGTTTTGTATTTCAAGATATTTCACTCGATGAGGAAGAAAAAAGTGAGGAATAGTAGATGAATTGGTATGTAATCATTCCAATGATAATTTCGTTTATCGTTGTATTTTTAATTGGTGTATATGCTTCAAGACGCGTGCAAGCGACTGCTCATAATAAATTTTTACAAGAATATTTTCTTGGTGGGCGTGAGCTAGGCGGTTTATTATTAGCGATGACAATGATTGCTACGTACGGTAGTGCAAGTAGCTTTATTGGTGGCCCTGGTATTGCTTACAATATGGGGCTTGGATGGGTACTGTTATCTGCGATTCAAGTTGTAACAGGGTATATCGTTTTAACGGTTATCGGTAAAAAGTTTGCAATTATCGCTAGGAAGATGGAAGCAATTACTCTTATCGATTATTTAAAAGGGAGATACAATAATAAAGCAGTTGTTATACTCTCTGCGTTATGTATTATTATCTTTTTATTTTCAGCGACAGTAGCCCAGTGGGTCGGCGGTGGTCGATTAATCGAGTCACTAACGGGTCTATCGTATACAACAGCACTATTTTTATTTACTTTTTCTGTACTTGTGTACGTATTAATTGGTGGATTTCGTGCAGTTGCTCTATCAGATACATTATTAGGAATCATTATGTTAGTTGGAACAACAATCATTTTAATTGCTACTGTCATTGCTGGTGGTGGAATTGAAAAGATTATGCAGGAACTTGTTCAAATTAATCCAAAGTTAATTACACCACTCGGAGCAGATGGCAGTTTAACAAAATCATATGTTACATCATTTTGGATTTTAATTGGAATTGGCGTTGTAGGCTTACCGCAAATTAGCGTGCGTGCCATGTCTTATAAAAATTCAAAAGCTATGCACCAAGCTTTAATAATTGGAACCGTTGTCGTTGGCACAATTATGATCGGTATGCATTTAACAGGTGTATTTGCAAGAGTAGTACTTCCAGGTATAACGGTACCAGATAAAGTAATGCCGCTACTTGCGATGGAAGTGTTACCACCGTGGTTAGCTGGAGTTTTTTTAGCCGCACCAATGGCAGCGATTATGTCTACAGTAAACTCTTTATTATTACTTGTAAGCTCGTCAATTATTAAAGATATATACGTAAATTACATAAATAAAGATGCAGCAGACAGTACGATAAAAAAAGGAAGTTTGTGGATTACTGGTATTGTAGGACTACTCGTTTATGCAGCGGCGATTAAACCACCAGATTTTTTAATATGGCTAAATTTATTTTCTTTCGGTGGATTAGAAGCAGCATTCATTTGGCCAATCGTATTAGGGTTATATTGGAGAAAAGGAAATGCTACAGGAGCGCTTGCTTCCATTTTCGTTGGAGTAGGTTCATATATGTGTATTCATCTTTTCTATCCAAATCCGTTCGGTATACATACAGTTGTCTTCCCAATTTGTTTTGCATTTATCGCTTATGTTATTGGAAGTATGAGTGCTGTAAAAAAAACAGTATAGGTTAGCTGAAAAACGTAGTCCTTATAAGACTGCGTTTTTTCGTATGAATTTGTTCTTTTTTATTCTGTATATCCACGTTTATTCATAAGTTAATAACAACTGAGGAGATGGAGTTGAGGTCGATGAAAAAAGTGTTATTTTTAGGAGACCCAGGAATTGATGACTCTTTAGCGATTATGTATGGATTGTTGCATCCTGATATTGATATTGTTGGGGTAGTAACGGGATATGGGAATGTAACACAAGAAAAGGCGACAAGTAATGCCGCATATTTATTGCAAATGGCAGGACGGGAAGATATACCTGTTATTAATGGTGCGAAAATTCCTTTATCCGGAGATGTTACAACGTATTATCCAGAAATTCATGGGGCAGACGGTTTAGGACCAATTAAACCTCCAAAAACTTTTTCGCCAAATATAAAGCCTTTTTGTACATTTTTTGATCTTCTTGAAAAATATAAAGGAGAATTAATAATAGTCGATGCTGGTAGATCAACAACATTAGCGACAGCATTTATTTTAGAAAAGCCGATGATGAAGTATGTGAAAGAATATTATATAATGGGCGGTGCTTTCTTAATGCCTGGCAATGTAACACCAGTCGCAGAGGCGAATTTTCATGGTGATCCCATTGCGTCACAATTAGTTATGCAAAATGCCAAAAATGTGACATTAGTGCCACTTAACGTTACATCTGAAGCAATTATTACGCCGGAAATGGTAAAATATATTACGAAACACTCTAAAACGAGTTTTAATAAGTTAATCGAGCCGATATTTACGTATTATTATAAAGCTTATAGAAAGTTAAATCCGAAAATAAAAGGAAGTCCAGTGCATGACGTCGTTACAATGATGGTTGCGGCAAATCCATCCCTTTTAGATTATGTATATCGTCGTGTCGATGTAGATACAGCTGGAATTGCAAAAGGAGAGAGTATTGCTGATTTTCGGCCTCAACCTGATGCAAAAGCATTAAAAAATTGGTTGCGAATTGGTTGGTCGTTACACTATAAAAAGTTTCTTGAGGATTTTGTGAAATTTATGACGTAGACATAATAGGAGCATACAAGTTAAAATAATGGAGATGGTTATTTAAATGACCATCTCCATTATTTTGTTTTTAAATGATAAATAGAGAAGAGTTACACAATAGGAGAGGAATTTTACTTGAAAAAAACTATAGTATGCGCAGTAATTGTGGGTATTTTTGTTTTGCTAATATCGGGTAACTTTTTAGTGAAAAAAGTATGGAGTTCAAATAATGATGATGCACAGTATATTGCATCTTTTATTGAAGAACATAAAGATGAAAAAAATAGTGCGCTTCTAGTAAAGAGAAATGATAAAGTTGTTTATTCTGTAAACCCAAATGTTGTATTGCCAGTTGCTAGTACGATGAAATTAATTGTGGCGCTTGAATATACGAAACAAGTTACTGAAGGGAAAATTGATTCGTCTAGTTTCGTGTCGATTAATGATGTGAATCGCTATTATGTACCGAATACAGATGGTGGTGCACAAGATAGATGGCAAAAGTATTTGGAGAAGACGGGCAAGATAACTGAAGGAGCGGTTTCTTTAGAAGAAGTGGCAAAAGGAATGGTTAAGTTTAGTTCGAATGCAAATGCTGAATACTTAATGGAATTGTTAGGATTAGATAACATCAATCGAAATTTACAAAGTTTATCACTTCCTGCACATCAACCACTATTTCCAATCGTTTCATCTTTGTATATCCCAGGATATTTGCATAAAGAATTACATGTTCCAAAATATAAAATAGAGAAAAAGTTAAAAGAAATGTCTCAAGAGCAATATCGTGAATATGCGATGATTATTCATGAACGCTTAAAGAAGAAGGGACCATTATTACAGAAGGAAATTCCGCTTTATTTAGAGGAACGTTACGACAAAATTTGGTCAGATAGATTACCAGCAGCTTCTGCAAATGATTATATGGTATTACTTCAAAAGGCAAACCATAAAGGTGGCTTGACAGAAGCTGAAGAAAAAGTGTGGGCGAATATCGTTGAAACAGATATGAGCGCTAAAAAATATCGTAAAACATTTAGACATGCAGGGCAAAAAAATGGCTATACGCCATGGACAGTTACAAAAGCAGTTTATGCGATGGATAAACGCGGGAACTGTACAGAAATAGTGTTTTTAGCCAATAATTTAAATGAGGACGACAGTGCAGAAATACGGAAACATTTAGCAAACTTACATTTCCAAGTGTTGCAAAGTGATAAGTATGATGCAACTTTTATTAAATAAACTCGGTGCAGAGAGCACCGAGTTTATTTTTATCCCGCTTTAATGGGCAGTAAGACCCCCACCTCAAAATTCAGGGAAAGCAAAGAAGTTAGGTGGGGGATCAACTGCCCCTAAAAGTCCGATTGGTTCAACTAATAATCAGTGGGGGATGAAGAAAACCCCCACTGATTAAAGTTTCACTTTATGTACAAGCACTTTTTTCCTATCTCTGGGTATGATGGGTAGTAATACTTAGGTGAGAGGGGAAAAGGTGATGAAACAGAGTAAGGAAGAGTTTATAAAGAGTGAAGGCGCTGATTTCCCTGGAAAAACATATGTGGATTGTGTATTACAACATGTATTTGATTTTCAACGAAATTACTTATTGAAAGATATGTTTCAAGTGCATAAAGCACATATTACGATGCTGACTGAAGAAAGTCTAATGAAAAAGGAAGAAGCTAAAGTTATATTAAACGCTCTTAAAAAGGTAGAGGGAATTCCAAAAGATCAATTGCTATATACAAAGCAGCATGAAGATCTCTTTTTTTTAGTCGAACATTTAATTTCTCAAGAAGCGAAATGCCATTTTGTAAGCAATATGCATATTGGTAGAAGTAGAAATGATATGGGGGTAACGATGTATCGCATGAGTTTAAGGCGATATGTATTACGATTAATGGAACATCATTTGGTATTGCAAGAAAGTGTACTGCAACTTGCTGCTGATCATAAGGAAACGATCATGCCAGCTTATACACATACACAACCAGCACAGCCAACAACATTTGGTCATTATACTTTAGCAATTTATGATACGATGCAAAGAGATTTAGAAAGAATGAAAAAAACGTACCAGCTTTTAAATCAGTCTCCAATGGGGGCGGCTGCACTCTCTACAACAAGTTTCCCGATTAAACGAGAACGAGTTGCTCATCTACTTGGATTTACAAATGTAATTGAGAACTCATATGATGCTGTTGCCGGAGCAGATTATTTATTAGAAGTTAGCTCGCTACTTATGGTAATGATGACGAATACGAGTAGATGGATTCATGACTTTTTGTTGTTAGCAACGAAAGAATATGACGGTATTACTATTGCAAAGCCATATGTACAAATAAGTAGCATTATGCCGCAAAAGCGAAATCCAGTTTCCATTGAACATGCCCGTGCGATTACGAGTAGCGCTTTAGGAGAAGCATTTACAGTATTTCAAATGATTCATAATACACCATTTGGTGATATTGTCGATACGGAAGATGACTTGCAGCCATATTTATATAAAGGGATTGAAAAGGCAATTCGTGTTTTTTGTATGATGAATGCAGTGATCCGAACGATGAAAGTAGAAGAAGAAACGTTAAAAAGTCGTTCCTATAAACATGCAATAACGATAACGGATTTCGCCGATGTTTTAACAAAAAATTATGAAATTCCATTTCGGCATGCTCATCATGCAGCAAGTGCTATTGCAAATATGTCATTGGAGCAGAAAAAAGAACTACATGAATTACACTTCAAAGAGGTAAATATGTATTTGCAAGAACATTTTAAAATAAATTTATTAGAAAAAGAGTGGAATGAAATTATATCGCCAGAAGCATTTATTCAAAAAAGAAATGTATACGGTGGACCGAGTAAAAAAGAAATGGAGCGTATGATTAAAAATCGAAAAGAGTCATTTCAAAAAGAAGAAGAGGTATTTGAAAAAGAAAAACAGAGAATTTTACAAGCTGAAACTGATTTGAATATGTTAACTTCGCATAGTATTGAATCGTAAAAGAGGGATTTAATGAATTAATCGCCAATACTTAATGAAACTATAAATAGAGGGAAGAGATTGTCGATGATTCAATTACATGTATACGAAGAGATTCTTAATTTTAAAGAAGAGGTTACACCATTTTTAGAAAAGAATGAGCAGGAAAATAATCTCATATTAGGTGTATTACAAATGGTCCAACAACCGATATTTATGGGGATAGCGAAACAAGGAGAAGAAATTGTAGTTGTATTTCTTCAAACAGAAGAAAAGAAACAAATCATTGTTGCTACGTCTGAAATTGAGGAAGAGGATATCGTGGAACTTGCAAAAAAATTAACGAAAGTATATTCAAATGTTCCTGGATTGATTGGTAATAAGAAAATTGTACAGAAATTAGCGGAAGAGATTGCCGTGTTAGAAAATAAGAAAACGAATGTTGTAATGGAGCAAGGTGTGTATGCATTACAACAAGTTAAGAAGAAGTGGACCGAGGATGGGGCTTTTCGAGAAATAGGTAGTGATGAGCTACTATTAATAGAACAGTGGATTTATCAATTTTGCGAAGATGTGAATCTTCCTATTACGAAAGAAGAAGCAAAACAAACGGCACATACACTAATCATTACTCATCGTTTATTTGGTCTAGAAGTAGACGGAAAACTCGTTTCTGTAGCTGCAAAAACGAGACCAACTAAAAATAATATAACAGTTAATTTTGTATATACGCCGAAAGAAGCAAGGAAAAAGGGATACGCATCTAAGTGTGTAGCGGCACTTAGTCAACGTTTGTTAGATGAAGGTTACAAGACGACTACGTTATATACTGATCTAGCGAATCCGACATCTAATAAAATTTATCAAGAAATCGGTTATGAACAGATTGCGGAGTCTGTGCTCATATTTTTAGAAAAGTAGAACAAAAAGGCGTGCTAAAATAGCACGCCTTTTTGTTATTCATCAATTCTAATAACCTCGCCTTGAGGGAAGTCCTCAGTTTCTAGTAAGTTACGAATAGCTTTCGCAACATATTCAGGTGATAATAGTTTTCCTTCTTCTTTTAATGCAATGAAGCGGTCCGAATTTATGAAATCTTCTTTATTTGTTTCACGAATTTGTGCTTGCATACTTGTATCAACAACACCAGGTGCAAAAGCGACGATTTTTACTGGATATTCTTTTTCTGCTTCCTCGGTTGCTACGCACTGTGTAAACATATTTACACCAGCTTTCGTTGTACAATAAGCGCCCCATCCAAAATAAGGATTTTTTCCTGCACCAGATGAAATGTTTATAACACGTTTAGCTACTTTCCAGTCTTTCGTATGTTTCATAAACGTAGATGTAAGAATCATAGGTGCAAGTAAATTAATGTGAACGTTCGTAATGAATTGTTCGCTTTCAGCTTTTTCAATTGGCTTCATAGGTGCAACTGTACCCGCATTATTAATTAAATGAATAGAGGATACATTGTCTTTTTTAATAGATGAAATGATCTCTTTAAAGTTAGTTTCTAAGTTATGTACATCTTGAAGATCTAGGGAATGAAAAATACAATTGCTGTTATATTGCTCTGCAAGTTTAGTAAGCTCTTTATTTTCTCTTCTAGAAATAGAGATGACAGTTGTATTTTTTTCTAACAATTGTGTGGCAATAGCCTCCCCTAAACCTTGTGAAGTTCCTGTTATAATAACGTAGCGCATAGTTTTATAAACTCCTCTCATATGTGCGGAATTTTGTTGGACAACGTACATCCCATAGGTTGTCTACATTTTATAGTATAGAGCACTTTTTACTATAAATGAAATGAGATGATTGTGTGCCTTTTATAAATCGTTTTACGACAACAGTACCTGGTGCCGTCACGTTCACTGGGAATACGCTGGGACTTAGCCCTACATCACCTGCACCAGGTAATATTTTTGGTACACTTGCTGTGTTTACGACAGTAAATACAGCGCTACAAGTACCAGGATTCCCAGCAGGGACAACAGATGAATGGCAATTGAATTCTTCAAGTGCAATTTTAAATCTTCCAGCGGGAAGCAGTGTGTTATATGCAGAATTAGTTTGGGCTGGTACTTTCCGGACTGATACGGAAGATGTGTTACCATTTTTAAATGATAACATTACATTCACAACGCCAGCAGGAACGTTTTCTGTTACGCCAGATCCTGTTACCGCGCAGCAAGGTTCAGTAGGAAATCAGTTTTATTATGCTCGCTCTGCCAATGTAACGAATCTTGTTAGTGCAGGTGGAGCAGGAACATATACAACGGGTGCTGTGCCAGCTGCAAGAACTTCAGCCGACCCAACAATCAGTCGTTCAACTGGATGGACGCTTGAGGTTGTGTATCAAAATGCCAGTTTACCACTTCGAAATTTGTCAGTATATGCAGGTCAAGAAATTATTGATGCTTCATCACCACCAGTTGATGCTACTATTTCAGGATTTGCTACTCCAGCTACAGGAGCTGTAACAGGACGAGTGCTCGTAACTGCTCAAGAAGGTGATTCTAACATTGTTGGAGATCAACTTCGCTTTGGACCGAATGCAAATGCTACAGTTGCATTATCCGGCCCGAGAAACCCCGCAAATAATTTCTTTCAGTCACAAATTTGTAACGACATTGGAGAGTTAGATACCACTGGAACGTTTGGAGATTTGAATCAGCCTTTAGGGATAGCTTTAGCCGTTCGAAGACAAGGGTGGGATATTACAAATGTAAATGCCTCTGCATCATTAGTAAATAATCAAACGTCAGCAACGGTTCGATTCGTTACTAATGGAGATGGATATGCTGCAGCTGGTTTTGGGGTTCAAATTGATGCAACGGGGCCAATTATTAATCCTGTTAAATCGGTCAATAGAACAGTTGCAGGAGTTGGAGATATTCTTACCTACACAATTACAGTTCCTAATACAGGTACAGGAAGCGCAGAAAATGTTATATTACAAGACAGTATTCCGAACGGAACGACGTTTGTTACAGGTAGTGTAACAGTAGGTGGAGTAACACAGCCGAATGCGAACCCTGCTAATGGAATTAATTTAGGCACACTCCCAAATAACACGCAAAGAGTTGTTACATTTCAAGTGCGAATAACATCGTTCCCAAACCCAAATCCTATTTCAAATCGTGCAATGGTGTCATATCAATTCCGTCCTTTTGTAGGTAGTCCACCTATTACTAGTATGTCTTCTTCAAATACAGTACAAACGACAGTGAATCAAGCAACTATAAGTATGCAAAAATCTGTAGATTTACAGACCGCAACAATTAATGATGTATTAACGTACACAGTTAATGTCACAAATAATGGAAACGTTACTGCAAACAATGTTCTTTTTGTTGATAGTATACCTGCTGGAACAACATTTGTCGCAAATAGCGTTACAGTGAATGGCGTAGCACGTCCAGGAGCGAATCCAGCAAGTAGTATTAATCTAGGAAGTATTAATGCTTCGCAAACGACTGTAGTGCGCTTTCAAGTTCGAGTAACATCTAATCCTCTTGTCAATCCAATTCCCAATCGTGCAAGTGCAACATTTACCTTTACTCCAGTTTCTGGTCAACAACCAGTTTCAGGGCAAGCGACAAGTAATACTGTAGTTACGACTATCAATATAGCTGATATAAGAACGAGAAAAACAGTGGATAGAGCTTTTGCGACAGTGAATGACGTTCTTACGTACACTGTTACAATTGAAAATACAGGAAATGTACTTGCGACGAACGTTATTTTTCAAGATCCGATTCCAATTGGAACGACATTTATCGCAAATAGTGTGACTGTGGACGGGGTTTTACAACCTGGGGCAAATCCAGCGACTGGGTTTACGGTAGCCAATATATCTCCTGCTGGAAGTAGGACTGTTACATTTCAAGTACGAGTAACATCTACGCCGTCAGGCGGTACGATTGCGAATCGCGGAAATGTGTCTGCTAATTTCGTCGTTATTCCGAACCAGCCGCCAGTGACGATTAATAGACTAACGAATACGGTTGTGACACAAGTTAATACAGGAAGTTTAAATGTAATAAAAGAAGTGAATACAACACAAGCGGCAGTAGGGGACACTTTAACATATACCATTGCCGTTCAAAATACAGGAAACGTTCCGTTAACAAATGTGGTTTTCCAAGACGCCATTTCTACCGCTGTCTCATTTGTTGCAAATTCTGTAACAATTAATGGAGTAACACAAAGTGGATTGAATCCGAATACTGGATTTCCTCTTCCTAATATTCCTGCGGCTCAAACAGTTGTAGTCACATTTGACGTATTAATTGTACAGGATCCAGAAAATGAAGATATTTTAAATCAAGCAAATGTAACAGCAAGTTTTCAAGTGAATCCGAGTGAACCACCCGTAACAATCAATGTTCCGAGTAATATTGTGAATACAACTGTACAATCAGGGAACTTTGAAGTTGTGAAATCAGTGAATACGGATGTTGCAACGGTAGGGGATGTTTTAGTATATACAATTGAAATCATAAATGCAGGTAGTGTACCAGCTACAAATGTATTTTTCCAAGATTCAATTCCGCAAGGGACATTATTTATTGAAAACAGTGTATTTGTTAATGGTGTTTTACAAGAAGGAGTAGATCCAGAACTTGGATTCCCATTAAATGATTTGCCTACTGGCACGAATCTAATTGTTACGTTTGAAGTGTTAATTGATGAAATTCCCCAAGGAAATAATGTTGTAAATAATGCGAATGTCACTGGAGATTTCCTTGTAAATCCAACAGAGCCACCAATTACTGTGACGGTTCCAAGTAATACTGTTATGACAGTTGTGAATTCCTCAGGGCTAAATGTAATGAAGAGTGTAAGTGCTACTGAAGCAGGTGTAGGAGATACACTAACATATACAGTTGCTATACAAAATAGTGGAACGGTAGTAGCGACAAATGTATCATTCCTTGATCCGATTCCATCTGGAACAACGTTTGTAGCGAATAGTGTAACAATAAACGGGACACCTCAACCAGGTTTAAACCCAACAACTGGATTTCCACTTGCTAATATTCCAGTAGGAGGTATGGTGACGGTCACTTTTCAAGTGACAATCACGAGTGTACCACCAAATAGGGCGCTTCCGAATAATGCAAATGTCACTGCCGATTTTCAAGTAAGCCCGTTGCAGCCGCCAATTACAATTGTAACAATTAGTAATACCGTTGTGACACGAGTGAATGTAGGATCAATTAATGTAATAAAAAGTGTAAATACACCACAAGCAGGTGTAGGAGATACGTTAACGTATATGATTCTTATTCAAAATACAGGAACTGTTTCTGCAACGAATATTGTTTTTCAAGATCCAATTCCGTCTGGTACTGCCTTTGTAGCAAATAGTGTGACGATAAATGGAGTCGTACAGCAAGGCGCGGATCCTATGGCAGGTTTCCCGGTACCAAATATTCCGGTCGGGCAAACGGCTACGATTACGTTTCAAGTTACAGTGACGAGTGTTCCGAGCGGTGGAAATATAAGAAACCAATCGAACGTTACTGCAAGTTTTCTTATAAATCCAGCAAACCCTCCAATAACGACTGTTACAAATAGTAATTTTGTAGTGACGCAAGTAAACACAGCACAGTTAAATATACAAAAATCTTCATCTGTACAACAAGCAGCACTTGGAGAAACTTACACGTATTCTGTTGCCATTCGAAATAACGGTACAGTAACAGCAACGAATGTCTCTTTTATTGATCCAATTGCGTTAGAAACAACATTTGTAGCAAATAGTGTAACGATAAATGGAACGCCACAACCTGGATTTGACCCAAATGTTGGTTTCCCACTTCCTAATATTGTAGCTGGAACATCCTTGACAGTAACGTTCCAAGTTACGGTAGTTGCACCGTCTACACGTGGAGCAGTATTAAATACAGCATCTGCTACAGCCACTTTCTTATTAAATCCTTTACAACCACCTGTAACAACAACGAACTCAAGTAATACAACGGTAGTTACAATCCCATTACCTCCTCCTGGTGAAGTAACAGCAACAAAAACAGTTGATGTTGCAACTGGGGCTGTTGGGGATGTATTAACGTATACTGTGCTAATAACGAATGTAGGGATTATCCCTGTTACAGATGTGTTCTTCCAAGATGTCATTCCAGAAGGAACAACATTTGTCGCAAATAGTGTAACGATAGGTGGAGTGCAGCAACTTGGTTTAAATCCAGAAATAGGATTTGCAGTTACGCCATTATTAATTGCTGGTGGAAGTATTGAGGTAACATTCCAAGTGACGATTACAGAAATTCCAGATAATGAAGTCATATTAAATGATGCAGACGTTACATTTACTTCACAACCAAATCCGCAGGAACCACCGATTACGGAAACGATATTAACGAATTTAGTCGTTACGACAATTAATATAGCTTCGATTTTTCCATTGAAACTAGTAGATAAAGAAGTAGCGACTGTAGGAGAAATATTAACGTATGATGTATTGATTTTTAATTTCGGAACAGTGCCAGCGATGAATGTTCAATTTATCGATACTACTTCCGCCGGTGTAGCATTTGTACCAGGAAGCGTGAGCATAAACGGGGTACCAGCACCAGGATTAGATCCTTTCATTGGTTTTACAGTTCCAGATATACCTGTAGATGATTTTGTACTCGTCACATATCAGGAAGTGGTTACAAGCATACCAGAAGGTGGAACGATTGTTAACTTTGTAGACGTTACAGCTACTTTTTCTGTAAGTGAAACAGAACCGCCTATTACGGAAACAACGACAAGTAATACGACATTAACAGAAATCAATGAGCCTGGTTTGAATGTTTTAAAATCAGTAAGTCAGCCGGTTGTTGCAGTAGGCGATACAATCACATATACAACAGTTGTTCAAAATACAGGGACAGTGCCAGCAACGAATGTTCAATATAGTGATGTATTACCTTCCTCTATAGCATTCGTGCCGAACAGTGTAACGATAGACGGTGTGTTACAACCTGGATTCAATCCGAATAATGGATTCCCGCTTCCAGATATAAATCCAGGTGAAAGTGTAGAAGTCACATTCCAAGTAACTGTTGTTAGTGTGCCAACAAACGGAACAATTGCCAATACGGCAAATGTAACGGGAAGTTTTGTATTAGTACCAGGAGAACCACCAGTTATAGTAAACCAACCGAGTAATACAACGCTTACAACTGTAAATAGAGGGCAATTTAATGTTATTAAACAAGTAAATAGGGTTGCTACTCTCGTTGGAGATATATTAACGTATACGATTCAAATAACGAATACAGGAACAGTAACAGCTAATGATGTTCAGTTTGTTGATACCATTTCAGCAGGGGCGTCATTTGTACCAAATAGTGTAACGATAAATGGAGCCCCGCAACCAAACTTAAATCCGATTACTGGATTTGGAGTTGGAGATATACCGGTAGGTGAAACAGTTATAGTGACGTTTCAAGCGACAGTTACAAACATCCCGTCATCAGGAACAATTACGAACGTTGCAAATATAACAGGAAGCTTTACTTTAGTGCCAGGAGAGCCACCGGTTGTAGTAACAGAGCCGAGTAATACGACGATAACTAGAGTGAATAGAGGACGATTCAGCGTTATAAAATCTGTAAATAAAGAAGCGACACGATTAGGAGATACGTTAACGTATAGTGTGCAAGTTACAAATACGGGAACGGTAACAGCAACGAATGTTCAGTTTATCGATGTTCCATCACCTAGTTTAGAATTCGTTCCTGGAAGTGTACAAATAAATGGGATTCCGCAAGTAGGTTTAGATCCATTTGTAGGCTTTGCATTGCCTGATCTTGCAGTAGGGGATAGCGTATTAATTACATTTGAAGTAAATGTAATCGCAGTTCCGCCTTCTAGTAGCATTATGAATACAGCAAGAGTAACGGGTGATTTCGAATTGATTCCAGGAGAACCTCCGTCTACAATTACAAATTCAAGTAATACGACGGTTACGCCGGTAAATAGAGGCAGCTTAGATATGCTAAAAGAAGTAGATCATTCAGTTGTTGGCGTAGGAGAAAAGGTAACGTATACTGTTCGTATATTAAATACTGGTACTGCTGATGCAATGAATGTTCAATTTATCGATGTGCTATCTCAGGAAGCTGATTTCGTCCCAAATAGTGTAACGATAAATGGGGTTCCGCAACCGGGGTTAAATCCGCAGATTGGATTTACGATACCTGATATACCAGTTGGTGAGACGGCACTTGTAACATATGAAGCTACGATTACAAGTTTTCCGGATGGTGGAACAGTAGTAAACGTTGCTGGAGCGTTAGCAGAATATATTTTAGTACCAGGAGAGCCGCCAGTTACAGTGATGGACACGAGCAATACAGTTATTGTAACGGTAAATACTGCAATCTTATTTGTTGCAAAAGGAGCAAACTTTGAAGTAGCAATGATAGGGGATGTTGTCACTTACGGAATCGCTGTTATAAATGATAGTACAGTTCCTGTGACCAATATTGTGTTAACAGATATCATTGATCCGAATACGCTATTTATAAATGGTACGGTAACGGTAAATGATGTACCTCTTCCATTTGCTAATCCGAATACTGGTATTCCGTTAGGTGATTTTCAGCCAAATGATGCAGCAATTATTAATTTCCAAGTTGTAATAACAGGAGGGCAAGTAAATAATTTAGTTACAAATACTGCTACAGCGAATGGGCTCGCAACTGTAAATCCGAATGAGCCGCCAGTAGTAGTTGAAGGTGATAGTAATACAGTTGTTATCCCGTTTATTCCTCAAAATGTCTCAACGACAGTCGTAAAAACGGCAGATTTACAGGCAGCAACAATTGGAGATGTCATTACGTTTACGACAGTCATCACAAATACGGGTGATACTGTAATGCAAAATATTCGTTTTCAAGATATGTTAGATAGTAGTGTTCGATTTGTTCCTGGAAGTGTAACGGTTGATAATACGCCAGTGCCGAATGTAAGCCCGGCAGTAGGGTTTCTTATCGGAAGTTTAAATCCTGGTGAAGCAAGGACAGTTTCGTTCCAAGTAGCAGTACAGAGCGCGCCAAATGGTTCAGGAAATTATATAAATCAAGCGAGTATTCGTTTTGAACATCAAGTAGGCACAGTATTGCCACCTGTTACACAAATAGTAGAAAGTAACATAGTTGTCATTCCATTTGTTCCAACGATTGAACAAATTTGCGAAACAAACTTTAATTGCTTAGATAAAATTCCATTTCAATGTTCTCCGTGTAATCATTTGCAAATAAATAAAAAATAAATAAAAAATAAATACAGAAAGAGCATCCTTTTTTCCGGATGCTCTTTCTGTATTTATCATGTAGATTCTTTTTCGGGCGAGGTGAAAAATTCGTCGATTTTGTCGGAGAGTAGTAATGGAATGGCTCCTTTTATAACAGAAATGTCCCAGTCCCACCATGCGAGATTCTCTAGTTTGTCAATCGTTTCTTGCGGGAAACGATATCGAACAAATTTTGCAGGATTACCAGCTACAATTGCATACGGGGGTACGTCTTTTGTAACAACGCTTCTGGCGCCGATAATGGCCCCGTTACCAATTGTAACACCAGATAAAATGCAGGATTGATAACCAATCCATACATCATTGCCGACTACGATATCACCTTTTGAAGAAGGGTGACCAGTAATATGTGCTCCTTCATCAAAAAGTGCATTAAATGGATAAGTTGTTATCCAGTCTGCGCGATGTTCACCGCCAAGTATGAAAACGACTTCTTCTGCTAATGAACAAAACTTACCTATTTTTAATTTTGTTTCATCGTTCCAAGAAAAAATGGTTGGCCCTACTTTACTATAAGTATAATCACCAATATCATATTTATTATATTCAGGTTTTTGATTTAAATATAACACGCTTCTTCAGCCTCCTTTCTCAATTAAGCGATACGTATGGAATATTATATGCAAGATGTAGTAATGTGAACTGTATTTATAGGTGAAATGAACAAAAGGGAGTGGGATGTATGCGATACGAAATGGGTTTATATAATAAACCGTTTCAGTCAATTCAATCAGGAAAAAAAGTATATGAAGTACGCCTATACGATGAAAAACGTCAACTAATAAACAAAGGCGATGAAATCGTATTTACGAATCTTACGACAACAGAAATGATGACGGTAAAAGTAACGGAAATAAAGCGATACGAGAGCTTTAAAGCTATGTATGAACAAATCGATAAAAAATTATTGGATTGTGAAAATGATAGTTTAGAGGAAATGTTAGAAAGTACATACAAAATATATACGAAAGAACAAGAAAAAAAGTGGGGAACAGTCGCGATTCGAATTGAGGTAATAACATGATAAGAAATCGCGGGGCGGCTATCATTGTACAGGAAGGAAAAATCGCTCTTATAAAACGTATTCGAGAAGAGGAAACATATTATGTTTTTCCTGGAGGAGGGATTGAGGAAGGTGAAACGCCTGAAGAAGCAACGAAAAGAGAGGTATACGAAGAATTAGGGGTACATATAAAAGTGGAGCACCTTATTGCAAAGGTAAAATATAAAGGAAATGAATATTATTATGCTGCCTATATTACAGGCGGAGTGTTCGGAAACGGAACAGCTGAGGAATTTCAGCGGGAAGGTAGAGGAAGTTATATTCCGTTATGGATACCGATAAAAGAGTTGGAAAAAGTGAATATAAAACCTTATGAAGTAGTCGGAAATATATTTAATCATTATAAAATATAACGTCTGACAACATACAAAAAAAACCATTGACATAGGCTTCTGATTTAAGTATTGTATTCGAGTATGTTTATAATCAGGAGGTTTATATGAGCAATCAAACTACTACACATCATGTGAAAATGACAACAGCGGATCCATCTGGAATTGGTCTATTTGGATTAGCGATGGTAACACTTGTAGCATCATCTCAAAAGTTAGGCTTAACAGATGGCGTTTCACTTGTATTACCATGGGCAATCTTTTTAGGAGGATTTGCACAAATCTTTGCTTGCATTCACGATGCAAAGCATAACAATACATTCGGTACGACAGCATTTGGTGCGTACGGCCTATTTTGGTTAGGTGTTGGAATGACTTGGTTAATTCAACTTGGAGTATTTGGCGAAAAATTAGCACAAGCTGCAGATTCAAAACAGCTTGGTGTAGCCTTTATCGGATATTTGATTTTCACAATCTTTATGACGATTGGTGCAATGGAAACACATAAAGTATTATTTATGATCTTCGTCCTTATTGATTTCTTATTTATTGGTCTTTCATTAAGTACTTTAGGTGTTATGCCGCACGCAATGCATAATTTAGCAGCATATTCTGAACTTCTTATTTCATTATTATCGTTCTATGGTTCAGCAGCAGCAGTGTTAAATACACACTTCGGAAAAGTTGTTTTACCAGTAGGAAAGCCTTTTGGTATTTTTAAAAAGTAATAAAAAAGCACAGATGATTGTATAGTCATCTGTGCTTTTTTATTTATCCCGCTATTTGCCGAGCAGTAAGACCCCCACCTCAAAATTCAGCGGAAGCAAAGAAGTTAGGTGGGGGCCCTGCTGCCCGTAAAAGTCCGATTGGTTCAACTAATAATGAGTGGGGGATGAACAAACCTCCCACTCATTAAAGTTTCACTTTATTTGAAATAAGTAATGTGAAATGTAAATAAAAGTAGAAAAAATCAATTGAAATTGATTCTCATTATTAATATAATGAGAATGAGAATCATTTATTGTTAGAGGGGGATGCCAAAGTGGCAAAAATTTTAATCGCTTATGCAAGTATGTCAGGAAATACAGAGAGTATTGCTGATTTAATTAAAGTTAGTTTAGATGCTTTTGATCATGAAGTAGTATTGCAAGAAATGGAAGGCATGGATGCTGAAGAATTATTAGCTTATGATGGAATCATTTTAGGATCTTATACGTGGGGCGATGGTGAATTACCATTTGAAGCGGAAGATTTTCATGAGGACTTAGAAAATATAGATTTAGCTGGGAAAAAGGTAGCGGTATTCGGATCCGGTGATACGGCGTATGAACTATTTTGTGAAGCGGTAACGATATTTGAAGAGCGTCTTGTAGAACGCGGTGCAGAGCTTGTACAAGAAGGGCTGAAAATTGAATTAGCTCCAGAAGATGAAGAGGATGTTGAAAAATGCAGTAATTTTGCAATTGCATTTGCTGAGAAGTTCTAAGAATGGGAGTGTCAACGTGGAGACAATGTTAAGTGCAACTGCTATTACAAAGTTAAGAGATGGAAAACTGTTGTTAGCTACTACATATAATGGCTTATTTATTGAACAAGACGGAGAATGGAAACGAATTTTAAATGGTTTTCAAAAACGAATTAGGGATTTACATAGCGAAGATAATGTAGTTTATGGTGTAGGTGACGAAGGGATTTTTATTCGTAGTATGAATGGTGGAGAGAACTGGACAATTCAGCGTTTTCCAACAAAAGCAACGAGTTGGAATGTATGTAGCAATGTACAAGGAACTGTCATTGCTCATGGAGAAAAAACGCTGTATCTTTCTAATAATTTCGGTTCGACATGGGAGACTATTCATCCGTTTCTTGAGTATGGCAGTGCGGCACCGTCTATTCGATCGTTATTTTTATATAAGCATTACTTATTTATTGGTACGAAAATACATGCTAAATATGGTGGTGTTTGGCTCTTTGATTTGAAGACACGTAAATTAAAGAGGATTAAAATTACGATGAATCAAATGATCTCCGCGTTGACTTTACACAATTCTTATTTAGTAGCGGCAAGTGGATCGTGCAAGGGAGTTAGCGGGAATATTTCTTATTGTAAAATAGATGAAAGTATTGCGAGTGAAAAAATATATTGGCATACATGTCAAAGTGAGCAGAAAGCAAGTAGTTATTTAGACTTAAGTGTAGATCAACATGTTTTATATACAACTTCAACACAAAATAAGGCGGGTATTAGTAGTGTGTGCCGTGTGCTTCTTGACGAAGGTATTGTTACAGTATGTGATTCAGTTAAAGGGCACGGATGGCGCATTGTTAATCAAAAAGATGGTTATGTAGTAGCCGGATCAGGCGAATTAAAAGCAATGCAGTGGGAACAAAAAATAATTTAAGAAAAAAACTTTACTTTTATTATATTGATATGATATAGTATGTTTAAACCATTTTACTTTTAATAATATAGAGATTTAAATGAGCTGTAACTTCCGAGGAGGATAGCAATGTTAAATCTCCTCAGGGGTTGCAGTTTTTTAATATCTGGCTTATTATTGTAAGGTGGTTGAAAATGAATATGTACATATAGGTACATTGTAGGAGGATTTTTTTCATGCAAAACGGTAAAGTAAAATGGTTTAACTCAGAAAAAGGTTTCGGTTTCATCGAAGTTGAAGGCGGAGAAGATGTATTCGTTCATTTCTCAGCTATCCAAGGCGAAGGCTTCAAAACTTTAGAAGAAGGTCAAGAAGTTACTTTCGAAGTAGAACAAGGTAACCGTGGACCTCAAGCTACTAACGTAAACAAGAAGTAATTTTTGAAAAAAGAAGGGCTCGCCCTTCTTTTTTTGCATTTTTATAGATGTCCTCCTACTTACATATCATAACAAGACTGAATTTTCATTTATTTATTCGGAGTATTTTTGTATAAAGTACATGAATAAATAAATACTGAAAATAGATTGTTTGTGTGAAAAGGAATTTAGAAAGAGGTAAATAAATTGAAAAACGCTACACATTTTATTGTGTTTGATATTGAGAGGAATTTCAGACCGTATAAATCAGAAGATCCGTCAGAAATAGTTGATATCGGAGCTGTAAAAATAGAAATAGGTACAATGAAGATAATTGAAGAGTTTTCGGAGTTAGTAAAACCAAGTGCACGATTAACTCGTCATACGACAAAATTGACTGGAATTACAAAGGAAGATTTAATTGGTGTAGAAAAATTCCCTCAAATTATAGAGAAATTTATTCAGTTCATCGGCGAAGATTGTATATTTGTTTCATGGGGAAAAGAAGATTATCGCTTTCTATCTCATGATTGTGCATTACATGGTGTTGAATGCCCAAGTATAGAAAAAGAAAATAGAATTGATTTGCAAAAATTTGTTTTCCAAGCGTATGAAGAATTATTTGAACATACGCCAAGTTTACAATTTGCAGTAGAACAGCTCGGTTTAACATGGGAAGGGAAACAGCACCGTGCTCTAGCAGATGCTGAGAATACAGCAAATATACTTCTTAAAGTATATAGCGAGAGAGATATTCATAAACGATACAAAAGACATGGCGAACTGGAACTTGTAAAGGACGGGAAACTAACGGAAAAAGCGAAAAAAAAGATGCGAAAATGGGTGTTTAAAGAACTAAAGAAAAATACAGAACGCTCTTTTGAATGGAGTACATTTGAAAGTAGTGACACGTGGGAAAGTATTACGGAAAGATATTATATAAGTGAAAATACAGTAGAACTGCTGAAAAAACATTTTCGTACGGCAGTGCGAAAAGCAGAACGGCAGATTAAGTATTTGGCTGAGATGGAGGAGAATGTAGAGGTTAAATGACATTCTCCTCTATTTCTAACTACATAAATTTAAATTCATCGTATTAAATAGCAATTAATTTGTTGCTGTAATTGAGCAGTCATTATTGCTTTGAAATTTAGGGCGTTAGTTAGAATGTTAATCTGTTGAGGAGTAGTTAATTTTTCAAATCCTTTTGCATGTGCAAAGAAATGTTGTAGGAATTTTTTCTTCTCTTCAGTTAATCTTTTATGATTTCCTATTGGAAGACCTGCACATTTATATAAAAATTGTTTAGTATTACTTTTTAACTTTAAATCACTAATCCAATTCATAGTTTTTTCAGTGGTATGGCTGTTTATGTAGTTTTTTGGAACGGTTACTCTATAATTGTAATCCCGTAAATCGTTTTTAGTAAAACCTGTCTGTTTTAAAACTTGTAATAGAGGGAAATGATTTTCCTCAAGTTTATTTAAAATAAATTGTCTATTGGTTTTATTAGAATCGCCTTTGTTATGAAGTCTACGAAGTATTTTGAGGTATTGTGAAGGTTTTTCTGTAAAATCTTCAATAATACAGGGGATTTGTTTTATATGTGGATTATTAGTTATGAAATTGTAACAATCGTATTTTCCAACTAAAATGTATTCATCTTTTAGAGGATGCTTTTCGACTGGTAAGAGTAAATCAAATATATCAAGATATTCAATAGTACTGTTCATTTTTTTAGAATAAGATTTTGTAATGTGTGGATTATACAATAGACTTATTTTTTCAATAGGAATCATGCTAACTTCAGTTAAAGAATGAGGATTATGGTAAATGATCATATGTATTTACCTCCTTAAATCAAATATATAGCATTAGAAAGTTGTCTTATGATAGCAATAGGAAAATACGTGATTAATGTGAAAAACCCTACCTCTATAAAAGAGGTAGGGTTTTTTGCAGTTGTTCTATTCAATTCCCTCTGGACTATAGCTATACTGCTGCTTATTCTCAATCCGCTCAATCACATCTTGCAGCTCATCTGGCTTCAGAAACTCAATAGGAGAGAAGCCTTTTTCAAACGTAAGTGTGTCTGCTTCAATCATAAGTACATATCGGTCATTTACCTTCGCAATATGTATTTGATCCCCGAAATCAGCAAGCAGGGCCTTCACAGAGATATGATCTGCTTTTAGTTTTAATTCGACTTCAGGAGCGTGCTCGACGATTTGAGCGGTTGCTTCCATTACTTCTTCGGTTGAAAATTGTTCCATAATTTCGCGTTTCGGACTGGCAGCCCATACTTCCATCGCTTGGTCGAATTGTTCGCGTTCTTCCGTACCTTCTTCAAATACATCTTCAATTTGGTCGTATACCATGTCCATTACTTGTGTTTTCATAATTTCAGGAATAGAGCGTTCATATTCGACGAATTTTAAGAAGTCTTCAAAGTAGCGGGCATGTGATGCTTGGTGTATTTTTAGTTCGCCTACTTCAACCATACCTTCTTCAGGCATGTACGGATATTGGATAGATTTCATATTCTTTGTTGTGATGGCCATTTCAACGTTACGAATCAGTGTTGATTCATCAGAAATAGAAGCAACCTTGGGTTCGAAGTCGCATTTCATTACGAATACGAATGGATCATCAAAGTATTTGCGTAGTTTTGCCTGAGCAATTAAAAATACACCACCGCGTACAGCGCTTGTGTCAAGATATGTATAAACGAGAGGTTCGCTCATATCTTTGAAGTTTTCTTTTGTTTCTGCAAAGCGAATACGATTAAAAAGGTTGTAATGAGGGTTTGAATCAAGTTCGTGCCCTTCCTCTACAATAAAGCGACCAATTTTTGTTGGGGCTTGTTCTGTTTTTGCATGACGTTCTACTTTTCGCTTCGATATTTTTAATAACTCACCATTCAAAAATTCTTTTAAGGAGCTATCTTCATATTCTTCAGCGTCTAAAGTTTGAAAATGTTTGTAGCGTTTATCAACTGCTTCACCTTTTCCTTCTACTTGTACAACATAAAAGGAAAGATAATTTATTTCAAAATCCATATTTATCACCTTGTTTCATTTCATTAACTCTTATCAGTATAGAGATGGAAAAAACTTTCGTCAATTTATATAAGGAAGGGGGAGCCCCTTCCTTATATAAATTTTATTTTCTCGATTAAAATCCGTCTTCTAATGCTGCGAATGGAATGTTTAGTCTGTTTTCTACTGTGCGTAAACGTTGGTTTAAGCGGTTTAGTCTACGTGTATGGCGCTCAACTGTATTTTCTAGTTGACGTACTCTTTGTTCAAGCTCATTTACGCGTCTTTCTAATTGACGATTTCCAGTGCCAGGAAAAGAGATTGGAAGTTGGAATTGTCTATTTTGGTCATATGGATTCGTTTGCTCTGCTTGATCTATATAAGATTGATATTGTGCTTGTAAGTCATACTGTGGTTGTTGGTACGCATATTGATTATATGGATCATATGGATTGTAGGGATACATAATAACATCCTCCATTTCTTTAAAATAGGTTGAATTCACCATAATGTATGTGCAAAAGCGGAGCGGTGGCACGGCAAATACCTATTTATGTTGATGGGATTTCTCTTTATCCCGCATTAACGGGCAGTAAGACCCCACTGATTAAAGTTTCATTTTATAAAAAATAGCTTGAGGGTTTTTGATTTGTATTTCTTTTGCTTAATGGTATATACTGGATAAAAGGGAGAGTTTACATAAAAGTTACAATTCTATCAAACTCAAACTTCTATGTAAATATGTATAGACATTTGTAAAAGAAAAGAGTAATTTATATAGAGTGAAAAATAACTTGTAACATTTTATAAACATATTGTAAAATGATTGTAACAAAACATACATAAAAATGAAATAAATACATAATAGTGATGTTGGGGAAAGGGAGAGAGTATATTGTTCCGTAAAGTAAAGGGTATATTAGTTGGGGTGTTATGTGTAGCTGTAGTGAGTGGCTGTGGTACAAAAGTAAGTGATGTTGCATTGGTAAGTGATATTGGTGGGCACACTGTAGAGGCTAAAGCAGAAGTACAGGATACTATTAGTTTAGTTGATGGTCGAACTGGTACTGAAGTGAAAAAATTAGATTTATCTGGTTTAGGCTATTTTGAAGATGAAGCGAAATTTAAAAAGTCTGTAACAAAGGTTGTTGGTGAGGTTGGAAAAAGCGTCGACAAAAAAATGGTTCCTTCACGTATAGCACCTGATGGAAGTTGGCAAGAAGGAAAACCTTCTTATGAATTAATGGAAAAAGAATTAGTAGATAAATTGTTAAATGTTGGTATGTGGGATGCTACGTATCAGTTGCCGATCGTGGAGAAAAAACCAGTCGCAACATTAAGTGATGCGCAAGGAAATGGTACGGTAATTGGTAGATATGAAACGAACTTAGGCGGTTCAACAGGTGGCCGTATTGAGAATATTCGTTTGTCAGCAGCGAGCATAAATGGAGTTGTGTTAGCAAAAGGAGACCGTTTCTCTTTTAATTCATTAATCGGTGATACAACACCAGACAAAGGATATCAATTAGGGAAAGAAATAGTTGATGGTAAATTAGTAGATGGATACGGTGGTGGTGTTTGCCAAACATCTTCAACTTTATACAATGCAGCAGATCAAGCTGGCCTGAAAATGGTGGAGAGAACTACACATTCTAAAACGGTAGGTTATGTTCCTCAAGGAAGAGATGCTACAATTGCATATCCATATTTAGATTTAGTATTTGAAAATACGAATGATGCACCTGTGAAGCTTTATATGGGCATTCAGGGTGGAAAGCTAGTTGCTGAAGTACATAAAATGAGATAAGTATAATACCTTTATAAAAAAGCCATTATTTCTAAGTTTGATAGAATTAATGGCTTTTTTGTGCAATCAATATTACACCTCAAGATATAATGAATAGGAGTAAGACAGTCTAAAAAAGCATTGAATTTAATTCGTAGTTTTCTTATTGACATTATTAGTAATGAGGTGTATTCTTCATAATAACAACTAAATAAATGGAAAAATTTATTGGTTTTCTTATCAAGAGAGATGGAGGGGCTGGCCCGATGAAATCTCAGCAACAGGCTATATCAAAGTACTGTGCTAACTCCAGCGAACGCAATAGGCGTTTGAAAGATGAGGAGAAATGGATTCACATTTAACTCTTCTTATATGCGTAAGAAGAGTTTTTTGTTTAGAGAGGGGGGGATAGAGTGAAGTTTGATCTAACGTATTTTTTAGAAAGTTTTCCGCAATTATTTAAATATGTATACATAACTTTAGGGATTACTGTAGTTTCAATGATTATTTCCTTCTTTATAGGCATCGGCTTGGCGATCATAACGAAAAATAAAACGAAATATTTATATTCAATTGCAAGAGTGTATATCTCTTTCTTTAGAGGAACCCCGTTATTAGTTCAATTGTTTGTTTTATATTTCGGATTACCACAAATCTTTCCGACATTTACAGTGCTTACAGCTATGCAAGCAACTTTAATTGGCCTAAGTTTAAATAATGCTGCTTATTTATCAGAGATTATTCGAGGTTCATTAAATGCTGTGGAATCAGGGCAAATGGATGCCTGTTTATCAGTTGGAATGACAAAGGCGCAAGCGATGCGACAAATTATTTTTCCGCAAGCTATTCGTGTCGCAGTACCGTCACTTGGAAATAATTTTGTTGGATTGTTAAAAGAATCTTCGTTATCTTTTGCACTTGGGGTGGCTGAAATCTTAGCACAAGCGAAAATGCTAGCGGCACAATCATATCGTTATATGGAAAGTTATTTAGCGGTAGCGATAGTATATTGGATTATTACAATCGTAATTAGCTGGGGACAGAAAAAGTTAGAAAAGAAACTTGATGCACCATATTTGTAACAGAAATGAGGTGATATATATGATTGAGATAAGAGATTTGTATAAGTCTTACAAACATAATGAAGTACTAAAAGGAATTTCACTAACTGTAAATAAAGGAGAAGTAGTAGTCATTATTGGACCTTCTGGTTCGGGGAAATCGACATTATTAAGGTGTTTAAACTTATTAGAACAACCGAATGATGGCAGTATTAGAATTGAAGATTTAGAGATTCATGCAAAGAAACTTTACAAAAAAGAAATAATACAATTGCGTCAAAAAACGGCAATGGTTTTTCAAAATTATAATTTATTTAAAAATAAAACAGCATTGCAAAATATTACAACGGCATTAACGGTTGTACAGAAAAAAGTGAAGAAGAGGCAAAGGGAATAGCGAGAGAAATATTAAAACAAGTAGGCTTAGCTGATAAAGAAGATTTTTATCCAACAATGTTATCAGGAGGGCAACAGCAAAGGATAGGGATTGCTAGGGCAATGGCTTTAAATCCCGCAGTATTATTGTTTGATGAACCGACTTCCGCACTTGATCCAGAATTAGTGAATGAGGTATTGCAAGTTATTAAAGACTTGGCAAGACAGCACATAACGATGGTTGTTGTTACACATGAAATGAATTTTGCAAAAGAGGTGGCGGATCGCGTTATATTTATGGCTGATGGCATTATTGTAGATCAGGGAACGCCAGAAGAAATTTTCCGAAATCCACAAAATGAACGTACGAAAAAGTTTTTACGACAATTGAATGCTTCAGAAGAAGGCAATCATTTCGTTATTTAGGAGGAAGAATTGTGAGGAAATCATCATTATTACTAACATTAGCATTAACAGTATCAGTTGGACTTTTATCAGCTTGTGGTTCAAATACAGCAAGCGAAAAAACAAATGAAAAAGTAGTAAAAGTTGGGACATCTGCCGGTCGTAGTCCATTTATTTTTAAAGAGGGTGAGAAAGTAAAAGGCTTTGATGCTGAAATTATTGAAGCGGCTGCTAAAAAGGCTGGGTATAAAGTAGAATGGAATGTTTCTGATTTTGAGGGCTTATTTGGCTTATTAGATTCAGGACGAATTGATACAATTGCAAATGAACTATCAGTTTCTCCGGAAAGAAAAAAGAAATATGATTTTTCAATTCCGTACGTGTATTCTGGCTCTGTATTCGCGGTGAAGAAAGATAATCATACCATTAAATCGCTAGAAGATTTAAAAGGTAAGACTGTAGGTGTTGGGCTTGGTACGAGCTGGAGAGCAAGAATTAAAAGCATTAAATAAAAATAATGCTTTTACAATTAAAACGTTCTCAGAGGATCCGACAGCAGAATTGAATGAAGTAGGACTTGGACGCGTCGATGCCTATTATAATGATAAAGTTCAAGTGGAAACAACTATAACAAAGGCGAAATTAGACAACGTCAAAATAGGATTTGGTCCACTTGAATGGGGAGAGATTGCATTTCCATTTGCAAAAAAGAGTGAAAAGTTAGAAGATATAAATAAAGCATTGAAAGAATTAGAGCAAGATGGCACATTAAGTGACATATCGAAAAAATGGCTAAAAGTTGATGCTACGAAAAAACAAAATTAAGGTGTATTCGTTGAATGGAGTTATCGCCTATCAACTGATATAAAAAATTAGAGAAAACTAGAGAGGAAGTTATTCATGGTACAAATTCATCCGAAAACACGTATTGGTCATGTTGAATTTAAAGTGAAAGATTTAGAGCGTCAAATTGCTTTTTATGAGAATGTTGTAGGATTAGAGGTAATTAAGCAAGAGGGGAATAAAGCATATTTAGCAGGAAAAGGTAGTAAGAATACATTACTTGTTCTTGAAAAGTTAGAGGACGGGGTACTGCAAGAACCGCGTACGACTGGTATATATCATGTAGCCTTTTTAGTTCCGACTCGTGAAGCTTTTGCTTCTGCGCTATTTGGGGTTCTTCGTAATAAGAATGTAATTGACAGCCCGGCTGAACAAGAAGAGCGTTATACATATTCAAATGAAATTTTACCAATTTCAAGGTTTAATAGTGCAAGTGATCATACATATAGCGAAGCGTTTTATTTACAAGATTTAGAGGGGAATGGTATTGAAATTTATGCAGACCGTCCGCGTGATCAATGGGGAGAAGGACCAGGAGGAAGTACGCCACTAGATTTAAAAGAGCTGGCAACACTCGTTGATTATGAGGCTGATGGATTACCTGCTAATACTGTCGTTGGGCACGTACATTTACGAATAGCTGATGTAGAGAAATCACACGAGTTTTATGTAGAGACAGTAGGGTTTGAAGTGCAACAACGTGAAGATGACTGCTTATTCATTTCTGCAGGAGGATATCATCACCATATCGGTGCAAATACGTGGAACGGAGTAAATAATCCACACCCACCAGTACATGCAACTGGACTAAAGGTATATGCGATTGTATTACCGCATAAAGAAGCGTTAGATGAAGTGAAAGAAAGATTAATAGAAAAACAACATGAAATAAATGAAACTACAAATGGGTTTGCGGTAGTAGATCCAAGTGGTATTACAGTGCAGTTTGAAATAGAAACAGTGTAAAAGAAGCGAGAAAGTGTATAATCACTTTCTCGCTTCTTTGTGATCATTCATAGCTCAATCCAATATCTTCTTACTACATTCCCATCTTCCTCAGTGAAATCATCATCACGAAGCCCGCCGTTATGTAAAATCGTTTTTTCAGAAGCGGTATTCACTGCGTCGCAAACGACAAGTACTTTCGTGATGTCTAATTCCTTCGTTTTTTCTAATGATAATGCTAGTAATTTCGTAGCATAACCTTTTCTTCTTTCAGAAGGGCGAATTCCATAACCGATATGACCGCCAGCGTTAAATAGATGTTCAGTTAAACGATGACGTATATTAACAGCGCCGACAATTCTATTATTATCTGTAACGAGCCAATATGTAGAATCTGGTACCCAAGTTTCAGGGATATTTATTCCGTTATGCGCATCGAGAAGTTCTTGAACCATAGCTGGGAAGTTGGCAGGATTTTTTGTGATAACCCACGGGATCATTGTTTCACCGCTATCTTTCCATTCGTTATAGAAATCTAAGTATTCTTCTTGTAAATCAGTAGTAGGTGTAAGTAATGAGACGTTCATTGTTAGTAAGCTCCTTTAGTTATGTAGTTTTTATAAAAATTATGACACAAAATGAAAGCGTTTTCTAAATTTTCTCAACCTAATTTTATGTAATTCACCTTTGTTTTTTTAGAAAACTAGTGGAGGTTTAAAATTAGAAGTTATTTATTTTATGTTAATATTTAAAATATTAACATAAAACGGTCGGATTATTAAGTTTATTTCAGTGGTATTCTTTCGTATCGATAAATGGATGTTTGTGATAATTTTTGTTTTATCTATCTATAATGAATGAAAGGGGGAAGTGCCCGTGAGTGTAGATTTTGATTTTATTATACGAATCGGTGTTGCTGGCTTGTTAGGAGCAATGATTGGTATTGAAAGAGAAATTCGATCGAAAGAAGCTGGATTAAAGACTCATTTTCTCGTAGCGGTAGGAAGTGCGTTAATAATGGTTGTTTCAAAATATGCCTTTTCAGATATTGTGTTTGAAGAGCATACGTCTCTAGACCCAAGTCGGATTGCAGCACAAGTCGTTAGTGGAGTTGGTTTTTTAGGTGCAGGCACAATTATTATTCAAAAGCAGGTGGTGAAAGGATTAACGACCGCGGCTGGTTTATGGGCTACTGCCGGCATAGGATTAGCAATTGGAGCGGGAATGTATGTAGTAGGCATTGGAGCGACGATTCTCGTTTTAATTGGTTTAGAAATTGTAAGTCGTATTTTTAAGGTGCAATTTTTATTTCCACAAAATATAACAGTGCAAATGTTTGTAAATAAACATGAAGCGGTACAACAAATATTAGAAACACTACAAGTGAAAGGCATCCCAATACTCTCATATGAGGTGGAAGCTTCACAGCAAGGTACAGAAACTGTTTATAAGGTAAGGATGCAGCTGAAAAATATATCGTCAGAAGAAAAGAATGCGTTTATTCAGCATATACAAACATTACCGGAAGTTACGTTTATAAAGTTAAAATCATAGTGTTGAAAACGAGGATAGATGTAGCAGGAAATTCGCTATTATCTATCTTTTTTTTGATATAAAACGCACATAAAGTCAAGTGCGAATTTTGCGCAGCAAGGATACATATGTGAACGTTCCCTTATTTTTTCTCAATACAGGACAAAAAGTAAAAATAGTAAAATAATGGAGCGGGACACTAAAAATGTAAGGTAGGGGAGAGCATGAAAGGCTATTCAAAAAAAATGTTAGTAGGGGTAAGTTTTGCTAGTTTAATGTTAGGGAGTTTTCAAGGGGGAAGTTTGGCAGAAGATACTAAGGGAGAGCAAGTTTCTTATCGAAATGTGCTCAAAATGGAGCCAGTCGGTGTGCAACTACCAGTACAAGAATTAGCTCATCCATCGAAAGTGCTCGAAAGCAAGTCTTTTGAGAAAAGGCTACAATTCTCTGATTTATCACAAAGACCACCTGAGGTAAAAAAGGAAAGTAAGCAATTAGCTGTAGCGAAAACTTATACAATGGCTGAATTAAATCAATTAAGCAATCAGCAGTTAGTAGATTTACTTGTAACAATTGATTGGGAGCAAATTACGGGGCTATTTCAGTTTAATACAGACAGTCTGGCATTCTATCAAAATGATGATAGGGTGCAGGCGATTATTGATAAATTGAAGCAGCAAGGACAAGCCTATACGAAGGGTGATTCAAAAGGGATTGAGACATTAGTAGAGGTATTACGTTCAGGATTTTATTTAGGATTTTATAATTCGGAACTTAGTAAATTAAATGAACGGAATTATCATGATAAATGCTTACCTGCATTAAAAGCGATAGCTAACAATTCAAATTTCAAGCTGGGTACATTAGAGCAAAATAGAGTGGTATCATCATACGGAAAGTTAATAGGAAACGCTTCGAGTGATGTGGAAACGATAACATCGGCTGCAAAGATTTTTAAACAATATAATGATAATTTTTCTACATTAGTAGATAATGTTTCAGCTGGAAATGCTATTTACGATATTATGCAAGGTGTTGATTACGACATTCAATCGTATTTGTACGATACGAGGAAAGCACCGAAAGATACAGTATGGTATCAGAAAATAGATAGTTATATTAATGAATTAAGTCGTTTTGCATTAATGGGAACGATTACAGCAAAAAACGGTTGGCTTATTAATAATGGCATTTATTATACAGGTAGACTCGGTACGTTCCATAGTACAGGAACGAAAGGGTTACAAGTTGTAACAGATGCGATGAAAATGTATCCGTATTTAGGGGAGCAATATTTCGTAGCTGCTGAGCAAATCGCGACGAATTATGGCGGAAAAGATGCAAATGGTAAAGTGGTGAATTTAGATCAAATAAGAGAAGATGGAAAGAAAAAATATTTGCCAAAAACGTATACGTTTGATGATGGGGCAATTGTTTTAAAAGCTGGAGATAAAGTGACAGAAGAAAAAGTAAAACGTTTATATTGGGCGGCAAAAGAAGTGAAGGCACAATTCCATCGTACGGTTGAAAGTGATCAACCTTTAGAAAAAGGAAATCCTGATGATGTATTAACGATGGTTATTTATAATAGCCCAGCAGAATATCAATTTAATCGTCAATTGTACGGATATGAAACGAATAACGGTGGTCTTTATATAGAAGGAACAGGTACGTTCTTTACTTATGAACGTACGCCAGAAGAAAGTATTTATAGTTTAGAAGAATTGTTCCGACACGAGTTCACGCATTACTTGCAAGGTAGATATGAAGTACCAGGGCTTTGGGGACAAGGGAAAATATATGAAAATGAAAGATTATCTTGGTTTGAAGAAGGGAATGCTGAATTTTTTGCAGGGGCAACGAGAACGGATAATGTTGTACCGAGAAAGAGTATTATAGGAGGATTATCTTCAAATCCAGTAGAGCGTTATACAGCAGAGCGAACGTTAAATGCAAAGTATGGAACATGGGATTTCTATAATTATTCCTTTGCTTTACAATCGTATATGTACAATAAGAGATATGATATGTTTGATAAAATACATGATCTTATTAGGAAAAATGATGTAACAGCATATGATGCATATCGCTCTACATTAAGTAAAGATGCGAATTTAAATAAAGAATATCAAGATTATATGCAAATGCTAGTTGATAATCGTGAGAAATATAACGTGCCATTAGTATCAGACGATTATTTAGCAAATCATTCATCGAAACCAGTTTCAGATATTGCGGCAGAAATAACGACGGAAGCAAAATTGAAAAATGTATCAGTGAAGAAAAATAAATCACAGTTCTTTAACACATTCACACTACAAGGAACATATACAGGAACTGCAGCAAAAGGAGAATATGAAGATTGGAAAACAATTACACAAAACGTTAATGATACGTTAAAACGTTTAAGTGCAAAAGAATGGACAGGCTATAAAACGGTAACAGCATACTTCGTAAATTATCGCGTGAATGCATCAGGACAATTTGAATATGATGTTGTGTTCCACGGTATTAATACAGAAGAAGGTGCAGAGAATAAAGCACCAGTTGCGTTTATAAACGGTCCGTATAGTGGAAATGTAAATGAAGCAATTTCATTTAAAAGCGACGGATCAAAAGATGAAGACGGGAAAATTACTTCATATAAATGGGAGTTTGGAGACGGTACTGTAAGTAATGAGCAAAATCCAACTCACGTATATACAAAAGAAGGAGCGTATACAGCGAAATTAACAGTAACAGACGATAAAGGAGCAACTAATACTGCTACAGCGACTGTAACTGTTCAAAAGAAAGAAGATAACAGTGTAGAAAAAGAACCGAATAACTCATTCCAAACAGCAAACAAACTGCAGTTAAATCAAGTTTTACGTGCTAGTTTAGGAAATGGCGATACAAGTGATTTCTTTGAAATTAATGTGGAGACTGCTAAAAACCTTCAAATTAACGTAACGAATGAAAATAATATCGGAATGAACTGGATACTTTATTCTGAAGCAGATTTAAATAATTATGTTACGTATGCTCAGCAACAAGGGAATAAACTAGTAGGTAGTTACTACACGTATCCAGGTAAGTATTATTTACATGTGTATCAGTATGGTGGGGGGACAGGGAACTATACGGTGGAAGTGAAGTAGTAAAAAGGGAGTTGCCTTTTTCAATAAATGGCACAAGGTCTGTACTTTAATGAAAAAACAACTGCAGGAAATGTCCCTAATGATAATAACAAATTAAGTATCGAGAGATATTATATTTACATTAAACCAATCTAATCAGTAAATGAGATAAGATCGATGAACTATTATTTCATCACGATGTAAGAAAAGTTATAAATATTAAGTGCGTTTCATGTAATTAAACTAAAGGATCAGAGTGTATCTGTAACAATAGATAAGCTCTGATCCTTATTATTTTTAATTAACGCACATGAATTTAAGATAATTAATAAGTAAGCTAACTAGCGGGATTCTTAAAATTCATTTATGTAATTAACTAAACAGAAAATTTTTATCACATTAGCAAGGGATACTAATAGAAAAGCGTGTCCCTTTACCTAATTCACTCTCTATCTCTATATCTCCGTTTAATTCTTTAATAATACTATAAGCAATCATAGTACCAAGCCCGGTTCCTTTTTCTGTTGTTGAATAGAATGGCAAAGCAATTCGTTTTATTTGTTGAGATGACATCCCAATTCCTGAATCAATAATATCAATTATGATATTTTCTTTTACTTTTTGTATATTTATTTGTAATAATCCACCATTTTTCATAGCCTCAATTCCGTTTTGGATGATGTTGTTTAGACAGAGTTTGAATTTTTCGGGGTCCCCATTTATATAAAAGGAATCTGTACTATTTTGTTTGATTTCAACTTTGTATGATAGAGCGAGTGGTGAAATAGTATCTTTCACCTGATTTAAAATGTGATTAATATCTATTTTCTCTTTTAGGGTGTTCTGTGATTTGGTTAAAGATAAATAGTTATTAATAGTAGATTGTATTTGCTGCATTTCAATTAACATGATTTCTAAGTACTGATCCTGAGATGGCTTAGAGGCATGTTTTTCATTTAATAATTGAGTGAATCCATGTACCGTGGTTAGTGGATTGTGGATTTCGTGTGCAATTGACGCTGCTAGTTCGCTAGCTATATAAAATTTTTCAGCCCGTTGTAGCTTTTCTTTCATTTTATATTTCTCGATCATTCCCTCTATTAAATAAACTGCTAATAATACTGTGAAAATATTAATGATTATGTAATTTAATAAAAATTCTATGAGAGTAGAGTCTATTTTCCCTCCTGTATTTATTTGAGTTACAATACCGCAAATAGAAAGTGAAGCTGTACATACTAAAATAAGGAGTAAGCTTAATAATACTTTTTTTTCTTTAACATACATAGGTAATAAGTAACGAAAGAGCATTGTTATACCAAAAATAATAGTAAAGATAATAAATGATGGAAGAACGCCATTTCCGCCTAAGTAAAACCGATAAGAAAGATATAAAATTCCTATAAAAACAATGTTTTTTGTATTTCCATATAGAAAAACTAATATTATAGGAATAAAACGTAAATCATAAATAAATCCCACATGTAAATGAAAAGGAAAAGTCATACAAAAAATAATAGCAATGGAGGAAAGGATAGAAAATAACATATTATTACATGTTGTTTTTTCTTTAAATTCTAGCCAAAATACGTGATAGCTAAGGATACAAATTATTATAATAAAGGTATTTAATAAAAGAGTAGAAATTCCCATAGTTTTGCATCTCCGATAGTTTGTAAGTAAAATTATGTATGAGTTGGACATAGATGTTTAGTATTAGTAGACTTTTTATCTAAAAAGGAAGGGTACTTGAAAAGTGCTGTTATATTACTTGTATTAAAATTGATAAGGAAAATAGAAAAAATCTATTTAAATTTATGTACATATGAAATTATAAACTAACTTTTTAATAGGTGAAATTTGGATTTAGTTACTGATAATATAAGATTTATTTTAAGTATGAATATTCTGTGAAAATGATATGCGTGGTGACTCCTGTTTTGTAGCCTTCGTTATATTAACATGGAATATATCAAATTACAAAGTGAAATTTTAGAAAAATTTTATTAGTACATTTTATCTGAAATAGAAATGCTATTTATTTGAGGATTTTGGTACTTAATCGTATAAAACTTTGTTAGAAAAAGACTTTAAAATTTACATTTTTTTATGAAGCGTAATATTGTAGCTTTATCTATGTGGGGTTCTCAATAACCATTAAGGCGGAAAGGTAAGATATATAGATTTATAGATATGAATTATTACATAAAAACGCACTTAAAAAAGGATGTATGATTGTAATAGAATACAAACATCAAGGGGGAACTTAAAATGAAGTTAAATAAACTAGTGCTTAGTTGTGGAGTAGTTTCAGCATTAACACTTGGTGTGTTAGGGAATAATACTTATGCTGAAGAAGTACACAAAACGAATGATCCAATTCATGTAGTTGAACATGTTTCTGCAGACTTATTATTAACCCAAACAATGGATTATAGTGGAGAGGCTGTAACTTCTTTCGTATATGATGGGAGTACTGACTTAAGCTTCTCTATGAAAAATAATGGTCAAAATACAATGGGATATAGTGTAAAAGGTCCAAATACAGAGCTAATTGTTGGTGGTTATATAAAACCTGGAGAACAACAAATTAATGTTACAAATGTACGGAATGCTTTATCTCCATTACCGATTGGAACATATAAAATTTACGTTTCAAATGATGATGGTTCTAAGGGGAAATTCCAAGTTTCAGTAAGAGCTATGAATTAAAATTAAAACGCTTTGCTTTTAAGTTAATTTAATCTTTACTTATCGGAAAGAAGCTAAATTGAATTGAGAATTACCGATAAAAATGAAAACGAGCACCTTATCTAATTTGAGAGGGTGCTCGTTTTTTGTTATTAAACAGAAAACAATTACTTCCAACCACCTTTAAATATATTTTGATATTTCCATCGCTAATCTACTAGTTTGTATTAACGAGAGAATGTCTACTATAAAAGATATTAAAATAAAGATGATGTAACATTCAGCTAAATTATATGGGGAATAGAAAAACCACCCTTATATGAGTGGTTTTTAGTAATTATTTTTAGGTTATACATTTAAAATTAGGCTAAGTTATAGAAATAATAAACATTTAATCCCGCATTAACTGGCAGTAAGACCCCCACCTCAAAATTTAGCGGAAGCAAAGAAGTTAGGTGGGGATCGGGCTGAATAAAGTTTTACTTTATTCTTTGAATGAAGAGTCACCCTTATATCTAAATGAAGGAGCGTAATAGAGAATTAATAGATTAAAAGAGGTGTATAAATTACGCGGATTAACAAGAAAATGAAAAGGCTATTTTTAATAGGGGAAAGCTTAATAGAAGATTAATAACTGGAGCAAAGGAATTGCTATTTATATATTTAACATACATATTTGTATTTTAAATTGTAGGCGTGTTTTAGAATTTGTATATAGTAAATTCGTTAAAAAACTTGATAAATAATAAAATGTGTAAATTTTTTTGACTATTTCATTAAAATTATTTAATATTTGTAATTTATTGTTTTATAATGATAATCGGGTCGATCGTGAATGTTTTAGATATTGCGATATATACTCGGATTAATTTATTCTAGGGAGGTTACAAAATTGGGTAAGAGAGTCATTATAAGAGTTTTTACATTATTATCAGTACTGGCATTATTCCTTAATGTATTTTTACCTAGGGCTAGTGCAGAGGTTATGACGCATGAGAAATATTCAATGGACTGGAGTTATAGTAATAGTCTAGGTAAGTACATTCGAACTGAATTTATTAAAAATTCAAGTGGTCAAATTGCTTATTGCTTAACTCTTGGATTAAAATCACCAAATGGTGAAGATCTTCCTGAAATGGGGGAAACAGATAATGTAGTATATAGAGTCTTATTAAATGGTTTCCCGCAAAAAAGTATAGAACAGCTGGGAGTAGCTAATAAAAATGAGGCGCATTATGCAACGCAACTTGCGGTTTGGAATGCATTAGGTCAACTTGATGTAAATGAATTAAAACATGAGAATAAAAATGTTGAAAAAGCAGCTAAGGCTATTATTAGTAATGCTAACAATAGTGAAGAGACTCAAGATGTTTTTATGAATGTGATTCCTGCTGAAAAGCAACAAGCAGAATTAAAGGGTGAATTCTTCGAAACAAATCTATATACAGTACAAACAAATGCTAAGAGTGGTTCTTATAAGGTAGTAGCGAAAAATGCACCTAATGGAGTTAGAATTGTTAGTGAAAATGGAGAAGTGAAAGATCAGCTTTCAGTTGGAGAAAAATTTCGTATCCAAATTCCTAAGAATACAAAAACGGGTGAATTTAATTTAAGTGTTGCTGCTAATTTAACTAAAGTTCAAGCAATTGCTTACCGTGGTACGGATACTGTTCAGAATGCTACAGTACTATTAGAAAGAAATGAAGAAAAGCTTAGTAGTGATCTTGCAGTAAACTGGGAAGCAGCTGGTTCTTTAAAAATTAAAAAGGTTGGAGAAAATGGAGAAGTTTTAGCTGGTGCAGTATTTGAGGTCTTTAATGCAAATAATGAATCAGTTGGAAAAATCACGACTGGTGCTGATGGTATGGCAGAATTAAACAACTTACCAATTGGTACTTACACATTAAAAGAAATTAAAGCACCAACAGGCTATGTTTCAGATGATAAACCACAAACTATTGAAGTTAAGACAGGAGAAACAGGAGCTGTCCAAATAGTAAATAACAAAGTAAAAGGTAACATCGAAATTAAAAAGCTTAGTGATTCAGGAAAGGTTTTACCAAATGTTGAATTCACAGTCTTCACTGAAGATGGTAAAGAAGTGAAAAAAGTAGTAACAAAAGAAAATGGAATTGCAAACGTTGAAGGTCTTACGTATGGTAAATATTATTTCTTAGAGACACAAACACCTAATGGATATATTGGAAATAAAACAAAGTATCCTTTTGAAATTAAGGAGCACAATAAAACACTTACTTTTACAGTGGAAAATACAGAAGTAAAAGGTAGTGTAAAATTACTTAAAGTAGATAATGAAGATATTAGTAAAAAATTAGAAGGTGCAGAATTCGAGCTAAAAGATGCAAGTGGAAAAGTAATTGGTGAATATAAAACAGATAAAAATGGTGAAATTAACGTCAAAGATTTAGCGTATGGTAAATATTCATTTGTAGAAAAGGCTTCTCCAAATGGTTATGTTCTTGTTAAAGAACCGATTATGTTCGAAATAAAGGAGCATGGAAAGATTATTGAGTTATTGGCAGTTAATCATCTTATCAAAGGTGAACTAGAAATTACAAAGGTAGATGTAGCTGATGGAAATAACAAGCTTCCAAATGCAGAATTTACGATTTATAACGAAGCAGGAAAAGAAGTAGTAAAAGGAAAAACAGACGATAAAGGAATCGCTAAATTTGAAAAGTTACCATTTGGAAAATACACATATAAAGAAACTGTTGCACCAAAAGGTTATGTATTAAATGAAGAAACGTTCTCTTTTGAAATTAAAGAGAATGGTCAAATCATTAAACACATTGTCAAAGATGAAAAGATTCCTTCAATAAAAACAACAGCTACTGATAAAACAGATGGTACAAAAGAAATGCACACGTCTAAGTCTGTAACAATCCAAGATAAAGTGGAATACAAAGATCTACAAGTAGGTAAAGAGTACACTTTAAAAGGGAAATTAATGAATAAAGAGACTAATAAACCATTAGTTGTAAATGGTAAAGAAGTAACTGCTGAAACGAAGTTTACACCAAAAGAAGCAAATGGTTCTATTACACTAGATTTCACTTTTGATGCAACTGGTTTAGAAGAAAAAGAAGTAGTAGTATTCGAAGAGTTACTGAAAGACGGAAAAGTTGTTACGACACATGCTGATATCAATGATAAAGGTCAAACAGTTAAGTTCGTTAAGCCATCAGTAAAAACGAAGGCTACAAACAAAGCTGATGGTGGAAAAGAGATTCATTCAAAGGATTCTATCACTATTCAAGACAAAGTGGAGTATACTAACTTAGTTGTAGGTAAAGAGTACACTGTAAAAGGTAAACTTATGAACAAAGCTATTAACAAACCATTATTAATTGATGGAAAAGAAGTAACAGCTGAAACGAAGTTTACTGCAAAAGAAAAGAACGGTTTTGTAACATTAGACTTTACTTTTGTTGGTGCTGAACAGCAAGGAAGAGAAGTAGTCGTGTTTGAAGACTTATTACATGAAGGGCAAGTAATTGCAACTCATGCTGACATTAACGATGTAGGTCAAACAGTTCGATTTGTAGAACCTTCTATTAAAACGACAGCTACAAATAAAGCTGATGGTTCTAAAGAGTTAGACGCTTCTAAATCTGTAACAATCCAAGATAAAGTGGAATACAAAGACTTAATCGTGGGTAAAGAGTACGTTGTAAAAGGTAAACTAATGGATAAAGCAACAAACAAGCCATTATTAGTTGATGGTAAAGAAGTAACAGTAGAATCTAAGTTTACTGCTAAAGAGAAGAATGGTTCTATCACACTAGATTTCACATGTAATGCTTCTGCATTACAAGGTAAAGAAGTAGTAGTATTTGAAGAACTGTATCAAGATAATATATTAGTAGCTATTCACGCTGAAATTGAAGATAAGGGACAAACAGTGAAATTTAAGGAGGTAAAGCCGGAACAACCTAAACCAGAACAGCCGAATTCGGATGAAAATACTCCAACACCAGAGCAACCTAACGAGCAAGTAAAGGAACAACCACAACCTAAGAAAGAAATTCAATCTCAAATTGGGTGGTTACCGCAAACAGGTACTAATCTTACAAGTTGGATCTCTATGGCTGCAGGCGCATTACTGTTAATTGTGGGGGAGTTATTTTCTTAAAACGTAAAAATGCATAGAAATTAAAAATAAGCACATCTGTTTTTATAACAAGATGTGCTTATTTTTATCATTTTAGCCAAGAAGACTCCTATATTTAAGTCTGAATGGCATTTAAAATAGCAAATTTATTTGTAGTAAATAATACATAATTTTGTTTTACTGTTTTAATTAAAATACGGTCTGTTGTCCCATAAGCTGTTCCAATACGTATTACATCTACGTCTTCAACACCAGCATAGGTAGCATCTTCGGTAACCTCAATCACATCACGTAATGGAATTGTAATCTCCGCCAATTGCCATGAAATAATTAACTCTTCATTTGTTTTTTTACATTAATGCCTAGCATTATACCAAGACCCTTCAATAATAATATGCTACACTTTTAATCTTATTATATAAATTTTTAGATTTTTTATCTATATGTAGGAATAGAATTTATTTATATTTGTGAGCATCTTAATGATGTCAAACAAATAGAAGGATATACAGTCTTTCTATTAGGAAATATGTTAAGAACAAAAGTTCACTTCAAATTAATATGAATTTGATATGGTTGAGATATTATGAACGAGAAACCGTAAGATTTGCAGGAAGGAAATGAATAATGAGACTTAAATTAGTAGGGATTTTCAGTTGTGTAATTATGATGTTAGGTATTTTTATAATTTACACCAATCAATCTATTGGTAAAGAACCAGATAAGACGAACTATGAATCTCGTGAAAACTCCATAAATAAAGAGAAAGATAGTAGAGGAAAAGGGCAATCAAAATACAATGAAAGTTCTTTTGCTAGTATACAGGCTGTAGTTAATAAGGAATATGGATTACCCGAAGACTATAAACCAGAGGATTTAGTTGTACCAAATGTACCATTCGCATTTAGTGGAACGGTAGAAAAGAGCCACCTCCGTAAAGAGGCGGCAGAAGCACTGGAAAAGTTATTTGATTTAGCAAAGCAGGAGGGGATTCAGTTAAATGCTGTTTCGGGATTTCGTTCCTATGACTATCAACAACGACTGTATGCAAACAATGTGAAAAGAAAAGGACAAGAGCATACAGATCGCTTCTCGGCAAAACCAGGACATAGCGAACATCAAACAGGGTTAACAATGGATGTTTCTTCTAAAAGTGCGAACAATGAATTAGAGCTATCCTTTGCTAATACGAAGGAAGGAAAATGGCTGAAAGAAAACGCGCATCGTGCAGGGTTTATCATTCGTTATCCTAAGGGGAAGGAAAGTATTACAGGTTATGCATATGAACCTTGGCATATTCGCTATGTAGGAGATATTGCTGAAAATATATATGAACAAAAGCAGACTTTAGAAGAATACATGAATCTATGAAAATAGAATTGAAGAATTAAACGGGCTATCAATAGACGTGAGATTGTAAAAGGCAGGGATATAAATTAAGGTGTTTTTAAATTTTTTTGGTGAAGAGGGAAGGTATCCCTCTTCTTTTTTCATTCCTTGTAAAATTTGAGGATGTCTTAAGAGAGTGAAAAGATGGATTGTGTGGGTGTATTAATAAAGGCTACTTTCGGTGGTTTCTAGAGATGTTTTTGAGGGAATCCAATATTATAAGTTGTAGTATTCATTGCAGCAATTGACTATATTATAGGAGCATTCACGTTGGGTTATAACAGAGAATTATAGAGTAAAGTAGGATTCAAAAGCATTGTTAAAAATGTGGTTGTTATAAGTTATTTTCCTATCAAAACAATTAGTCTTTGTTCAAAATTTAAGATTGTTATTTTATTATATCTAGTAACTATTTATATTATTTAATAATTACTTGATTTACTATTAAGGTGGTTATCTTACAAAATTGTAAGGTTATTTTAATTGACACTCGTATGTATAAGTAACTATACTGGTTACACAATGTTGGTGAGTATATTTAATAATCTTTATCTATAAGTGTATGTCCGAGGATTATTTTTGGAGCAATAGTCCGATTTTAAATTGATTATCTGCTATATAGTAATATAAACAACTTAATCTATTCTTTATTCAAGGTCGTATTATTTAAAGATTAATTATAAATGATATATTTACCAAATTGTAATAACTTGATAGAGGTGTTACATTTTGAAATACAAATTAATTGCTACAGGAATTCTTGCTGGAAGTCTATTATCCTACTCATCTAATACATTTGCAAATACTCATAAGTTCCCAGATGTTCCTGCATGGGCGGACAAATCCGTTAATTATTTAGTTAATAAACAGGTATTGAATGGCTATCCAGACGGAACGTTCGGTTCAAATGACTCATTAGACAGAGCTTCGGCTACAAAAATTATGACAAAAGTTTTAGGTATACAAATTGACTCTAATGCAAAACCATCATTTACAGATTCACAAAACCACTGGGCTACTCCGTATATTGCTGCTGCTGAAAAAGCTGGTATTGTTAAAGGTGAGGGTAATGGGATCTTCAATCCATCCGGAAAAGTAACTCGCGCTGCTATGGCTACGATGCTAGTAAATGCATATAAACTACAAAGCGCAGCAAATCATAATGAGCAGGTTAAATTTGAAGATTTAAAAGGGCATTGGGGAGAAAAATATGCCAATATTTTAATCAGTTTGAAAATTTCCAATGGTACTGAGAACGGTTGGCAACCAAATAGATTTATAACACGTGCTGAAGCTGCTCAACTTACTGCAAAAACAGATATGATGCAACATCGTTCCAAAAATCCATTAGAAAGTAAAACAATCATTATTGATCCTGGACATGGTGGCGAAGATCCTGGGAAATCCACAAAGGGATTACCTGAAAGTAAGATTGTACTAGACACTTCTTTACGTCTACAACAATTACTTGAAAAGCATACACCATTTACAGTTTTATTAACTCGTCAATCTGATAATAGACCAGGACATGATCAAAAAAGTTCTTTACAGGAACGTGTTAAATTTGCTAAGAAAAATCAGGGTGATATCTTTATAAGCGTACATGCAAATGCTTTTAATGGTAATGCAAAAGGGACAGAAACATATTACTATAAATCTTCTAAATCCGAAAAAACAAATCCTCATGTGGAAGAAAGTCGTGTTTTAGCAGAAAAAATTCAAACACGTTTAGTAGAGGCACTTCAAACACGAGACAGAGGAGTTAAACATGGAGACCTTCATGTAATAAGGGAAAATGACATGCCAGCTGTGTTGACGGAACTGGCGTTTATAGATAATGGTATTGATTACAGTAAATTATCTACGGAAGATGGCAGACAAATTGCAGCAGAAGCCATTTATGAAGGAATTTTAGATTATTATGAATGGAAAGGAAATAATGTATCTGAATATAGGCTGTAATAAGTAATTGAAAATATAGTAATTCTCGAAATGAAGAATTCTATAATTTTTTTGTGTTTTTTAAACAACAATTTTAAATTTGTATTTAAAATTGTTGTTTAAATCGTTATTTTATGTTTAAATAATGTTGATAATAGTTATCAATGATAGTGAGAGGAAGATTAGTGAAACAGGTGTTTTTAGTTAGTGTCATAAAAGTTAATGAATTTCTATATTGTATGGCTATGAATCTATCTCTATTTTTGTGAACTAGAAATAATATATTTATATCTTTTAAATGTTTAAGAAGGAGTGGCTGTCTGTATGAAAAAAGCAAAAGAAATAGCTAAATGCGTTGCGGTAGCGTCCGTTATTATGTCTGGATCATTTAGTTTACAAGCAACATCTGCATTTGCAGATTCTAAAGGAACTGTAGAAAATCTTCAAAATGGTGGGAAGGTCTATAATAGTTTTAAAACTACTTATGACATGAAGCAGAATATCAAAAATTCGATAAAGGTTTCTTTTATTGAGGATCCTTACGCAGATAAAAAGATTGCAATTGTTACCACTGATGGTAGTAATATAGATGCTAAATATACAGTTAATAGCGGGTACTATAACGCAGGCTTAAAATGGCCATCAGCTTATCATACTGAAGCAGAAATAACAAGTGGTGATAGTGCTCAATTCCATAAAGCTGCCCCAGTTAATACAATGACTTCAGCAAAGGTCACTTCTGAGGTAGGGTATACACTTGGTGGAAGTGTTAAAGTAGGAGTAAATGATAAAGGGCCAAATGCCGATGCAAGTATCACAGGTAGCTTTGCTTGGAAAGAAAGTGTATCTTATGATCAAGTAGATTATAAAACGGTATTAGAGACTCACACAGATAAAAAATTAAATTGGAAAGTAGGATTCCAATCATTTAATTTCCCAGAGTGGGGAATTTATAATCGTGATTCATTCAATACTTTCTATGGTAATCAACTATTTATGAAATCACGTAGTTATAATGAAGGAACGAATAATTTTGTTTCAAAAGATACAGTACCAGCTTTAACAGGATATGGTTTTTCTCCAAACGTAGTAGCGGTTATTACTGCTGATAAAACAGAAACTACATCAGATTTAAAAATAACAAATCGTAGAATTTCAGATCAGTACAATATTGAGTGGGTAAGTTCAAAATGGTGGGGAACAAATAATAAAGATACATATAATGAATTCTTTACGAACCACTATAAATTAGACTGGAAAAACCATCAAGTTACTCTTGATAACCAAAAAGCCCTTGAAGAACAAATGAATAGTATCAACAGCGTGAATGATAAACTTAACAAAGGAAAAGGGAAATTATCTCTTTCAATGAATGGAAATCAACTCAAAGCTACGTCTAGCAATGCTGGTTATGGTATCAGTTATGAAGATAAAAATTGGGGTATCTTTGTAAATGGTGAAAAGGTCTATACTTTTAATGAAAAATCAACTGTAGGCAATATATCTAATGATATTAACAAATTAAACATTAAAGGACCTTATATCGAGATTAAACAGATCTAGTCAGAAAATGATGAACGATTGATGGATAATTATCTCATCAAGATACGAGTATACTAGTTTATCCCGCATTAACGGGCAGCCCGATTGGTTCAACTAATAATCAGTGGGTGATGAACAAAACCCCCACTGATTAAAGTTTCACTTTATTTTAAATCTATATAATGTAATGAAAGGACCAAAGTTTATCTATAAAATGGATAAACTTTGGTCCTTATTATGTTTTTATTCGCACACGAAATTAAGATGAAATTAGATGTTTTTTGTCTATTCTTTTACTCAATTAGAAAAGAGCGTAAAGTATTTGAAAGCTATTGATGCTACACAAGGGGATATTGTTTAAAGTAATCAGAACTTCATCGGTTGTTAAGTTACCACTTTAAATATATAATTAAATTTCATTAAAAAGATACTCTATTCAAAGTCCTTATTGGGTTTTTGAAGTGAAATATATACTATTTGAGGTGTGTGAAATGGGGAAATCTCGAGAGCAGACGATGGAAAATATCTTAAAGGCTGCTAAGAAAAAATTTGGAGAGCGTGGCTACGAAGGTACGAGCATACAAGAAATCGCAAAAGAAGCGAAAGTGAATGTTGCTATGGCTTCTTACTATTTTAATGGGAAAGAAAACCTATATTATGAGGTATTTAAGAAATATGGTCTTGCTAATGAGCTACCCAATTTTCTTGAGAAGAATCAATTTAAACCTATCGATGCCCTTAGAGAATATTTAACGGTTTTTACTACACATATAAAAGAGAACCCTGAAATTGGATCATTGGCATATGAGGAGATTATTAAGGAAAGTGCACGATTAGAAAAGATTAAACCGTATTTCATAGGTAATTTTGAACAGTTAAAAGAAATATTACAGGAGGGTGAAAAGCAAGGAGTTTTTCATTTCTTCTCCATAAATCATACGATACATTGGATCACTTCTATTGTTTTATTTCCCAAGTTTAAAAAGTTTATTGATTCTTTAGGGCCAAATGAAACGAACGATACAAATCATGAATGGATGCCAGAAGACTTAGTGGACAGAATTGTTACTGCATTAACAGATAAACCTAACGTGTAAATTATTCAGTATTTACGAATTCTATTATTACTATTTAAAGCCTAATTTCTCAATGTATTGTAGAGAAATTAGGCTTTTTTCAACACGTTATTAAGGTTTTTATAGTTCAAGGACTCAGGTTAATGATTATATTTTCAAGTATTCGTTTTGAGCTACATAGATATAGTTTTTGTTGCAACTGTTTGTTGAAATGCTTTATCATGCTCAACAATAACCATTGTGGGATTAAATTGTTGAATAAGTTCTTCAATCTGCATACGGGAATAGATATCTATAAAATTTAGTGGTTCGTCCCATATATATATATGGGCTTTTTCACATAAACTTTTAGCGATAAGCAGTTTTTTCTTTTGTCCACCAGAATAATGAGATATATCTTTCTCAAATTGAATTCGGTCAAAGTCCATCTTACTTAGGATGGATTTAAATAAGGTTTCATCAATCTTGTGCTCTTCAATGAAGTCTGATAGCGACCCCTTCAAATGAGAAGTATCTTGTTGAACATAGGAAATGATGAGTCCTGTACCTAAAGTAACTAAGCCTGTATGCTGTATCGGATGTCCTAGAATTAGTTTTAGGATACTACTTTTTCCGCTCCCATTCGTTCCATCAAGTACAATTCGGTTACCTTGTTCAACTATGAAGCTAATCGGCTCATTCACAATTTGGTCATTGTACTTAACGGACACGTCAACCAAAGTAACCAATTCATTTGATTTAAATTGCAATTGTTCCAATTTTAATGACTCAGTTTTTTCCACATTTTTTAGTAATTTTGACTTTTCCTCAATAGCTTTTTGTTGCCTTGATTCAAGGTTTTTTGCTCTTTTCATCATCTTGGCTGCTTTATGTCCTACAAACCCCTTATCCAACTTAGAGCCTGAATTCCTCGTTCCATTTTTTGAAGCTTCCACGTCATGAGACCAACTTGCTGAACGCTTGGAAGACTGTTTTAATCTCCCTATGTCCTTTTGTAGACGCTCATTTGTAGCCTTCTCGTGCTCTTGCTGTCTATCAAAATTTAACTTCCAAGAAGAATAGTTACCACTTTGAATTTCAATATTTGCTCTATTAATAGATAGGATATGGTCAACGCACCCATCTAAAAAGATTCTGTCATGTGAAATTAAAATAAATCCTTTTTTCTTCCTTAGATAATTAGAGACTATCTTTCGTGCATCTGTATCTAAGTGATTTGTTGGTTCATCAATTAATAGGAATTGACCCGCATTTAAAAACAGTGCAGCAAGCAACACCTTTGTTTGTTCCCCATTTGATAATGTTTTAAATGGTCTGTACATGACCTCAGCATCAACATTTAAATAGGATATCTCACGTAGAAATTCCCAATCTGCGGCTTGGGGGCAAATTTCTTCAAGGATTTCATGAGTGAATTTGTTCCTATCTGAAACAGAGTAGGGGAAGTAATTGAATTCTACCGAAGCAAGGATTTTCCCGCTATACTCATAATTCCCTAACAATAAATTAAAGAATGTCGTTTTACCTCGTCCGTTTCTACCAATAAATCCTAGCTTCCAATCCGTATCTATTTGGAAGTTTACACTTTCAAAAATATTATCAAAGCTACCTGGGTATGAAAAAGTTAAGTCTTGGACCTTTATCATTGACATAATAATTCCTCCTTTATATATCGAAACGTTTCATATAAAGTCGGAACATCCATCCATTTTTTAATTCCTCTATATAAGTTTGATGGATATTAACGACTTATATAGAGCATTACATGTGTAACAATAGTGTCTGAAGTACTCATTTTTCTCGCTCCTTTATTTGTGAAGTACATTTAACAATTAGTAAGTTTCAACTAAGCTAAACGGGAATAAAAAAATCCCCCAATTTGTAATCGGAAGGATTAGTCTTTCGTCTATACTTAATAAGTACTTATTAATCATTTGAATCATGACAAATAAAGTATGAACTGAATTTTAAAAATGGATAGACTAACCCTATATTTTGTAGTTTGAAGTTATAAAATTCAACTTAAAATATAAATTAGTTAATCATTATTCATCCATCATTCCTTTCATAATTCTATTTTTAGAGTAACATTCTTTTTAGGGAGATGCAATATTAGCTTCAATTTCATCTAATCCTAGATCATTTATAATTCTTTGAGTAAGGAGATAAAATTTTACCTCTCTTTTTATAAACATCAAATTTTTGTTCAATAGGTCATGTCTTTTGTCCGTTAAAAAGGGAGGATATGAAATTGACATCAACCTTTGTCGTAACTATAATAGTTACAGTTGGTTCCGTAAACTAATTCGAATTGCTATGTTAATGATAGTATATTTTCATTCCTTTTTAAGTGTGACAGGTAGCAACTAACTATAATCCAATAGAGGATTAGATTATATCTCATATTTAAAGAGTGGATAAGTTGTACCCGCCAAATTTGCGATGCGCAAATACTTAAAAAACTACATTTTTCAGCTTACCCTTTTTGGAATCCTCAGTATTGATAATTGTAAACATCTACAAAAAGTTAACAAGACTGTTGTATGTAGAAAGAAATCTTTTAAAAAGGTCATAATATGGATAATAGGTAGCACACATTTAAATTTAGTAGGAGCTGTGCCACTATCAAGACATTTTTTAATAAAAGTATAGAAAAAACTCAAGAAGGTGAGTCCATTGCGCAAACATGCATATATGCAATTTTATGTATTGATATTGGCTTTAATAGCTTATATAAGCTTTTGCTTTATATTTATATTTGTTTTTCCAAGTCTTTATTTCGTATCAGATTTTAATATCCGACTATCATCTTTAGTTGTTGAAACTACTGTATTTATCTCACTACTGTATTCTATATTATCCAGAAAAATTAAGTTAGGAGTATTCTGGGTTTGCATTATTATTGCGATAGGGTGTTTCTTGATAGGGAATTTCATATCTACTTTTCAAGTACTTAATGTAGAATTACCAATAAAAAATTTTAATATCTCTGATGTATTTTTGTTGCTTTTCTTATTCTTCTTTCTCTTTGCGTTCTTTTATAAAATCATGATGGAATGTAATAAATGGGAGAAAGCATATTTACTTTGTGATTTATGCATTGTTGTTACTGCTATTTTTACATTAGAGTGGTATTTATTTAATAAACCTTCTGCAAATATCTTATTCTTATCAATTGGAGATGTTTTTCTCTCATTTATTTTTCCGATTATAGATTTATTGCTTCTATTACTTGGAGTTACACTAATCTTTCGACCTGCTATTTTCAATGCAAAAAGCAAATTGTATATTTTTATCCTAGTATTAACTGGATTAGCTATTACGGACTATTTGTATTTTTACTTACAAGGCGATTTGTCAGAGCGTTCAGTTATATTTTTAAGGTGTTTGTATAGAGTTTTCCTATTATTTATTGCTATTGCTGCTACAATTCCAAAGGATGCTTCTTCTAAAAGAAATTATTTTATTATTAATCCGACATTTGGAGAGAAACTTCTTGGCATATTCCCTTATCTTGCAGTTGCAATCTTAATTGGCTTTACTTTGAAAGAGCAAACGTCTTCAGCTACATTGATTACGGGAAATTGTATTGCTTTTGTATTTGTACTGATTCGTCATACAATTGTACGAATGCAAAACAAAGATTTAACTGAAACATTAAAAGTGTTTAATAATCAATTAGAACAAACAGTATCTCAAAGAACAAGGGATTTAATAAACAAATCTAATGATTTGGTAAAAAATCAAGAAAGATTTAAGTCATTATATGAGTATCATCCGGATCCTATTTTAACGATTGATTCAACTGGTATCGTATTAAATATAAACCAGGCTGGAAGTATGTTATTAGGAAAAGACAGTGCTGCATTAATAGGGAAAGAGTGCTTCTCTATTTTTTTAGATGAAGATAAATCTGAATTGGAAGCGGCTATAAAGAAAGGGAGACGATGTAGTTCATCTTCACTACAGTTGCGTGTGAAAAATAACAATGAGAAGGACATGCTGTTTTGGTATGTCACTATAGTTCCTATTATGATAGAAGGTCAAACTTTTGGGAGTTATGTAATGGTAAAAGACATAACGAGGATGAAACAACAACAGGATGAGATAAATTACCTTGCATTCCATGATACGGTGACGGAGATTGGAAATCGTATATTCTTCCAACAAGAATTAGATAGATCCATTAAGCGTGTGCAAAAAACACAGGATAAATTTGGGCTCCTGTATATTGATTTAAACCGCTTTAAGACTATTAATGATACACTGGGCCATTCCATTGGTGACAGGGTTTTAAAAGAAGTTGCCAAACGTTTTAGGACATGTCTTTCACCGACAATTCCTCTAGCAAGAATAGGTGGTGATGAGTTTGCAATCATTGTCCATAACCAAACAGAGCAACAGCTATTGAATTTGTGTAAAACTCTATTTCTTATAACTGAAGAACCATTCGTAGTAAATCAGCATAGTTTTTACTTATCTCTTAGTATAGGAATAGCAGTGTATCCATTTGGAGGAATAAATACTACTACACTTTTACAACACGCTGATATCGCTATGTATAGCGCAAAGGAAAAAGGTAACAATGCTGTTTGTATGTATGACGAGACATTATCTCAAAAAGTAACCCGTCGATTACGATTAGAACAGGATTTACCAAATGCAATTGAAAATAATGAGTTGTTTTTATTGTATCAACCACAAATTGACAGTAAGGAAGGTAAGGTTATTGGTGCAGAGGCTTTAATACGTTGGCAACATCCAGAACTTGGGCTGATTTCTCCGTTTGAGTTTATACCTATCGCAGAAGAAACGGCGCAGATTATTTCAATTGGGAAGTGGACGTTACAGAAAGCGTGTCGACAACTGAAAGAATGGCATTCTGCGGGCTTTTCAAATCTAAAGATGGGGATAAATTTATCAGCTATAGAGTTTGAACAGAAAGATTTTGTTCAAACCATTATATATACCATAGAAGAGATAGGAGTACCTGCTAATTCGATTAATTTGGAATTAACAGAGCGAATCGCCATGGTAGATGAAAAAGAAACTTTATCAAAGTTAAAAGCATTAAAATCATTTGGTGTACATTTATCAATTGATGATTTTGGTACAGGTTATTCTTCATTAGCGTATTTACCTCTTTATCCAATTGATACTTTGAAAATTCCAAGAGAATTTGTTAATAGGATTGGAACTTCTACTGATGGAGGTGAAATTATACAAACCATTATTTCACTTGCTCATACTTTAAACATGAAAGTGATAGCAGAAGGGGTAGAAACGAAAGAACAATTAACAGTGTTACAACGTAATGCATGTTATCTAATTCAGGGCTATTACTACAGTAAACCTGTAAATGAAGATGAATTTATTGGTTTTTTAAGTACAATACAAAATGAATAAATGAAAAATCAGTATATGTATGAAATAAAGTGAAAAGAGGTTCTATCCATATGGATTTGAACGTCTTTTCACTTTATTTTCAGTAGTTATGCAGCAAGGATTCAGCCTTTGAAAGTAAAATAAGTATCTATATTCCTTGTATTTTGGGCTAATGGGATATGAGGTGAAAGTTGCTTATTGTGAAAAAGAATTAGGGACAGCTTGTATATTCTTAAAGCAATCTGAAAAAGGATTAGCAGTTTGTATGGAATTAGGAAATGAAGAGTATGTATATCATTTCAATATTTTACGTTCTCTTAATGAAGATGAAGCAATTAAACTCTTAGAAGAAGTGAAAAAAGTATTTCTTACTTCGAAAAGCAAGGTTTATGGGATTTCGTAGAAGAATATGCAGATCTAAAAAAGGAAGAAATTATACAATAATCACATGCTATCATTTTTAATAGCTAATTAACAAAGGGACTCCAATTATGGAGTCCCTTTGTTAATGGGGTAATGCTTTGGTTTATCTAATTATAGCAATATTTGTAAAAAGTGTAAAGGGGTCCTAGTTTGGAGGGGGAATTATTTAATCTTTTTTATTTAATAAAAGGGATAATATTTAGTTATCTGCGCTTCTTAATTATGTTTTCTATCACAATTTGAAGTGAATTTCAGTTAATCTTATTTATTTTATAGGAATTATAAGTTATACTAAAAGTAGGTGCAAAATGTACCATTTGAAAAAGAGTGAATTGCAAAAAGGAATCCGTAAAGGATTCCTTTTTCAGAGTGTTGGGAAACCCTTTAGGGTTCCCCACACTCTGGAATCATTTTGATTTTAGCGAATAAAAACAACATAAAATAATAGAGTTTCAAAAAAATAGCCCTCCACCAGACCTTTTTTGGTCAGATGGAGGGCTATTTTTTTCATGTTTTGACAAGTTGCGGTAAGATAAGCCTGCATTTGGACAGACTTCAGCCCCCGAAATCGAGCATATCGATAGCCATGTAGTTCTTTGGCGTCCGCAAAGCTTCGCTCTATAGTTGAACAGCGTACTTTGTACAACTTTTTCCCTGTAACTGTTAGTTTGTTTTTTCTAGCGATATCCTTATATTTCTCCCATATATGATGAGTGATAACTTTTTGTTTTTGTTTCTTTGAAAAACATACCTCACGTAGCGGACAAACAGCGCAGTCTTCTGGGTTGGATTTATAGTGACGATATCCTTCACGATCCGTTGTCGCATACTCTAAAATACACCCCATCGGACAAGCAAATGCATTCATTTCTTCTACATATTTAAATTGGCTTTTTGGTACTTCTTTATTTCGTTTTCCAAATCGGCGATACCCCATCACCATAAATATATTTCTCTCCGATAATTTCTTACAGATATACCCTGTAAAATAGCCTGCATCAAGAGCTACAGCTTCCACTTTAAATCCGAATTTATCAATTTGAGCTTGTAGACGTGCTAAATATGGCTCGGAATCTGCCATATTTCCAGCCGTTACATAAGTATCTGTAATAATATTGTACTTCGCATCAGTCGTACGATGGTCTAAGAAATGAAAACCGTTCGGTTTTCCATCTCTCATTAAAAATCCACTATCTGGATCCGTAGTACTTATACGAGTTTTTTTAGTGGGAGTATCACTTTCCTTTCTAGGTTTTAATTCTTTTTTTCGTGTACCTCACGATCTTCAATTACCGCAGCTTCTAGTTCATCTATATAAAACTTTGCCTTTTCTTTTTTATATTTATGTACAAACTTATTTTTATTAGCATTGGCCTTAATGTGCGTAGAATCTGTCATCAGCGCACGTCCTCCCACCATCCGGTGCTCTGTCGCTTGCCTCACGATCTCATCAAAAATTTCTTCGAAAATATTTGTATGAATAAAGCGAGTACGACGATTCCAACTGATTGTAGAATGATCTGGAATAGTATCTGATAGAGAAAACCCTAAAAACCAACGGTAGGCGATATTCGTTTTAATCTCTTTTTCCAATTGACGCTCCGAACGAATACCGTAAAAATATCCAATAAACATCATTTTAAATAAAACGATAGGATGGATTGACGGACGTCCATTGTTTTCACAGTAATAAGGGCGTAACTTCTCTTCAATAAAATCAAAACTAATTGTCGCTTCGATCGCACGAAGGAAATGATCTTGTGGAACCAACTCTTCTACAGAAACAGATACACGTTCATCACGATGATTTTTTAAAGCACCCATCATAAAAAATCTCTCCTTTACCTCTTTTTATCAGTGTTGACACATAAAAAGAGGTTCAGACACAAAAACAGGCTGTGGAGAAGACTTTCTCCACAGCCTGAAAAAGGAATCCGTAAAGGATTCCTTTTTTGTTTTTTTGAAAATGAAGCAATGTTCTAATTATCTCATTCATTTTTATGAATACGCTGCGATCTTATAAACTAAAAAGGCTTTTTTTGAAAAGTGCCATATTCCTGTAACAAAACAAAGGTATGTTATGTGTGTTAAATATAAAGAGAAAGAAGGAAAAGTTGTGAAAAAAATTTTGCCAATTGTTGCGTTATTAGGCATGATGAGTTTTGGAGTACAGGAAATGAATGTAAGAGCTGATACATACCACAAGGGCGATTCGAAAATTAGTTTTTGGGATTCGAAAAGAAAGGGTACTAATTTCATGAATAGTACGTCATTACCTGAAAACTATAAAAGTGCAAAAGAAGCTAATATTGAATATGTACGTTTAGCACCTGATAAATGGGCAAAAGATAAAGATTTTCTATTTGAGGATAAACCAGATACTTCTGGAAAGGATTTTCTGATAGGTAATGCAGATAACTATCAGGGATTAGTAAAGGAGGATTTAGAAAAATTAAAGGCGGATTTAGATGCCGCACAATCACAAAGAATGAAAGTTGTTCTTACAATGTTATCTTTACCTGGTGATCGATGGCGCCAATTTAATAATAACAAGAATGACGACAGAATATGGGAAGAAGAGAGGTATCAAGAACAAGCAAGTCAATTTTGGAAAGATCTTGCTTTGGAGCTAAAAGATCATCCCGCAGTGATTGGTTATAATATTATAAATGAACCGCATCCAGAAACAGCTAAAAATAATAGATATAATGATTTTTGGACGGAAGATTACGAGAAATGGTATGCAAAAGTAAAAGGAACGACAGCTGATTTAAACAGATTTTATGAAAAGGTGATTAACTCCATTCGTGAAGTGGACAAAGAAACACCGATTATTTTAGATTCAGGTTTATATGCTACTCCATGGGCCTTTAAATATTTAAAACCAGTAGAGGATAAAAAAACACTATACGCATTTCATATGTATGAACCATATGAATTAACGAGTCAAGGTGAAAAACAAAATAAGGAATATCAATATCCAGGATTAGTAAAAGTAGGAGATTTAGAGAAACCTGTAATGTGGAATAAGCAGGGATTAGAGAAATTTTTGAAGCCAATCCAACAATGGTCTAAGAAAAATCATGTATCATCTAATCGAATTATTGCAGAGGAGTTTGGAATTAACCGTACTGTTCCGGGAGCTACTCAATACATGCAAGATCTTATTTCTATCTTCAACCAAAAAGGTTGGCATAAATCATTCTATGCATTCCGTGAAGACACATGGACAGGGATGAATTATGAATTGGGAACAGGAAAAATAAAATGGGATGAAGAGGGTAAACCGGTGCCTCAAGATAATTCACTCTGGGAAGTAATAAAAAAAGATTTACAACCACATAAATAGTTTAGAATATTTGTCCTAAGGACTAAATGTAAGCATCTAATTCAAGTAGAATTAGATGCTTTTTTCAAAAAAGGTGGAAGCTTAAACAAATGTAGTTGCAATTGAATTAACCTTTAAATTGAAAAAGTTTTATGAATTTTTTGTGAGATTCCAACCCTTAAATGTTGAAAATTATTTACTGATTTCTCCAATTGGATATATTTCTCCAATCGGATGGAAGTTTAGAATACAGAATCAAAACATAATAAGCTGTTATCGATGAGTTTATCGTAAAGTTGTTATTTAATGTGTCATCAAATAACATTTATATACAATAATACATAAAGCAAAGGAGATGTTTATGAAAAAATATAGAGTAATAGATACAACTTAAATAGTATGAATAGTTTAGATTGTAAAAACATGAAGAAGAAAACAAAAAATCCTTAAGAGTACTAAGGGAAAATGAAGGAGATAATATGGGGAATAATTCAAAACATAAAACTAGAAAAATACTTGCGGCTACTGCTACAGTAACTATGCTTGCGACTGGAATGATTTCTTCATCGGATGTCTTTGCGGAGCAAAAGGAGCAGCAAAAAAGTTTATCGACATCACTGCAAAATGAAAAGTCAGTTAAATCAGAAAATAGAACATTTACAGTCCCAGGAAAAGGGGATGTTGAGGTACTGAAACAACAGGAAAGAAAAAGTATGGCATTTAGTCCATATGAACCAACTGGTTTATATGCAAAGCCAAATGAACAAATAACGATTAATGTAGAAGGTAATCAAGATATTCAGGTATATATTGGAACGTATTCGTATGATGCTTCTTGGAGAGAAGATTCTAAGATAAAATCATTTACATTAAAACCAGGTATAAACACAATCCAATCTCCAAATGGGGGGCTGATTTATTTTTATAATAAACAACAAGGTGGTACCATTCGAACAACAATTACAACAGGCGGAATGGCTACGCCTTTCTTTGAACTAGGAAAGCATACGAAACAAGATTTAATTAACATGCTGGACCAATATCCAAATGCACATGCAGTGGAGTTAAAAGGAGAACGTGTATTAATTACGGCCAGCCCTGCACGTATTAAGAAATATTTGTTGGGTTCTAATACAGATCCTGTACAACTCTTAAAAAAGATGGATGAAGCTACTCGAATTCAAGACAAAGTAGCTGGATTATCTGAAGAACAAGTAGATAAACATTATGTTCATTACGTAGAAGAAAATCATTCTCCCGATTATTATATGTATGCGACTTCTTATCGAACTGCATATGTAGGAGATGCAATCCAATACGTGTTAGATATTAATAAATTTATAACAGATGGCTGGGGCCCTTGGCATGAGGCAGGACATTTGAGACAACAATCGCCCTGGAAGTTTTATAATATGACAGAAGTACAAAATAATATATACAGCCTTTCTGTAGAAAAAGCATTTAATCAACCATCCAACTTAGAGAAAAGTGGAATTTATCCAAAAGCATTTCAATATCTAGAACAAGTGAATAAAAATTATGATGAAATTAGCGATGTTTTTGTAAAGCTTGTTATGCTTTGGCAACTACAGTTAGCGTATGGAGAGGATTTCTATCCTAAATTGCATCAATTGTATAGAGACATGCCTTCAAGTGAACTTCCACAAACTGATGAAAATAAAAAACAATTATTTATGATTTCAGCATCAAAAGTAGCCAAACAAAATTTGATTCCTTTCTTTGAGAAGTGGGGATTACGTCCAAATAACGATACCATTCAAAAAGTAGCTGCATTAGGATATCCAATTTTAACAGCAGAGATTTGGAAGGGGACGGATTCTAATCCAATTAAACCAGATATGCCTAATGAAAATAATATTTTAGAAGGAAACCAGTTTGCATGGTCGCTGAAAGGGATTGGAGATTTTGAATTCGCAAAAGTAAATTTAAATAAATCAACAGAAGAAATGCAAATTGATCTAAAAGCAGGTGTACCACATAACTACTTTGATAGTACATATGCAAGTATTAAAGTGCAAAACACATCAGGTAAAGTAGTATATAACAAGGAGTTTTATGGGAATAAACAGCAAAATGCTGGAACACAAAAAGTTTCAGTAAAGACCGGCGATTTTATTGAGCTTACACATTTAGAAGGCGGAGAGAGGGCAACATTAATAAATTTAGATAATAATAAACGTGAAAGCCTTGATAAAAAAGTAATGTATGAAGTTACAAAGGATGGCCTGAAAAAAGTAAATCAAATTGTTAATCCGAAACCAGATACAGAAGCTCCCACACAGCCACAAGGATTATATGCAAGTAACCTTACTTCTAACAGTGTAGAGCTAAAATGGAATCCTTCTACAGATAATATAGGTGTAAAAGAATATCAGGTATTACGAGATGGACAATTGATTCAAACCGTACAAGGAACGACATTTATTGATCAAAACTTAACAGCTAATAAGGAATATAAATATGCAGTGAAGGCTGTAGATGAAGCTGGAAATACATCAATTCAAAGTGAAATTCTTCCGGTAAAAACCAAAGATCAAAATGTATCTTATGAAAAATGGGATCCAAAGAAGGCATATATAAAGGGCGATAAAGTAGAACATCAAGGGACAGTGTATGAAGCGGTTCAAAATCATCAAGGAAATGGTGACCCGAATTGGATATTTGCGTTATCTTTATGGAAACCACTTACAATCAAATAACATGTAAGAATCAGATGTGAAGATAGAACAACAAAAAATTGGGGCAGTATTTTAAAGATTTACTGGATGTTGCTTGAATTTTGATAGATTTCTCTACTAAGTTATTATTCAATAATAAAAATTAGAAAAGGATGTAGATTAGTGATTAGTCAGAAAACGAAGACAAGATTTAATAAAGTTATTATAATGACCGCAGCATGTAGCATGTTTTCTATGTTTGGAACGTCTATTTTACACACTAAAGCTGCAACACATTCAGCTGCTCCAGCAGTTTATGTGAGTCCCCAAAATATACCTGCCTCAGATATTATTAGTATAGACTGGTCACCAGTTCAGACACCACCTTATACGTACTGGGCTGTACACAACTGGAATGCAGGTGGTGAAGCTGGAGGATATGCTGGTTTTCAACAACAAAGTGGGTTTGATGAAAATGGAAAACGTACTTTACATTTTGCTTTATGGGATCCAATTTCCTCTAAAGAAGCAATAAAGGCCGAATACTTATCTCCGAATTCGCAAGCTGGACCCTTTGGAGGAGAAGGAACAGGAATGAAGGTTCAAACAACTTATGGTTGGAAAGACTACAATTGGTACACAATGACAATGCGTTCATGGCAAGAAAATGGTCATACTAAATTTGGACAATGGATGAAAGATGTAACAAAGAATAAATGGCATCAAATTGCAATTATGGACTTTCCGGTTGCTAATGCTGCATTTAATCATGGATTAGGAATGTTTCAAGAAGACTGGGCTGATAGTGGACAGAATGTTCGAGAAGCGCGCCTAAAAAATGGTTATAGCCGAAAATTAGTTGATAAACAATGGAGTTCTTGGAATAATCAAAGTATTTCTGGAACGCATGATAATACTTATCAATATGATGGAGGATCTACTTCAGAATATGTATGGGTCAAAGCAGGAGGTAATACGCAGTCTACTATTGGGTCAGGAAAAATATTCACGCTAAATCAACCTACTCAACCTGAAATAGGAAAACTAGATTTTGATATCCAATCTATATATTATGAAAATGAAAAATTAAATGTATCTTGGAAACTAAAAGAAAATAGTACACCGCAATTTAAGGGGAAAATTGAAATTTATAACAATGAAAATATGACGGGCCAACCTATGAACGTAATTAATGATATTAAATCTTATCAAAATGGAATCAGTCAATCTATATCATTACCAACAAATGCTTATGCAAAAATTGTATTAACGGATATATTTGATCAAACTGTTGAGAAAAAGGTACAAATCAAAAATGAGTCTCCAAACATTTTTGAAGGTAATGAATTTGCATGGTCGCTGAAAGGGATTGGAGATTTTGAATTTGCGAAAGTAAATTTAAATAAATCAACAGAAGAAATGCAAATTGATCTAAAAGCAGGTGTACCACATGACTACTTTGATAGTACATATGCAAGTATTAAAGTGCAAAACACATCAGGTAAAGTGGTCTATAACAAAGAGATTGATGGAAACAAACAGCAAAATGCTGAATCGCAAAAAGTTCCAGTCAAAGTAGGCGATTATATAGAGTTAACACATCTAGAAGGTGTACATAGAGCTACTCTTACAAATGTAGATAGTAGTAAACAAGAAAGCTTTGGAAAAAAAGCAATATACCAAGTTACAAAGGAAGGTCTGAAGAAAGCAGAAAAAATGCCCGAAGCTACAATTTTAGATGGAAATCAATTTGCATGGTCACTAAAAGGAATTAGTGATTTCGAGTTTGCAAAAGTTAATTTTAATAAGTCGACAGAAGAAATGCAAATCGATTTAAAAGCAGGCGTACCGCATCATTATTTTAATGAAACGTATGCGAGTATTAAAGTACAAAATGCAACAGGGAAAGTAGTATACAATAAAGACATTTATGGAAACAAACAACAAAATGCTGAATCGCAAAAAGTTTCAGTTAAAGTAGGAGATTATATTGAGTTGACACACCTAGAAGGTGTGCATAGAGCTACTTTAATAAGTGTAGACAGCAGTAAACAAGAAAGCTTTGGAAAAAAAGTCATGTACGAAGTTACAAAAGAAGGCTTGAAGAAAGTAGAAAAAATGCCAGAAACAACGGTTTTAGATGGAAATCAATTCGCTTGGTCATTAAAGGGATATAATGATCGAGAAATCGCGAAAATAGAATATAACAAAGCAACAGAAAAAATGCAGCTTAAATTAGAAGCGGGTATACCCCATTCTTATTTTACTAATACGTATGCAAGCATTAAAGTCCAGAATTTATCCGGTAATATTTTGTACAATAAAGAAATTATAGGAAATAGACAACAAGCTGCTGAGAGCCAAACCGTTTCAGTCAAAGTAGGAGATTGTATTGAGTTTACTCATATAGAGGGAGAAGCACAAAAGGAAAAGACACGCGCCACACTTACTAATCTTGAGAATAGTAAACAGGAGTATATGGGAAAGAAAAGAATATATCAGGTTACCTCTATGGGATTATTAATAAAGTCATAGATTTCACTACAAAAGTTAAATTATAAATTTATATATTATATAAAAATCTTAACCATTATATGCATTAAAAAATTCTCAAGAGAATATAGATTGGCGGGTATAGTATGAACATATTCAAAGGGCTTCTAATTTCATCAATTGCAATGACCACATTTGTAGGAACAGATCTAATCCTACAAAATGATAGTATTCATAATAAAGTTTACGCTGAATCTTATAATGTCACATACAAAGAAAGAGATTCACAGGAAGAAAGATTAATTGTAAAGTTTAAAAATCAAATTGACTTACCTTATGAAGATGGTATTGAGAAACGAATAAAAAATGGGGATTATGATAACAATTTAAAGAATTTATTTTCCGAAAATACAGAACTTACTTTGAATCGTCTGTTCTCATCTGTAAATCCGATAGAGATTGAAAAATTATCAGTACAATCTAAATCAGTTGCTAATGAATCAGCTAATAATTTATTAAATTATTATATTGTACAAGCTCCTAATAACATAGAAATAGAATTATTACTGAAAAAATTTGAAACATCTCCTCTCGTAGAGGAGGCTTATATACAAGAAAAACAAATTTTGACACCCCCTGAAATACAGTTACCAGATTTATCTGTTAATCCGTACGATGATCCTAGATTTCAAAATCAAGGATATCTTGAAGCGGCACCAAAGGGAATTAATGCCTCGCATGCTTGGAGCATTAAAGGTGGTGACGGGAAGGATACAACTTTTGTGGATATGGAATATGGATGGTTATTGAACCATGAGGATTTAGTCAATAAAAATATTAAGCTTATGTCGGGACAAAATATAAGCCAGCATAGAGCTCATGGTACTTCTGTATTAGGAATTGTTTCATCTGAAGATAATCAAATTGGAAATATTGGAATTGCACCAAAAGCAAATGTAAAAGTAATATCCCAGATCAGGGATAATGGAATTTATAATACAGCGGATGCTATTTTAAGTGCTGTACATAATTTACAAGCGGGAGATATTCTTTTATTAGAGGCACAAGCTTCGTATGATGGGTATGGGGATAAATATTTACCTGTAGAAGTACATCCAGATATTTTTGATGCAATTCGTGTTGGTGCAGATAAAGGGATTATTATTATAGAAGCTGGCGCAAATGGTTCAAACGACTTAGATAATTTTAAAGATCGTAATGGAAAAAAGATCTTAAATCGAAATAGTCCAGACTTCAAGGATTCAGGTGCTATTATGGTTGGGGCGGGATCATCAAATGTTCCACATAAACGTTTATGGTTTTCAAATTATGGAAGTCGATTAGATGTATATGGATGGGGAGAAAATGTTGATACAACATCAGCAAATCCAAGTCAAAATACTACAAATTTATATACATCAACATTTAGTGGAACATCAAGTGCTTCACCAATTATTGCTGGAGCAGCAACTTCGATTCAAGGTATTGCTAAAGAACATCGAGGTTCTCCTTATACACCAGCCGAATTAAGAAATATCTTAAGTAATCCGAATACAGGAACAAAATCTCAAGATCCGTGGAATGATAGAATAGGTGTTTTACCTGATCTAAAATCTATATTAGATAACTTAGGTTTTAATTCAGATATCCCGGACTCTTCTAGTATTTTAGAAGGAAACCAGTTTGCATGGTCACTAAAAGGAATTAGTGATTTCGAGTTTGCAAAAATTAATTTCAATAAGTCAACAGAAGAAATGCAAATCGACTTAAAAGCAGGCGTACCGCATCATTATTTTAATGAAACGTATGCGAGTATTAAAGTACAAAATGCATCAGGAAAAGTAGTATACAATAAAGACATTTATGGAAACAAACAACAAAATGCTGAATCGCAAAGAGTTCCAGTCAAAGTAGGAGACTATATTGAATTAACACATCTAGAAGGTATTCATAGAGCTACTTTAACAAATGTAGGTAATAGTAAACAAGAGAGCTTTGGAAAAAAAGCAATATACGAAGTTACAAAGGAAGGCCTGAAGAAAGTAGAAAAAATGCCAGAAGCAACAATTTTAGAAGGAAACAAGTTTGCCTGGTCATTAAAAGGATATAGTGATAGAGAAATTGCAAAAGTAGATTATGATAAAACGGTAGAAGAGATGAAGGTAAAACTAGAAGCAGGTGTACCACATTCCTATTTTGCTAGTACGTATGCGAGTATTAAGGTCCAGAATTCTTCTGGTAACGTTCTGTACAATAAGGAAATTGTGGGAAATAAACAACAAAATGCTGAAAGCCAAACTGTGCCCGTCAAGGTAGGGGATTACATTGAATTTACCCATATAGAAGGAGAAGCAACAAAGGAAAAAACGCGAGCAACTTTAATTAACCTTGAAAATAACAAAAATGAAACCATTGGAAAAACAGCAAGATATCAAGTTACAAAAGAAGGCTTGAAGAAAGTAGAGAAAATGCCAGAAACAACGGTTTTAGATGGAAATCATTTTGGGTGGTCTTTAAAAGGATATAGTGATAGAGAAATCGCAAAAGTTGATTATAATAGGACAACAGAGAAAATGCAGGTGAATTTAGAAGCAGGCGTACCACATTCTTACTTTAATAATACGTATGCAAGTATTACAGTAAAGAATTCGACCGGTAGTGTTGTGTATAATAAGGAAATAGTGGGAAATAGACAACAAACTGCTGAAATCCAAAAGGTGCCCGTAAAAGCGGGAGATTACATTGAGATTACCCATATAGAAGGGGAAGCAGTAAAGGAAAAGACACGCGCTACACTTATTAACCTTGAGAATAATAAACAAGAATATATAGGCAAAAAAAGAACCTATCAAGTTACTTCAACGGGATTAAACAAAATAGATTAACATGAAGAACCTTCTAATTATTAGTTAGATGCAAATAGCCGTTCATTATGAACGGCTATTTGGCTTTTATTTAAAGAAAAGTGAAATGAAAATACTCTCTCTTTTGTATATACTCTCCTTGCCATCAACTGCTACATTTGTTTATCAGGGGGAAAAAATTTTAAAAATGTGCTTGAGAATTGATAAATGTTTAAGTGTTATAGATTTGAGAAAAAAGAAACAGAATAGTAAGGTATTTATTGATAAATCCTCTCCTGTATTACAATATTTTACATATTTGGTATGATGTATATGAGTTCTATGTATATTAAGGGAGGAATGGGAATGAAGAGGTTCATAACATGTGCAAGTGGTAATACAATCTCAAAAAAGTTAGTTTTAATGATGTTGCCGATGGTTTTAATGATATTGATGATTACACCATCGAATGATGTATCGGCAGCCAATCTATCAAAAGCAGGTTCACTAAAAGGCGTGAATTTATTTAATGGAAGTTGGACAGTTGCTATACAGGCAGCAAATTTACAATATGTTTCTGCTGAGCCTTTGGGAAATGTAATAGCAAATCGTAATGCAGTTAATGAATGGGAGAAATTTGAATTAATTCCGACTGGGGAATTATATACGTACGCTTTAAAAGCTAAAAGTAATGGGAAGTATGTTTCGTTTGAGCCAAATGGTAGAGTAGTAGCAGATCGTACATCAATTGGTGCATGGGAAAAGTTTATCTTATATAATGGTGGAGACAATAGGATATATGTATTACAAGCACTAAGTAATGGTAGATATATATCAGCAAATGGTGGTAGAGAATTAACAGCTACTAGTTATGTAGCTGGAAGCTGGGAAAGATTTGTTATTGTATACTTCTAAACTTTGAAGTGTTATATACCTAAATGACAATAGCATGTTTAGTTTGTATAAATACCTAATACAATAAAGTGTTAAGTATGTAATACAAGTGTATATTAACGTGTAAAAGGGCTGCAATAATTAGCGGTCCTTTTTGCATGTTAAATAAGGACTTACTGAGGTTATAATGAAAAGAAAAAGAACCCTATAGGGTTCTTTTTCAAGGCATATTAACAGTAAGGAGAATCATGAAATGCTACTTCAAATCTTTATTAGGGGAAAGATTTTGAATAAGCTTAACATACATCTATTTTTACATAAATGTAATATATAGTAAATTGATAATGTTTATACTTACTATTACTAATATTCAATTAAGATAGTTAACACTATTTGTATAGTGTTAATGAAGTGCATATTTAGAAAACTAATAATGGCCACAAGTTGGTTATATATGTCTAATATTATATTTTATTTGCTAAAAGAGCTTAGAGATATATCATTTTAAAAATTAATTAACATTTAAACAATTTTAACTGAAATTGGGTGTGTATTAACTAAAAGTAAATAAAATAAACAAAGACCCTGTAATAAATACAGGGCCGGATACAGGGTTAAGGGAACGCATAGTTTCTTAAAATCATAATAGCATATATTCTTTGTATAGCTACATGAGGATTTTGACAGAATTAAGAACAAGGCAGAAATCTGTAAGAAAGCAAATATATTGCTGGAAATTTGATTCGAAATTAAACTATAGGGCATATTGAAATAAATGGAAACTCTTGAGTACCGTGATTAAATATGAGGTTTAGATTAGAGGGATAATTGGATCTTACTGAAAAGGCAAAATGTTTTTTAGATTAAAAGAAGAAAAGACATTTTTGGGTGCCTTTTCTTTAGGTAAACAGTTTACATATTGCTGAATTATACACGAAACCATAATTCGACTATGAAGTAAATCTTAATATAATCCTAAATGATAAAATATGTAATATTATATTTGAGTTTTTAATTATTTTATTGAATATAGAGTAGCAATGTAAATAAAAGGGCATGCATTCGTATCTGCAGCCCTTTTTAGGAGGAATTCAAGACACCAATAGGACACGTATTGGTAAACAGGTTCAAAAATAGTATATGTGAAAAGAAAAAGTCCTATACCAAAAGTAGACAGGACCTTATTTTTTACATTTTCAAAAATGAAATTCTGTCCTTTTTGAAATTAGTACAACACACACTTGGTTTGTAATAAAGTTAGAAAAAGTATACATGAAAATGGCAGACAACTATTTTGTTGCCTGCCGGTGCCAGTGGGTTGAATGAGTTAGTCAATTCAATAAATTACTACCCGATTACCAGAAGAGTGAAGCCGCTAGTTCAAACGGCTTAGACATAGTTTTCTTAATAAAGAAAAAATTATGAGTAAAGATTTTGTTTGCTCTATATGAAAAGATAAATAGGTATTCATCAGACAAGGATAATTTAGCATACCTTGAATAGGGTGAAGGAACGAATTAAAGAAAAGGATTTTTGTTTAGGAAGGGACTGACTCAGGAATGGGACTTTCGGACAGGGTTTGGGGGGCGATGATTGCCTTTGGCATTGCGACTAATATCATTGCTTGTATGATGGCAGTATACATTCAAAAATATGAGCTAATGATAAATCATCTTACAAATATTTTATTTTTAATAATTATCTCTTTAACGTTTATTAAGATGAAAATGAACAAATGGGTGGCTTTAGGATTTACATTTGTTGTAATAGAGAAAGGTATTAAGGCGGGATATGACTTCTACACACATGATTATTATGGTGTCAGTTGGAGTTTAGCTATCATTGTCTATTGCATATACGAGATGAAAAAGTATCATATTGAAATAAATGAATAGTCGCAACAATAAGATGTTAGTAGGCGTAATTTTTTTAATAATATAAAAAAGACACTGCAAGAGTGTCTTTTTTTGAAAATACTCTATAATTAACTTTGGGGAAGGTAATGTTAGAGTATTCGTTTAGCATTATCTTTATATTTGATAAACCATGAAATCGAAAGATTTTGTGGTTTATTTTTTGAACAATAGATATTACAGTATTGGCAGTGAGCTATTGATCATTTTAAGCATTAGGAGAGAATGGATTAAAAGTCTAACATCGAATAACGGTTCCGGAATATAGTGTTGCGAAATGATCTCCCATATCCCAAACGGTACTTGCCTGTATATAGCCCTTAAAGCCTTCTGAAGAATAATAAATCTCTTTTGGTATACTTTCTTTAGTTTGGAAATGTGCTTTAGAGTACTTTACATAATGGTTTTTAACAACTTTTACATCTGGAACAATAGTGTTTTTTTGTTCCAATGTTGGCCTAGCACTAGAAGGTGATATGAATTTTACAGTGTCTTGGTAATTAGGATCTAAGGTGTCAGCTTGTACACTGTGTGACGAAACAATTGTGCTTAAACTACTTCCCGCGATTAAAGTTGCAAATACTAACTTTGAGAATTTTGTTAATCTACTCATTTTATAATCTCCTTTTTATTATTTTGTAAGGTATCTCCTTACAACTCACAGTCTATATCCACTACAAAAGGGTGTACATATATATTGATAGACAAAATTCTACAAAATACAGCATGTTTTTAGGGTTTATGTATAATAATCCAATGTCTAATAATCTATCAAAAGTAAAAAGGTAGGTCTTATATAAAAGAAAATGAATAATTTATGCAGGTAATGTATATGGAATTATTGTTTAAATATTCTAAAATGAGTTGATAAAGATGTTGTAGGTTTTTTGGAAAACAAATAATTCCCTAGGTGAAATTTGAAAGGAAGATTCTCTGTTAGAGTTTTTTATAAGGGAATTCATTTTCGTAGATTCAACATGTAAAAATAACTAAAAGAGCAAGTGTTTCAATGGGTAAAAAGCTATGTTGAGTCTTTTTTCTCTGTTGGTGGTCGTCTAATCAATGAAATGACGGATGCTCATGATAATTTGTGTCTAGCAAGATTCGTGTATAAACGAATGAATTAAGAAAAGGGCGAAATATTGGATAACTCGAAATAGATGCCTTTAAGTAATGTTGAAGATGAGGAGGAAATTTGGGCAGAACATTAAAGCAAAGAATAGGTTTAGAAAATACCTATTTTAGATTTGAATAATCAACAAATAAGGGAAGCACCAACTCAAAGGTGTCTTCCCTTATTTAATACTTTTTATCAATAATCAATATTAACAGAGCCTAAATAAAAAAGTGAGAAAAATGATAAACATTCTTCTCACTTTCATCAATTAGGGTGGCATATACATAAATATGCGTTTGGGTAGATTTTTGAATGAAAAATCCACATGCATAGTATAACAAAAAAATAGAGCTTTTCGCATGTAATATTGCATATAAAAAATAGCAAAGCTTTAAATTTTAATATTACGAACTTATATATACGTGTTACAATGTAATTCTCTAATTTATTTTATCCAGCTATTTAGAATTTATGTTTTAGTTAATTTATTATGGTAAGAATTTCATCCGATTGGATTAGCGCTAAACTAGATCTTTATCCAAACAAATCCAATAATTATTTTTTAAATGAAGTATATGTTGCATCCAGTTTATTTGGAATAATTCGTAGTCTAATAATTGCTGAATCTAGAAAAATAACATATTCGAAAGGAGGACAGATAAAACTCTGCCTGTGAAATTTAAATCACTAAATGTTAAAGTTCGGATAATAGGATGTAATTGTGGTTTCATTTCGAATGGTACCATAAATGAATGTGGAAAAATAAAGGAGAAAAATTTAAATAAACTATATAAGTAGTAAAAATGAAAAGGAGAAGTATCTAGTGTTTAATATAAAAGAAAGATTGGGACAAATAAAGCTTAAAACGAAGTTGTCTATGGCATTTATAGCAATATTAATTATACCAAGCCTTATCGTAGGAGTATCATCTTATAATAAAGCAAAAACAGATCTTAATGAAACAATTCTACAATCAGCAAAAGATAATATAAGTATTTTAGATAAGATTGTTGATGATGAATTAGAAAATAAGCATACAGATGTCACTCATTTTGCAAAGGTACTCACACAAGGGGATTATAATCCTGAACAATCGCAAAATGTACAGAGTAAATTTGATCAATATATACAGTTACATCCAGAGATAGAAACGATTTATACGGCATCCAGTAACAATCAATTTATTCATGCACCTGTTGGCAAAATACCAGAAGGGTTTAATCCGTTAGAAAGTAGTTGGTATAAGGATGCAGTAAAAGCAAATGGAGAGATTATTGTTTCATCTCCCTATAAATCAAAGTCTACAGGAAATATGGTAATTGCAATTGCAAAGCAAAATGCAGATAAAAGTGGTGTCATTGGCGTAGATTTGAATATTACAGATATCGTAAAAACATCCAAAATGATAAAAATTGGAAAGCAAGGATTTGTATCTATAGTTAGTCAAGATAAAACTATAGTTGTTCATCCATCACTAAAGCCTGGAGAGAAATTAGAGAAAACTTTAGCGGATGAATTGTACAAGACAGAAGATGGAGTAATTACTTATAGCCTCAATGGCGAAGATCGAAACATAAGCTTTAAGACAAATAAAAAAATAGGTTGGAAAATAGCTGGCGTAATGCCTACGAAAGAAATTGAAGAAGCTACTAATCCTATTTTTTATAAAACGCTCACTATAATAGGGGCTTCATTATTGTTAGGTGGAATTGTAATTCTATTCATACTCAGATCTATAATTACTCCACTAAGACAATTAGTCATTTCAGCTCAAAGAATTAGTCAAGGAGATTTAACCGAGAAAATAGATGTTCGTTCAAAGGATGAACTTGGTCAATTAGGTGGTAGTTTCAATACAATGGCAGAGTCGTTACGTAATATTATTTCTCAAATTAACACATCTGCAGGACATGTAGCTGCGTCTTCTGAGGAACTAACTGCTAGTGTAGAGCAAGCAAGTGTTGCGACAGAACAAATTACAAAAGAGATGGAAGAAATCTCGAACAGTGCAGAGGTTCAAAATAATGAAGTTGAGTCTGGAACTGAATTAATTGGTGAGGTAACACGAAATATTCAATATGTAGCTGAGAATGCATCTGAAGTATCGGCTTCATCCATATACACAAAACAAAAAGCCAATGAAGGTGAACAATTAGTAGAACAAACTGTAGCACAAATGCAGTCTATTCATCACTCTGTTTCTCAATCCGATAATGTAATAAAATTATTAGATAAGAAATCGCAACAAATTGGAAGTATATTAGAAGCGATTCAAAATATTGCGGAACAAACAAATTTATTAGCATTGAATGCAGCAATTGAAGCAGCTAGAGCAGGAGAACAGGGGCGAGGGTTTGCAATTGTTGCGGATGAAGTTAGGAAGCTAGCAGAGCAATCATCCGAATCTTCGATGGAAATTGGAAGCTTAATTAAGGAAATACAAGCAGACGTACATGAGACTGTAAAAGCTATGAATGAAGTGGGAGTAGAGGTACAGTCGGGAATTAAAGTTGCGAACGATACAAAACAAAGTTTTTATGAGATTTCAAAATCTGCAAATGATATTGTGTCAAAAGTGCATGGTATGGTGGAACTATCTAATACTATGACTACTGATGCAATGAAAGTCGATACATCGATTGATCAAATAGCTATGGCTGTAAAAGAGAATTCTTCAAGTATGCAAACGATAGCTGGTTCATCTGAGGAACAACATGCTTCTATGGAAGAGATAAATTCTTCAGCAATACAATTAGCACAGATGGCAGAAGAACTTCAAGAGTTAATTGGTGGATTTAAGATTTAAGTTGAGATTCTAGGAGAGAATGCTAGAATCTTGTTACAGAGTGGAAATGCATAGTAAATAAGTATAATATGTACTCTTTATGCGTATTGAACAGGCAGAAAAGCCATTAAAAAACCCTCCATTTGGAGGGTTTTTTAATACATTTACATTAAATTTGTGGTGGTGCACCACCATAATCGCCAACACTATATGAAGGAGCAGGATAATGCCCATGAGTAGCAAGCTGATCTGTTTTAGAAAACTGAAAAATTCCCACCGTTAATACCCCAATAAAAGCAATGCCTGATAATAATAAGCTAATTTTTTTCATTATTTTAACACTCCTTTTGCGATTGATTTTTGTCTTGCTTGATAACAAATATGGAAATAGTCACTTACCTTTTGGTGGTTCTCTAATTGTCTACATTTTGTGGCAAATAATTCAGCGTATTCGACAACATATTCCCATAATTCTTCTTCCTCAAAGTATAAGATTCCTTCTTGAATGATTTTTTCTAATTCTTCCAATGGAATATTTTCGTTTAATCTTTTTAAAATAGAGAAGTGGTGTGTGTATTCTTCGTTATGAATTTTTCTGCAAATCTGTAATCCCTTATCAATGAGTTGGCTGGCCGTTGATTGTTCTCCTAATTTATAATGTTCCTTAGCTTGTAGGAAGATGGCCTTGAAGTGTGTAGGGATTTTCTCTGTTACTTCTGAAAGGTGACGAATAGCTAAAGTAGACATACTTTGATCAGAATACAGCCACCCCATAGTATTTTTTACGTATAACAAGGAATCTTCTTCCCTATTTTTTTGTAGTAAATCAATTGCACAATGTAGATATTCTTCTGCTTGTTCGTACTGTTTTAAATAGATGCAGCAACCACCTAGCAAACTATTACAAAAAGCTGTTTTTACTTCATAACCTTCATACTTTGAAAAGATTGCTCTCGATTTATTTGCGTATTCGATAGAAGCGAGATTGTTATAGGTATGGTGATAGAAAGTAGCAATTCTATAGTAAAATTCAGCATGTTCAATTTCATCTGGTATAGCTACCAATATTTTTTCTGCTAGTTTATAATGTTCCTCTGCCTCAGTATAATTTGATATAAAAGTGGAATGAATGGATTTGAAAAAGTGATAATAGAATCGTAGAAATTGATCTGTAGGCATATCATAATCGCTAATAGTATCAAAACTATTTTGTTGAATACCAAGGCTATCTGTTAAGACCTTGTAACGAAATTCGAGTAGTGAATAGTATAGTAACAAATTTTGATCCTGATGTTCTTGATCCGGTTCAATGCTTAACTTATTAATTTTTTCATCAATTTTCTTTTTTAGATTAGTAGCTTTTATAACTTGTTGAGATAGCATAGCTCGATACCAGTCGTTCAATAGAGAGGTTAATTGCTCATTTCCCTTTACTGAAACACTCATAATATACGCCCCCATTTTCTAAAAAAATCCTAATCCAATTTAATTATAAACATCATAACAAAATAGAAGGAAAAATGGAGTGATATTACAATATTTTTCAAGAAAATTCATAAAAAATAATCAATTTATGTCGAATATACTTAGAATAAAACATCCAAAAATTATCAAAAGATAATAGGAGTCTTTATACGTTCTATCAGGTGAACTTAGAAACTGTGATTGAAGATTTATGAAATTTTCTTTTCTTAAAACGGATCAATTACGTATTAATTTTCAAATTATTTTATCGGATACATATAGTATGTATCACCATCAAATGTATAAATCTTGCGTATGTAAATAAGAAGAGAATAAAGAAAACAAAAGAAGAACTTGTAAGAATTTCTACAAGTTCTTTTTTGGATAATGTAAAAAGGTGAAACAGACTATCTCATTATTTGTAATAGTGAAATTATCTTACTTATGGTTTTGTTTTATAGAAGATGTACTATTATATTTGAAGATTTGTTCTTAATGTTGATTAAAGGCAAATTAAAGACTGGTAGGGGAGAAGTGCATAAAAGAGAAAGCCTTCTTTACTTATTCTGAAAAGATAATTCAAAAAGCAATTTGTGTATAGAATAAGCAATGCATGAATTCATCGACATTGGTGATAATAAATAAGAGAATCATAAGCATGAACTTTAGTGGAATAGCTACAAGAATGGGATAATTATAAAATTGTTAAAGCTCAGTATAATTCTATAATAGTAGATATAATTATTGGAATTTTTATCTTAGTTACTTTTCGGGTAGGATAAGTAGAAGAAAATAGAAAGTTTTTCTTTGAAGAAAGCTCTTTTGACAGGAATAGATTTTTTCATAACTAGAACAAATAAATTAATAATCGCATATACTGTATTGTCGTTAAAGCAAGGCATTATTTTCTCAGAACAAAGGAATCACTAGAAAAATATGTGATTCCTTTATTCTACAGTATAATGTCAATAATTGATTTAAAATAACTGAGGAAATAAAATCTTTGTTAATGGATAATTACATCATTTTAGGTATAGTAGGTTTATAATTTAGACTATAAAAATTAATGTGTCTTTTATTATTTTAGCTAAGAGGACTCCCTCCTTAAGGAATTCACAGTAAGTATGAGTAAGTGGGAGTAGTTCAAAGCATGCAATATTGTTTGATTTGGCTAATACATAGATTTATCATCTCAGAACTGGTGTAAGAATTATAATGTTTATACCATTCTATTGTATTTTCTAAAGTTTGTTGTAGGGACCATTTTGGTTGCCAATCAAGATTGAATTTTGCTTTGCTAATGTCAAGGTTTAGTAAATTTGCTTCATGAAAATTTATTGTCCCTATATTTTCTGCTGTCCAATCCCCACAGCCCCAAATATCTAGTAAACTTGTCACTAAATTTTCTACTGGAACAATATTGCTTAGGGATGGCCCGAAGTTCCATGCTCCTGAATAAAGGATACCATTATTTATAATTTTTTCTGTAAGGAGTAAATACCCGCTTAAGGGTTCTAGTACATGTTGCCAGGGTCTAATAGCAGTAGGGTTTCTAATAATAATCTTTTTGTTTGATTCTAATGCTCGTATACAATCAGGAATAATTCTATCTATTGACCAATCACCACCACCAATTACATTACCAGCTCGAACGCTTGCAATTATTTTCTTGTGGTGAGAAAAGTTTTCTTCTGAAAAGTAAGAATTTCGATAGGAAGAAATTAAAAGTTCGCAGCATCCTTTGCTTGAGCTATATATGTCATGGCCACCCATAGGGTCAATTTCACGATAACCCCAAGGCCATTCTTTATTTTCATAGCACTTGTCACTTGTCACCATAATTCCTATTTTAGCTGATTCATGTAATCGAATTGCCTCTAGTACATTCATAGTTCCTACAACGTTTACCTCGTATGTTTCTCTAGGATATTCATATGAATACTTAACTAGAGGTTGGGCAGCTAAATGGAATACAATTTCAGGTTTATAATCTGTAAAAACCTTATTTAATTTATTAAAATCCCTAATGTCTCCACGAATATCAATTATATTATTTTGAAGGTTAGTAATGTTAAAGTTATCATTTTTATTTTTAGGATCCAATGAATATCCGATTACAGTAGCACCTAATTCATTCAACCATAGGGATAACCAAGAACCTTTAAAACCAGTATGTCCAGTAATTAAAATTGTCTTTCCGTAAAAAGCATTATTAAAGTTTTGATTTAACAATTAGTCCACCTCCTTTAGTACCCTATTTTTAGGGGGTTAGGTATAAATGTTTATTATTTTTATACCAATTAACAGTTTTTATAATTCCTTCTTCAATATTAATTCTAGGTTCCCAGGAAAGAGAGTTTTTTATTTTTTGCACATCTGCTTCAGGAACCCATCTTTCATTAGTTCTAGAGGGAATTGCACCGTAATTTGGTCTGGAATTGGTTTTCAAATGTTTGAATAATAATTCTACATAATGTTTCAAGGGGGAAATAGTGCCACTCCCAATATTAAAGATTTCATTTTGTACAGTAGTATTTTCTACTGCTAGGATACAGGCATCTATTATATTTTCTATATAACAATAATCTCTTAATTGATTACATAAAGTTAAATTTACATCTTTGTTTCGTAATACTTGCAAGATTATATAGCTAAAAATTTTATGTGGCTCCTCGCTTTCTCCGAATATGCCAAAAGGTCTTAATGTTATAAGATTAATGCTGTTTTCGCTAGCAATTTGATGGGCGAGTATAGTAGCAGCAGCTTTGGTACTTCCGTAGATATCCACAGGAGTTAGTAACATATTTTCATGAATAGGTTCCATCTTGTTACCGTATTCAGAACTACTCCCAAAATTGATGATTTTTTTACAATTCACCAATTTTGCTGCTTGAATAATGTTACATGTCCCTATAATATTTGTTTCTATAGCATGCATGTAATCTGTATGGGCAGAATTTACACCATAGGCTGCCAGGTGAAAGATATAATCCGGATTAACTTTCTTTATTGCATCTTGTACTTGTTTTTTATCTCGTATATCTATTTCATAGGTTTCAATATTTTTTATAATATCCTTTAGTCTCCAAAAATTTGATGGTGTTCTTATGAAAAGAACAATTCGTGCTTGTAAATTTAAAAGTCTTCGTGCCAAGTGAGAACCAATAAAACCGTATCCACCAGTAATAAGGAAAGTTTTATTTTTAAATGAAGTAATCATAGTGAAAATCTATCCTTTATTAAGATTTGTTTTTAAATAAGGAGAGTATCAGTCTTAATTGTGATGAGGGGAGGAGTATTTAAAATAATTTTTTATTGTCGTTGTATCAATTTGGTCAGCAAATAAAGAGGAGGGGATTTTTTGAAAAGTATTATGAAGGGTATGACATGTCTTGTTCAATTGTTCAATATAAGGAATGTATATATAATCTAAAACTTCTGGAGGTAATTCTAAAGTTTCTTGTTTCCATAAATCGAACTCATTTGGATTAATAATTTGCATACTTCCAAAATGAAAAGCTATTAATTCATCTTGATCAATAAAAACTTTTTTATCTGTTTTTGATATAGAACTGCTATTTAAAATGACATTCCAAGGTGCTGCATCAATACCTTTATGAGTCATGATTTTAATATTAGAAAAGATGTTAGGAATGTGATTTAAATATTTTTGGTCACCCCATCTATTCATTTCAACATCATAATGATTATTGCAATATTCTAGGCATTTATCTTTCCACCATGTTAAAATTTCTTTACTATTTTGATCGTTTTTGAAGCCTACTAAACCAGCTTGGTATATACCGTGTATGTTTTCAATTTCAGTAGAGCTTCTTTGAGGGCAAAGGAATACAGAGTATTTCCACCATTCATCAAGAATGATATTAGGTGCTGTAAAGAAATACATATCAGCATCACAATATATAATGTGATCAACTTCCGGATAAAGACTAAGGACATGTAGACATAGGGGCGCTTTTAATGTCCAACAATATTCTTGTAAACTTCTATCATTTTTTATACTGAGGAGTTCATGATTTTCAATATTTTTTACCGAAATTAGTATGGCGTGCTTTAATTTTAATTTCTCTAATATTTGATAAGTTAAATCATCCATACAACAGATCCATACAGTAAATTTAGCGTTGAAATTTTCTAAGGAATAATAAGAGGTCAATCCTTGAATTAATCGTTCTTTACTTATAATCATGGAAAAGTTCATAAAATGATTGGATTGATTCATTTTCTTCTTAATTGTGAATCTTTATATAAGGTTTGAGCTTTATTTATATCTTTTTTACTTAAAAATTGTTTAGTATCTTTATTGAATTTATCTTTTAATTGATTTAAAACAAATTGAATTCTCTCTAAATACGGAGTGTAAATATGGTTTAATATATTATTGGGTATTGAAATTGCTCCCAAAGACCAAAGATCAAAATCATTTGCATTAAAGATAGTAATACATGCAAAATGGTAAACAACTAGTTTGTCGTTTTCAATAAATACATCGTTTTTAGTCTTGTCAATTTTATAATCGTTATTATATATACAGTTCCAAGGCGCAGCATTTATACCTAAGTTATTTGAAATTTTTACTTTTGGAAAATATATAGGGATATAATCTAAATACTTTTGGTCTCCAAATTTCCCCTCCTCAGCCTCGGCACTGCACCAATCTAGACATTTATTTTTCCACCATCTTACACTTTTTAGTCCATAGAGATCATTCTTAAATCCAATTAGCCCAGCCTGATATTTTCCATACATTTTTTCTACCCAATCACGATCTCTTTGGGGGGTAAGGAAAATGGAGTATTCACCCCATTCCTCAAAAATAATATTAGGATCAGAGAAAAAGCATAAATCACCATCACAATATAGAATAGATGGTAAATCATAATTGACCAATAAATATTCTATCAAGACAGATTTTAAAGTCCAACAATATTCATTTACTTTTCTTTTTCTTTTAATTGCTTTTAGTTCACTATCTTCTAATTCTTCAACTTGTAAAAGGTTTACATTAATTAAATTCATTTCTTTTAATAGTGAATATGCAAAAGGGTCTATACAACAAATCCACAATGTGAATTTTTCTGAGTACTGCATTAATGATTGCTGTAAAGCAATGATTTTCAAGACATATTCACTACCTACAATGACACAGAAATGATTATTTAGATCATGTTGTTGATTATAGAATTGGGGATTCATTCTTTTTTGAGTATTTTTTTGGAGAGATTTGAAGCTTTAATTCCTGTTGAAAGCGGGTTAACTATTTTCTCATTAGAGGGGATATACAATCGAGGTAAACTTATTTTTTTATCATTAGAGTTCAATGTTTATTCAGTCCTCTCCACTAAAATTTATTAGGATTCCAACTTTCATCTACAGTTTTTAAATCTTTAGGTGTATCGACACTAGCCCAAAAGTCATTGTGTTCATAGACTGCGAGCTCATTGTCTTTTATTAAATTGCGAAGAGGATCTTCTTCTAGAACACAATCATCACTATCACCTAAATAATCGAATATTTCTTTGTTAAATACAAAAAAACCGCCATTAATTACTTCATCAAGTAATGGTTTTTCTTTAAAATCAATAGCAATTCCATTTTCGACCGCCAATAGGCCATATTGACTATTTTTTTTAATTCCAGTTAATGTAGCAATTTTTCCTTTTTCTTTATGGAATGCTATTAGTTGATCAATATCTATATTTGCTAATCCATCGCCATAAGTTAATAAAAAGGTTTCACCCTGTACAAAGGGTTCAAGTTTTTTTAGCCTTGCCCCGGTCATTGTATCAATTCCTGTATTTATAAAGTGTATATTCCAATTTTCTAATTCCTGAAGTAGCGTATATTGATTGGTTTTAAAATTCAAACTAAAGTCATTCTCTTTCCAGCTAAAGTCCATAAAATATTCTTTAATTTTCTCACCTTTATATCCTAGGGGCAAAATGAAATCAGAATGTCCATATTTTCTATACCAATTCATTATATGCAAGAGGAGAGGCTTTCCTTGAACTCGAACTAATGGTTTGGGAATGTCCTCTAAAATTCCTTGCATCCGAAGCCCTTTTCCGCCACACAAAATTATGACTTTCATAAATTTCTTTCCTTCCTCTCTATATATTTTACTAATTTAAACTATGTAGTTTGTTTGATAAATGTATACACGGTTGTACCATAATGACAATCAACTAAAAAATATATGTTAGATTTATAATTCAAATGCTGATTAAACGTGAAGAATACGCACTGTAGTTTATTCTCAATCTTATGTAAATTAGGTTATTTTAAAATCAATGCTTTATTTTATTTAATACTAATGAAAGAAATTGCTTGTTTGTAGGATAAAAGAAGGGGAGGGGAATCAAGGGAATTGAAGAAGCTTATAATGAAAAATCTAAGAAGGAAATTAACTATTTAAAGGAAAAGTGAACAAATATTACATTGTAGATTTTACAAATTTAAAAAAGAGCACCGTATAAAGGTGCTCTAGTGATGGAATCAATTTTGTAAAGAACCATTTATTCAATAAAGAAGGACTTA